>NZ_JNYQ01000005.1 GCF_000717245.1 Kitasatospora papulosa
ATGGTACTGCAGGGGGGACCCTGTGGGAGAGTAGGACGCCGCCGAACAATTATTCCGGGAAAGCCCCGTGCCCTTGTGGCACGGGGCTTTTCTGCGTTCTGAGCGTCTAGGGTCGGACCATGCGCTACGAACTGGTCATCTTCGACAACGACGGCGTGCTCGTCGACAGTGAGCCGATCTCCAACACCGTGCTGGCCGGCTACCTCACCGAGCTCGGCCACCCCACCTCGTACGACGAGTCCCTCCGCGACTACATGGGGGCCGCCATCCACCGGGTCCACGACCTCGTGGAGGAGCGGACCGGCCAGAAACTGCCCGAGGACTTCGACGAGGAGCTCCACCGGCGCACCCTCGACGCGTTCCAGCAGGAGCGGCTGGCCGCGGTCGAGGGAGTCGACGAGCTGCTGGGCTCGCTCGTCGCCGACGGCGTCGCGTACTGCGTCGCCTCGTCCGGAAGCCACCAGAAGATCGCGGCAGGGCACCGGAACACCGGCCTCGACCAGTGGTTCGAGGAGGAGTGGATCTTCAGCTCCGAGGATGTGGGGCAGGGAAAACCGGCCCCGGACCTGTTCCTCCACGCCGCCGAACGGATGGGCGTCGCCCCCGAGCGGTGTGTCGTGATCGAGGACAGCCCGCTCGGCGTCGAGGCGGCCCGCGCCGCGGGGATGGACGTGTACGGCTTCACGTCGATGATGCCGGCGGACCGGCTCAGCGGAGTCACCGGGCACTTCTCCGACATGGGGCAGCTTCCCCAACTCCTCGCCTGATCCGTCTACCCAGCGGTAGATCCGGGCTCTACGCTCGCGGCCATGACGGATGCGCGGTTGCGGTACGGCAGGGCCTCGCTCGCTCTGAGCTTCCTGGCGCAAGGGGTGACCTTTGCGCTCCTCGTGACGCGCATCCCCGCCATCCAGGACCGGTACGGGATATCCGACGGGCTGCTGCCCGTCTTCCTGGCCGCCGTTCCTGTCCTGGCGGGGGTCGCCAGCGTGGTCACCGAGAAGGTGGTCGCGCGGGTGAGGCCCGGGGTCGTGCTCAGGTGGGCGCAGCCCGTGGTGATGGTGGCCCTGCTCGGTGTGGGTGCCGGCACCGAGGTCTGGCAGGTCGCCGTCGCGCTCGGTGTCTTCGGGCTGGCCGTCGGGGCGCTGGACGCCTCGATGAACATGATGGGCGTCAGCCTTCAGCGCGCGTACGGGCGCAGCATCATGCTCGGTTTCCACGCCGCGTACAGCCTGGGCGGTATCGCCGGGGCGTCGATGGCGTGGGCCGGTGCGCACTGGGACCTGTCGCTGCTGGTGTCCTATCTTCCGGCGGTGGTCGTCCTGCTGCCCGCGGTCCTGATCGGGAGCCGTTGGTACGCGGAGGGGAGGACGGCCGGCGACGCGGTCGCGCCCGGGCGGGCCCAGGCCGCGTCGGTGCCGTTCCGGCTGCTGCTGCCGCTGTGTCTGGTGATGGCGTTCGCGTACATCGGGGACTCGACGGTCTCCAACTGGAGTGCGAAGTACCTTCAGGACGTCCTGGGCGGCTCGGAGCAGCTGGCGACGGTCCCGTACAACGTCTACATGGTGACGACGCTGCTGGGGCGGGCCGTCGGTGACCTCGGGGTGCGCCGGTTCGGGGCGGTCGCCGTGGTGCGGGGCGGGAGTGTGCTGGCCGCCGTGGGGTTCGGTGTGGTGGCGGTGGCGCCGGGGGCCTGGTGGGGGATGCTCGGCTTCACGCTGCTGGGGCTGGGGCTCTGTGTGATCGTGCCGCAGACCTTCGCCGCCGCGGGGCGGATGTTCCCCGGGGCGAGTGATGTGGCCGTGGCCCGGCTGAACGTCTTCAACTACGTGGGTTTCCTCGTGGGGTCGCCGCTCGTGGGGGCGCTCGGGGACGCGTGGAGTTACCGCGGCGCGATGCTCGTGCCCATGGTGCTGGTCCTGGCGACGCTCCTGTACGCCCGCTCGTTCGGTGCGGAACCCGCCCGATACGGTGGCGGGCATGAGCGGGCGCGCGCAGCTGATGTGGGATGAGGCAGTAACGGGATACGACTTCGGGTCCAGTCACCCCATGGATCCGGTCAGACTCGCTCTGACGATGGGCCTGGTGCGGGCGTTCGGGCTGGACGGGGCGGTCGACGTCCGGTCGGCGAAGTCCGCCGGGGACTCCACGCTGCGGCTCGTGCACCGTGAGGACTACGTGGCTGCCGTCCGGTCCGCGTCCGCGGCCCCGGGGTCCGCCGACCAGACGTACGGGCTCGGGACGGTCGACGATCCCGCCTTCGCGGGGATGCACGAGGCGTCCGCGCTCATCGCCGGGCTCTCGGTGGGGGCCGCGGAGGCGGTGTGGCGGGGGGAGAGCCGGCACGCGGTGAACTTCACGGGCGGGCTGCACCATGCGATGCCGGGGGCGGCCTCGGGATTCTGTGTGTACAACGATCCGGCGCTCGCCATCGCCCGGCTGCTGGAGCTGGGCGCGGAGCGGGTGGCGTACGTCGATGTGGACGTCCACCACGGGGACGGGGTGCAGGCGGCGTTCTGGGAGGATCCGCGGGTTCTCACCGTGTCGCTGCACGAGCATCCGCGCACGCTGTTCCCGCAGACCGGGTGGCCGGAGGAGACCGGTGCCGGGGCGGGGGAGGGCGGGGCCGTGAACGTGGCGCTGCCGGCGGGTACGGGTGACGCCGGGTGGCTGCGGGCGTTCCACGCGGTCGTGCCGGAGCTGCTGGAGGACTTCCGGCCGCAGGTGCTGGTGACGCAGCACGGGGCCGATACGCATGCCGAGGACCCGCTGGCACATCTCGCGGTGTCGCTGGACGCCCAGCGTGCCGTCATGACGGCATGTCATGAGCTCGCGCACGCCTACGCCGAGGACGGGCGCTGGGTGGCGCTGGGCGGAGGCGGTTACGCGGTGGTGGACGTGGTGCCGCGGTCCTGGACGCATCTCGTGGGGATCGCCGCGCATGCGCCGGTGGAGCCGGAGTCCGTGATTCCGGCGTCGTGGCGGGACGAGGTCTACGCCCGTACACGGCAGTTGGGCCCTGCCCGGATGACCGACGGCCGGACGCCGTCGTGGAAGCCGTGGGAGGACGGGTACGACCCCGCGGACCGGCTGGACCAGGCGGTGCTGGCGACCCGTCGGTCGGCGTTCCCGCTGCGGGGGCTGCTGGCCTGAGAGGGCGGGTTACGCCAACGGGTGGGCGGTATGCGGGTTCCGGCCCCGGGCCGCCCCGGGTGCGGGAGCATCGGGAGGGTGTTGAGCACCGGAGCGCTGCGCGCTCATCTGCTGGCGGCGCGGCTCGCGGGGCCCGTGGCCACGCCGCGGGAGACCAGTCTGCGGAGTTATCGGCTGTTCGCGGCGAGGGATCCCCGTGTACTGCTCGGGCTTGATCCCGACCGCGCCTGGGGTGAGCGTGATCTGCTGCGGCTGATGGCCGACAAGTGTGGTGTCTCGGGCGACCCCGGTCATGTGTCGGGCCCGGACGTGATCGACCCGGAGCGGACCCTGGCCGCCCTGGAGGCGTTCGCGCGGAGGCTCGCGGGGGCTGCGGAGAGGCGGGCCCCGGTGTTGTTCGGCACGGGGCATCCGCATCGGCTTCTCGGGTTCTACGCGGGGCTGGCGGACGCGTTGTCGGCGGCCGGCTGCGTGGTGCTCACCCCGGCGCAGGGCCGAAGTGTCGACATGGCGACTCGATTCGGCGTACGCACGTACAGCCTCGACTACGTACAAGGTGTCGCGCTGGTGCGCGAACCGGGCGTGCGGACCGCCGGGAGTGCGACCGGCGCGCACACCCACTCGCCGCTTCCGGTCCGGGCGGTGCTGGAGGAGGCGGTGAAGGCCGGGGGGCCGGTGCCGGAGCTGGTGGTCGGGGACCACGGCTGGGTCTGCGGGGCAGGTCAGCTGGGTATCGAGGCCATCGGGCTGGCTGATACGGACGACCCGGCGTTGTTCGTGGGTGAGGCGGAGGGGCGGGTGTCCGTCGCCGTTCCGCTCGACGACGGGGTGCGGTCGGACCACTACCGCCCTCTCACCCGGTATGTACTCGATCGAGCGGGTTTGGCCCGGTAGGCGGCCGATCGTCTCACCTCTTCCCCACTCGCATCATGCGCCCCTAATCTGGGGAGTGAGCGCACAACGACGAAGAGTCACCGGAGGGGAAGCCGGTGCGCGTCTCGTGCGGAAGGTACAGGTGGGTCATGGCTGCTGACAGTGAGAGGCCTCTCAACGAGGTCAGGTTTCTGACCGTGGCGGAAGTCGCCTCGGTCATGAGGGTGTCGAAGATGACCGTGTACCGCTTGGTGCACAGCGGTCATCTGCCGGCGATCAGGGTGGGAAGGTCCTTCCGGGTCCCGGAGCAAGCGGTTCACGAGTACCTTCGCGAGTCCTTCGTGGGGGTGGAGTCGGCCTGACATTGCCCTCGGATTACGCCCCTCACCCGGTGGCGGGTAGGCTAGGCCGACGTAGGTCGTGTGGGCCCAGACGCCCCGCACCAGTGAAGAAGAAGTGAGCGAGGGTAGTCGTGGGCTCTGTTATCAAGAAGCGGCGCAAGCGGATGGCCAAGAAGAAGCACCGCAAGCTGCTCAAGCGCACGCGCGTTCAGCGTCGCAACAAGAAGTAGGCGAACGCAGTTCGTGAGTCCGGGGCCCTCCCGCCGTCATGGCGGGAGGGCCCCGGTGCGTTCCGGGACGGGGCCGGGTTCCTGCGTCGTGCGGCGGATCCGGTGGTATTCGCGCCATCGGTTCGGTAAAGCCTGCCTGGGGTCATCACAGGGCAACATCCACCGACTACGGTGACGGCCAGGGGAAGACCCCGTTCGGTGAACGATCGACGGAAGGCGCTGATCTTGGGGAAGATCGTGCTCGTCACAGGTGCGGCCCGCCAGCTGGGAGGCCGCTTCGTGCGGCGCATCCACCGCGATCCCGGTGTGGACCGGGTGATCGCCCTGGACGCGGTCACGCCCGGGCACCAGCTGGGTGACGCGGAGTTCGTCCTGGCGGACATCCGGCAGTCGGCCATCGCCCGGATCCTCGCCGAGCATTCCGTCGACACCGTCGTGCATCTGGACGTCTCGGCGAAGGCGTCGGGTGCGGGCGGCCGGACGACGGTCAAGGAGACCAACGTCATCGGCACGATGCAGCTGCTCGGCGCCTGCCAGAAGTCCCCGGCCGTCCAGCGTCTCGTGGTCAAGTCCAGCACGAACGTCTACGGCTCCGCGCCCCGCGACCCCGCGGTCTTCACCGAGACGACGCCGCCCAAGTCCCTGCCCAGCGGGGGCTTCGCCAAGGACGCGGTGGAGGTCGAGGGGTACGTCCGCGGATTCGCGCGCCGCAGGCCGGACGTGGCGGTGTGCGTGCTGAGGTTCGCGAACATCCTGGGGCCCGAGCCGGACTCGCCGCTCGCCGACTACCTGACGCTGCCGGTCCTGCCGACGGTCCTCGGGTACGACCCCCGGCTGCAGTTCGTCCACGAGGACGACGTGGTCGACGTACTGGAGATCGCCGCCCGCGAGCCCCGGCGCGGCACCCTGAACAGCGGCACGTTCAACATCGCGGGTGACGGTGTGCTGCTGCTGTCGCAGTGCTCGCGCCGGCTGGGACGGCCGACCGTGCCGGTGCTGCTGCCGGCCGTCACCTGGGTGGGGACGGCGCTCCGTACGATCGGGATGACGGACTTCTCGCCGGAACAGATCCGGCTGCTCACCCACGGCAGGGTCGTCTCGACGGTGCAGATGCGCGAGACGCTCGGGTTCCGGCCCAGGTTCACCACGGCCGAGACCTTCGCGGAGTTCGCGCGGAGCCGGGGGCCGGGGCTGCTTCCTCCCGAGCGGGTGGGCAGGGCGGTCGGGAGACTCGCCGAGCTCCCGCTCGGCGGGGGGCAGGCCGGCACGACACATTCGACTCACGGCGCCAGGTAGAGGAGCGCGACCGACGATGGCGGACGCCAAGGTCATTCCCTTCGACGACGATCGTTCGCGCTCCGGCGCGGCGCGGCGCAGAGGCGTGCCGCCGGGTGGCGGCCGGGGGCCGGTGGCTGCCGGTCCTGCGCCCGTGAGCGCCCTGCCGGGCGGTCAGGTGCCGGAAGGGGCCGCCGAGGCCGCTGGTGGGGCCCCACAGGACGGTGACGCGGGTTCCGGGAGCGGTTGGGACCGGCGGATCGCGGGCGGGCTCGCGTTCCTGCGGCGCCGGCTCACGGGCGATTACGACGTCGACGAGTTCGGCTACGACAAGGAGCTGACCGACCAGGTCCTCATGTCGGTGCTGCGGCCGCTCGCGGACAAGTACTTCCGGGTCGAGGTGAAGGGCATCGAGAACATCCCGTCCGACGGCGGGGCGCTCGTCGTGGCCAATCACTCCGGGACGCTGCCGCTGGACGGGCTGATGCTGCAGGTCGCTGTCCACGACAACCACCCGGCCGAGCGCCATCTGCGGCTGCTCGCGGCCGATCTCGTCTTCATGCTCCCTGTGGTCAACGAGCTGGCGAGGAAGGCCGGGCACACCCTCGCGTGCGCGGAGGACGCGGAGCGGCTGCTGCAGGGCGGCGAGGTCGTCGGGGTGATGCCGGAGGGATTCAAGGGCATCGGGAAGCCGTTCGGCGAGCGGTACAAGCTCCAGCGTTTCGGGCGGGGCGGGTTCGTCTCGACGGCGCTGCGGGCCGGGGTGCCGATCGTGCCGTGCTCGATCGTCGGGGCCGAGGAGATCTACCCGATGATCGGCAACTCGAAGACGCTGGCGCGTGTCCTGGGGGTCCCGTACTTCCCGATCACGCCGACGTTCCCGTGGCTGGGGCCGCTGGGCGCGCTGCCGCTGCCGACGAAGTGGACGATCCAGTTCGGGGAGCCGATTCCCACGGACGGGTATCCGCCGGAGGCGGCGGAGGACCCGATGCTGATGTTCAACCTGACGGACCAGGTGCGGGAGCAGATCCAGCACACGCTCTACAAGCTGTTGGTGCAGCGCCGGTCGGTCTTCTTCTGAGGGCGTGGTCCGACGCCTCGTCCGTACGGCCGACGGCATGAGTGAGGGGCGGCCCGGCTCGGGCCGCCCCTCACTCATGTGCGCCTACGGTTCGACGTCCTTGCTGTCGATGCCCAGACCGGGCAGCAGGCCCGGGAGGAGCGGCGGCAGGGTGACGTCCGGTGAGGGGGCGGTGCCGGAGGTGCCGCCGGGTGAGGACGGGGCGGTGCCGTCCGTCGGGAGGTCCTCCAGCAGGCCGTCCGTGCCGCCGTCGAGCAGTCCGTCGGCCGGGCCGCTGTCGGAACCGGAGGGCTCCGGGGAGGTGCTCGTGGACGCGCTGTCGTCCGGGGCCGCGGAGGACTCGGGGGCTTCGCGGCCCGTGGGCGACGAGCGTCGGTCCCCCTGTGTGGAGTCGGCGGGAGGTTCGCCCTTCTCCGTGCCCGGTGCGCGGGGAAGCAGGGACTTCAGGGGGGCGACCTCCTGGTCCATGGCCTCGAACACGGAGCTGACCTTGTCGCTGATGTCGGTCAGCTGGACGGGCAGCCGGTCGCGGAGGCTGCTCCAGGTCGAGCGGTGCGAGCGGGAGAAGGTCTCCAGCGTCTGGATGGGGCCGATGGCGCCGTCGCGCTCGTAGGCGGAGTGGAGCAGGCGGTGGCCCTCGGTGGCGTCGTGGGTCATGCCGTCGAGGGCGCGTCTGACCTCACCGATCGACTCGTGGTCCATCGAGCCGGAGCGGCCGCGCTCCATGAGCCGGCGGGCTTCGCTGAGACGGGTCGACGCCTGGTCGAGGTAGGCCTCGCCCCGGTCGGCGTCGTTGCTGGCCATGCCGCGGCTGATGTCCTCCATGCCCCGCTTGAGCGGGTAGAGGGAGTCACCCGGCAGGGCGTCGGAACTGGCAGCTGCCACTCCGCCGAACGCTCCCGCGGCGACACCGACCGTGAGCCCGCCCGCGGTGAGGCCCTTCGCCCAGCGGGAGCGGGGACGCAGCCTCCGGATCGGGGAGGCCCGGTGGGCTCCCTTGCTCCGCTGTTCGGGCACGGTAGGGCCCGTGGACGCACCACCTTCGGCGAACATGGTCTCCATGGCGGCGACGAGCTGGGCTCGCTGCACCACTTTGACTTCGGGATCGAATTGCGGCTCCGGTAGTTCGCCGAGGCCGTTCGCCAGGGCCAACAGCGGTCCGTGGTCGGCCGGTTCGGCCGGTTCCTCGGGCTGTACGGCCGCCGCACCCTTGGGGGACTGCTCCTCCAGGGCCTGGGCGAAGGCGTTCGCCCGCCGGTGTGCCGATACGTTTGCGATCACTGGCGGCACCTCCTCTCGTCATGACGGTCGACTCCCCTGAGGGTCCGGAAGGTTGCCCACCGGAGACGTTTCCACACGATCGAGCGAGTGGAAACGGTCAGGTGTGGCGACAGGGGGCCTGCATGCGGCACAACGAGTGGCGCGGCAGTTGGGTTACGGACTGAGGATGATCCGATCGGTGTGTCACGAACACGTCACGGATGGTGACGTCAGCGGGCGTCGTCCGGCAGAAGTCGTGCGAGCGTGCGCACGGCTCGGTACTGCAAGGTTTTGATCGCGCCCTCGTTCTTCCCCATGACCCGGGCGGTCTCGGCGACCGAGAGGCCCTGCAGGAACCGCAGGGTCACGCACTCCTGCTGCTGTGGGTTCAGTCGCCGTACGGCTTGCAGGAGTGCGGCGTTGGAGAGGGACTCCAGGACGGAGTCCTCCGGGCTCCGCGCGACCTCGTTGGCGTCGAGCATTTCGCCGGTGGTCACTTCCAGCCGGAAACGACTGGATTTGAAGTGGTCGGCGACCAGGTTCCGAGCGATCGTGACCAGCCACGCACCGAAGTCGCGGCCCTGCCAGGTGAAGGTGGAGATGCGACGGAGCGCGCGCAGGAACGTCTCGCTGGTGAGGTCCTCCGCCGTCGCCTTGCCTCCCACGCGGTAGTAGATGTACCGGTACACGGTGTCGCTGTACTGGTCGTACAGGCGGCCGAAGGCTTCGGCCTCGCCGGCCTGCGCGCGCTCGACGAGATCCATCATGCGCGCGCTGTCGCTGTCGGCCGTCGGCCGACGGGCGGGAGCCGACGGCGCAGCGGTCGTGGTGGCGCGGTTGCCGCGTCTTCCGACGGCCGCGCTGCGTTCGGCCAGGGCGTAACAAGGGCCGGCAGGTACAGGGGTGGCAAATTGGGGGACGGCGTACGCGGTGGGGACGAAGCCGCGCAAGAGGTCGAGGACCGTTGCGCGGAGCGTAGCCAGGCCCGAGGTGTCAACCCCGACGTGTGGGTACACGGGACTCCCAGAGGCAGAGCTTCCATCACGTGCAGATCGGGAACCGTCACTCGTGGTAGCGGGTGACGGGCTCCTTGTGCGTCTGAGGAGAATAACGCTTCGTACAGGCGGTGCTACACCCAGTTGCTCAAATCACCGATTACGTCGCTTCCGTAACCTCTAAGTGACGGATCAAGTGGCACATCGTGACCACTAATTGATCGAATACCTTCGGGATCTGTATGTGGTGGCGACGGGTTGTGGTCGCCGCCACGCAACGCGACTGGCCGGAGCGATGGGTGTCCCCGCCCGGTGTTCCGCTCTCGATTGGGTGTACGCCTCCGGGCGCGCCGCCCGGCACGCGCCGAGGCCCCGTACGGAGGTGCGTACGGGGCCTCGGTGGTGCGGGAGCGGGGTCAGCGGCGGCGGCGGTGGAGTGCCACGGCCGCGGCCGTGCCGCCGGCCAGGGCGCCTACGCCCGCCGCGGCCGGGATGCCGACCTTGGCGGCCTTGCGGCCGGTGCGGTAGTCGCGCAGCCGCCAGTCCAGCGAGCGGGCGTGCTTGCGCAGTTTCGAGTCCGGGTTGATCGCGTACGGATGACCGACCAGGGACAGCATCGGGATGTCGTTGTGCGAATCGCTGTAGGCCGCGCAGCGTTCCAGGTCCAGGCCCTCGGCGGCCGCGAGCGCGCGTACCGCCTCGGCCTTCGCCGGGCCGTGCAAGGGTTCGCCGACCAGCCGGCCCGTGTAGACGCCGTCGACCGACTCGGCGACGGTGCCCAGGGCGCCGGTGAGGCCGAGGCGCCGGGCGATGATCGTGGCGGTCTCCACCGGGGCGGCGGTGACCAGCCAGACCCGCTGGCCCGCGTCGAGGTGGGCCTGCGCCAGGGCGCGGGTGCCGGGCCAGATGCGGTCGGCCATGTACTCGTCGTAGATCTCCTCGCCGATGGACATCAGCTCGGAGACGCGGTGGCCCTTGACGATGGACAGGGCGCTGTCGCGGGCGTCCTGCATGTGCTCCGGGTCCTCGACGCCGGCCAGCCTGAACCAGGCCTGCTGCCAGGCGAACCGGGTCAGTTCGCGGCGCTGGAAGAACTTGCGCTTGTACAGGCCGCGGCCGAAGTGGAAGATCGCGGCGCCCTGCATCACGGTGTTGTCGAGGTCGAAGAAGGCGGCGGCCCGTGTGTCCCCGGCCACCGGGAACGCGGGCTCTCCGGTGTCCTCGGGGGTGCCCGACAGTTCTTCGGCGCCGGTGGGGAGTGCCGACTTCTGTGCGGCCTCGGCTGCGGCCTCGCCTGCGAGCACGCTGCGTGCCGTGGCGGGGCGCCTGCGGGGGGTGAGCCATCCAAGAGCGGCCATGTCGTGAGCATAGCCATTCGGTCCGTCTCTTCCCGACCCGGCGGGATGCGGCGGTGTGAACTCTCCGGAACCGGGGCGTTAAACGGGTGATTCCGCGCACTCGCCGGGTCCGTCCGGGTTCGGGGCGAGGCGCAGAATGAAGGTATGAGTCCTCTGTTGCGTCGTACGAAGAAGAAGCCGGCGGACCGGGTGGTGACCCTCGTGGGGAAGCCGGGATGTCACCTCTGTGACGACGCGCGGCTGGTGGTCAGCGCGGTCTGCGAGGAGACCGGGGCGTCCTGGGTGGAGAAGGACATCACGCGGGACGAGGCGTTGCACCAGGAGTACTGGGAGCAGGTCCCGGTGGTCCTGATCGACGGAGAGCAGCACACCTTCTGGCGGGTGGACCCGGCGCGGCTGCGCACGGCCTTGCGTACGTGAGGGGGCTTCCTCCGTGAAACCCGGTTAACATCATGGGCGTTTTGAGTGGTCTCGGGGGCATGGACATGAGGAGTGTGTACCGTCTTGCCCCCTTCGGGCCTGCAACGGGCTGATGGCGCGCCCGGTTCCGGGATCGTGCAGGGAATATGCGTGACCCCGGTCACTTTGACCGGACAAAACGGACACTATCTTTGTGCACGCGTTCACAAAGACATAGCCTGCTGTCGACGGGGCGGTCATAGGACATACGGCCGCCTGCAGCCCCGCTCATCCCGCAGGAGCACCGTGGCAACTGGCCGAACTCACCGACCGGCGACCCGTAGCCGAGGAATTCCCGAGGCCACCGTCGCCAGGCTTCCGCTGTATCTCCGCGCACTGACGGCGCTCTCCGAGCGCTCGGTTCCGACGGTTTCCTCCGAGGAACTCGCCGCGGCGGCGGGAGTCAATTCCGCCAAGCTGCGCAAGGACTTCAGCTATCTGGGCTCCTACGGCACGCGTGGTGTCGGGTACGACGTCGAGTATCTCGTCTACCAGATCTCCCGCGAGCTCGGGCTCACCCAGGACTGGCCCGTCGCGATCGTCGGCATCGGTAACCTCGGCGCGGCCCTCGCCAACTACGGCGGGTTCGCCTCGCGTGGTTTCCGGGTCGCGGCCCTGATCGACGCCGATCCCGCGATGGCGGGCACGCCGGTGGCCGGGATCGCCGTCCAGCACACCGACGACCTGGACCGGATCATCAGCGACAACGGTGTGTCCATCGGCGTCATCACCACCCCGCCCGGCGCGGCGCAGCAGGTCTGCGACCGGCTCGTCGCCGCGGGTGTCACCTCCATCCTGAACTTCGCGCCGACGGTGCTGTCCGTGCCCGACGGTGTCGACGTGCGCAAGGTCGACCTCTCGATCGAGCTGCAGATCCTCGCCTTCCACGAGCAGCGCAAGGCCGGCGAGGAGGCCGCCGCCGACGGCAGGACGGCCGTGGACCCGGACACCGAGGAGGCGCCGCCGATGCGTGCGACGCCCGCGGGCCGGAAGGGACCTGACGGGGACATGCCCGCCGTGATGCCGGCATGAGTCTCCTGGTCGTAGGGCTGAGCCACCGCAGTGCCCCCGTCTCCGTGCTGGAGCGGGCGGCTCTGGCGGCCGATGCCCGGACGAAGCTGCTTCAGGACACCCTCGCCGCGGAGCCCGCGACCGAGGCCGCCGTCCTGGCCACCTGCAACCGCATCGAGCTGTACGCGGACGTGGACAAGTTCCACGCGGGTGTCGCCGAGCTGTCCACCCTGCTCGCGCGGCACAGCGGGGTCGGGCTGGACGAGCTCACTCCCTATCTTTATGTGCACTACGAGGACCGGGCCGTCCACCACCTCTTCTCGGTGGCGTGCGGGCTGGACTCGATGGTCGTCGGCGAGGGCCAGATCCTCGGCCAGATCAAGGACGCGCTGGCGGTGGGGCAGGAGCTCCACACCGCGGGGCGCCTGCTGAACGACCTCTTCCAGCAGGCCCTGCGTGTCGGCAAGCGCGCCCACAGCGAGACCGGGATCGACCGGGCCGGCCAGTCGCTGGTCACGTTCGGCCTGGAGCAGCTGGCCGACGGCGCCGATGTCGACGCCTGGGCGGCCGGGAAGCGCGCGCTGGTGATCGGCGCGGGCTCGATGTCCTCGCTCGCCGCCGCCACCCTGGCCCGTGCGGGCGTCGGCGAGATCGTCGTCGCCAACCGGACCCGCGCCCGTGCAGACAGGCTCGTGGAGATCCTCGGCCAGGCCGGTGTCCCGGCGGCGCGAGCCGTGGAGATGACCGGGGTCGCGGACGAACTGACACGTGCCGACGTCGTCGTGTCCTGCACCGGCGCGACCGGCCTCGTGCTGACCGCCGAGGCCGTCGCCGCCGCGCTCGGTGTGGACTTCGACAGCGCGGCACGGGCGCCCGAGGCCCCCGCCGCCACGCTGTCCGACGAGCTGGACCAGCACGCGGCGTGGGTGGAGAACGGGTCCGCGACGTCTGCCGCGCAGGACCGGGCCGTGCGCCGGGTGCCCGCCCGGCCGGCCGCCACCGGTCCTGTCCGGCTCCACCTGCTCGACCTCGCGATGCCGCGTGACATCGACGGAGCGGCCCACCGTGTCGCCGGTGTGCGCCTCGTCGACATCGAGTCGCTCGCCGAGGCGTCCGCGGACGCCCCGATGGCCGCCGATGTGGACCAGGTGCGCACCATCGTCGCCGACGAGGTCGCGGCCTTCGGAGCCGCGCAGCGCGCCGCCCACATCACTCCGACCGTCGTCGCCCTGCGCACCATGGCCGCCGATGTGGTGGCCGGCGAGATCGCGCGGCTCGACGGACGCCTCCCCGACCTGGACGAGAAGCAGCGCGCCGAGATCACGCAGACCGTGCGCCGCGTCGTCGACAAGCTCCTGCACGCGCCCACCGTGCGGGTCAAGCAGCTCGCGAGCGAGCCCGGCGGCGCCGGGTACGCCGATGCGCTGCGGGAACTCTTCGACCTCGACCCGCAGACGGTGGCCGCCGTCTCACGGGCAGACCTGAACGACCCGAATCGAGGGCGGTCATGACCGAGAACTCTCCCCTGGGCGGGGAGACCACCACACCCCTGCGGCTAGGCACCCGGCGCAGCAAGCTCGCCATGGCGCAGTCCGGCATGGTTGCCGACGCGGTCCGCGAGGTGACCGGGCGTGCCGTCGAGCTCGTCGAGATCACCACGTACGGCGACATCTCCCGGGAGCACCTGGCGCAGATCGGCGGGACCGGTGTGTTCGTCGCCGCCCTGCGCGAGGCGCTGCTGAGCGGCGAGGTGGACTTCGCCGTCCACTCGCTCAAGGACCTGCCGACCACGCAGCCCGAGGGCCTGGTCCTCGCCGCCGTGCCGCCCCGCGAGGACCCTCGCGACGCACTGGTGGCGCGGGACGGTCTGACGTTCGGGCAGCTGCCCGCCGGTGCCCGCATCGGCACCGGTTCGCCGCGCCGCATGGCGCAGCTCAACGCGTACGCCCGCTCGCACGGTCTCGACATAGAGACCGTCGCGATCCGCGGCAACGTCGATACGCGTATCGGTTTTGTACGAAGCGGGGAGCTGGACGCGGTGGTACTCGCCGCCGCCGGGCTCAGCCGCCTCGGACGCACGGACGAGGTCACCGACTTCCTGCCGGTCGACACCGTCCTGCCCGCTCCCGGCCAGGGAGCACTGGCGGTCGAATGCGCTGAAAGCAGCGCTGACCTCGCCGCAGCACTCGCCGAGCTCGACGACCCGTACACCCGGATCGCCGTGACCGCCGAGCGCGCCCTGCTCAACGCCCTGGAGGCCGGCTGTTCCGCACCTGTGGGTGCGCTGGCCGATCTCTTGGCCGAAGGGCAGGTTGTCAACGAACTGCGCCTGCGCGGTGTCGTCGGTTCGACCGACGGTACTTCCCTGGTGCAGCTGTCCATCACCGGTCCCGTCCCCACGTCGCACGACGACGCGGCGGCCCTCGGTCGCGAGCTCGCGGCCGAGATGCTCGCCAAGGGTGCGGCCGGTCTTATGGGGGAGCGAGCACTTTGAGCCCCACCGGCCCTGTCGTATCCGACTTCCCTGTCCTGTCCTCAGGGCATGTCACCTTCCTCGGCGCCGGTCCCGGCGACCCGGGACTGCTGACTCTGCGCGCCGTCGAGGCGCTTGCGAGCGCGGACGTCCTTGTGGCCGAACCGGACGTTCTCGACGTCGTTCGCTGCCATGCGCGGGCAGGGGTAAGCACGCCTGAGATGACGGTTGTTGACGTGGCGTCAACACCCGCCGGAGTACCCGTCCTCAGGGATGCCGCCAATCTTGTCATGGAGGCAGCGAAGGGCGGCAGGCGGGTGGTGCGTGCCGTCACGGGCGACCCCGGTCTGGACGGCAACACGGGCGCCGAGATGCTCGCCTGCGCTGCCGCGGGTGTGCCTTTCGAGGTCGTGCCCGGCATCGCGAACGCGGTCGGTGTGCCCGCGTACGCCGGTGTGCCGCTGCGTGACGCGCAGGGCGCCGACGTGCGCTTCGTCGACGCGCGTACCGCTTCGGACCGCTGCTGGTCCGAGGTCGGCGCGAGCGACGCGACGGCCGTCGTGTCGACGTCGCTCGACTCGGTCGCCGCGGCCGCGGGTGAGCTGGTCTCGGCCGGGCGCAAGCCCGACACCCCGCTCACGGTCACGATCGCCGGTACGACGACCCGCCAGCGCACCTGGACGGCAACTCTCGGGACGATCGCCCAGGTCCTGAAGCAGGCGAAGGTCCTCCCGTCGCCGGACGGGCACCTGCCCGTCATAGCCGTGGTCGGGGAGCGCAGCTCCGCGGCCCAGCGCGACCAGCTCGCGTGGTTCGAGTCCAAGCCGCTGTTCGGCTGGAAGGTGCTCGTGCCGCGTACGAAGGAGCAGGCGGCTTCGCTCTCCGACCAACTGCGTTCCTACGGTGCCGTGCCGCACGAGGTCCCGACGATCGCCGTCGAGCCGCCGCGTACGCCCCAGCAGATGGAGCGGGCGGTCAAGGGTCTGGTCACGGGCCGGTACGAGTGGATCGCGTTCACCTCGGTGAACGCGGTGAAGGCCGTGCGGGAGAAGTTCGAGGAGTACGGGCTCGACGCCCGTGCCTTCGCCGGGATCAAGGTCGCGGCCGTCGGTGAGCAGACCGGTGCGGCTCTGGTCGACTTCGGTGTGAAGCCCGATCTGATGCCGTCCGGTGAGCAGTCCGCCGCGGGTCTGCTGGAGGACTGGCCGCCGTACGACCCGGTCTTCGACCCGATCGACCGGGTGTTCCTGCCGCGCGCCGACATCGCCACGGAGACCCTGGTGGCCGGGCTCATCGAGCTGGGCTGGGAGGTCGACGACGTCACCGCGTACCGCACGGTCCGCGCCTCGCCGCCGCCGGCCGACACCCGTGAGGCGATCAAGGGCGGCGGTTTCGACGCGGTGCTCTTCACCTCGTCCTCGACCGTCCGCAACCTGGTCGGTATCGCGGGCAAGCCGCACAACGTGACGGTGATCGCCTGCATCGGTCCCGCCACGGCGAAGACGGCCGAGGAGCACGGCCTGCGGGTCGACGTCCTGTCCCCGGAGCCGTCGGTCCACAAGCTGGCCCAGGCGCTGGCGGACTTCGGTGCGCAGCGCCGGGACGCGGCGAAGGAGGCCGGTGACCCGGTGACCCGGCCGAGCGAGCGTCGCCCGGGTGCGCGGCGTCGCCGGACGACCACCTGATCCGGCGGGCAGCGGATTCGTGGGCCCGGTCGCTTCCTCGGGGGAAGCGGCCGGGCCCTTCGCGTACCCGGTCCCGGGGCGCTCCGGCCTCAGACCGGCTTGTGCCACACCGAGATGTGGCCGCCGGAGTCCTGGGTGAACGGTGTCCCCTCCCAGTCGGCGACCCGGCGTTCCAGCCGGAGCCCGGCGATCTTCGCCATGAGGTCGAGTTCCGCCGGCCAGGCGTAGCGCTGGCGGCAGCTGCCGCGGCGGTAGCCGCCGTCTTCCTCGCGGGTGAAGTGGTGCGAGACGAGGAGCTGTTCGACCAGGTCGAAGGTGTCGAAGCCGAGGTGCCGCTCGGAGACGTCGAACGGCACCGCGGTCTGCGTGGGTGGCAGGAGCCGCAGCGGTGGCACACCGAGCTCGACGACGAACCGGCCGCCGGGTTCCAGGTGGCGTGCTGCGTTGCGGAAGCACTCGACCTGCTCGTCCTGGGTGAGCAGGTTCGAGATGGTGTTGTAGACGACGTAGACCAGCGAGAACGTGCCGGGAACGACGGTGGTGGCCATGTCCCCGACGGTGACCGGGAGCCGGTCCGCGTCGATCTTGCGTCGTAGGACGGCTGCCATGTGCTCGGAGAGTTCGATGCCGGTCACGGGTACGCCGCGTTCACGGAGCGGGATGCCGACGCGGCCGGTCCCGATGGCGAACTCCAGGGCCCGACCGTCGCCGGCGAGTTCGGAGAGGAAGTCGAGGGTCGGTCCGAGGAAGGCGGCGGTGGATCTCGGCGCCTCTTCGGTGTCGTAGCGGTCGGCGGTCGCGTGGTCCCACAGTTCGCTGCTCGTCACGGGCGGGCACTCTGCCGGGTTCCCGGGGGTGCTGTCGACGTGTTTTCCGTCCGGTGCCGTGTCAGGGCGGTCGGACCCGGCCTTGTTTTTTCCGGCTGGGCTGTCGGTAAACCGGTGATGTGTGCGGGTCTAGGCTCGAAGGATGACCGATTACGGAAACTTCCCCGGCTCGCGGCCCCGCCGGCTGCGGACGACCCCCGTCATGCGGCGCATGGTCGCCGAGACCCGGCTCGACCCTGCGAACCTGATCCTGCCCGCGTTCGTGCGCGAGGGCATCGACGCCCCGGTCGCGATCTCGGCCATGCCGGGTGTCCAGCAGCACACCCTGGACACGCTGCGGAAGGCCGCTGTGGACGCGGTCGCGGCGGGCGTCTCGGGGATCATGCTCTTCGGTGTCCCGCTGGACGAGAAGAAGGACGCCAGGGGCACGGCGGGCACCGATCCTGAGGGCATCCTCCAGGTCGGCCTGCGGGCGGTGCGGGAAGAGGTCGGCGACGACCTCGTGATCATGTCGGACCTCTGTCTGGACGAGTACACCGACCACGGCCACTGCGGGGTGCTGACCGAGGACGGCCGCGTCGACAACGACGCCACGCTGGAGCGGTACGCCGAGATGGCCCAGGTCCAGGCGGACGCGGGTGCGCACGTGGTGGGCCCCAGCGGCATGATGGACGGCCAGGTCGGAGTGATCCGTGACGCGCTGGACCAGACGGGCCACGAGGACGTGTCGATCCTCGCCTACACCGCGAAGTACTCCTCGGCCTTCTACGGTCCGTTCCGCGAGGCGGTCGGCTCCTCGCTCCAGGGCGACCGCAAGACGTACCAGCAGGACCCGGCGAACATCCGCGAGTCGCTGCGCGAGCTGGCGCTGGACCTGGAGGAGGGCGCCGACATGGTCATGGTCAAGCCCGCCGGGCCCTACCTGGACATCCTCGCCAAGGTCGCCGACGCCGTGGACGTGCCGGTCGCGGCGTACCAGATCAGTGGTGAGTACGCCATGATCGAGGCCGCCGCCGAGAAGGGCTGGATCGACCGGGACGCGGCGATCCTGGAGAGCCTGACGGGCATCCGGCGCGCGGGTGCGCGGATGATCCTGACGTACTGGGCGACGGAGGTCGCGCAGAAGCTCGGGCGCTGACGGCCCGGCACAGAGTCTCGGAGGCGGGTCACGACAGGTCGTGGCCCGCTTCCGGCTGTCACGGACGCGGCGGCGTGAAACCCGGTGCTCGAAGCTCGGACTCCGAGCGCCGGGACTCGGGGGCCGGGCTTCGGGAGGGGTGTGTTCACCCTCCCGGGGGACGTTTCCGGTGGCGCGGGCCCGATGCTTGAGCTTCGGGACTCGGGCGGCGAGATACGGGCTTCGGGATTCGAGCGCCTTCTTTACCCGGTAGGGAGAAGAGGGTTCGGGTAAACCTCCCCGACCTCCCTGACCCGTCACGATCAGCAAGTATGACTAATCGTGACCAACTTGCAGCGGAGTGTGGCGACTGCTTACGGTGCGGAAAACAGAACGACCCCGACGCGGTGCTAGCAACACCAGGCCGGGGTCTTACCGCAAGATCGAATGGACGATCCCGTGGCTATCCAGCAGAGTAGCTCCGCCCTGCGTACTCCCGCCTCCTCGCGCCCGTATCCGATGGCCAGTCCCGGCTACGGCAAGCGATCCGCGCCGGACCAACAGCCGCGTCGCGCAGACGACTTCATGCTGCTGCCGCTGCGGGAGCGGAACATCGCCGGGTTCATCGACCAGCTTCCCGACGGCGCGGCGATGGACGTCAAGGGGCTGGCCAAGCAGTTGCCGCTCTACGGTCAGCAGGCGGTCGGTTCGGCCCTCAAAGCCCTGTCCGTCGCCGGGTATCTGCGCCGTGTGCGCTGTCTGGTGACCGGCGAGGGCGGCCAAGTGCGCTGGGTCTTCCGCACGTTCTGGTCCCGCACGGCGCGCGACAACGAGTGGTGGGGCGCGCTGATGGCTGCCGAGGTCCAGCGGACGGCTGTGCCCGAGCCCGTGGCGGTCGTTACCCCTGTTGCCCCTGCCGCAGCCCCGGTTGTGCCCGAGCAGAGGGCGCAGGAGCGGGAGCCGGTCGTGGGAGGACATTCACCCGCGTACGCGGCCCTGGCGCAACTCGGCCGCGTTGATGCCCGGCTGGCGCTCTCCGCCGCCGACTGTGCGGTCCTGGAGCCGTTGGCCGCCGAGTGGTTCACGCGTGGAGTGGACGCCGACTACCTCGTCCGGGCGCTTGTCGCCGGGCTTCCCGCCGGGGTGGGCTCGCCGGTCGGCCTCGTCCGCCGCCGCCTCACGGACAAGATCCCGCCTCAGGCGCCCACCGCGCCGGTGCCGCCCGCACCCGGTACGCCGGTCCGGCGGGTGATGATGGAGTGCACCAAGTGCGGTGTGCCCGGCCGCGCCGAGGCCCTGCCTGACGGCCTCTGCCGCGCCTGTCGGCAGCCGGATGAGGGGGCACCGGAGGTCCCCGTCGAACTGCCCGCCGAACGGGACGTGCGTACCTACGTCGCTGAGCTTCGCGGCCTGCTCAAGGCCCCCTGAACGCCTGCCCGTCCGGTCAGCTGCGGGCCGCGAAGGCGGCGAAGGCCGACCAGGTGGTGGGGGCGACGGTGAAGGTGGGGCCCTCGGGGTTCTTGGAGTCGCGGACGTGGATTGCGGTGGGGTGCGCGGCGACTTCGAGGCACGCCCCGCCTTCGCTGCCGCTGTAGCTCGACTTGCGCCAGTCGTAGGCGACTTCCAAGCAAGCCCCGCCCTCGTCGCCGCTGTAGCTGGACTTGAACCACTCAAGTGCGGTGCTCATAGCTCTCCTAGCAGCCGGTCCAGCAGGCCTTTCGTGTCCTCGATATTCAGAGCCTGCGTTCGCAGCATCGCATATTTCTGCGCCAGGATGCTGACCTCATCCGGGTCGGCGACCAGTTGGCTGCCGCGCTGGGTTTCCGTGTAGCCGAGATGTTGGTAGTCCGGTGTTTCGAGCAGGATGAACGGGCCGTCGAGCGCCGCGTGAGTCTGGCGGCCGAGGGGCATCACCTGGAGTGTGATGCCCGGCAGAGAGGTGCAGGTGCGCAGGTGGCGGAGCGTATCCGCATACACCTCCTCACCACCGAGGCGGTCCCGAAGGATGGCCTCGGAAACGATGAAGCTGATGGTCGGCGGCACGGTGCGGTGCAGGATGCCCTGACGTTCGGTGCGCGCCAAGACCTGTGCTTCGATCTCGTCTTTGCTGATCACCGGAACCTTGCTGCGAAACACCGCCCGCGCGTAGCTCTCCGTCTGGAGCAGTCCCGGCAGTACCTGGTTCTCGAACCAGGACAACGCCAGCGCCTCCCGCTCCAGATCCATGTACTGCTCCGCCCAAGCCGGGATCAGGTCCACCTCCGGCATGTTGTCCACCGCCGTCTCCAGCGCCCCCTTCGTGTCCAGCAGCGCGTCCAGACGCCGGGCGAGGTCGGGGAGCAGTGCGCGGCGGCCCTGTTCGATGGAGGCGATCGTCTCCACCTGTACGGCTGCCCGGTCCGCGAGCTGGGCCTGGGTCAGGTCCGCCGTGACGCGGAACAGGCCGACCAGCTTGCCGACGAGCTTCATGGCGGACGCGTTCCTGCGCTGCCGATTCCTGGGGTGCATACGGTGCGGCCTCCCCGCCCTGGTGCGTACTTCACACGTCGGCGACCCGTACAAGAGATCTGTACGTGCTCACCTACTGCTGAACAGTAGGCACAGAGAGTGACACTCGTCTCATGAACGAGACGATGCAACTCTCGCTGCTCCGTGAGCGCTTCTGCCGGCGTGAACGCCGCTCGGTCGCTGCGGTACGGGAGTTCACGCGCGAGGCCGTGACCGACTGGGGGTTCGGGGCGCGGCTCGACGACGTGCTGGTGTGCGCGAGTGAGCTGGCGACCAACGCGCTGCTGCACGGGGTGCCGCCGGGGCGCGGGTATCTGGTCCGGCTGAGGCTGGAGGCGGGGGGATGCGCGCTGTCCGTGGAGGTGCACGACAGCGGGGTCGGGGTGCCTGCGGTGCGGCGGCCGGACGGTGAGTCGGGGCGTGGGCTGCTGCTCGTCGACGCGCTGGCCGATCGCTGGGGCGTGGGAGAGCGGGACCCGGGGAAGTTCGTATGGTGCGTGTTCACGAAGGCCTGACGGTTCAGGACACCAGGCCCTGGCGGTAGGCGTAGACGACCGCCTGGACGCGGTCGCGGAGTCCGAGCTTGGTGAGGATGCGTGAGACGAAGGTCTTGACCGTCTCCCGGCTGATCACGAGGGACGCGGCGATCTCGCTGTTGGAGAGGCCCTCCGCGATCAGGCGCAGGACCTCCAGTTCGCGCGGGGTCAGCGGGATGTCGGGGTCCGTGCCCCCGGTGGGCCGGATCCGGGCGGCGTACCGGCCCACCAGTTGCCGTGTCACGTCGGGGTCCAGGAGTGCCGCGCCGGCGGCCACGGTCCGGATGCCGTGGAGGAGCCGGTCCGGCGGGGCGTCCTTGAGGAGGAATCCGCTCGCGCCGGCGCGCAGCGCCTCGTAGACGTACTCGTCCAGGTTGAACGTCGTCACCACGAGCACCTTGACGGGGTGGGGCACTCCGGCGCCGGCCAGCAGGCGGGTGGCGGCGATGCCGTCGAGCACCGGCATGCGGATGTCCATGACCACGACGTCCGGGCGCACCTTTCCGGCGAGCTCGACCCCGGTCCGGCCGTCACCGCACTCGCCGGCGACCTCCATGTCCGGCTGTGCGTCGATGATCGTCGCCAGCCCGGTGCGGATCAGTACCTGGTCGTCGCAGATCAGGACACGGACCGGCTCGCTCATGAAGGGCTCCCGGCGGGTATGCGGGCCCGTACGACGAACCCGCCGTCCGTCTGCCGACTCGCGCTGAAGTCGCCGCCCAGCACGTCCACGCGCTCGCGGAGACCGGCCAGGCCCCGTCCGCTTCCGCCGGTGGGCGCGGACTTGGAACCGGAGCCGTCCGTGCTGACCTCCACGGAGATCTCCCTTTCGCAGTGGCGCACCCGGACCGAAGTGGCGCTGCCGTGAGCGTACTTGAGGGCGTTGGTCAGGGACTCCTGCACCACCCGGTAGGCGACGAGGTCGGCGCTGCCGGTCGCCTCGGCGGGTGTGCCCTCCTCGGTGAACTCCACCGGTTGCCCCGCCCGCCGCGTCTGTTCGACGAGGGTGAGGAGCCCGCCGACGGGCGCCGGTGGGGCCTGGGCGCCGTGGTCGGGGTTGAGCAGGTCGAGCAGGTGACGCAGGTCCGCGATGGCCAGCCGGCCGGTGTCCGTGACGGCCGACAGGCTCTGGTCGAGGCGGTCGGGTGAGGCGGTCAGATAGCGCGCGGCCTCGGCCTGGACGACCATCGCCGTCACGTGGTGGGTCACGACGTCGTGGAGTTCGCGGGCGATGCGCGCCCGTTCGGCGGTGCGGGTGTCCTCGGCGACGCGGCGGCGGCGTTCCGCCTCCACGGCCCGGGTGTGGCGAAGCCATACCCCGACGCCCCAGGCGAGTGCCACGGCCAGGTAGAACGTCACGAACTCGCTCGGCGGCTCGCCCGGGCCGAGCCGGTGGAGTGCGACCGACAGTGGGACGTAGGCCACGGAGAAGGTGATCGCGACGGCCCGCCGGTGGTGCTCCACGAGGGACGCCACGCTGATCAGCGCGATGGGCAGCGCGGTGCCCGCGAGCGTGTGGTAGCCGCGGAGCTGGTCGAGGGCGAAGCCGAGCGCCACCACGGTGAAGCAGCTGACCGGCCACCGCCGGCGCCCGGCGAGCGGGAGGCACTGGAGGGCGATCGCCGCGATTGCCAGGGCGTCGAAGGGGCGGTCCGGCAGGCCACCGAGCTCCGTGCCGTTGCTGCGGAATCCCGGCAGGAACGACGCGGTGAGGAGCAGCAGGGCCAGCGGGGCGTACCAGAGTGCGGCGTCCGGCCTGCGCCACAGGTCAGGGATCCGCGGGAGTCCGGTCATCGGGGGAGTGTAGAGGTGGCGGTCGCCTTGCCGGTGCTGCGGCGGCGGGGCACCAGGTTGCCGCGCCGGTGTGCCAGCCACAGGAACGCGGCGGTGATCAGGACTCCGAACAGCACCGAGTAGACGCTTCCCTCCGGGCCGAAGTTGCCGCCGGTGACCCATGCCGGGCCCGATGTGACCGTGTCCAGCAGGCCCTGCGGGGTGTCGTTGCCGGAGACCTCGGTGCTGAAGATGCCGGCCGCCGCGAAGTTCCAGCCGAAGTGCAGGCCGATCGGCACCCACAGGTTGCGGGTCGCGGCGTAGGCGGCGGCGAGCATCCCGCCGGCCTCGATCGCGATGGCGACGGCGCCCCACAGATCGGCGTTCGGGTTCAGCAGGTGCGAGGCGCCGAACAGCACCCCGGTCAGGGTCAGGGCGATCCAGGTGCCGGTCCGTTCCTCGATGATCCGGAACAGGACGCCACGGAAAAGCACTTCCTCGGTCACGGCGGCGGCCGCCATGAAGCCGATCAGCCCGACCGCGCCGCTCGGGGAGCCCAGGCCGTTTATCTCGTAGTGCGCGTTGACGTAGATGTTCGTGATGACGGCGCCGAACATCGCGACGCCGATCAGCAGCCCCCGGCCGAACGCGGGCCCGGCACCCTCGCGGGCCACTTCGGTGGACGGGCGGTGCTCCGTCCTGCGTACCACCCATCCGTAGACGAGTACGGCGACCACCGCAGTGAGCAGCCCCAGGACGAGTTGGAGCCACGGGCTGTCCTGGACGGCGCCGACGGCCTGACCGCCGATCATCGCGACCAGGACGGCGGCCAGCAGTTGCCGGACGAATCTCATGAGGGCTCCTCGAACCGATGCGCGGCCGGGGTGCCGCGGCGCCTCGAACGCTACGGATCAGGCGCTCCGCGATCGTCACCTCACGGTGGACACCTGCGCGTAGCTCGCTCGGGGGACAGACGTCGCGAGATGATCAATTCGGTTGAGGGTGGAACCGGTTGCGGGGAGGATCGCCCGCATGTTCTCTCGCAGGAATCGCCGTCCCACGTCCCCCGAACTGGCCGCGGCCCGGGAACGCCTCGACGCGGGCGACGTCCCGGGTGCGTTGCGCGAACTGAGGCAGGTTCCGGCGGCGCCGCTGGGAGAGGTGGCGGATGTGGTCGGGCGGGCGGCCGGGGCGGCGGGCTTCGACGACCTGCGGAAGGCCGCGACCGCGCTGGCCGCCACGCCCGACCGGGTCCGCCCGCTCTACGACTACGGCTTCGCGTGTGTGGAGCGCGGTGTCCCCTACCTGGCGATACCCGCGCTGCGGGAGGCACTGCGTCTGGCACCGGACTCGTCCGGTGTGCTGCGCGAACTGGTCTCGGCGTACGAGGACGAGGGTCGGCACCGCGACGCGGTGGAGGCGCTGCTCGCACACGAGGACGGGCTCGCGGACTGGCCCGACCGCTATCTCCTGGTCTTCAACGCCGTCCTGGCGGGCGACCTGGAGCTGGCCCGCCGTCAGCACGCCCGGCTTCCCGCACCCGCCGAGGACACCTGGCTGGGTGCGCGGGACCGGCAGAACCGTGTGCTGGGCCGTGCCTCGGCCGCGGGGCCGGTGAGTCCCCTGGACCACTCCGATCTCCGGGGCTGGCAGTACGTCATGGGCGGCACGGTGCTCGGCACGCTGTCGCCGTTCGGCTTCGGCGCGGGGATGACCGGCCGGTACGCCTACCTCCAGGACGACCACGGCCGTTGCCTGGAGGGGCTGTTGCGGCTGAAGGCGGTGCTCGCCTCGGCGGGGGTACGGCCTCGTTCGGTGTCGCTGCTGCCGGACCGGGGGAGCAGGATCCTCGGCCTGGCGGCAGCCGAGGTGCTCGGCCTTCCGGCAGAGCCGTTCGAGGCCGGCCGGGAGGACACCGTCGTGATCGCCTACGACCTGAACGTGACGGCACGCGCCGACGGTGGCCCCGAGACGATCGGGCAGCTCTTCGAGCGGGCGCCGGGACAGGTCCTGCACGAGCACGCCTCCTGCTGGACCGATCCGCCCGCCGTCACCGCGGACAGTGTCACGCTGCTCCACCAGTCGGCCGTGGCGCCGTGGGAGGCGGGCCTCCGGCAGGGGGCCGACGGTGAGGTGGAGCGCGGCGAGGTGGACGGGCGGCCGGAGAAGGCGATCGCCGCCGAGATCGTGGGTGCCGATCCGACGCCGGACGCGGGGGACGGGGAGACGCCTGCCGACCCCGCCGAGAAGCTCACGGACTTCGTCTCCGCCGTCTCCGGTACCTGGCTCCAGGGGGACCGGGCACAGCTGCGCTCCCCGGGCCCGGTGGCGAGCTCACGGTTCCTCTGACGGCTGGGGCCGTCCGGGTCCCGCGCCTACGTCGCAGGGGCGTCCTCCGGGCGCCCAGGAAACGCGAAGGGGCGGCGCACTCCGACGTGGTGCCGGTGTGCGCCGCCCTCGGGTGGGACGGGTGGCGGGGGTGGCCCGCGCTGTCATGCGGGTTACTTCGGGTCGCTGTCGAATTGGGCCTTCGACCAGCGGTAGCCGAGTGCGGTGAGGCCGAGGCACCAGGCGAGGGCGATCCACCAGTTGTTGCCGATGTCCGTGCCGAGGAGCAGGCCGCGGAGCGTCTCGATGGCGGGGGTGAAGGGCTGGTACTCGGCGATCGGCTGGAACCAGCCGGGCATGGAGTCCAGCGGGACGAAGGCGCTGGAGATGAGGGGCAGCAGGATGAGCGGCATGGCGTTGTTGCTGGCGGCCTCGGCGTTGGGGCTGACCAGGCCCATGCCGACCGCGATCCAGGTGAAGGCGAGGGCGAAGAGGGCGAGCAGTCCGAACGCCGCCAGCCATTCGAGGACGGTGGCGTCGGTGGAGCGGAAGCCCATGGCCACGCCGATCGCGCCGACGAGGGCCACGCTGATGATCGTCTGAAGGACGCTGCCGACGACGTGCCCGAACAGGATGGAGCTCCTGTGGATGGCCATGGTGCGGAAGCGGGCGATGATGCCTTCGCTCATGTCGGTGGAGACGGACACGGCGGTGCCGATGGTGGTGGAGCCGATCGTCATCAGCAGGATGCCGGGAACGATGTAGGCGATGTACTCGGAGCGGCCCGCGCCTCCGCTCATGGTGTCGCCGAAGATGTAGACGAAGAGCAGCATGAGCATGACAGGTGTGAGCAGCAGGTTCAGCGTCAGGGACGGGTAGCGGCGGGCGTGCAGGAGGTTGCGGCGCAGCATCGTGGACGAGTCGCGTACCGCGAGGGAGAAGTTGCTCATCGGGTGGTCTCCTTGGTCTGGGCCGGGACGGTGGGGCCGGTGAGGGCGAAGAACACGTCGTCGAGGTCGGGGGTGTGGACGGTGAGTTCGTCGGCCTCGATGCCGGCGGTGTCGAGGCGGTCGAGAATGGTGCGCAGGTCGCGCTGGCTGCCGTCGCTGAGGATCTGGAGGGCGAGTGCTTCGTCGTCCGTGGTGGCGTCGTGGAGGGCCGAGGCGGCGGAGCGGTAGGCGGTGGGGTCGGTGAACCGCAGTCGTACGTGGCCGCCGGGGACGAGGCGTTTGAGTTCGTCGGCGGTGCCTTCGGCGGCGATGCGGCCGTTGTCGAGGACGGCGATGCGGTCGGCGAGTTGGTCCCGCGTACGGCCTGGGGGGCGGTGGCGAGGTCGTGGCCGCCGATCCGAATCTGACCGGAGCCGGGGCCGGGTGGGATGAGGGTGGAGAGGATCTTGACCGCTGTGGTCTTGCCGGCGCCGTTCGGGCCGAGCAGGGAGAAGACGGTCCCCTCGGGGACGCGCAGGTCGATTCCGTCCAGGACCGTCTTGTCGCCGTAGGACTTGTGCAGCCCGTTCGCCGCGATGGCCAGATTCGTCATGCCGGTGCTCCTTCGTGAATTGCGGGTCAGAGGCTGCGGGCGGTGATGTCGCCCTGGGAGGTGGTCGCCCTGATGCTCAGGCCGGGTGTGCCGTCGGCGTTCCTGAGCGCGTTGTCGATCCGGCCGTAGTGGGTGCCGGCGTCCAGGGAGGCGGAGACTCCGCGGGCGGCGCCGACGGTGATGTCGCCCTGCTGGGTGTGGAGCGTGAGCTGTCCGCGTACGGCTTCGGTGATCTTCACGTCGCCCCGCTGGGTGCTGATGTCGCCGGGGCCGTTCAGCCGGCCGACGGTGATGTGGGCGTCGAGTCCGGTGAGGCGGGCACTCGCGGCCTCGTCGAGCTTGACCGAGCCGTTGCCCCCGTCGAAGGCGACGTCGCCGAGCCGGCCGACACCCCGGAACTCGGCGGCGCCGGACTTGGCCTCGACGCCGGAGCCGGCGGGAAGCCGGACGGTCACCTCGACGGACCCGGAGTTGCCGATGAGCCGGTTCTTCGCCTCGGGGGCCTTGATGTGCAGGACGCCTTCGGCGTAGGTGACCTCGGTCTGCTCGGCCGTCCTCACGTCGCGGCTCCTGGAGGGGTTGGCGGGCCGGATCTCCACCGTGGTGTCGGTGCGGTCGGCCGCGATGAACTGGATCCGCCCCGCGGGGATGTCGAGAACGGCCCGGACGGCGGCGGGGGTGTCGAAGTTCTGCATCGTGCGCTCCTCGGTTTGGCGCTTCCGTGTTTCTGTTGATGGAAACGCTACGTTGCATTCCAAGGTGCGGCAACAAGCTTGTTGCGTCAAAACCCTGTTATGCCAGGCCAGTGACGTGTTTTTGTTGCAATGGTATTGCAGGGTAATGCAACAACCCTTGTGGGTCCGTTGCAACGGTGTGTGAGTGAACGCTCCGTCGCAGGTCTCGCGCGGGCCGGCCGTGCGCCGGACGGAACGAGCGCACGACGAACGGGCGTGACACCGCGTCAGCGGCGTCACGCCCGTTCCGGCGGCCCGTCCGTCGCGACGGCCCGGGTGTCGTGGGTGTCAGTACATGAGGGCGTCGTCCATGTCGGTCTGCCAGTAGGTGACCGACAGGGTGCTGTCGACGTACACGGCCTTGCTGAGGGGCGCGTTCGCGGACGGGCCCGTGGAGCCGCTTCCGTCGCGGCCCTGGAAGTGCACGACCGCCTTACGGGTGGAGTAGCCGCCGGTGCCGCTTCCGTCGGCGGAGGACGTCATGACGCCGGCGTAGGCGGACTCTCCCGGCAGGACGGTGACCACGGCCTGCGGCTTGCTCTCCTCGATCACCGGCGGGGTGGACTGCGCCTCACCGAACCTCAGGAAGGGGTAGTAGTAGGCGTTGCAGGCGGTCGAACCGGTGTTGGTCACGGTGAGCAGCATGTGGTTGAGAGGCCGGGGCACGGGTGTGAGCGTCACCTTGGAGTTACCGCCGTCGCACGCGCGGGTGACAGGGCCGGTGTCCTTTCCGCCGTCCTGCCGGGTGGCCGCGGCGGGGTCGGCCTTCGTCGGACCGGAACCGGAACCGGTACCAGAAACGGAATCAGAACCGGAAGCCTGGCCGGTGTCCGGAGCGGAATCCTCTCCGGAGTCCGATCCGGCCGCCCCGCCGGCCCGCGGAGCCGGTGCTCCGGCGTCCGCCGAGGGCTGGGTGTCCGACGTGCCGGGAGTGGCGACGGACGCGTCGGCGGCCGCCTGGCCGCCGTCCTGGCACGCCGTCAGGGACAGGGCGGCGATCAGTGCGGCGGTGCCGAGGGCGGAGGTGCGGGCGGCGCGGTTGAGGCGAAGGTGGCGCATGAGTCGGTTCTCCCCGTTCGAGGTGTCGAGTGCCCGGGGCGCCGTTTGGCGCCCTGAGGTGCGGGCGGGTGTACTGGTCGGTGACGCATGATCAGAGGCGTTACAGGAGTGCGGCGACGACCGCGATGCAGACGATGAGCACTCCCGTGGCGACCGCGTCGGTCAGGCTGAATCCAGGTCGAGTACGCACGGCGGCTCCCGGTACGGGTGAGGGTGGGATGTACGGGTCGCGGGGAACGCCGCGGTGTGTCCACATCCTTTCCAGGCCCGGATCTCCGTCGCAACGGTTGCCGTGGCATACGGGACACTGGAACGCCGTTACCTACTCTGACCTGCGCGGACATCGCTTCCCTGGAACGCCTTCCCGGGAAGGAACGGAAGGGGGACGGTCGGGTTGGGCACAGAGATCCAGGACTTCGCGGAGCTGCTCAGGGGGCTGAAGGAGCGGTCCGGGCTCAGCTACGGGACGCTCGCGGGGAAGCTGCACCTGAGCACCTCGACCGTGCACCGCTACTGCAACGGCGACGCGGTTCCCCACGACTACGCGCCGGTCGAACGCTTCGCGCGGGTGTGCCGGGCGTCCTCGGACGAACTGGTGGCGCTGCACCGGAAGTGGATCCTGGCCGACGAGGCGAAGCGGCGGGGCGGGCGGAAGCCGGAAGCCGGCGGGGCCGCACTCCGGGCGGAGAGCGAAACGGAAGCGGAAGCGGGCCCCGAAGCGGAATCCGAGACCGAGGTACGTCCCGAAGCGGAATCCGGGGCGGAGTCCCGCCCTGACGCGGAGTCCGGGGCCGAGTCCCGTCCCGAAGCGGTTCCCGGGGCCGAGGACGTGACGCCCGACGGGCACCGCCCCGACGCGGTCCCCGCCCCTCGCCGCCGCACCACCCGCAAGCTGCGTGTCCTGCTCACCGCGGTGGCGGTCGTCGCCCTCACCGTCCCCGCGGCACTCGCCGTCCGCGGCCTCGGTGATGACGAGCCGTCCGGCGGCGGGCGGACCGACGCGGTGCCCAGCCATGCGCCGGTCGTTCCCAGCGGCCGCGCGAGTGCGAGTGCGAGCGAGAAGGAGAGCGCGAGCGCCGGGCCGTCCGCGACGCCCGGCGGCACCGCTTCCCCGTCGCCCGGCGGGGGCAGCGCTTCCGCCACGCCCTCGCCGTCCTCGCGCGGTCCGCAGAGCGGTGGCGTACCCGTGCACGCCACGATCAGCTCCTACAACTGGGAGTCGCCCTGCGGGCAGTACTACCTGCTGGACCAGGGGCCCGACGATGTGCCGCCGCCGCCCGCACCCCAGGACACCCGCGGCTGGGCGCGGGCACTCGGCGGTGTGGACGGCGGTGACATGAAGCTCGAACTCACCCTCCAGGGGACGTCGGGCGAGGCTGTCGTGCTGAACGGGCTGCACGTCCGGGTGCTGGGGCGCAACGCGGCGCTCGCCCGGTCCGCGTACTCGATGGGCAACGGCTGCGGGGGAGGCATCACGCCGCAGAGCTTCGACATCGACCTGGACGACAGCCGGCCGCGTGCGAAGCCCGTTCCCGGGGAGGACGCCGGCGAGGTCGTGCCCGCGAAGGACTTCCCCTACCGCGTGAGCTCCACCGACGTCGAGGTCTTCCACCTCGACGCGCACGTGGAGGGCCACGACGTGACCTGGTACCTGGAGCTGGAGTGGACCAGCGGCGGCAGGAGCGGGACCCTGCGCGTCGACGACGGGGGCCGGCCGTTCCGGACGAGCAGCCTCACCGCCCGGCCGGAGTACTACTACCGCGCCGACACGGCGCAGTGGGTCCCGGCGGAACACTGACGGTGGTGCCGGGGCGGGCCTCGCGCGCGCCCCGGCGGACGGCCTCTCGCCCGTCGTCACGGTCTCAGCGGCGCAGGGGGGTCTCCTGCCGCATGTGCGACAGCTTCTGAGGATTGCGGACGGCGTAGAGCCCGGTGATGAGGCCGTCCTCGATGCGCACCGCCATGACGGTGTCGAGCTCGCCCCCGAGCCGGACGACCAAGGCGGGAGCGGCGTTGACGTGGGCCGGCCGCAGCGCCGGTGCGGAGACCTTTCCCAGGCCGGCGACCAGCAGCCGGGCCACCTTGTCGGCCCCCACGACGGGCCGCAGGACGGCCTGTCTGATCCCCCCGCCGTCACCCAGCAGGACGACGTCGGGGGCGAGGATGTCGAGCAGACCCTGCACGTCACCCGTCTCGACCGCCCCGCGGAACGCGTCGAGGGCCCGCCGGGTCTCGTCCGGGGAGACCGTCCCCCGGGGCCGGCGCGCCGCGACGTGGGCGCGTGCCCGGTGGGCGATCTGGCGGACGGCGTCCCGGCTCCTGCCGACGGCCTCGGAGATCTCCTCGTAGTCGAGGCCGAACACCTCGCGGAGCACGAACACCGCCCGCTCGTTCGGTGCGAGCGTCTCCATGACCAGCATCATCGCCATCGAGACGCTCTCCGCGAGCTCGACGTCCTCGGCCACGTCGGGCGCGGTGAGCAGCGGCTCGGGCAGCCAGGTGCCGACGTAGGTCTCCTTCCGGCGGCCGAGCGTGCGCAGCCGGGACAGGGCCTGGCGCGTGGTGATCCTGACCAGATAGGCGCGCCGGTCCCGTACGGCGTCGAGATCGACACCGGCCCACCGCAGCCAGGTCTCCTGGAGGACGTCCTCCGCGTCGGCGGCGGAGCCCAGCATCTCGTAGGCGACGGTGAAGAGCAGGTTGCGGTGCGCGACGAACGTCTCGGTGGCCGGGCCGGGCGCGTCGGCGGGCCGCCCCGCGGTGTTCCCCGTGCGCGCGGGGTCGTTGTGCTCGCTGTTCACCGGCTGCTCCTGACTCTTCGCACTCGACGGTCTCCCGCGCACAGGACGCCGGACCCCGGCCTTGCGTGACAGTCACGCGTGGTGGCGTACATCACACGGTGGTCCTGTCACGGGGGCCGGGCCGCCGGCATCTCGTGTTCGTCCGGTGCAGGAGCGACACCACGAGTGAGGACGACGTCATGGACGCACGGTTCGACATCTTCGGGAACAAGATCGGTCTGAGGTTCGCCAAGCGGTTCGCGGGTGCGGGCCTGGTGATCCAGCAGTCGGCGCTGCCGAAGCCCATCCAGGAGCTGGTGTCGCTGCGCGCCAGCCAGATCAACGGCTGCGGGCACTGCATCGACATGCACGTCAAGGAGGCGGCGGCCGCGGGCGAGAGCGCGGTACGCCTCCATCTGGTCGCCGCGTGGCGGGAGTCCACCGTGTTCACCGAGGCCGAGCAGGCCGCGCTGGCGCTCGCCGAGGAGGGCACGCGGCTCGCCGACGCCCACCAGGGGGTGTCCGACGAGACCTGGGCCCTGGTGCGCAAGCACTACGACGACGACCAGATCGCCGCGCTGGTCTCGCTGGTCGCGCTGATCAACGCGGCCAACCGGCTCGCCGTCATCCTGCATCAGCGGGGCGGCTCGTACGAGGCGGGCATGTTCGCCGCGGCGCTCGACTGAACGACGGCCCGGCCGGGAACGGCACCGCCCGTGCGGGACGTGGTCCCGCACGGGCGGTCCGTGCTGTCTCCGGCCCGGCGCCGCGGGGCACCGGATCGGGCTCAGAGGCGCTCGGGCGTCCTGATGCCGAGCAGCTTCATGCCCTGGTGCAGGGTGCGGGCGGTGAGCTCGACGAGGAACAGGCGGTTCTCGACGACCTCCGCCGGGTTCTCGTCGCTCAGCACCTGGCACTGGTCGTAGAACGTGGTGAGGTGCGAGGCCAGCTGGTAGAGGTAGGCGGCCAGCTTGTGCGGCTCGTAGCCCTCGGCCACCTCCTCCAGGACCGCGCCGAACTGGTCCAGGTGCAGGCCCAGCGCCCGCTCGGCCGGGGCCAGGTCCAGCTCCGGGTGCGCCGCGGGCTTCGCGTCGCCCGCCTTGCGCAGGATGGAGCGGATCCGGGCGTAGGCGTACTGGAGGTACACCGACGTGTCGCCGTTCAGCGACACCATCTGGTCCAGGTCGAACTTGTAGTCGCGCACGGCGGAGGTCGACAGGTCGGCGTACTTCACGGCGCCCACACCGACGTACCGGCCGTTCTCGACGATCTCCTCCTCGGACAGGCCCACCTTCTCGGCCTTCTCCCGGACCACGGCGGTCGCCCGCTCGACGGCCTCGTCCAGCAGGTCCTCCAGCCGGACGGTGGTGCCCTCACGGGTCTTGAAGGGCTTGCCGTCCTTGCCCAGGACCGTGCCGAAGGCCAGCTGGTGCGCCTTGACGTCGTCGTTCAGCCAGCCGGCGCGGCGGGCCGTCTCGAAGACCATCTTGAAGTGCAGGGACTGCCGGGCGTCGACGACGTAGAGGAGGGTGTCGGCCTTGAGGTTCCGCACCCGGTCGCGGATCGCCGAGAGGTCGGTGGCCGCGTAGCCGTAGCCGCCGTTGGTCTTCTTGACGATCAGCGGGACCGGGTTGCCGTCCGGGCCCTTCACGTCGTCGAAGAACACGCAGAGCGCGCCCTCGGAGCGGACGGCGACGCCCGTCTCCTCCAGGATCCGGCAGGTCTCCTCGAGCATGTCGTTGTAGCCGGACTCGCCGACGATGTCGGGGTCGTCGATCTCCATGTCGAGCTTGTCGAAGACGGAGTAGAAGTAGATCTTCGACTCGTCGACGAAGCGCTGCCAGTGCGCCAGGGTCTCGGGGTCGCCGGCCTGGAGGGCCACCACCCGGTCACGGGAGCGGGCCTTGAACTCCTCGTCGGAGTCGAAGAGGACCCGCGAGGCCTTGTAGACGCGGTTCAGCGACGACATGGCCGCCTCGCCGTCGGCCTGGTCGCCTCCGTGCCGCAGCTCGTCCGGGTGCTCGAAGAGGTACTGGATGAGCATGCCGAACTGGGTGCCCCAGTCGCCGATGTGGTGGCGCCGCACGACGTTCTCACCGGTGAACTCGAGGATCTGGACCATCGCGTCACCGATGACCGCCGACCGCAGGTGGCCGACGTGCATCTCCTTGGCCACGTTCGGCTGGGCGTAGTCGATCACGGTCGTGCCGGGGGCGGCCTTCGGCGGGACGCCGAGCCGGTCGCCGTCGGCGGCGCGCGCGGCGAGTGTGGTGATGATCGCCCGGTCGGTGAGCGTGACGTTCAGGAAGCCGGGGCCGGACACCTCGATGTCCTTGATCAGGTCACCTGCCGGGAGGGCCGCCGTGACCTGGGACGCCAGCTCGCGCGGGTTGCCCTTGAGCTTCTTGGCGAGGGCGAGGATCCCGTTGGCCTGGAAGTCGGCCCGGTCGCTTCGGCGCAGCAGCGGGTCCGCGGTGCCGGCATCCGGCAGTGCTGCCGTCAGGGCGTCCGCCAGCTGCTGCTGGAGCGTGGAAGCGAGGGAAGGGACCGAAGCCATGAGACGGCTGCCGTTTCCGTAGGAGACAAAGGATCACTCCAGTATCCCACGGGGCGTAAAGCCGTTTTCGCGCTGCGGGTGGCACCTGGGAGAATGGGTGTGCCCCTGCCGGGGCCGCCCCTACGAGTCCTACACGAGAGAAGGACGTGCCGACCGTGGCTTCGAGTCAGAGCAGCACCGAGACCGACTGGGTCTCCCGCTTCGCGGACGATGTCATCGCCGAATCGGAGCGACGTGCGCCTGGCAAACCGGTCGTCGTCGCGTCCGGCCTCTCCCCGTCGGGCCCGATCCACCTGGGCAACCTCCGCGAGGTCATGACCCCGCACCTCGTCGCGGACGAGATCCGGCGCCGCGGGCACACCGTGCGCCACCTGATCTCCTGGGACGACTACGACCGCTACCGCAAGGTGCCGAACGGCGTCGAGGGCGTCGACGACTCCTGGCAGGCGCACATCGGCAAGCCGCTGACGTCGGTGCCCGCCCCGGCCGGGTCGGCGTACCCGAACTGGGCCGAGCACTTCAAGGCCGCCATGACCCAGGCGCTGGACGAGCTGGGCGTCGAGTACGACGGGATCAGCCAGACCGAGCAGTACCTCGCGGGCACGTACCGCGAGCAGGTCCTGCACGCGATGAGGCACCGCGCCGACATCGACGCCGTCCTGGACCGCTACCGCACCAAGAAGGACGGTGCGGCGGGCGCGAAGGGCAGGAAGCCGCAGCAGAAGAAGGTCGACGAGGCCGAGCTGGAAGCGGCCGAGGGCTCGGGCGCGGCGGACGAGGACGACGGCAGCTCCGGCTCCGCCGGCTACTTCCCGTACAAGCCGTACTGCGGCAACTGCGAGAAGGACCTCACCGTCGTCACGTCCTACGACGACGACACGACCGAGCTGAACTACACGTGCTCGGCCTGCGGTTTCGCCGAGACGGTCCGGCTCAACGAGTTCAACCGGGGCAAGCTGGTCTGGAAGGTCGACTGGCCGATGCGCTGGGCCTACGAGGGCGTGATCTTCGAGCCCAGCGGCGTGGACCACTCCTCGCCGGGCTCCTCGTTCGTCGTCGGCGGCCAGATCGTGCGCGAGGTCTTCGACGGCGTCCAGCCGATCGGGCCGATGTACGCGTTCGTCGGGATCTCCGGCATGGCGAAGATGTCCTCCAGCAAGGGCGGCGTGCCGACCCCGGCGGACGCGCTGAAGATCATGGAGGCGCCGCTGCTCCGCTGGCTGTACGCGCGGCGCAAGCCGAACCAGTCCTTCAAGATCGCCTTCGACCAGGAGATCCAGCGGCTCTACGACGAGTGGGACTCGCTGGCCCGCAAGGTGGCCGACGGCACGGTGCTCCCCGCCGACGCCGCCGCCCACGCCCGGGCCGTCGGCACGGCCGCCGGGGAGCTGCCCAGCACCCCCCGCCCGCTGCCGTACCGCACGCTCGCCTCGGTCGCCGACATCACCGCCGGCGCGGAGGAGCAGACGCTGCGCATCCTGAGCGAGCTCGACCCGTCGAGCCCGCTGACCTCGCTCGACGAGGTACGGCCCCGGCTCGACCGCGCCGAGAACTGGATCACCACGCAGGTGCCCGCCGAGGCCCGTACCGTCGTGCGCCACGAGCCGGACAAGGAACTGCTCGGCTCCCTGGACGAGCAGGGCCGTGAGTCGCTGCGGCTGCTGCTCGAGGGGCTGGACTCGCACTGGTCGCTGGACGGCCTGACCACCCTGGTCTACGGGGTTCCGAAGGTGCTGGAGGGCCTGGCGCCGGACGCCAAGCCGACCCCCGAACTGAAGGTGGCCCAGCGCTCCTTCTTCGCGCTGCTGTACCGGCTGCTCGTCGGCCGTGACACGGGGCCGCGCCTGCCCACGCTCCTCCTCGCGGTCGGGGCGGACCGGGTGCGGACGCTGCTCGGCGCGTGACGCCGTAGCCGAACGGAAGGGCCGCCGCCCGGGACATCCCGGGCGGCGGCCCTTCTCCGTGGTGTGCCGGCGGCGGCGGCCGGGCCGGCAGGCCGTCAGACGCTCTGGTCGGCCGTCGACTGCGCGGGCACGTACGCCTGCTTGAAGTCCGGCATCAGGCGCACCAGCAGTTCACGCGAGCGGGGGTGGCTCACGTTGCGCTCGTCGGACAGCTGTATGTCCAGGGCCTCCGCCGTCGGGAACCGGCCGTGCTGGTCCGTGAGGGAGCTGTACACCTCGAAGGCCATGTCGGCGAACTCGGCGTCCTCCTGGGACCACTCCTCCAGCTGCGGAGCGTCCTCGGGGTCGAGGACCTCGGCCGTCTCGACGGCCTGGGGCTGCGGGGCCGGGCCCCGGCCCTCGGGGGTCTCCTCGCGGCGCGGGTGCGGCACGGCGCCGACGGTGCCCACGTTGCCGAGCGGGCGGGTGCGGCCGGGGCCCGAGGGAATCCGCACCGGGCCGGGGTCCGTTCCCTCGTCGTACCCGGGGTCGTAGTCGCCCTCGTACGCCTCGTCCGGCACCTTGGGGGCCGCGAACCACGGGCTCTCGTGGGAGCCGGGGCCCTCCTGGACGTATTCCCGCTGTTCGAACTCGTCCTGCTGGACGAATCGTTCCTGCTCCTCGTGACGGTCGTACTCGTCCGGCCGGCTGTGCTGGTCCCGCCGCGGTTCGTGCTGCTGCTCGCCGTGCACCTGCGGGGCGTACGGCAGTTGGGGATGCTGGTGCTGCTCGCTCTCCACGGCGGCCGGGACCGGCGGCAGCAGGGCCGGCTCGATGCCCGCCGCGGCGAGTCCCGCGGGGGCGGTCTCGGCGAGCGGGACGCCGTACTTCGCCAGACGCAGCGGCATCATCGACTCGACGGGTGCCTTGCGGCGCCAGTTGCGGCCGAAGCGCGCCTGGAGACGGGCCTGGTAGATCAGCCGGTCCTGTTCGAGCTTGATGACCTGCTCGTAACTGCGCAGCTCCCACAGCTTCATCCGGCGCCACAGCTTGAACGTGGGGACGGGGGAGAGCAGCCAGCGGGTGAGGCGGACGCCCTCCATGTGCTTGTCGGCGGTGATGTCCGCGATCCGGCCCACGGCGTGCCGCGCCGCCTCGACGGAGACGACGAACAGGATCGGGATCACGGCGTGCATCCCGGTGCCCAGCGGGTCGGGCCAGGCGGCCGCGCCGTTGAAGGCGATCGTCGCCGCGGTCAGCAGCCAGGCGGTCTGGCGCAGCAGCGGGAACGGGATGCGCATCCACGTCAGCAGCAGGTCCAGTGCGAGCAGGACGCAGATGCCCGCGTCGATGCCGATCGGGAAGACCAGTGAGAAGTCGCCGAAGCCCTTCTCCTCCGCGAGTTCGCGCACGGCGGCGTACGAGCCCGCAAAACCGATCGCGGCGATGAGCACGGCGCCGGCGACGACCACCCCGATGAGCACGCGGTGTGTGCGTGTCAGCTGCATTGCGGCCACCCGCGATCCCCTCCCGACTTCGACGGACCGGTTCCACTTCGGCACCCGGCGCGGGCACAGCCTGGCACATGCCGGCCGGGCGTGTTGCGTGGGGAGGGGCCGAAGCCCGGTGTCCGTGGGAACACCGGGCTCCGTCAGGACGCCTCCGGGCAGGGGACTTGGGGCCCCGCAGGGCTCAGGTCACGACTTGTCGTCGGTCTTGGCCGAGGACGATGCCGACGCCTCGGCGGACGGCGAGGCGGAGGACTTCTCCGTGTCGTCGCCGGACGCGCCGACCGCGGCCACGGCTTCCTTCGCCGCCTTCTGGGCGCCCTTCAGGATGTCGGCGGCGGAGGGCGTCTTGGCGCCCGCGAATCCGGCACCGTTGTAGGTGACGCTGACGACGACGTTGCCGGTGCGGGCGACGACCGTCGCGTACTCGAAGTCCTCCTTGGACTTCGTGAGGCCGTAGGTCACGGCCGTGGCCTGCTCGCCGAGACCGGTCGCGGGCTTGGCGGAGGTCTTCTCGGCGCCCTCGGTGGCCTGGGCCTTCGCGACCTGCTTCGTGTACTCGTCCTTCGCGCGGTCGGCGCCGCTGCCCAGGGACTGGTCCGAGTCGAAGCGGGTGTAACCGACGTCGAGCCAGCGGTACTGGGAGCCCTTGACGCCGTTGTCGTCCAGGCCGTTCCAGGAGCAGCGGCCGCGGCTCGTGGTGTCGCTGGACGTGCCCGGGCTGCCGCCCTTGTTCTTCGTCTTGGGGACCAGGTCCTCGATCGTCTTCTTGCCGAGCGACGAGGAGCAGGCGTCGGGCAGCTCGGCGAACTTCGCGGGCTCGACGGTCGGCTCGGTCTTCTTCGCGCTCGCGGAGGCCGAGGCGCCCGAGCCCGAGTCCTTCGCGTCGCCGGAGTCCGACGAGCAGCCGGCGACGACGAGCATCACCGGGACGGCGGCGCAGGCGAGTATGCGGGACAGTCGCGGGGCTGATCGGTGCATGGTTCCTTCACTCGGACGGCACGGCGCTCTCGGTCGTGCGGGGCGGGCGGTATGTCGGTCGTGCGGGTACGGCTCGTGCACGGGTGGGCCGGTACGTCGGCCGGGGGCCACGGTACGACGGACCGCGCCCGGATGACGCCTCCGGCCGGAGACCACGGAGGGGACCGCAGGCCCGGCCGGGGCCCGTCGCGGCCCGTTCAGTCGCTGAGGGTGTCGGCCAGATTCCGCGCCAGGGCCTGCGCCTTCTCCTGCAGTTCCCTGCTGTCGGGCACCTCGGTGAAGCGGGCGGGCTGCTCGGTGTACTGGACGGTCACGATGACGTTCGATGTGCGGAATACCACGCTCACGGTGCGGTGCTGCGAGGTGGAACCCGTCCGGGTGAGCGCGTCGTCCAGGAACGCGGCGTCCCCGAGTCCGGGGAGCAGCCGCGGCCGGAGATCCGCGTCCGGGCCGGTGGCGGTGGCGGACGGGTCGGCGGAGGGTGTGGCGGAGGCGGCGCCGCCCGGGGAGCCGGACGGTGTGCCGTCGCCCGGCGCGGACGCCGACCCGCCGGGCTTCTCACTGGGAGTGACGCCGGACGGAGCGGGGAGGGCGGCGGCCTCCTCCTTCTTCGCGTACACGTCCCGGGCGCGGTCGTCGTCGCTCACCGCGGGGTCGTACGACACGACGCGCTCGAAGTCGATGGACAGGTTCCGGGAAGAGTCCGGGGCGTCCGACTTCCAGCGGCAGCCGACCTTGCGGTCCGTGTCGTAGGTGACGGTGGCCGTGCCCTCGTACACCTTCTCCTGCTGGTCCTCGGGCAGCGTGGCGGCGCCCGGCAGCAGGTCCTTGAGGGTGGAACGCGGTACGGCACGGCAGGATTCGGGCAGCGTCCGGTACTTCCCGGGAGGCGCGGTCGTGACAGCCGGGCTGCCGGCCTTGCTGTCGGCGGCGGGGTCGTCGGCGTCGGAGCCGGCGCTGCAGCCGGCGACGAGCGCTGCGAGAAGCGCGACGCCGGGTACGTACGCCATGTGTCGCACGGTCCCAGGCTCCCTTCGGTACGAAAACGGGTTGCCGCCCGATGGCGGCCGATGGACACAATGTGTATCGCACGCGCCGCTGTGAATGCCGGTCGGCCGACCGTTATGCCGACCTCGGCACCGGTTTTGCGCTTTCAGTTTTTATCGGGGGAATCGAGGGGTTATGTCGTATGTAGAGGTGCCGGGTGCGAAGGTTCCCATCCGGATGTGGGCGGATCCGGCGTCGGTCGAGGACGTCGCCATGCAGCAGCTGCGGAACGTGTCCACACTGCCCTGGATCAAGGGCCTGGCCGTCATGCCGGACGTCCACTTCGGCAAGGGCGCGACCGTCGGCTCGGTGATCGCGATGCACGGCGCGGTCTGTCCGGCCGCGGTGGGCGTGGACATCGGCTGCGGGATGTCGGCAGTGAAGACGTCGCTCACGGCCAACGACCTGCCGGGAGATCTCTCACGGCTCCGGTCGAAGATCGAGCAGGCGATCCCGGTGGGCCGGGGGATGCACGACACCACGGTGGACCCGGGGAAGATCCACGGCTTCCCGACCACCGGCTGGGACGACTTCTGGTCGCGGTTCGACGGCATCGCCGAGGCGGTCAAGTTCCGTCAGGAGCGGGCCACCAAGCAGATGGGGACGCTCGGGAGCGGGAACCACTTCATCGAGTTCTGCCTCGACGAGGCGGGATCGGTGTGGCTCATGCTGCACTCCGGCTCCCGGAACATCGGCAAGGAGCTCGCCGACTTCCACATCGGCCAGGCCCAGAAGCTTCCGCACAACCAGGGACTCGTCGACCGCGACCTGGCGGTCTTCGTCGCGGACACCCCGCAGATGGCGGCGTACCGCAACGACCTGTTCTGGGCCCAGGAGTACGCCAAGTACAACCGCTCGATCATGATGGGCCTCTTCCAGGACGTGGTCCGCAAGGAGTTCAAGAAGGCCCGGGTCACGTTCGAGCCGGTCATCTCCTGCCACCACAACTACGTGTCGGAGGAGCGCTACGACGGCATGGACCTGCTGGTCACCCGGAAGGGGGCGATCCGCGCCGGTTCGGGGGAGTTCGGCATCATCCCCGGTTCCATGGGGACCGGCTCCTACATCGTGAAGGGACTGGGGAACGCGAAGTCGTTCAACTCCGCCTCGCACGGTGCGGGCCGGCGGATGAGCAGGAACGCGGCCAAGCGGAGGTTCTCGACGCAGGACCTGGAGGAGCAGACGCGGGGTGTGGAGTGCCGCAAGGACTCCGGCGTGGTGGACGAGATCCCGGCGGCGTACAAGCCGATCGAGCAGGTCATCGACCAGCAGCGTGATCTGGTCGAGGTCGTCGCGAAGCTCAAGCAGCTCGTGTGTGTGAAGGGCTGATGCCCGGCGCCGTACGTGGGCCTGCCGCCCGCTCAGGAGAGGCCGACGGCGAGCGCGCCGCCGCCGGCGGCGACACCACCGCTCGGCTTGGGGGCGGTGAAGGGCGGGGTGTCCTGCCGGCAGGTCGTTCCGGCCGGTGGAAGGACTCCGTCGACGAAGTACCGGCTCTCGTGGTCCTGGACGCAGGTGCTGGGGTTGAGGAGGGCGGTGTGTCCGTACCCCTCGTTGGTCAGCAGGCGTGCGTCGGCGAGCTCCTCGGCCATGGCCCGCGAGTTCGGGTAGGCGGTGGAGGGGTCGTAGGTCGTGCCGACGACCAGGACGGGGTTCGCGGTCCGCTCGTCCCAGGGGCCGGTGTAGCGGTCGGGGGAGGCGGGCCAGCCGGTGCACCCGGCGGTCGCCCAGGTCCAGAAGCGCCCGGCGTCGCCCGCGCGGGCGGCGGAGGCCTCCTCCAGCAAGGGGTAGACGCCGGGGTCACGCGGATCGGGGCTGTCGCCGCAGAGGACGGCCGCCGCCTGCTCCTCGCCCAGGTACGGGTCCGGGTCGGGGACCGGTGGTGCGGGCGGGAAGGCGGCGGGCTCCGGTGCGCGGCCCCGCCACAGTTCCTGCAGCCGGCCGGCGAGGTCGGACCACCCGCTGACGAGGTAGAGGCTGTTCACCGCGTCGGCGACCGTACGGGCGTACGTCCAGGTGTCCACGGGCTCCTTCCGCAGCCGCTCGGTCAGCCGGTCGAACTTGTCCCGGGTCGCCTTCGGGGTACCGGCGGAGAAGGCGCAGCGGGCGGTGGTGGTGGAACCGCACAGGTCGAGGAACCGGTCGAGGGTCGCTGCGGCGCTGTGGTCCGAGCCGACGCGGAGGAACGTCGTGAGCCGGGCGTCGTCGGACGCGTCATTCGTCCAGGCCCGGGGGCCGATGTTGCTGTCGAGCGTCATGGCGCGGACCTTGCCCGGGAAGAGGTTGGCGTAGGTGGCGCCCAGGATCGTGCCGTAGGAGATCCCGTAGTAGTTGAGCTGTGGCTCGCCCACCGAGCGGCGGAGCAGATCGAGGTCGCGGGCGGTGTCGGCGGTCGACACGTGGCGCAGCAGCTCGGGGTCCGTCTTCTCGCAGCGGCGGACGAGATCCGCGTACGCGGCGGTGAAGGCCTTCTGCTCCTTCTCGCCCACCGGGAAGCCCACGGCCTTGCTCGCGTTCCAGTCGGCCGCTTCCCGGGGACTCGTGAAGCAGTTCACGGCGGTGCTGTTGCCGATGCCGCGGGGGTCCCAGCTGACGATGTCGAACCGCTCCCGCACCTCGCGGGGGAAGAACGCGTAGTTCTGCGGCATCTGGACCGTCCCGGGCCCGCCGGGTCCGCCGGGGTTGAAGAACAGGGTTCCGACGCGCTTTCCGGGCCCGGTCGCCTTCCGTCTGACGACGGCCAGGTCGACGGAGCGGCCACCGGGGGCCGCGTGGTCCAGGGGCACCTGCGCGGTCGCGCAGTCGAACGGACTGCCCGGGACGCAGGGTCTCCACTCCAGCTGCGGGGCGGGCACCGAGGGTATGGACGCGCCGTCGGCCTCGACCGGGCCTTGCGCGGTCAGCACGGTCGAGCAGGACATCACCGCGGCGACGACGGCGGCGTGACGCCGCCGGACCACCATGGATCCGCGCACGGGGTGTGCAGGCATGCTCCGGCCTCTCTCTGTGACTGAGCGCCCGAGACAGCCGACGGCCTGGACCCCGGCACGCACCTGTGTCCACGACACAGCGCTCCGGTGCGGCGCGCGAGGCATGCGCGGCCGATCGGCCGACGCGGTCCGCGCCGGGAGGTGCCGTCGGGGGTGCCGTCGGGGGGAGAGGCCGGGGCCGCACGCACGCGAGCCCCGGACCCCTGCGGCGGGGATCCGGGGCTCTGCCGTCGGTCTCAGAGCGTGCGGTGGACCTTGGAGTTGGAGGCCTGGGCGCGGGGGCGGACCACCAGGAGGTCGATGTTGACGTGGCTGGGGCGGGTGACCGCCCAGGTGATCGTGTCGGCCACGTCGTCGGCGGAGAGCGGCGCGTCGACGCCCGCGTAGACCTTGGCGGCCTTCTCCGTGTCGCCCCGGAAGCGGGTGGTGGCGAACTCGTCGGTCTTGACCATGCCGGGCGCGACCTCGATCACGCGGACCGGGGTGCCGACGATCTCCAGGCGGAGGGTCTCCGCGAGCACGTGCTCGCCGTGCTTGGCGGCGACGTAACCGCCACCGCCCTCGTACGTCGACAGGCCGGCCGTGGAGGAGAGGATCACGACGGTGCCGTCCCCGCTCGCGGTCAGGGCGGGGAGCAGCGCCTGGGTGACGTTGAGCGTGCCGATGACGTTGGTCTCGTACATCTGGCGCCAGTCGGCCGGATCGCCCGTGGCGACGGGGTCGGCCCCCAGCGCACCGCCGGCGTTGTTGACGAGGACGGCCAGCGAGCGGAACGCGGTGGCGAACTCGTCGACCGCCGCACGGTCGGTGACGTCCAGGGCGTACGCCGTCGCCTTGTGCCCCGCGTCGGTGAGCTCGGCGGCCAGTGCCTCGATGCGGTCCTTGCGGCGCGCGGTGAGCACCACGCGGTATCCGGCGGCGGCCAGCTGCCTGGCGGTCGCGGCACCGATGCCGCTGCTCGCGCCGGTGATGACGGCGATGGGGGTGGCGGCCATGCGAACTCCTCGGACAGCTGATCGGTACGGGGCCAGGATAGGCGGGCGCTCCGGGGGCGGGCTCAGTGGTTTCGGGGGGCGTACATGATCAACGCCATGCCGGCCAGGCAGATCAGCGCGCCGGTCACGTCCCAGCGGTCCGGGCGGTAGCCGTCGGCGGCCATGCCCCAGGCGATCGAACCGGCGACGAACACCCCGCCGTACGCCGCGAGGACCCGGCCGAAGTCGCCGTCCGGCTGGAGCGTGGCCACGAATCCGTACGCCCCGAGAGCGATGACGCCCGCGCCGATCCAGATCCATCCGCGGTGCTCGCGCACGCCCTGCCAGACGAGCCAGGCACCTCCGATCTCGAAGAGCGCGGCTACGACGAAGAGGGCGAGGGAGCGGGCGACGAGCATGGGTCCAGCGTGTCATGCGGGTGCGCGGGAACCGATGGCCGGGGCGGACGGCGCCGGTGGGCCGTGCGGGTGGGCGGAAGCGCGGCGAACCGGTCATCGGACAGGGGGAATTGTGGCTTATCGGTATGTTCGGCATATGCGAGTGACGTGGAGAGCAGTACTGAAGGCGCCCGCCGTCGCGGCGGTGGCGGCGGCCGTGGTGCTGGGTCCGGGGCTGTCGGCCGTGGCCGAGCCGGCGCCCCGGGGGATCGCCCCGGAGGCCGACGTGGCCCACCACGGCCGCGTCTCGCTCCGGGAGGAGCGGATCGAGGTCCAGCTGCGGACCGGGAACCGGGGGCCCTCGCCGCTCGCCGACGCGACGGTGCGGCTGCGCTTCTCCGTGCCCCTGGCGGCATGGTCCCGTCTGCCCCCGGGCTGCCTGCGCAGCGGCGGCAGCACGGTGCTGTGCGGGACCGGCCCGCTGCGCGTGGCGGCGGAGGCGCGCCGCACCGCTCTGGGACTGGGCTTCAAGGGCCGGCCCGCCGAGGTCGTGGTGCGGGTGGACACCGTGTGGAACGGTGGCGCGAGCGACCGGAACCCGCAGAACGACACGCATGAGGTGCTGGTCCTGTCCACGGGTGACGCCTACGCCTTCTGAGCCCGCCCCTCAGGCGGTCGGCGCCTGGTCCCCCGCCGTGCCGAACTCGCGTACGGCGTCCTCCACGATGGCTTCCAGGCGGGCGTGGTGCGCTCCCCGCCAGTAGACCCGCCCGCAGGCGGTGCACTGTGCGAACACGTCGTAGGACGCCTGCGTGCCCTGTTCCAGCCGGGAGCTGACGGAGTCCTTGTCGGCCTTTGTGAGGTCCCCGTTGCAGGCCGTGCAGCGGGTCCACGGGGCGAGTGCGGGGGCGAAGCGGCCCAGGACGTCGCGGAGCTGCTCGTCGGGCTTGTCGCTGTAGACGTACGCCCCCGCCCAGATCTCCCTGCGGCGCAGGAGCCCCCGGTCGCGGGAGAGCATGACGCGCCGCTGCTCCGCCGAGAGGGCGGCCAGCGCCGGGTCGCCGATGTCCTCGCTCTCGTACGCGGCGTCCACCCCCAGGAGGCGCAACCGCCGGGCGAGCGTCCCGAGATGGACGTCGAGGAGGAAGCGCAGCGGTGCGCCGGGCACCTGCTGGGGGCGCCGCACCGCCCTGACCTCGACCAGTTCGCCCGCACCGGGGATGTGCGACACCGGCACGGGGCTTCCGTCGACGAGGAGCTGCCCGGCCTCGGTGAGCGGGATGCCGAGGGACTCCACGACGTGTCCGAGGGTCGACGAGCCGTCCGTGGTGACGGGCGTGCGTCCACGGCGGCGGTCATGGGCGACGAAGAGCCGCAGTTCCGGGGCTACTTCGAGGGCGATCTCGGGTCCGTTCACCTGGTCAGGATGCCATCGGGCGGGGCGCGGCAGCGAGGGGTTTCCGACGGTGGTGCCCGTGGTGACGGATGCGCCGGTGGAGGTCAGCGCTGGGCGAAGGCGGCCGGGGGGACACCGACCGTGGCCGTGAAGTCCCTGACGAGGTGGGCCTGGTCGCTGTAGCCGAGGTCGGCTGCGAGGCGCGCCCAGTCGGGCTCGGGGTCCGATCCGGCGCGGCGCAGTGCCTCATGGATGCGGTGGCGGAGGATGACCCACTTGGGCCCGACCCCCACACAGGTGGAGAACAGCCGTTGCAGGGAGCGTACGGAGAGCCCGCCCGCACGGGCGAGGGCGTCCACCCGCAGCAGTGAGCGGTCCGTCCGTACGAGCTCGGCGAGTTCCGTCGCGAGTTCCGCCTGCGGGTCCGGTCGCGGGAGGAGGGACAGGACGTACGAGTCCAGTGCCGCGACCCGGGCGTCCTCGTCGGCCGGACCGAGCACCGCGGGCACCGCCGCCGACGCGGAGGGCCCGTGGCCGGGTGCGACGAGCACCTCGTCGGCCGGGACCCGGCGCCCGGTCCATTCCGAGACGGGCCGCTGCGGGGCGAACGGCCGGAAGGCGCCCGGCCGGAACTTCACCCCGCACACCCGCCCCCTGCCCTCCAGCCGCTGGCTGAACAGGCCCTGCACGATGCCGTAGACCTCGGCGGAGCCGTCGCGCCGTGCCCCGCCGCCCGACTCCGTGCGCTCGAAGACCAGGTGGACGCTCGGGTGCGGCACCACGCGCGAGGTGTACGGCTCCGAGAGGTCCCAGTCGATCAGCCAGTAGTGCTCCAGGTACGGCCGCAGTTCCGGGGCGGGGTCACGGAGGCGGAAGCGCACGCGGGTGAACAGGTCGGGGGCGTCGACGATGCCCCGCGTCTCGCGTCCAGGTCCGGCCATGGCGGGATCCTAAGGCCGTCCCGTGGCCCCTGGCGTGTTTCTTCAAGACGCCGTGCCGCGCGGGGTGCATCGTCGGAGGCATGAAGACGATCAGCGAACTCCTCGAAGAGGCCACCGCACGGGCGGTCCCCGTGGTGCGGGGCATCGACGACGCCCAGCTGGCCGGTGGCACACCGTGCAGCGAGTACGACGTCAGGGCCCTGCTGAACCATCTCTTCTCCGTGATCGGGAACTTCCGGGTCCTGGCCGCCAAGGGGACGTCCGACTTCAGCCGGACGGAGGACGTCGTCACGGGGGACTGGAGAGGCCGGTTCGACGACGAGACGGCTCGGCTGGTGCGGGCCTGGGGCGAGCCGGGTGCGGAGGAGGGGACGACCGGAGGCATGGCCATGCCGGCCAGGACGGTGGGGCTGATGGTGCTGGGGGACCTGACCGTGCACGCCTGGGACCTCGCCCGGGCGACGGGCCAGGACTACGTGCCGGATCCCGCCGTGGTCGCGGAACTGGAGCCCGGTATGGCAGGTATGGCGCCGAAGGCGCGGGAGATGAAGGTGTTCGGCGAGCCGTTCCCCGTGGCGCCGGAGGCTACGGCCTTCGAGCGGGTGCTCGCCATGACCGGCCGTGACCCCGGCTGGCGCCCGTCCCGCCGCTGACGGTGGGGGCGGGGAGAACCGGCCGCCGGGAGGCCGGGCCGGGGTAGAGGCTCCCGAGGGCGGCGTACGCGCCGCCGACGACGGACTCCGCCGAGAGCAGCACGTCGCGTGAGGCGAGACGGGCGGCCCGGCGGGTGTACGGCGGTGGCGGGCGGCGGCGACGCCGTCGGCAGTCGCAGACGGTGAACACCCCGCTCACGACGACCACGGCCGGAACGGTCAGGGCCAGCAGCAGGTCGTCCATGCGGGGGCCTCCTCGGAAGTCGTGCTCCTTGCATCGGCAGGCCCGCCGGTGCGGCGGAGATCATTCTTCGGCCATTCGGTGGCCGAAGAATGATCTCCGCCGTGGTCCGCCCCGGCGGTCACGCCTCCCGCGGTCCGTCGCGGTCCAGGCGGGTGCGCAGGGTCAGGGCGAACTCCTCCGCCCGTGCCAGCTGGACCCGCAGTCTGGCGACCTGCTCGGTCGCGGACCGTTCGTAGGCGCGCACCCGCTCCAGGAGTTCGACACGCTCGCCCGGCGCCGTCCCGTCGTCGTCGAGGCGGTCGACCGCTTCCAGCAGATCCCGCATCTCGTCCAGGCTGAAGCCGAGGGGCTTCATCCGGCGGACGACCATCAGCCGTGCCACATCGGCCTCCGTGTACAGCCGGAATCCGCCGCGGGAACGGGCCGAGGGGGCCACGAGCCCGGTCTCCTCGTAGTGCCTGATCGTGCGCAGCGAGAGTTCGGTGCGCGCGGCGACCTCGCCGATCTGCATGTGCTCGCTGCTCACGGTGCCCACGTGCCCTCTCGACTCCCGCCACGGCCACGGGAGGCCGGCGCTTCGATCTCTACCCTAACGTTAGGGTAGAGTTGCCCGGCGCCAGATGGCCGGAGCCGACGACGCCTCCGGCGCGGTCGAGCGGGTGTGATCCGCACCGCCGCACGACGGCCGCCCCCCTTGTCTCCGTCCGCAGTCGCGGGCGATCCGCGGGATGCCCCCCGGCCCTCCGCGTCCTTCGCACGTCCCGGTCCGCCGGACATGCCCGAACAACGACAGGTCGCGTCTCCCTTGCCTCCATCCGTACTGTCCCCGGCCGGCCGGCTGCGCGGCTTCCGGCCGGCCTGGCTGTCCCCGAAGGTCTTCCGTACGGAGGTCCTGGCCGGTCTCGTCGTGGGGCTCGCGCTGATCCCCGAGGCGATCTCGTTCTCGATCATCGCCGGGGTGGACCCCGCCGTCGGTCTGTTCGCCGCCTTCACGATGGCCGTCGTCATCTCCGTCGTCGGCGGCAGGCCCGCGATGATCTCCGCCGCGACCGGCGCGGTCGCCCTCGTCATCGCCCCGCTCAACCGGGAGCACGGATTCGGCTACCTGATCGCGGGCGTCATCCTGGGCGGGGTCTTCCAGGTCGTCCTCGGCGCGCTCGGGGTCGCCCGGCTGATGAGGTTCGTGCCCCGCAGCGTGATGGTCGGCTTCGTCAACGCGCTGGCGATCCTGGTCTTCATGGGCCAGGTCCCCGAACTGACCGACGTCCCCTGGCCCGTGTATCCGCTGGTCGTCGGCGGGCTGGTCCTGATGGTGCTGTTCCCCAGGATCACCAGGGCGGTCCCGGCGCCGCTGGTCTCCATCGTCATCCTGACGGCGATCACCGTCGCCGCCGGCATCGCCGTGCCGACGGTCGGCGACAAGGGCGAGCTGCCCTCGTCCCTGCCGGTGCCCGGCCTGCCCGACGTGCCGTTCACCCTGGACACCCTGACGACCGTCGCCCCCTACGCGCTGGCCATGGCGCTGGTGGGCCTGATGGAGTCGCTGATGACGGCGAAGCTGGTCGACGAGATCACCGACACCCACTCCAGCAAGACCCGCGAGTCGATCGGCCAGGGCGTCGCCAACATCGTGACCGGCTTCCTCGGCGGCATGGGCGGCTGCGCCATGATCGGCCAGACCATGATCAACGTGAAGGTGTCCGGTGCCCGCACCCGGCTGTCCACGTTCTTCGCGGGCGTCTTCCTGATGGTGCTGTGCATCGCGTTCGGGCCGCTCGTCTCCCGCATCCCGATGGCGGCACTCGTCGCGGTCATGGTCATGGTGTGCTTCGCGACCTTCGACTGGCACTCGGTCGCGCCGGGGACGCTCAGGCGGATGCCGGCCGGAGAGATCGTGGTGATGGTTGTCACGGTGGTCTGTGTAGTCGCCACCGAGAATCTCGCCGTCGGTGTCGTCGTCGGCTCGGTCACCGCCATGGTCATCTTCGCCAGGCGGGTCGCCCACCTCGCCGATGTCACGTCCGTCACCGACCCGGACGGCGAACGGATCGTCTACTCCGTCTTCGGGGAGCTCTTCTTCGCCTCGTCCAACGACCTCGTCGGACGGTTCGACTACGCGGCCGATCCCCGGTCGGTCGTCATCGACCTGGCCTCGGCACACATCTGGGACGCCTCCTCGGTCGCGACGCTCGACGCCATCACCACGAAGTACGTACAACGCGGGAAGAGCGTCGAGATCATCGGTCTCGACGCGGGGAGCGCCGATCTGCACGGCTCCCTCAGCGGCCGGCTCGCCGGCGGTTCCTGAGGCGTCCGGGGCCCCTGCCGGTGTGCCCGTGCCGTGTGCCGGGAGGGGGCCCGCCAGGTCCGCCGGGAGCCGGGACGGCGCGGACGGTACCAGGCATCCGACACGATCTGTGTGTCTGGTGTGAAGCTACTCGGGAGAGATGACGCACACGTCGTTCCGCGACCGTCCTGGCGTGGAGGGGCGGGTTGCCATCCATGCCCCGGCTGGGCAATGGTTGCCGCAGGGAAAGTACTTTCGTCCAGTTGGAAGGTGGTGCGACTCGCCCCGGGCGGGTCCCCCCTCATGGCTCCTCTGAAGGAACACATCGCCACGAAAACTCAGCAACGGTCCGCGTCCGACCTGTGGGGCCCGGCCCCGTACGCCGTGATCGTCGTCGACCGGACCGGAACGGTCCGCGACCTCAACCCGGCTGCGACCTCACTCCTGGGAGGCGCCGCTCCGGGCGCCGCACTGTCGGATGCCGCGCCGTCCTGGCTGGCACGTGCCCACGAGGAAACGACGAACTCCGCCGACCGCCCGGCCGGTGACACCCCTGTCACCGCACCGTCGCCCCCCGTGTTCCGCGGGCGGATCGGCGCGCGCAGCTTCGAGGCGCACCCTGCCCCGGCCCCGGACGGGGACGGCGGCGTGGTGTGGTGGCTGGTCGACGACACCGACCGGCGCCTGGTCGAGGAGGAACTGGCGACGGAGCGGGAGCGCACCGCCTTCCTGGCGGAGGCGTCGAACGTACTTCTGGCGTCGCTGAACACCGACCGCTGCATGCACGTCACCGCCCAGCTCGCCTCCCAGTACCTCGCCGAGGCCGCCCTCGTCATCGTGCCCGCCGCGGGCCGGAAGCTGCCCATGACGTACGCGGTCGAGGGCGGTGCGGCGGTCCGCCGCACCGTGACCGCGGACACCGCCCTGGTGCCCGGCCTGAGCGAGGCGCTGCAGGGATTCCCGCCCGTCCCCTCCCGGTGGATCGACCCGGCCTCCCTGCCGGACTGGCTCATCCCCGAGGGCTTCACCGGGACCGTCGGCTCGGCGTCCGTCACCCCGCTGCCGGGCCACGGCGTCCCGGCGGGTGTCCTGGTGCTGCTGCGCGGCACGGCCTCCACCGAGTTCAGCGAGAACGAGGAGGTCTTCGCCCGGCTGTTCGCGGCGCGGGCCGGCGCGGCCCTGTCCGCGGCACGCCTCTACGCGGAGCAGAGCGACATAACGCGGACCCTCATGCGCGACCTCCTGCCGCCCCGGCTCGACCGGGTCAACGGCGTCGAGTTCGCCGGCGGCTACCAGCCCGCGGCGGCACGGGACCGGGTCGGCGGCGACTTCTACGACGTCCACCCGGGCAGCACGCCCGACGAGGCGTCCCTGGCGGTCCTCGGCGACGTGTGCGGCAAGGGCCTGGACGCGGCGGTGCTCACCGGCAAGATCCGTAACACCCTCCAGGCGCTGACGCCGATGGCGGGCGACCACGAGGGCATGCTGCGGCTGCTCAACGGGGCGCTCCTCAACTCGCACCACACCCGCTTCGCCACGCTCGTGCTGGCCTCGGTCCGGCGCGAGGAGAACCGGGTGCGTCTGCGCCTCACCTCCGCGGGCCACCCCGCGCCCCTGGTGATCCGCAACGACGGCAGGGTGGAGGAGATCGACACCCGGGGGACCCTCGTCGGGGCACTGCCCCACATCGAGGCCCGCACGGTGGAGACCGAGCTGCTCCCGGGCGAGACGTGCCTGCTCTACACCGACGGCGTCACCGAGGCCCGCGGCGGGCCCCTCGGCGACGAACTGTTCGGTGAGGAAAGGCTGATGCGGGCCATGGCCGAGTGCGCGGGCATGCCCGGAGCCGCCGTGGTCGAGCGGGTGCAGATGCTCGCTTCCCAATGGCTCCACGACGGCCGGCACGACGACATGGCCCTCGTCGCGATCACCGCCCCGCCAACCACGCACCTGAGCGCGGTGAACGGGCACACCCGGGGCAGGTACACGCAATGAGTACCGACACCCTCGCCGCGCCCGATGTGCGCGGTCTCCAGGACCAGTTGTGGACCGCGGTGACCAGCCGGGACGAGCACGCCGCAGCCGCCGTGCTCTTCACCGCCCTGGACGCCGGTATCGACCCCGAGACCGCGCTGCTGGACGTCATCGCCCCGGTACAGGCGCGGGTCGGCACCGAGTGGGCGGCCAACCGCCTGAGCGTGGCGCAGGAGCACGCGGCCAGTGCCATCGCCGAGCGGGTCATCGCCGCCCTGGCCCACCACCCGGCCGTCCGCACCACTCCGCGGCTGGGCCGCGTCACCGTGGCCTGCGTCGACCAGGAATGGCACGTGCTGCCGGCCCGGCTGCTGGCCGAGGTCCTCACGCTGCGGGGCTGGCAGGTCGACTTCCTCGGGGCCCAGGTGCCCACTCCGCACCTCATCGGGCACCTGCACAACAACGGTGCCGACGTGGTCGCGCTCTCCTCCTCCATCCCCACCCGGCTGCCCACCGCGCACGCGGCCGTCACCGCCTGCCAGGCCGTCGGGGTGCCCGTACTGGCCGGCGGGGCGGCGTTCGGGCCCGACGGGCGGTACGCGCTCCGGCTGGGGGCCGACGCCTGGGCGCCCGACGCCCGCTCCGCCGCGCGCCGTCTCGCGGACGGCATCCCCGTGCCGGTACCGGCCGTCGGACGGCAGCAGATAGACGATCTGCCGCACCTGAGCGACCAGGAGTACACCCTCGTCGTCCGCAGCAGACCGCAGCTCGTGCGGGAGGTGATGGCCCAGATGGAGACCCGCTTCCCCCCGGCCGCGGCCTACACGGAGCAGCAGCGCGAGCACACCGCGCAGGACATCGCCCACATCGTCGAATACCTGGGCGTGGCCCTCTACATGGACGACGACGAGCTCTTCACCGGCTTCCTGACCTGGACCGCCGGCATCCTCGAGGCCCGGCGGGTTCCGGCCGCCTCCCTGCTGCCGGTCCTCGACGTCCTGGGGACGGAGCTCAAGGACTTCCCCCGAACCACCCGGCTGCTCGGCGAGGCGCGTTCCGCCCTGGACCTCCTCGCGGCAGCCGTCGGCAACAACCCCGGAGCCTCGGATGACCGATCAGCACTGCCCGCCCTTCACCCTGGAAGTTGAAGCCGGTCCGGGTGCCGTACGGCTGCGTCTCGGCGGTGACCTGGACTACGACACCAGCGAGCAGCTGGTGGAGCGTGCCCAGGCGTGCCTCGCCGCCGACCCCGCTCCGCAGACGCTCGTCCTGGACTGCTCAGGGCTGCGCATGTGTGACTCGAGCGGTGTCTCCGCCCTTCTGCTGATCCACCGCGGCACGTCGCCGGGCGGTGTCGTCCTGCAGCTGTTGAACGCGCCCCGCTTCCTTCTCAGGACCCTGGAGGTGACGGGCATACGGCACCTGTTCGTCCTCGACGGTGCCGATGCCCAGGGCGAACGCGCGCAGGACGGCCCGCCGCCCGTTCCCTCCGGCTGAGGCGCCACCGCGTCAGCCGGGAGGAGCGGGCGGCGCTCCGGAGCCGCGCGGCGGGTCACCGAGGGCCGCTTCGAGCGTGGGGTAGCTCCTGATCACCCGGTCGAGGCCCGCGGTCCGCAGGAGCCTGGCCAGGACCGTCCCGGGTGCGGCCACGCGCAACTCGGTCCGCCGGTGCACCTCGATGAGGAGGCTGAGGAAGGAGGAGTCCGCGAAGGTGACCGCGGACGCGTCCAGTACGACGACCTCGTGCCCGGGCGCCGCCTCCCACAGGGCGATGAACAGCGGGTCGATGGTGTCGGAGTCGAGATCGCCCTGCGCACGGACGACCCAGTGACCGTCGACAGCGCCCTCGGCCGCCACCACGGGCGGGCCTGCCGGCGTGGAGTTGTCGAGGGGCTCGCGGACCATGCGGGGATTATGCCAACTGCCCCCGGCTCCGGGTACGCACGCCCCGCCACTCAGGTGAGGGCGACCAGCGCCACGATGTGCTTCCCGTCGGGCAGGTACGTGATGGACACCCGCCTCGCGAGGCGACGCACCAGGAGCCAGCCGTAGCCGCCGACGGAGGCGGCTGCCGGATCGCGTTCCTCGGTGACCGGGGCGCGTGTGCTCGCGTCGGCGACCGTGAGCAGGAGGCCGTCGTCGGTGATCTCCGCGGTGAAGCCGGTGAGTCCTCCGCCGTGCCTGACCGCGTTGGTCACCAGCTCGGAGGTCACCAGCAGCGCGTCCGCGACCACGACGTCGACGGGACCCTCCTCGCCGAGCACGCAGAACTCCGTCTCCAGGAGACGGGTGACCATGTCCCGTGCGGCAGCCGCGTTCCGGGGCACACCGGGGTCGGGGCCCGCGCCCACCGGCTGTTCCGGGGCAGGCCGGCCGACGGCTTCCTCCGGCCCATCGGCAGGAATCGCGCCGTCCCTCAGCACTTCTCGTTCCCCGTTCATCGCCCTCTGCGCCTGCCCGGTCGGGCCCGCGCCACACGTCCTGACCGGGGGCCGGTCCGTGGGCGGCGCGACACGAGGGCGGTCAGCATCGCAGCGCCGCGTCCACCGTGTCGGCGAACGTGAACGCGCCGAGGGTGCCCGAGACCTCGAAGAGCCTGCGGACGCCCGTGTCCAACGGTCCGGCCAGCACGAGCCGGACTCCGGCCCCGTCGTGGCGCCGCTGTGCGTTCAACAGGGCGTGCAGGGCTGTCGAGTCGGCGAACTCCAGCCGGGACAGGTCGGCCACGGTGAGCCGTCCGCCGCTCCCGGCGGCCTCCTCCAGCGCGTCGGCCAGCCCGGAAGGACCCGACCACCCGTCCAGGTTTCCCCGGACACGGATCAGGACGACACCGTCGTCCGTGGTCTCCACGACCACATGCAGTTCATCCGCCGTCATGTGTCATATGTTCCTACACCGCGGGATCGGCGTGGAGCCCGGACCCGGCTTCACGTCCGGACGGTCCCGGTGCCTCCGTGCCCCGTGACGGCGACGCGCCGCCGCGTCAGGGCCACACCAGGCAGTACGCCTGGTGTCCGGCGTCGTGCAGCCGGTGGGAGAAGTCCTGCCACTCGTGGAGCAGCTGGTAGACGTTGAACGCGTCGCGCGGGCCGCCGCGGTCCGGGACCGTGGACCAGATGAAGGCCGCCGCGCCCACCGACTCCTCGCCGACGTCGCGCAGGGGGTCGACCACCGTCATCGGAAGCTTGACCACCGCGTAGTCGGGGTGCAGCACGACCAGCTCGAGCGGTGGCACCTTGTTCAGGGGTATGCCCTGTATGCCGGTGAGGACCATGGCCGCCACGGTCTCGGGCTTGATCTTGCTGAACATGCCGCCCATGCCCAGTTCGTCGCCGCCCAGCTCCTCGGGGCGCATGGAAATGGGCACACGCGCGGCGGTGGCCCCGTCCGGGGCACCGAAGTACTTGTAGGTCACCCCCACCCTTCCACTGCTCCTGCTTCCCGGACCGTCGACACCGGCCGCCGGTGCGTCCCGTGCGCGCTCGGCCTCGCGTTCCGCCTTGCGCCGGTGCCGCCCTCGCCGGGCAGGCTCGGGCCCCAGGTCGTCGGTCCCTTCGCCCACTCCGCCACCGCGATGCATATCTCATCCACCCGACTACTTCTTAGGAGACACAGCCCCGCCGCGCAACCCGATCATCGTCAGTGACCTCCCCCACGGGCGTGCGGTGAAACACCTGTCCGCAAGACCGTCCACGCCTCTGACACCATGGCATGGGTGAGCTTTCCCTACGAAGACTCAGTTTCGCAGACTCGAGGAGACTGACGCCCTTTCGTTGTACGAGCCTCATACGCGGAGAGCGCGCTCCCTGCTCACCGGCGGCCGGGAAATCCGGTCAGGCCGCCGAACTCCGAATCGCAGATCAGGACCAAAGTGGCGTATTCATACGAAGCCCCAGTCTCGCAGTCACTGTTCGACCGTGCGTCCGTCGTGACGCCGGGCGGCGTGAACTCCCCCGTGCGTGCCTTCCGGGCCGTGGGCGGTACGCCCCGGTTCATGGTGTCCGGTACGGGGCCGTACCTCACCGACGCCGACGGCCGTGAGTACGTCGACCTCGTGTGTTCGTGGGGGCCGATGATCCTCGGCCACGCGCACCCCGAGGTCACCGCGGCCGTCCAGGACGCGGTGGCCCGGGGTACCTCGTTCGGTACGCCCGGCGAGGGCGAGGTCGCGCTCGCCGAGGAGATCGTGGCCCGGATCGAGCCCGTGGAGCAGGTGCGGCTGGTGTCGTCCGGCACCGAGGCGACCATGTCCGCGATCCGGCTCGCCCGTGGGTTCACCGGGCGCGCCAAGGTCGTGAAGTTCGCCGGGTGCTACCACGGTCACGTCGACGCGCTGCTGGCCGCCGCCGGCTCCGGGGTCGCCACCTTCGGGCTCCCCGACACGCCCGGGGTGACCGGGGCGCAGGCGGGCGACACCATCGTGCTCCCGTACAACGACCTGGAGGCCGTGCGCGCCGCGTTCGCCGCACAGCCGGGTGAGATCGCCTGTGTGATCACCGAGGCGTCGCCGGGCAACATGGGCGTCGTACCGCCGCTGGACGGCTTCAACGCGGGCCTGAAGGAGATCTGCGCGGCCAACGGCGCGCTGTACATCTCCGACGAGGTGATGACCGGATTCCGTACGTCCAAGGCCGGCTGGTACGGCATCGACGGGGTGCGGCCCGACCTGATGACCTTCGGCAAGGTCATGGGCGGCGGCTTCCCCGCCGCGGCCTTCGGCGGCCGCGCCGACGTGATGGCGCACCTCGCCCCGGCCGGTCCCGTCTACCAGGCGGGCACCCTCTCCGGGAACCCGGTCGCCACCGCCGCCGGTCTCGCCCAGCTGCGGCTGCTCGACGACGCGGCGTACGCGAAGGTGGACGCGGTCTCCGCGGAGCTGCGCTCCCTCGTCGGGGACGCCCTCACGAAGGAGGGTGTCGCGCACACGGTGTCGGCGGCGAGCAACATGTTCTCCGTCTTCTTCACCGACGAGCCCGTCCGCGACTACGAGGGCGCGAAGAAGCAGGAAGCCTTCCGCTTCACCGCGTTCTTCCACTCGATGCTGGAGCAGGGTGTGTACCTGCCGCCGTCCGCCTTCGAGTCCTGGTTCGTCTCCACCGCCCACGACGCGCAGGCGCTGGAGCGGGTCGCCGCAGCGCTGCCCGCCGCCGCCCGCGCCGCATCGGAGGCCGTCGCATGAGCGCGCACCACGGGACCGACGAGGACAGGGACAAGGACATCACCGTCGTCCACCTGATGCGCCACGGCGAGGTGCACAACCCGGAAGGCGTGCTCTACGGGCGCCGCGCCGGCTACAGCCTGTCCGAGCTCGGCCGCAGGATGGCCGACCGGGTGGCCGAGCACCTGGAGAAGCGCGACATCACGTACGTCGTGGCCTCCCCGCTGGAGCGCGCCCAGGAGACGGCGACGCCGATCGCCGTGTCGCACAGCGTGGACCTGGCGACCGACGAGCGCCTCATCGAGGCCGCCAACGTCTTCGAGGGCAAGACCTTCGGGGTCGGCGACGGCGCACTGCGCAAGCCCGAGAACTGGAAGCACCTCACCAACCCCTTCAAGCCGTCCTGGGGCGAGCCGTACGTCGAGCAGGTCGTGCGGATGATGGGCGCGCTGGACGCCGCGCGTGACGCCGCGCGCGGGCACGAGGCGGTCTGCGTCAGCCACCAGCTGCCGATCTGGATCGTGCGGAGCTTCGTGGAGCGGCGCAGGCTGTGGCACGACCCGCGCAAGCGGCAGTGCACCCTGGCCTCGCTGACGAGTTTCACGTACCAGGGGGACAAGATCGTGTCCGTCGGCTACACCGAGCCCGCCCGGGACCTGGTGCCGGCACATCTGCTCGCGGGGGCGAAGCCGGTGAAGGGGCAGTCCAAGGCGTTCGGCGCGTAGCCGGCCCTGCCTCGCGGACGCTGACCCGTACGCCGCGCACCCGGCCCGTACTCCGGGCCCGTGCGCGGCGCCCGTCCGCATGCCGTGTGCAGCACCTGTAAGGGTGTGTTCACGTAACAACTTTTGTGATTATCGGCGGAACCTCCGTGTTGGTTTCCTCATCTAAGCCATCGCCAGTTTGTATGGCAATGAGGTAATACGACCGCAGATGGGGACGCTATGCGTGAAATCAACCGAAGGGGCCTGCTCGGGGCCGGACTCGGAGCCGCAGCCGCACTCACGATGACCGGCTGCGGCTCCCTCGGGTCATCGGACGGCGGACGACCGGAAACCGAGAAGGGCGGCAACGGCGGCAAGGCCACGCCGGGGAATGGCGGCGGCCCGCCCGAGAAACACGTCAGGCTGATCGGTGACGGTTCCACGGCGGACACCGGAAAGCAGCCGAATCAGCCCGCCGCCCCCGTTCCGCTGGAGCCCGGCCAGACGCCCCCGCAGTTCGTGATCTTCTCCTGGGACGGGGCGGGCGAGGTCGGCAACGGACTCTTCCCGCGCTTTCTCGAACTCGCCCAGGAACACGACGCGGCGATGACCTTCTTCCTCTCGGGGCTCTATGTGCTGCCCGAGTCCAAGAAGTCCCTCTACCGGCCGCCCAACAACCCCCGCGGCGCCTCCGACATCGGCTATCTCACCGACGACCACGTCAAGCAGACGCTGAAGTACGTCCGCCAGGCCTGGCTCGACGGGCACGAGATCGGCACCCATTTCAACGGGCATTTCTGCGGTGGCTCCGGTTCGGTCGGCGACTGGACGCCCGCGCAGTGGCGGAGCGAGATCGACCAGGCCGTGTCGTTCGTCACCGAATGGCGCACGAACACCGGCTGGAAGGACGTCGATCCGCTGCCCTTCGACTACCGGAAGGAACTGGTCGGGGGCCGTACGCCCTGTCTGCTCGGCCAGGACAACCTCCTGCCCACCGCGAAGCAGCTGGGCTGGCGCTACGACGCGAGTTCGCCGGGCGGCAGCCAGATGTGGCCCGAGAAGCGCCAGGGCGTCTGGGATCTCCCGCTGCAGGGCATTCCGTTCCCCGGGCACACCTTCGAGGTCCTCTCCATGGACTACAACATCCTCGCCAACCAGTCGAGGAATTCCACCAAGGGCATGCCGTCGCGCTATCCCGGGTGGCGCACCCAGGCCACCGAGGCGTATGTCGCCGGATTCGAGCGCGCCTACGGAACGAACCGCGCGCCCTTCTACATCGGAAACCACTTCGAGGAGTGGAACGGCGGTATCTACATGGACGCCGTGGAGGACGCGCTGAAACACATCGCGGGCAAGCCCGATGTGCGCCTCGTCTCGTTCCGGCAGTTCGTCGACTGGCTCGACGCACAGGACCCGGCGGTGCTCGCGAAGCTCCGTTCGCTCCAGGTCGGACAGGCTCCCGAGGGTGGCTGGAACGCGTTCTTTAAACAGGCCTGACAAGGGGCTTTACGGGCACCGAGGGGGGTGCCCAAGATCTCTGGAACTGCCATGCGAAACTTTTCACATGAGCTCTGGCCGCGCACTCCGACGCCGCTTCACCCTGCTCGCCGCCACTGCTGTGGCCGGTGCCCTGACCCTGTCCGCATGCAGTGGGGAGGGCACCCGGGCGGGCGGTGGCGGCAACACGAACTTCGTCACCGGCAGTGGCGGGATCTCCACCGTCGCCAAGGGCGAACGCACCGCCGCGCCGCAGCTCGCGGGCGCGACCCTGGACGGCACCGACCTCGACATCGCCGACTACAAGGGCAAGATCGTCGTCCTGAACTTCTGGGGATCGTGGTGCGGCCCCTGCCGCGCCGAGGCCAAGCACTTCGTGAAGGTCTCCGAGGAGATGAAGGACCAGGGCGTCCAGTTCGTCGGCGTCAACACCCGTGACCCCCAGAAATCCCTCGCGGTCAGCTTCGAGGAGGACTTCGGGGTCACCTACCCGAGCCTCTACGACCCGACCGGGAAGCAGCTCCTGCGCTTCCCCAAGGGCACGCTGAACCCGAAGGCCATCCCGTCGACCGTGGTCGTCGACCGGGAGGGGAAGCTCGCGGCCCGCTCCCTCGCGGCGCTCGACGCCACCAAGCTGCGCGAGATGATCGACCCGCTGGTCGCCGAGAAGTGACCACCGTCCTCCAGCTGGCCGCGACCACCGGCGGAAACGAGACGGTGGCCGGCGGGGCCCTCATAGTGGCGCTGCCCATCGCCCTGCTCGGAGGGCTCGTCTCCTTCTTCTCACCGTGCGTCCTGCCGCTCGTGCCCGGGTACCTCAGCTACGTCACCGGGGTGAGCGGCGCCGATCTCGCCGAACGCCGCAGGGGCAGGACCGTCGTCGGCGCCTCGCTCTTCGTCCTCGGCTTCACCGCCGTGTTCGTGTCCGGCGGTGCGCTCTTCGGCTTCTTCGGCCAGACGCTCCAGGAGTACAGCGGCACGCTCTCCAAGATCCTCGGCGCGCTGATGATCCTCATGGGGATCTTCTTCATGGGCCTGCTGCCCTGGATGACGCAGCGCGAGTTCCGCATCCACAAGCGGCCGGTGACCGGGCTGGCGGGGGCGCCGCTGCTCGGCGCGCTCTTCGGGATCGGCTGGACGCCCTGCCTCGGCCCGACGCTCGCCTCCGTCAACGCGCTCGCCTTCGACCAGGCGACCGCGGGACGCGGGGCGATCCTGTCCGTGGCGTACTGCCTGGGGCTCGGCGTCCCCTTCGTCCTGGCGGCGATCGCCTTCCGCCGGGCGCTCGGCGCGTTCGGCTGGGTCAAGCGCCATTACGCGTGGGTCATGCGGATCGGCGGCGGCATGATGATCGTGACCGGAATCCTCCTGCTGACGGGCGCGTGGGACGTGCTCATCCAGGAGATGCAGGTCTGGTCCAACGGCTTCACTGTGGGGATCTGAGTCCATGAGCAACACGAACACCACGGACGAGCGCGACCTCGGCCAGGCCGGGGAACAGCTCTCCACCGCTCCGCGCGAGGAGCCGACGGCCACCCTGCCCTCGATGGGCGTGATCGGCTGGGCCCGCTGGTTCTGGCGCCAGCTCACCTCGATGCGGGTCGCGCTGATCCTGCTGTTCCTGCTGTCGCTCGGCGCCGTCCCCGGCTCGCTGATCCCGCAGAACAGCGTGGACGAACTGAAGGTGCAGACCTTCAAGGAGGCCCACACCACCGTCAGCCCGGTCTACGAGAAGCTGCAGTTCTTCGACGTCTACAGCTCGGTGTGGTTCTCCGCGATCTACATCCTGCTGTTCGTCTCGCTGATCGGCTGCATCGTCCCGCGCACCTGGCAGTTCGTCGGACAGCTGCGCGGCCGCCCGCCGGGCGCGCCCAGGAAGCTGACGCGGCTGCCGGCCTACACCACCTGGCGCACCGACGCCGAGCCCGAGCGGGTCCGCGAGGTCGCCCACTCCCTCCTGCGCAGGCGACGCTTCCGCTCACACGTCGTCGGTGACGCGGTCGCGGCCGAGAAGGGCTATCTCCGCGAGACGGGGAACCTGCTCTTCCACATCGCGCTGATCGTCATGCTGATCGCGTTCGCCGGTGGACAGCTCTTCAAGTCCGAGGGCGGCAAGCTGATCGTCGAGGGCGACGGGTTCGCCAACACCATCACCCAGTACGACGACTTCAAGTCCGGTTCGCTCTTCGACGACGACGATCTCGCCCCCTTCAGCTTCGACCTCCAGGACTTCGTCGGGACGTACGAGCGCAACGGCCCCCAGCGCGGTACGCCCCGCACCTACGAGGCGCGGGTGACGTACGCCGAGGGCGCGGACGGGGAGACGAAGAAGAAGGTCATCGAGGTCAACAAGCCGCTCGTCGTCGACGGGACGAAGGTCTACCTCAACGCACACGGCTACGCCCCGGTCATCTCGGTCAAGGACGGCAAGGGCAAGGAGGTCTACCGGAGCGCGGTGCCTCTGCTGCCCATCGACAACAACGTCACCTCGACCGGCGCCATCAAGGTGATGGACGGCTACAAGGACAAGAACGGCAAGAAGTCCCAGCTGGGCTTCCAGGCGTTCTTCGTGCCGACGTTCGCCGGTGACGGCCAGGGCACGATGTTCTCGCAGTACCCCGGCCTCGACTACCCGGTCCTCGCGCTCAACGGCTACTACGGCAGCCTCGGCGTGGACTCCGGGCTGCCGCAGAACGTCTACCAGCTCGACACGTCCAAGATGAAGGAATTCAAGGACAGCAACGGGGACAAGCTGAAGAAGCGGCTGCGCCCGGGCGAGACCATGAAGCTCCCCGACGGCGCGGGGTCGATCACCTTCGAGAGCGTCGAGGAGTGGGCCAGCTTCCAGATCACGCGTCAGCCCGCCAGCGGATGGGCGCTCACCGGCGCCGTCGCCGCGATCATCGGCCTCGCCGGATCGCTCTTCATCCAGCGCCGCCGGGTGTGGGTGCGGGCCGTGCGGGGAGCGGACGGTGTCACCGTCGTCGAGATGGCGGGCCTGGGCCGCAGCGAGTCCGCGAAGCTCCCCGAGGAGCTGACCGGCCTCGCGATCGCGCTCCACGACGAGGCGCCGACCGCGTCCGGACCCGATCCCGACCACCGTCCCGACCAACCCTCCGAAGAACCTGCCGAAGGGGCTGAGAAGTGAATCTCGCCGCCGCAACCAACGAGAATCTGGCGAACATCAGCAACACGCTGATCTATTCGTCGATGGCCGTCTACACCCTGGCCTTCTTCGCGCACATCGCGGAGTGGGTGTTCGGCAGCCGGAGCAAGGTCGGCCGGACGGCCGCCGCGCTCAACAAGGACTCGGCCACCGACCCGGCGGTGAAGGCGCAGGCCGCGGAGAAGGGCGGCACCGCCGTTCTGGAGCGCCCCCAGGTCGTGACGCGTTCCGCCGCCGGTTCCCGGGACGTCCCGGACGGCCCCGGTGCGGCCGGCGGCACCTTCAAGGGCGACCTGTGGGGGCGTATCGCGGTCTCCCTGACCGTCGTCGCCTTCGCCGTCCAGGCGGCCGGAGTCGTCGCACGCGCCCTGTCGGTGCAGCGGGCCCCCTGGGGCAACATGTACGAGTTCTCGATCACCTTCTCCACCGTGGCGGTCGGCGCGTACCTGATCCTCCTCGCGCTGAGGAAGAACGTCCGCTGGATCGGTCTGATGCTGGTCACCACGGTCCTGCTGGACCTGGGCATCGCGACCACCACGCTGTACACCGACAGCGACCAGCTGGTCCCCGCGCTGCACTCCTACTGGCTGTGGATCCACGTCTCCACCGCCATCATCTGCGGCGCCGTCTTCTACCTGGGCGCCGTCGGCACGCTGCTCTACCTGTTCCGCGACAGCTACGAGAACAAGATCGCGAGCGGGGGCACTCCGGGGAAGTTCGCGACCTCCGTCATGGAGCGGCTGCCCGCCGCGAAGTCCCTGGACACCTTCTCGTACCGCATCAATGCCGCCGTCTTCCCGCTGTGGACGTTCACGATCATCGCGGGCGCGATCTGGGCGGGCGACGCCTGGGGCCGCTACTGGGGCTGGGACCCCAAGGAGGTCTGGTCCTTCATCACCTGGGTCGCGTACGCCGCCTACCTGCACGCCCGCGCGACGGCCGGCTGGAAGGGCCGCAAGGCCGCCTACCTGGCGCTGGTCGCCTTCGGCTGCTGGCTCTTCAACTACTACGGCGTGAACATCTTCGTCACCGGCAAGCACTCCTACGCCGGAGTCTGACGGGCACACCCGCGTACGACGGGAGGGCGCGACCACCGGTGGTCGCGCCCTCCCGTCGTAGGTGCCCTCAGCCGAGCGGGGTGTCCAGGACCGCCTTGCGGTGGCTGAACGTCTCCAGCGAGTACCGGCCGTGGTAGTTGCCCATGCCGCTCTCACCGACCCCGCCGAAGGGGAGGTCCGAGACGGTCAGATGGGCGAGGGGCAGGCCCAGGCCCACGCCGCCCGAGGAGGTCTCGGTCAGCAGCCGTTCCCGTACGGCGGGGTCGGAGGTGAACGCGTACAGGGCCAGCGGCTTGTCACGGTCGTTGATGAAGCCGATGGCCTCGTCCAGTCCGTCCACGGTGAGGATCGGCAGCACCGGGCCGAAGATCTCCTCGCCCATCACGGGGGAGTCCGGGGAGACATCGGCCAGCACGGTCGGGGCGATGTACTTCCCGTCGCGGTCGTGGGCCCCGCCCGTCACCGTGCGGCCGGAGTCCAGGAGGCCGACCAGCCGGTCGAAGTGGCGCTCGTTGACGATCCGGCCGTACTCCGGGCTGGTGGACGCGTCCTGGCCGAACAGCCCCTCGACCGCGGCCGCGAGTGCGTCCGCCAGGGCCGGAGCGGTCTCCGGGTCGGTCAGGACGTAGTCGGGCGCGACGCACGTCTGGCCGGCGTTGAGGAACTTCCCGGAGGCCAGCCGGGCGGCCACCGTCTTCAGATCCGTGTCACGGTCCACGAAGACCGGCGACTTGCCGCCGAGTTCGAGGGTCACCGGCGTGAGGTGCTTCGCCGCGGCGGTCATGACGATCCTGCCGACCGTGCCGTTGCCGGTGTAGAAGATGTGGTCGAAGCGCTCGGCGAGCAGCGCGGTGGTCTCCGGTACCGCGCCCTCCACCACGGCGACCGCGTCCGTGTCCAGATACTCCGGCAGCAGCCGGGCCACTGCGGCGGAGGCCGCCGGCGCCAGTTCGCTGGGCTTGGCGACGACCGCGTTGCCCGCGGCCAGCGCCCCCACGACGGGGGCGAGCAGCAGCTGCACCGGGTAGTTCCACGGGGCGATCACGAGGACGACGCCCAGCGGGTCCTGCACGGTGTGGGCGGTGGCGCCCGCGAGGACCGCCGGTACGGGGGCGGGCTCGGGCCGCAGCCACCCTTCCAGACGCTCCAGGGTGTGGTCGATCTCCCGGACCGTGAAGTCGATCTCGGTCCGGTAGGCCTCCTTGCGGCTCTTGCCGAGATCCGCCCGGAGCGCCTCGGCCAGTTCGTCGCCGCGCTCGGTGAGCAGGGCGCGCAGCCGCGTCAGCTGGGTGGTGCGCCAGGCGAGGTCCTTGGTGCGGCCGGTGCGGAAGGTGGCACGGAGCCGGGCGACGACCTCCGCCGGGGACTCTGCGCGGGCGCTCACAGGGCCGCCACGATCTCGCGCGCCAGCTGCTCGGAGGAGGCGGGGTTCTGGCCGGTGTGCAGGTTGCGGTCGTGCACCGTGTGCACCGCCCAGGGGTCGGCGGCGGCGTAGTCGGCGCCGAGCTCGACGAGACGGTTCTCCAGCAGCCACGGCGCCTTGTCGGCGAGGCCGGCCTGGGTCTCCTCGGCGTTGCTGAAGCCGGTCATGCGGTAGCCGGCGAACGGCCAGCTGCCGTCCTCCCGGCGGGCCGGCAGCAGGGCGGCGGGGGCGTGGCACAGGACGGCGACATGGGTGCCGGAGTCCAGGGCGGAGGTCAGCAGCCGGCCGGACACCTCGCTGACGGCCAGGTCCTCCATGGGGCCGTGACCGCCGGGGTAGAAGACGACGTCGTAGGACGTGGGCACGATGTCCTCGAGGCGGGCGGGGATGCGCAGCGTCTCGTCGATCGAGGCGAGGTAGGAGGCCACGGCGTCGGCGTGCTCCTGGCCGCCGTTGGCCTCGGCGGCGAGGCTGGCGGCGTCGACCGTGGGGGCCACACCGCCGGGGGTGGCGACGGTGATGTCGAAGCCGGCCTGGGTGAAGACGCGGTGCGGGGCGGCGAGTTCCTCCGCCCAGAAACCGGTGGGATGGGCGGTGCCGTCGTTGAGGGTCCAGTGGTCGGCACCGGTGAGGACGAAGAGTACGGAGGGCATGGGGGGTGCTCCCTACGAGACGCTGGGCGAAGGACGCGTGGAACGCGAAGCTTGATATGCTCAAGCAATACCGTTCATGTAACGGCTAAAAGTTGAGCATGTCAAATGAATGCGGGTGCGTGGTGGCCGGAGCGGGCCTCCGGACCACGCGTACCGACCGAAGGATGACCGACCATGACGACGGAACCCGCACCCCGCGCCGTCCCTACTCCGGACGAACTGCTGGAACCCCTCGCCGTCGTCGTCCGCGGCCATCACGACGACCTGACCGCCGTCGCCGGCCGTCACGGCCTCAGCACCTCGCAGGCCCGTGCGCTTATCGCCCTCAACGAGCCCATGCCCATGAGCGCGCTGGCCAGTCATCTGGTGTGCGACGCCTCCAACGCCACCGGTCTCATCGGCCGCATGGAGGCCCGCGGCCTGGTGACGCGCACCCCGGCACCCGGCGACCGCCGCTCCAAGGTGGCCGCGCGCACCGAGGAGGGCACCGAGCTGGCGCACCGCATCCGTGCCGAGATGCGGGTGGTGCACGGCGCGCTGGAGGCCCTCACCCCGCAGGAGCGCACGGCTCTGCTGCCCCTCCTGGAGCGGCTCGGGCGGCTGCTGTCCTGAGCGGCCCGCGGGCCCGGAATCAGGCGGCGGTGTTCACGGCCCGGCCGGAAGGCATGGATCAGGCGGTGGTGTTCACGGCCCGGCCGGCGGGGCCGGGTCCTCGGGGCCCGCGCCGCTCTCCCGGCGCTTGATCTCCTCCTCGCGGCGGCGCAGGTCCGCCTCCCAGTCCTTGAGGAGGGACTCGTCCTTCTTGTTCTCGTCCTTCAGCGACTTGAGGAAGTCGGGGTTGTCGTCGGGGGCCACCCAGGTGGTGCGCTGCCTGCGGTGCCACTCCGAGGGGGTGCGGCCGCCCTCGGGCACGTTGCGCAGCTTGCCCGCGGCGAGCCAGACGATCGGCCCGACGATCCAGAAGAGCAGGATGATGAAGACCCAGGCCACCTTCGGGAGGTGCTTGGCCTCGTCCTCGGGGGTGTTCAGGCAGTCGATGAACGCGTAGATCGTCAGCGCCAGCGGCAGAATGTAGATCAAGGCCCTGAGCATCGTGAAGGATCCCCTGAGATGAGGTGGGGAGGCGCACGGACCGCCCCCGGTGACGGGCCCAGGGTAACCGGTGTCCGATACTTGACCGTATGGCTTACGACGATCTTCGCTCCCTGCTCCGTGCTCTGGAGCGCGAGGGCGATCTCAAGCGCATCAAGGCCGAGGTCGACCCCTACCTGGAGGTCGGCGAGATCGTCGACCGGGTGAACAAGGCGGGTGGACCCGCGCTGCTCTTCGAGAACGTCAAGGGGGCGTCCATGCCCCTTGCCATGAACGTCTTCGGGACCGACCGGCGGCTCCTCAAGGCGCTCGGGCTGAAGTCCTACGCCGAGATCAGCGACAAGATCGGCGGCCTGCTCAAGCCGGAGCTGCCGCAGGGGTTCGTCGGGATCCGTGAGGCGTTCGGCAAGCTCGGGTCGGTGAGCCACCTGCCGCCGAAGAAGGTGAAGTCCGACAGCGCCCCCGTCCAGGAGGTCGTGCTGACCGGGGACGACGTGGACCTCGACCAGCTGCCCGCGCTCTTCACCTGGCCCGAGGACGGCGGCTCCTTCTTCAACCTGGGCCTCACGCACACCAAGGACCCGGAGACGGGGATCCGCAACCTCGGGCTCTACCGGCTCCAGCGCCACGACAGGCGCACCATCGGGATGCACTGGCAGATCCACAAGGACAGCCGCAACCACTACCAGGTCGCCGCCAGGCGCGGTGAGAAGCTGCCCGTCGCCATCGCGTTCGGGGCCCCGCCCGCGGTCACCTACGCCTCCACGGCACCGCTGCCGGGGGACATCGACGAGTACCTGTTCGCCGGCTTCGTGCAGGGCAAGCGGATCGAGATGGTCGACTGCAAGACGGTCCCGCTCCAGGTCCCGGCACAGGCCGAGGTCGTCATCGAGGGCTGGCTGGAGCCCGGCGAGATGCTGCCCGAGGGGCCGTTCGGCGACCACACCGGCTTCTACACCCCGCAGGAGCCCTTCCCCGCGCTGAAGATCGACTGCGTGACGATGCGGAAGCGTCCGCTGCTCCAGTCGATCGTCGTGGGCCGGCCGCCCACCGAGGACGGGCCGCTGGGGCGGGCCACCGAGCGGTTCTTCCTGCCCCTGCTCAAGATCATCGTTCCGGACATCGTGGACTACCACCTGCCGGAGGCGGGCGGCTTCCACAACTGTGCGATCGTCTCGATCGACAAGAAGTACCCCAAGCACGCCCAGAAGGTGATGAGTGCCATCTGGGGCGCGCACATGATGTCGCTGACCAAGCTGATCGTGGTCGTGGACTCCGACTGCGACGTCCACGACCTGCACGAGGTCGCCTGGCGGGCGCTCGGGAACACCGACTACGCGCGGGACCTGACGATCACCGAAGGCCCGGTCGACCATCTCGACCACGCCTCCTACCAGCAGTTCTGGGGCGGCAAGGCGGGCATCGACGCGACGCGCAAGCTGCCCGAGGAGGGGTACACGCGGGACGGAGGCTGGCCGGAGATGGTCGAGTCCGACCCGGAGACGGCGGCGAAGGTCGACCGCCGGTGGAAGGAGTACGGCCTGTGAGTGCATCGGCCTCGGCGGCGGCTGTCCCGCAGCCGCGCGGCAAGTCCCGCGCGTTCCTGCGGCTGGTGATGATCGAGCACTCGGTCTTCGCGCTGCCCTTCGCCTACATCGCCGCGCTGACCGCGATGTTCCAGCTGGACGAGAAGATCCACTGGGGCACGCTGCTGCTCGTGACCGTCGCGATGGTCGGGCTGCGTACGTTCGCGATGGCCGCCAACCGGATCATCGACCGGGAGATCGACGCCCGTAATCCGCGTACGGAGGGCCGGGAGCTCGTGACCGGCGCCGTCACGGTGCGGTCCGCGTGGACCGGGGCGATGGTGGCCCTGGCCTTCTTCCTCGGTGCCGCGGCCCTGCTGAACCCCCTGTGCCTGATGCTGGCGCCGGTGGCCGTCGTGCCGATGGTCGTCTACCCGTACGGCAAGCGGTTCACGAACTTCCCGCACGCGATCCTGGGCCTCGCCCAGGCCATCGGCCCGATCGGCGCCTGGCTGGCCGTCACCGGCAGCTGGTCGTGGGACGCGGTGATCCTGGGGCTCGCCGTGGGTGTCTGGATCGGCGGGTTCGACCTGATCTTCGCCTGCCAGGACGTGCGGGCCGACCGCGCCCACGGAGTGCTCTCCTTCCCCGCCCGCTTCGGCATCCCGGCCGCGCTCTGGGGAGCGCGCGTCTGCCACGTGGTGACGACCGGGCTGCTGGTGTGGTTCGGGCTGGCGACGGACGCGGAGATCTTCTACTGGATCGGCATGGTGATCGTCGCCGTCGCCTTCGTGTACGAGCACCGGGTCGTGCGCCCGCACGACCTGTCCCGGCTGAACCGGGCGTTCTTCTCGGTCAACGGCTTCATCGGGATCGCGCTCTTCGCGTGCGCCCTGCTCGATCTGCTGGTGCGCGGCCTCACACCGTGACGTAACCCTGCGGCTCCCGGGGGCGGCGGGGGCGGCGGAAGACGAACGCCGCCACCACCCCGCCCACCAGGCCGAAGAGATGGCCCTGCCAGCTGATGCCGGAGTCCGTCGGCAGCACGCCCCAGAGCAGCGAGCCGTAGACCGCGGCTATGACCACGCCGACGACCACGTCCACAGGGCGCCGGTCCACGAAGCCGCGGACCAGCAGGTAGCCGAACAGCCCGAAGACCACGCCGGACGCGCCGAGCGTCACGGTGTGCGCGGGCGCGGTCAGCCAGACGCCGAGGCCGGACGTCACGATCACCGTCAGGACCACGGCCGCGAACCTGCCTGTGCCGCCCAGCGCGGCGATGAAGCCGAGGACCAGCAGCGGGACGCTGTTGGACGCCACGTGTTCCCAGCCGCTGTGCAGGAACGCGGACGGCACGATGTCGGCCAGCTCCGCGGGCTCGCGCGGACTGACGCCGTAGGTGTCGAGGGAGTGGCCCGTCGCCGTGTCGATGCCCTCCAGGAGCCACAGCAGGGCGACCCAGGCGAGCATGACGACGCCGGCCGTGACGGCCCGTGCGGTGGCGCTCGTGCGTGTGACCGGCATGGTCACCCCCTGTCGACGACTGTTCCCACACCGTTGCAACGTCCGGAGCCCCTGGCTCGGTTCCTGATGCGGGGTGCCGGATAGGCTCGGTGGTGTGACAGCCGCGAGTTCGACGAGTCAACAGCAGCGCAGGCCTTGGATTGTCGGGGTGTCGGGCGCATCGGGCACACCCTTCGCGGCCTCGGTGCTGCGCGGACTGCTGGCAGCGGGGGAGAGCGTCGACCTCGTGGTGAGCCGCGCCTCCCGGCTGACGATCCTGGACGAGACGGGGATCTCCTACCGGGACGCCCACTGGCAGGAGGACCTGCTGAGCTGGCTGTCGCGGGGCGCCGACGGGAAGCCGGACACCTTCCGGCCGGACATCGGCGACGTGCGCCACTGGGGGGCCGGGGACCTGGCGGCAGGGCCGTCCTCGGGGTCGTATCCGGCCAAGGGGATGCTGATCGTCCCGGCGTCGACGGCGTGTGTGGCCGGGGTGGCGCTCGGGCTCTCGAAGGACCTGCTCCAGCGTGCCGCGAGCGTGACGCTCAAGGAGCGGCGGAAGCTGGTCGTCGCCGTCCGTGAGACTCCGCTCAGCGGTTCGACGCTCCGGCAGATGGTGGCGCTGGACGAGGCGGGCGCGGTCGTGCTGCCCGCCTCTCCGGGTTTCTACGCGGGTGCGACGCACATCCAGGACCTGGTGGACTTCGTCGCCGGGCGGGTGCTGGACGCGGCGGGTGTGCCGCACCAGCTGTACCGCCGCTGGGAGGGGGAGCTCGGTGGCGCCTCCTCCCGGGGCTGAACCGCCGGGGTCAGCGCTTCTTCCTGTTCGCGCCCGGGGCGCGGGTGCGGTCGACCCGGTGGGCGGCGGCGGGCTGGTGGGCACGCGAGCGGTTGGCCAGGTCCTGCAGCTCGCGCATTCGGGCGTAGGCCATCTCGATCGAGTACACGGTGACGTTCACTCCTGAAGATTCGAAAGCGTTTCGTGGATGCTGGAAAAGATTTACAGGGCTTGACCCTGTCGTGCCTTAGATTCTACACGTAAACTCGCGGTACTGCTGAACAATGGAAGGTTTCAGTCATATGGACGCGGTGGACAGGCAGCTCATCCAGGCCCTCAGGGAGAACGGCAGGGCCTCGTATGCCGAGCTGGGGCGGCTCGTAGGGCTCTCCGGGCCCAGCGTCACCGACCGCATCAACCGGCTGGAAACCGCCGGGGTCATCACCGGTTACCGCGCGACCGTGGACTCCGCGTCGCTCGGGCTGGGCGTCACCGCGCTCATCGGCATCTCGCTCTCCGACGCCGCCGACCACGAGGACGTGGCGCACCGGCTGAAGGACCTGGCGGAGATCGAGGACTGCTGGTTCATCGCGGGCGACGACTCGTTCATGCTCAAGGTCCGGGTCGGCGACGTGGACGGCCTGGAGCGGACGATCCGCCGGCTCAGCGGCACCAAGGGGGTCTCCCGGACCCGTACCACGGTCGTCCTGTCCACCAAGTGGGAGAACAGGGTCGGGGAGCTCCCCGAGGAGGCGTGACGCCGAGTGGGTGGGGGTTCCCCCCGCCCGGAAGGCGGGGGAGTACCGTGGGCTGCCGGAACGGCTGTACAGAGGATATGGAGGCGCCCTGGTGGACGCGGGACTCAAGCGCGAGCTGGAGCAGAAGGTCCGGGCCGGCGAGCGGCTGACCCGCGAGGACGGGATCGCGCTCTACGAGTCCGACGACCTGGCATGGCTCGGCGGGCTGGCCCACGAGGTGCGTACGAGGAAGAACGGCGACGTCGTCCACTTCAACGTCAACCGGCACCTCAACATGACCAACGTGTGCACCGCGTCCTGCGCGTACTGCTCGTTCCAGCGGAAGCCGGGCGAGAAGGACGCGTACACGATGCGCATCGAGGAGGCCGTCCGGCTCGCGAAGGCGATGCAGGGCGAGAACCTCACCGAGCTGCACATCGTCAACGGGCTGCACCCGACCCTGCCGTGGCGCTACTACCCGCGCTCGCTCAGCGCGCTCAAGGAAGCCCTGCCCGAGGTCGCGCTCAAGGCGTTCACGGCGACGGAGATCCACCACTTCGAGACGATCTCGGGGCTCTCGGCCTCCGAGATCCTCGACGAGCTGATCGAAGCCGGTCTGGAGTCGCTGACCGGCGGCGGCGCGGAGATCTTCGACTGGGAGGTCCGCCAGCACATCGTCGACCACAACACCCACTGGGAGGACTGGTCGCGCATCCACCGTCTCGCGCACGAGAAGGGTCTGAAGACCCCGGCGACGATGCTGTACGGGCACATCGAGGAGCCCCGTCACCGCGTCGACCACGTGCTGCGGCTGCGGGAGATGCAGGACGAGACCGGCGGATTCCAGGTCTTCATCCCGCTGCGCTACCAGCACGACTTCGTCGACATGAAGGACGGCAAGGTCCGCAACACCCTCCAGGCGCGGACGTCCATGGCGACCGGCGCCGAGGCGCTCAAGACCTTCGCGGTCTCCCGGCTCCTGTTCGACAACGTTCCCCACGTCAAGGTCTTCTGGGTGATGCACGGCGTGCAGACCGCGCAGCTCGCGCTCCAGCACGGCGCCGACGACATGGACGGATCGGTCGTCGAGTACAAGATCACGCACGACGCCGACGACTACGGCACCCCGAACAAGCTCGGCCGTGAGGACCTGCTGGACCTCATCCGGGACGCGGGCTTCCGGCCCGTCGAGCGCAACACCCGCTACGAGATCCTGCGCGAGTACCCGGGCCCGGACGCCGGGCGGCGCGAGACCCCGCAGCCGATGCGCGTCTGAGGACCGGGCGCCCGCTCCCCGTGGCGCCCGGTGTCCCGCTGTACGGAAGTCCCGGCCTGCCGTCCCCCGGCCGGGGCTTTCTCGCGTGATGGACGCGGTTTGAGGGACACCACACGTAATGGTTAACGTGCTGGAATGGCGCTTACATTCGAAGTGGATCCCGCGTTCGACCGGACCTTGCGGGACGGCATCACCGCGCTCTGGGCCGACGTCACCAACGCCGGCGGAGCCGTCGGCTTCGTGGCCCCCGTCACCGCCGACGACGTCAGGCCGGAACTGGTCCGCCACCTCGCGGCGATGGCCGAGGGCCGCACCCACCTGGTGGTCGGGCGGGACGAGGACGGCGAGGTCGCCGCCACCGCCTTCCTCACCCACAACACCCACCGGCTCATGCGGCACTGGATCGGCGTGTACACGGTGATGGTCCACCCCCGCCACCAGGGCAAGGGCTTCGGGCGTGAGCTCATGGAGGCCGTGGCCGGGGCGGCCCGCGGGCTCGACGGCATCGGCGCCGTGCGCCTCACCTGCCGCGGCGGCACCGGCGCCGACCGGTTCTACGCCTCCTGCGGGTACAAGGAGGTCGGCCGGGTCCCGGACGCCATCCGGGTCGCCGAGGACGACTACCGCGACGACGTCATCATGCTGCTTCCGCTCCCGGCGCGGTGACGCCCGGGGAACCCCTGCGAACTGATCGAATTCGGGTCATGCTTCACTGGTCGGGCAGGATCCCGGACTGATCGACCGCAGGAACGTCGGACGTAGAGAGAAGGCCAGCCGTGCCCGCTGCCAAGCCGAGCGCAACGATCCGGTACACCGCCATGCGGCTGCTGATTTTCGTCGGCTGCTTCTTCGTCGCCGGTGTCGCGGTGCACTTCGGTGTGCTGCCCTCGGGCGTCGGCGGCTCCAACGCCGTCTGGGTCATCCTTCTCGGCCTCCTCCTCTCCGCGCCGCTCAGCTTCATCCTGCTCCGCAAGCAGCGCGACGAGATGTCCGAGCAGATCATCTCCTCGGTGGACCGGACCAAGGCCAAGCTCGAGGCGAACCGCACCCGCGAGGACAGCGTCACGCGGTAGGCGCCGCGTAAGGTTCCTCACACCGGACCCCGTACGAACCGAGCCCCGGACCGGAGCGACAGCTCCCGTACCGGGGCTTCGGCGTGTCCGGACGTCACTGCGGCCGAAGTTGATCAAGAAGTGGACCTTTGAGGTTCTCAAAGTTGCAGTGTTAACGTATTCGACATGATGACCGCAGTGCGCACCCCTCACGCCCTGGGCGTCCCGCTCGTGGTGCGCCTGCACGTCGATCTCTGCCGCTGTATGTCCGCGGTCTGTTGCCGCAACGTCTGAACCGGCATCATGCAGCGGCGCCGCCCCTGACGCGGGCGCCGCACCCCCGTCCCCCTGTTCCACCGCACGACCGTACGTCTGTCCCCGTACGTCCCGATGCGTCACATCTGGAGTGTGTCCGTGTCCGCGAATTCCGCGTCCCCCGCCGAGACCGAGGCCGGTAAGCCGTCCGGTTCCGGTTTCCGTCTGCCGAGCATCCCCTTCTGGATACAGATCGTCGCCGGTCTGGTCCTCGGTGTCCTGCTCGGCTGGATCACCCGCAGCTACGAGATCGGCTGGCTCTACACCACGCTCGACCAGGTCGGCCACATCTTCGTCCAGCTGCTGAAGCTGGCCGTCGCGCCCCTCGTCTTCTTCGCGATCCTGGTGTCGATCACCAACCTGCGCAAGGTCAACAACGCCGCCAGGCTCGCCACCCGCACGCTGCTCTGGTTCATGATCACGTCGTTGATCGCCGTGGCCATCGGCCTCGCGATCGGCCTGGTCACCAACCCGGGCTCCGGAACGGGCCTCACCCCGAAGGACGGCGCCAAGCCCGAGAACGCGGGCTCCTGGCTCGACTTCCTCACCGGGATCATCCCCACGGACGTCATCACGCCCTTCACCGAGCTGAACGTCCTCCAGATCGTCTTCATGGCCGCCGTCGCCGGTATCGCCGCGCTCCAGCTCGGCGAGAAGGCCAAGCCGATCCTCACGCTCAGCGAGTCGGTCCTGGAGCTCCTCCAGAAGGCCCTGTGGTGGGTCATCCGCCTCGCCCCGATCGGCACCGTCGGCCTCATCGGCTACGCGATCGCCGACTACGGGTGGGACCTGATCGGCAAGTACGCGACGTTCACCGCGGACGTCTACATCGGCTGCGCCCTGGTGCTGTTCGGCGTCTACCCGCTGCTGCTCGCGACGGTCGCCAAGGTCAGCCCGATCCAGTTCTTCAAGGGCGCCTGGCCCGCGATCCAGCTGGCCTTCGTCTCCCGCTCCTCCGTGGGCACGATGCCCGTCACCCAGAAGGTCACCGAGCGTCTCGGCGTCCCGAAGGAGTACGCCTCCTTCGCCGTCCCGTTCGGTGCCACGACCAAGATGGACGGCTGCGCCGCGATCTACCCGGCGCTGGCGGCGATCTTCATCGCGCAGATCTTCGACGTCCAGCTGGGCATCGGTGACTACATCCTGATCGCGTTCGTCTCGGTCATCGGCTCGGCGGCCACCGCCGGCCTCACCGGCGCCACGGTCATGCTGACCCTCACCCTGTCGACCCTGGGCCTCCCGCTGGAGGGCGTGGGCCTGCTCCTCGCCATCGACCCGATCCTGGACATGATGCGCACCGCCACGAACGTGGCCGGTCAGGCGCTCGTCCCGGTGATCGTCGCGGCCCGCGAGAAGATCCTCGACCACGACGCGTACAACTCGGCGTCGTCCTCCCCGGTCGACGAGCCCGAGGTCCGCGACGCGGAGCCGAAGGGCGTTCCCGTAGCGGCCTGACCCGACGCACGCACAGCGGCGCCCCCGGACAGCTGTCCGGGGGCGCCGCTGTGTGCACGGGCCGTTCAGGGCCGGTGGAAGACGACCTCGGGGTTCCCGGGTGTGGGGCCGTCCAGCAGGTACTGGTGCCGGCCCTTCAGGTGCTGGTCGAGGAAGGCGCCGACGTAGTCACGCGTGATCCGGACCTGCCGTTCGGTGGAGAGGGTGACCGTGGGGTCCAGGGTCACCCCCATTCGGTCCGCCAGGACGGGTGAGTCGATGAAGCTGGAGTGGCCGGAGCCCTGGACGACGAGCCAGCGCTTCCAGCCGTCGAGCCGCGGCCAGTTCTCGTCCCAGGAGAGGTCCTCGCCGCCGGGGAAGTGGGATGCGGCGCCCAGCATCATGAAGGGGCGGCCGCCGAGGCCGGACACGGGAATCCGCTCGAAGAGGGTGCCGTCCATGTTGACGCCTGCGTCGAAGCGTGGGTCGGTGAGCATGGTGGAGGCAGCGGCGCTGCCGCCCATGGAGTGGCCCACGGCGGCGACCCGGTGGCGGTCGATCACACCTGAGTTCTTCCAGGCGGGACGATGCCCTGTGAGCCGGTCAAGTACGAACGAGAGATCGGCGGCCCTTCCGGCGGAGACGAGTCCGCCCAGCTTCGCCCGGGCCTCCGCCGTGGGCGCGGACTGCATCTTCTCGCAGGCCACGCAGGTCAGCAGTCGGCCGTCGGGCAGTTCGGTCCCGACGGACTCGTAGGCGTGGTCGACGCTCGCCGCCACGTAGCCGCGGCTCGCCAGGTCCTCGGCGAGCGAGGTCACCGTCGCCCGGGGGTTGCCGAGGCCGGGGGAGAGCAGGACCAGGGGGAAGCTGCCGTGGGCGGCCCGTGCGCCGGTTCGGGCGTGGGTGCCGAGCGCACTGAGCGCCGACGGCTGCACGGTGCCTTCCAGCCCGATGCCCTCCAGCACGAGCCGCGCTTCCGCGGTGCTCATGTACGGAGCGGTCTGCCCCGGCCTCCCGGGGCGCGCCGGGTAGTACAGGGACACCATCAGCTGACGGTCTCCGGCCGCCGGCACCCACGGGTCGGCCCGGTCGTGGTCGGTGAGGTGCAGGACCTCGGTGCCGACGGCGTACGAGCCGGTCGGGTCGGGCAGTGCGACCGTCTCCGTCCCGGTGGAGGCCGCGGGCGAGGGTAAGGCGTGGGCGGTGGTGACGGGAGCGGCTAACAGGAGCAGGGCCGCCAGGGCGGTGGCTGCCGTCCGTCTGCGAAGTCTCATTGTCATGTCATGGACATTAGGTGGGGAGTCGGGCGCGGGCATCGGCCCGCAGGGTGATTTCGTGAGCAATTCGGGGTGTACGAGGTGCGCCGCGAGGACCCGGCGGGGCGACTCCCTTCCGTATCACGAGCCGTAGGGTCGCGCCGTACTCTTACCGGGGAGCAGCACAGTGGGGGCGGGAGGGATGTCTGACGTGAGTGCAGTGAAGAGCAAACGGATGCCGCGCGCGGTGCGTGAGCAGCAGATGATGGACGCGGCCGTGCGGACGTTCGCGCAGCGCGGGTACCGGGCCGCCTCGATGGACGAGATCGCGGAACTGGCCGGTGTATCCAAGCCGTTGGTCTATCTGTACCTGAACTCCAAGGAGGAGCTCTTCACCGCCTGCATCCGCCGCGAGTCGAAGGCGCTGGTGGAGGCCGTGCAGGCGGGGGTGGAGCCGGGGATTCCCGCCGACCGGCAACTGTGGTCGGGGCTGCGGGCGTTCTTCACGCACACGGCGGAGAACCCGGACGGCTGGGCGGTGCTGCACCAGCAGGCGAGCTCGCACGGGGAGCCGTTCGTCAGCGAGGTGGGGGCGCTGCGCGAGGAGATCGTTGCGTTCGTGACGGGTCTGATCGGTGCGGCGGCGCGTGAGGCGCACCGTGATCGCGCGCTGCCCGACCGTGATGTGGCGGGGCTCGCGCAGGCGCTGGTGGGGGCGGCCGAGGCGCTCGCCGGATGGGCGAACGTCACTCCCGGCGTCTCGGCCAAGGAGGCCGCCACCACCTTGATGAACTTCTCCTGGGCGGGGCTGGAGAACCTCATGCACGGGCGCGGCTGGCAGTCCCGGGGGGACTGAGGGCTCATCCCTCCCGGGTCATGCCGGCTGGTTCATCCCTCCCGGGTCAGGCTGCCGGTGAGGTGGACGCGGCTGCCGCCCCGCACCTGGAAGGCGGCGCCTTCGGCGGCGTACGTGACGGTGGAGGGCAGCGGGACGGGCGCCTTGAAGTCCGCCCGCACCGAACGGATCCTGCCCGGTCCGGTCCCGGCCTCCGCCAGACAGCGGGCGACGGTCCACATGCCGTGCGCGATGTGCCGGGGGAACCCGAAGAGCCGCGCCGTCACGGGGTGCAGATGGATGGGGTTCCGGTCGCCCGAGGCGGCGCCGTAGCGACGGCCCAGATCCGCGGGCAGCCGCCACTCGGCCGCGGCGGGCAGCTCCGGCGGTGAGGCCGGGGGCGCCGACGTCGGTGTCGTCGTCCCGGTCGCGTGCCGTGACAGATAGCCGCTGCGGGACTCCCAGACGAGGACGCCCGAGAGGCGCGCCTCGGTGACCATGGTGACCTCGGTGCCGCGGCGGTGGGGCGTCAGCCCGTCCGCGTACACGGTGAGTTCGAGCTCGTCCGTGGGGTGCAGCGCCCGGTGGGCGGTGATCTCGATCCAGGTGTGGACCAGTCCCAGCACCGGCAGCGGGAAGCCGCGGGCCGTCATCAGCCGCATGGCGGCCGGGAAGCCCATCACGTGCGGGTAGGTGAGGGGCAGCGGGCCCGATTCGGCGAAGCCGCAGACCCTGCTGTACGCGGCGAGGGGGCCGGGGGCGATGCGTCCGGACGGGATCACCTCGCGGTCGGCGGGCAGTGCGGCGCCCGGCCGCCCGGCCCGCTTGAACGGGGAGGTGACGGCTCCGCGGGCGAGGGACAGGCTCAGGCCGGTCATGGGTCAGGCCCCCAGCAGGCTCTGGCCGCAGACCCGGACGATCTGGCCGTTGACGGCCCCGGAGGCGGGCTGGGCGAACCAGGCGACGGTCTCGGCGACATCGACCGGGAGCCCGCCCTGCGACAGGGAGTTCATCCGGCGTCCGGCTTCCCGGATGAGGAGGGGCACGGCCGCCGTCATCTTCGTCTCGATGAAGCCGGGCGCGACGGCGTTGACGGTGACGCCGTGTTCCGCGGCGGCGCGTGGGGCCAGCGACCGGACCAGGCCGATGATTCCGGCCTTGCTGGCCGCGTAGTTGGTCTGGCCGTTGTTGCCCGCGATCCCGGCGATGGAGGCGGTGGCGACGATCCGGCCGCCCCGGTTGACAGCGCCCGACGTCAGGAGCGCGTCCGTGGTGCGCAGGACGCTGTCCAGGTTGACGTCGATGACCGAGGCCCAGCGGTCGGCCGGCATGTTGGCGAGCCGGCGGTCGCGGGTGATGCCGGCGTTGTGGACGAGGACGTCCAGGCCGTCGGGCACCGCCGCGGCGATCAGCTCGGCGGCGTCGGGTGCGGTGATGTCCAGCGGCAGGGCGGTGGCGCCCAGGCGGTCGGCGGTGCGGCCGAGTTCCTCCTGGGCCTGCGGGACGTCCAGGCAGACGACCCGGGCGCCGTCCCGGGCGAGGACGGAGGCGACGGACGCCCCGATGCCGCGTGCCGCGCCGGTGACCAGGGCGGTGCGTCCGTACAGGGGGGCCGCCCAGTCGGCCACCTCGCCGGGCTCGTCGGCGCTGAGCTGCACGACCTGGCCGCTGACGTAGGCGGAGCGGGGAGACAGCAGGAAGCGGAGCGTGGACCCGGCCGAGGCGGCGTCCGCGCCGGGGGCCAGCCGCACCAACTGCGCGGTGGCGCCCCGGCCGATCTCCTTGCCGAGCGAGCGCACGAACCCTTCGAGTGCCTGCTGGGCCGCCGCCTGGTGGTGGTCCTCGGGCGACGGGGTGGTGCCGAGGACGACGACGCGGCCTCCGCCGGCGAGCGACCGTACGACGGGGTGGAGCGCCGCGTGCACGTCGGCGAGGCCGGCGGCCGTGCTGACGCCGGTGGCGTCCAGGACGACGGCGACGGGGCGTTCCGCCCGTGCGGTGACCTTCAGGCCGGTCGCGGCGAGGACCGGGCCGAGCGTGTCCGAGTGGGCGGAGTCGCCTGCCGTGAGGTGGAGCAACGGCCCGTCGAGGGAAGGCGTTTCCAGTGTCCAGCGGCGGAGCGGCGCGGGCCGGGGCAGGCCGAGCCCACGGCTCAGGAAACGGCCGGGAGCGGTGCCGGTGAAGTGCAGATAGCGGTCGGCCATTGTCTGGACTCCTGCTCGGTCGTAGATTTACTCCAGAGTAAGGTTACTCAAGGGTCAGGAGTTGTCGAGATGAGTTGGTCGAGTTGATCCCCCTCGCACGTCCGCAGCCGCGCAGGGTCGCGGTCATCGGCGGCAGCCGCATCCCGTTCGCCCGCTCCGACGGCCCGTACGCCCGGGCGTCCAACCAGGACATGCTGACCGCCGCACTGGACGGGCTCGTCGAGCGCTTCGGCCTGCGGGACCAGCAGGTCGGAGAGTTCGTGGCCGGCGCGGTCCTCAAGCACAGCCGGGACTTCAACCTGGCGCGCGAGACCGTGCTGGGCTCCGCTCTCGACCCGCGTACCCCCGCCTACGACATCCAGCAGGCGTGCGGCACCGGGCTGCAGGCCGTCATCGCCGCGGCGAACAAGATCGCCCTCGGCGCGGTCGACTCGGCGATCGCGGGCGGCGCGGACACCGCGAGCGACGCGCCCCTCGGCGTCAACGACCGGCTGCGCAGGATCCTGCTGGAGGCGCGCCGCGCCCGGTCGACGGGGGCCCGGCTCAAGGCGCTGGCCGCCGTCCGCCCCGGCCATCTCGTCCCGGACATCCCGCGCAACGCCGAGCCGCGTACCGGCCTGTCGATGGGCGAGCACGCGGCCGTCACCGCCCGGAAGTGGGGCGTGGCCCGCGAGGACCAGGACCTGCTGGCGGCGACCAGCCACCAGCGGCTCGCCGCGGCGTACGAACGCGGTTTCCTGGACGACCTCGTCGTCCCGTACCTCGGCCTGGAACGCGACCAGAACCTGCGCCCCGGCTCCACGGTGGAGAAACTCGCCACGCTGAAGCCGGTGTTCGGCACCGGCCACCCCGACGCGACGATGACCGCGGGCAATTCGACACCGCTCACCGACGGCGCCGCCACCGTGCTCCTGGCGAGCGAGGAGTGGGCCGGGGCCCACGGCCTGGAACCGCTGGCCTACCTGTCGCTGTACGAGACGGCCGCCGTGGACTACGTGAACGGCGAGGACGGGCTGCTGATGGCGCCCGCGTACGCCGTGCCGCGCATGCTGGAGCGCGCCGGGCTGACCATGGAGGACTTCGACCTCTTCGAGGTCCACGAGGCCTTCGCCTCCCAGGTCCTCGCGACCCTCGCCGCCTGGGAGGAGCAGGGCCTCGCCCCCGTCGACCGGGACAGGCTGAACGTGGCCGGGTCGTCCCTCGCCACCGGGCACCCCTTCGCCGCGACCGGCGCACGGATCGTGGCGACGCTGGCCAAGCTCCTCGCGGAGCGGGACGCCCCTGGCAGGGGCCTGATCTCGGTCTGCGCGGCGGGAGGCCAGGGGGTCACCGCCATCCTGGAACGCCCCTGACCCCAGCCCGGTCCGCAGTCGCATCCGTACGTGAACGAACCCGCGCACCCAGCAGCCGCCCCGGCGCCGGGCCCCAGGGACGGGCCCGGCGCAGGACCCCATGTCGAGGAGCCGCTCGTGTCCACGCCCGCCGCCGTACCCGCCGCGCCCGCCGTTCCCGTCCTGGTCGAGCCGACCAAGGTCAGGGGGGCCGACGGGACCGTCCGTGAAGTGTCCGTGCCGCCCCTCGCACCCGAGGTGCGGAGCGGCTCGCTCGCCGAGATCCCCTTCGACAACGCCCGGCAGGCTCCCGCCGAGGCGGTCCTCAGCCGCAAACAGACGGACGGCACCTGGCAGGACGTGACCGCCGCCGAGTTCGCCGAGGAGGTCAAGGCGGTCGCCAAGGGTCTGATCGCGGAGGGACTCCGGAGCGGTGACCGCATCGCGATCATGGCCCGTACGACCTACGAGTGGACGCTGCTCGACTTCGCCTCCTGGGCGGCCGGGCTGGTCACCGTGCCCGTCTACCCCACGTCCTCGGCCTTCCAGACGCGCTGGATCCTCCAGGACTCCGGGGCCGTCGCCTGCGCCGTGGAGACGAAGGAGCAGGGCCGGCTGGTCAGCCAGGAGCGGCAGCAGCTCGGGGACCTCGCCCATCTCTGGCAGTTCGACACCGGCGCCCTGGGCCGGCTGAAGACACTCGGCAAGGACATACCGGACGCCGTTGTCGCCGCCCGCCGTGCCGCTCTCGAACCCGGCAGCCCCGCCACCCTCATCTACACCTCGGGCACCACGGGCCGGCCCAAGGGCTGCGCCCTGACCCATGGCAACTTCTTCGCCGAGGTCGACAACGCGATCGAGCTGCTCCACCCGGTCTTCAAGTCGGTCTCGACGTACCCCGCGTCCACGCTGCTCTTCCTCCCCCTCTCCCACGTCTTCGGCCGGATGGTGGCGATCGGCTGCATGCGCGCCCGGGTCCGCCTGGGGCACGCGCCGTCGATCCGTACCGAGGACCTGCTCGAGGACCTGGCCGGCTTCAAGCCGTCGTTCCTGCTGGCCATCCCGTACGTGCTGGAGAAGGTCTACAACACCGGCCGGGCCACCGCCGAGAAGATGGGCCGCGCCTCGTCCTTCGACCGTGCGGCCCGTATCGCGCAGCGCTACGGCGAGGCCGTCGAGGCAGCGGAACACGGCACGGGGCCCGGCCCCGGCCTCAAGCTCCGCGCCGCCCGCGCGCTCTACGACCCGCTCGTCTACCGGCGCATCCGCGCCGCGCTGGGCGGCCGGGTGCGGTACGCGATCTGCGGCGGCTCGCCGCTGGGACACCGGCTCGCCGCGTTCTACGCGGGGGCGGGCATCCAGATCTTCGAGGGCTACGGCCTGACCGAGACCACGGCCGCCGCCACGGTCACCCCGCCCCTCAAGCCGCGCCTGGGCACGGTGGGCTGGCCGCTGCCGGGCACCGCCGTGCGGATCGCCGACGACGGGGAGGTCCTGCTCGGCGGCGGGCAGGTCTTCCAGGGCTACTGGGACACGGAGCGCGGCGAGGCCGTCCCCGGCACCGAGGGCGGCTGGTTCCCGACGGGGGACCTGGGGGCCCTGGACGAGGACGGCTACCTCACGATCACCGGCCGCAAGAAGGACATCATCATCACGTCGGGCGGCAAGAACGTCACCCCCGCGCCTCTGGAGGACTGGCTGCGGGCCCACCCGCTGGTCGGCCAGTGCATGGTGGTCGGCGACAACCGGCCGTTCATCGCGGCCCTGATCACCCTGGAGCCGGACGGCCTCGCCCACTGGCGCCGGATGCGGAAGAAGGAGGACGTCCCCATGGGTGAACTCGTCCACGACGAGGAGCTGCGCGGCACGCTGCAGCGCGCGGTCGACGAGGCCAACCGGCTGGTCTCGCGCGCCGAGTCCATCCGCAAGTTCACGGTCCTGCCGCAGGACTTCACCGAGGAGAGCGGACACCTCACCCCGTCCCTGAAGCTGAAACGGGACGCGATCACAAGGGACTTCGACACGGAGATCGAGGAGCTGTACCGCAAGTAGCTCCCCCGTGGGCCGGTGACCCGGCGCGTTCTCCCGGTCCCTCCCCTTCCCGGTCGGCCGGGAAGGGGAGTTATGGCCGGAAACAGTGCGTCGTGCTCCGTGCGACGGCCCCGGCGGCACGCCGCACCGCATACCGTGGACGGTCACGGACGACGACCGAGGAGCCCCCCATGCGGATCGCAACGACGATCTTCCTCACCGACCGGACGATCACGCCGGTCCGGGTCGCGCGCGAGCTGGAGCAGCGCGGATTCGCCGGGCTGTACCTGCCCGAGCACACCCACATCCCGGTCAGCCGGGACACCCCGTACCCGGCGGGCGGCGAGCTGCCGGACGAGTACGGCCGGACCCTCGACCCCTTCGTGGCCCTCGGGCAGGCCGCCGCCGTCACCGAGCGACTGGCCCTCGGCACCGGCATCACGCTGATCGCCCAGCACGACCCCATCGACCTGGCGAAGCAGGCCGCCACGCTCGACCACCTCTCCGGCGGCCGTCTCACGCTCGGCATCGGCTACGGCTGGAACGTCGAGGAGGCCGCCGACCACGGTGTGGAGTGGTCGACCCGGCGCGCGCTCGGCAGTGACAGGCTGGCTCTGATGCGCGCCCTCTGGGCCGACGAACCGACCTCCTACGAGGGGGAGTTCGCTTCGGTCCGGGCGAGCCATGCCTATCCGAAGCCGGTGCAGAAGCCGCGCGGTCCGGTGAGCGGCCCGCGCACCCTGATCGGCGGAGCGGCGGGCCCGAAGCTGTTCGAACGGATCGCGCGGGAGGCGGACGGCTGGCTGCCGATCGGCGGGCGCGGCCTGGCGGAGTCCGTGCCGAAGCTGCGGGCGGCGTGGGAGGAGGCGGGGCGCGACCCGCAGCACCTCCAGGTGGTGCCGTACGCCGTCCGGCCCGCGCCGGGGAAGCTGGAGTACTACGCGGAGCTGGGTGTCGAGGAGGTCGTCCTGCAGCTGCCCCCCGCCGAGGAGGCGGAGGTCCTGCGCGCCCTGGACGCCTTTGCGGCGTATCTGTGAGCGAACCGTGGCCGATTAGGCTCTACCGTGATTCGTCGGCGCAACCGCCGACGCTAAAATCGCATCTATCACCTCCGGACATCGATGGTGCGGCCCGTGTGCGTGTGTGCTCGGCTGCCTGGGGAGCGGGAGCACGATGAACAGGCCGTTGCGGCACATAGCGATCTTCTGTGGGCTGCTGATGCTCGCCCTGCTGATACGCACCAACTGGCTCCAGTACGCCAAGAGCGAGGAGCTGGCGACCCACGAGCACAACCGGCGGGTGAAGATCGCGCAGTTCTCCACCCCGCGCGGTGACATCATCGTGGGCGGCAAGGCGATCACCGGGTCGAAGGTGGTCGAGGGGACCGACTTCAAGTACCAGCGCACCTTCAAGCAGGGTCCGATGTACGCCCCCGTCACCGGGTACGCCTCCCAGGCGCAGGGCATGTCCCTCCTGGAGAAGACGTACGACAGCATCCTCAGCGGCCAGGACGAGCGCTTCGCCTTCCGGCACGCGAAGGACATCCTCACCGGCAAGGAGCGGCGGGGCGGCGACGTGGTCACCACCATCGTGCCGAAGGCGCAGGAGGCGGCCTACAAGGATCTGACCGAGCTCGACGCACGGGGCGCGGTCGTCGCCCTCGAACCGTCGACCGGCAAGGTCCTGGCCATGGTCTCGACCCCTTCGTACGACCCCTCGGTCTTCGCGGGCAACTCCTTCAAGGAGGGCGACAAGTTCCAGGCCCTCATCGGCGAGAAGAGCAAGCCGCTGGCCAACCGCCCGCTGCGCGAGACCTTCCCGCCCGGCTCCACCTTCAAGATCCTGACGGCGGCCGCGGCCCTGGAGCACGGCGTGATCGACGACGTCGACGCGCCGACCGACGCGGTCTCCCCGTACCCGCTGCCGCTGTCGACGAAGAAGATCAGCAGCGAGGCCGGTGACGCGGCGTGCAACAAGGCGTCGTTGAAGGTCGCCATGCAGTTCTCCTGCAACAACGTCTTCCTGGACGCCGCACTGAAGGTCGGCGACCAGGGGATGCGTGAGACGGCCGAGAAGTTCGGCTTCAACGAGGACGTCTACTCCGAGGCCTTCGGCGACATGCTCGCCACGAAGAGCCTCTACCCCGACAAGCTCGACAAGCCTGGCACGGCCCTCACCGGTATGGGCCAGGGCAGCCTCACGAGCACCCCGATGCAGATGGCGATGGTCACCGCGGCCCTCGCCAACAACGGCAAGCTGATGCAGCCGTACATCGTCGACAGTCTGCGCGGCCCGGACCTCTCCACCCTGGAGGAGCACGAGCCGCAGCTCATGAGCGAGGCGGTCTCGGAGGAGACCGCGAAGAAGATCCAGGAGATGATGGAGTTCACCGCCAAGGAGGGCAGCGCGAAGCGCGCCCTGATCGACGGTGTGACGGTGGGCGGCAAGACGGGTACGGCCCAGCGGGGCAACGACGTGACGAAGGAAGTCCCGTACGGCTGGTTCGTCTCGTACGGCAAGAAGGCCGACGGCCAGTCGGTGGCGGTCGCGGTGTTCATCGACCCGACCGCGATGGACATCTCCCGCTCGGACATCTCCGGTGGTGGTCTCGGTGGTCCGATCGCCAGGAACGTGATGAAGGCGGTGCTCGGGAAGTAGAAGCCCCGGACCCGTCCCCGACCGCCCGCCCGGCACACAGCCTGGCGGGCGTTCGTGTCATACGGCTGCGGGACTCTCCGGCGCCACCGCGGGCGGTGCCGGAGCGTCGGCGTCCTGCGCGCCGCCGCCCGCCCACCGCACGGTCAGGGCGGCGAGGAGACCCGCCAGGGAGCCGACGAACAGGGCGGCGGGCACTCCGGTCCCGAGGGCCGACATCACGCGCACCGGTCCGTAGAGCATGGCCAGCCCCGTCGAGTCCACCGCCACCCGCAGCAACTGGCCCGCCAGCAGCCCGACGACGGTCGCGCAGACCGCGACGGCCGTCACCGCCGTCACCGTGGCACGGGTCAGCAGGCCGGGGAGCCACCGCAGCGCACACCACACCACGGCGAGCAGCAGCCCGTCGGCGGCGCGGTACAGCAGCCACTCACCGATCGACGTGCCCGCGGGGACCGCCCAGCCGCCGAGCAGGAGCCACTGGCGAAGGAAGTCACCGGGTTCGGAGAGCAGGCCCCCCGACAGGGAGACGGTCTGGATGCGAGCGGCGACCGGCTGGTACGACAGGACCACCAGGGACACGGCGACGACGAGCGTCCCCACGGTGGCCGCGGCCCTCGCGGCGCGCGCCGGTACGACCGTCCGGGGCAGGTCACCCGCGCCCTTGGCGGTGATCCGGGCGATCAGCACGGTGACCACCGCGACGACCAGGGCGACGGGCACCACAATCTGCCGTCCGGCGGTCATCGTGCCCGCCAGCTGCGGCAGGAAGCGGTAACTGCCGCGCCCCTGCGAGGCGATCACCCACGGCGCGGAGACGGTGACCGCCAGGGTCCCGGCCGCCATGCCCCAGGCCCACAGCGCCATCAGCGTGGCCGGAAGCCGGCGGTCCACCGGAGGCAGCCTGCGGACGAGGAGCAGCGCCCCCGGCACGAAGAAGGCGAAGACCGCGGCGAACCGGATCTGCATCGCGGTCCCGTACAGGGCGAGGTAACGGGAGCCGGTCCCGCCCTGCGCCAGGGTGCCCAGCCGGACGGACTCCGGCGGATCGTACGACCAGGGGTTCAGCCAGTACTCCAGGTCGGCGACCGCCTGGGGGCCGAGCACCCGGGCCGTGCCCTGGAGGTGCAGCGCGTTCACGCTCGCCCCCGCCCACCACAGCAGGGCCGTGAGGAGCAGAGCCCCCGCCACAGCCGGTACCGCCGCGCGTCCGTATGTCATGAACTGCCCCCGCATCGCTCGCACACCCGTGAATTCCTGGTGACCGGTGGGAGGTTACGGGGCGGTGGTCACGCGTGGATCACGACGGCGCACCGGCACACGGTGGCGGGCCAGGGCCTGTTGCGGGGGCCGGCCGGTGGACGGGAATCGGTGGGTGCGGGCGGTGTGATCTGTGCGATCATCACGTGCGCTCTCCACATGTCCTACACATGACAGGCGAGTGCTCGGCGTTGTCGAGCCCACCCGGTACGGGCGGCTCCGGCGCACGGTCCACTTCACCGCTCCGGGGGGAACGGAATGCCACACCGCCTGGGTACGGCCGCGAGATCCGCGGCCTGTACCGCCCTTCTGCTCACGTTGTCGGTCCTGTTGTCACTGGTGCTGCCCGCGGGGGCGGCGCAGGCAGCCGTCACCGGCGCGACGGGCGTCACCGCGGCCGGCGAGGACTGCACAGCGCTTCCGCTGTCCGCGTTCGGTGAAGCCGCCCCCGCCGAGGGCACGGTGGACGTTCCGGCGGACGGAACCGTCTGCTTCACCGTCGACGTGGAGCAGCCCGGCCTGCACCGCCTGATCGTGACCGGAGCCGGTACCGAGAACACCTATCCGTCCGTCTTCGACGGCGAGACCGAGATCGACTGCTACGACCCCCAGTGGGGTGCCGGCTGGTGCGACCTGAGCCACCGGGGTGCGTACACGCTCACGCTGTACAACAACTGGCCGGACCCGAGCAGGCCCACCGTCGCCCTCACCTCCCTCCGGTCAGACGAGGGCTGTTCTCCCGAGACCGGCACCGCGTGGGACAGCGCACCGCTCAAGGGATCGGCGGCCGGCCCCACGGCGATCCAGTGCCAGCCCATCGCGGCGAAGCCCGGTGAGCGGATCACCGACGACATCAGAACCACCGTGTCCGGTTCCAGCGGGTCGTGGATCACCGACGGAACCGGGGCGCACATCTGCCCCCGGTTCAACGAGGACGACAGCGAGGGCTGCGTCCTGCCCGGCGAAGGGCCGTACAGGGTTCTGTCGCAGGTCAGCGCTGCCGAACGGGGCTTCCCCGCCGAATACACCCTGAAGGTCCGCAGGCTCTCCGACCCGGTGGGGTGCGCGCGGGTCCCGCTGAACGCCTACGACTCCGCTCCCACCGCGGTGAGCCCGGCCACCGGCTGCAAGACCTTCCACGCGCCGGCCGCCGGACGCTACGACGCGTACGGGGTCCGGGACAGCCGCACCACGCTCGCGGTGTACGACCGGGAGGGAAGGACCGTCTGCACCACGTGGTCCGGATGCGCGCTTCCGGCGGCCGGTGACTACACCGTCCTCACCGACGACCCGACGCTGATCATCGACCGGTCCTCCACCGCCGGCTGCGTGCCGGCCGAACCCGGTCTGTACACCTCCGCGTTCACGGCGGCCGGCGAGATCGACTGCCTGTCACTGCCGTTTCCCACGGGGGCCCGTACCGCCGTGCTCAAGCCCCTCAGCGGTTCCTCGCCACGGGCGGACGTGACCGCTGTGGACGCCGACGGCGTGCAGCGCTGCGACGGGAGCGACCTCTCGGGCGGCAGCTGCGAGCTCACCGGCAAGGCGCCCTTCCGGCTGCTGGTCTCGACCGACAGCGAGAGCGCGCCCACCGGCACGTACACGTTCGCCCTGCACCGCACGGACACCGCCGGCGGCTGCCCGGCCGTTCCGGCGGGCGACTTCTCGGCCGACAGCCCCACCGCCCGCCTCTCCACCGGCGGCGGTGTCTTCTCGCACTGCCTGAGCATCCCGGCCGACGACCACAGCGCGCAGGAGAACGTGCAGCTCCAGGCGGCCCCCGGCACCACGTCCACGGCCCAGTTCTCCGTCCTGGACGCCGCCGGGAAGCAGGTCTGCTCGATCTACTCCTCCCTCTCCACCTGGACCACCTGCGCCCTCGCCCCCGGAGTCGCCCACACGGTGCTCGTCACGGGCCGGGACACGGCAGCGGAGTACACCCTGACCCGGCGCGACGTCACCTCGACCGCCAAGGGTTGCGCCGCGAACCCCGCCGCCAGGGTCGGCGGGCCGTCCACGGGCGGCGCCATGGGTGCCCCCGGCGCCCTGGTCTGCCGGCAGGTCACCACGGCCGATGCGCGGGACACCCTGCATCTCGACGTGCGTGACGCCCTGGGCACCGCCAACGTCGTCGCCTACGGTGCCGACGGCGAGGCCCTGTGCAACAGGAACCAGGCGTGTGCCGTGACCGGCTCCACCCGCTACCAGGTGCTCGTCACCGTACGGGCGGGTCTGAAGGCGGCGCCCTCCTACCGCTTCGACGCCCTCCGCGTCGCCACGGCCTCCGGCCCGGCGGACGAGTGCGTGAAGGTGCCCGACGTCAGCTACGGGTACGGGCCCGTCACCGGCACGCTGGACGAGCAGCACAGCGCGGTGTGCGCGGCGCTGCCGACCGCGTACAACGACCGCTTCGGCATGGAGATCAGCGACACCACGGGCGCGACGACGACCGCGGTCCCGGCGCTGTACGACGCGAGCCGCGACAACGGCTGCATGCGTTACATCCCGAGTGGATACGAGTGCTACGTCAGCGAACCGTACGGCTCGGACGACACGTCGAGCATCCTGGTGCTGTCCCTTCCCGAGACCGCGTCGCAGACGTCCTACTCGGCCGAAGCGGTCTGCAAGTCCATCCGCTGCGGCACCGAGAAGGTCACCGTCGGGACGGTGACGCCGGCCACCGGGGCCACCGGCGGCAAGGTGACCCTCCAGGTCACCGGCACGGCCCTGCACGAGGACGACATCGTGCGGATCTACCGGTCGGGCAAGACCGTCGAGGCGACCACCACCTCGGTGTCGGCCGACCGCAGGACCCTGACGGCCGTCCTCGACCTGACCGGGGTCGCCGTCGACACCTGGAGTCTCAGCGTCGTCACGCACAACGCGTGGCAGTACGACAAGGGCTCCTTCACCGTCACCGCCGCCCCTCTGGCGAACCTGACGGTCCCGGCGATCAGCGGTACCGCGAAGGTGGGGGCCACGCTGACCGCCGGCACCGGTACCTGGTCGGGCGGCCCGTCGTCCTACACCTACCAGTGGAACGCCGACGGCAAGCCGGTGACGGGTGCGACCGCCTCCTCGTACGTCCTCCCGGCCTCGCTGCTGGGCAGGAAGGTCAGCGTCACGGTCGACGCCCGCAGGAGCGGAACCCCGGACGTGACCGGCACCTCGGCGGCGGTCGTCGTCGCCGAGGGCGCGGCGCCGAAGGCCACCACCGCTCCGAAGGTCACCGGCACGGTGAAGGTCGGATCCAGGCTCACCGCCGGGCCGGGCGTCTGGTCCCCCGCCGCCACCTCGTACACCTACCAGTGGAAGGCGGACGGCAAGGCGGTGACAGGGGCGACCGCGTCGGCCTACACCGTCCCGGCGTCGCTCCTGGGCAAGAAGATCTCGGTCACCGTCACCGCCCGGCGCACCGGCCACACCGCCGGGGTCGCCACAACGGCTGCGGTGACCGTGGCCAAGGGTGCCGCCCCCAAGGCCACCAAGGTGCCCACGGTCTCGGGCACCGCGAAGGTGGGCAAGGTGCTGAAGGCCGCCCGGGGCACGTGGACGCCCGCTCCGTCCTCGTACACCTACCAGTGGTACGCCGGCGGCAAGGCGATCAAGGGGGCGACCAAGACCTCCCTGACGCTCAGGACCGCGCAGAAGGGCAAGAAGATCACGGTCAAGGTGACGGCGCGTCGCACCGGCCACAGCGACGGGTCCGCCGTCAGCAAGGCGACCAAGGCGGTCGTGCGTTGATGCCGTGAAGCGTCCACACGCGTGCGAAAGGCCGGGCTCTCCATCCCTGATGGAGGGCCCGGCCGTTTTCGCGGGAGCCGGGCGGTGGGCCGGTGATCACGTCCGGATCGGGTCCGGGCCGTCGCTCGCCCGGGCGACGTGCCCGTCCGGGCGGATGAGCGCGGTGCGCACGGTGGACCAGGCGGGGCGGGTGCCGGGCCGGGACGCGGCCCGGGCGACCACGCCGGGGGCCGGGGCGGGGGTGTCCGTGAAGTGCAGGAGGACGTGCCTGCCGGGGCGCAGGGCGGTGAACAGGTCCGTTCCGTCCGCGAGTTCGAGATTGGGTGCGCGGTGGCCCGTCAGGGGGTGCCCGGATGCCGGGGACGGATAGGCGACGTCGAGCCCGGAGAGCCGCTCGGCCAGGCTCAGGGAGAACGCGGGGACGGTGGCGATGAGCCGGCTGAGCAGGGTGCGCAGGTCCTGGCCCTCCGCCGAGTGGGCGTTCATCAGCGCCGTCTGGGCCCGGGTGCTGAGCAGCAGGTCGGCGCCGACCGGGTGGCGTTCCGCGTGATAGCTGTCCAGGAGCCCGTCGGGGGCGGTGCCCGCCAGGGTCGCGGCCAGCTTCCAGCCGAGGTTGGTGGCGTCCTGGAAGCCGACGTTGAGGCCGACGCCTCCGGCCGGGTAGTGCATGTGCGCGGCGTCGCCCGCGAGCAGGACGCGGCCCTCGCGATAGGTGGCGGCCTGGCGGGTGGCGTTGCCGAACCGGGAGAGCCAGCTCGGGTCGCGCATCCCGAAGTCCGTGCCGGCGACACGGGTCACCTTCGCGCGGAGCGCGTCGAGGGTCAGCTCGCCGGGGTGGTCCGGGCCGTCGCTGTCGTGGTCCCCGCCGACGATCCGGTGGACGCCGCCGGGCATCGGGACGACCATGACCCCGCCCTCGGGGCCCGACGCCGCGTACACCGCCCCCTCGGGCGGGGCGTCCAGGACGACGTCGCCGAGCCAGCCCCACGTCGTGGCGTCGCTGCCGGGGAACGCGATGCCCGCGGCCTCGCGCACGGTGCTCCGGGTGCCGTCGCAGCCGACGAGGTGGGCGGCGCGCAGGGTGTACGGGCCGTCGGGGCCGGCCACCTCCACGGTCACCGCGTCCTCGTCCTGGGTGAGGCCGGTGACCCGGTGCCCGCGCCGCACGTCGGCGCCCGACGCGACCGCGTGCGCCTCCAGCAGCTCCTCGGTGCGGGCCTGCGGCAGGGCGAGCGTGAAGGGGTACGGGGTGTCGAGGGCGCCGAAGTCCATCCGGTCGTCCAGCCCGCCGAAGTGCCCGCTGGGGATGCGCCTCCCCTCGGCGAGGAAGGGCTCCACCACGCCTCGGAAGGCCAGGATCTCCAGGGTGCGGGGGTGGAGGGTCAGGGCCTTGGAGTGGGGGTCGCGTGCGTGGCGCGCCTCCAGGACGGTGACGGGTGTCCCGGCCAGGCGCAGCTCCGCTGCCAGCCACAGGCCGGTGGGCCCGCCTCCCGCGATGACGACGTGTTCCATGACGGCTCCTCGAATCTCTTGGTCGGTGACCAATGATGATGGGGCACAGTAGACTAGGTCGGTGACCAAGAAGCAAGTGGAGGAGTCCGCACCGGGACAGACCCGGCTCGGCCCCGGCGCCGTGGTGCGCGCGGGGCTGGAACTGCTGGACGAGAAGGGGGCCGACGGGCTCTCGATCCGGGGCATCGCCGACCGGCTCGGCGTCCGGATGAACACCGTGCTCTGGCACGCGAAGACCAAGGCGCGGCTGCTGGAGCTGATGGCGGACGCGATCCTGGCCGAGGTGCCGGTCGAAGGGCTGCCCGAGCCGTGGGAGCCGCGCGTCCGTGAGCTGTTCCACCGCTACCGCCGCGCCCTGCTCGCCCACCGCGACGGGGCCAGGATCGTGGCCGGTACGTACGCCGCCGAGCCCGCCACGCTCCGCTTCGCCGAGCTGCTGGTCGAGGCGCTGCTGGCCGGCGGGCTCCGGGAGCGCGAGGCGGTCTGGACGTGCTGGACCCTGGTCTACTTCACCCTCGGGCTGGCCCAGGAGGAGCAGGCTCTGCCGGACGCGAGGGGCCCGGCGCTCGCCCGCCGGCTGGGTGCGGGGGAGTACCCGGCACTGTCCCGGGCCGCCCAGCACGTCGAGGACACCTCCTTCGACGAACGTTTCGACTACGGCATCTCCCGCATCCTGGGCGCGTGAGGCGGGACGGCACGCGAAAGGCCGGGCCCTCCACCCCTGATGGAGGGCCCGGCCCGTTTCGCGGGAGCCGAGCGGTGCCGGTGTCAGGACCGGGTCAGCGCCTGATCTCCTTGATCTTGAGCATCCGGGTGATGACCTTGTCGAGCTCGTCGTCCTCGAAGACGTTCTTCCAGTCGTCGCGGACGATCGACTCGCGCCCGTAGTCCATCGCGATCAGGCACGCGTCGGAGAACGGGTTCGAGCCCTTGAGGGTGTTGGCCAGCGCGACCTGCGTGTGGCCGAGGAGCATGGCGCGGGCCGCCTTCTCCGGGACGCCCACGGTGTGGACGGTCTCGTGGAGGGCCTCGGTCAGCAGGGCGCCGACCATACAGGCGATCGTCTCGACGAGGGTCGGCTCCAGGACCGCGAGCTGCTTGACGGTCACCCAGTGCACCTCGACGACCGGGGCGTACATGGTGGAGATGACGGCCTCGGCGAGCTCCTGGGCGGCCGGGTCCGCGGACTCGGCGGCGGGCTCGAAGGAGGCGACGACCTCCTGCGGCGCCGCGATGCCGCCGAAGGTGTCCGCCCACTCCTCCTTCGTCGTGCGCTCCAGGAACACCGACGGGTGGCAGGGGTGCGCCACGGCGTTGTGCACGTCCGCGCGGCGGGTCAGCAGGCCCGCGTACGCGGCGGCCGGGTCCAGGGTCAGCAGGATCGCGCCGGGCTTCATGACCGGGACGAGCTGCTCGGAGACCGTGCCGAGGACGACGTCCGGGACGGCGAGGATCACGACGTCGGCCTGTGCGGCGGCGTCGGCGCTGTCCGTCAGCTCGCGGCCCAGCTCGCGGATCAGCTCCTGGCCCTTGGGGGAGTTCTCGGCGAAGAGGGTGGTGAAGTCGCTCTTGACCAGGTTGTTCGAGACGCGCTGCCCCATCTTGCCCGCGGCCCCGATGACGGCGACTGTCTTGGATCCGGTGGCCATTACTTGCTCCTCAGAAGGGTGTTGATGCTGTGCCGGGTCCACCGGTCCTCCAGGCGGGCGGTCTCCTCGAAATCGCCCTGCCAGGGGAGCCAGTGCTCCACGATCTGGTTGATGCCCCGCTCGTCCGGCCGGACCGTCGCGGTCATGTGGCCGCGGTCGAGGAGGCCCTCGCCGAGAAGGCAGCCGGCGAAGGTGAAGCCGACCCATCCGTCACGACGGGAGAACGAGAAGTCCTTGACGTGCATGTTCACCACGTAGGGGGCGGTGGCCTCGACGACGTCCACCGGGCGTTCCAGCCGGGCGACGCAGTTGCCCGGGTCGAGGACGACACCCAGGTGCGGGCTGTCCACACCGCGCACGACCGCCAGCAGGTCGTCGGTGGAGACCTGTTCGTAGGTCTCCAGGCCGAGCGTGACACCCGCCGCCGCGTAGGCGGGGACCGTCTCCCGCAGGAGGGCGGTCGCCTCCGCGACGGTCGGCCGGTGGTCCGCGGTGTTCAGCATCGAGCGCACCAGGGTGACCCCCAGGCGCCGCGCGATGCGGAGGTAGGCGGCGAGGTGCTCGGTGCGTACACCCCGGGTGCCCAGCTCCAGCGTGATGCCGTACCCGGCGGCCGTGGCGCGCAGGGCGTCGAGCTGTCCGTCGTCGTACGCCTCGATCGGCGGGTAGTCGCAGATCTGGAAGACCTCGCCGCCCATCTCCCGGGTCTGCGCGAGCATCTCGTCGAGGGTGAGCGGGCGGGGGGCCCGGTCGGAGACGCGCCAGAAGAACGCGTAGGTGCTCAGGCCGTAGGACATGCGAGGGCTCCTTCCAGCGTCTCGTCGAGGATGCGTCCCACCGCTGCCGGGTCGTGGGCGAAGCGGCCCAGGAACAGCCCGTCGACGCCGGTGCCCAGCTCGGTGAGCAGGCCGGGGCCCGCGCTTCCGCCGTAGATCACGCGGCTTCCCGCCAGGGCCGGCTGGGTGGAGAGCCAGCCGGTGAGGGACTCGCAGACCGTGCGGATGTGGTCGGGGGAGGCCGGCCGGGGCGCGCCGATCGCCCACTGCGGTTCGTACGCGAGGACGACCGGGCCGAGGGGGCCCTCGTGGGACGCCGTGGCCAGGACGCGTTCGGCCTCGGCGACCGTGCGGGCGGCCGCCTCGGCGGGGGCGACCTGGTCGAGTTCGCCGACGCAGAGCACCGGGGTCAGCCCGTTGCGCAGGGCGGCGGCCGTCTTCGCGGCGACGACCGTGTCGCCCTCGCCGAAGAGGCGGCGGCGCTCCGCGTGGCCGACCTCGGCGTAGCGGGCACCGATCTCGTGCAGGTGGGCACCGCTGACCTCGCCGGTGTACGGACCGGAGTCGTCGGTGGCCAGGTCCTGCGCCCCGGTGCGCACCTCCGTACCGGCCAGGATCCCGGTGACCGGGACGAGCGCGGGGAAGGCGGGCAGCACGAACAGTTCGGCCGTGCCGCCGGTGACGGCGGGGTGCCGGGCGGCGAGGGAGGCGATGCTGCGGGCCCAGTTGAGGGTCTCGTGGTGGCCGAAGTACATCTTCAGGCTCACCCCGATCGTGACCCGGGGGCTGTGCGCGGCGTTCTGCGCGGTGTTCTGCGCGGCGGGCATCAGGCTGCGGCTTCCTGCTGGTTCTCGTGGTCCTTCTTGTTCTCGTAGTCGTCCATCAGCGCGACCTTGGCGGCGGACGCCGACGCCTCGTCGAAGCGGTACGTCAGCCACTCGGAGGCCAGCCGGCGGGCGAGCTCCAGCCCGACGACACGCTGGCCGAAGGTGAGGACCTGGGCGTTGTTGGACAGGACCGCGCGCTCGACGGAGAAGGAGTCGTGGGCGGTGACGGCCCGGACGCCCTTGACCTTGTTCGCGGCGATGGCCACCCCGAGGCCCGTGCCGCAGACCAGCAGGGCGCGGTCGGCCTCGCCCCGGGCGACCATCTCGGCGGCGGCGATGGCGACCTTGGGGTAGGCGGTGTGCCCGTCCGCGTCGACCCCCACATCGGTGACGGTGGCGACGAGGCCGCTGGCCTCCAGGTCCTTCCGGAGGGCTTCCTTGTAGGCGTGGCCGGCGTCGTCGGAGCCGACGACGATGCGGAGCTTCTCGGACATCAGTGGTTCTCCAGGGTCGGTACGAACACGCCGTGCACGGCACGGACGATCAGGGCGAGCGAGTGGGCTCCGGCGTCCGGGGTGCCGAGGCTCTTCTCGGCGTGCGGGCGGGCGCGGCCCATCCGGGGGAGCAGGTCGGCGGTGGCCTCGGCGGCGGCGGACGCGGAGTGCGCGGCCGTGTCCCAGGCGGTGGCCAGGGGCTGCCCCGCCCGGGTGGCGGCCGTGAGCGCGTAGGAGAAGGGGACGAGGACGTCGACCATCGTCTTGTCGCCGACCTCCGCCCCGCCCAGCTTCCTCACGCCCGCCGAGGCCTGCGCGACGCCGGAGGCGACCTCGGCGGCCGTGGGCCGTGCGGTGTCGCCGAGCGCGGTCCCGACGGCCCGGAGGATGACGCCCCACAGGGCGCCGGAGGTGCCGCCGGCCCGGTCGGCCCAGGCGTCGGCAGCCCGGTGCAGAAGCGTTTCTGCGCCGGCGCCGAGCGTCTCGGCGCGTACCGCCGCCTCGTACGCCCCGGTGGAGCCGCGCCGCATGCCGATGCCGTGGTCGCCGTCACCGGCGACCGCGTCGATCCGGCCGAGCTCGTCGGCGTGGACGTCGACGGTGTCCTTGAGGACGCGCAGGGCGGCCAGCACGGTGCGGGCCGCCTCGCGGGAGTCGTCGGTGGCGGGCGGGACGGTGTCCTCGGCGGTTTCCGCGGACGGGTCCGGGACGACGAGGTCGGCCGCTTCGACGGTGCCCTTGCGGTAGGCGGGAGCGTCGGCCGGGGCCGTCCACAGCGGCTCCAGCTCGTCGGTGAGCCAGCACAGGGTCAGCGAGACACCGGCCATGTCGAAGCTGGTGACCAGCTCGCCGACCTCGGGGTCGACGGCCTCGACACCGGCATCGGCGAGGAGCTGTGCGACCCGGCGGTAGACGACGAACAGCTCTTCGTACTTCACCGAGCCGAGCCCGTTGAGGATCACCGCGGCCCGCTGTCCGCGCGGCGCTTCCACCCCTTCCGGGAGTTCGCCCAGGACGGTGGAGACCAGGAGCTCGGCCGCCTCGTCGGCGGTCGGCACGGGCCGCTCGCCCATGCCGGGCTCGCCGTGGATGCCGAGGCCGACGGCCATGCGGCCCTCGGGCACGGTGAACAGGGGGTGGTCGGCGCCGGGCAGCGTACAGCCGGAGAACGCGACACCGAAGGAGCGCGTACGGGCGTTCGCCAGCTCCGCGATCCGGGTCACCTCGTCCAGCGGGTGCCCTGCCTCGGCCGCCGCCGCGGCCGCCTTGAAGACGACCAGGTCCCCGGCGACACCACGGCGCTTGTGGGCCTCTTCGGGCGAGGCGCTGGACATGTCGTCCGTGACGCCGAGCGTGCGGGCGGGTATCCCCTCGGCGGTGAGCTGTCCCGCTGCCTGGCCGAAGTGCAGGACGTCACCGGCGTAGTTCCCGTAGGCGAGCAGGACCCCGCCGCCGGTCTCGGCGGCACGGGCGACCTGGCGCACCTGGTGGGCGGAGGGCGAAGCGAAGACGTTGCCGACCGCCGCGCCGTGCGCGAGGCCCTGGCCGACCAGCCCGGAGAAGGCCGGGTAGTGCCCGGAGCCGCCGCCGACCACCACGGCGACCTGGCCGGGGGCGGTGCGGGTGGCCCGGACCACCCCGCCGGGGACCTGGCGGACCCTGCGGGGGTGAGCGGCGACGAAGCCTTCGAGTGCCTCGTCGGCGAAGGCGGCGGGGTCGTTGGACAGGCGGGTCATCAGCGAACCTCTGCGAGAGGGCGGCCGTGGTGCGCGCCGTGGTCCTTGGACCGGTTGGCGAGCCACAGCATCAGCGCGGCGGACATGAGCATGAAGGCCCCGACGAGGAACAACGGCAGGTAGTAGGCACCGCTGAAGTCCTTCAGCCAGCCGGTCACGTATCCGGCGGCGAAGCCGGCCACGTTGCCCGCGGTGTTGATCAGGGCGATACCGGCGGCGGCTGCCGCGCCGGTCAGGAACTGCGAGGGGACGGACCAGAAGACCGGCAGCGCGGCGAAGATCGCACACGCGGTGACGGTGATGACGGCGACCGTGGCGGCCGGCGAGCCCATGTAGAGGGCGAGGGGGATGGAGACCCCGCCGACGACGGCCGGTCCCGCGATGTGCCAGGTGTGGACACCGTGCCGGGTGGCGTGGCGGGACCAGAAGTAGAGGACGATCGCTGCCGGGAGGTACGGAATGGCCGTGATCAGGGCCTTGTCCATCACGCTGAACGTCGTGCCGAACTGTTCCTGGAAGCCGTTGATGATCGTCGGCAGGAAGAAGGCGAGGGCGTACAGGCCGTAGATGAAGCCGAAGTAGATGAGGGCGAGGATCCAGACGCGGCTGTTGGTGAAGGCCGCCTTCAGGGCCTCCTTGCCGTGAGCGGACTTCTCGTCGGCGCCGGTCTTGCCGGCGTTCTCCGCGGCCAGCTCGTTCGTCAGCCAGGTCTTCTCCTCGGCGGTCAGCCACTTCGCGTCGGCCGGCTTGTCGATCAGGTAGAACCAGGCGATGACGCCGAGCAGGATCGCCGGGACGGACACCCCGAGGAACATGACGCGCCAGCCCTCGAGGCCGAAGAGCCCGTGCTGGTTGATGAACCAGCCGGCCAGCGGGGCGCCGATGACGGTGGTCAGGGGCTGCGCCAGGTAGAAGAGGCCGAGCACCTTCGTGCGGTGCCGGGAGGGCACCCACTGGCTCAGGAAGAGGATCGCGCCGGGGAAGAATCCGGCCTCGGCGACACCGAGCAGGAAGCGGAGCGTGTACAGCTGCTCGCTGTTCTGCACCCAGGTGAAGAGGAGGGCGACGACGCCCCAGGACACCATGATCCTGGCCAGCCAGCGCCGGGCGCCGAACTTGTGCAGTGCCATGTTGCTGGGCACTTCGAGAATGATGTAGCCGATGAAGAAGACGCCGGAGGCGAAGCCGAACTGCGCCGCGGTGAGGGCCAGGTCCTGCCCCATGCCGTTGGGTTCCGCGAAGGAGACGGCCGTCCGGTCCAGGTAGTTCACGAAGAACATCAGGGCCACGAACGGGACGAGCCGGACCGAGACCTTCTTGATCGCTGATCTCTCGATCGCTGAATGCGCAGTGGCGCCCATGGAGACTCCTCGCTTGCGGACCGCTTTGTCCGGTTCTGTGTCTACTCCGGCATGTAAAGGCGAACCTGGAAGGTTGTGTTTCCGGCCGGTGAACAACTCCAAGCTAGCCCTGGATCCTAAATTGGTCACCAATTTACCAAAGTGACGTAGGTCGCTCCCCTGAGCTCTTCTCCTGGACCGATGAGCGCGTTATCGTCCGCCCGCCCCGGGGTTCCGCCGCCCGGTCTGATGTACTGGTCAGCGTGTCCATGCAGCCCGAAGCGCCCGATTTCACGTCACTTCTGCGCCCCGTCGTACGGGAGTCCTCGGTCAGTGAGGTGGCCAAGCGACTCCTTGATCATCTTTCCGAGGGAAACCTGAAGCCGGGCACACGCCTGCCCGCCGAGCGCCAGCTCGCCGACGCCCTGGGCGTCGCGCGCTCCAGCGTCCGCGGGGCGCTGTCCGCGCTGGACGTCCTCGGCATCATCGAGATCAGGCCGGGCTCGGGCTCGTACGTCCGCGAGGGGACCTCGGAGTTCCTGCCGCGGGCCATCAACTGGGGCCTGATGCTCGGTCAGCGCCGCACGCAGGACCTGGTCGAGGTCCGCACCTTCATGGAGGGCATGTCGGCGCGGCTGGCCGCGGACCGGGCGTCCGAGGAGGACGTCGAGCGGCTGGAGGCGCACCTGGAGCGGATGCGGGAGGCGGGGACGGACGTCAAGGCGTTCATCGACGCCGACATCGCCTTCCACCTGGAGACCGCGCACATCGCCCGCAACACGGTGCTCAGCGACATCCTGCACTCCATCCGGGCGCTGCTCCAGGTGTGGATGGAGCGTGCGGGAGACATCGAGGGAACCGTCAGCGGGACGCTCCACGAGCACGGAGCCGTGCTCGACGCGATCCGGGCGGGTGACCCGGAGGGCGCGGACGCGGCGATGGCCGAGCACATGAGGCTTGCGAGCGACCGGCTGAGGCTCTCGCTGCGGGAAGGCGATGCGTAGGCGGTAGGGGGTAGGCGTGCGGGCAGGGTGGCGGCGCTCAGGCCCGTGACGGCCCGGGAGGCGCGGGTTCCTCCGCCGTCTCCTCCGGGGGGCCGGCCGCCTCCTCCGGGAGATCTGCCCTCCCCGCCGGGAGGGAGTCCGGTTCCTCTCCCGGAGGCGTGGACTCCACGGCCGGTGCCGGCCGGGCGGACGGGGCGGCGAGCCCTTTCCGCCGCCCGGTTCCGCCCAGCAGCGCCGGCAGTTCGGTCAACGCGCCGACCCGCCAGTCCGCGGCCTCCACGACGTCGGGGTGGTCCGCCCACCAATGCCCGTACGGGCCGCGGCGGATGTGCGCCGCCCGCAGCCCCGAGGACTTCGCGGGGAAGAGGTCGTTCGCCGGATGGTCGCCCACGTACAGGGTGGCCTCGGGCTCGGCGCCCGACACCTCCAGCACCCGGGCGAAGAACTCCGGGTCCGGTTTGGCGGCACCCCACTCCTGTGAGGTGACGACCAGGTCGGCCGGCAGGTCGAGGGCCCGCAGCAGCTCCCCGGCCCGAACCGTCCCGTCCCCCGCGACGACGATCCGCAGGCCGAGCGTGCGCAGTTCGGCCAGCACGGGCCGTACGTCGGGATAGAGGTCCGTCTCGTCCAGGTACTCGCCGCGTCCGGCCGCCGCGCGCGCGTGGCCGGCCTCTCCGACGTCCATCCCGGGGCGCAGCACCCGCAGCGCGTCGGTGCAGTCACGGCCCTGGGCGACGGCGGCGCCGACCAGCGCGCTGACCGTGTGCCGGGGGACTCCGAGCCAGTCGGCCCACGAGGCCCAGTGGCGGTCGTCGCGGACGAGGGTTTCGCCGGTGTCGAAGACGATCGTTTTCATCACCCCTCCGAGCCTAGGGGGCAAGCGGGGCATAACGGTCAAGGCGCCAGTGCCGGAGGGGTGGTTACGCCGGACATGGGCCCTGGTCCGGAAGGGATGACACGCTCGTATGCTCGGATCATGACCGATCCTCAGCGCCCCACGACCAACGCCATGCGGCGCGCCCTCCGGCGGGCCCGCGACGGTGTCGCCCTCGACGTGGCCGAGGCCGCGGTACTGCTCCAGGCGCGGGGGGAGGACCTGACCGACCTCGCCGCGTCCGCCGCCCGGGTCCGGGACGCGGGCCTCGAAGCGGCGGGCCGCCCCGGAGTGATCACGTACTCCCGCAAGGTCTTCATCCCGCTGACCCGGCTCTGCCGTGACACCTGCCACTACTGCACCTTCGTCACCGTGCCGGGGAAGCTCCGCAGGGCGGGACACGGGATGTTCCTGTCGCCGGACGAGGTCCTCGACATCGCCCGCAAGGGCGCGGAAATGGGCTGCAAGGAAGCCTTGTTCACGCTCGGCGACCGGCCCGAGGACCGCTGGCCCGAGGCGCGGGAGTGGCTGGAGGCCGAGGGGTACGACGACACCCTGGCGTACGTACGGGCCATGGCGGTCCGGGTGCTGGAGGAGACGGGGCTGCTCCCGCACCTCAACCCCGGCGTGATGACGTGGACCGACCTGCAGAGGCTGAAGCCGGTCGCCCCCTCGATGGGCATGATGCTGGAGACGACGGCGACCCGGCTCTGGTCCGAGAAGGGCGGCCCCCACCACGGTTCGCCGGACAAGGAGCCGGCCGTCCGGCTGCGGGTGCTGGAGGACGCGGGCCGGTCCAACGTGCCGTTCACCACCGGCATCCTGATCGGGATCGGCGAGTCGTACGAGGAGCGCGCCGACTCCCTCTTCGAGCTCCGCCGGACGGCGCGCGCCTACCACGGCATCCAGGAAGTCATCGTCCAGAACTTCCGCGCCAAGCCGGACACCGCGATGCGCGGGATGCCGGACGCCGAGCTGGAGGAGCTGGCCGCCGCGATCGCCGTCGCCCGCCACATCCTCGGCCCCTCGGCCCGCATCCAGGCCCCGCCGAACCTCGTCGACGCCGAGTACGCCCTGCTGATCGGCGCGGGCATCGACGACTGGGGCGGCGTCTCGCCCCTCACCCCGGACCATGTGAACCCCGAGCGCCCCTGGCCGCACATCGAGGAACTCGCCGCGCGCACGGCCGAGTCGGGCTTCGAGCTCCGGGAACGCCTGACCATCTACCCGGAGTTCATCCAGCGCGGCGAACCCTGGCTCGACCCCCGTCTCCTCCCGCACGTACGGGCCCTCGCCGACCCGGAGACCGGCCTCGCCAAGGAGGGCGCGATCCCGGCCGGGCTGCCCTGGCAGGAGCCCGACCAGGGCTTCAACGCCTCCGGCCGCACCGACCTGCACCGCACCATCGACACCGAGGGCCGCACCGGCGACCGGCGCGACGACTTCGACGAGGTCTACGGCGACTGGGAGGCCCTGCGGGAGGCCGCGGCCCCGGGCATGGTCCCCTCCAGGATCGACACCGACGTACGCCAGGCCCTGAGCCAGGCCGCCGACGACCCCACGAAGCTCACCGACGACCAGGCGCTCGCCCTGCTGCACGCGGACGGGCCCGCGCTGGACGAGCTGTGCCGGATCGCGGACACCCTGCGCCGCGACGTGGTCGGTGACGACGTCACCTACATCGTCACCAGGAACATCAACTTCACCAACGTCTGCTACACCGGCTGCCGTTTCTGCGCCTTCGCCCAGCGGCGTACGGACGCCGACGCCTACACCCTCTCCCTGGACCAGGTCGCCGACCGTGCCGCGCAGGCCTGGGACGTCGGCGCGGTCGAGGTCTGCATGCAGGGCGGCATCCACCCGGACCTGCCCGGCACCGCGTACTTCGACATCGCCCGCGCGGTGAAGGAGCGCGTGCCCGGCATGCACGTCCACGCCTTCTCGCCGATGGAGGTCGTCAACGGCGCGACCCGCACCGGCCTGTCCATCCGCGACTGGCTGGCCGCGGCCAAGGAGGCGGGGCTCGACTCGATCCCCGGCACCGCCGCGGAGATCCTCGACGACGAGGTCCGCTGGGTCCTCACCAAGGGCAAGCTGCCCACCGCCACCTGGCTGGAGGTCATCAGGACGGCGCACGAGACGGGCCTGCGCTCCTCGTCCACGATGATGTACGGCCATGTCGACCAGCCCCGCCACTGGCTCGGCCACTTCAGGACGCTGGCCCGCCTCCAGCAGGAGACCGGCGGCTTCACGGAGTTCGTCACCCTCCCCTTCATCCACACCAACGCCCCGGTCTACCTGGCCGGCATCGCCCGCCCCGGTCCCACCGACCGGGACAACCGCGCCGTCACCGCGATGGCCCGCCTCCTGCTCCACCCGCACATCACCAACATCCAGACCAGCTGGGTGAAGCTCGGTGCGGAGGGCGCCGCCGAGATGCTGCGATCGGGCGCGAACGACCTCGGCGGGACCCTGATGGAGGAGACCATCTCCCGTATGGCGGGCTCCAGTTACGGCTCGTACCGCTCGATCCAGGACCTCGTCGCCATCGCCGACCTCGCCGGCCGGCCGGCGAAGCCGCGCACGACGCTGTACGGCGAGGTCCCCGAGGAGCGCGTCACGGCGGCGACGGCCTCGGACGGCCACCTGCCGGAGCTGCTGCCGGTGCTGGAGGGGTGAGGGGCGGACCCCGCGCTTCCCGTCCCCGGGTTTCCCGTCGGGGGCGGGAAGCGCGGGGGAGCGGCGCCGCTCAGTCCTCGTCCGCGCTCCCGCCCGCCGCCGTGGTGATCACGTCGTCCAGCACCTCCCGGGAGCGGCGCAGCTCGTCGATCCTGCGGTCGATGCGGTCGCGCTCCAGGGTCAGGTCGTCCACCAGGCGCGGGGTGGCGATCGCGGAGGGTCCGCCGTCCGCGTCCCGTACGCAGGGCAGCAGCTCGGCGATCTTGGAGCTGCACAGCCCGGCGGCGTAGAACTCCTGGATGCGGATCACGCGGTCGACCGCGCCCTCCGGGTAGTCGCGGTGGCCGCCGGGGGTACGGTCGGCCTTCAGGATTCCCTGGGCCTCGTAGTAGCGCAGGGAGCGTTCGCTCACGCCCGTACGCCGGGCCAGCTCGCCGATCCGCATGACTGCCTCGCCTTCCGACTTGAACCTGACACCGGTGTCAATTCTTACCGTTCCGGCATGACGAACGCATCCGCATCCCCGCAGAAGCTCTTCGAGGCCGTCACGCTCGGCCCCCTCACCCTTCCGCACCGCCTCGTGATGGCTCCGCTGACCCGGAACCGGGCCACCCCCGAGGGCGTACCGACCCCGCTCATGGCCACCTACTACGCCCAGCGCGCCACGGCGGCACTGATCATCGCCGAGGCGTCCACGCCGAACGTCGTGGGCCAGACGTATCCGAACATCACGGCGATCCACAGCCCGGCCCACATCGCCGGATGGCGCCGGGTCACAGAGGCGGTCCGTGCGGAGGGCGGGCGGATGTTCCTCCAGATCCAGCACGGCGGGCGCGCCGGCCACCCCGACACCAGCGGACTGACACCCGTCGCCCCCTCGCCGATCGCACTGCCGGAGACGATCCACACCTCGGCCGGGCGCGTGCCCTCGGTGGTGCCCCGCGAGATGACCGCGGAGGACATCGCGTCCACCGTCGCCGACTTCGCAGCCGCCGCCCGCAACGCGATCGAGGCGGGATTCGAAGGCGTCGAGGTGCACAGCGCCAACGGTCATCTGCTCCACCAGTTCCTGGGCCGGGGGACCAACCGGCGGACCGACGCCTACGGCGGTTCCGTGGAGCACCGCATCCGCTTCGTCGTGGAGGTGACGGAAGCGGTGGCCGCGGCGATCGGCCCCGAGCGGGTGGGCCTGCGCATCTCGCCGTGGAGCACGGTCAACGGCATGGAGGAGGGCGACACCGAGGAGATCTACCCCGCGCTCCTCGGCGCCCTCGCGGGCAGCGGCCTGGCCTATCTGCACGTGGGATACGCCGACCCGGAGGACCCCGTCCTCCAGCGGATCCGGAAGGACTGGCCGGGCACGCTGATGGCCAACCCCGTGCTGCCGAAGGACCGCATCCCGGACGACGGCGGCCTCGCCCACGGCGAGCGTCTGCTGGCCGCCGGAGCGGACGTGATCGCGCTCGGCCGCCCCTTCCTGGCCAACCCCGACCTGATCCACCGGATGCGCACGGGCGCCCCGGTGAACCAGGTCCGGGACGCGTACATGATGTACGTCGGCGGGGAGACGGGTTACACCGACTACCCGACGCTCGACGCCGTGGGGTGAGCCACGTGGGCGACGAAGGCCGTCCACGCCGGCGCGGCGACGACGAGGCCGAACGCGATCGCAGGACAGCCGGCCTGAGACGTGGATCACAGCCGACCGTGTCACATCCGGCCGGCGCCGCTCCGTCAAGAGGGTGTAACCAGCCCGGCAGCAACGCATAGGAGCTCATGATGGAAGCGCGTCTGAACGTCTTCGGAAACCCCTTCGCGGCCACCTTCCTGAAGCACATCAATTCGGCGGGTATGGCCGTCGGTAAGTCGTCCGTTCCGGCGGCCACGCAGGAACTCGTGAAGATCCGCGCCAGTCAGATCAACGGCTGTGGATTCTGCCTCGACATGCACACCAAGGAAGCCGCCGAGGCCGGTGAGACCTCCCTGCGTCTGAACATGATCGCGGCGTGGCGGGAGGCCACGGTCTTCACCGAGGCCGAGCGCGCCGCCCTGGAGCTGACCGAGCAGGGCACGCGCATCGCCGACGCGGCGGGCGGGGTCACGGACGAGGCGTGGGCCGACGCGGCCAAGCACTACGACGAGGACCAGCTCCTCGCCCTGGTGGCCCTCATCGCCGTGATCAACACCTACAACCGGCTGAACGTCATGACCCGGCAGCCGGCCGGGGACTACCAGCCCGGCCAGTTCGGCTGACGGTCCGGACGCCGCCGGGACCGCTCGCGCGGCCCCGGCGGACGGGGGACCGAGGCCGTGCCCGAGGCGGGTCGGGGCCCGGGAATTCCGCCCGGGATACATGCGGGGAAATGGTCCCGGATAACGTGAGGAATGCCGTTCAAAAGTGCTCCGCCGTGCTAGTCCGTACATAGCGTTCCGCCTATGAGCCCACCGTTCCCGTTCGATTACAGTGCTTGCGCAGTCGCACTGTGAGTCGGAGAAAAAAGGGGGCACGGTGACCACAGGGACCACAGCCGTCTGGGGCCGCGCCCAGCAGCAGGACTTCCGCGGCCGCGTACGGGGGTCCCTGCTCGGCGGGGCCATCGGGGACGCGCTCGGGGCGGGAGTCTCCGGGCTCACCCTGGAGGCGATACGCGCCGCCCACGGCGCGGAGGGCGTGGCCGACTTCGTCCCGGCGCACGGCCGGCGCGGTGCCGTCACCGCCGTCACGCAGCTCACGCTCTTCACCGTCGACGGGCTGATCCGGGCCCAGGTCCGCCGCGACACCGGCGCCTGGCACCCGCCGACCGACGTGCACCGCGCGCATCTGCGCTGGGCGGCCACCCAGAGCGCCTGGGGGCCCGACGAGCGTCGCAAGGACAACGGCTGGCTGGCCAGGGAGGAGTGGCTGTACACCCGCCGCTCCCCCACCAGGGAGTGTCTGGCCGGCTTCGGTGACTCCACGATGGGCACGCTCGCCGTACCCAAGAACCCGGCGGCCCGGGACTCGGCGGCGCTCACCCGCTCCGCGCCCTTCGGGCTGCTCGTCGGCTGGGAGCCCCAACTGGTCCTCCAACTGGCGGTCGAGTGCGCCGCCCACACCCACGGACACGCCACCGCCCAGCTCGCCGCGGGGGCGCTCGCCGTGATGGTGCACGGTCTGGCCCGCGGGGAGACCCTGGACGGTTCGGTCCAGCGCACTCTGGCCCTGATCGCCGAACGGCAGGGCGGCGAACAGGTCACCGACGCGCTGAGGCAGGCGCTCGGCTCCGTACGGCAGGGGATCCCCGGACCGGCCCTCATCGAGGCGCTCGGCGACACCGACTCCGCGGAGGAGGTCCTCGCCGTGGCGCTGTACTGCGCGCTGGTCGGCGAGGACATGCGTCACGGTCTGCGGCTCGCCGTGAACCACTCAGGGCCCTCCGCGGCCACGGGAGCCGTCTGCGGGGCCCTTCTCGGCGCGCTGCACGGGGAGACGGCGCTGCCGCCGGGCTGGCTGGCGGAACTGGAGGGCCGCTCGACCCTCCTCGAACTCTCCGACGACTTCGCGATGGAGATGACCCAGGGGCCCGCCCTGCACAGTCCCACCGCCGCTGCCCCGGGATGGCTGGCCCGCTATCCCCGGGACTGAGCGGGGCTGGGCAAGGGGGAGAGGGACGGGCGGGACGCCGACGGGGGTGGGCGGGCGCCGCCGCGCCCGCCCACCGTCCGTGCGACCCCCGCGGGTGCGAAGGTCAGTCCTTCACGCCCTCCACGACCCCCGTGTTCCCGGGGCCGGACTTCTGCATCGGGACGGCGGCAGCCGCGGCTCCGCCCGTGGGGCCTCCGTCGTCCGAGTTGATCTGCTCGATCAGCGCGTCGCGCTCCGGGGTGTCCTCCGGCTTGATGAACCCGATCGCGACGTAGAGCACGAGGGAGATCGCCAGCGGCAGGGCCACCTGGTACTGCAGGGCGACGTCCGTCTTCACCGAACCGTCGAAGTTGTAGTTGGTGAGGTAGAAGGCGAGCAGCCCGGCCGCCCAGCTGGTGAGCGCCGCGGTGGGCCCGGACCGGCGGAACCTGCGCAGCAGGCCCAGCATGAACGGGATGGCGATCGGCCCCATGAGCCCGGCCACCCACTTGATGACGACCGAGATGATGTCCTTGAACGTCGGCGAGTTGATCTGGGTCGCCAGCGCCATCGAGAGCCCGAGGAAGGCGAGCGTGGACAGCCGCGCGGCCAGCAGACCGCTGCGGTCGCTCCAGGTGCGGGCCGACTTCGAGAGGACCGGTGCGATGTCCCGGGTGAAGACCGCCGAGATGGCGTTGGCGTCCGAGGAGCACATGGCCATCGTGTGCGAGAAGAAGCCGACGACGACCAGGCCCAGCAGCCCGTGAGGCAGCAGCTGCTCGGTCATCAGGGCGTAACTGTCCGACGCGTCGGGCTTCTTGGCCTCGACGAGCAGCGGGGCGACCCACATCGGGAAGAAGAGCACCGTCGGCCAGACCAGCCACAGCACGGCCGAGAGCCGGGCCGAACGGGTCGCGGAGCGCGGGGAGTCCGTGGCCATGTAGCGCTGGGCCTGGTTCCACATGCCGCCGTTGTACTCGAAGGTCTTGATGAAGAGATACGCGAGCAGGAACGTCACCGTGTACGGGCCTGCCGTCGGGCTCGTGTGGCCCTCGGGCAGTTTGTCCCAGACCGTCCACAGCGAGCTGAAGCCGCCCAGCTTGCTCATGGCGATGAACAGCATGGCCAGACCGGCGAAGAGCTGGATGATGAACTGTCCGAGCTCGGTGAGCGCGTCGGCCCACAGTCCGCCGACCGTGCAGTACACGGCCGTGATGGCGCCGGTGATGAAGATGCCCTGGGTCAGGGTGATGCCGGTGAAGACGGAGAGCAGGGTGGCGATGGCCGCCCACTTGGCGCCGACGTCCACGATCTTCAGCAGCAGCCCGGACCAGGCCAGGGCCTGTTGGGTCGGGATGTTGTAGCGGTTCTTCAGGTACTCGAGCGGCGAGGCGACGTGCAGCCGCGAACGCAGCCGGTTGAGCCGGGGGGCGAAGAGCTTCGCGCCGATGCCGATGCCGATCGCGATCGGCAGGGACCAGGTCACGAAGGACGTGACGCCGTACTGGTAGGCGATCCCGGCGTAGCCGGTGAACATCACCGCGCTGTAGCCGGACATGTGGTGCGAGATGCCCGACAGCCACCAGGGCATCTTGCCGCCGGCCGTGAAGAAGTCGCTGACGTTGTCCACGCGTTTGTGCGACCAGAGTCCGATCGCGACCATCACACCGAAGTATCCGATGAGCACGGCCCAGTCGAGACTGTTCATGTGCCCCCTCCAGGGGTCCGCCTTGTGAACGGGAACGCACTTCGTCAGTACGGCCGTTTCAGCGGGATCCCCGTGCGGGAACAGGGACTTGGGGGATTGAACCGCTTGTCCGGGTCCTCGGTCAAGGATTTCTCGGTCAGGGATGTGAACGCAGATCAGCAAGGCGAACGATTTTACGTGTTCTTGACCTTGCGGGGCGTTGTCGTGAACGTGACCACGGCCACACGATGAGCGAGCACTTCGTCAGGCTGTGCAGAGTTCGACGCGAGCACGGATGCGCGAACGCAGCAACGTGAGAACGCAGGAACGCCCGAGAACGCAGAACGACCGCACGGGATGCGGGTCCCGTGCGGTCGGAGAAGGGGGAGAGCTGCACGACGTGACTGACGCACCGACGGCGCCGAGCGCGTGGTCGGTGTCGATCGCTGTGGTCGTGATGTGTGCGTACGCCTACAGGTGGCGCCGGGTCGGGTGGCGGGCCGAGCCCCCTCGGCCAGGACGGCGGGCCGGTCGAGAGGGCTCCTGTCGGCCGTGGGCCGACCGGACGCAGCGCGGAGCTGAGGTTCGACGTATGCGTCAGGCGTTGATCGAGCCCGAGGCGACGTCGCGCACGAAGGTGTTCCACGCTCCGGACACGAAGGAGAGCGAGGGGCCTTCGGGCGCCTTCGAGTCGCGCACGGCGATGGCCTGCGTGACGGGCGACTTCACCTCGACGCACGCCCCGTTGCCGCCGGAGTACGACGACTTCGTCCAGTTTTCCGTAGCACCCTGAAGAATGGCCATGTTCACTCCGGTTCAGAGAGTTGATGTGAGTGGCACCAACTTCGTTCCTGTTGGCGTGATCGACGCTACTCGCCAACATCGCTTGGTGGTGCCGCCGTTCACTCGACCGGATGGCATATTCCATGCAGGTCTTCCCTTGCGAGGTGGGGCGGTGTATCTTCCCGCCCCACCTCACCTGCATCACGGCATATCCCGTACATCAGCCCGTGTCGGACCGTCCTGTTCCCGTGGGTGTCGCCGGGCTCTCAGCGGGTGTAGCCCTTGGCGATGTCACCGATGAACTCGCGTGTCTGGTCCACGTTCAGCGCCTGTGCCCGCAGGTGCTCGTACATGACGCTGTAGCGCTGCACGTCGTTCGCCTTCTCCAGGTAGAGGTCGCTGGTGACCCCCTCGATGTACACGACGCTGGAGTCCGCCGCGTCGGGGAATTCGAGGATCGCGTACTGGCCGTTGATGCCGGGGTGGGCGCCCATCTCGAAGGGCAGCACCTGCACGGTCACGTGTGGCAGCTTGGACTGCTCGACGAGGTGCTCGAGCTGTGCGAGCATGACCTGCTTGCCGCCCACCAGCCGGCGCAGGGCCGACTCGTCGATGACGGCCCACAGCCGCAGCGGGTGCTCGGGGGCGTTCACACGGTCCTGGCGGCGGGCCCGGACGTTCACCCGCTTCTCGATGTCGGACGGCGGCGCCTCCGGCAGGGCGCCGGTGATCAGCGCCTCCGCGTAACTGCGGGTCTGCAGCAGCCCCGGGACGATCTGGGGTTCGTACACGCGGAGGGACTCGGCATCCGTCTCCAGCCCGATGTACACGCTGTACGGGATGTCGCCGAAGGCGTGCCACCAGCCCTGCTGGCGGGAGTCCTTCGCCATCTGCATCAACGAGTCGACGACGCGGTGGTCCGCGACCTCGTACACCCCGCAGAGGTCGCGCACGTCGCGCTGGCTGATGGAACGGCGGCCGTTCTCCAGTCGGCTGATCTTCGACTGCGAGACCAGCAGCCTGTCCGCGACCTCCTCGGCCGTCATGCCCTTGATCTCCCGGAGGCGGCGCAATTCCTGACCCAGCCGGCGTCGTCTGACGGTGGGATTGACGTTGGTCGGCACGGGAACGGCACCTCCGGGCTATGCAGCTGTGGTAGCTGTGTGTATCTACTGCCCAGCAGATTGCCACCCGGGCACCCCGGCGCGCTGGGAAATCGTCACACGCGACGAGGGCACGCAGGAGCGCGGGGCAGCCGGTGGATCCGGCTGCCCCGCGCCTGGTGCGGCTCCCGGACCGGGTCATGGGGACGTCGGTGCGGCGGTATTCGGTACCCCGCGCAAGTGTCCGCGCGGTCGTGCTGTCAGTGGACGGAGGTGTGCGCCATGCTGCCGCGGCGGGCTTGCGCTTGCGGCTGCAACGGCACGCCTGCCGCCTGCTGATTACGGCGCGGCTGGACCGCCACACCGTTCTGGACGTCCATCACGGCGTGCGCCACGAGTCCGCCCATCGGGTCGTGTCTGATCAGGTCCCGGAGCCGGGAGCGCGATGAACGCCCCTCGTTCCCGGGGTACAGATGCTTGCCGAGTCCGACCGCGTGGGCCAGTGCGGCGAGCGCGGCGGTCCGCGGGTCCGGTGGTACGCCGGTGCGGATCGCGCTGTCCAGCCGGGTTCTGATGTCCCTGCTGATTGCCGTGTCCGTCGCCTGGTAGCGAGTCGTCGGCAGCACTCCGCACATCTGGCCCGCCACGGCATGAACCATGCCGCACCGCTCCAGATGCGCGAGGTAGATCTGGCGAAGTCCCAGCCGGGGTCCGCCGATCCAGTGGACCGCCCGAACCGGGCTGCCACGACGGCGCAGCAGCTCCAGTGCGGAGTCCAGAGTCGGATCTCCTGTCGGCCGTGGCATCACCACGGCGATACGATCCCCGTCAGGGGCTATCCGTCCTGCCAGAGCCAGCTCCACTAGCTGTGCCCCGGCCAGGCCGAGGTCGAGCGACTGCGGCTGCGCTGTGGTACCCGTTGTCGGGTCCAGAGCGAGCAGCAGAAGCTCCTCCGGAATTGTTCTGCGGCTCCTGCCCATCCATGCCTCCCCGCGTGGATGAGTGACAGGGTGACCCCTCTCACAATGGTCTGTCGAGGGCGCCTGGGTGCTTTGTGAGGGAACCGTTAGCTATGTCGTTCTCGTCTAGCGGCTCGGCCAGGGGTTCACACAGGACACTGGTAGATGGTTCGGACACGGTGCGGGCGTGACCCCGCGGCTCTTCAGGAGGTATCGGTGGCGGGCGAGTCCCCCGGCAAGTCGGATCAGCGGAAGTCGTCGGGGACGGCTGAGGGACGCGATCCGCGTTTCGCCGTGTTCCGTGAACCGGTCGCTGAGGCGGACGGCGGCACGGCGGTCGGGAAAACGGCGGACGGGTCGGCGGACGCCGGTACGGACAGCGAGACGGCGGTCTTCCGCCTGCCGCCGTCCGGGAAGGCCGAGGCGTCCGAGGGCGCCTCCGGGTCCTCGAAGGGCGCAGAGGGCCCTGGAGGGGCCTCCACGGCCCAGGAGGGAGCCTCGGCACCCTCCGAGGCGGGCGATACGGCTGCGAAGGCGTCCGAGGCGCCCGAGGCGTCTGCGGACGCGGACGCGCCGGAGCCTGCCGGGGCGGCGGAGCCGGCGGCCGACTCCGGTGCCGGTGCCGGTGCCGGTGCCGATGCGGATGCGGATGCAGGGCCTGAGGCGGAGGCCGAGGGCGGTACCGGTGCGGACGCCGAGCCCGAGGCCGGGGCTGCCGATTCCCAGCCCGCCGAAGACGCCGAGCCCGCCTCGGACTCCGAGCGCGCCGACGACTCCGGGCGCGAGGAGGCCGCCGAGGCCGCCGCCGGATCCGAGGCAGGGTCGGACACCGCGCCGAAGCCGACGGACGCGCGGCTGCGTGCCGCCGTCGCCGCGTGGGTGGCGACCGAGCCGGACGATGAAGCCGCAGCTCAGGACGGCGATCCAGAGGACGCCGACAAGACGCCCCGGGCCGACGCCGAGCCGTCCGAGGCCGACGGCAAGGCTGCCGCCAAGGACGGTGCCGCCGTCACCGAGGCGAAGGCGCCGGGCGACGGCGGTGCGACGAAGGCAGTTGCCGCCGCCAGGCCGACCGACGACGCACCCGCCGACAGCGACCACAAGGGCGACAAGGGCGACGCCAAGGGTTCCGCCGGCACCGAAGACGCTTCGCCCGCCCCCGCGGCCTCCAGCACTCCCCGGGTGCCGAAGACCCGCGAGGAGGCCACCCCGGCCAAGGAGCCGGAGTCCGCGTCCGACGGGCGAGGAATCGATCATCCGACCGCCGTCTTCAAGGCACCGCGGGCCGAACAGCTCGACCAGCCGACGACCGCGCTGAAGCTGCCGACCAAGGCGAAGCCGAAGGCGGAGGAGCAGGAGGAGGGCGAGGAGCAGGGGAAGGCGGCCGAGCGGAAGCCCTCCTGGGCCTCCAAGGTCGCCGGTACCACGGAGGCTCCCGAGGCCCCCGCGGAGCGGACCAGCAAGTTCGTGCCGCTGCGCTCCGACGACGTACGCCCCGCGCCCGTCGTCGGACCCACGGTCACCCCTGACGTCGCGGCGAGTCCCGGCACGCCCGGGGCTCCCGGGGCAGGCCTCGCCGAGGCCGAGCGGACCCGGCAGCAGCCCATGCCGCCCAGGCCGCCGCTCGACCTGCTCGCGGAGCTCACGAACACCCCGCCGCCCCCGGAGACCCCGGTCCGCACGGCGGTCCGGCGGGTCAAGATCTGGACGCCGCTGGTCCTGCTGCTCCTGATCGTCTTTGCGATCGCGCAGGCCGTGCGCCCGCTCCCCGAGCCCGCGCTGACGCTCTCCGCCGACCCCACGTACACCTTCGGCGGCGAGAAGCTGGACATGCCGTGGCCGGAGGAGGGCCAGGGCGCCGTCGAGGTCGAGGGTGTCGGGACCATCGGCACGTACGGCAAGGAGAAGTCCGCGCCGGTCGCCAGCGTCGCCAAGATCATGACCGCGTACGTGATCCTCCAGGGGCACCCCATCACCGGTAAGGAGGACGGGGAGCAGATCGAGGTCGACGCGAAGGCCGGCGAGGAGGCCAACCGTCCGGACGAGTCGACGGCGCCGATCAAGGAGGGGCAGAAGTACACGCAGCGTCAGATGCTCCAGCTCCTGATGATCCCCTCGGGCAACAACGTCGCCCGGCTCCTCGCCCGGTGGGACGCCACCACCGAGAAGGCGTTCGTCGAGAAGATGAACGCGGCGGCGAAGGACCTCGGGATGACGAACTCGGTCTACACGGACCCGAGCGGTCTCGAGTCCACCACCCGGTCCACCCCGGCCGACCAGCTCAAGCTGGCCAAGGCGGTCATGCAGAACGACGTCTTCCGGGAGATCGTGAACATGCCGCAGGCGGAGATCCCGGGCATCGGCAAGATGATCTACAACAACAACAACATCCTGCTGGAGCCGGGCGTGAGCGGCATCAAGACCGGTTCGTCGACCCCCGCGGGCGGCAACCTCGTCTGGACCGCCGACACGGTCATCGACGGCAAGTCCCGTCGGATCATCGGCGCGGTCATGGGAGCCGACGTCGACGGGACCCTGGACGCCAAGCTGCAGCGCGCCCTGCAGACCAGCCTGGCGCTGATCCAGACCGCCCAGGACGGCGTCGACTCCGCCACCGTCGTCAAGAAGGGCCAGGTCGTCGGCTATGTGGACAACGGCTTCGGCACCCGTACCCCGGTGGTCGCGACCAAGGACCTGAAGGCCGTCGGCTGGGGCGGGCTGGAGGTCGACCTGAAGCTCACGGACGGCGGGAAGACCCCCGCACACGTGGCGGAGGCGGGCACCGTCGTCGGTGAGGTGACGGTCGGCTCGGGCACCGGCAAGGTATCCGCGCCCGTCGCCCTCCAGAGCGCGATGACGGAACCGGGCTTCGGCGACAAGCTCACCCGTATCGGCTGACCCTCCGGTCCCCTGTTCCGCCCGCCGGCCCCTGTCCCCCGTCCTCGTGGGGGCAGGGGCCGGCGGGCGCTGGGACGGGGGCCGGCCGTCGACGGGACGGGGCTGTCCGCCGATGGGGCAGCGCGGAGAAAATGCCGCATGCTAGCGTCCCGAAAGCAACGGGCGGACGCCGGGACGCGTCCCTCCGGGTACGACGGACGAGGTCCGTGCAGCACGAGGACGGTTCGGCAGGCCCGGGCGAGGACGGGGAGAGTCGCAGTGACCACCGCTGAGCCGACACGGGCGGACACCGGCCCGCCGTCGTCCGCCGAGAGCATGGCCGTGCGGATCCCGGCCCAGGCGGCCGGATTGGACGGCGACGGCCCGGACCTCTCGCTACGGAGCCGTCTCCGACGCCATCCGGTGCTGCTGACGACGGCGGTGGCCGCCGCCGTGCACCTTCTCTGGTTCTTCTTCTTCGCGAACAGCGGCGGCGACATCGCAGCCCAGGACGCCTGGGCCGAGTTCGTCGGCCGCCACCCCGGCACCGCGTACAACCTCGCCTGGTACGGGGGCATGCACCCGGTCTCGTACAGCGTGGTGTCGCCCTACCTGATGTCGGTGCTCGGCGTCCGTACGACGATGATGGTCGTCGGCACGGTGTCGTCGGCGCTCACGGCCCTGATCCTGGTGCGGGTGCCCGCCGTCCGCAACCCGCTCGCGTGCGCGCTCGCCGGGGTCTTCGCCTACCTGTGCAACGCCCTGTCGGGCCGTGTGACGTTCGGGCTCGGCATGATGTTCGCGCTCGGTGCCGTCGCCGCGGTGTTCTGCTGGCCCCACCGCTGGCGCTACAAGCGGTGGGCGAAGGCCGTCGTCGCCGCGCCCCTGGCCGGCCTCGCTACGGCGGGCAGCCCGGTCGCCGGGCTCTTCCTCGGTGTCGTCGCCGCCGCCCTCTTCCTGAACAAACGGCGCCCCGGGGCGTACGCGCTGGGCCTGGCGCCCGTCGCGGTGGTGGTCCTCTCCGCCTGGCTGTTCCCGTTCTCGGGGACCCAGCCGATGGCGCTCGGCACCCTGTCCCTGCCGTTCCTGTACTCGGTCTTCGTCTTCTTCCTGGTGCCCCGCGACTGGCACACGGTGCGCACGGCCGCCGCGGTCTACGGAGCCGGGACGCTCCTGACGTACGTGGTCGACTCGCAGATCGGGTCGAACGTGTCGCGGATGGCGATGCTGTTCGCCGGGGTCGTCCTGCTGGCAGCCCTCCCGTACACGGCGCCGCGCACCCGACGCTGGTACGCGCTGATCGTCGTCTTCGCCGGGCTGAACTTCTGGATCGGCTTCAAGGGCGTCGACGACATCGTCCGCACCGCACCCGCCGCGTCCTGGAACCGCGAGCTGGCCCCCCTGGTCAACCAGCTCCAGAAGGCCGGGGCGGAGCGTGGCAGGGTCGAGGTGGTCCCCGCCAGCAGCCATCGCGAGGCCTCCGCGCTCGCGCCGTACGTGAACCTGGCCCGCGGCTGGAACCGGCAGGCCGACATGAAGCGCAACCCGCTCTTCTACGACGACACCCTCGACCCCGTGAACTACCGGGAGTGGCTGGACCGCTGGGCCGTGCACTACGTCGTGCTGCCGACCGGCATGCCGGACTCCGGGGGCGAGCAGGAGGCGGCGCTCGTCGAGAAGGGGCAGCCGTATCTGAAGGCGGTCTGGAGCGACGCCAACTGGAAGCTGTTCCGGGTCCTGGACCCGGTGCCGCTCGCCGACCCGCCCGCGACCGTGGAGAGGGCCGGCGACGACGAGCTGACGATCCGCGTCCAGACGGCGGGCCGCGTCCTGATCCGGATCCCGTACTCCCGGTGGCTTGCCGTCGTGGACGACGAGGGCAAGAGCGTGGAGCGCCCGCAGGAGACGGAGGAGTCCAAGAAGCGTTCGGCCGAGGACAGCGAGGCTCCGAAGGACTTCACCAACGCCCACGGCTGCCTGATCAAGGTGGAGGAGGACGGCGACGGCGACGAGTGGACCGAGCTCCTCGCCCCCCGCGCGGGCGTCTACCGCCTGGCGGCGCCGTACCAGCTGCAGCCGGGCACGCCGTGCCCCGAGGAACTGCGCCAATAGTGCCGGAAGCCTCCCTCCGGGCGGGCGGCACTGGCATGGTGTGCTGCCATGAGGTGCCAACATCACGGCGGTGAACGCGGCGGTCCGCTGCCGGGCATGGTCTGTCCCCGGTGCGGTTCCGCGGAGCGCTCGTCGCACGGGACCGGTTCCTGGATAGCCCGGGAGACGCTCACGGGAAGGGTCTCCACGCTGACCCGACGGCGGAAGGCCCTGCTGGTGGCCGGCGTCGCGGTGGCCGTGGGCGGCCTGGCCGCCGCCGCGTCCCTGCTCGCCGAGGGCGCCGGAGGGACGCCCCCCGAGGCGATGGGCCGGGCGGGGGCCGTGCCGGCACCGGTCGGCGGCGGGGCCCCGACCCGGATCGGGCAGGCCGGAACCGACGGGACGGAGCCGCCCGGCGGCGTCACCGCGCAACCCTCGGCCTCCACGGGCCGCTACCGCTTCACGGCGTGGGCCGGGCCCGGCTGCACCACGGGCGCGTACATGGAGAACGGGCGGTTCGAGAACGGCGACGCGGGCTGGTACACCGTCGATTCGGGCGGTTTCGGGGAGAGCCCGTGCGACGGCCGGTTCAGCGCCCTCCCCATGTCGGGAAGCCCTGACCAGGACCGGGGGAGCAGCGCCGTCTGGTCCTGGTACCTCGGTGACGGCTTCCGCGAGTGCGCGCTCACGGTCTTCGTGCCGCGCAGCGTCCGGGACAGCGATGTGGCGGGTTCTCCGAGTGTCTACCGGGTGCTCTCCGACCCGCGCGACACGGACTCGGCGTACACGGGCTTCGCCGTGCGCCAGCCGGAGCACCGGGGCACCGCCGTGGACGTACGCAGCTACCCGGTGAAGGGGGACACCTTCGCCGTGCAGCTCGTCGACCGGGGCCGTGACTGGGGCGACGCGGACCTGGTGGGCGCGCACCACGCCGCGGCGCAGCTGAAGGCCTCCTGCCGCTGACCCGCCCGGCGCCCCGCGCCCGCGTCATCCCCGTACGAATGCGGCGTCGCGTTCCGTCACCTGCGCGCGCGGCCCGGCGGCCCTGAGGACGACGTCCAGGGCGCACTCCGGGTCGGAGTGGTAACAGCCGCTCGCCCAGGCGGCGTTGGCCTCCACCACCGCCCAATGCCCGGCGTCGGTGGTTCCGACGTCGACGACGATCGCGGAGGGCAGGGTATGCCCGGCGGCGGCGAGCAGCTCCGAGCCGAAGGCCCGCGCCGAGGCGGACAGAGGGGCCAGATCGAGCCGTCCCGACGCGGCGTACCGGCTGCCGGTGAGGACCTGCCCGTCGAGCAGGTACAGCCGGTACTCCGTGTCGAAGACGGTGACGTCGCTGACCAGGACCACCGTGTCCGGATCGACCGCGTCCGGGCCGGGCAGCCGCGAGCCGTCGGCGTAGACCAGCGCGGGGATGCTCTTGTCGTTCGGCGACTTGGCGAAGACCGGCCGGCGCAGCGCGTACGCCTCGCGGATGGGTACGGCACGGACCTCGCGCCGGACGAACGCGGCGGGAAGCCGGGCCAGCCAGTCGGCGGGGGCTTCGAGCGGCGCGATGCCCAGCGCGGGCGCCACGGCGTCGGCGAAGGACGGGCCGGCGTGCAGGTGCGCGTCCCCGTCGGGAAGCTCCCCGGGCACCGTGCCGTCCGGCAGCTGCGTGATGCGCAGACCGCGCCGCCGGGCGGTGTCGCGGAGGATCCGGGCGGAGGCGGTGAGACGGGGCGGGAGCACGAGGCGCATGGACATGGATCCTGCCGCAGCGTGGGCGCGCCGGCCCACCGGATTTCGCTCGACAAGCGGTGCCGGTTCGGCTTGCATGGGCCGGATGCACGCCGACGGGACGACCACCGACGCGGCGCTCGTCCAGCGCCTGCTCGCCGCGCAGTTCCCCGCCTGGGCCGGCCTTCCCGTCGAACGGGTCGGCTCCCACGGGACGGTCAACGCCATCTACCGGCTGGGAACGGACCTGGTCGTGCGGCTGCCCCGCGCCGAGGCGGCTCGCGGGACGTGGTGACGGAGCGCCACTGGCTTCCGCGCCTCGCCCGCGGCCTGCCCGTGACCGTGCCCGTCCCCCTGGCCGAGGGGGTCCCCGCCGAGGGCTACCCGTGGTCCTGGTCGGTCTGCCGCTGGATCGACGGCGACAACCCGGCCGCAGGCTCGGGGAGCGCCGAATGGCCGGGGACATCGCGGAGTTCGTCCTCGCGCTGCGCCGCGTCGACCCCACCGACGGGCCGCCCGCCTACCGCAGCGAACCCCTGGCCGCACGGGACACGGAGACCCGGGCGGCCCTCGCCGCGCTCGACGGCGTCATCGACACGGCGACGGCGGCGGCCGTCTGGTCCGACGCCCTGCGCGCCCCCGGACCGCAGGGCCCGCCGGTATGGGTCCACGGCGATCTCCAGCCCGGCAACGTCCTGGTCTCGGGCGGCCGGCTCGGCGCGGTCATCGACTTCGGCTGCATGGGGCTCGCCGACCCCGCGGTCGACCTGATCGCGGGCTGGTACCTGCTGCCGCCCGGGCCGAGGCGGATCCTCCGTACGCGGGTGGGGGCGGACCCGGCGATGTGGGCGCGGGCACGGGGCTGGGCCCTGTCCGTCGCGCTGATGGAGCTGTCGTCCTACCGGACGTCGAACCCGGTGATGGCGGGGATCGCACGGCATGTGATCGGGGAGATCCTGGAGGAGCCGGAGCGGTCCGGCAGCGCGGGGTGACCGCTGCCGGACCGCCGCTCAGCCGGTGGCCGCCCGGACGGCCGTGATGTCCACCCGCTCGGCCGGTGGCCGCCTGAACGACCCTGATGTCCGCCCGCTCAGCCGATGGCCGCCCGGACGGCCGTGATGTCCACCCGGTCGATTCCCCGGTCGAGGAAGACGGCCAGATCATGGCCCTCCTCCCGGACGGCCTCCTGCTCGGGGGCGGAGAGGGACCGCAAGGGGGCGACGAGGAGCCGCCGGCCGTCCGTCGTCCAGGTGGCGGCGACGCGCCCGTCGACGAGCACCGCGCGAAGACCCGCGACGGACAGACCGAGGTGGGCGTCGTCGATGATGCGGCCGCGGTCCTGGTAGCCGAGGATCGCGTTGTCGAAGGCCGGGAGGAACCGGACGGGGGCGGGTGTGTCCGGGGACGGGCGGGGTGCGTCCGGCAGGTCGAGCAGGACCCGGCCGCGCTCGTCCCGGAAGGTGACCAGCTCGTCCCGGAGGGCCCGGACCGCCGCGGGGAGACCCGCCACACCGCTCCACGCGCGGATGTCGGCGGTGGCGGCGGGCCCGTAGGCGGCGAGATAGCGGCGTACCAACTGCTGCCCGACCGGGTCCTCGTGGCCCTGGTCGCCCCCGTGCCCCTCGTCTCCTTCGTCGGGCAGCGGGGCGACATCCCGTCCGAGCCAGGTGGCCAGGGGAAGATTCCGCACGCCGCCCTTCGTCTGCCACAGGCCGCGCGGGGGCAGTTGGGCCATCGGGACGAGGCCGGCGACGAGGAGTTCCCCCAGGGCACGGCGGGGCGGACCGGGCCGGCCGCCCTGTACGGCGTCGACGAGCTCGGCCATGGTGCGGGGCCGCCGGTCGGCCATGACGGCCCGCCCGGCCGCGGCGAGTGCGTCGAGGTCGACATCGGCGAGCTCACGCCGGTAGGTGGCCAGCACCCGCTGGCGCAGCATGGTGTCGTGACGGGCCCGCCAGGCGAGCGCGTCGTCGTCCGTGACCAGATGCACGGTGCGGCGCATCAGATGCGTGCGTACGACCTGCCGGTCCGTCAGCGCCCGGTCGAGCCGGTCGGGTGTGAAGGCGTACAGCCTCGACCACAGGCCGGTGAAGGGCTCCTGCGGTTCCTGGGCCTGCAGACCGCAGAGGTGTGCCACCGTCTCCTTGACCGGCGTGGTCGTCCGGTCGAGCAGGTACTGACGGGCCAGAGTGGCGCGGTTGAGGTCCCGCGCCCCGAGTACGGTCATGGGCCTGGCCGCCGTGGGGTGCCTGCCTCGGTGCCGCAACGCCCGAGCTGTCGATTCCGCACGCGGACTGTCTCCCTTCCTCCTGTGCTCCGTGTCGGACGAGGGTCAGCCGTTGTACGGGACAGCCACGTCCAGGACCCAGGTCACGCCGAAGCGGTCGGTGAGCATGCCGTACAGCGGCGCCCACTGCGACGGTGCCAGGGGCTGGACCACCGTCGAGCCCACCACCAGCCCCTGCCACAGGGCGCCGATCTCGTCCGCGTCGTCCCCGCGCACGGACACGAAGAACGGCCGGTCGCCCTGGGACCAGGGCAGCGACGACGGGACGTCGTAGGCCATGACGTGGAACCCGTCGTCGCCCACCACCTCGCCCCACACCAGCCAGTCCGCCTCGCTCTCGTTCCGCACGTCGCCCGTGTCCTTGTACGTGACGGCGGTGACCCGCCCTCCGAAGACGGACCGGTAGTGGTCCAGCGCCGCCCGGGCGTCGCCCCGGAAGTTCAGGTGGGTGGTGGTCGTGATGGACATGATCTTCTCCTTGCCTGCTGTTCGTCGAGGTGCACCGCCGGGTGGGCTGTGCCTCCCCTGAGGTCTCGGCCTCCCCGGAGGGCGCGAAGCCCACCCTTCCACCGGTAGCGGACAGGTTGTGTCCTCCACTGCGGGCAGAATGAAGACCATGGCCCCGCAGAAGACGTCCTCCCGGCTGCTCGCGCTGCTGTCGCTGCTCCAGGCGCACCGCGACTGGTCCGGTGACGACCTCGCCGAGCGACTCGACATCACCCCGCGCACGGTGCGACGGGACATCGACCGGCTCCGGGAACTGGGCTACCCGATCCGCGCCTTCAAGGGGCCCTCGGGCGGCTACCGCCTGGACGCCGGCTCGCAACTGCCCCCACTGCTGTTCGACGACGGTCAGGCCGTCGCCCTGGCCCTGGCCCTCCGGTCCGTGGCGGGCGACGGCGCGATCGGCGAGGACGCGGCGCGCGCCCTGGCCACGGTCCGCCAGGTCATGCCCCCGCGCCTGCGCCGACGCGTCGACATGCTGCGGGTGACCGCGGTACGGACGCCGGGGAACGACGAGGCGTCCCCGGCGGGCACGGAGGTCCTCATGGAACTGGGCCGCGTCATCCGCGCCCGGGAGGAGCTGCGCTTCGACTACGGGACCGAGCCCGTGTCGGCCCGGGCCGATCCCGCCCAGGCGGCTGCCGACGCCGGACCACCCCGCCGGACGCAGCCGCACCACCTCGTCGCGTGGCGCGGCCGCTGGTACCTGCTCGCCTGGGACCTCGACCGTGACGACTGGCGGACCTTCCGCGTCGACCGTCTGCGCCCCCGCACCCCCACCGGCCCGCGCTTCACCCCGCGCGAGATCCCCGGCGGGGACGTGGCCGTGTTCGTCACGGGCCGGTTCCGTGGGATTGACGGTTCCAGCGCCGACTGGCCCTGCCGCGGTCAGGTCGTCCTGGACCTCCCCGCAGAGGCCGTGGCCCCCTACGCGCAGGACGGCATCGTCGAGGAACTCGGCCCCGAACGCTGCCGTCTCACCCTCGGCTCCTGGTCGTGGACCGGACTCGCCGCCACGCTCGGCCACTTCGGCACGGCGATCCACGTCGAGGGGCCACCGCAACTGACCGACGCCTTCGCCGAACTCGCCGCTCGCTACGCGTCCGCCGCAGCCTCGACGGGACCGGCCCCGGCCTGACCGGATCGGTCCAGGCCCCGGTACCCACGCAGTGATTTCGGACATCGCTGCCCCGTGCGACCCCGACCGGCGCCGTGCAAACGTCCTGAACAGCTTCCACCCGCGGCCCCCGCCGGTGGGCCCCGGCCGACACGGTGGGAGACCGCCGGGGTTCGTATGGCAAAGTGTGCCGACAGCTCACGCCGACCGGATCTCGCGAGGGAGTCCGGCCCGCGGCTGTTCCTCGGACTGCGACCACCTGCACCCCGCCCGGCGGCGGGCTGCCGCATCCCGGGCGGGACCATCCGCCCGGTCGAGACCGAACGTGCAGGAGAACCCCGTGAACGGGAAGCGCCGTCGCTTGCTGCTGGCCGCCATCGATCCCATGCTCGAACCTGGTGAGCAGGTCGAGGTGGCGACCATCGTCAACCTGAAGTCGGTGTCGGTACGCCGGACCGCGGCGTTCGCGGTCGCCTCCGCGATCGTGAGCGGTGGCGGAATGGCCGTGGTCCCGGTGCCGACCCCCATGTACCTGGCGATGACCGGCAGGCGCATCTTCATCTTCCGCGCCAACCCGACCTTCGCCCGGCCGGAAGAGCACCTGATGACGATTCCCCGCGCCGGCCTCGTGCGTACCGAGGTCAAGGAGCGCGTGCTCAACTCCTCCTTCATCGTCTCCTCCCCGGACCGCGAACAGGGCCTGAAGATCGTGTTCCCGCTGCTCGGACGGAAGGAACGGAACGCGATAGCGGCGGCCCTGCCCATGGCGGAATGACCGTCCCGCACGGGCTCGCGCACGCGGGTGCAGGTAACAGGACGCGGCTGCCGCGCTCGCGCTCGTACTCGTGGGGCAAGCCGTCCTGTCGTCCACACGCATGGCGTTCAGGACACGCAGCGCGAAGCCATGGGCCGCGTCGATGTCGGACGGAGATGCCAGAAGGGGCCCGCCTCCGGAAATCCGGAGGCGGGCCCCTTCTGAACTGGTGCCCCCGGCAGGATTCGAACCTGCGACACCCGCTTTAGGAGAGCGGTGCTCTATCCCCTGAGCTACGAAGGCAGGGATCTGCCGGGTCCCGTGTCCGAGGGCCCGGCGGTGGCCGTGGTCTCGGGCAGCTGGATTCCAGCAGTGTCGTCGTGGTGCGGCCGACGACGGCCGCCTCACCGGTGACAGTGTAGCGGGTGGTCGCTCGGAGCCCGGAGGGTTGTGTGGGGAGGTGGCATGCCCAGCCGCGACTGGGGGGTGCCGGTGCGAGCTGCGGCGCGGTCGCCTTGACGGGGTCCCGGTGCGGGCATAGCGTCGCCGGGCCGCTGAGCCAGCACGTGGAGAGGCCGATCGTGCCGCACACCGATCCCAGCCGTTCGTCGGACCCGGCGGACCGCGCCCCCAGCGAAGGGGACCGCGCCCGTATCGAGGCGTCGCTCACCGCTCCGGGCGCTCCGTTCGCCGTGGAGCGTGCCGAGCACGGCCCTCTCGTCTACGTCAACGGCCCCCGCACGCTGCGGGAGTTCGTCGAGACCACCTGGGCGTTCGGCGACCAGCCGTTCCTCGTCTCGGGTGAACGCAGTTGCTCGTACGGTGAGTTCTTCGCCGCGGCCTCCGCTCTGGCCTGCCGTCTCACCGAGACGTACGGACTCCGCCCCGGTGACCGCGCCGTGGTGGCGATGCGTAATCACCCCGAGTGGCAGATCGCCTTCTGGGCGGTGCAGCTGGCCGGGCTCGTCGCCGTGCCGCTCAACACGTGGTGGACCGAGGGGGAGTTCGGACATGCCCTCGACGACTGCGAGCCGAAGGTGCTGCTGGTCGACGGTGAGCAGGTGCCGAAGGTGGCCGAGTGGGGCAGGAAAGCAGGGGCGCGCCTCCTCGTCTTCCACGACGCGGGAGACGGGGGAGACGCGGGAGACGCGGGAGACGCGGGAGACGCGGGAGACGAGGGAGACGCGGGAGACGAGGGAGACGAGGGAGACGAGGGAGGCCCGGGCAAGGTGCCGCCCGGCGCCGAGCGTTACGTGGACCTTCCGGAGCCCGATCCTTGGGCGGCGCCGCCCGATGTCGAGGTCCGGCCCGAGGACGATGCCACGATCATCTACACCTCCGGCACGACGGGGCGGCCCAAGGGGGCTGTGGCCACCCATCTCGCGCACGCGGGCGCTGCCCTCAATCCGCGCTACCAGGCGGCTGCCTCCGCGCTGGGCCGTGGTGTCATCCCCGGGCAGGGGCCGGCTCCGGTCACCCTGATGACGTTCCCGTTCTTCCACGTCGCGGCGTTCACCAGCCTGTACGCGGCGATGTCGGCGGGCGGCACCCTCGTCCTGATGCCGAAGTGGAACGCCGACGAGGCGCTCCGGCTGATCCGGCGGCACGGGGTCACCCACTATGCGGGCGTCCCCGCCACCGCGCTCGAGCTGCTCGCGGCGGCGGAGCGCGCGGGCGACGGTCTGGAGGGTCTGAAGGGGCTGAACACGGGCGGGGCTGCGGCTCCTCCGGACCTGGTCGCGCGGCTCACGGCCCGGTACGGCGAGCGGATCGAGCCGCGCAACGGCTACGGGCTGACCGAGACCAGCGGCGGCGTACTGGCCAACTTCGGTGCCGGCTACCGGGAGCATCCGGACTCCGTCGGCACCCCGACGCCGGTCACCGAGGTGCGGATCGCCGGTCCCGCGGGCGAGGCACTGCCCGACGGTGAGGCCGGCGAGCTGTTGCTGCGCGGCCAGTCCCTGATCCGTGGTTACTGGCGCGACGCGGCGGCGACGGCCGTGGCGTTCACCGGCGGCTGGTTCCGTACGGGGGATCTCGCCGTCGTGCGGGACGGGCGGGTGTACGTCGTCGACCGGCTCAAGGACATGGTGATCCGGGGCGGCGAGAACGTGTACTGCGTGGAGGTCGAGGCCGTGCTGCACGACCATCCCGACGTCGAGGACGCGGCGGTGCTCGGCGTCCCGCATCCGGTGCTGGGGGAGGAGGTCGCGGCCGTGGTGAGGGTGCGTCCGGGTGCCGTCGTCACGGCGGACGCGCTGCGGGCCCACGTGGGCCGGAGGCTGGCCGCGTTCAAGGTTCCGGCCCATGTGAGGGTGACGCGGGAGCCGCTGCCCCGGAACGCGACGGGCAAGATCCTCAAGCGGGAGCTGCGCGGCACGGTCCGGGAATGCCCGCCCGGTGGCCCCCCTGCCGCTCAGGAGCGCTCGCCCGGTGGACCCCCTGCCGCTCAGGAGCACCCGCCCGGTGGCCCCCCTGCCGGTCGGGAGTGACCACGTGGCTGCCCCCTGCCGGGCAGGATCGACCGGGCGGCGCCGGCTTCACGGCCGGGTGACGCGTACCCGGTAGTCCCCGTCGGGGTTCTTCTCGAGCACCGATATCCGTATGCCGTCGGCCCGGTCGGTGAACGTCTCGCCGGGTTCGAACGGGGCGTCGGATAGCTCGGTGTGGACGTTCGGACGACGGGTGCATCCGCCGCTGTCCTCGGTGCTGTCCTCGACGGCGACGGGGCCCTGCCCGGTGTCCACGTCGGAGCTCACCTTGTAGATGAGCACGCCGGGCCGGCAGACGGCTTCGTCGTTGCCGTCCGCGGTCCGCACCTCCACCGCGTAGCCGGACTGGGCGCTCACCGGTACGAAGACCAGCTTCGGGCCGCCCGTCGTGGCCAGCGGCTCCAGGACGTGTTCGCTGGTTCCGGGCATGGCGGCGCAGCTGACCTGGTCGTTGTCCAGCCAGCCGAGTTTCCACTTGTGCCAGCCCAGCAGGTCGTTGTTGGCCCCCCAGTCCTCGGACATGATGTCCCAGTGCCCCACTGAGCCGCCGCCCTCCATGGTGTAGAGGTCGGGCAGCCCGAAGACGTGGCCGTTCTCGTGGGGGAGGACCCGGTAGCCGGTTTCGGCGTAGGAGCCCGAGCCGTCGTCCTGGCGGCTGTAGACGAAGGACGTGTTGGCGAGCGGGACGCCGTCGGCGGAGGGTGCGTCGTCGTTGCCGGAGAAGGTCACGGACAGGACGGTGTCGAGCGCGGAGGGTCCGGCGTTGGGGGTGACCAGCACGTTGACCAGGTCGTACTCGGAGAAGTCGACTTTCGGGTCGGCGACGGTCACGAGGTCCTTGACCATCTTGCGGTAGCCCGGTTCGTACGGTGAGCCGCGTTCTATCCCGTACTCGGAGAACGGGAGCGGCATCCGGAGCCAGTCCTTCACGGGTGCCTCGGGCGTGTAGGTGAGCCGGCCGTAGGAGCTGGTGCGGAACCAGTCGGAGGTCTGCGGGAAGAATTCCGCGAGCCGGTCCGCCGCCGGCTCCTTCGCCTCCGCGTCGGGGAAGTCGACCATCAGGTTGAGGGCTCTGATCCGGCCGGTGGAGCGCGCGTAGCCCGGGGGAGTCGGCACCCCCTCCGACATCTGCACGCCCATGGCCGTGGGTATCCGGCACGGCGCGAGGCCGGTTCCCCGTGGCGTGGCGACCGGCCCGGCGGAGGCGCGGCTGGCGACGGGGAGGGTGCTGCTGGCCGATGCCATCGTCGCGATGACCAGGGCCGTCGCTCCGGCGAGGGCGAGGGGGCGGCGTTGTCCGCGTATCCGGTGGCGGGGCTGCTGCATAGGGCGTCGCCTTCGGTCCGCGGCAGCCGGCCGGCTCTGACTGCGCTCTGGCGATCAGCCTGTGCCGGGTCGTGGGCGACCGCTCGCTGGGTGCGCCGATAGGGGGATTTCTGCGCCCTTCCGGTTTGTGGCGCAGGTCACATCGAGGCGTGAAATAACCGGGGACCCTCTCCCCGTTTGTATCTGTGTTCCCGCGAAACGGGGACACGGTCCCCGGTTTCCCCGAGGGTCCGTACGCACCGGAGGGAAGGGCCTGGTCGTGGAATCCGCCGTCGAGACCGCCGCCTGCGCCGCATCGCGTCGCACGCCCCGTCCGCGGGCCGACGCGTTGCGCAACAGGGAGCGCATCGTGACGGCCGCGCGCGAGATGTTCGTCGAGTTCGGGCCGGACGTGCCGCTCGACGAGGTCGCACGCAGGGCCGGGGTCGGCAATGCCACGCTCTACCGGAACTTCCCCGACCGTGCCGCGCTGATCCATGAGGTCGTCCTCGCCGTCACGTCCCGCACCACCGACCGGTTGGAGGAGGCCGTAGAGGCCGAGGCCGACCCCTTCGCCGCGCTCAGCCGCTTCGTGCACGCGGCGGCCGACGAACGGATCGGCGCCCTGTGCCCGATGCTGTCCGGCGGTTTCGACACCGACCACCCCGAACTGCTCAGCGAGCGCCGTCGCCTCGAAGAGGCCGTCGAGGGACTCGTGGAGCGTGCCAAGTCCGCAGGGAGGCTGCGCACCGACATCGCCGTCGGTGACGTGCTCGTCGCCCTCTCCCAGCTCACCCGGCCGCTGCCCGGCATCGCCTGCCTGCACATCGACCGGTTCACCCATCGCCATCTGCAGCTCTTCCTGGACGGTCTGGAATCCCCGGCCCGCTCCGAGCTGCCGGGATCGGCGGCGACCTTGGAGGACCTGCGCGCAGGGGCCTGACGCCCGCGCACCGGAGAACCGACCCACAGACCCACGGCCCCCTGCGGCCCGCACCCGCCCCATGAATCCGGCTCGGCCCTGACACAGAGGTCCGGCCGCCGGTTCAGCCCGCCCTTTTTCGGCTCCGTACACGGGCCCGTCCGCGTCCCGTCCGCCGAATCCGCAAGCTCTCGTGTCCCTAGGTGGCTAGTCCCATGTCGAAAACAGCCGGTACCCTCCCGGATCCCAGCCGCTGGAAAGCGCTGGCCTTCATCGCCCTCGCCCAGCTGATGGTCGTGCTCGACGCGACCATCGTGAACATCGCCCTGCCGTCGGCCCAGACGGACCTGGGCATCTCCGACGGCAACAAGCAGTGGGTCATCACCGCGTACGCGCTCGCGTTCGGCGGGCTCCTGCTCTTCGGTGGGCGCATCGCCGACCTCTGGGGCCGGAAGCGGACCTTCCTGGTCGGCCTGATCGGCTTCGCCCTGGCCTCCGCGCTCGGTGGTGCCGCCACCGGACAGGCCATGATGTTCGGCTCCCGCGCCCTGCAGGGTGTCTTCGGGGCCTTGCTCGCACCGGCCGCCCTCTCGCTGCTCGCGGTGATGTTCACCGACGCCAAGGAGCGCGCCAAGGCCTTCGGCATCTACGGAGCCATCGCCGGTGGCGGTGGCGCGGTCGGCCTGATCCTGGGCGGATTCCTCACCGAGTACCTGAACTGGCGCTGGACGTTCTTCGTCAACATCCCGTTCGCCGTGATCGCCGCGGCGGGCGCGTACTTCGTCATCCGGGAGCCGGCCGGTGGCCGCAACCGCTCCCCGCTCGACATCCCCGGTGTCGTCCTGTCCACGCTGGGCCTGGTGTCCCTGGTGTACGGCTTCACCCGCGCCGAGTCGGCCGGCTGGTCGGACTCGCTGACCATCGGCATGTTCGTCGCCGCAGGTCTGCTGCTGCTGGCCTTCGTCGTCACCGAGTCGCGGGTGAAGTCCCCGCTGCTGCCGCTGCGCGTCCTGACCGAGCGCAACCGCGGAGGGGTCTACCTCTCGCTGGGGCTCGCCATCATCGCGATGTTCGGGCTCTTCCTCTTCCTCACCTACTACCTGCAGGTGGTCAAGGGGTACACACCGGTCAAGACCGGCTTCGCGTTCCTGCCGATGATCGCCGGCATGATCACCGGCTCCACCCAGATCGGCGCGCGGCTGATGACGCGGGTCCCGCCGCGGCTGCTGATGGGCCCCGGCTTCCTGGTGGCGGCCATCGGCATGCTGCTGCTGACCCAGCTGGACATCGACACCTCCTACGCCGCCGTCATCCTGCCGGGCCAGCTGCTGCTGGGTCTGGGTATGGGTACGGCGTTCATGCCGGCCATGTCGCTGGCCACGCACGGCATCGAGCCGCGTGACGCGGGTGTGGCCTCCGCGATGGTGAACACCTCGCAGCAGGTCGGCGGTGCCATCGGCACGGCGCTGCTCAACACGATCGCCGCCGGTGCCACCACCGCCTACATCGCCGACCACGCGGCCGGTGCGGCCGACCCGAAGCTGCTGCAGCTCCAGGCCATGGTCAGCGGCTTCGCCTCCGCCATCTGGTGGGCGGTCGGCATCCTGGTCGTCGCCTCGGCGATCGCGGTGACGCTGATCAACACGGGCCGCCCGGGCACCGGTGCGGCAACCGGTTCGGGGGACCTGGCCGACGGGGTCGAGGACGAGTTCAAGATCCCGGTCGTCGCCCACTGAGTCGTCCACCGAACGGTGCGCCGGGCCGGGTGACCGGTCCGGCGCCGGGCCGTCGGGCGTGCCGCCCGACGGCCTTCGACGCCGGGCACGGCGTTTCTGCCCTGGTCTCCGCTCAGCGGAGCCAGGGCAGATCCGCGTCCGTGTCCTCCGGCTGAAGGCCGCCGGCGATGACCTGCATGATCTCGCCGAGGCTCTTCACCTGCTGAGGGCTGAGCCGGGCGAAGATCGCCTGCCGCACCGCCTCGACGTGCCCCGGTGCGGACCGCGTCAGCATGTCCTGGCCCTCGTCGGTGAGGACCGCGTTCTGGCCGCGCTTGTCGGAGGGGCAGTCCTCGCGACGGACCCAGCCGTTCTTCTCCAGCCGGGCGACCGCGTGCGAGAGGCGGGAACGGGTGATCTTGGCGTCCTTGGCCAGCTCCGTCATGCGCTTCTGGCGGCCGGGCGCCCGGGAGAGCTGCACCAGCAGGCCGTAGTAGGTGTGCGGCATTCCGGCGTCGCGCTGCAACTGGCGGTCGAGGTGATCCTCCATGAGCGTGGTGGCGTGGAGGTACGCCTGCCACACGCCCTGCTCTTCGTCGGTGAGCCACCGGGGCCCGCCGGTTGATGCCGTGGTCATGTACTCCACTGTACGACCTTTTCTTGAAAGTTGAACTAGATAGAGCTAAGGTCTCTGGTAGTTGGAGCTTGAAGATTCAATGATTCGGATCCGAAGAGCCGATCCGCCGAATCCCAGGTGCTCGTACAGATGCCCGTTCCTCGGTAGCTGTAGAGAACACACATACCTTGATCGGCAGAGGAATGGGAGTGTCATGACAGCCGCAGTGGAACGTATGCCCGCCCTCTATCTCTCCCACGGCGCGCCGCCGCTCGCCGATGACCCGGTCTGGCCCGCGGAGCTCGCCGCCTGGTCGGCGGGGCTGCCCCGCCCCAAGGCGATCCTGATGGTCTCCGCGCACTGGGAGGAGGCCCCGCTCGCCCTCGGCGCCACCGAGACCGTGCCGCTCGTCTACGACTTCTGGGGCTTCCCCGAGCACTACTACCAGGTCCGGTACGGCGCCCCGGGGGCACCGAAGCTCGCGGACGACGTCCGCAAGCTGCTGCGCGGAGCGGGAACCCCGGTCCAGGACATCCCCGACCGCGGCCTCGACCACGGTGCCTACGTGCCGCTGGTCGAGATGTTCCCGGAGGCCGACATCCCCGTCCTCCAGATCTCGATGCCGACACTCGACCCGCAGGAGCTGATGGCCATCGGGCGCAAGCTCGCCCCGCTGCGGGACGAGGGTGTGCTGATCGTCGGGAGCGGCTTCTTCACGCACAACCTGGCGGCGCTGCGGCACGCCGGCGGCGGGACCCCCGGCTGGTCGGCGGAGTTCGACGACTGGGGGCACCAGGCGCTCCAGGCCCAGGACATCGACTCCCTGCTGGACTTCGAGCACGCCTCACCGGCCGGCAGGCTGGCCCACCCGCGCACGGAGCACTTCGCGCCGCTTTTCGTCACGCTCGGCGCGGCCGAGGCTGAGCTCGATCAGGGCCGCAGCGTCATCGACGGCTTCTGGATGGGTCTGGCGAAGCGCTCGGTGCAGTTCGGCTGAGCAGGGGCATCTCGTACCAGGAGACGTCCAGGTAGCGGCCGAACTTGCGGCCCACTTCCCCGTACGTCCCGACGAGGCGGAAGCCGAATGCCTCGTGCAGCCGGACCGACGGTTCGTTGGGCAGGGCGATCGCGGCGTAGGCGCGGTGGAGGTCCTCGTCGGCCAGAGCCTCGAACAGAGCCTTGTAGAGAAGGGTGCCGACGCCGCGGCCCGTGGCGCCCGGGGCGCAGTACACGCTCACCTCGACCGATGTGCTGTACGCCGCCTTCGGGCGGTACGGGCTGCTGGTGGCATATCCGAGGACATGCGGCGCGTTCTGCCGGGTACCAGGGTCCAGAGCAACCAGGAGCCGGTGGGGGCCGTCTTCCGGGTGGGAGCGCAACCAGGGCAGTCGCTCCTCCGGGGTGAACGCGACCGTGTCGAAGGTGAGCACGGTCTCACGGACGTAATGGTTGTAGATGTCCGTAAGGGCCTCGAGGTCGGCCTCCACTCCGGGCCTGACCTGCAGTTCTGTGGGTATCTGCACTATCTGTCCTCCCGTGGGAGGCGACAGGGTACTGCATGATCTCGAAAGTGAATGGTCCCCGTGGGAATTCTGTCCGGATTCCAGTCGTTGTTTCCATCGGATGCAGGGCACCCGGGAGGGTGTCGCGACCTACTCAGCAAGGGAGCTCGCATGGCAACCCGTGCCGTCGCTCGTCGTTCGTCCGCCAGCACCGGCGGGACCGACCGGGCAAGCAGTGTTCGCGCCGTGGGCGGGGAGATCGCCGATCGCGACCTGGTCGGCATGTACCTGGACGAGATCGCTCGCACACCGCTGCTCGACGCCGCCAAGGAGGTCGAGCTCTCCCAGACGATCGAGGCGGGCGTCTTCGCCCAGCAGATACTCGACGGTGTCGTGGAGAGTGACGCCGGCGGTGCGAAGCGTGAGGAGCTGGAGGCGCTGGTCGCCGAGAGCGAGCGCGCCAAGGACATATTCATCCGCTCCAACCTCCGACTCGTCGTTGCCGTGGCCAGGCGCTACCCGAGGGCGGGTCTGCCCCTCCTCGACCTGATCCAGGAAGGGAACGCCGGCCTGGTGCGCGCGGTCGAGAAGTTCGACTACGCCAAGGGCTTCAAGTTCTCGACGTACGCGACCTGGTGGATCCGGCAGGCCATCACCCGTTCCATCGCCGACCAGTCCCGCACGATCCGGCTCCCCGTCCACCTCGTGGAGGAGCTCGGCAGGATCCGGCGGGTGCAGCGCGAGTTCAACCGCGAGCACGGCCGTGACCCGGAGCACGCGGAGATCGCCACCGAGCTGGACACCAACGCGGAGCGCGTGGGCAACGTCCTGGACTGGGCCCGTGACCCGGTCAGCCTGAACATGTCCGTGGACGACGACGGCGACACCCAGTTCGGTGACCTGCTGGAGGACACGTCCGCCATCTCGCCCGAGCAGTCCGTGATGACCTTGCTGCGGAGCGAGGAGCTCGAGGACCTGATCGGCAAGCTCGACAACCGCACCGCGTCCATCATCAAGATGCGTTACGGAATCGAGGACGGCCGTGAGCGCACCCTCACCGAGGTGGGCAAGCAGCACGGTCTGACCCGGGAGCGGATCCGGCAGATCGAGAAGCACGCATTGCTCGAATTGAAGCGAATGGCTCACGACACGGGCTTTGACGCTGCGGCGTGAGCCGATAACCCGTAATCTCACCGTCAAGCCGGTTCGCACCGGCCCGACGACCGGTTCCTACCGGTCCCCTGAGCTGAGTCCCGGCGCCCACCCCCCCCGGCGCCGGGGCTCATTCATGTCCGGCCCGCCGCCGAAGGGCGTGACGCGGCACGCGAGAGACGGTCGCCCAGGACTCCGAGGTGCTCCACCAGCTCCGGCGGCCCGAGCGCCTCGAACGCGCAGCCCACCAGGGCGAGCCGCAGCGCCACCCACTCCACGGAGCTCCTGGAGGCCGTGCGCAGCCGGCAGCTGTGCTCACCGCTCGGCTCCAGTGCGCCGAGCTCCGCCGGCAGCCGGGCCGCCACGACGTCGGCCGCCGCCTCGAACGTCACGTCGATGTGCAGCTCCGGCTGGAGCCGGGACATCGACCGGGCGAGGAGCTCCGCACCGTCCTCTCCCCCGGCGGGCAGCTCGCGCGGGGCGAAACGGGCCCCGGTGGCGAACGGCTCACTCACCCGGTCCACCCGGAAGGTGCGCCAGTCCTCGCGGTCCAGGTCGTAGGCGACCAGGTACCAGCGGCTGCCGGTGCTCACCAGCCGGTACGGCTCGGCCTGCCGCTTCGACGCGGCGCCGTCCCCGGCCAGGTAGCCGAAGCGCAGCCGTTCGCGAGAGGTGACGGCCGAGGCGATCACCGTGAGCGTCCGCGGGTCGATGGTCGCGCCGTCGCCGCGGGTGAGGGGCACGGTGGCGTTCTGCAGGGAGGAGACCCGGTGCCGCAGCCGTGCCGGGAGGACCTGTTCCAGCTTGGCCAGGGCCCGTACGGACGCCTCGTCGACCCCTTCGATGGCGTGCCCGGCCCCCGCCCGCAGACCCACCGCGATGGCGACCGCCTCCTCGTCGTCCAGGAGGAGAGGCGGCATGGCGGTGCCGGCGACCAGCCGGTAGCCACCGACCGAGCCGCGCGAGGCCTCGACGGGATAGCCGAGGTCCCGGAGCCGGTCGATGTCCCGGCGGATGGTGCGCGGGCTGACCTCCAGGCGGCCGGCCAGCTCGCTGCCCGGCCATTCCCTCGGGGTCTGGAGGAGCGACAGCAGACGCAGGAGTCGTGCCGGGGTGTCCGTCATGGGTCACAGGATGCCCTCCCATCAGGCCAGGATCCGGCCTGATGGAGAGATCCGTCGCTCCCGCGCGCGGGCCGACGGCACCCGGACGGGATCAGCAGATCCGGGTACGGTCCTCCATGGCCAGGCGCGCCGCCTGCTCGTCGTCGTAGACCTCGCACATGTGACGGCCGTCGGGTGTGGCCGTGTGCTCGACCTCCCACAGGCTCGTCTCGCTGCCGTCCAGCAGGAGGAAGGCGTGCTCGTAGAGCGTGAAGCCGGCGTCCCGCCCGTCGACGCGGTACTGGCGGCCGAACACCTGCGTGATGTGGTGGGCGAAGGCGGCCCGGAGCCGGTCGGCTGTCGCGGCGCCCGGCCGGTCGCCGTTCTCCGCGCGGCGCAGGACCCGGCGGGCGTGGTCCGCCGAATTGTCCGGGGCGTACGTGCGGGGGAGGGGCGCCGGAGGGACACTCATCAGCAGGGTGAGCGCCTCCAGGTCGTCCCGCAGGCTGTCGTCACCGAGGGCGGGGGTGTCCCAGTGGCTGCCGGCGAGGCGCGAGGCGGCGAGCTGGGCGTCGCCCTCGTCGTCGTACAGCTCGTGGCGGCGGGGGGAGGGGACGTCCTTGCCTCCCCCGTGCACCAGCTCCCACAGGGTCAGCGTGGTGCCGTCCGAGAGCAGGTAGCTGTGCCGGTAGGTCTCGCGGTGCAGCACGGAGCTGTGGTGGGAAGAGTGCAGGGCGCTGCTGTGTGCCAGGGCCGTCCCGAGCCGGTCGACCGTGGTGTCGGAGAGGTCGAAGGAGTTGAGGGCGCATCGCAGGAGTCGCTCGAGGTGCTGCTCGGTTGTCTCGTACGGATCGCTCAAGGTGCTGTCTCCAGGCCGTTGCCGCGTGTTACCTGATGCGTGCATAACGTAGTCCCTGGGTCTGACATCGTGACCGGGGTTCGCGAAAAACGTACGGCGCAGGCGCAAAGTTCCCGCCGGGCCCGCCTCCACGGGGTGCGGGCCACTTGGGCTACGCGGACACACCATCGAGTCGCATAACGGGACCAAGCGCCCTTCTCACTCCTACGGTGGCCGGGTGACCGAGCCACCAGAGCCGCCCGCCGCGGCCGAGCAGTCCGCACCCGGCGCCCGCACCGGAACGTCCGGCGGCCCGCACGGCCGGCCCTCAGAGGAGGAACCCTCCGTCGTCGCGAGGGCCGTCCGGCACCTGCCCCGGTCCGTCTCGGGTCGTGCGACCCTGGCGGGTGCCGTCGTCTCGGGCCTGCTGATCCTCGCCATCGTGTTCGGCAGCCGCCTGCTGCACGACTTCGACTCGGCGCTGCTGCCGTACGCCGTCGCCACCGTCTTCCTCGCCTTCGGCGTCGCCTACCGCTACACGGTCTGGGTCTCCGCCCCCGGCGCCCGACGGCTCTTCGGGAAAGGCTGGAGCAGCCTGTTCTCGGCCGAGAACTTCCGCAGGACGCCCACCGCGCTGCCGAAGATGATCGCCACCTATCTGGGCCTCCAGAAATTCCTCGGAGCCCGCTCCCACGCGCGCTGGGCCGCGCACCAGCTGATCTTCTGGGGCTGCGTCCTCGCCGCGCTGATCACCTTCCCCCTCACCTGGGGCTGGTTCACCTTCACCTCGGGCAGCGGCTCGGGGCCCGGCTACGAGATGCGCGTCTGGGGAATCAAGATCCTCGGCTTCGACTCGCTGAACTTCGTCGGCTGGGTGATGTTCCACGGCCTGGACATCGCCGCGGTGCTGGTCATCCCCGGCGCCTCGTACTTCCTCTGGCGCCGGATGAAGGACCGCGGGGCCATCACCGGACAGCGGTTCGCCTACGACATGGTGCCGCTGCTCGCCCTGATCATCATCTCGGTGACGGGTCTGCTGCTCACCTTCTCCTCGGTCTTCCTGCACGGCGGCGGCTACGAGTTCCTGGCGATCCTCCACATGGTCTCGGTGGTCTTCACCCTGATCTACATCCCGTTCGGGAAGTTCTTCCACATCGTGCAGCGCCCGGCGGCGGTCGGCATGCAGCTCTTCAAGTACACCGACCGCCAGGACGACGAGGTCTTCGCCTGCCGCCGCTGCGGTGAAGCCATCGACACCGGCCCGTACGTCGAGAACCTGCGCGGAACCATGCAGGACCTGGAACTCGGCTTCGACGCATGGGCCGAATACTGCCCGCGCTGCAAGCGCGTGCTGCGCGGCAACGCCTATCTCACCCAGGTCAAGAAGGGCTTCAAGTGACCGCGGACCCACGCGCAGCCGACGGCCGTACGGTCGTCCCCCTCGATCCCTCGCTCGCGCCGCCCGGGACCCGCGGGTTCCGGGACGCGGGCGGCATCCCGGCCGACCGGTGGCACGCCGACCAGAACGGCGAGACGCTCGTCCCCACGCACTGCTGCTTCTGCGGCGTCCAGTGCGGGATGTACCTCCGTGTGGACCACGGCGGGAAGGTCTTCGGAGTGGAGCCCCGCAACCACGACATCAACCGCATGCGGCTCTGCCCCAAGGGCATCAACGCCTACCAGCAGGTCAACCACCCGGACCGGCTCACCGCGCCCCTCATGCGGCGTTCCCGGGACGAGGAACTGCGGGAGGTCTCGTGGGACGAGGCACTCGACTTCACCGTCTCGGAGATCGAGCGCATCCAGCAGGCGCACGGGCGTGACGCCTTCGGCGTACTCGGAGGGGCGAGCCTCTTCTCGGAGAAGACGTACCTGGTCGGAAAGTTCGCCCGGGTCGCGCTGAAGACCAGGCACGTCGACTACAACGGCCGGCTCTGCATGGTGAGCGCCGCCGGTGCCAACAAGCTCGCCTTCAACATCGACCGGGCCGGCAACCCGTTCTCCGACATCCTGCTCACCGACTGCCTGCTGCTCGCCGGGGCCAACGTCGGCGAGTGCTTCCCGGTGCTGACCCAGTACGTCTGGGGAGCCCGCGACCGCGGCGCCACACTGATCGTGATCGATCCGCGTGAGACGGCGGTCGCGCGCACCGCCGACATCCACGTGGCCCTCAAGTCGGGAACCGACTCGGCGTTCTTCAACTCCGTGCTGAACGTGGTCGTCGAGGAGGGCCTCACCGACGAGGCCTACCTCGCGGCCCACGCGACCGGCTGGGAGGAGGTCAGGGCCAACGTCGCCCAGTACCCCCCGTCCCGGGCCGCCGGGATCTGCGGCGTCCCCGCGGAGCAGATCGTCCAGGTCGCCCGCGCCTTCGCCCGCGCGCCCAAGGCCATGGCCTTCCACGCCCGGGGCATCGAACACCACACGCAGGGCGTGGAGAACTGCCTCAGCGTGATCAACCTCTGTACCGCCACCGGCCACATCGGCAAGCCGGGCGCCGGCTACGGCACCCTCACGGGGCAGGGCAACGGCCAGGGAGGCCGCGAGCACGGCCAGAAGGCCGACCTCCTCCCCGGCGGGCGCTCCATCCTCAACGAGGAGCACCGGCGGCAGATCTGCGAGGTCTGGGGCATCGAGGAGTCGGAACTCCCGGCCGCGGGGACCTCGATGATGGAAATGGTCTGGCAGATGCAGCGCCGGGAGATCCGCGGGCTCATCGGCATCTGCAACAACCCCTTCGTCTCGCTCCCCAACTACGCCGTGGTCAAGGAGGGGTACGACACCACCGAGTTCCACGCCCAGTTCGACTTCTTCCTCTCCGAGACCGCGGCCAACGCGCACGTCGTCTTCCCTGTCACCATCTGGGCCGAGGACGAAGGGGTGATGGCCAACGCCGAGGCCCGGGTCGTCAAGCACAACAAGGCGCAGGAATCGCCCGCCGGGGTGCGTACCGACACCTGGGTGATGTGCGAGATCGCCCGCCGTCTCGGGGCCGGGGACAAATTCGCGTTCGGCGGCTCCCGCGACGTCTTCGACGAGCTCCGCCGGGCCTCCGCAGGCACCGTCATCGACTACTCCGGCATCACCTACGAGCGGCTGGAGGAGACCGGCGGAATCTCCTGGCCCTGCCCGTCCACCGATCACCCCGGCACTCCCCGGCTGTTCGAGGACGGCACGACCTACCACGCGGACGGCAGGATCCACATGCAGGTCGTCGAGTGGCATCCCCCGGCCGACCCGTACGACGACGAGCACCCCATGACGCTGACCACCGGACGGACCGTCGCCCACTTCCTCTCCGGCAACCAGACCCGCCGGCTGGGAGCCCTCGTCGAACAGACCCCACGCCCCTGGGCCGAGGTCCACCCCTCGCACGGATTCCGCAACGGCGAACCCGTACGCGTCGTCACCCGGCGGGGCAGCGAGGTCTTCCCCGCGCTGGTGACCGAGGCGATCCGGCCCGACACGGTGTTCATCCCCTACCACTGGCCCGTCCCGACAGCGGCCAACGCCCTCACCATCGACGCCCTCGACCCGCGCTCCAAGATTCCCGAGTACAAGGTCTGCGCCTGCCGCATCGAGCACGCCGCGGCGATCGACGAGGTGCCCGCGCCGCCCGTCGCACCCGGCCACGTCGCCTACCCCGAGACCCAGGTCTCCCGCACCGACCCGCTGCCGCCCACGGCCCCGCAGGGCCGCGGCACCTCGGAAAGGAGCTGATCCCCGGATGATGGGCAGAACGATCTTCATCGACCCGGGCCGCTGCATCGGCTGTCAGGCCTGCGTATCCGCCTGCCGTGAATGCGACTCGCACCGCGGCAAGTCGATGATCCACCTCGACTACACCGACGAGGGGTCGTCCGTCGCCTCCCTTCCCACGGTCTGCATGCACTGCGAGGATCCGGTCGCCCCCTGCGCGGAGGTCTGCCCGGCCGACGCGATCCTCGTCACCGCCGACGGCGTCGTGCAGCAGGCCGACACCACCCGCTGCATCGGCTGCGCCAACTGTGTGAACGCGTGCCCCTTCGGCGTCCCGAAGATCGACCTCCAGGCGAAGCTGCAGATGAAGTGCAACCTCTGCTACGACCGCACCGCCTACGGGCTCGCCCCCATGTGCGCCACCGTCTGCCCGACCGGAGCGCTCTACTACGGCACCCTCGAGGAACTCCAGGCGGAACGCCCCGGTGTGCAGGTCGCCGACACCTTCGTCTTCGGCGAGAGCGAGGTCCGCACCGGCGTGGCCATGGTCGTGCCCGCGGAACGGGTCCAGTGGCCGGTACCGGGCGGCCTTCCCGTCGTCGAGATCAACGGGAAGGACGTCCGCCGATGAGCGTCACCGAACAGCAGCAGCCGGGCCCGGACAACGGTTCCGGCAACGACCCCCGTGAAGCCCTGCACGACAGGATCGGCGCCGACTCGCTGACCACCCGGCGCGACTACCTCCGGATCGTCGCCACGGTCTCCGGCGGTCTCGCCGTGGGCGGTCTGGCCGTGGCGGGCGGCATCCTCCACCGGCACGGCGAGACGGAGGACGGGAAGGCTCCGGCCCCGAAGCGGATCGCCGCGCAGCTGCTGCCGGGGGAGTCCCTCGCCTTCCGCTATCCCGGGGACGAGGACCGGGCGGTCGCCGTGCGGATGGACGACGGCACGCTCGTCGGCTACTCCGCGGTCTGCACCCACCTGGCCTGCGCCGTGCTCTGGCGCAAGGACCGCGGTACGGAGGGCGAGCTCTACTGTCCCTGTCACGAGGGCGTCTTCGACGCGCGCACCGGTGAGGTCACCGCGGGCCCACCGCCCCGCGGACTGCCCAAGGTGGTGATGACCGAGCTCGAGGACGGCAGTATCTGGGCCGTCGGCACCACCCGCTCCGGCGAGAGCGTCGAGGAAGGGCTGTGCCGGCAGCTCCGCCAGGACCGCCCCGATCTCGCCACCCGGATCGGCTGCCCCGGCACCGGAGGCGGCGCCGAGGCACCGCCCGCGCCGGTCCCCTCCGCGCCGGCCGCCCCCGACGGCACGGCCACGGGAGGGCGGTGATGACCGAGCCCCTGGAGCCGGTCGAGCCGCCGCGGCCCCCCGACCCCGCCGGGACCGCCTATCCCGACTACCACCCGGGAAGCGCGCGTCCCGAACTGAACCGGCCCCTGCACGAGCGCTACCCCCAGATCCGGCCCACCAGCGGGTACGCCGATCCGCGCGTGCGCCACACCGGTCCGGGCCCGGGGGCGGGCTCGGAGCAGGAACCCGAGCGCTCCGCGAAGCTCACGGCCCGGCTGATGCTGGCCCTGAGCGTCGTCATCGGCCAGCTGTGGGCGCTCACGGAGGTCGTGAACGTGTGGATGGAGGGCGACACCGGAACCGCCTGGTGGGGCGCCGGGTTCCTGTGCCTGTCGTTCCTGGTCGTGCTGGGCCTGTGGCTGCTCGATCCGAAGGACCGCTGAGCCCGGCCGTACCCTGGAGACATGAGTACCGCCCCCGCCCCCGGACCGCGAGAACCGAAGCCGTCGCAGCCGCAGCAGCGGCCGACCCGGAAGCCCGGGTCCAAGCCTCCGGCTCTGATCTTCGATGATCCGCTGGACAGGCAGTCCTCGGACGACACGGACCAGGGGTGGGGTGAGCGGGCTCCCGCCGGCGGCGGCGCCGCCGCCGACCTCGCGCGCTTCCTCGACGAGAAGCCGCCTCACCACGTCTGACAGCCACCGGTGGCGTTCCGGGCCCACTGGTCCCGTGCCAGGGCGGGCCTGACCGCGACTCCGTCGCGCCCGCCCGTGCCGCCGACGGGCCGCAGCCGGCCCCGGCGGGCCTGCCTCCGGTCCCGCTACGCGTGGCCGGGCCGGTCGACCAGTGCGTCCCGGATCTCCTTCAGCACCTCCAGTTCGCTCACCTCCAACGTCTCCTGGACCCCCTCCTTCGCCGCTTGGGCGGCCGCCCGTCGGGCGAGGTACCTCGCCATCGGCAGCACCAGCAGGAAGTAGACGACGGCACCGGTGATCAGGAAGCTGAGGGTGGCGCTGAGCACCGAGCCCCACAGGATCTCGATGCCGTCCGTCCTGCCGGTCTCCGGGTCCACGACGCAGGGACTGCGGAGACACGACGTGTACCTCTCCAGGTCCTGGGTACCGAAGGCGCCGACCACCGGATTGATGAGTCCCTTCACGACCGCGTTCACCACGTTCGTGAACGCGGCGCCGATCACGACGGCGACCGCGAGGCCGATCACATTGCCCCGCGTCAGGAAGGCTTTGAAACCCTCCAGCAGGCCGGCCTTCTTCTCGCTCACAGGTGAGCCTTCCTCTGTACGCGCCGTGGGGGGAGTGAACTGCCCGGCCACATAAGGCGGCAGAGGACGGCAGTGTCCAATCCGGTACGCCCGACGGGTGAGTTGAGGCGATACCTGTTCTATTCGGCATGGGACACCGCCACCGCGAGCCGCCCCGAGGCACCGGCCCCCGCCAGCGCCGCCGCGGTCCTCCGCTCGACGGACAGGACCACCAGGGCCCCGCTCCCGGCGTCCGCCGGGCCGCCCGCGTCCGGGAACGGGGCCCTCCCGGCCCCCGCACCGCGCGGGACCTCGGCCACCCGGACGTCGCGTGCCACCACCCTGGCCTCCGCGTCCCCCTCGACCGCGGCGATCACATCGACGCGGTCACCGGGCCGCAGCAGCCCGACCGTCGCCGCGTCCGCGATCCGCACCGGGGCGGACACCAGCCGGGCCGCCGGCCGCTCGGGCCCCGGTGGCCCGCCCCCTGCGGTGGCGAGCGCGCCCTTCTCGCCGCCCGGCCCCGAGAGCGCGAGCACGGCGGAGGCCAGCGCGAACCCGGCGGCCAGCGCCCTGCGTTGTCCGCGCAAGGCCCGCCGGAGCCGTCGGCCACCACCGCCCCGCACCCGCAGCGGCCCGAAGGGCGGGACACCGCACGGGGCGGGAGGCGCGGGACGTGTATCGGGCATGGACGGGAACATGGCCAGCACCACCTGCCGTGAGGGCGATCCCCGGGCGCATCCGCACGGGGAATCGCGCGAGGAGGCGCGAGAGCCGCGAGGAACCGCCGGGGAACGCGTGAGGGGAGTCCGGCGGGCCGACCCGCCGGACTCCCCTCACGATCCACCCTGCTCGGAAAACCCGCTGATGCCTGTGGACAGCGCACAGGATGTGGAAAACCCGGCCACCCGTACGGGAGACGAACCCGGCCGCACCACCGCCACCCCGCCGATCGGGCCCAGCAGGTCACACCCCCGCAGGGCCCACCCCCGCCAGGACGTGGCTACGGCAGCGTGATCCCCGTGTCGAGCCCGTCCAGCGCGTGCGCGCAGACGCAGTCGCGGTCCTCGTTCGCGGGCAGGGCGGCCACCGCGTCGAAGAGCACCGACCGCAGCCGGTCCACATTCGCAGCGAACACCTCCAGCACCTCCGCGTGGCTGACGCCCTCGCCGGCCTCGGCCCCGGCGTCGAGATCGGTCACCAGCGTCAACGTCGTGTAGCAGAGGTTCAGTTCGCGGGCGAGCACCGCCTCCGGGTGGCCGGTCATCCCGACGACCGACCAGCCCATCGCCGCGTGCCAGCGTGACTCCGCGCGGGTCGAGAAGCGCGGGCCCTCGACGACGACCAGGGTTCCACCGTCCACCGGCTCCCAGTCGCGTCCGCGTGCCGCCGCCAGGGCCGCCTTGCGTCCCCCGGGGCAGTACGGGTCGGCGAAGCCGAGGTGCACCACGTTGGGCCGGGTCCCGTCGGCCCACGGTTCACCGTCGTAGAACGTCTGGGCGCGGGCCTTGGTGCGGTCGACCATCTGGTCCGGTACCAGCAGGGTGCCCGGTCCGTACTCCGGCCGGAGACCGCCGACCGCACAGGGACCGAGCACCTGGCGTACGCCGACGGAGCGCAGCGCCCAGAGGTTGGCGCGGTAGTTGATCCGGTGCGGAGGGAGGTGGTGGCCGCGGCCGTGACGCGGGAGGAAAGCCACCCGGCGGCCCGCGAGTTCACCCAGGAAGAGGGAGTCGCTCGGTTCCCCGTAGGGGGTGTCGACCTTGACCTCGGTCACGTCGTCGAGGAAGGAGTAGAAACCCGATCCGCCGATGACACCGATTTCCGCTGTGTCTGCGTTCACCATGCGGGTCACACTAACCGGGCGGGCACGACCGGGACCCCGCCGAGTCGATCGGCGGGGTCCGGGTGGAACGTGTGGTGTCCGAGCCGCCTCAGGCGGCCGAGCTGCCGCTCGACGACGACGTGGAAGCCGAGGAGGAGGCCGAGGACGACGCGGAAGCGGCGGGCTTGGAGTCCGTCTTCGACGAGGCCGACCCGGTGGACGAGTCGGACGCCTTGGAGGACGACGTGGCCGGCGTGCTGCTCGACGAGGAGCCGCGGCTGTCGTTCCGGTAGAAACCGGATCCCTTGAAGACGATGCCGACGGCCGAGAACACCTTCTTGAGGCGTCCCTCGCAGTTCGGGCACACGGTCAGGGCATCATCGGTGAACTTCTGCACCGCTTCGAGGCCCTCGCCGCACTCGGTGCACTGGTACTGATAGGTCGGCACTTGCTCCTCCTGGCACTCTCACTCAGTGAGTGCTAACGACGTTCCATACTGACGTATTCCGAGCGATCAGTCCACCGTGACCGGCTCGCGGTGACCGATCCCACGTGCCACCGTCCGTCCCGGGGCCCGCGGCGTCAGCCGTGAACGCAGGGCCAGCAGGGTCACCAGGGCCAGTGCCGTGCCGGCCAGCGGGACCACGAAACCGGTGCTCGCGCCGTGGGCGTCGGCGAGCTGTCCGGCCACCGTGACGGCCGCCGCCTGACCGAGTGCCACGGCCCCGGTCAGCCAGGTGAAGGCCTCGGTCCTGGCGGACGCCGGCACCAGCGCCTCGACCAGGGTGTAGCCGCTGATCAGTGCGGGAGCGATGCACAGGCCGACCAGCAGGCCGAGTCCCGCCAGCAGCGGAACGGAGTGCACGGCCCACAAGCCGGACGCTGTCAGTGTCAGGGCCACGTAGCCGACGACCAGCCGGCGGCGCGGGCTGATCTTCCACGCGACGGCGCCGCAGGCGATGCCGGCCAGCATGTTGCCGGCCGCGAAGACCCCGTACAGCAGTCCGTTCACGCCGGGCCGGCCGATCTCCTCGGAGAAGGCCGTCAGCGAGACCTGCATGCCGCCGAAGACGGATCCGATGCCCAGGAACGTGACCGCGAGCACCCGCACGCCGGGCACGGCGAGCGCCGACCGGTGCGGCTCGGACGCCGTGGCGGCGCCGTTGGGTGCGGGCTGGGTGGAACGCTGGGCCGCGAACAGTACGCCGCCCAGCAGCGTCAGAGCCGCCTCGGCGACCAGTCCGGCCGCCGGGTGCACGCCGGTGCACAGCGCCGTCGCGAGCACCGGGCCGATGACGAACGTGAACTCGTCCGTCACGGACTCGAAGGCCGCGGCCGTGGACATCAGCGGGGAGGCGGGACGACCCGGCGCGGCGCCGAGCAGGGCCGCCCAGCGGGCGCGCACCATGGGCCCGACCTGCGGGATGGAGGCCCCGGTGGGCACCGCGGCCAGGAACAGCGCCCACAGGGGCGCGTCCGCGAGGGCGAGCGCGGTGAGGGTGCCGACGGCCGCCCCGTGCACCAGGACGCCGGGCACCAGCACGGCGCGCTGGCCGAACCGGTCGGCGAGCCTGCCGCTCTGCGGCGCGAACAGGGCCATGGAAACACCGGAGACGGCGGCCACGGCACCCGCGCTGCCGTACGAGCCGGTGGTGTGCTGGACCAGGAGCACGATGCCGATGGTCAGCATCGCGAAGGGCTGCCGGGCGGCGAAGCCCGGGAGGAGGAAGGTCCACGCACCCGGGGTGCGCAGCAACTGCCCGTAACCGGGGCGGTCGGAGACCGTGGACGCCACGGTCCATGCCTTTCTGCCGCCTGGTGGCCGTGTTCCCGGTGTGCCGCACCGGGGTGCGGGACGTGCGGGAACTGCCGAGAGCTGTCCTCTTCGCGCGGGACTGCGGTAGATGCCGGGCGGGCTCGCTCCGAGGGAGAGAGGGCGCCACGACCGCCATACGGTCGCGCCAGCTCTGCATCAGACAGAGTTGGTCGATCAGGTTCGAATCATGTGGATCATGAGATCCGGTCCTTCATGTTACAGGCTCCGTACCGGGGCGGGCCTGTGATGGCCCGCAGGCGCAGGTCGGACGCTCCCCGGGGTCACGGACGGGCCGACGGTTGCATACAGTCCCCCGCGCCCCGGACCCGTGGACGCGGCCGGGCTCAGTGGTGGGCCCGCCTGCCGCCCGCCGCGTCCCCCGCGTGGTCCTCGCCGCCCTTGGCCAGCTTCCTGGCCAGTTTCGCGAGGTGCGGCAGGTCCGCCGCCGGGGCGGTCTCCTGCCGCTTCGTCCCGCCGGTCCCCAGCCAGCCCGCCAGCTTGCCGCCCTCGCCGACGGCGCGCAGGCGGGCCTCGGTGGCGTCGCGCACCGGGTCGGTGGCGACGACCAGCAGTTCGTCCCCGCGCCGCAGCACGGTCGAGGGTGCCGGGACGAAGCTCGTCCCGTCCCGTACGACGAGGGTGACCGCCGCCCCGGCGGGCAGCCGGAGTTCCGCGACCTCGACGCCGTGCATCTTGGACCTGCCGGGGACCGCGACGGAGAGCAGATGGCCGCGGAGCCGTTCCAGGGGAGCCGACTCGATGCCGAGGTCCGCCGTCTCGGACGGGTCCTCGGAGATCTTCAGCGCCTTGGCGAGCCAGGGCAGCGTCGGCCCCTGGATGAGGGTGTAGACGATCACGAGCACGAAGACGATGTTGAAGACCCGGGTGCTGCCCTCGATCCCGGACACCATCGGAATGGTCGCCAGGATGATGGGCACGGCGCCGCGCAGCCCGGCCCAGGACATCAGGGACATCTCCCGCTTGGGCAGCCGGAAGGGCGCGAGGCTGATGAAGACCGACAGCGGCCGGGCGACGGCGGTGAGGACTAGCCCCACGACCACGGCGGGCCAGAAGTCGTCGATGAGGTCGTGCGGGGTGACCAGCAGGCCCAGCAGGACGAACATGCCGATCTGCGCCAGCCAGCCGAGTCCGTCGGCGAAGCCGCGGGTGGCGGGCCAGTGCGGGAGCTTGGAGTTGCCGAGGACCATCGCGGCCAGGTAGACGGCCAGGAAGCCACTGCCGTGCGCCATGGCCCCGGCGGCGTACGCGGACACCGCGATGGCCATCACGGCGATCGGGTAGAGCCCGGAGGCGGGCAGCGCCACATGGCGGATGCCGTAGGCGCCGAGCCAGCCCACGGCCAGGCCGATCGCCGCGCCGATGGCCAGCTCCAGGGCTATCTCGCCGACGAGGACGTACCAGTGCTCCACGGGGCCGACGGCGGAGAACGCCACGACCAGGATGACCACGGGGGCGTCGTTGAAGCCGGACTCGGCCTCCAGGACACCCGTGATGCGGGAGGGGAGCGGGACCTTGCGCAGGACGGAGAAGACGGCCGCGGCGTCGGTGGAGGAGACGACGGCGCCGATGATCAGGGCCTGCCGCCAGTCGAGGCCGACGAGGTAGTGCGCCGCACTCGCGGTGACGCCCACGCTGATGCCCACACCGACGGTCGACAGGACGGCCGCCGCCGGAAGGGCGGGTCTCACTTCTTTCCACTTCGTGCCCAGCCCGCCCTCGGCCAGGATGACGACCAGGGCGGCGTAGCCGATCACCTGGGTCAGCTCGGCGTTGTCGAACTTGACGTCGAAGATGCCGTCCTGGCCCATGGCGATACCGATGCCGAGGTACAGGAGCAGGCTGGGGAGCCCGCTGCGGGACGAAATGCGTACGGCCGCCACGGCGACCAGCAGGACGAGTGAGCAGACGAGCAGAAGTTCGTTGAGCGCGTGGACAGTCAGGGTCCGTTTCCTTCCCTGCGTACGCCTTCCGGATCGGCCTCCGGCGACCAGTACTTCGTTACCTTACCTAATCTTTAACGTTTTCTTGACGCCTTCGAGTGTCCGTGCGAACCGGTGCGCAAATGGATGCATCCCCATACCGCGTCCGAGTGGCTTCTGCGGGGCGCCTATGGTTGCTCCTGCACTCCCAGGACCACCCTGCCCCTCTAAGGACAGCGATGCCCGCCAACACAACCGCCCCTTCCGGGTCTTCCGATGCGAAGAAGACCGGCCGGAAGAAGGGGCGTCGCGCCCGCCTGTTCGTGATCGTCCTGGTGCTGGCGCTTGTCGCGGGTGTCGGTTACGGCGCGTACTGGTCCGTCTCCACGGTCCGGGCCTCCTACCCGCAGACCACCGGGTCGATCGAGCTCAAGGGCCTTTCCGGTGACGTCGACGTCAGACGCGACGACTACGGGATCCCGCAGATCTACGCCGACACCGACAGCGACCTCTTCCGCGCCCAGGGGTACGTCCAGGCCCAGGACCGTTTCTGGGAGATGGACGTACGCCGCCACATGACGTCCGGACGGCTCTCCGAGATGTTCGGCTCCGGCCAGGTCGAGACCGACTCCTTCCTGCGCACGCTGGGCTGGCACAAGGTCGCGCAGGAGGAGTACGACACCGAGCTGGAGGAGGACACCAAGAAGAACCTCCAGGCGTACGCGGAGGGGGTGAACGCGTATCTGGAGGGCAAGGACGGCAAGGACCTCTCCGTCGAGTACGCGGCACTCGGCCTGACCAACGACTACAAGCCGACCGAGTGGACCCCGGTCGACTCGGTCGCCTGGCTGAAGGCGATGGCCTGGGACCTGCGCGGCAACATGCAGGACGAGATCGACCGTTCGCTGATGACCAGCAGGCTCAGCACGGAGCAGATCAAGGACCTCTACCCGGACTACCCGTTCGAGAAGAACAAGCCGATCGTCGGCAAGGGCGCGGTCTCCCCGGTCACCGGGAAGTTCGACCCGGAGGCCGAGCCGGTGGACAGCATCGGTTCCCAGACCGTCCAGGGCGCGACCGAGGGCCTGAACACCCAGCTCTCCGCGCTCTCCGACACCCTGGACGAGATCCCGGCGCTGCTCGGCCCCAACGGCAACGGCATCGGATCGAACTCCTGGGTCGTCTCCGGCGACCACACGACGACCGGCAGCCCGCTCCTGGCCAACGACCCGCACCTGGCGCCGCAGCTCCCCTCGCTCTGGTACCAGATGGGACTGCACTGCCGTCAGGTCTCGGATTCCTGCCGGTACGACACGGCCGGCTACACGTTCTCCGGACTGCCCGGTGTGATCATCGGCCACAACCAGGACATCTCCTGGGGCTTCACGAACCTCGGGGCCGACGTCACCGACCTCTTCCTGGAGAAGGTCTCGGCTGACGGTTACCAGTTCGACGGCAAGACCGAGCCCTTCGTCACCCGTGAGGAGACCATCAAGGTCGCGGGCGGCAAGAGCCGGAAGATCACGGTCCGCGAGACCAACAACGGCCCGCTGGTGTCCGACCGGAGCAGCGAGCTCTCCAAGGTCGGCAAGAAGGCTCCCGTCACCACCAACGCGCCCGACCGCGGTGACGGCTACGGGGTCTCCCTGAAGTGGACGGCACTGGACCCCGGCAAGTCGATGGACGCCGTCTTCCAGCTGAACCGGGCCAAGGACTTCACCAGTTTCCGCAAGGCGGCGGCGAACTTCGAGGTGCCCTCGCAGAACCTGATCTACGCGGACACCAAGGGCCACATCGGCTACCAGGCGCCCGGCAAGATCCCGGTGCGCAAGCAGGGCGACGGCACGCTGCCGAGCCCCGGCTGGAACCCGAAGTACGGCTGGGAGGACGAGTTCGTCCCGTTCGACGAGCTGCCGTACGAGTACGACCCGGAGCGCGGTTACATCGTCACCGCCAACCAGGCGGTCATCGGTGACGACTACGAGCACATGCTCACCAAGGACTGGGGCTACGGCACCCGCAGCCAGCGGATCAACGACCTGATCCAGAAGAAGATCGACGACGGCGAGAAGATCTCGACCGACGACATGCAGACGATGCAGATGGACAACCAGAGCGCGATCGCCGCGAAGCTGGTGCCCGAGCTGAAGAACATCAGCATCTCGGACAAGAACGTCCGTGAGGCACAGAAGCTGCTGGAGGGCTGGAACTACACCCAGGAGTCCGACTCGGCCGCCGCCGCCTACTTCAACGGTGTGTGGCGCAACATCCTCAAACTGGCCTTCGGCGACAAGCTCCCCAAGGAGATGCGGGCCAAGGGTGACTGCGTCTACGTGAAGCCGGTCGCCGGCACCGGCCCCGTGGACGAGCAGAACAAGCTCGTGCGCGAGTGCGGTCAGCGCGCCCCGGACGCGGCGCAGCCGGACGGCGGCGACCGCTGGTACGAGGTCGTGGAGAGCATCCTGGACGACCAGGACAACGACTGGTGGAAGGTTCCGGCCAAGGGGCGCGAAGAGGCGATCGACAGCCGCGACCAGCTCTTCGCCCGTGCCATGGAGGACGCGCGCTGGGAGCTGACCGCCGAGCTCGGCAAGGACATGAACACCTGGAGCTGGGGCCGGCTGCACCAGCTGAGCCTGCGCAACCAGACGCTCGGCAAGGAAGGCCCCGACCTCCTGCAGCGGGCCCTCAACCGGGGTCCCTGGGACCTCGGCGGCGGCGAGGCGGCGGTCAACGCCACCGGCTGGAACGCGGCGGGCGGCTACGAGGTCGTCTGGGTCCCGTCCATGCGGATGGTCGTCAACGTGGGCGAGTGGGACAAGTCCCGGTGGATCAACCTCACCGGTGCCTCGGGACACGCCTTCAGTGCGCACTACACCGACCAGACCGACAAGTGGGTCGACGGTGAGCTGCTCGACTGGTCCTTCGGGGAGGACGCGGTGAAGAAGTCCACCGTCGACACCCTGACGCTCAAGAAGCCCTAGCGGAGAAGCGCCGCGCTCCGGCCGGCGTGACCACGGCGTCCACGGGGTGGTCGTGCGGTTCCTCGGGAACCCGCGCGACCACCTCGTCGTCGTACAGCAGGACGACCAGAGCGGGGTGGGCGCCGGCCGACGAGAGCCGGGCCAGCACCCGGTCGTAGCTGCCCCCGCCGCGGCCCAGCCGCATCCCGCGCGCGTCCACGGCCAGCCCCGGCAGCAGCACGGCGTCCGCCTCCAGGACCGCACGCGGCCCGAGGCGTTCACCGTCCGGCTCCAGAAGGCCCCGGCCGGCCGGCACGAGGTGCTCCGCGCCCTCGAACAGGGCCCAGTCCAGGTCGTTGTCCTCCATGAGGACCGGCAGGAGCACGCGGACACCCCGTGCCCGCAGCGCGTCCAGGAGCGCGTGCGTCCCCGGCTCGCGTCCGACCGACACATAGGCGGCCACGGTCCGCGCCGTGGTCAGCTCGGGGAGATTCTGGGCGGACGCGGACAGAACCGCGGCGGTCCTTCCGACGTCATCCTGGGTGAGGAGCCGTCGCGCGGCGAGCAGTTCACGCCGCAAGGCCGCCTTTTGGGACATGTCATGGTTCAACGGGCACTCGCATCTACTCGCTTATGTGGATGTATGAGAACGAAGTTAACCGGACGCTCATCTTCCGCCCATATCCGCGCGTTAGAGTTCGGCGCATGACTCAGTCGCACCCCAGGATCAGCAAAGCTGTTATTCCAGCTGCAGGTCTCGGCACCCGGTTCCTGCCGGCCACCAAGGCCACTCCCAAGGAGATGCTGCCTGTCGTCGACAAGCCGGCCATCCAGTATGTGGTCGAGGAAGCCGTCGCGGCGGGTCTCTCCGACGTACTGATGATCACCGGCCGGAACAAGCGTCCGCTGGAGGACCACTTCGACCGGAACTACGAGCTGGAGTCCGCGCTGACCCGCAAGGGAGACGCGGAACGCCTCTCCAGGGTCCAGGAGTCCAGCGACCTGGCCACCATGCACTACGTACGCCAGGGCGACCCGCGCGGTCTCGGCCACGCCGTCCTCTGCGCCGCGCCGCACGTGGGAGACCAGCCGTTCGCCGTCCTCCTCGGTGACGACCTCATCGACCCGCGCGACCCCCTGCTCGCCCGGATGGTCGAGATCCAGGAGCGCGAGGGCGGCAGCGTCGTCGCGCTGATGGAGGTGGACCCCGCGCAGATCCACATGTACGGCTGCGCCGCCACCGAGGCGACCGCCGACTGCGACGTCGTCCGGGTCACCGGGCTCGTCGAGAAGCCCGAACCCGCCGAGGCGCCCAGCAACCTCGCCGTCATCGGCCGCTACGTCCTGGACCCCGCCGTCTTCGACATACTGCGACGGACCGAGCCCGGCCGCGGCGGCGAGATCCAGCTCACGGACGCGCTCCAGCTGCTGGCCGAGGACGAGAAGATCGGCGGGCCGGTGCACGGTGTCGTCTTCAAGGGCCGCCGGTACGACACCGGGGACCGTGGAGACTATCTGCGTGCCATTGTCAGACTCGCGTGCGAACGTGAGGACCTGGGCCCGGACTTCCGGACCTGGCTGCGCAGTTTCGTCACCGAGGAGTTGTAACAGCTTGAGCGGCACGATCTGGTCCGTGGACGAGCACCTGGAGGACATCCTCGCGGCGGTGAAGCCGCTCGAGCCCATCGAGCTGCACCTGCCCGACGCCCAGGGATGCGTCCTGGTCGATGACGTCGTGGTGCAGGTCGCCCTGCCGCCCTTCGACAACAGTTCGATGGACGGGTACGCCGTCCGTATCTCCGATGTCGAGGGTGCCAGCGAGGAGTTCCCCGCCGTCCTCACCGTCATCGGTGACGTCGCGGCGGGCGACGGAGGCCTGCCCGACGGCCGGTCCGTGGGGCCCGGCGAGGCCGCCCGCATCATGACCGGCGCCCCGCTCCCCGCGGGCGCCGAGGCGGTCGTCCCGGTCGAGTGGACCGACGGGGGCACGGGTGCCGGCCCGGCCGAGAGCATGCGGGCCCACAGCGACGCCCCGGAGGGGGCGAGCGGTGAGGTCCGCGTCCACCGTCCGGTGAAGCCCCGCGCCCATGTCCGGGCCAAGGGCAGCGACGTGAAGCCCGGCGACCTGGCGCTGCGCGCGGGCTCGGTCGTCGGCCCCCCGCAGATCGGCCTGCTCGCCGCGATCGGCCGCTCGACGGTGCGGGTGCGGCCCCGCCCGCGCGTCGTCGTGCTGTCCACCGGCAGTGAGCTGGCGCAGCCGGGCGAGGAGTTGACCGGCGGCCGGATCTACGACTCCAACAGCTTCGCCCTGACGGCCGCCGCCCGGGACGCGGGAGCCATCGCCTACCGCGTGCCGGCCGTCGCCGACGACGCCGAGACGCTGCGGGCCACGATCGAGGACCAGCTGATCCGCGCCGACATCGTCGTCACCACGGGCGGTGTGAGCGTCGGGGCGTACGACGTGGTCAAGGAGGCCCTGTCCTCCGTGGGCGACGAGGACGCGGCGGGCGGGGGCGTCGACTTCCGCAAGCTCGCCATGCAGCCGGGCAAGCCGCAGGGCTTCGGCTCGATCGGGCCGGAGCACACGCCGCTGCTGGCCCTGCCCGGCAACCCGGTCTCCTCGTACGTCTCCTTCGAGCTGTTCGTCCGGCCGGCGATCCTGACGCTCATGGGTCTCGAGGACGTCCACCGCCCGTCGGTCCGGGCCACGTTGGACACCGACGCGGCACTCTCCTCGCCGCCCGGCAAGCGCCAGTTCCTGCGGGGCACGTACGACGCGGAGGCTGGCACGGTGACCCCCGTCGGAGGGCCCGGATCGCATCTGATCGCCGCGCTCGCCCAGGCGGACGCGCTGATCGTGCTGCCCGAGGACGTCACCTCCGCCGAGCCCGGCACGGAGGCCGAGGTGATCCTCCTCCGCTGACTTCCCGGCGGTGGCGGTACGGTGTCTGGCGCTGTGCCTTACCGGGGGAAGCTCCCCGGGCCCGCCGCTCCGCCCCTCGGCGCGGGACGGACGGGCAACCGGCGCCCTACCGCTAGGCGGAGTGAGTTGAGTACGCAGAACAGGCTGACGCACATCGACGAGGCGGGCGCCGCCCGCATGGTCGACGTGTCGGAGAAGGACGTCACCACCCGTGTCGCCCGGGCGAGCGGCCGGGTCCTCGTGTCGCCGCGTGTCGTCGAACTCCTCAGGGGCGAGGGCGTCCCGAAGGGGGACGCGCTCGCCACCGCGCGCATCGCCGGGATCATGGGGGCCAAACGCACCCCGGACCTGATCCCGCTCTGCCACCCGCTGGCCGTGTCCGGTGTCAAGGTCGACCTGAGCGTCGCCGACGACGCGGTGGAGATCCTGGCCGTCGTGAAGACCACGGACCGTACGGGGGTCGAGATGGAAGCCCTGACCGCCGTGTCGGTCGCCGCGCTCACGGTGATCGACATGGTCAAGGCGGTCGACAAGAGCGCGGTGATCACGGACGTGCGGGTCGAGGCGAAGTCGGGCGGGAAGTCCGGCGACTACCGGCGCCCCGCGCCGGAGGGGGCTGACGCATGACCGCGCCCGGCAGCGCACCTGCCACCGGCGGATACCGCGCCCTCGTCGTGACCGCCTCGAACCGCGCCTCCGCCGGTGTCTACGCCGACAAGGGCGGCCCGCTCATCTCCGAGGCCCTCACCGGCCTCGGGTTCGCCGTCGACGGCCCGCAGGTCGTTCCCGACGGCGATCCGGTGGAGGCCGCCCTGCGGGCCGGCGTCGCCGCGGGCTACGACGTGATCGTCACCACCGGCGGGACCGGGATCTCGCCCACCGACGCCACGCCCGAGGCCACCCGGCGTGTGCTGGACCGTGAGATCCCGGGCATCGCCGAGGCGATCCGTGCCGAGGGCCGTGACAAGGTCCCCACCGCCGCGCTCTCGCGCGGCCTCGCGGGCATCGCGGACGGCACCCTCGTCGTGAACCTGCCCGGCTCGACCGGCGGGGTGCGCGACGGGCTCGCGGTCCTGAGCAGGCTTCTGGTGCACGCCGTCGACCAGGTGCGCGGCGGCGACCACCCCCGACCGGGGAGCCCGAGCTGAACGTCCGGACCTGGCCGGTGATCCTGACCGACGGCACCGTCACCCTCCGCCCCATAAAGCTGCGTGACCAGAGCGTCTGGCGCGAGGTCAACCGGCGTAACCGGGAATGGCTGCGCCCCTGGGAGGCGACCGTCCCGCCACCGGCCCCCGGCGGCCCGGTGGCTCAGCGCCCCACCTACCGGCAGATGATCCGCCACCTGCGCACCGAGGCGAACGCCGGCCGGATGCTGCCGTTCGCCATCGAGTACGAGGGCCGTCTGGTCGGGCAGTTGACGGTGGCCGGCATCACCTGGGGCTCGATGTGCTCGGGCCATGTCGGCTACTGGGTCGACCGGAGCGTGGCGGGGCGCGGCGTCATGCCGACCGCGGTCGCGCTCGCCGTCGACCACTGCTTCCGCACGGTCGGACTGCACCGGATCGAGGTGTGCATTCGGCCCGAGAACGGCCCCAGCCGACGGGTCGTGGAGAAACTCGGATTCCGTGCGGAAGGGCTGCGTCCACGCTATCTGCACATCGACGGCGCATGGCGGGACCACCTGATCTTCGCCCTCACCGCCGAGGAAGTGCCGGACGGGCTGCTGAGACGTTGGCGCAGGGTGCGGCCGGGTACATCCGGAACGCCGCACACGCCCGGCGAAATAAAATAAGTGTTCGAATTTGATCGATCCGCGAGGGTAATCGGCATCACTTTCGTCGACTGTTGACCCGAACAATCGCAAAAAAAGTCCGTCATATGAGCCTGATCGTGCGACACACCGGGCCAATTGGCGGATGCTGCCGTGCAAACCCCTCTACGGTGTGAGCGTGAGCAGCAGCGGCCTCATCTACGCAGTCATCGTCGGTGCATGGGCCGCCTACTTGGTGCCGATGTGGCTCCGCAGGCAGGACGAGCTCAATGAAGCGCGTCCGACGGAACGCTTCAGCACCGCCATCCGGCTGCTGTCCGGACGGGCGGCCATGGAGCGCCGTTATGCCAAGGAGCTGCGGGAGCGGGATGCCGAGGAGGCGCCTGGCGACGTGGACCCGGATGCCGTCACGGACCGTATGGAGTCCGTCGACGTCCGGGCCTTTTCCGCGCCTCCGGCACATACGGAAGTACGGTTGCACGACCCGGCACCCGACCGGGCCGAGCAGGACCGCCCGCCGGCCCAGGCACGGCGCCGACGCCCCTCCGGCGCGGAGTCGGAGCGCGAGCGGCGTCGCCGGTCGCAGGTCCTGGCGCGCCGGCGGCGTACGACCACGGTGCTCTTCATGGCCTTCACGCTCGGCGCGATCGTCGCGGCGGTGGGCGGACTCCGCTTCCTGTGGGCGCCGGCCGTTCCCGCGGTGCTCCTGAGCACGTACATCGTTCATCTGCGTGGTCAGGAGCGTCGCCGGTTCGTCTTCACGATGGACCGACGGCGTGCCGAGGTGGCCGCGCAGCGGCTGCGCGAGAACCACACCCGCAGGCACCAGCCCGCGTCCTCGGCTCCGGCCGAGCCCGACGAGGAGCCTGGAGGGGCGTCCGCACCGGCTCCGACGGTCTCCCCCCAGGAGGCCGGCCGGCGTGCGCTGGTCGAGCAGACCGACCATGCGGAGTGGGTGGACCAGCAGCGCGAGCGCGGACCCGCCCAGGGCGACAGCTGGGAGCCCGTCCCGGTGCCGCTGCCGACCTACGTCACCGCTCCCGTCGCCCCGCGTACCAGGGGCGGGGTCGAGGTCGGCGATCCGGAGACGTGGAGCGCGGCCCGGTCCAGTCAGGCGGACCCCACCCGGACGGGCAGCCACGAGGTCGCCGCACCCGACGAGGAGCCCGCTCCGCGCCGCCGCGTCACCCCGCCCAGGCGCACCCGCGACCGTGGCCGCACGCCCCTCTTCGACCAGTACGACGACGAGGACAGGCCGCGCGCGGCCAACGAGTGACGCGCCCCCGCCGAAACTGTCCTCATTCCCTTCCTGATGCCGCCGCCGGGTCCCCGGTGGCGGCATCGGTGCCCGGAGCCCCGGCGCGGGTCGGCGGTCCCGGCGATCACGGAGCGACTTCGGCGCTTCCCTTCGGGGAAGTGCGAGACCCCGGCTCGGTGACCTGCCGGGATACGGATTTCCGAGCACCCCCATCGGGGTGCTAGAGTTTCACTCGTTGCAAGGGCCTGTGGCGCAGTCTGGTAGCGCACCTCGTTCGCATCGAGGGGGTCTGGGGTTCAAATCCCCACAGGTCCACCGCACACACGAGATCCCGCCCGATCGAAAGATCGGGCGGGATCTCGTCGTTTCCCCGCCACGGGATGGCCGGCCGTGCTGTCAGGGCCGTGGCGGTGTCCGGAACTGTACGGGGCCTGTCGTTCCGGACACTCATGCCGGAGTGCGCCTCCGCGCCACGATGGTCGTCATCGGTCGGCGAGGCACGGGGGAGAGAGCATGACGACGAACAACACGGTCGCGGTCTACGGGGCTTACGGGCACACCGGACGATTCGTGGTGGCCGAGCTGCTGGAGCGCGGGTTCGTTCCCGTGCTCGCCGGGCGCGACGAGGAGAAGCTGAGGGCGCTCGCGGAGGAACGTCCCGGGCTCGACGTCGCAGTGGCGTCGGTGGACGATCCGGCGTCTCTCGACCGGGCCTTGGCCGGTGCGGCGGCTGTCGTCAACAGCGCCGGTCCCTTCGCCACGACGGCCGCCCCGCTGATCGAGGCCGCGCTGCGTGCGGGGATCGCGTACGTGGACGTCGCGGCCGAGATCGAGGCCAACGCCGATACCTTCGCCCACTTCGCGGACCGGGCCCGCGCCGCGGGAGCGGTGGTCGTCCCCGCCATGGCCTTCTTCGGTGGTCTGGGTGACCTGCTGGCCACCGCTGCGATGGGTGACTGGGCCACGGCGGACGAGGCGCACATCGCGTACGGGCTGAGCAGTTGGCATCCCACGGAGGGGACACGGGCCGCCGGCAAGGTCTCGGGGGAGCGGCGCGACGGCCGGCGGGTCCGTTACGCGAAGGGGCGACTGGAGTACCACGACGACGCGCTGCCCACCCTGGAGTGGGTCTTCCCCGAGCCGACGGGAGTCAGGACCGTCCTCGGCGAGTTCACGATGGCCGACGTCGTCACCGTGCCCAGCCACTTGGCCATCCCCGAGGTGACCACCTACATGACGACCGAGGCGGCCGGCGATCTGGCGGCCCCGGACACCCCGGCGCCGGCCGCTGTCGACGGGAGCGGCCGCTCCGCGCAGACCTTCCTCGTCGACGTCGTCGTGCGCTCGGGTGAGGAGGAACGACGTGCGGTGGCACGGGGTCAGGACATCTACGCCGTCACGGCGCCGCTGGCGGTGGAAGCGGTCTCCCGCATCCTCGCGGGGCGCATAAGGGCGGTCGGTGTCGCCTCCGCGGGCCGTATCTTCGACGCCGCCGATTTCCTCCACGCGCTGTCCGCGCATCTCTCCTTCGAGACGCATGACCCCCGGACGTGACGGGCGCGCCGGTACCGGCGGCGGAGCGCACAAGCGGAAAGACTCGATCCGAGTAGTGCGGACGATCTCTCCCTGAGTACTGTGCGGCATCGGATGACGGGCATCCTGCCCGGAGCCGCCCTCGTGGCAACGCGCCGGCGCCCCGGCCCTCGTCCCGCACGACAGCGTCTCGGCGGCGGGGGCGTCGTACCGGGGGACGGCGACTCGTTCCCCGGCCTCGGCCGTGCAGCTGCTCGCGTCGCCGGCATCGGCGACGCGCGTGCCGCCGATGTGGCGGAGGCCAGAAAGTGAGCAGACAGATGCAACCCACGTTCGTACTGGTTCACGGAGCTTTCGCGAACTCCTTCTCCTTCGCGCCGCTCCAAGCCGAACTCGGCCTCCTCGGGCACCGCTCCGCCGCCGTCGACCTTCCGGGGCACGGTTTCGCGGCCACGTACCCGGGTGCCTACCAGGCGCCGCAGGACCTCGAAGCGCTTGCCACCGCCCCCGGGGCCATCAAGGGCGTCACGCTCGCCGACAACGTCGCGCACCTGATCGGGATACTGGAGCGGGCCAAGCGGAACGGGCCCGTCATCCTCGTCTCGCACAGCCGCGGCGGTCTGACGGCCACCGTCGCGGCCAATCAGCGGCCCGACCTGATCGACCGCATCGTCTACGTCTCCGCCTGGTGCCCCGTCGACCTGAGCGTCGGCGGCTACTACGCCGAGCCCGAGATGGCCACGGTCGACGCCGGAGCGCTGGCCTCGGCGATGGTCGGGAACCCTGCCGAACTCGGGCTGCTGCGCTCGAACTTCCGCACCGCGGACCCCGGTGCCCTCGCGGCCTTCAAGGCGGCTTTCCTCGCCGACGGTACGGACGAGGAGTTCATGGTCTTCCTCAACACCTTCCAGCCCGACGAGAACCTCGACACCGGAACACCCGACGACCGGGCGCAGGCCGACACCTGGGGGCGGATCCCCAAGTCGTACGTCCGGCTGACCGAGGACACCAGCGTGCCGGTCGCCGTGCAGGACCGGATGATCCGCGAGGGCGACGCGCTGACGCCGGAGAACCCCTACGACGTCCGTACGCTCACCAGCAGCCACCTGAAGTGGTTGGTCGAGCCGGCCCCGGCGGCCCGGGTCCTGGGCGAGATCGCCGCGCTCCTGCCCGCACAGTCGTGACCCGCGGAGTCGTACGGCCCGCGGGCCCATGACCCGCGCGACACGTGCCCCGGCCGTACCCGGGGCACGTGTCGGCCGGTGGCCGACGGGCGCCTGTCCGCGGGCTGCCTGTCCGCGGGCTGCCTGTCCGCGGGCTGCCTGCCCGCGGGCTGCCTGCCCGCGGGCTCAGACGAGGGCGGCGACCAGCAGGGTGAAAGCGGCGACGATGACGGCGACGCGGACGTAGTGGAGGCGATCCCAGCGGTTCATCTGCTCCTTCCAGTCGGCGGGCCGGTTCTCCGGAGTCCACGTCTTGCCCCGGTTGTTGATCGGGACGAGCAGCAGGACCGACATGAGCACGCTGACGATCAGCAGCGCGCCGGCGGTGACGGTGAGGCCGTTGCCCTCGTCCTGCCATCCGGCGACGGCCCAGACCGCGACGAGGACGAGCGAGCCGATGTACCAGACCGGCATCACGGCCCCGAGCATGCGGCCCCCGTGAGCGCGGCCGAGCTGGCCGGCGTCGCCGGGCAGTGCGTCGAAGATCCGGTTCATGACGAAGGCGACGGCGAACTCCACCCCCACCATCACGCCCACGACCACGGTGGTGACGACCTCAAGTGCGTCGAGCATGGCGATCCCCCTGGAATCTAGCGTTGCTAGCTGATGAGGCAACGCTAGTACTGCTGCCGCTCGATTGTCTAGCGGTGCTAGGATCCGGGTATGTCAGTCCAGGAACGCAAGGAGCGTGAGCGGGCGGGCCGCGAGCGCCTCATCGTGGCCACGGCTCGCGAACTCGCCGAGCAGCAGGGCTGGGACGCGGTCACCACCCGTCGGCTCGCGGAGCGCATCGAGTACAGCCAGCCCGTCCTCTACAGCCATTTCCGGGGCAAGCGCGAGATCATCGGCGCCGTCGCCCTGGAGGGTGCCACCGAGATGGCCGCGGCGGTGCGGGCCGCGACCTCCGCCGCGGACGGGCCTCGCGCCCGGGCCACCGCCCTCGCCCGCGCCTACCTCGACTTCGCCGCACGCAATCCGGCTGTCTACGACGCCATCTTCCAGCTCGACGGCGGTCTCGCGTATGCGCGGGAGGACACCCCGGAGCCCCTGAAGGACGCCTTCGCCGCCCTGCTGGAGACCCTCGGTGAAGTCGCCGGTGAGGGCGTCCACCCGGGGCTGTTCACCGAGACGTTCTGGGCGGCCCTGCACGGGCTGGTCACCCTGACCCGGGCGCGACGGCTCCCGCCGGAGCACACCGAGGCCAGGATGGGCCTGCTGGTGGACCGGCTCGCCGCGCTCTGACCGGTACGCACAGCTCACCGGCCCTGCCCGGCGGGCCGGTGGAAGGCCGTCTTCCGCCCGGACGGTCAGGCGGTAACCTGGGCCGTCCTCGCTCACCCGCCCTCCTGGTGACCGCTGTTGAGGGTCGCGCAGGTCGGGCGCGGGTCGTGTGTTCGTGGTTCCGCATGGAGGGCGCCCTGTGACAGCCGGTACACCCAGCTCCCGGATCGACACCAGCAAGCCGCACCCGGCACGGGTCTACGACTGGCTGCTCGGAGGCAAGGATAATTATCCGGTCGACCAGGAGGTCGCGGAGAGGCTGCCGGCCGAGGCGCGGGCGAACGCGGCCCGGAACCGGGCGTTCATGCACCGGGCGTCCGCCTGGCTCGCCGGGCAGGGTGTCGACCAGTTCCTGGACATCGGCACCGGCATCCCCACCGCGCCCAACCTCCACCAGGTCGTCCAGGCCGTCACCCCGCACGCCAGGGTCGTCTACGCGGACAACGACCCGATCGTGCTGCGTCACGCCGAGGCGCTCCTGGTGAGCAGCCCCGAGGGCGCGACCGACTACATCCACGCCGATGTGCGGCAGCCGGAGGCGATCCTCGAACGGGCCGCGGAACTGCTGGACTTCACCAGGCCCGTCGCGCTGTCCCTCATCGCGCTGATGCACTTCCTGCCCGACGAGCAGGATCCGTACGGCATCACCCGCACCCTGGTCGGGGCGCTGCCCGCGGGGAGCTACCTGGTTCTCTCGCACGGGACCGCCGACCAGCATCCGGAGCTCCGGACGGAGACCGAGTCCGCGTACAGGAAGGGCGCGATCGCGTTGCGGATGCGTACGCGTGCGGAGGTCGAGCCGTTCTTCGAGGGGCTGGAGCTCGTCGGGCCGGGGCTGGTCACCGCGCCCGAGTGGTACCGGGAGGAGCCGGCCCCGGTGTACGAGCGGAGCGGGTTCCACGTCGGGGTGGCGCGGGTGCGTTAGGCGGCCGTGGCGGTCCGTCAGGAGGGCCCGGCCAGCGGCTTGGCCATGCAGATGCTGCTGTCGTACGCGCGGTAGTGGCCGAACTTCTCGCAGACCGTGTAGCCGCTCGACGTGTACAGCGCGATCGCCTCGGGCTGCCGGTCCCCGGTCTCCAGGACCATGCGCGTGCGGCCGGCGGCGCGCGCGTCGGCCTCCAGGGCGGCGAGGATACGGCGCGCGAGGCCCCGGCCGCGGCCCTCGGCGATCACGAACATGCGCTTGATCTCGGCGTCGCCGTCGGAGTAGCCCTCCGCGTTCCGCTCCTGGCTGCGCCAGCCGCCGGTGGCCAGCGGGCGGTCCTGCTCGTCGTAGGCGAGCAGGTACAGCCCGTGCGGAGGATCGAACATGGTGGCGTCGAGCGGTGTGACGTCGCCCTCGTCGCCGTAACGCTCGGCGTACTCGAGCTGCACCAAGTCGTTGAGTTTCACGGCGTCGGGGTGGTCGAACGGCCGCGGCTGGATATTCATGCGAATTATGGTACATGTATGCGCACGTCCCGCGTAGGTACTGTACCTGGATGCTGACTGTTACCACCGTGAACGTGAACGGGATCCGCGCCGCCGTGAAGAAGGGCTTCGTCGAGTGGCTGGGGCGGACCGAGGCCGAGGTGATCTGCCTCCAGGAGGTCCGCGCGGAAGCGCAGCAGCTCCCGGACGAGGTGCGTGAGCCCGAGGGCTGGCACGCCGTGTACGCGCCCGCCGCGGCGAAGGGGCGTGCGGGTGTGGGCATCCTCACGCGGCGTGCGCCGGAACGTGTCCAGATCGGGTTCGGCGGGTTCGAGGTGCCGGGGAGCGAGGAGTTCGACACCTCCGGCCGCTACATCGAGGTGGACCTCCCGGGAGTGACGGTCGCCAGCCTCTACCTGCCGTCCGGAGAGGTGGGCACGGAGAGGCAGGAGGAGAAGGAGCGCTTCATGGCGGCCTTCCTCCCCTATCTCCAGGGGCTGAAGGCGCGGGCGGCCGCCGGCGGCCGCGAGGTGGTGGTCTGCGGCGACTGGAACATCGCCCACCGTGAGGCCGACCTCAAGAACTGGAAGTCCAACAGGAAGAACTCCGGCTTCCTCCCCGAGGAGCGGGAGTGGCTGACCCGGGTGTTCGACGAGGCGGCGTACGTGGACGTGGTCCGGGCACTGCATCCGGAGCAGGAGGGTCCCTACTCCTGGTGGTCCTACCGGGGCCGGGCCTTCGACAACGACGCGGGCTGGCGGATCGACTACCAGGTGGCGACGCCGGGGCTCGCCGGGCGCGCGGCGAAGGCGTGGGTGGAGCGGGCCGCCACGCACGGCGAGCGCTGGAGCGACCACGCGCCGGTGACGGTCACCTACGAGCGCTGAGGGCCGCCGGGAGGGCCCTCAGGGCCGTGGACGCCCGGGCTCGTCCGGATCGCCGTCCTCGCGCAGTCTGCGGTCCAGCGCCATCGACAGCTCGGCGTCCACCACCGCGTGCGCCAGCGTGCGCAGTTGCCCGGGATCGCTGTCCGCGGTGTGTGTGCGCAGGACGCGTACGAAGAGGTCGGCCAGGGCGTCGGCGTGCTCACGGACCTGGCGGCCCGAGGAGAGCACCGCGTCGAGCGGGACGCCGGCCCGCACCAGTTCCGACGAGGCGTCCAGGAGGCGCCGGCTGATGTGGACGATCTCGTCGCCGTCGATCCCGAGGTAGCCGAGCTCCATGGACGCGGAGAGGTTCTCCGCCGTGGCCTGGTCCTTGAAGTAGTCGGCGAGCTGCTCGGGTGTGAGCCGGACCGGGGTCTCCTCGGAGGGTTCGCCCAGGCCCAGCACCTCGGCGACGTCGCGGCCGCTGTCGAAGGTGGCGGCGAGGTCGGCGATGCCGTTGAGGGTGTGGCCCCGTTCCAGCAGGCCCGTGATGGTGCGCAGCCGGGCCAGGTGGTGGTCGTCGTACCAGGCGATGCGGCCCTCGCGGCGGGGTGGCTGGATCAGGCCGCGCTCCCGGTAGAAGCGCAGGGTGCGCACGGTGATGCCGGCCTCCTCGGCCAGCTCCTCCATGCGGTACTCACGGTGCTCGCGTCCTTCAGCCACCCCCGCACCCTATGTTGTACCGCCGGTAACTTTCCTCGTCCCGCCCCCTACCCATCGGTACGGAGCTGCTCTACCCTCCCAACCATGCCAGTGATTGCTGGCAGAGTCGTGGCACGTACCGCGGGGAGGCGGCAGCATGGCCCAGCACGAGCACGTACGAGTGGCGGTGATCGGATCCGGATTCGGGGGACTCGGAGCCGCGGTCCGTCTCCGTCGCGAAGGCATCACCGACTTCCTGGTCCTCGAACGCGCCGGTTCCGTCGGCGGCACCTGGCGCGACAACAGCTACCCCGGCTGCGCCTGCGACGTGCCGTCCCACCTGTACTCGTTCTCGTTCGCGCCCAACCCCGACTGGCCGCGCACCTTCTCCGGGCAGCAGCACATCCGCGCCTACCTGGAGCACGTGGCCGACACCTTCGGGCTGCGCCCGCACATCAGGCTCGACCACGAAGTCACCGTCATGCGCTGGGACAACGACGAACTGCACTGGGTGATCGAGACCGCCAACGGTGCCACGATCACCGCCGACGCGGTCGTGTCCGCCACCGGGCCGCTCTCCGACCCGAAGCTGCCGGACATCCCGGGGCTGGCCGACTTCCCCGGCAAGGTCTTCCACTCCGCGCAGTGGGACCACGACTACGACCTGAGCGGCAAGCGCGTCGCCGTGGTCGGCACCGGTGCCTCCGCGATCCAGATCGTCCCGGAGATCCAGCCGAAGGCCGGCCGGCTCACCCTCTTCCAGCGGACCCCGCCCTGGGTGATGCCGCGTATGGACCGGGCCATCAGCGGCGCCGAGAAGTGGCTGCACAGGGCGCTGCCGTTCACCGCCACCGCGCGGCGCGGACTCCTCTGGGGCATCCGGGAGTTGCAGGTGGGGGCCTTCACCAAGCACCCCAACCAGCTCGGGCTGGTCGAGTCGATAGCCAAGTCCAACATGGCGCGGGCCATCAAGGACCCCGCGCTGCGGGCCAAGCTGACTCCCTCGTACCGCATCGGCTGCAAGCGCATCCTGCTCTCCAACGCCTACTACCCGGCGCTCGCGCAGCCGAATGTCGACGTGGTCGCCTCCGGACTGTCCGAGGTGCGGGGGTCGACCCTGGTCGGTTCGGACGGGTCGGAGACCGAGGCCGACGTGATCATCCTCGGCACCGGCTTCCACGTGACGGACATGCCGATCGCCAGTCGGGTCGTCGGTGCCGACGGCATCACCCTCGCCGAGTCCTGGAAGGACGAGATGCAGGCGCTGCGGGGGGCGACCGCCGCGGGATTCCCCAACTGGATGACGATCATCGGCCCCAACACGGGGCTCGGGAACTCCTCCATGATCCTCATGATCGAGTCCCAGCTGAACTACATGGCCGACTACATGCGCCAGCTGGACGTGCTGGGCGGCCGTGCCGCACTCGACGCGAGGCCCTCCGCCGTCGGCGCCTGGAACCGGCGGGTCCAGGAACGGATGAAGCGGACCGTCTGGAACACCGGGGGCTGCACCAGCTGGTACCTCGACGCCAACGGCCGCAACACCACCGTCTGGCCGGGCACGACGGCCGAGTTCCGCCGGGCCACCCGATCGGTCGACCTCGGTGAGTACGAGGTCGTCCGTGCCCCCGCCACCGCCCGAACCGCGGCACAGGCCGTGACCGAGGAGGCCGCACGATGAGCCGGCTGACGCAGACGGCGGACAGCGCGTCCGTACCCGTGCCCGTACGCGAGCTGAGCGTCGTCTCGGCCGACGGCGCGCGCGTCCACGTCGAACTGCACGGACCCGAGGACGCGCCCGCCGTGGTCCTGGCGCACGGCTGGACCTGCAACACCCGCTTCTGGGACGCGCAGGTGCGTGACCTGGCGGTGGACCACCGGGTCGTCGTCTACGACCAGCGGGGCCACGGGCGCAGCCCGGAGGCCGGCCCCGGCGGATACAGCACGCGTGCGCTGGCCGACGACCTCGAAGCGGTCCTGAAGGCCACGCTCGAACCGGGGCGGAAAGCGGTGCTCGGCGGGCACTCCATGGGCGGGATGACGCTGATGGCGGCCGCCGGACGGGCCGCCGTGCGGGAGCACGGGGCGGCGGTGCTGCTGTGCAGCACCGGCAGCTCGCGGCTGACGGCCGAGTCGCTGGTGCTGCCGCTGCGGGCCGGCGCGCTCCGTACCCGGCTGACGGCCGCCGTGCTCGGCGCGCGTGCGCCCCTCGGGCCGGTCAACGCGGTGTCGAAGGTGATTCTCAAGTACGCCACGATGGGGCGCGGTTCTGCCCCGGAACGGGTGGATACGTGTGCCAGGATCGTGCATGCGTGTCCCCGCGGGGCGCGTGTCGCCTGGGGGCACGTGCTCGCGGAGCTGGACCTGGAGGCGCGGGTGCGTGAGCTGCGTCTGCCGACCGCGGTGATCGCGGGTACGGAGGACCGGCTGACGCCGCCCGTGCACGCGCGGGCCGTCGAGGCGGCGCTGCCGCACAGTCTCGGGCTCACCGAACTGGCGGGCATGGGGCACATGACACCGGTGGAGGCGCCCGAGGTGGTCACCGCGAAGCTCCGCGAGCTGGTGGCCTCGTACGTCACTCTTGAAGGTGCGGGCAGCGCGGCGGAAGCCGTGAGCGAGGAGGAGGTCGCATGAGCGGCAGGCGGAGTCTCGAAGGACAGGTCGTCGTCGTCACGGGCGCGGCGCGGGGGGTGGGTGAACTGCTGGCCCGCAAACTCTCGGCGCGCGGCGCCACGCTGGCGCTGGTCGGCCTGGAGCCGGACGAGCTGAAGAAGGTCTCGGAGCGGCTGCACTCCGAGAGCGACCACTGGCACGCGGACGTCACCGACCACGTGGCGATGAGCCGGGTCGCCGAAGAGGTCAAGGCGCGCTTCGGGAAGGTCGACGTCGTCGTCGCCAACGCCGGTGTCGCCACCGGGGGTCCGCTCGTGGACTCGGATCCGGAGGCCTGGCGGCGGGTGATCGAGGTGAACCTGATAGGCGGCGCGGTGACCGCGCGCGCGTTCCTGCCGGTACTGATGGAGAGCCGCGGCTACTTCCTGCAGATAGCGTCGCTGGCCGCGATCACCCCGGCGCCGATGATGAGCGCCTACTGCGCGTCCAAGTCCGGCGTGGAGGCGTTCGCCCACTGCCTGCGCGGCGAGGTCGGCCACCGGGGTGTGAAGGTCGGGGTCGGCTATCTGTCCTGGACCGACACCGACATGGTGCGCGGCGCCGACGAGGACGACGTCATGCGGGAGTTGAGGCAGCGGCTGCCCTGGCCGACGAACCGCACCTACCCCCTGGGTCCGGCGGTCGACCGGATCGTGGCGGGGATCGAACGGCGCTCCGCGCACGTCTACGCCCAGTGGTGGCTGCGCGGGATGCAGTCGATCCGGGGTTATCTGCCGACGGTCATAGGGGCCGTGGGCCAGCGCGAGATGAAGCGGTTCGGGCCCCGGCTCGACGGCGTCGGCAAGGGGCTCGTGGGGGCCGGAGGCCGGGCCGACCAGACGGAGCGCGTACAGGGCAGATGATCGAAATGCGGTGAATGTCCGGGTGTGTAAGTCTGAGCGAGGTCCCACCGGGGCCGACCCCACGCACCCACATAGGAGTGAACAGCATGGGAATCGCAGACCAGTTCAAGGACAAGGCGCAGGAGCTCGCCGACCAGGCCAAGCAGCAGAAGGCGGGCGGCAAGCAGGGTGAGGCGCGCGAGCGCTCCGCCGATGCGCCGCGTCGCGCCGGTGGCCAGGCCCAGGGCCAGGCTCAGGGCCGTCGGCCCGAGCCGCGGGACCGCGCGCAGGACGCCGCGGACCGTGCGCGTGAGCGTTCCGAGCGCTGACGGTCGACGCCTCTGAGCGTCTGTGGTCGGTTGGGGCGTACCCGGTTGCCGGGTACGCCCCTTCGCGTGCGGGTGCCCGGCGTCCCTTCCCGTGCGGGAGCCGGCCGGGTCACCTCGGGGGGAGTGGGGGGCGGCGGGCCCCGCCGGGTCACCTCGGGGGGAGTGGGGGGCGGCGCAGGTTCGGTGCCGTGTCGTAGCTGGGCGGCGTGGCCGCCGGGTGGGCGGCCAGGAGGTCCAGGGCCACCCTGACGGCGTCGTCCAGGACCGCGTGGCGGCCCTCGGCCCAGTCGAGCGGGGTGCGCAGCGCCTCCAGATCGGGCTCGACGCCGTGGTTCTCGACGGCCCAGCCGTAGGTGTCGAACCAGGCCGCGTTCATCGGCACCGTGATCACCGTGCCGTCGCCGAGGCGGTGCCGGCCGGTCATCCCGACGACCCCGCCCCAGGTCCGCTGGCCCACCACGGGCCCCAGCTTCAGCAGCCGGAACGCGGCGGTGATCATGTCCCCGTCGGAGGACGTGGCCTCGTCCGCGAGGGCGACGACCGGCCCCCGGGGGGCGTTGGACGCGTACGAGACCGCCTGGGCGTTGCGCGTCAGGTCCCAGCCGAGGATGGTGCGGGTGAGCTTCTCGACGACCAGCTCGCTGATGTGGCCGCCCGCGTTGCCCCGTACGTCCACGATCAGCGCCGGGCGCGCCACCTCCAGCCGCAGATCGCGGTTGAACTGCGCCCAGCCGGAGCCGCCCATGTCGGGGATGTGCAGGTAGCCGCACCTGCCGTGGCTCAACTCGCGTACGACGTCACGCCGTTTGGCGACCCAGTCCTGGTAGCGCAGCGGACGCTCGTCGACCAGGGGGACGATCGCGATACGGCGTGACCTGCCGCCGCACTCGCCCCCGGCCGGGCGGAACGTCAGCTCCACCGTCGTGCCGCCCGCCGCCGTCAGCAGCGGGTACGGTCCCGCGACCGGGTCCACCGGCCTGCCGTCGACGTGGGTGAGTACGGCGCCCTCCCGGATGCCCGCACCGGCGAGCGGTGAACGTGCCTTGGAGTCCGAGGAGTCGCCGGGCAGGATGCGCTGGACCATCCACTCGCCGTCCCTGCACACGAGGTTGGCGCCCAGCAGCCCGATCGCCCGCTGGTAGTGCGGAGGCCCCTCGTTGCGGCGGGCGGGTGAGACGTAGGCGTGGGAGGTGCCCAGCTCGCCGAGCACCTCACGCAGCAGGTCGGCGAACTCGTCGGGTGAGGCGACCCGTTCGACCAGGGGCCGGTACTGGTCCAGTACGCCGTCCCAGTCGATGCCGCACATGTCGGGTTCCCAGAAGTAGGAGCGGATGATCCGCCCCGCCTCCCCGTACGCCTGGCGCCACTCGGCCGCAGGGTCGACGTCGTGGAGGATGCGGCGCAGGTCGAGGAAGACCGTCGTGTCGTTGTCGCCGCTCTCGTTGGACGGCACGGCGCGCAGTTCGCCGTCGTCCATGACGACCAGCCGGGTCGCGTCCCCGCTGACCGCGAACCAGTCGAGGTGGGCGACCAGTTCGGTCCTGCGGGCCTTGGCGATGTTGAAGTGTTCCAGTGTGGGGCGGCCCGACATGTCCGCCGGGTTCGCGAACGTCTCGCCCAGAGCGCCGGAGATCGGCCAGCGCAGCCAGACGAGACCGCCGCCGCTGACGGGCCGGAGCGCCGAGTACTTCGACGCCGACACCGGGAACGGGGTCACCCTGTTCTCCAGCCCCTCGAACTCCACGATGACCGTCGTGCCCTCGACCGGGCCCTCGGGGACGTCCACCGGGTCCAGGCCACCCGCCGCGGGCCGCCCGTCCGGGAGCAGCGCGAAGGGGGAGGGGGTGGCCGAGGAGAGGGGGACCAGGTACGGGCGGCAGCCCAGCGGGAAGGAGAGGTCGCCGGTGTGGACGTCGTACACCGGGTCGAAGCCGCGCCAGGACAGGAACGCGAGATAGCGGCCGTCGCCAGTGAAGACGGGGTTCTCGTCCTCGAAGCGGCCGTTGGTGACATCCACTATCACCGGGGCGCCGGGTCCGGTGATCCGGGCGAGTTTGATCTGCCGCAGCGAGCGGCCGACGCCGGGGTGCGACCAGGTCAGCCAGTGGCCGTCCGGGGAGAACGCCAGATCGCGGACGGGGCCGTTCACGGAGCGGATGAGCTCGGTGAGCCCGTCGTCCGGGGCCGGGGCCCCTGCCGCCGGGTTCCCGTCGTCCGGTGGGCCGTCGCCGGGGCCGGCCGGCCCGGTGAGGACGTCCAGCGGGGCGACGGTCCGCGGTGGGGCCACACCCTCGTCCGGCACCTCGGACGCTACGGACGCCTCCGCGGGGTCCCCGTCCGGGCCCAGGAGGCCCAGGGCCGGCTCGACGGTGTCCTCCGTGGTGTCCAGCAGGAGCAGCCGGCCGTCGTTCGACGCGATGACCAGCCGCTCGCCCTCCGGGTCGGAGACGATCTCGTGGACCCTGCCCAGCCGTCCGGCGGCCAGCCGCCGGGGCGGGCGGTCACCGCTGGCCCGGGGGAGGTAGGCGATCTCGACCGCGTCGTCGCCCTCCGCGTCCGTGACGTAGGCGACCCGTCCGCTGCTGCCCAGCATCTCCGGCAGCCGGACCCGTACGCCCGGGGTGTCGGCGATCGTGCGGGCCGGGCCGTCGCGGTGGGTGAGCCAGTACAGGCTGCCGCGCACGGAGACGGCGCTCGCGCGGCCCGTCTCGTCCACGGACAGCGAGTCGACATGGCTGGACGCCGGCACCTGGTACGTGCGCCGGCCGGTCCGTGGACCGCCGAGCCGCACCTCCAGCTTCCGGGGCACCGCGTCCGGCGACTCCAGGTCCTCGACCAGCCACAGGTCGCCGCCGCACTGGTAGACGACCCGGTGGCCGTCGCTGGAGGCGTGCCGGGCGTAGAAGGCGTCGTGGTCCGTGTGCCGGCGCAGATCGCTGCCGTCCATCAGGCAGGAGTACAGATTGCCGACGCCCTCGTGGTCGGAGAGGAAGGCGATCCGGCGCCCGACGAACATGGGGGCGTCCAGATGGCCGCCGATGTCCGGCAGCAGCCGTTCGCCGTGCAGCCACAGCCGGCCCATGGCGCCGCCCCGGTACCGCTTCCAGGCCGCGGGCTCGTGCGGCGGCTTCCCGGTGAGCAGCAGGGTCCGCCGCTCACCGTCGACGTCGGCGACCGCGATGTCGGAGACGGGCCCCCAGGGGAGCTTCCCGCCCGGGCTGCCGTCGGTCGGGACGCTGTACGCCCACGAGAAGTACGAGAACGGCTGGTTGTGCGAGGAGACGGCCAGGATCTGCGACGAGTCCCCCGGATCGGGGCTCCAGCCGCACACCCGGGCGTCGGTCGACCCCCAGTGGGTGAGTCTGCGAGCGGGGCCGCCGTCGACGGGGACGAGGTGGATCTCGGGGTCGAGGGTGCGCCAGGTCGTGTAGGCGATACGGCTGCCGTCGGGCGAGAAGCGCGGATGACCGACCCTGGTCCGGTCGACGGTCAGCCGCCATGCCCGGCCGGGCCGCTGTCCTGCCGGGGCGAGGGGGGCGACCCACAGGTCGTCCTCCGCCGCGAAGCAGAGCAAGTCCTTGTGGAGGTGGGGGAAACGGAGATACGCGACGTCGTCACTCACCCTCCAATGCTTTCCGCGTGAAGGGCCCGCGGCAACTTGTGGTGCAGGACACAAGCGAAACAGTTTCGTTTCGCTGAGGGAGGGGAGTACCTTCTAAGTGTACGAAACAGTTTCGTTCCGTCAGTTGATCTTCGGCTGACGTACCATCCAGCAGGCGCAATTCAAGAGGAGGTCGACCCATGGCACGCAGCCGGCTCACGCCCGAGCGCGAGAGTGAGCTGTACTCAGCCGTGCTCGATCTTCTCGGCGAGGTCGGCTACGAAGCCCTGACCATGGACGCCGTTGCCGCCCGAACCCGTTCCAGCAAGGCCACCCTCTACCGTCAGTGGGGGAGCAAGCCCGAACTCGTCGTCAAGGCGCTGCGGCACAACAAGCCGGTGCAGCTCGCCGAGATCGACACCGGCTCGCTGCGCGGTGACTTCCATGCCGTGCTCCAGCGGACCGACGACTGCCAGATGGAGAAGAACTCCGCGCTGATGCGGGGGCTCGGTCAGGCCGTCCACAGCAATCCCGACCTCTTCCAGGCGCTGCGCGAGCTGCTGATCGAGCCGGAACTCACCGGTCTCGGACTGATGCTCCAGCGGGCCGTGGACCGGGGTGAAGTGCGTCCGGACAATCCGGCGCTGTCCTTCCTTCCGCACATGATGATCGGTGCCTTCGCCGCTCGTGAGCTCGTCGAGGACCGGACCGTCGACCAGGCGTTCCTCATCGACTACGCGGAAGCCGTGGTGTTCCCCGCCCTCGGCGTCTGACGTCCCCGCTCTCCGTCCTCACCGCACGACCCTCCGTACGAACTGACTCCCCGACGCTCCACCTGACACGCCGCTCTCGTCGTCGGGCTGGTTCCTCACGCCCTTTTCCACTCCACGACCCGACCGGGAGTACCCCGCCGTGGCTACATTCCTGTACAAACTCGGACGGCTGGCGTTCCGGCGCCGCCGTTACGTCGCCCTGATCTGGGTCGCGCTGCTGGCGCTCGCCGGATTCGGCGCGGCCTCCGCGTCCACCGCCACCTCCAGCTCCTTCTCGATCCCCGGAACGGAGGCCCAGAGGGCCTTCGACCTGCTCGACGAGCGCTTCCCCGGAGGCAGCGCCGACGGCGCCACCGCCCGGGTCGTGTTCAAGGCACCCGGGGACGAGAAGGTGACCTCCGCGGCCAACAAGGCCGAGATCAAGGGCATCGTCGGCGATCTGAAGTCCGGTTCGGACCAGATCGCCTCGGTCGCCGACCCCTTCGCCGCCGAGGCGGTGAGCGAGGACGGCTCCACCGCCTACATCTCCGTCTCCTACAAGGTCAGCTCGATGGAGCTGACCGACGGGACGAGGGAGGCGCTGGAGGACGCCGGTCACGACGCGCAGAGCAGCGGCATGCAGGTGGAGATCGGCGGTGATGCGCTCCAGGTGATGCCGGAGACCGGAGCCACCGAGATCATCGGCGTCGCCATCGCCGCCGTGGTGCTGGTGATCACCTTCGGGTCCCTGATCGCCGCCGGGCTGCCGCTGCTGACCGCCCTGATCGGGGTCGGGATCGGCGTGTCCACGATCACCGCGCTGGCGAACGTGCTGGACCTCGGTTCCACGACCTCCACGCTCGCGATGATGATCGGCCTCGCGGTCGGCATCGACTACGCGCTCTTCATCGTCTCCCGCTACCGCGCCGAGCTGGCCGAGGGCCGGGAGCGCGAGGAGGCCGCCGGCCGGGCCGTCGGCACGGCGGGATCCGCCGTCGTCTTCGCCGGCCTCACGGTCGTCATCGCCCTGGTGGGCCTCGCCGTCGTCAACATCCCGATGCTGTCCAAGATGGGCTTCGCCGCCGCCGGCACGGTCGCGATCGCCGTCCTCATCGCGCTCACCCTCGTCCCGGCGATGCTGGGCTTCGCGGGCAAGCGGATCATGGGGCGCAGGGCGCGCAAGGCCGCCGAGGCGGAGAACAGGCCCGAGGCGAAGCCGAACATGGGCACCCGCTGGGCGCGGTTCGTGCTGCGCAGGCCGGTGTGGGTGCTGCTGGTCGGTGTGCTCGGTCTCGGCGCCATCGCCGTACCGGCCGCCTCGCTGGAGATGGGTCTGCCGGACGACGGCGCCCAGCCGAAGTCGACCACGCAGCGCCAGGCGTACGACATGCTCTCCGACGGCTTCGGCCCCGGGTTCAACGGTCCGCTGCTCGTCGTCGTGGACACCAAGGGCGCCTCGGACGGCAAGAGCGCCGTCGACCGGGTGTCGCAGGAGATCGAGGGCATCGGCCACGTCGCCGCCGTCACCCCGGCAGCCTTCAACAAGGCCGGCGACGCGGCGACCATCACGGTCGTCCCGCAGGACCGGCCGAGCTCCACGGAGACCGAGGACGTCGTCCACGCGATCCGTGACGCGGGCCCGCAGATCAAGGACGACACCGGCGCCGAGGTGCTGGTCACCGGTGCCACGGCGATGAACATCGACTTCTCCGAGAAGATGAACAACGCCCTGCTGCCCTACCTGGCGCTCGTCGTCGGCCTGGCGTTCCTGCTGCTGATGGTGGTCTTCCGCTCGGTCCTCGTCCCGCTGAAGGCGGCCCTGGGCTTCCTGCTCTCGGTGGTCGCGGCGCTCGGCGCCGTCGTCGCGGTCTTCCAGTGGGGCTGGCTCGGATCGCTCTTCGGGGTCGAGCAGACGGGCCCGATCATGAGCATGATGCCGATCTTCATGGTCGGTGTGGTGTTCGGCCTCGCCATGGACTACGAGGTCTTCCTGGTCACGCGGATGCGGGAGGCGTACGTCCACGGGGAGACGCCGGGCCAGGCGATCGTCACCGGCTTCAAACACGGTGCCCGGGTGGTCACGGCCGCCGCGGTGATCATGATGGCCGTCTTCGCCGGCTTCATCGGCTCCTCCGAGCAGATGATCAAGATGATCGGCTTCTCGCTCGCCATCGCCGTCTTCTTCGACGCCTTCGTGGTCCGCATGGCCGTCGTGCCCGCGGTGCTCGCGCTGCTCGGCAGGCGTGCCTGGTGGCTGCCGCGCTGGCTGGACCGCGTCCTGCCCAACGTGGACGTGGAGGGCGAGGGCCTGCGCGAGGACCTCTCCGACGGCCCGGCCGAAGGCGGCGGGGAGCGGGAGCTGGTCCGCGCCTGACCGGTGGTGCGCGTCGCGGTGCGAGCCGCGGCGCGCACCGCGACGACCCCGGGGCCGAGTCCGAGCGGATGAGCGGAACGCGCCCCGGAGCGCCGGTTACCTGTGGGGACGGGGGCCGGGGCGAGGGAGAGCCCCCGTGCGCGCCGCACGGGGGCTCTCATGTGTCCGGGGTCAGGCGCGGGTGGCGGTGGCCTCCGCCTCCGTGGCCGCCGCACCGGCCGGAGCCGGCCTGGTCGTCCTGGCGGCCGCAGGGCGCTTCGGCGTCCTCGCTCGGATCTGCGACAGGAAACGGATGAAGGGCGCCTTGTCGAACTGGAAGACGGCGACGCCGTCCTTCGCGTGCAGTTCGACGACCAGCTGGGCCCGGCCGCACGGCCATATCCCTATGTCGTCGCGGGTGGCGGGGGAGCGCAGGCCGCGTTCCAGGAGGTCGAGGGCGAAGGCCCAGTCGACACCCCCGGGGAGCCGGACCTGGACGGTCTCCGGATCCTCGGGGTCGTAGCGCAGTTCGACGGGGACCAGGCGGGGGTCGGGGCCGTCGGTGATGAGCCGGGCTCGGGCGTGTTCTTGGATCACGAGGGACATGGCCGGCTCCTCCTGTGTGAAAATCTCTCCCCCTAATGTCCCATATCTTCCCATTTAGGCATTTCGGGGTGCCGTCAGTTGTCGTCACTGCGCTCTTGCGAACTCTTTGCAAGAGCGCTCTATAGTGGAGCGTTTCCGACCCCGCCAGCAGCAACGTCCGAAAGCGGAGCCACTCCATGCATGTACCCGACGGTTTCATCGACGCACCCGTCTCCGCCGCCGCAGGTGTCGTCGCCGCCGGTGCGGTCGCCGTCGGACTCCGCGGCGCCCGGCGTGAACTCGACCAGCGGACCGCTCCGCTGGCCGGGCTCGTCGCCGCCTTCATCTTCGCCGTGCAGATGCTGAACTTCCCCGTCGCGGCGGGCACCAGCGGCCACCTCCTGGGCGGGGCCCTGGCGGCGATCCTGGTCGGGCCGTACACCGGGGTGCTCTGCATAGCGGTGGTCCTGCTGATGCAGGGCATCCTCTTCGCCGACGGCGGGCTCACCGCGCTCGGCGTGAACATCACGGTGATGGGAGTCGTCACCACCGTCGTCGCCTACCTCCTCTTCCGCGGGCTGACCCGGGTGCTGCCCCGCACCCGCCGCTCGACGACCGCCGCGGCCTTCGTGGCCGCACTCGTCTCCGTGCCGGCCGCCGCGCTCGCCTTCACCCTGATCTACGCGATCGGCGGGACCACCGACGTCCCCCTCGGCAAGGTCCTCACCGCGATGGTCGGCGTCCACGTCCTGATCGGGATCGGGGAGGCGGCGATCACCGCCCTGACCGTCGGCGCCGTGATCGCGGTACGCCCCGACCTCGTGCACGGCGCCCGCGGTACCGGAGCCCCGCTCAAGCTCCGGATCGACGGCGAACTCGTCGACGCACCGGCCGCCACCCCCTCACCCGCGCCCGTCGCGGCCCGCTCCACCCGCACGGTCTGGGCCGCCGGCCTGGCCGCAGCGCTCGTCCTCGCGGGCTTCGTCTCCTTCTACGCCTCCGCGAACCCCGACGGCCTGGAGAAGGTCGCCGCGGACCAGGGCATCGACGAGAAGGCCCAGGAGCACGGCGCCGCGGACTCCCCGCTCGCCGACTACGGCGTCAGGAACATCACCGACGCCCGCCTCTCCGGAGGCCTCGCCGGAGTGATCGGCGTGGGTGCCACCGTCGTCGTCGGCAGCGGCGTCTTCTGGGCGGTGCGCAGCCGCCGTACGTCCGAGGGATCCGACGCCCGCACCACCACCGGGTCCGTCTGACATGGGGGCCGGCCACGCGCACAGGCTCTACCGGCACGGGACCACACCCGTCCACGCGCTCCCCCCGCACTGCAAGCTCGCCGCCGTCCTCTGCTTCGTCGTGGCCGTCGTCTCCACCCCGCGCGAGGCGGTCTGGGCGTTCGCGCTGTACGCGGCGCTGCTCGCCGGTGTCGCCGCGGTCGCCAGGATCTCGCCCGGCTTCCTGCTGAAGCGCCTGGTCATCGAGGTGCCGTTCGTCGCGTTCGCGCTGCTCATGCCGTTCGTCGTCCCCGGCGAGCAGACCGAACTCCTCGGCCTCTCCGTCAGCGTCCCCGGACTCTGGGGCGCCTGGAACGTCCTGGCCAAGGGCACCCTCGGCGTCGCCGCCTCCGTGCTCCTGGCCTCCACCACCGAGCTGCGTTCCCTGCTGCTCGGCCTCCAGCGGCTGCGCCTGCCGCCCCTGCTCGTCCAGATCGCGTCCTTCATGATCCGCTACGGCGACGTGATCGGCGACGAGCTGCGGCGGATGTCGATCGCCCGGCGCTCCCGCGGGTTCGAGGCGCGCGGCGTACGGCACTGGGGCGTCCTCGCCAAGACGGCGGGCGCCCTCTTCATCCGCTCCTACGAGCGGGGCGAACGCGTCCACCTCGCGATGGTCAGCCGCGGCTACACCGGCACCATGCCGGTGATCGACGAGGTGACCGCGACCCGGACCCAGTGGGCGCACGCCGCGGCACTCCCCGTGCTCGCCCTCGTCGTCTGTCTGCTGGGATGGACCGTATGAGCCTGCCCACCGCCCCCGCGCCGTCCCTCGAGGTCAGCGGCCTCGCCTACGCCTACCCCGACGGCCATCAGGCCCTCTTCGGCGTCGACCTGACCGTGGCCCGCGGCGAACGCGTCGCACTCCTCGGTCCCAACGGTGCGGGCAAGACCACCCTCGTCCTCCACCTCAACGGCATCCTCGACGCGGGCGCCGGAACCGTCCGCGTCGCCGGGCTCCCCGTGGAGAAGAAGAACCTGGCGGAGATCAGGCGCCGCGTCGGCATCGTCTTCCAGGACCCCGACGACCAGCTCTTCATGCCGACCGTCCGGGAGGACGTGGCCTTCGGCCCGGCCGCGGCGGGGCTGCGCGGACCCGAGCTGGAGCGGCGGGTCACGACCGCCCTGGAGCGGGTCGGCATGGCGGAGTACGCGGCGCGGCCCCCGCACCACCTCTCCTTCGGCCAGCGCCGCCGGGTGGCCGTCGCCACGGTCCTCGCCATGGAGCCGGAGATCCTCGTGCTGGACGAGCCGTCGTCCAACCTGGACCCGGCCTCACGACGCGAACTCGCCGACATCCTGCGGTCCCTGGACGTCACCGTGCTGATGGTCACCCACGACCTGCCGTACGCCCTCGAGCTCTGCCCGCGCGCCGTCGTCCTCAGTGACGGGGTGATCGCCGCCGACGACCGCACCCAGGACCTGCTGTGCGACGAGGCGCTCATGCGCGAGCACCGGCTGGAGCTGCCCTTCGGCTTCGACCCGCGTTCCGTGTCCGTTCCGCGTCCGTGAACAGAGGGTGACCCGCCACCCGTTCCACCGGGGACGCGATGCACCATGGAGGGATGAGCGGGAGCGCGGGAGCAGGCGTGGACGTACGGGGCACGGTGGCACCGGGATTCGAGGTGGTACGGGACGCTTTCGTCCGTAACTTCGAGCAGCGCGGCGAACGGGGGGCAGCCGTCGCGCTCTACCACCACGGCAGCAAGGTCGTGGACCTGTGGGCGGGGACGAGAGACGTCGACGGCGCCGAACCCTGGGCCGTGGACACCGTGCAGATCGTCCGCTCGGCCGGGAAGGGGATCGCGGCCGCCGTGCCGCTCCTGCTGCACCAGCGCGGCCAGGTGGACCTCGACGCGCCCGTCGGTACGTACTGGCCGGAGTTCAAGGCCAACGGCAAGGAGCGCGTCCTCGTGCGCCACCTCCTCGCCCACCGGTCCGGAGTGGCCGCCCTCGACACGACGCTGACCCCCGAGGAGGCCGCCGACCAGGTGTCGGGGCCCAGGGCCGTCGCCGAGCAGCGGCCCCAGTGGGAGCCCGGCACCGACCACGGCTACCACGCCCAGACCTACAGCTGGATCGTCGGGGAACTGGTCCGCCGGGTCACCGGGCGGACCATCGGCCGCTGGATCGCCGAGGAGATCGCACGCCCGCTCGGCCTGGACTTCTGGTTCGGGCTCCCCGAGGACGAGGCGCACCGGATCGGACGGATCGGCCCCGTCGAACCCCCGCCGGCCGAAGGCAGCGGTGCCCTGCGGATGCGCCCCAAGCGGTCCGTCGTCGACGCCTACGGCGACCCGGACTCGCTCACCCGGCGCGCCTTCGGGGCGATCGACCCCTTCCCCGACGAGAACGACCCGGGCTACCGCGCGGCCGAACTCCCCGCGTCCAACGGCGTCGCGACCGCGCGGGGACTCGCCCGCTGCTACGCCGCCATGATCGGCGAGGTCGACGGGCACCGGCTGTTCGCCCCGGCGACCCTCACGCTGGCCCGCACCGAGGAGTCCGCGGGGCCGGACCGGGTGCTCGTCGTCAACACCCGTTTCGGGCTGGGCTACATGCTGCACGGCCCGTCCGCGCCGCTTCTCGGCCCCGGATCGTTCGGGCACCCCGGCCGCGGGGGCTCGCTCGGCTTCGCCGACCCCGAATCGGGTATCGCGCTCGGCTATGTGACGAACGGTCTGCAGAAGGGAGTCACCGCCGATCCCCGTGCCCAGGCCCTGGTCAGGGCAGTACGGTCGGCGCTATGACTCCTCCTCGCTTCCACGGGTACGCCGCGCTCCTCACCGGCGCGGGACAGGGCATCGGGGCGGCCACCGCCCGCCGGCTGGCCTCCGAGGGCGCGGCCGTCCTGGTCACCGACCTCGACGCCGGACGCGCCGAGCGCACGGCGGCCGCGATACGCGAGGCGGGCGGCACCGCCGAATCCCTGGCCTGCGACGTGGGCGACCGGGCGGCGGTCGACGCGGCGGTGGCCCACGCGGTCGCCGCGTTCGGCCGGCTCGACGTCCTGGTCAACAACGCCTACGCCAACCACGACGACGCCCCGCTCTTCGAGGACGAGACCGACGAACCCTGGGCCCGCACCCTCGACATCACCCTGAACGGCCCCTACCGCTGCTCCCGTGCGGCGCTGCCGCACCTGGTCGCCTCCGGCCGGGGCGCCATCGTCAGCATCGGCTCGGTCAACGGCGAGCAGGACTTCGGGGGGCATGCCTACAGCGCCGCGAAGGCGGGCCTGGCCAGCCTGACGCGTACGCTCGCGGGCCACGCGGGACCACGCGGTGTCCGCGTCAACCTCGTCGCCCCCGGCACGATCCGCACGGATGCCTGGGCGGGCCGCGACGAGGCACTCGCGAGGGCGAGCGCCCTCTACCCGCTCGGCCGGATCGGCGAACCGGACGACGTCGCGTCCGCCGTCGCCTTCCTCGCCTCCCCGGACGCGCGGTGGATCACCGGGATCACGCTGCGGGTGGACGGCGGTCTCCTCGCCGTCAACACGGGGTTCCGCGAGGCGATGACGGGGGAGACCGAAACCCGGTAGCGGGGGCGGCGGCCCACGCTCTACTCTCCCCCGATGATCGACCACGGTTACACCGACCGGACCGGCCGCCCCGTCACCCTGCGCGAGGTCACCGACGACACCTGGCGCGCGGTCGCGGACGTCGCGCCGCTCGACGGCCAGCGCGACTTCGCCCCCGCGCTCGCGGCCCGCTATCTGCTTCTCTCCTCGCGCGAGGACACCTGGCACTCACTCGCCGTCCACGCCGGGGACGTCCCGCTCGGCCATGTGATGTGGGCCCGGGACGAGGACGGTTCGTACTGGATCGGCGGGGTGCTGGTCGACGGCCCCGAGCAGGGCACCGGGGTCGGGCGCGCCGCCGCGCGCACGCTCGCGGAGTGGCTCGCGGGCCGCGACGGCTGCGAGGTGATCCGGCTGTCCTACGACCCGGCCAACACGGCCGCCGCGGCGCTCTGGACCTCGCTCGGGTTCCGCCCGACGGGCGAGGCCGAGGACGACGAGGTGGTCGTGGAACTGGCCGCCTCGGCCGCCGTGCCGGGGTGACAGGACGGGGCCCGCTTCCGCCTGCCGTCGGCCGGTCGACATTCGGTACGTCCGGGGACAGGTCACAAAAATTGGGTGGCTAAACGCCCGGACCGCCCATTACTGATAACGCTTGCGGCATTACTTGATCGATCGTTAGGATCATGAAGTAATTGCCCATGCCAACAGGGGGTTCATCATGGCTTTTTCGCGCGCCCGGGTTATTGCCGCGCTTTCGGTTCCGGTCACTGCCGCCACGCTTCTGGTAGCGGCTCCGTCGGCGAGCGCGGCAGCGGGGGCTTCCTGCGACGCGAGCGCGGGTACCGGCTGTCTGCGGCTGTACTACAACAGCAACCGGCAGGGCTCCAGCACCTATTTCTACGGCAGCAACGTATCCAACTTCGCCTCCTACACCTTCCTGACGTCCGGTGCGGGTAAGGGAGTGACCGTCAAGAACAATGCGGCGTCGGCCATCAACGACGCCAACAGCAGCACCACCATCTTCTACAACAGCAACTACGGCGGTGCCTGCGACACCCTGACGTTCTACGCGATCGCGGATCAGCTGCGCAACACGTACAACAACAACGCGTCGTTCAAGTTCGACACCAGCGGATCGAGCTGTTACAAGTTCTGATCCGTCCGCCGCCACGGCTGCCCGGTGCCCGGAAGTGACACCGGGTGGCCGGCGGCCGTGGTGCCGACACTTCTCGTTCCTCTGAATTCCGCACCCTGGATCGGCGCTCATCAGGTGAAAAGAAAAAGCTTCCCTTTCCGTGTTGTCGCCGCGTCGGGTTTCGTACTCTCGATCGGGCTTCTCGCGGGCTGCTCCGGGCCGGCGGAATCCGGCGGAAATGATGCGGACGCGGGGCGGACGAACGCATCGCCGGGTGCCGCTGGATCCGGTGGCGCTTCCCCGTCCGCATCCGAGGACTTCACCTTCCGGCTGCCCATCGCCGAGTATTCCTATACGGAGGCGCAGAACGCGGACATCGGTGCCGCGGAGGATGTGCTCACCGAGCGTTGCATGAAGAGGCTGGGCCTCCCCTACACCGCCCGGAAGGCACCCGGGGTGTCCAGGGCCTCGGACCGGAGGTACGGGCTGTCGAGCGCCGAGGACGCCGCCCGGTACGGCTACCACCTGCCACCGAAGGCCTCGTTCAACCCGAACAAGGGCCTGAGCACGACCACGCTCATCGCCCTCTACGGCAGGTCCGCCGGGATCGACGGAGAGGCGGACCCGGCGTTGGACATCCCTGCCCGCGGCTGCCGGGGCGAGGCCGCCGAGTCCCTGGACGCGGACCACCGGTACCCGGCCGGCGCGGAGATCGCGAGCGGCATCGCGAGGCGCAGTTATCAGGAATCCGTCGAGGACTCCCGGGTGCGGGAAGCCGTCCGCCGGTGGTCCGACTGCATGACGGAGCGCGGGTACACCTATTCCGATCCGCTGGCGGCCCTCGGCGACGAGCGCTTCCTGGACAAGGGCATCAGCAAGCGTGAGGTGGAGACCGCGCGGGCGGACATGGAGTGCAAGACCCGGGTCGGGCTCCTCCGGACGTGGTTCTCCGCGGAGACCGCGATCCAGAAGAAGATGATCGCCGCCGAGCCAGCCGAACTGGCGAAGCTGAAAGAGGTGCATACCTCGAAGGCCGCCGCGGCCCGCGAGGTCACCGGCCGGGACTGACGCGGGCCGCCTCCCGGCACCCGGGGTCCTCTCCTCAACTCGTGTGCAGCATCAGGCCGATGCCCACCACCATCAGTCCGGCCGCGGCGATCCGCGGGGCCCCGAAGCGCTCCTTGAAGAACAGCGCGCCTATCGCGGCACCCACGATGATCGAGGACTCCCGCAGCGCGGCGACCGGGGCGAGCGGGGCCTTCGTCTGGGCCCACAGGACGAGTCCGTAGGCCGCGACCGACAAGGCCGCGCCGAGGAGGCCCCGTGCCACGAAGGGCCGGAGCTGGGGCAGGAGTTCGCCCCGTCTGCGCGCGTAGGCGTACGCGGGGATGACCAGGCCCTGCGCGATCATCAGCCAGCCGATGTAGCCGACCGGGGTCCCCGAGGCGCGTACCCCGGCCCCGTCGACCGTGGTGTAGCCGGCGATGGCCAGCCCCGTCGCGAGGGCCGCCAGGATCGCCGGCGGGTGAGGCCGGTCGCCGGAGCCGCGGATGCCCCACAGCGCCAGCCCGACGAGTCCGGCCGAGGCCACGGCCACGCCCGCGGTCGCCCAGCCGTCCGGGATCTCACCGATGAGGACGGCCGCCAGCACCGTCACGACGAGCGGGGCCGTGCCTCGGGCGATCGGGTACATCTGGCCGAAGTCGCCGAGGGTGAACGAGCGCATCAGCAGCAGCATGTAAGCCACGTGCAGGGCCGCCGAGGCCAGCAGATACGGCCAGGCGCCCGCCGCGGGGAACGGAGCGAGGCAGACCAGGACGGCTCCGATCAGCGCCCCTCCGCCCGAGATCAGGGTGAAGGAGAGCAACTGGTCACGTATCGCGTGGGCGATGGCGTTCCAGCTCGCGTGCGTGATCGCGGCGGCCAGGACGGCCGCCGCCACCAGCGGCGTCACGCGGTCCGCTCACGCACGTCCACGAGGGTGCCGCCCGCGCGGTCGACCAGGTCGGCCGGAGCGATCCGGAAGACGGCGTGCGGATGGCCCGCGGCCGCCCACACCTCGGCATGGCCGAGCAGCCCACGGTCGGCCAGCACCCGGGTCTTCGTGCGGTGCCCGAAGGGCGGAACCCCGCCGATCGCGTAGCCGGTGGTCTCGCGGACGAGGTCGGCCCGCGCCCGCTCCACCTTCGCGGCGCCCAGCTCGCCGCGTACGAGTTCCAGGTCCACCCGGGAGGAGCCGTCCATCAGGACCAGGACGGGTACGCCGTCCGCCTCGAAGATCAGGGACTTGACGATCTGGCTGAGTTCGCAGCCGATCGCCGCCGCGGCCTCCACCGCGGTGCGGGTGGCGTCGGGGAAGCGGCGTACCTCGACGTCGAGGCCCAGCTCCCTCAGAGCTTCGGCGAACCGGGGATGGGCCTCGGACGTGGTCGTGGCGGCGGGGGTGGCGTCGGAAGTGCTCATACCCCGCACGCTACTGAAACGGCCCCGAGGCCGACCACCGCCTTTCCGGCGGCTGTGGCCGGCCTCCCCCTGCCGCGAGGGCGCCCGAGCCCCCGCGGCCTTCGGGTCACGACCCCGCGCGCAGCACCGCCGCCACCACCGGGCCCGCCGCGTCGCCGCCGTGGCCGCCGGACTGGACGACCGCCGCTGCCGCGAGGTCGTCGCTGAAACCGGTGAACCAGCTGTTGGACGTGCCCTGTCCGTCGACCTCGGCGGAGCCCGTCTTGGCGCCCTTGTCTCCGCCGACCGAGGCCATGGCCGCCTTGCCGGTGCCCCAGGACGCGGTGGCCCGCATCATGTCGTTCAGCTGCCGGGTGACGCTCGGCGACAGCGAGCGGGACGCGGTCGCGAGCTGACGGTCGTCCAGGTCCCGGGGGACGATCACCGGCTGGTGGAACGTGCCGGTGCGGGCGGTCGCCGTGATGGACGCGATGTTGAGCGCGTTCATCTGGACGGTGCCCTGGCCGATGTACTGGGCCGCCGCCTCACCGCCGGTCTCGTCGGGCACGCTGCCGTCGAAGGACGTGATGCCGGTCTTCCAGTCGAGCCCGATCCCGAAGACGTCGCGGGCCTCCGCGGGCAGCGCGGAGTCGTCCTCGGTGTCGTCGATCAGCTTGATGAGGGCGGTGTTGCAGGAGCGGGCGAAGCTGGTGATGAACGGGTCGGTGGGCGGAAGCTCGAAGTAGTCCAGGTTGTGGAACGTGCGGCCCTGGTAAAGGACTTCCTTGGGGCACTCCGTCGGTCCGTCCGCCGTGACCAGGCCCTTCTCCAGGAGCATCGCGGCGGTCACGATCTTCAGTGTGGAACCGGGTGCCTGCTTGCCCTGCATCGCCGCGTTGAAGCCGGTCGCCGGGTTGTTCGCGACGGCGCGGATCGATCCGGTGGACGGCCGCACGGCGACCACGGAGGCCCCGCTGAACTGCTTGACCGCCTTCTCCGCCGCCGCCTGGGCCTCCGCGTCGAGGGTGGTCTGCAGCTTGCCGGGCTTCCCCTTGGCGAGCGTCAGCAGCGTGGTGTTCGCCGCGGACCCGCCCTCGGGCTCGATCCAGGTCTCGATGCCGGGAGAGCCGCCGGTGCTGTCGCCGTACTTCTCACGCAGGCTGTCCAGGATCGGCCCCAGCGACGGGTACGTCTCCTTGTCGAGCACCTTGCCGTCGTGGTCGACGGCCTCGATCGCGGCCGTCGACGACTCGCCCGTCCTCAGCACCGCCCCGTCGGTCAGCTGCGGATGGATCACCGTGGGCTGCCAGTCGACGAGGGCCTTTCCGCTGGTCAGTCCCCGCACCACGGTCAGCTCGGAGGAGTACGACCAGGGCTTGGTCCTCCCCTCGTACGACACCGTCGCCTTCACCGTGTACGGCACCTTCGTGCCGACGGCGGGGCCCGGGGTGATCACCGCCTCGGTGACGTGGGCGTCCGAGGCGTAGCCGGCCAGCAGCGGCTGCGCGACCGCCTCGTTGTTCGTGAGGCCCGCCGCGGCCGACGCGTCGCCGGACGCCCAGGCCTCGAGGAAGCCCTTGGCGGTCTCCTCTATTTCCTCCTTGCCCGGTGGCCCGGTCCTCACCTCCGAGGACGCGGCGGCGGTCTGGGTGCCCCCTTCGCCGCCCCCCAGCACCACTTCGTACACGCCGTAGCCGAGTCCTCCGGCCACCAGCACGAACACCCCGCCGACCATGGCGACCTTCGCTCCACCGCGCATCTGTCCGATCCCCTCCCCGTGAGCTTCCTTGAACGTGTTCAAGTGGGCATGCCTTCGGCACTGTACGGGACAGGAGCGAGCCCTGTGACGGTTGTTACCGGACCGCTATGCGGGGCGAGAGAGCGCTTTCCGCCGTCGGGAGTCAGGTTCCGGCCACGCCGGGCAGGGAAGCCCGGCGACGGTGCCCGGACCCGTGCACGACGACAGCCCACCGCCCGTCCACGGACCACGCGGCACGTGATCCGTCGACGGGCGGTGGGCTGTGCGCGCGCCGCCGGCCGGCCTACACCCAGGTGTCCAGCCACATCCGGTCGCGCCAGGAGCCGTCCGGGATCGAGGTGCCCGTGTAGATCGGCCAGAAATAGACGAAGTTCCAGATGATCAGCAGCACCAGGACACCCGCCGCGATCGTGCCCAGGGTGCGTCTGCGCTCGCCCGCCGGGTCGGTGGTGTCCGTCTCCGGACGGTGTCCGGCGGCCGCGCCGACCGCCGGGCCGATGAGGGCGCCGACCAGCATCGTGACCGCCAGGCACAGGAACGGCACGAACACGACCGCGTAGAAGAGGAAGATCGTCCGCTCCTGGTAGAGGAACCAGGGCACCCAGCCGGCCGCCACCCCGCACGCGATCGCTCCCGCCCGCCAGTCGCGGCGGAAGAACCAGCGCCACAGGACGTACAGCAGCGCCACGCACGCCGTCCACCAGAGCAGCGGGGTGCCGAGCGCCAGGACCTCACGGGCGCACTTGCCGGTCCCGGAGGTGAGGCAGCCCGTCTGCTCCTCGTAGAAGTACGAGACGGGGCGGCCCAGCACGATCCAGCTCCACGGATTGGACTGGTAGGTGTGGCCGGAGGTCAGGCCGACGTGGAACTCGTAGACCTGGTACTCGTAGTGCCAGAGGCTGCGCAGCCAGTCCGGCAGCCAGGTCCAGCTGCCGCCCTTGCCCTCGGTGGCCGCCCAGTTGCGGTAGTACCCCTTGTCCGTGACGATCCAGCCGGTCCACGAGACCAGGTACGTGCCGATCGCGACCGGCACGGTGGAGACGAACGCGGGCAGCAGGTCCTTGAGGGCCACGGCCCGGTACGGCTGCACCGCGCCCGCCGTACGCCGCGCACCGACGTCCCAGAGCACCGCCATCACGCCGAACGCGGCCAGGATGTAGAGACCGTTCCACTTCGTGGCGAAGGCCAGGCCGAGCATCAGGCCGGCCGTGATCCGCCACGGGCGCCACCCCAGGCGGAGCGTTTCGGCGATGTGGGCGTCCGGGCGCAGGACCCCGTCCTCGTCGACCGGGAGTGCCGCGGCCAGTTTCCGCCGGGACCAGTCGCGGTCGATGAGCAGGCAGCCGAAGGCCGCGACGACGAAGAACATCAGCACCAGGTCGAGCAGCGCGGTGCGGCTCATCACGAAGTGCAGTCCGTCGACGGCCAGCAGGGTGCCCGCCAGGCAGCCCAGGAACGTCGAGCGGAAGAGCCGGCGTCCGATGCGGCACAGCATCAGCACCGAGAGGGTGCCGAGCAGCGCCACCATGAAGCGCCAGCCGAACGGGGTGAAGCCGAAGAGCTGCTCCCCGAAGCCGATGATCCACTTGCCGACCGGCGGATGGACGACGTAGCCCGGGTCCACCGGGATGTCCACGGAGGACGGGTCCTTCAGGATCAGCTTGTCGACGTCCTTGGGCCAGGAGCCCTCGTACCCCTGGTTGACCAGGGCCCAGGCGTCCTTGGCGTAGTACGTCTCGTCGAATATCACCGCCTTCGGGCTGCCGAGGTTCCAGAACCGGAGCACTCCGGCCACCAGCGCCACCAGCAGCGGACCGCCCCAGGCGGACCAGCGCACCAGGTGCCCGGCGAGCGTCGGGGGCACCGCGAGCACGCTCCAGAACTGGCCGCCGGGGCGGGTGTAGGGCGGGACCAGGCGCTCGCGCAGCCCCGTCTCCGGCCGTGGGGAATGGCCGAAGCGGCGCAGCCGCTGCTGCCAGGAAGGCGGCTGGTCGCCGGCGTGATCCCCGGCGTCGTTGCCCTGCCGGGCCTCGGGCGCAGTACTCGTCACCGCGCCATCGTAGGGAACGCATCTGTGCGAGTGGTGCCGCCCGTGCTGGGAGGATGGGCGATGTGACTGGAACGACTGGAACGCTCGTACTCGCAGGGACCCCCATCGGCGACGTGGCGGACGCCCCGCCACGGCTCGCCGCCGAGCTGGAGACGGCCGACGTCGTGGCCGCCGAGGACACCCGGCGGCTGCGCAGGCTCACCCAGGCGCTGGGCATCCACACGACGGGGCGTGTCGTGTCCTACTTCGAGGGCAACGAGTCCGCGCGTACGCCCGAACTCGTCGAGGCGCTGGCCGGCGGCGCGCGGGTCCTGCTCGTCACCGACGCGGGGATGCCGTCGGTCTCCGACCCCGGCTACCGGCTGGTCGCCGCAGCCGTGGAACAGGACATCAAGGTCACCGCCGTGCCGGGACCCTCCGCCGTGCTGACCGCACTCGCGCTGTCCGCCCTGCCCGTGGACCGCTTCTGCTTCGAGGGCTTCCTGCCGCGCAAGGCGGGCGAGCGGCTCGGGAAGCTGCGCGAGGTCGCCGACGAGCGCCGCACGATGGTCTTCTTCGAGGCCCCGCACCGGCTGGACGACACCCTGGCCGCGATGGCCGAGGTGTTCGGCGCGGACCGCAGGGCCGCCGTGTGCCGGGAACTGACCAAGACGTACGAGGAGGTCAAGCGCGGCCCCCTGGGCGATCTGGCCGTCTGGGCGGCCGAAGGCGTGCGCGGCGAGATCACCGTCGTCGTCGAGGGGGCCACGGACTCCGGGAACGAGAACCTGGACCCCGCCGAGCTGGTGCGCAGGGTGCAGGTGCGCGAGGAGGCGGGGGAGCGGCGCAAGGAGGCCATCGCGGCGGTCGCCGCCGACGCGGGGCTGCCCAAGCGCGAGGTCTTCGATGCGGTGGTGGCGGCAAAGAACGCGGCTCGGACCGGCCAGGAACAGGGCAAAGGACTAGCCTGAAATGTAAAGCCCTAGCCGGGAACCGGGCCCCACGGCCACGGATCGGCCAAAAGCGTTCCAACACTCGGCAGACCTGGTGCCTCGCCGCCGGTGAGGGCGTCCACTTGAGGGTGGAACGCACCATCCGGAGTGCTTGTCCGGAGTGCTTGTCCATCGGACAAGAGGAGCAGGCATGAGTGAGATCGCAGCACCCACCGTGCACGAGGCGTATGCCTTCGCCTGCATGCGGTGTGGATACGGCTGGGAACAGGCCTACGAGATAGAACACCACGTCGACCACTCGGGCAACGCCTACGTGGTCTACAAGGCGGACGGGCAGCGTGTGCCCTCGCCACTGTCCACCCCCACCTGCGCGAAGTGCGGCGGCCACGTGGTCCGGATCATGCGGGCCGGCCGGGTCTCCACCGTCCAGCAGCTGCTCCGGCCCCCGCAGACCGTGCCCGTGGCGAAGCCCGCCGAGGAGCCGGCGGCCGAGGAGATGGCCGTCGCGGCGGTGCGCGCTCCCGGGCCCGAGGCGCACCACTGGCACCTGTCCGACCTGCTGCGTCCCTTCCACCGGCGGTGAGAGAGAGCTCATGCCCTCGTAGAGTCGGGGGCATGAGCCGTACCGAAGCCCCGCCGCTCCCCGAACCCCTCAGGGTCCCGGTCGCCGATTCGCACACCCATCTGGACATGCAGGACGGAACCGTCGAGGAGGGCCTGGCCCGCGCCGCGGCGGTCAACGTCACCACCGTCGTCCAGGTGGGCTGCGACGTGAAGGGCTCGCACTGGGCCGCCGAGACCGCCGCCGCCCACCCGTCCGTCCACGCCTCCGTCGCCCTGCACCCCAACGAGGCGCCCCGCATCGTGCACGGCGACCCCGAGGGCACCGCCCGGCAGGGGGCACGCGAGCCCGGCGGGAAGGCGGCACTCGACGAGGCCCTCGCCGAGATCGACGCCCTCGCCGCCCTCGCCCACGTACGCGCGGTCGGCGAGACCGGCCTCGACTTCTTCCGTACGGGCCCCGAGGGCGTCGCCGCCCAGGAGGAGTCCTTCCGGGCGCACATCGAGATCGCCAAGCGGCACGGAAAGGCCCTGGTCATCCACGACCGGGAGGCCCACGCGGACGTCCTGCGCGTCCTCGCCGACGCGGGCGCCCCGGAGCGGACCGTCTTCCACTGCTACTCCGGGGACGCCGAGATGGCCCGGATCTGCGCGGCGGCCGGATACTTCATGTCCTTCGCCGGGAACGTCACCTTCAAGAACGCGCAGCCGCTGCGCGACGCCCTGGCCGTCGCACCCACCGATCTCGTGCTCGTCGAGACGGACGCCCCCTTCCTCACCCCCGCGCCGTACCGCGGCCGGCCCAACGCGCCCTACCTGATCCCGGTCACGCTCCGCGCCATGGCCGAGGTGCGGAACACCGACGAGGACACCCTGGCCGCCGCCGTCTACGACAACACCGCCCGGGCGTTCGACTTCTGACGCCCACCGCGCGCCCCTCCCGACACGTTGGGTAATCGTACGACTTCGGAAGGTCGCGGGGTCTCGGCTATCGTGCCCGCGCAACGGGGTCGGCAGGCCGGAACGTCTAGAGCGTCGTGGGCCACTCGCAGGGCAGTCACCGCGCGCCGCGCGGCAGTCGGCGCACGGTGCGGGCCGTGGCGCGGGTCCCCGTCCCGCCCCCGGCTCCGCCGCGCTCCCTCCACGAGGAGCGGACGATCGTCGCCCGGTGGGCGCCGGACTTCCCGCAGGTCCACCACCCCACCGTCCTGGACACCCCGCTGCCGGCCCGGCCGCCCGCCCCGCGCCGGAAACCCGCCGGCCACCGGGCGGCCCCACGGCACCGGGGCGCCCCGGAGAGCCTGCGGCGGATCGTCCCGCGCGCCCTGGTCGTCGCCGTCCTGGCCGGCGGGACCGTCGCGTTCCTCGTCCAGGACAAGGCCGTCCGCGTCAGCGTCGACGGGACCTCCCGCACCCTGCACACCTTCGCCGACGACGTCGGGGAACTCCTCGACGCGGAAGGTGTCACGGTCGGCGCCCGCGACACCGTCGCCCCGGCCCCCGCCACCGGGCTCGACGACGGCGACGAGATCGTCGTCCGGCGGGGGACACGCGTCTCCGGCCCCGCGCCGGGGCGTGCCCCCGGGTCCCGCGGCGGCCGTAGGCTTAACGGGTGAGCACCACTGAGCCCGACGCCCTCCTGGGCCCCGCAGACATCCGCGAGCTGGCCGCAGCGCTGGGCGTACGCCCCACCAAGCAGCGCGGCCAGAACTTCGTCATCGACGCCAACACGGTCCGCAGGATCGTACGGACCGCCGAGGTGCGGCCCGACGACGTGGTGGTCGAGGTCGGGCCCGGCCTGGGCTCGCTGACCCTGGCCCTGCTGGAGGCCGCCGACCGGGTCGTCGCCGTGGAGATCGACGACGTGCTCGCGGGCGCGCTGCCGGCCACGGTCGCCGCCCGGCTGCCGGGGCGCGCCGACCGTTTCGCCCTGGTCCACTCGGACGCGATGCTCGTCACCGAGCTCCCGGGTCCGGCGCCGACCGCGCTCGTCGCCAACCTGCCGTACAACGTCGCCGTGCCGGTCCTGCTCACCATGCTGGAGCGGTTCCCCAGCATCGAGCGGACGCTGGTGATGGTGCAGGCGGAGGTCGCCGACCGACTGGCCGCCCGCCCCGGCAACAAGGTGTACGGCGTCCCGTCGGTCAAGGCCAACTGGTACGCCGACGTCAAGCGCGCCGGGTCGATCGGCCGCACGGTGTTCTGGCCCGCGCCCAACGTCGACTCGGGGCTGGTGTCCCTGGTCCGGCGTACGGAACCCATCCGCACGACCGCGAGCAGGACCGAGGTCTTCGCCGTCGTGGACGCCGCCTTCGCCCAGCGCCGCAAGACGCTGCGCGCGGCCCTGTCCGGCTGGGCGGGCTCCGCCCCCGCCGCCGAGGCCGCCCTCACCGCCGCGGGGATCTCGCCGCAGGCACGGGGCGAGGCGCTCACCGTCGAGGAGTTCGCCGCCATCGCCGAGAACAAGCCGGAGCCCTCCGCATGACCCGCAGCGTCACCGTCCGCGTACCCGCCAAGGTCAACGTGCAGCTCGCGGTGGGCGCCCCCCGCCCCGACGGCTTCCACGACCTGGCCAACGTCTTCCTGGCCGTCGGTCTGTACGACGAGGTCACCGTCACCCCGGCCGACACCCTGCGCGTCACCTGCGAAGGACCGGACGCCGCCCAGGTGCCGCTGGACACCACGAACCTGGCGGCCCGCGCCGCCCTCGCCCTCGCCGCCCGGTACGGCGTCGCGCCCGACGTGCACATCCACATCGCCAAGGACATCCCCGTGGCCGGCGGCATGGCGGGCGGCAGCGCCGACGGTGCCGCGGCCCTGCTGGCCTGCGACACCCTGTGGGGCACCGGTGCGAGCCGGGAGGAACTCCTCGAGATCTGCGCCGAGTTGGGCAGCGACGTGCCGTTCAGCCTGGTCGGCGGTGCGGCCCTCGGCGTCGGCCGGGGCGAGCGGCTGACCGCCGTCGAGGTCGGCGGCACCTTCCACTGGGTGTTCGCCGTCGCCGACGGCGGGCTCTCCACCCCGGCCGTGTACGGGGAGTTCGACCGCCTGACCGCCGGCACCGACGTCCCCGAGCCCGCCGCGTCCCCCGCGCTCCTGACCGCCCTGCGCAAGGGGGACGTCACCGCGCTCGCGGGCGCCCTGGGCAACGACCTCCAGGCCGCGGCCCTCTCCCTGCGCCCCTCGCTGGCCGGCACCCTCGCGGCGGGCACCGCCGCGGGCGCCCTGGCCGCGCTGGTCTCCGGGTCGGGGCCGACCACGGCGTTCCTCACCGCCGACGAGGAGTCGGCCCGCAAGGTCGCCGACGCCCTGCTGGCGTCGGGCACCTGCCGCAGCGCACGGGTCGCGCCGTCGCCCGCTCCGGGGGCCACCGTCGTCTGACCGCGGGTACTCATGCGGAAAATGAGTACGGTCGCGCTGACGCCCCCCTGGGGCACAGCGCGACCGTAGGCGCATGGGAACACACGTGCCCGACCTGGCCGAGGCGACACCCGTCACCCGGGACCGCTACATAGACCTCCTGCGCGTCCTCTCGCTCGGCACGGTCGTCCTCGGCCACTGGCTGATGGCCGCCGTCACCACCGACGGGGTCGGCAACCTCCTCGCCGTCGTGCCGGAGCTCCAACTGCTCACCTGGGTCCTTCAGGTGATGCCGGTGTTCTTCTTCGTCGGCGGCTTCTCCCACGCCCTGTCCTACCGGTCCCTGCTCCGCAGGCGCCCCGAGGACTCCACCGGCTCGGTGTACCCGTCCTTCCTGCGGGCCCGGCTGCAACGCCTGCTGAGGCCCACCATGGTCTTCGTGCTGGTCTGGGGCGTGGCCGCGCTCGTCGTCCAACTCCTCGGCGTCGGTGGCGGGCTGACGGGCGTGACCCTGCGGCTGGTCACCCAGCCCCTCTGGTTCATCGGGATCTACCTGGCGATGGTGGCGTTCACCCCCGCCCTGCTGAAGCTGCACGACCGGCTCGGCTGGGGCGCGTTCGCCGCGCTCGCGGGAGCGGCCGCGACGGTGGACCTCCTGCGGTTCGCCGCAGGGGTCCCCTACGTCGAGTTCCTCAACTTCGCGTTCGTCTGGCTCGCGGTGCACCAGCTCGGCTTCCTCCGGGCCGACGGCCGCATCCGCCGGCCCGCGCTCCTCGCCGGGACCGGGCTCGTGGCCGCCGTGGCGCTGGTGGCCCTCGGCCCGTATCCGCTGTCCATGGTCGGGATGCCCGGGGAGAAGATCAGCAACATGGCGCCCCCGACCCTGGCCCTGCTCGGGCACGGCCTCTGGCTGGTCGGAGCGGTCGAGCTGCTGCGGGCCCCCGGGAGCAGGCTGGTCGCCGTGCCCCGCGTCTGGAGCGCGGTCGTGGCCGCCAACGGCGTCGCGATGACCGCCTTTCTCTGGCACCTCACCGCGATGCTCGGCGTGTACGGCACGATGCTCGCCCTCGGCCTTCCGCTGCCCGAGCCCGCCACCGGCGCCTGGTGGGCGCAGGCCCCGGTGCGGATGACGGTCGCCGCCGCGGTCACCGCGGTGCTGGTCGCCGCCTTCCGCACGTTCGAGCGCCCCGCCCGGGTCGCCGCCCCGTCCCGGGGCTCCGGCGGAGCGGGGGCGGTCGCGGCGATCGGCGTGACCCTCGCCCTGCTCGGCGTGCTCGGGCTGTCCATGGTCGGCTACGCGGGACTGCTGGAAGGGCACACGGCACTGCTGATCGCCGTCCATGTCAGTGCCCCGGCGGCCGTCGCGATGGCCCTCGGCGGCTGGCTGCTGGTGGAGCGGGCGGGGCGCTGAGGGCCGGTCCGCCGCAGGTCGGTCAGCCTCCTCGATCCTGTACGTCATCCTGTACGTACAGGATGACGTACAGGCGTGGATCCGGAGGGGCGACGACCGGTCGTCTACTCCTCAGCCCAGCTCCAGCGTCCTCTTCGCGAGCTCGTAGGCGGGGAGCATCTCCTCGTGCTCCTGCGAGTCCAGCCCGCCCAGGTGCACCACGACCGGGCCGGCGGGCGTCGAGACGGCGAAGGCGTGCTCCGTCTTCCTCTCGTCCAGCAGTTCGACGTTCACCGTGTACTCGACCTCGACGGCGGCCAGGGAACCAGCCCGCATCTCGGCGTACGCGGCCTTGCTCGCGTTCGGGTCACCTGCCACGAAGTCCTCCAGCGCCGCTCGCGGCGTGGTGCCGGACCCCTTGCCCTGCCAGACGCGGAGGTAGCCGATGTTCCCGGCCGGTTTGGCGTCGATCTCGCAGACCATCGTGGCCGAACCCTGCTGCCCCAGTTCCGCGAACGCGGATCCGGGCTCCACCTCCACGGCCTGCGGCTTCCAGTCCGCCGCGAGGCCGAACGTCACCGGAAGCGCGCAGGCCGAGCCCTTCCCGCCGAGGGTGACGCCCTTCTCCGGGGCGACACCCGTCGCGGCCGCCGCGGGGGAGCCGGTCCCGGTCCCGCCGGGGTCCACGCCCGCGTCCGTGCCGCCGCCTGACGACGAACAGCCGGCGAGCGCCAAGGCCGCCGCGACCGCCGGAATCAGTGCCCGTAGCGTCACACGCATCATGAAGTCCCCACCCCAGAGATGATCCGAACCGCTCCGACCTGGGGTTATGCCCCATGATCGATCGCCGCACGCTATCGCACCCCGCGCGGCGACTACGCTGGGACGTCGAGCGGTCCCCGACGCAGGGATCCCCGAGGCAGGAGTGAAATGGCCGTCAATCTGGTCAATGTCGAGCAGGTCAGCAAGGTGTACGGCACCCGTGCCCTGCTCGACGGTGTATCCCTCGGGGTGTCCGAGGGCGACCGGATCGGCGTCGTCGGCCGGAACGGCGACGGCAAGACGACGCTCATCCGGATGCTCGCCAAGCTGGAGGAGGCGGACACCGGCCGGGTCACCCACAACGGCGGGCTGCGCCTCGGTGTCCTCACCCAGCACGACTCGCTGGACCCGAAGGCCACCATCCGGCACGAGGTGATCGGCGACCTCGCGGACCACGAGTGGGCGGGCAGCGCCAAGATCCGTGACGTGCTGACCGGGCTCTTCGGCGGCCTCGCGCTCCCCGGCTTCGAGCACGGCCTCGACACCGTCATCGCTCCGCTCTCCGGTGGTGAGCGGCGTCGGATCGCGCTGGCGAAGCTGCTGATCGCCGAGCAGGACCTGATCGTTCTCGACGAGCCCACCAACCACCTCGACGTCGAGGGGATCTCGTGGCTCGCCGGACATCTGCGGGCCCGGCGCTCCGCGCTCGTCTGCGTCACCCACGACCGGTGGTTCCTGGACCAGGTCTGCACCCGGATGTGGGACGTCCAGCGCGGCTCGGTCCACGAGTACGAGGGCGGCTACAGCGACTACGTCTTCGCCCGGGCCGAGCGGGAGCGGATCGCCGCGACCGAGGAGTCCAAGCGGCAGAACCTGATGCGCAAGGAGCTGGCCTGGCTGCGGCGCGGTGCCCCCGCCCGTACGTCCAAGCCGCGCTACCGCATCGAGGCCGCCAACGAGCTGATCGCCGACGTGCCGCCGCCCCGCGACACGAGCGAGCTGATGAAGTTCGCCAACGCGCGGCTCGGCAAGACCGTGTTCGACCTGGAGGACGTGACCGTCCAGGCCGGCCCCAAGACCCTGCTCACCCACCTCACCTGGCAGCTCGGCCCCGGTGACCGCATCGGCCTGGTCGGCGTGAACGGCGCGGGCAAGACCTCGCTGCTGCGTGCGCTCGCCGAGGCGTCCCGCAGCCAGGGCGACGTACAGCCCGCCGAGGGGAAGGTCGTCGTCGGCAAGACGGTCAAGCTCGCCTACCTCTCCCAGGAGGTCGCGGAACTCAACCCGAACCTGCGGGTGCTCGAAGCGGTCCAGCAGGTGCGCGACCGCGTCGATCTCGGCAAGGGCCGGGAGATGACGGCCGGACAGCTCTGCGAGCAGTTCGGCTTCGCCAAGGAGAAGCAGTGGACCCCGGTCGGCGACCTGTCCGGTGGTGAACGCCGGCGCCTGCAGATCCTGCGTCTGCTGATGGACGAGCCCAACGTCCTCTTCCTCGACGAGCCCACCAACGACCTGGACATCGAGACGCTGACCCAGCTGGAGGACCTCCTCGACGGCTGGCCCGGATCGATGATCGTGATCTCCCACGACCGGTTCTTCATCGAGCGCACCACGGACAAGGTGATGGCGCTCCTCGGCGACCGCGCGCTGCGGATGCTGCCGCGCGGCATCGACGAGTACATCGAGCGCAGGCAGCGCATGGAGGAGACGGCCACGCCCGCCTCCTTCGCCGGGTCCTCGGCGCCCAAGGCGGCGCCGGCCGAGACCGTCTCGCCGCAGGCCGCGCGCGCGGCGAAGAAGGAGCTGCAGAAGGTCGAGCGGCAGCTGGAGAAGATGTCGACGAAGGAGACGTCGCTGCACGCGCAGATCGCCGACAACGCCACCGACTTCGAGAAGGTCGCCAAGCTCGACGCCGAGCTGCGCGAACTGGTGGCGGAGCGGGACGTGCTGGAGATGCGCTGGCTGGAGCTGGCCGAGGACGCCTGACGGGCAGTCCGGTCCGGGCCGGGCGGGTGGGAGGAAAGTAGGGCCGCTCGGGTTGGCGTGGCCCTGCGGAGCCATGCCGCTCGAGGGGGATCCCGCCGATGACCCAGCCGCCCGCCCGGCCGCCGCAGGAGGGCTTCAAAGCGCCCTACGACCCGCCGCCGGGACACCCCCGCCGGGCGGGCGTTTCATGATGCCGCTGCGCCTGGAGAGCGGGAAGGCTCTGGTGCACGTACAGCCCGCGTACCGCAAGAGCGGTGAGATCGGGTCGCTGGACCCCGCGACCGGGGCGTACACGGCCCTGCTGAAGCACCCGGAATCGGCGGCCGGCACCGAGAACACGCTCTTCCTGCCGAAGGTCGCCTGCCGCGACGGGCGCTCCTTCCTCCTCCCGCAGCGGATCAGCGAGGACGAGGACGAGGCGGAGAAGGCGGCGACCGGTGTGCTGGTCTTCGGTGAATGACGGGGTGACTGCGAGGGTTCCGTGAAAGAGGCGCAGCTGAGGGCGAGTTGACGGAGCGTCGGCAGAGGGCGCCCCGGACGGCCACGACAGGCGCGTAACGACGGCATCACGGCCCGGTTCTCCCTTGGGAACAGGGCATGGACCGAACCGCTGCCAGGTGCGGTACGGGTGGTACAAAGAAGCCCCGCTCGACTGTCGTAACGCCGCGGAAGCCATGCCCGATTCGCTCCTTTCCGGGGGGAATTCAGAGATTTCTTGCACGTATCCTCTGATCCCAGCGGAATCGCGGGGGAGACCGGACCGGGCACCGGACCGCACGAAGGGGGACGTGCTGATGACCCAGCCGCCCAGCCAGCAACCGCCGCAGGGGGGCTTCGGGGCTCCGCAGGATCCGCAGGGCACCCCCCAGCCGCCCCAGCCGCAGTCACCGCCGCAGGTGCCGCCCGCCCCTCCGCAGTCACCGCCCTCCGGTGCTCCGCAGGCGCCCCCGACGCAGCCGGGCTACGGCTACCCGCAGGCACCCGGCGCGCAGCCCGGCTACGGCTACCCCCAGGCCCCCGGCCCGTACGCCCAGCAACCCGGTCCGTACGGCGCCCCGTCGGGCCCGTACGCGCAGCAGCCCGGGCCCTACGGCCAGCAGCCCGGTCCGTACGCGCAGCAGCCCGGGTACGGCTACCCGCAGCAGCAGTACCCCGGCGCTCCGGCGCCCGGCGGCTCCGGCGGCGGCCCCTTCAAGGGCAAGCCCGCCGTCATCATCGGGGCGGCGCTCGCCGCGCTCCTCGTCGTCGGCGGGGGCATCTTCCTCGTCACGAGCGGCGGTGACGACGAGGGCAAGGACCCCGTCGCCAAGTCCAGCGGTGAAGCCGTGCGCCCGAGCGAGTCGGCCGAGGTCGACCAGGGCGACGGCAAGGGCGACGGCCGTGAGGCGAACGACGACCTCAACGCCGGGCGCAAGGACGGTGAGGCCAAGGTCCTCTGGCTGACGAAGAACGACGTCGACCTGCCCCGCAACGGCAAGAACGTGTACGGCCCGTGGATCGTCGGCGACACGGTCGTCAAGGGCATGTACCGGTCGGTCAACGGCTACTCGGCGGCCGACGGCAAGCAGAAGTGGAGCCTGCCGCTGCCCACCGACATGTGCGCGGCGCCCGGTAACCCCACGGCCGACGGCAAGATCGTCATCGGCGTGATGAACGGAACCACCGACAAGGCCGACTGCGCCGACCTGCAGATGATCGACCTCAACACCGGCAAGGCCGGCTGGAAGAAGTCGGTCAAGAAGAACGGCACCTGGGACCTGCTGTCCGACATCGGTCTGGCGATCAGCGGTGACACCGTGACCGTCGGCCGTACGAGCAACTCCAACGGCTACCGGGTCAGCGACGGCAAGGAACTGTTCGGTAATCCGTCGGGCAACTGCAAGCCGTTCGCCTTCGCCGGCGGTCCCAAGCTCATCGCCGCGGCCAACTGCCGCACCGACGACGTGAACAAGCCCCAGCACCAGATCCAGGAGATCGACCCGGTCACCGGCAAGGCCAAGTGGTCCTACCAGCCCAAGCGCGGCTGGGAGGTCGCGAAGGTCTACTCGGTGAACCCTCTCGTCGTCTCGCTGACCCAGCGCGAGGAGAAGAAGTGGGGCATCCTCGCGCTCAGGGAGAACGGGACGCTCCGGTCCCAGCTGATCAGTGACAAGGGGGACAACCCCTCCGTCGACTGCGGGCACGACTTCGCCATCTTCGGGGCGAAACTCGAAGGCTGCAGCGGCATCGCCGCCGACGCCAACACCTTCTACATGATGACCGAGGACGACACCAGCGGCTCCGGCCGCACCAACAAGGTCCTCGCCTTCGACCTGAACACCGGCAAGACCAAGTGGAAGTCGGCGGCCCCCGCCGAACGCACCATGAAGCCGCTGCGCATGGAGGGCGGCAACGTCCTGGTCTACCTGGAGCCCTCGTACGACAAGGGCGGGGCGATCGCGACGATCGCACCCACCGGAGGCGCGCCGAAGGTACTGCTCCAGCACCCGGACTCGACGACCCGGATCGAGAACTTCTTCTCGTCGAAGATCGTCTACACGGGCGGCCGTTCCATCATCGTCAGCGATCGCGTCAGCGCGAGCAACGACGAGGAGGAGAAGGAGCAGACGACCATGATGGCCTTCGGCAAGTGACGGCCGACCACGGCAACCGCAGCCCTTCCTTCTCCGACCCCGCAGAGGTACGTACGCCATGACTCAGCCGCCCCAGCCGCCCAACGAACCGCCCCAGGGCGGATTCGGCCCCCCGCAGGACCCGCCGCCCGGAGGGTTCGGCGCACCCACCCCGCCGCCCGCCGACCCGCTCGCGAAGCAGCCCCCGGCCACGCCGCCCACCCCGCCCGCCGGCGGATACGGCTCTCCGCCGCCTCCGCCCGCCGGTGGCTACGGGGCTCCGCAGACCCCGGCGTACGGCTACCCGCAGGCCCCGCCCCCGGGACAGCCGCCGACCCAGCCCGGCTACGGCTTCCCGCAAGGGCCGCCGCCCGGCATGCACCCGCAGCAGGGGTACGGCTACCCGACCGCACCGATGCAGCCCCAGTACGTCGCCCCCCAGCCCGGTGGCGGCAAGAAGTTCAACACCCAGATGAAGATCATCGTCGCCGCGGTCGTCGCCGTGGTGCTGATCGTCGGCGGCGGAGTCCTCTACGCCACCGGCAGCGGTGACGAGGGCGGCAAGCAGGACGTCGCCTCCGGCGGGACGACCGGCGGCGAGGGCAAGGGCGGCGAGGGCGACGGCCTGGCCGGCGGGACCGAGAAGGCCCCGTCCGACACCAAGTCCAAGATCGGCTTCCAGCTGCCCCACCCGAAGGTCACCGACACCACGGTCGTCGACGGCTCCTGGGTCACGGACAAGGTGTACGTGAAGACCGGCGTGTACGAGGTCGCGGGCTACGACCTCGCCAAGGGCACGAAGGTCTGGTCGATCCCGCTGAAGGGCCAGGTCTGCGCGGCGTCCCGGCACATGAGCAAGGACTACAGGACCGCCGTCGTCTTCCAGGAGGGCAAGCCGAGCGCCGCGGACAAGTACCCCTCCTGCAACCAGGTCGGAGCGCTCGACCTCGCCACCGGCAAGCTCATGTGGAGCAAGTCCGTCACCTCGGCGTCCAGCGGTGACAAGCCCGTCAGGTTCGGCGAGGTCACGCTCAGCGGCTCCACCGTCGCCGCGGGCGGCACCAGCGGCGGCGCCGCGTTCAACCTCGCCGACGGCGCCGAGCTCTGGAAGCCCAAGGCCGACACCAACAACTGCTACGACATGGGCTACGGCGGCGGCGACGCCCTCGCCGTGGTCCGCAAGTGCGGCAGCTACGACGCCCCGCAGCTCACCATCCAGGCGCTGAACCCGACGACCGGCGCGCCGCTCTCCTCGTACGCGATGCCGGCCGGCGTCGAGTACGCGAGCATCGTCTCCACCAAGCCGCTCGTCGTCGCCGCCGACGTGGGTGACACCGCGGGTGACGGCAGCAGCATCTCGGACTTCTTCTCCATCGACGCGGCCACCGGCAAGCTCATCGTCCGGATCTCGGCCGACGCGGACAAGTACGCCGCGGAGTGCGGTTCCACCGAGGTCGAGCAGTGCGGCTCGCTGGCCGTCGGCAACAACCGGATCTACGTGCCGACCGAGGAGCACGAGGGCGGCGGCGAGTACGGCGACACCAACGAGATCGTCGCCTTCGACCTCACCACCGGCAAGCTCGTCGGCGGAAGGGCGGACGCGGGCGACCGCTACACGCTGACCCCGCTGCGGATGGACGGCACCAACGTCATCGCGTACAAGCGGCCCCCGTACGACAAGGGCGGCCAGATCGTGTCCATCGACGGCTCCACGTTCAAGGAGACCGTGCTGATGGTCAACCCGGACGACGAGGCGGTGCGCGACGCGGAGACCAGCTTCTCCGTGGACTACGCCGAGTTCATCTACGAGAAGGGGCGGCTGTTCATCTCCGAGAAGATGGTCAGTGAGCCCAGCAAGTCCAGTTCGCTGGACGACAAGCAGTACCTCGTCGTCTCCTTCAGCACCGACTGACCCGCCCGGCCCGCTCCCGGGCCATCCGTAACGGCCCTGCCGGTCGATCAACGACCGGCAGGGCCGATCGTTTTACGACGGGCATCCGGCCTCGAACGACTCATAATTCGGCATTCCGGGGAGCTTCTTGCCGGTAGTGGGCACGAGGTGTCGAACAAGCGTGTAGCTTGCCGGGTCAGAGAGGCCGGGGGGCCTGTTCAGGGACACGCAGCGGCACAGCGCTGTACACATGGGGGCTTTCCGATGGGCGTGCGGCTCATGGTGGTCGATGACCACCGTCTGCTCGCCGAGGCACTCGCCTCGGCACTCAAATTGCGCGGACACCGGGTGCTCGCGGCGGCCGCGCCGACGGCGGGGGCGGCGGAACTGGTCATCAGCAGGGCGCCGGAAGTCTGTCTGTTCGGCACGGCCGCGCCCGCCGAACCCGGGGCGTTCGACCCGATCACCAGGATCGGACGGGAGCGCCCCCAGGTGGCCGTGGTGGTGCTCGGCCCGGTGCCGGACCCGCGGGGGATCGCCGCCGCCTTCGCCGCGGGAGCGGCCGGTTACGTGCGGCACGACGAACGCATCGAGGGCGTGGAGCGCGCCATGATCAAGGCCCGTGCGGGAGAGGTCGCGGTCGCCCCGCAGCTGCTGCGGGGCGCGTTCACCGAGCTGCTGCATCCCGTGGTCCAGCCGGACGACGAAGGGCAGCGGCTGCTGCGGATGCTGACCCCGCGTGAGGTGGAGGTGCTGGTCAGGGTCGCCGAGGGGGAGGACACCCGGCTGATCGCCGCCGGCATGGGCATCGCACCGAGTACCGCGCGTACGCATGTGCAGCGGGTGCTGATGAAGCTGGGCGTCGGTTCGCGGCTGGAGGCGGCCGCCCTCGCGGCCCGTACGGGGCTGCTCGACCGGGCGGCGGGAACGCCGCGGGGGCCGGACGGCCTCGCGTGAACGCGTGATCGTCCGGCCCCCGCGGGGTGGAGCCGGTCAGTCCTCCGGCGTGCCGGGGGTCTCCTGGGGTACCTGGACCGGGCGGAGCTTCAGCCAGATCAGGAAGAAGAGCCCGAGCACCAGCATGGCCAGGCCCGTCCACAGGTTGATGTGGACGCCCTCGGCCTTCTTCAGGTCGGCTTCGGAGGGGTTGATCCCGGCGATGGTGACGATCACTCCGTAGACCACGAAGAGACCGCCGATGATCCGCCGGATGTCGAAGAGCCGGGCCGCGGTCGCGGACGTGCGCTCCAGTTCGGAGACTTCCTTGTGCAGGTCGGACATGGTGAGTGCCTCCGATCAGAGCGAGTAGGGCAGGTAGCAGAGGGCGGCGAGGACGATGGCGCCCCAGCCGAGCAGGGCGGGCTTGCGGTACCAGGCGCCGTCGCCCTCGTCCGGTGCCTCGTCGGCGTCCGGGGACTCCGTCCCGTAGACCAGACCGGCCAGTTCGGCGTCGGGCTTGGGCGCGGTGAAGAGGGTGACGACGACCATGACGACCGCGCCGGCCACGAAGCCGACGATGGCGGAGACGAAGTTGGCGCCCTGGTCGGAGGGGATGTCGATGATGCCCTGCTCGTAGAAGACGAAGTAGTTCACCATCGCGGCCGTGGTACCGGCGACGAGGCCCCAGACACCGGACTTCATGGAGGCGCGCTTCCAGAACATGCCGATGATGAAGACGACGAACATCGGGACGTTGAAGAACGAGAACAGCGTCTGCAGGTACGTCATGATGTTGGAGAAGCTGGCGGCGATGAACGCCGTGCCGATCGAGGCCAGCACGCCCACCGCGGTGATCACCCGGCCGAAGCGCAGGTAGTAGGCGTCGGACCGGTCCTTCTTCACGTACCGCTGCCAGATGTCCGTGGTGAAGACCGTGTTGAACGAGGACACGTTGGCCGCCATACCGGCCATGAACGCGGCCAGCAGGCCGGTCACCGCGATGCCGAGCACACCGTTGGGGAGCAGTTCCCGCATCAGCAGCGGGATGGCGTCGTTGTACGTGAGGCCGGATTCCTTCGACCCGATGTTCGGGACGACGACGGCGGCGACCAGGCCCGGGATCATCACCGCGAAGACGATGAAGATCTTCGGGAAGGCGGCGATCAGCGGGGTGCGCTTCGCGGCGGACAGGTTCTTCGCGGACAGCGCGCGCTGCACCTCGGCGAAGTTGGTGGTCCAGTAGCCGAAGGAGAGCACGAAACCGAGGCCGAGGATGATCGTCAGCCAGTTGGCGCCGAGCGGGTTGGCGTCACCGATGCCGGTACCGCCCCAGGCGGACATGAAGTCCGCGCCGTGCTGTTTCTCCAGCGAGCCGCTGAGGCCGTCCCAGCCGCCGACACGCTTGAGGCCCAGGATGGTGAGGGGGATGAGCGCGGCGAGGATGACGAAGAACTGCAGCACCTCGTTGTAGATCGCGGAGGAGAGTCCGCCGATGGTGATGTAGAGCAGGACGAACACGCCGGCGACGACGATCGCGACCCAGCGGTCCCAGCCCAGCAGCGCCTCCACGACGATCGACAGGGCGTAGAGGTTCACGCCCGCGATCAGGATCGCCGCGAAGGCGAAGAGTATGGAGCTCAGCAGGTGGGCCGACTTGTCGAAGCGCTGGAGCAGGAACTCCGGCACGGAGCGGACCTTCGACCGGTAGTAGAAGGGCATCATCACCAGGCCGAGGAAGACCATGGCGGGGATGGCGCCGATCCAGTACCAGTGCACGACCGCGACGCCGTACTGCGCGCCGGTGGCCGCCATGCCGAGGATCTCGGTGGCCCCGAGGTTCGCCGCGACGAAGGCCAGGCCGGTCACCCAGGCGGGCAGCGAACGTCCGGAGAGGAAGAAGTCGAGACTCGTCTTCACGCTGGCCCGGGCGGCGAAGCCGATGCCGAGCACCACGACGAAGTAGATCGCCAGAATTGTGTAATCGAGCCCGTTCGTGGGGAGCCGGAGCCCTTCGGCCAGATATTGCATGGGGGGTACTCGCTTCGTTGCGCGAACTGAACCCGAGGGAACCTACGCCTTTGTGTTCAGAAACTGAACAGTTCCAGTGGCGTTCTTTGTTTGATCGTGATCGGGCGAGTGGAAATGTCCCTATCTGGCCACCGCTGACGCCGGGCTTGCCGCAGGAGTCGGCGGCATTGACGCACCATGTTGACTTGTGATTTGTTATGTGCGGTTCTGTTTAGAGGGCCTCACATGGAGGAGCCTGGTGAAGAAGACGGTTACGACCCTCGCCGACGGCCGCGAGCTGATCTACTACGACTCCGCGGACGACACCGTCCGCGACGCCGTCGACCCGCGGCCGCTGGATGCCGTCTCGACGTCCTCGGAGATCCGCCGCGACCCCCTGCTCGGCGACTCGGTGGCCATCGCGTCGCACCGGCAGGGGCGTACCTACCACCCGCCGGCCGACGAGTGCCCGCTCTGCCCCTCGCGGGAGGGCCGCCACAGCGAGATCCCCGACACCGGCTACGACGTCGTCGTCTTCGAGAACCGCTTCCCCTCCCTCGCCGGTGACTCCGGCCGCTGCGAGGTCGTCTGCTTCACCTCCGACCACGACGTCTCCTTCGCGGGCCTCACCGAGGAGCAGGCCGGCCTGGTCCTGGAGGCCTGGACCGACCGGACGGCCGACCTCGCCGAGCTCCCGCAGGTCGCCCAGGTGTTCTGCTTCGAGAACCGGGGCGCCGAGATCGGTGTCACCCTCGGCCACCCGCACGGACAGATCTACGGCTACCCCTTCGTCACCCCGCGAACCGAGCAGATGTTCCGCTCGATGGACTCCCACCGCGCCGAGACCGGCCGGAACCTCTTCGACGACGTCGTCGCACGGGAACTGGCCGACGGGGAGCGCGTGGTCCTGGAGGGCGAGCACTGGGTCGCCTTCGTGCCGTACGCCGCGCACTGGCCCTACGAGGTCCACCTCCACCCGCGCCGCCGGGTCCCGGACCTGAGGGAACTCGACGAGGCCGCCCGCACGGAGTTCCCACAGATCTATCTGGAACTCTTGAGGCGGTTCGACCGGATCTTCGGGCCCGGGGAGCCGCCGACCCCGTACATCTCGGCCTGGCACCAGGCGCCCTTCCGTGCCCCCGGCCGTGAGGAGTTCGCGCTGCATCTCGAGCTTTTCACCATCCGGAGGACCCCCGGCAAACTGAAGTTCCTCGCGGGCTCCGAGTCAGGTATGAACGTGTTCATCAACGACGTGCCGCCGGAGGCCGCGGCCCAGCGACTGCGAGAGGTAGCGAGCGAGTGAGCAACACCGCCAAGAAGTACCTGGTGACGGGCGGCGCGGGATACGTCGGCAGTGTCGTGACGGCACACCTGCTGGAGGCGGGGCACACCGTCACCGTCCTCGACGACCTGTCGACCGGCTTCCGCGAGGGCGTCCCCCAGGGCGCGGAGTTCATCGAGGGCCGCGTCCAGGACGCCGCCAAGTGGCTGGACGCCTCCTACGACGGCGTACTGCACTTCGCCGCGTTCTCCCAGGTCGGCGAGTCCGTCGTCGACCCCGAGAAGTACTGGGTCAACAACGTCGGCGGCACCACCGCCCTGCTCGCCGCCATGCGCGACGCCGGTGTGCGGACGCTCGTCTTCTCCTCCACGGCCGCCACCTACGGCGAGCCGGTCTCCAGCCCCATCACGGAGACCGACCCGACCGCCCCCACCAACCCCTACGGCGCCTCCAAGCTCGCCGTCGACCACATGATCAGCGGAGAGGCGAACGCCCACGGGCTGGCCGCCGTCTCGCTGCGGTACTTCAACGTCGCGGGCGCCTACGGCAGCTGCGGCGAGCGCCACGACCCCGAGTCGCACCTCATCCCCCTGGTCCTCCAGGTCGCCCTCGGGCAGCGCGAGTCGATCTCCGTCTACGGCGACGACTACCCCACCCCGGACGGCACCTGCGTACGCGACTACATCCACGTCGCCGACCTCGCCGAGGCCCACCTGCTGGCCCTGGACGCGGCCACCGCGGGCGAGCACCTCATCTGCAACCTGGGCAACGGCAACGGCTTCTCCGTGCGCGAGGTCGTCGAGACCGTCCGCCAGGTCACCGGCCACCCGGTCCCCGAGACCGCCGCACCCCGCCGCGCCGGCGACCCTGCCGTCCTCGTCGCCTCCGCCGCCACCGCCAGGAAGCGGCTCGGCTGGCAGCCGTCGCGCCCGGACCTCGCCGCCATCGTCGCCGACGCGTGGACGTTCGCCCGCCGAGAGGAACCCACCGCACCATGACCGACAACGCCGAGCTGACCGCCTCCTTCACCGAGCTGTACGGGACCGCCCCCGAAGGAATATGGGCAGCACCCGGACGGGTGAACCTGATCGGTGAGTACACCGACTTCAACGGCGGCTTCGTCATGCCGCTCGCCCTCCCGCACCACGCCCGCGCCGCCGTCGCCCGCCGCACGGACGGACAGCTGCGCCTGCACTCCACCGACGTGCCGGGCGGGGTCGTCTCCCTCCGTGTGGACGAGCTCGCCCCGCACTCCGGCCACGGCTGGGCCGCCTACCCGGCAGGTGTCGTCTGGGCGCTCCGCGAGGCCGGCCACCAGGTCACCGGCGCGGACATCCAGCTCACCTCCACCGTGCCCGTCGGCGCCGGCCTCTCCTCCTCGGCCGCCCTGGAGGTCGTCACCGCGCTCGCCCTGAACGACCTCTTCGAGCTGGGTCTCGGTGCCCAGGAGGTCGCCGTGCTCGCCCAGCGCGCGGAGAACGACTTCGTCGGCGTGCCCTGCGGTGTCATGGACCAGATGGCGTCGGCGTGCTGCACCGAGGGCCACGCGCTGTACCTCGACACCCGCGACCTCACCCAGCGCCAGGTCCCCTTCGACCTCGCCGCGCACGGGCTGCAGCTGCTCGTCGTCGACACCCGCGTCAAGCACGCCCTCGGCGACGGCGCGTACGCCGAGCGCCGGGCCGGCTGCGAGGCCGGAGCCCGGGCCCTCGGCATCGACATGCTGCGCGACCTCCCGTACGAGGACCTCGGCACCGCGCTGGAGACCCTCGCGGCGGCCGGCGAGGACGAGTCGGTCGTGCGCTACGTCCGCCACGTGGTGAGCGACAACCACCGTGTGGAACAGGTCATCGCGCTGCTCGACGCCGGCGAGGTGCGCGCGGCAGGCCCGGTCCTCAACGAGGGCCACGCCTCGCTGCGCGACGATCTGCGGGTCTCGTGCCAGGAACTGGACCTCGTGGTCTCCGCCGCGAACGCGGCCGGGGCGCTCGGGGCCCGGATGACCGGGGGCGGCTTCGGCGGCTCGGCGATCGTCCTGGTGGAGGAGGCGATGGCCGACACCGTCGCCAAGGCCGTCACGGAGGCCTTCACCGCGGCCGGGCACGCCGCTCCGGGAGTGTTCCCCGCGGTGCCGTCGGCCGGGGGACGCCGGGTCACTCCAACCGCTTGACCAGGATGAACTCCGCGACGCCGGGCGGGTAGTCCTCGACCTCGCCGACCACCTCGTACCCCTGCTTCCGGTAGAAGTCCGGGGCCTGGAAGCCCCAGGTCTCCAGCCGGGAGCGGGTACAGGCCCGGTCGTCGCGGGCGAGACGCTCCGCCTCGGCGAGGAGCCGTGAGCCGAGGCCGAGCCCGCGGTGGCGGCCGTCGACCCAGAGCAGGTCCACATGGAGCCAGTAGGCCCAGGTCCGTCCGCTCAGCCCGCCGGCCAGCGCGCCCGCGTCGTCCAGGAGCCAGACGTCCAGCGGGACTTCGTGCTCGGCGGTGGTGGAGCGCAGGGCACGCAGCTCCGGTGAACCGTCCCAGTTGTCGGCGTGCAGCCGACGGCCCAGCAGAATACGACGTTCCTTGTCCACTTCGGTCTCAAGACGGAACATGAACAACACCCTAAACACGTCGGGTGGTCAGTTCCGCGAATCCCCTTCCGGCGCCCACCGCCCCCCGTACGCTGATGCTCAGCACCGGTGGGGGCCGGTGTCGTTTCAGGGGACGAGACAGTCGGATGCGACACCCGGGGCGGGTGGCGGCCGGCACACGGCGGCGGCCGTGCGTCGGCGGTTCACCGGAGGGCTCCGGGTGTCGTGTCCGTCGCGGTCCGTACCCGCCGGGGCCGGCCATGTACGGGGCGCCCCAGGAGTTCACACAGCATGGGGGGTGTCTGTGGCGCGTATCCGGGTTCTGGTGGTCGACGACCACCGCATCTTTGCCGAGTCCCTGGCCGCCGCGCTCGCGGCCGAACCGGACGTCGACGTGTCCGCGGCGGGCAGTGGTCCCGCCGCGCTGCGGTGTCTGGAGCGTGCGGCCGCCGACGGGCGCCGCTACGACGTGATGCTGGTCGACGCCGATCTGGGCGTCCTCGCCCAGGGGGCCACCCGCACCGTCCCCGCGCCGCGCGGGGCGCCGGAGGGTCCGCCGGCATCCGGTGCCGCCGCCGGCCCGGTCGACGGCATCTCGCTGGTGGCCGGGGTGCGTTCGGGCCAGCCGCACATCCGGACGGTGGTGCTCGCCGAGCGGGACGACCCACGCAGGGCGGCGGCCGCCCTGCAGGCCGGGGCGTCGGGCTGGGTGGCCAAGGACTGCTCGCTGCAGCGTCTGCTGACCGTCATACGCGGTGTGCTGCGCGACGAGACCCACCTGCCGGCCGCCCTGCTGACGGGTGTGCTGCGTGAGCTGACGGCGGCCCGCAAGCACCGCACCGAGAGCGAACAGCTCGTCGAGTCGCTGACGCCCCGCGAGCGTGAGGTCCTGCGCTGCATGGTGGCGGGTCTGGGCCGCAAGGCGGTCGCGGAGCGGCTCTTCCTGTCCCCGCACACGGTGCGCACGCACATGCAGAACGTGCTGGGGAAGCTGGGCGTGCACTCGACCCTGGCCGCCGTGGCGCTGGCCCGGCGGGCCGGGGTGGGCCCCGCCTCGCTAACCGGGGACGTTGTCGAACGGGGCGGTCAGCTGGCGTAGCAGTCCGGCGAGTTCGGCCCGCTGCCGGCGGGAGAGCTCGCCCAGGATGGCGCGCTCCTGGTCGAGCAGCCCGGCCAGCGACTGGTCGGCCTTGTCGCGGCCCAGGTCGGTCAGCCGGACCAGGACACCGCGGCGGTCGTTCGGGTCGGGCAGCCGCTCGACGAGGTTCTTCTTCGTCAGGCGGTCGATACGGTTGGTCATCGTGCCCGAGGTGACCAGCGTCTGGGTGAGCAGCTGTCCGGGGGAGAGCTGGTACGGAGCTCCGGCGCGGCGCAGCGACGTCAGGACGTCGAATTCCCAGGGCTCCAGCTGGTGCTCGGCGAAGGCGATCCTGCGGGCTCTGTCCAGGTGCCGGGCCAGGCGGGAGATGCGGCTCAGGACCTCGAGTGGTTCCACGTCGAGGTCGGGGCGCTCACGGCGCCATGCAGCGACCAGTCGGTCGACCTCGTCCTCCATGTCGATCAGTGTAGAGGGTCCCTCGACATGAAGTCTCTTGAATTCAAGTGTCTTGACATCAAGAGACCTGTTTGGTGATCCTGCCCCCATGACCTCACCGAGCTGGGACCCGCAGCAGTACCTCCGCCACGCCGACCACCGCACCCGGCCCTTCCACGACCTCCTGGCCCACATCGGGCCCCTGCCCCACGAGCCGGCCCCGCGCATCGCCGACCTCGGCTGCGGCGCCGGCAACGTCACCGCGCTCCTCGGCGACCGCTGGCCCGCCGCCCGCATCACCGGCTACGACAGCTCACCCCGGATGCTCGAACGGGCCCGCACCCACGCCGGCCCCCTCCTCGACTTCGCCGAGGCCGACGCCGGAACCTGGACACCCACCGAGACGTACGACCTCATCGTCTCCAACGCCCTCCTCCAGTGGGTCCCCGGCCACACCGCCCGCTTCCCCCACTGGCTGGACGCCCTCACCCCCGGCGGAACCCTCGCCTTCCAGGTCCCCGGCAACTTCGACGCCCCCAGCCACACCCTCATGCGGGAACTCGCCGGCTCCCCCCGCTGGCGCGACCGCCTCGCCGGCCTCCTGCGCCACGCGGACGCCGTGCACACCCCGGCGCACTACCTGGAGCAGCTCACCGCGTCCGGACGCACCGCCGACGTCTGGGAGACCACCTACCTGCACCTCCTGCAGGGCGAGGACCCCGTCCTCGACTGGGTCAAGGGCACCGGCCTGCGCCCCCTCCTCGACGCCCTCGCCGACGACCCCGAGGCCCGCGACGCCTTCCTCGCCGAGTACCGCGACCTGCTGCGCACCGCCTACCCGGCGGGCCCGCACGGCACGGTCTTCCCGTTCCGGCGGATCTTCGCCGTCACCCGCACCGCCGGGTGACCTCGGCCGCCGTGCGCTCAGAGCGCGTCGAGCGCCTCCGGCGAGATGTCGAGATCGACGGGGAACGGGACTCCGGTCTTCAGCCGGTCGTGATGGATGCCCGTGAGGGCGTACGCCTTGTTCACCGGGTCCAGCTCGTAGACCCGCACCACCGGATGCCGGTCGCTCCCGGCCATCTCGACCAGCCAGAAGTTCGGGATGCCCGCCGCGGCGTACTTCTGCGGCTTGGCGTCACGGTCGCGGGCCTCGGAGTCGGGTGAGACCACCTCGACGGCGAGGAGCACGTCCGCCGCCTCGAAACGGGTCAGCTCCCGCCCGGTGACAGCCTCGGCCCGCACGACGCAGACATCCGGCTCGGGCGCGTTGCGCCGGTCGAGGACGACGGTCATCTCGCGACGAGCCTTCAGCTCCGGCGGCGCGCCATGGCGGAGTCCGGTCACCAGGAGGTCGATCACGGTGCTGTGGAAATCTCGCTGCGGACTCACAAAAACCAGGCTCCCGTCGAGCAATTCCGTGTGCGGCGGGAGATCGGGCAGCGTGAACAGGTCGTCCACGGTGTATCCGTCCTGCGGGGGCACCGGCCAGCGGCTGCTGTGCCCGGTGATCGGCTCGGCGGTCATGATTCCTCCCATGGCCGGGATTCTGGTCCTGCTCCACCACAGTAGGGTCCGGTCCGCCGCTCCGTCATCACAACGAGTGATCACGCGCGCACCGAGGCCGGGCTCAGTTCTTCCGGTGCCCTATCAGCCGGGGCTTCGACTCCAGGTTCTCCAGCCCGTGCCAGGCCAGATTCACCAGATGGGCGGCGACCTCGGCCTTCTTCGGCTTCCGCACGTCCAGCCACCACTGGCCGGTCAGCGCCACCATCCCGACCAGGGCCTGCGCGTACAGCGGGGCCAGCTTCGGGTCGAAGCCCCGGGCCTTGAACTCCAGGCCCAGGATGTCCTCGACCTGCGTGGCGATGTCGCTGATCAGGGACGCGAAGGTACCCGTGGACTGAGCGACCGGGGAGTCACGGACCAGGATCCGGAAACCGTCCGTGTACGTCTCGATGTAGTCGAGCAGCGCGAACGCCGCCTGCTCCAGCAGCTCACGCGGATGACCCGCGGTGAGCGCCCCCGTCACCAGGTCGAGCAGCTGGCGCATCTCGCGGTCGACCACGACGGCGTACAGGCCCTCCTTGCCGCCGAAGTGCTCGTACACCACCGGCTTGGAGACCCCGGCGCGCGCCGCGATCTCCTCCACCGAGGTGCCCTCGAAGCCCTTGTCGGCGAACAGGGTGCGCCCGATGTCCAGGAGCTGCTCGCGGCGCTCCTTACCCGTCATCCGGACCCGCCGGGCCCGTCGGGTGGGGGCAGACATGCTCTTCTCGCCGCTGGTGCTTCCGTCGGTCGCCACGTCGTCAATCATGCCGGGTCGACGGCCGCGGGCTTGCGCCGGGAGGCGATACGCGAGGCGTCGGGCCACCGGACGTCGTGGGCCCAGCCCAGCTTCTCGAACCAGCGGATCAGCCGGGCGCTGGAGTCGATCTGTCCCCTCATCACCCCGTGGCGCGCACTCGTGGGGTCGGCGTGGTGCAGGTTGTGCCAGGACTCGCCGCACGAGAGCACCGCCAGCCACCACACGTTCCCGGACCTGTCGCGGGACTTGAAGGGCCGCTTCCCGACCGCGTGGCAGATCGAGTTGATCGACCAGGTCACGTGGTGCAGCAGCGCGACACGGACCAGCGAACCCCAGAAGAAGGCGGTGAACGCCCCCCACCACGACATGGTGACCAGGCCGCCGACCAGCGGGGGGATCGCCAGCGAGAGGATCGTGAGGCCGAGGAAGTGACGCGAGATCGCGCGGATGGCCGGGTCCCTGACCAGGTCGGGGGCGTACTTCTGCTGCGGTGTCTGCTCCTCGTTGAACATCCAGCCGATGTGGGCCCACCACAGGCCCTTCATCAGCGCGGGGAGGTTCTCGCCGAACCGCCAGGGCGAGTGCGGGTCGCCCTCGGCGTCGGAGAACCGGTGGTGCTTGCGGTGGTCGGCCACCCAGCGCACCAGCGGGCCCTCCACCGCCATCGAGCCGGCGACGGCCAGGGTGAGGCGCAGGGCACGGTTCGCCTTGAAGGAGCCGTGCGTGAAGTAGCGGTGGAAGCCGATCGTCACGCCGTGGCAGCCCCAGTAGTACATGACCACCAGGAGACCCAGGTCGAGCCAGCTGACACCGCGGCCCCAGGCCAGCGGCACCGCCGCGACCAGGGCCGCGAACGGCACCACGATGAACAGCAGCAGCGCGATCTGCTCGACCGAGCGCTTCTTGTCGCCGCCCAGCGTGGCCGAGGGGGCCGCTGGGCCGCCGGCCGGCATGGGCAGGCCGTCGTCGATCACTTCGGGGCTGGTGGGCATTGGGGAGTCCCCTGTGAGGTGAGGAAAAATATGACGGTATGAGTGGGCTACGCTTCCGTAACCTACGGCAACGTAAGTATGGCAGCGAAGAGGCTCACGACACGAGACCACCGCCCCGACAACCCCTGTGCGGCGAGGCCCCCACCCCTCCGGCACTCCCGATCCGGCCCACCCCCGCAGGGCAGCGAGCACGCCGGACGGCCGGACACCTATCCTGGGTGCGTCGGACAGCGCGGTCCGCACTCTGCACACCCGGGGTGCCCCGTCAGCACCGCGAGCGCCCCGGCCTCCCCTGACAGACGTGCTCAACCACTGCAAGGAGCCGCACACTGTGAGCAGTGCCGACCAGACCCCTGCCGCCAACACCGAACTGCGGGCAGACATCCGCCGCCTCGGAGACCTGCTGGGCGAGACCCTCGTACGACAGGAGGGCCAGGACCTCCTCGACCTCGTCGAACGAGTCCGCGCCCTGACCCGCGAGGACGGCGAGGCAGCGGCCGAGCTCCTCGGCGACACGGACCTGGAGACCGCCGCGCAGCTCGTGCGCGCCTTCTCCACCTACTTCCACCTCGCCAACGTCACCGAGCAGGTCCACCGCGCCCACGAGATGCGCGACCGCCGGTCCGCCGAGGGCGGGCTCCTCGCCCGCACCGCCGACCGCCTCAAGGACGCCGACCCCGATCACCTGCGCGAGACGGTCAAGAACCTCAACGTCCGGCCCGTCTTCACCGCACACCCCACCGAAGCCGCACGGCGCTCCGTCCTCAACAAGCTCCGCCGCATCGCCGAACTCCTCGAGACCCCGGTCATCGAGGCCGACCGCCGACGCCAGGACATCCGGCTCGCCGAGAACATCGACCTCATCTGGCAGACCGACGAACTCCGCGTCGTCCGCCCGGAGCCCGCCGACGAGGCCCGCAACGCCATCTACTACCTCGACGAACTCCACGCCAACGCGGTCGGCGACGTCCTGGAGGACCTCGCCGCGGAGCTGGAGCGCGTCGGCGTCGAACTGCCCGCCGGCACCCGCCCGCTCACCTTCGGCACCTGGATCGGAGGCGACCGCGACGGCAACCCCAACGTCACGCCCACCGTCACCTGGGACGTGCTCATCCTCCAGCACGAGCACGGCATCACCGACGCCCTCGAACTCGTCGACCAGCTGCGCGGACTGCTCTCCAACTCCATCCGCTACACCGGAGCCACCGACGAGCTCCTCACCTCGCTCCAGACCGACCTGGAACGCCTCCCCGAGATCAGCCCCCGCTACAAGCGGCTGAACGCCGAGGAGCCCTACCGGCTCAAGGCCACCTGCGTCCGCCAGAAGCTCGTCAACACCCGCGAACGCCTCGCCTCCGGCACCCCCCACCGCCCCGGCTGCGACTACCTCGGCACCGCCGAACTCATCGCCGACCTCGCACTCATCCAGACCTCCCTGCGCGAACACCGCGGCGGACTCTTCGCCGACGGCCGCATGGACCGCACCATCCGCACGCTCACCGCGTTCGGCCTCCAGCTCGCCACCATGGACGTCCGCGAACACGCCGACGCCCACCACCACACCCTCGGCCAGCTCTTCGACCGGCTCGGCGAGGAGTCCTGGCGCTACACCGACATGCCCCGCGACTACCGGCAGAAGCTCCTCGCGAAGGAACTCCGCTCCCGTCGCCCCCTCGCCCCCACCCCGGCCCCCCTGGACGCCGCCGGCGAGAAGACCCTCGGGGTCTTCCACACCATCAGCCAGGCCTTCGAACGCTTCGGCCCCGAGGTCATCGAGTCCTACATCATCTCGATGTGCCAGGGCGCCGACGACGTCTTCGCCGCCGCCGTCCTCGCCCGCGAGGCCGGCCTCCTCGACCTCCACGGCGGCTGGGCCAAGATCGGCATCGTGCCGCTCCTGGAGACCACCGACGAGCTCAAGGCCGCCGACGTCATCCTCGACGAGATGCTCGCCGACCCCTCCTACCGCCGGCTCGTCTCACTCCGCGGCGACGTCCAGGAGGTCATGCTCGGCTACTCCGACTCCTCCAAGTTCGGCGGCATCACCACCTCCCAGTGGGAGATCCACCGCGCCCAGCGCCGGCTCCGCGACGTCGCCCACCGCTACGGCGTACGCCTGCGCCTCTTCCACGGCCGCGGCGGCACCGTCGGCCGCGGCGGCGGCCCCTCGCACGACGCGATCCTCGCGCAGCCCTGGGGCACCCTCGAAGGCGAGATCAAGGTGACCGAACAGGGCGAGGTCATCTCCGACAAGTACCTCATCCCCGCCCTCGCCCGGGAGAACCTGGAACTGACCGTCGCGGCCACCCTCCAGGCCTCCGCCCTCCACACCGCACCCCGGCAGTCCGACGAGGCACTCGCCCGCTGGGACGCGGCCATGGACACCGTCTCCGACGCCGCCCACCAGGCCTACCGCAAGCTCGTCGAGGACCCGGACCTGCCGGCCTACTTCCTCGCCTCCACCCCGGTGGACCAGCTCGCCGACCTGCACCTGGGCTCGCGGCCCTCCCGCCGCCCCGGCTCGGGCGTCTCCCTCGACGGCCTCCGCGCCATCCCGTGGGTCTTCGGCTGGACGCAGTCACGCCAGATCGTCCCCGGCTGGTTCGGCGTCGGCTCCGGCCTCAAGGCACTGCGCGAAGCCGGCCTCGACACCGTCCTGGACGAGATGCACGAACAGTGGCACTTCTTCCAGAACTTCCTCTCCAACGTCGAGATGACCCTCGCCAAGACCGACCTGCGCATCGCCCGGCACTACGTCGACACCCTCGTGCCCGACGAGCTCAAGCACGTCTTCGACGTCATCCAGGCCGAACACGAACTCACCGTGCAGGAAGTCCTCAAGGTCACCGGCGGCAAGGAACTCCTCGGCACCAACCCGGTGCTCCAGCAGACCTTCGCCATCCGCGACGCCTACCTGGACCCGATCTCCTACCTCCAGGTGTCCCTGCTCGCCCGCCAGCGCCAGGCCGCCGAACGCGGCGAGGAGCCGGACCCGCTCCTCGCCCGCGCCCTGCTGCTCACCGTCAACGGTGTCGCCGCGGGACTCCGTAACACCGGCTGATCCGCACGGGACGACCGCGCGGGTGCGGTCCTGTCAGAGGGCGACGAACGTCGCCGTCAGCAGGGCCGCACCCGCGATCCCCGCCCCCCACGCCGTCCGCGTCAGCCGCATACCGCCGCCGATCACCAGCGCGGCCAGCATCAGCGCACCGCCCAGGGGCGCCCAGGAATGCAGAAAGCCCGGCGCCCCGGTACGCACCACGTCACCGGACCCGGGCTTCACCACGACGGGGAAACGATCCCCCGTCCTCGCCGCGACGGACCGCTCCACCGTCACCGACGTACGGTCGGCGGACGTCGCGTCCGGCGTGAAAGGCCCCGTGCAGGTGTCCTCACCGCACGCCGTCACCACCATCGTCCCGTGCTCACGGCCCTTCGCCAGAACGATGTGGTGCGCGGTGTCCCACGACGTCCACACACCCGCGGCCAGCAACAGCAGCACGACACAGCCCGCGGCGAACGAACGCCCATGGGCCAGCAATCGGTGCGAGGAACTCCGCTTCATGGGGGCAGATCCTTGGGCAGAGCCCTGCCGTCGGTCAACCTGTGGCCGGAAAACACCCGAGAAGCAGCAGGAATGTCAGGAGTTGTACGCGGACTGAGCCCGCTCCAGCCCCTCCGCCAGCAACGACTCCACCGCATCCGCCGACCGGTCCACCAGATACGCGAGCTCCTTGCGCTCCGCCGACGAGAAATCCTTCAGCACGAAGTCCGCGACCTGCATCCGCCCCGGCGGCCGGCCGATCCCGAACCGCACCCGGTGATAGTCCGGACCCATCGCCTTCGTCATCGACTTCAGCCCGTTGTGCCCGTTGTCACCCCCGCCCAGCTTCAGCCGCAGCATCCCGAAATCGATGTCCAACTCGTCGTGCACCGCCACCACATGATCCGTCGGCACCTTGTAGAAGTCCCGCAGGGCCGTCACCGGTCCCCCCGACAGATTCATGTACGACATCGGCTTCGCCAGCACCACCCGGCGACTCGCGGGCCCGGGCGGACCGATCCGCCCCTCCAGCACCTGCGCCTGCGCCTTCTGCGCCCGCTTGAACTTCCCGCCCATCCGCTCCGCCAGCAGATCGGCCACCATGAAGCCCACGTTGTGACGGTTCGCAGCGTATTCGGGACCGGGATTGCCGAGGCCCACGATCAGCCAGGGGTCGGTGGCGTCGGACATCAGAGCTCGGTCTCCTCGCAGTGCGTACATACAGGTCGATACAGGGAAACGGGGCGGCGGAACCCCCGGAAGGGAACCGCCACCCCGTCAGTCAAGCAGGTGGGGCGAGGCTCAGGCCTCGGCACCTTCGGTCTCGGTGCCCTCGGCGGGCGCCTCCTCGGCCTGCGCGGCGACGACCTGCAGCACGATGGCGTCCTCGTCACCGGCGAGCACGGCACCCTTGGGCAGCGTGATGTCCTTCGCGGCGATCGAGTCACCCGCGTCCAGACCGGCGACGGAGACCGTGACCGACTCGGGGATGTGGGTGGCCTCGGCCTCGACGAGCAGGGTGTTCTGCACGTACTCCAGCAGGTTGGCACCCGGCGCCAGGTCGCCCTCGGCGTGCACCGCGATCTCGACGTTGACCTTCTCGCCGCGCTTCACGGTCAGCAGGTCGACGTGCTCGATGTTGCCCTTGAGGGCGTTGCGCTGCACGGCCTTCGGGATCACCAGGGCGTCCTTGCCGTCGATCTCGAGACCGATCAGGACGTTGGCGGTACGCAGGGCGAGCAGCAGCTCGTGGCCCGGCAGGTTGATGTGGACCGGCTCGGCACCGTGGCCGTAGACGACTCCGGGAACCAGGTTGGCGCGACGGGTGCGACGGGCAGCGCCCTTGCCGAACTCCGTGCGGACCGTTGCGTCGAGCTTGATCTCAGCCATGCTGCACTCCTCGTAAGGTGACGAAAAACCGATGGTCACCCGGCCCACGACAGGCCTGCTACGAAGAGCGCGTCGATAACGGACCACCGATTCCCATGACCACGCATGAGAACGGCCTCCCTCGCCGAGCAACTCACTGAGTCTACCCGGCGGGGAGGCCGCACCCAAAGTCGATCACCCGGAGGTGATCAGCCCTGCTCCTCGAAGAGGCTCGTCACCGAACCGTCCTCGAACACCTCACGCACCGCACGCGCGATCGTCGGAGCGATCGAGAGCACCGTGATCTTGTCGATCTCCAGCTCACCCGGCGTCGGCAGCGTGTCCGTGAACACGAACTCGCTGACCTTGGAGTTCTTCAGCCTGTCCGCGGCGGGGCCGGAGAGCACCCCGTGCGTCGCCGTCACTATGACGTCCTCGGCACCGTGCGCGAACAGGGCGTCCGCGGCGGCGCAGATCGTGCCACCCGTGTCGATCATGTCGTCGACCAGCACGCACACCCGGCCCTCGACGTTGCCGACGACCTCGTGGACGCTCACCTGGTTCGGCACGTCCTTGTCGCGGCGCTTGTGGACGATCGCCAGCGGTGCGTCCAGACGGTCGCACCAGCGGTCGGCGACCCGCACACGGCCGGCGTCCGGGGACACGATCGTCAGCTTCGACCGGTCCACCTTCGCACCGACGTAGTCGGCGAGGATCGGCAGCGCGAACAGGTGGTCCACCGGGCCGTCGAAGAAACCCTGGATCTGGTCGGTGTGCAGATCGACGGTGAGGACACGGTCCGCACCCGCCGTCTTCATCAGGTCCGCCACCAGACGGGCCGAGATCGGCTCACGGCCGCGGTGCTTCTTGTCCTGCCGGGCGTAGCCGTAGAACGGCACGATCACCGTCACCGACCGTGCCGACGCGCGCTTCAGCGCGTCCAGCATGATCAGCTGCTCCATGATCCACTTGTTGATCGGAGCCGTGTGGCTCTGGATCAGGAAGCAGTCGGCGCCACGGGCCGACTCCTGGAAGCGGACGTAGATCTCACCGTTGGCGAAATCGAAGGCCTTCGTCGGCACGAGACCGACACCCAGCTGGTGTGCGACCTCCTCGGCCAGCTCGGGGTGGGCGCGGCCGGAGAAGAGCATCAGTTTCTTCTCGCCGGTCGTCTTGATCCCGGTCACAGCACAGTCTCCTCAGACGTGTATCTGGCACCGCACGCATGTGTCCCGAAAGTGCGACGAGCCAGCCGAAATGGGTGAGCATCTATCACGGTACGCCGCCTTCGGCGCACCTGTTTCCGGTCAGCTTTCGCCGTCGGGCTCCGACGTGGCCGCCAGGGCGGCCTGAGCCGCCGCGCTCCCGGGACGCTTCCGAGCGACCCAACCCTCGATATTCCGCTGCTGGCCGCGGGCCACGGCCAGCGAACCGGACGGTACGTCCTTGGTGATGACCGAACCCGCGGCGGTGTAAACGCCGTCCCCGACCGTGACAGGCGCCACAAACATATTGTCCGACCCGGTCCGGCAGTGGGACCCGATCGTCGTGTGGTGCTTGGCCACGCCGTCGTAGTTCACGAACACGCTCGCCGCACCGATGTTCGTGTGGTCGCCGATCGTCGCGTCCCCGACGTAACTCAGGTGGGGCACCTTCGAGCCCTCGCCGATCGTCGCGTTCTTCATCTCGACGTACGTGCCCGCCTTGGACTTCGCGCCCAGACGCGTACCGGGCCGCAGGTAGGCGAACGGGCCGACCGTCGCCCCCGGGCCCACCTCGGCGCCGTCCGAGACCGTGTTGTCCACCCGCGCGCCCGCGTGCACCACGGTGTCCTTCAGCCGGGAGTTCGGGCCCACCTCGGCGTCCTCCGCCAGGTGCGTCGACCCCAGCAGCTGCGTACCCGGGTGCACGATCGCGTCGCGCTCGAACGTCACCGTCGCGTCGATCAGCGTGGACGCCGGGTCCACCACCGTCACGCCCGCCAGCATCGCGCGCTCCAGGAGGCGTTCGTTGAGCAGCCGCCTGGCCTCGGCCAGCTGCAGGCGGTTGTTGATGCCGAGGATCTCGCGGTGGTCACCGGTCACCGACGCCCCCACGCGGTGCCCGGCCTCACGCAGGATCGACAGCACGTCGGTGAGGTACTCCTCGCCCTGGCTGTTGTCCGTACGCACCTTGCCGAGCGCGTCGCTCAGCAGGCGGCCGTCGAAGGCGAAGACACCGGAGTTGATCTCCCGGATCGCGCGCTGCGCGTCGGTGGCGTCCTTGTGCTCGACGATCTCGGTGACCGCACCGGTGGCCGCGTCGCGGACGATCCGGCCGTAGCCGGTCGAGTCCGGGACCTCGGCGGTCAGCACGGTGACGGCGTTGGCGTCCGCCGCGTGGGTCGTGGCGAGCGCGGAGAGGGTCTCGCCGGAGAGCAGCGGGGTGTCGCCGCACACGACGATGACGGTGCCCTCGACGGTGCCGCCGAGCTCCTCCAGGCCCATCCGGACGGCGTGGCCGGTGCCGTTCTGCTCGGCCTGGAAGGCGGTGCGCACGGGGGTGTCGCCGGCGGACAGGTGCGCGGTGACCTGCTCGGAGGCGTGGCCGACGACCACGACGAGGTGCTGCGGGTCGAGCTCGCGGGAAGCGGCGACGACATGTCCGACGAGCGAGCGCCCGGAGATCTCGTGCAGGACCTTGGGTGTCTTCGATTTCATGCGGGTGCCCTCACCCGCTGCGAGGACGACGACGGCTGCCGGGCTTGTGGCGCTCACGGATGTGCCCTTCGGCTTCGGGTGGTGGACACCCGCAGGATACCGGGGGCGTATATGCCCGAAACGAGCGCGGGCCCCGACCGGTGAGGTCGGGGCCCGCTCCCAAGGCTCCCGGGGAAGGAATCGAACCCTCATTCAATGGACCAAAACCATTTGTCCTGCCATTAGACGACCCGGGAGGGTCTGTGGCGTTATGTCCGATTTTCTTGATCGGTGCATTTCGCAGCCCCTACTATGCCGCACCACCAGCCCTCGATGCGACGGTACAGGTCGGCACTTTTCAGAACTCGCACCACAAGGCAACCCTGGTAACCCTCGCCCGTGTTCTTGCGGTTCGTCTTCGGGGAGTGCCTTTTGAGTGAGGTCTTGCCGAACGCCGAGGCCTGGGCGCCCGCGAGGTCGGCCCAGTAGCGCTCCGCGGCTGGGACGTCGGCGGTCTCGTGGATGTGCACGTGGAACCGGAGGTGTTCCGGCTGTACGCCGAGGAGGCGCAGCCACGCGAGATATACCGAGATCATGTCCGGGTCGCTGTTGACGAAGGTGGCCCTCTCCTGTTGGCGGTAAGCCTTCGACTTGGATCCCTCCGCCCAGTAGAGGCCGACGCCCACCAGGAAGAGCTCACGTGGACTCAGTGGGCCGATCTCGGCCGCTGCCCCCTTCTTCGTCAGCGTCCGTTCGGCATCGCGCCGCCGCATGGTTGCTTCCCAGCCCCGCCGTGCGATCTCGGAGGCCTGCGCGGTGGTGCGTTTGCGCTCCGGCTTCGGCAGGTCCCGTACCCACAGCGAGATCGAACTCTTCGAGCACCCCAGCTCCACCTGGATCTGGTCGTAGGTCATGCCCTGGAGCCGGAGTTCCCGGGCCTTCGCCCGCAGGTCGTCCCTCGCGCGCGGCCGTTTCGTCCATTCCGGTGCGGGCTCGCCCTCCAGCAGGCGATGGAGGATGTCGTTGTTGTCGACGTGCAGGCGATCCCGGATCTGGCGGCGGCTCAGCCCCTCCCGCCGCAGCGCGACCGCCTTCTCGCGCAGCCCTTCGAAATCCGCGTACTTGCCGGTGGCATGTGTCATACGGACAGCCTCGTCCGGAATGCGGACGTCCGGGTCGAAAGGGTGCTCGGTTCACCGGATCGTGCGATCTGCCTCGGTTCATGGCGTGACCGGTCACTTTCCGTGCTGATGGAGTCTCCGGAAAAAGGGATGCGGCCGCCCGTAGGCTGGATGCCATGACCGCAACGGGGGCAGACCGGGAAGCGGCGGGTCCGACCACCCGCGGCTACTGGTGGTGGGAGCGGCGGCGCGGTGTCGCCCTGGACGTGGGGCTGGCGCTGGTTTCGGCGCTGGAGTGTGCGCTGGAGGGGGTGCAGTTCGCCGGGGACACCGGGTTGCCGGTGCCGCTGGCCGTGCTCTTCGGCCTGATCGCGGGGTCCGTGCTGGTGCTGCGCAGGCGCTGGCCGATCGCGGTGGTGCTGGTGTCGATAGCGACGACGCCCGCCGAGATGGGCTTCCTGATGGGGATCGTCGGGCTGTACACGCTGGCGGCTTCGGAGGTGCCGCGCAGGATCACGGTGGTGCTGACGGGGATGACGCTCGTCGGCACGTTCATCGTGTCGTACGTGCGGCTGCGGCAGAGCGTGGACGCGGACGTGGATTTCGGGCCCGGGGTCTGGTACGTCCCCGTGGTGTCCCTCTTCATGTCGCTGGGGCTGACGGCGCCCTCGGTGCTGTTCGGCCTGTACATCGGGGCCCGGCGCCGGCTGATGGAGAGCCTGCGGGAGCGTGCGGACTCGCTGGAGCGGGAGCTGTCGCTGCTGGCGGACCGGGCGGAGGAGCGTGCCGAGTGGGCGCGTACCGAGGAGCGGACCCGGATCGCCCGGGAGATGCATGACGTGGTGGCGCACCGGGTGAGCCTGATGGTGGTGCACGCGGCGGCGTTGCAGGCGGTGGCTCCGAAGGATCCGGCGAAGGCGGTGCGTAATGCCGCGTTGGTCGGGGACATGGGGCGGCAGGCGTTGACGGAGCTGCGGGAGATGCTCGGGGTGTTGCGGAGCGGCGACGCCCTGGTGGCGCCGGAGGCGGGGCGGGTGCCGTTGGCCTCGGTGGGGCGGGTGGCCGCGGTGGCCGCGGCGGTGGTGGTGGAGGACGGTCCGCGGCTGCGCGAGGTGGAGGTGCTGGTGGCGCAGTCGCGTGAGGCGGGGATGACGGTGGAGCTGTCGGTGGAGGGGGAGCTGCGTCCGTATGCGCCGGAGGTGGAGCAGACGGCGTACCGGGTGGTGCAGGAGGCGTTGACGAACGTGCACAAGCATGCGGCGGGTGCGAAGACGTGGGTGCGGCTCGCGCATCGGGGTGCCGAGGTGGCGATGCAGGTGGAGAACGGTCCTACGGACGGTGTGACGGCGGACGCGGGGCTGCCGAGCGGTGGCAACGGTCTGGTGGGGATGCGGGAGCGGGTGCTGGGGCTCGGGGGTGTGTTCGTGTCGGGGCCGACGGACGCGGGGGGTTTCCGGGTGTCGGCGGTGCTGCCGGACGCGCAGGGGGCGTGAGGGGGCCCGGCGTGACGCCGGGGAGGCGTGGGGTGCGTTCGGCGCGGTGCCGGGCGGGGCTCAGCCCGAGGTGAGGCGTGCGGGCTGGACGCCGGTCAGGAGGGTCTCCAGGGCGCGGTCGATGTCGGAGCCGAGGTACCAGTCGCCGGTGTGGTCGATGGAGTAGACGCGGCCTTCGCTGTCGATGGCGAGGACGGCCTGTCCGTCTCCTTCGTCGCCGAGGGCGGCGACCTCGGTCTCGAGTGCGCGTCCGAGGTCGCCGAGTGTGCGTGCCAGGTGGAGTCCGCTGAGCGGATCGATGCGCACGGTGGCGGTGGCGATCTGGCGGCCGGGTGCGGTCGCGGTGAGGCGGAGGCCGCCGAATTCGGCCCAGGCTTCGACGGCTGCCGGGAAGACGGCGTGCTGGTGTCCGGCGGGGGAGGTGTGGGAGCGGAGGGCGTCGGCCCATTCCTCGGCTTGGCGGATGTCCCAGCGGCCGGGTCGCCATCCGGCGTCGCGGAGTGCGGCGTCGACGGCGACGGGGAAGCGGGTGGTGGAGGTGCGGCTCTGCTGGCCGGGTACGTCGGTCCGGTCGTGCATGGTGGTGGGTTCAGCCCTTCTCGGCGGTGGTCGCCGCACTCGCGGTGAGGTCGACGGGGCGTACGCCGAAGTGGGCGAGCATCACCGTGCAGGAGCGGCAGGGGGGTGCGTAGCTGCCGTGGAGGGGGTCGCCGTCCTCGCGGATGCGGCGGGCGGTGAGGCGTGCGTGTTTGAGCGCGCGGCGGGCTTCGCCGTTGGTGAGGGGTTTGCGCTGGGCGCGTTTGGAGCGGCTGTCGTCGGCGGCGGTGAGCTGGCGTGACAGGAGTATGGCTTCGGGGCAGCGTCCGGTGAAGCGTTCGCGCTGGTTGCTGGTGAGGGTGTCGAGGAAGTCCTGCACGAGTGGGTGGAGGACGGGTGGCTGGTCGCCCTTGCCCGCGGTGCAGGTGAGTGTCTCTCCGCGTACGGACAGGGCTGCGGCCACCGCGGGCAGGATGCCGTCGCGGCGGTGCTGGAGGTGGGGTGCTCGGTCGGGCTCGGTGGTGCTCCAACTGAGACGCGGGTCTCCGGATGTGACTGTTTGTGCTGAGTGCATGGTGCTGGTGTCCCTCCCTGCAATCCCCCGAGTTGCGGGGACAGCCTGTCAAATATGCAGGGTGGTGGGGAAGCTGGGTGGGTGAAACGTGTCTTCGTGTCGCGTGGCGGGGGTCGTGTGGTGGCGTGTCCGTCACGCGCCGGTGACGTTGGGTGAGGGGGGTGCGGGGGCGGGGGGCCGTGTTGCGCCACCGCATAGGCTGTGCGCAACACCAGACGCAGCAGGGGGCAACCGCCATGACGACAGGTCGGCTCGGGCAGCAATCCGCGCCACCGAACGCGGCCTATGCCGGGCAGGTCGTGCATTTCCCGGATCCTGTCCGGGCGTCCCGCCACCCCAGGGGTGTGCGCGTGGACGGGAACGGCTATCCGGTGCTTTCGCCGTATGCGCGTGCGGCCGCGGAGATCGCGGAGCCTCCTCCGGGCTTCGGTATCGACGAGCTGCGGCTGACGGACTACGTGTCGGCGAACGCGGCGCTGGCGGCGAGCGGGCATGAGCTGTGGGACACGATTCCCGCGGTGGCGACCCCGCACGGCTGGACGTGGCATCACGTGGCGGGTGGCCGGCGGATGGAGCTGGTGCCCGTCGAGGTGAAGGCGCTGTTGCGTCATCACGGTGGGCTGGCGACGACCGCGGTGGACCAGAACCGTCGGGGTACGCGACCGCTGCAGGAGACCAGGCCCGCCCATTTCCGGCTGCCGAAGGCGTCGGTGGCGGTGGGTGAGCAGCAGATCCTTCAGGTCGAGGAGGATCTGGGGTACCGGCTTCCGGGTGCGTACCGGTCGTTCCTGAAGGCGGCCGGTGGGTCGGCTCCGGTGGGTGCGGCGCTTGACGCGGAGCTGGGTCTGCTGGTGGACCAGCCGTTCTTCACGGTGCGTGAGGAAGCGGCTGTGAACGATCTGGTGTACGTGAACAAGTGTCTGCGGGACCACTTCACAAAGGATTTCCTGGGTGTGGGTTTCGTCCAGGGCGGCATCGTGGCGGTGAAGGTGCGCGGCGAGGGCCTGGGGTCGGTGTGGTTCTGCGCCTACGACGACGCGCGGGATCAGGACGGCTGGGGTGTGCAGGAGCGGGTGGACCGGCTGCTGCTGCCGTGCGGTGAGGACTTCGATGCGTTCCTCCAGCGGCTCGCGGGCAATCCGCCGGAGCTGGAGACGGTGGCGAACCTGATGGTGGACGGTGGCTTCGCGCGGGCCGTCCCGGTGGAGGGGTGAGCGCGGTGGTGACGTTCGCGCAGGCGCAGGAGCGGGCGGATGAGTGGGTCAACGGTGACGTGCCCGCGTATCAGCACCGTGAGGTCCGGGTCCGTGAGTTCGAGCTGGGTTTCGTGGTGTGGGCCGAGGACCGTGCGGAGGGCCCTGTTTCGGACGGGGGCCGTCAGCGGTTGGTGATCGCCCGGGACAGTGGTGAGGCCACGTTGTGGCCCGGGCTGCCGGTGGGCGAGGTGATACGGCGGTACGAGGAGGACTACGGGGCGTCGGGGGAGGCGGAGCCGGTTGCCGAGGCGCCGCAGCGTATCGATCTGAATCAGACGTCGTTCCTGTTGACTCCGCCGGAGTGGTTGCAGGAGGCGGCGGACAAGCTGGGGATTCCGGACCGGCGTGCGGACGGCGATGCCGGGGAGTCCGCTGCTCCGGGGCCTGTTCCGGATTCGGCTCCGGCCGTTCCGGATCCTGCTCCGTCCGTTCCCGCGCCGGCGCGGGACGGTTCGGGTGCGTTGTGGCCGGCTGCCGGTGAGCAGGCGGATCACGAGCCGACGGCGAACGACGGGGTGCCGGCCGGGGCCACGCCCTGGGCGGGTACGGACACGAACGGGGGACCGGACGAGGGCGCTGTGCCGCTGCCCGCGACGGTGTTCGCGCCGCCGTTGTCCGGATCGGACGACGACGAGGTCCCGCCGCCGGTGGTGCCTGCGGAGGCGCCCACGGCGCTGATGTCGGGGGGCAGTCAGTTGCCTCCCACGGCGGTCGTTCCGGGGCTGGATCCGCAGGCGCCGCCTCCGGGGTCCTCTGTTCCGGGCCCTGCGGTTCCTGCCTCACCTGCTCCGGGTGTTCCCGGCGCTCCGGGTGCGGGGGCGAGGGACATCGCGGACGCCGCGACGAGCAAGGCCACGGTGACGCCGCGTGGGGCCCGGGGTGCGGGGCCGACGGCTCCGCCGCCGCCCGGTGCGCCCGGTGTTCCCGGGGTGCGTCCGGGGGCGACTCCGCCTCCGGGTGCGCCTGCGGGCGGGTACGTACCGACGCAGCTCGTCTCGCAGCTCGGCCCTCCGGGTGCTCAGCCCTCCGGTGCGACGCCGCCTCCGGGTGTGCCGCAGCCGCCCGCTCCTCCGGGGCCGCCCGGTGGGACGCCGCCGCCGGGTGGCGGGGTGCACCATGCCGCGACGATGTTCGCCGACGCGAGCATCGGCGGGCCGAACGCGCCGCGTCCTCCGGGGCCGCCCGGTCCGCCTGCTCCTCCCGGTCCTCCGGGTGCTCCGGGTGCTCCGGGTGCGGGTGTGGCGCCGCCGCCTCCTGGGTCCACGCCTCCTCCGGGACCTCCGGGGCCCCCGGGTCCTCCGGGCCCTCCCGGTCCTCCGGGCGGTGGGGTCCACCATGCTGCGACGATGCTGGCGGGTCCGGGTCAGGCCGGTCCCGGGGCGCCGCAGCCTCCCGGTCCTCCGGGGGCTCCCGGTGCGCCGGGGCAGGGTCCGCACACGCCGCCGCCTCCGGGCGGGTACGGCTATCCGCAGCAGCCGACGGGTCAGCCGACGGTCGGTCCGGGGTATCAGGCCGTGCTCCGTTTCCGCGCGGCGGACGGCAGCGAGCAGCAGCTGATCCGGCGTTCGGCGCCGGGCACTCCGCATCCGGAGTGGCAGATGCTGCACGAGCTGCGTGCGATGGGTGTGCCGCCGCAGCAGGTCATCGAGCTGCACACGGAGCTGGAGTCGTGTGAGCTGCCCGGTGGTTACTGTGCGCGGATGATCAGGGAGACCTGGCCGCAGGTCCGGATCACGAGTGTGGCGCCGTACGGGACGGATCACGCGAGCCGGCAGCAGGGGATGCAGCATCTGCTGACGCACCAGGGTGAGTTGCACCAGGTGGCGGACGGTCCGGCGCGGCCTGCTCCGGTGCGGGCTCCGTTGCCGCAGATGCCGCCGGCGGGTGCGGTCCCTCCGGAGGCGCTGGCGGAGGAGCTGCACGGGGCGTTCGGTCCCGGTGTGCTGCGCTTCGATCAGCGTGCGGTGTCCCGTCAGGGTGTGCCGGAGGTGGTGGCGCGGACGCTGATGTGGGCGGGGCTGCCCGCCGATTTCGGGCCGTTCTTCTGGGCGCAGCCGGGGCATCCGGTGGTGCCGACGCTGGCGGAGCTGGCGGTGCAGCGTCAGGTGCAGCCGGCGTCCGACGCGGGTTCGTACCTGGTGATGGGTTCGGACTTCGGCCGGGCGATCTGTGTGCAGTACGGGACGGCGAACATCGTGGCCGTTCCGGTGGAGGCGGGGCCGGGTGGTCAGCCGGTGCCGCCGCAGTTCGTGAACACGGGGCTGCCGGAGTTCGTGCGGTCGATGGCGTTGCTGGGCCGGATGTGGCGGTTGCGGTTCGGGCTGAATCCGGAGCAGGCGGGCCGGTGGACGGTCGATTTCCAGGCGCAGCTGGTGGCGATCGATCCGGCGGCGCTGGCGTCGCCGGAGGGCTGGTGGTCGGTGTTGCTGGAGCAGATGTGGGACGGGCTGCTGTGACGCGGTCCGGCCGGGTCTGATCCGTCGTGCGTGTGTGGAAGGCGTTCGTCCCCTGGCGGGGGTGGGCGCCTTCTTCGTGTCGGGTGCTGTGATGCGGGTCGCTTCCGTCCTGAATACCGCTGATCGATTCCGACTTCCGGGCCAATTACCGCATCCTTGACGTATTGCTTCTTGGTCGGGGAGTCGGCGAGCGGGAAAGAGGGCTTCAGGGATGAGTGGTGGACCGGTGTCCGCGTACGGGTTCGTGGGTGTGCGGGGGCGTGGTTACCGTCCTGAGCAGGTGGACCGGGTGGTGGCCTCGCTGTCGGCGGAGCGGGACGGGGCCCTGGAGCGGATCGAGCGGCTGACCGCCTTGGCGGAGGAGCTGGCCGCGGAGTCGGCGCGGCTGGGTGAGGTGGTGGCCTCGCTCGCGCCGCAGACGTATCAGTCGCTGGGGGAGCGGGCGCGGCAGATCCTGGCGTTGGCGGAGGAGGAGGCGGACGCGGCGCGGGGTGCGGCGCTGGAGGACGCGCAGGAGTGGGGTGACGCGGCGGACGCGGCGGGCCGGGAGGTCCGTGAGGCGGCGCGTCTGGAGGCGGGGGCCGTCCGGGACGCGGCGGAGGCCCGTGCGGAGGAGGCGCTGGCGGCGGCGCGGGACGCCGGGGTGGCGTCGGTGGAGGAGGCGCGCCGTGAGGCCGGTGAGGTGCGCGGGGTCGCGGAGGCGGAGATGGCGGAGACGCGTCGCCGTACGACCGGTGTGCTGGCGCATCAGGATCAGGAGCACGCCGAGCGGGGCAAGGCGGCGGATGCGGAGATCGCCGGGGCGGATGCCGCGATGGCGGAGCGTGAGAAGGAACTGGCGGAGCGCGGGGAGGCGTTGCTCGCGCGGGCGCGGCGGGAGCTCGCGGAGGCGGAGGAGGCGGCCCGGCACGGCCAGGAGGACGCGGAGGCGCGGGCGGCCGAGCTGGTGTCGGGGGCCAGGGCGGCGGAGGAGCGTGTGGTGCGGGAGACGGAGCGGGTGCTGCGGGAGCACGAGGAGGGCCGCGAGGAGGTGCAGGCGCACATGGCGCATGTACGCAGCTCGCTGGCGGCGCTGACGGGCCGGGTGGCCGCGGGGCCGGCGGAGTAGCGCGGGGCGGGTCAGCCGTCGGCGGCCCGCTCGGTCCGTGCGTCCTGGCCCGGGGCGAGTGAGAAGACCTGGTCGAGCCCGGTGACGCGGAGTACGCGCAGGACGGGGCCGGGTGCGGCGAGCAGGGTGATGTCCGCGTCGTGGGCGAGGGCGTGGTTGCGGGCGACGATGAAGGCGGTGATGCCGCTGGAGTCGCAGAAGCCGAGGTGCGCGAGGTCGAGCACGAGTCGCTGGCCCGGTTCGAGGGGCAGGCCCGTCACGAGTTCGCGGAGTTCGGGGGCGGTGCTGTAGTCGAGTTCTCCGGCGATGCGGAGCAGCGGTCCGGTCCCGGTGTTGTGGACGGTCGTCGTCAGTGGGCTCATGTCAGGTGTCGCTCGCAGGGGTGGGGTCGGTCATGGGTACGCCGAGGGCGAGGAGGGCGGTGTCGTCGTCCAGGCCGTCGCCGAAGCTGTTGAGCAGGCCGGTCATCGCTGTGACGACCTGGCGGGGTGCGGTGTCGGTGAGGGTTGTCGCGAAGTCGAGCAGTGCTTCGTCCCCGAACAGTTCGCGTTTCTCGCCGGTCCGGGCCTCCGTGAGCCCGTCCGTGTAGAGCAGCAGGGTGTCTCCCGCTCCCAGGACGGTTCGTGCGGAGGTGAAGGGGGCCGAGGGCATGATGCCGACGAGGAGTCCGCCGGGGGTGGGGAGGTACTCCGTGGGGCCGTCCTGGCGCAGGACGAGTGCCGGGGGGTGGCCGCCGGAGGCGAGTTCGACCGTGACGGTGTCGCCCTCGGGTTCGAGGACGCCGAAGACGGCGGTGCAGTAGCGGGGGTCGCCCGTGGCGTACCGCTCGTGCAGGACGGTGTTGAGCGTGGTGAGCGCTGCCACGGGGTCCGGGTTGTGGAGGGCCGCGGCCCGCAGGGTGTAGCGGGTCAGGGAGGTCACGGCGGCGGCCTGGGGGCCTTTGCCGCACACGTCGCCGAGGAAGAAGGCCCAGCGCCGGTCGTCCAGGGGGAAGAGGTCGTAGAAGTCTCCGCCGAGACGGTCCGGTGAGGCGGTGTGGTAGTGCGAGGCGGCTTCCATGCCCGGTACCTGGGGGAGTTGCGCGGGCAGAAGGCTGCTCTGCAGCACCGCGAGTGCTTCCTGGAGCCGTTGGCGGTCCTCCTCCGCTCGTCGGCGGGCTTCCTCGGCGACCTGGCGTTCGCGGAGCAGTTCCTGTTCGTAGGCCCGCCGGTCACTGGCGTCGAACACCGTCGTGCGGATCAGGAGGGGCCGGCCGTCGTGGTCGGTCTTCGTCACGGAGCTGATGAGGACGGGGAGCCGGCCGCCGTCGGCCTGTCGGATGTCCAGGGCGATGCCGTTGACGCCGCCCTGCATGCGCAGGAGGGGCGCGAAGTGGGTGTCGTGGTAGATCCTGCCGCCGACGGTCAGGAGGTCGGTGAAGCGCAGGCGGCCCACGACGTCGTCGCGGGTGAGGCCGAGCCAGTTCAGCAGGGTGGTGTTGATCTTCGCGACCGTGCCGTCCATGAGGGTGGACAGGTAGCCGCAGGGGGCGGACTCGTAGAGCTCCTCCGCGCTGTCCTCCAGGAGGGCGGTGAAGGCGGCGTCGGTGTGGGCGGTCCGCCGGCCCTCCGGCAGGTCCGGGCCGGGTCCGGTGCGGCAGGTCACGAACGGCTTCCCAGGAAGTCGGTGATGGCGGCCACGGTCGCCTCGGGGGCGCTGAGCTGGGGGCAGTGGCCGGTCGCGTCCAGGGTGACGAGGCGGCTGTCCGGGATCGCGGCGTGGACGTACGCGCCCACTTCCCTGGGGGCGATGACGTCCTGCGAGCACTCCAGGACCAGTGTGGGGAGCTTCACCGTGGTGAGGTGGTCGCGGCTGTCGGACAGGAAGGTGGTCCTGGCGAAGACGCGAGCGATGGCCGGGTCGGTGGCGCAGAAGCTGTTGGTCAGTTCCTCGCCGAGTTCCGGGCGGTCCGGGTTGCCCATGATGACGGGTGCCATGGTGGCCGACCAGCCGAGGTAGTTGGATTCGAGGGACTCCAGGAGTTCGTCGATGTCCTCGGCGCTGAATCCGCCCCGGTAGCCGGGGGTGTCGATGTAGTGGGGGGACGGGCCGACCATGATCAGCGAGTGGAACCGGTCGGGTGCTGCGGCTGCCGCGAGGACGCCGATCATGGCGCTGACCGAGTGCCCGACGAACCGGACGTCGCGGAGGTCCAGTGCTTCGCAGATCTCCACGACGTCGCGGGCGTAGCCGTCGAGCGTGGAGTAGCGGGACTCGCTCCAGGCGGCGAGGTCGGACTTCCCCGACCCCACGTAGTCGAACCGGACGACGCGGTGGTCCCCGGCCAGTGCCGGTGCCACCAGGCGCCACATGTTCTGGTCGCAGCCGAATCCGTGCGCCAGGAGGAGTACCGGTGCGTCGTGGGGGCCCGTCACCGTGACGTTGTTCCTGCTGACTATGTCCATGGAGGCATCCTCGCACTCCGGGAGCGCTCCTCGGCTCGCCGCGCACCCCGGCGAGGATCGAGGAGGCGACGGCTCGCTGTGGCGGCGCGTACGTCACCCGGAGATGCCGACGAGGAGAGGTTCCCGGGTGGGGTCCCCCGGAGGTGGGCCGGTCGCTAGTCCTGGGGCGCCGGGGGAGCGCTCTCGTGCTCCTTCAGGACCGGGAAGCGGCGTGGGGCGAGGAGGACGAGCACCAGCAGGGCGAGTGCGGCGGCGGCCGCGGCGCCGGTGAACACGTGGTCGACGGCCGTGTCGACGGCTCTGCGCAGGTAGTCCGTCGCGGCGGCGGAGAGCTCCGAGGGGTTCTCCAGGGCGTGCGAGACCGCGTCCAGGTCGCCGGGGAGTCCGGAGACGGGGGCGTCGGCCAGCCGGGAGGCGAGTACGCCGTTGGCGACGGCGCCGAAGAGTGCGGCGCCCAGGCTCTGGCCGACCTGGCGGCAGAAGAGGACGGACGCGGTGGTCGTCCCCCGCTCGGTCCAGCCGACGGTCGACTGGACCCCGACGATCAGCGGCAGTTGGAAGAGGCCCAGCGTCGCACCGAGCAGCAGCATCAGCAGGGCGGGCTGCCAGGCGGCACCGGGGTAGGGCAGCAGCGGGAAGCAGAGCAGGACCAGCAGGGCCCCGGACATGCCGATGACGGCGGTGCGGCGGAAGCCGATGCGGTTGTAGACCCGGTCGGAGAGGGCGGCGGAGACCGGCCAGCTCAGGGTCATCACGGACAGGACGAACCCGGCGGCGATCGGGCCGAGGCCGAGGACGGACTGGGCGTAGGTCGGCAGGAACACGGTCGGCGCGACCATGAGCAGCCCCATCGCGCCGAGGGCGAGGTTGACCGAGGCGATGGTGCGGCGCCGCCAGACCCAGCCGGGGATGACCGGGTCGGCGGCGCGGCGCTCGATGAGGACGGTGAGGGCGCCCAGCGCGGCGGTCGCCCCCAGCAGCCCGAGCGAGGGGGCGGAGAGCCAGGGCCAGGCGACTCCGCCCTGGACGAGCGCGGTCAGCAGGAGCGCGCCGGTCGCGAAGACCGCGAGGGCGCCCGCCCAGTCGACGCGGGGGCGGGTCACGGGGCGCGGCCGGGCGGGTTCGTGGAGGTGGCGGGCCACCAGCCAGAGGGCCACGGCGCCGACCGGCAGGTTGATCAGGAAGATCCAGCGCCAGTCGGCGTACGCGGCGAGGAGCCCGCCCACCGCGGGGCCGGCGACGGCCGAGGTCGCCCACACGGTGGACAGCTTCGCCTGGATCTTGGGCCGTTCCCTGAGCGGGTACAGGTCGGCCGCGATGGTCTGCACCGTTCCCTGGAGGGCGCCGCCGCCCAGTCCCTGGACGACGCGGAAGGCGATGAGCGCCGCCATGTTCCAGGCGGCGGCACAGAGCAGGGAGCCGGCCAGGAAGAGGATGATCCCGGCGATCAGGACGGGTTTGCGGCCGAAGGTGTCGGAGAGTTTCCCGTACACCGGCAGGGTGACGGTCACGGCGAGCAGGTAGCCGGAGAACAGCCAGGAGAAGACGGAGAATCCGCCGAGGTCGCCGACGATCTGCGGGACGGCCGTCGCGACGATGGTGCCGTCGATGGCGGCGAGGCCCATGCCGAGCATGAGCGCCGCGGCGACCGGGCGGCGGCCGCGGGCCGTGTCAGGTGCCCCGTCCGGTGCGGCCGCGCCGTGCACCGCTTCCGGGCTGTCCGTGTCGCCGATGCCGTCCGTGCCGCCCACCGGGGTCCCTTCCCTATGCATCTATTTCCTGGGGGTCACTGTCTCACCGCCCGTGGCCTCGCGGGAGTCGTCGGCCGAAGTGTGAGACCCCTACCCGGGGCCCGTCCCGGGGGCCCGAACCCCTAGGGGGAGCTACGTAGTCGGGTCCAGGGGCCGTTCCTCCCGCCGGAGGACGAGAGGCGGGGGCCCCGCTCCTTACGGTGTTCCTACATCGCGGAGGTGGCCGGCCACAGGGAACGGGGTGGGGGTAGCCCCCCTCGAAGAGGGGCCCGGGCACCAGCGCGCCGGAACCCCCTTCCACCAGAGACTCGGAACGTACACAGAGACGTCCGCGCATCGACCGACATAGGAGAAAAACCGTGACAACGGCTGTAACCATTCCCAGGCACGGGGACACTGGAGGGCGTACGGCCGTCGCGGCGAGGGCGCGGCAGGTCGTCAAGGCGTACGGTGCCGGGGAGACCCGGGTCGTGGCGCTCGACCACGTCGACGTCGACATCGCCCGCGGACAGTTCACGGCGATCATGGGTCCGTCGGGGTCCGGCAAGTCGACCCTGATGCACTGCCTGGCTGGCCTGGACACGGTGACCTCGGGGCAGATCCACCTGGCCGACACCGAGATCACGGGCCTGAAGGACAAGAAGCTGACGCAGCTGCGACGGGACCGGGTCGGTTTCATCTTCCAGGCGTTCAACCTCCTCCCCACGCTCAACGCCATCGAGAACATCACGCTGCCGATGGACATCGCCGGCCGTAAGCCCGACGCCGACTGGCTCCGTCAGGTCGTGGAGACCGTCGGCCTCGCCGACCGGCTGGGGCACCGCCCCACGCAGCTCTCCGGCGGCCAGCAGCAGCGCGTCGCCGTGGCCAGGGCGCTCGCCGCCCGTCCCGAGATCATCTTCGGTGACGAGCCCACCGGGAACCTGGACTCGCGGGCCGGTGCCGAGGTGCTGTCCTTCCTGCGCACGTCGGTCGACGAGCTGGGCCAGACCATCGTCATGGTCACCCACGACCCGGTGGCCGCCTCCTACGCGGACCGCGTCATCTACCTCGCGGACGGCTCCCTCGTCGACGAGATGCAGAACCCGACGGCCGAGCAGGTCCTGGACCGCATGAAGGACTTCGACGCGCGCGGGCGGACGTCATGACCGTGTGGAAGACCTCGAGACGCAACTTCCTCGCGCACAAGGGGCGGATGGCGCTCTCCGCCGTCGCCGTCCTGCTGTCGGTGGCGTTCGTGTGCGGCACGCTCGTCTTCACCGACACGATGAACACCACCTTCGACAAGCTCTTCGCGGCGACGTCCGCCGATGTGACGGTCAGCCCGAAGGCGGCGGCCGACGCCGACGACTTCCCGGAGAACGGCAAGCCCGAGGCGCTCCCCGCGTCCGTCGTGGCCGAGGTCGCCGGCGTGGACGGGGTCAGGAAGGCCGAGGGCGCGGTCGTCAGCATGGCCGTCACGCTCGTCGACAGCCACGACAAGAACCTCGGGTCCGACACCGGTGCGCCGACGATCGCGGGCAACTGGACCGACAACGACCTGCGGTCCATGGAGATCACCTCCGGCCACGCCCCGCGCGGCCCGACCGAGGCGATGATCGACGCCGACACCGCCGAGAAGCACCACCTGAAGCTCGGCGACGAGGTGCGCACCATCTCCGTCACCGGTGACATCAGGGCGAGGATCTCCGGGATCGCCGCGTTCACCGTCACCAACCCCGGTGCGGCCGTCGTCTACCTCGACACCGCCACCGCACAGCGGAAGCTGCTGGGCGCCTCCGACGTCTTCTCGCACATCTCGGTCACCGCCGGACCCGGCGTGAGCGACGCCGAGTTGAAGAAGAGCGTCGCCGCTGCCCTGGGCGACCCGGCGGCGTACAAGCTGCAGACCCAGAAGGAGGCGGCGGCTTCCAACAAGGACTCCATGGGCTCGTTCCTGGACGTCATGAAGTACGCGATGCTCGGCTTCGCCGGGATCGCCTTCCTCGTCGGCATCTTCCTGATCGTCAACACGTTCTCGATGCTGGTCGCCCAGCGCACCCGTGAGATCGGCCTGATGCGGGCCATCGGCTCCAGCCGCAAGCAGGTCAACCGGTCCGTGCTCGTCGAGGCGGTCCTGCTGGGCGTCGTCGGATCGGTCCTGGGCGTGGCCGCGGGCATCGGCCTCGCCGTGGGGCTGATGAAGCTCATGGGCGCCATCGGCATGGAACTGTCCACCCGGGACCTCACGATCGCCTGGACGACCCCGGCGATCGGGCTGGCGCTCGGCATCGTCGTCACCGTCCTCGCCGCGTACGTCCCGGCCCGACGGGCCGGCAAGGTCTCCCCGATGGCCGCCCTGCGCGACGCCGGCACCCCGGCGGACACCAGGTCCGGCTGGATCCGGGCGGTGCTCGGCCTGGTCCTCACCGGTGCAGGTGCCGCCGCCCTGTGGGCGACGACCCGGGCCGACGAGGCGAGCGAGGGCTCGCTCTACCTGGGCCTCGGCGTGGTCCTCACCCTGATCGGGTTCATCGTGATCGGCCCGCTGCTCGCCGGCGGCGTCGTCCGGGTCCTCGGCCTCGTCGTCCTGCGGCTGTTCGGCCCGGTGGGACGCCTGGCGGAGCGCAACGCGCTGCGCAACCCGCGCCGTACGGGAGCGACCGGCGCCGCCCTGATGATCGGCCTCGCCCTGGTCGCCTGCCTCTCCGTCGTCGGCTCGTCCATGGTCGCCTCGGCCACCGACGAGCTGGACAAGTCGGTCGGCACGGACTTCATCGTCCAGTCGAACACCGGCCAGCTGATCGTCCCGCAGGCCGCCGAGGCCATCAAGAAGGTCCCGGGCATCGAGCACGTCACCGACTACAAGGTGCTCGCCGCGAAGCTCACCAACCCCGACGGCTCGACCGTCGACGAGCACGTCACCGCCGCCGACCCGACCTACCCGCAGGACCTGCGGCGCACGACCGTGGCCGGTGACCTGGCGAAGGCCTACGGCGAGAACGCCATGTCGGTCGGCTCGGACTACGCCGCCCTGCACAAGATCGAGGCGGGGGACGAGATCACCGTCGCGTTCAAGGCCGGCGGGACGGCGAAGCTGAAGGTCGCCGCGATCACCTCGGACGACACGACCGTCGACCAGGGCGCGATGTACATCAACACCACGACCGCCGAGCGCTACGTCCCCGCCGACAGGATGCCCACGAACATGATCATGTTCGCCACGGCGCAGGACGGCAAGGAGAAGGAGGCGTACGCCGCCCTCAAGAGCGAGCTCGCCGCGTACCCGCAGTACAAGGTGCAGAACCAGGCCGACTTCAAGGAGGACCTGAAGGACCAGGTCGGCCAGCTGCTGAACATCGTGTACGGCCTGCTCGCCCTGGCGATCGTCGTGGCGGTGCTCGGTGTGGTGAACACCCTGGCCCTGTCGGTCGTCGAGCGGACCCGCGAGATCGGCCTGATGCGCGCGATCGGTCTCTCCCGCCGCCAGCTGCGCCGGATGATCAGGCTGGAGTCCGTGGTGATCGCCCTGTTCGGCGCGCTGCTCGGACTCGGCCTGGGCATGGGCTGGGGCACCTCGGCCCAGAAGCTGCTGGCCCTGGAGGGGCTCGGCGTCCTGGAGATCCCGTGGCCGACGATCATCACGGTCTTCGTCGCCTCGGCCTTCGTCGGACTGTTCGCCGCGCTGGTCCCGGCCTTCCGTGCCGGCCGCATGAACGTCCTGAACGCGATCGCCACGGACGGGTGACGGCGCCGGACTCAGGTTGACGGATCCGGCCCCGGGCGCTCCTCCGAGCGCCCGGGGCCGGACCGCGTCCGGCCGTCGGTGCGGGCGTGCGTGACCGGCACGTCGCGTACGGGGGGATCCATGTGGCGCGGGTGACGCCCGTCAGTCCTTCGGGCCGGAGACGGACCGACCGCCGGGCCGGGGCCGGCCCGCCGCCGCTGCGTCCGTACGGACAACGGCGTTCCCTCGCGCGAGTGACACACCGGCGTCGTACGCTGGACACCCCGGCCCGTCCCACGTGTCGGGTCCTTCGCGTTGCTCACTCGCCCCACCGGACGGAACCCTTCATGAGCCTGCACGGTCTGCTGGACGTCGTCGTCACCGACCCGGCGCTCTCCGAAGCGGTGAAGGCCGCATCCGACGGCCACCGGGCCCACGTCGACCTGGTCGGTCCGCCCGCCGCACGCCCCTTCGCCGTGGCCGCGCTGGCCCGCGAGGCCGCACGCACCGTGCTGGCCGTCACCGCCACCGGCCGCGAGGCCGAGGACCTGGCCGCGGCGCTGCGGACCCTGCTGCCCCCCGACACCGTGGCGGAGTTCCCCTCCTGGGAGACCCTGCCCCACGAGCGGCTCTCGCCCCGCTCCGACACCGTCGGCCGCCGTCTCGCCGTGCTGCGCAGGCTCGCGCACCCCCGGCCGGACGACCCGGAGACCGGCCCGGTCAAGGTCGTCGTCGCACCGGTGCGTTCCGTGCTCCAGCCGCAGGTCAAGGGCCTCGGCGACCTGGAGCCCGTGGCGCTGAGCAGTGGGCAGACCGCGGATCTGGGCGAGGTCGTGGACGCGCTCGCGGCAGCGGCGTACGCCCGTGTCGAGCTGGTCGAGAAGCGCGGGGAGTTCGCCGTGCGCGGCGGGATCCTGGACGTCTTCCCGCCGACCGAGGAGCACCCCCTCCGGGTCGAGTTCTGGGGCGACGACGTCGAGGAGATCCGCTACTTCAAGATCGCCGACCAGCGGTCCCTGGAGGTCGCCGCTCACGGACTGTGGGCCCCGCCCTGCCGTGAGCTGCTGCTCACCGAGGACGTGCGCACCCGGGCGGCGGCCCTCGCCGAGGCGCACCCGGAGCTGGGCGAGCTGCTGGGGAAGATCGCCGAGGGCATCGCCGTCGAGGGCATGGAGTCGCTGGCCCCGGTGCTGGTCGACGAGATGGAGCTGCTGCTGGACGTCCTGCCGAAGGGCTCGATGGCGCTGGTCTGCGACCCGGAGCGGGTGCGGACGAGGGCGGCGGACCTCGTGGCGACCAGCCAGGAGTTCCTCCAGGCGTCCTGGGCGGCCACCGCGGGCGGGGGAGAGGCCCCGATCGACGTGGGCGCGGCGTCCCTGTGGGGCATCGCCGACGTCCGTGAGAGGGCCCGTGAGCTGGGCATGATGTGGTGGTCCACCTCTCCGTTCGCCGCCGACGAGGAGCTGGACGGGGACACCCTGAAGCTCGGGATGCACGCCCCGGAGGCGTATCGGGGCGACACGGCCCGGGCGCTCGCCGACACCAAGGGGTGGCTGGCCGAGGGCTGGCGCACGGTGTACGTCACGGAGGGGCAGGGCCCGGCCTCCCGTACGGTCGAGGTGCTGGGCGGCGAGGGCATCGCGGCCAGGCTCGACCCGGACCTGGCCGATCTCGCGCCCTCGCTCGTCCACGTCTCGTGCGGGGCGATCGACCACGGCTTCGTCGATCCGGCGCTGAAGCTGGCCGTGCTGACCGAGACGGACCTGACCGGGCAGCGGACCGCCAGCAAGGACCTGGGACGGATGCCGGCGCGGCGCCGTAAGTCCATCGACCCGCTGACCCTGCAGGCGGGCGACTTCATCGTCCACGAGCAGCACGGGGTCGGCCGGTACATCGAGATGGTCCAGCGCACCGTGCAGGGCGCGACCCGCGAGTACCTCCTCGTCGAGTACGCCCCCGCCAAGCGCGGCCAGCCCGGCGACCGGCTCTACATCCCCACGGACCAGCTGGAGCAGGTCACCAAGTACGTCGGCGGCGAGGCCCCGACCCTGCACCGGCTCGGCGGCGCCGACTGGACGAAGACGAAGCAGCGGGCCAAGAAGGCGGTCAAGGAGATCGCCGCCGACCTGATCAAGCTGTACTCGGCGCGCATGGCGGCGCCCGGCCACGCCTTCGGGCCGGACACCCCGTGGCAGCGTGAGCTGGAGGACGCCTTCCCGTACGCCGAGACGCCCGACCAGCTGTCCACGATCGCCGAGGTCAAGGAGGACATGGAGAAGTCCGTCCCGATGGACCGGCTGATCTGCGGTGACGTCGGGTACGGCAAGACGGAGATCGCGGTGCGCGCGGCCTTCAAGGCGGTCCAGGACGGCAAGCAGGTCGCGGTGCTCGTGCCGACGACGCTCCTGGTCCAGCAGCACTTCGGCACGTTCACCGAGCGGTACGCGCAGTTCCCGGTCAACGTGCGGGCACTGAGCCGGTTCCAGTCCGACACCGAGTCGAAGGCGACGCTGGAGGGGCTGAAGGACGGGTCCGTGGACCTGGTCATCGGCACGCACCGGCTGTTCTCGTCGGAGACGAAGTTCAAGGACCTGGGTCTGGTCATCGTCGACGAGGAGCAGCGCTTCGGTGTCGAGCACAAGGAGCAGCTGAAGAAGCTCCGGGCCAACGTGGACGTACTCACGATGTCGGCGACCCCCATCCCCCGTACGCTCGAAATGGCCGTCACGGGCATCCGCGAGATGTCGACGATCACGACGCCCCCGGAGGAGCGGCACCCCGTCCTCACGTTCGTCGGGCCGTACGAGGAGAAGCAGATCGGCGCGGCCGTGCGCCGTGAACTCCTGCGTGAGGGACAGGTCTTCTACATCCACAACCGGGTCGAGTCCATCGACCGGGCCGCGGCCAGGCTGCGCGAGATCGTGCCCGAGGCGCGGATCGCGACGGCGCACGGGCAGATGGGCGAGAGCCAGCTGGAGCAGGTCGTCGTCGACTTCTGGGAGAAGAGGTTCGACGTGCTGGTCTCGACGACGATCGTCGAGTCCGGTATCGACATCTCGAACGCCAACACGCTGATCGTGGAGCGCGGCGACAACTTCGGGCTCTCGCAGCTGCACCAGCTGCGTGGCCGTGTCGGCCGCGGCCGGGACCGGGGCTACTCCTACTTCCTGTACCCGCCGGAGAAGCCGCTGACGGAGACCGCGCACGAGCGTCTGGCGACGATCGCCCAGCACACCGAGATGGGCGCGGGCATGTACGTGGCGATGAAGGACCTGGAGATCCGCGGCGCGGGGAACCTGCTCGGCGGTGAACAGTCCGGCCACATCGCGGGGGTCGGCTTCGACCTGTACATCCGGATGGTCGGCGAGGCGGTGGCGGACTACCGGGCCGCCGTGGACGGCGGGGTGGAGGAGGAGCCGCCGCTGGAGGTCAAGATCGAGCTGCCGGTCGACGCGCACGTCCCGCACGACTACGCCCCGGGCGAGCGGCTGCGCCTCCAGGCGTACCGTGCCATCGCCTCCGCGAACTCGGAGGACGACATCCGGGCGGTGCGCGAGGAGCTCACCGACCGCTACGGCAAGCTGCCGGAGCCGGTGGAGAACCTCCTGCTGGTGGCGGGCCTGCGGATGCTGGCCCGGGCCTGCGGGGTGGGCGAGATCGTGCTGCAGGGGCCGAACATCCGCTTCGCGCCGGTGGAGCTGCGCGAGTCGCAGGAGCTGCGGCTGAAGCGGCTGCACCCCAAGACGATCTTCAAGCCGGCCACGCGTCAGATCCTGGTACCGCGCCCGACCGCGGGGCGGATCGGCGGGAAGCCGGTGGTGGGGCGCGAACTCCTCTCGTGGACCGGGGAGTTCCTTACGACGATCCTGGGGTCGTAGGAGGGCGGAAGAGGAATCCGGCGACGGACCGGAACAGTTCCGCGGGGTCCTTCCCGTCGACCGGTCCGTCGAGGTTGCCCGTCAGCAGCAGGGTGGCGAAGCCGTGGGCGAGTGACCAGGCGGCGATGCCCGCGAGCCGGGCGTCCTCGCCCCGGGCCGCGTCGGTCAGGTCGTCGACACCGGCGCGGAGCTCGTCCGTGGCGCGTGCCTTCGCCGTGAGCAGTGCCGTGTCGTCGGTCCGGTGGAGCTCGGGGCGGAACATCACCTGGAAGTGGGCCGGGTGCCGGGCGGCGAACCGTACGTAGGCCACGCCTCGTTCCTGGAGGTCGGGGGCCTCGGCCAGGGCGTCCGCGAAGAGCGCGTACCCCTCGGCGGCGACGGCGGTGAGCAGGCCGGTGCGGTCCTTGAAGTGGTGGGCCGGTGCGGCGTGCGAGACGCCCGCGCGGCGTGCGAGGTCGCGCAAGGAGAGGGCGTCGGGGCCTTCCTGGGCGATGGCGTCGAGGGCGGCGGTGAGCAGGGCCCGTCGCAGGTCACCGTGGTGGTAGGCGCGTTCGGTGGTCATGGGACGTACGGTACGCGGAATCTAGTCATTGACAAGTTCGCGGGACGGGCGCACCCTGAACATCTAGTCACTGACAAGATTGACCGGGGAGCGGGAGGTCGGGAGATGTCCGACGAGTCGGGTCGGGTGCGTCGGATGTGGCACCTGTGCGAGCCCTTGCACGCCGTCGTCTACTACGCGCCTGAGGCCTTCGAGGAGGCGGCGGCGCTGGGATACGCCACCGACGAGCGATGGCCGAGCTACTTCGCCTGGCGTGCCGCGCCGCTCGGGGCGGTGGACGCGGACCGGGTGACCGGGACGTTCCACAGCTTCAGCCCCCGCATGGTCGGCGCGTACGTGCCGGCCGTCTGGTCCGTCGCCTTCCCGGACGCCGTGCTCGCGGCCCGGGCGAGAGCGGTCGACCGGGCGTACCGGGCGCTGTTCGGGGACCGGGTGGACGGCCCCGAGCTCGCCGAGGCGGCTGAGCTCGCCCGGCGGGCGGCGTCGGCGGCGGACGTGACCGGACGCCCCCTCGCCGCGGCCGCCGCCGCGCTGCCCTGGCCCGACGAGCCGCACGTGGCGCTCTGGCACGCGGCGACGATCCTGCGGGAGCACCGGGGGGACGGCCATGTGACGGCGCTGATCGAGGCGGGCCTCGATCCGGTGGAGTCCCTGGTCTCCTTCGCCGCCGTCGGCGCCGCCCGCCCGGAGGTCTTCGCGAGCCGGGGATGGAGCGAGGCGGAGTGGTCGGCGGGCGGCGGCCGTCTGATGGAGCGCGGGCTTCAGGAGGAGGACGGGACGGCGACGGACGCCGGACACCTGCTGCGTGCCGACGTGGAACGGCGTACGGACGAACTGGCCGCCGGCCCGTGGGCCGCGCTGGACGCGGCGGAGCGTGAGCGGTTGTCGGAGCTGCTCGGGCCCCTGTGGGTGGACGTGATCGGCTCGGGACTGCTGCCGTCCGAGAACACGCTGGGCATCGGGAAGGTGTGAACCGGGAGCGTGGGGAGGGCCGGGACGCCGAGGCCTGCCGGAGCCGTGGCGGGCGTGGGTGCCTGCCCCGTGCCGCGGATCCGGCCTGACGCCTAGTCTGGTTCGCTGTGAAGCCTTCTGACGCAGCGCGCCCCCGAAACCGTTTCCTCGCCCTGGCGACCGTGGCCCTGACGGGTTCTCTGGCCCTGACCGGATGCGACTCCCTCGACGAACTGCCCGACCCCACGCGTTCCGAGGCGGCGCCGGCGCCCGGCGGCAGCGCGCTGCAGGCGGCCGAAGGCCTCACCGTCAAGGGCCGGGCCCCGAAGACCGGGTACGACCGGGACGCGTTCGGGTCGGCCTGGATCGACACCGACCGCAACGGCTGCGGTACCCGCGACGACATCCTCGCCGAGCAGCTGGACGACGTGTCCCGGGACGCCGACGGCTGCAAGGTGCTCAGCGGTGTGCTGGATCCCGACCCGTACACCGGGACCCGCATCTCGTTCGAGCGCGGACGCAGCAAGGTGGACATAGACCATCTCGTCGCCCTCTCCGACGCCTGGCAGAAGGGCGCCCAGAAGTGGAGCGACGGCAAACGGCGGGCGTTCGCGAACGACCCGCTGAACCTGGTGGCCGCCGACTCGTCCACCAACCGCCGCAAGGGGGACGGTGACACCGCGACCTGGCTGCCTCCGAACAAGGACTACCGCTGCGCGTACGTCGCGGGGCAGGTCTCGGTGAAGAAGAAGTACGGGCTGTGGGTCACGCAGGCGGAACTGGACGCCATGAAGGACGTGCTGGCCGGCTGCCCTCAGCAGAAGCTCGTCGCGGGCGGCAACCCGACGGAGGCGCCGGCACGTTGAGCCGCGGTGCCCCGGGAGGTGCCGCGGCGGGCGCCGCGACCTTGAAGGGCCACCGCGTGAAGGGCCGTCCGGTGCGGGGCCGGCCCGTAGGGCCTCCGGTCCGGACCGTGCGCGGTCCGGAGGGGAGGCCCTGGGCGAAAGATCTGCGGGCCGAGCCCGCGGTGCGGGCGGGGCCGGGGCCCTTCAGAGCTTCAGCTCCCACTGGCTCGCGTCCCAGTCGAGGCCGGGGCCGACCTCGACGGTCAGGCCCTTCGCGTCGGCCGGGGCGTCGAAGGCGTACGTCGCCGTGATCTTCTTGCCGGGCAGCACGGTCCCGGAGAAGCCTTCGCCGACCTTGCCGTCGAAGATCTGCTCGGCGTTCACACCGTCCTCCCCGGCGCGGGCGTCGACGGTGACGAGCGTCGCGTCGTACTTCTCCTTGCCCTTGTTCTCGATGACGACCGAGACCGTGTAGGCCTTGTTGCCCTTGGTGTGGCCGATCGCGAACTCGTCGGCGGTGTAGGAGGCCGGGGCGTTCACGGTGACCTCCAGACCGTCGTCGTACGCGGCGGAGTCACCCTCCCTCAGCACGTCGTCCTTGCCTTCGGTCCCGCCGGCAGCCCCTCCGGCCGCGGCCCCGCCCTCGGCGGCGGGCTTCGCGGAGGCCGAACTGTCGGCCACCGCCTTGTTGATGTCGGTCACCGCCTCGTCCACGGCCTTGAAGGTCAGGACGGCTCCGACGACCGACAGGATCAGCGCGACCAGGCCGAGGACGGCACCGAACGTCGTCACCCCCTTGTTCGTGGCCTCGCCCCGCTTGGCGCGGCCCCGGCCCGCCAGGCCCAGGATCAGCGCGATGAGGCCGAGGATCCCCGCGAGCCAGAAGAAGAACGGGATGAGCCCGGAGACCGTCCCGATGATGCCGAGGACGAGGGCCGAGATGCCGAGGCCGTTGCGGGCGGGCGAGGAGCCCGGCGGCTGCGCGGGGGCGTACGGCTGCTGAGGCTGCGTGTGCTGGGACATGGCTGTGCCCTTCGGTGACGAACGGGGAGTGTGAGCGGAGCAGTTCGGTGCGACGTTCTGTGCTACGGGTCAATAAGACCATCGACTGTGAACCGAGTCAACATGGAAAACTGCGTGAACCGGCGGAGCGGGGGAATCGGTATGCTCGCCCACACACAGCAGGCGAACCGACGTGCGCGGAACGGGAGACAGGCCAGTGCCGGATAGCTCGACAGAGGTGACCGCGGCCGGAATCGCCAGGCTCGCGGGCGTGGGCCGCGCGGCCGTCAGCAACTGGCGCCGTCGGCACCCCGATTTCCCGAAACCTGTCGGCGGTACGGAGGCCAGCCCGTCCTTCGCGCTCCCCGAGGTCGAACAGTGGCTGCGCGACCAGGGCAAGCTCGCCGAGGTCCCCCTGCGTGAGCGGGTCTGGCAGCAGCTGTCCGGCCACCCCGACGGGGCCGTGACCGCACTGGTCCACGCGGGGTGCGCCCTGCTGCTCGTCCGGGACAGGCCCACGGCCTGGCTGGAGATGGCCGCGGTCTCGGACGCCCGGATGGCGGAGGTGCTGCCGGTCGCGCTCGACCACGTCCTCACGAACCGCTTCGGGGAGGGGCGGGCGGTCCCCACGCCCACGGCCTCCGCCCTCCTGCCGTCCGTGCCGCTGCTGCGCGCCACGGCCGAACTCGCCGCGGAGGCCGGCACCCGGCCGGCCTTCGACTTCCTCTTCGGCCGCCAACTGGACGCCAACCCACGTCAGTACACGCTCACGCCCCCCGGGCTCGCCGAGCTCATGGCTGACCTCGCGCAGCCGGCCGGGGACGCCGCCCGGCGGGGCGGCGGGAGCGACTCCCGCACGGTCCTCGACCCCGCCGCCGGAACGGGGTCCCTGCTGTGCGCCGTCGGCAGGCCCACCGCCCTGTACGCGCAGGAGGCCGACCCCGGCCTGTCGGCCCTCACCGCGCTCCGCCTCGCCCTCCACACACAGGGGAGCGGGGCCGACGCGCCCACGCTCACGGCACGCACCGGCGACACCCTGCGCACCGACGCCTTCCCCGGGCTCACGGTGGACACGGTGCTCTGCCACCCGCCGTTCAACGAGCGCAACTGGGGCCATGACGACCTGGCCTACGACCCGCGCTGGGAGTACGGCTTCCCCGCCCGCACCGAGTCCGAACTCGCCTGGGTGCAGCACGCCCTCGCGCACCTGCGCGAGGGCGGGACCGCAGTGGTGCTGATGCCCCCCGCCGCGGCCTCACGCCGTTCGGGACGCCGTATCCGCGCCGACCTGCTGCGGCGCGGAGCCCTCCGCGCCGTCATCGCCCTGCCCGCCGGTGCCGCGCCCCCGTACGGGATCCCGCTGCACATCTGGGTCCTGCGCAAGCCGGGCGCCGGCCGGCCCCCGGCACCCGAACTGCTCGTCGTCGACGCCGCGGAGTCCGAGGCGTCCGGCGCCCCGGCCGGCCGTGACCGGCTGGACTGGCCGGCCGTGCGCGGCGCGGTGCTCGACGCGTGGACGCCCTTCGACGCACCGGGGCGCCGCGAGCCCGTCGAGGAACGCCCCGGAACCAGCAGGGCCGTTCCCGTCATCGAACTCCTCGACGACGACGTGGACCTGGCCCCCGCCCGCCATCTCCCGCCCCCGGCCACCGGCGGCGACGCGGCCGAGCTGGCCCGTGTGAGGGAGCGGCTGGACGACACCCTCAGGCTGACCGCCCGGCTCACGCCACCGCCCGCCGTCCCCGGCGAACAGGCCAGGCGGCCCGTCACGACGGTCGGTGAACTGGCGCGCGCGGGCGCCCTGCACCTGCGCACCGGATCGGGCGCGGGCAGCGGCACGGCACCCGTCCTCACCGAGCACGACGTCCTCGCGGGCACGGGCCCCAGCGGTACACCCTCCGTACCGGCGGGATCACCCGAGGAGGAGCCGCTCCTCCTGGAACCCGGCGACGTCGTCGTGCCCGTGGTCGGCGGCGGATCCGTCGCCAGGGTCGTCGACGAGGCCACCGCGGGCGCCGTGCTCGGCCGCAACCTCCAGTTGCTGCGGCCCGATCCCGCCGCCCTCGACCCCTGGTTCCTGGCGGGCTTCCTGCGCGGCACCGCCAACAACCGGCAGGCCAGCAGCTACGCCTCCACCGCGACCCGGCTCGACGCCCGGCGCATCCAGGTGCCCCGGCTCCCGCTGGACGAACAGCGGCGCTACGGAGAGCGGTTCAGCGTCCTCGCCGCGTTCGAGGACGCGCTCCGCGAGGCGGGACGACTCGGCGGACAGCTGGTGCAGGGGATGTACGACGGCCTGACGGACGGATCGGTCGCGCCGGAGTGACGTGAAGCACAACGGTTGCGCACAACCCGGGACCTGATGTCCGTGTCGGTGTATACGCTCACTGCACACGTCCGACCCACGCCCTCCGGGAGCAGCACATGCACGGCTACGGCTATCCGCCGGAGCAGCAGCAGCAGCCGACGCGCCGTCCGTCCTCGGCCACGCTGGTCACGCTGCGCGTGGTCTTCGTGGCGCTCGCCCTGCTGAGCTGCGGGCTCCTCGCCTGGGCCGCCATGCTGCGGCTGGCCGTCGTCACCCGCAAGCAGCGTGACTGGTGGCTGTTCGGTCTGGTGCTGGCACTGAACATAGGCCTCCTCGCGTACCTGGGGACGCTGCCGGAGGAGGAAGAGGTGCTGACGGACGGGCAGGCGGTCATCACCCTGTCCTGGGCGCTGGTCGTCTTCGTCGGCACGGTCACCTACTACCTGTACACGGAGATCAGGCACTTCGGCCCCTACGGCGGCACCCGGGGAGCTCCGTACGCGGGCCCGAGCACCGGCCCGTACGGCGGTGGGCACCCGGCGGCACCGACGTTCCCGGCCGGTGGGTACGCCCCGCGGCGGACCGTGCCCGATCCGCCGATGGCACCCGCCTACGGTTACCCGCCCGTCCCGCACCAGGGCCCCGTCCCGCACCAGGGCCCCACCCCCACCCCGCCGCCGGGCGGTTCGAGGCCGGCCTCGCCCCAGCGTCTCGACCAGGTGCGCGCCGAGCTCGACGAGCTGAGCGACTACCTCCGCAAGGAGGGTGACGGCCGGTGAACGGACGTGTCATCGCCGGGCGTTACGCACTGGCGACGATTCTCGGCCAAGGCGGCATGGGGCAGGTCTGGACGGCGTACGACCAGCGCCTCGACCGCAGGGTCGCGGTGAAGCTCCTGCGCCCCGACCGGGTCGCCGGCCCCTCCGGCAGCGAGGCCGCCGACGACGTGCGCCGACGCTTCGTCCGCGAGTGCCGGGTGACCGCGCAGGTCGACCACCCCGGTCTGGTCACGGTCCACGACGCGGGCAGCGACGGCGAGGACCTCTACCTCGTCATGCAGTACGTCGAGGGCGCGGACCTCGCCGACCACCTCGCCGAGCACGACCCCTACCCGTGGCCCTGGGCCGTGGCGGTCGCCGCCCAGCTGTGCGCGGTGCTCTCCGCGGTGCACGCCGTGCCGATCGTCCACCGCGACCTCAAGCCCCGCAACGCGATGGTGAAGCCCGACGGCACCGTCACGGTGCTGGACCTCGGCATCGCCTCCGTGATGGACACCGACACCACCCGCCTTACGCACACGGGTTCACCGATCGGCTCCCCGGCCTACATGGCGCCCGAACAGGCGATGGGCGGCGCGGTCGGCCCCTACACCGACCTGTACGCCCTCGGCGTCCTGATGCACGAACTCCTCAGCGGGGACGTGCCGTTCGCCGGGTCCACCGCGCTGGGCGTCCTGCACCGCCACCTCTACGAGCCGCCCCTCCCGGTCCGTCACCTCAGGCCCGAGGTCCCCGAGGCGCTCGAAGCCCTCGTCCTGCGGCTGCTCTCCAAGGACCCGCAGCACCGGCCGGCCTCCGCCCAGGAGGTCTACGAGTCCCTGCGGCCCCTGCTGCCCGCCGGCGGCTCGCCCTCGGGCCCCCTCGACCCGACCCGCCCGTTCCTCCGCCCGCACGCCCCCTGGCCCGACCGGGCGGCCGTCCCGGCGCCGGCGCCGCCCGTCCCCGGCCGGCAGGTACCGGCCCCGCCCCAGGAACCGCCCGCCAGGCCCGATGTGGCGAAGGCCGTCGACGACGTGAAGCGCCTGCTCGGCGAGGGCCGCATCACCCAGGCCGTCGACGTCCTCGGCGGAATCCTGCCCGCCGCGGCCCAGGAGCACGGCGAACACTCACCGGTCGTACGGATCCTGCGCAAGCAGTACGCGGCGACGCTGATGGACGACGGCCAGTACCGCCGCGCCCTCCCGGAACTCCGCCGCCTCGCCGAGGACCGCGCTGCGGAGGCCGGCCCCGCGGATCCCCAGACCCTGCAGTACCGCTACGACGCCGCGCAGTGCCTGGAGCAGCTCGGTGAGCCCGCCGCCGCCCTGGCCGAGTACCGCGGGGTCCTCCCCTTCTACGAGAACGGCTACGCGACCTCCACCGGCCCCGGCCGCGCCTTCGACATCCGCCGCCGGATCGCCCACCTCCTGCTCGGCATGGGCGACCACACGGCGGGCCGGGGCCAGTTGCAGGCCCTGCTGTACGACACGGAGCGCGCCTACGGGCCGCACCACGCGCTCCCCGTGGAGCTCCGCCGCCAACTGGTCCACCACCAGGACGTCCGCGGGTCGAGGTGAGCGGCGGGACGGCCGACAAGGGCGGAACTGAAGGGATTTCGTCCCCGACCCCACACTGACCGGTCCGGAAATCGTTGGTCGAAGCAGTGGCCCGAATCACGTCCACTGCCTAACATCGATCACCGCAAGGCTTTGTGCACTGATGCACAAACTCTCCCCGGGAGGCTCCTTTGCACCGCCGTCGTCGCACCGCGCTCGCCCTGTCCGCCGCCACGCTCGTCGCGGCCCCCCTCCTGGCCGCCTGCGGCAGCGAGGCCCACCCCGGTGCCGCGGCCGTGGTCGGCGGCGACCGGATCGACGTGGCCACCGTCCAGGCACAGGCGGCCGACGTGCGCACCGCGCAGCAGAAGTCGGAGCAGTCCGAGGAACTGGTCACCAAGTCGGGCCAGCTGACCCGGGTCAAGCTGTCCGGGCTGATCTTCGGGCGGGTCCTGGACCGGGCGGCGAAGGACGCGGGGGTCAGCGTCAGCCGTAAGGAGATCCAGCAGCTCCGCGGTGTCGCCGCCGAGCAGTCGGGCGGTGAGGAGGGCGTACGGACCCTGATGCTGGAGCAGCGCTGGGTCGCGCCCGGACAGATCGAGGCGAGCCTGCGTCAGGAGGTCCAGCTCCAGAAGCTGGCCGGGGCCCTCGGCGCCGACCTGCAGAGCCCCACCGGGGTGCAGGCCGTCGGACAGGCCCTCACCGAGGCGTCGAAGGCGCTCCACATCGACGTCAACCCGCGCTACGGCAGCTGGGACAACAAGAAGGTCCAGCTCAGCACGTACAAGGCGCCGTGGATCACCCAGGTCACGCCCGTGCAGGGCCAGGACCCCGAGGCAGGCGCCTGACCCCGCTCGTCCAGGGGTAGGTTCGGGGTGTGAACGCTGAAGACCCCGGCCGCATCGTCCTGCTCACCGCCAGCCACCGGGTCGCCCCCGGTCTGCTGTCCTGGCCCGCCTGGCAGACGCTGCGGGCCGCCGACCGGGTGCTGTGCGCCGAGCGGGACCACCCGCAGCTGCCGTACCTGGAGGAGGCGGGGGTCGCCGTCGAGCACGACGCTCCCACGGCCGAGGCGCTGGTGGACGAGTGCGCGGGCGGCCGGACCGTGGTGGTGCTGGTGGGCGGCGAGGGGAACCAGCCGCTCACCGACGGCCTGGCCCGGCTCGGTGGTTCGGGCCGGGTGCGGATGCCGGACCTGGAACTGCTGCCCGGTTCGTACGACCTGCCCGGTGCCCGGCTCCTGGACCTGGTCCAGGTCATGGACCGGATCCGGCTCGAATGCCCGTGGACCTCGCAGAAGACGCACCAGGGTCTCGCGAAGTACGCCATCGAGGAGGCGTACGAACTGGTCGAGGCGATCGAGGACGGCGACCGCGAGGAACTGCGCGAGGAGCTCGGCGACGTCCTGCTCCAGGTCGTCTTCCACGCGCGCATCGCGCAGGAGGACCAGGAGGAGCCGTTCGGCATCGACGACGTCGCGGCCACGATCGTCGAGAAGCTGATCCACCGCCATCCCCACGTGTTCGGCGACGAGACCGCCGAGACCCCGGAGGACGTCCACGCCCACTGGCTGCGTACGAAGGCGATCGAGAAGCAGCGCGCGTCGGTCACCGACGGGGTGCCGCTCGGTCAGCCGGGCCTGGCGCTCGCGGCCAAGCTCGGCAGCAGGGTCCGTACCGCGGGTCTCGACGTCGCGCTCCCCGGGGGCGAGGGGGTCGGCCACCGGCTGCTCGCCCTCGCCGTGCGGGCCGAGCGGGACGGTACGGACCCGGAGGCCGCCCTGCGGGCCGCCGCGCGCGCCTACCGCGACGTGATCCGGGCGGCGGAAGGGCTCGGGACCGGTCCGGATAGCGTCGAGGAGTGAACGACAGTCCTCCTACGGCCTCCGCGCCGGACGCAGCGCCCGAACTCTTCACCTGGGAGTTCGCCACCGACCCGTACCCCGCCTACGCATGGCTGCGCGAGCACAGCCCCGTGCACCGCACGACGCTGCCCAGCGGGGTCGAGGCGTGGCTGGTGACCCGGTACGCCGACGCGCGGCAGGCGCTCGCCGACACCCGGCTCTCCAAGAACCCGGCCCACCACGCGGGGTCCGCGACCGCCAAGGGCAGGACGGGTATCCCCGGGGAGCGCAAGGCGGAGCTGATGACGCATCTGCTGAACATCGACCCGCCGGACCACACCCGTCTGCGCCGGCTCGTCTCCAAGGCGTTCACCCCGCGCCGGGTCGCGGAGTTCGCGCCGCGCGTGCAGGAGCTGACGGACCGCCTCATCGACGGCTTCGCCGATAAGGGGGAGGCGGACCTCATCCACGACTTCGCGTTCCCTCTCCCCATCTACGCGATCTGCGACCTGCTGGGCGTGCCGCGCGAGGACCAGGACGACTTCCGGGACTGGGCGGGCATGATGATCCGGCACGGCGGGGGCCCGCGCGGTGGCGTCGCCAGGTCGGTCAAGAAGATGCGCGGCTATCTCGCCGAGCTCATCCACCGCAAGAGGGAGGATCCGGGCGACGACCTGATCTCGGGGCTGATCCGGGCGAGCGACCACGGCGAGCACCTGACCGAGAACGAGGCCGCGGCCATGGCGTTCATCCTCCTGTTCGCCGGTTTCGAGACGACGGTGAACCTGATCGGCAACGGCACCTACGCCCTGCTGCGCAACCCGTCCCAGCGCGAGCGGCTGGAGCGCTCCCTGGCGGCGGGGGAGACCGGACTGCTCGCCACGGGCGTCGAGGAGCTGCTGCGCTACGACGGGCCGGTGGAGCTCGCGACATGGCGCTACGCCACCGAGCCCGTGAGCCTGGGAGGACAGGACGTCGCGGCCGGGGACCCCGTACTCGTGGTTCTGGCCGCCGCGGATCGGGATCCGGACAGATTCCAGAATGCGGACACCCTGGATCTCGCTCGGAGTGACAATCAGCATCTGGGCTACGGCCACGGAATCCACTACTGCCTGGGGGCTCCGCTGGCCCGCCTGGAGGGTCAGGTGGCTCTGGCGACACTGCTGCGACGCCTCCCCGACCTGCGGCTCGCCGCGGAACCTGCCGATTTGCGCTGGCGCGGCGGGCTCATCATGCGTGGACTGCGCACCCTTCCGGTGGAGTTCGGTACCGGACAGCCGTCCGCGAAAGGTGACACTCCGTCAACTCTGTGACTTTCGCGTGATCTCCGCTGCATCGACTTGTGACACACGTTCGAGTAGGGCTAGGTTCACCGTTCGACTCACCCGTCACATGTCAGTCACACGGAAGGCAATCCCATGGGCTCCGCGACCGGCAGACACCGTCGCCCTCGCCAGGCACCCGCCATCGTCGTCGCCGCAGGCGTCACCGGTTCGGCCATCGCCATCCCGCTGCTCGGTGCGGGCGGCGCGCAGGCCGCCGACGCCACGACCTGGGACCGGGTCGCAGAATGCGAGAGCGGCGGCATGTGGAGTGCCGACCTGGGCAACGGCTACTACGGAGGCCTGCAGTTCTCGCAGGACACCTGGAACGCCTACGGCGGCACGGAGTACGCGTCCCGCGCCGACCTCGCGAGCCGCTCGCAGCAGATCGCCGTCGCCGAGAACGTGCTGGACGACAAGGGTCCGCAGGCGTGGCCCAGCTGCGCGGTGATCTCCGGGCTGGCCCTGGACGGGACGCTGCCGGGCGTCGACCCGGGTGGCGAGCCGTCGGCTGAGCCCTCCGGCACCGCCACGGAGACCCCCTCCTCCGACGCGTCGGACCAGGCCGCATCGAAGGACGACGCGGACGCGAAGAGCGACGCGGAGCCGAAGGGCAAGGCCAAGGACAAGGGCAAGGCCGCCGGTGGCACGGCGGACACCGGCGACGCCGCGGGCAGCGCCGACGCGTCGCCGTCCGCCACCCCGTCCTCCGGGACGTCCGGAGCCTCCGGCGCGGCGAAGGGTGACGCCGCGAAGGGTGACACCGCGAAGGGTGACGCCTCGACGGGCGGGAAGCACCGCGGCACCCCCGCTCCCGAGAGCAGCGCCGGGTCGGCGCTGGACGAGGGACGCGAGTCGGGCCGGCACGCCTCGCGGGGCGACTCGGAGGCCCGTCAGGGCGCCGCGGAGGCGTACACCGTCCGCGAGGGCGACAACCTCTGGGCGATCGCCGACGCGCAGGAGCTCCCGGGTGGCTGGACCGCTCTGTACGAGGCGAACAAGGACGAACTGGGCTCCGACCCGGACCTCATCCTGCCCGGCCAGAGCCTGAACCTCGACGCCGGCGCGGACGCTCAGGACGCCGTGGCGGAGACCGCTGCGGCCAACTGATCAAAAGCGGGAAAACACCCCGAAAGCGGGGGCAGTTAAGAGACCTATGTCCACTTATGCGTAAGTGAGACATGGGTCTCTTTGCTTCAACTGGTGCGCCTGTCCGTCCGGTCCGTCCATTTTGGCCATGACCTGCGAAAACGAACCGCAAGGCCGGAGCGTTAAGGGCTGATTAGCCGTTATGTCCATCTTTGAATGTCGGGGTTGCGTGTGTCTACGGTCGGAGCCGCTCGCACCGCGGGCACCTTCGACCGTCACGCCGAATCCTGCCGTCGGCCGAAGGGGACCGACGCGTAAAGCGCCGTAGGCAGGAGCGGGGGACCCAGGTAAGTGCCGGCAGCCCGGCCGTCGGAAGGCGGAGGGGACACCGGCTGGGGGTGAAGCCGTCCGCGAGAGCGGGTGGCCGGGCAACTCACAGGCCCGAACCCGACAGCTCACCTCGTAGGCGTCGGTGAGGAGAACCATGCTGCTTTCCAGCAAGGGCAAGCACCGTCGCCCGTCCAAGGCCGTCCGTATCGCGACCCTGGCCGGTGTCACCGGTGCTGCCGTCGCCGTACCGCTGATGGGTGCGACCGGCGCCTCCGCCGCCTCCGTCGCCACCTGGGACGCCGTCGCCCAGTGCGAGTCCGGTGGCAACTGGTCCATCAACACCGGCAACGGCTACTACGGCGGCCTGCAGTTCTCGCAGTCCAGCTGGGCGGCCGCCGGTGGCACGCAGTACGCCGCCCGCGCCGACCTGGCCACCAAGGGCCAGCAGATAGCCGCCGCCGAGAAGCTTCTCGACCTGCAGGGCCCGGGTGCCTGGTCCTGCGCCGGCGCCGGCGGTCTGACGAACGACGGCGTGGACCCGGGTGTCGACACCGGCTCCGCCAAGAACGGCGACACGGACCCGCAGGCCGCGCCGGAGCGCAAGGCCGAGCAGCCCACCACGCGCAGCGAGAAGCGCACGGCCCCCGAGAAGACCGTCACCACCCCGACCGGCCAGAAGGTCGAGAAGGGTGACGGCGAGTACAAGGTGAAGGCCGGCGACACCCTGAGCAAGATCGCCGACGCCGAGAAGGTCAAGGGCGGCTGGGAGAAGCTCTTCAAGCTGAACGACGACATCGTCGACGACGCCAACCTGATCTTCCCGGGTCAGCAGCTCCACCTGAAGTAGTCCTGGACGACCCGGGGTCCCCCTCCTGCCCCGGCGGCCCGGCCCGGCGCGCATACCCCCCGCGCGCCGGGCCGCGGCCGTGCGGAGGTCCTTCGGCGGGTGTGATCCGGGTGTGACCGCCCACCCGTCCTGAGGGGCAGCGTTCAATTCTTGTGGTTACTTGCCAGTAGAATTCTGGAGCTTTGCCCGTTATGCAGGCCCTTGGGTCCTTTTTCGTCCCAGGGGGCGGGCTGACGGCCGACGCAGCGGGCCGAGACGGTTAGGCTCGTGGCGCAAGGCCACAGTGACCCTGCCCAACCAGTGTCAGATCCCAGAAGGAGATGCCTCGTGCCGTCCATCGACGTCGTCGTAGCCAGGGAAATCCTCGACTCCCGGGGCAACCCCACGGTCGAGGTCGAGGTTGGCCTCGACGACGGCAGCACGGGACGTGCTGCTGTTCCGTCCGGCGCCTCCACCGGCGCGTTCGAGGCCATTGAGCTTCGCGACGGTGACCCCAACCGCTACCAGGGCAAGGGCGTCGAGAAGGCCGTCCTCGCCGTGATCGAGCAGATCGGCCCGGAGCTCGTCGGCTACGACGCCACCGAGCAGCGCCTCATCGACCAGGCGATGTTCGACCTGGACGCCACCGAGAACAAGGGCTCCCTCGGGGCCAACGCCATCCTCGGTGTCTCGCTGGCCGTGGCGCACGCCGCGTCCGAGGCCTCCGACCTCCCGCTGTTCCGCTACCTCGGCGGCCCGAACGCGCACCTGCTGCCCGTTCCGATGATGAACATCCTGAACGGCGGCTCGCACGCCGACTCCAACGTGGACATCCAGGAGTTCATGATCGCGCCGATCGGCGCCGAGTCCTTCTCCGAGGCCCTTCGCTGGGGCGCGGAGATCTACCACACGCTGAAGAAGGTCCTGAAGACCAAGGGCCTGTCCACCGGTCTCGGTGACGAGGGCGGCTTCGCCCCCAACCTCGAGTCGAACCGCGCCGCCCTCGACCTCATCCTCGAGGCCGTCAAGGAGGCCGGTTACGTCCCGGGCCGCGACATCGCGCTCGCGCTCGACGTCGCCGCGTCCGAGTTCTACAAGGACGGCGTCTACGAGTTCGAGGGCAAGTCCCGCTCGGCCGCCGAGATGACCGAGTACTACGAGGAGCTCGTCTCCGCGTACCCGCTGGTCTCCATCGAGGACCCGCTGTACGAGGACGACTGGGCCGGCTGGAAGGTCATCACCGACAAGCTCGGCTCCAAGGTGCAGATCGTCGGTGACGACCTCTTCGTCACCAACCCCGAGCGCCTCGCCCGCGGCATCGAGGAGGGCTCGGCCAACGCCCTGCTCGTCAAGGTCAACCAGATCGGTTCGCTGACCGAGACCCTCGACGCCGTCGAGCTCGCCCAGCGCAACGGCTTCAAGTGCATGATGTCCCACCGCTCCGGTGAGACCGAGGACGTCACCATCGCCGACCTCGCCGTCGCCGTGAACTGCGGCCAGATCAAGACCGGCGCCCCGGCCCGCTCGGACCGCGTCGCCAAGTACAACCAGCTGCTGCGCATCGAGGAGATCCTCGACGACGCCGCGGTGTACGCCGGTCGTTCGGCGTTCCCGCGGTTCCGCTTCGAGGGCTGACAGCCCGAGTCCGGAGCACCAGCCTCCGTCCGTCCCCGCATCCGGTCCCGTACCGTGTGCGGGGACGGACGTGCGTAACGGGGAGGCGTGAGACATGGCCGGGAAGGACCGCGACCGGTTCTCCACCGCGACCAGGCTGCGGCTGCTCGGGGAGCAGACGGCGGCCCGTGTCTACCGGTCCCAGAACCGCCGCCAGGCCCGGCGCTCCCGGCTCACCGGCCGGGCCGCGTTCCTCGCGCTGATCGTCTGCTCGCTGGTGGTCGCCCTGGCGTACCCCATGCGGCAGTACATCTCCCAGCGCGACCAGATCGCGGAGCAGGAGCGGCTCTCGCAGGAGGCCCACCGGCGGACAGAGGAGCTGCGTGACGAGAAGGCGCGGCTCGAGGACGACGCGTACGTCCGCCGTCTCGCGCGCCAGCACCTGCACTACGTGCTGCCCGGCGAGACCGGCTATACCGTGGTCGACCCGGACGCGGCCGATGTGCGCCGGGGCGAGCCGGGGGCGACGGGGCGGCCCTGGCACTCGAACCTCTGGGACGGCGTCGACAGCGCCGACCGGGAATGACCCCGTACCGGTGCGGACCCCGGGGCACGCGTCGTGCCCCGTCCCCGCACCGATTCATACAGTCCGACCGATGACATTCAAGGCAGGCATGGACACGCCCCCTCCGCAGACCGAATCCACCACGCCCACCGCTGTGGACATCGCCGCGTTCGAGCTCCAGCTCGGCCGGCCGCCCCGTGGGCTGCGCGCCATCGCGCACCGCTGCCCGTGCGGCAACCCGGACGTGGTCGAGACGCAGCCCCGTCTGGAGGACGGCACGCCGTTCCCGACGACGTACTACCTGACCTGTCCGCGTGCCGCGTCGGCGATCGGCACGCTGGAGGCGAACGGGGTCATGAAGGAGATGACCGAGCGCCTGGCGACGGACCCCGAACTGGCCGCCGCCTACCGTGCCGCGCACGAGGACTACATCGCGCGCCGTGACGCCATCGAGGTGCTGGAGGGCTTCCCGAGCGCGGGCGGGATGCCGGACCGTGTGAAGTGCCTGCACGTGCTGGTCGGCCACTCGCTGGCGGCCGGCCCCGGGGTGAACCCGCTGGGCGACGAAGCGATCGCGATGCTGCCGGAGTGGTGGGCGAAGGGCCCGTGCGTCACGCCGTGCGGGGCGCCGGACGAGAAGGACGGCTGGACGGTGGACGAGGGCGACGGCGGCCACTTCGCCTTCCGCCCGGCCGAAGGCCCGGACGCGTGACCCGGGTCGCCGCCGTCGACTGCGGCACCAACTCCATCCGCCTGCTGGTGGCGGACGTGGACCCCGCCACCGGGGACTTCACCGAGCTCGACCGCCGGATGCGGATCGTCCGGCTCGGCCAAGGCGTCGACCGGACCGGCCGGCTGGCCCCCGAGGCGCTGGAGCGCACCTTCGACGCCTGCCGCGACTACGCGGCCGCGATCAAGGAGCTCGGTGCCGAGCGGATCCGGTTCGTCGCCACGTCCGCCTCGCGGGACGCGGAGAACAGCGACACGTTCGTCCGCGGTGTCCAGGAGATCCTGGGTGTCGAGCCCGAGGTCGTCACGGGCGACCTGGAGGCGCAGCTCTCCTTCGACGGTGCCACCAAGGAACTGGTGGGCGCCGACCACCTGGAGAAGCCGTACCTCGTCGTGGACATCGGCGGCGGTTCCACGGAGTTCGTGGTGGGCGACGACCGCGTCCGTGCCGCCCGGTCCGTGGACATCGGCTGCGTACGCATGACCGAGCGTCATCTCGTCCTGGACGGGGCCGTGGTGGACCCGCCGACGCCCGACCGGATCGCCGCGATCCGCGCGGACGTCGCGGCGGCCCTCGACCTCGTCGAGGAGACCGTGCCGATCTCCTCGGCGGCGACCCTGGTCGGCCTGGCGGGAACGGTCACCACCGTCGCCGCGATGGCGCTCGGTCTGGAGGAGTACGACTCCGAGGCGATCCACCACTCCCGGGTGTCCGTCGAGCGGGTCCGGGAGCTCACGGAGCGGCTGCTCGCCTCGACCCACGAGGAGCGCGCCGCGATCCCCGCGATGCATCCGGGGAGGGTCGACGTGATCGCCTCGGGGGCCCTCGTCCTGCTCGCCGTGATGGAGCGGGCCGGGGCCCGCGAGGTCGTCGTCAGCGAGCACGACATCCTCGACGGGATCGCCTGGTCGGCCGCCTGATCACCGGAGTGCCGCGGGCACGGTGAGCCGGTGCTCATACGCATTCCCGCCTGCACTTCTGAGCTTGCGGGAGGCCTCCCCGGACCCGTCCGAGGAGGCCTCTCGCGAGGTGCCGCGACGAAGTTCGTGAACTTCTTCACAAGGAATTCGGCCCTACTGGGCGAAGTTCTTCCTCCGGGGGGCTGTACGGGCGGCCCGGGGGGCGGCACGCGGACGCTGCGGGGGCGTTACGGGGGTGTGGCCCGGGTGTGTCCCGGGCGTGTGGTTCATCCCCGTCGGCCGCTCAAGGGCCAGCTCACAAGTGGTGAACAACGTTCGCCGGAACGTCGTGGTTCCCCATCCGCACCATGACCTGGGTCACGTGGGCGGCGAAGTGTAGCAGAGGGTGGCGGATGCCTTGTGAAGGGGCTCACGAGCGTGCCCTCCGAGGGGGGTGGATACTCGATGGCATGAGCACCACGGAGCGTCCCAGGATCCTCGTTGTAGGCGGTGGGTACGTAGGCCTGTACGCAGCTCGTCGCATTCTGAAGAAGATGCGGTATGGAGAGGCGACCGTCACGGTCGTCGACCCGCGCTCGTACATGACGTACCAGCCCTTCCTCCCCGAAGCTGCTGCCGGCAGCATCTCGCCTCGGCATGTCGTCGTCCCGCTGCGACGCGTACTGCCGAAGGCCGAGGTTCTCACCGGCCGTGTCACGACCATCGATCAGGACCGCAAGGTCGCCACGGTCGCGCCGCTCGTCGGCGAGGCCTACGAGCTGCCCTTCGACTACCTGGTCATCGCGATGGGCGCGGTCTCCCGCACCTTCCCGATCCCCGGCCTCGCCGAGCAGGGCATCGGCATGAAGGGCATCGAGGAGTCCATCGGTCTGCGCAACCACGTCCTCGAGCAGCTGGACAAGGCCGACTCGACGACCGACGAGGACGTCCGCCGCAAGGCGCTGACGTTCGTCTTCGTGGGCGGCGGCTTCGCCGGCGCGGAGACCATCGGCGAGGTCGAGGACATGGCGCGCGACGCGGCCAAGTACTACACGAGCGTGAAGCGCGAGGACATGCGCTTCATCCTGGTCGACGCCGCCGACAAGATCCTTCCCGAGGTCGGCCCGAAGCTGGGCGCGTACGGCAAGGAGCACCTGGAGAGCCGCGGTGTCGAGGTCTACCTCTCGACCTCGATGGACTCCTGCGTCGACGGTCACGTCGTCCTGAAGAACGGCCTCGAGGTCGACTCCAGCACGATCGTGTGGACGGCCGGCGTGAAGCCGAACCCGGCGCTGGCGCGCTTCGGACTGCCGCTCGGCCCCCGTGGTCACGTGGACACGTCCGAGAAGCTCCAGGTGCAGGGCACCGACTACATCTGGGCCGCGGGCGACAACGCCCAGGTCCCGGACATGGTCGGCCGCCGCGCGGGCAACCCGAACGCCTGGTGCCCGCCGAACGCCCAGCACGCGCTGCGTCAGGCCAAGGTCCTCGGTGACAACGTCATCTCCGGCATGCGGGGCTTCCCGCAGAAGGAGTACAGCCACGCCAACAAGGGTGCGGTCGCCGGACTCGGCCTGCACAAGGGCGTCGCGATGATCGTCATGGGCAAGGTGAAGATCAAGGTCAAGGGCCGTCTCGCCTGGTACATGCACCGTGGCTACCACGGCATGGCCATGCCGACCTGGAACCGCAAGATCCGGATCTTCGCGGACTGGACGCTGGCGATGTTCCTGAAGCGCGAGGTCGTCTCGCTCGGCGCCATGGAGACTCCGCGCGAGGAGTTCTACGAGGCCGCCAAGCCGAGCCCCGCGCCGGTCGCGGCCAAGGCCGACGGCGACAAGGACAAGGCCGGCGAGAAGGCCAAGGCCTCCTAGCGCCTGTACGTCACCGAAGGGGTCGTCCGCCATCCGTGGTGCGGACGGCCCCTTCGGCGTTCCCGGGTGCTCAGGGAGGCCCTGGGCCCCATGAAGTAGGTGGCCTCTACAGGCATTTTGCCGTTCCGTTGCCGTGGAACGGGATGGCACGGGCGCCGGGCGGCGTTGACGCCGGTGTACCTCGCCGCGGCCCCGAGGTGTCGCGGCCCGGTTCGGATGCGTATATGCGAATTTAGGCACATTCGGAAACACCACCACGGAGGTGTGCACCATGGCCGACGCCGCGTCGCGGCTGACCGCTCTTGCCGAAGAGTTGCTGGGAGAGCCCCTGCCGGTCCGGATCCGGGCCTGGGACGGCAGCGAATCCGGGCCGCCGGGTGCCCCCGTCCTCGTCCTGCGCCACCGCCGCGCCCTGCGCCGGCTGCTCTGGAAGCCGGGCGAACTGGGCCTGGCCCGCGCCTGGGTGGCCGGTGAGCTCGATGTCGACGGTGACCTGTACGCCGTCCTCGACGCCGTGGCCTCCCTGCTCTGGGAGCGCGGCGCCGACGCCGAGGACACCGTCCACCCCGTCCGCGACCCGAAGGTGCGGGCGTTCGGCCGCGGCCTCGTGGAACTGGCCGGCCCCTGGCCGCCGCCTCCCCCGCCCGCGGAGGAGGTCCGCCGCCGGACCGGCCCGCTGCACACCAGACGCCGCGACAAGGAAGCCATCAGCCACCACTACGACGTGGGCAACGACTTCTACGCGATGGTCCTCGGTCCCTCCATGGTCTACTCCTGCGCCTACTGGCAGGAGGGCTCCACGCTCGAGGAGGCCCAGCGGGACAAGCTCGACCTCGTCTGCCGCAAGCTGGCCCTGGAGGAGGGCGACCGGCTCCTGGACGTCGGCTGCGGCTGGGGCTCGATGGCGATCCACGCGGCCCGCGAGTACGGGGCCCGGGTCACCGGGGTGACCCTCTCCACGGAACAGGCCGCCTTCGCCCGCAAGCGCATCGCCGAGGAGGGCCTCACCGACCGGATCGAGATCCGCGTCCAGGACTACCGGGACGTCAGGGACGGCCCGTACGACGCCATCTCCTCGATCGGCATGGCCGAGCACGTGGGTTCGGTCCGCTTCCGTGAGTACGCCGACGATCTCTTCGCCCTCCTCAGGCCCGGCGGCCGGCTCCTCAACCACCAGATCGCCCGCCGCCCCGAGAAGGACGAGACGGCCTACCGCATCGACGACTTCATCGACGCCTACGTCTTCCCCGACGGCGAACTGGCCCCGGTGGGCCGCACGGTCGCCACCCTGGAGGAGGCCGGCTTCGAGGCCCGGGACGTCGAGGCGATCCGCGAGCACTACGCCCTGACCCTGCGTCAGTGGGTGGCCAATCTGGAGAAGCACTGGAAGGAAGCCGTCCGGGCCACCTCGCCCGGCCGGGCCCGGGTGTGGCGGCTCTACATGGCCGCGTCCGCGCTCTCCTTCGAGCACAACAAGATCGGCGTCAACCAGATCCTCGCGGTGCGTCCGCGGGAGGGCGGAGCGGCCGGTATGCCGCTGCGGGCCCGTGACTGGACGGCGTCGGCGAACGGCTGACCCGGGAACGCGGAAGGGCCGGTACCCGCGGTGCGGGTACCGGCCCTTCCCCCTGTGCGACTACTCCGTCTTGATCGCGGTCAGCATGTTCAGCTTCGCGCCGCTGCGGGCCGGCCACAGCGAGGCCAGCACGCCCACGAGTCCTGCCAGCACCAGGAAGAGCGCGAGCCGGTCCCAGGGGATGACCAGGGCGTAGCCGGGGATGGAGGCGGACAGGCTCTTGCCGATCGCCCAGCCGATGAACGTGCCGAGGGCGACTCCGACCACCGCTCCGAAGAGCGAGATGACGACGGCCTCCAGGCGGATCATGCGCTTGACCCTGCGCCGGTCCAGGCCGATCGCCCGCAGCATGCCGATCTCCTGCTGGCGTTCGAAGACCGACATGGCCAGCGTGTTGACCACACCGAGGACGGCGATCACCAGGGCCATCGCCAGCAGCCCGTACATGATGTTCAGCGCGGTGTTGATGAACCCGCCGAACAGGTCCCGGATGCCCTGGCGGTCCACGATGCTCATCGCGGGGTTGTCACCGAGCGCCTTGACCACGGCCGCCTCGTTGGCGTCACTCTGGCCGCCCTCCATGGTCAGCCACACCTCGCGGATGTTGGCCGTGCTCTCGTGCGGGGCGACCACGGTCTCGGAGATCAGGACCGGGGAGAGGAACTCGTTGCCCTCGTAGAGCGCCCCGATCTTCAGGGTCGCCTTCTTCTCGTCCTGGAACGTCACGGGGACGCTGTCGCCGGTCTTCCAGCCGTGGGACTTCGCGGTCTTGCGGTCTACCACGATCTCGTCGTCCTTCAGCGAGGACAGCGACCCGGAGACCGTCTTGAGGTCGAAGACCTTCTCGACGTCGCCCGGGGTGACGCCGGAGGCCGAGACGCCCTCCCCGTCCTTGCCGCCGACGGTGAGCCAGACGGACCGCTGGGGGGAGGCCGCCGCGACGCCGTCGGCCTTGCGCAGCGCGGTGAGCGCCGACTCGTCGAGCGAGTCCCCGCTGGCCATCGAGACCATGTAGTCGGCCCGGATGTTGTCCGTCGTCATCTTGTCGATGGCCTGGCCGAGCGTGACACCGAGCACGGAGATGCCGGTGACCAGGGTCAACCCGATCGCGAGGGCGGATGCGGTGGCCCCGGTGCGGCGCGGATTGCGGACCGCGTTCTGCGCGGCCAGCTTGCCGGAGACCCCGAAGAGCTTCCGCAGCAGCGGGCGCGCCACGGCGATCACCGGCCGTGAGAGCAGCGGGATGAGCACGATGACACCGACGAGGGCGAGGAATGCTCCGCCACCGAGGAGCCACCGGCCGTTCTCGTCACCCTGGGCGGCGCCGGCCACGATCAGGGCGGAACCGAGGAGGGTGAGCACGGCGCCGAAGGAGTTCCGTACGACCAGCGACTTGGTGGTGGCCACCGCGTGCACGCTGCTCATCGCCGCCACCGGCGGGATCTTCGCGGCCCGGCGGGCGGGCAGCCAGGCGGCGAACACGGTGATCAGCACGCCGACGGCGAAGGCGGAGAGGACCGCGGTGGGGGACACGACCAGCGGGCCGGCCGGGATCTTCCCGCCGAACACGCCCATCGCGGAGCGCAGTCCCACCGCGAGGGCGACGCCGAGCGCGAAGCCGATCACCGAGGCGACCAGGCCGACCACACCGGCTTCGAGCAGGATGGCCCGCTTGACCTGCCTGCGGGAGGCGCCGACGGCGCGCATCAGGGCGAGTTCCTTGGTTCGCTGGGCGATCAGCATGGTGAAGGTGTTCGCGATCAGGAACACGCCGACGAAGAGCGCGATCGCCGCGAAGGCGAGCAGCATCGCGTTGAGGCTCTTGAGACCGGACTCGGTCATCTTCGCCTCCTCGTCCGCGAGGTCCGCGCCCGTCTTGGCCTCGGCGCTCTCCGGGAGGAGGGGCTTCACCGCGTCCAGCAGCTTCTGGTCGGACGTTCCCGCCGTGGCGGCCACGGTGACGTCGCTGAACTCACCGGGCTCCAGGTACAGCTTCTGGGCGACCTCGGTGTCGAAGAGCACGAGGCTGCCGCCCGCGTTCACGGCGCCGTCCTCGGTGGTGAAGATCCCGGAGAGGGTGTACTCCTTCACCGGCCCGTTCGTGGCGACCCGCACCGGCTTGCCCACGCGGTACTCGCCCTTGGCGGCGGTCTCCTTGTCGAGGGCGACCTGGCCGGGCTCCACGGGCCCCGAGCCGTCGGTGAACGTGTACTGCGGGTCCTTGCCGCCGGACCCGGGGGAGAAGTTGGAGCCGGTGTTGGACCAGCCGTCGCCGATGAGCTTGCCGCCGGTGTCGGCGACGCCGGCGAACCCGGAGACGCGGCCGGTGGCCCCGGCCACCCCGTCGAGGTCCCGGATCTTCTCGAGTGTGGCCTCGTCGATGCCGTCGGCCTGGTCGTCGCCGCGCTGGGCCCAGGTCTTGACGGCCACGGCGACGTCGTCGTAGTTCTTGGCCGACTGGTTGCGGAAGGCGTTGCCGAGGGTGTCGGTGAAGACGAGGGTGCCGGAGACGAACGCTACGCCGAGCATGACGGCGAGCACGGTCATCAGCAGCCTGGCCTTGTGCGCGAGCACATTGCGCAGGGCGGTACGGAACATGTCTGTGTGTCCTGGGATGGGTTCCGGAAGGGGGAGGGGAGCGGCGGCCTTCGCCGCGTCAGCTGGTGCGGCCCTTCGCGTCGAACGCCTTCATCCGGTCGAGGACCCCGTCGGCGGTGGGGTTCAGCATCTGGTCGACGACCGCGCCGTCCGCGAGGAAGACCACGCGGTCCGCGTAGGAGGCGGCCACCGGGTCGTGGGTCACCATCACCACGGTCTGGCCGAGCTCGCGCACCGAGTTGCGCAGGAAGCCGAGGACCTCGGCGCCGGAGCGGGAGTCGAGGTTGCCGGTCGGCTCGTCACCGAAGATGATCTCCGGCTGCGAGGCCAGGGCACGGGCCACCGCGACGCGCTGCTGCTGGCCGCCGGAGAGCTCCGTCGGCCGGTGCTTCAGCCGCTCCGAGAGGCCCACCATGTCGATGACCTTCTGCAGCCAGGCGGCGTCGGGCTTACGGCCCGCGATGTCCATCGGCAGGGTGATGTTCTCCAGCGCGGTCAGCGTGGGGAGCAGGTTGAAGGCCTGGAAGATGAAGCCGATCTTGTCCCGGCGCAGCTGGGTGAGCTGCTTGTCCTTCAGCGTCCCCAGTTCCGTCTCGCCGATGCGCACGGAGCCGCTGCTGAAGCTGTCGAGACCGGCCACGCAGTGCATCAGCGTGGACTTGCCGGAACCCGACGGGCCCATGATCGCGGTGAACTCGCCCTGCGGGAAGTCCACGGTCACCCGGTCGAGGGCGACGACCTGGGTCTCACCCTGGCCGTAGACCTTCGACAGCTCCGTGGCGCGGGCGGCGACCGCGGTGGTGCGGTGGACGGTGGTGGTGGTCACAGGGGTACTCCAGGTTCGGACGTGGGGTTCGCGGGGACCCCTCCATCCTCGCCGCCGCACCCCTGCGGGGTCGTCAGCCCTCGTGCCCGTTCCCGGGGCCCTCTTGAGTCGCACCCGCCGGGCGTCGGCGTACACCTGAGGTAGGAGACCGACCCTGAGTGGCCTGGTCCCTCAGCGGGGCGGGGCGGTGGATCCGCGGGGGACCAGGCGGGCGGCCGCGTCCTCGAACCCCGGGGCCGAGCCGTCGGCGACCATCGTCAGCAGGGTGCGTGCCGCGTGGGTGCCGTAGGCAGGTATGTCCCTGCTCAGAGCGGTCAGCGGGGGACGTACGACGCGGGAGAGCTGGGAGTCGTCCCAGGCGACGAGCGACAGGTCGGCCGGCACGTCCAGGCCCATCTCCTGGGCGACGGAGAGCCCGGCGACGGCCATGATGTCGTTGTCGTAGAGGATGGCGGTCGGCCGCGAGGCGGAGCTGACCAGCCGGCGGGTGGCGTGCGCGCCCTCCTCGCCGGAGTAGTCGGTGTGCACCACCACCGGCTCGTCCAGACCGAGTTCGGCGCTGATCTCGCGCTGTGCGCCGTCGCGCAGCCGGGTGTGGGCCAGTTCGGGCAGTCCGGCCACCCGGGCGACCGACCGGTGACCCAGGGCGGACAGATACGTCAGGGTGTCCCGCAGGGCCGCGGAGTCGTCCGACCACACGGGGGTGAGGGACCCGGCCGCCGAGGGGTGGCCGATCACCACGGCCGGCATGCCGAGCTCGGCGACGCCCTCGATGCGCGGATCGGGGGAGCGCACATCGGCGAGGAACACCCCGTCCACCCGGCCCTCGCCCCACCAGCGGCGGTACATCTCCAGCTCCTGCGCGGGGTCGGCGACGACCTGGAGGAGCAGGGCGCAGCCCCGGGCGGAGAGTTCGGTCTCGATCCCGCTGATGAGCTCCATGAAGAACGGCTCCACGCCGAGCATCCTGGCGGGGCGGGACAGCGTGAGGCCCACGGTGTCGGCGCGGGCACGGGTCAGGGCGCGGGCGGCGCTGTTGGGGCGCCAGCCGATCTCCTGTGCGATGGCCTTGATGGAGGCGCGGGTCGCGGGGGAGACGCCCGGGCGGTCGTTCAGGGCGTACGACACCGCGACCTTCGATACCCCGGCGCGGCGTGCGATGTCGGCGATCGTGGGGCGGTGTTTGGACATGGGACCTCACTTAACCGGTTCGTTTTTCAGGCGCATCCTAGCCGCAGGTCACTGACCTCCGCCTTCCCCTCGGCAGTCCGGACCTCTCGACGAAGTGCAGAAAAAACAGCAATGGGAGCGCTCCCGCACCCTTGACACTCCTTCGGAGCCCCCATACCTTCACGGGCACTTACCCGGTTCAGTGACTCCGCTCGGCAGGGACGGCGGGGGAGAAGGAGGGGCAATGGGTACGCGCACCCGGCTGCGGGTCACCACCGCACTCGCCGTGTTCACACTCGCCGCGACCGCGTGCACGGGAGGCGGCTCCGGGACGGGCGGCACCGGCGGCCCGGCCGGCAAGGGCGGCTCGCTGCCGCGCGGCGAGACGCTCTACACGACCGGCACCCAGTGGGGGCCTCCGGCCAACTACAACCCGCTGCGCAACTGGGACCACGCGACCGGCACCAAGGGCCTGGTCTACGAGACCCTGTTCCACTTCGACCCGAACGAGGGCAAGCTGACGCCCTGGCTCGCCGAGTCGGGCGGCTGGACCGGGGACAAGACGTACGAGGTGAAGCTGCGCCAGGGGATCACCTGGGCCGACGGAAAGCCGCTGACCGCGAAGGACGTGGCGTACTCCTACGGCCTCGGCAAGATCGAGGCGTCCGCCTTCCACTCGCTGTGGAGCTGGCTGTCCGACGCGAAGGCGGTGGACGACACCACGGTCCGCTTCACCTTCAAGGAGGCCCGCTACCAGGAGTGGGACTACACCCTCTACGGCCAGCCGGTCGTCCCGGAGCACGTCTGGAGCTCGCGCACCGACGAGGACATCCTCAACGGCGTCAACGACAAGCCCGTCGGCACCGGCGCGTACGAGCTGAAGAGCAAGACCCAGGACCGGGTCGTGTGGGAGCGGCGCGACGACTGGTGGGGCACGAAGGCGCTGAGCATGACGCCGGCTCCGCGGTACATCGTGGACGTCTCCAACCCGAGCAACGAGGTCGTCATCGGCCAGCTCGGCCAGGGCCAGCTCGACCTCAGCAACAACTTCCTGCCCGGCGCCTCCTCGCTGATCAAGAGCAAGAAGGTCGTGTCGTACTACGACAAGGCCCCTTACATGCTCTCGGCCAACACCGCCTGGCTGGTGCCCAACACCACGAAGAAGCCGATGGACGACGCGGCGTTCCGCCGGGCCCTAGCCGCGTCCGTCGACACCGGGAAGATCGTCAAGGGCGTCTACGGCGACCTGGTCAAGCCGGCCTCCCCGACAGGTCTGCTGCCGCAGTGGGAGCAGTACGAGGACAAGGCCCTCATCGCGGAGAAGGGCTTCACGCACGACGCCGCCGCGGCGAAGAAGGAGCTCGCCGACGCCGGGTACCGGGACGAGGACGGCGACGGGTTCGTCGAGAACAAGGACGGCTCCGCCCTCAGCCTGAAGCTGGCCGTTCCCTCGGGCTGGACCGACTGGATGGAGGCGGCCAAGGTCATCGCCGCCGGCGCCGGGGACGCGGGCATCAAGGTCACCACCGAGTTCCCCGACCAGAACGCCCTCAACGAGCTGCGCGGCAAGGGGGACTTCGACCTCGTCATCAACAACGAGCGTCAGCTGTCCAACACTCCCTGGACGTACTACGACTACATCTTCCAGATGCCGGTCCAGAAGCAGCAGAACACGGTCAACTTCGGGCGCTTCGAGAACGCGGAGGCCTGGAAGCTGGTCCAGGAGCTGGGCGGGGTGAAGACCGACGACACGGCGGGCATGAAGGCCGCCGTCTCGAAGATCCAGGACATCCAGCTGACCGAGATGCCCATCATCCCGCTCTGGTACAACGGCCTGTGGTCGCAGTCCACCACGGGGACCTGGAAGAACTGGCCGTCGGACGCCGCCGGTGCGCCGAGGACCGCACCGGCCCTGTGGCGCAACTGGCTGGAGATGGGCGGCTTCGAGACGCTCACGCAGCTGAAGCCCGCCAAGTGACGTCGCCGACTCCATGACCGCCCCGCCGAGCGCGCGCCACCTGACCGTGCGCGCACGGCGGGGCTCTCCACCAGGGGAGCCCTCTTGCGCCGCTATTTCGCCCGCAAACTTCTCATCTACGCGCTGACGTTCGTCGTCGCCGTCACCGTCAACTGGATGATCCCGCGCTTCATGCCCGGCGACCCGGTCTCCGCCATGGTCGCCCGCGCCCGCGTCTCGCAGCCGGAGGCCGCCGAGGCGATGCGCAGCTACTACAACAACCTGTTCGGCTTCGACGAACCCCTGTGGCAGCAGTACCTCCACTTCTGGGGTGCACTCGTGCGGGGCGACTTCGGCATCTCCATCTTCGTCTTCCCCACGCCCGTCGGCGACGTCCTGCTCGACGCGCTCCCGTACACGCTCGGCCTGATGATCCCCGCCGTCCTGCTCAGCTGGTTCGTGGGCAACTGGATCGGCGCGCTGTCCGCCCGCCGCAAGGTCCTGGACAACACCGTGCTGCCGGCCGGATACCTGCTGACCGCCATGCCGTACATGTGGATCGCCGTCATCCTCGCCTGGGCGCTGGGCGCCAAGGCCGGGTGGTTCCCCATATCCGGGGGCTACAGCCTGGACATCCAGCCCGGCTGGAGCGCCGCCTTCGTGCTGGACGCGCTGCACCACTGGGTGCTGCCGTTCCTGTCGCTGTTCCTCGTCGCGCTCGGCGGCTGGGCCATCGGCATGCGGAACATGATCATCTACGAGCTGGAGTCCGACTACGCCTCGTACCTCTCGGCGCTCGGGGCACCCCAGCGGCTCATCCGCCGCTACGCCTTCCGCAACGCCGTCCTGCCCCAGGTCACCGGGCTCGCCCTGCAACTGGGCGTGCTGGTCGCCGGAGCGCTCGTCACCGAGATCGTGTTCGCCTACCCGGGGCTCGGCTCACTGATCCTGGCAGCGATCCAGAACCAGGACTTCTTCCTGCTCCAGGGCGCGTTCCTGTTCATCGTCATCGGCGTACTGATCGCCAACTTCCTCATCGACATCGTGTACGTCGTCGTCGACCCCCGCACCCGTACGGGCATGGCAGGAGGCACCTCATGAGCACACTGCCCGACCCGGCGCCCGAGGCCCCCTCGGCCGAGGCGCCCGTGGCCGAGCCGGGCCGCGAGTCGCTGCACTACGCGGTGCGCAACCCCAAGCTGATCATCGGCGTGAGCCTGGTCGCGATCCTGCTCGCGGTCGGCGCCATCGGCCCGGTGCTGCTCGGCGACGGCAACCCCAACGAGTACGTCGGACCGCAGGCGGCCGCCCCCGACGGCACGTACTGGATGGGCACCACCACCTTCGGGCAGGACGTGTACGCGCAGTTCGTGCACGGGCTGCGCGCCACCTTCCTGGTGGGCGTCGTCGGCGGAGCCATCGCCGCCGTCATCGCCATGCTCGTCGGCTTCCTCGCCGGCTACCGGGGCGGAGTCACCGACGAGATCCTCAACATGCTCACCAACGTCGTCCTGGTGATCCCCGCCCTCGCCGTCCTCCTGATCATCAACGCCTACATGGGGGTGCGCAGCGTCGCCGTGCAGGGCCTGTTCATCGGCCTGACCTCGTGGCCCTGGGCGGCCCGCGCGATCCGCGCGCAGACGTTCTCGCTGCGCACCCGGGAGTTCGTGGACCTGGCCCGGCTCAGCGGGAGCGGCACCTGGCGGATCGTCTTCCGCGAGATCGCGCCCAACATGAGCTCGTACCTCTTCATGATGTTCATCCTGCTCTTCGGCGGGTCCATCCTCATCGCCTCCTCGCTCGACTTCATCGGACTCGGCCCGACCGAGGGCGTCTCCCTCGGCCTGATGCTCCAGAGCGCCCAGCAGTGGAGCGCGCTCCAACTCGGCATGTGGTGGTGGTTCGTCCCGCCGGGCGCCGGGATCACCGCGATCGTCGGCGCGCTCTACGTGGCCAACGTGGGCCTCGACGAGGTCTTCAACCCGAAGCTGAGGGAGTCCTGAGGACATGACCCTGACCGTCAACGACCTGCGGGTCCACTACCGCACGCTGCGCGGCGAGGTCCGGGCCCTGGACGGCGTCGGCTTCGACCTGGCGGACGGCGAGATCCTGGGCCTGGCGGGCGAGTCCGGCTGCGGCAAGACCACGCTGGGCAAGTCCCTGATCCGGCTCGACGGCCGGATGAGGCACGCGGGCGGCACGGTGACGCTCGACGGCGACGAACTGCCGCTGTCCGACGACCGCGCCATGAACGCCTACCGCTTCCACAGGATCTCGCTCGTCCCGCAGTACTCGATGAGCGCGCTCAACCCGACCCGGCGCATCGGCCGCATGATCCGCGAGCTCCTCGCCTCACGCGGCGTCACCGTCGACACGGACGAACTCCACCGGCGGCTCGCCCTGGTGGGCCTGGAACCCGACGTCCTGGACCGCTACCCGATCGAGCTGTCCGGCGGCATGAAGCAGCGCGCCGTCATGGTGATCTCCACGCTGCTCGACCCGTCCGTGCTCATCGCCGACGAGGTCACCTCGGCGCTGGACGTCTCCAACCAGCAGGCCGTCGTCGGCGCCCTCACCGGGCTCCGCGACAAGGGCCTGGTCACCAGCATGATCTTCGTGACCCACGACCTCGGGCTGACCTCGCACATCGCCGACTCGATCATGGTGATGTACGCGGGCAAGCTCGCCGAGAAGGCCCCCACGAAGGCGCTGACGACCGGACCCCGCCACCCCTACACGAAGATGCTGATCGGCTCGCTGCCCCAGGTGGGCGCCCGTCACAAGGACAGGCCGCTCAGCGGCATCGAGGGCTCCCCGCCCTCCCTGCTGAACCCTCCCGCCGGCTGCCGCTTCCGCGACCGCTGCCCGCTCGCCGACAGCGGGTGTGCCGAGGAGCCCCCGGTCGTCGAGGTGGCCCCCCGCCACACCGTCGCATGCTGGAAGGCGGCCTGATGCTCACCCTCGACCGTGTCACCAAGACCTTCCGGGCCGGCGCCTTCGGCGGCGGCTCCACCACCGCCGTCGACCGGGTCTCCTTCGAGGTGGCTCCCGGCGAACTCGTCTCGCTCATCGGCGAGAGCGGCAGCGGCAAGTCCACCATCGGCCGCATGGTCCTGGGGCTCACCCACGTCAGCGCGGGCAGCCTCACCCTGGACGGCGAGCGGGTCCGGCCGGGCAAGGACTTCTACCGCCGGGTCCAGGGCGTCTTCCAGGACCCGTTCAGCTGCTACAACCCCGTCTTCAAAGCCGACCGGGTCTTCGCGCTCGTCCACCGCGCCTACCACCCGGGCGTCCCCGACAAGGAGTGGGCGGACCGCGTGGAGGCGGCGGTGCGCGACGTACGCCTGGACCCCGGGCAGGTGCTCGGCCGCTACCCGCACCAGCTCAGCGGCGGCCAGCTCCAGCGCCTGCTCATCGCCCGCGCCCTCCTGCTCGACCTGCGCTTCCTGGTGGCCGACGAGATCACCAGCATGCTCGACGCCTCCACCCGCATCGACGTGCTCAACCTCCTCGCGGGTCTCAAGGAACGCGGCCTCGGCGTCCTCTACATCACCCACGACCTCTCGCTCGGCACCTACCTCGCCGAGAGGACGGTGGTGCTGCGCAGCGGCCGTGTCGTCGAACGCGGCGACACGCAGAAGGTCTTCGGCAACCCCCTCCACCCCTACACCCGCACGCTGCTGGCCGCGGTGCCCCGGCTGAACCAGCCCTGGACGGCCGCCGAACCCGTGGAGGCCTGCGCCTTCCACGCGGGCGGCGCACGGGACACCGACCTGTACGAGACCGAGCCGGACCACTTCGTCGCCTGCGCCGGACTCCCCGACTGCGGAAGGACCTCCGCGTGACCCCCCGCCACCTGCCCCTCCACGACGGCTGGACGCTCACCGCCGACGGCCCCGTACCGCCGGCCCTTCCCGCGGGCGGCGTCCCCGCCGCCGTGCCCGGCTGTGTCCACACCGACCTGCTGGCCGCCGGACTGATCGACGACCCCTACCTCGACGACAACGAGGAACGGCTCGGCTGGATCGGCCGCACCGACTGGACCTACCGCACCGACTTCGCGTGGGCGGCCGACGGGCACGAGTTCACCGACCTGTGCTTCGACGGCCTCGACACCGTCGCCACGGTCCTGCTCAACGGCACCCGGATCGGCTCCACCGCCAACCAGCACCGCAGCTACCGCTTCCCCGTACGGCCGCTGCTGCGCGAGGGCACCAACACCCTCGTCGTACGCTTCACCGCCCCGTACACCTATGCCGAGGCACTGCGGGACAAGCTCGGCGACCGGCCCGGTGCCTACGCCGAGCCGTACGCCTTCATCCGGAAGATGGCCTGCAACTTCGGCTGGGACTGGGGCCCCACCCTGGTCACGTCCGGTATCTGGCGGCCCGTCGCGCTGGAGTCCTGGACCGGCCACCGCATCGCCGAGGTGAAGGCCGTCGGCGACCTCGACGGCGACGGGGTGCCGCGCCTGTCGCTCACCCTCGGTGTCGACCGCGCGGGCGACGGCCCCCTGGAGGCGTCGGTGGAGGTGGCCGGCGAGCGGGCCGTGTTCACCGTCCCGGCCGGTGAGGACCGCGCGGCCGTCACCCTCCCCGTTCCGGGGGCCGCGCGCTGGTGGCCGCACAGCCACGGCGAGCAGCCGCTGTACGACGTCACCGTCCGCCTCGGCGAGGACGCGTGGAACGGCAGGACCGGCTTCCGGGGTGTCGGGCTGGAACACGAGGCGTTCCGGATCTCGGTCAACGACGAGCCCGTCTTCGTCCGCGGGGTGAACTGGATCCCCGACGACTGCTTCCCCGCGCGCGTCACCCGGCAGAGGATCTCCGACCGCCTCGACCAGGCGATCGCCGCGAACGTCAACCTGGTACGCGTCTGGGGCGGCGGCCTCTACGAGAGCGACGACTTCTACGAGCTGTGCGACGAGAAGGGTCTGCTGGTCTGGCAGGACTTCCCGTTCGCCTGCGCGGCCTACCCGGAGGAGCAGCCGCTGTACGACGAGGTGGCCGCGGAGGCCCGCGAGAACCTCGTCCGGCTCGCGCCGCACCCGTCGCTGGTCCTGTGGTGCGGCAACAACGAGAACCTGGAGGGGCACGCCGACTGGGGCTGGCAGGAGGAGCTGGAGGGCCGTACCTGGGGGCACGCCTACTACCACGAGCTGCTGCCCGCGCTGTGCGCCGAGACCGACCCCTCCCGCCCGTACTGGCCCGGCTCGCCCTACTCCGGCTCCCCGGAGCTGCCCCCGCAGGACCCCACCCGCGGCACGGTCCACCTCTGGGACGTCTGGAACCGCGTCGACTACACGCACTACGCCGACACCGCTCACCGCTTCGTGGCGGAGTTCGGCTTCCAGGGCCCGCCCGCTCACGCCACCCTGCGACGGGCCGTCAGCGGTCCGCTGAGCCCGGGCGCCCCGCTGATGACCCACCACCAGAAGGCGGAGGACGGCGACCGGAAGCTGCTGGAGGGCCTGGGGGCGCACCTTCCGCAGCCCGTGTCCTTCGACGACTGGCACTGGCTCACCCAGCTGAACCAGGCCCGCGCGGTGGCCTTCGGGATCCGGCACTTCCGCTCGCACAGTCCGTACTGCATGGGCTCGATCGTGTGGCAGCTCAACGACTGCTGGCCGGTCGTCTCCTGGGCTGCGGTCGACGGCGACGGCCGCCGCAAGCCGCTCTGGTACGCCCTGCGCGCGGTCTACGCGGACCGGCTGATGGCCGTCAGGGACGGCGCCCTGCACCTCGTCAACGACTCCCCCCTCGTCTGGGAGGGCGCGCTACGGCTGACCCGCCGTTCCCTGGACGGAACCGTCCTGGCCGAGGAGACGTCGGCCGTGGCCACGGGCGCCCGCGGGGTCACCCGTGTGCCGCTGCCGCCCGCGATCGCCGAGCCGGACGACAGCACCCGCGAGGTGCTGGTGGCGGAGCTGGGCGACCTCCGGGCGGTCGAGTTCTACGAGGAGGACACCCGGCTCGCGCTGCCGCCGGCACGGTACGACGTCAACGTGACCCAGGGTGACGAATCGGGCATCGGCTACCGGGTCACGGTGACGGCGCGGACCCTGCTGCGTGACCTCGCGCTCTTCCCCGACCGGCTGGACCCCGCGGCCGAGGTGGACGACATGCTCGTCACCCTGCTGCCCGGCGAGCGTGCCGTCTTCCACGTGACGGGGGCGGTGCTCGAGGACCCGGAAGCACTGGGATCCCGGCCCGCCCTGCGGTGCGTCAACGACCTCGTCGACGGGTGAGGTGGCGGACCCCTGGCGGACGGTGGCGCGCGCCGTGGCGGATGAGCCGTACGAGTGCGGCGAGTTTCCGTCATTCCCGTTTGCCGGGGTTCGTCCCGCTCTACCGGGTGGGGCGTGTGCTGACGGGGTGACCGGTGTCTGACGGACCCTCACACGATCAATAAAATAAGACAACATCGAGTGAGTGTTCCGCTGTTCGAGGGACGCCCCCGGATAGGGTCATGTGCCAAACGCGGAGCCGCGCGCCCACGCCCGGGTGGTGGAATGCAGACACGGCGAGCTTAAACCTCGCTGCCTCCTCGGGGGCGTGCCGGTTCGAGTCCGGCTCCGGGCACCAGCCGCGCCGCCGGTGGAGTCGCCCGGCCTTCCGCCGCTTCGAGCCCCCTCGGGGCACCCTTCGAGCGTTACCCTCCTGCGACCGTACTCCGCGGTCCCGCGCCCGCGCGCCCGTGTGATCACTGTGTGTGCCGACTCGGGCCGGCCGTGCTCCCGCCCGCGCCCCCGCCCGGGCGCACGTGTGGGGCCCGATGTCCCGATCGTACTTGCGTGCCTCACGCAAGTAGTTGATACGTTAAAGGGCCGTTAAAGTCGATCCTCACGGGGTGGGACCAGATATGGCTTGGGACGAGTGGGAGCAACTGAAGAGTGAGGCGGCCCGCAGACACTCGACGGGGATGCGGCTGAACCAGGTTCCTTCCGAGGGCGGGGGCGGGGCCGGACCGCAGGGGGACCTCAAGGTCGACCAGCAGGACCTCGCCGCGGTGGGCGACAGTGCCTTCAAGCTCTTCGAGACGCTCGGCAGGCACGGACGTGACGCCTGGTCGGTCAGCCAGACGGCGGCGAAGGACCTGACGACACAGGGCTTCGACCTCGGTGGCGGCCTGGACCACGTGCAGGAACGGTGGGAGAAGCAGCTCCAGTCGCTGCTGGACGCCTGCGCGCACATTTCCAACCACATGGACTTCACGAAGAACGCGCACGCGGGCGACGAGTACCACGTCTACTCCACGGTGAGCAGCATCTCCGCCCTCGACGACGGCTTCACCGAGAGGACCCGGCGCTGATGGACCTCGAAACGCTGCGGGACGGCGATTTCGCGAAGCTCGGGGAGGCCCTCACCGCCTGGAAGGGCGTGTACGACACCATCGGAGCAGCTGCCAACGACGGCAACAAGAAGGCCGAAGGGGTGGCGGGGGACCAGTGACGAGGAAACTGTTCCTGACGGCGGCTCCGGCATTCGTGTGTGGTCTCGTTCTGCTCGCGGCCGGATGTAGCGGGGGCAGGGAGTACACGTTGCCCAAGGACCTGTGCGGGGTTCCGGTGGGCGAGAAGTCGATCTCCCCTCTGCTTCCCGAGGGAAAGAAGCTCGTGGTGCAGGGTGATCCGCTGGTCGACATGTCCGGCATGTGCTTCGTCGCGGTGGACTCGCGCAAGGGCGTGGTCGTCGGTGCCGAGAAGACGGACAGGTTCTACGACCCCATGGGTGAGCTGGTCGAGTACAAGTTCACCAACCGTAAGAAGATGGATCCCTTGCCGTTCGACGGGGCAGGGGCCATGGGCGACACGAACTTCGTGATCAGCACCCCGTGCGGCACGCCCGATGTCCCCCATCTCACGGTCTCTGTCAGCGTCGGCGACCGTGCCGAGGAGGACGTGGACCGGCGCCGCGCCGACATGGAGGCGTTCGCCCTGGCCTTCGTCCCGTCGGTCAAGAAGGAGCTGGCCTGCACGGCCTGACCACACTTCCCGGATCCGGGCAGGTCATGCCTGGATCCGGGGGGAATCCGTGCCTGCGGAGGATGGATCTTCTCTCAAAGATCCTCCTCTGGCACTAGGGCCATTGTTTTGCCTACCCATTACTCTTGTGGGAAGGCCACGCACGGTGGCCATGGAGGAGTGAGATGAGGAGCAGCAACCCGGTCTTCTCGCGACGGGGGTTCAGCCGCGACAACGGCTACGCGGGCTTCAACGCGGCGCCGCAGGCCGGGGCCGCCACCGCGGGCGCCAACCCGTACGCGCAGGGCACCGCCAACCCGTACGCCACGAACCCGTACGCCCAGCAGGACACCCAGTACGGCGCCCCGCAGGCGCCGGCGCGCTCCGGCGCGATGACGATCGACGACGTCGTCACCCGTACGGCCATGACGCTGGGCACCGTGGTGCTCACCGCCGCGCTCTCCTGGGCCCTGCTGCCGGTCGACGAGGCCAACCTCGGCAAGTCGTACGGCATCGCCATCGGCGCCGCCCTGGTGGCGTTCGTCTTCGCGATGATCCAGTCGTTCAAGCGCAAGGCGTCGCCGGCGATCATCCTCGCCTACGCGGCCTTCGAGGGTGTCTTCCTCGGAGTGATCTCCAGCGCGGTCAGCACCTACATCGGCCCCGGCACGGTGATGCAGGCGGTCATGGGCACCATGTGTGTCTTCGCCGGTGTCCTCATCGCGTACAAGATGCGCTGGATCCGTGTCACGCGCCGTTTCTACGGTTTCGTGATGGCCGCGGCCATGGGCTTCATGCTCCTGATGGTGGTCAACCTGCTGTTCTCCGTGTTCGGCGGCGGTGACGGCCTGGGCTTCCGCAGCGGCGGCCTCGGCATCCTCTTCGGCGTCATCGGCATCATCCTCGGCGCGTGCTTCCTGGCCCTGGACTTCAAGCAGGTCGAGGACGGTGTCGCCTTCGGCGCACCGCGCGAGGAGTCCTGGCTGGCGGCCTTCGGCCTCACCATGACCCTGGTGTGGATCTACCTGGAGATGCTGCGTCTGCTCTCCATCCTCAACGGGGACGACTGACCCCGTAGGCGCGACGACGACGGAACGGCCCGCAGGCACCGCCTGCGGGCCGTTCCGTCTGTCGCGGGGAGGGTGCGCGCGCCTCGGAGGAGCTTTCGTGCGGCTCCGCCCAGGCAGGTCGGCGTTGCCGAACCTTCCCGGCACCGTGCCCGAGCGTCGGTGCGCTGGCGACCACCGTGCGGGGGCGCGTAGGGTCACGGCGTGCTCGATACGACCCCTCTCATCACCGCCGTGGACCGATTCGCCGACCGCCTGCGGAGCGCCCCGCAGAGCCGGCTGCAGCAGGGCGTGGCCGCTGCGGCGCTGGTGACGGCCAGGGAGCTGTCCGCCCGCGCCCAGCGTGCGGAGGCGCCGGACCGCGAGCCGAGGATCATGCCGGACGCCGGGATATTCGCGGTCGGTGACCAGCTCGCCGTCGCGGGCCGGGACCTCGCCGTGGCACTGGAAACGGCCTCGTCCCAGGAGCTGGACGAGGCCGTGCGGTGTGTCGAGGAGGCGGCTGAGCGGGCGTTCGCACCCGGTTCGCGCTAGAAGGAGGCGATGACGCGGTCGGCGAGGATGTAGACGTTCTCCTTGCCGCAGGAGAACGTCAGCGTGTAGGCGCCCGATACCCCGGAGCCGCCCAGCAGCACCGGCTGCTCACCGGAGCGCAGCGAGTCGGCGAGCCGCTCGGCGGTCTCCCGGTGGCCCGGGGTCATGCAGAGCGTGGTGCCGTCGGCGAAGACGTACACGTCGAGCGTGCCCAGGGGGCCGGGCCGCACGTCCGTCAGCTCCGTACCGGTGTCGGCGAGCCGCTCCAGGCGGTTCACGGTACGCTCATGGTCGGTCACGACCGGTGTCTGCACGGGGACGAAGTCCGGGTGCGAGGGGTGGCGGCGACGGGCCGCGGCCAGCTCGGGGGAGTCCTCGGCGAACTCCGCGTACTCCGCGACCTCGGCGGTCTCGGGCAGGTCGGTGAGCTCCGCCAGCTCCACCAGTTCGTCCATGGCCTCATCGGCGTCGAGGCCCAGCGCCTCCAGGCCCGTGAAGTCGGACTGCCGGGGCATGAAGAACGGGACGTCGTCACCGAGTCCGCCCAGCAGGGACGGGGCGTCGGCGGCGTCGCGCGCCTCCTGGGCCGCCCAGAAGGCGCGGGCCTCGGCGAGCTCGCGCTCCCGCTCCTCGGCGAGTGCCTCGGCGACCGCCGCGCGTATCTCCTCGGCGGAGGTGGCGGTGCTGCGGTTCTGCTGCTCCGGCACCGACGCGTGAAGGCCGCGGCCTTCCGCCAGTTCCGTGCGCAGGGCCGTGACCTGCTTGCGCAGCCCGTGAGCAGCGTGCAGAGCGGCGGCGCCGACGGCCGTGGCAGCGGCGGTGGTCAGCAACAGGGCAAACGGCATGGCGCTCACTGACATACTCCCGGTTTCAATCGACACCCCCGACTTCCTACATCAGCTTGTCCTGTACCGGCACCCGCTGTCAGTGCATTACGTCACGAATTGGACAGGTCTTTCGGCCCGGTGTTTAGTTCTGTGGCCGGTGTGACCTGCAGAAACGACTCTCCCCCGGGACGCAGATCACATCCTGGGGGAGATTCGGTCACGATCGGAGCTCGTCCCGATTCGGGACGCCCCTCGCGCGGGACGCGCGGCCCTCGTCGAGCCCTCCGCTACGGCTCAGATCGGCCGCACTGTGCGTATGGTCGCGCTGTGCCTCGCCTGCGCTGCGGGCTGGTGCCGTCCTCGTTCCTCGGGCGACCCCAACCCTCCGCTGCGGCTCAGCTCAGCCGCTCGATGACCATGGCCATGCCCTGGCCGCCGCCCACGCACATCGTCTCCAGGCCGAACTGCTTGTCGTGGAACTGCAGGCTGTTGATCAGCGTGCCGGTGATGCGGGCACCGGTCATGCCGAAGGGGTGGCCGACGGCGATCGCGCCACCGTTGACGTTGACCTTGTCCAGCGGCAGGCCGAGGTCCCGGTAGGACGGGATGACCTGGGCGGCGAACGCCTCGTTGATCTCGGCCAGGTCGATGTCGTCGACGGTCAGCCCGGCGCGCTTGAGCGCCTGCTTGCTGGCCTCGACCGGGCCGTAGCCCATGATCTCCGGCGAGAGGCCGGAGACGCCCGTGGAGACGATGCGGGCCAGCGGGGTCAGGCCCAGCTCGCGGGCCTTGGTGTCCGACATGATGACGAGCGCGGCGGCGCCGTCGTTGAGCGGGCAGCAGTTGGCGGCGGTGACGAGACCGTCGGGGCGGAACACCGGCTTCAGGCCCTGCACGCCCTCCAGGGTGACGCCCGCGCGGGGGCCGTCGTCCTTCGACACGACCGTGCCGTCCGGCGTGGTGACCGGGGTGATCTCGCGCTCCCAGAAACCGTTCTTGATGGCTTCCTCGGCGAGGTTCTGCGACCGCACGCCGAACTCGTCCATGTCCTGACGGGTGACGCCCTTGATCCGGGCCAGGTTCTCGGCGGTCTGCCCCATCGCGATGTAGGCGTCCGGGACGAGGCCCTCCTCGCGCGGGTCGGTCCAGCTCGTGCCCTCCTGCTCGGCGCGCGCGGCGGTGCGGGCCTCGGCCTCGGCGAAGAGCGGGTTGTGCGTGTCCGGCAGGCTGTCGGAGTTGCCCTTCGCGAAGCGGGACACCATCTCCACGCCGGCGGAGATGAAGACGTCTCCCTCGCCGGCCTTGATGGCGTGCAGCGCCATGCGGCTGGTCTGCAGCGAGGACGAGCAGTAGCGGGTGACCGTACAGCCGGGGAGGTGGTCCATCCCCATCTGTACGGCGATGATGCGGCCCAGGTTGTTGCCCTGCTCGCCGCCGGGGAGGCCGCAGCCGAGCATCAGGTCGTCGATGTCCCTCGGGTCCAGCTCGGGGACCTTGGCCAGTGCGGTCTGGATGATGGTCGCGGTCAGATCGTCCGCGCGCACATCCTTCAGGGACCCCTTGAAGGCCCGGCCGATGGGGGAACGGGCAGCAGAGACGATCACGGCTTCGGGCATCACGCGGCTCCATGAGGGCTGGAAGGCAGGAAGGCTGGGCTGCCTTGGAAGTTACCCGGACGTATAGCTGAGGTCACCAAACAGGCGATGTGATGCGGACCTCTTTTCTAAGCAACCGCTCAGTCGCCCGCATTGTTCCCGTGCTGGCCGCCCGTGCCGTTCCCGTGGCGGTCGCCCGTGCCGTTCCCGCGATGGAGGTGGCCGCGGTCCACCCACCGCCATGCCGCCCCCGGCCCGCGCCCGCGCGCCGGACCGCCGTCCGCGCCCGCTTCCTCGTCCCCGTGGGGCACCGGTTCCGTATGGGCGGGCAGACGCCGGCGCCTGCGGTGCTTGAGCAGGGCCCAGGGTGCGCGCGCCGCCGTCACCTCCGTGCCGGCCTCCCGCGCGGCGCGGGAGGCCGCCTTGGCGACCGGCAGGATGCCCTCCCGGCGCGAGCCGTCCAGGCGATCGGAGTCCGGCCAGAGGCCGAGGGACGCGCAGAGGGTCGGCAGCATCGCCATCGAGGCGGTCGCGTAACCCTCGGCCGAGGGGTGGTAGTTGTCGGGGCCGAAGAGCTCCCGCGGATTCGCCTCGAACTCCGGGCCGAGCAGGTCGCCCAGCGAGACCGTACGGCCGCCCTGTTCCACCACGCCGATCGTCTGGGCCGCCGCGAGCTGCCGGCTCACCCGCCGGGCCAGCCACCGCAGGGGCTGGTAGACCGGCTCGATCGTGCCCAGGTCCGGGCAGGTCCCCACCACGACCTCCGCGCCGGCGGTGCGCAGCCGCCGTACCGCCGTGCTCAGGCAGCGCACCGACTGCGTCGCCGGCATCCGGTGGGTCACGTCGTTCGCGCCGATCATGATCGCGCAGACGTCCGGCACTCCCGACGGATCCGCCAGCACCTGGGAGACCTGCCGCTCCAGGTCGTCCGACCGGGCCCCCGGCAGGGCCACGTTACGAAGATCCACCGGGCGTTCGGCCACCGCGGCGAGCCCGGACGCCAGCAGGGCCCCCGGTGTCTGGCCCGCTCTGCGCACTCCCTGACCGGCAGCCGTCGAGTCGCCCAGCATGACGAAACGCAGTGGATCGGCGGGTCCGGCGAACGCCACCCCGTACCGTCCGTCCGCGCTGGGCGGGACAGGTGCCTTGCCCCCGCCCACCTGCCGCTTCGCCAGTTGCACCTCGGCCAGTACCAGGCCCACCGTCGCCGCGCCGATCAGTCCGACGCTGCCGCCCCCGTAGGCCGCACCCGCTGCGATCCGCCGTGCCACCCTCGCTCTCGACACAGTCCGGTCCACCTCCTCCGTGCCGTACAGCCGTACACAGCACTACCTGCCCCGCGGGGGGTGCAGCTCAATCGCTTCGCCCGATCTCCTGCCCGTACGCATACTCTTGCCTGAATATCTCGGAGACCCCGGAGTACACGGTGCAATTCCACGATTCGATGATCAGTCTTGTCGGCAACACCCCGCTGGTCAGGCTGCGCAATGTGTCGGCAGGCATTCAGGCGACGGTCCTGGCCAAGGTCGAGTACTTCAACCCCGGCGGGTCGGTGAAGGACCGCATCGCGCTGCGCATGATCGAGGCCGCCGAGCAGAGCGGCGAGCTGAAGCCCGGCGGCACGATCGTGGAGCCGACCAGCGGCAACACGGGCGTGGGCCTGGCCATCGTCGCCCAGCAGAAGGGCTACAAGTGCATCTTCGTCTGCCCGGACAAGGTGTCCACGGACAAGATCAACGTGCTGCGCGCGTACGGGGCGGAGGTCGTCGTCTGCCCCACGGCCGTCGACCCCGATCACCCGGACTCGTACTACAACGTCTCGGACCGTCTGGTCCGTGAGACGCCGGGCGCCTGGAAGCCCGACCAGTACTCCAACCCCAACAACCCGCGCTCGCACTACGAGACCACGGGACCGGAGCTCTGGGAGCAGACGGAGGGGCGGATCACCCACTTCGTCGCGGGCGTCGGCACGGGCGGCACGATCAGTGGCACGGGCCGCTATCTCAAGGAGATCAGCGAGAACCGCGTGCGGGTCGTCGGCGCGGACCCGGAGGGCTCCGTCTACTCCGGCGGTTCGGGACGTCCGTACCTCGTGGAGGGCGTCGGCGAGGACTTCTGGCCGAGCGCCTACGACCGCACGGTCACGGACGAGATCGTCGCGGTCTCCGACAAGGACTCCTTCCAGATGACGCGGCGCCTCGCCAAGGAGGAGGGCCTCCTCGTCGGCGGCTCCTGCGGCATGGCCGTCGTGGCGGCACTGGAGGTCGCCAAGCGCCTCGGTCCCGAGGACGTGGTGGTCGTCCTGCTGCCGGACAGCGGGCGCGGTTACATGAGCAAGATCTTCAACGACGAGTGGATGGCCGACTACGGCTTCCTGGAGGACACCGGCCCGTCGGCCAGGGTCGGCGCCGTCCTCGACTTCAAGGAGGGGCCTCTCCCCTCACTGGTCCACATGCACCCGGAGGAGACGGTCGGCGAGGCCATCGACGTGCTCCGGGAGTACGGCGTCTCGCAGATGCCGATCGTGAAGCCGGGCGCCGGCCACCCGGACGTCATGGCCGCGGAGGTCATCGGTTCCGTGGTGGAGCGGGAGCTCCTGGACGCGCTGTTCGCCCAGCGGGCCACGCTCTCCGACCCGCTGGAGAAGCACATGTCGGCCCCGCTGCCGCAGGTCGGCTCGGGAGAGCCGGTCGAGGACCTGATGGCCGTGCTCAGCGGCGCCGACGGTGCCGACGCGGCGATCGTCCTCGTCGAGGGCAAGCCGAAGGGCGTCGTGAGCAGGCAGGACCTTCTGGCCTTCCTGGCGAAGGACGCGGCGCCCAAGCCGTAGCGGCCGGGTTTCCGGGGTTCGCGAAAACGGTACGAGCGCGACACGTCGACGCAGCACCGGCTTAACACGGCTCCGGCAGAGTGATGGGTGTCGGCAGGGAGACCCGCCGACACCACATACGGCGACACGGACTACGGAGCGGCTCCCGGACCTCCACCGTCGCCAGGACGTGACACCCGGCCCTGACCCGGGATCGCGTCCCTCGCGGGGACCGCCGTCGTCCCGCCCTCCGGGCAACCGGGGGTGCGGCGGTCCCCGCGACTACTCATGCCCGGTCGGCCCACCGGCCGTCCGCACGCCCTCCCGGCGCTTCTCGGCGGGCGCCCGGCCTGCCCTGCCGCCTCAGCCGTCCCAATCGGACGAGGGACGCCGCCGGCCCCGTGCCCATGGCCATGTGTGGGCGGCGTGCACGGCGTTCACCCCGACGATCCCCAGCCAGGCCACGACGAGGCCGTCGATCCCGGCGTTCGCGACGCCGATCGCGGACAGGGGGACGGCCAGGACCAGCGAGACCACCCCGAAGCCGAACCGCTCCGCGAAGGTCCCGAACGGCCTGGCGGGCTCCGAGGCGCTCCGGGCGACTGCCATCCGCCGCTCGGCCGACAGGCGCCGTGTCCGCTGGTCCTCGGGGGCGGCGAGGCGCCGTTCGACCTTCTCCAGGAAGGAGTCGATGAGCACGGACTCGTACTCGGGGCCCAGTTCACCGCGGGCCTGCAGGGTGGCGTCGAGCTCGCGTCGGAGCTCAGGGTCACGGGCTTCCATGCGCCTCACGGTACGAATTCAGGGCGCAGGCGTCATTGGGGCCAGCCCCCCTGTTTCCGCGGCCCGCCGCGCAGGGCGGGCCGTCCCCGGTCGGCGTAGCGTGGTTGCCGGGAGACGGGAGGCGCGCCCATGGCCACCACGACATCGTCCGCCCGTGCCATCCCCCGCACGTCCGGGACGCGGGCACGTCTGGTCAACGAGGCGGAGCTCAGGGCGACGCTCTCGACGTTCCGTGAGCTGTCCGACGAGGACTGGCGCCGGCCGACCCACTGCACCGGCTGGACCGTGCGGGACATGCTGGCCCACACCGTCGGGCAGTACGAGGAACTGCCGCGCCCCTGGGTCGCCGTACGCCGGATCCGGCGCGCCGCACGGACCCATCCGCACCTCGGCCGGCTGGACGGGCACAACGAGATCCAGATCGAGGACCGGCAGGCGGTACCGGGGCGTGAACTGATCGGCGCCCTCGCCCACTTCGCACCCCAGGCGCTGATCGCCCTGCGCCGCGTCCCGGCCGCGGTCCGCCGCCGGACCCGTCTGAGCCTCCTCTACCCGGAGGCGAGGGCCCTGCCCGACGACTCCGTGGACTACCTCGGCAGCGTCCTCGTGGTCCGTGACACCTGGATGCACCGGGTGGACCTCGTCGACGCCCTCGGTGCCGATGTGCTCCTCGACGGCCACGACCGGGAGATCGTCGACCAGGTGGTGCTGGACCTGGCCCTCGCCTGGACGGGCCCCGCCGTGGAGATCGACCTCCACGGCCCGGCGGGCGGACGCCGTCTGCTGGGCATCGGCACCCCGGCGGCCACCCTCCGCGCGGACGCGCTCGACTTCGCCCGGCACGTCTCGGGGAGGCCGGTGCGAGGCCGGCTGGAGCTGGAGGGCGACGCCGGGGCCCGGGAGGCGCTGACGGCGGCACGCGTCGTGTTCTGAGGCCCCGGGCGCCCGCACGGACCGGGCGGGTGCCCGAGGCGTTCTCACCGGGGGGCCGTACCGGCGAGGAATGCCTCGGGCGTGACGGCGTACCCCGTGGGCCCGATGACGGGGACCGGGGTGCGGTCGATCAGGACCGTCGGGGTGGAGCGGACACCGCTGGTCTCGAACGCCGCCGCGACCTGGGCCGCCCAGGGCAGATAGGTGCGCTCCATGACCTTCTGCCGGAAGGCGTCGGTGTGCAGCGCCTGGACCTCGTCGGCCAGCCGCAGCAGGGTGTCGCGGTCGGCGAAGGCGTCCACGTCCTCGCTGGGCTGATCGGCGTACAGAGCCCGCAGGTAGTGCATGAACGGCTTCTGGCCCTCGTCCGCCGCGGCTCCCAGCGCGGCCAGCGCCTCCAGGGAGCCGCTGCCGCCGGCCGAGTCGTCGATGAACGTGCCGAAATGGTGGTCCACCGCGAATCTGCCCTCGTCGGCGGCCCGCTCCATCACTGCTCCGAGGCCGAGCTCCATGCGCTTGCAGTAGGGGCAGCGCAGATCGGCGTAGACGCTCAGCACGTGTGCGGCGTCGGTGTCGCCGTAGCGGACGACGATGCCGCCCGGCCCTCTCGTGTTCGCTGGGATCATGACCCCAGGGTCGGCAGGGGAGGGCGGTCCCGCAATGCGAGCGGGTTGCCGGTGGGCCCCGGCCGCTTCGCCCCGGGGTGTCCGGAGCATGGGCTGTATATGGACATGCAGACCGCTTGCTGGCTGAATGGATTCCTCGGTGCCGGACCGGTGCGGTGGAACTCTGGAGGGGACAGCATGAGCGGGAGCAGCCCGGCTGCGCGGTTGCAGCGGCTCTTCGAGGGGCAGCGGCTCACCCCCACCCAGCGGCGGATCGCGCACTCCATGGTGCGCAGGGCCGCCGACGCCCCGTTCCTGTCGAGCGTGGAGCTGGCCGAACTGGCCGGGGTGAGCCAGCCGTCCGTCACCCGCTTCGCGGTGGCTCTCGGGTTCGACGGCTATCCCGCGCTGCGCAAGCACCTGAGGGAGGTCTCGCCCGCCGACGCGGCCGCCGTGGACGGTGTGGAGGACACGTTCAACGAGTACCAGCAGGCGGTGCGGGCCGAGATCGAGAACCTGCGTCAGCTCTCCGAACTGCTCGCCGACCCGGCGCCGGTGGAGCGGGCCGGACGGCTGCTCGCCGCCTCCAGACCCCTCCTCGTGCTCGGGCTGCGGGCGGCCTCCTCGCAGGCCCGGGGATTCGGGTACTTCGCGGCCAAGGTGCACCCGGACGTACGCGTCGTCGACGAGGGCGGCAGCATGCTGCACGACCGTGTCGACGCGGCCCGGCGGGCGGGCGCGAGCACGCTGATGTGCTTCGCCCTGCCGAGGCACCCGCGCGAGGTCGTGGACGCGCTGGCGTACGCGCGCGAGCAGGGGCTGACCGTCGTGACCGTGGCCGACTCGGCGTTCGCGCCGGTGGCGGCCCACAGCGATGTGCTCATCCCCGCCGCCGTGGGCACCGGACTGGCCTTCGACACCGCGTGCGCGCCGATGCTGATGGGCCGGGTGCTGCTGGAGGCCATGTGCGACGGGCTGCCCGAGGCGCAGGCCCGGCTGGAGGAGTTCGACGCGAGGGCCGCCGCACGCGGGCTGTTCGTCGAGTAGCCGCGGCCCGGCGGCACCGCACCGCCGATTCTCAGACGCCGCTCATCTGTGCCTACTAATCTCCGCGCCCGGAGGGTCCACAGGGAACCGGAGAGGGGTACGGACGTGGGGCGCGGAGCGCAGTCGTTGGCGAGAGTGGCCGTGATCGTGCGGGCCGGAGCCGCGCCGCTGTGGTGGCCGGGGCTGCTGGCGGCGGCCGTCGGGGCGTTCGTCCCGGGGCTCACGGGACGGCGGATCGGGCTGCTTGCCGGTGCCGCGCTGTTCCTGGTGGTGCTGGGAGCCGTGGCGTTCACCCGGACGGGCCGGTACGCGGAGCTCGCGAAGGGCGCCACCCGGGCCGGGCGCGGAGACTTCCTCCAGAACCGGGACGTCACCGTCCGGAACTGGCGGCGGGCGCACCGCTGGTGGCTGGCGGGAGCGTTCCTCGTGGCGGTCGCGAGCGCGTACGTCCTGCCGGGTGCCGGAGGGTGCGTGCTGGCCGGGGCCGGTGCCGGGCTGTGGCTGAAGGCGGTACGCATCGGGCAGCGGGAGCGGCGGGACGACGTCCTGTACTGGGTGCGCACCGACTGGGCCGGGCGTGGCCGGCCCGCGGGCCGGAAGGTCGAGGGCTACCGGACGACCGGGCCCGTGGCGGGGGACGCCGCACCTGGAGGGGCGCGGCGTCGCCGCCGGTGAGGACGTGGAGGTCAGACCTCCAGGTCCGCCTCGATCTTCCGGAGCTGGTGGCGGGCCATCGCGAGGTTGGCCCTGCCGCCGTCCAGGACGAGGTAGAGGAACAGGCCGTTGCTGCCACGGGTCTTGAGGAGCCGGATCAGGTGGTACTGGCTGCCGAGGGTGATCAGGATGTCCTCGATCTCGTCCTTGATGCCCAGGTGCTCCATGGTCCGGAGCTTCGCTCGTACGACGTCCGTGTTGCCGGCCGCCGCGACCTCTAGGTTGAAGTCCTTGCCCCCGCCGAGGGTGCCGAGGGCCATGCCGCTGGTGTAGTCGACGAGAGCGACACCGAGGGTCCCCTCGATCGACGCCATCGCATCCTTCAGTGACGCTTCGGTGTTGGCCATGGTGTTCGTTTCCTTTCCCTGGCCGGCCCGGTGGCCGGTCCGTAACTTCGTGGGGCGTTTCCGGTCGGTCCGCGGACGGCCGGCGCCGTCCGCGGCGGGTGCGGGTGTCACGTGGGATCCGGTGTGGTGCCCCGGCGGGGCAGGGTGCCGGACTGCTGCGGGCGCGGTGGCGGCACCGGGCGTTCGGCGTGGTCCTGCGCGGCGTCGACGACCTCGCCGATGCGCGCGCCCGCGCGGCGGCCCTCCAGGTGGAGCCGGCCGACGTTGATGCGGTCCTCGGCCAGCAGGGTGAGGACGGCGGAGCGGCCCGCCGCGTAGGTGGCGATGTAGCCGTTCTCGCCGCGGATCAGGAGCTCGCGGAAGCCGCCGCGGCCGGTGGCGTCGGACATCCGGATCGAGACCCCGAGTGCGGCGGCGGTCAGTGCGGCGACGCCCTCGGCCTCGATGCCGGGGGTGTCCTGGGCCACGACCAGACCGTCGGTGCTGGCGGCCAGCGCGCCGGTCAGGAGCGGCACCCGGGCGCGTAACCGCTGGAGCTCGTCGAGGACGTCCTTGACCTCTGCCTCGGGCACCATCAGCTGTCTCCTCCCGGCACGCTGTCTGAGCGCGCGAATCACAGGGCCTCCAATGCGTCTCTGAGCCGGCGCAGCAGGGCGACGTCGGGGTCGTTCGTGACCTCCGGCAGCGTGATGCGGCCGTGCCCGGATGCCGACGCGGACCCGGAGGCGGCCGGGCGGACCGCCTCGACCAGTCCGGCGGCCGCCAGCCGACGCAGGTCGACCAGGGTGTGGAAGGCCGAGCGGCCCAGGTGCCGGGCGATGTCGGTTGCCGTGCGCTCGCCGTCCACCAGCGCCAGTACGTGCCGTTGGCGTGCGGGTACCGGCGCGTCGGCCGCGTGGGCCGTGGGCGCGAGCGGCGCACTGTCGGTGAGCGCGTCCGGCCAGATCCGGTCCAGGAGTTCGCGGCGCCGGAGCGTCTCGCGCTGCACGGCGTGCACGGGTACGGGACGGACGGTCCCGATCCAGTGGGAGACCCCGTAGCGGAAGCGTGCCGGTGTGTGCGTGGGGGCCAGCGCGAAGAAGGCCGCGTCGTACAGCGCGCCCAGGTGGCAGAGCTCCAGGGCGCCACCGGGTACCCGGCCGCTGTCCACGAGGTAGCGGGCGACCCGCTGTCCGGCGCCCGCCTGGGCGACCGCGTCCCACCAGCCCTCGGAGCGCAGCGCGCCGCCCGTGGTGAGCAGGACGTCGATTCCGGGGGTGGCGGGGCTCTCCGCGTGGACCACCTGGCCGTCGGCGAGATACAGGGTCCCTCGGTCGCGCATCAGTGCGCCGGTTGCGCGCTCCGCCGCGAGCCGCTGCAACATCGGCGAAGGAGCGGCCCGTTCCGGTGTGCCGGGCCGGTCGGCGACGGTGGGACTCATGCCAGGACCAGCCGCTCCGCTATCTCGCCGAGCCGTATCCGCGCCATCGCCAGGTTGCCCTCCGCGCGGTCCAGCCAGAGGTGGAGGAAGACGCTGCTGTCGAAGGCCGTCTCGACGAAACGGAGGATGTGGTAGCCGGGGGCGGTGGTCACGATGACGTCCTCGACGGCGGGGACGGGTGGGCCCGTGGATCCGGCGTACGGTCCGGCCTGCGCGAAGACCGGCTGTTCGGCGGCCATCCTCGCCACCTCGGCCGTCTCGGCGGCCGTGGCCTCGTGGTCGCCGTTGGGTGATTCGCCGATGGTGCCGAGCGCGAGGCCGCTCGTCCAGTCGACCACCGAGGCACCCCGGGCACCGGGCAGCCTCATGACTTCGATCAGGCACTCGTCGATTCCGGGCAACGCGGACTCCCCTCCCGACGTGGCGTACGGATGTAATGGAGAGGCTACGCAACGTGTGCATTCCTGGTGGGAGTTCTGGCATTTTCCAGTGGTACATGCGAACTGCCGTGTAAAGAGCCGCTGGTGGGCGCGTGGCAGTGGTCGGAAGTTGTCCGGCCGACCACCCTTCGAGTGGCGGAATTCCGCCCTCCGGTGCCCGTCGCCCGTCCTTCCCGTCGTCCGCGGGGTGGCGGTGCGCCTGTTGACTAGGAGTATTCATGAAGCCAGGATGTGAATAGGTGAGTCACATTCGCGAGGAGGCAGCCCCATGTCAGGACCCCGCCCCGTACGGGCACCGCGCGGTACGGAACTGAGCGCCCTGGGATGGCAGCAGGAAGCCGCCCTCCGCATGCTGCAGAACAACCTCGACCCCGAGGTGGCCGAACACCCCGACAAGCTCGTCGTCTACGGCGGCACGGGCAAGGCGGCCCGCGACTGGCGGTCCTTCGACGCCATGGTCCGCACCCTCCGGACGCTCAAGCAGGACGAGACGATGCTCGTCCAGTCCGGGCGGCCGGTCGGCGTCATGCAGACCCACGAGTGGGCGCCGCGCGTCCTGATCGCCAACAGCAACCTGGTCGGCGACTGGGCGAACTGGGAGGAGTTCCGCCGTCTGGAGGCCCTCGGGCTCACCATGTACGGGCAGATGACCGCGGGTTCCTGGATCTACATCGGGACCCAGGGCATCCTCCAGGGCACGTACGAGACGTTCGCCGCCGTCGCCGCGAAGCGGTTCGGGGGGACGCTGGCCGGCACCATCACGCTGACGGCCGGGCTCGGCGGCATGGGCGGCGCGCAGCCGCTGGCCGTCACGATGAACGACGGTGTGGCCCTCTGCGTCGACTGCGACCCGCGCGCCATCGAGCGCCGTATCGAGCACCGCTTCCTGGACGTACGCGCGGATTCGCTCGAACACGCGCTCCAGCTGGCCGTCGAGGCCCGTGACGCGCGGCGTCCGCTCTCCATCGGCCTGCTCGGCAACGCGGCGGAGCTGCTGCCCCGGATGCTCGCCGAGGGCGCTCCCGTCGACATCGTCACCGACCAGACCAGCGCGCACGACCCGCTCGCCTATCTGCCGGTCGGCGTCGACTTCGACGACATGGCCTCCTACGCCGCGGAGAAGCCCGCCGACTTCACCCGGCGTGCCCGGGAGTCGATGGCGGCGCACGTCGAGGCGATGGTCGGCTTCATGGACGCGGGCGCCGAGGTCTTCGACTACGGCAACTCGATCCGGGGAGAGGCCCAGCTCGCGGGATACGGCCGGGCGTTCGACTTCCCCGGCTTCGTGCCCGCCTACATCCGGCCGCTCTTCTGCGAGGGCAAGGGGCCCTTCCGGTGGGCGGCGCTGTCGGGGGAGGCCTCGGACATCCACAAGACCGACAAGGCGCTGCTCGAACTCTTCCCGGAGAACGAGTCGCTGCACCGCTGGATCAGGATGGCCGGCGAGCGGGTTCACTTCCAGGGCCTGCCCGCCCGTATCTGCTGGCTCGGCTACGGCGAACGCGACCGTGCCGGCGAGCGGTTCAACGACATGGTGGCGAGCGGCGAGCTCGCCGCGCCCCTGGCCATCGGGCGCGACCACCTGGACTGCGGATCGGTCGCCTCGCCCTACCGTGAGACCGAGGCGATGCTCGACGGCTCCGACGCCATCGCGGACTGGCCGCTGCTCAACGCCATGGTGAACGTGGCCTCGGGGGCGTCCTGGGTGTCCCTGCACCATGGTGGCGGTGTGGGCATGGGGCGTTCGATCCACGCGGGGCAGGTCACGGTCGCCGACGGCACGCGGCTTGCGGGCGAGAAGATCCGGCGGGTCCTCACGAACGACCCCGGGATGGGCGTCATCCGGCACGTCGACGCTGGGTACGACATCGCGGAGTCCGTCGCCTCGGACCAGGGCGTGCGGGTCCCGATGGCGGAGGGCGACGCCTGATGAACGGGTCCGAGGGCGGCGGCCCGGAGCGGGTGGCGCCGGGGGCGGGTGCGCCCGGCCCCCGGCCCGGTGAGCCCGAGTCGTTCCAGGAGATGTGGCGCGGCCTCGCGCCGCTCGGCCTCGACCGGGGCAGCGGCGGGTACCGCAGGTACGCCTGGAGCGGGGCCGACGCGGAGTGCCGGGAGTGGTTCCGCGCACAGGCCGAGTCCCGGGGGCTCGTCCACGAGGTCGACCGCAACGGCAACCAGTGGGCCTGGCACGGTGACCCCCGAGCGGGGGACGCCGTCGTCACCGGCTCCCATCTCGACTCGGTACCCGACGGCGGAGCCTTCGACGGCCCTCTCGGCGTGGTGTCCTCCTTCGCCGCCCTCGACGAACTCCGCCGCAGGGGAGCGGAGTTCGCCAGGCCCTTCGCCGTCGTCAACTTCGGCGACGAGGAGGGGGCCCGTTTCGGGCTCGCCTGCGTCGGCTCCCGGCTCGCCGCGGGACAGCTGACCGTCGAGGACGCGCACCGGCTCCGCGACGGGAACGGGGTCCCGCTGCCCCGGGCCATGGAGGCGGCGGGGTACGACCCGGACGCCATCGGGCCCGACCCAGAGCGCCTCGCCCGGATCGGCGCGTTCGTCGAGCTCCACGTGGAGCAGGGGCGCGCCCTCGATCTGAGCGGTGACCCGGTCGGTGTCGCCTCGGCCATCTGGCCGCACGGCCGCTGGCGGTTCGACTTCCGGGGGGAGGCCAACCACGCGGGCACCACGCGGCTCGCCGACCGCCGGGACCCGATGCTCCCGTACGCCGAGACCGTGCTGGCGGCCCGGCGGGAGGCGGAGCTCGCCGGAGGCCTCGCGACCTTCGGCAAGATCGCCGTCGAGCCGAACGGGGTCAACGCGATCCCGTCCCTCGTGCGGGGCTGGCTCGACTCGCGGGCCGCCGACCAGGGCACCCTCGACGCCGTGGTGAGCGGTGTCGAGCGGGCCGCGCGGGAGCACGCCGAGCGGGCCGGGGTCGATCTCGACGTCGTACGCGAGTCGTTCACCCCGGTGGTGGACTTCCAGCACGCCCTGCGGGACGAGATCCGACGCGTGCTGGAGAAGCGGGGGCGCGGCGGTGCCGACACCGGGGGACGGGCCGTTCCGGTGCTCGGGACGGGGGCCGGACACGACGCGGGTATTTTGTCCGCTTCCGTGCCGACCGCCATGCTGTTCGTACGGAACCCCACCGGGATCTCGCACTCACCTGCCGAACACGCCGCGGAGGACGACTGCGTGGCCGGAGTGAGGGCGCTCGCCGACGTACTGGAAGGCCTCGCGTGCAGCTGACGACGCAACCGACGGGCACCCCGGTCACCGCGACGTACTGGATGTCGCACGCCTGGCTCGGCACCCATGTCGAGCCGGGTGTGCTCCTGGAGGTGTCCGGGGGGCGCGTCGCCGGCGTCCGGACGGGCGTCGACACGCCGCCGCCCGGTGCCACCGCGCTGCACGGACTGACCGTCCCGGGACTGGCCAACACCCACTCGCACGCCTTCCACCGGGCGCTGCGCTCCACCGTCCAGGTCGGCTCCGGCACCTTCTGGACGTGGCGCGAGACGATGTACCGGACGGCTTCGCGGCTCACCCCCGACACCTACTACGACCTGGCCCGGGCCACGTACGCCGAGATGGCGCTGGCGGGGATCACCGCGGTCGGCGAGTTCCACTATCTGCACCACTCGCCGGGCGGCACGCCCTACGACAACCCGAACGCCATGGGCGAGGCGCTCATCGCCGCGGCGGCCGAGGCCGGCATCCGGATCACCCTGCTCGACACCGCCTACCTCGCCGCCGGGTTCGGGGAGAAACCCAACCGGCACCAGACGCGCTTCTCCGACGGCACCGCCGACGCCTGGGCCGAGCGTGCCTCCCTCCTCCAGGGCGACGACGACCTGGTGGTGATCGGCGCCGCGATCCACTCCGTACGGGCCGTTCCGGCGGAGCAGCTCGCCACCGTCGCCCGGTGGGCCCGGGAGCGGAGTGTCCCGCTGCACGTCCACCTCTCCGAGCAGACGGCGGAGAACGACGCCTGCCTGGCTGCCCACGGCCGCACCCCCACACGGCTCCTCGCCGACCACGGGGTCCTCGGCCCGGCCACCACCGGCATCCACAACACACACCTCACCCCGGAGGACATCGAACTGCTCGGCGCGTCCCGGACCGGCACCTGCATGTGCCCCACGACGGAACGCGACCTCGCCGACGGCATCGGCCCTGCCGAAGCCCTTCAGCGGGCGGGTTCCCCCCTCTCGCTGGGCAGCGACAGCCACGCCGTGATCGACCTCTTCGAGGAGGCCCGGGCCATGGAGCTCAACGAACGCCTGCGCACCCATGTACGCGGTCACTGGACGGCGTCCGCCCTGCTCAGGGCCGCCTCCGCCGACGGGCACGCCGCCCTCGGCCGCCCGGACGGGGGGACGCTGGAACCGGGGGCGCCCGCCGATCTCACGACCGTCGCCCTGGACTCCGTCAGGACGGCCGGGCCGGTGCCGCGGCTGGGAGCCGAAGCGGCCGTGTTCGCCGCCACGGCCGCCGACGTGCGGCACACCGTGGTGGCCGGACGCCACATCGTGCGGGACGGACGGCACACCCGGATCGAGGACGTGCCCGGAGCACTCGCCTCGGCCGTCGCCGCCCTGCACCGCTGACCACCCGGCCGGCCCGCCCGACGACCGACCGGGCGAGCCGCGCACCGGATGTCCGCCCGGGCCGACGAACCCGGCCGACCACCCCGGCAGCCCAGCCGGGCGAACCCGAAGAGAGCTGTGTCCGGATGACGACGACCACCACGACCGCCCTCACCCACATCGCGAACCTGGTCACCAACGACCCCTCCCTCGGCGACGGGACCCCCCTGGGCCTGATCCGGGACGCGGCCGTCGTCATCGACGGCGACCGTGTCGTGTGGACCGGTGAGTCGAGCAGGGCACCCGCCACCGACAACGCCGTCGACGCGGGTGGCCGTGCGGTGGTCCCCGGTTTCGTGGACTCCCACTCCCACCTCGTGTTCGCGGGCGACCGGACCGCCGAGTTCAACGCCCGCATGTCCGGGCGCCCCTACTCGGCGGGCGGCATCCGCACGACCGTGGCGGCCACCCGCGCCGCCTCCGACGACGAGCTCTCCGCGAACGTCGCGCGCTACCTGGGCGAGGCGCTCCGGCAGGGCACCACCACCTTCGAGACCAAGTCCGGCTACGGCCTCACCGTCGAGGACGAGGCGCGAGCCCTGCGCATCGCCGCCCGCCACACCGACGAGGTCACCTTCCTCGGCGCCCACATCGTGTCCCCCGACTACGCCGACGACCCCGCCGGCTACGTCGACCTCGTGACCGGGCCCATGCTGGACGCCTGCGCGCCGCACGCCCGCTGGATCGACGTCTTCTGCGAGCGGGGCGCCTTCGACGAGGACCAGGCGCGCACGATCCTCACCGCCGGCCTGGCCAAGGGCCTGCACCCCCGCGTCCACGCCAACCAGCTCGGCCACGGCCCCGGCGTACGTCTCGCCGTCGAGCTGGACGCCGCGTCCGCCGACCACTGCACCCACCTCGACGACGCCGACCTCGACGCCCTCGGCCAGGGCTCCACCGTCGCCACCCTGCTGCCCGGCGCAGAGTTCTCCACCCGCGCGGCCTGGCCCGACGCCCGCCGCATCCTCGGCGCGGGTGCCACGGTCGCGCTGTCCACGGACTGCAACCCGGGCTCGTCGTTCACCTCCTCCATGCCGTTCTGCGTCGCCCTCGCCGTACGGGACATGGGCATGACCCCGGACGAGGCGATCTGGTCCGCCACCGCCGGAGGCGCCGCCGCGCTGCGCCGCACCGACATCGGCCGCATCACCCCCGGCGCACGCGCCGACCTGGTGCTCCTCGACGCGCCGAGCCACGTCCACCTCGCCTACCGGCCGGGAGTCCCGCTGGTCCGTGCGGTGTGGCGTGCGGGGGCGCGGGTCGTGTGACGGGTGCGCAGGGCAGGCGAGAGAGAGGTGTGATCCCGCGACGGCTACGACAGCTACGAGAAGGCGCTGCGTGCCGGATCGCCGAAGTTCCTCAGGACGACCCTGGCCAAGGAGCGCAAGCTCGGCCGCGAGGCCGGTGAGGTGTGCGGTTCGTCCTCGACGAGCGTGACCCGGAGGCGCTGCGGACCCTGATGGGGTGGAAGTCCGCCCAGTACCGCAGGACCGGCCGCGGCGACCGCTTCGCCAAGCCGTGGATCCGTGGCCAGCGAGGGCGTGGCGCCCAGGGCGTGCTCCAGTTCCCCGGGGCGCAGCGGCATCCGGATCTCCTCCCGTTCCTGGAGGCCGAGGAGGCGCAGGGTCCACCAGGCCGCCGGGGCCGGCCGCAGCCCGCGTACGGCCGACTCGGCGTACGGGCTTACGGCGTAGGCGAGTTCGGCGGTGAGGCGGGCCGGGTCGAGCAGCGTGTCCCGGGCCCGCTCCAGCGGGGCGCGCCGGGCCGGGTCCGCGACGGAAGCCTCCGGCCTTCGCACCGACGTGTTTGGAGAGGCTGAAGACGGCGGCGTCCCCGAACGAGCCGACCGGGTCGCCGTCGGTGACGCTGCCGATGGCGTGTGCGGCGTCCTCGATCAGCGGGATGCCGAGCCGGTCGCAGCGTTCGCGCAGCCGCAGGGCCGGGTCGGGGTTTCCGTACAGACTGGTGGTGAGGCCGGCGCGGAGGCCGTTCCACACGGAGTCGGGCACGGCGTCCACGTCGTCGAACCGTCGGCTGCGGACCGCGGGGCCTGGACGGGGCGCAGACCGGCGGCGAGGACGACGAAGAGGATGACGTCGTCGTTGACCGGGGACATCAGGATCTTCCCGCCGGGTTCGCACCCGTGGCGCAGTGCCACGTAGAGGCCGAGCCGGCAGGACGGGACGTACAGGCACTCCCGGCCGAGCCGGGCGCGCATCGCCGTCTCCAGCGCTTCCGTCACGGCACGGTCCGCAGGACCGTTCTCCCCATGAACCATGTGTTCCCCCCAGAAACCCGCCCAATGTGACCCAGTCCGTGGCGCTTCGTCAACAATGCGGAAGGACCCGCCCGTTGTCCTGGGCAGGTCCTTCCGCAAGGCGTACCGGGGGGTTCCGGTGAGGCCGGGTCACTCCTCCACGGTCAGGCCCTTCCTGAGCTTGACCAGGGTCCGGGAGAGCAGCCGGGACACGTGCATCTGGGAGATGCCGAGCTCCTCGCCGATCTCGGACTGCGTCATGTTGGAGACGAACCGCATCGAGAGGATCGTGCGGTCACGCAGGGGGAGCGAGGCGATGAGCGGCTTGAGGGACTCGATGTACTCGATGCCTTCGAGCCCGTTGTCCTCGTAGCCGAGACGGTCGGCGAGGGCGCCCTCGTTGCCGTCGCCGTGGTCGTCGGGCTTGGCGTCCAGCGAGCTCGCGGTGTACGCGTTGCTCGCGGCCATGCCCTCGACGACCTCGTCCCTGCTGAGGCCGAGACGGTCGGCGAGTTCGGCGACGGTGGGCGCGCGGTCCAGTTGCTGGGACAGCTCGTCGCCCGCCTTGGCCAGGTCCAGACGCAGCTCCTGGAGCCGGCGCGGGACGCGCACGGACCAGCTGGTGTCACGGAAGAAGCGCTTGATCTCGCCGACGATGGTCGGCATCGCGAACGTCGGGAACTCCACGCCGCGGCTGAGCTCGAAGCGGTCGATCGCCTTGATCAGGCCGATGGTGCCGACCTGGACGATGTCCTCCATCGGCTCGCTGCGGGTGCGGAAGCGGGAGGCGGCGAACTTGACGAGGGCCAGGTTCAGCTCGACGAGGGTGTTGCGGACGTACGCGTACTCGTGGGTGCCCTCCTCGAGGGCTTCGAGCCGCGTGAAGAGCGTCTTCGACAGGGCCCTGGCGTCCACCGCGCCGATTTCGGCGTAGTGCGGGATGTCGGGAAGCCCTTCGAGGCCCTCGAACTCCTCGACCGGGAGGTGGTCGTCGGCGTCCGGGGCGGTGGTGCGGGTGCTGGTGCGCGGGCCGGGTACGGCGCTCGCGGCAGCGGAGTCGGAATCGGTCGGTCCCTGAGGACATGCCGACGTCGCGAGGTGGGTACGCGATACGTCGAGCCGGGGTGACATGGTTCTCCTCCATCGTTCTCGGCATATGGCTGCCGATGCCCATACGTGTTCCTGCGGTGAAGCGGCGCCTCCGAAGCCGATCGAGATTCCTGGTGGTGATGTCCCCTCTACCCTTACCCGGTTCCAGCCACGAGTTACAAGCGCCAAATCCGCCTGAATGTCCGCTTTGTGGAGTTCTCCGACTACCGTGTGGCGAGGGAAACGCGTAATGTTTCACGCACGTCGGGGGCAGCCACGATGAAGCCGCGCACACAGGGGCGCGGGTAGTGACGGACGGCGAAGAGGAACGGCATGGACCGCGGGACGGTCGGCAGCGCGAACCGGGGTCGGCTACAGGTCGACGTCCGGACCGAGGGCCGAAGCGAAGTCGTGACACCGGTGGGTGAGCTCGATCACCACACCGCCGATCTGCTGCGCGAACCTCTGGAGAGCGCTGTCGAGCACGGGCGTACACGCCTGGTGGTGGACTGCTCGGGGCTCGACTTCTGCGACTCGACCGGGCTCAACGTGCTGCTCGGCGCCCGCCTGAAGGCGGAGGCGGCCGGCGGAGCGGTTCATCTGGCCGGAATGCAGCCCGTGGTGGCTCGCGTCTTCGAGATCACGGGGGCGGAGGCGGTCTTCACCGTCCACGCCTCGCTCGAAGACGCTCTGGGCACCTGAAAAGGCGCTTTCCATGCGTCCGTCCGGCACCAGGTGCACCGACTATCGCGCGCGTCACGCTGTTGGCGTAGCGGAAGTGGGTGTCGTCACCATTCGGCCGGGCAGGAGAGATCTCGTCGGGGTCATGAAGCCCGCACACTCTGTATCTGACCAATATCTGTTCGATGGCAACACACGGTGAATCGGTGAGGTGAAGCGCTGATGAGCACCACCCGGCAGCATCCGCCGGGCGGCCTCGGCCGCGAGCCGGACGGCACGGGCCCCGCCTCTGCCGTGCCGTCCGACCGGCAGTGGCGCGCGCTCTCGCTGAGAGACGCCAGCGGCATCGTGCCGATGGCCCGCGACTTCGCCCGGTCCGCACTCCACGACTGGGGCTGGCTGCCCGCGTCCAGCGCCGACCGGCGCGCGGCCGCCGAGGACGTCCTGCTGGTCGTCTCCGAGCTCGTCACGAACGCCTGCCTGCACGCGGAGGGCCCTGAGGAGCTCCGTATCGGCTGCTCCCCCAAGAGCCTGCGGGTCGAGGTCGTCGACGGCGGCGCGGGACAGCCGGCGCCCCGCACCCCGCACCGCGCGGGGCGGCCCGGAGGGCACGGCATGTTCATCGTGCAGCGGCTCTGCCTCGACTGGGGCGTGTCGCGCACACCGGACCAGCCCGGCAAGACGGTCTGGGCGGAGCTCGCGGCGCCGGCGTAACGGCCCGCCCCCGCTCCGCCAGGATCTCCCGTACGCGCACGGACGAGGCCCCGCACCGATCGGTGCGGGGCCTCGTCCGTGGGGGCGGGTCCGTGTCAGCGGACGTTGCCCATGAGTTCCTTGACCTTGCCGCGGTACATGAAGATCGCGACACCCGCCAGGACGGCGAGCGCGGCCTGGAGCGCGACGACCCCGGTGCCGTTGAGCTCGACACCCGCGAGGGAGAGCAGGCCCGTGGTGCAGTCACCGGCGGTCACCGCCAGGAACCAGACACCCATCATCTGGCTGGCGTACTTCGCCGGGGCCATCTTCGTGGTGACCGAGAGGCCCACCGGGGAGAGCGTCAGCTCGCCGACGGTCTGCACGAAGTAGATCGCGACCAGCCACATCGCGGCGGCCTTGTGGCCGTCGCCCGCGATGGTCAGCGGCGCCAGGAAGAGGAAGAACGACGCGCCGACCAGCACCAGACCGGAGCTGAACTTCACGACCGTGCTCGGCTCCTTGCCCCGCCGGTTCAGCGCCAGCCAGAAGGCGGCGAAGACCGGGGCCAGCGCCATGATCAGGACCGGGTTGACCGACTGGTACCAGGAGACCGGGAAGTCCCAGCCGAGGACCGAGTTCTCCGCGGAGGAGTCGGCGAAGATCGCCAGGGTCGAACCGCCCTGGTCGTAGATCATCCAGAAGATGGCGGCGGCGACGAAGAACCAGATGTAGCCGGACATCTTCTTCTGCTCGGTCCGGCTGAGCTCCTTGTCGCGCTTGATGCGCACCAGGACCATGACCGGGATGATCAGACCGGCGATCGTGATCGGGACCAGCAGCCAGTTCAGCGTGTACACGCCGGTGACGACCGTGCCGATGTAGAAGACGGCCGCGATGCCGAGCCAGATCATCGACTTGCGCAGCGTGGAGGCGCGCTCGTCCGCGGAGAGCGGCTTCGGCACGACGAGGCTGCGCTCGTTCAGGTGGCGCGTGCCGAGCAGGAACTGGGCGACGCCGAGTCCCATGCCGAGCGCGGCCAGGGCGAAGCCCAGGTGCCAGTTGACGTTCTCGCCGACGGTGCCGATGACCAGGGGCGCCGCGAAGGCACCCATGTTGATGCCCATGTAGAAGATCGTGAAGCCACCGTCACGGCGCGGGTCGTCCGGGCCGTCGTAGAGGTGGCCGACCATCGTCGAGATGTTGGACTTCAGCAGACCGGAGCCGATGGCCACCAGGCCGAGACCGGCGAAGAAGGTGCCCTCGGTGGGGAGCGCCAGCGTCAGGTGGCCGAGCATGATGACGCCGCCCGCGATGGCGACGGTCTTGCGGGGGCCCCAGACGCGGTCGCCGAACCAGCCGCCGGGCATGGCGAGCAGGTACACCAGCGACAGGTAGACCGAGTAGATCGCCGTGGCCGTGGCGGGGTTCATGTGAAGCCCGTTGGGAGCGATCAGGTAGAGCGGGAGAAGGGCGCGCATGCCGTAATAGCTGAAGCGCTCCCACATCTCCGTCATGAAGAGAGTGGCCAGGCCGCGGGGGTGGCCGAAGAAGGTCTTCTCCGAACCAGAAGTACTGGCCGAGTCCTTCGTCAGGCTGGACGCCATGGTCGATCCTTGCTGGTCGGGACGCGTTCGCCTCGTGAGCGGTACGCGCCCGGTGGGGGGTAGCCGGCACCGGTGCGGGAGCGCCCCACCCCTGACGCCTCGAGGGGATTCGATCCGGCCGCCCGATCCGAAGGGAGTGCGGGGGCGGACTCGTGGGACAGACCGCTCCGGGATCCACGCCCGGGGCGCGTCCTCGCGCTCCGGGCCCGGCCCACAGGTCATTCACTGGTCGGGGCCGGCGGGAACCGGCCCATACGCAAAAGTGACCCTTGGCGCGAAAAGCTGCCCAAAGGTCATTCAGCGGTGCAACAGGCGTCGAGCAACCATACGACACGACACGCGGGGATATGGAAGGACTTGAGAGATGGATCACAGGTCTACGTGGAACCACGGTCGCATATTCGAAGGAGGATGACCGATTCGTGGACCTGACCCGTAGGGCCTCACCAGTGCCTCACCCCGGCGGGCCTGCGCGGACTACCATCACTGCATGACCCGTGTACTGCTCGCCGAGGACGACGCATCCATCTCGGAGCCACTGGCCCGCGCCCTGCGTCGAGAGGGTTACGAGGTCGAGGTCCGCGAGGACGGACCGACCGCGCTCGACGCCGGACTCCAGGGAGGCGTCGACCTGGTCGTCCTCGACCTGGGGCTCCCCGGCATGGACGGCCTGGAGGTCGCCAGGCGGCTGCGTGCCGACGGCCACGCCGTGCCGATCCTGGTGCTGACCGCCCGCGCCGACGAGGTCGACACCGTCGTCGGTCTGGACGCCGGCGCCGACGACTACGTCACCAAGCCCTTCCGTCTCGCCGAGCTCCTCGCCCGGGTCCGCGCCCTGCTGCGGCGCGGCGCGGCCGAGCCGGCCCCGCAGCCCGCCACGCACGGCGTCAGGATCGACGTCGAGTCCCACCGTGCCTGGATGGGCGACGAGGAACTCCAGCTCACGGCGAAGGAGTTCGACCTGCTCCGGGTCCTCGTCCGGGACGCCGGCCGGGTCGTCACCCGCGACCAGCTGATGCGTGAGGTCTGGGACACCACGTGGTGGTCCTCCACCAAGACCCTCGACATGCACATCTCCTGGCTCCGTAAGAAGCTCGGGGACGACGCCGCCAATCCGCGGTACATCGCCACCGTCCGGGGCGTCGGCTTCCGGTTCGAGAAGAGCTGACGTACAGAACACTCATGCGCCGCCGACTGATCAACTCCACGCTCGCCGTGGTGCTCGTCGTGATCGCCGTCTTCGGCGTCTCCCTCGTCATCGTCGAGACCCGCACCATCAGCAACAGCGCCCAGGAGAGCGTGGACGCGGAGGCCTTCCGGCTGATCAGCGTCGTCGAGAGCCGGCTGCTCGGCGCCGAGCGGATCACCCCGCAGGTCCTCGCCGAGCAGGTGGACCCCAGCCGCTACGCCCGCGTCGAGATCCCGGGGCGGTCCCCGATCGAGGTCGGCGAGCGCCCCGCGGACGGCGACTCGATCCGCAGCACGGAGACGGGGGAGCAGGGCGAGAAGGTCACCGTCGAGGAGTCCCGCTCCACCGTGACCCGGGAGGTCGGCCGCACCCTGCTGATCATCGGAGCGGTGGCCCTGCTCGCCATCATCTCCGCCGTACTCCTCGCCGTGCGCCAGGCGGACCGGCTGACCTCCCCGCTCACCGACCTCGCCGAGACGGCCGAGCGCCTCGGATCGGGCGACCCGCGGCCCAGGCACAAGCGGTACGGGGTGGCGGAGCTGGACCGGGTCGCCGACGTCCTGGACTCCTCCGCCGAACGGATCGCCCGGATGCTGACGGCGGAGCGGCGCCTCGCCGCGGACGCCTCGCACCAGCTCCGTACGCCGCTGACGGCCCTCTCCATGCGGATCGAGGAGATCTCGGTCACCGACGACCCCGACACGGTGAAGGAGGAGGCGAACATCGCGCTCACCCAGGTCGAGCGGCTCACCGACGTGGTGCAGCGGCTGCTGACCAACGCCCGTGACCCGCGTACCGGCTCGGCCGTCGTGTTCGACCTCGACGAGATCGTCAAGCAGCAGATCGAGGAGTGGCGCCCGGCCTACCGCAGCGCGGGCCGCGCCGTCGTCTGCTCCGGCAAGCACGGACTGGAGGCCGTCGGGACGCCCGGCGCCGTCGCCCAGGTGCTCGCCGCCCTGATCGAGAACTCGCTGATGCACGGCGGTGGCACGGTCGCGCTGCGCACCCGCGTCACCGGCAACCAGGTCGTCGTCGAGGTCACGGACGAGGGCCCCGGTGTCCCCGCCGACCTCGGGGCGCGGATCTTCGAGCGCACCATCAGCGGCCGGAACTCCACCGGAATCGGCCTGGCGGTGGCCCGGGACCTCGCGGAGGCCGACGGGGGCCGGCTGGAACTGCTCCAGCAGCAGCCCCCGGTCTTCGCCCTCTTCCTCAGCAGGGTCGTGCCGAGCCGCAAGGAGTACGTGCGCCCGGTGCGCTGAGCACGCGGGACGCCGCCGCCGTCGTCAGTGGGCCACCGGGCCGGGTGCTACCTCGTCGGAGGGTCGTCGCTGCTCCAGAAATCGCTCCGCGTCGAGCACGGCCTCCTCGGCGGGCAGCGCCCTGAACACCCAGGTGCGGTAGGACCAGAAGCGGAACAGCGTGGCGATGCCGATGCCGAGGATCTTGAACATGTTGCTCTGGACCGGGCTGTTCCACCCGAAGCCGTACGTCGCCACGTAGAGCACGCCCGTCTCGATCACCGCACCGACGGCGCTGAACAGCAGGAACAGCGTCAGCTCCCGGGTCCGGCCGGTCTTGTCGCGGTCCCGGTAGGTCCAGTAGCGGAAGCCGACGTAGTTGAAGAGGATGGCGACGACCGTCCCCATCAGCCCGGCCCGCACCACCGGGATCTCCGTGGTGCGCCAGATCAGGTTGGAGACGGCGATGTTGACGACCAGCCCGAGTGCGCCGACCGCGCCGAACTTGGCGACCTCCCGTGCCAGCAGATCAAGCCGGGCCCGCAGTGCGCCCCGTTCGCTCATGGTGATCGCTCAGCCCCGTCCATTGGTTGCGTCAACCCGGCCATGCTAACCAGCCCTCCCGTGTGATGCCTGTGAGCCGGGAGGACCGCCCGACGGGGCTCCTTCCCGGGAGCCGGAGCGGGCCCGGCGGGGGAGGGCGAGGGTACCTGGCGGGAGAGGGTGAGGGGGACCTTCCGCACGCCCGATACCCTGGTACGCGTGACGTTCCCTGTAGTCGGCATGGTCGGCGGCGGTCAGCTCGCCCGTATGACCCACGAGGCGGGCATTCCCCTCGGCCTGAAATTCAAGCTCCTCAGTGACACTCCCCAGGACTCGGCCGCCCAGGTGGTCGGCGAGGTCGTCGTCGGCGACTACCGCGACCTGGAGACGCTGCGCGCCTTCGCCCGCGGCTGCGATGTGATCACCTTCGACCACGAGCACGTGCCGACCGAGCACCTGCGGGCCCTGGAGGCGGACGGCATCCCCGTGCGCCCCGGCCCCGACGCCCTGGTGCACGCCCAGGACAAGGGCGTCATGCGTGCCAAGCTCACCGAGATCGGCGCACCCTGTCCCCGCCACCGCATCGTCGCCGACCCGGCGGACGCCACGGCCTTCGCCGAGGAGGTGGGCGGCTTCCCCGTCATCCTCAAGACGGTCCGCGGCGGCTACGACGGCAAGGGCGTCTGGGTGGTCCGCTCCGAGGCGGACGCCGCCGAGCCCTTCCGCGCCGGTGTCCCCGTCCTCGCCGAGGAGAAGGTCGACTTCGTCCGCGAGCTGGCGGCCAACATCGTCCGCTCGCCGCACGGCCAGGCCGTCGCCTATCCCGTGGTCGAGTCGATCCAGGTCGACGGGGTCTGCGACACCGTCATCGCCCCGGCGCCCGACCTCGACGAACGCCTCGCGGGCGAGGCCCAGCAGCTCGCCCTGCGGATCGCGGCGGAGCTCGGTGTGGTGGGCCACCTCGCGGTCGAGCTCTTCGAGACGCGCGGACCCGACGGGGAGCCCGGCATCCTCGTCAACGAGCTCGCGATGCGCCCGCACAACTCCGGGCACTGGACCCAGGACGGCGCGGTCACCTCGCAGTTCGCCAACCACGTGCGGGCCGTGCTGGACCTCCCGCTCGGCGACCCCCGCCCGCGCGCCACCTGGACGGTCATGTCCAACGTCCTCGGCGGCGACTACCCGGACATGTACCAGGCGTACCTGCACTGCATGGCCCGCGACCCCCAGCTCAAGATCCACATGTACGGCAAGGACGTGAAGCCCGGCCGCAAGGTGGGCCACGTCAACACCTACGGCGACGATCTGGCGGACGTGCGGGAGCGCGCCCGGCACGCGGCCGACTACCTGCGAGGAACGATCACCGAATGACCGCACCAGGCTCCGCCCCCGTCGTCGGCATCGTCATGGGCTCGGACTCCGACTGGCCCGTGATGGAAGCGGCCGCCAAGGCCCTCGACGAGTTCGAGATCCCCTACGAGGTCGACGTCGTCTCCGCCCACCGCATGCCGCACGAGATGATCGCGTACGGCGAGTCGGCTGCGGACCGCGGCCTCAAGGCGGTCATCGCGGGAGCGGGAGGCGCGGCGCACCTGCCCGGCATGCTCGCCTCCGTCACCCCGCTGCCCGTGATCGGCGTCCCGGTCCCGCTGAAGTACCTCGACGGCATGGACAGCCTGCTCTCCATCGTCCAGATGCCCGCCGGCGTCCCCGTCGCCACCGTGTCCGTCGGCGGCGCCCGCAACGCGGGTCTGCTCGCCGCCCGCATCCTCGCCGCCCACGACGGTGAGCTGCTGGCCCGGATGAAGGACTTCCAGCAGGAGCTCAAGGACCAGGCGACGGAGAAGGGCAAGCGGCTGCGCGCCAAGACCCAGGGCGCGGACCACTTCGGCTTCGGGAAGTAGGCACACGGTGGACCACCTGGACCGAGCCCGGCAGCTCCTCGCCGGCCACCCCGTCGTCGACGGCCACAACGACCTCCCCTGGGCGCTGCGCGAGCAGGTCGGTTACGACCTCGACGCCCGCGACATCTCCCGGGACCAGACCGGCACCCTGCACACCGACATCCCGCGGCTGCGGGCCGGCGGCGTCGGCGCGCAGTTCTGGTCCGTCTACGTCGCACCCCATCTGGCCGGCGACGACGCGGTGAGCGCCACGCTGGAGCAGATCGACGTCGTCGGCGAGATGCTGGCCCGCTACCCGGACGACCTGCGCCGCGCCCTGACCGCGGACGACATGGAGAAGGCCCGCGCCGAGGGCCGTATCGCCTCCCTGATGGGGGCCGAGGGCGGCCACTCCATCAACAACTCCCTGGCCACCCTGCGGGCCCTGCACACCCTGGGCGTCCGCTACATGACGCTCACGCACAACGACAACACCGACTGGGCGGACTCGGCGACCGACTCCCCGCGCGTCGGCGGGCTGTCGGAGTTCGGCCGTGAGGTCGTGCGCGAGATGAACCGCGTCGGGATGCTGGTCGACCTCTCCCATGTGGCGGCCACCACCATGCGGGACGCCCTCGCGACCTCGGTGGCGCCGGTGATCTTCTCGCACTCCTCCGCCCGGGCGGTCTGCGACCACCCGCGCAACATCCCCGACGACGTGCTGCGGATGCTCGCGGCCAACGGCGGTGTGGCCATGGCGACCTTCGTGCCGAAGTTCGTCCTGCCCGCGGCCGTCGAGTGGACGCTCGCCGCCGACCGCAACATGCGGGAGCACGGCCTGCACCACCTGGACACCACCCCGGCCGCCATGCGGATCCACGCGGACTTCGAAGCGGTCAACCCGCGCCCGATGGCCACCGTGGCGACGATCGCCGACCACCTCGACCACATGCGGGAGATCGCCGGGATCGACCACATCGGTGTCGGTGGCGACTACGACGGCACCGCCTTCCTCCCGCAGGGGCTGGAGGACGTCTCGGGCTACCCGCACCTGATCGCGGAGCTGCTCACCCGCGGCTGGTCGGAGACCGACCTTGCCAAGCTGACGTGGCAGAACGCCGTGCGCGTCCTGCGCGACGCGGAAGCGGTGTCCCGTGACCTGAGCGCCCGCGTCGGTCCGTCGCACGCGACGATCGACGAGCTGGACGGTCCGGCGAACTGAGTCCCGCACGGGAGCGCGGAGGAGGCGGTGGCCCGGTGGCCACCGCCTCCTCGCGTCAGGCCTTCGGCCGGCCCATGGCCCGGTAGGTCCAGCCGGCCTCGCGCCACACCGCCGGGTCCAGCGCGTTGCGTCCGTCGAGGATGATCCGGCGCCCCGCCACCTCGCCCAGCTCCGCGGCGTCCAGCTCGCGGAACTCACGCCACTCCGTCAGGTGCAGCACCACGTCCGCACCGCGCACCGCGTCCAGCGCCGTGTCCGCGTAGCCGAGGGTCGGGAAGAGCCGTCGGGCGTTGTCCATGCCCTTCGGGTCGAAGACCGTCACCTGGCCGCCCTGCAGATGGATCTGCCCGGCGACGTTCAGGGCGGGCGAGTCGCGTACGTCGTCGGAGTCCGGCTTGAAGGTGGCACCCAGCACCGCGACGCGCGTGCCCAGGAAGGACCCGCCGCCCACGGCCTCGCGGGCCAGCTCGACCATGTGGCCCCGGCGCCGCATGTTGATGGAGTCGACCTCCCGCAGGAAGGTCAGCGCCTGGTCGGCGCCCAGCTCACCGGCGCGCGCCATGAAGGCCCGGATGTCCTTGGGCAGGCAGCCCCCGCCGAAACCGATCCCGGCCCGCAGGAACTTCTTCCCGATGCGCTCGTCGTGTCCGATGGCCTCGGCGAGCTTCACCACGTCGCCGTCGGCGGCCTCGCAGACCTCGGCCATGGCGTTGATGAAGGAGATCTTGGTCGCCAGGAAGGAGTTCGCGGAGGTCTTCACCAGCTCGGCGGTCGGGAAGTCCGTCACGACGAAGGGCGAGCCCTCGGCGATCGGTCCGGCGTACACCTCGCGCAGCAGCTTCTCGGCCCGCTCGCTCTCGACACCGACCACGATCCGGTCCGGGTGCAGGGTGTCCTTCACCGCGAAGCCCTCGCGCAGGAACTCGGGGTTCCAGGCCAGCTCCGCGTCCGCGCCCGCCGGTGCCAGTTCGGCCAGCCGGCCCGCCAGCCGTGCGGCGGAGCCCACCGGGACGGTCGACTTGCCCACGACCAGCGCGGGCCCGGTCAGGTGCGGGGCGAGCGACTCGAAGGCGCTGTCCACGTAGCTCATGTCGCAGGCGTACTCGCCGTGCTTCTGCGGCGTGTTCACGCAGACGAAGTGCACGTCGCCGAAGGTGCCGACCTCCTCCCAGGAGGTGGTGAACCGAAGGCGCCCGGTGGACCCCTCGATGCCCGCCACGTGCTTCTGGAGGATCTCCTCGAGCCCCGGTTCGTACATCGGCACCCGGCCGGCGGAGAGCATCTCGATCTTCTCCGGCACCACGTCGAGCCCGAGGACTTCGAAGCCCAGCTCCGCCATGGCCGCGGCATGGGTGGCGCCGAGGTATCCGGTGCCGATCACGGTGATCCTGAGGGCCATGGGGTGCTCCTGAACGATGCGGACAGACGTGCGGAGCCGAGCATATCCGGGCGGGCGGAACGCGGTTTTCCGGCCGTCGAGGTGGCCGTCGGCATGGCTGTCGGCAAGCTCACGTGCCGCGCCCGTATGCCTCCGCTCGACGAGGCCACTAAAATTGGGTTACTTAACGGTAGTTAGCATCCTTGGGGAGTGAACGTCTTGGCGGGTTCGACCGATTTCGACCTGTACCGTCCGGCCGAGGAGCACGACATGCTCCGCGAGACGATCCGTTCGCTCGCCGAGGCGAAGATCGCCCCGCACGCCGCGGCGGTGGACGAGGAGGCGCGCTTCCCGCAGGAGGCGCTGGACGCCCTCGTCGCTTCCGACCTGCACGCGGTCCACGTCCCGGAAGAGTACGGCGGCGCCGGTGCCGACGCGCTCGCCACCGTCATCGTGATCGAGGAGGTGGCCCGCGTCTGCGCGTCCTCCTCCCTCATCCCGGCCGTGAACAAGCTGGGCTCGCTCCCGGTGATCCTCTCCGGCTCCGAGGACCTCAAGAAGAAGTACCTGGGCCCGCTGGCCAAGGGCGACGCGATGTTCTCGTACGCCCTCTCCGAGCCGGACGCCGGCTCGGACGCCGCGGGCATGAAGACCAAGGCCGTCCGCGACGGCGACTTCTGGGTCCTCAACGGTGTGAAGCGCTGGATCACCAACGCGGGCGAGTCCGAGTACTACACGGTCATGGCCGTGACGGACCCGGAGAAGCGCTCCAAGGGCATCTCGGCGTTCGTCGTCGAGAAGTCCGACGAGGGCGTCTCCTTCGGCGCCCCGGAGAAGAAGCTCGGCATCAAGGGCTCCCCGACGCGCGAGGTCTACCTCGACAACGTCCGCATCCCCGCCGACCGCATGATCGGCGAGGAGGGCACCGGCTTCGCCACCGCGATGAAGACCCTGGACCACACCCGCATCACGATCGCGGCCCAGGCGCTCGGCATCGCCCAGGGTGCCCTGGACTACGCCAAGGGCTACGTCCAGGAGCGCAAGCAGTTCGGCAAGCCGATCGCCGACTTCCAGGGCATCCAGTTCATGCTCGCCGACATGGCGATGAAGCTGGAGGCCGCCCGTCAGCTCACCTACTCGGCGGCGGCCAAGTCCGAGCGTGTCGACGGCGACCTGACCTTCTTCGGTGCCGCGGCCAAGTGCTTCGCCTCCGACGTCGCGATGGAGGTCACCACGGACGCCGTGCAGCTGCTCGGCGGCTACGGCTACACGCGGGACTACCCGGTCGAGCGCATGATGCGCGACGCCAAGATCACCCAGATCTACGAGGGCACGAACCAGGTCCAGCGGATCGTCATGGCCCGCAACCTGCCGTAGTCCTCTGCGCATCGGACGAGGGAGCCCCCGCTTCGGCGGGGGCTCCCTTTTCTGTCGCGCCCAGGAGTGACCGGCCGGCTCAGGCGGGCCGGTCCCCATCAAGGATCTCTTCGGCGGAGTCGGCGGTGGCGGCTCGGCGAAGCCACAGGCGCAGGACGTCGAGGTCGCGGCAGCCGGTGATCGTGTCGCGGATCCCGTCCGGGACCTCGATGCCGCGCTCGTCGAACACGAGCAGGATGTCTTCGGCGCGGCCCCGCGCTTCGCCCTCGGCGCGACCCCGTGCCTCGCCTTCGGCACGGCCTTCGTCCCGGATTTCTTCGGAGAGGGGCGAGATGTAGAAGGAGAGATCCACGGCCACCAGGTTCCTCCACTGTTGTGCGGCGGGGCGGTTGCCCAGGCCTTGTGCGGTGAGTTCGATGATGGGGGCGGCGATGTCGTCCGGAGCGCCCCGAAGGGCTGCTGACAGCGTTTTCAGTATGGCACCGACGTCCGGTTCGCCCGCGTGTGTGATGGCGGACAGCGTGGCGAGTGCCAGGTCCTTGCGGGCTTCGGCCACATCGGTGACGGCGGGGATGTTGTGCGGGCCCGCGACGAGCGGTCGGAGGGTCAGTACAGGCCATTGAGGTGAGCCGAGCGGCACCGGACGGGCAGCCCACGCGGCGGTGGCCCGATCCTGGCAGACGACCAGCAGCATGGTGGGCAGCCGGTACTTCTCCAACAGGTAGGAGACGTAGTACGCCCAGCTGGTCGGTTTGTCGGGGTCTTTCTTGCCCTGGGCTTCCACCGCGAGGAGAAAGGGCCCGTTGTCCTCCGTCTCGATGCGCAGCAAGGTGTCCACGCGACGTTCGACAGGCCGGGACTCCGTCAGGTCGGTGGTGACGACATCGGCGGACACGAAGGGCGGGAAGGCGACTCCGAGCACTTCGGAGACCCGGGAGAACAGCTCCGGGTACTCCTGGAAGACGCGGTGCATCGCCTCGTGGGGTGCGCTGACCATGGAGGTCCGTTCGGGTTGGCGGATGGTGTGCCGGGCCAGGCCGCCGCAGGTGCCTCCGCGCGGCAGTCGCGGCAGTGGCCGGGGTGGCGGGAGCGGAAGGCGCGGTCGCAGCGGTCGCAGTTCTGGAGCGGGATGACGATCGCGCCCGGGCGCTGCGGGCGGGCGAGGTCGTGGGCGCCGGGGAGCGGCGGTGGCAGCAGGGCCGTGACCCGGTGCCTCAGGAGCTTGGCCGGGTGCCGTAGGGGCACGGGCAGGTCGGCGGTGAGGGCGTGGCGGATCGTGTCGGGGTGGGCGTCGCGTTCGAGCCAGGTGGCCACGCCGGGGGCGAGGATCGCGATGTCGCGCTCCGGCAGAACGAGTTGGGGCGACAGGCGGCGGAGGTCCGCGAGGAGCGCTCCGGCCGCGCGCAGCAGCTCCGGGGTCTCGGTAACGGGACGGGGGACGGGAGGGGGTGGCGTCGTACGTGCCGTGGGTGCGGGCACGCAGACGGCCGGGAGGTGCGGCGGTGACGGCGGTGGTTCGGGTGCGGGCGCGGGTTCAAGTGGCACGGGCAGCGCGGCTGTCGGCTCCGGGGGCCGGGCCGGTGGCCGAGGGTGTGACGGTGCGGCCTGTGCCGTGTCCGGCCGGTTTCGGGAGACGGTGCGGGTCACGACGCGGCCGTCGGCAAGCCGCACCCGGCTGCGGTGCAGATAGCCCGCGGCCTCCAACTCGCGCAGGGCGGCGGCGATGCGTGTCTCGCTCTCCGGGAACCGCTCGGCCAGCCGCTTGATGCCGATCCTCGCTCCGGCGGGCAGCGACTGGATGTGCACGGCGAGCCCGATGGCCACCAGGGACAACGCGCGATGGCGGCTGAGGTGGTTGCCGATGACGGTGAAGTCGGTGGTGTGCCGGGAGTTGATGTGGACGATGCCGGAGGACGGCTTGGCATCCTCGGTCGTGCCGGGTGGGGCGCACGGGGGCGCGATATCCTGCCGGGTATCCATCGGGAAGGCTCTTCTTCCTCGGTGGTCAGGCCCTCGTCCGGGATTGCAGTCCCGACGGGGGCCGTCGCATGTCTGGGGTTGTCGCGGCGAGCATATGACACCCAACCCATCTCAAATCCAGCCCAGTTGCCATATGTCACCCGCGCGGGTGACCTGGGGCGAGGGTGGGGTCGGGTGTGGTGGGGGAAGTTCTTCTCCCACGTACTTGAAAGCCTTTTACGTCGTGGGTGACCACGTCGCGGCCGACCGGGTCGTGGGTCACCGGGTCGTGGATTCCCGCGACCCGGTGCGTGCCGATCCGGGGAGGATGTCCGGTGCCCGTCCGGTGTTGTCCTGGCTGTCCCGAGTGACGTGCGGGGGTCCTCCGGGGTTGAACGGTGACGGCATGGACGTGGGAAGCGGGGCACGGATGAGCGTGGACGGGGCCGGTACGCAGCACGGTGACGGCGGAGCGGACGAGCCCGGCTGGGACGTCGATCCCGACGACGAGTCCGGGGCCGCGGTGATCGCCGCGGTCGGCCGCCAGATCAAGGCCTGGCGGGAGTCGGCGGGCATGCGGGCCGGCGAGTTCGGGGTGGCCATCGGGTACGGCGAGGACCTGGTCTACAAGGTGGAGGGCGGGCGGCGCATCCCCCGCCCCGAGTTCCTGGACCGGGCTGACGAGGTCCTGCGCGCGGGCGGCAAGCTCGCCGCCATGAAGCGGGACGTGGCGGAGGTGCGGTACCCGAAGAAGGTGCGGGACCTGGCGAAGATGGAGGCCAAGGCGGTCGAGTTGGAGGCGTACCACCACCACAACATCAACGGTCTGCTCCAGACCGAGGAGCACATGAGGGCCCTGTTCGCGTCGTGGCTGCCCGCCTACTCGGCGGACGACACCGAGCGGATGGTGGCTGCACGTATGGCCCGGTGGACCATCTTCGACAGGGACCCCCTCCCCGCCCTCAGTTTCGTCCAGGAAGAGGTGACTCTCCGCCGTCCCGTGGGCGGCAAGGCGGTGTTGCGCAGGCAGCTGGAACGCCTGCTGGAGATCGGGAGGTTGCGCAACGTGTCGATTCAGATCATGCCGACCCGCTGCGAGGAACACCCCGGGACCGGCGGCCTGATCGAGGTGCTCAGGTTTCCGGACGGCAGCGCGGTCGGGAGATCCGAGGGAGCCTTCGGCGGTCGTCCCGTCACGGATCCGAAGCAGCTCCGGATCCTCTCGATGCGCTATGGGATGATCCGGGCTCAGGCGCTCACGCCAAGGGACTCACTGATCTTCGTCGAGCGAGTGCTGGGAGAGACATGATCCGCAGAACCTGCGCCGAGGACGCCTCCGAGCCGAAGTGGACCAGGAGCAGCTACAGCAGCAGCGGTGACGGCAACGACTGCGTCGAGGTCGCCGCCCGCCCGCACTCCGTCCTGGTCCGCGACTCCAAGGACGCGTCCGGCCCCCGGCTCGGCTTCGCCCCGTCCGCCTGGGCCGCGTTCCTGGAGCACGCCTCCCGGGGCTGACCGGGCGACGGCGGTACGTACGACGAGGGCGGGCCGGGGAGATGTCCCCGGCCCGCCCTCGTCGTGTGGTGCCGCCGGTCAGCTGCCCTTGACCGTGACCTTCTCGTCGTTCTTGAGCTGCTCCACGAGCTGCTTGACCTTGTCCTTGTCCCAGACGAGGTTGCCGTTCACGCTCCGGCCCGAGAGCGGGATGTTCATCGACGTGCCCTCGCCGCCGGTCACGCCCTTCATCGCGAAGAACATGTTGCCGAGCGACCAGAGCGACATGTCCTTGTCCACGATCAGCGTGTCCAGGCCCGCGCCCATCGTCGGGTACAGCTTGAACGGGTTGAGGATCGTCGACGGGGTCGCCGTCTGGGAGGCCAGGGCCGCGAGGAACTTCTGCTGGTTCTTCGTGCGGTCCAGGTCACTGCCCGCGAAGGCGTACCGGGTGCGGACGAAGGCGAGGGACTGCTCGCCGTTCAGCGTCTGCTTCCCGGCCTGGAAGTCGGCGCCGGACTTCTTGTCCTTGAACGCCTTGGGGATGTCCAGCTCCACGCCGCCGATCGCGTCCACGATCTTGGCGAAGCCGCCGAAGCCGATCTCGACGTAGTGGTCGATGCGGAGCCCGGTGTTGAACTCGACCGTGCGGACCAGCAGCTCCGGGCCGTCCTCGGCGTACGCGGCGTTCAGCTTCGTCGTACGGCCCGTGCCGGCGAACTTCTTGCCGGACTCGGACCCGACGAACGAGGGGATCTCCACGTTCGAGTCACGGGGCAGGGAGATCAGCGTCGGGCCGTTGGAGCCGTCGTGCAGGATCATCATCGAGTCGGTCCGCTTGCCCTCGGCGGAGCCGGTGTGCAGCTTCTTCTTGTCCTCGGCCGTCATGCCCTCGCGGCTGTCGGAGCCGACGATGAGGTAGTTCGTGCCGTCGCCCTCGGAGGGGCGCTCGATGACCTTGGAGAGGTCGACCTCGCGCTTGAGCTTGCCGTCGGCCCAGAAGTACGTGCCGATGGAGACCGCGAGCAGCGCGACCACGAGGGTCAGGGTGCCGACCTTGAGGCGCCTGCCCCAGTTCGGGGCGGGGCGGGACTGGACGTAGCCGCCGTCGCCGCCGAAACCGCCACCGCCCTGGCCGCCGCCGTGACCGCCGCCTCGCTGGCCGCCGCCGTAGACCTGGCCCGTGTTGTAGCCGCTGTCGTAGCCGGGGGCCTCGCCGTAGCCGTCGTAGCCCTGGCCCTGCTGCGGCGGGATCCGGGGCGGGGACTGCGGAGGCGCGGGGCGCCGGCGGACGTGCGGCATGGCACGGGCGCCCTCGGGCTGCGGGTTCGTACTTCCCCGCCCGTAGCGCTCGTCGGGTCGGCCGTTCCGTCCTTCGGGCCATTCGCTCATGCCGAACAGTGTGCCGTCTCGACCTGTGCCTCTTACAGGGTGTACCGGAGATCGGGTCACGGCTGTTGCGAAGCTGATGCAATGCAACCGGGGGCAAGCCCCCGCATAAGGTGGACGGTATGACAGATCAGCCCCAGCCACCGGAGGGCGAGATTCCGGGCAAGCCCACCTCGGCCTCCCGGACCACCCTCAGCCACATCATGACCGGCAACGACACCAACCTCCTGGGCACGGTGCACGGCGGCGTGATCATGAAGTTGGTCGACGACGCGGCGGGGGCGGTCGCGGGCCGGCACTCCGGCGGTCCCGCCGTGACGGCCTCCATGGACGAGATGGTCTTCCTGGAGCCGGTCCGGGTCGGTGACCTCGTCCACGTCCGCGCCCAGGTGAACTGGACCGGCCGCTCCTCGATGGAGGTCGGCGTCCGCGTCATGGCGGAGCGCTGGAACGAGTCGACCCCGGCCCAGCAGGTCGGCAGCGCCTATCTGGTGTTCGCGGCGGTCGACGAGGACGGCAAACCGCGCCGGGTTCCGCAGGTCGTGCCCGAGACGGAGCGGGACAAGCGGCGCTACCAGGAGGCGCAGATCAGGCGCACGCACCGCCTCGCCAGGCGGCGCGCGATCAAGGAACTGCGGGAGCAGCGCGCGGCCGAGGGCATCGACGACTGAGCGCGCGGTGCGACGGCCGTCGTACCGGCGCCGTCAGCGGGGGACCCGCAGCCGTTCCAGCAGGGCGTCCTCGGCCCGGTCCGCCCCCGGCTCCTCCCAGAACGTGACGGGTACGCCCCTGATGTGGCGGCCCCGGGGGTCCAGGACATGGCCGGCGATCTTGAGCTGCCACAGGGCCACCGCCCGGTCCGCGACGGTGAGTTCGGGGAAGCGCTCCGCCAGCCGGGCCTCGAACGCCCCGATGTCCTCGGCGGAGCGCAGCCACACCGTGAGCATCAGGTTGTGCGGGCCGGTCAGCGACGCGCAGAGCCGGGTCTCCCGCATCCGGATGAGCTGGGCGGTGATGCGCGCGGTCTCGCCGGCCGGTGCGATGCCCCACAGAGTGACCGAGATGGGCCACCCGGAGAGGTAGCGGGCCACCTCGCAGCGGTAGATGAGCGCGTCCTGCCGGTGCATGCGGTCCAGCCGGCGGCGCACCGTGGTGGGGCTGACGCCGAGACGTTCCGCGAGGCGGGCGGCGGGCTGGCGGAAGTCCTCGCTCAGCAGCAGGTAGAGCCGGGTGTCCAGTGCGTCGGGGGCGGGCAGACCGCGTCGCGGCATGACCGGCGCCCGGTCCTTCGCCAGCAGGTCCTGGCTGTCCGGGTCCAGCCGGTCCAGCCGCCAGCGGCTTCCCTCGGTGTGGACGGCCGTCGCGGTCTGGGAGCGGGTCGCCGACACCCCGGGCAGCCGGCCGAGGCGGAAGCCCACGTAGCGGGCCAGCATCGCCAGGTCGGGGAAGGCGGCGGTGAGCACCAGGTCACGGGCGCCGGTGACGTGTTCGATGGTGATCAGGTGCGGATCGTCGGCGATCTCGGCCGCCACGTCGTGCAGCGCACCGGCCGCACAGTCCACCTCGATGAACGCGATGATCGGCACCGTCGGCCCCACCGCCACCGTGTAACAGCTGAGCCAGGCGTGCCCGGCCTCCGTGAGCCGGTTCCAGCGGCGGGCCGCCGTCGAGGCGTCCACCCCGAGCACCTTCCCGATCTGCGCCCACTCCGCCCGGGGGGAGGTCTGGAGCGCGGTGATCAGCAGATAGTCCAGCTCGTCCAGCGGCTCCGGCTGCGCGGTGCGCAACAGGCGCTCGGGGAGCCCGGCGGATTCGTGCGTCGATCGGCTCATGAGGAGCGCTTTCCTGCGGACGATCATGGATGAGGGGTCTCGCTCCGCACGATACGCCCATGTCCTTGCTCCACGAGGCCCGTGACCTCGCCCCCGCCCTGACCGCACTCCGGCACACCCTGCACCGGGAACCCGAGCTCGGCCTCGACCTGCCGCTGACCCAGGCGAAGATCCTCGCCGCACTGGACGGCCTCGGCCTGGAGATACGCACCGGCACCGCGCTCAGCTCCGTGACCGCCGTACTGCGCGGCGGCAGGCCCGGCCCCGCCGTCCTGCTGCGCGGCGACATGGACGCCCTCCCGGTCCAGGAGGACACCGGGCTCCCGTACGCCTCCGTCCTCGACGGCCGGATGCACGCGTGCGGGCACGACCTGCACGTCACCGGTCTCGTCGGCGCCGCCCGGCTGCTGGCCGCACACCGGGAGGAGCTGGCGGGGGACGTCGTCCTCATGTTCCAGCCCGGCGAGGAGGGCCAGGGCGGGGCGCAGATCATGATCGACGAGGGGGTGCTCGACGCCGCCGGGGAGCGGGTCGTCGCCGCCTACGCCCTGCACGTTATCTCCACCGGCGCGCCCACCGGCTTCGCCGCGACCCGGCCCGGCCCCATGCTCGCCGCCTCGGACGCGGTGGAGGTCACGGTGCGCGGGAGGGGCGGCCACGGCTCGTCGCCGCACTCCGCCGCCGATCCGGTGCCCGCGATGTGCGCCATGGTCACGGCGCTCCAGACGGCCGTCACCCGGGAGATCGACGTCTTCGACCCGGCCGTCGTCACGGTCGGGAGGATCGAGGCCGGCACCGCCGCCAACGTCATCCCGGAGACCGCGAGGTTCGCCGCCACCGTACGGACGTTCTCCGACGCCTCCCACGCGCGTGTGCGGGCCGCCTTCGAGCGGACCGTGCACGGGGTGGCCGCCGCCCACGGCGTGACCGCCGACATCGACTACGTCGAGCAGTACCCGCCGACGGTCAACGACGCGGACGAGGCCGCGTTCGCGCTGGAGACCGCGCGGCAGGTGCTGGGCGCCGACCACGTCTTCGAGGCGCCCAAGCCGATGGCGGGGGCCGAGGACTTCTCCTTCGTGCTGCGGAACGTGCCCGGCGCCTTCGTCGGCCTCGGGGCGTGCCCACCCGGCACCGACCCGGCCACCGCCCCCATGAACCACTCCCCGCAGGCGGTCTACGACGACGACGCCCTGCCGCACGCCGCCGCCCTCCTCGCCGGACTGGCGCTGCGCAGGCTCGGGTCCCCGCTCGCACCGGAGGCCGGCTCTCCGCTCACGGCCTCCACGGCGGAGTAGGCCCATGACAGCCACCGCCACCCCGCCGCCGGACGCCGCCCCCGCCGAGCCGCTGCCCGCGTCCGTCACCGCCGTCGTCGGGCTCCTGGTCCTCTTCGAGGTGACCAGCGGATTCCTCCAGGTCGGGCTCGCCCCGCTGCTGCCCGACCTGGCCGATCACCTGGGGATGGGTTCGGCCGCCCTGAACTGGGTCGTCTCCGTGCAGCTGCTCGCCGCGGCCGTCTGCGTCCCGCTGTTCGGACGCCTCGGAGACCTCTACGGCCACCGGCGGATGCTCCGCGTCGCCCTGGCGCTGATCGCGGCGGGCACGCTTGTCGTCGCGCTCGCCCCGGACTACCCGACGCTCCTCGCCGGCCGGGTGCTCCAGGGTCCGATCGCCGCGCTGCTGCCGCTGGAGATCGCCCTCGTACGGGACCGGCTCCCGGTCGCCGACGCACGACGGGCGATCGCCCGCCTGGTGGGCGCGCTGACGCTCGGCGCCATGGCGGGCGGTGTCGTGATGGGACTGGTCGACTCCGTGTTCGGCAACCTGCGGCTGACCCTGCTGGTGCCCGCCGCGCTGGCCGTGATCTGCGTGCCCGTGTCCTTCGTCGCCGTACCGGAATCGCGGGAGAGGGCCGGCGGCCGTGTGGACTGGGCCGGTGTGGTGCTGCTCGGCGGCGCGATGGTGGCCCTGCTCGGCGGGGTCTCCGGGGCGGAGGGCGGTTCCTGGGGTTCCGTCCGGGTCCTGGGACCCGTGGCGCTCGGGCTCGTCCTGCTGGCGGTGTGGGTGCTGGTGGAGCTGCGGGCTTCCGAACCCCTGGTCGACGTGCGGGCGCTGGCCGCCCGGACCACCGCTCCCTTCTACTGCGCGGCGTTCCTCTTCGGCGTCTTCTACTTCGGGAGCCAGGCGCCCAACTCGACCTTCTACGCGGCGGACCCCGAGGCCACCGGTTACGGATTCGGGCTGAGCGCGCTGTCCATCTCGCTGGTGCTGCTGCCCGGGGCCGTCGGCAGTGTCGTCGGTTCGCTGGCCACGGCGGCCGTCGCCCGGCGGTTCGGCTACCGGCCCACGCTCATGGCGGCCTTCGGGCTGGTCGCGCTGACCTTCCTGCAGTTCGCGTTCCTGCACGAGGAGATCTGGCAGATGGCGGCCGGGTCCGCCTTCACCGGCCTGGGCATCGGACTCGCCCTCGGCGCCATGCCGACGGTGATCGTCGAGGCCTCCGACCCGTCCAGGACCGGGATCGCCGCAGCGCTCTACAACAACGTGAAGACACTGGGCGGGGCCGTGGCCGGCGGGGTCTTCGCCGCCCTGCTCGGCGCGTTCCTCTCGCCCTCCACCGGCGAACCGGGGGAGGGCGGCTACACCGCCCTCTGGCTGGCCGCCTCGGCCGCGGCGGTCATCGCGCTCGTGGCGACCGCCTTCTCACGGCGCCGCGAGGCGTGACCCCGCCGGCACGGTCACGGACAGACCACCTGGTCGCCCGTGACCGTGCCGAACTCACCTCGCTGCGGATCCTCCGCCTTCACCCGCTGCACCTCGGTGAAGTCCGAACCCGCCGTGACCTTCATCGTCCCGCCCTGCCCCTTCACCGCCCGGAGCTCGCATCCGGGCAGCGCGGCGGCCAGGGACTTCGCCGACCGGTCCCAGCGCGGGTCGTAGGAGACCAGGGTCCGCTCCAGTTCACCGGCCCCGCCGCCCAGCGGAGCGCGGGTGGTGTTGAAGCCGGTGGAGCGCAGCGCCTCGTCGACGTCCTGACCGAGCCCGTCCTTCGACGTCCCGTTGTAGACCTGCACCCGGATCTGCTCCGGGGCCACGTCGACGAGCGTCGCCCTGGGCTGCTTCGGCACGTGCGGGGCGAGCGGCCGGTCCTCACGCAGGGCGCGGAACATCTTCCTGGACTTCTCGGCGTCCCACTTCACGGTGGAACCGATGCCCTTGACCTGGAAGCCCTCCTCCTCCAGGGGCACGGAGGCGAACTCCGACGAGGACGGGGTGAACCCGCGCATGGCCTTGCCGAGCTCCAGCATCTGCTCCGTGCCGAAGCCCTTGTCGGCGCGGACCGACTCGAGCATCGACGAGGCGACGTCCTGGAACTTCACGGGGTTCATCAGCACCCCGCTGCTGGTCGTCTGCTTGATCAGCGCGGCCATGAACCTCTGCTGGCGCTGCATCCGGCCCAGGTCGGCCGCCCCGTCGAGGTGCCGGGAGCGTACGTACTGGAGGGCCTGGCCGCCGTCCAGCTTGTGGGTGCCCGCGGTCAGGTCCAGGCCGGTGTACGCGTCCTTGAGCGGTTTGGCCGTGCAGATCTCCACCCCGCCCAGGGTGTCGACCGTCTTCATGAAGCTGGTGAAGTCGACCTCCAGATAGTGGTCGATCTTGACTCCCGTCATCTGCTCGACGGTCCGTACCGTGAGGTGGGGCCCGCCCTCGGCGTAGGCGGCGTTCAGCTTCACCGGATGCGCGGAGTGCTTCTTGCCGGTCGTGCCGTCGGTGTGCTCCGGGAGCTCGGCGTAGCTGTCGCGCGGCAGGCTGACGACGCTGGCGCGCTGCTTGTCGGCCGAGACATGGACGAGCATGAGGGTGTCCGTGCAGTGGCAGGGCGCGCCGCCCAGCCTGTACTTCTTCTTGTCCGCCGGGGAGATCTTGTCGCGGCCGTCGGTGCCGACGAGCAGGAAGTTCATGCCGTGGCCGCCGGCGGGACGGTTCTTCATGTCCTTGAAGGGGTCGACCCGGTCGATGCCCGTCTCCAGACCGCTCACCACGGCATGACCGATCCCGCCGGCGCCGAGCACCAGCACGGACAGCCCGGTGACGATCCGCATGCCCCACCGGGGCGGCGGCTTCCGCCTCCCGTTCCGCCCGGCCGGGCGGGCGGCCTTCGCTCCGGGCTGCCGTGCGGGCCTGCGCTGCGGTGGAGCGGTGCGGGGGTGCGGTGGACGGGGCGATCGGTGCGGCGTGGGCACGAGGGACACCTCCGCGCGAGCGAGTGGGACTTTCGCACGGTAGGCCCATACGACTTGCAGACCGGGAGGAGACCCGGCGGCGCGCGCCGCTGTCCCCCGTTCGCGGTAACGTGGCGGCCGAATCACGCCGCCTCCTGGGGTGCGACATCCCCCGGAACACCGGCAACCCCCGAGGACCCCCCGAGGACCACATGTCTGCCGCGCAGTACCCCGCCGTCTCCGTGATCATGCCGGTGCTCAACGAGGAACGCCATCTCAGGAACTCGGTCCGGCACATCCTGGAGCAGGAGTACGCCGGCGAGATGGAGGTCGTGATCGCCCTCGGCCCGTCGGACGACCGCACGGACGAGATCGCCGCCGAGCTGGTCCGGGAGGATTCCCGGGTCCACACGGTCCCCAATCCCACCGGCCGCACCCCTGCCGCGCTCAACGCCGCGATCAAGGCGTCGCATCACCCGATCGTGGTACGCGTGGACGGCCACGGCATGCTCTCGCCGAACTACATCGCGACCGCGGTGCGGCTCCTGGAGGAGACCGGCGCGCAGAACGTGGGCGGCATCATGCACGCCGAGGGCGAGAACGCCTGGGAGGACGCCGTCGCCGCCGCGATGACGTCCAGGATCGGTGTCGGCAACGCGGCCTTCCACACCGGAGGCAAGGCGGGCCCGGCCGAGACCGTGTATCTCGGGGTGTTCCGCCGCGAGGCGCTGGAGCGCGCCGACGGCTACAACGTGGAGTTCATCCGCGCCCAGGACTGGGAGCTGAACTTCCGGATCCGCGAGGCCGGCGGCCTGATCTGGTTCTCCCCGGAGCTGAAGGTCCAGTACCGCCCGCGGCCCAGCATCCGCGCCCTGTCCAAGCAGTACAAGGAGTACGGCCGCTGGCGTCACGTCGTCGCCCGGTACCACTCCGGCTCGATCAACCTGCGCTACCTGGCCCCGCCGACCGCGGTCTGCGCGATCGCGGCCGGCCTCGTCGTGGGCGCGGCCGTCACCCCGTGGGCGTTCGTCGTGCCGGCCGGGTACGCCGCCGCCATCGTCGCCGGATCGCTGCCGGCCGGGAAGGGCCTGCCGCTCAAGGCGCGGGCACAGATCCCGGTGGCGCTGGCCACCATGCACATGTCGTGGGGCTACGGCTTCCTGACCAGCCCCCGCTCCCTCGCGAAGAAGGTCATCGCCAGCCGCCGTCCGGCCGTGCGGGAGCAGACGGTCTGACCGCACCGGGAGAACGAGGAGGGGCCCGCCGTTCACGGCGGGCCCCTCCTCGTCGGTGTCCTACCAGGTGTAGCCCGGGTTGACGTGCATGCACGCCTCCTCGTCGGCGCCGTTGAGCGCACCCGCCGAATCGGGCGTCTTCTCCTTGCCCGCCTTGGCCGGGTAGGCCCCGTCCTCGCGCCAGTCCGCGCCCACGGCCAGCACGATGCCCGAGACACCGGTCGACTTCTTGACCTGCGAGACCGGGATCCCGAGAGCCTTCGCGGCCGCCTGGGCGTCACCCTCCAGGTCCGCGCTCGGGAAGAGGATCCCCGTCGTGGCCGCCGGTTCGACGTCCTGGGAGTCGACGCCGGCCTTGGCGAAGCCCGCCTCGGTCAGCTGGTCCTTGACCGTGTTCGCCCGGCCCCGCGCGGGGCCCTGGGTGTCCGTGCCGGTCGCGTTGCGCACGGTGATCGCGATCTCGCCCACCGGTGCGGAGGTGTCCTTGGCGACCGGGGTCTTCCGCTCGGAGGCCTTGCCGTCCAGCGGGATGTCCTCCCGGACCATGCGGAACAGCTGCTCGGCCTCGCCGGGCTTGGGGAACACCCGGCCGCTGAGATAGCCCGTCCCGTAGACGTTCGGCATCGTCGTCATGGTGATGCGGTTCGTCGGGGCCTTCTTGAGCTCCTCGGCCAGGTCGTAGAGCTTCTTGACCGTGTCGAGCCCCTTGTCGACGGTCAGTGCGTTCGTCGCGGCCTCGGCGAGGTCCATCAGCTTGCCCGGGTCGGTGAGCTTCGTGCCCTTGCGCAGCTCACGCACCATCGAGTTCAGGTACTGGTGCTGGGCCTTCGCCCGCCCCAGGTCGGTGTTGTCCTCGAAGCCGTACCGGGTGCGCAGCCACTGGAGGGCCTGCTCGCCCTTGACCGGGGTGGTGCCCTCCTTCAGCTTCAGCCCGGAGCCCTTGCCGTCGAGGCCGTGCGAGTAGACGTTGGCGTCGACACAGACCGGTACGCCGCCGACGGCGTCGGCCATCGAGACCACACCCGCGAAGTCGATCATCATGAAGTGGTCGATCGTGATGCCGGTGAGTTCGTACCAGGCGGCCACCGTGCAGCCGGGCCCGCCACGGCCGAGGCTCTCGTTCGTCTGCACGGGCTTCGTGCTGGCCTGGTACACCTTCTTCGTGTCCGGGTCCGTGCACTTCGGCATCGTGAGCATCGTGTCGCGGGGCATGCTCACCACGGAGATGTTGCTGCGGTCGGCGGACAGGTGGAGCAGCATCTGCACGTCCGCGAGCGGAGTGCCCCCGAAGGTCTCCTTGGCGCCGCCGAGCTTCTGGTTCTCCTTGGAGTCCCGGGCGTCGGAGCCGATGATCAGGATGTTCAGAGGGGTCTGCCCGGCGGCATTGGCCTTGTGGTCGGCCATCTGCTTGTCGCCGAGGGTCAGGTCCTCCTTCTTGATGTTGGCGTTGAGGTGGCGGTAGTAGAGGTAACCGGCGCCGCCGGTGCCGAGTATGAGCAGCGCGAGTACCGACGCCGCCCAGCGCAGTATGCGTCGCTTGCCGCCTTTGGCGGGCCGGCGTGCCCCCCGGCCGGGGCCGGCCGGCTGCTCCCCGCCCTCCGGTGCGGCGGACGGCTGCCGGCGGCCGCGACCTCCGCGTCCGGCGGCCCGGCTGCCGGACGCGGAGGTTCCGCGGTCGCCCTGCGGTCCGTCGTGCCCTTTGCGCGGCCGTGTCCCCTCCTCGCGCGTGCTGCTTCGTCCCACCAGGGCCCCCCTGCTCGTCTGAATTCCGATGTGGCGCGACGACCCGTCGTCACTTCGCGCATACCGCCGTGTCGGCGCCGGCCCTCTGGATGTCCTCCGGCGCCTTCGCCGGACCCGTGAGAGGGACCCCCGCCCCTTCGAAGTCCGCCCCCAGGGTCAGCACCATCGCCTGAAGGCCTTCGGTGTCCGACGTCCCCTGCTTGAGTGCGGTGGCGGGCAGGCCCATGATGTCCGCGAGCGCGCGGGCCTGGTCCGCCTGGGCCGGCGCGTACGCCAGCGTCGTCCTGTCGATCTTCGCCGGGGCGTTCGCCCGGTTCGTAGACTGTGTGACCCCCTGCTCGCTCCGCAGCCATTCGACGGTCGCGCCCGCCGCGCCGGTGATGTCGCCGCCGTTGAGCACGTCGACGCGTATGTCGGCGGCCTCGGCCCTGCTGCCCTCCAGGACCGCCTGCTGCTTGCTCCTGGCGGCCTGCTCCTTCTTCTTCACCTCGCTGAGAGAGGTGTCGGAGCGCAGCATGGCGAACAGCTGTCCGGCCTTCTGCGGCTCCAGGACCACGGTGACCGGTGTCGGCTCGGCCGGGTTGTCCTTCACCGGCATCGTCACGAAGGTGATGTTCTTCGTGTCGATCCTGCCGAGTTCCCGGGCGAGGGAGGTCAGCTTGTTGATCGACCCGATCCCGTAGTCCACGGTGAGCGCCTTGGTCGCCGCGTCGGCGAGATCGAAGAGCTTGCCCGGGTCGCTCAGCGTGTCGTCGGACTTCATCCGACGGATCATCGAGCCGATGAACTGCTGCTGGACCTTGATCCGGTCGAGGTCGCTCTGGTTCCCGAAGCTGTGCCGGGTGCGGACGAAGGCCAGCGCGTCCTCCCCCTGGACCGTGGACTTGCCCGCCGGCAGGTCGAGGTGGGAGTCCGGGTCCTGCACCGCCTTGTCCAGGCAGACCTCGACGCCGCCGACGGCCGTGGAGAGGGTCTTCACCGCGTTGAAGTCGACCATCATGAAGTGGTCCACCGACACGCCGGTGATCTTCTTGACCGTCCGCATGGTGCAGCCGGGGTCGCGGCCCTCCTGGCCGAGGCTGACGTTGAAACGCGCGTTCCGCGTTCCGGGTACGACCTTCCGCGAACCGTCCGCCTGTTTGGTGGTGCAGTCCGGGATGTCCGTGACGAGGTCCCGGGGGATGCTCATCGCCGTCGCGTTGGTCCGGTCGGCGGAGACGTGGAACAGGATGTTGGTGTCGGCGTGCCCCGCGCTGCCCTTGTCGCCGTAGCCCTCGTTGCCCTCGCCGGTGCGCTTGTCGGTGCCGATGACCAGGATGTCGAGCGGGCCCTCGCCGGCGACGTTCTTGCTGCCCGCGTCACCGACGTCGACGGTGTCCAGGTTGCCGTTGAACTTCTGGTAGAGCGCGTAGGCGCCCGCCGAGCCGGCGACGATCACGAACGCCGTGACCCCGCAGGTCCACAGCAGGGCCCTTTTCCGCCGCGCCGAGAACTTCCTGCGGCCGTTGCGGGCGGCCGGCGGTTGCTGCCCGCGCCCCTGTCCCGGCTGCCTCCGGGCCCGCTGCGCGGGCACCTCGCCACGGAGGGAAGCGGATTCCTGCCGACTGCCGGAGCGGTCGCGTGGGTGTGAGGGCGCGGAACGCTCCCGTGGGCGTGAAGCCCCCGAGCGGTCCCGCGCGCGCGGAGGTTCCGACGACTCTCTTCCGGAGTTGTCCAGTCGCAATTCGTAATTGCCGGTCCGTGGGTTGAGCACCCACTGGTCGGCGGGACTTTCGTCCGCCCGTCCACGGCTATGCCCGTCCACGGTGTCCTGAATCCTTTGTTGGTGCCACGCGAGACGCCCTCCCCGGCCGGACGCTCGGTCGCTCGGTCCGGCCGTGCGCGGCCTGTTGGCCGCGAGCACCGGATCGCGTCACACTATCCGGCTGAATCGGCCACAGGGGACGCGCGTGACACATTCCACGCTCCTTACAACCGGGCATTACGCCTATTCCGCTCCGATTGTCGTCCACTGCTTGGCAATTGTTTTACGAGTCGCACGGGTCGTCCGCCGCATTCGACCCCGAATACGTGGGGGCGGGGGTCGGGCTCCCGGCCGTATCGCCGGACTCCTGGCCGGACGGATCCTTCCCGGAACTGTGACCCGTCTGTGAATCACCCGCGTCGAGCCGGTCGGCGGGGACCACGGCGACGGGTTCGTCCTCACGCAACTGCTTGAACAGCCGGTCGGCGTCCGGCTGTACGAGTTCGTCGCGGTTCGGGTCGGCGCGGTACTCGGTCCGGGGGACGGTCAGGAACTGCACCTTCTCCGTCGGCACGTTCCGCATCCCGCGGACCAGGTCGTACAGGTCCCTCAGGGAGTCCAGACCCGGGTCCGTGGTGAGCGACCTGGTCGCCGCGTCGAGCACCGGGTACAGCCGCGTCGGGTTCAGCAGCACCCCGTTGCTCTGCATCTTGTTGACCAGAGCGCCCAGGAACTTCTGCTGGCGGTCCATGCGTTCGGTGTCGCTGCCGTTGCCGATCGACTTACGGGCCCTGACGTATCCCAGTGCCTCCTCGCCGTCGAGCTTCTGACGGCCCGCGGGGAGTTTGAGGTGGGCGTCGGCGTCGTCGACCGGCTTCTTGAGGCAGACCTCGACACCGTCCACGGCGTCGACCATGTCCTTGAAGCCGTTGAAGTCGATGACCATGTGGTGGTCGACGCGGATGCCGGTCATCTTCTCGACCGTACGGATCGTGCAGGCCGTGCCGCCGAGTTCGAAGGCCCAGTTGAACTGCGCGAACTGCTGTTTCGTCGCCTTGCCCTCGCCCGTGTGGCAGCTCGGGATGTCGGTCATCAGGTCACGCGGGATCGACACCGCCGTCGCGCTCCTGCGGTCGGCCGCGAGGTGCAGCAGGATCGTCGTGTCCGAACGCTGGCTTCCGCCGTCGTCCCGCCCGTAGGCGCTGTTGTCGCCGGAGCGGGTGTCGGAGCCGATGAGCAGGATGTTCTGGGCGTTCCGCGCGATCGGCAGCGGGCGGTCCTTCTCGTAGGCCTTGAGCTCGGCGGCGGCACTCGTGTCGGTCGTGATGTTGCCGTCGAGCTTCTTGTACAGCCACCAGCCGACGCCGGCGGCGACCAGGACGAGGAACGAGGCGGCGAGCGCGGTCCAGCGCAGCCAGTGGCGCCTGCCGTCCGGCCCGCGCTCGGGGCGTTCACCCCAGGTCCCGGGCGCCGCGTCGCCGTCGCTCCCGCCGTCTCCCGCCCCGGCGTCACCGGTCTCGGAGGCGCCGGGGGGCGCGGCGGACGTCCCGTCCTGGGGGGCGGGGCCGGACGCGTCCCGCGACTCCCCGTCCGGCTCGCCCCCGGCCGGGTCGTCCGGGCGGTCCGGTTCGGCCGGGGTGCCGGGGCTGTCGCTCACGTCTGCGTCCATCCTTCACGTTCGGCGGCGCGAGGGGCCGCCGGTCGCAGAAGTAGACGGCTGAACCTCACGCTTGGTTGTGCATTCAGGCCGCGTTCTCGACGATGCCCCACAACGACCGATCATGTACCGCCGTCGGTGCTCAGTCCCGGGGGCTCGGCCCGCCATGGGCCGGACGAGTGGCCCCAGGGGCGCTTGTCATACCGCGGTGCCGGTGATCCGCTCGCTTTCGACGCGCTTGGCCAGCCCGTCCGCGTCCAGCCGGTCCAGGTGACGGCAGAGCACCACCGAGCCACCGGCCGCCAGCGGCGCGAAGAGGCCCGCGGACAGCCCCTCCCAGGTGTCGTACGTACGCCCTGTCAGCAGCCGGGACCCCGGGCCGAGTCCCAGCTCCGCCGCGTCCTCACGGGACCGCGCGACCAGCTGCTCCGCCGTCATGCTCACTGTGCCCACGGTCAGGGCGGGGGCCGCCGGGTCCACCGGGGCGTACGGGGCGAAGCGGTCACCCTGGCCGGGGACCTCCACCGCGTAGTCCGCGAAACCCTCGGGCGACTGCGGGAAACGGCCGCCCAGCGGGCGCAGGGCCAGGGCGATCCGCTCGCCCCGGCAGGCACGGGCCCGGTCGAGCGTGTCCGGTCCGCTGACGACCAGATCGGCGCCGGCCGGGTCGCCCTGCACCTCGGCGACGACACCCACGGACGAGCAGGCCAGCAGCCAGACCGCCGACTGCCAGTGGGCGGGGAGCAGCAGGGCGAGCCGGTCACCCGGCTCGGCGGCCAGGTCGCCCTGGAGCAGATTGGCGGTCTTGGCCACCCAATTGGCGAAGGTGGCCACCGACAGTTCGACGCGCTCTCCGGTTGCGTCGTCGTAGAAAGTGACCAGAGGTCGGGCGGGGTCCGCGGCGAGCGCGGATCGCAGCAGGTCGGCGGGGGTGCGATCACTGGCGTTCATCCGCGCAAGGGTACGCGGCGGGCGGCGGACCGGCGGGGCCCGACGGGTGCCCCGTACACCGGTCGGCAGACGGTGCGTCAACTGGTGGCGGCTTTACTCCAGTAGCCGGACATGCCGGACTCTGCCAACTATTTCCTGTATGCGTGCACTTCTTGCAACCTCGATCGGCGTAACCTGCGCGACGGCACTCACCCTTCCGCTCGCCGCGCCCGCTCCCGCCGCCCCCGCCCCCGCCCGGGCCCCGGTCGCACAGGCGCCCGCGGCATCCCCCGGCGAACCCGCGGGTTCGACCCAGTCACTGCCCTTGCGGCCGCTCACCGGAGCACTCCCGCGGGCCACCGGTGAACCCACCGAGTCCCTGCACCCCGACGCCGCCCGGGGCCTCCTGCGCCGCGACTCCCACCGCTTCTCCCTGGTCGGTGTGGTCTGGGACGACGCCGACGCCGAGCTCCACGGCACCGTCCAGGTCCGTACCCGTGCGACCGGCACGACCCGCTGGTCCGGCTGGCAGTCGCTGGAGACGCACAACACCGACCACGCCGCCGACGCGGGCAGCCCCGAGCGCGAGTCGGGCACGGTGCGCGGTTCCACGGCCCCGCTCTGGGTCGGCGACTCGGACGGCGTCGAGGTGCGCGTCCGTTCCGAGAACGCCGGACCGCGGAGCGGCTCCGCGGACACCGCTCCGCTCCCCGCCGGCCTCCAGGTGGAACTCGTCGACCCGGGCGACGACCCGGAACAGCCGCGCGCCGAAGCCACCCCCACCACGGGCACCCCGTCCGCCGTCACTCCGTCGGCCGGGGTCGCGACGCCCGCCACGGCGGTGGCGCAGCCGGGCGCGCTCCCGGACTTCGCGGGCCTCACCATGGCCGCCGCCGAGAGCTCCGCGGTCAACGCGGACCTCGCTCCGCTGGGCGCCGCCGAGATCCCCGCCCTGAGCAAGGCCGAGTCGGAGGAGCAGGCGGTCGTCGCGGCGGGCGCCAAGCCGTTCGTGGGGCCGCGGCCCCGCATCGTCACCCGCAAGGGCTGGGGCGCCGACGAGAGCCTGCGCGAACGCGCCTTCGCCTACACCTCGACCGTCAAGGCCGCCTTCATCCACCACAGCGCCACCGGCAACAACTACACCTGCGCCCAGGCGCCCTCCGTCCTGCGCAGTATCTACCGCTACCACGTCAAGAGCAGCGGCTGGCGGGACTTCGGCTACAACTTCGCCGTCGACAAGTGCGGGAACATCTACGAAGGCCGCGCCGGAGGCGTGACGAAGGCCGTTCTCGGGGCCCACACCCTCGGGTTCAACACCAACAGCATGGGCATCGCCGTACTCGGGACGTACAGCTCGAAGAACCCGCCCGCCGCCGCCGTCACCGCCATCGCCAAGCTCACGGCATGGAAGCTCGGTCTGTTCGGCCGCAACCCCAAGGGCAAGGTCACGCTTGTCTCCGGTGGCAGCGGCAAGTACAAGAAGGGTGCGAAGGCCAAACTCAACGTCATCTCCGGGCACCGCGACGGTTTCGCAACCGAATGCCCAGGAATCCGTCTCTACAAGAAGCTCGGCACGGCCCGGACCAGTTCGGCGAAGCTGCAGGGCCGCTGACCGGGAGGCCTCCTCACGGTCTGCATACACTGGCCAGCCGAAACGAGGCCCGGCCCCAGCAGGAAGCAGAGACGGTGCTGTGACAGAGGCAAGAGAAGCGATCCTCCTGGTCGGTGGCAAGGGCACCCGGCTGCGTCCGCTCACGGTGCACACCCCGAAGCCGATGGTCCCGGCCGCCGGGGTGCCGTTCCTCACGCACCAACTGGCGCGTGCCAGGGCCGCCGGGGTGGAGCACATCGTGCTCGCGACGTCCTACCTCGCGGAGGTGTTCGAGCCGTACTTCGGTGACGGCTCGTCGCTCGGCCTCTCCATCGAGTACGTCACCGAGGACGAACCCCTCGGTACCGGCGGTGCCATCCGGAACGTGGCGTCGCGGCTGACCTCGGGCCCGGACGAACCCGTCATCGTGTTCAACGGTGACATCCTCACCGGTCTCGACATCCGGGCCCTCGTCGCCGCGCACGCCACCTCCGGGGCGGACGTCTCCCTCCACCTCACCAGGGTGGAGGACCCGCGCGCCTTCGGCCTCGTGCCGACCGACGACACGGGCAGGGTGACGGCCTTCCTGGAGAAGCCGCAGACACCCGAGGAGATAGTCACCGACCAGATCAACGCGGGGGCGTACGTCTTCCGCCGGTCGGTCGTCGACACGATTCCGGCCGGGCGGCCGGTCTCCGTGGAGCGGGAGACCTTCCCCGGGCTGCTGGCCTCCGGCGCCCATCTCCAGGGCATGGTGGACTCCACCTACTGGCTCGACCTCGGCACCCCGCAGGCCTTCGTCCGCGGCTCGGCGGACCTGGTCCTCGGCCGCGCCCCGTCCCCCGCCGTCCCCGGGCGCTGCGGCGACCGGCTCGTCCTGCCCACCGCGTCCGTCGCCGCCGACGCCAAGCTCTCCGGCGGCACGGTCGTCGGCGAGGGCGCGGTGATCGGCGAGGGCGCCAGGATCACGGGCTCCACCGTGCTGGACGGCGCCGTCGTCGAACCCGGCGCGGTGGTCACGGACTCGCTGATCGGCGCGGGTGCCCGGATCGGCAGCCGTTCGGTCCTCACCGGCGCGGTGATCGGCGACGGCGCCCACGTCGGCGCCGACAACGAACTGCGCGACGGAATCCGGATCTGGTGCGGCGCGGTCCTGCCCGACGCCTCGGTCCGCTTCTCGTCCGACCAGTGAACGGACGTCCTCCACCGGTGCGGGTGCCCCACCGGACGGTGGACGGGCGTCCTCGTCCGGTGCGGGACTCCCGCCGGACGGTGTCCGGGCCCCGTCGGCCTTACCCTCGATAGGCACCCCCCGACGACCGAGGAACCGACCCGTGGCAGGACGCTTCGTACCCCGCAACACCGCCGTGCCCCGACAGGAGCCCGGGTCCGGTGCCGGTGCGGCGTCCGCCACGTCACGGACCTGGACCCCGCCGGGGCCGCTCGACCTGCGGCTGGTCCTCAGCCCGCTGCGGCGCGGCCCGGCGGACCCCGCCTTTCGCGCACTGCCCGACGGGACCTTCTGGCGGGCGACCCGCACACCGGCCGGTCCCGGCACCCTGCGCGTCTCGGCGGCCCACGACGGCACGGTCTCGGCCACGGCGTGGGGCCCCGGCGCACAGTGGCTGCTGGACGGTCTCCCGGCGCTGCTGGGCGCGGGCGACACCCCGGACGACTTCCGTCCGCGGCACCGGCTGCTCGCCCTGACCCAGCACCGGCGGCCCGGCCTGCGCCTGCTGCGCACCGGGCTCGTCATGGAGTCCCTGATCCCGTCGATCCTGGAACAGAAGGTCACCACCGACGAGGCGTACCGCGCCTGGCGCCTGCTGGTCCGCACCTACGGGACGCCCGCCCCGGGCCCCGTCGGCGTGACGTTCGGCACGCACGGCCTCTACGTGATGCCCGATGCCAGGACCTGGTCGCTCGTCCCGTCCTGGGAGTGGCACCGCGCGGGTGTGGACTCCAAGCGCTCCGCGACGATCCTCCGCGCGGTCCGGGTGGCCCGGCGCATGGAGGAGGCCGCCGCGATGGACCTTCCCGAGGCGATGGCCAGGCTCCAGCTGATTCCGGGCATCGGCCCCTGGACGGCGGCGGAGACCCTCCAGCGTTCGAACGGCGCGGCCGACGCGGTCACGGTCGGGGACCTCCACCTGCCGGGGATCGTCGGCCACGCGCTCGCGGGCAACCGGAACGCCGACGACGAGGAGATGCTGGAGCTCCTCGCCCCGTACGAGGGCCAGCGGCACCGCGCGACCCGCCTGATCATGCTCTCGGGCCACACCCCGGCCCGCCGTGCCCCCAAGATGACGCCGCGCGACATCGCCCGGCTCTAGGCCCACGCCACCGGGCCGGCCCGTTCTCAGCGCACAGTGAGGAACGCCTCGGCGTCGCGTGCGGCCCGTGGCGGAGCCGCCCCCTTCGGATGCCCCACCGCCACCGCGCCCAGCGGGTCCCAGGTGTCCGGGAGGTCCAGGACCTCGCGGACCACGGACCGGCAGAACATCGTCGACGACACCCACGCCGAGCCGAGTCGCTCACCCGCCAGCGCCACCAGGAAGTTCTGCACGCCGGCGCCGGCCGCGACCACGAACATCTCGCGCTCCGCGGTGTCCCGGCGCTCGTCCCCGTAGGTGTGCGCGCCGTCGGTCACGAGGCACGGCACCGCCAGATACGGGGCGTTGCGCAGCACGTCGCCGCGACGCACCCGCTTCGCGACGGACTCCTCGCTGCGGCCGTCCCGCCGCAGATCCGCGATCCACGCGTCGCGCATGGCGTCCAGCAGCCGGGTCCGCGCGCCCTGCGACTCCAGCAGCACGAACCGCCAGGGGGTCGTGTGGTGGGGCGCGGGGGCCGTGACCGCCGCGGCCACCGCACGGCGTACGGCGCCGGGGTCGACCGGTTCGTCGGTGAACTCCCGCACGGTGCGGCGGAGACTCAGGGCTTCCCGCACGGCCTCGGACGTACCCAGCCGGAACATGTCGTCGGCCGCGACCCGCACCATCGCCCGGGCCCCGTCGTCCCCGGACGCGTCGGCGTCCGCCACCACATGGGGAAGACCGCGTACCACCGCGACCGGCAGCCCGGACGCCTTGCCCTTCACCAGGTCACCGGCGGCGGCCAGCTCGTCGGCCGTGGCCACGACGGTGGCGCTCAGCGGATTGCCGTACCCGTCGGTGCCGCCCCGGAGGTCGTCCAGCACCTTGACCCCGGCGGCGCCGATCGCCACGTCCGTCAGACCGTTGCGCCAGGGACGCCCGAAGGTGTCCGTGACGACGACGCCGACCTCGACCCCGAGCGCGTCCCGCAGACCGTCCCGGACGGCGCGGGCCGAGGCGTCCGGGTCCTCGGGCAGCAGAAGCACCGTCCCCGCCGGAGTGTTCGACGCGTCGACGCCGGCGGCGGCCATGACGAGTCCCTGCCTGTTCTCCACGATCCGGAGCGTCCCGCGCCGTGCGACGACCCGGACGGTCTCGGCGTCGATCGCCGCCTCCCGGTCCGTCGCCTCGACGATCCGGCCCTCCGCCTTGGAGACGATCTTCGACGTGACCAGCAGGACGTCGCCGTCCACCAGGCCCGGTTCCGTCGCGGCGATCAGCTTCGCGAGGTCGTCGCCCTGCTGCACCTCGGGGATCCCGGGCAGCGCCCACACCCGGTACGAGGGCGCCCCGTCCGCGGGCCCACCGCTCATGCCCGTACCTCCTCGGCCAGCGCCAGGGCCTGGCGGGCCATCTCCGCAGTGGCGTCCACGTCGGTCATCATCAGCGGGACGGCGCGGCAGCGGATGCCCGCCGCCTCGACCTCGTCGACCGCTCCGGCGTCCACGGTGTCGACGAGCCAGCCGTCGAGCAGCCCGGAACCGTAGTGCTGGGCGACGGCCGCGGCGGTGGCCTCGACGCCCACCGCGGCGAGCACCTTGTCGGCCATGCCCCGCACAGGGGCGTCGCCGACGATGGGGGACAGCCCGACGACGGGGACCCCTGCCTCGGCGATGGCCTCACGGATGCCGGGCACGGCGAGGATGGTGCCCACGGAGACGACGGGGTTGGACGGCGGGAAGACGATGACGTCGGCCTCGGCGACGGCCTCCAGCACACCGGGGGCGGGCTTGGCCTGCTCCGCGCCGACCGGCACGATCGCCTGCGCCGGTACGGAGGCCCGCAGCTTCACCCAGTACTCCTGGAAGTGGACCGCCTTGCTCTCGCCGTCCGCTTCCACCGCCACATGCGTCTCGACGCGGTCGTCGGACATCGGGATCAGCCGGACCCCCGGCTTCCAGCGTGCGCAGAGGGCCTCGGTGACCGCGCTGAGCGGATAGCCGGCGCCGAGCATCTGCGTACGGACGATGTGGGTGGCGAAGTCACGGTCGCCGAGGCCGAACCACTCGGGCCCCACGCCGTACGCCGCGAGCTCCTCCTTGACCTGGAAGGTCTCGTCGGCGCGCCCCCAGCCCTGCTCCTCGTTGATGCCGCCACCGAGGGTGTACATCACGGTGTCGAGGTCGGGGCAGACCTTCAGCCCGAACAGATGGATGTCGTCGCCGGTGTTGCCGATCACCGTGATGTCCGCGTCGGGCGCGGCCTGTTTGAGGCCACGCAGGAAACGAGCACCACCGATACCGCCGGCCAGAACCACAATGCGCATGCCCCACAGTCTGTCAGGCGGAGCCTGATCGTTGTGGGGGTGGTCGCGGGCGACGGGCCTTCGTGCTGCGAGTGCCCTTCGCCGGGTGGTCAGGCCGGTACTACGTCCTGGGCGGCGGGAGCGCACTGTGCCGAGTGCATCGGCATGTCGGTCAGGCCGGGGAAGTAGATGTGCAGGCTGACGGCGGGTTCCAGGGAGTCGTTGACGACCTCGTGGACGTAGCCGGGCGCGAAGACGCGCTGGGAGCCGGAGCCAAGAGGCTGCGCACCGCGTGCCGTGTGCTCGGTCAACTCGCCTTCCAGCACCGTGAGTACGCCGGAGGAGAGGCCGTGGTCATGGCGTCCGCTGCCCTGGCCGGGGACCCAGCTCAGCAGCCAGACCTCGTAGCCGATGGGGATCTCCTCCGCCCGGGTGGAGCCGAGGGCCTGGGGAACCGACCGGAGCCGGTGGTACCAGCGGGTGGTGGTGTCGTACCGGACGAGCGGGGCCCACCGGTCGCGGTCCGCGGCGATGGAGAGGGCGAGCCCGACGAACTCGGACACGGTGGAGGGGTGAGGACGGGCCGGCTGGAGAAGGTGCTGGACCTCGAGGATGTCGCCGGCGATGGAGAGGTCGCTGTCGCTGTTCATGGGTGCGGTGGTTCCTCGGCATGTGGATGCGCGTACGTGGGGGTGTCGCGAAGACCGGAATGCGGTGGAGAAGGCTGGATCAGAGCTGGAGCGCTACGGCTTCAACAGCTGTGACAGCTGGAACAGCAACAGCGGGCCTGGACAGCGGTACGGAACCCACGGGTGTGGGTCGTGTACATCGCTGCGGTCGCTGGCATGAAGCCAAGGAGACCGGCACGATGCGCTTTCTGTCAACTCAATGCCCGATTTGGCGGCAATGTTTCACTCCATCCGGTTGAAGGGGTGAAGAAAGGTTTTACCTGCCGCCGGAGCGGCAAGGTGGCGCATCAGCCGTGTGTCCAAACGCGGTTCAGGGCTTGTGATCTTGCTGTGATCCTGGTCGCTTCGGTGATCAGATCGAGACATCGAGGCGGTCCTGTTCGTCTCACCCGATGAGAGGTGGCCGAGGCCGACACTCGTGTCATATGTCAGATTTTTGGTGATTTGGACACTTTCTGCATACGCTTGGTTCCACAGAGTGAATACCGAGGCCAATAGCAGATCTTCGCTTGACTGGCCCGAAGCTACACACTTGTAATTTCACTCGTGTTGTTCGGCCGCATCGACATCGGCCGCATCACGGGGACGCAAGAGACAGACGAGGGGCGCACATGACCGAGCTGTTCCAGCAACTGCTGGTCGACGACGCGGACGAGGAGCTCGGCTGGCAGGAGCGCGCGCTGTGCGCCCAGACCGATCCCGAGTCCTTCTTCCCTGAGAAGGGCGGCTCCACCCGGGAGGCCAAGAAGGTCTGCCTCGCCTGCGAAGTCCGCTCGGAATGCCTCGAGTACGCCCTCAACAACGACGAACGCTTCGGGATCTGGGGCGGTCTCTCCGAGAGGGAGCGACGACGTCTGAAGAAGGCGGCCATCTGACGCCGCTCCACCACGCCGTGACTCCGGTGGCCTGGGGGCCGCACCCTGTACGCAGGGCGTGACCCCCGGGCCATCGGCATGTCCGGCCATCTCCGGCATCTCCGGCGGCCCCCGGTTCTCGCCGGTCAACCGATCGGCGCGGGGCGGACATCCGTACCGTTAGTGTGGGGCCCCGTCCGAGAGACGCGCCAACGCCCCGCCGCGGCGCGCGTGTACACCGATGCAGCCCCCGGGGGAGCCCCCTCCGGATCCGGCCGGAGGGCCCGAACCCCGATGTCCGTGCACAGCCACACGGCGGCGCCGAACGAGGCCGCCGCCGCCCCCGAGTTCCCCCGGCACGTCGTCACCGCCGTGCTCGTCTCCCACGACGGCGCACGTTGGCTGCCCCACGTGCTCGGCGGACTGCTCGGGCAGGAGCGCCCCGTACAGAACGTCGTCGCCGCCGACACCGGCAGCGCCGACGACTCCGCCCGCCTGGTCACCGAGGCGCTCGGCGGTGAGCGCGTCCTCCACCTGGCACGGCGTACGAGCTTCGGCACCGCCGTCGACGAGGCGACCCGCACGGCCGGCGTCCTCACCCCCGACGACCTGCCGTACCTGAAGCGTCCCAGCGGCTGGGACCCGGTCACCCGCACCTGGCGCGACGACGCGTACGACCTGCCGGAACTCCCGCACGGCGAACCCGTGCAGTGGCTCTGGCTGCTGCACGACGACAGTGCCCCCGAGCCGGACGCGCTCGCCGAGATGCTCCGCGTCGTCGACAACGACAAGCACGCCGCGATCGTCGGCCCCAAGCTGCGCGGCTGGTACGACCGCAAGCAGCTCCTCGAGGTCGGCGTCTCGATCGCCAACAGCGGACGCCGCTGGACCGGGCTGGACCGCCGCGAGCAGGACCAGGGCCAGCACGACCAGGTACGCACCGTCCTCTCCGTCTCGTCCGCGGGCATGCTGGTCCGCCGCGACGTCTGGGAGGAGCTCGGCGGCTTCGACCGCAGGCTCCCGCTGATGCGTGACGACGTGGACCTGTGCTGGCGTGCCCACATGGCCGGCCACCGGGTGCTCGTCGCCCCCGACGCCGTGCTCCGGCACGCCGAGGCCTCCGCCAGGGAACGCCGCCCCATCGACTGCGCCGGACGCTCGGTCGCCAGCCCGCACCGTGTCGACAAGGCCGGCGCCGTCTACACGATGCTCGTCAACGCCCGCGGCAAGCAGCTGCCGTGGGCCCTGCTGCGCCTCCTCGTCGGCACCCTGCTCCGGACCCTCGCCTACCTCGTCGGGAAGGTGCCCGGCCAGGCGCTCGACGAGGTCGCCGGGCTCTTCGGCACCCTGCTGCGCCCCGGACGGATCCTCGCCGCCCGGCGCGCGCGCGGCAGAGGGGCGGTGGACGCGTCCGAGCTGAGGTCGCTCTTCCCACCGCCCGGAGCCACGGTCCGTGCCACCGTCGAGCAGGTCGCCGGAAACTTCGGCAACCGCACCGACTCCGACTCCGGCGGCTCACGGCACGGGGCCGTCGAGTCCGGGCCCGGCGGTGACGACGCGGACTTCCTGGAGGTCGAACAGTTCGCACGGCTCAAGAAGGTCGGCCGCAAGCCCGGCCCCGTGCTCTTCGCTCTCCTCCTCCTCGTCTCGCTGGTCGCCTGCCGGGGTCTCCTCGGCAGCGGCGCCCTCGCGGGCGGCGCGCTGCTGCCCGCCCCCGCCGACGTCTCCGACCTCTGGGGGCGTTACGCGGACGCCTGGCACACCGTCGGTACCGGCGGAACCCAGACCGCGCCCCCCTACCTCGGTGTGCTCGCCGCCCTGTCGGCACTGTTCCTCGGCTCCACGGGCTTCGCGCTCACCCTCCTGCTGGTCTGCTCGGTCCCGCTCGCCGGACTCACCGCGTACTTCGCCTCCCGGCCGCTGATCGAGTCCCGGCTGCTGCGGGCCTGGGCGAGCGTCGCGTACGCCTTCCTGCCCGCCGCCACCGGAGCGCTCGCCACCGGCCGTCTCGGCACGGCCGTCCTGGCCGTCCTGCTCCCGCTGGTCGCCCGCGCCGCCGTCGCCGCGCACGGGCTGCGGGGGGACGACTCCACCGCACGCGGCAGCTGGCGCGCCACCTGGGCGTACACCCTGCTGCTCACCCTCACGACGGCCTTCACCCCGATCGTCTGGCCGCTCGCGGTGGTCCTCGGCCTCGGGGTGCTCGTGCTCCGCCGGGGCGACATCACCGCGTACGGACTGCGTTTCCTGGCCACCGCCGGGACCCCGATCCTGGTCCTCGCGCCCTGGTCGCTGTCCCTGCTGTCGAGCCCGTCCGGCTTCCTGAAGGAGGCGGGGCTCGACATGGGTGCGGGCACCGCCTCGGCCCTCGACCTGCTCGGCATCAGCCCCGGCGGCCCCAAGGCCGCGGGCGGTGTCCTGCTGCTGGGCATCGTGCTGGCGGCGCTGGCCGCGCTGCTGCGCGGGGAACGGCAGTTCGCGATCCGTACCGCGTGGGTCGTGGTGCTGGTCTCCCTGCTCTTCGCGGCGGTCGCCAACGGCTCCACCTGGGCGGGACCCGCCACCCTGGTCTACGGCATCGCGCTGCTGACCGCGGCGCTGCTCGGCGCCGACGGCGCCCGGGTCCGGGTCGCAGCCCTGAGCTTCGGCTGGCGTCAGCCGGTCGCCGCGCTGATCGCCCTGGCCGCCGGGCTCGCCCCGGCCCTGGCCGCGGCCGGCTGGATGATCGGCGGCGCGGCCGGCCCGATCGAGCGCCGCGACCCCGTGCAGGTGCCCGCGTTCGTCGCGGAGGAGAGCAGCACCCGCGACCAGGCCCGCACCCTCGTGCTCGGGGGCACGTCACCGGACGCCGTCTCCTACACCCTGGTCCGCGGCTCCGGCGCCCGTCTGGGCGACGCCGAGCTGACCGAGGCCGGCGGCAGCAACAGCCACCTCGACAAGGTCGTCGCCAACCTGGTCGCGGGCTCCGGCGCCGACCAGGGAAGCCAGCTCAGCGGCTTCGCGATCCGCTACGTCCTCGTACGGGACGGGGCGCCCCGGCAGATGAGCCGGGTGCTGGACTCGACCCCGGGCCTGAGCAGGCTCAGCCAGCTGGACGGGAGCGCCCTGTGGCGGGTGGACCGGCAGGTCTCCCGGCTCGCGATCGTCCCCTCCGGCAAGGGCGCCGAGCCGGTGCCCGTCGGTTCGCTGCCGGTCGAGGCGCACACCAGGATTCCCGAGGGTGACACCGGCCGGATCCTCCGTGTCGCCGACGTGGCCGACCCGGGCTGGCAGGCCACGCTCAACGGCCGTGCGCTGACCCCGAAGACGGTGGACGGCTGGGCGCAGGGCTTCGAGCTCCCCACCGAGGGCGGCACCCTGGACCTGACGTACGACGCACCCCTCACACACACCGCCTGGGTCTGGGCGCAGGTGGCGCTCGGCGTGGTCCTGGTGGTCCTGGCACTGCCGGGCCGCCGCCGGGAGATCGACGACGACCTCCCCGAGGAGACCGAGGCCGTTGCGGCCGAACCGGTCGCCGGTGAGGGACGCCGGGCACGCAGGCTGCGCGCGGCCGCCCAGGCCGAAGCGGCCGCGGTGGGCGACGATCCGGCAGGGGCGGCGTACACCGGCGACGGCACGGTGCCGGGACACGGCGACGAGACCGGTGGCACCACCGAGCAGGCGCCGGGGGAGTACATCCCGGCCCAGCAGAGCACCGACCCGTACGCGGCGGTCCCGGGGGGCCAGGACGGCTCCGATCCGTACGCGGTCCAGGGCGACCAGGACGGGACCGCCACCTACGCGGCCGTCCCGGGCGACCAGGACGGGACGGGAACCTACGCCGCGGTGCCGCAGCAGAACTACGGCGAGTGGGACGCCCAGCAGTACCAGGGCGCCGACTACAGCCAGTACCAGGGCGGGCAGGAGACCGGCCGGTACCAGGGCGGGCAGGACGCCGGCCAGTACTACCAGCCCGATCCCTACCAGCAGGACCCGTACCAGCAGCAGGGCGCCTACGACCCGTACGGCTACGCCCAGCAGCAGCCCTACGCCACCGGGACGGGCGAAGCCGCCCCCTATGACGGGCATGACGGGCACGACGAGAACACGACCCCGGGCCAGGGCCCGTGGCCGCACGGCAACGGCAACGGCAACGCATCGCGAGGCGAGACCGAGTGAAGTCCACCCCCCTGTCCCTCGTCGCGGGCGTCGTCGCCCTCGCCGCCGTCACCGGTTTCGCCGCGCTCACCGCGCCGGGCGACGAGGGCGTTACGGAGGCGAAGGCGGCTGCCCGGCTTCCCGTCGAGCGCTCCAGCCTGCTCTGCCCCGCGCCGAGCACGTCCGATCTGGCGGACACGACCTACACGTCCTTCACCCCGGCGGGGGAGGGCGGCGGTGAGGCCGGCGCGGCCGAGCTGACGCCGGCGGAGCCCCTCCCCGCGGACGAGGACACGCCCGCGGACAAGGACGACGAGGCCAAGAAGGACGACAAGAAGGACGAGGACGCCAAGGGCGACAAGGGGGACGAGGACAAGGCGGCGGACTCCAAGCCCGTCATCTCCCTCAAGGGCCTGGGGAAGCCCGCCACCGCCGAGACCTCCAAGTCCGACGCCCCCGCCCTGGTCGGCACCGCCACCGGCAGCTTCGCCCCCGGCTGGGCCGCACAGCAGACCACCGTCGCCGCCGCCGGCGGTGCCCGCGGCCTTCTCGGCGCCAGCTGCACCGCCCCGGACACGGACTTCTGGTTCCCCGGCGCGAGCACCGGGGCGTCCCGCCAGGACTACGTCCACCTGACCAACCCCGACGACACCGCCGCCGTCGCCGACATCGAGCTCTACGGCGCCGAGGGCGCCCTCAAGTCCGATGTCGGGGAGGGCATCACGGTCCCGGCGAGGTCGAGCGTCCCCATGCTGATCTCGACCCTGACCAGCGAGGCCGCCGAGAACGTCACCGTCCATGTCACCACCCGGACGGGGCGAGTCGGCGCGGTGGTGAGCGCCGCCGAGGACGAGGTGGGCAGCGACTGGCTGGCTGCCTCCGCCGACCCGGCGAGCACCCAGATCCTGCCCGGCATCCCGGCCGACGCGACCTCCGTACGCCTGGTGGCCTTCGCGCCCGGAGAGGACGACGCCGATGTGAAGGTGCAGCTCATGGGCAAGAACGCGACGTTCTCCCCGGCCGGGAACTCCACCCTGCACATCAAGTCCCGTATGACCGCGAGCATCGACCTCAAGGACGTCACACGGGGCGAACCCGGCTCACTCCGGCTGTCCCCCGCCGACGGCAGCCGGACCCCGGTGGTCGCCGCGCTGCGTGTGGTGCGCGGTACCGGCGCCAAGCAGGAAGTGGCGTTCATTCCCGCGACCGGCCCCGTGGGCGAGCGCGCGACCGTCGCCGACAACCGGGCCAAGGGCTCGGTGCTCTCCCTGACCGCCCCGGGAGAGACGGCCAAGGTCAAGGTCACGACGTCGGAGGGCAGCGAGGGCGGCTCGGCGTCCGTCAAGACGTACACGGTCAAGAGCGGTACGACGCTCGAGGTCACCCCCGAGATCCCGGCCGGCCTGAAGGGCGGCTACGCCCTGACGGTGGAGTCGGAGTCGGGCGGACCGGTGCACGCGGCCCGCACGCTCACGCTGAAGGAGAGCGGGATCGACATGTTCACCGTGCAGACGCTGCCGGACGACGGGGGCACGGTCGAAGTGCCCGCGGCGGAGCAGGACCTGACGGTCCTGGACGACTGAGGGCGCGCGCTACGGGCGGCTCAGTCCTGCCCGTAGCGCGGGTCGACCGACTCCGGGGAGAGGCCGAGCAGCTCCGCGACCTGCTCCACCACGACCTCGTGCACCAGCAGGGCGCGCTCGTCGCGGCTCTTGGTGCGGATCTCGACGGGCCGCCGGTAGACGACGATCTGCGCGGGCTGCCCCTTCACGGCGGACAGGGCGCGCCCCAGGGGCACGGTGTCCTCCAGCGAGCCGGGCACGTCGAGGACCAGGAAGTCGACATCGGTCAGCTGCGGCCAGCGCCGCTCCAGCCGCTCCACGGAGTCCTGCACCAGATCGCGGAAGCTCTCGGCCCTGCTCACGGACAGCGGCACCTGCGGCGGTGCGACAGGTCCACGCATGCCGCGGCCGTGGCGGTCGCGGCGGCGGGGCCGCGGCTCGGGCGGGAGGGGCGGTACGGAACTGTCCATCACCGACGCAGCGTAACCCTCCTCGGGCGGGGACGATCACGGCTTCCGGTCCGGCCCGCCGGATGATCCGGTATGAGCGTTCGGGCCGGAACCGAGTGCTGTTTCGGGCCCTGCTCCGATCGCCGGCTTGGCGCGGAACGACCGCTCATGTTCTTCCCGATGACCACCACCCCGCCCGCGCACCCCCGTACGCGCCCGCGCTCAACGCCTTCCGCGCAGGTCGGAACGGTTGCGCGGGAGGTGTGCGGGAGCCGGTCCGAGGGGCGACACGAGGGGGTGAGCCGGGGGAGGGTCGTCGCAGCCCGCTCAAGAGTGCGGTACCGTCCAACATCGTGAGCCCTGTACGTCGCTGTTCGCGAACCGCGTGCGGCCGTCCCGCCGTCGCGACACTGACGTACGTCTATGCCGACTCGACCGCGGTCCTCGGCCCGCTCGCCACCTATGCCGAGCCCCACTGCTACGACCTCTGCGCCGAGCACGGCGAGCGGCTCACCGCGCCACGCGGCTGGGAGGTAGTCCGGCTCGCCGACCCGTCGGCCCCCACGCGCCCCAGCAACGACGATCTCGAAGCCCTGGCCAACGCCGTGCGTGAGGCGGCCCGTCCCCAGGACCGGCAGCAGGGCGGCCGGGGACCGCGAGCGGCGGACCCGGTCGAGGTCGCCCGTCGCGGACATCTCCGGGTGCTGCGCTCCCCGGAGTCCTGAACTCCTTCCGCTCGCACCGCCCGTCCCGCCTGTCACACCCGTCCCGGGCCGGGCGGCGGGAAGTTTTCCGGTGCGGAGCATTGACGTCGGCTTGTCGCGGACACGACCATGCCCCCACCCGTGAGAGATCGCTTCCGCATCACGGAATCCGGGGAGGTCTGTGTGTTTGTCCAGCAACTCGAACCCGTAGCCGATTCGCTCGCCCTGTCCGCTCTTGTCGCTTCCTTGCCGCTGGTGACCGTTCTCGTCCTGCTCGGCGTCGTCCGGATGAAGGCCCACCGCGCCGGACTCATCGGGCTCGCCGTCGCCGTGCTCGTCGCCTGGCCGGCCTTCGGCATGCCCCTCGGTCAGACCTTGTCCGCGGGTGCGCAGGGCGTCCTCTTCGGGCTCTTCCCCATCATGTGGATCGTGGTCAACGCCCTCTGGGTGTACCGGATGACCGTCCGCACCCAGCACTTCGACATCCTGCGGCGCTCGTTCGGCCGTGTCTCCGGCGACCCCCGCATCCAGGCGCTGGTCATCGCCTTCTGCTTCGGCGCGCTGCTGGAGGCGCTGGCCGGCTTCGGCGCACCCGTCGCGATCTGCTCGGTGATGCTCGTCGCGCTCGGCTTCGACCCGGTGAAGGCCGCGGTCGTCTCCCTCGTCGCCAACACCGCCCCCGTCGCCTTCGGCGCCATGGGCACACCCGTGGTGACGCTCGCTCAGGTCACCGGTCTGCCGCTGGACGACGTCGCCACGGTCGTCGGCCGGCAGACGCCGCTGCTCGCCCTCGTCGTCCCGCTGATCCTGGTCTTCCTGGTGGACGGCAGGCGGGGGCTGCGGGAGACGTGGATGCCCGCGCTCGTCTGCGGAGTGGCCTTCGCTGTCGCGCAGTTCGCCGCGTCCAACTTCGTCTCCGCCCAGCTCGCCGACATCGCCGCCGCACTCGTCGGCGCGGGTGCGCTGATCGCGCTTCCCGGCGCCCGCAGGCCCGCCGACGAACCCGTACGCGCGGCCGTGCTCACCGGCGTACGCAGCGATGACCTCGACCAGGAGGACCCGCGCCGCGAGGTGCTGCGCGCCTACGCCCCCTACGCCCTGATCGTCGTCGTGTTCTCGATCGCCCAGATCCCGCCCGTGAAGCGGCTGCTGGCCGAGGCGACCCAGGTCTTCGACTGGCCGTTCCTCGACGTCGCGGGCCCCGACGGGGAACCGGTCGGAGCCAACGTGTTCACCCTCCCGCTCCTCGGCACCGGAGGCACCCTCGTCCTGCTTGCCGGCCTCGTCACCGCCGCCGTGATCGGCGTACGGGCCGGGGCCGCGGCCCGGGAATGGGCGGCCACCGTGCACGAACTGCGGTACGCGATCCTCACCGTCACGTCCGTGCTCGCCCTCGCCTACGTCATGAACCTCTCCGGGCAGGCGGCCACCATCGGCCAGTCCGTCGCGGCGGCCGGCGCCGGGCTCGCGTTCCTCTCCCCGGTGCTCGGCTGGTTCGGAGTCGCCGTATCCGGCTCCGACACCTCGGCCAACGCCCTCTTCGGAGCCCTCCAGGTTTCCGCGGCACGGGAGTCCGGCCTCTCGCCGGAGCTCCTCGCCGCCGCCAACAGCTCCGGGGGAGTGCTGGGCAAGATGATCTCCCCGCAGAACCTGACGATCGCCTGCGCGGCCGTCGGTCTCGCCGGACGCGAGGGTGATCTGCTGCGCAAGGTCCTGCCGTGGAGCCTCGGCCTGCTGCTGGTGATGTGCCTGGTCGTGACGGCCCAGAGCACGGCGGTGCTGGGCTGGATGCTCCCCTGACCGGCGGCCTTGGGCCGCCGGGTAGTTTGGGCGGTCCGTAAAGATCCCAGGAGGACCGGCCGTGGTTGCTGACCTGTCGCAGCTCGTGAAGGCGTACGACGTGCGCGGAGTAGTGCCCGACCAGTGGGACGAGCCGCTCGCCGAACTGTTCGGCGCCGCCTTCGTCCAGGTCACCGCCGCCGACGCCATCGTGATCGGCCACGACATGCGGCCGTCCTCACCCGGTCTGTCCGCCGCCTTCGCCCGGGGCGCGACGGCACGCGGCGCGGACGTGACCCTCATCGGGCTCTGCTCCACGGACCAGCTGTACTACGCGTCCGGGGCGCTGGACCTGCCGGGAGCGATGTTCACGGCCTCGCACAACCCGGCGCGGTACAACGGCATCAAGCTGTGCCGCGCCGGGGCCGCACCCGTCGGTCAGGACACCGGCCTCACCGAGATCCGCACGCTCGTCGAACAGTGGTCCGAGCACGGCCTGCCCGCCGCTGCCGCCGCCACCACGCCCGGCACGGTCACCGAACGCGACACCCTCACCGACTACGCCGCCCACCTGCTGGGCCTCGTCGGCCTCGACGGGATCCGGCCGCTCAAGGTCGTCGTGGACGCGGGCAACGGCATGGGCGGCCACACCGTACCCACGGTCTTCGCGGGGCTGCCCCTCGACCTCGTACCCATGTACTTCGAGCTCGACGGCACCTTCCCGAACCACGAGGCCAACCCCCTCGACCCGAAGAACATCGTCGACCTCCAGGCCCGTGTCCTCGCCGAGGGCGCCGACCTCGGCCTCGCCTTCGACGGCGACGCGGACCGCTGCTTCGTCGTCGACGAGCGCGGCGAGGGCGTCTCGCCCTCCGCGATCACGGCCCTGGTCGCCGCCCGGGAGCTGGCCCGCAACGGCGGCGAGGGCACCGTCATCCACAACCTGATCACGTCCTGGTCCGTCCCCGAGGTCGTCCGCGAGAACGGCGGAACCCCCGTCCGCACCCGCGTCGGCCACTCCTTCATCAAGGCGGAGATGGCCGAGCACGGAGCGATCTTCGGCGGCGAGCACTCCGCCCACTACTACTTCCGCGACTTCTGGAACGCCGACACGGGGATGCTCGCCGCCCTCCACGTCCTGGCCGCCCTCGGTGGCCAGGAGGGCCCGCTCTCGGGACTCCTCGACCGGTACGACCGGTACACGGGATCCGGCGAGATCAACTCCACCGTCGACGACCAGGCGGCCAGGCTCACCGCGATCAGGGCCGCGTACGAGGGCCGCGACGGCGTGCGGTTCGACGAGCTCGACGGACTCACGGTGACCGGCCCCGACTGGTGGTTCAACCTCCGTGCCTCCAACACCGAGCCGCTGCTGCGTCTGAACGTCGAGGCCCGGGACGAGAAGACGATGGCGGCGGTCCGCGACGAGGTCCTCGCCCTCGTCCGCGCCTGACCCTCCGGTACCCGGTGCGTGGGTGACCGGTGCGTCCCGGCCCGTCGTCGCCTTCGCCGTCCACGGCGCGGGCGCGAACGTTGCCCGCGGGGGCGCGAAGGGTCCGATCCCGTCCTCCACGGCGGAAACCGGGGACCTCGTTCCCCGCTCCACGCGTTACCGGCGGGCATCCGGGCACACGCACCCCAGGCACAGGCATCGTGTGCGCCCATGGTGTCCATGAGCCCCACGATGCGTGTACCGCCCGTCGCGGGCATGCCACCCGACGCATGCCCCGTCGGGCGGGGCCTGCCGGGCCGCGACCCTCTCGGCCCGGCGGTAGGCTGACCACGCCCCAAGCTCCGGGGACCCGAACCGGGTCCTGACCGGAACCGCACCGCATGCCTGAAGGGACCCACCCCATGCCGCTCGAAGCCGGCCTCCTGGAGATCCTCGCCTGCCCGGCCTGCCACGCAGGGCTCGACGACCGGTCCGCGGCCGAGAGCCCCGAGCTGGTCTGCACCGGCACGGACTGCGGTCTCGCCTACCCGGTCCGGGACGGCATCCCGGTGCTCCTCGTCGACGAGGCCCGCCGCCCCGCCTGACCCGCACCCTGATCAGCACGGCGATCGGAGGCCCACCACCATGCTCGACGAGTCGTTGCTCGACGCACCGGACGCCCTGGCCCGAGCGGACCGCCGAGGTCTGCTGCGCGGTGCCGCCGAGGCCGGGGCCCGCGTGCGCACCGCCGCCCGGCACGCCGCCGAGGCCGGAATCGGCGCGCTGGCCCCCGAGGGCCGGCCCCGCGCCGTCCTCGTCGCGGGCCCCGGCACGGCCGCGGCCGGAGTCGCCGACCTGGTCGGTGCCCTCGCCGGAGCCTCCGCACCCGTCACCGCGATCCGGCCCACCGGGGTCGCGGCGGCCGCCGGAGCACTGCGCTGGACCCTGCCCGGATGGGCCGGATCCGTGGACCTGCTGCTCATCGCCACGGCCGACGGATCGGAACCCGGCCTCGCGCTCCTCGCCGAGCAGGCGTACCGCCGTGGCTGCACGGTCGTCGCCGTCGCCCCCGTCCGGTCGCCCCTGCGCGAAGCCGTCGACGGGGTCCACGGACTCGTCGTGCCCATGGCGGCCGCCCCGCACGGCGAGTACGACGCCGAGACCTCCGCAGCCGGACCCGGAACCCTCTGGGCCCTGCTCACGCCACTGCTCGCCCTGCTGGACCGGGTCGGGCTGATCGACGCGTCCCCCGACATGCTGCAGAAGGTCGCCGACCGCCTGGACCGCACCGCCGAGCGCTGCGGGCCGGCCATCGCCACCTACAGCAACCCGGCGAAGACCCTCGCCTCGGAACTCGCCGACAGCCTGCCCCTCCTCTGGACGGAAGGGGACTCCGCAGGCCCGGTCGGGCGCCGGTTCGCCGCCGTCCTGGCCGAGCTCGCAGGGCGTCCCGCCCTCGTGGCCGAACTGCCGGAGGCGCTGCCCTCGCACGGCGGGCTGCTCGCCGGAGCGTTCGCCGCGGGAGGCGACCCCGACGACTTCTTCCGGGACCGGGTGGACGAGCCCGAGGCCATGCGGGCCCGTGTCGTCCTCCTCCGCGACCGCCCGACCGGTGGCCTGACCGCCGGCCCGGCCGCCCGTGAACTGGCCCTGAGCCACGACACGGCCATCAGCGAACTCGAACCGGAGGAGGGCAGCGAGCTCGAAGCCCTCGCCGAACTGCTCGCGGTCACCGACTTCGCCGCCGTCTACGCCTCCCTGGCCTCCGACAACCGGGCCTGACGGCCCGCAACCCCCCGAGCACCCAGCCCCGCGCACCACACGAGGACACATCTCCATGGACCGGCTCTCCAACACCGTGCGCCCCTACGCCTGGGGGTCCACCACGGCGATACCCGAACTGCTCGGAACAGCCCCGACCGGCGAACCGCAGGCCGAGATGTGGATGGGAGCCCACCCGGGCGCCCCCTCGCGCCTCACCCGCCCCGCCGCGACCGGCTCGGCGGGCCCCGCGACCGGCTCAGTTGGCCCCGCGACCGGTGAACAGACCCTCACGGACGTCATCGACGCCGACCCCGAACGCGAACTCGGCTCCGCCACGGTCCGCACCTTCGGACCCCGCCTCCCCTTCCTGCTCAAGCTGCTCGCGGCCGGCGCACCCCTGTCGCTCCAGGTCCACCCCGACCTCGGACAGGCACAGCGGGGCTACGCCGACGAGGAGCGCCGGGGCGTCCCGCTCGACGCACCCCACCGCACCTACAAGGACGCGAACCACAAGCCCGAACTCATCTGCGCGCTCACGCCCTTCGACGGACTGTGCGGGTTCCGCAGGCCCGCGGAGGCAGCCGACCTCATCGCGGCCCTCGGCGTCGACTCCCTCAAGCCGTACGTGGACCTCCTCCGGGCGAGCCCCGAGGACAGGGCGCTGCGCGAGGTCCTCACGGCGATCCTCACCTCGGACCCCGACGAGATGACGCACACGGTCGCCGAGGCTGCCGAGGCCGCCGAACGCCTCGGCGGCGCGCACGCCCCGTACGCCCAGATCGCCCACCACTACCCCGGCGACCCGGGCGTCATCGCGGCCATGCTGCTGAACCACGTGCAACTCCAGCCCGGCGAGGCCATGTTCCTGGGCGCCGGCGTGCCGCACGCCTACCTCGACGGTCTGGGCGTCGAGATCATGGCCAACTCCGACAACGTGCTGCGCTGCGGTCTGACCCCCAAGCACATCGACGTACCCGAACTGCTGCGCATCGTGCGCTTCGAAGCCACCGAGCCCGCCGTCCTGCGTCCCGAGGCCGCGCCCACCGGCGAAGAGCTCTACGAGACACCGGTCGACGAGTTCCGGCTGTCGCGCTACGTCCTGCCGCCCGGCGGCGCCCCCGTCGACCTCACGGCGGCCACCCCGCAGATCCTGCTCTGCACCGCAGGCGCCCCGCGAGCGGGACAGATCGCCCTCGCGCCCGGCGAATCCCTGTTCGTCCCGGCGGACGAAACAGTCGAAGCCGCCGGTACGGGAACACTCTTCCGCGCGACCGTGGTGGTCTGACGTACGGTCCCCACCGTCTGCTGCAACAATGTCCGGCCGTAACGCGGCGCCCGTGCCGCAGCATCGAGGAAGGGACACCACCCACCCATGAGCGCGTCAGGCGGAACCAAGGCGATCGTGGCGGCACTCGCCGCCAACCTCGCGATCGCAGTGGCCAAATTCGTGGCGTTCCTCTTCAGTGGCTCGTCATCGATGCTGGCGGAGAGCGTCCACTCGCTGGCGGACTCCGGCAACCAGGGTCTCCTGCTGCTCGGCGGCAAGAAGGCCCAGCGCGAGGCGACCCCGCAGCACCCCTTCGGATACGGGCGCGAGCGCTACATCTACGCCTTCCTCGTCTCCATCGTGCTGTTCTCCGTCGGTGGCATGTTCGCCATCTACGAGGGCTACGAGAAGATCAAGCACCCCCACGAGATCGAGGCCTGGTACTGGCCGGTCGGCGTGCTGGTCTTCGCGATCATCGCCGAGGGCTTCTCCTTCCGTACGGCCATCGCCGAGTCCAACCAGACCCGGGGCAAGCTGTCCTGGACGCAGTTCGTCCGTCGGGCCAAGGCACCTGAACTCCCGGTCGTCCTCCTCGAGGACCTGGGCGCGCTCGTCGGCCTGATCCTGGCCCTCGGAGGCGTCGGCCTGGCGCTGGGCACCGGGAACGGCGTCTGGGACGGCATCGGCACCCTGTGCATCGGCATCCTCCTGATCGTGATCGCGATCGTTCTCGCCGCCGAGACCAAGTCGCTGCTGCTCGGCGAGGCGGCCGGCGTCGAGGACGTCGAGAAGATCCGGGCCTCGGTCGTCGACGGCGACACCGTGACGCGCATCATCCACATGCGCACCCTCCACCTCGGTCCGGAGGAGCTGCTGGTGGCCGCCAAGATCGCGGTACGGGCGGAGGAGTCCGCCGCGGAGGTCGCGGACGCGATCAACGACGCCGAGAAGCGGATCCGCGAGGCCGTCCCGATCGCCCGTGTCATCTACCTCGAGCCCGACATCTACGACGAGGCCGCCGCCGCGGCCGGCGAGAACCCGGCCAAGGTCCCGGGCGGCCCCGCTTCTCCCGACGGCATCACACCCGGCGGCGACGCGTCGGGCACCGATGCGTCCGACGTCGACGCTTCCGGCAGCGGTACGACCCACGGCAGCTCGTCTCCGGGCGGCGCGCCGAAGGAATCCGGCCACTGACCCGCTGAGGATCAGCCCCGAACGGCCCCGTGTCTCACTCCGCCGCCCAGGCGGGCTGGGGCACGCTGGGCCGTTCGGTGTAGATTCGGGGGAGTACCAGACGTCGCTGCTGATGGCGGTCGATCGGTTCGCGGAAGCGGGCCGGCCGAGGGAGAGAGGGCCTCCGACGGACTGCACTGCGGATCGCCCGGGCATTCGTGTGCCCGTGGCCGCCGCAGAGCCAGCCAGTCCACCCTCGACCCATTACGAGGAGCAGCCCGTTATGACGACGGCCGCCAATCGCCAGGACTACAAGGTCGCAGACCTTTCCCTCGCCCCCTTCGGGCGCAAGGAGATCACCCTCGCCGAGCACGAGATGCCCGGCCTGATGTCGATCCGCAAGGAGTACGCCGCCGCGCAGCCGCTGGCCGGCGCCCGGATCACCGGCTCGCTGCACATGACGGTGCAGACCGCGGTGCTCATCGAGACGCTCGTCGCCCTCGGCGCCGAGGTCCGCTGGGCCTCCTGCAACATCTTCTCCACCCAGGACCACGCCGCGGCCGCCATCGCGGTCGGCCCGAACGGCACTCCGGACGCCCCCGCCGGCGTCCCGGTCTTCGCCTGGAAGGGCGAGACCCTGGAGGAGTACTGGTGGTGCACGGAGCAGGCGCTGACCTGGCCCAACACGCCCACCGGCGGTCCGAACATGATCCTGGACGACGGTGGCGACGCCACCCTCCTCGTCCACAAGGGCGTCGAGTTCGAGAAGGCCGGCGAGGCCCCGGACCCGTCGACCGCGGACAGCGAGGAGTACGCGTACATCCTCACCCTGCTGAACCGCACCCTCGGCGAGTCCCCGCAGAAGTGGACCCAGCTGGCGTCCGAGATCCGCGGCGTGACCGAGGAGACCACCACCGGTGTCCACCGTCTCTACGAGATGCACCGTGACGGCACCCTCCTGTTCCCGGCGATCAACGTCAACGACGCGGTCACCAAGTCGAAGTTCGACAACAAGTACGGCTGCCGCCACTCGCTGATCGACGGCATCAACCGCGCCACCGACGTCCTGATCGGCGGCAAGACCGCCGTCGTCTGCGGGTACGGCGACGTCGGCAAGGGCTGCGCCGAGTCGCTCCGCGGCCAGGGCGCCCGGGTGATCATCACGGAGATCGACCCCATCTGTGCCCTGCAGGCCGCGATGGACGGCTACCAGGTCGCGACGCTGGACGACGTGGTGGAGACCGCGGACATCTTCGTCACGACGACGGGCAACAAGGACATCATCATGGCCTCCGACATGGCCCGGATGAAGCACCAGGCCATCGTCGGCAACATCGGCCACTTCGACAACGAGATCGACATGGCCGGTCTGGCCAAGATCGACGGCGTCGTCAAGGACGAGGTCAAGCCGCAGGTCCACACCTGGACGTTCGCGGACGGCAAGGTCCTGATCGTGCTGTCCGAGGGCCGCCTGCTGAACCTCGGCAACGCCACCGGTCACCCCTCGTTCGTCATGTCCAACTCGTTCGCGGACCAGACCCTGGCCCAGATCGAGCTGTTCACCAAGCCCGAGGCGTACCCGACCGATGTCTACGTGCTGCCGAAGCACTTGGACGAGAAGGTCGCCCGTCTTCACCTGGACGCGCTGGGCGTGAAGCTCACGACCCTGCGCCAGGAGCAGGCCGACTACATCGGCGTCCCGGTCGAGGGCCCGTACAAGTCCGACCTCTACCGCTACTGAGCCGGCCGTCGGCCGACGGCCGGCACAGCTCTCAGCAGCAGGTCCGAGCGCAGGCCCCCGCACCCCCGTGTCGGGGGCCTGCCCCGTACCGCACCCGCACAGCCCGAGGAACCCGAAGGACCCCATGCCCCGCGGCCGTTATTCGCTCCACGATGTCCACGACCACACCCCCCTCGGCGAAGAACACTTCCACTGCGCGCCCGGCCCCTCCGGCTGGCGCTACGTCTCCCAGACGACCGGGCCCTCGGGCGCTCACCTGGGTTCCGTCGATCTGGCACTGGACGAACTCGGCCGCCCCATCCGCCTCGAACTGCACGCCGCGAGCTGGCAGATCCGCGGCGCCGCCCTCGACGGGGTCACCTGGGTACGGAACGATCCGACCGGCGCTCACGCCACCGAAGGCAATGTCCGCGCCCACAGCTTCTCCGGCACATCCCCCGCCTTTCTCGTCGCCACCGCCCGGCTCCTGCGCCTCACCCCCGATTCCCCCGCGACCCGGGTCCGTCTGGTCACCTTCACGGACCCGGTTCTCGCCCCCCGCACCGTCGACCAGTCCTGGTCGCTGCTGAACAGTGAAGCGCACGCCACTGACAACGGGCCTCTGATCGTGGACGAGTACCAGGTCAACGCCCTGGACACCGGGGACCAGCACGCCGTGCACATCGCCGGTGACGTGGTGCTGGCGGCTCCGGGCATCGAGCTCGAGCATCTGGAATCGCCACCCTCGGCCATGCCCCGCGCGACGCACGAGGGATAGGGGCGCCGACAGGCCGTGCCCGGGCGACAAGGGCAGACGTCCTCCGTCCAGCCGCGCGCGGACGGCGCTGCGCACGCTCAGGCCGGCGGTGCGAACCCCGTCGCTGCCCGCACCTCTGCCCCGTCCCCGCCCGGGGCGGTCGCCGACGGCCTGTCCGGGGCGCCCTGCCGCACCTCTGCCGGACGATCGTTAACCGTGCGCTCGCCGACGAACTCCTGGCGCGCGGGTACGGGCCGGGGCGCCGGGGCCGGGCTGCCGTGGCCGGCCGCAGCGGCCACCCGCCGGACGTCCCGGACCTGTCGCTCGTGCACCACGGCCGCCAGGTAGGCAGCCGAAGGCACCCCCTGAGGCACCGGAACGCCGGTGCGCGCCGCGAGGTCCGTGGACAGTCGCTCGGCCATCGCGCCTCGCACCACCGTGTCCAGCTGGTTCATCCGGGTCAGGTACTGCCGAATCGCCAGCCACAGACCGTCCGGGACACCGGAGAGGTCCAGCTGGGCGAAACGTCCCAGGAGCCAGGGCGGGGGAGGAGGCGCGGCCGCGGCGCGTCCGGCCGGTACCCGTTCACGGACGACTAGCGTGCCGGCGAACACGTCACCGAGCCGACGGCCGCGCGCGGAGACCAGGGAGGCGATGCTGCCCGCCACGCCGAAGGTCCCCAGGATCTCGACCGCGCCCATCGCACCCCGCACGAGTGCGTGCCGGAAGCGGATCGGACCGCCGTCGTCCCTCACCACGCGAAGCCCGCAGGCGAGCTTTCCGAGCGAACGGCCGTGGCTGAGCGTCTCGACCGCGACCGGCCCGCCCACCAGCACGAGAAGGAACGTGGCGACGGTGATCGCGGCCGTGGCCGCCTCGTCGAGCGTCACGGACGCCACGGCAAGACCGAGGGAGAGCACCACGAAGACCGTCATGAGTACCGCCAGGTCGATGGCGATGGCCAACGCCCTGCTGGGAAGCCTCGCCGGCCTCAACCCCAGTACGACCGCGTCCCCGGTCACGAGCTCATCCATCGCCACCCACCCCTCGCCGCCCTTCACTGCCCCTCGAAGTCACAGTCTGCCAAGCTGACCCGCAGCGCACCGCCGTAGTACGGACCCGTACGCACCATGCCTGGAGCAGCAGCCGACCATGGATCTCGACGTCTTCGTGAACACCCACCACATCGAGTGGGACCGCCTGGACCATCTTCTGCACCGAGGGCGGAGCCTGACGGGTGAGGAAGCGGACGAACTCGTCGTCCTGTACCAGCGCACCGCAACACACCTGTCCTTGATCCAGTCCAGCGCCCCGGACCCCGTGCTGACCGCCCGCCTCACCCAGCTCGTGGCCCGCGCGCGCTCCACGGTCACGGGAACACGCCGGGCATCGTGGCGTGACGCCGCGCGATTCCTGACGGCAGGCTTCCCCGCGGCGGTCTACCGGTCGCGGCACTGGTGGATACCCACAGCTGTGCTCTCCACCCTTTTGGCGGCCGTCATCGGCTGGTGGATCGATACTCATCCGGAGGTCCAGGCATCGCTCGCCGCCCCCGAGGACCTGCGCGCCCTGACGCGCCCGGGTGGCGAGTACGAGACGTACTACTCCAGCCACCCGGCTGCGTCCTTCGCCGCGCAGGTCTGGACGAACAACGCTCAGGCGGCCGCCATCTGCCTGGTACTGGGGGCGTTCCTCTGCATACCGGTGATCTGGATCCTCCTCGTCAACGTGCTCAACCTGGCCGTCGGGATCGGGCTGATGTCCTCCGCCGGCCGTCTGGACACCTTCCTCGGGCTCGTACTGCCACACGGGCTGCTCGAACTCACCGCCGTCTTCGTCGCGGCGGGGACAGGCCTGCGACTCGGCTGGACGGTCATCGACCCGGGCCCACGGACACGGCGCTCGGCCCTGGCCCAGCAGGGAAGGGCAGCGATGGGCATGGCCATCGGCCTGGCCCTTGTCCTGTTCGTCTCCGGCGTCATCGAAGGGTTCGTCACCCCGTCAGGACTTCCCACCTGGGCGCGCATCTCCATCGGGATAGCCGCTGAGCTGGCGTTTCTCGTGTACGTCTACGTACTCGGAGGCAGGGCGGCCAGGGCCGGCGACACGGGAGACCTCGAAGCCGAGGGGCGAAGCGCCGAGCTTCCCGCCGCTGCCTGAGAGCCGATGTGCGTTTGAGCTCGCTGACCTGCTAGTCTCCTGGTCGCCCACAAAAAACTGTTGACACAGTCCGCGTGGGGAGGTAGATTTTAACGGTTCCAACGAGCTGGACAGCTCGTGCGGGAACGTCTAAAGTTCAACTCGCTCGTGCACAGGACGTGGTCCTCGCCGAGCCGAACGATTCTTCTCTCTTTCGAGCAAACAGCCGGATTCGCTCCGGCCGAAATGCTTCTGATAAAGTCGAATCAGCCGAAAGGCAAAGGCCACTCCGCAGGCCGCTGGAATCGAATTCGGACCGGAAACGGAACGAAAAAGAATCTGGTAGAGTCGGACTCGCCGGAAAGGGAGAATCGGACACGAAAGAGTCTGATAGAGTCGGAAACGCAAGAACGAAGGGAAGCGCCCGGAGGGCCCCGGTGAAACGGGACCGAAGGAAGCGTCCG
>NZ_JNYQ01000006.1 GCF_000717245.1 Kitasatospora papulosa
CAGCCCCGACAGAACATCCCACTCTTCATCCGAGAGCTCGTGTCGCCGCACCATGCGTCACATGATGCCCCATCAACAGCCTTTGAAGACAGGCCCTAGCACAGCACTCCCGCCTTCAGCCGCTCACGCCGCCTCGAAGCACTGCTCTGGCCGTCCCTGCCCCGAGCAAAGGGGCCAGCCGCGGGATGCCTGGGACGACCGCTTCAGGAGGTACGTCGAGACGACACGCCTCCCACCGCCCGAAAGGGCCCCCGTCCTGCGGAACTTGGGCGCTGATCCACTCGGCAGAGACGGATGCGACCGCAGCGATCTTGTGGTCCTGCGTGAGGTGTACGGCTACGAGTTGCCATGCCGGGTCGCGGCGCATGGTCTCGTACTCATGGCGGGACAGATAGAAGGCCAGCCGTCCGCGTCGCACCGTGCTCTTCGCCTCGATATGCAGCGGGTGCCGCCTCGCGTGGACGGCGATGTCGTACCCGAAGCCGTCGGAGTATGCGGCGACGTGTTCGATGCGGACGTCAGTGGCCTCGGCTAGGAGCTCGATGAGGGCCAGCTCGCCGGCGCTGCCGATGAGGGCCCGCGCCTCCGTATCGACCTTGCCCCAGACCGCACTGACCTGCTCGTACGCCTGGTTCTCAGAGATACCCAGGGCATCGGCGGCCCGCAGGGCGTCCTCGGGGAGCTCCTCCGGGCCGCGTACGAGGACGTCGGCGTCTTGGAGCCACGGCGCGCCGCTGGAGGCCAGGGCGGCGCGGAAGAGGCGCTCGCTCGCTGCGGCGATGCTGTCCAGGTCCGCGAGCAGGCCGGTCTCGCCGAGCCATGTGTAGGCCGCCTCGTACTGAGTGGGGGTGAGGTCGCTGAAGTCGGCGTGGTTGGTGAAGAGTGCGCGGCACCGTGCGGGGCTGGAGTCTGGGAGCCGTTCCAGCCACCGCAGGGCGGCGCGCAGGACGGGGCTAGGCGGGACGGCCACGGAGGTGGCCCATCAGCGCCTGGAGGTCCCTCTGGTCGAGGCCGCCGCCGACGGATGGCTCCTCGTCGAGGTCTGCGAGCTCCTGGACTGCGGGGTCGTCGAGGATGCGCCCCATGAAGAGCAGCTTGTCGCTCAGCCGCTGCTCGACGACCTCGTCGATGCTCCCTTCGGAGGCGAGCACGGTGATGCGGGTCTCCGCTTCGGGCGCGAGGCCGAGGCGGTGGATCCGGTCGAGGCTCTGCAGGAAGCGCCCGGCGGCGAAGTCGCGGTCGACGTAGACCGCGTCGTGGCAGTCGTGGTGCAGGCTGATGCCCTCGCCGAGCGTGGCCGGGTTGGACAGCAGCACCATGCAGTCGGGATCCTTCCGGAAGCGCTCGATCTCTGCTTCGCGGTCCTCCGTGCCTCCGTGGACCATCGCCGGCCGGAACTCCCTAAGGACCCGCTCCAGGGTGTTCAGGCTGCGGATGAACGTGGACCACACCAGGGTCTTGCGGCCCTGGGCCGCGTTCCTCGCGACGATGGCCAGGACCTCGCGGTACTTCGGGGACATCTCGTAGCTGGGGAGGTCCCGCATCAGGTCGAAGAGCGGGCTGCCCTCGGGCACGGCCAGAGGCGGGACCTGGTACGTCAGCGGTTCGTAGCGGGTTGTGCCGACAGCGAGCAGGGCCGGGCTGGTGGCCGCCATCAGCATATAGACGATGATCTTGCCGAGGGTCTGGAAGTCGCCTTCCGATCCGGCGGCCCGGGCGGAGAACCGGCCGATGAGGGCTTCGTACACCTCGTGGTGCAGCGGGGGCATCGGAAGCGTGCGGAGGGTCGTCGTCACCGGGGGCAACCCCAGTTCGTGCTTGGTCGTGCGGGTGAACAGCGGTCGCAGCACCTGGCTGGCCTTGGCGAGGTCGCCGCCGGCCACGGCCTGCGTCACCTTCTGGCGCCCGTACCCGGGCCATACGAAACCGAAGAGGTTCTCGATGTCCTTGACTCCGTTGGGAGCCGGGGTGCCTGTCAGGATCAGGCGGTGGCGTGCCCGCGGGCCCAGGGCGAGGCAGGCTGCCCCGTACGTTCCCTCCGCGCCGAGTTTCATCCGGTGCGCCTCGTCGAGGAGGAGCACGGAGGGCCGGATGGTCAGCCACTGGCCGAGTTCTTCGACGGACTGGCTGAGGCGCTCGTAGTTGACGATGAGCACGTCCGCTGCCGGGTCGGTGTCCCGGGACAGCACCTCCATGCGCAGCGGCTCGCTGAGGCACTGCTCGTTCTCGTACTGCCACGACTCGTAGCAGGACTTCGGGCCGACGATCAGCAGGCGCTCGACGCCCTTGGTCGTGCGCAGCGCCTGGAAGACGGCGAGTCCGACGCGCGTCTTGCCGGCCCCGGGGACGGAGAAGTTGGCCCCGTGGCGCAGCGAGAGGAGCTTGGCGATGTCTCGACGCTGGAACGAAGTGAGGTCCGCGGTCCACCCGGGGCCGAGAAGCGCGTCGACCTCGTCCTCGTGTACTTCGTCTGCCCCTCCGGCCGCCGGGTCGAGGCGCTCGGACACCGTCTGGGCGTCGACTGCGGAGTCCGTCGCAAGCGCGGCCAGTTGCGGGTCCCACGAGACGCTCGTCTGCGCGGGCCATGCCGTAAGCGCCACGAGGTTCGTCAGGAGGTCGTCGATGTCGACGTCCATGCTCACGGGAGAGCGCTGTACGCTGCTGCGGAAGCGGAGGGCGAGACGGCGCAGGTCTGCCTCATGCCCGGCGCCGGCCCGCAAGCGGGCCTTCGCCACGCTGTCACCGAAGCCGATCTCCAGGCTCGGAGCGGTTGCGGGCATTCCCATCAGCTCTCCCGGGTGGCGTTGAGCAGCCATTCGACGCCGTCCCCCGGCGAGCTGAACGTGCGGCCCGCTTGCTTGGCCAGGCGCGCGAGACTCGCACGGAGGGTGAGCAGTGCGTCGTCGAAGGAGTCCTCGTCGAGGGCACGCTTCGCCTTCGCCTCGGCGAACTCCGCTGCGCACTGGTTCACGTAGTCGGCGGCGTCCGTCAGGCGCTCGGGCACCGCGATCTTCCGCTTCTGCAGCTGGGCGTTCTGGCCTGCCATCTTCACTGCGACGTCGAACGTGCCGCGGGCCGACTTGATCTTCGCAGCGGCCTGCGTGACCTCCGCGGGCGTGAGCTTGGCGCCGGCGAGGGCCGCGGCCTTGGCCTTGAGCAGGTTGTCTGTGAGGGCCCGGGTCGCCTTCACCACCGCGGTGCCGTCCTGGACCGCGACGCCCGGAAGGCCGGGGATGGACACTGCGGCGGAATCCTGCGCGGCGGGGCGCAGGTCGGCCGGCAGCCGCTCGTCGAGGAAACGGGTGTGGAAGTCGGCTTCAGCGAGGCGGACCGAGGTCTTCGGGTAGTTCAGGACGACCATCGCGAGCCGGGACTCCTTCAGCTGCTCGGCTCCGTCCGGGTCCGTCTTCGCGAGCTTGGTGTAGTCGCGCTGCAGCTCGCGGAGCTTCTCCTGGTGGTCTTCGAAGTCGACCAGGCGCAGCCCGACGCCGGTGGCCGGGTCCTTGCTGCGGTCGATGGCGTCGTTGACGAGCTCGTAGACCCACCGGTCCTGGCGGAGTGTGGTGGTCTTGATGTTGAAGTCCCGTGCCACGTCCTCCGGGCGGCGTCCGTGGGCCAGTTCCTCTTCGATCGCGATGAGGCGGTTGATGTAGGAGTATTCGCGCCGCTTGTCCTTCCGGAGCTGGAGGGCGAGCTCGACGTTGTTGATGTCGCGCCGCGACGTGTCCGCAGGCAGGACCCCCACGCGGATGTCCTTGATCCCGATCTTGCGGAGGGCCGCGCAGCGGGTATTCCCGTCGACGAGGATTCCGTCGGGGCTGATGATGCCGGGCTCCTTCTGCCCGAAGTCGTCCAGCTCGTCTTGCAGCGCAGTGAAGTCGGGGTCCGTCTGCGTCGGATTCGCAGGGCTCCGACTGAGGAGGAGAGCGAGGTAGTCCTGCGCATCCTCGCTCCAGGGTTCCTCTTCGAGTACCTGGTTCTGTTCGGGGTCCAGCGTGCGCTGCGCGCGGATGCGGTGGGTGTCCGGGTTGAGGTAGAGGAGGTCCACCGGCATGGAGATCACGCTCAGGTGCTTCTGCTCGCCGCGCCACTCCACCGTGACCTTGGCGCCGTTCTCAGCCATGGCCTGCCTCAGCCGCTCCTCGACCATGGACCGGATCCGCTCGCCCTCGGGCGGAACACCGAACTTCACAGCCATAGCCAGGCCTCTCCTAGGTGGGTAAGCAGCCGTACGCGCTTGTCAGGAATAATGGCAGGAGTCACTGACAACGGGACGGGTGATCATCCAGACTTGCACGTCTGACGACCCGAGGAACGGAGCAGACGTGACGCTCCCCGCCTGGAACGACCCGGCGCTCAAGGGCGGAACCATGATCAGGGGAGCGCTGTGGCTCGTCCAGGAGGTCGGTGAGGGCAATACCTTCACCAAAGAGCAGCTGCGCGACGCGTTCCCCGGCGTCTCGCAGGCAGACCGCCGCCTGCGAGACCTCCGGCCCTACGGGTGGGTCATCCACACGAACACTGAGGACGCCTCGCTCATGGCCGAGGACCAGCGTTTCGTGGAAGCCGGGGTTCCGGTGTGGGATCCAGCGGCCCGCAGGGCAGCCGCGCCCCGGAAGGCGATCACGGCCAAGCAGATCCAGGCCGTTCTGTCTCGCGACGACTACATGTGCACGGTGTGCGGTATCGGCGGTGCAGAACCTTACCTGGATGACTCGAACCAGACGGCAGTGCTTTCGGTCACCCGGCGTACCTCTGTTCTCCTCGACGGCAGCGAGGAGGAGCTCCTCGTCACGGAATGCAAGCGATGCCGTGCTGGTGGCGGCGGCCAGGTGGTACGCGCCGATGAAGCCCTCGCCGAGATCAAGAACCTGGACCCAGCAGATCAGCGGCGGCTGGCCCGGTGGGCCGAGCGGGGCCGCCGCGGCTCGACAGCGCTTGAGCGGGCGTGGAATGCCTACCGCCGTCTTCCTAGCGAAGCGCAGGAGGAAGTCCGCAATGCACTGGACGCCTGACCAGCACTGAAGGCCCATCGCGTTTAATGATCATCCTGCGAGCCGTCACTGCTGCCGCGTACACTTCCAGCCTTGTCCGATTCGCAGAGGCCGAGAAGCACCCCTGGGCCACCACCTGCGACTATGGTGCTGGCGCGGAGCCTGTGCTACCGGATGCCCGTGTTCATGACGGTGGTTGCAGCGGCGCCGCCGGTTCTGCGCTGGAGAGCCTGGCGTGCCTGGAGGGAGATCGAAATGTCGGCTGTCAAGGCTGAGAAGCCGCTTGAGGTCGTCGAGATCTGTGCGGGCGCGGGCGGCCAGACCCTCGGGCTGGAGCGGGCAGGTTTCCGCCACCGCCTCGCCATCGAGCTCGACGACAAGGCTGCCGAGACGCTGCGCCGCAATCTTGTGGAGTTCCTCGGATACAGCGAAGATGAGGCGCGCGACTCCGTAAAGGTCGGCGACGTCGCGGACCCTGCTGTCTGGAACCCGGTCATCGATGCGGAGGACCTGGACCTTCTCGCCGGCGGAGTGCCCTGCCCCCCCTTCAGCATCGCAGGTAAGCAGCTGGGCTCAAGCGATGAGCGCGATCTTTTCGCCTGGGCCATCGAGCTCTGCGGCAAGGTGCGGCCGAAGGCATTGCTGCTGGAGAACGTGCGCGGACTCAGCGCCAACCGCTTCACGGGCTATCGCCAGCACGTCCTCGACCGGCTCAAGGAGTACGGGTACATCACGGACTGGAAGCTCCTCCAGGCGGACCATTTCGGCGTCTCCCAGCTGCGCCCCCGCTTCGTCCTGGTGGCGTTGCAGGAGGAGTACGCACCTTACTTCCATTGGCCTGAGCCCAACCCTGAGAAGGCCATGTCCGTCGGGGAGCTCCTTGAGGACCTCATGGCGGAGAACGGCTGGACGGGCGCTAAGGAGTGGGCCCAACGAGCTACCGGCATTGCGCCCACTATCGTCGGAGGGTCGAAGAAGCACGGCGGAGCCGACCTGGGCCCCACGCGTGCCAAGCGCGCGTGGGCGGAGAGGGGCGTCGACGCGATGGGCGTAGCAGACGAGGCGCCCACTGCAGCCGGGCCCCCTATCATCGAGGGCCTCCCGCGCCCGAAGCTCACCACGGCCATGGTCGCCCGCATCCAGGGCTGGCAGGACGCGGATAGCGAGGTCTCCGATAAGGAGGACGACTTCCGCTGGAGGTTCCACGGACGGAAGACCAGCGTGTACCGCCAGATCGGCAACGCGTTCCCGCCTCCCGTCGCTAAAGCACTCGGCAAATCGATCTACAACGCCCTGAAGATGGAGGGCGAGCCCCACGATCTCGTGGAAACTGCAGATGTCGTCACCGACCCCGTATACAAACTGCTGCGCAGCAGTACACGGGCGCTGTCAGTCGACCAAATCATCACGAAGCTCTCGGCCGCGGGCACTGCCATGGACCTCCCGACGGTGGAGCGGCACCTCAACCACCTCAAGCACGACTTCGAGATGACGACTGTGACGCGTTCCAACGGGGCCGACGCCTACACCATCGGCGAGTTCAAGGCGTTTGTGGGTCAGGACGACCATCAGCGCCATGATCTCTTCAGTCAGCACCGTTCAAAGATCAGCTGACCGCGCAGGGCAGGAGGCCTGCGCGGTCAGCTGATCACGCGTCGAGAGCAGCGATCAACTTTTCCTGCTCTGCCTCGAGCACTGAGGGCTTCTTGATCGCCTTGATAACGAGAGCCTTTGTCTGGTCAGGGTCGAGATCGAGTGACGTTAGCAAGTAGCAGCCAACGCCGTCACGCTTCACTGAGTCGATGCGCAGCCCGAGTTCACGGAGTTCGCGTATGCGCCGCTCAGTGTGGAGGGTCTGATGCAGAGCTGGGTGACAGGTTGACCTGCCCCACCGTTCGTGCGGCAGACCCCATCGTGGGCCGAGCAGGGAGGAATAGCAGTGGGCGGACTTCATGCGGTCGACCTGGACTTGATCCGCTGATTGGCATCCGAGGCCAGTGATCCAGCCCGAGGGGCGGGGGCCCAGTGGGGACTGTCAGTGGTTCCTTCTAGTGTGGCGGCCATGAGTGACCTTGGTCCGGACCCAGTCCCATTCGACCGGCTTCAGCAGGCCGACCTCATCGTTGACGCTGTGTATGCCGGGGGGACTGCTGGGACCACTGCCGACGATCCCATCGGCAAGATCGTGCCGGTCGGCAACCAGGGCGGCTTCCGGTACGCAGGATCCCCGCAGCGGGACACCGTGCGCGTCGCCGTGCTCTACACGTCAGGGAACAACCCCGACTGGCCCGACGAGCTCGACGTTCAGACCGGGCAGTTCGTCTACTACGGCGACAACCGGAAGCCCGGCCACGAACTGCACGAGACCAGTAGGAAGGGCAACCTGCTGCTCAGAAAGTGCTTCGAAGCGGCGCACGGTACGGCGCAGGAGCGGGCGGCAGTCCCCCCGTTCTTCCTCTTTGAAAAGAACGGGGGGATCGGGAGGAGTGTCCGGTTCCGCGGTCTCCTCGCGCCCGGTGGTGAGGGCGTCGCAGCCGACGAAGACTTGGTCGCGATCTGGCGGAGCACAGGGAGGGCGAGGTTTCAGAACTACCGGTCAGTGTTCACTGTTCTTGATGCGGCGGTGATCAGTCGTGCATGGATCGATGAGCTTCTAGCCGGAGGGAGGGTGGGCAGGCACGCACCGAAGGTGTGGACCGACTGGGTTGAGGCAAGGCGCTATGACGCGCTCACCGCCCCCGCGACCACGGTCATCAGGAGACCTGCAGACCAGGTGTCTGATGCGGTAGGCCTGGGCATCCTGAAGGAGATCACAGACTTCTACTGCGACCGCTACCACGACTTCGAGGCCTGCGCGCTTGAGCTGTGGCGCATGATGGCGCCAGCGACCGGCCGCACGGAGCTGACCCCGCCCAGCCGGGACGGGGGGCGGGATGCGATCGGTGAATACCTCCTCGGCCCTGCCGCCGACCCGGTCCCGGTTGAGTTCGCTCTGGAAGCCAAGTGCTACGGCCCGAAGAATTCTGTGGGCGTTCGTGAGATGTCCCGACTCATCTCCCGCCTCCGAAACCGTCAGTTCGGTGTCTTCGTCACCACCTCCTTCTTCAACCGCCAGACTTACCAAGAAGTGCGTGAGGACCGGCACCCTGTCGTGCTCATATGCGGCAAGGACATCGTCGAGCTTCTCCGGTCGCGCGGGTACACCACGCCGGAGGCAGTCCGGGCCTGGCTGCAGACAGTCACGAGATAGGGCCGTAGCGGAGAGGCCAGTGGCACTGGGCCGGGGCGTGCGGTGCACTGCCGACGCCTGGGGCGGGTATAGGCAGCCCCTGGCCACCGCCCTTCAGGAGGAGGGGCGATGGCCAGGGACTTCGCTGCTGCTTTGATCCTGAGGAGAAGCAATCAGCGGGAGAGCCGCGGAAGAAGGAGCCCGGAGCTCAGGCGCCGTCGAATCCGGCGATCAAAGCAGTGACCTGGGCGGGAGCCTTGTCGAGGAGGAAGTCATCGATGAAGACCACTTCCCGTACACCCCGACCGTTCGCAGACGCGGCTGCTCTGACAGCAGAGATCCGCTGAGACTCCATGCCTTCCTCAGCTGTCTCGAAGGGGCTCTTCGCTGCGACCCACAACCGCTCCTCGAAGAGGACCGCGGGCCCTGCCCCGCCGAGGTCTGGTACGAACTCTGCGTCGTCCTCCGGGAAGTCGCTAGCCCAGTTCTCCAGGAGGAGACCAGCCTGGCGTGGCTGGATGTCGCTCCCGAGGTCTCGGCCGGAGAGAATGCCGAGGAGATCGCAGGCGAGGCGCCAATCGAGGAGTGAGTGGTAGGCCATGTTGGTGTAGTCCCGGAGGCACTCGTAGCACGAGCCGCGGCATTCGCTGCCATGGCTGCCCGTACGGAACTTCCCGATCATGCGGTTGGCGGAAGCCAGTAGCTTTTGGAAGACCTCAGGCTCGGCGAGGTGGGTGCAGTAGCCGGCGCCGTTGTCGAGGGTGTCGGAGAGGAACGCGAATGTCCGGGCCCGGCTGGTTGCCGAGCTGGCGCCGTGGATGCCTGCTGCAATCTCGTTCGGTTGGACCTGCAGGATGTCGCCGGCGGCGACGCGGAGAAGGGCAGCGAGCGAGTACCAGGCAGCGCGGCGGCCTGACCGGTCATCCGGGAAGCCCGTCGCCTGTGGAACAGAGGCGAGATTGAGGCGCAGTCCGTACTCGGGGAGCTCGCCTGCGGCGGGGCCGAGCAGGAAGAGATCAGTGTGCTGGACAGCGCCGATGGCTGTGCTGAGAGTACCGCTGTCTGCCGTCCCGGTGTCCGATGCCAGCCAGGGGGCGTAAACGGTGGCCTCCGCCTCTACAAAGGCCCCGGACCACTGGCCGGTTGCTTTGACTGGAGAGAAGTGGAAAAGGCGTCCGCCATTGTCGTTCACGGCATAGCGGCGGCCCTTGCCAGCATGGACGACCATGCCTGCCTGGGTAATCCGCTGAGGGGCTCCCGACTCCATGTCGGCAGCTGTCTGGGGAGAGAGCGACCGGGCACGCCAGGCGAAGTTTCCGTCGAAGTCACGCGCTTTGCCACCCGTGAAGAAGCCGGCGGGCTCGTGAAGCGAGATCTCCCTATACGAGCCGTCCGATGCACCGCAGGCACGGCAGGGCGGATTCTGCTCCTCGCCGTCGGCTGGGGATGGCGGTTTCACGTCCTCGGCCAGGTGCCCGCAGGCGCGGCAGATACCGATCTGCTGCGCCTCGCCCAGGGGCTCGGCTACAGCTCTCGGCGTCCTACCACCCGGTTCGTAGGCGACGATGCCGACTGCGGTATGGACCCTGCCGTCCTTCACCGTCTCGGCGCCGGGAGCGAACTGGGCGATGGCGATGTCGAGGGAGCGGTCGACGACCCCGGCAGGCGGCCAGGGGTAGGACTCGTTCGGCTTCTTCGTGTAGAGGTATCGGACCGAGGTCGGAAAGCCGAACATGGGGAGGACCCCCGCCTCGGCCAACCTCTGGCTGAGGTCGCGGTGCCCTCGGGGGCCCTCTGCGATGGCCGTGACGTCCTGAACGAGGTTCTTCGCGATCCACTGGAGGGCCGAGGCCGCAGAGTCTCCGCCGCGTGTGAGGCTGGCCAGCGAAGCGGCGAGATCGCGAATCTGCCCGGCCTCGGCAGCGATCCATGCTTCGACCGCATGACGCACGGCCAGCCAGTCCCGGGCCAACCCGAACTGGCCGTGGACATTGCGTGTGGGGTCGAGGGTGGCGTCGTCCGGGGCGGAAGCGCGTACTGATTCGAAGGCCCTGCGCAGAATTTCGGCGGCGAGGACGCGCTGGTAGATTTCTTTCATCTCAGTGGAGAGATAAGGGGGCGGAGTGGGTGCGTCGGTGATGCGCTTAGGGTCTTGGAAGTAGTGCTCATCGTGGCTGCGGCCGCGGCATACCGTCAGCGCCAGCGCTACGGGCGTGTCGCGTCGGCCGGCTCGGCCCACGCGTTGCTGGTAGTTGAATCGGGTGGGGGGCATGTTGGCCATAAGTACGACGGATAGCGGTCCGATATCGACGCCAGCCTCCATGGTCGTGGTCACCGAGAGGACGTCGAGGGTGTCGGGGCGGGAGTTCTCCGTGTCGTCGAGGAAGACCCCCTGGAATCGGGCTTGGCGGCTCTGGGCCTCGATGCGGTCCGTCTGGCCGGTGAGTTCCGCGGTGTTGAGGCGGAACTTGCCGACTTTGTGCTTGGCCATCCACGCGTAGTAGTCATCGTCCAGCGGGCTGAGGGGAGAAGCCTCTGCGGGCAGCTGCCCTCCGCACTTTGTACAGATGCCGGTGCCGGAGTGGAGATGGCGGCGGTGGCACCTGCTGCACGGCCAGGACAGGCCTTCGTTATGGCGGAGGGAGACCTGCTCAGGTTGGATGACGTATTTGATCACGGCTTGTCCCCAAGCCTGCTCGGCGAGCCGCTGCACGTCGTCCTCGGAGAGCCCTGAGGCATCAGCGATCTTGCACCAATAGTTGCGCAGGGGGCGTGGAGGCGTGTCGGAAGGGGTGCGGAGGCCGGCGAACCGGCGCATGTGGCCGAGGACCCGCAGGCTGCCGCGGACGAGAGCGACACTCGAGGCTCGAGGGGCTTCCAAAGGCGCTTGGTCCGTTGCCAGAGTGAGCCAGCCGAGGCCGAGTGATTCGAAGTCCCTTCCAGCACTGCCGAACAAGCCCATCAGGAGTTCCCCACTGAGGGACTCCCGGATCTCGTCGCGGAGATCCCGCTGCCGTTCGCTGAGGATGCTGCCCGATTCATCGCGCACCTTGCCGCTGGGACTGTCGGGCCACCGGTACAGCGACGACCAGGGCAGTGCAGGAGATCCTGCCTGGTAGCGGGTCTTCTGCAATGAGGCACTCGTCCCGCCGGGATTGACACCGAGGTGGACTAGTTGTTCGGCAACGGTGGCGGTATGGCTGTCCAGGCTCGGTACACGGCTGAGGAGCGCGTACAACTCCGCCTCGGCTTCGGGACCGGGGTCGTCGGCGAGGTCGAGATTGTCAGCGGGACTCGGCTTCTGGAGCTTCTCCCATGCGTCGTATGTCTCAGGATCCCGAGTACGGAGGCGTGCGCGCGCCGCCTGGGCAGCTGCCTTATCAGCCGGAGCCGGTGAGGTTGTCCGTTTGAAGAACCCTTGGATAGTGGCGAGGTCGTCCGCCGGGCGACCCTGCTCAACAAGTTCTTCGGCAAGGAGGAGGCGCAGAAGGTCCTGGTAGTGGCGCAGCCCGAGGCCGGCGGACAGTTTGGCCGCGTCCTGGCGGCTGTCGGAGAAGACAACGGCCTGGGGTACCGGCAGCTGGGACAGGACACCGGTAGTGAGTACCTGGTTGACCTTCTCGAAGCCAGTGCGCATGGACCGTACAGGGGTACGGAGGCGTCGCGGGTCGCTCAAGCTGAGGCTTTCGCGGCCGAGACGTCGGAGCTCCCAGTTGTCTCCGCAACCCGGGCACTGGGTCGGTGCAGCCGGAAGGTCTTCGAGCTTGAGGCGGGCGCGCCCGCGTTTCGATTCCGGCACGCTGACATGGAAGGACCACCCGGTGTGGTTTCGGTGGTTGCGCAACATGCCGGTGCGGGGGTCATAGGAACTGCGTTTGAACTCGAAACCGGCGCTCATCGCGCCCTTGTCGGAGCTGGATTCCCATTCCAGCTTGTCCGTGGCAGGGTCCTGCTTCCGAGGCCAGTAGACGATGTAGTTCGCGGCGCTAGGGCCGAGGGACGCGCCATTGGGAAGGGAGTTGAGATCGGGGAGGTCGGCGAGGAGCCCGGCTTCGAACGGCTTGCCCCTGCGCCTCTTGAAAGCGGATTCAGGGGCATATCCTCCCAGGAGGACGTCGCCGCAGTTCTGGCAGTAGAGCAGTTCGAGGACCCTGGCGCCGCAGTCGCAGCGGGGGGTCGGACGGGAGTACAGCTTCCCGACGGTCCTGTCCTCGTAGGCCTGCTCTGGATTTTCGGGGCAGGCCGGATCAGAACAGGCCCAGACGCCGGGGATGTTGCGGAAAAACAGGTGTGCGCGGAGCCGCGGCATCCCAGGTAGTTTCGTGCGTCGCAGTGCAGCCAGGACACCGGTCATGGCCGCTTCCTGCTCATCGCTCGGCACAGTTGGGAAAAGCCGGGCGGCTACTGCACTGTCGAAATCAGAAGTGAGGCGGTCGCCTTCCCGCAGCGCATTGGTGAGTGCGTTGCCGGCGCCCGACTTGGTGAGCAGGGTGTCTGCCGCAGCAGGGTCGGGATCCGCTCCGAGCTGCTTGAACGCGGAAGCATGGGTGGAGATGTCGGCAGTGGTTTCTGAGGGCAGGACCAGTCTGCCCCCGAGCACTTCGAAGCGGTCGCGCTCGATGCCGAAGAACTCCTGGAGGAAGTCGAGATCCCGGGGAGCTTCGAGAGAGGCAGATGCTGCCATGACCCGGAACTTGTCCGGCCTCCCTTCGAGACCCAAGCGGTGGCGGAGGTTTCGCAGCAAATAAGCGATCTCTGTACCCGCCGTGCCGCGGTACATGTGGAGTTCGTCAACGACCAGGGTGAAGCGGGCATCGGGAACTTCCTCGAGCCAGCGGCGGGTCTTGTCGAAGACGGCTGCTTCGCGGGACCGCATTAGCATGACGTTCAGCATGCTGTAATTGGTGATCATGATGTCCGGGGGAGCCTGGAGCATGTCCCAACGGGAGCGCATTTCTGCACCATCAAGCCGTGGGATGAAGTACCGGCCGTCTCCTTCAGAAACCTGAGCCTGGCGTGACCTCTCCTCGGTCGCAGCGAACTCCTTTCGGAGGGTCCGGATGCCTGCCGCCGAGCCGATGTCGCCTGGAACCGGGGTTGCACCGGTGTAGCGGCCGAAGTAGAAGCGGTGGCCGGGACGGCGCTGTGCGAGCCACTCGCGGACGCAGTCGCTGTCCAGGGCCTTGCGGAGGCGCATCATCTGGTCGTCGACGAGCGCATTCATGGGGTAGAGCACCAGGGCGCGCACTGCGGCATGGCGGCCCTGCTCACCGGCGCGCTGGGCTTGGAATCCACCTGCGGGCGATGCCCACCAGCGGTTAGCAGGAAGGGAGGAAACCGGCCACGCCTCGGATTCGCGTACGAGGTCGGCAAGGATAGGGAGGATGAACGACTCTGTCTTGCCGGACCCCGTGCCGGCGGTGACAACTACATCACGCTGCTCCCGCACAGCTGCGATGAGAGCACGGTGCTGGTGCTCGTACAAGGAAGGAACGCCTTTGAGTAGGCCCAGTTCTGCCAGTTCAGCGAGGTGTGGGTGCGCACCTGCTTCGCGGACCGATTCAGAGATGCTGACCCCTGCCGAGACGTACTGCGGCCGGACTTCGATCAGCGGGCGCCGCCATGCCCCGCCATCGCGGTCGAAGAGCCGTCGCCGCTCCTTCTGGAGCTGATCGTTGGCGAGCCCGAAAGGCGTGTCGTAATAGCGGAAGAGAGCATCCTTGAGATGCTCGAAAGACCCGATGACGTCTAGCTCAGGGGCCTCTACTTCGGGCTGCGCGGCCGTTGCGTCATTCACTGCTGTCTCCGAGTACCTGTCCGAGGGAGTCTGCGATCTTCATAGCTACGATTTTGGGGACGTTGTCGTACGCGAGGTTCTGGGCCCCTTCGTTGATTCGCGGGGCGAGCCCTGAGCACATCGCGGCGACCCTACGGTGCAAATCCGGCAGGGGATATCCCCAATCCACGAAAAGGGTGCCGATGTGCTTCCTGCCGCAAGTCTTCTCCGGAAGCCACCGCAGAACGTCGGCGGCGCTGTTCTGGTTGGCGAGGACCGCGTAGACGCCGTGCTCGTGCGTGGTCTCGTACCAATCCCCGGAGCGGAGGACCTGGCAGACCTGCTTGCTGTCCCTCCGCTTCAGCCGGTAAAGACCGTCGTGCTGCGGGCGGCGAACCGGGAGGTACCGGCAGTGCTCGAAATCATATTGCTCCAGAGGCGCCCCGTATTCTGGCGCCGAGGTCCGTTCCACCAGAGCTGAGGACGGAAGCAGGGATGCGCCCTGGTAGGCGAAGCAAGGAGAGAGGACGGCACCCAGATCTGCTGCCAGTTCCGCGAGTTCGCCCTCTTCACCGAATCGGACGACGAGCGAGTCTGGGAGGGGGATGTCGCGAGGAGGCCGTTCCGCTGACGCGCGGTACAGCTCCACGAAACCATCCTGCAGGAGCGCGTCCAGGCGCCGTTCGAAGGCAGCAGTGCGGCTGCCTGTGAGAACGGCGAGCCCTTGGGCCCTCGGCAGAGGTGTGAGCACAGGCGGGGCAGCCGACCATCGCCGTCCGCTCCAGTCGATGTCGAGGTAGGCCAATGACACAGCGTCGCGCAGCCACCGACCGGGAGCACCTGTACCGATCTTGGGGCACGTTTTGGCCCCGAGCCACCACAGGCCTTGCTTGACCTCACCGAGGTCGCCTGCCCCCTCTTCGCTGAGCCATCGGAGCAGCAGATTGCCCGGCTTGTTCATTCTGCGTCCCGATCGCGTGTCCCAATAAATGCCTCGGCAGCGTGTACGTATGCGGACCAGCCAGCTTCGCTGCATTTACCTCCGGCACTGAGGATGGCGTATGCCCACCGGTAGTCCTCCCCGGATGGTTTGGGTGCGGGAAGGGTCGCACTGGGTGCCACTGCCCGCACCCACCAGCGCTGCGGGGTGCGGTAGACAAACCACACTGCCCCGTCTGGGGCCTCCGCCTCCAGCACCCGGCTCGCAGCTGCCTCAGGCAGCCGCTTCAAGACCCACGGCGGGGTTTGCTGGCTGTGCACTGGGACAACGCCGCCGTACGGGTCAAGAAAGAACGCCTCCAGGACTTCGCGCTTCACGATGACCGTGCGAGGCAGAGCGGTGTGAGCCGGGGCAGCAGCGCCTCTGACCCAGGCATCTGCGCTCCCCGTGTCGCTGACACGGGGAGCGGCGGTTCCGTCGTACTTGAAGCCAAGGCCCCCGGTCCCCTCCGGCAGCCTCTCGTGAAACCCGTCATGCACGGTAAAGACCTGGCTGCTCGACGAGGTGCCTACCTCGTGCGGCCCCTCCTCGAGTTGAAGGCAGTTGAGAGGAAACGGAACCCGGGGGTCTGCCCGCAGTTTCGACGTCTGCCCGTCGAGCGCGATCTCGACCGTACCGTCAGGGGAGTAGGAGGCAGGAAGGAGGAGGTCTGGCTCGCCTCCTCGGAGGTAGTGCCCTGCAACGCCGGACCCGGCACGGTACTCGCGGGCAATACGCAGTCCGCCTATGAGTTTTGTGTGCTGCCGTACTTGCGGCTGCAGGACATGGATGTGTTCGCCTCCAGAGTCCAGGGTGCTCGTGAACGCTACGCCATCGGCAGCCCGGACGCCTTTGAAGCTCCGCCACCCTGCGATTCCGGGCACAGACGCCTCCCGGACAGTCTGGGTACCCATTGCTCTTAGCATGGAACGAACTTGCCCTGCCGCGGATGAGGAGGCGAGGATCCAGTGCTGCTCACCTGGCTCGAAGTACTCCGTGCTCACCCACTCGCCGAGATCGGAGTGCATTCGAAGCAGAACGACATCTTGCGGCACCCACTCGATAACGAGGTCGTCGCCTTGAAGGTGCACACCGAGACGGAGCTGTGCCTCTGATGGCTGCATCGACTCCAGCCCGGAGTACACATTGCCGTAATCGGTACGCAGGGTGAAGGATCGGCCATCGTGGATGTGAACTGTGGTCTCCTCGACGCCCTCTGCAGCATCAGCGAGCCATTCCAGGCGCCGTCCGCGGTCCGTCACAGCGAGACGCAAACCTAGTGCCCGCCGCCGCTGCTTCCGATCGGGCTCATGAAGGGTCCCGTCCCAGGCGTGCGCGAGCCGTTCCAAGAGCGAGACGATGAGCGGATCGCCCTTCTCGAAGTTCCCGCTTCCAGAGGCGAATTGCAGTTCTTCCATCATTCGCGGTGAAAGACGCCGGTCTCGCCCGGCACTCCACGCGGTGAGGCGCCTAAGGAGTTCCCGGCCCGGAACCTCCGTCGAGTTGCGGGGGCGGAGTCTCGTCGTTGCGAAAAAGCGCGTGAGTGCTTGACGGTCTGATCTGCGGACGAGTGCCTGCGAGACCGGGTACCCGACACGCCAGTAGAGCTCGTCAGTACTTACCGTACTGGCCCCGTACAGTCCACCAGCCTCCTCGAGCCAGGAGTCCAGCTCCTCCCACATTGCCGCCACATCATCCAGTGCCTTGTTCAGACGATTCGCCTTGTGACTCTCTTGGGGAACGCCGAACAATTGGTACCAGCGTCCGCGGAAGTTCGTGCGGAGCATGCCATCCGAGGTCGCCATGCGGGTGGCTGCTAGTACGGACGCGGCGAGCACCGGGAGGCTCGGCGGAGCGCCGACGCGACCTTTGGTCGTCCATGCCCGACATTGGCTGATAACCCGCCAGAGGAGAGCCCGGTCCGATCCTTCCCAGTACATCTCGTCCGCGACCGCCTGGGCTAGCGGTGCATCGATGCCGTTCCGCTCGGCGAGTTCACGCTCTACCTCGTCGTCGACGTACAGAACTGTGCTCTGCAACGCATGGTCGGCACCGAAGAACTCTTCTGACAGCACTTCATGCCACTGGTCGTACGCTCGCATCATCTGCCTACCTCTGCCCACAGTGCCGCTTGCGGCTAGATTTTGTGGGGGACGTGCTTCTCACCGCGCGGGGTTCTCCCGCTGGCATGCGTGCCCTGCAGGCACGGTGTACTGGCGGGGTGACTGCAGTGTGGGGCATGCAGCGCGTGGTGTACGCACTTACTTGGCGAACAGTACGGGCATGCGGTGCCAGCTGTCATCGAAACTGGCGCGGTACCGACGCGACTGCAGGAGCGGGAGGGGCTGTACGAGAAGCTGCCAAGTAAGGAGTACGAGATTGAAGACGATGACGGCAGCTTCTGGTGCAACGGTTGCCGAGCCCATTCCAGCAGAAGATGGAGCCGTGATGCGCCGTAAACCATCCGCCAAGGTCGCCACTATCGGGGTGACCCGCACCAAGCTCGCCGTCGAGGACGAGCTGGAGTGGCTGTTCCGCGAGCAGCCCACCGAGGACTACGGCATTGACGCGCATGCCGAGGTTGTCGACGGCGAGGGCGTCCGTGGCCGACTCCTGGCCCTGCAGATCAAGAGCGGGATGAGTTGGTTCCGGGAGGCGGCGACAGAGGGTTGGTGGTTCCGGCCGGACGGCGAGCACGTGGCCTACTGGCTCAACCACTCGCTGCCGGTGGCCGTGGTGCTGTACCACCCGGAGACGAAGCGCTGCCACTGGCAGTTAGTGAACCGCCAGACGCTCCAGGAGACATCCACTGACGGCTGGAAACTGCTGGTGCCGGAAGCCCAGGTGCTGGATGCGAGCGCCCGAAAGACCCTGCGGGAGGCTGCCGAGGGCGATCCGTACGAGCTGCGTATCCGTGAACTGCAGCTGGCCAAGCCGTGGATGGAGCTGTTGGCCAGCGGCAAGCGGCTGGTGGTCGACATGGAGGAGTGGGTCAACAAGGGCTCAGGACGAGGTGACATTGGTCTAGGCATAGACAACGAGGACGGCAAGGAACCCGAGAAGCTGGCCAGTTGGGGCGTGTTCCTTGGCCTCGCCAGCTACGCCGAGGTGGTGCCGAAGCTGTTTGCGTGGGCTGACGCCCACGTGCACCCGGAGACGTACGACGGGACGGAGTACGACCAGTACAGAGCAGACTGCTGTATTTGGGACGATGAGTATGAGGTCTTCGCGGCGGTGCCGTTCGAGGAGTGGAAGCGGGGTCTAGATACAGAACGTATCCGGCCGTACCGCAATGGTGGTGGCGAGGTTGATTTCTACCGACTTGAGCTGACGCTCAACGAGCTGGGCAAGGCGTTCTTGGTGGTGGATAGGTTCGGGATGGAGGGCGGGAGGCTGCTGACGGGGTGAATGGGTCTTTTCCATCTTGATCAGGTGGCGAGTTCGAGAGCGACGACGGCTCGGACGAGGGCGTTGATCCGGGTGGTGCTGCAGCGAAGTTTTCGCAGGAGCCGCCAGTACTTGAGGATGGCCATGGCGCGTTCGCCGAGGCTGCGGATCTTGGTGTGATCGCGGTTGTGACGTCGTCGCCAGCCGCGCAAGGTGCTTGCCCCGGATCGGGACACGGATCGCAGGGCCGGCACCCTGGTACGCCTTGTCAACCCAGCACTTGACGTCGTTTTCGGCGAGGGCGGCGGGAATGCCGTGGACCCGCGCCGCGGTCAGGTCGTGCGTGGCTCCCGGCAATGCGTCCGAGGCCCAGACCAGGCGGCCGGCCGGATCGGCGAGGACTTGCACGTTCATCCCGTGGTGCTTCTTCTTCCCCGAGTAGTACGGCCGGTCGGCGGCGATACGGTCGATCGGCAGCACGGTGCCGTCAAGGATCACGTACGCCTTCTTCCGGACGGTCGTCATGGCCTGTTTAATCCCGGCGAATCCTGGGCACCTGACCTCGACCGCTCCAAGATCCCCGACAGAATCAAGCTAGTAATGCGTAGGTCAGGCTACGAGTCGCCAGGGACATTTCAGGGACTTTCAGCTCTGTCTGAGGGACATCCGAGGGAGTTTTCGCTGTACAAGCACGGAAGGCTGGGACAGTGCTGAAAGGCCCAGGACGTCGGGCCCGCGCATCCACGCCGTTGCTCCGTGGCGCTCCGGCACGGCGTCGAGGGCCGGCGGTAGGAGACAAGGCTCTTCGGGGCCGCACACGGTCCTGACCTGGGAGAACGTGCCCACGACGGGCCCGGCCGTATGAGCGCCGGGCCCGCCGACAGGCGGTCAGTCGTACGGGTAGAACCCCGACCCCGTCTTGCGGCCCAGCCGGCCCGCGTCGACCATGCGCTGGAGCAGCGGGGGAGCGGCGTACAGGGGCTCCTTGTACTCCGCGTACATGGAGTCGGCGACCGAGGCCACGGTGTCCAGGCCGATCAGGTCGGCGAGCTTGAGCGGGCCCATCGGGTGGGCGCAGCCCATCTCCATGCCGTTGTCGATGTCCTCACGGCTGGCGATGCCCGACTCGAACATCCGGATCGCCGAGAGGAGATACGGGATCAGCAGGGCGTTGACGACGAAGCCCGAACGGTCCTGGGCGCGGATCGCATGCTTGTCCAGCACGTTCTGCACGACGGCTTCGGCGCGCTTTATGGTCTCGTCGGACGTCGTCAGCGCCGGGATCAGCTCGACGAGCCGCTGCACCGGGGCCGGGTTGAAGAAGTGGATGCCGATGACCTGGTCGGGCCGGGAGGTCGCGACGGCCAGCTTCACCAGCGGGATGGAGGAGGTGTTGGAGGCGAGGATCGCGTCCGGGCGGGTCACGACCTGGTCGAGCACCTGGAAGATCTCGGTCTTGACCTGCTCGTTCTCCACGACGGCCTCGATCACCAGATCGCGGTCGGCGAACTCACCGAGGTCGGTGGTGAAGCTGAGGCGGGCGAGGGTCTCGTCGCGCTCCTCCACGGTGATCTTGCCGCGCTCGGCGGCCTTGGAGAGGGAGTTGTGCAGCCGCGTACGCCCTATCTCCAGAGCCTCGCCGGTGGTCTCGGCCACCTTGACCTCGAGGCCGCTGCGGGCGCACACCTCCGCGATGCCTGCGCCCATTTGGCCACAGCCGACCACTCCGACGCGTGCAATGTCGGCCATAGAGTCCGTCACCTCGTGCCTTTCGCTGATCTTCGTGCGGCAGTTCCCGTTTGATTCCGGTGCCCGCCTCGACCCCACGACGTTACTCCGCGATCCGGTTCACCGGAGCTGCGGGTCGTGCGGTCCGCGGACGGGCATGATCTGCGTCACGCACAGCCGACGTGACACACGGGAACCGGGAAACGAAAGGTACACAGATGCGTCGTATGGGCCGGAGGTCATTGATGTGGGGCGCGGCGGGCGCGGTGGCCGCGATGATGACGGCGGGTGAGGCCGTCGCGGCGCACGGGCCCCCCGCCCGGCCGCACCGGGGCGGCAGGGCCGAGGGGGGCGAGATGCGCGGCGTGTGGATCGCGACGGTCGCCAACCTGGACTGGCCGTCTGCACCGGGGCTGAGCGCCGCGGCGCAGAAGGCGGAGCTGATCGCCCACCTGGACCGCGCGGTCGCGCTCCGGCTGAACGCCGTGGTCCTCCAGGTCCGGCCGAGCGCCGACGCCCTGTGGCCCTCGTCGTACGAGCCCTGGGCCCAGTGCCTCACCGGCGTGCAGGGCAAGGACCCGGGCTGGGACCCGCTGGGCACGGCGGTCGCCGAGGCGCACGCGCGCGGTCTGGAGCTGCACGCGTGGTTCAACCCGTACCGGGTCGCGAACCACACCGACCCGTCCCGGCTGGTGGCCTCCCATCCCGCGCGGCTGCACCCGGACTGGGTCCTGCCGTACGGCGGGAAGCTGTACTACAACCCGGGCCTGCCGGAGGTCAGGAAGTTCGTCCAGGACGCGATGCTCGACGCGGTGAGCCGCTACCCCGTCGACGCGGTGCACTGGGACGACTACTTCTACCCCTATCCGGTGGCGGGCCAGGTCTTCGACGACGACGACGCGTACGAGACGTACGGCCAGGACTTCGCGAGCAGGGCGGCCTGGCGCCGGGACAACACCGACCGGCTGGTGCGCGAGACGGCCGAGCGGATCAAGGAGGTCAGGAGCGGCGTCCGCTTCGGGATCAGCCCCTTCGCGGTGTGGCGCAACGCGTCGACCGACCCGCTGGGCTCCGACACCGCCGCCGGCGTGCAGACGTACGACGACCTGCACGCCGACACCCGGAAGTGGGTGAAGGAGGGGTGGATCGACTACATCTGCCCGCAGATCTACTGGCACATCGGCTTCGCGGCGGCCGACTACGCGAAGCTGGTGTCCTGGTGGGCCGCGGCGGTCCGGGGGACCGGCGTCGGCCTGTACGTCGGGGAGGCGCTGTACAAGGCGGGCGACCCGGCCCAACCTGCGGCCTGGCAGGATCCGGCCGAACTGTCCCGCCACCTCGACCTCGCCGCCGGCCACCCGGAGGTGGGCGGCCACGTCTACTTCTCGGCGAAGCAGGTCAAGGCCGACCCGATCGGGGCCATGGCCCGGGTCGTGGCCGACCACTACCAGGTCCGCGCCCGAGCACCCCGCTGACCCGGTCGTCCGCGGGTCGTCCCGCGGCCCGGCCGTCCGCGCCGGGCACCGGGCCCGCCCCGATGCCCGGGCCGCGGCGGTCCGGGGCCGGACGCGTGTGCCGGGGGCCACTCGTGCCCCCGGCGCACGCGCGCTCTACCTGTTCCGGTCCTCGGGGGCCGTGTGCTGAACGACGCTGTCGGGGCCCGGGGACCTGATCGATTCGTGCCCGTCCTCGAAGCGCAGGCGGTACGGGGGTTCGCCCCCGTCACCGAGCACCTCGACGATCTCTGCGACCTCGTCGTGCCGTCCCACGGTCCTGCCGTGCGTCAGCAGCCGGTCGCCCGCGTGTGCCTCCATCGGGAGTGACCTCCTCACGGGTGGCGGTCCATGTCGACAAGTCTATGACCCGACGCGGCTATCGGCTCCCGTGCGGCGGATGCCGCGGCTTCCCGCGCGCTGGGTGACGGCGATGCACACCAGGACCGCCACCGCCGCCACCGGCGCCGCCCCGGACACCTCCTCGCCGAGGACGAGGAACGACCAGACCAGGGTGAGCAGCGGCTGCGCCAGCTGGAGCTGACTGGCCCGCGGGACCCCGATCTCCGCCATGCCCCGGTACCAGACGTACAGCCCCAGGAAGGTCGATCCGGCGGCCACCCACACCAGCCCGATGATCCCGTGCGCCGTGAGACGCACCGGCTCGAACGGCAGTGCCACCAGCGGGCCGGCCACCGCGAGCGGCAGGGTGAGGACGAGGGCCCAGCCGATCACCTGCCAGCCGGGCATCACCCCGGCGAGCCTGCCGCCCTCGGTGTATCCCGCCGCGCAGACCAGCAGGGCCCCGAAGAGGTACAGATCGCCGCCGGAGAGCTCCCCTCCGCTCTGCTGGACCGTGAAGGCGATCACGACGGCCGCCCCCGCCAGCGCGGCGGCCCAGAAGGCGCGAGGCGGGCGCGATCCGGTACGAAGCGCCGAGAGGAGGGCGGTCGTCAGCGGCAGCAGTCCGACCACGACGGCCGCGTGCGAGCTGGTGGAGGTCCGGAGAGCCAGCGAGGTCAGCAGCGGGAAGCCCACCACCACGCCACCGGCGACGACCGCCAGGCCGGCCCAGTGGCGGCGCTCCGGCACCGGCACCCGGCCCGCGAGCAGGGCGCATCCCGCGATCAGCGCGGCGAGCACACTGCGCAGCGCGACCAGCGACCAGGGGCCGAAGCTCTCCAGGCCCCACACCGTCGAGGGAAAGGTCAGGGAGAAGGCGAGGACGCCGAGCCCGGCGAGGACGACCCCGCTCCCGGGGCCGCGGCGCCGCGCTGAGGGCCGGCCGGTGTCGACCGCTATCGCGGTGCCCGCAGTAGCGCTATTCTGTGCTGTCATGCATGAGCGTAGCAGCGTAGGTGAACTGGTGAAATCCCTGCGGAGTGAGCTGAACCGCTACTCTCCGGGTGAGAAGCTGCCGTCGAGTCGCGCGCTCGTCGAGCGTTTCAAGGTGAGCCCGGTGACCGTCTCCCGGGCCGTCTCGCAGCTCGCCTCCGAAGGCCTGGTCGTCACCCGGCCCGGTTCGGGAGCCTTCCGGGCCGAGACGGACGCCCCGGTTCCCGCCCCGGGCGACACCTCCTGGCAGGAGGTCTCGCTCAGCGGCGACGGCGGCCCCGAGGTCGTGCCGCGTACCGTCGACGCCTCGGGTGTGCTGGTCACCCTCGCCGCGCCGCCGCCCGGGGTGATCGAGTTCAACGGCGGCTACCTCCATCCCGGTCTCCAGCCCGAGCGCGCCCTGGCCGCCGCCCTGGCCCGGGCCGGACGCCGGCCGGGGGCATGGGGGAGGCCGCCCACCGACGGGCTGCCCGAGCTGCGCGCCTGGTTCGCCCGGGAGATCGGCTCCACGCTCACCGGGGCCGACGTCCTGATCACCGCCGGTGGCCAGAGCGCCCTGGCCACCGCGCTGCGCGCGCTCGCCCCGCCGGGAGCCCCCGTCCTCGTGGAATCGCCCACCTATCCGGGCATGCTCGCCGCCGCCCGCGCCACGGGTCTGCGACCGGTCCCCGTGCCGGTGGACGCCGACGGGGTCCGCCCCGACCTGCTGGAGGCAGCCTTCCGGGCCACCGGGGCCAGGGTCTTCGTCTGTCAGCCGCTCTTCCAGAACCCCACGGGCGCCGTGCTCGCCCCTGACCGACGGGCGCGGGTCGTACGGGCCGCCCGGGTGGCGGGCGCCTTCGTCGTCGAGGACGACTTCGCGCGCCGTCTCGTCCACGCGGACGCCGGCCCTCAGCCCGAGCCCCTGGCGGCCCACGATCCGCACGGTGTCGTCGTCCATGTCCGTTCCCTCACCAAGATCACGTCACCGAGCCTGCGTGTCGGCGCCCTGGCCGCCCGTGGCCCCGTCCTCGAACGGCTGCGTGCCATCCAGGTCGTCGACAGCTTCTTCGTCCCGCGTCCGGTCCAGGAGGCGGCGCTCGAACTCGTCGGCTCCCCGTCCTGGGAGCGTCATCTGCGTACCGTGGCCGCGGAGCTCGGCAGTCGTCGCACCGCGATGACGGCGGCGGTGCGGAGCGGGCTCCCCGAACTCGCCCTGCCGCACGTGCCGTCGGGCGGCGGCAGTATCTGGCTCAGGCTGCCCGGTCCGGTGGCGGGCGAACCCGCCCTCGTCGCCGCCGCCCTGCGGGCCGGGGTGGCCGTCGCGCCCGGCCGCCCCTACCACTGCGCCGAGCCGCCCGCCGCGCACATCAGGCTGAGCTTCGCGGCCGTGTCGGGAGCCGCCGAGATCGCCGAGGGGGTGCGCAGACTGCGCACAGCGGTCGACGACCTGCCCGGGCGGAGCGATAGCCTCCCCGGGTGAACGACGACGAGACCGCCCGGCACCACCACGAGATCTCCGACGACCCCGCGCGGCTGGACGTGGCCCGCGTCCACCGCTGGCTGTCCACGGACGCCTACTGGGCCCTGGGGCGCACCCGGGAGCACCAGGAGCGCATGATCGCGGGATCGCTCAACTTCGGTGCCTACGAGGTGGATTCGGGAGAGCAGGCCGCCTACGCCCGCGTCGTGACCGACCACGCCTCGTTCGCGTGGATATGCGATGTGTACGTCGACCCGGCGGCCCGAGGCCACGGCCTCGGCACCCGGCTCGTCACCACCGTCCGGGACCGGCTGGCCCCGCTGGGCGTACGCAGGTTCCTGCTCGCGACCAAGGACGCCCACGGGGTGTACGCGAAGCTCGGTTTCACGCCACTCCCCGAGCCCGGCATGTGGATGTCCCTGCGGACGGGCTGAGACCGGACGAACGCGCTTTCCGTCCCGCCCCCTTGACCGGCGGGGCGGCCGGCCCCACGATCGCGCCCATGAGTGTTCGGGTGTCCCTGGTCGCCGCAGCACGCAGCTCCGCCCTCCTCGCCGAGCGTTTCGACGACGACCGGCCGCTCGACCACGAGGGCTGGCGCGAGATCCAGCTCGTCGCGCACACCCTGGTCCGGCTCGGCGGCGCCGAGTTGCGCTACTGCTCACCGACGCCCCGCAGCCGCGCCACCGGGGACGCCCTCGGCTTCGCCCCGCTCGTCCAGCCCGCGCTGCGCGACTGCGACATGGGCCGCTGGCGGGGGCTGACCCTCTCCGAGGTCGCCGCGCGCGAACCGGCCGGTGTGGACGCCTGGCTCGCCGATCCGCGCTCCGCCCCGCACGGCGGCGAATCCCTGCTCGCCTTCATCGCCCGGGTCGGCGGCTGGCTCGACACCAGGCCGGTCCTGGACGGCGCCGTCGTCGCCGTCGCCGAACCCGCCGTCGTCCGCGCGGCCCTGGTCTACGCCCTCAAGGCCCCGCCGTCGACGTACTGGAACGTCGACGTCCGGCCGCTCTCCGCCGTGACGATCACCGGACTGCCCGGCCGGTGGAGCCTCAGCCTCGAAGCCGTCCCGCGCTGACCCGGTCACCCGGTCGAAGGAACGGGACGTGCGGTGCCTTCCCGCCGGTCCGACCAGTCGGTATGGTGCCTGGCACCGAGACGAGGAGAGAGCCCGTGCCGCACATCCGAGGCCACTGCGACGACCGGTTCGGGGCGGTGCGCGACGCGTTCGCGGCGAACTTCGCCGAGCGCGACGAGCTGGGCGCGGCGGTCACCGTCCTGCTCGACGGGCACCCGGTGGTGGACCTCTGGGGCGGCTGGGCCGACGGGGCGCGGACCCGGCCCTGGGAACGCGACACCGTGGTCAACGTCTGGTCCACGACGAAGGGCCCGACCGCGCTCTGCGCCCACATCCTCGCCGACCGCGGGCTCCTGGACCTCGACGCCCCGGTCGCCGCCTACTGGCCCGAATTCGCCGCCCAGGGCAAGGAGTCCGTGCGCGTGCGCCACCTGCTCTCGCACCGCTCGGGCGTCGCCGGCCTGCGTGACCCGCACACCCTGGCCGAGCTCTACGACTGGGAGCTCACCACCGCCCGCCTCGCGGCCACCGCGCCCTGGTGGGAGCCCGGCACCCGCTCCGGGTACCACGCGATCACGTACGGCTTCCTCGTCGGCGAGGTCGTACGCCGGATCACCGGTCTGCTGCCCGGGGAGTTCCTGCGTCAGGAGGTCACCGGGCCGCTCGGGATCGACTTCACGGTGGGCCTGCCGGAGAAGGACGCCGACCGGGTCGCCGAACTCGTCCAGCCGAAGGACGTCTCCCGTGCACAGGCCGCCCTGTTCGCCCGGATGGAGCCGGTGGCCATCGCCTCCCTGCTGAACCCGGGCACCGGCACGGCCGCGGCCAACACCCCGCAGTGGCGGGCCGCCGAGATCCCCGCGGCCAACGGCCACGGCACCGCCCGCGGGGTCGCCGCCCTCTACGGCATCCTCGCCGGGCGGGGCACCCTCGACGGAAGGCGGATCCTGTCCGAGGAGGCCGCCGAGCGGGTGCGTGAGGGACAGGGCAGCTGCCGGGACCTGGTGCTGGGAGCGGGCTTCACCCACGAGACCGAGCTGGGACTGGGCCTCTGGCTGAGCGGGCCGAACGGCTCGTACGGCCCCAACCCGCGTGCTGTGGGCCATGACGGGGCGGGCGGCTCCTGCGGTCTCGCCGATCCGGAGGCCAAGATCGCCCTCGGCTACGTCATGAACCGCATGGGCCCGGCCATCGCCGACGACCCGCGCAAGATGGCTCTGGTCGACGCGGTGTACGGCGCCCTGTGAACCGCGGTCGGTAGCCGGCCGGGCGCACCAGCCCCGACTCGTACGCGTACACGGCGGCCTGCGTCCGGTCGCGCAGGCCCAGTCTGACCGGCGTCCGGCTCACATGGGTCTTCACGGTCTGCTCCGCCACCACCGGACGTACCGCGATCTCCCCGTTCGACAGGCCCTGCGCGATCACGCCGACGCGCTCCCTGCCCGGGGGCCGGGGGCCGGAGCTGACCCGGGAGAACTCGGCGATCAGCCGCTTGGTGATGTTCGGGGCGAGCAGCGCGTCCCCTGCGGCCACCACCGGACCGCCTGGGCGAGTTCGGCGGCGGAGGCGTCCTTCAGCAGGAACCCGGATGCACCCGCGCGCAGCGCCTCGTACACGTACTCGTCCAGGTCGAAGGTGGTCAGCACGAGGACCCGGACGCCGGCGCCGGGCACCTCGGTGAGCTCCACGGGCGGGGCGCCATGGGAAGTCCTTCCGTACCGGATCGTGGTCCGCGAATCCGGTACCGAAGGTAGGGAGCGGTCCGTGTGGTCGGCGTCCCGCTCAGGAGTGCGCCCTCCGCGTAGTCCCGAAGTACTCCGGGTAGGGGGCATCCGGCCCGCTACGGCCGGCGGCGGGGCTTCCCTCGCTTCACGCCGCCCTTGGGGTTCTTGGAACCGGCGGCCCTGCCGGAACCGCCGGACCCGCCCCGGGAGGTCTTGCCCGCGGCCGGTTTGCGTGCGGCGCCGCTCTTCTTCCCGGCGCGCCCGGCCTTGGGCTGCGGCGGTGTCGGGGGACGGCCCCGGGTGCTGTTGACGGTCCGGCCCCGGACGATCCCGATGAACTCCTCCACCAGGTCGGTGGTCTTCTCCTCCGGCCACGACAGCGCGATCCGCGACTCGGGGACGCCGGTCAGCGGCCGGTAGGTGAGGTCCTTGCGGTGGTGCAGCCGGGCCAGCGACTGCGGGACGACGAGCAGTCCCACGCCCGCCGCCACCAGCTCGACGGCGTCCGCTGTCGTCGCGGGCCGTTCGAACGCGGGCCGGCCGGGCGGGCGCTCCCAGTCGAGGGTGTCGTCCAGGGGATGGAGCACGATCTCGTCGGCGAGGTCCTCCACCGACATCTCCTCGACGGAGAACGCGGCGTGGTCCTTGGGGATCACGACGACCGTCGTCTCGGTGTAGAGGGGGATCGCGCTGAGGTCCGTACGGTCGACGGGCAGCCGCACGAAACCGGCGTCCGCGCCGCCGTCGCGCAGCAGACCGGCCGCATCGGCCGCGGGGACGCCGACGAGGGTCAGCGGGGTACCGGGCAGCCGCTCGTTCCAGATCCGCACCCACTTGGTCGGGGTCACGCCCGGGACGTAGGCGAGCCGGAACGCGGGGGGTACTTCCGAGCCTGTCACCCCGCCAGGTTACCGGCCGTGGTCGGAGGCGCCGCACATGCTCGATACCCTGGACACCATGACGTCGCACCAGACCACCCAGACGATGAAGCCCGCCACCGCGGCGAAGAAGCTGGGTGTGTACCTCGAAGCCACCCCCGCCGAGTTCCAGGAGGGCGTCGTCTCGCGCGCCGAGCTGAACGCGCTGCAGTCCGACCCGCCCGAGTGGCTGCAGGAGCTGCGCCGCAACGGCCCGCATCCCCGCCCGGTGGTCGCCTCGAAGCTGGGCGTCTCCATCGCCGGCCTCGCGCGCGGCGGTGTCACGGAGCCGCTCACGACCGAGCAGATCGACGCGCTGAAGCAGGAGAGCCCCGAGTGGCTCCAGAAGGAGCGCGCCACCCAGGCCGACGTCCGCAAGGAAGCGGTCCGCATCAAGGAGCGCAACGCCGCCCGTGCCGAGCAGGCCGACCGCGACTGACGCGCCCGCGCTCTCCTGATGCCCTTCACGCCCTTCCGCGCGGGACGTGTTCCGCCAGGGCATCAGGACGGGCGGCCCGGGTTCCGGACGCGGTCCTGCGGCAGGAGAGCCTGGCAGGGCCGTCGGCGGGCGGACTATTCGCCCGTATAGAACGCGACCGTCGCCACCGTCGTCGCGGTCACGGTCTCCGGGTCCGCTCCGGAGGCGGCGAACGCACGGCCCCACTCCTCGCCCGAACGCGCGACGAAGGCCTTCGCCTCGGGTGACGCCTCCCACTCCACGGCGTCCTCCGGACTGAGCCCGCCACCCGCCAGATGCCACCCGAGCCCCAGAAGAGCCAGGTCCCAGCCGACCCCGACCGCTCCCGGCCCGTACTGGCTCCGGAACTCCTCCGGGACGACGGACACGTGCTCCAGCTCGAACACCGTCCCCCCGCCCTCCTCGGGCGCGAGGCGCACCTCGACCTCGCTGAAGGCGGGGTCGGGACCGAACAGCCAGGACACGCGGAGGCGCTCCCGGGGCAGGCACTCCAGGATCTCGCCGCCCGCGTTCCCCTCGAGCTGGTAGCTCCCGCCGGCCCGGAACTCGCCGGTCACCGGAAGGAACCACCGGGCGATCCGCTCCGGGGACGTCACCGCGCTCCAGACCTCGGCGACCTCGGCGTCGAAGGCGCGCCGCAGCAGCACCGTGCCGGCCAGTTCCGACGCCACGCGGCGCGTGCCGACCTCCCGGTGTACACGGCTGATCTCGTCGACGATCTCGCCCATGGCCTTCCAGCCCTTCTCCGCGTCGTCCGCGCCGGAGACCCCGGCGGTCCCCGGGCCATGTAACCGGAATTCCTCCGTCCGCGCCCATGCGCAGGGGGCGAACCGTGCGCCCGACGTCCGTGTCCGCGCCGGACGAACACGTCCCCGCCGCGACCCGAGCCCCCTGTGGCGTCAGGGTCGTGGGGTACGCCGAAAAGGTGGCCTCCGGCCCGGCCGCCCAGCCGGTCGACCGTGCCCCGCAGGCCGTCCTCGCCGAGCTGACGCAGGCGGGCGGACGCGGTCCTGCCGTCGATACGGTCTGCGGGCCCGGACAGGTCACGGCGGCACCGCACCGCCTGGGACCGCCCCGCGGTCACCACGGCGTCCGCCCCGCGCGGGGGGCCGCGTTCCAGCCGATCACGGTAACCGATCTTTGCATAAAACTGCATAGCTGCGTATAGTCATGCCATCGATGAGGAGGAATGTCCGATGGTGGTACGTGCGGCAGTGGCAGGAGCGAGCGGATACGCCGGCGGGGAGCTGCTCCGCCTGCTCCTCTCCCACCCACAGGTCGAGATCGGGGCCCTCACCGCCCACTCCAACGCCGGGGAGCCGCTCGGCGCCCTGCAGCCGCACCTGCGGCCCCTCGCGGACCGGGTTCTCCGGCCGACCACGGCAGAGGTGCTCGGCGGGCACGACGTCGTCTTCCTGGCCCTGCCGCACGGGCAGTCCGCCGCCGTGGCGGAGCAGCTCGGTGACGAGGTGCTCGTCGTCGACATGGGTGCCGACTTCCGCCTCGCGGACCCGGCGGACTGGGAGAAGTTCTACGGCTCGCCGCACGCCGGCACCTGGCCCTACGGCCTGCCCGAACTGCCCGGTGCCCGCGCCGCACTGGCGGGCACCAAGCGCATCGCCGTGCCCGGCTGCTACCCGACCGCCGTCTCCCTCGCGCTCTTCCCGGCCTACGCGGCCGGCCTCGCCGAGCCCGAGGCCGTCGTCGTCGCGGCGTCCGGCACCTCCGGCGCGGGCAAGGCGGCCAAGCCGCACCTGCTCGGCTCCGAGGTCATGGGCAACATGACGCCCTACGGCGTCGGCGGCGTCCACCGGCACACCCCCGAGATGATCCAGAACCTCGGGGCCGCGGCCGGTGAGCCCGTCTCCGTGTCCTTCACACCGACCCTCGCGCCCATGCCCCGCGGCATCCTCGCCACGTGCAGCGCCAAGGCGAAGCCCGGGGTGGGCGCCGAGCAGCTCCGCACGGCGTACGAGAAGGCCTTCGCCGACGAGCCGTTCGTCGACCTGCTGCCCGAGGGGCAGTGGCCCTCCACCGCGGCGGTGTACGGGTCCAACGCCGTGCAGATCCAGGTCGCCCACGACGAGGCGGCCGGCCGGATCGTCGTGATCAGCGCCATCGACAACCTCGCCAAGGGCACCGCCGGAGGCGCCCTGCAGAGCATGAACATCGCCCTCGGGCTTCCCGAGGACACAGGTCTTTCCACGATCGGAGTCGCACCGTGAGCGTCACGGCAGCACAGGGGTTCTCGGCGGCGGGCATCGCCGCCGGAATCAAGGAGAGCGGCGGCCCGGACCTGGCCGTCGTGGTCAACCAGGGGCCGCGCTGCGCCGCCGCGGGAGTCTTCACCTCCAACCGCGTCAAGGCGGCCCCCGTCCTCTGGTCGGAGCAGGTGCTCAAGAGCGGTGAGGTGACCGCTGTGGTACTCAACTCCGGTGGCGCCAACGCCTGTACGGGACCCCAGGGCTTCCAGGACACCCACGCGACCGCCGAGAAGGCGGCCGACTCCCTCAACAGCGCCGGATACGACGAGACGGGCGGACACGGCGCCGGCACGGTCGCCGTCGCCTCCACCGGCCTGATCGGCCTGCCGCTGCCCATGGACAAGCTCCTCCCCGGCATCGACAAGGCGGTCGCCCAACTAACCCCGCACGGCGGCGAGAAGGCCGCCATCGCGATCAAGACCACCGACACCGTCCACAAGACGAGCGTGGTCACCCACGGCGGCTGGACCGTCGGCGGTATGGCCAAGGGCGCGGGCATGCTCGCCCCCGGCCTCGCCACCATGCTGGTCGTCCTCACCACCGACGCCGATGTCGAAGCCCCCGTGCTCGACGCGTCCCTGCGCGCCGCGACCCGTACCACCTTCGACCGCGTCGACTCCGACGGCTGCATGTCGACCAACGACACCGTGCTGCTGCTGGCCTCCGGGGCGAGCGGCATCTCCCCGGGCCGGGCCGAGTTCGACCAGGCCGTGCAGCGCGTCTGCGCCGACCTCGCCCGCCAGCTCATCGGCGACGCCGAGGGCGCGTCCAAGGACATCCGGATCGAGGTGGTCAACGCCGCGACCGAGGACGACGCCGTCGAGGTCGGCCGGAGCATCGCCCGCAACAACCTCCTCAAGTGCGCCATCCACGGCGAGGACCCCAACTGGGGCCGCGTCCTCTCCGCGATCGGCACCACGAAGGCCGCCTTCGAGCCCGACCAGCTGAACGTCGCCATCAACGACGTCTGGGTGTGCAAGAACGGCAGCGTCGGCGAGGACCGGGAACTGGTCGACATGCGCTACCGGGAGGTCAGGATCACCGCGGACCTCGCGGCCGGGGCGGAGTCCGCCGTCATCTGGGCCAACGACCTGACCGCCGAGTACGTCCACGAGAACAGCGCGTACAGCTCATGAGCGCCGCGAGGAAGCACACCGCGCTGCCGAAGGCGCAGATCCTCATCGAGGCGCTGCCCTGGCTCACCCGGCACCACGGCAGAACCGTCGTCATCAAGTTCGGCGGCAACGCCATGGTCGACGAGGAGCTGAAGGCCGCCTTCGCCCAGGACGTCGTCTTCCTGCGGCACGCCGGGCTGAAGCCCGTCGTGGTGCACGGCGGCGGCCCGCAGATCAGTGCCCAGCTCGACAAGCAGGGCCTGGTCAGCGAGTTCAAGGCAGGGCTGCGCGTCACCACGCCCGAGGCCATGGACGTCGTCCGCATGGTCCTGGCGGGGCAGGTCCAGCGTGAGCTCGTCGGGCTGCTCAACCAGCACGGCCCGCTCGCCGTCGGTATGACCGGCGAGGACGCGCACACGATCACCGCCGTCCAGCACCGGCCCGTGATAGACGGCGAGGCCGTGGACATCGGCCGGGTCGGGGAGATCACCGACATCGACACGGGAGCGATCCAGGCGCTGCTGGACGACGGCCGGATCCCGGTCATCTCCTCCATCGCACGCTCGGCGGAGGACAACCACGTCTACAACGTCAACGCCGACACCGCGGCGGCCGCACTCGCCGCCGCGCTGAACGCCGAGACGCTGATGGTCCTCACCGACGTCGAGGGCCTCTACGAGGACTGGCCCAACAGCGACGACGTCATCAGCCGCCTCACCGCCACCCAGCTGGAGAAGCTGCTGCCCGACCTCTCCAGCGGCATGGTGCCCAAGATGCAGGGCTGCCTCCACGCCGTACGCAACGGTGTGGAGACCGCCCGTGTCATCGACGGCAGGGTCCAGCACTCGATCCTGCTGGAGATCTTCACCGACGAAGGAATCGGCACGATGGTCGTGCCCGACGCAACAGCCGCCGCCCGGTTCGGCGCTGAGGGGGAGTCATGAGCAACCAGGAGTTCGCGCAGCGCTGGCAGGGCGCACTGATGGACAACTACGGCACCCCGCAACTGCCGCTGGTGCGCGGCGAGGGCCCCCGGGTCTGGGACGCCGAGGGCACCGAGTACCTCGACTTCGTCGGCGGGATCGCGGTCAACGCGCTCGGCCACGCCCATCCCGCGGTGGTCGAGGCCGTCTCCACCCAGATCGCCACCCTCGGCCACGTCTCCAACCTCTACACCGCCGAGCCCCCCATCGCGCTCGCCGAGCGGCTGCTGCAGCTCTTCGGGCGCACGGGCAGGGTCTTCTTCTCCAACTCCGGCGCCGAGGCCAACGAGGCGGCCTTCAAGATCGGCCGACTGACCGGCCGGACGCACATGGTCGCCACCGACGGCGGCTTCCACGGCCGGACCATGGGCAGCCTCGCGCTCACCGGCCAGCCCGCCAAGCGCACCCCGTTCCTGCCGTTGCCGGGCGAGGTCACGCACGTGCCGTACGGAGACGTCGAGGCGCTCCGGGCCGCCGTGACCACCGACACCGCGCTGCTGGTCATCGAGCCGATGCAGGGCGAGAACGGCGTCGTCGTCCCGCCCAAGGGCTATCTGGAGGCGGCCAGGGAGATCACCCGGGCCACCGGCACGCTGCTCGTCCTGGACGAGGTGCAGACCGGGATCGGGCGCTGCGGCCACTGGTTCGAGCACCAGGCCCACCAGGGCGTCGAGCCCGACGTGGTCACCCTGGCGAAGGGCCTCGGCGGCGGGCTGCCGATCGGCGCCACCGTCGCGTTCGGCCCCGCGGCCGACCTGCTGAAGCCCGGTCAGCACGGCACGACGTTCGGCGGCAACCCCGTCGCCTGCGCCGCCGGTCTGGCCGTGCTGGACACCCTCGCGGCCGACGGCACCCTGGACACCGTGAAGCGGCTCGGCGAGCGGATCCGGGACGGTGTCGAGAGCCTCGGGCACCCGCTGGTCTCCCACGTCCGCGGCTCCGGACTGCTGCTGGGTATCGTGCTCACCGGGCCCCTCGCGCAGAAGGTGCAGCAGGCGGCCCAGGGAGCCGGACTCCTGGTGAACGCACCCGCCCCCGACGTCGTACGGCTCATGCCGCCGCTGATCATCGGTGACGCCGAGGTGGACGCGTTCCTGCGGATTCTGCCGGGAGCTCTCGACACGGCTTACGGGGACGGACGATCCGGGGAGTGACGATCCGGAGAATGAGGCGACGACGATGACCGAGGCGCAGGAAACCGAGCACGGCGGGCCGTCGGTGCCACAGACACGCACGGCGCGCCACCGCAGGATCGTGGACATCCTGAACCGCCAGCCCGTGCGCTCGCAGAGCCAGCTGGCCAGGCTGCTGTCCGACGACGGCCTGAGCGTCACCCAGGCGACGCTCAGCCGCGACCTGGACGAGCTCGGAGCGGTGAAGATCCGCAACACCGGCGGCGAGCTGATCTACGCCGTGCCGAGCGAGGGCGGTTTCCGCACCCCGCAGGCGCCGCTCGGGGGCTCGGCGAAGGAGGAGCGGATGCGCAGACTCTCCGCCGAGCTGCTCATCTCCGCGGAGGCCTCGGCCAACCTGGTGGTGCTGCGTACGCCGCCGGGCGCCGCGCAGTTCCTCGCCTCGGCCATCGACCAGGCCGAACTCCGGGCGATCCTGGGCACGATCGCGGGGGACGACACGCTGATGCTGATCAGCCGTGACCCGAACGGTGGCCAGGCCCTCGCCGACCACCTGCTGCGGCTGGCCCAGAACGACCGCGGAGTTCAGTAGCGGGTGATCGCGGTCCGTCCGGACGCCGTCCCGATCGCGATGTGCGGGCGGCGGGCCGGGTCGGCCCAGCGCAGGACGCGGTTCATGGCGGCCGCCGGCACGGACACGCAGCCGGCGGTCGCCCCTTTGCCGTCGACGTGCAGGAAGATCCCGGCGCCCCTGCCCCGCACCGGCCGGTGGTAGTTGAAGCCGATGACGAGCGCACGGGCGTACTGGGTGGAGTAGCCGACGAGGTGTTCGGCCTCCTCGGGGCGGCAGTCGGCGGGACGCGGGTCGACCCAACGGTTGTAGGAGCGTGACAGGTTGTCCTGGCACCACCACGAGCCTTCGCCGACCCGCCGGTAGGGATGGCGGGTTCCCGGCGCGGCCGCCTCGATGCCGAAGGCGTACGGCAGGTCGTACAGGCCGGTGGGCGTGGTGTTCGTGCCCTGGACACGCGTGGCGCCCTCGGTCAGGCCGTTCGCCCCGAAGCGGGCGGGCGCCGACCCCGCCGCCACCCAGCCGCCGCCGCGCCGGTCCCACCAGGTGAGCGTGCCGGTGGTGGAGTCCGCGCGCGGGGCCTGGGCGGTGATCAGCTGCGTACCGCCGCCCGTGTCGGCCAGCCGCTCCGGAAGGGGCGGGGGCCCGGCGGGCCGCGCCGCGAGCGAACCGGCCAGGGCCAGCAGGACCGACGCGGTCACCAGGAGTCTGCGCATGCTCCGGACCGTACGGGGCCCGGCGGCACGCCCCCACCGCGCCTGCTCCGTACGGCCCAGGGACTCACCCCGTGGCGGGCGTGGTGGCAGCCGGCGCCGCGGCCCGTTGCTTTGACAAAACATGCGGCCCCTTGCATAGTTATGCCATCACGCCGTGAGGCGGACGCACATCCCTTGCACTCCCGAGGAGCACGCAGTGAGCAACGGCACCGGAAACAGCGACGTACGCCTCTGGGGCGGCCGTTTCGCCGACGGCCCGGCCGAAGCGCTGGCCAAGCTGTCCGCGTCCGTCCACTTCGACTGGCGGCTCGCCCCCTACGACATCGCCGGCTCCCGCGCCCACGCGCGTGTGCTCACCAAGGCGGGACTGCTCACCGACGACGAGCTGGCCCGGATGACCGAGGGCCTGGACTCGCTCGAAGCCGCCGTCGCCGACGGCTCCTTCACCGGCACCATCGCCGACGAGGACGTCCACACCGCACTGGAGCGCGGGCTCCTGGAACGTCTCGGTCCGGACCTCGGCGGGAAGCTGCGCGCCGGCCGGTCCCGCAACGACCAGGTGGCCACGCTCTTCCGCATGTACCTGCGCGACCACGCCCGGATCATCGGCGGACTGGTGGCCGAGCTCCAGGACGCCCTGGTGGGGCTGGCCGAGGCGCACCCCGACGTCGCCATGCCCGGCCGCACGCACCTCCAGCACGCCCAGCCCGTCCTCTTCGCCCATCACGTCCTGGCGCACGCGCAGTCCCTCTCCCGGGACGCCGAGCGGCTGCGACAGTGGGACGAGCGGACCGCCGTCTCCCCGTACGGCTCCGGCGCGCTGGCCGGCTCCTCCCTGGGCCTCGACCCGGAGGCGGTGGCCGCGGACCTCGGCTTCGAGCGCGGCTCCGTCGCCAACTCGATCGACGGCACCGCGTCCCGTGACTTCGTCGCCGAGTTCGCCTTCATCACCGCGATGATCGGCGTGAACCTCTCCCGGATCGCCGAGGAGATCATCATCTGGAACACGAAGGAGTTCTCCTTCGTCACCCTCCACGACGCCTTCTCCACCGGCTCCTCGATCATGCCGCAGAAGAAGAACCCGGACATCGCCGAGCTGGCCCGGGGCAAGTCCGGCCGCCTCATCGGCAACCTGACGGGCCTGATGGCGACGCTGAAGGCCCTCCCGCTCGCGTACAACCGCGACCTCCAGGAGGACAAGGAGCCGGTCTTCGACTCCTGCGACCAGCTGGAGATCCTGCTGCCCGCCTTCACCGGGATGATGGCCACGCTCACGGTAAACCGGGAGCGCATGGAGGAGCTGGCCCCGGCCGGCTTCTCGCTCGCCACGGACATCGCCGAATGGCTCGTCAAGCAGGGCGTCCCCTTCCGGGTGGCGCACGAGGTCGCCGGTGAGTGCGTGAAGGTGTGCGAGCAGGAGGGCATCGAGCTCGACGAGCTGACGGACGAGCAGTTCGCGAAGATCTCCGCGCACCTCACCCCGGAGGTCCGCACCGTCCTGAACGTGCCCGGCGCACTCGCCTCCCGCGACGGGCGCGGCGGGACGGCCCCCTCGGCCGTCGCGGTCCAGCTGGCCGAGGTGAAGGCCGACCTGGTGACGCAGCACGCCTGGGCGACCGCGCGCGGGTGATTCGCGGGCATCGCGGGCTACGTTGACGGGAAGGCGTTCGGAACCGACCCAGAGGAGCCCGCGATGCCCTTCGCCCGCCTGAACCGAGCGACCACCCCGACCTCCCACATCGGGCTCGGCCTGGCCGCCGTCGGCAGGCCCGGCTACATCACCCCGCACCGGGACCGCGATCTGCCCGGCGACCGCGGGGTGGACGCCCTGCGCGCCCGCACCCACGAACTCCTGGACGCGGCCTACGCCCAGGGTGTCCGCTACTTCGACGCCGCCCGTTCCTACGGCCGCGCCGAGGAGTTCCTCGCCGGGTGGCTGACCGCCCGTCCCGAGGTGACGGACGTGGTCGTCGGCAGCAAGTGGGGCTACACCTACACCGGTGACTGGCGGGTGGACGCCGAGGAGCACGAGGTCAAGGACCACTCGCTCGCCACCTTCGAGCGCCAGTACGCCGAGACGGCGGAGCTGCTCGGCGACCGGCTCGATCTGTACCAGGTCCACTCCGTCACCGCCGACAGCCCGGTGCTCGCCGACAAGGACCTCCACGCGCGTCTCGCCGAGCTGGCCGCCACGGGCACCACCGTCGGCTTCTCCGCCAGCGGCCCGGGCCAGGCCGACGCCATCCGGGCCGCCCTCGCCGTGACCGTGGACGGCGAACCCCTGTTCCGTACCGTCCAGGCCACGTTCAACGCCCTGGAGACCTCCGCCGGCGCCGCGCTCGCCGAGGCGCACGACGCCGGCGTCACCGTGATCGTCAAGGAGGCCATGGCCAACGGCCGGCTCGCCGGGACCGAGGCGCCCGCCGTCGTGCGCGAGATCGGCGCGGAGGCCGGACTGGACGCCGACGCCGTGGCCCTGGCGCTGGTCCTCCGTCAGCCGTGGGCCGGAGTCGTCCTGTCCGGCGCGGCCACCGTCACCCAACTGGCGGCGAACCTGCACGCCCCGCTGCTCGACCTGGACCCGGACCGGCTGGACCGGCTGGCGGCCCTGGTGGAGGAGCCGGAGGCGTACTGGCGGCACCGCGCCTCGCTGCCCTGGAGCTGAGCGGCCGGGCCGTCCGAGCGACCCGGCCGCATGGGGGACCGGGCCGGCGCCGCTTCACGCCGCCCAGCCGGCGAGGGCGTCGAAGTCCTCCCGCAGAAGGCCCACCCAGGGGTCGATCCGCCGGAGCAGGGCCCGGCCCGGATGGTGCGCGGCGACGTAGTCCGTGTCGGGAGCGGAGATCTCGTCGTCCACCCAGGCGAACGGCCTGCCGTCCGCGTAGTCGACGACGTACCGCGTCTTCCAGTACGTCCCGTCGGCTGTCGCCCCGTGCATCGCGGGCCAGTCGATGAACGGCAGAGGGGGCAGCCCGAGCCGGGGCCCGACCCACTCGTTTGCCTCGTCCTTCCAGGTGGTCGCCCAGACGAGCTCGTACCGGGCGGCGAGGGCGAGCAGCTCCTCGCCGTGGCCGGGACTGAGCAGGACCGGCAGTGGTACTCCGTCCTTCCACCCCGTCGGCCGCATCGGGTGGATCCGGTATCCCTCGGGCGGCGTGCTGCGGGCGAGAGCCGCGTACGGATTGAGCGGACCGTCGATGTCGATCAGCAGCAGCGGCTTCATGCCGCCATGGTGCACCCCCAGCCCCGGACGGGTGGTGCTCGCCTGAACCGAGTCGATGGGACGTTGATGTCTCAAATGGGTTACTGTCGTCTCATGACTCTTGATCGCGAGCAGGTGCTGCGCAGTGCCGCGGCGCTGCTGACCCGCAAGTCCACGGCGACCATGGACGAGGTCGCCAGAGCCGCGGGCATCGGCCGTGCCACCCTGCACCGGCACTTCGCCGGGCGGGACGCGCTGGTCGGAGCGCTGGAGGACCTGGGCATCCAGGAATTCGAGGCCGCCCTGGACACCGCCGGGCTCGACGAGGGGAGCGCCGAGGACGGGCTGCGGCGTTTCGTCGCGGCGGTCCAGCCGGCCGCCGGACTGCTGTCCTTCCTCGTCACCGAGAACCAGCTCTTCGAGGGCGACGACGTCAACGAGGGGTGGAACCGCCTCGACGCCCGGGTCGCCGCCTTCTTCCGCCGTGGCCAGGAACGCGGGGAGATCCGGATCGACCTCACCCCTGCCTGGCTGACCGAGGCGCTGTACGGCCTGATCGGGAGCTGCGCGTGGGCCGTCCAGGACGGCCGGGTCGCCGCACAGGACTTCCCGTACATGATCGTCGAGTTGCTCCTCGGCGGAGCACGCCGGAGCGTGGAGAAATGAGCAGCACCTTCTCCAGGGCGGGCGTCACGGGCGACGAGCACCATCCGGGGCGGTGGATCGCCCTCACGGTCCTCGTCCTGGCGGTGCTGCTGGTCGCCGTGGACGCCACCGTCCTCGGTCTGGCCACCCCGTTCCTCAGCGAGGACCTCGAACCGACGGGCACCCAGCTGCTCTGGATCGGCGACGTCTACTCCTTCGTCATCGCCGGCCTGCTCGTCTCGATGGGCAGCCTCGGCGACCGCATCGGCCGCAAGAAGCTGCTGCTGACCGGCGCCACCGCCTTCGGGGCGGTCTCGGTGCTCAACGCCTACGCGTCGAGCCCCGAGATGATGATCGTGGCCAGGGCCCTGCTCGGTGTCGCGGGTGCCACGCTGATGCCGTCGACCCTCGCCCTGATCCGCAACCTCTTCCACGACCCGCGCGAACGCAGCCTCGCCGTCGGCATCTGGGGAGCCATGGCCTCGGCGGGCGCGGCCGTCGGGCCGGTGGTGGGAGGGCTCCTGCTGGAGCACTTCTGGTGGGGTTCGGTCTTCCTGATCAACCTTCCCGTCATGGCGGTGCTCGTCGCCGTCGGCATCAAGATGATCCCCGAGTCGAAGAACCCGGCGCCCGGCCCCTGGGACCTGCCCAGTGTGGGGCTCTCCCTGGTCGGCATGGTCGGCGTCGTGTACGCCATCAAGGAGGCCGCCGCACACGGTGTGAGCGCGGAGAACGCCGTGGCGGCCGTCGGGGGCCTGCTGGCCCTCACCTGGTTCGTGCGCCGTCAGCTGAGGCTCCCCGCGCCCCTGCTGGACATGCGGCTCTTCCACCACCGGGGGTTCTCCGGCGCGGTCCTCGCCGATCTGCTGACCATCCTCGGCCTGTCCGGGATCGTCTTCTTCCTCTCCCAGTTCCTGCAACTGGTCCAGGGGCGGGGCCCGCTCGAGGCGGGGCTCGCCGAACTGCCCGCGGCCGTCGGCGCGGTGACCGCCGGGCTCCTGGCGGGAAGAGTGGCACGCCGTTACTCCGTACGCTCCGTCGTCGCCCTCGGGCTCGGGGCGATCGGCGTGTCGCTCGCCGTGGTCACGGTGATCCACAAGGAGACCGGCTACCCCCTGATCGGGGTGCTGCTCCTGGTGGTCGGCGTCGGCGCGGGATTCGCCTTCACCGTCACCTCCGACGTCATCCTCTCCAGCGTCCCGAAGGAGCAGGCGGGCTCCGCCTCGGCGGTGTCCGAGACGGCGTACGAACTCGGCGCCGCCCTCGGCATCGCGCTGCTCGGGTCCATCGTGACGGGCGTCTACAAGGGTTTCGGGACCCCCGAGGGCGTCCCGGACGCCGCGGCGAGGGCGGCCCACGAGTCCCTGGGCGGGGCCGTGGAGACGGCGGAGCACCTGCCCGCGCAGCAGGGGGGCGAACTCGTCGTCGCGGCGCAGGAGGCCTTCGTGAACGGGCTGCGGGTGTCGGCGGCGGTCGGTGCCGTCGTCCTGCTGGCCACCGCCGTCTCGGCCTGGTACCTGCTGCGCGACCAGAAGCTGGAGGAGGGGATCATCCCCGACGAGTGAGGGACCCGGCGCGGTCGCGCGGGGTCCCTCGTCCGGATGCGCCTGTCAGGCTCAGGCGGCCTTGGCCTTCGTTGCGTACATGTCGACGTACTCCTGGCCGGACAGCCGCATCACCTCGGCCATCACGGAGTCCGTGACGGCCCGCAGGACGTAGCGGTCGCGGTCCATGCCCTCGTAACGCGAGAACTCCAGCGGCTCGCCGAAGCGGACCGTCACCTTGCCCGGCCGGGGGAGGCCGGCGCCGCCGGGCTGCAGCTTGTCCGTGCCGATCATCGCGAACGGCACGACCGGCGCACCGGTCATCAGGGTCAGCCGGGCGATCCCCGTACGGCCCCGGTAGAGGCGGCCGTCGGGGGAGCGGGTGCCCTCGGGGTAGATGGCGAAGGCCTGTCCCTCCTCCAGCACCCGGCGGCCGGTCATCAGCGCCGCGACACCGCCGCGGCCACCGTCCCGGTCGACCGGGATCATTCCGCAGCCCGTGAAGAACCACGCCATCAGCCGGCCCTTGAGGCCCTTGCCGGTGACGTACTCGTCCTTGCCGATGTAGAACACCGGCCGGTCGCAGCAGATCGGCATGATCATGGAGTCGATGAACGTCAGGTGGTTGCCCGCGAGGATCACCGGCCCGGTGCCCGGGATGTTCTCCACGCCTTCCACCTGAGGCCGGAAGAGCAGGCGCAGGATCGGTCCGAGCACTGCCTTGATGACCGTGAGTCGGGACAACGCTTCCTCCGGTGTCGTGGCCGGGCGGCCGGGGCGTGAATGCGTGAAGGTCTGTGCAGGTGAGGACGATACTCGCGGGTACCGCATCTCCGCACATCGGGTTCACCGGGCCGATACGCAGTGTTGACGTGTGTTTCCGCCATGTTCGTCCACGGGCCGCCCCACCGATGGCGTAGCTGCCTACGATCAAGCCTCCCCGGAAGGTGCCGGACATCACATGCGAGGAGCATTCATGACAGAGCGCGCGCAGACTGCACCCGGTCGGCGGACCCTCCTGGGGGCCGCCGTCCTCGGTACGACGGCTCTCGGAATCTCCGGCACCGCGCACGCCGCCGGGCGTGGCGCGCCCGCCGGACGGGGCGGCGGGCACGGCTCCTACCGCGACCTCCCCGTGCCCACCGTCATCGGCCACCGGGGCGCCAGCGGCTACCGGCCCGAACACACACTCGGCTCCTACCGGCTGGCCCTGGACATGGGCGCGCACATCGTCGAGCAGGACCTGGTGCCGACCAAGGACGGCCACCTCGTCTGCCGGCACGAGAACGACATCACCGGCACCACGGACGTCGCCGAGCACCCCGAGTTCGCGAGCCGGAAGACCACCAAGCGGGTCGACGGGGTGTCGCTCACCGGCTGGTTCACCGAGGACTTCACCCTCGCCGAGCTGAAGACGCTCCGCGCCAAGGAACGGATCCCCGGCAACCGCCAGGAGAACACCGTTTACGACGGGCGCTGGACGATCCCGACGTTCGAAGAGGTCCTGCGCTGGGCGGACGAGGAGGGCCGCAGGCGTGGCAGGACCGTCTGGCTCTACGCCGAGACCAAGCACCCCACCTACTTCAGGGGCCTCGGGCTCGGCCTGGAGGAGCCGCTCGCCAAGCTGCTGCGCCGCTACGGCCGTCACCGGGCGAGCTCCGCCCTGATCCTCCAGTCCTTCGAGCCGAGCTCCATGCAGCGGCTGGCGAAGCTGGTGGCCACGCCCCGTGTCGTCCTGCTGTCGGGCCCGAAGGAGCGCCCCTGGGACTTCGTCGAGTCCGGCGACCCCCGCACGGTCGCCGATCTGGTCCGGCCCGCCGGGCTCAAGTGGATCGCCGGCTTCGCGCAGGGCATCGGCCCCACGCTGGACCTGGTCATCCCCCGGGACGGCGCCGGGCGGCTCACCACCCCCACCACCCTGGTCGCGGACGCGCACGCGCGGGGCCTCGTCCTGCACCCGTACACGATGCGCAACGAGAACACCTTCCTGCCCGCGGACTTCCGGCGCGGCACGGACCCGAACGCCTACGGCGACGTGTTCGGAGCCCTGCGGGTGTACTTCGCGGCGGGTATCGACGGGATCTTCTCCGACAACCCCGACACCGCGCTGCTCGCGGCCGCCGACTTCGCCAAGGACTGAGGGGCCCGGGTCCGGGCCGGGGGCGTCAGCCGTCCGGCCCGCATGCCCCGGTCGGGTGGAGCTCGCCGAGCGCGGCAACCGGCCCCGCCCGACGTGCGTTGACGGGGCATGACTCCTCTCGATCATGCTCCTCCCGCCACCTGCGCCTCCCCCGCCACCGCCCCCGCCGCCGTCCCGGACGTGGGGGCGGCGGCGGGGGAGGCCGTCCTGGCCCTGAACGCCCTGGTACGGGCGGAAGCGGCGGCCGAGGCCCAGGCCGCCGGGACCGAGGCCGCGGACCTCGAACAGGCGGTCTGGGTCAGGCTGCTGGAGCGCCGGCCCGGCCCCGAGGTGCCCGAGGACCCCGTCCGCTGGGTCCGCACCGCCGTCCGCGCGGAGGCGCGCGTCGCCCGCCGCCGGGTGCGTCGCGAGCGCGCCTTCACCGCGGGTGAGGCCCCGGGCGACTGGGCCGGCTGTCCCGAACGGATCGCCGTGGGAGCCGACGAACGCCGCACGCTGCGCACCGCGGTGGGACGGCTCCCCGGACGATGCCCGCGCCTGCTCGCCGCGATGCTGGCCGCCCACGACCCCACCTACCGCGAAATCGCAGGGGAGTTGGGTATGTCACAGGGCAGTTTGGGTCCGATGCGTTCCCGATGCCTTGGATGTCTGCGCAGAATGCTCGCGGCGGAGGTTGTAGCTCCTGAACCGCGGGGAATGGAGCGGTAGACAACCGGCGGAGCAGGTGAGCGGGAGGCATGCACACATGGGCATGAGCGTGACCATCTCGGCGGCGACAGCACAGGACGTCGAGCAGATCTTCAGACTCCAGTACCTCTGCTTCCAGAGCGAGGCGGAGCTCTACGGCAACTACCGGATCGATCCGCTCGTCCAGTCCCTCGACTCCGTACGGGAGGAAGTGGGCGCGGACCTGGTGTTCGTGGCGCGCCTCGGCGACGAGGTCGTCGGCTCCGTGCGCGGCTTCACCGACACGGACGGCACCGGCCGGATCGGCAAGCTCTGCGTCCACCCCCGGCTCCGCAACCACGGCCTGGGCACCCGCCTGCTGCGTGCCGCCGAGTCCGGTCTGACGGCCCGCCGTTCGGCCACCCGCTTCCGCCTTCACACGGGGGAGCGCAGCGAGGGGAACCTGCGTCTCTACCGCAAGGCGGGCTACGCCCGGGTGGGCAACGCCACCGGAGGCGACGGCGTCCGCCTCGTCCTGCTGGAGAAGGACGCCGACGCGCCCGCGTACGTCACCAGCGCCTGAATTACCCCGCTGACGCCCGCAGTCAGGCGTTACGCGCGCGGCGCAGCCAGATCATCCCGGTGACCGGCAGGATCACCGGGATGAACAGGTAGCCCATGCCGAACTCCGACCAGACCGTGCTGTCGGGGAAGGCGGACGGCTCCAACCGCGTCCAGGTGCCGACGACCAGCACACCCGCGAGCTCGGCGGCGCAGCACATCAGCGCCGCCTTCCGCGCCTTCTCCCCGCCCCGCACCAGCGAGTACGTGATGAAGCCGTAGACGACGGCGGCGACGGCGGAGAGGACGTACGCGAGCGGCGCCTTGCCGAAGTCCAGGATCATCTCGACGATCGAGCGGGACGCGGCGGCCACGGTGAACACGCCGTAGAACCAGACCAGTACCCGGCCGGGGCCGGACCCGAGCTCGAACCGCTGCTGCCGGTCCGGGGTCTCGTGCTGCGGGGCGGGGGCCCCGGTGCGGTCGGTGTCGCTCATGGTCAGTTTCCCCAGATGTCGTAGAGCCGCACTTCGAGGACGGCGAGGACGACCGCGCCGGCCGCCACCGTCACCGAACCCCAGCGGGTCCGTTCCGTCAGCGACAGGAATCCCGCCGCGGGCACGGCCGCGGCGGCGCCGATGAGATAGGCGATGAAGATCGTCATGCCCTGGTCGGGCCGCTCGCCCCGGGCCAGCTGCACGATCCCCACGACCAGCTGCGCCAGAGCCAGTACGGACACCACGGCCATGCCGATGAAGTGCCAGTCCTTCGTGGGCTGGTCCCGGTAGGCGGCGAATCCGCACCAGGCGGCGAGGGCGAGCGCGGTCACGGCGACCGCGACCGTCAGGGCGTCGAGCATGGACCGAGGGTATTACGGACGGGGGGAGCGGCCGCGTGCGGGCCCGGGACGTGAGGCGGGCGCGTGCGGGCGTCCCACGAATCGTGGCCTTGGCCACAGGGCGCGCACAGCATGCTCGCGCCCCCGTCGGCACGGCCGCCGGACCGGGGCGCGTTTCCGCAGGTCAGAGTGGTCAGGCGGAGGGCTGCGGCACCGGGTGCACACAAGGCCGTGCTGTCCGCTATGCGGACAGCACGGCTCGCCGGAACGTTACGTCTGTTTTACTTGGGCCATGACCACGACGAGCTACCGCAGCCCTGCGACCGAGGCGATCCTGACGCCCGGTGCTCGTTGTATGTGTCGAATGCGCGCCTTCTGAGGGCCCCCGCCTGAGCCTCGCGCCCCGAAGCGAGACCGAGCCCGTGCCGTCCGCACCCAGCGGATCGAGCCGGCCCGGGCATGCCCCGCGCCCTGCGTACCCGCCGGAGCCGGGCCGTGCCGAGACTCCCACCGGTCGAACACTGAGAACAGTCTCACCAGACGAATGCCCCGTGCCCGGCGGACACCGCGCCGCGCACTCGACAGTGACGGAAACCCTGTGATCACCACTTCGGGCCTCACGAAGGTCTACCAGTCACGCGGCCGAGAGGTCACCGCCCTCGACGGCGTGGACCTGCACGTCCGCGAGGGCGAGGTCTACGGCGTCATCGGACAGAGCGGCGCCGGCAAGTCCTCCCTCATCCGCTGCGTCAACCTCCTCGAACGACCCACCTCGGGAACCGTGACGGTCGACGGCCAGGACCTCACGGCCCTCGCGGGACGCGGTCGTCGCGCCGGCAAGGAGCTCCGCCGGGCACGCAGCCGCATCGGCATGGTCTTCCAGCACTTCAACCTGCTGGACTCGCGCACCGTCCGCGACAACGTCGAGCTCCCCCTGGAGATCCTCGGCATCTCCGGACAGGCACGTACCCGCAAGGCGCTCGAACTCCTCGACCTCGTCGGCCTCGCCGACAAGGCGAAGTCCTACCCCGGCCAGCTGTCCGGAGGCCAGAAGCAGCGCGTCGGCATCGCCCGCGCCCTCGCGGGTGATCCGAAGGTGCTCCTCTCCGACGAGGCGACCTCCGCACTCGACCCCGAGACCACCCGCTCCATCCTCCAGCTGCTGCGCGACCTCAACCAGGAGCTCGGCCTCACCGTCCTGCTCATCACGCACGAGATGGACGTCGTCAAGACCGTCTGCGACTCCGCCGCGCTGATGAAGAAGGGCCGGGTCGTCGAATCCGGCACCGTCGGCGCACTGCTGGCCACCCCCGGTTCCGAACTGGCCCACGAGCTCTTCCCGGTCGGCGGCACCGCCTCCGGCCCCGGGGCCACCGTCGTCGACGTCACCTTCCACGGCGAGACCGCCGCACGCCCGGTGATCTCGCAGCTCTCCCGCACGTACAACATCGACATCTCGATCCTCGGAGCCGCGATGGACACCGTCGGGGGCAAGCAGATCGGACGCATGCGCATCGAACTGCCCGGCCGCTTCGAGGAGAACGTCGTGCCGATCGGCTTCCTGCGCGAGCAGGGCCTCCAGGCCGAGATCGTCGACGGCGGACCCGCCACCGCCGAGATCCCCGCCCAGACCCCCGCCGCGATCACCGAGGAGGTCGCGAAGTGACCTGGTCCGAAATGCAGCCGCTGCTCTCGCAGGGCACCGTCGACACCCTCTACATGGTGCTCTGGTCCACGCTCGTCACCGTCGTCGGCGGTCTCCCGCTCGGCATCCTGCTCGTCCTCACCGACAAGGGCGGACTGCTGCAGAACACCGTGGTGAACAAGGTCGTCGGCGTCGTCGTGAACATCGGCCGCTCCCTGCCCTTCATCATCCTGCTGATCGCGTTGATCCCCTTCACGACCTGGGTCGTCGGCACCTTCATCGGCCCCTCCGCCATGATCGTGCCGCTCGCCATCGGCGCCATCCCGTTCTTCGCGCGGCTCGTGGAGACCGCGGTGCGCGAGGTCGACCACGGACTCGTCGAAGCCGTCCAGTCGATGGGCGGCTCCGTCCCCACGATCGTGCGCAAGGTCCTGCTGCCGCAGGCCCTTCCCTCGCTCGTCTCCGGCGTCACCACCACCGTCATCGTGCTCATCGGCTACTCCGCCATGGCCGGCGCGGTCGGCGGCGAAGGGCTCGGGTCCAAGGCCGTCACCTACGGATTCCAGCGCTTCGACAACCAGTTCATGCTCATCACCGTCGTGCTGCTCGTCGTCATCGTGACCGTGGTCCAGCTGATCGGTGACGTAGCCGTACGCCTGCTGGCCCGCCGGGGCCGCACCACCTCCTGACCTTCTCCTCCCCGAAGCCCGAACTCCTTGTCCGGGCGCACCACCGTCACCACCGGAAAGAGGCACTCTTCGTGCGTAAGAACATCAAGATCACCGCTGCCGCCGCGGCCACGGCCGCACTCGCCCTCGGGCTCAGCGCCTGCGGTACGGACTCCGACCCGGCCGCCAAGGGCGAGACCGGCGCCAAGACGGACACCTCCAAGGCGCTCGTCGTCGCCGCGTCCCCGACGCCGCACGCCGACATCCTCAACTTCGTCAAGAAGAACCTGGCGGACGAGGCCGGCCTCAAGCTGGAGGTCAAGGAGTTCACGGACTACGTCCTGCCGAACACCGCCACCGAGAACGGCCAGGTCGACGCCAACTTCTTCCAGCACAAGCCCTACCTGGACGACTTCAACAAGAAGAACAAGACCCACATCGTCCCGGTGGTCGACGTCCACCTCGAGCCCCTCGGCCTCTACTCCAAGAAGGTCAAGGACATCAAGGACATCAAGGCCGGCCAGACGATCGCCGTCCCGAACGACACCACCAACGAGGGCCGTGCGCTCCAGCTGCTCGCCGAGAACGGGCTGATCACCGTCAAGGACGGCGTCGGCACCAACGCCAAGCTGAGCGACATCACGGACAAGAAGGGCCTGGAGTTCAAGGAGATCGAGGCCGCGACCGTGCCCCGCGCCCTGGGCGACGTCGACGCCGCCGTCATCAACGGCAACTACGCCATCGAGGCCGACCTGGAGCCCGGCCAGGACTCCCTGGCGCTGGAGAAGGCCGAAGGCAACCCGTACGCCAACTTCCTGGCCGTCAAGGAGGGCAACGAGGAGGACCCGCGCGTCCAGAAGCTCGCGAAGCTCCTGAACTCCGACGAGGTCAAGAAGTACATCGAGGACACCTACAAGGGCTCGATCGTCCCCGCCTTCGGCCAGCCCGCCAAGTCCTGACGCAGAGGCACCACTTGCCCCCGGAGCCCCGCCCACCCGCACCAGGGTGTGCGGGGCTCCGCCCTTTGGACCCGGTCATGCGCGTCCACCGTCCGATGCTGCATGCTGGTGGCTTTACACGGTCTTCGGCATGGAGCTGCGCATGACTACCACCTTCCCGTCCATCTCCATCAGCACGGACAGGTTGGTGCTGCGCCCCTTCGACATGGCGGACGTCCCCGCGTACATCGAGATGATGAACGACGAACTGGTCACCGCCTGGACCGACGCACCGCACCCCTACACCCAGGTCGACGCGGAACGGTGGGTCCGCAGGATCGCCCCCGCCGAACGGACCCAGGGCAACGGCATCGTCTTCGCCGTCACGGAGTTCCTCACCCAGCGCCTCGTCGGCTCGGTGCGGCTGCTCAACACCGACCGGCGCACCCTGGCCACCGAGGCCCGCTACATCACCGCGCCCTGGGCCCGCGGCGAGGGATACGCCACCGAGTCCGTGCTGGCCCTCGCCGAGTGGCTCTTCCGCGACCAGGGCTTCGAGCGGATCGAGCTGCGCACCCCCGCGGGGAACACGGCCTCCCAGCAGGTCGCCCAGAAACTGGGCTGCATCAGTGAGGGCGTCCTGCGCAACGCCCGGATAGCCCGGACCGCCACCGAGGACGGCGGATGGACCGACATCAGGACCGACCTCATCGTGTGGGGGCTGCTCCCCGAGGACCTGGAGGGCGTCGCCGAGCAGCTGGCCGAAGCGGGCGGCTACGGCCAGTACAACGACTGGAACTGACCTCGCTCCCGCACTCCGGGAGCCCCTGGCGGGCCGTTGGTACGGACCGGATACGCTCACCCTTGCTCCGCCCGTCCCGCGCGGAGCGCCCGCCCGCCCACACCCCTGGAGACTGACGACGATGGCCGACCGGGTCACGGTGATCGGCTGGGACGGCTCGCCACTGACAAGAGCCGCCACGGCGGCGCTCTCGGCCGCCACGCTCGTCGCCGGCGCCGGCCACCACCTGGCGCTCGCCGACGTTCCCGAGCGCGCGGAACGCATCCGCCTCGGCAGCGTCGACCTGGCCGCCCGGAGGATCGCCGGCCACCGCGGCAGCGCCGTGGTCCTGGCCGACGGCGACCCCGGCTTCTTCGGTGTCGTACGCACCCTGCGCAAACCGGAGCACGGACTCGAGGTCGAGGTCGTCCCCGCCGTCTCCTCCGTCGCCACCGCCTTCGCCCGTGCCGGCATGCCCTGGGACGACGCGCAGATCGTCGTCGCGCATCCGCGCACCCTGCGCCGCGCGGTCAACGTCATCCGCGCCCACCACAAGGTGGCCGTACTGACGTCACCCGGCGCGGGCCCCGTCGAGCTCGCCCTGCTGCTCGACGGAGTCCACCGCACCTTCGTGATCTGCGAGGAACTCGGCACCGTACGCGAGCGGGTCACCGTCCTGACCTCGGACAAGACAGCCGACCACACCTGGCGCGACCCCAATGTCGTCATCGTGATCGGAGGGGGCCCCGAGACGGCCGCCACCGGCGCCTGGATCGCCGGCCGCCGCCCGGTGAACCCCGAGGGCGTCCGTGGCTGGGCCCTGCCCGCCTCGGCCTACGGCGACACCCGGGAGTCCGGCGAGGGGGAGTCGCCCGGCCTGCGCGCGGCCCAGTTGGCCCGCCTCGGCCCCCGCACCGGTGACCTGGTCTGGGACATCGGATGCGGCGGCGGCGCCCTGGCCGTGGAGGCGGCCCGCTTCGGCGCGGCCGTGCTCGCCGTGGACAGCGACCCCGACGCGTGCGCGCGCACGGCGGCCGCCGCCCGCACCTTCCAGGTGGCCGTCCAGGTCGTCGAGGGCACGGCGCCACACGTCCTGGAACGCCTGCCGGAGCCCGACGTCGTACGGATCGGCGGGGGCGGGGCCCGCGTGGTCACGGCGGTCGCCGACCGGCGGCCGGAACGTATCGTCACCCATGCCTCGAACCGTGACGAGGCCGAGGCGCTGGGAGCGGCCCTCGCGTCGAACGGATACACCGTCGAGTGCGCGCTGCTCCAGTCCATGGAGCTGGACACCTCCGACTGGGCGGAGCGCGAACGCTCCGTCGTCTTCCTGCTCTCCGCGGTGCGTTCCGACCTCGCCCCCTGAAGTGTTCGCGGGGGAGTGCGGGGTAAGCTGACCGATTGTTGTACCGCGCCCGGCTGTTCGATGGTTCGTTCGTCAATGTCCGGAAAAGTGGACTGTATTGGTCCGCGGTGTGGTATAGCGCAACCGGGGGGACGCGCAACGTGGCGTAGTCCACAGCGAGCCGAGGCAGAACTGTCTGTCGCGGCGGCGAACGGCCGCGAGAATGTACACCTCCGCGCGCGTTTCGTGCCGCGCGGGGAGCCCGCTCGTTCTCGTTGACGAGCACCGGCGTGCCGTGGTTCGGGCATCCCGGGCGAAGGGCGAAGGAGCACTGACGATGGGCGAGGGGTACGCATGACTGACACCGGCCAGATCCCGGGCGAGGGACTGCCGGAGAACGCAGGCATGGTGGAGCAGCCGGGCGTCCCCGCCCCGGACGCCTACACCTACCTCGAACCCTCCGAGCACACAGCCGAGGACGACGACCTCCTGCTGATGCCCGCCTCCCAGGGCGCCTGGAGCGACGCCCCGGCCGCTCCGGCGGGCGCGCCGGAGCAGGTCCCCGCGCAGGGCCATGCCGTCAACGGCACGCACGGTGCCGGCGTGACCGACGTCAACGGCGTGCGGATCCCCGCGCACCCGCCCGTACAGGTCCCGGTCGCCGCGGCGCCCGCCGCCCGCCGTCCGCTCCACCGGGGGCCCGCGTCCACCGGGGCGCCCTCCTACGCGGGGCCGCAGACCGGTGGGGTGGTCCGCTCGCTCGCGGACCGTGGACCGGCCGGCCCGCAGAACCCCGTGCCGGCACGGCACGCCGGGCCGCCGACGACCGGCCCCGAGTACTTCGACGCCCCGGCCGACGGACCCGCGCTGCCGGGCCCGCAGCTGGGGGAGATCCCGCCCCAGGGCGTACCGGCCTGGGGCCCGCCCGAGCCCGTGGCGGCCCCGGAGCCGGCCACCGTGCCCGAGCCGTCGGCCCCGGAGGCGGCGGCCCCCGAACCGGCAGGCGTTCCCGAGCCGGCCGCGGTCGCCGAGCCCGCCGTCGTGGCGGAGCCCGTGGCGGTTGCCGAGCCCGCGGTGGAGCCCTCCCCGGTGGAGGCCGCCGAGGTGCCCGTCGCACCGGAGGAGCAGGCCGCGCCCGCCGCGCCGGTCGAGCTCGTCGTACCTGTCGAACCCGTCGCGCCCGCCGAGCCTGTCGCACCTGCCGAGCCGGTCGCGTCCGCAGAAACGGTCGCCCCGCAGCCGGAGGCCGCCGTGGCTCCGGAGACCCCCGCCGAGCCCGCGTCGGAGGCCGTGACCGAGGTCCCGGCCGACGCGCCGGTCGATGCTCCCGCCGAGGCCGCGGTGGACGTTCCCGTCGAGGCCCCGGCCGAGGCGCCCGCCGGGAGCCCGGAACAGGCCCTGCCCGCAGAGCCCCCCGTGGCCGAGGCCGCTCCCGTCGAGCCCGCTCCCGTGGTCGAGGCGGTCGCCGCCCCCGTGACCGAGCCCGAGCAGGTGGCCGGCCTCGCGCAGGAGTCCGTACCCGCCGTGGCGGAGCCCGCAGCGGCCGCGCCCGAGGTCCCCCAGGCCGCGGAACCGGCCCCCGAAGCCGTGGAACCGGCCGGTGGCCGGCAGCCGGAGACCAAGCCCGACATCCAGCCCGAGGCCGCCCCCGAGGCCGTGCAGGCCCCCGATCCCGTCGCCGAGGCCGCGCAGGCCCCTCAGCCCGTCGCCGTGCCGCCGGCCGGACCTCAGACCCTCGGCGAGCCGGAGCCCGACAGCGGACCCGAGATCATCGAGACCCCGGAGGCCGAGCCCTTCGCGGCAGAGGCGCCGGAGGCCGTGGTTCCGGAGGCCCGCGCCGTCGAGGCGGAGGCCCCGGCGGCCGAGGTACCGCCCACCGAGGTCCCGGCCGTGGAGCCCACGGTCCCGGAGGCCCTTCCGGCCGAGGCGGCCCAGGCCCCCGCCGAGGAAACTCCCGAGGAGCCACCGCTCGCGGCGGCCGCCGACGAGCCCCAGGCCGCCGACGAGCCCCAGGCCGCGGACGAGCCCCAGGCCGCCGACGCACCGTCCGAAGCCCGGCCCGGGACCGAAGCCGAAGCGGCTCCCGCATCCCCTCCCGCCCCCGGTTACGACGACGCCGAGCGTGAAGCCGTCCTGCGGGTGATGCGGGAACGGCGGGACATCCGCAACGGCTTCCGCAGCGACCCCATCCCGCACGAGGTCCTCCTCCGTGTCCTGGAGGCGGCCCACACCGCGCCGAGCGTCGGACACTCGCAGCCCTGGGACTTCGTCGTCATCCGCTCCGCGGAGACGCGACGCTCCATGCACGAACTGGCACAGCGGCAGCGGGAGGCGTACGCCAAGTCGCTGCCCAAGGCCCGGGCCAAGCAGTTCAAGGAACTGAAGATCGAGGCCATCCTCGACACCCCGGTGAACATCGTCGTCACCGCCGACCCCACCCGCGGCGGCCGCCACACCCTCGGCCGGCACACCCAGCCGCAGATGGCCCCGTACTCCTCGGCGCTCGCCGTCGAGAACCTCTGGCTCGCCGCCCGCGCCGAGGGCCTCGGCGTCGGCTGGGTCAGCTTCTTCGACGAGCGGGAGATGGTCCGCGCGCTCGGCCTGCCCGAGCACCTCGAGGTCGTCGCCTACCTCTGTGTGGGATACGTCGACGAGTTCCCCGAGGAGCCCGAGCTGTTGCAGGCGGGCTGGTCCAAGCGCCGTCCGCTGTCCTGGGTGGTGCACGAGGAGACGTACGGCCGGCGCGCCCTGCCCGGCGAGGAGCCGCACAACCTCCTCCAGGAGACCATCGCGGGCATCCGTCCCCTGGACGCCAAGGCGCTCGGCGAGGCGTGGGAACGCCAGAAGCGGATGACGAAGCCCGCCGGAGCGCTCGGCATGCTGGAGATCATCTCCGCCCAGCTGTCCGGGCTCTCCCGGCTCTGCCCGCCGCCCGTGCCGGAGCCCGCCGCCGTCGCGATCTTCGCCGGTGACCACGGGGTCCACGCCCAGGGCGTCACGGCGTGGCCGCAGGAGGTCACCGGCCAGATGGTGGCCAACTTCCTCGGGGGCGGCGCCGTCTGCAACGCCTTCGCCGCCCAGGTCGGCGCCGAGGTCTGCATCGTCGACGTCGGTGTCGCCGCCGAACTCCCCGCGACGCCCGGCCTGCTGCCCAGGAAGGTCCGGCCCGGAACGGCCGACTTCACCACCGGTCCCGCGCTCACCCGCGAGGAGGTGCTCGCGGCGATCGAGGTGGGTATCGAGACCGCCCGCGACCTGGTGGCGGCAGGCAACAAGGGCCTGCTCACCGGTGAGATGGGCATCGCCAACACCACCGCGTCAGCCGCGTTGATCTGTGTCTACACCGGCATGGACCCGGCGGAGGTCACCGGCCGCGGTACCGGGATCAACGACGAGATGCACGCCCGCAAGGTCGACGTCGTCCGTCGCGCCCTGGAACTGCACCAGCCCGACCCGACGGACCCGATCGGGGTGCTGGCCGCGGTCGGCGGCCTGGAGCACGCCGCCATGGCCGGCTTCCTGCTGGGCGGCGCCTCACTCCGCACGCCGGTGATCCTGGACGGCGTGAGCGCCGGTGCGGCCGCGCTGGTCGCCCGGGCGATCGCCCCGGAGGCGCTCGCCGCGTGCATCGCGGGCCACCGCAGCGCGGAGCCCGGTCATGTCGCCGCCCTGAACAAGCTCGGTCTGCGCCCGCTGGTCGACCTTGACCTCCGCCTCGGCGAGGGTACGGGCGCGCTGCTCGCGCTCCCCATCGTGCAGAGCGCGGCCCGCGCGATGCACGACGTGGCCACCTTCGACTCCGCGGGTGTCACGGAGAAGTAGCCGGCACCGTGCCCGGACGAGCCCGACCGGCCCGTCCGGGCACCGTTCCGCCCACCCCGGGCCCCACAAGGGCAGTCCCGGGCGGTCAGGGCGCCCTGCCGTCCGGCCCGGTCCCGGCGTATCCCGTGCCGGCCGGCGACGGACGGCCGCTCGCCGGCCCGCCCCGCCCGCGAAGGCCGGGACGGGTGCCAGGGCGCGCCGGAGGCCGGCCGCGAGCCTGCCGTACCGCCCCGGCCACCGCGCCCACCACCCCGTATCGTGGTCCCACGCGTCACCGCCTCACCCCGTCCCCGTCACCGCCGCTCCACCGCCGCAGCGGCCCGCAGCACACCGCACCCTGCACGAGGAGCCCGCACGAGCATGGCCGAGTACGACGAGCACCCCGCCTATCCCGTCGGACTGCGCCTGAACGGGCGCCGCGTCGTCATCGTCGGCGGCGGCCAGGTCGCGCAGCGCCGGCTGCCCGCCCTCATCGCGACCGGGGCCGACATCACCCTGGTGTCCCCGTCCGCGACCGCGTCCGTCGAGGCGATGGCCGACGCCGGTGAGATCCGGTGGGAGCGCCGCCGCTATCAGGACGGCGACCTCACGGACACCTGGTACGCCCTCGTCGCGTCGTCCGACGCGGCCGCCAACGACGCCGCGTCCGCCGAGGCGGAGCGCACCCGTACCTGGTGCGTCCGCAGCGACGACGCCGAGGCCGCGACCGCCTGGACCCCCGCCACCGGCCGCAGCGAGGGCATCACCATCGCCGTCCTCACCACCACCTCGCACGGCCGCGACCCCCGGCACTCCGCCGCGGTCCGCGACGCGATCGTGGAGGGGCTGCGCGACGGCACCCTCGCCGCCCCGCACCACCGGACCCGGGCCCCCGGCGTCGCGCTGGTCGGCGGCGGGCCCGGCGACCCCGACCTGATCACGGTCCGCGGCCGCCGCCTCCTGGCCGAGGCCGACGTCGTCATCGCCGACCGGCTCGGTCCCCGCGACCTCCTCGACGAACTCCCGCCGCACGTCGAGGTGATCGACGCGGCGAAGATCCCGTACGGGCGCTACATGGCGCAGGAGGCGATCAACCAGGCGCTGATCGACCACGCCAAGGCCGGCAAGTCCGTGGTCCGGCTCAAGGGCGGCGACCCGTTCGTCTTCGGCCGGGGCATGGAGGAGGCGCAGGCCCTGGCCGCCGAGGGCATCGCCTGCACCGTCGTCCCCGGTATCTCCAGCTCGATCTCCGTCCCGGGAGCGGCCGGGATCCCGGTCACCCACCGGGGCGTCGCGCACGAGTTCACCGTGGTCAGCGGCCACGTGGCACCCGAGGACCCGCGCTCACTGGTCGACTGGAAGGCCCTCGCGCAACTGCGCGGAACCCTGGTCCTGCTGATGGCCGTCGACAAGATAGGTGCCATCTCCCGGGCCCTCATCGCTCACGGGAAGTCCCCCGAGACACCCGTCGCCCTCGTCCAGGAAGGCACCACCGCCGCCCAGCGCCGGGTCGACGCCACCCTCGCCGACGTCGGTGAGCGGGTCGTCGCGGAGGACGTGCGGCCCCCGGCCGTCATCGTCATCGGTGAGGTCGTGGGCGTGGGCACCGGCCCGGAACCCGCCGGGCCGCTCGACGCGGAGCCGCTCGAAGGCTGATCCGCACCGGCCGCCGTATCCCGCGCCCCCGCCGCCGTACGCCCTCCCCACCCGACAAGGCAGTAGCACCCCGTGGCTGAACCCATCACCGTCGACGACCCGGACGACCCCCGCCTGGCCGACTACACCGGCCTGACCGACGTCGAGCTCCGGCGACGGCGGGAACCCGCCGAAGGCCTCTTCATCGCCGAGGGCGAGAAGGTGATCCGGCGTGCCCGTGACGCCGGGTACGAGATGCGGTCCATGCTGCTCTCGGCCAAGTGGATCGACGTCATGCGCGAGGTGATCGAGGAGACCACCGCACCGGTCTACGCGGTCACACCGGCCCTCGCGGAGCGCGTCACCGGCTACCACGTGCACCGCGGGGCCCTCGCCTCCATGCAGCGCAAGCCGCTCCCCGACACCGGCGCGCTGCTGTCCCCGGGAACGGGGGACGTACGGCGGGTCGCCGTGTTCGAGGACATCGTCGACCACGCCAATCTCGGAGCGGCCTTCCGCAACGCGGCCGCACTCGGGGTCGACGCCGTCCTGCTCACCCCGCGCTGTGCCGACCCGCTCTACCGGCGGGCGGTGAAGGTGTCCATGGGGTCCGTCTTCCACGTCCCGTGGACGCGCCTGACGTCCTGGCCGGAGGATCTCGCCCTGCTGCGACAGGCCGGCTTCACCACGGCCGCGCTGTGTCTCAGCGACCGGTCGATCACCCTCGACGAACTCGTCGCACGGCGGTACGAGAAGCTGGCACTCGTCTTCGGTACCGAGGGCGACGGCCTCACCCCCCGCGCACTCGCGGCGGCCGACGCCCACGTGCGGATCCCGATGGACGCCGGAGTCGACTCGCTCAACGTCGCCGCCGCCTCCGCCGTCGCCTTCTACGCGACCCGGGCCGGCTCCGCCTGACGCACGCGCCCCGTCACCCGGGGCCATCGTGCCGGTGAGGCCGTCGACGGCCCGTGCGCGTCAGGCGGACTCCGGGGCCTCCCGGTGGCCGCCGACGCCGACCAGCCCCGTCTCGTAGGCGACGATGACGGCCTGGACGCGGTCACGGAGTCCGAGCTTGGCGAGGACACGGGCGACGTGGGTCTTGACGGTGGTCTCGGCCAGATGGAGGCGCGCGGCGAGTTCGGCGTTGCTCAGGCCACGGGCCAGCAGGCCCAGGACCTCCAGTTCGCGCGGGGTGAGCGAGGCCAGGTCACGGTGGAGGTCCGCGGTGTCGCCGCCGTGCCGGGCGAAGCGCTGCACGAGGCGGCGGGTGATCGCGGGCGCGAGGAGGGCGTCACCCGTACGGACCGTGCGGACGGCCGAGGCCAGGTGCTCGGGGGTGACGTCCTTGAGGAGGAAGCCGCTGGCCCCGGCCGACAGGGCCGCGTAGACGTACCGGTCGAGGTCGAAGGTGGTCAGGATGACGACCCGGGGTTCGCCGGGGAGCGGAGTCCCACCCGCTCGGACGGGTTCCGCGGGCCGGGAACCGGCGAGGATGCGGCGGGTGGCCTCCAGTCCGTCCATCTCCGGCATCCGGATGTCCATCAGGACCACGTCGGGACGCACGCGCCGGGCCACCTCGACCGCTTCGGCCCCGTTGCCCGCCTCGCCGACGACGTCGATGCCGTCGGCACCCAGGATCATCCGGAACCCGGTGCGGACCAATGTCTGGTCATCGGCCAGGAGCACGCGCGGCGGCTGCTCGGTCACAGTGCCTCCAGAGGGATCAGCGCTTCCACACGGTAGCCGCCGGCGGGGCACGGGCCGGTGCTCAGGGTCCCCCCGTAGACGGTGAGACGCTCACGCAGACCGATCAGGCCCCTGCCGTTCCCGGCACCCGCGCCCGCGCCTCCGCCGGTGTCGGTGACCTCCACCCGGAGCCGTTTCGGTGCGTACTCGACCGTCACCGAGGCGCCGGCACCGGACGCGTGCTTCACGGTGTTGGTCAGGGCCTCCTGGACCACACGGTAGGCCGCGAGCCCGATGCCGGACGGGACGGCGCGGGGCCGGCCCGTCACCGTCAGGTCGACGGGCAGTCCGGCGTCCCGGACCCGTCCGACGAGCGTGCCCAACTGGTCCAGGCCGGGCTGCGGGGACAGCTCCTCGCCCGCCTCGGCCCCGTCCGTCCGCCCGCCCTCGGCGTCCATGGTGAGCAGGCCCATGACGTGCCGCAGCTCGGTCATGGCGGCGCGGCCGCCCGCCTCGACGGCGAGCAGCGCCTCGCCGGCCTGCCCGGGCGATCTCTCCATGATCGTGCGGGCGGCACCCGCCTGAATGATCATCACGCTGACATGGTGCGTGACGACGTCGTGCAACTCGCGCGCGATCCTGGCCCGTTCGTGCTCGACGGCCCCGCGCAGCGCCTCGGCCTGTTCGCGTTCCAGGGCGAGGAGCCGGGTGCGGCCCTCGTCGGTCCTGAGCTTCCAGGTGCGCAGCCCGACCGCGGCCCCGGCCATCGGGACCAGGATGAGCAGGGCGATGTACTCGTTCGGGACGATCGGTGTCACCGAGTTCCCCGCGGTGCCGACCAGGGCGACCGACACCGGAAGCGCCGCCAGGGTCGCCACCCGGTACGGGCTGTACACGGCGGCGCTGTAGACGGCCACGACGAACGCGTAGAACGTGAGCCGCAGGACGGCTCTGCGGGGTGGCCAGCGTCGCGGCCGTCACGACACAGAGCACGGCGAGCGGATGGCGGCGACGCAGCGCCAGGGCGCCCGAAGCGACGGCCGCGAGCGTCACCATCAGGGCCAGGCCACCGGTGCCGGACGGGCGAGGGACGGCGACCTCCACACCGGGTGCGATCTCACGCAGCACGACGTTGTCCACGTTGTCGATGCCGTAGTAGACGGTGCTGACACCGATCACCAGAGCCACCAGCACGTCGAACTGCCGCGCCCGGCGGCTGAGCCGCAGCGGCGGGCCGGTCCGGGCCCCGGCGTCGAGGACCGCCTCGCGGACCGGAGCCCGAAACCGCTCCAGCGCCGTACGCACGTTCGTCACCGGTTCATTGTCGCCGCCGTCCGGATCCTGGGGGTCCTCCTCGGGGACCGTCCCGCGGGGACCCGCCTGCATCGGGCGCCTACATCGCAAGGATGACGGTCCGACACCCGGGAGACGACGCGGAAACGAGCCCGGTCAGGGGGCGGACGCCTCCACCGGCCGCACCGCGGCCCCGTCGTACGTGTCCGACTGGGTGCCGCCCAGCCCGCGTGCGGGGCCCTGGCAGCCCTGTGCGGCCGCGATCCCCAGCGCGACCAGCAGCGTCACCACGACGAAGACGACGAGCCGCTGGCGCAGCAGCCGGGGATTGGCGGGCCGCCGCTTGCCGGCCTTCCCCGCCGACGTCGTCCGGACGCCGGACCGGGAGGCCTGCCGGCCGTTCGTCCCCTGCCCCGGCGGCAGCTGGCCGGAGCGCGACCCACTGCGCGGGGCCCGCGACTGCGAGCCGCCGGTACGAGGGGCCGGGCGGGACGAGGTGGAGCGCCGCCCCGGGGACCGCGACGGCCGGGAGGAGCTCCCCGCCGTGCGCCGGGTCGACTGTTCGGTGTACTGGCCTTCCAGCCGGCCGGTCGGCCGGTCCAGCTCCTGCTCGCTCCGCTGCGCGGGTGGCCGCCGCTCCTGCAGTCCCTGCGCCTCGCGTGCGGCGATCTCCTTGAGCCGCATGGAAAGCTGCAGCGTGCTCGGCCGCTCCTCCGGATCCTTCGCCAGACACGCCCGTACGAGCGGGGCGAGCGCGTCGTGCACGTCGAACAGATGCGGTTCCTCGTGGACCACCCGGTAGAGCATCACCTCGGAACTGCCGTGCCCGAAGGGTGAGTCGGCCGTCGCCGCGTAGGCCAGGGTGGCGCCCAGCGAGAAGACGTCCGTCGCGGGCGTCACCGCCGCGCCGCGCACCTGCTCGGGCGCCAGGAAGCCGGGTGAACCGACGGCTGTCCCGACATGGGTGAGGGTGCTGGCCCCGGTCGCCCAGGCGATACCGAAGTCGATGATCCGGGGGCCCTTGGGGGAGAGGAGGATGTTCGACGGCTTCAGGTCCCGGTGGACGACACCGGCCTCGTGCACCGCCACCAGCCCCTCCGACAGGGCGGCCCCGATCGAGGCCACCTCGGCGGCCGGGAGCGGACCCTCCTCGGCGACCTTGTCGTGGAGAGAGGGGCCGGGCACGTACTGCGTCGCGAACCAGGGGCGGTCCGCTTCCAGGTCGGCGGCCACCAGACGGGCCGTACAGCCGCCGCGGATCCTCCGGGCGGCCGACACCTCGCGTGCGAAGCGGGAGCGGAACTCCTGATCCTCCGCCAGGTCCGGCCTGATCACCTTGAGCGCCACCCGCTGGCCCCTGCGGTCGGAACCCAGGTAGACGACGCCCATGCCACCCGCGCCGAGCCGCCGGTGCAGCCTGAACGATCCGACGACACGCGGATCCTCGCGCCGGAGCCGCATCATCGCCATCGTCTGCCCATCCCCGCTGCCGGTCCGCCTGACGAGGCACAGCTTACGTACCCGGCGCGCGGCGCGCTCAGAGGCCGCGCCCTCGTCGGCGCATCGATTGTCAGTGCCCGGTGGGAGGATCGACGAGTGGTCAGGGAGCCGGTGATCCAGGTTCCGTGGCCCGTGCGAGATCTCAAAGGACCGTCGCAGAAGGGGGATTGGATCGATGAAGGGCGATCGTGTGGAAATAGTCGTGGACGCGGGTGACACGACCAGGACGTACGAGGTGGTGGCCTCCAGGGCAGGCCGCCGGGTGGAGACAGCCGTCCGCCGGGGTGTGGTGGAAGTGAGTGAAGTCACCCGAAGTGGATCAGTTGTCCGTACCGCCCGCTTCATGGCGACCCGGGTGCTCGCCCTGGTCGAACAGCCGGTCCCCCGGGAGGACGCCTCCGAGCGTCCTCCGGCGGGTGGCCCCGACGCGTAGACGCCTCCGCCGCGTGGATCGCCGGCCGGTGGACCTGCCCGGTGACCGGGCCGGCAACTCCACGCGCACCCCTCACCCGTCCGGCTGAAGGGCGGCAGGACCGACGGCCCGGTGAAGGAACGGCCGCTCCCCGCAGGCCACGGGAAGCGGCCGTCCCTCCGCCGCTTCCCGTGCCGCCCCACCGATCTCCCGGATACCAGGGAGATCTACGCCCACCCCTAGGTGCTGGGTGCCGTAACCACCGCCACTTCTCCACCCAGGGGAGTACGCCGAAGGCGGCCTACTCATCCTCCGGGAGGCCAGCCATTCGGTACGCGGGCATGACGCCGAACGGTCCCCGTCTCCCTAGTCTTGGAATCGAGCGGCGGGTGCGGAACTCGTCCCCCGAGGCCGGACGCCCGCCGCTCCACGACAGGTCAGGAGAGGAACCATGGCGGACACGGCCGCGCGGACCATCATCCGCGCGCAGGGACGCAGGGCGTACGCCTCGCTCGGCGCACGCCCGTCCGGCACGCGCCACCCGCTGGTGGCCACAGCCATGGTCCTTCCTCTGGCGGCCCTGCTGGTCGTCCTGTTCGGCGGCTGGGACGCAGTGGTCACACAGGCGTCGTCCGTGGGCGTGATGCTGGGGCGCTGAGCGGCGCCCCGGGTCCGGAAGAGCGGTCCGGACCGGGACATCCGGCCAACAGCCCCGTGGGGACGGGGGTGCGGCGGACGGCAGCGTTTGTCCGGCCAGCTGGGGAGCTGGCCGGACATCGCGCTGTCCGGCCCCTTTCCGTGGTGGCCGCGTACGATCACCGCCGGGGCCTGCCGCGCGGCCGGCCGATCACCCGCGGGAGCAGAGCCGATGACCACCACTCCTGTCGTACGCGCCCTGGGCGACCTCGCGCACGGCAGCGCGCACCCCGCAACGACCGCGTGCTCCTGCCCCCCGCCCCAGGTGCTCGCCGACCGGAACGACGGCACGGTGGTCCGCAGCGGTCCGGTCGTCGCCAAGGCGCACGCCGCGGACTCCGACACCCGCGCCCTCATGGCCCGGCTGTCCCTGGCCGCCTCACCCCCGCTCGCCGGAATCCTGCTCCCGCCGCTCCCCGCCCCGGACGTGCCGCCCGCCGGCGCCGGGGACCGCACGGTCAGCCTCTGGCCGTACGGGCGGCCCGTGGACCCCTCCGACCCCGACGCGGCCCCCTGGGAGGAAGCCGCCGTCCTCCTGGCCCGTCTGCACCGCACGCCGCCGCCCCGTCCGCTCCCGCCGATGCGCGGACCGGTCAAAGCCGCCCGGGCCGTCGCGCGGATGTGCCGGGCCGTACCCGGGGGCCCGTGCACGGCCCCGGTGCTGGCCGCCTGGCGAGGGCTGCCGGGCTGGGCCCGCGCCGAGAACCCGGTACCCCCGCACCGCGACGGCTACCTCTGCCACGGCGATCTGCACCTCGGCCAGCTCGTCCGGCACCCCGCACCCCAGGGCCCCTGGCTGCTGATCGACATGGACGACGCGGGCCTCGGCGACCCCGCCTGGGACCTGGCACGGCCCGCCGCCTGGTACGCGGCGGGGCTGCTGCCGCCAGGGATCTGGCTGCGCTTCCTCGACGCCTACCGGGCCGCCGGTGGCCCGGCCGTGCGCGCCGACGGGGACCCGTGGCCGGAGCTGGACGTCGTGGCGCGGGCGCTCACGGTGCAGACCGCCGCGCTCGCCCTGGCCAAGTCCGCGGCGGAAGAGCGTAGTCCGGATGAGGTGGAACAGTTGATGATCGATGCATGTGTCCGCATTGCCTCCCTCCCGCCCGAGTTGGTGTCCGAACCCCCGTCGTAGGGTGAAGCGACCGCCGCCGGGCATGCATCCGGCGACGTCTCGCGACTGAGGAGCCGATTCGATGATCCAGTGCCCCAAGTGTCATGCCCAGATGCACACCTACAACCGCAACGGTGTCCAGATCGAGCAGTGCAGCGGCTGCCGGGGGATATTCCTCGACTACGGCGAGCTGGAGTCCCTGACCCGGCTGGAGTCGCAGTGGGCGCAGCAGGCCCCGCCGGCGCCGCCCGCCCCGCAGGCCTACCCCGCCGCGCCGGCCCCCGCCTGGGGCGCGCCGCACCAGGGCGGTCACTACGGCGGCCACCACCGCCAGAAGAGCTTCGGCAGGATGCTGTTCAGTTCCTGATCCCGTGTCCTGAACCGGTTCGCCCGCAGGGCGGGTCCGGGTTCCGTGCCCGGACCCGCATTGCATACGGTCGACGGACTTCCGTTCGTGATCTAGTCATCGCCGGAGCCGGTGCCTAGAGTGCGGGTGCATGAACTTCCTCGACAGGTCCCGAACTGTCGCGCCCCCGGGGTGGAGCCGTTGGCTCGTGCCGCCCGCCGCGCTCGCCGTGCACCTCTCCATCGGACAGGCCTACGCCTGGAGCGTGTTCAAGCCCCCGCTCGAATCCGCTCTCGGCCTTTCGGGTACCGCCAGTGCTCTTCCGTTCCAGCTGGGCATCGTCATGCTCGGCCTCTCCGCCGCGTTCGGCGGCACCCTCGTCGAACGCAACGGCCCCCGCTGGGCGATGTTCGTCTCGCTCGTCTGTTTCTCCTCCGGTTTCCTCGTCGCCTCGCTCGGCGCCGCGACCGGCCAGTACTGGCTGGTCGTCCTCGGCTACGGCTTCATCGGCGGCATAGGCCTCGGCATCGGCTACATCTCGCCCGTCTCCACCCTCATCAAGTGGTTCCCCGACCGGCCCGGCATGGCCACCGGCATCGCCATCATGGGATTCGGCGGCGGCGCCCTCATCGCCTCACCCTGGTCGACCGGGATGCTGGAGAGCTTCGGCACCGACCGTTCCGGCATCGCCACGGCCTTCCTCGTCCACGGAGTCGTCTACGCGGCCTTCATGGCACTCGGCGTCCTCCTCGTGCGGGTGCCGGCCGACGGCTGGCTCCCCGACGGCTGGGAACCGAAGCAGGAGACCCGCAGGCTCGTCACGAACGCCCAGGTCTCCGCCCGCAACGCCCTGCGCACCCCGCAGTTCTGGTGCCTGTGGGTGGTCCTCTGCATGAACGTCACCGCGGGCATCGGCATCCTGGAGAAGGCCGTGCCGATGATCCAGGACTTCTTCACGGACACCTCCACCCCGGTCTCGGTCTCCGCGGCGGCGGGCTTCGTCGCCCTGCTCTCCCTGGCCAACATGGGCGGTCGCCTCCTGTGGTCCTCCACCTCGGACCTGATCGGCCGCAAGAACATGTACCGGGTCTATCTCGGCGTCGGCGCCCTCATGTACGTGGTCATCGCCCAGCTGGGCAACGACTCCAAGCCGCTCTTCATCTGCTGCGCGCTCGTGATCCTCTCCTTCTACGGCGGAGGCTTCGCGACCGCTCCCGCCTACCTGCGGGACCTCTTCGGGACGTACCAGGTGGGAGCCATCCACGGCCGGCTGCTGACCGCGTGGTCCACGGCGGGGGTACTCGGCCCGCTCATCGTCAACCGGGTCGCGGACGCGGGGGAGCGGGCGGGGCACAGCGGCCCCAGCCTCTACACGACCTCGCTCACCATCATGATCGGGCTGCTGGTCGTCGGCTTCGTCGCCAACGAATGCATCCGCCCGGTCCACGCACGCTTCCACGAGGCACCGGAAGGGAGCCCCCGTGTCCACCAGCAGTCGTAAGCCACTCATGGTGTTCGTCTGGCTCTGGGTCGCCGTCCCGTTCGCCTACGGACTGTACGAGCTCGCCCGTAAGGCCACCCAGCTCTTCACCGGCTGAGACCCGGCTCCGCGCACGACAGAACCCCCGGTCGTCGAGACGACCGGGGGTTCCGGATGGTGCGCGATACTGGGATTGAACCAGTGACCTCTTCCGTGTCAGGGAAGCGCTCTCCCGCTGAGCTAATCGCGCAGGGTGACCCTGCGTGTACTGCGTGCGCGATACTGGGATTGAACCAGTGACCTCTTCCGTGTCAGGGAAGCGCTCTCCCGCTGAGCTAATCGCGCGGGGATCCTTGCGGACCGGTGGACGATACTGGGATTGAACCAGTGACCCCTTCCGTGTCAGGGAAGTGCTCTCCCGCTGAGCTAATCGTCCTTGGAGGTGGAGACGGGATTTGAACCCGTGTAGACGGCTTTGCAGGCCGTTGCCTCGCCTCTCGGCCACTCCACCAGGGATGGGGGTTCGGGAAGATCCCCCACCTTCTGCGAGCGGACGACCAGGTTCGAACTGGCGACCTCAACCTTGGCAAGGTTGCGCTCTACCAACTGAGCTACGTCCGCTTGTCTTTCCCGGTCGGCTTGCGCTTCCCGGCGACGTGTTGAACTCTAGCGGATTCCCGGGCCAGCACAAAAACGCGTTTGCGCAGCGTGCTGCGGCAGCGCCGCCCGCCGCAGGTCACCGGGTGCCGTCCTAGACTCGGTCACGTGCGCGACCTCACCCCTCTCGCCCGCTTCGGTGGCCTCGTCGCCACCGGTCTGCGGGACGTCACCAGCGATCCGGCCGCCCTCGAATCATCCGGCTTCTGGGCGGTGTGTGCCGACTTCGAGGGCCGTCTCGTCTGTGCCCGCTTCGACACCGTGCGTGCCGAGGAGGTGCCCCTCCCGGTACCCGGCGCCTGGCAGGGCCCCTCTCCCGAGGAGTGGACGTCCTCACTCGACAAGGCCGCCTACACGGCGGGCGTACGACGGATCCGTGAACACATCGCGGCCGGCGAGGTCTACCAGGCCAACCTCTGCCGTGTCCTGTCCGCGCCGCTGCCTGGCCCCCGGGCCGACGTGGACGCCCTCACCGCGCTGCTGGCCCGTGGCAACCCGGCCCCCTACGCCGGCACGCTCCGGCTCCCGGAGCACGGCGTGGAGGTCGCGACGGCCTCCCCCGAACTCTTCCTGGCGCGTGACGGCCGGACCGTGGAGTCCGGACCGATCAAGGGGACCGGACGCACCGAGGACGACCTGCTGGAGAAGGACCACGCGGAGAACGTGATGATCGTGGACCTGGTCCGCAACGACATGGGCAGGGTCTGCGTGCCCGGCAGCGTGAGCGTCCCCGGTCTCTGTACCGTGGAGAAGCATCCCGGACTGGTCCACCTCGTCTCCACCGTGCGCGGGCGGCTCGCCGACGGTGCCGGGTGGCCCGAGCTGCTCACCGCCGCGTTCCCGCCCGGCTCCGTCACGGGCGCGCCCAAGTCCAGCGCGCTCGGGATCATCGAGGCGCTGGAGACGGCCCCGCGCGGTCCCTACTGCGGAGCGGTCGGCTGGGTGGACGCCGACCGGGGCGCCGCGGAGCTGGCCGTCGGCATACGGACCTTCTGGATCGACCGCACGGGGCCCTCGCCCCTCCTCCGCTTCGGTACCGGGGCCGGCATCACCTGGGGTTCGGACCCGGAGCGGGAGTGGGCGGAGACCGAGCTCAAGGCCGCGAGGCTGCTCGCTGTAGCGTCGGGGGCCCACCAGGCGGGCGCCCACCAGGCAACAGGAAGGACCGCGTCATGAGGATCTGGGTCAACGGCGGGCTGCGGGACGCCGACGACGCCCGGCTGTCCGTGCTCGACCACGGGCTGACCGTGGGGGACGGCGTCTTCGAGACGGTCCGGGTCGCCGACGGCCGGCCCTTCGCCCTCACCCGTCACCTCGAGCGGCTGACCCGCTCGGCCAGGGGGCTGGGCCTGGCCGAACCCGACCACGACGTCGTCCGCCGTGCGGTGACGGCCGTCGTCGAGGCCGGCCCCGTGGAGCTCGGACGGCTGCGGATCACCTACACCGGCGGCCTCTCGCCCCTCGGCTCCGACCGCGGCGACGCCGCGCCCAGCCTGGTCGTCGCCCTGGGCGGGACGACCCGTCGGCCCGACAGCACCGCCGTCGTCACCGTCCCCTGGACGCGCAACGAGCGCGGCGCCGTGACGGGCCTCAAGACCACCTCCTACGCGGAGAACGTCGTCGCCCTCGCGCGCGCCCACGAGCACGGTGCCTCCGAGGCGATCTTCCCGAACACCGTCGGACAGCTCTGCGAGGGCACCGGCTCCAACGTCTTCGTCGTACTCGACGGCCGGATCCACACCCCGCCGATCGCCTCGGGGTGCCTCGCCGGCATCACCCGTGCGCTGACGCTGGAGTGGACGGGCGCCCAGGAGACCGAGCTTCCGCTCGACGTGCTCGAACGGGCCGACGAGATCTTCCTGACCTCCACACTCCGCGACATCCAGGCCGTCCACCGGGTCGACGGACGGGAGCTGCCCGGCGCTCCCGGACCCGTGACGGCGAAGGCCATGCGGGTCTTCGAGGAGCGTGCGGCGGGTGATCTCGACCCGTGAGGCGGGCCGGCCCGGGGGAACGGATCCCGTAAAGAGGGTGACGGCCCGCCGCCCAGCGGATAGAACACCCTGATGACCACGACCATCCGGCCGGCCGGGCCGGTCCAGCAAGGCGCCGACGGCGCGCGGGCACGCACGTACGACGTGTGCGACAACGGGCGGCCCGTGGGAGCCGTCGGCATCTCCACCGACCCGGCGTTCGGCCCGTCGGCGGGCATACTCCGGTCGCTCGGGATCGACGAGGCGCACCGCCGGCGCGGGCGCGGCACCATCGCCGCCCTCGCGGCCGAGGAGGTGCTCCGCGGCTGGGGGTGCACCCAGGTCCGCCTGGTTGCCCCCGCGGACAACGGCGCCGCCCGGTCCCTGGCGGCCGTGCTCGGCTACACCGAGCGCAGCCGGAACATGCTGAAGACCCTCCGGCGAACGGCTCCCGCGCTGCCTCCCGGGGTCACCGGGCGCCGGATGACGCAGAGGGAGTTCGACGCGTGGGCGGCCGTCAGCGTCGGGACGTACGCGCGGAGCTGGATGGAGCGCGGTGTGCCTCAGGAGCAGGCCCGGCGCAAGTCCGAGACGGACCACGCCGCGAACCTGCCGGACGGGCTGGCCACCCCCGGCATGTACTTCCACGTCCTCGTCCACGACGGCGCCGTCGTCGGCCACGTCTGGGTGGCACGGCGCGAGGAGCCGGAAGGCCAGGACCTCGGCTACGTCTTCGACGTCGAGGTGCGGGAGGAGCACCGGGGGCGCGGCTACGGGCGGGCGCTGATGCACCTGGCCGAGGACGTCACGCTCGACGCCGGCCTCGGACTGCTCGGCCTGCACGTCTTCGCCTCCAACACCCCGGCGCTGCGCCTGTACGAGTCGCTCGGCTACGAGGTGACGCAGTACAACCTGGCCAAGGCGCTGTAGCGGAGCGGGGCTCGCCGGTCAGCCCTGGCCGGCGAGCAGCCGGTCGGCGATCTCCTCGATGCGCTCCCGCAGCCCCTCCTGGCTCTTCCCGCCGTCCAGTCGCTCGTCCCCGATCACATAGGTCGGGGTGCCGGTGACGCCGATCGCCTTGCCCTCGGCCTGGTCCGCGTCCACGATGAGCAGGTGCCGGCCGTCGATGAGCGCGGTGTCGAACTCCTCGGCGTCCAGGCCCAGTTCGGCCGCCACCTCGATCAGCAGGGGCTCGCCCGAACGGGCCAGCTCGGCGGTCCGTGCCAGTACGGCCTCGATGTACGGCCAGCCCTTGCCCTGGACGACGGCCTCCTCGGCGGCCTGCGCCGCCGCGTACGCGTGCTTGTGCTTCTCCAGCGGGAAGTGACGCAGCCGGACCTCCAGCCGGTCGCCGTAGCGTGCGCGCAGCGCGTGGACGTCGGAGAGGGCCAGGTGGCAGTCGGGGCACTCGAGCTCGCACCAGACGTCGAGGACGACCGGCGCTGCGGAGGAGGAATCGCTCATGCGGCCAGTCTTCCAGGCCGTACCGGCGCCTCCCAATCGGGACCTGGGGAGGAGTGCGGCCCTGAAAAGTCCCTGATGTGGCCCGGCACCGTGGCTCCCGGGGCGGTGACCGGTGCAGGATGGAAGGGACGTGTCCCGATCGCTGGAGGTTCCGATGCTTGCCGAGACCATCTGTTCCGCGGTGTCGGCGGCCGGCCTCGGCATCGCCGCGATCACCGCCTACCGGAAGCGGTTCCTGACGGCGACCCGCATCCTCGCCTACTCCCTGGTGCCCGTCGGTCTGGTGATGACGGGTGTCGTCCAGTGGGTGTCGGACATCGCCTTCAAGCCGAGCGTCTGGATCGGCTTCGGCCTGCTGGCCGCGGCCTGGCTGCTCTTCATGACCACGCGCGCCGTGGAGCGGCGCAGCGGTTCGACCCGCAAGGAGCGCAAGGCGGCGAGGGCGGCCGGAAGCAGGGCCGCGGTGGCGCCGGCCGCGTCGTCACCCTCACCCGCCTCCGCGGCCGGAGCGACGGCCCCGCAGAGGCAGGGGCGGCCCGAGAAGGGGCAGGGGGCCGCGCCGGGCGACGACTTCAGCGACATCGAGGCCATCCTGAAGAAGCACGGGATCTGACGGAGGGCTCGGGACCGCGCCGCTGCGGCGCCTCGTGCGGAAGCGGGGTGGTGTCCGGAGGGTGAATCGATTCATGGCGGATCGGCTCACCGAAGCCCCCGCCCGGGTCCCCTGGCTCGGTATATTCGGGTCGCGCCGCGCTGATCTTGACGGTATCCCGGAGGTCCGGTTAGCGTCGCAAAAGGATTGAAACAATTCAATCCTACGGGGCTCGGTCCGGGCGGCACCATGTGCGCGGACCACGTCGCGCGTCGGTGGACGGGCCAGCGGCCCGGCGCCGGTGCGCGGCGGCGACAAGCATCAGTGGGGCAGGGCAAGTGGGGCGTGTGGCAGGGATCAAGGACGTGGCCCGGCAGGCCGGAGTCTCGGTGGGCACGGTCTCCAATGTGATCAACCGCCCCGAGGCGGTGCTTCCCGACACCCGGGCCCGTGTGCTCGCGGCGATCGAGGACCTGGGATACGTGCGCAGCGAGTCCGCCCGGCAGCTCAGGGCGGGACGCAGCCGCATCATGGCGCTGCTCGTGCTGGACATGGGCAATCCGTTCTTCGTCGACATCGCCCGCGGCGCCGAGCGTGCGGCCCGCGACGCCGGTCTCGGCGTGATGGTCTGCAACAGCGGCCAGAGCCCGGAGGAGGAGGCCGACTACCTCGGGCTGTTCGCCGAGCAGCGGGTCTGCGGGGTGCTGATCACCCCGGCCGACGCCGGCGGTGGCAACCTCGAGGCCTTCGCGCGCCACCGGATCCCGTACGTGCTGGTCGACCGTGTGGCGGCGTCCACCGACAGCTGTGCCGTCTCCGTGGACGACGTGCGGGGCGGGACGCTCGCCGTCGGGCACCTCGTCCAGGCGGGCCACCGTTCCGTCGCCTATGTGAGCGGGCCCGGCGACCTCCACCAGATCCGGGACCGCCGTGAAGGCGCCCTCGCGGCCCTCGCCGAGGCGGGCCTCGGCCCCGAGGCACTCGTGGAGATCCCCTCCGACCGTCTGGACGTGGCGGCGGGCCGCGACGCGGGGGCCAGGCTGCTCGGCCTCGTCCCCCGGCCGACCGCGGTGTTCTGCGCCAACGACCTGCTGGCGCTCGGTGTGCTGCAGTCGCTGTACGCGGCCGGTGTGCGGGTGCCGCAGGACGTCGCCATCGTCGGCTACGACGACATCGAGTTCGCCGCGGCCGCGGCCGTGCCCCTCACCTCGGTCCGGCAGCCCGCCGTGGTGATGGGCAGGATGGCGGCGGAGCTCCTCCTGGAGGAGGCGGACGACGAGAACGGCGGCCACCGGCACCGGAGTGTGGTCCTCCAGCCGGAACTCGTCGTACGCGCCTCCAGCGCCGCCCCGCGCTGACGTCGCGGGCCTGACGCGCGGGCCCGACGCGTGAGCCCCGTGCGCGTGTCTGACCGAGCGGTGCGACAGGCCCAAGCGGCCGGTGAGGGGTGTGCGGGGCGAACGTGTGCGGGGACTTCGGACGGGGGAGCGAATCCGTACAACCCGGAGCGGGTGAACTACCCCTGCGAAGGGGTCTGTTGATCGCCAACAGGGGCGACTCTGCGTCATGATCGCTACGAGATGGTGGACACCTCCCGGGGCGACGCCCCCGCATCCCCTGCCGAAGAGCCCCGTGGCTGCCTCTTCGCGCTTTCCCAGCCGCCGCTGATGATCTTCCTGACGGTGGTCGGCGGCCTGTTGCTGATGGCCGCCCTGCACGATCTCTTCCTCCTGTGAGCGGCCGGCCTCCGACGAGCGGCCGGCTTCCCGCGGGTGGACGCCGGGCCCGGACGCCGGCCGCCCCGCAGGGCCGGCCCCCTCCCGGCGGCGTACCGCCGCCACGAGGCGCGAAGCCGGTCAGCCCGCCGCTTCCCGGCGCCTGGCACGGTAGGCGGCGACGTGGAGCCGGTTGCCGCAGGTGCGGCTGGAGCAGTAGCGGCGGGAGCGGTTGCGCGACAGGTCGACGAAGGCGTCCCGGCAGTCCGGAGCCTCGCAGTGCCGCAGCCGGTCCTGCTCTCCCGCCACGACGATGAAGGCCAGGGCCATCCCGCAGTCGGCCGCGAGGTGGTCCGCGACGGAGGCGTCCGGCGCGAAGTAGTGGATGTGCCAGTCGTAGCCGTCGTGGTTCGTGAGCTGCGGCGTGGTGCCGGCGGCGGCCACCAGAGCGTTGACCAGGTCGGCGGCGGTGCGGGCGTCGGGTGCCGCGAATATCTCGGCGAAGCGGCTCCGGACGTCCAGCACGGCCCGCAGGTCCTTGTCGCCGAGGGCTCCCACGCCGCTGATGTGGTGGCGCTCCGCGAAGGCGTACAACGCCGTGAGGTCCGCGAGTCCGTCGCCCGAACCCTCCTCGGATGCGGTGTTCACCAGATCGACCACCACGTCGAGGGCGATCCGGGTGTCGTGAGGGATCAGCACGTTTCGCTCCCTGGCCTCCGGCGGACGGGCGTCCGCCGATGCCGGCTGACTCTACTGGCTCGGCGGAGGCGCTCAGGGCCCGGTGCGGGCCCGGCGGGGCCGTCGAGACCTCTCCCGCACCCGCCGGCGCCTGGAGGGCCGCCTGGCGGCTCCAGGGGCCGTCGGGCGGGAGGCGTGGGGCGCAAGAGATGGGTGGTGCGGATGTGGCGACGCCGCTCGCGGCCGTCGCCGTCAGCGGTGCGGCGCCCCGTGAGGGCCGGCCGGGCAGGAGCCCATGTCCCGCCCGGCGGCACACCCGCGCCGCCGCCGCGGTGGGTTCCGCGGCGACGGCGCCGGTGTCTGCCCTATGAGGTTGTCCGCGTGACGCCGTCTCCCCGAGTCGGACGGCGTCCCGCAGCTCTCGGCCTGGCTCAGCTCTCGGCCAGGATGTGTGAGAGCTCCGTGTCGAGGTCGAAGTGACGATGCTCGGTGCCGGGCGGTACCGCGGCGTCGGTCCTCTTAAGGAACGACTCCAGGGCCCTTGCCGGGGCCTCCAGCAGGGCTTCTCCCTCCGGGGAGCTCAGTGCGATGCAGACGACGCCTTGGCCGTGACTTCGAGATGGCCAGACGCGGACGTCTCCGGTGCCGGTGGGCCGGTGCAGCCCTTCGGCAAGGAGGTCACGGGCGAAAACCCATTCGACCGTCTCCTCCGCTCCGGTGTGGAAGGTGGCGTGCACGGCATAGGGATCGGCCGTGTCATACCGCAGGCCCGCGGGTACAGGCAGTGAGGACTCGCTCGACACAACGAGGCGCAGGTGCAGCTCGCAGCTGACCGTGGTGTTCATAAGCGCCAGGGCCTTTCGCTCAGTGTGCGCTCGGGGATTCGCACGTCGGCGAAATCGACATGCCACCTACGGTGGCGTTGTAAACCCCTCTGACCTATTTGTGATGCTTCAGGTCCCTCGTCCAGCGGTGTGTAACTTTGCGTCATGCGTCCATTCCGGTGACGATCGACGTTCCGGTAGGTTGGGCTTCATGAACGCGGAGAGTGACGAGCGGAAAGAGGTCGCCGCGACGGTGGCCCCGGGGTCCGCTGCGGGGGACGGGAACACGGCGGAGCGTGAGCTGGGCTCACGGGCGCCCGGGTTCATCAAGGGTTCGAGGGTTCTCCATCTGAGCTGGCAGGTCGGGATCTTCGTCGTCGGCCTCGCCGTGGTCGGGGCGGGCATCGTGATGCTGCCGCTGCCCGGCCCGGGGTGGCTGGTGATCTTCGGCGGCATGGCGATCTGGGCGACGGAGTTCGTCTGGGCGCAGCTGGTCCTGCGCTGGACCCGGCGCAAGGTCACCGAGGCGGCGCAGCGCGCCCTCGATCCCAAGGTCAGGCGCCGCAACATCATCCTCACCACGGTGGGGCTCGTGATCATCGCGGTGCTGGTCGGGATCTACGTCTGGAAGTTCGGCATCGTGATGCCTTGGAAGATCGATCAGTGACCCGGAGGTGGTCCGGCGGCACCCCTGACATGGGGTAATGTTTGCGGTGCGCCGGGGCGATTAGCTCAGTGGGAGAGCGCTTCGTTCACACCGAAGAGGTCACTGGTTCGAACCCAGTATCGCCCACCCCGGTCCTAGGGCCCGGAAGCTTCTCAGAAGCTTCCGGGCCCTAGGCGTTTCCGTGCCGTGTCCCGCACCGTGATCTCCGCCGACCGTTCGGCCCGTCGTCACGCCACCGAAATTTCGTCCTAACCGTTGACGCGCCCCCTGCCGCTCCATACTTTTGCCCGGCAAGCGCTTTCTAAAACGATTCAATGCGAACGGTGGGGGCGAGCTATGTCTCGTAACAACGGCATGGACAGGCGGCAGCTGCTGAAGCTGGCCGGCCTCTCGGCGGCCGGTCTCGGGCTGACCGCGGCCGGTTGCGGTTCGGGCAGCGGCGGTTCCGGTGGTCCGGTCACCATCCGTCACGCGTGGTGGGGAGCGGACGACCGAGCCAAGAAGGTCCAGCAGTGCGTCGGCCTCTTCGAGAAGAAGCACCCGAAGATCAAGGTCAAGACGGACTTCCAGCAGTACCCGGACTTCTGGAAGAAGTTCAACACGCAGGCGGCGGGCGGCAACCCCCCGGACGTCATCCAGAACGCCGTCACCTTCCTGCGCAAGTACGAGGCGAAGAACGTCCTCCTCGACCTCGGCCCCCAGGCGGAGAAGGGCAACCTCGACCTCGGCGGCTTCCGCTCCGGGCTGGAGAAGTTCGCCGAGATCGACGGCAAGCTCCTCGGCGTGCCGGTCGGCAGCAACTCGATGGCCCTGGTCATCGACGAGAAGGTGTACGAGAAGGCAGGGATCACACCCGAGGCCGGCTGGACCTGGGACGACTGGTACGCCGCCCTCCGGAAGATCAAGGACGGCCAGAAGATCGCCGGTGACGCCGGACCGTACGGCGTGATGTACCTGTACGACCTGATCCTGCGCCAGAACGGCAAGGCCTTCTTCACCGAGGACGGCATGGGCTTCGGCGAGGCCGAACTGCTGCCGTACTGGACCGAGGCCCTCGAGCGGGTCGAGGCGGGACTCTACGCCGACCCCGGCAAGGTCGAGCAGATCAAGCCCGCCTCGGCGACCGCCAAGGGCCTCTCCGCCGGCGAGTTCACCTGGGACAACTTCTCCGTCCGCTACAGCGCGGAGGGCAGCAGCAGCTACGGCCTCGCGCCCATCCCGAGCACCGACGGGAAGAAGACCGGCCAGTACCTCGGGTCGCTCATGCTGAGCGGAACCGCCCGCACCGAGCACCCCGCCGAGGTGGCCACCTTCATCAGCTTCATGACCCACGACCCCGAGGTCGCGCGGATCATGGGATACGACCGCGGCGTTCCCGCCACCACCGCGCAGTTCGAGGCCTTCCAGCCGACCGACGCCCCCAGCAAGGCCATCGCCGCGTACGAGACCTCGATCGCCGACGCGGGCGTCCTCGAGCCCATCACCCCGCACCCGGCGGGCGCGGACGTCATCGAGGCGGCCTTCCTGCGCATCGGCGCCGACCTGGCGCTGGGCAAGACCTCGCCGAAGGACTCCGTGAAGCAGTTCTTCTCCGAGGCGAAGACCGCCCTCGCCGCGAACTGAGAGGGGCTGCGGTGACTCACATCCAGATCTCCCCGGGCGCCGTGGCCCCCTGGGACGGCCGCTCCGTCCCCGAGCGGAGCGGCCCGGGGGACGGCCCTCCTCCGAACGGTGCGAAGGGGACCGGCCGCGGCGAGAACCTGGCCGGCTACCTGTTCATGTCGCCCTGGATCGCGGGCTTCCTGTTCCTGATCGCCGGCCCCATGGTGTTCTCGCTGTACCTGTCGTTCACCGAGTACAACCTGTTCGAGGCGCCACGCTGGATCGGCCTGCGGAACTTCACCGACATGTTCGCCGATCCGCGCTGGCGCCAGTCGGTGAAGGTCACCTCCTGGTACGTACTGATCGGCACCCCGGTCAAGCTGGCCGCCGCGCTCGCCGTCGCCATGCTGCTGGCGCAGAAGCGGTGGGGCCAGTCCTTCTACCGGGCGGCCTTCTACGCACCGTCCCTGATCGGTGCGAGCGTCTCGGCGGCCATCGTCTGGCGCGCGCTGTTCTCGGACGACGCGATCGTCGACCGCACGCAGAAGGTGCTCGGTTTCGAGGCCGGCGGCTGGATCGGCGACCCCGAGATGATCATCTACGCACTGATCGCCCTCACCGTCTGGCAGTTCGGCGCTCCGATGGTCATCTTCCTCGCCGGCCTCAAACAGGTCCCGCAGGAACTGTACGAGGCGGCCGAGATGGACGGAGCCGGCCGCCGGCGGAAGTTCTTCCACATCACCCTTCCGATGATCTCTCCGGTCCTGTTCTTCAACGTCCTGCTGGAGACCATCCACTCGTTCCAGATCTTCGGCTCGGCCTACATCGTCAGCAACGGCAGCTGCGGACCGGCCGACGCGACGCTCGTCTACACCTGTTACCTGTACGAACAAGGCTTCGTGAACAGCCGCATGGGCTTCGCCTCGGCCATGGGATGGCTGCTGCTGGTCGCCGTGGGCCTGGTCACCGCCGTGCTGTTCCGGTCCCAGAAGCGCTGGGTGCACTACGAGGAGGGCGGCCGATGAGTCTCCTGTACGCAGCCGTACGCCGCCGGGGACCCGGCGCGCTCGCCTGGCACCTCGGCGCGCTCGTCGTCCTCGCCGTGGTCCTCTACCCGGTGGCGTGGACGATCGGTGCCTCGTTCAAGCCCAGCGCGGACATCATCGGCGCCCTGGACCTGTTCCCGGCCGACCCGATCGGTGACAACTACACCCGGCTCACCGAGGGCATCGCCGACATCCCGGTCTCGACGTTCTTCCTGAACTCGGCCTACATAGCGGTCGGTTCCGTCGTGGGCGTGGTGCTGTCGTGCTCGCTGACCGCCTACGCCTTCGCGAAGGTGCGCTTCGCCGGCCGCAACATCATGTTCGCCGTCATGATCGGCACCCTCCTGCTGCCGTACCACGTACTGATCATCCCGCAGTACGTCCTGTTCCAGAAGCTGGAGCTGATCAACACCTTCACCCCGCTGCTGATCGGCAAGTACCTGGCCACCGACGCCTTCTTCGTCTTCCTGATGGTGCAGTTCATGCGCGGACTGCCCAAGGAACTCGACGAGGCCGCCCGGCTGGACGGCTGCGGGCATCTCAGGACCTACTGGTCCATCGTCATGCCGCTCTGCCGTCCCGCGCTCGTCACCAGCGCGATCTTCACGTTCATCAACGCCTGGAACGACTTCATGGGCCCCCTGCTGTACCTGAACGAGCCGGACAAGTACACCGTCTCCATGGGGCTGAAGATGTTCATCGACCAGGACGCGGTGGCGGACTACGGCGGCATGATCGCCATGTCGCTGGTGGCCCTCCTCCCGGTGCTGGCCTTCTTCGTGGCCTTCCAGCGGTACCTGATCGACGGCATGGCCACCTCGGGCCTGAAGGGCTGACGCGCCGTGGCGACGAGGACCCGTACCCCGGACAGGCGTCCGCGCTTCATGGACCGCTTCGCCCTGTTCTCCGAATGCCTGCTCACCGGCGTCTGGATCGCCGTCGCCGCCCTGCCCCTGGTCACCTTCCCCGCGGCCTTCGCCGCGGGGACCCGGCACCTGCGCCGGCACCTCGACGGTGAGCAGGGCGGCCTGCGCGAGTTCGCCCGGGACCTCCGGGCGGCCGCCCGGGGCGGATGGGTCGCCGGTGCGTCCGTATGGGCGGCGGCGGCTCTGCTCGCTCTCGATCTGGCGGCCGTCCGGGCCGGACTGCCCGGCGGGCCGTTCGTGGGCGCCGTCGGCATCCTGGCCATGATCGGGTACCTCGTCGCCGTGGTCCGCGCGGCCTCGTGCTGGGAGCCCGGCGCCCTCTGGCGCACCCTCCTCGCCGAGGCCGCGCGGCACACGGTCCGCGACCCGGCCGGCTCGCTCCTGCTCGTCTGCGGGATGGCCGTCGTCGTGCTCTCCGGTTCGCTGGTCCTGCCACTGGCCGTCCCCGTCGTCGGGGCCGTCGCCGCCGCGGCCACCGCGGTGCGGGCACGCGGGCTCTCCCGCTGACCGCACCCCTCGCACGGACCCACCGGCTCCGGTACGTCCCGTCCCTGTCCGATTCCTGTCCCGAATCCCGCACGGAGAGAGGCACAACCATGTCCAGGATGCCCCGCAGAACGCTCCTCAAGGCCGCGGCAGCAGCCGGCGCGGCCGCACAGATCGGCTGGACCCCCGGCGCCACCCCCGCGTCGGCGGCCACCCGGAGCGCGGAGCACACCGACGAACCGGTCGCCCTGACCTGGCTGGAGTCCGGCGGCCTCGGAGCGGCCCCCGGCTCCACGCTCGGCGTTCCCTGGCCCAAGGGGCAGTACCCCGGGGACCAGACGTTCTCCCTGGCAACGGAGGACGGCGAGGACGTCCCCGTCCAGACCTGGCCGATCGGCTACTGGCCCGACGGCTCGCTCAAGTGGACCGCGCACGCGGTCGGCCCCGAGGCCACCGCCCAGACGTTCTCGCTCACCGCCGGCGCCCCCGCCGCGCCCGCGAAACGGGTCACAGCGGTCCGCGCGGGCGGCACCGTCACCGTCTCCACCGGAGTGATCACCGCCAGGCTCGGCACGAACGGCTCCGCCCTCGTCAAGACCGTCACCCGCGGCTCGACCGAGATCGCCCGGAACGGCCGGCTCGTCCTCGTGCGCCAGGGCGAGATCGAGGACGGCGACCAGGGCACCGAGAAGTACGAACGCTTCGAGAGCGTCGTCGAGGAGACCGTGGTCGAACAGGACGGGCCCGTCCGGGCCGTCGTCCGTATCGACGGCAGGCACCGCAAGGGCTCACGGTCCTGGATGCCGTTCTCCGTACGCCTCTACTTCTACGCCGGCGCCGACTCCTTCCGGATGGTGCACACCATCACCTACGACGGCACCGTCGAGCCCGGCAAGGCGAGCGGTGACTTCGTGCGGGGCCTCGGGGTCCGCTTCGCCGTGCCCCTGCGCGACGAGGCCTACGACCGGCACATCCGCATCGGCGGTGACGGCACCGGCCTGCTGCGCGAGGCCGTGAAGGGCGTCACCGGGCTGCGCCGCGACCCCGGGGCGGCGGTGCGCGAGGCGCAGTTCGCGGGCCGGAAGCTCCCCGACCCCGCCACCTGGGACCAGCGGGTCACCACCCGGCTTCCGTACATACCCGAATGGGGCGACTACACCCTCTCCCAGCTGTCCGCCGACGGCTTCGGGCTCCGCAAGCGCACCAGGAGGGGGCACGGCTGGATCGGCGCGGGCGGTGGCCGGAGGGCATCGGGATTCGGGTACGTCGGGGGAGCGAGCGGGGGATTCTCCTTCGGGCTCCGCGACTTCTGGGAGAAACACCCCGCCCAGCTCGACATCCGTGACGCCCACACCGACGAGGCCGAGGTCACCCTCTGGCTCTGGTCCCCCGAGGCCCAGCCCATGGACCTGCGCTTCTACCACCACGGCATGGGACAGGAGACCTATCCCGAACAGCTCGAAGGCCTCAACATCACCTACGAGGACTACGAACCGGGCTTCGGTACCCCGTACGGCATCGCGCGGACCAGCGAACTCCTCTTCTGGGCCAACGCGTCGACGCCGGCCCCCGAGACGCTCGCCCGGCAGGTCGAAGCCGTACGCACCCCGCCCCAGCTCGCCGCCCCGCCGAAGCAGCTCGTCAACGCCAAGGTCTTCGGCGGCCTGTTCGCCGAACCCGACCGCTCCACCGCCGCCAGGTCGAGGATCGAGGACCACCTGGACTTCCTCTTCACCTACTACAAGGACCAAGTGGAGATGCGCCGTTGGTACGGCTTCTGGGACTACGGCGACATCATGCACACCTACGACCCGACCCGTCACCAGTGGTGCTACGACGTGGGCGGCTACGCCTGGGACAACTCCGAACTCTCGCCCGACCTCTGGCTCTGGTACGCCTACATGCGCTCCGGACGCGCGGACATCTACCGCTTCGCCGAGGCCATGACCCGGCACACCGGTGAGGTCGACGTCTACCACCTGGGCACATGGGCCGGACTCGGCACCCGCCACGGTGTCCAGCACTACGCCGACAGCGCCAAGCAGCAGCGCATCGCCAACACCACCTACCGGCGCATGTTCTACTTCCTCACCGCCGACGAACGGGTCGGTGACCTCATGCACGCCAACGTCGACTCCGACGAGACCTTCCTGGCCCTCGACCCGATCCGCAAGATCCGCACCGAGCCCTACACCCCGGACCGCCACGCGCTGTCGATCGGCTTCGGCACGGACTGGAGCGGCCTCGTCTCCGCCTGGCTCACCGAGTGGGAGCGGCGCGGGCCCAAGTGGGAGAAGGCCAGGAGCCGCGTCCTGTCGACCATGGAGACCATCGCCGCCCAGCCCAACGGTTTCGTGCAGGGCGTAGGGCTCTACGACCTCGACACCGGCACGTTCGCGATCGCCGAGGAGCCCGAGGTCGGCGTCTCCCACCTGTCGGCCATGTTCGGTCTGGTCGAGCTGAACGCCGAACTCATCGACATGATCGACATGCCGGCGTTCGAGGCCGCCTGGATCGACTACTGCCGCTACTTCAACGCGACCAAGGCCGAGCAGGCCGCCCGCTACGGCAGCAACTTCGGCACGCTCCTGCTGTTCCAGGGCCACTCGCGCCTGGACGCCTACGCCGCCGTGCGGACGGGGGACGTCACCCTGGCCACCCGGGCGTGGAAGCAGTTCTACGGCAGCGCCGACACCTGGGACTACAAGGAGAGCACCGACTGGAACACCCGGAAGGTCGACGGGCCGACCGGGCCCGTACCGGGCAGTGAGGCGGCCTGGGTCAGCACCAACACCACGGCCCTGTACGGCCTGGCGGCCATCCAGAACCTCGCGCTCGTCGGCGACAGGATGCCGTGACGCCCTGGCTCTAACGCATCCGTCCGAAGCTCTCCCGCACCCGGCGCGCGTCACGCAGCCGCTGCTCGTAGGTCGCACCGACCGCGAGCAGCAGCAGCCCGGCGAGCGCCGGGGGCGCCCAGCGCGGGAGGGCGTCGAAGACCTGCACCACATGCGGGGCCAGCTCGTGCAGGCCGTCCAGCGCCAGGACCGAACCGCCCAGGACCAGGGGCGCCTGGAGCCGTAGCCGGGCGCCGGCCAGGGTGACGGCCAGCGCCGCGACCCCCAGCAGCAGGGGGCGCAGCCAGTGCGGGTCGCCCCAGGCCACCACGAGGCTCGGCACCATCGTCATCGCCAGGGCCGGACCGTAGGACACCCAGGACGAGGTGGCGGGATTCCGGCGCCGCCGCACGTGCCCCACCGCGAACGCGGCCACCGACACCGGCAGCGTGTACGCCTCGGGGTCGGTCACCCCGGAAGCCGCCAGGCGCACCCAGGCGGCAGTCACGAACAGCGCGGCGGCGAGTCCTCCCGCCACGCTCCGGCGCTCCGGCCGCAGCGCCGTGGCCGACGCCAACACCCCGCACAGCCCCAGCACCAGCGCCAGGAACGGCCCGTCCGTCACCGAGAGGCCCAGCGCGACCACCGCGGCGAACGCCCCGGCGAGTTCGGCCGGGAGCGCGACCTCGGGCTCCTTCAGCCGCGCCCCCAGCAGCACCGTCGCCGCCGTCACCAGCAGCACCAGCGGCGCGGTGTGCGGGGCGCTCCATCCCAGGGACGCCCCCGCCGCGCAGGTGACGGCGACCCCGCACAGCACCGAGGCGCAGGCGAGCACCGAACGCACGGCGGGCACCCGGGCGACGGCCGCCGACGCGGCGAACAGCAGCACCAGCGCCACGGACACGGCGTGTGTCGCCGGCTCGGCGGCCAGCGCCAGCAGTCCCACACCCAGGGCCCCGACCAGCGCGCACACCACACAGGTCACCGCGAGCGCGTCGGCCGCGCGACGTGCGGCCAGGGCCGTCAGCACCGCGACCAGTACGAGCTCCACGCCCACGGCGACCGCGTACGGCGCATCCGTCACCGCGAGCAGCGCGAGCACCGCGCCCCAGCCCAGGACCGCCGTGCCGGCGGCCGCCGCGACGCGCCAACCCTTCTCCGGGAGGACTCGCGGCCACCCGAGGTGGAGCGCCGCCGCCAGTCCCGCCGCCACCGCCAGCACCACCGGGGCGGAAACCGACCCCGACCACGGCACCGCCGGTCCCACCGCGTCCCGGAAACCGCCCGGTGCCCCGGACCACACGCCGGCCGGCACGGACGCGGGACCCAGCAGTGCGGCGGCGACCACGGGCGCCGCCCACAGCACCGCGCCCGCCACCACCGAGGCCGACGCGCCCAGGACTCCCCACATGACGGGCCGCGGGAATGCCGGACGCAGCACGGCGGACAGGGCCGCGCCGCACAGCAGGTACACCAGGACCGCCCAGTGCCACGGCAGCGCCGCAGCCGGCACGCCGCCCACCGCGGCCACTGCCGCGAGGCCCCCCACGACACCCCCGAGCACGGCCGTCACCCCGGGCGCGCGCCAGGCCCCTGCCACCGCCACCACCGCTCCGGCCGTCAGCAGCGCGCCCGGGCCCACGGCCCCGGACACCCCGTCGGCCGACACGGACAGCACCAGCCCCAGAGCCAGGGAGATCAGCCCCGTCAGCACCGCACCCGTGTACGCCGTGACCCGGACGGCGGGCCCGCGGCCCCACGAGGCCACCGCGACGTCCGCCGCCGCCGTCACCAGGAGCGCCCAGGCGAAGCCGGTCGCGGAGGCCTCCACGGCCCACGCGGTGAACACCAGCGGGAACTGCCCCGCCACCACGGCCGAGGGCAACGGCGTCCGCAGCCGGCCGAGCAGCGACCCGTACAGGGTCCACACCGCCACCAGGACCGCCGACGCCACCGCCGAGAAGGCGATGCCGTCGGTCCCCGGCGCCGCGACCGCGTGCAGCGCGATCGCGTCCAGCACCGTCAGCAGCAACGCCAGGACGGCCACCGCCTCCGCCGTCGAGGGGAGCCCGCGGCCCAGCAGCAGCGCGGGCGCCACCAGCGCACCCGCCGTCACCACCGCCAGCACCGCCGAACGGCCGGCGATGCCCATCTCACCCCAGCTGAAGAGAGTGAAGGCGATCGCGGCGACCGCCAGCAGCAGACCGCCGAGCACCAGCAGGACGTTCTGCGTGCCGCGCGCGGGCGTGCGTACGGGCGCCTGTGCGGTCCGGGCGTAGGGCCGGGGGGACGGTGCCCGGGGAGGCTGCGGCGGAGCGGCCGGTGCGCGCAGGACGCTCAGGAGCCAGGCGCGACGGCTCAGCAACTGGAGCCGGCGGGCGTCCAGCCGGGCCAGTTCATGATCGAGGAGGGCCAATTCCTCGGCGGGCGGCGGCACATGTCTCATGTAGGGGAGTGTGGCGGCGGACACACCCGGCGGCATGCGCTCACCTACTCAGTTCCGCACCTGAGTAGGAGTTTGAACCCAGGGCTCCGATCCCTGTATGGTTCAACCCGTTCCCGGGCGATTAGCTCAGTGGGAGAGCGCTTCGTTCACACCGAAGAGGTCACTGGTTCGAACCCAGTATCGCCCACCCGGGAAAAGCCGGTCCGTCAGTGTCATCGACGGGCCGGCTTTCGCGTACCCGGTCCGGATCAGGCGGCCGCGGGCAGCTCCGGACGCAGCGGCCACGCCGGGTCCACCGCCTCCGGCGCACCGTTCTTCTCGAACCACGCCTGCAGCCCGCGGGCCTGAGCCGCGTGCCACACCGCCTGCAGCGAGTGGACCTCCGCCGGTGACAGCCGCTCCAGCCGGGCCGAGAACCGCCGTCCCACCGCCCGCACCAGTTCGAGGGACGCCGCGGCGTCGGCCGACGCGTCGTGCGCGCCGTCCAGGGTGACCCCGTACAGCTCGCACAGGTCCGTCAGGGTGCGGCGGCCCTTGCGGTAGCGGTCCAGGTGCTTGTCCAGCACCCGCGGATCCAGCACGCAGAGCGGCTTCTTCCCCAGGTAGCCGGCCAGTGACGAGGCCCGGTGGCGCCTCAGCTCCCGGTCCAGCAGCGTCAGGTCGAACGGCGCGTTCATCACGACCAGCGGCCGCCCCGTCGCGCACTGCTCCGCCAGCGACCTGGCTATCTCCTCGACGACCGGTGCGGGCCACCGGCCGTTGCGCTGCAGATGGTCGTCCGTCAGACCGTGGATCTCGGTGGCGCCGGGCGGCACCGGGATCCCCGGATTGACCAGCCAGCGGGTGACGCGAAGCCGTCCGCCCGCCGCGTCCTGGACGACGAGGGCGGCCGAAACGATCCGGTCCTCCTCGACGTCCACACCTGTCGTCTCGGTGTCAAAAGCCGCCAGCGGCCCCTCGAACCAATGCGTCATCCCCGAACTCCTCGCGCGTGCGCGGCAGATGGCGGGATTCCTCCGCCCGGTTCGGTGATACCCGCACCCTATGCCTGATACGCCGTTTACGGGCGGGCTCCTGCGGTGACAACACAAGTGACGGGCAAGGAAGTTGACCAGCCCGCCAGCGGAGACCGGGCGACCGGTCGGCACAGCCCGGAAGGCACGGAGCCATGGCGCTCGCGCAGCCGAACCCAGGGAGTCCCGCCCGCACCGAGGACCACGGGGGAACGCCGCCGCAGCAGCGGAACACGCCACCGGTGCGCGGCACACTCGCCACCACCGCCTGCATGGAGACCCTCCAGGTGGGCTACCTCCACGCCGTCGCCGCCGCGGCGGGCTGCTCGCTCTCGCAGCCCTTTCCCGACAACGGCATCGACTGGCACGTCAGCCACGGAGCCCCCGGCCACACCGTCGACGACGAGGTGACCGTCAAGGTGCAGCTCAAGTGCACCTACCAGATCGCCCCGAACCCACCCGGCGCCACGTTCTCCTTCACCCTCGACAACGCCCATCTGGTGAAGCTGGCGAGAACCCCCGTGTCGGTGCACAAGATCCTCGTCGTGATGCTCGTGCCCCGCAGCCAGGACGACTGGCTGCGGGCCGGACACGACGGGCTGGACCTGCGGTACTGCTGCTACTGGACGAATCTGGCCGGCCACCCGGTGACGGGCCGGCACCGGACCACCGTGCGGATCCCGACCTCGCGGATCTTCGACGACCGCGCACTGTGCGGGATCATGGCCCGGGTCGGAGCGGGAGGGAGACCCTGATGCACCGGTCGACGGACGACCCGGCCGGAGGGACGGCCCCGGCGGGCAGCCGCGCACACCCGTACGCCGACGGCCCCGGCCCCGGACCGGCCCCCGACCCCGCACGCGTGGACCCGCGCGTCCTCGGCGTGCTGCTGCGCCGCCACGGCTGGCACCGCCGCGGAGGCGCGCAGGGCCGCTACAGCCGCTGGACCCCGCCGGGCCCGGCCGCCACCGGGACCAGCCTGCTCGTGCCGGACACCGTGACCCTCCCCGACAGCGAGGACCTGCTCGCCGAGGCGCTCACCGCGCTCACCCGCAGCGCGGCCCCCTCCGCGCGCGACATCCTGGTCGCCCTCACCGTGCCCAGCGACGAGATCCACTGGTGGCGCGACGTCCCGGAGGGAACCGCGGGAGCCGTCGGGTGGACCGACGCCGACCGTTTGCGCGCGGCCGCCCGCCAGATCCTCCTCGCCGGCTCGCTCGCCGTCCGGGGCCGGGCCGGGTACCACGGCGCACGGCACCGCAGGAAGGCGCGGAGCGCACTGGACGGAACCCTCGTGGGGTCCACCACCGACGGCCGCGGCCTCACCGCGTTCGTTCCCGTGGCCGCGGGACGCGCCGTCGCCGTGCAGCTGTACGCGGCGCTGCACGCGGCCCGGGAAGCCGTCGACTACCAGCGGGCCACCGGGGGCATGGAGGCGTTCGACACCGCCGTCGCCGCAGGGGTCAGCCGTGAGCTCACCGAGGCGGTGGTGGCGCTTGTCCGGGGAGCGGAGGGCGTCAGGATCACCCTGGCCTGGGCCCCCGCCGCCGGCACCCCGGAGGGCTGCCCGGCCGGCCCCGAGCCCGTCGAGTTCTCGCCCGGTGACCTGCCCGCCCTCAGGCTGGCCGGAGCGCGTTACCTGCGGGACGAACCGGCGGTGCCGGTGCGGCTCACGGGCGCGGTCGTGCGGCTGCGCCGCTCGGGGCCGCGCGGCCCGGGTGTCGTGCGGCTGCGGGTGCTGGCCGGGGCGGAGGTCGCGCACGTCCGGATCGAGCTCGACGAGGAGGCCTACCGGATCGCGGCCCACGCCCATCTGGTCGGGCTTCCGCTCAGCGTGGAGGGCAGGCTGGAGAACCGCGGCGGGTTCCGCCGTCTCGGTGGTGCCTCACAGGTGACACCGGTCCAGGTCGACGAGGCCGAACGGGACCGGATGATGAAGTCGCTCCAGGAGAACGTCGACTTCTTCGAGGAGGCCTGTACGGGGGAGGAGGGCTAGCCGCGGTATCCCTTTCGCGTCGAGGCCCCCCGGCTCGGTACGATTCCTCTTGCGCGCGCAAGAGGAAGGCGGCGCACCCCCTCAGTCAGGAGAGACCGGTGTCAGACGTCCGTGTGATCATCCAACGCGATTCCGAGCGGGAAGAGCACGTGGTGACGACGGGCACGACGGCCGCCGAGCTCTTCCCCGGGCAGCGCACCGTCGTCGCCGCACGGGTCGGAGGCGAGCTGCGCGACCTCGCGTACGAGCTCAAGGACGGCGAGGTCGTCGAACCCGTCGAGATCTCCTCCGAGGACGGCCTGAACATCCTGCGGCACTCGACCGCGCACGTCATGGCGCAGGCCGTGCAGGAACTGCACCCCGAGGCCAAGCTGGGCATCGGCCCGCCGGTCAAGGACGGCTTCTACTACGACTTCGACGTCGAGAAGCCGTTCACGCCCGAGGACCTCAAGGCCATCGAGAAGAAGATGCAGGAGATCCAGAAGCGAGGGCAGCGGTTCTCCCGCCGGGTCGTCACCGACGAGGCGGCCCGTGAGGAGCTCGCCGACGAGCCGTACAAGCTGGAGCTCATCGGGATCAAGGGTTCCGCGTCCTCCGACGACGGCGCGGACGTCGAGGTGGGCGGCGGCGAGCTGACCATCTACGACAACCTGGACGCCAAGACCGGTGACCTGTGCTGGAAGGACCTCTGCCGGGGTCCGCACCTGCCCACCACCCGGTTCATCCCCGCCTTCAAGCTGATGCGGAACGCCGCGGCGTACTGGCGGGGCAGCGAGAAGAACCCGATGCTCCAGCGCATCTACGGCACCGCGTGGCCGACCAAGGACGAGCTGAAGGCGCACCTGGAGTTCCTCGAGGAGGCCGCCAAGCGCGACCACCGCAAGCTCGGAAACGAGCTGGACCTCTTCTCCTTCCCCGACGAGATCGGCCCCGGCCTCGCCGTCTTCCACCCCAAGGGCGGCGTCATCCGCCGGGCCATGGAGGACTACTCGCGGCGCCGCCACGAGGAGGAGGGCTACGAGTTCGTCTACAGCCCTCACGCGACCAAGGGCAAGCTCTTCGAGAAGTCCGGCCACCTGGACTGGTACGCCGACGGCATGTACCCGCCCATGCAGCTCGACGACGGGGTGGACTACTACCTCAAGCCGATGAACTGCCCGATGCACAACCTGATCTTCGACGCGCGCGGCCGCTCCTACCGTGAGCTCCCGCTCCGCCTCTTCGAGTTCGGCACGGTCTACCGCTACGAGAAGTCGGGCGTCGTGCACGGGCTGACCCGCTCGCGCGGCTTCACCCAGGACGACGCGCACATCTACTGCACCAAGGAGCAGATGGCGGAGGAGCTCGACAGGACGCTCACCTTCGTCCTGAACCTCCTGCGCGACTACGGTCTGACCGACTTCTACCTGGAGCTCTCCACCAAGGACCCGGAGAAGTTCGTCGGCTCCGACGAGATCTGGGAGGAGGCCACCGAGACGCTGCGCCAGGTCGCCGAGAAGCAGGGCCTCCCGCTCGTCCCGGACCCGGGCGGCGCCGCGTTCTACGGTCCGAAGATCTCCGTGCAGTGCAAGGACGCCATCGGCCGCACCTGGCAGATGTCGACCGTGCAGCTCGACTTCAACCTGCCGGAGCGCTTCGACCTGGAGTACACCGGCCCGGACGGCACGAAGCAGCGTCCGGTCATGATCCACCGCGCGCTGTTCGGCTCCATCGAGCGCTTCTTCGCGGTGCTGCTCGAGCATTACGCGGGCGCCTTCCCCGTGTGGCTGGCCCCGGTGCAGGCGGTCGGCATCCCGATCGGCGACACCCACATCCCCTACCTCCAGGAGTTCGCCGCCAAGGCGCGCAAGCAGGGGCTGCGGGTCGACGTGGACGCCTCCTCGGACCGGATGCAGAAGAAGATCCGCAACCAGCAGAAGCAGAAGGTGCCGTTCATGATCATCGCGGGCGACGAGGACATGGCCAACGGCGCCGTCTCCTTCCGCTACCGCGACGGTTCCCAGGAGAACGGCATCCCGGTCGACGAGGCCATCGCCAAGATCGCGAAGGCCGTGGGGGACCGCGTCCAGGTCTGATCCGAGCCGTGCGGGAGGCCCCCGGGGAGCGCTGCGCGTCCCCCGGGGGCCTCTACTCGTCCTCCCGCCGGAACACCTGGACCAGCCACGAGGAGAACGACCCCGTCACCGCCCCCAGCAGGGCCAGCCCGCAGGCCATCAGGCCCACCGCGACGACCCGGCCGCCGAAGGTGACCGGGACCGCGTCCCCGTAGCCCACCGTCGTGAGCGTCGCGCACGCCCACCACACCGAGTCGCCGAAGGTACGGATCGAGGCGCCCGGGGCGTCGTGCTCCTGGTGGTAGACCGCCAGCGCGGCGGAGACGCCGAGGAGGACGGCCGTGAGGCTCGCATACGACATCACCCGCGCGTACAGGCTCAGCCGGGGCTGCTCCCGGCGCTTCTGGACCGCCGTGTAGACCTGCACCAGACGCAGCGGGCGCAGCAGCGGCAGCAGCAGGACCACCGTGTCCAGCCAGTGGGCGCGCACGAAGCGCCGCCCCAGCCCGCTCAGACGGAACCGCACCCCGTAGTCCACGACGAAGGCCAGCCAGGTCGCGCAGACCAGGGCGAGGGCGAGGTCGCGTACGGCGCCGGTGTCGGGCGGGGCGAGGACGCGGAACGCGTAGCCGACGAGGAAGACCAGGCCCGCGACGAAGAGCGGTACCTCCGTGCGCTGCTCCCACTCCTGGAGCCGAGGGGGGACGGGGGCCGTGGCGCGGTCGCTCATGGCGCCAGCATCCCGGTGCGCCGGCGGGCTCGCCCCCGGCGACACGCGCGCCGGGAGCGACGCAATATGCTGACGGGCATGACGAGTGAGCCGGAACAGCAGATCGGAGTGGGGACGCCCGACGCGTTCCAGCGCCTGTGGACGCCCCACCGGATGGCCTACATCCAGGGTGAGAGCAAGCCGAGCGGCCCGGGAGCCGGCGACGGCTGTCCGTTCTGCGAGATTCCGTCGAAGTCCGACGAGGACGGGCTCGTCGTCGCCCGCGGCGAGAAGGTCTACGCCGTGCTCAACCTGTACCCGTACAACGGCGGGCACCTGATGGTGGTGCCGTACCGGCACGTCGCCGACTACACGGAGCTGGACGGCCCGGAGACCGCCGAGCTGGCCGACTTCACCAAGCGGGCCATGGTCGCGCTGCGGGCCGCCTCGGGTGCGCACGGCTTCAACATCGGGATGAACCAGGGCGCCGAGGCGGGCGCCGGCATCGCCGCCCACCTCCACCAGCACGTGGTGCCCCGTTGGGGCGGGGACACCAACTTCATGCCGGTCGTCGGACACACCAAGGTGCTCCCGCAGCTGCTCGGGGACACCCGGTCGATGCTGGCCGGTGTCTGGCCGGCCGAGCTGCCGGCCGGCTGACCTCCTCCGGGGCGACGGTGCCCGCCGCCCCGGACACCGGCGGACTCAGGGGGAGCCCAGTTCCCTGGCATGGGCCCGCTCGGACGGTGTGAGCGGTATGTCCGGCCGCACCCGCTCCGGGTGGGCCGCACCGGGCCCGCTCCCCTCCGGGGGCGGCCCGCACGCCCCGGTGTCCGTGCTCCAGGGGTCCACCCCCGCGTACGGCGCCCCGTAAGCCGTCAGCGAGCGGCGGAGCGCACGCAACAGGCGCAGGGCGAACGGTCTTCCCGACGGGCACATCCGGGCCCTCCTCACCGCAGCAGGCGGGCGAACTGTTCCGGCGCGGAGTCCGCCCAGGACTCGAAGGTCCGCATCCCCGGGTGGAGGCCCCGGGCACGCGCCACGTCCGCGGCGGTGACGTCCGGGTGGCGCCTGGTGAACTCCAGCATGTCCGCGACGGCGCGGGCGTGCGGCAACGGCAGCTCCCGGTAGGTCTCGTAGGGCACGTCCCGGTAGGCGACCGGGACACCGAGCGACCGGGTCAGCGCGGCGGCGTAGGCGGCGGGCGGCAGCAGATCGCCCACGGCCTTGACCACGTCCCCGTGGAGTGCGGGTCCCGCGTCGAGCACCGCCCCGACCAGCGGGCCGAGATCGGCGACGGACACGGCGGGCAGCGGGGTGCCCCCGTGGGGCAGCGTGAACGCGAACGTGCCGTCCTCCTGTCTGCGCAGCCGGCGCGCCGGCCAGTTCTCGTAGTAGGTGGACAGATGGACGGTGACGACGGGCGAGCCGCCCGCGCGCAGCTCCTCCTCCAGCCGCGCCTTGCCGTAGTGGTGCGGGAGGGCCAGCACGCCGCCGCTGCGGCGGTGCGCCTCGGGCAGACTGCTGTGCACCAGCGTCCCGGCGCCCGCGGCGAGGACGGCGTCCGCCGTCCGGCGGGCCACCTCGTACTCACGCTCCTTCAGGGACCAGTAGTCCGTGACCAGGAACGCCGCGTCGACGCCGGCGACCGACCGGCGCACCTGGCCGGGGTCGGTCAGGTCGCAGGCGACGACGTCGGCGCCCCGTGCCGTGAGCGCGGCGGCGGCCGCCGACCGGGGGTCGCGGGTCACGGCCCGCACCGTCCAGCGGCCGGACCGCAGGAGGTGGCGGGCGACGGACCCGCCCTGGGCCCCGGTGGCCCCGGTGACGAGGACGAGGGGTCTGTCGGTCATGGTTGCTCACCTTCGGGTCGGTTCGCCGAGCCGGTGACCGCCGCTCCTGACGGCGGCCACCGGCAGCGGTCAGCGGGCGGATGCCACGGCGTCCAGCAGGAGCCGGGGCGTCCTGGCCCCGCTCAGCACCTCCTCCGGCATGCGCACACCGAGCTCCCGCTCGATCCGGGTCGCCGTCTCGAGCAGCGCGAGCGAGTCGTAGCCGAGGTTCTCGAACGGCGCGTCCAGGATGTCGCCGTCCAGGTCGACGTTCTCGTCCTCCCCGGCGCATTCCCGCATCACGCGCTTCAGGTCGGCGAGGGTGAAGCCCTTCATGGTGGTCACCTTTCACTGGGGATTTGTCCAGGGATGGGTCATCGGGGTGTCGGTCCGCACCGGCGCACGACCACGGCGCTGTTGAAGCCGCCGTACCCACGCGCCAGCACCAGTGCCGCGTCGCCGGCCATCGGCCGGGGCCGGCCGGTCACGAGGTCGATCCGGTACGCCGCCGGGACCCGGCCGACGTCGGCGGTCGGGGGGATCAGCCCGTCACGGACCGCGAGCAGCGCCGCCGCGAGGTCGAGCGCGGAGGCGCCGGCCCCCGGGCGTCCGGTGCGGGAGGTGATCGCGGTGACCGGCACGGCGTCCGGCCCGAAGACCCCGGCGATCGCCCCGGCCTCCTGCGCGTCGAGATCCGGAACCGCGGCTCCCTCGGCGAACACCGCGCCGATGTCCGCCGGTTCCACTCCCGCGTCGGCCAGCGCCGCGCGCGCGGCCCGCGCCGGGCCCGTGGGCCGCCCCGAGCCCGGGGGAGGGTCGAAGCAGGCCGCGTAACCCGCCACCTCGCCGTACGGGCGGATGCCTCCTCTGGCGTGAGCCGAGGCCTCGTCCTCCAGCATCAGCAGCGCGCCGCCCTCCGCGACGACATGACCGGCGGCGCGCTCCCCGAAAGGCAGGCAGGCGTCCTCGGACCGGTCGGCGGTACTCAGCCGGCCGCCGGTCAGCTCCGCCACGTGCCCCCAGGGGCACAGCGCCGACTCCATCGCCCCGGTGAGCACCGCCGGGGTGCCCTTGCGCAGCATGCGGCGCGCGTGGCCCACCGCGTCCAGGCCGCCGGACTGGCCGGTGACCAGGACGCCGCTGGGGCCGCGCAGGCCGTGCCGGATGGAGATCTGGCCGGTGTTGACGGCGTAGAACCAGGCGAACGACTGGTAGGCGCTGACGTACAGGGGGCCTTTCGCCCACAGGTTCTCCAGCTCCCGCTGACCGAACTCGAACCCGCCGGCGGCATTGGCGGTGACCACCCCGATCCCGTACTCCGGCGCCCCGGCCGGGTCCAGGCCCGAGTCCCTCAGCACCTCGGCGGCACAGGCCAGCGCGAGCTGTGTGACGCGGTCGGTCTGGGGCAGCAGGCGGCCGGGCAGGTCCTCGCCGGGGTCGCGTGCGATCTCGCCGGCCAGCCGGCTCGGGTAGCCGGAGGCGTCGAAGCGGGTGATCGGGCCGATGCCGCCGCGTCCCTCCAGCAGGCTCCGCCAGAACTCCTCGGTGCCGTCCCCGTTGGCCGCCCGCACGTCGAGGCCGGTCACCAGGGCTGTGCCCCGCCGGGTTCCGGGTGCCGTGGACGCGGGTGCGGGGGCGGTCATCGGCGTGTCCCTTCGGGCCGGGTGAGCACCATGGCGCTCTGGAAGCCGCCGAAACCGCTGCCCACCGTGAGGACGGCGTCCAGGCGCTGCTCCCTGGCGGTGACCGGCACGTAGTCCAGCGGGCAGTCGGGGTCCGGTTCGTGGAGGTTGGCGGTGGGAGGCACGACTCCGTGCTCCAGGGCGAGGGCGCACGCCGCGATCTCTATGGCCCCGATCGCGCCGAGCGAGTGGCCGATCATCGACTTGATGGAGCTGACGGGAATGCCCCGGGCGTGCTCGCCGAGCGCGCGCAGGAAGGCGGCCGACTCGTGCCGGTCGTTCTGCAGCGTTCCGGAGCCGTGCGCGTTGACGTAGTCGACCGCGGTCGGGTCCAGCCGGGCCTCGTCGAGGGCCCGGGTGATCGCCTCCGCCATCTCCCGGCCGTCCGGCCGCAGACCCGTCATGTGGTAGGCGTTGCCGCGCGAGGCGTGACCGCCTATCTCGGCGTAGACGTGCGCACCCCGGCCCACGGCGTGCGACCACTCCTCCAGCACCAGCACGGCGGCGCCCTCACCGAGGACGAAGCCGTCCCGGGTGCGGTCGAACGGCCGCGAGGCGGTCGCCGGGTCGTCGTTGCGCGCGGAGGTCGCCCTGATGGCGTCGAAGGAGGCGACGGTGATGGGGGAGATCGGCGCGTCGGTCCCGCCGGTGAGCATGACGTCGGCGGTGCCCTCGCGGATGATCTCGCAGGCGTGCCCCACGGCGTCGAGCCCGGACGTGCAGCCGGCCGAGATCACCGCGGCGGGGCCGAGGGCGTCCGCCGCCCACGCCACCTCCCGGGCCAGGCTGCTGGGGACGAGGTAGTCCACCAGCTGCGGCACGGCGTGGCGGTGGTCCACGAGCCAGTCGCGGCCGCCGTCGCTGACGACGGCGTACTCGTTCTCCAGGCTCGTCGTGCAGCCGACCGCGGTGCCCAGGGACACACCGGTCCGCTCGGGCACCGGGGAAGTGCCGGACGCGAGCCCGGCGTCCGCGAGCGCCTCCCGGGCGCAGGCCACGGCGAACAGGGCCGCGCGGTCCAGTCTGCGGACCTCACGCGCGGAGAAGCCGGCGGCCAGCGGGTCGAAGGCGCACTGCGCGGCGATGCGCGAACGGTAGGGCGTCGCGTCGAAGGCCGTCAGGGGGCCCGTCGCGGTCCGGCCGGAAGTGATCAGTGACCAGAACTCCTTCGTCCCGGTGCCGCCGGGTGCGACCACGCCGATTCCGGTGACGGCGACCCTGCGGTTCACCTCGGCACGTCCACGGAATGGCCGGATCTGCACCAAGCGAAAACAGATGGTTTCCAGTGGTCCGGTAGATTCTGCGCGGTCTCCGCCCTGTGCTGGGCGGCCCCCGTCGCACGCTGTGCGCTGTCCATCTGATCGACCCTTTCCCGTACTCGGCCGGTGGCGTGACGCATCCCCCGTGGAGGGACGCGGATCATCCTTGGCCGCGCCGCTGGAGGGGGGCTTGGGAACCGGTGGAACCGGGAAGCGGCCCGGGATTCCGGGCCGCGTATCATCCCGGGGGGCGTGCGGTCCGTCGTGTCGTGAGCCCGCCCGTACACCGCCCGCAACCCGCGAAGGTCACTTCCGCATGGCTGTTCGGCCCGCCGTGTCCCTCGGGGACTTCAGCACCCTGTTCGCCCTGGCCGGGCGTTCCACCCGCCTCCGGTCCGAACGTCTGCTCAACGACTTCGGACTCCACGTCGGTCAGCAGTTCTTCATGCGCTGTCTCTGGGAGCAGGACGGGAGCACGGTCGGAGACCTCGCCCGGCGCGTCAGGGTGGAGGCACCGACGGCGACCCAGGCGGTCAAGCGCATGGAGGCGGCCGGGATGGTGCGCCGCACCCCCGACGAGCAGGACGCCCGGCGCAGCCGGGTGTGGCTGACGCCGCTCGGGCGGCGGACGTGGCCGCTGGTCACCGCCGCGCTCGCCGAGCTGGAGCGGGATCTACTCGCGCCCTTCACGCAGCCGGAACGGGAGCAGTTCATGTCGCTGCTGCTGCGGCTCTACGAGACGTCCCTCCCCGCGGACGGACCGGGTGCGGACGGGACCGGCACCGGCCCGGACGCCACCGGCGGAAGCCGCGCGGACTGAGCGCCCGGCGCTCCAGCGGGGCTCCAGCCGCCTTCCAGACCGGCCGAGCACGCTGGTGGCCCCTACAGCGCGAAGGAGGTCCGATGCCGCACACCGGCACGGCACCGCTCGACCCGGCCCGACCCGGCACCGCCGGGCTCCACGGCGAGATCACCCATTTCTACGCACGGCAGATGCAGGCCCTCGACGACGGCAGGACCGACGACTGGGCGCGGACGTTCACCGAGGACGGAGTCTTCCTCCTGCACGGCGGCCACGACCGGGCGGAGGGCCGCCCCGCGCTCGCCGCGAGCAGCGCGAAGGCCCGCGCCGCGCTCGCCGAGCAGGGCGTCACGCACCGGCACTGGCTCGGCATGCTGACGGTGGACCCCAGGCCCGACGGAAGCGTCGTGGCCCGCTGCTACGCCCTGGTCGTCGCCACCCACCTCGGCGGGACCCCGGCGCTGCACCGCAGCACCGTGTGCGAGGACGTGCTGGTGCGCGACGGAGACGCCTGGCTGGTCCGGCACCGGCAGGTCAGCCGCGACGACCTGGCCTGACGGCATGCCGCGGGGCCCCTCCCGGGGCCCCGCGGACCGTCAAGGCCGCCCGGCCGGGCTCAGCCGGCCGTCTCGTACGGCATTCCGCCCGCCAGCATCTGGGGCTGCGGCGAGGCCGACGAGAGTATGGCGCGCTGGAGCTGCTGGAGGAACCAGGCGGGCTCCATGCCGAGTTCCTCGGCCAGGGCGCGTCGGAGCCGCTGGTACACGTCCAGGGCGCACGAGCGGCGCCCCGACCGCCACAGTGCCCTCATGTACTGGGCGTGCAGGTTCTCGTGGAAGCGGTGATGGGCGGTCAGCGCGGCCAGCCCGTCCAGGAGTTCCTGGTGCCGGCCGAGCCTCATCTCGGCGTCGATGCAGAGCCCCAGAGTGGTCAGCCGCAGCTCCTCGAGCCGGGTGACGTGGGCCGTGACGCGTTGGCCCGTGTCCACGTCCGCGAGCACCTGCCCGCGGTAGAGGTCGAGGGCCTGCGAGAGGAGCACCACGCCCGTCTCGTCGTCCCCCCTGCTGATGGCCTCGCGCCCCTCTTTGGCGAGCCGGCCGAAGCGGTGCAGGTCGACGGCGTCGTCGGGGATCCGGAGCATGTATCCGGGACCCGCCGTCACCAGCAGTTCCCCCGCCGAGGGTGCGGCGGCCTGCAGCAGTTTGCGGAGCGTCAGTATGTACGTCTGGAGCGTCGTCCTGGCGCTGGCCGGCGGGCGGTTGCCCCACAGCTCCTCCACCAGCGCGGAGACGGGGACGATCTGGTTGCGGTAGATGAGGAGAAGTGCCAGCACCTTCTTCGGTTTCGGTGCGCTGGGAACGCAAACGATGTCACCGAACCGTAAATCCAGGATCCCCAGTATGACGACGGAAATGTCCATCATTTCCCCCCAAGATCTGCATTGCCGTGGTCATGACGGACTCCCCCGAGTACCGGTGCGACCTGGCCGCTTTGTGTGTAGTGCCTGTGATGCACCCGAACGCTACCCAGACGGGCCGTGGGTACTGTCGAATGGACGCGTCGAGGCTCGGCGCGAATTGTCCTGAAGGCGCTTGCACTGTTCATGAGGTGCTGCTAGACGGTGGCCGGCGGATCTCCCGGAGGGGTCCGCGGGTGGTCCGCCCTTCCCTGCCGGAGCGGGGAAGGGCGTGGGGCCCGGCGTCAGTTCAGCATGCGGTCCAGCGCCTTGTGCACGCAGCGGTCGGCGAGAGCGGTGACGGTCAGGGCGGGGGGAACCGTCGCCATCGTGCCGGGTATCAGCGAGCTGTCGATGACGTGCAGGTTGTCGTACCCGTACAGCCGGCCGTCCAGCCTGCACGCCTTGCCGAGGACCGCTCCACCGAGCGTGTGCGACGTGGTGTCGGCGTTCACGCGCAGGGTCGAGGTACCGGGGTTGGCGGCGTTGATGCGGTTCACGGTGGCCGTCACCGCCTGGGTGGCGCGTACGGCCGAGGCTCCCGTGGCCGGCCAGGTCAGGGAGACCCCGTCGGTCGCCGCGTCGTAGCTGAAGAACCCGTCCGCGGCGCACGTGGTCATGGCCAGGGCGCCGAGCGCTCCGGTCCCGTCCGCGGGCGGCACCGGCCACGGGAAGTTGATCATCGTCACCGGTTCGTACGGGTTGTCGAGGTCCTGGGCGACGATGCCGGACGGTCCTCCCTGCGTGGAGTTGTTCCAGGGCATCCCCACCCGCACCGTCTGCCGGTCGCTGTTGGTGCCCCAGCCCTTGCCGACGGAGGCGCGGAGCGCGGGCAGGCTGCCGCGTCCCCGCGCGGCCACCAGCAGCCGGCTGGTCCCCAGCGAACCGGCGGCGAAGAACACGCGCTTCGCGCTGTAGTCGGGCCGGGCCACCACGGCCCCCGTGTCGTCGATGCGTTCGCACCGCACCACGTAGCGGCCGCCCGAGGGCACCACGTCCACCACCCGCGTCAGTGTCTCCACCGACACCCGGCCGGTCGCCTCGGCGGCGGCCAGGACGGTCCGGTCGACACTGCGCTTGGCCCCGCTGTTGGCACCCCAGATGGAACGGGCGATGATCAGCGACGCCTCACGGGTGCCCGCCTGCTCCTCCCGCACCGCCTGCCAGTCGACGGCCATGTCCGCCCGGAACGGGGCCAGGCCCGCCGCCGCGGTCTCGGCGGTGAAGGAACGGGCGGCCGTGTAGTGCGACGAGGCGTAGACGTCGTCCGGCATCGGGGCCGGACCGATCAGGGAGCGGGCCCGCGCGTACCAGCGCTCGCTCATCTCGTCGAAGTCGATGTCGGTGCCGAACGCCCGGTTGAACGCCGCCTCGGACGGCTTGAGCATCACCGCGTTGTTGACCAGGGAGCCACCGCCGACACCCGCGCCGGCGAGAGCGATGACGCCGTCGGCGCGGAAGGCCTCGAGCACACCCGGGTAGACGTCGAGCTGCTGGGGGACGAACGGACTCCAGGAGTTGAGCCAGGACGCCCGGCCGTCAGGCGCCGCGGGGGTGGCGAACGTACCGCCCTGCGCCGTGACCGGCCAGCGCCTGCCTCGTTCGAGGACCACCGAGTGCAGGCCCGCCTGGGCGAACCGGAGGGCGGCGACGCTGCCCGCGTACCCACTGCCGATGATGAGGATCTCCACGGGCTCCGCGGCGGACGCCACGGCGGACCGCAGCGGCAGCGCCCCGAGCGCCGTACCTGCCGCGACGCCGGTGAGGAACCGCCGACGGGAGAGCGACTTTCTGCCTGACATTCCACTCCTCGTGTTGAGCGAAGGACTACGGCAGGGGGCGCGCCGAGGCCGGAAACCGGCCCGCGGGACGCGCCCCCGCGTACGGTGACCTCCCCGCCACGGCGGCCCGGAGCGAGCGGGACGGGCGGGAGGGCACCGGATCAGCGCTTGCGCGCGATGGTCAGACCGTCGGCGAGCGGCAGCATGACCACATCTACCCTGGGGTCGGCGGCGAGCGCGGGGTTGAACTCGCGCAAGGCGGCGGCGTTTCCGGTCACCGGCTCGTCACCGAGCACACGGCCGCCGTACAGGACGTTGTCGAAGACGATCAGGCCCCCCGGCCGGGTCCTGACCACCAGTTCCTCGAAGTACGCCGCGTAACCGGTCTTGTCCGCGTCCACGAACGAGAAGTCGATGTCCTCATCGACGGGCAGCGCCCGCAGGGTCTCCAGGGCCGGGCCGAGGCGCAGCTCGATCAGACCGGCCAGCCCCGCGGACTCCCAGCCGTCCCGGGCTATGCGCGTCCACTCCTCGCTGGTGTCGCAGCAGAGCAGGTGCCCGTCGGCCGGCAGCGCCCGGGCGATGGAGAGCGACGAGTAGCCGGTGAAGGTGCCCACCTCGACCGCCCGCCGCGCTCCGACCGTCCTGGCCAGCAGCGTGATGAGAGCCCCCTGTTCGGGGGCGATCCGCATGCCGGCCTTGTCGCCGGTCTCCTTCTCGGTGCGCGCCACCAGCTCGTGGTGGGCGGGCAGCGGTGCGATGCCGCTCGCGACCACGTAGTCGACGACCTCCTGGGTGGCCTGCACCCGCATCGGCTGGTCGGCAGGAAATTCCATCGTCACTCCTCTTTCAGGGCCCCCACGGGCCCCGGCAGTCGCCAAGACCTGCACAACGTAGGAGCGGCGGCTGGAGAAGCACTTGAGGGCCAGTCCACGGGCCGGTGGTGACGTCCCGGACGCTCCAGCCGTGTTCGAGCCGGACTCGACCGTGCCCGGCAAGCCTCTCTGGCGACGCCGGACACGGGCCCACGCCTCCGGCCCGTGCCACGAGACGCCGCACAGCGGCCAGGAACGAGGAGTGAGATGCCTGCCAGCGCCCCCAGCACCCCGGCGGACCCGCGTACGGCCCTGATCACGGGCGCCACCAGTGGAATCGGACTCGCGGTCGCCCGCGCCCTGGCCGCCTCCGGACTCCGCGTGTTCCTGTGCGCCCGCTCCGCGGACGACGTGGCCGCGACGGTCGAGGAACTGCGCGACCACGGCTACGAGGCGGACGGCGCGGCCTGCGACGTCCGGTCCCGCGCGGAGGTGGCCGACCTGGTCGCCACCGCCGTCGCGGCGTTCGGACCGGTCGACGTCCTGGTCAACAACGCCGGCCGCAACGGCGGCGGAGTCACCGCCCAGCTCCCCGACGAGATCTGGTACGACGTCGTCGACACCAACCTCAACAGTGTCTTCCTGGTGACCCGGGAGGTGCTGGCGGCCGGCGGGATGCTGGAGCGGCCGCGCGGACGGATCATCAACATCGCGTCCACCGGGGGCAAGCAGGGGGTCGTCCTGGCAGCCCCGTACTCCGCGTCCAAAGCCGGCGTGATCGGCATGACCAAGGCCGTCGGGCTGGAACTCGCCTCCTCGGGAACCACCGTCAACGCGGTCTGCCCCGGCTACGTGGAGACACCCATGGCCGAGCGGGTGCGCAAGGCGTACGCCGAGGCCTGGGACACCGGCGAGGAACAGGTCCGCGAACGCTTCGAGGCCAAGATCCCGCTCGGCCGCTACACCACGCCCGAGGAGGTGGCGGCCATGGTCGGCTACCTCGTGTCGCCCGCCGCGGACGCCGTCACCGCGCAGGCGCTCAACGTCTGCGGCGGTCTCGGCAGCCACTGACCCCCGCCGCCCCCTTCGGAAGGTGCACACCCGTGTCCCAGACCAGCCCCCGCACCACCACCCCGCCCACCGGCCCGGACGTCGTCGGCAGTCCCTCGACGCGCACACCGGGCGAGCGCCCCGGCGACCCCGCACGTGTCGACGTGGCGCACACCGTCACCGTGCCGGCGGCGCCGGACGTCGTCTTCGCCCTGCTCGCGGATGTCGAGAGATGGCCGCTGATCTTCCCGCCCACCGTGCACGCCCGGTTCCTGGAGCGGGCTCCGGACGAAGGCGGCCCGGAACGGCTCCAGCTGTGGGCCACCGCCAACGGCGGCGTACGCACCTGGACGTCCCGCCGCCTCGTCGACCCCGTACGCCGGCGCATCTCCTTCGGGCAGGACCGCCCGCAGAGTCCCGTCGCCGCCATGGGCGGGGAGTGGATCGTCAGCCCCGCGGACGCCGGCAGCGAGGTGGTCCTCACCCACACGTACGCGGCCGTCGGGGACGACGCCGAGACGCTCGGCTGGCTGGAGAAGGCGGTCGACGGCAACAGCCGTGCCGAACTGGGCGCCCTCGCCGAGGCGGCGCGGGAGAAGGAGGCGGGCCTGGAGACGGCCTTCACCTTCCGCGACAGCCTGCACATCGAGAGCACCGCCGCCGAGGTCTACGGCTTCCTGGACCGCGCGGAACGCTGGGAGCAGCGCCTGCCGCACGTGGCGCGGGTGCGTCTGACCGAGGACCTGCCCGGTGTGCAGATCCTGGAGATGGACACCCGGACCGCGGACGGGTCGTCCCACACCACCCGGTCCGTCCGTATCTGCCGGGCGTCCCGCAGCATCCACTACAAGCAGCTCGTCACTCCCGCCCTGCTCCGGGTGCACACCGGCAGCTGGCTCCTGACGGAGGACGACCGGGGCGTCACGGTCGTCGCGGAGCACACCGTTGTCCTGGAGACGGCCGCCGTGGCCCAGGTGCTCGGTCCGGACGCCGACGTGCGGCAGGCCCGGGCCTTCGTCCGGGACGCCCTGGGCCGCAACAGCTCCGCCACGCTGAGGCAGGCCAAGGCCTTCGCCGAGGGGACGTCCGGTGCCTGACCTCCTGGACGGGCTCCCCGCCCGCGCCGACCTGCTGCTGCGCGCCGCCGCGCAGCGCCGCGGGGACCGGCCCGCGCTCGTCCTCGGCAGCCGTACGGTCACCTACGCGGAGCTCGACGCCGCCGTGGACCGGTGCGCCGCCGTCCTGCGGGAACGCTTCGGCGGCGGGGGAGCGGTCGTGGCGATCGGAGCAGACCTGCACCCCGACGTGGTGGTCGCCTACCACGGCGCCCTGCGCAGCGGTAACCAGGCGCTGATGGTGATCCCGCTGCTGCGCGAGCAGCAACTGCAGTACGTGCTGGAGGCGTCCGGGGCGCGGGCCGCGCTGGTGGGAGCGGGGCTGTACGACCGGTTGGACCGGGTGCGGCACGGGCTGCCCGGGCTGGAGCTCGTCGCCGTGCTGGGGGAGGAGCCCGCCGACGCCGCCCCCGGAGCGCCCCGCCTCGCCGGGCTGCTGGAGAGCGCGGTGCCCGGGGTGCCCGAGTGGCACGCCGACCCGGAGGCCCCGGCCGCGCTGCACTTCACCAGCGGCACCACGGGACTGCCGAAGGCCGTGGTGCTCAGCCACCGCAACGTGACGGTCAACGCCGTGCAGACCGCGCGGGCGCACGGGCTGGAGGCCGGCTCCGTCACCCTCGTGCACTTCCCCAGCTACCACCCCATGCACATGAACTCCGCGCTGGCCGCCGGGGCGACCCAGGTGCTGGTGCCGGAGGCCGACCCCGCCCACGCGATGGAACGGGCCCGTGCGTGCGGTGCCGCGTTCGTCTACTCGCTGCCCGCCCGGCTGGCCCGGTTGGCGGCGCACCCCCGGCTCTCCGGAATGCGCCTGCCGGACGCCGTGATGATCGCCTCCGGGGGTTCCGCCCTGGCACCTGCCCTCGCCGGCACCCTCTCCCGGCACTTCGGCGTTCCCGTGGTCCAGGGGTACGGGCTCGCGGAGGCGTCCCCGCTGACCCACTTCGACCGGCCGGGCGACCACCTGCCCGGATCGGTCGGCAGACCCGTCGAAGGGACGGAGCACCGTGCGGTCTCGCTGGAGGACGGCTCCGGACTGCCGCCCGGGGAGCACGGGGAGATCCAGGTCAGGGGGCCGCAGGTGATGCGCGGATACCTCGATCCGGCGCACGGCCCGGCCGTCGACGCCGACGGCTGGCTGGCCACCGGTGACGTCGGCCGCATCGACGGGGACGGCCGGCTGCATCTCACCGACCGGATCAAGGACGTCTTCAAGTGCGACAACTGGCTCGTGGCACCGAGCGAGATCGAGGCGCTGCTGGCCGAGGACCCCGCGGTCGCCGACAGCGTCGTCCTCGACAGGCCGGACCCGGTGTCCGGCGCGGTCGCCCACGCGCTCCTCGTCCTCGCCGACCCGGACTCCCCGGGGGAGGCGGAGGAGGCACTCGGCCGGCTCAACGCCCGCCTGCCCTACTACAAGCGGATCCGCAGCCACGACGTGGTCGCTCGGATCCCCCGTACCCCCAACGGCAAGATCCCGCGGCGCGAACTGCGGGCTTCCTTCCACGCACGACTCGACGGAGGTTCCCCGATGGTGATCCTGATCAACGAGTTCATCCTGACCTCGGCACCCGAGGAGTTCGAGAAGGTCTTCGAGGCCAGCTCGGTGTACATGCGCGAGCAGCCGGGCTTCATCGACCACACCCTGGTCCGCTCCATGACCAACCCGAACACCTACATCAACATCGCGCGCTGGGAGGATGCCGCCGCGCACATCGAGGTCGTCCGGTCCGAGGGCTTCCAGGACCACATCCGGCAACTCGCGGGCGTCGCCAAGGCGACCCCCCAGCTGCACACCGTGGTGTCGCACGTTGAGCGCTGACCCGCTGGGCCTGGCGGGCGTCCCGGTCCTGGTGGCCGGGGCGACCGGCAGGGTCGGCGGCGCGGTCGCCCGCGCCTTCGCCGCACGGGGGGCCGAGGTGCTGGTGCACGGCCGGAGCGACGGGGGCACCAAGACCCTCGCCGACGCCCTCACCGCCGGGTACGGCGTCCGCGCGCACCCGCTGACCGCGGACCTCACCTCACCCGACGCGCCGCGGGCGCTGCGCGCGGGACTCGCGGCGGCCGGCGTGGAACGGCTGAACGTCCTGGTGAACTGCGTGACCGGGTACGACGGACTGCCCCGGTCCGCGGCCGACCTGACGGCCGAGGAGTTCCGCGCCGTGCTGGAGACCGACCTGGTGGCGGTGCACACGCTGGTCGCCACCGCCCTCCCGCTGCTCGTCGCGTCCGGCCGGGCCAGGGTGGTGCTGCTGTCCTCGCTCGCCGGGGTCCGCGGCCGGCCGGCCGCCGCCCACCTCTGCGCCGCGAAGGCGGGGGTGGCGGGCCTGACGCTGGCTCTGGCCCACGACCTGGCGGGCCAGGGCGTCCGGGTCAACTGCGTCGCACCCGGCCCCGTGCAGGAGCCCGGCGTCGCGCACGCCGGCCCGCTGGGGCCCGGCGTCGCGCCCAACACCCCCGACGAAGTGGCGGGTTGCGTCGTCGCACTCGCCTCCGACCTGTCCAGCCCCGTCACCGGCCACCTCCAGGTGGTCAACGGCGGGCGGCCCTGACCACACGAAGGCGGTCACACAGCATGAACGCGCCCCTCACGCACCACAGTCCTCGTCCCGAGAGGCATCCGGGCCTCCTCCCGCCCGGCCGGATCGCCCTGGTCACCGGAGCCTCCCGCGGCCTCGGCCGAGCCGTCGCGCACCGGCTGCGCACGGACGGCTGCCACGTCTACCTCAACTACGCCCACGACGACGCCGCCGCCGCCGACGCGGTCGAGGCGGCGGCCGGCCTCCCGGGCAGTACGACCCCCGTCAAGGGGGACATCCGCTCGGCGGACTTCCTCGAGGGGCTCCTCGACAGGATCCGGGACGATCACGGACAGCTGGACATCCTCGTGCACAACGCCGCGACCATGCACCCGATGCTTCCCGTGGCCCCGGAGGTCGCCCCCCTCTTCGACGAGATCGCCCTCGCCCTGAACCCCCTGCTGCACGGCGCCGCCACCGTCGCCAAGCTCATGCCGGAGGGCGGCAGGGTCGTCGCGGTCTCCGGCAACGGGGCGTTCGAGGTGATCCCGCACTACCTGGCGACCGGTGTCGCCAAGGCGGCCCTGGAGAACCTGGTGCGCTACCTGGCCGTCGACCTCGCGCCGTTCGGGATCACCGTCAACGCCGTCTCCACCCATCTCCTCGACAAGGGGGAGCACACCTCCAACCCCGCCATCGCCGGCCTGCTGGCCTCCCGCACCCCAAACGGGCGTCTCACCCGGCCGGAGGACGTGGCCGACGTGATCGCCCTGCTGTGCGCACCGGAGGCCGCCTGGATCCAGGGACAGGTCGTCGTGGCCGACGGCGGTCTCGGCCTGCGTGCCTGAGGAGGCGGACATGGACATCACCACCGACATCTGCGTGGTCGGGGCCGGCCCGGCTGGTCTCACCCTGGCCCTGCTGATGCTGCGTTCGGGCGCCCGGGTCACGGTCCTGGACCGCACCCGCTCCTTCGAGCGCGAGTACCGCGGCGAGATCCTCCAGCCCGGCGCCATGACCCTGCTCGACCGTCTCGGGGTGCTCGACGGGGCACGCGCGCGCGGCGGGTACGAGCTCGGCCGGTTCCAGCTGGTCGAGAACGAGCGCCTGCTGATGGACATCGACTACGGCACCCTTCCACCGCCCTACGGCTTCCTGCTCAGCCTGCCCCAACGGCACCTGCTGACCGAGCTGTTCGAGGCCTGCTCCCGGTACCCGGAGTTCACCTACCTGGAGGGCTGCGGCATCCGGGAACTCGTACGGGAGGGGGGCGCCGTCACCGGCGTGGTGTGCGGCCGGGGTGACGACCGCCGCCGGATCACCGCCCCGGTCACCGTCGCCGCGGACGGCCGCTACTCCAGGACCCGCCGGCTGGCGGGCATCGAACAGCACCGGCTGGACGCCTTCGCCCACGACATCCTGTGGTTCAGGGTTCCGGCCGGGGGCAGGACGGACCGCTCGGTGCGGGTGCACCGCACCGGAGGGACACCGGTGCTCATCTACGACTCGTACCCCGACTGCGTGCAGATCGGATGGACCCTGCCCCACAACGGGTACCGGCGGCTGGCCGAGGAGGGAGTCGAGTCGCTGCGCTCACGGATCGCGCACGCGGTGCCCGACTACGCCGAGCAGGTCCTCGACCAGGTGAAGACGCTCAACGACCTGACCCTGCTCGACGTCTTCTCCGGCTACGCGGACCGGTGGGCGGACGACGGACTGGTCCTGGTCGGGGACAGCGCGCACACCCACAGTCCGATCGGGGCGCAGGGGATCAACCTCGCCCTGCAGGACGCCGCACTGCTGCACCCGGTCCTGATGGACGCCCTGGACAGCGGTGACTTCGGCGAGTCCGCGCTCTCGCGCTGGGTGCCCGAGCGCAGGAAGGACATCGACGCCGTCTTCACCCTCCAGGCCAGACAGAGCAAGGCCATGCTCGGGGGCGGGAGCCGGCTGGCCGGGGCGGTACGGCCCCTGGCGGCGCGCGCCCTCGCGCACACCCCGCTCTACGGGAAGATCCTCCGTGCCATCGCGTTCGGCGCCCGGCCGATCACCGTGCGCTCGGATCTGTTCGGCGAGGCGGAACCCCTGCGCGGAGAGGCGGCCGGAGCATGAGGATCATCGATCTGTCCTCACCCGTCGACGCGTCGTTCTGGGAACCGGACGAGGTGGTGCACCGCGTGCTCGACGCCCACCAGGCCGCCGTGCACGTACGGGACGAGATGAAGGAGCACTTCGGGCTGGAGCTGGATCCCGAGGTCTTCCCGGACGGCGCCTTCCTCACCAACGACTACCTGACGCTCACCGCCCACACCGGGACGCACGTCGACGCCCCCGCGCACTACGGTCCCGCGGAAGGGTCACACACGCCCCGGACCATCGACCGGATGCCGCTGGACTGGTTCGTACGGCCCGGAATGGTCCTCGACCTCCGGGACGTGGGTACGGGAACAGCCGGAGTCGCCCATCTGGAGCGGGAGTTCGAGCGGGTGGGGCGCCGGCCCCGGCCGATGGACGTGGTGCTGCTGCACACCGGTGCCGACCGGAACCTCGGCAAACCGGAGTACTTCACCGAGTTCACCGGCCTGGACGGGCCGGCCACCCGCCTGCTGCTCGAACTGGGGGTGCGGGTCATCGGCACCGACGCCTTCAGCCTCGACGCGCCGTTCACCCACATCATCCGCGAGTTCCACCGCACGGGGGACAAGGCGGTCCTGTGGCCCGCCCACTTCGCCGGGCGCCGTGAGGAGTACTGCCAGCTCGAACGGCTCGCCAACCTCCAGGACCTGCCGGTGTCGACCGGGTTCACCGTCAGCTGCCTCCCCGTGAAGATCGCCGGAGCCGGAGCGGGCTGGTCGAGGGTGGTGGCGCTGCTCGACGAGTGAACACCGGCCGACGTCCGGGGGCGTCGTCCGGCGTGCCGTGCGATCGCCTGTCAGGTCATTAGTTAGTCGGCTATATTTTGACCGGCGCGAGCTCCAACTCGCGTCCCTCGCGGCGCATTCGGCGCCGGTTCCCTTCGCACCGCCCGCATCGGGCGGGCTATGGAAAGGCATTCATGGAGAACAGGAAGCTCGGCGCCGCCGGCCTCGGCGTCTCGGCCCTCGGCCTCGGCTGCATGGGCATGGCCGGCGCGTACGGCACGGCGGACACGGACGAGGCAGTCGCCACGGTCCGCCGGGCGCTGGACCTCGGGGTCACCCTGATCGACACGGCCGACTTCTACGGGCCGGGCACCGCCGAGAAGATCGTCGCCACGGCACTCGAGGGACGCCGCGACGAGGCCGTGGTCGCCACGAAGTTCGGCATGCGGCGCCCGGCGGCCGGCCCGCCGTTCGTCGACGGCAGCCCCGCGTACGTCCGCGAGGCCTGCGAGGCGTCCCTGCAGCGCATGGGGCTGGACCACATCGACCTGTACTACCTCGCCCGCCTCGACCCCAAGGTCGACGTCGAGGAGACCGTCGGAGCCCTCGGCGAGCTCGTCGCCGAGGGCAAGGTCCGGCACATCGGGCTCTGCGAGGTCTCCGCACGCACCCTGCGGAGGGCGAACGCGGTCCACCCGATCGCCGCCCTGCAGACCGAGTACTCGCTGTGGGAGCGGCACGTCGAGGCGGAGATCCTGCCCGCCTGCCGTGAGCTCGGCACCGGCTTCGTGGCGTACAGCCCGCTCGGCCGCGGATTCCTCACGGGCGCCTTCGACAGCGCCGAGGACCTGGCCGAGGACGACCAGCGCCGCAACCACCCGCGCTTCCAGAGCGAGAACTTCGACCACAACCGCGACCTGGTGCGCACGGTCGAGGACATGGCGAAGGAGAAGGGCGTCAGCCTCACCCAGCTCGCGCTGGCGTGGGTGCTGGCCCAGGGCGGCGACGTCGTGCCGATCCCCGGCACCCGGCGCGTCTCCCACCTGGAGCAGAACGTCTCGGCCGCCGACGTGCGGCTGACCGAGGACGAGGTCGCCCGGCTCTCCGGCCTCTTCCCCGCCGGTGCCACCGCCGGACTGCGCTACCCCGCGCACTTCATGCGGACGATCGACCAGAGCTGACGCGTGCCGGCCCGTCGCGGCGGAAGGGTGCCGTCCCTCCGCCGCGACGGGCCGCGGCGCTTCCCGGCTCCGGCTCAGCGCCCGTTCACGCCGTCCAGCCGGGCACGCGCAGGATCTCCACCACCGCGCACGACCAGGTGAATCCGGCGCCCACGCCCATCAGGACACAGAGGCCGCCCGGCCCGAGCGCGCCCGAGCGGACCAGATGCTCCAGCCCGGCCGTCTGGTCACCCGCGCCCAGGTGTCCCACCCGGCTGCTGAATTCCCAGGTCGTCCGGTCGGCCCCGATCCCCAGCGGACGCAGGCAGTTGGTCTCCAGCCGGCGGCGCCCGAAATGCGGCAGCACCCACCGGGAGATGTCCGCGGCCTCGACCCCCGCGTCGGCCAGCGCCTCCTTGACGGCGTCCCGCTGCCCCGCGGTCACCCGCGCCACACTGAACGACATCCCGGCCCGGGCCACGTACCGCTTCTTGTGCGCCTCCAGGTCCAGGACACCCGCCGGCGCGGTCCGGGCCTCGCCGAAGGGGTCGCCCTCCCGGTGCATCCCCTCCAGTTCGGGGTCCGAGACCACGGCCAGCGAACGCACCCGCGCGAAGCCGCCCCCCGCCGACAGCAGCATCGCCGTCCCGCCGTCGGCGTAGACCGTCCCCGGGTCGCTGCGCCACCGGTCGAAGCCCGGCGGACAGAACCGGTCGGCGGTGGTGAGCAGCACCTCCCCGCCCCCCTGGGCCAGCACCGCGGACGCCAGCAGCAGGGCCGCCATGCCCCCGTTGGACACCTGGCGCACCTCCAGCGCCGGGCAGCCGGCGCGGACGGACCGCCGCTGGACGTACGACGCGGTGCCCCACAGGGCGTTGCCCTGGTCGTACAGACTGGCGTGCAGCAGCATCCGCACGTCCGAGCCGTCCGTTCCCGCGCGCCGCAGAGCGAGGCCCGCGGCCCGTACCGCCATCTCCGCGGGGGCCGGCGCGTCGTCCTGGCACACCGTCACCGACCGCATGCCGCTCCGCCGTGCCGCGGCCTCGTCCACATCACCCCGGGCCACCGCCTCGGCCACCGGCTCGGCGGGCGGCAGCCAGGTGCCGAGACCGGCGACGTAGAGCTGATCGCACCTCATGGACATCCTCTCCGGGCCCGCACCCACGGGCGCCCCTCAGATCGTCCGGCCCGCTTCTCGACCGCCGATCGAGGACTGCTGGAGGACCTCGATCCGCGGTCGAGCGTGCCTGTAGCGGGCACGGCGAGGATCGGCCCCGCGGACCGCCCTTCGCGGTACGCGGGAGGGGAAACGATGACGAACCCGACGCCGGCGCCCGCCGCCGAGCCGCTGCCCGTCGCGCTCCTGCTGCCTGGTCAGGGAGCCCAGCACCCCGGCATGGCCACCGGACTCTACGGGCACGACGAGGTCTTCACCGGTGCGGCGGACGAGGTGTTCGACGCTCTCGGCGCCCCGGGCACCCACGTACGCGACGACTGGCTGGGGGAGCGGCCCGGCGTACCGATGGACCATGTCACCCGGTCTCAGATCCTGCTGTTCACGATCGACTACGCCCTCGGCCGGACCGTGGAGTCATGGGGGGTCCGCCCGGCGGTGCTGCTCGGCCACAGCGTCGGCGAGATGGCGGCGGCCGTCCTGGCCGACGTGTTCACCCTCGCCGACGCCGCGCGTCTGATGTGGGACCGTGTGACCCGCCTCGCCGACGGCCCGGCCGGCGGGATGGTCGCGGTGGCGGCCGCCCCCGACGCGCTGACGCCCTACCTCCGCGACGACGTCGTGGTGGGAGCGCACAACGCGCCCCGCCAGACGATCCTGGCCGGCCCCGAACCGCACCTGGGCCAGGTCACCCGGGAGTTGCGCGAGCAGGGGCTCGTCTGCCGGACCGTGCCGTCCTCGACGCCCTTCCACAGTCCGGTGCTCGCCCCACTCGCCGCCCGGGCGGAACCGGCCTTCGCGGCGGTCCGTGCCCGGCCACCCGCCCTCCCGCTGATCTCCGGTTACACCGCCGCCCCGCTCACCGCGCGCCAGGCCGCGGACCCTGCCTGGTGGTCCTCCCATCCGGTGGCGCAGGTGAGGTTCTGGCCGGCGCTGGACCACCTGCTGGGCGGCCCGGGGCGGCAGCTCGTCGAATGCGGGCCCGGCCGGGGGCTGTCCGCCCTCGCCCGGCGCCACCCCGCGGTACTGGCCGGGCGCAGCAGGGTCCTTCCGCTCCTGCCCGCCGGCCCGGCCGACGCGTCCCGTACCCGTGACGACCTGGCCGCCGCCCGCTCTTTCCTGACCGCGCACAGCGCCTGACCGGTGCCCCTCCGTCCCGGCGGGCCGCCACCGGCCGGACCGACCCCGCAGAGCAGAAAGGCCGACCCGATGACGACCACGGACTCCCCGGCGCCGACAGCCGGACCGTTACCCGCCCCGCCCGCCGCCTCCGGCATGCGCCGCCGCGTCGGTGAACTCGGCGCCCTGCGCGCCCAGGTGCACGCCGGGCCGGGCGAGAAGGCGACCGGGGCCCAGCACGCCCGCGGCAAACTGACCGCCCGGGAGCGCATCGACCTCCTGCTGGACCCGGGCACCTTCCAGGAGGTGGAGCGGTTCCGCCGGCACCGGGCCACCGGCTTCGGCCTGGAGACGAACCGCCCGTACACGGACGGGGTGATCACCGGCTGGGGGGAGGTCGAGGGGCGGACCGTCTTCGTGTACGCACACGACTTCCGCATGTTCGGGGGCGCGCTCGGCGAGGCCCTCGCGGCGAAGATCCACAAGATCATGGACATGGCCCTCGCGGCGGGAGCGCCCCTGGTCTCCCTGAACGACGGGGCCGGTGCCCGCATCCAGGAGGGCGTCTCGGCGCTCGCGGGCTACGGCGGGATCTTCCGGCGCAACACCCGCGCCTCGGGGGTGATCCCGCAGATCAGCGTCATGCTCGGACCGTGTGCGGGCGGCGCCGCGTACAGCCCCGCGCTCACCGACTTCGTGTTCATGGTGCGGGGGACGTCCCAGATGTTCATCACGGGTCCGGACGTGGTGAGGGCGGTCACCGGTGAGGAGGTCACCCTGAGCGGCCTCGGCGGCGCGGACGTCCACGCGGAGACCTCCGGGGTCTGTCACTTCGCCTACGACGACGAGGAGTCCTGCCTCGTCGAGGTCCGCTACCTGCTCGGACTGCTGCCGGCGAACAACCGGGAACGCCCGCCCCGTGCCGAGACCGGCGACCCGGCCGGACGGCGCTCGCCGAGGCTGCTGGACCTGGTTCCCGCCGAGGGCAGCAGAGCGTACGACATGCGCGAGGTGATCGCCGAACTGGCGGACGACGAAGAGGTGCTGGAGGTCCACGAGCGCTGGGCCCCCAACATCCTGTGCGTCCTGATCAGACTGGCCGGGGAGGTCGTGGGTGTCGTCGCGAACCAGCCGCTGTCGCTGGCCGGGGTGCTTGACATCAAGGCGTCCGAGAAGGCGGCGCGGTTCGTCCAGATGTGCGACACGTTCAACATCCCCCTGGTGACCCTGGTGGACGTCCCGGGGTTCCTGCCCGGCGTCGGCCAGGAGCACGACGGAATCATCCGGCACGGCGCCAAGCTGCTCTACGCCTACTGCGACGCCACGGTCCCCAGGATCACCGTCATCCTGCGCAAGGCGTACGGAGGCGCGTACATCGTCATGAACTCGCAGTCCATCGGCGCCGACCTCACCTTCGCGTGGCCCACCAACGAGATCGCCGTGATGGGTGCCGAGGGCGCGGCCAACGTCATCTTCCGGAGGCAGATCGCCGAGGCGGAGGACCCGGACGAGGCCCGTGTCCGGCTGGTGAAGGAGTACCGGGCCGAACTCATGCACCCCTACTACGCGGCGGAACGTGGGCTGGTGGACGACGTCATCGACCCCGCCGCCACCCGGGAGACCCTGGCAGCGGCCCTCACCGTGCTGCGGACCAAGACCGCCGAGGCGGCACCCCGCAAGCACGGCAACCCACCGCTGTAGCGCCCGGGGACCGGCCCCGGGCGCGCCGCCGGGCCCGGGGAAGGCCGGCTGGCCACCTCACGCGTCGTAGACGTCGGCCTTCTTCGGGGAGGGGTCCTGGACCTGGCCGCTGAGGACCATGGAACGGTTGTCGAAGCGCTCGGTGTCGACACCGTGCTCCTTCAGGACCCGCATCGTCGCGGAGTGGACCACCCGCAGGACCGGGGTGGCCGTCCGCATGGCGTCGTCGGCCATGAAGCGGTGGCCCCAGGGCTTGGCCGCCCAGGCGTGGCGCAGTCCGAAGGGCTCGGGCAGGACGATCTTGCCGCCCAGGTAGTCCAGCAGCGGCGGGTACCAGGTGAGGGGTGCGCGCAACGCCAGCCGGACGACCTCGCTCGCCTTGACGATCGGCAGCGAGATGCTCCGGGTCTCCCAGAAGCGGACGGCCTTCTTGACCGTCTTCGTCGGTGCCTCCGGCTTGGTCAGGAAGAGACCGTGGACCGGGCCCAGAGCGTGTCCCGTGACCTCGATGCGCAGCGTCTCGTGGAGCACGGTGACGGTGATCAGCATCGTGATCACCAGCTGGCCGTCCCAGAGGGTGAACTGCACACCCAGGTAGTGACGGTCGCCGCTGCCGAACTGCTGGTGGTTGCAGATGCGCTGTATCTCGTGGGGCTTGACCTGGAAGGTGGCGACGTCCTCACCCTCGGGCCGGGAGACGGAACCCGCGTTCTCGCCGACCGGGGAGACGATCCAGTGCTTCACGGACGGAGTGGGGAACCCGCCGGTGTTCAGCGGACCGCGCTCCAGCATCTTCAGCTGGTCGTGGATGGCCCGCACGACGTCCCAGCTGCGGAACTGGTGGATCTCCTTGGAAGGATCCTGCGGGGTGAGTTCCTCGGCGAGCTGCCAGCTGCCCCAACGGGTCCCCATCCCGAGGATGCCCTTGGGGCCCGCGTAGAAGACCGAGTTGGACTGCTGCTCGGCGGAGAGCTTCTCCAGGCCCTGGCGCAGCGCCTCGCGCGCGGTCTCGTTGGGGTTCTTGGGCACGGCCTCGGGGATCTTCGCGCTGACGCCCCCGCCCGAGAGGAGCCCTTCCCAACGGGCCCGCAGGTCCTTGACGGAGGCCTCCGCGACGCGCTTGGCGAGCAGCCAGCCGATCAGCGGGGCGATCGCCGCGGCGCGGAGGTAGAGGGCCAGGAAGCCGGTGAGCGGCATGGTGATCAGGAAGAACGCGGCGGCGGCCCCGAGCGCGACGAGCAGGACACCGCCCAGCGCCTGGAAGAACTTGTCCTTGGACTTGTTGAGGAAGTCCCGGAGGCGGAAGGCCAGGACCCAGAGGAGCAGGCCGGGCAGGAAGACGACGCCGAAGACGACGGTGATCAGGGTGAGCTTCGAGTCGCGCGCCTTACGCAGCCGGGTGGCGGAGAGGCAGTGCTCGACGACGGTCTGCGGATCGGAGCCGAAGGACTGGATGAGCGCGGCGCGGCCGCCGCCGAGCATCCGCTCCTGCACGGCCCGGGAGAACGCCTCACCCAGATTCGGCTTGAAGTAGTCGGACTTGAACAGCTTGGACTGGCCCGGTTTCACCTCGGACTTGTGCCAGTCGCTGTTGGCCTTGAGGATCTCCGTCACATCGCTGTCGCGGTACGCGGCGGAGGCGAGGGCGTTGGTCGCCACCGCCTGTCCTCCGGACCCCTGGAGCGGGATCTGCGCTCCAGGAGAGAAGTCGAATCCGTCGTTGGCCACTGTCGCCCCCACTCACCCGCACGGTCTGCTCCTGCGGCTGTTCCCAACTACGGTACGTCGCACACCTTCTGAGCTGGGCCCACAGCCTATCGTCCGGGCGGTGCGCCCGCCCGGAGAACAGGGCCGCAGGCGGGCGCCGGGCGCCATTTCCGGTCAGCTAGCCGCTCTTTGATCCGCTTTCCGCCGTTTCGCGGATGCGGGCGGCGAGTTGCGGTGGCATCGGTTCGTGCCGGGCGTACGCCCGGTCGAAACGTCCGGTGCCGTGCGTCAGGGAGCGGAGGTCGATCGTGTACCTGCCGATCTCGATCTCCGGCACCTCCGCGCGTACGAGCGTGCGCTCCCCGGTCGCCTGCTCGGTGCCGACGACCCGGCCGCGCCGCCCCGCCAGGTCGCTCATCACGGCCCCCACGTAGTCGTCGGGAACGAGGACACCGACCTCGGCGACGGGTTCGAGGAGCGCGACGCGGGTGTCCGCAGCGGCCTCGCGCAGTGCCAGCGCGCCGGCCGTCTGGAAGGCGGCGTCGGAGGAGTCCACCGAATGGGACTTCCCGTCGACCAGGGTGACGCGCACGTCGACGAGCGGATTCCCGGACGCGACCCCGCGGGCCGCCTGGGCGCGTACGCCCTTCTCCACGGACGCGACGAACTGCCGCGGCACAGAGCCGCCGACGACCTTGTCGACGAACTCGACGCCCGAGCCGGGCGGCAGCGGCTCCACCTCGATCTCGCACACGGCGTACTGGCCGTGGCCGCCGGACTGTTTGACGTGCCGCCCCCGCCCGGCGGCCCGGGAGGCGAACGTCTCGCGCAGCGGCACCCGGTGGGGTTCGGCGTCGACCTGGACGCCGAAGCGGCTGCGGAGGCGTTCCAGCGCCACCTCCGTGTGCGCCTCGCCCATGCACCACAGGACGACCTGGTGGGTGTCCTGGTTCTGCTCCAGGCGCATCGTCGGATCCTCGGCGACCAGGCGCGCCAGTCCCTGGGAGAGCCTGTCCTCGTCGGCCTTGCCGTGGGCCCGGACGGCCAGCGGGAACAGCGGGTCGGGCATGGTCCACGGCTCCAGCAGCAGCGGTTCGCCGTTCTCCGAGAGGGTGTCCCCGGTCTCCGCCCCGCCGAGCTTCGAGACGCACGCCAGGTCCCCCGCGGCGCAGCTGTCCAGGGGGCGCTGCTGCTTGCCGAAGGGCGAGGAGAGGGCGCCGACGCGGACCTCGGCCCCGTGGTCCGGGCGGGTCCGGCCGCCGGGGTCGCCGAGGCCGTGGCCGCACACGTGCACGGTGGCGTCGGGGCGCAGGGTGCCGGAGAAGACGCGGACGAGGGAGATCCGGCCGACGTACGGGTCGGACGAGGTCTTCACGACCTCGGCGAGCAGGGGGGCCGCCGCATCACGGACGGGAAAGGGGCGCTGGGTGCCGTCCTGGGTGGTGACCGCCGGAAGCACGCGTTCCGCGGGGGAGGGGAAGCCGCGGGTGATCAGGTCCAGGAGTTCCACGGTCCCGATGCCCTGGCGCGCGCCCTCGAGCGCGGGAGCCGCGGTGAGGACCGGGTGGAAGGCGCCGCGTGCGACGGCTCGCTCCAGGTCGTCGAAGAGGGTCGCGACGTCGATCCCGTCCCCGGAGAGGTAGCGGTCCATCAGGGTCTCGTCCTCGCTCTCGGCGATGATCCCCTCGATGAGCCGGTCACGTGCCTCCTTCAGGGGGCCGCGCTGTCCGTCGGAGGGCGGTCCCTCCCGCCGTTCCCCCGACGAGTAGTCGAAGACCCGCTGGGTGAGAAGCCCGGTGAGTCCGGTGAGCGGGGCGTGCCCGTCAGGTCCCTCGTCCCCCTGCACGGGCACGTACAGGGGGAGCACGGCGTCGGGGTCGTCGTGTCCGAAGATCCGGCCGCAGATCCGGGTCAGCTCGTCGAAGGGCGTACGCGCGGTGTCCAGGTGCGTGACGACGACGGCCGTCGGCATGCCGACGGCCGCGCACTCCTCCCGGAGCGCCCGCGTGGTGCCCGCCACCGCGTCGGCCTCCTGAGCGGCCGAGACGACGAAGAGGGCCGCGTCCGCCGCGCGCAGACCGGCCCTGACCTCCCCGACGAAGTCCGCGTAGCCGGGTGTGTCCAGCAGGTTGATCCTGTGGCCCTCCCAGTCGACGGGGACCAGCGAGAGCTCCACGGAACGCCGTCGGCGCTGTTCCGTCTCGTCGTGGTCGGAGACGGTCGCGCCGTCCTCGACCCGGCCGGCCCGGTTCAGGGCGCCGGCGGTCAGCGCCAGCGCCTCCACCAGGGTGGTCTTGCCCGAGCCGCTGTGACCGACCAGCGCGACGTTCCGTACGGAATCGGGCCGGCCGGCCGTCACCGCCCTGCCGGCGGCCCCGGTGTGCGTGCGTGTCCTGTCGCCCATGACTGCGTGCCTCCCGATCGGTGGCGTGGTGCCGCAAGAACTCGGGTGTGGATGCACGGGCTAACGGGAGCCGCCGCGGCGGCTTCGGCGACGCCCGCGGTCCTTCGAGCTTTTCACCCGGGCCGGACCCCGTCCATACGGCGGGCGCGGCGGCACAGGACTTCCGGGACATCCGGCGGGACGGGGTGCCCCGCCGGTGCCGGGCACGGCTCGTGACTACGATGGGCCAGCCGGTGGCCGAAGGGGCCGCGGCGCCCACCGAACCTCGGGAAGGCCATGCTGAACAAGTACGCGCGTGCATTTTTTACGCGTGTCCTCACACCGTTCGCCGCTCTGCTGCTCCGTCTCGGGGTCAGCCCCGACACGGTCACGCTCGTCGGCACGGCCGGAGTGATGGCAGGTGCGCTGGTCTTCTTCCCGATGGGGGAGTTCTTCTGGGGCACGATCGTGATCACGGTCTTCGTCTTCTCGGACCTCGTCGACGGCAACATGGCCCGTCAGGCGGGCATCTCCAGCCGGTGGGGCGCGTTCCTGGACTCGACGCTCGACCGGGTGGCGGACGGGGCGATCTTCGCCGGGTTCGCGCTCTGGTACGCGGGCGGCGGCGACGACACCGTGCTGTGCGCGGTCGCCATCTTCTGCCTGGCCAGCGGCCAGGTGGTCTCGTACACGAAGGCACGGGGTGAGTCGATCGGTCTGCCGGTCGCCGTCAACGGGCTGGTGGAGCGTGCCGAGCGGCTCGTGATCTCCCTGGTCGCGGCGGGCCTCGCCGGTCTGCACGGCTTCGGGGTGCCCGGGATCCAGGTCCTGCTGCCGATCGCGCTGTGGATCGTCGCCGTGGGCAGCCTGGTGACGCTGATCCAGCGGGTGGTGACCGTACGCAGGGAGTCCGCCGAGGCGGACGCCGCGGCCGCCGCCCAGGGCGGGAGCGGGGCGGCGCAGTGAGCAGAACCCGGTCCGACCTGAAGGGACGCCTGACGGACGGGCTCTACGGCCTCGGCTGGGGCGCCGTCAAGAAGCTGCCCGAGCCCGTCGCCGCCGCGCTCTTCCGCAACCTGGCCGACCAGGTGTGGAGGCGGCGCGGGAAGTCCGTGCTCCGGCTGGAGTCCAACCTCGCCCGGGTCGTGCCCGACGCGGACGCCGCCCGGCTCGCCGAGCTGTCGCAGGCCGGCATGCGCTCGTACATGCGCTACTGGATGGAGTCCTTCCGGCTGCCGACGTGGAGCCCGGAGCGGATCAAGGCGTCCATCGACGTCCGTGACGCCCACCGGCTCACGGAAGGGCTGGACGCGGGCCGGGGCGTCGTCCTCGCGCTGCCGCACCTCGGGAACTGGGACCTGGCGGGCGCCTGGGTCACCACGGATCTCAAGGTGCCGTTCACGACGGTCGCCGAGCGGCTCGAGCCGGAGACCCTCTACGACCGTTTCGTGGCGTACCGCCAGGGGCTCGGCATGGAGGTCCTCCCGCACAGCGGCGGGGCCGCGTTCGGGACCCTCGCCCGGCGGCTGCGCGCGGGCGGGCTCGTCTGCCTCGTCGCCGACCGCGACCTGTCGGCCTCCGGCGTCGAGGTGGACTTCTTCGGCGCCACCGCCCGCATGCCCGCCGGGCCGGCCCTGCTGGCCCAGCAGACCGGTGCCCTGCTGCTGCCCGTCACCCTCTGGTACGACGGCACCCCCGTCATGGGCGCGCGGGTCCATCCGCCCGTCCCCGTACCGGAGACGGGCACACGGGCCGAGAAGACGTCCTCCATGACCCAGGCGCTGGCCGACGCCTTCGCCGACGGGATCGCCGAGCACCCGGAGGACTGGCACATGCTGCAGCGGCTCTGGCTCGCCGATCTGGACCCCCAGGGGGAAGCCCCGTGAAGATCGGCATCGTCTGCCCGTACTCCTGGGACGTCCCGGGCGGGGTGCAGTTCCACATCCGCGACCTGGCCGAGCACCTGATCCGCCTCGGCCACGACGTCTCGGTGCTCGCGCCCGCCGACGACGAGACGCCGCTCCCGCCGTACGTCGTGTCCGCCGGCCGGGCCGTGCCCGTCCCGTACAACGGCTCGGTCGCCCGGCTGAACTTCGGATTCCTGTCCGCCGCGCGCGTGCGGCGCTGGCTGAACGACGGCACGTTCGACGTCATCCACATCCACGAGCCCACCGCGCCCTCGCTGGGCCTGCTCACCTGCTGGGCCGCGCAGGGGCCCATCGTGGCCACCTTCCACACGTCCAACCCGCGCTCCAGGGCCATGATCGCGGCGTACCCGATCCTCCAGCCGGCACTGGAGAAGATCAGCGCGCGGATCGCCGTGAGCGAGTACGCGCGGCGGACGCTGGTCGAGCACCTCGGCGGCGACGCCGTGGTCATCCCCAACGGGGTCGACGTGGACTTCTTCGCCCGGGCCGAGCCGAAGGCCGAGTGGCAGGGCGGCACGCTCGGTTTCATAGGCCGTATCGACGAACCGCGCAAGGGACTGCCCGTCCTGATGAAGGCACTCCCCGCGATCCTCGCCGCCCGCCCGGAGACCAGGCTCCTGGTCGCCGGACGCGGTGACGAGGAGGAGGCCGTCGCCTCGCTGCCCCAGGAGATGCGCTCGCGCGTCGAGTTCCTCGGCATGGTGAGCGACGAGGACAAGGCACGGCTGCTGCGCAGCGTCGACGTGTACGTCGCGCCGAACACCGGTGGCGAGAGCTTCGGCATCATCCTGGTCGAGGCACTGTCGGCGGGCGCGCCCGTCCTCGCCAGCGACCTCGACGCGTTCGCGCAGGTGCTCGACCAGGGATCCGCCGGCGACCTGTTCGCCAACGAGGACGCGGACGCCCTGGCCGCGGCCGCGATCCGGCTGCTGGGAGACCCGGAGCGGCGCGAGGGGCTGCGGGAACGCGGCAGCGCGCACGTGCGCCGCTTCGACTGGACCACGGTCGGTGCGGACATCCTGGCGGTGTACGAGACGGTGACGGACGGGGCGGCGGCCGTGGACACCGACGAACGCACCGGGCTCCGCGCACGCTTCGGGCTCGCGAGGGACTGAGCGCGGACCTCCCGGCCCGGGGCGCCGGGCCGGGAGTCAGGCGGGTCCTGGCCGTACCGGCGGGCCCGGACGGCCACCGCCGACGGTAGCCTTGCCGCCCGTGATCGAAATCCTCATCTGGACCGTCGTCGCGCTGTTCGCGATCGGCCTGTACCTCAGCTGGACCGCCGGGCGGCTCGACCGGCTCCACGCCCGCATCGACGCGGCACGGGCCGCGCTCGACGCCCAGCTGCTGCGCCGTGCGTCGGTCACCCAGGAACTGGCCACGGCCGGGGTCCTGGATCCCGCCGCGTCGATCGTGCTGTACGAAGCGGCCCACGCCGCACGGCAGGCCGAGGAGGACCAGCGCGAGGTCGCGGAGAGCGAGCTGAGCACCGCCCTGCGGGCCGTCTTCGGCGAGACGGCGCAGGTCGACGCCGTGAAGGAGTTCCCGGGCGGTGAGGACGCGGCGAGGGAACTGGCCGCCGCCGTGCGCCGGGTGCCGATGGCACGCCGCTTCCACAACGACGCGGTGCGGGCCGCCCGGGCCCTGCGCAGGCACCGGACGGTGCGACTGCTCCGGCTCGCCGGCCACGCCCCGTTCCCGCTCGCCTTCGAGATGGACGACGAACCGCCGGTGGCCCTGGCTGACCGCCCCGGCAGCTGACGGCGGCCCCGCCCGTTCACGTCGGGAACGGGCCGGAGCGCCTGCTGGGGCGGTCCGGCCCGGCGGAGCGGTGACCCGGCCGCGCGCGGGCTCGCGGGACGCACGGACCGGTCCACGGGGTGTTCATTGGCCCTTGCTGTGGACTGCTCCGGGGGCGTTTGCTCGGAGAAGCAGCACCCCGTTGTCTCCACCCCAGTGAGGTCGATTCGTGTCCACGCTTCCCAGCACCCCGCAGTCCGCCGAGACCCCGGCCACCGGCACCGCCCGAGTCAAGCGCGGCATGTCCGAGCAGCTCAAGGGCGGCGTGATCATGGACGTCGTCAACGCCGAGCAGGCGAAGATCGCCGAGGACGCGGGCGCCGTGGCCGTCATGGCCCTGGAGCGGGTGCCCGCCGACATCCGCAAGGACGGCGGCGTGGCCCGGATGTCGGACCCGAACATGATCGAGGAGATCATCGAGGCCGTCTCCATCCCCGTCATGGCCAAGTCCCGCATCGGCCACTTCGTCGAGGCCCAGGTGCTCCAGTCCCTCGGCGTCGACTACATCGACGAGTCCGAGGTGCTCACCCCGGCCGACGAGGTCAACCACAGCGACAAGTTCGCCTTCACCACCCCGTTCGTCTGCGGCGCCACCAACCTGGGCGAGGCCCTGCGCCGTGTCGCCGAGGGCGCGGCGATGATCCGCTCCAAGGGCGAGGCGGGCACGGGCAACGTCGTCGAGGCGGTCCGGCACCTGCGTCAGATCAAGAACGAGATCGCCCGGCTGCGCGGCTACGACAACAACGAGCTGTACGCCGCCGCCAAGGAGCTCCGCGCCCCCTACGAGCTGGTCAAGGAGGTCTCCGAGCTCGGCAGGCTGCCCGTCGTCCTGTTCTCGGCCGGCGGCGTGGCCACCCCCGCCGACGCGGCCCTGATGCGCCAGCTCGGCGCCGAGGGCGTCTTCGTGGGCTCCGGCATCTTCAAGTCCGGCGACCCGGCCAGGCGCGCCGCCGCCATCGTGAAGGCCACCACCTTCTACGACGACCCGAAGATCATCGCGGACGCCTCCCGCAACCTGGGCGAGGCCATGGTCGGCATCAACTGCGACACGCTGCCCGAGGGCGAGCGCTACGCCAACCGCGGCTGGTAAGCACCGATGACCGACACCCCTGTGATCGGAGTCCTGGCGCTCCAGGGCGACGTACGGGAACACCTGACCGCCCTCGCCGTGGCGGACGCCCTGGCCAGGCCGGTCAGGCGGCCCGATGAGCTCGCCGAGGTCGACGGGCTCGTCATCCCCGGCGGTGAGTCCACCACGATGTCCAAGCTGGCGGTCCTCTTCGGCATGATGGAGCCGCTGCGCGAGCGGATCGCCTCGGGGATGCCCGTGTACGGCACCTGCGCCGGGATGATCCTGCTGGCCGACAAGATCCTCGACCCCCGCTCCGGTCAGGAGACGGCCGGCGGCATCGACATGATCGTGCGCCGTAACGCCTTCGGGCGGCAGAACGAGTCCTTCGAGGCGGCCGTCGAGATGGACGAGGTCCCGGGCGGACCCGTCGAGGGCGTCTTCATCCGGGCCCCCTGGGTGGAGTCGGTCGGCGCCCGCGCCGAGGTCCTCGCGGTGCACGGCGGACATATCGTGGCCGTACGCCAGGGAAACGCCCTCGCGACGTCGTTCCACCCGGAACTCACCGGGGACCACCGCGTGCACGCGCTCTTCACCGACATGGTGCGCGCCGTGGGCTGACGCGATCCCGGTAGGATCTCTCGGGTTCGGATCGATTTTGGTGACGCGAAGGAGAAGGCAGATGTCCGGCCACTCTAAATGGGCTACGACGAAGCACAAGAAGGCCGTGATCGACGCCAAGCGCGGCAAGCTCTTCGCGAAGATGATCAAAAACATCGAGGTGGCGGCCCGTACGGGCGGCGCCGACGTGTCCGGCAACCCGACCCTCTTCGACGCCATCCAGAAGGCGAAGAAGAGCTCGGTCCCGAACAAGAACATCGACTCGGCGGTCAAGCGCGGCGCCGGCCTCGAGGCCGGCGGCGCCGACTACGAGACGATCATGTACGAAGGCTACGGTCCGAACGGCGTCGCGGTGCTCATCGAGTGCCTCACCGACAACCGCAACCGTGCCGCGTCCGACGTCCGCGTCGCCATGACCCGCAACGGCGGTTCGATGGCGGACCCGGGCTCGGTCTCGTACCTGTTCAACCGCAAGGGCGTCGTGATCGTCCCCAAGGGCGAGCTGTCCGAGGACGACGTGCTCGGTGCCGTGCTGGACGCGGGGGCCGAGGAGGTCAACGACCTCGGTGACACGTTCGAGGTGCTCAGCGAGGCCACCGACATGGTCGCGGTCCGCACGGCGCTGCAGGACGCCTCCATCGACTACGACTCGGCCGAGGCCAACTTCGTCCCGACCATGCAGGTCGAGCTCGACGAGGAGGGCGCGCGCAAGATCTTCAAGCTGATCGACGCGCTGGAGGACAGCGACGACGTGCAGAACGTCTTCGCCAACTTCGACGTCTCCGACGAGGTCATGGAGAAGGTGGACGCCTGAGGGCGGTGCGGCACAGCGACGGGCCGACGGGACACACCCCGTCGGCCCGTCGCATTGTCGGTGCGACCCGATAGCCTGCGGGAACAGGTGACCGAGTGGCGGAGGGGGCCCTTTCGTGCGGGTGTTGGGCGTGGACCCGGGGCTGACCCGGTGCGGTGTCGGAGTCGTCGAGGGCGTGGCCGGCCGGCCGCTCACCATGGTGGGCGTCGGCGTCGTGCGGACCCCGGCCGACGCGGAGCTCGGCCACCGGCTGGTCGCCATCGAGCGGGGCATCGAGCAGTGGCTCGACGAACACCGCCCCGAGTACGTGGCGGTGGAGCGGGTGTTCGCCCAGCACAACGTCCGCACGGTCATGGGCACCGCCCAGGCCAGCGCGGTCGCCATGCTCTGCGCGTCCCGCCGCGGCATCCCCGTCGCCCTGCACACGCCCAGTGAGGTCAAGGCGGCCGTCACCGGATCCGGACGCGCCGACAAGGCGCAGGTCGGGGCGATGGTGACCCGGCTGCTGCGCCTCGACGCACCCCCGAAGCCCGCCGACGCCGCCGACGCCCTCGCCCTCGCCATCTGCCACATCTGGCGCGCACCCGCGCAGAACCGACTGCAGCAGGCCGTCGCCGCACATCGCACGCTGAAAGGCCGTACCGCATGATCGCCTTCGTCTCCGGCCCGGTGGCCGCCCTCGCCCCGACGACAGCCGTGATCGAGGTCGGCGGCATCGGCATGGCCGTCCAGTGCACCCCCGGCACCCTCGCCGGGCTGCGGATCGGCACGGACGCGCGGCTGGCCACCTCGCTCGTGGTCCGGGAGGACTCCCTCACCCTGTACGGCTTCGCGGACGACGACGAGCGGCAGGTCTTCGAACTGCTCCAGACCGCCAGCGGCGTGGGCCCCCGGCTCGCCCAGGCGATGCTCGCCACCCACAGCCCCGACGCCCTGCGCACCGCCGTCGCCACCGGTGACGAGAAGGCCCTCACCGCCGTGTCCGGCATCGGCAAGAAGGGCGCCCAGAAGCTCCTCCTCGAACTCAAGGACCGGCTCGGCGACCCGGTCGGCGCGCGCATCGGGCAGCAGGGCGTCGGCACCCCCGTCAGCTCCTCCTGGCGCGACCAGCTGCAGGCCGCCCTCATCGGCCTCGGCTACGCCACCCGGGAGGCCGACGAGGCGGTGACCGCCGTGACACCGCAGGCCGAGGCGGCGATCGCCGGGGGCGGCCAGGCCCCCGTACCCCAGCTGCTCCGCGCAGCCCTGCAGACGCTCAACCGCGCACGCTGACCCCCGGGGCCCACACGCCCCGCAGGCCGGCCGGACACCGCACCGAACGGCACCGAAACACCCGAGGCGGGACTGACGAGATGAACTGGGACGAGACCGGGCCCGACACCGGCGACCTCACCGACGACCGCCTGGACGACCGCCTGGTCGACGCCGGCGCCGACGGCGAGGACACCGCGGTCGAGGCCGCCCTGCGCCCGAAGGACCTGCACGAATTCGTCGGCCAGGAGAAGGTGCGGGAACAGCTCGACCTCGTCCTGAAGGCCGCCCGCGCGCGGGGCGCCACCGCCGACCACGTCCTGCTCTCCGGCGCCCCCGGCCTGGGCAAGACCACCCTCTCCATGATCATCGCGGCGGAGATGGGCGCCCCGATCCGGATCACCTCGGGCCCCGCCATCCAGCACGCGGGAGACCTCGCCGCCATCCTCTCCTCGCTCCAGGAGGGCGAAGTCCTCTTCCTCGACGAGATCCACCGGATGTCGCGGCCCGCCGAGGAGATGCTCTACATGGCGATGGAGGACTTCCGGGTCGACGTCATCGTCGGAAAGGGCCCCGGCGCCACGGCCATCCCGCTCGAACTGCCGCCCTTCACCCTCGTCGGCGCCACCACCAGGGCGGGACTGCTCCCGCCCCCGCTCCGCGACCGCTTCGGCTTCACCGGCCACATGGAGTTCTACGCCCCCACCGAGCTGGAGCGGGTCATCCACCGCTCCGCCGGACTGCTCGACGTCGCCATAGACACCGCCGGAGCCGCCGAGATCGCCGGACGCTCCCGCGGCACCCCCCGCATCGCCAACCGCCTGCTGCGCCGTGTCCGCGACTACGCCCAGGTCAAGGCCGAGGGTCGGATCGACCGGGACATCGCCGCCGCCGCCCTGCGGGTGTACGAGGTCGACGCCCGGGGACTCGACCGGCTGGACCGGGCGGTGCTCGGCGCCCTGCTCAAGCTCTTCGGCGGGGGCCCCGTCGGGCTCTCCACCCTCGCGGTGGCCGTGGGGGAGGAGCGCGAGACGGTCGAGGAGGTCGCCGAGCCGTTCCTCGTACGGGAAGGGCTGCTCGCCAGGACCCCGCGGGGCAGGGTCGCGACCCCCGCGGCGTGGGCCCACCTCGGCCTCGTTCCTCCGCAGCACGGCGCAAAGAGACAACAGGGCCTGTTCGGGGCGTGACACCGGACGGGTTGGCCAGCAGGGGAACCCCGGTGCCATGCTGGACGTTGTTCCAATGATGCGGACTCGCTTAGACTCCGCCGATGCCGCCCGTACAGGTCGGTGTACCCACCCCCGTAGACCAGGCCGCGTCAATCAGCGTGGTCGTGCGAAGGAAGTTCCGTCCCGTGAGTCTCGTGACCCTCCTCCCCTTCATCGTGCTCATCGGGGCCATGTTCCTGATGACCCGGTCCGCCAAGAAGAAGCAGCAGGCGGCTGCGCAGATGCGCGACGACATGCAGCCCGGCACCGGCGTCCGGACGATCGGGGGCATGTACGCCACCGTCAAGGAGATCCAGGACGACACGGTTCTCCTCGAGGTCGCACCCGGCGTCCACGCCGTCTACGCGAAGAACGCCATCGGCGCCGTCCTCGACGACGCGGAGTACAACCGCATCGTCCACGGCGACGACGAGCTGGAGGGCGAGGCCACGGTCGTCCCCGACGACGCCTCCTCGCTCACCGACGGTGAGTCCGCGCACGACGACGTCGCGAAGATCGACCTGGGCAAGAAGCCCGAGGACGACGCGGCGCCGAAGGACACCGAGGTCAAGGGCTCAGAGGTCAAGGACGCCAAGGCCGACGGCGAGGGCGACGCGAAGTAGTTCCACGATCCCCGGACGCCGGATGCCTACGGGTGTCCGGCGTCTCGCGGGCCGTGGGCCCTTCTGCGGGGTCGGGTCCCCACATCACTCAGTGGCCGCTCGGGCGCGCACCCGGCGCGGGGCGGTTGGACAGGGAGAAACGAAAAGGTGGCAGCACCGAAGAAAGGCCGGGGATCATCCGGTGGACAGGGCAGGCCGGGCCGTGCCCTGGCACTGATCCTCATTGCCATGGTCGCCCTGACCGGCGGGATGTTCCTGTCCGGTCACACCACGCCCCGGCTCGGCATCGACCTGGCCGGCGGCACGTCGATCACCCTCAAGGCGAAGAGCCAGCCCGGCAAGCCTGAGGCGATCAACGAGACCAACATGAACACCGCGGTCAGCATCATCGAACGCCGTGTCAATGGTCTGGGCGTCTCCGAGGCCGAGGTTCAGACCCAGGGCGCATCGAACATCATCGTCAACATCCCCAAGGGGACGAACTCGGCACAGGCCCGGGAGCAGGTCGGTACGACCGCCCAGCTGTACTTCCGGCCCGTCCTCACGGTCGCCGGCGGCGCACCGACGCCCGAGGGTTCCGCGAGCCCGTCCGCCACCGGTTCCGGGAAGCCGAGCGCCACGCCCAGTGCGAAGGCGAGCGACCCGGAGACGGCCTCGGACCCGAAGGCGACGCCCTCGGACGGTGCCACCACCCAGGGCCGTGCCGTCACCGGCGCCCTGAAGAAGGACGCGACGCCGACCCCCTCCGGCGCCTCGGAGTCGGACGCCCCCGCGGCGACCGAGACGCCCGACGCGGCCACCGCGGCGCTCCAGAAGAAGTTCACCGAGCTCGACTGCACCGACAAGGCGGCCCGCGCGGCCGCCGGCGACGGTGTGAAGCCCGAGGACCCGACGGTCGCCTGCAGCTCCGAGGGTGACGCCAAGTACCTGCTCGGCCCGGCCGAGGTCTCCGGCACGGACGTCGACGACGCGAAGGCCCAGTTCGACCAGCAGCGCGGCATCTGGCTCGTCTCCATGGAGTTCACCGACAAGGGCTCCAAGAAGTTCCAGACGATCACCAAGAAGCTCTCGACGCAGCAGTCCCCGGCGAACCAGTTCGCGATCTCCCTCGACGGCGAGGTCGTCTCCGCACCCCAGGTGAACGAGACGCTCAGCGGCAGCGCCGAGATCTCCGGCAGCTTCACCCAGCAGTCGGCGGAGGACCTGGCCAACGTCCTGTCCTACGGCGCGCTCCCGCTGTCCTTCAGCGAGGACACCGTCACCACGGTCACCGCCGCTCTCGGCGGCGAGCAGCTGGAGGCCGGTCTCATCGCCGGCGCCATCGGACTGGCCCTGGTCGTCATCTACCTGGTGGCCTACTACCGCGGCCTGGCGCTCATCGCGCTCCTCAGCCTGGTGGCCTCCGGAATCCTGACCTACACGATCATGGCCCTGCTCGGCCCGGCCATCGGCTTCGCGCTGAACCTCCCGGCCGTCTGCGGCGCGATCGTGGCGATCGGTATCACGGCGGACTCGTTCATCGTCTACTTCGAACGCATCCGGGACGAGATCCGCGAGGGACGCACCCTGCGTCCGGCCGTCGAGCGTGCCTGGCCGCGCGCCCGTCGCACCATCCTCGTGTCCGACTTCGTGTCGTTCCTCGCGGCGGCCGTGCTCTTCCTCGTCACCGTCGGCAAGGTCCAGGGCTTCGCGTTCACGCTCGGTCTCACGACCCTGCTCGACGTCGTCGTGGTGTTCCTCTTCACCAAGCCCGTCATGACGCTGATGGCCCGCACGAAGTTCTTCGGTGGCGGTCACCCGTGGTCCGGCCTGGACCCGAAGCGGCTCGGCGCCAAGCCGCCGCTGCGCCGCTCGCGCCGCGTCAACGCCCGTACCGACCACCCGAAGGAGGCGTGAGATGTCGCGACTCGGCAATCTCGGCGCCCGGCTCTACCGTGGCGAGGTCGGTTACGACTTCATCGGCAAGCGCAAGATCTGGTACGGCGTCTCGATCCTGATCACCATCACGGCCATCCTCGGCCTGGCGGTCAGCGGCCTGAACATGGGCATCGAGTTCAAGGGCGGTGCCGTCTTCACGACCGACACCAAGGCCAAGGTGTCCGTCTCCCAGGCCCACGAGGACGCGGTCGCGGCCTCCGGTCACGAGGCGATCGTCCAGGAGCTCGGCAACGGCGGGCTCCGGATCCAGATCACCGAGGTCGACACCAAGAAGGCCGACCAGATCAAGGCCCAGCTCTCCGAGGACCTCGGCATCCCCGAGGCGAAGATCAACGCGGACCTCGTCGGCCCCAGCTGGGGTGAGCAGATCGCCAACAAGGCGTGGGCCGGCCTCGGCATCTTCATGGTCCTCGTGGTGGTCTACCTGGCCATCGCCTTCGAGTGGCGGATGGCCGTCGCCGCCCTCATCGCGCTGATCCACGACATCACGATCACCGTCGGTGTCTACGCCCTTGTCGGCTTCGAGGTCACCCCCGGCACCGTGATCGGTCTGCTGACGATCCTCGGTTACTCCCTCTACGACACGGTCGTCGTCTTCGACAGCCTCAAGGAGGGCACGCAGGGGATCACCAAGCAGACCCGCTGGACCTACAGCGAGATCGCGAACCGGTCCATCAACGGCACGCTGGTGCGTTCCATCAACACCACCGTCGTCGCGCTGCTGCCGGTCGCCGGTCTGCTGTTCATCGGTGGCGGTGTCCTCGGCGCGGGCATGCTGAACGACATCTCGCTCTCGCTCTTCGTCGGCCTCGCCGCCGGTGCGTACTCCTCCATCTTCATCGCCACCCCGCTGGTCGCCGACCTCAAGGAACGCGAGCCGCAGATAAAGGCACTGAAGAAGCGGATCCTCGCCAAGCGGGCCGCCGCGGCCGCCAAGGGCGAGTCCGCCGAGGACGAGCGTGACGACCTGACGGACGACCTCACCGAGCCCGCGGGTGCCGTCGTCGGTCAGCGCCGTCAGCCGGGCGGGCACGGCCGGACTCCGAGGAACCGCCGATGACCAGCATGAGCGTCACCGACGCGACCCGTGAGCTGCTGCTCAGCCGGATCCGCGACGTACCGGACTATCCGAAGCCCGGAGTGCTGTTCAAGGACATCACTCCGCTGCTCGCGGACCCGGTCGCCTTCACCGCGCTCACCGACTTCTTCGTGGAGCTGTGCGCACGGCACGGCGCCACCAAGGTCGTCGGTCTGGAGGCGCGCGGCTTCATCCTGGCCGCGCCGGTGGCGGTCCGGGCCGGACTCGGGTTCGTCCCCGTGCGCAAGGCCGGGAAGCTGCCCGGCGCCACGCTGGGCCAGGAGTACGAGCTGGAGTACGGCACGGCGGAGATCGAGATCCACGCCGAGGACCTGTCCGCCGACGACCGCGTCATGGTCATCGACGACGTCCTGGCCACCGGCGGCACCGCCGAGGCATCGCTGGAGCTCATCCGGCGGGCCGGTGCACAGGTCGCGGGGGTGTCCGTCCTCATGGAGCTCGGCTTCCTCGCCGGCCGCGACCGGCTCGGCGCAGGGCTGCGGGAAGCCCCGCTGGAGGCCCTGATCACCCTCTGACCTGCGCCGCGTCCGATCGGCCGCGCATAGGGAGGTACAGGACGGGTACCCGGGAACATCCGGGTACCCGTCCTGCGTCGTGAGGGGTTCCACACTCCCCGGGCGAGGTCCTGCCCGGAGGTCGATACCATGGGCTTTCCGGTAGCCCGGATCCGCACGAGGAGCGCTCTTGCCAGACGAGGCCCAGCCAGTCGCCGCCCCGCAGCCCGAAAGGCCCGCTGCGGCCTCCGCCACGCCCGGGGAGACGCAACACGAAGGTCCGGGCGCCTCCGGTTCCGCGGGCGAGCACACGCAGGGCCCGGCCAAGGCTCCGGCCCCCGAGTCGCCCGGCACCCCGGCCGCCCCGGCGACGGCGGCGAAGCCGACGCCCCCTCCCGGGACGAAGGCCGCGCCGTCCTCCGCGACGAAGCCCGCGCCACAGGAGAAGCCCGCCTCCGCGCCCGCGGCGCAGAAGCCTCCGGCCCCCGCCGCCAAGCCCCCGGCCCGGACCTCCGCCACCCCGCCGGCCGCGCCCGCGCGCTCCGGCGGCTCCTCCAGCCGCGTCCGGGCCCGTCTCGCACGACTGGGCGTGCAGCGCTCCAGCCCGTACAACCCGGTGCTCGAACCCCTGCTGCGCACGGTCCGGGGCAACGATCCCAAGATCGAGTCCGCCACCCTGCGCCAGATCGAGCGCGCCTACCAGGTGGCCGAGCGCTGGCACCGCGGTCAGAAGCGCAAGAGCGGCGACCCGTACATCACCCACCCGCTCGCCGTCACCACCATCCTCGCCGAGCTCGGCATGGACCCGGCGACGCTGATGGCCGGGCTGCTCCACGACACCGTGGAGGACACCGAGTACGGCCTGGACACCCTGCGCAAGGACTTCGGCGACCAGGTCGCCCTCCTCGTCGACGGCGTCACCAAGCTCGACAAGGTCAAGTTCGGTGAGGCCGCCCAGGCGGAGACCGTGCGCAAGATGGTCGTCGCCATGGCCAAGGACCCCCGTGTCCTCGTCATCAAGCTCGCCGACCGCCTGCACAACATGCGCACCATGCGCTACCTCAAGCGGGAGAAGCAGGAGAAGAAGGCCCGCGAGACCCTCGAGATCTACGCGCCGCTGGCCCACCGCCTGGGCATGAACACCATCAAGTGGGAGCTGGAGGACCTCGCGTTCGCGATCCTCTACCCCAAGATGTACGACGAGATCGTCCGCCTCGTCGCCGAGCGCGCGCCCAAGCGCGACGAGTACCTCGCCATAGTGACCGACGAGGTGCAGGCGGACCTGCGCGCCGCCCGCATCAAGGCCACCGTCACCGGGCGGCCGAAGCACTACTACAGCGTCTACCAGAAGATGATCGTGCGAGGCCGCGACTTCGCCGAGATCTACGACCTGGTGGGCATCAGGGTCCTCGTCGACACGGTCCGCGACTGCTACGCGGCGCTCGGCACCGTCCACGCCCGGTGGAATCCGGTGCCCGGGCGGTTCAAGGACTACATCGCGATGCCCAAGTTCAACATGTACCAGTCGCTGCACACCACCGTGATCGGTCCCAGCGGCAAGCCCGTCGAACTCCAGATCCGTACCTTCGACATGCACCGCCGCGCCGAGTACGGCATCGCCGCGCACTGGAAGTACAAGCAGGAGGCCGTCGCGGGCGCGTCCAAGGTGCGCACCGACGTCCCCAAGCACGCGGGCGGCCGCGGCCAGGACACCGTCAACGACATGGCGTGGCTGCGCCAGCTCCTGGACTGGCAGAAGGAGACCGAGGACCCCAGCGAGTTCCTGGAGTCCCTGCGCTTCGACCTGTCGCGCAACGAGGTGTTCGTCTTCACGCCGAAGGGCGACGTGATAGCGCTGCCCGCCGGCGCGACGCCGGTCGACTTCGCGTACGCCGTCCACACGGAGGTCGGCCACCGGACCATAGGGGCACGGGTCAACGGACGGCTCGTCCCTCTGGAGTCGACCCTCGACAACGGTGACCTGGTGGAGGTCTTCACCTCCAAGGCGGCGGGCGCCGGGCCTTCCCGTGACTGGCTCCAGTTCGTCAAGTCGCCCCGGGCGCGCAACAAGATCCGCGCGTGGTTCTCCAAGGAGCGGCGCGACGAGGCGATCGAGCAGGGCAAGGACGCCATCGCGCGGGCCATGCGCAAGCAGAACCTGCCGATCCAGCGGATCCTGACCGGCGATTCCCTGGTCACGCTGGCCCACGAGATGCGCTACCCCGACATCTCCTCGCTGTACGCGGCGATCGGGGAAGGGCACGTCGCCGCGGCGGGCGTCGTCCAGAAGCTCGTCCAGGCGCTCGGCGGCGAGGACGCGGCCAACGAGGACCTGGCGGAGAGCTCACCGCCCTCGCACGGGCGCAGCAAGCGCCGGGCCAATGCCGACCCCGGCGTGGTCGTTAAGGGCGTGGAGGACGTCTGGGTCAAGCTGGCCCGCTGCTGCACTCCCGTTCCGGGCGACCCGATCATCGGATTCGTCACCCGGGGCAGCGGTGTCTCCGTGCACCGCGCGGACTGCGTCAACGTCGACTCGCTCTCGCAGCAGCCCGAGCGGATCCTCGACGTCGAGTGGGCGCCCACGCAGTCGTCCGTCTTCCTGGTGGCCATCCAGGTGGAGGCGCTCGACCGGTCGCGGCTGCTCTCCGACGTCACCCGCGTGCTGTCCGACCAGCACGTGAACATCCTGTCGGCGGCCGTGCAGACCTCCCGCGACCGGGTGGCCACCTCGCGGTTCACCTTCGAGATGGGCGACCCCAAGCACCTGGGACACGTCCTGAAGGCCGTGCGCGGCGTGGAGGGCGTCTACGACGTCTACCGGGTCACCTCGGCGCGCAGGCCTTGAGGACGCCGTGTCCGGCAGGCGGGGAGCCTGCCGGACACGGCGTCCTCGACCACCCACGCGTCGCGCACCGGCCGTAGGCAGGAGTGAGCCCGGTGCCGGCACCTGCGAGCGTGCCGACAGGGAGATCATCGCGCCCGGGTCCGACCACCACCGGCGCCGTACCTCTGGTCGCCTTACGCACACGAGGGGGGCTCCCGTACGGGAGCCCCCCTCGTGTCGGACGGTTCGTCCGGATCAGCCGCCGAACTCCTCCAGGCCCTTCAGGGCCTGGTCCAGCAGGGCCTGACGGCCCTCGAGCTCCCGGGAGAGCTTGTCGGCCCGGGCGTTGTTGCCCGAGGCGCGCGCCGTGTCGATCTGCGTGCGCAGCTTGTCGACGGCCGCCTGGAGCTGACCCGTCAGACCCGCGGCACGTGCCCGTGCCTCCGGGTTCGTCCGGCGCCACTCGGACTCCTCGGCCTCCTGCAGCGCCCGCTCCACGGCCTGCACCCGGCCCTCGACCTTCGGACGGGCGTCACGCGGGACGTGGCCGATGGCCTCCCAGCGCTCGTTGATGGAACGGAACGCGGCCCTGGCCGCCTTCAGGTCCTTCACCGGCACCAGCTTCTCGGCCTCGGTGGCGAGCTCCTCCTTGAGCTTGAGGTTCTCGCCCTGCTCCGCGTCCCGCTCGGCGAAGACACCGCTGCGGGCACCGAAGAAGACGTCCTGGGCGCCGCGGAAGCGGTTCCACAGCTCGTCCTCGGCCTCGCGCTGGGCGCGGCCCGCGGCCTTCCACTCGGTCATCAGGTCGCGGTAACGCGCGGCCGTCGCACCCCAGTCGGTCGAGCCGGAGAGCGACTCGGCCTCGGTGACCAGCCTCTCCTTGACCTTGCGGGCGTCCTCGCGCTGGGCGTCCAACGCGGCGAAATGGGCCTTGCGCCGCTTGGAGAAGGCGGAACGGGCGTGCGAGAAGCGGTGCCACAGCTCGTCATCGGACTTGCGGTCCAGACGAGGCAGCCCCTTCCACGTGTCGACGAGCGCCCTCAGACGCTCACCCGCCGACCGCCACTGCTCGCTCTGCGCCAGTTCCTCGGCCTCGACGACGAGCGCCTCCTTGGCCTGACGGGCCTCGTCGGTCTGCTTCGCCTTCTGGACCTTGCGCTCCTCGCGCCGCGAGTCGACCGTCGCGACGAGCGCGTCCAGCCGCTTGCCGAGCGCGGCGAGATCGCCGACGGCGTGGTGCTCGTCCACCTGCTGACGCAGGTGGTCGATCGCCGCCGTGGCGTCCTTCGCCGACAGGTCGGTGGTCTTCACCCGCCGCTCGAGGAGGCCGATCTCGACCACCAGGCCCTCGTACTTGCGCTCGAAATAGGCCAGTGCCTCCTCGGGGGTACCGGCCTGCCACGATCCGACGACCTGCTCGCCCTCGGCCGTACGCACGTACACGGTGCCCGTCTCGTCGACACGGCCCCACGGGTCGCTGCTCACAGCGCCTCCTCCACCTGATGCATCGAGGGGGTTCGCCCCCCGTGCATCGTCCACAGTTTCCTGCGGCGGGCAGCGCCCGCCCTGCACAACGCCAATCTAGGCGACCGGCCACCCGGCTGTCCGCACTCAGCGCGGCTGAAATTCTTCGGTGCGCTCCGGGAACGCCCCGCCGGACGGCCGCGTGCGGGTCACGCCTTGTCGACCGTCACCTTCTCGACCGTGACGGCCTTCTTCGGAGCACCGTCACCCGCCCCCTCGGCGACGCCCGCCTTCGCGACCTTCTCGACCGCCTTCAGGCCCGCGTCGTCCATGGTGCCGAACGGCGTGTAGCTGGGCGGCAGTTTGGTGTCCTTGTAGACGAGGAAGAACTGGCTGCCGCCCGTTCCCGGCTGGCCGGTGTTCGCCATCGCGACGGTGCCCGCGGGGTACGTCACCGAGCCGTCGTCGCCCGCCTTGCCCAGCGCGGTCAGATTCTCGTCCGGGATCGTGTAGCCGGGACCGCCCGTGCCGTCACCCTTGGGGTCGCCGCACTGGAGGACGAAGATGCCCTCGGTGGTCAGCCGGTGACACTTGGTGTCGTCGAAGTACCCCTTGTCCGCCAGGGCCTTGAAGGAGTTCGTCGTGTGCGGGGTCTTCGACGCGTCCATCGCGATGCCGATGTCACCCTGGCTCGTCTTGAGCGACATGGTGTACTCGGCCTTCTTGTCGATCTTCATCGCGGGTTCGGGAGCGCTGCTCTCGCTCTCCGAGGGCGAAGCCGACGGGCTCGCGCTCGCGGCGGCGTCCGCGGAGTTCTTCGTGTCGTCCCCGCCGCGCGCGAGGTACGCGCCCACGCCGATGACCGCGACCACGGCCACCGACGAGGCGATGATCACCGTGAGACGCCTGGTCCTCCGGCGCGCTTCCTCCCGGCGCTGCTGCTGCCGCTCGAACTTCTCCCGGGCGAGCTGCCGTCGCCGCTGATCGCTGCTGACCACCGGATGGTCTCCTTGTGCGTCGTGTGATCGGACCTGGAATGCCCGTACGGTATATGGGTTAGCTGTGGAATGAGGAGCGCCGGTAGTCTCTGGTCTGCCGCATCACCCTCCGCGGCCCTCCTCGTCGGACGAAAAACTAAGGACGATCGTGCTCATTGCCGGGTTCCCCGCCGGGGCCTGGGGGACCAACTGCTACCTGGTCGCCCCTGCCGCAGGCGAGGAGTGCGTGATCATCGACCCGGGCCACCAGGCCGCGCAGGGCGTCGAGGAAACGCTGAAGAAGCATCGGCTCAAGCCCGTCGCCGTCGTCCTCACCCACGGCCACATCGATCACGTCGCCTCCGTGGTTCCCGTGTGCGGGGCCCACGACGTCCCCGCCTGGATCCACCCCGAGGACCGCTACATGATGAGCGACCCGGAGAAGGCGCTGGGACGCTCCATCGGGATGCCGCTGATGGGCGAGCTGACCGTCGGCGAGCCGGACGACGTGAAGGAACTGTCCGACGGCGCGGCGCTGAAGCTCGCGGGCATGGAGTTCGGCGTCGCGCACGCACCGGGCCATACGAAGGGGTCGGTGACGTTCCGGATGCCCGAGGTCGCGGACGTCCCGCAGATCCTCTTCTCGGGCGACCTGCTCTTCGCCGGCTCCGTCGGACGCACCGACATGCCCGGTGGCGACCACGCCGAGCTGCTCGCGTCGCTGGCCCGTGTGTGCCTGCCGCTCGACGACTCGACCGTGGTGCTGTCCGGCCACGGCCCCCAGACGACCATCGGCCGCGAGCGCGCCTCCAATCCGTACCTGCACGGACTGGACGCGCCCCGCCGAGGAATGTGACGAGAGAAAAAACCTGTGAGCACCTTCCAGGCCCCCAAGGGCACGTACGACCTGACCCCGCCCCGCTCCGCGAAGTTCCTCGCGGTGCGTGAGGCGATCTCCTCGCCCCTGAAGAACTCCGGCTACGGGTACATCGAGACCCCCGGCTTCGAGGACGTCGCCCTGTTCGCCCGGGGCGTCGGCGAGTCCACCGACATCGTGTCCAAGGAGATGTACGCCTTCGAGACCAAGGGCGGCGACAAGCTCGCGCTGCGTCCCGAGGGCACCGCGTCCGTGCTGCGCGCCGCGCTGGAGGCCAACCTCCACAAGGTCGGCAACCTCCCCGTCAAGCTCTGGTACTCGGGTTCGTACTATCGCTACGAGCGCCCGCAGGCGGGCCGTTACCGCCACTTCTCGCAGGTGGGCGCCGAGGCCATCGGCACGGAGGACCCCGCGCTCGACGCCGAGCTGATCATCCTCGCCGACCAGGCGTACCGCTCGCTCGGCCTCACGCAGTTCCGCATCCTGCTGAACTCGCTGGGCGACAAGGAGTGCCGCCCCGTCTACCGCGAGGCGCTCCAGACGTTCCTGCGGGACCTCGACCTCGACGAGGAGACCCGCCGGCGCATCGAGATCAACCCGCTGCGGGTCCTCGACGACAAGCGGGCCGACGTCCAGAAGCAGCTGACCGGCGCCCCGATGCTGCGCGACTTCCTCTGCGACGCCTGCAAGGCGTACCACGAGGAGGTCCGCGACCTGCTGACGGCGGCGGGCGTCGCGTTCGAGGACGACGAGAAGCTGGTCCGCGGCCTCGACTACTACACCCGCACGACCTTCGAGTTCGTCCACGACGGTCTGGGCTCCCAGTCCGCGGTGGGCGGCGGCGGGCGCTACGACGGCCTCTCCGAGATGATCGGCGGCCCCGCGCTGCCGTCCGTCGGCTGGGCCCTCGGCGTGGACCGCACGGTGCTCGCCCTGGAGGCGGAGGGCATCGAGCTCGACATCCCCGCCTCGACCAGCGTCTACGCGGTGCCGCTCGGCGAGGAGGCGCGGCGCGTGCTCTTCGGCCTCGTCACCGAACTGCGCAAGGCCGGCGTCGCGACGGACTTCGCCTTCGGCGGCCGCGGCCTCAAGGGCGCCATGAAGAGCGCGAACCGCTCCGGCGCCCGCTACACGGTCGTCGCCGGGGAGCGGGACCTCGCCGAGGGCGACGTCCAGCTCAAGGACATGGAGTCCGGCGAGCAGGAAGCGGTGGCGGTCGGTGACCTGGTGGCCGTGATCCAGGCGAAGCTCGCCTGAGCCGACGGCCCGTCCGCCTGTGCCCGCCCGGCCCGTCCGGGCGGGCACAGGCGCGTCCAGGTGGTGTCCGCGCGGTCCGGGAGCGGGCTGCGTCAATCCGGTGCGAGCGAATTCATCCTGTGAGATGGCCTCGATCGGGGAACGCCTCCGGCTGCCCGCGGCGGTGGGGTCCGTCCCCCCGCGTCCCAGCGCTCACGAGGGACCCACGGGCCCCGCCGGGGGACGCGAGCCGCAGGTCGGGGCCGCCGCACCGGCCGCGGGCGGTCAGGGCGCCCGCCCGGTCCGCGCGGGCCGGCCGCGCGCCCGGGCCGGTGGCGCGGGCCTGGCGGAGCACCGGGCCGAGGACCCCTGCCGGGAACACCTTTATGCGCATCGAACGGATGGCCGTGACGGTGGTGCGGCACAATGACGATGCCCGGCTGGCTACTCAGTGATGGAACGGCGATATGACGATGGCAGCGGTAGACCACTCCTCCTCGCGGCAGGAAGAGGACAACGGCGCGAAGACCTTCGGCGGCAGTCGCGCGCTCGCCCTGCTGCTGGTGATCACGGGAGCGGCCGGGCTGCTCGCCGCCTGGGTGATCACGATCGACAAGTTCAAGCTGCTCGAGGACCCGAGCTTCACCCCGGGCTGCAGCCTGAACCCGGTGGTCGCGTGCGGCAACATCATGAAGAGCGAGCAGGCGTCCGCCTTCGGCTTCCCCAACCCGATGCTCGGCATCGCCACCTACTCGGTGGTCATCGGCATCGGCATGGCGCTCCTCGCCGGTGCCCGCTTCCGCGCCTGGTACTGGCTGGGCCTCAACGCGGGCACCCTGTTCGGCGTCGGCTTCTGCACCTGGCTGCAGTACCAGTCGCTGTACAACATCAACTCGCTGTGCCTGTGGTGCTGCCTGGCCTGGGTCGCCACGATCTTCATGTTCTGCTACGTCACCACGCACAACGTCAGGCACGGCATCCTGCCCGCACCCGCCTGGCTGCGGAACGCGCTCACCGAGTTCCACTGGGTGCCGCCGGTGCTCTGGATCGGGATCATCGGCATGCTGATCCTGACCCGCTGGTGGGACTTCTGGACCAGCTGACGCCCAAGGCGGTCCTGTCGGTGGGGTGACATAGGCTTTCCCGCGTGGAGCCCGACCTCTTTACCGCAGCAGCCGAAGACCGCCAGGAGAAGGACCCGTCCAGCAGCCCCCTCGCTGTCCGGATGCGTCCCCGCACCCTGGACGAGGTCGTCGGCCAGCAGCATCTGCTCAAGCCGGGCTCCCCGCTCCGCCGCCTCGTCGGTGAGGGCGGCGGAGGACCCGCCGGACCGTCGTCGGTGATCCTCTGGGGCCCGCCCGGCACCGGGAAGACGACCCTCGCGTACGTGGTCAGCAAGGCCACCAACAAGCGCTTCGTGGAGCTCTCCGCGATCACCGCGGGCGTCAAGGAGGTCCGGGCGGTCATCGAGGGCGCGCGCCGCGCCACCGGCGGCTTCGGCAAGGAGACCGTCCTCTTCCTCGACGAGATCCACCGGTTCTCCAAGGCCCAGCAGGACTCGCTGCTGCCGGCCGTGGAGAACCGCTGGGTCACGCTCATCGCGGCCACCACGGAGAATCCGTACTTCTCGATCATCTCCCCCCTGCTGTCGCGCTCCCTGCTGCTCACGCTGGAGCCCCTCGGCGACGACGACCTGCGGGCCCTGCTGCGCCGGGCCGTGACCGACGAGCGGGGGCTGGCCGGAGCCGTCACCCTTCCCGAGGACGCCGAGGCGCACCTGCTGCGGATCGCGGGGGGAGACGCCCGGCGGGTGCTGACCGCGCTCGAGGCCGCCGCGGGGGCGGCACTCTCCAAGCACGAGGACGAGATCACGCTGGAGACGCTCGAGGAGACCGTCGACCGCGCCGCCGTGAAGTACGACCGTGACGGCGACCAGCACTACGACGTGGCGAGCGCCCTGATCAAGTCGATCCGCGGATCCGACGTGGACGCCGCACTCCACTACCTGGCCCGGATGATCGAGGCGGGGGAGGACCCGCGCTTCATCGCGAGGCGGCTGATGATCTCCGCCAGCGAGGACATCGGGCTCGCCGACCCTACGGCGCTGCCCACAGCGGTGGCGGCGGCCCAGGCGGTCGCGATGATCGGCTTCCCCGAGGCGGCGCTCACCCTCAGCCATGCCACGATCGCGCTGGCGCTCGCCCCCAAGTCGAACGCGGCGACGCTGGCGATCTCCGCCGCGCAGGAGGACGTGCGCCGGGGACTGGCGGGCCCGGTCCCGGCCCACCTGCGCGACGGCCACTACAAGGGCGCCGCCAAGCTCGGCCACGCCCAGGGGTACGTCTACCCGCACGACGTCCCGGGCGGGATCGCCGCCCAGGAGTACGCCCCGGACGCCGTCCGCGGCAGGCGCTACTACGAACCCACCCGGTACGGCGCGGAGGCGCGCTACGCCGACGTGGCGGAGCGGGTCCGTGAGCGGCTGGGCCGCGGGGAGCCGAGCGGTCCCGCGGCCTCGTGACGGCGGCCGCTCAGCAGGCCGCCGCCTCGAAGAGGATGTGCATCGCCCGGCGGAGCTCGCCGATGTCCCGTACGGGATCGGGGAATTCGAACCGGGCGTCGAAGCAGGCGTCGCCGTCCTCGACGAACCGCACCCGCAGGCCGAACCGGTCGACGGAGACCGGGACGGCGTCGAGCCGGTGCTCGGCGCAGCCGCACTCGCCCCGGTCGCCCAGCAAGGCGGACAAGGAGGCCATCTGCTCGCGGTGCGCGGCGTGCAGATGCTGGAGCAGCTCGGCCTCGTGCGCGACCAGCGGGTCGGCGACGGCGTCCCGGAAGTCCTCCGGCTCCACCTCCTCGAAGCCCCACAGGTCGTCCACCGACGCCTCCCCGGTCTCCAGCCGGAGCATCGTCCGGCCGGGCTGTGCGAGCCCCGGCACGGCGGTGAGCCAGCCGGCGACCCTGGCGCGTCCGCGGATGCGGTGGGGGACGGAGACCGGAGCGACGTCGGTGATCTCCAGCACAGCGGTCAGCTCGTCGCCCTGGGCGCGCGTCGCGGCCCGTACGACCGGGGAACCGGAGGGGAAGCCGAGGAACAGGTCCCCCTCGGGACCGATGCTCCTGCTGTCGGGCATCAGCTGGTCCGGGTGGATGACCGACAGCCCGGGTACGAGCAGCACCGCGGAGCAGGTACTCTGTACGAGAGTTCGTGTGCGCTCGGCTGCTGACGGCATCCGAGTGTTTTCAAGCCCGCTGGGACGCGGCTGACCACGATCAGATCGGCCTTCCGTCGTTACGGCACCTTTGTGTGTGCCGTCGCTGTCTGTGCTGTCCGTGACGTGTGTGGTGTTCCCAGGGCGAGACATGCGATCTCCTTGAGTAAGGTAAGCCTAACCTAACCTACAACGGAGGTCTGGAGAACGTGCCTAACCAGTCGCGTCCCAAGGTCAAGAAGTCGCGTGCCCTCGGCATCGCCCTGACGCCGAAGGCTGTCAAGTACTTCGAAGCCCGCCCCTACCCGCCGGGCGAGCACGGCCGTGGCCGCAAGCAGAACTCGGACTACAAGGTCCGTCTGCTCGAGAAGCAGCGTCTGCGTGCGCAGTACGACATCAGCGAGCGCCAGATGGCGCGCGCCTACGACCGCGCCCGTAAGGCCGAGGGCAAGACGGGCGAGGCGCTGGTCGTCGAGCTCGAGCGCCGTCTCGACGCCCTGGTCCTGCGTTCGGGCATCGCCCGCACCATCTACCAGGCCCGCCAGATGGTCGTCCACGGCCACATCGAGGTCAACGGTGGCAAGGTCGACAAGCCGTCCTTCCGCGTGCGCCCCGACGACGTCGTGCAGGTCCGCGAGCGCAGCCGCTCCAAGGTCCCCTTCCAGGTGGCCCGTGAGGGTGGTTACGACACCGACGGCGAGACCCCGCGCTACCTCCAGGTGAACCTGAAGGCCCTGGCCTTCCGCCTGGACCGTGACCCGAACCGCAAGGAAATCCCGGTCATCTGCGACGAGCAGCTCGTCGTCGAGTACTACGCCCGCTGACGCAGGTGTAGCTCTCAGCCGAGCTCGGGCCCGCCCCTCCCTGGTGTACGGGAGGCGGCGGGCCTTCGCGTTTCCCCGGCCGCCCCGGTCCCGGATGATCCGGTTCTGGCGGCCCCGGCCCGGAGCGCCCGTGCCACCGCGGCCTGTGTGTCCAGCCGGCGGCCCGACTGCCGCTCCCCGTCGTACCGGGCGTCGCCGAGCTGCGCTCTGGCCCGTTCCTCGCACTCCGCCCGCGGTCTGCCGTAGTGGGCGGAGCCGAACAGCGGCAGGCCCACCGAGGGCCAGATCCGGTCGGCCGCCCCCTGCAGCACCGCGGCCTCTGCGGCGTCGCCCTCCGTCGCGGTGACGAGGGCCAGCAGTTCCAGGGACAGGACCGTGCCCAGCAGGTCGTGGAAGGCGTGCGTGATGGACAGCGACTCCGCGAGCATCCGGCGCGCCCGTCCGCCCAGCCCCGCCCGCAGGGCCGCGTAGCCCAGGACGTACAGCGCGTAGGCCAGGGTCCACCGCTCACCGTGGTCCTCGCAGATCTCCCGGACCTCGTCGCAGATCACCGTGGCCGCTTCCAGGTCGCCGCGGAAGGCCACGGCCATGCCCAGTTCGACCTGCGCCATCAGTACGTTGCTGTTCAGCTCGCCGATCTCCCGGTAGCGCCCCAGCGCCTCGCGCAGCAGGTCCTCGGCCCGGGCAGGGTCGTCCGTGACGATCGAGAGGCAGCCCGTGCGGTGCACGGCGTAGGCCACGGCGGTGGCGTCCCCCGAGCGTTCTCCCTCCTCGCGGCACTCCTGCAGGGCCGACACCGCTCCCACCGGGTCCCCCTGCAGCACCGCGACGTATCCCAGGACCCACAGGGCCTTCAGCCGCGAGTGGTCGTAGGGGGACTCCTCCTCCAGGACGTGGTCCAGCCAGTGACGGCCCTCGGCGAGACGTCCGCAGCCCGCCCAGTAGAACCACAGGGTGCCCGCCAGGTACTGCGCGAGATGGACCTCCTCCGGGTTCTCCATCGAGCACTCCATCGCTCTGCGGAGATTGGGCAGTTCACTGTCGATCCGCGCCGCGGCCTCCGCCTGCCTGGGGCCGAACCAGTCGAGTTCGCACCACGTCGCGAGGCCCAGGTACCAGTCACGGTGCCTGCGGCGCAGCCGATCGGCGTCCCCGGTCGCCCCCAGCCACTCGGCGCCGTACTCCCGCACCGTGTCCAGCAGCCGGTAGCGGCTGCCGGCGGCCGAGTCCTCGCGCATCACCACGGACTGCGTCAGCAGTTCGTCGAGCACGTCGAGCACGGAGTCGGCGGGCAGGCCCGGACCGCTGCAGATGTACTCGACGGCCTCGAGGTCGAACTGCCCGGCGAACACCGAGAGCCGCGCCCACAGCAGCCGCTGCTCCGGAGCGCACAGCTCATGGCTCCAGCCGATGGCCGTACGGAGCGTCTGGTGCCGGGGGAGTGCGCTGGGGCTGCCACCGGTCAAGAGCCGGAAACGGTCGTCGAGGCGGTGCAGGACCTGCTCCGTCGTCAGAGCCCGCAGCCGTCCGGCGGCGAGCTCCAGGGCGAGCGGGATGCCGTCGAGGCGACGGCAGACTTCCCGCGCCGTCTCTCGTTCCCCGTCGGAAGGCCGGAAGCCCGGGCGCACCGCGGACGCGCGCCGGACGAAGAGTTCCAGGGCGTCGTCGTCCGTCATCGGCATCAGCGGGAAGGCGACTTCGCCGTCCACCCGCAGGGGCCTGCGGCCGGCCGCCAGCACCCGGAGGCCGGGCGCCCGGCGCAGCAGTTCCCGCACGAGTGACGCGCACGGGCCGGCGAGATGCTCGAACCCGTCGATGACGAGCAGGAGCCGGCGCTCCGCACAGTGCTCGGCCAGCACCGCGCGAGGTGACCTGCTGGTGTGGTCGGTGAGCCCCAGTGCGTCGACCAGGGCGTGCACGAGAAGCCCTGGGTCGTGGACGTCGGACAGCTCGGCGATCCATACGCCGTCGCAGTACCGTTTCTCCATCAGAGCGGCTGCCCGGGCGGTGACACGGCTCTTGCCGACACCGGCCACCCCCACCACGGTGACGAGTCTGGACTCGTCCAGCAGCGACTCGAGTTCGGCCAGTTCCGCGTCACGTCCCACGAAGGTGTTCAGCTCCGCCGGGAGATTGCCGCGTACGGGGGCGGGCTCCGTACCGTCGGGCGTGGGGCAGGGGAGCTGAGGGCGTCGCATGAAACACGCAGAGTACTGGCACGCGAGCTCTCCGTACAATCTCCCCGCTTCCGCGGACCGTGGCCGCCCTCCCCTAATGCGGTACGGCGTGCGACGCCCGGCGCGATAGGCTCGGGGGGACGACGATCGGCAGAGGTGGCAGGAAGCGCCGGCCGGCCGGCGGCAGGCAGACACCGGCGGGGAGAGGGTCCCCGCCGATGCGGGCGACGAGCAGAGAGCGGTGCACTGTGTCCGGTGGAGAGGTGGCCGGCATCCTGGTGGCTGTCTTCTGGGCGATCCTGGTTTCCTTCCTCGCGGTGGTACTCGTGAGGCTGGCGCAGACGCTCAGGGCGACCACCGCGCTGGTGGCGGACGTGACGGAGCAGGCTGTCCCGCTGCTCGCCGACGCCTCCGCCACGCTGCGTTCCGCGCAGACACAGCTGGACAAGGTCGACGCCATCGCCAGTGACGTCCAGGAGGTCACCTCCAACGCCTCGGCGCTCTCCACCACCGTCGCGTCGACGTTCGGCGGCCCGCTGGTGAAGGTCGCGGCGTTCGGCTACGGCGTGCGGCAGGCGATCGGCCGCCGTGCCACGCCCGCCCCGGAGCCCGCCCGCGCCGTGATCGTCGGCCGTACCGTGCCGTTGGCCCGCGTCAGGAAGCGGAACGGCCGAAGCTCCCGCGGACAGAAGGACTGACCCAGCGATGTTCCGCCGTACGTTCTGGTTCACCGCCGGCGCAGCCGCCGGCGTCTGGGCCACCACCAAGGTCAACCGCAAGATCCGGCAGCTGACCCCCGAGAGCCTCGCGGCGCAGGCCGCCGACAAGGCGATCGAGGCGGGCCACAAGCTCAAGGACTTCGCTCTCGACGTGCGTGAGGGCATGGTCAGGCGCGAAGCCGAACTGGGCGGGGCTCTCGGTATCGAAGCTCCTGCCGACCCCGGACTCGTCGCCCACCGCACACTCCCCTACAACTCGAACAACCGGAATGAGGACCACTGATGGAGTCGGCTGAAATTCGTCGCCGCTGGCTGAGCTTCTTCGAGGAGCGCGGTCACACCGTCGTGCCTTCGGCGTCGCTCATCGCGGACGACCCGACTCTGCTGCTGGTCCCCGCGGGCATGGTCCCCTTCAAGCCGTACTTCCTCGGCGAGGTCAAGCCGCCCGCCCCGCGCGTCACCAGCGTGCAGAAGTGCGTCCGCACGCCGGACATCGAAGAGGTCGGCAAGACCACCCGGCACGGCACGTTCTTCCAGATGTGCGGCAACTTCTCCTTCGGCGACTACTTCAAGGAAGGCGCCATCGAGTTCGCCTGGGCGGCGCTCACGAACTCCGTGGAGGAGGGCGGCTTCGGCCTCGACCCCGAGCGCCTGTGGATCACGGTCTACCTGGACGACGACGAGGCCGAGCAGATCTGGCGCGAGAAGATCGGTGTCCCCGCCGAGCGGATCCAGCGCCTGGGCAAGAAGGACAACTTCTGGTCCATGGGCGTCCCCGGGCCCTGCGGCCCCTGCTCCGAGATCAACTACGACCGCGGCCCCGAGTTCGGCGTCGAGGGTGGTCCGGCGGTCAACGACGAGCGCTACGTGGAGATCTGGAACCTCGTCTTCATGCAGTACGAGCGGGGCGCCGGCGACGGCAAGGAGGACTTCCCGATCCTCGGTGACCTGCCGTCGCAGAACATCGACACGGGGCTCGGCCTCGAGCGGCTCGCCATGATCCTGCAGGGCGTGCAGAACATGTACGAGACCGACACCCTGCGCGTCGTCATGGACAAGGCCACCGAGCTCACCGGTGTGCGCTACGGCGCCGACCAGGGTTCCGACGTCTCGCTGCGCGTCGTCGCCGACCACGTACGCACCTCTGTGATGCTCATCGGTGACGGCGTCACCCCCGGCAACGAGGGCCGCGGCTACGTCCTGCGCCGCATCATGCGCCGCGCCATCCGCAACATGCGGCTGATGGGCGCCACCGGCCCGGTCGTCCGTGAGCTCGTCGACGTCGTCGTCGACACCATGGGGCAGCAGTACCCGGAGCTGATCACCGACCGCAAGCGCATCGAGACCGTCGCCCTGGCCGAGGAGGCCGCCTTCCTCAAGGCCCTCAAGGGCGGCACGAACATCCTCGACACCGCCGTCACCGAGACCAAGGCCGCCGGCGGCAAGGTCCTGGCCGGCGACAAGGCGTTCCTGCTGCACGACACCTGGGGCTTCCCGATCGACCTCACGCTCGAGATGGCCGCCGAACAGGGCCTCTCGGTCGACGAGGACGGCTTCCGCCGCCTGATGAAGGAGCAGCGCGAGCGCGCCAAGGCCGACGCCAAGGCGAAGAAGACCGGTCACGCCGACCTGTCCGCCTACCGTGAGGTCGCCGACCGTTCGGGAGTCACGGAGTTCACCGGCTACGCCAGCATCGAGGGCGAGTCGAAGATCGTCGGTCTGCTCGTCGACGGCGTGCCCTCGCCCGCCGCCACGGAGGGCGACGAGGTCGAGGTCGTCCTCGACCGCACCCCGTTCTACGCCGAGGGCGGTGGACAGCTCGCCGACCAGGGCCGGATCAAGCTCGACAGCGGTGCCGTCATCCAGGTCCGGGACGTGCAGCAGCCGGTACCGGGCGTCTCCGTGCACAAGGGTTCGGTCCAGGTCGGCGAGGTGACGGTCGGCGCCTCCGCCTACGCCGCCATCGACAACACCCGTCGTCGTGCCATCGCCCGCGCCCACAGCGCCACGCACCTCACGCACCAGGCGCTGCGCGACGCCCTCGGCCCGACGGCCGCCCAGGCCGGTTCGGAGAACTCGCCGGGCCGGTTCCGGTTCGACTTCGGTTCGCCCGCCGCCGTGCCCGGCACGGTCCTCACCGACGTCGAGCAGAAGATCAACGAGGTCCTCTCGCGGGAACTCGACGTCCAGGCCGAAGTCATGTCCATCGACGACGCCAAGAAGCAGGGCGCCATCGCGGAGTTCGGCGAGAAGTACGGCGAGCGGGTCCGCGTCGTCACCATCGGCGACTTCTCCAAGGAGCTGTGCGGCGGCACGCACGTCGGCAACACCGCCCAGCTGGGCCTGGTGAAGCTGCTCGGCGAGTCCTCCATCGGCTCCGGTGTGCGACGCATCGAGGCCCTGGTCGGCGTGGACGCGTACAACTTCCTCGCCAAGGAGCACACGGTCGTCGCCCAGCTCCAGGAGCTGCTCAAGGGCCGTCCCGAGGAGCTCCCCGAGAAGATCTCCGGCATGCTCGGCAAGCTGAAGGACGCCGAGAAGGAGATCGAGAAGTTCCGCGCGGAGAAGGTGCTCGCCGCCGCCGCCGGGCTCGTGGAGTCGGCCAAGGACGTACGCGGCGTCGCCCTCGTGACCGGGCAGGTGCCGGACGGCACCACGGCCGACGACCTGCGCAAGCTGGTCCTCGACGTGCGCGGACGCATCCAGGGTGGCCGGCCGGCCGTCGTGGCCCTGTTCACCACGGCCAACGGCCGCCCGCTGACGGTCATCGCCACCAACGAGGCGGCCCGCGAGCGTGGCCTCAAGGCCGGTGACCTGGTCCGCACCGCCGCCAAGACCCTCGGTGGCGGTGGCGGCGGCAAGCCGGACGTCGCCCAGGGCGGCGGGCAGAACCCGGACGCCATCGGTGACGCCGTCGCCGCTGTCGAACGCCTCGTCACCGAGACGGCGTGACGCCGGTCATGTCGCAGATGCGCCGAGGACGCCGACTCGCGATCGATGTCGGCGATGCCCGGATCGGGGTCGCCTCGTGCGACCCCGACGGGATCCTCGCCACGCCGGTGGAGACCGTGCCGGGACGCGACGTCCCGGCCGCCCACCGGCGGCTCGGCCAGATCGTCGAGGAGTACGAGCCGATCGAGGTCATCGTCGGGCTGCCCCGCTCCCTCGGGGGCGGGGAGGGCCCGGCGGCCGCGAAGGTCCGCGCGTTCGCCCAGGTGTTCGCCCGTGCCGTCGCACCGATTCCTGTACGTCTCCTGGACGAGAGGATGACCACAGTGACGGCCACTCAAGGGCTGCGCGCTTCGGGCGTGAAGTCCAAGAAGGGCCGGTCTGTCATCGATCAGGCTGCCGCTGTGGTGATCCTTCAGAACGCTCTGGAGTCCGAACGGGCGTCAGGCAGCGCTCCGGGCGAGGGCGTCGAAGTGGTTGTCTGATCGCGATACGGTAACGTTCCGCGCGATGCGGCGGTGTTCGAACAGGCACCGCACAGCAAAGCGAAGAGACGGAGCGTCGTCTCGCGGCTCAAGGGGATCGATGACTGAGTATGGCCGGGGCCCCGGCTCCGAACCGTGGCATCCGGAGGACCCCTTGTACGGGGACCAGGGATGGGGCCACCAGGCCGCCCACGGCCAGGGCCAGGGCCAGTACGAAGGCCAGCAGTCCGGCCAGGGCCAGCACGACGGCCGGCAGCAGCCCTACGCGCAGGACCCGTACGCCCAGCAGGGCTACCAGCAGGACCCGTACGCGCAGCAGCCGCAGCAGCAGGACCCGTACGCCCAGCAGCAGCACCAGCAGCCGCAGCAGCACGACCCGTACGCGCAGCAGCACCAGCACCAGCCTCAGCAGTACGGGTCCCCGCAGGATCCTTACGCCCAGCCGCAGCAGCCGCACTACGACGGCGGCTGGGACACGGGCCAGCAGGCGGCCATGCCGTACGGGGCCCAGCATCAGCCCGAGTACGGCAACACCCCCGGCGGCTACGGCGACCAGGGTGACCACTACGCAACCCCCGAGGCCTATCCGCCGCCGCAGCCCCCGGGGCGCCGCGAGGAGCCCGCGCAGCAGAAGAACCCGGACTGGGACCCGGAGGTGCCGCAGGAGGAGACGCATCCTTTCTTCACCGGTGCCGACGAGCCGGCCGACACCCGTGACTCCCGTTCCCGCTCCCGGGAAGACGCCGAGCGCGACGAGGACGACCACGACGACGACCCGCGCGAGTCCCGCAGGGGCGGTGGCGAGCGCCGAGGCAAGGGCAAGAAGAAGAGCCGCAATGGCTGCGCCTGCCTGGGCGTGGCCGTGGTCCTCGTCGGAGGGCTCGGCGGGGTGGGCTACGTGGGCTACTCGTACTACCAGAACCAGTTCGGCGCGGCACCCGACTACGAAGGCAGCGGCACGGGATCGGTCGAGGTGGAGATCCCGGACGGCGCCCTGGGCAACGAGATCGCGAGCATTCTGAAGAAGGCGGGCGTCGTCAAGTCCGTCGATGCCTTCGTCTCCGCGCAGAACGGGAACCCCAAGGGGGGATCCCTGCAAGCCGGCGTCTACCTCCTGAAGAAGGAGATGTCTGCCGACAGCGCCATCGAATTGATGCTGAACCCGAAGAGTCAAAATGCTCTGGTCTTCCCGGAGGGTTCGATCTCGACCGAGATCTACGCGAAAATCGACAAGAGGCTCGGCTTGAAGGCGGGCACCACGGCAGGTGTCGCGAAGGCGAAGGCCGAGAGCCTCGGGCTGCCCGATTGGGCGGATGACGACCCGAAGGTGAAGGACCCGCTTGAGGGTTTCCTTTTCCCCGCAGCGTATGCCGTTCCCAAGGGTTCGAAGCCCGAGGACGTGCTGAAGAAGATGGTCACCAGGGCCAACAAGGAATACGGGAAGCTCGACCTCGAACAGAACGCGAAGAAGCTCAATCTGGATTCGCCGCTCGACGTCATCACCGTCGCGAGCCTTGTCCAGAAGGAGGGCAAGTACAAGCACGACTTCGACAAGGTTTCGAGGGTGGTGTACAACCGCCTCAAGCCGGACAACCTGGAAACCGTCGGCCGACTGGAATTCGACTCGACGATCAACTACATCCGCGCCGAGAGCACGCTGGACGTGGGTGCCGTCGATGCGTTGAGGGAGATCGACGATCCGTACAACACGTACAGGATCAAGGGACTTCCGCTCGGCCCTATTTCCAACCCGGGCGCGGATGCCCTGCACTCGGCGATCAGTCCCGCAGATGGCCCTTGGTATTACTTCGTCTCCGTGACCGAGGACAAGACGCTGTTCGCGGTGACCAACGCGGAGCACGAGCGCAACCGCGAGAAGTACCAAGAGAACCAGGCCAACCAGTGAGCGTCACCCGTCGGGCCGCCGTCCTCGGCTCGCCCATCGCGCATTCCCTCTCCCCGGTCCTCCACCGGGCCGCCTACACGGAGCTCGGCCTCGACCACTGGTCGTACGACCGCTTCGAGGTGGACGAGGCAGGACTCCCCGGCTTCGTCGAGGGTCTGGACTCCACCTGGGCCGGGCTCTCCCTGACGATGCCGCTCAAGCGGGCGATCATGCCGATGCTGGACGGGATCAGCGACACCGCCGCGTCCGTCGAGGCCGTCAACACGGTGGTCCTCACCGAGGACGGCCGGCGGCTCGGCGACAACACGGACATCCCCGGAATGGTCGCCGCCCTGCGCGAACGAGGCGTGGAGAAGGTCGGGACGGCGGCTGTCCTCGGCGCAGGGGCGACGGCGTCCTCCGCGCTGGCGGCTCTCGCGGAGATCTGCACCGGGCCGGTCACGGCCTACGTGCGCAGCGAGGCCCGGGCCGACGAGATGCGCGGCTGGGGCCGACGGCTCGGCGTCGACGTCAGGGTCGCGGACTGGGCCGAGGCCGATGAGGCCCTGCGTGCGCCCCTGGTGATCGCCACCACCCCGGCCGGCACCACGGACGCCCTCGCCGGCGCCGTCCCGTCGGCGCCGGGCACGCTCTTCGACGTCCTTTACGATCCCTGGCCGACCGCGCTGGCCTCGCGCTGGGGGGCGACCGGAGCGGGTGTCGTGGGAGGCCTCGATCTCCTGGTGCACCAGGCGGTCCTTCAGGTGGAGCAGATGACGGGCCTGGACGCACCTCTCGCCGTCATGCGCGCGGCGGGCGAGGCGGCGCTCGCGGCGCGGACTCACTGATTCTCGCCAGTTGATGGCCTGATCGATCTGCTCCCGCCACGCCGGTGCGCACTTTCACTACGCTCCTCGGCGGAGGCGGCACGAGCGTGCCGCCGGGGAGGGTTCCATGCGCAGACCGATTGCCAGAGCCGCCGCGATAGCTGCCGCAGCGTTCGCACTGCTCGTGACCGGGACCGGGGTCGCCAGTGCGTCCACGCCCGCCCAGAAGGCTGTTTCGGCCTGCGGGTCGAGCTACTACGTGCAGCGGCAGTATTCGCTGGGCCTGGGACAGAACGTCACGGTGTTCCTGCTCTACAGCTCGTCCACCGGCAACAACTGCGTGGTCACGGTCAAGCACGAGAACGCGGGTGCCTACTACGGCACCGCCACCGGGCTCGGCGCGGGGATCCAGGCCGAGGGCGGCTCGATGAAGAAGGACGACGACGACTACAAATACTACGCGGGTCCGGTGTATCTGAACGCCCCGGGCAAGTGCGTCCGCTTCTGGGCGCACTACCAGGAGATCGGCGCCTCCAGCATCCGCGACTGGTACCACACCAGCACCTACTCGAACTGCGGCTGACGATCCGCACCGGCTCCGGTCCCGACTCCCGGCCCCGGGAGACGGGACCGCGGCGTCCGCCCCCTGGACCGGCGGCAGGGAATCGTCCCTGATCGTGGGAGGATCGAGGGCGGCGGGCCAGGGCCGCGCACCCGGTCGCGCCGTTGCAGTTACAGGCGCGAGCATGAGGAGCACCGTTGAGCAGGTTGCGCTGGCTGACCGCCGGAGAGTCGCACGGCCCCGCACTGGTGGCGACGCTGGAGGGTCTTCCCGCCGGTATTCCCGTCACCACGGAGATGGTGGCGGACGCGCTCGCCCGGCGACGGCTCGGTTACGGGCGCGGCGCCCGGATGAAGTTCGAGAGGGACGAGGTCACCTTCCTCGGCGGTGTCCGGCACGGCCTCACCATGGGATCTCCGGTCGCCGTCATGGTGGGCAACACCGAGTGGCCCAAGTGGGAACAGGTGATGTCGGCCGACCCGGTCGACCCCGACGTACTGGCCGAGCAGGCGCGCAACGCCCCGCTGACCCGCCCCCGCCCCGGCCACGCCGACCTGGCGGGCATGCAGAAGTACGGCTTCGACGAGGCCCGCCCGGTCCTGGAGCGCGCCAGCGCCCGGGAGACCGCGGCCCGGGTCGCCCTCGGCGCCGTGGCCCGCTCCTACCTCAAGGAGACCGCGGGCATCGAGATCGTCTCGCACGTCGTCGAGCTGGCCGCGGCCAAGGCGCCCTACGGTGTCTACCCGAAGCCCTCCGACGTCGAGCGGCTCGACGCCGACCCCGTGCGCTGCCTGGACGCCGAGGCGTCGAAGGCGATGGTCGAGGAGATCGACCAGGCCCACAAGGACGGCGACACCCTCGGGGGAGTCGTCGAGGTGCTCGCCTACGGCGTCCCCGTCGGCCTCGGCTCGCACGTCCACTGGGACCGCAGGCTCGACGCCCGCCTCGCAGCCGCGCTGATGGGCATCCAGGCCATCAAGGGTGTCGAGGTCGGCGACGGCTTCGACCTCGCCCGGGTGCCCGGCTCCAAGGCGCACGACGAGATCGTGGCCACCCCGGACGGCATCAGGCGCACCTCCGGCCGCTCCGGCGGCACCGAAGGCGGGCTGACCACCGGTGAGCTGCTGCGGGTCCGCGCCGCCATGAAGCCCATCGCCACCGTGCCCCGCGCGCTCGCCACCGTCGACGTCGTGACCGGCGAGGCGGCCAAGGCCCATCACCAGCGTTCCGACGTGTGCGCCGTCCCGGCCGCCGGGATCGTCGCCGAGGCGATGGTCGCCCTGGTGCTGGCCGACGCCGTCGCGGAGAAGTTCGGCGGCGACAGCGTGGCCGAGACCCACCGCAACGTGCAGTCGTACCTCTCCCACCTCCAGATCCGGTGAGCGCCCCCCTGATCGTCCTGGTCGGCCCGATGGGGGTCGGCAAGTCGACCGTGGGCGAACTGCTCGCCGACCGGCTCGGGACCACGTATCGCGACACCGACGCGGACGTCGTGGCCGCGGCCGGCAAGTCGATCGCGGAGATCTTCTTCGACGAGGGCGAGGAGCGGTTCCGCTCCCTGGAGCGCCGGGCGGTCCGGGACGCGGTCGCCGAGCATCCGGGCGTTCTCGCGCTCGGCGGCGGTGCCGTGCTCGACGGGACGACCCGCGGGCTCCTGGCCGGCCACCGGGTCGTCTACCTGTCGATGGACGTCGACGAGGCGGTCAGGAGGGTCGGGCTGAACACCGCCCGCCCCCTGCTCGCCGTCAACCCGCGGCGGCAGTGGCGTGAACTCATGGACGCCAGGCGCCATCTGTACGAGGACGTGGCCGGCGTGACCGTGGCCACCGACGAACACACCCCCGAAGAGGTCGCCCAGGCGGTCCTCGACGCGACAGGACTGCCGGAACGGACGGCCGCGGCCGTGCCGGCCGGCCAGGAGAACCACACGATGACCGAGCAGGGCACCACCCGTATCCAGATCGCCGGCACGGCAGGCACCGACCCGTACGAGGTGCTCGTCGGCCGCCAGCTACTCGGCGAGCTGCCGAACCTCATCGGCGACCAGGCCAAGCGGGTCGCCGTCCTGCACCCCGAGGCGCTCGCCGAGACCGGTGAGGCGGTCCGCGAGGACCTCGCGTCCCAGGGCTACGAGGCCATCGCGATCCAGCTGCCGAACGCCGAGGAGGCCAAGACCGTCGAGGTCGCCGCCTACTGCTGGAAGGCACTCGGCCAGACCGGCTTCACCCGCACCGACGTCATCGTCGGGGTCGGCGGCGGCGCCACCACCGATGTCGCCGGGTTCGTCGCCGCGTCCTGGCTGCGCGGGGTCCGCTGGATCGCCGTTCCGACGACGGTACTCGCCATGGTCGACGCCGCGGTCGGCGGCAAGACCGGCATCAACACCGCCGAGGGCAAGAACCTCGTCGGTGCCTTCCACCCGCCGGCCGGGGTGCTCTGCGACCTCGCCGCCCTGGACTCGCTGCCCGTCCACGACTACGTCTCCGGCATGGCCGAGATCATCAAGGCCGGTTTCATCGCCGATCCCGTGATCCTCGACCTCGTCGAGGCCGACCCGGAAGGCGCCCGTACGCCCGCCGGACCGCACACCGCGGAGCTGATCGAGCGCTCCATCCGGGTCAAGGCCGACGTCGTCTCCAGCGACCTCAAGGAGTCCGGCCTCCGGGAGATCCTCAACTACGGGCACACACTGGCCCACGCCATCGAGAAGAACGAGCGCTACAAGTGGCGCCACGGCGCGGCCGTCTCGGTCGGCATGGTGTTCGCCGCGGAGCTGGGCCGGCTCGCCGGACGTCTCGACGACGCCACCGCCGACCGGCACCGCGCCGTCCTGGAGGCCGTCGGGCTGCCGCTCACCTACCGCGGTGACCAGTGGCCCAAGCTGCTGGAGAACATGAAGGTCGACAAGAAGTCCCGCGGCGACCTGCTGCGCTTCATCGTCCTGGACGGCATCGGCAAGCCCACCGTCCTGGAGGGCCCCGACCCGGCCGTGCTGCTCGCCGCCTACGGGGAGGTCTCCGCGTGACGGCCCGCAGGGTCCTCGTGCTCAACGGGCCGAACCTTGGCCGTCTCGGCTCCCGCGAGCCCGATGTCTACGGTGCGACCTCCTACGCCGGTCTCGTCGAGGCCTGCCAGGTCCTCGGCAAGGAGCTCGGCTTCGACGTCGAGGTCCGCGAGACCAACGACGAGGGCGAGCTGATCCGCTGGCTCCACGAGGCGGCAGACGGTTCGATTCCGGTCGTTCTCAACCCGGGTGCCTTCACGCACTATTCGTACGGAATGCGCGACGCGGCAGCCCAGCGCACCGCCCCGCTGATCGAGGTGCACATCTCGAATCCGTACGCACGGGAGGAATTCCGCCACACCTCGGTGGTCGCACCGGTGGCCACCGGGACCGTGGCCGGGTTCGGCATCGGATCCTACCGGCTGGCCCTGAGGGCCCTCGCGGACGAACTGACGGACTGACACCGGGCACTTCGTACCTTCCCCGCCCGTTCACCGCATGGCCGCCGGGGAAGGTACGGTTGCCGTCGATCAGCGCCAAATGCCTGTACGAGACGGAGTGGCACCGGATGCAGCACGCAGTGGGGGCCCCGCTGCCGCCGCCCCAGGGTTCCGGGAACGGACCGTGGACGACGCAGGCACAGCACTCAGCCCATCCCGGCCCGCCGGGGCCGCCTCTTCCTCCCCCGGCGCCCGGCCATCAGCCGCCGGCGCCCCAGCACGCCCCGGTGCCTCCCTCAAGGGAGACCACCGGGCACGTCCAGCTGCCGCCCGGCGGCCCCGTTCCGCTGCCCGCCCCTCCCGCGGAGCCCGGGACCGGGGCCGCGACCCTGGCCGTGCTCCTCATCGGGCCCGCCGGAGCCGGCAAGACCACGGTCGCCAAGCTCTGGGCGGGCCGCCGCCGCGTCCCCACCGCGCACGTGTCCCTGGACGACGTCCGCGAGTGGGTCTGCTCCGGCTTCGCGGACCCCCAGGCCGGATGGAACGACCACTCCGAGGCCCAGTACCGGCTGGCCCGGCGTACCTGCGGCTTCGCCGCCCGTAACTTCCTCGCCAACGGCATCTCCTGCATCCTCGACGACGCGGTCTTCCCCGACCGGCCGGTCGTCGGTCTCGGCGGCTGGAAACGCCATGTGGGCCCCGGGCTCCTGCCCGTGGTCCTCCTGCCCGGTCTGGAGGTCGTCCTGGAGCGGAACGCGGCCCGCAGCGGGAACCGCAGGCTCTCCGACGAGGAGGTCGCCCGTATCCACGGCCGGATGGCCGGCTGGTACGGCTCCGGCCTGCCCATCATCGACAACTCCACCTACGACGTCGAGACGACCGCGCGGGTCCTCGACGACGTCCTCGCCCGCTCCATAGCCAGTCCGCCCGCCTGGTAGCGGCCCCCGCTTTCCCGGTCGGGTGCGCTGACCGGGCGGGGCCCCGCCCGCGCTCGTACGCTCGGACACATGTCAGAGGTGTACGCCGTCCGACGCGGGCTGCTGCGGGACCGGTTCGCCGCCGCCGGATCCGCGGCCGCCCTGGTCTCCCGCCCCGCCAACGTCCGCTATCTCGCGGGCGGGGCCCCGCCCGGTGCCGTGCTGCTGCTCGGCCCCGGCGAGGACGTCCTGCTCTGCCCACGGGCACCGGCCGGGGACCCACCCCACGGTCGCCCCGACGAGCAGCTGAGGCTGACCGTCCTGCCGGACGACGACGGCGACCCGGTCGTCGCGGCGGCCGGCCTCGCCGGCGGCCTGCACGCCGACTCCCTCGCGGTCGAGGAGCACGACCTGACGGTCGCCCGCCACCGTGCCATGGCCGCCGCGGCCCCACGCCTGCGCCTCTGCGACCTCGGCAGCACCGTCGAACAGCTGCGTCTGGTGAAGGACGAGGAGGAGATCGCCTGCCTGCGGATCGCCGCGGAGATCACCGACCAGGCCCTCGGCGAGCTCCTCGAATCCATCCTGGTCGGGCGCACCGAACGCCACCTCGCCCTGGAGCTGGAGCGCAGGCTGGTGGACCACGGTGCCGACGGCCCGGCCTTCGCGACCTCCGTCGGCACGGGCCCCCACTCGGGGCAGGGCCGTCACCGGCCCACCGACCGCAGGGTCGAGGAAGGCGATTTCCTTTCCGTCGGTCTGGGAGCGAACTACCGCGGCTACCGCTGCGAGATCGGCCGGACCTTCGTCATCGGCACCAGTCCCGCCGACTGGCAGATCGAGCTCTACGACCTTGTTTTCGCCGCTCAGAAGGCCGGACGGGAGGCCCTGGTGCCCGGAGCCGCCTACCGTGACGTGGACCGCGCGGCCAGGCATCTGCTGGACTCCGCGGGCCACTCGGACGGCCTCCCGCCCAGCACCGGGCACGGTGTCGGACTGGAAATCGACGAGGACCCGCAGTTGGCACCGACAGCCATGGGTAAACTGGACGCTTGCGTGCCGGTCACCGTCGAACCGGGGGTCCACCTCCCGGGCCGGGGCGGTGTCCGGATCGATGACACGCTCGTCGTACGCCCCGAGGCGGACGGCGGACCCGAGCTACTCACCATTACGACCAAGGAGCTGCTCGCGCTCTAGGGGGAACCTCTCGCGGGGACCCCGGCGCGCATCCTTTGTCGTCCACCAGCTTCAGTCCAGGAGATTCCGCAACCGTGGCTTCCACGAACGACCTCAAGAACGGCCTGGTGCTCAAGCTCGACGGAGGCCAGCTCTGGTCCGTCGTCGAGTTCCAGCACGTCAAGCCCGGCAAGGGCCCCGCCTTCGTGCGCACCAAGCTCAAGAACGTGCTCTCCGGCAAGGTCGTCGACAAGACGTTCAACGCCGGCGTGAAGGTCGAAACGGCCACCATCGACCGCCGGGACATGCAGTTCTCGTACATGGACGGCGAGTACTTCGTCTTCATGGACATGGACACGTACGACCAGCTCATGGTCGACCGCAAGTCCGTCGGCGACGCCGCCAACTTCCTGATCGAGGGCTTCACCGCCTCCGTCGCCCAGCACGAGGGCGAGGTGCTCTACGTCGAGCTGCCCGCCGCGGTCGAGCTGACCATCCAGCACACCGACCCGGGTGTCCAGGGCGACCGCTCCACCGGTGGCACCAAGCCCGCCACCCTGGAGACCGGCTACGAGATCGGCGTCCCGCTCTTCATCACCACCGGCGAGAAGATCAAGGTCGACACCCGCTCGGGCGACTACCTCGGCCGGGTGAACAGCTAACCGTGGCTGCCCGGAACAAGGCCCGCAAGCGCGCCTTCCAGATCCTCTTCGAGGCCGACCAGCGCGGCGAGTCCGTGCAGACGGTCCTCGCGGACTGGGTACGGCTCTCGCGGACCGACGACCGCCAGCCGCCGGTCGGCGAATTCACGATGGAGCTGGTCGAGGGGTACGCGCAGTACGCGGACCGGATCGACGACCTCATCGTCACCTACGCCGTGGACTGGGAGATCGACCGCATGCCGGTCGTCGACCGGAGCATCCTCAGGCTCGGCGCGTACGAGCTGGTCTGGATGGACTCCACCCCGGACGCCGTGGTGATCGACGAGGCGGTCCAGCTCGCCAAGGAGTTCTCCACCGACGACTCCCCGGCTTTCGTGAACGGCCTGCTGGCCCGGTTCAAGGACCTCAAGCCGAATCTCCGCCGGGAGCAGTGATCCCCGGCGGCGTCGCGCCGCACGAAGGGCCCACGGTCGATGCGACCGTGGGCCCTTCGGCGTCCCGGCACCCGGTACGGGCCCGGCAGGGGCACGAAAACGCCGGGTCGGCGGGGCCCGAAGGCCCCGCCGACCCGGCGTTACGTCTTCTGCGGAGCCGGTCAGCCCTCGTCGTGCGCGACCGCGCGACGCGCGTCGGCGTCCAGCACGCCCCAGCTGATCAGCTGCTCGGTCAGCACGGACGGCGACTGGTCGTAGATCACGGCCAGCGTGCGCAGGTCGTCCTGGCGGATCGAGAGCACCTTGCCGTTGTAGTCACCGCGCTGGCTCTGGATCGTCGCCGCGTAACGCTGCAGCGGTCCGGCCTTCTCCGGCGGCACGTGGGCCAGGCGCTCCAGGTCGAGGACCAGCTTCGGCGGCGGCTCGGCGGCGCCGCCGGGGGTCGTGCCGGGCAGGAGCTCCTGCACGGGGACGCCGTAGAAGTCGGCCAGCTCGGCAAGGCGCTGCACGGTCACGGCGCGGTCCCCGCGCTCGTAGGATCCGACCACGACGGCCTTCCAGCGACCCTGCGACTTCTCCTCCACGCCGTGGAGGGAGAGACCCTGCTGGGTGCGGATGGCGCGGAGCTTGGCCCCGAGCTGCTTTGCGTATTCGCTGGACATAAGGCTCCCCGGACGCTGGAACATTCTGCGGCTGGACCGCGTGGCTGGTAACTCACTGTGAGGTTACGCAGCGTTACATGGCTGCGTCAAGCCGAAAGGTCCGGACTGCCACCTTCCGGGGGTGGGGTCAGGGCCTCACGCAAGCCCTGGTAACGTGGATGACGCAATTTCGACGTCCTTTAACGTCCGTCCAGTGAGGCGGAGAAGGAGGTCCGTTTCTTATGGACGCACAGCATGACCACACCGGCAATGCGGCACGCCCCGTTCTCGAGGCTCCCGACATCGCCCGGGCACTGACCCGCATCGCCCACGAGATCGTCGAACGCGCCAAGGGCGCCGACGACGTGGTGCTGCTCGGCATCCCGACACGAGGGGTCTTCCTCGCGGGCCGACTGGCCGAAAAGCTCGAGGAGATCACCGGCCGGAAGACGCCGGTCGGGTCACTCGACATCACGATGTACCGCGACGACCTGCGGATGCGCCCCGCGCGCGCTCTGGCGCGCACCGAGATCCCCGGTGAGGGAATCGAGAACCGTCTCGTCGTCCTGGTCGACGACGTGCTCTTCTCCGGGCGCACGATCCGTGCCGCACTCGACGCGCTCGGCGACATCGGCCGTCCGCGTGCCGTACAGCTCGCGGTCCTCGTCGACCGCGGCCACCGCGAACTGCCGATCCGCGCCGACTACGTCGGCAAGAACCTCCCCACGTCGCTGCGGGAGACGGTCAGGGTCCAGCTCGCCGAGGAGGACGGCCGCGACGCCGTACTGCTCGGTGTCAAGCAGACCGCCCCGACGGGCGAGCGGTAGCCGAGTCACGTCCCGTGCGCGCCCCACCGGCCGCACGGCCGCTTCCGCACGCCCGCCTGCCTGATCCCTCCACCCTTCACGGAGACCCTCAGATGCTGCGCCCTCCCGGGGACAACCCCCGGACCCCCCGTCATCTCATCTCGGCCGCAGACCTCACCCGCGACGACGCCGTCCTGATCCTCGACACCGCCGAGGAGATGGCCAGGGTCGCGGACCGGCCGATCAAGAAACTCCCCACCCTGCGTGGACGAACGGTCGTCAACCTCTTCTTCGAGGACTCGACCCGTACCCGGATCTCCTTCGAGGCCGCCGCCAAGCGCCTCTCCGCCGACGTCATCAACTTCTCCGCGAAGGGCTCCTCCGTCTCCAAGGGCGAGTCCCTCAAGGACACCGCCCTGACCCTGGAGGCCATGGGCGCCGACGCCGTCGTCATCCGGCACGGCGCCTCCGGCGCCCCGTACCGCCTCGCGACCTCGGGATGGATCGACAGCGCCGTCGTCAACGCCGGTGACGGAACGCACGAGCACCCCACCCAGGCGCTGCTGGACGCGTTCACCATGCGCCGCCGGCTGGTCGGGCCCGACGCGGGGATCGGCCGCGACCTGGACGGCCGGCGGATCACGATCGTCGGCGACATCCTGCACAGCCGCGTGGCCCGCAGCAACGTCCACCTGCTGCACACGCTCGGCGCGCACGTCACCCTGGTCGCGCCGCCCACCCTCGTGCCGGTCGGCGTCGAGCGGTGGCCGTGCGACGTCAGCTACCGGCTCGACGACGTGCTGCCGAAGTCGGACGCGGTCATGATGCTCCGTGTGCAGCGTGAGCGGATGAACGCCGCCTACTTCCCGACCGAGCGCGAGTACTCCCGGCGCTACGGCCTGGACGGCGAGCGCATGGCGCGGATGCCCGAGCACGCCATCGTGATGCACCCCGGCCCGATGGTCCGCGGCATGGAGATCACGGCCGAGGTCGCCGACTCCGACCGCTGCACCGCCGTCGAACAGGTCGCGAACGGCGTCTCCACCCGCATGGCCGTCCTGTACCTGCTGCTGGGCGGTTCCGAGACCGCCCTGCCGTCCGCCGCCGCCCGTACCGAGGAGAACAAGTAACCATGAGCAAGATCCTTATCCGCGGCGCGAAGGTCCTCGGCGGAGAGCCGCAGGACGTCCTCATCGAGGGCGAGAACATCGCCGCCACCGGCTCCGGACTCGACGCCGAGGGCGCCACCGTGATCGAGGCGGCCGGGCGGATCCTGCTGCCCGGCCTCGTCGACCTGCACACCCATCTGCGTGAGCCGGGACGCGAGGACTCCGAGACCGTCCTCACCGGCACCAAGGCGGCCGCGGTCGGCGGCTTCACCGCCGTCCACGCCATGGCCAACACCTTCCCGGTCGCCGACACCGCCGGTGTCGTCGAGCAGGTCTGGCGGCTCGGCAAGGAGTCCGGCTACTGCGACGTGCAGCCCGTCGGAGCCGTCACCGTCGGCCTGGAGGGCAAGCAGCTCGCCGAGCTCGGCGCCATGCACGACTCGGCCGCCGGGGTGAAGGTCTTCTCCGACGACGGCAAGTGCGTCGACGACGCCGTGATCATGCGCCGCGCGCTGGAGTACGTGAAGGCCTTCGACGGCGTCGTGGCCCAGCACGCCCAGGAACCCCGCCTCACCGAGGGCGCCCAGATGAACGAGGGCGTCGTCTCCGCCGAGCTCGGTCTCGGCGGCTGGCCCGCCGTCGCCGAGGAGTCGATCATCGCCCGCGACGTCCTCCTGGCCGCCCACGTCGGCTCCCGGGTGCACATCTGCCACCTGTCGACCGCCGGCTCCGTGGAGATCGTCCGCTGGGCCAAGTCCAAGGGCTGGGACGTCACCGCCGAGGTGACCCCGCACCACCTGCTGCTCACCGACGAACTCGTACGGACCTACAACCCCGTCTACAAGGTGAACCCGCCGCTGCGCACCGAGGCCGACGTCATGGCCCTGCGCGAGGCCCTCGCCGACGGCACCATCGACTGCGTGGCCACCGACCACGCCCCGCACCCGCACGAGGACAAGGACTGCGAGTGGGCCGCCGCCGCCATGGGCATGGTGGGCCTGGAGACCGCGCTCTCCGTGGTCCAGCAGACGATGGTGGACACCGGACTCCTCGACTGGGCGGGCGTCGCCGACCGGATGTCACTGCGCCCCGCGGCCATCGGCAGGCTCGAAGGACACGGCCGGCCCGTCTCGGCGGGTGAGCCCGCCAACCTCACCCTGGTCGATCCGTCATACCGTGGAGCCGTGGACCCCGCGGGCTTCGCCTCCCGCAGCCGCAACACTCCCTACGAGGGTCGCGAGCTGCCCGGCCGAGTGACCCACACCTTCCTGCGGGGCCGTGCCACGGTCGTCGACGGGAAGCTCGCGTGACAACACTCACCCCCAGTTATCAGCTCTACCGGATGGCCGCCGAGCAGAAGTCGGCCGAGGTGACGGACTGGTCCGCCCGCATCAGCTGGGTACTCGGACTGGTCGTATTCATCGCGTTCGTCTACTGGCTGATGCGCCAGGGATGGAAGTGGCGGGGAAGCCTGCAGTCCGGCCTGCCCGAGCTGGCCACCACCCCGGAGGGCTTCGCCGACGGTGAGACCCTGCTCACCCTCACCGGCCGCTACCACGCCTCGACGACCGCCGGGCAGTGGCTCGACCGGATCGTGGCGCACGGTCTCGGCACCCGCAGCCGGACCGAGCTGACCCTCACCGAGCAGGGCCTCGACGTCGTACGCCCCGGCGCGGCCGACTTCTTCGTGCCGGCCGCCGCCCTGCGCGAGGCCAGGCTCGACAAGGCGCTCGCCGGAAAGGTCCTCCCCGAGGGCGGCCTGCTGGTCATCACCTGGGCGCACGGCGACCAGCTGATCGACTCCGGCTTCCGCTCCGACCACGCGGCCGAGCACCAGGCGTGGGTCGACGCCGTCAACCACCTCGCCGGTACGTCCGGCGACCACCTCACCAGCACCACCACCAGCACGACGGAAGGCACCGCACGATGACGATCTCCACCCGGGGAGCCGGAAAAGCTCCCGCCGTACTCGTCCTGGAGGACGGCCGCTCCTTCCGCGGCCGTGCCTACGGGGCCGTGGGGGAGACCTTCGGCGAGGCGGTGTTCTCCACCGGCATGACCGGCTACCAGGAAACGCTGACCGACCCCTCGTACCACCGCCAGGTCGTCGTCATGACGGCCCCGCACGTCGGCAACACCGGCGTGAACGACGAGGACCCCGAGTCGAAGCGCATCTGGGTCTCCGGCTACGTCGTGCGCGACCCCGCCCGGGTTCCCTCCAACTGGCGCTCCCGTCGGTCGCTGGACGAGGAGCTCGCGAGCCAGGGTGTCGTCGGCATCAGCGGTATCGACACCCGCGCGCTCACCCGCCACCTGCGCGAGCGCGGCGCGATGCGCGTCGGCATCTTCTCCGGCAACGCCGTCCAGGACGAGGGCGTACTGCTCGCCAAGGTCCGCCAGGCGCCCGAGATGACGGGCGCCGACCTCGCGGCCGAGGTCGCCACCAAGGAGACGTACGTCGTCCCCGCGGTCGGCACCAAGAAGTTCACCGTCGCGGCGATCGACCTCGGCATCAAGGGCATGACCCCGCACCGCATGGCCGAGCGCGGCATCGAGGTGCACGTCCTGCCCGCCACCGCCACCCTGGAGGACGTGTACGCGGTCGAGCCCGACGGCGTGTTCTTCTCCAACGGCCCCGGCGACCCCTCCACCGCCGACCACCCGGTCTCCGTCATGCGCGGAGTCCTGGAGCGGAAGACCCCGCTCTTCGGCATCTGCTTCGGCAACCAGATCCTGGGCCGCTCGCTCGGCTTCGGCACCTACAAGCTGAAGTACGGCCACCGCGGCATCAACCAGCCGGTGCAGGACCGCACGACCGGCAAGGTCGAGGTCACCGCGCACAACCACGGCTTCGCCGTCGACGCCCCGCTCGACAGGGTCTCCGACACGGAGTTCGGCCGCGCCGAGGTCTCCCACGTATGCCTGAACGACCAGGTCGTCGAAGGGCTGCAGCTGCTCGACCAGCCGGCCTTCAGCGTCCAGTACCACCCCGAAGCAGCCGCGGGCCCGCACGACGCCGCGTACCTCTTCGACCGTTTCGTCACCCTGATGGAGGGCCAGCGTGCCTAAGCGCTCCGATATCCAGTCCGTCCTGGTCATCGGCTCCGGTCCGATCGTCATCGGGCAGGCAGCCGAGTTCGACTACTCCGGCACCCAGGCCTGCCGCGTGCTCAAGGCCGAGGGCCTGCGCGTCATCCTGGTGAACTCCAACCCGGCGACGATCATGACCGACCCGGAGATCGCCGACGCCACGTACGTCGAGCCGATCACCCCCGAGTTCGTCGAGAAGATCATCGCCAAGGAGCGCCCCGACGCGCTGCTCCCGACCCTGGGCGGCCAGACCGCGCTCAACACCGCGATCTCCATGCACGACAACGGTGTGCTGGAGAAGTACGGCGTCGAGCTCATCGGCGCCAACGTCGAGGCGATCAACAAGGGCGAGGACCGCGACCTCTTCAAGGGCGTCGTCGAGGCAGTCAAGGCCAAGATCGGATACGGCGAGTCCGCCCGGTCCGTCATCTGCCACACCATGGACGACGTCATCGCCGGCGTCGACACCCTCGGCGGCTACCCCGTCGTCGTCCGCCCCTCCTTCACCATGGGCGGCGCCGGCTCCGGCTTCGCCCACGACGAGGAGGAGCTGCGCCGTATCGCCGGACAGGGCCTCACGCTCTCGCCGACCACCGAGGTGCTCCTGGAGGAGTCCATCCTCGGCTGGAAGGAGTACGAGCTGGAGCTGATGCGCGACAAGAACGACAACGTGGTGGTCGTCTGCTCCATCGAGAACTTCGACCCGATGGGCGTCCACACCGGCGACTCGATCACGGTCGCCCCGGCGATGACGCTCACCGACCGTGAGTACCAGCGGCTGCGCGACGTCGGCATCGCGATCATCCGCGAGGTCGGCGTCGACACCGGCGGCTGCAACATCCAGTTCGCCATCGACCCCAGCGACGGCCGGGTCATCGTCATCGAGATGAACCCGCGCGTCTCCCGGTCCTCCGCGCTCGCCTCCAAGGCGACCGGCTTCCCGATCGCCAAGATCGCCGCCAAGCTGGCCGTCGGCTACACGCTGGACGAGATCCCCAACGACATCACCGAGAAGACGCCCGCCTCCTTCGAGCCGACCCTCGACTACGTCGTCGTCAAGGCACCCCGCTTCGCCTTCGAGAAGTTCCCGTCCGCCGACTCCACCCTCACCACCACCATGAAGTCGGTGGGCGAGGCCATGGCGATCGGACGCAACTTCACCGAGGCCCTGCAGAAGGCGCTGCGCTCCCTGGAGAAGAAGGGCTCGCAGTTCGCCTTCACCGGCCCGACGGGCGACAAGGCCGAGCTGCTCGCCGAGGCGGTCCGTCCCACGGACGGCCGCATCAACACCGTGATGCAGGCGATCCGCGCCGGCGCCACCCAGGAAGAGGTCTTCGACGCCACGAAGATCGACCCCTGGTTCGTCGACCAGCTCTTCCTGATCAAGGAGATCGCCGACGAGCTGGCCGCCGCCGAGCGCCTGGACGCCGAGCTGATCGCCGAGGCCAAGCGGCACGGCTTCTCCGACGCCCAGATCGGGGAGATCCGCGGCCTGCGCGAGGACGTCGTGCGCGAGGTCCGCCACGCCCTGGGCATCCGCCCGGTCTACAAGACGGTCGACACCTGCGCCGCCGAGTTCGCCGCGAAGACGCCGTACTTCTACTCCTCCTACGACGAGGAGACCGAGGTCGCGCCCCGGACCAAGCCCGCGGTGATCATCCTCGGCTCCGGCCCGAACCGCATCGGCCAGGGCATCGAGTTCGACTACTCGTGCGTCCACGCCTCGTTCGCCCTGCACGACGCGGGCTACGAGACCGTGATGGTCAACTGCAACCCGGAGACCGTCTCCACGGACTACGACACCTCCGACCGGCTCTACTTCGAGCCGCTCACCCTCGAGGACGTCCTGGAGATCGTGCACGCCGAGTCGCTGGCGGGCCCGATCGCCGGTGTCGTCGTCCAGCTCGGCGGCCAGACCCCGCTCGGCCTCTCGCAGGCGCTCAAGGACAACGGTGTTCCCGTCGTGGGCACGCCCCCCGAGGCGATCCACGCCGCCGAGGACCGCGGGGCCTTCGGCCGGGTCCTCGCCGAGGCCGGACTGCCGGCGCCGAAGCACGGCACCGCCACCACCTTCGCCGAGGCCAAGGCCATCGCCGACGAGATCGGCTACCCCGTCCTCGTGCGCCCCTCGTACGTGCTCGGCGGCCGCGGCATGGAGATCGTCTACGACGAGGCCCGCCTCTCCTCGTACATCGAGGAGTCCACCGAGATCAGCCCCACCCGGCCGGTCCTGGTCGACCGCTTCCTCGACGACGCGATCGAGATCGACGTCGACGCGCTCTACGACGGCACCGAGCTCTACCTCGGCGGCGTCATGGAGCACATCGAGGAGGCCGGCATCCACTCCGGCGACTCCGCCTGCGCGCTGCCCCCGATCACGCTCGGCGGCTACGACATCAAGCGGCTGCGGGCCTCCACCGAGGGCATCGCCAAGGGCGTCGGCGTCCGCGGACTGATCAACATCCAGTTCGCGCTCTCCGGCGACATCCTCTACGTGCTCGAGGCCAACCCGCGTGCCTCGCGCACCGTCCCCTTCACCTCGAAGGCGACCGCGGTGCCGCTCGCCAAGGCCGCCGCCCGCATCTCGCTGGGCGCGACCGTGGCGGAGCTGCGCGAGGAGGGGCTGCTGCCCAGGCACGGCGACGGCGGCACCCTGCCGCTCGACGCGCCGATCTCCGTCAAGGAGGCCGTCATGCCGTGGTCGCGCTTCCGCGACATCCAGGGCCGCGGCGTCGACACGGTCCTCGGCCCGGAGATGCGCTCCACCGGTGAGGTCATGGGCATCGACTCCGTCTTCGGCACGGCGTACGCCAAGTCGCAGGCCGGCGCCTACGGACCGCTGCCCACCAAGGGACGCGCCTTCATCTCGGTCGCCAACCGCGACAAGCGCACGATGATCTTCCCGGCGCGCGAGCTGGTCGCCCATGGCTTCGAGCTGATGGCCACCTCCGGCACCGCCGAGGTCCTCAAGCGCAACGGCATCAACGCCACGGTGGTGCGCAAGCTCTCCGAGGGCGAGGGCCCGAACGGCGAGAAGACCATCGTCCAGCTGATCCACGACGGCGAGGTCGACCTCATCGTCAACACGCCGTACGGGACGGGCGGCCGGCTCGACGGCTACGAGATCCGCACCGCGGCCGTCGCCCGGTCCGTGCCGTGCCTCACCACGGTCCAGGCGCTCGCCGCCGCCGTGCAGGGCATCGACGCGCTGAACCACGGCGGTGTCGGCGTACGTTCCCTCCAGGAACACGCGGAACATCTGACCGCGGCCCGCGACTAGCAGCCAGGCCCAGCAGGGGGACACCGGAAACGGTGTCCCCCTCTTCATGAGGACACCGTGATGTACAAACTCTTCTTCCAGCTGGTCTTCAAGCGGATGGACCCGGAGCAGGCCCACCACCTGGCGTTCCGGTGGATCCGGCTCGCCGCCCGCACCCCCGTGCTGCGCACCTTCGTCGCCGCCGCGCTCGCCCCCCGCCACGAGGAGCTGCGCACCGAGGCCCTCGGACTGCGGATGCACGGCCCCTTCGGACTCGCCGCCGGCTTCGACAAGAACGCCGTCGCCATAGACGGCATGTCCATGCTCGGCTTCGACCACATCGAGATCGGCACGGTCACCGGGGAGCCGCAGCCCGGAAACCCGAGGAAGCGGTTGTTCCGCCTGGTCGCGGACCGCGCGCTGATCAACCGCATGGGCTTCAACAACGAGGGCTCGGCGGCCGTGGCGGAGCGCCTCGCCGCCCGCACCCCCGTCTTCCGCACGACCGTCGGCGTCAACATCGGCAAGACCAAGGTCGTCCCCGAGGCCGAGGCCGTGGGCGACTACGTGAAGTCCACCGAGCGGCTCGCCGTCCACGCCGACTACCTCGTGGTCAACGTCTCGTCGCCCAACACGCCCGGTCTGCGCAACCTCCAGGCGACCGAGGCGCTGCGTCCGCTGCTCACCGCCGTGCGCGAGGCCGCCGACCGCACCGTCACCGACCGGCGCGTCCCGCTGCTGGTCAAGATCGCCCCCGACCTCGCCGACGAGGACGTCGACGCGGTCGCCGACCTGGCCGTCGAGCTCGGTCTGGACGGCATCATCGCCACCAACACCACCATCGCCCGCGACGGCCTGGGCCTGAGGTCCGACGCCTCCCTGGTCCAGGAGACCGGCGGGCTCTCCGGCGCACCCCTCAAGGAGCGCTCCCTGGAGGTCCTGAGCCGCCTGTACGCGCGCGTGGGGACCCGGCTCACCCTGGTGGGCGTCGGGGGCATCGAGAACGCCGAGGACGCCTGGCAGCGCATCCTGGCCGGCGCCACCCTCGTCCAGGGTTACAGCGCCTTCATCTACGAGGGCCCGTTCTACGCCCGCGCGATCCACAAGGGTCTGGCCGCCCGGCTGGCCGCCTCCCCGTACGCCACCCTCGCCGAAGCCGTCGGCGCCGAGACACGGAAGGTCACGCGATGACCCCTGAACCCTTCGGCGCGCGTCTGCGCCACGCCATGGACACCCGCGGGCCGCTCTGCGTCGGCATCGACCCGCACGCCTCCTTGCTCGGTTCCTGGGGCCTGAACGACGACGTCGCGGGCCTCGAGCGCTTCACACGCACGGTCGTGGAGGCACTGGCCGACCGCGTCGCCGTGCTCAAGCCGCAGTCGGCCTTCTTCGAGCGCTTCGGCTCGCGCGGCGTCGCGGTCCTGGAGAAGGCGGTCGAGGAGGCCCGCGCGGCGGGGGCCCTCGTGCTCATGGACGCCAAGCGGGGCGACATCGGCTCCACGATGGGCGCCTACGCCGCCACCTACCTCGACAAGGACTCGCCGCTCTTCTCGGACGCGGTCACCGTCTCGCCCTACCTCGGCTTCGGCTCGCTGCGCCCGGCGCTCGACGCCGCCGAGGTCTCCGGCGCGGGCGTCTTCGTACTCGCCCTCACCTCCAACCCGGAAGGTGCCGAGGTCCAGCGCGCCACCTCCGCCGACGGCCGGTCGCTCGCCCAGCTGATGCTCGACCACATGGCGGCCGAGAACGCGGGCGCGACGCCGCTCGGCTCCGTCGGGGCCGTGGTCGGCGCCACCCTCGGGGACACGGGAGCCGACCTGTCGATCAACGGTCCGCTCCTCGCCCCCGGCATCGGCGCCCAGGGCGCCACGCCGGCCGATCTCCCGCGGGTCTTCGGCGCCGCGGTACGCAACGTCGTGCCGAGCGTGAGCCGGGGGGTGCTGCGCCACGGACCGGACGTATCAGGGCTGCGCGAAGCCGCCGGACGGTTCGCGGACGAGGTCCGAACGGCCGTCCCGGAAAGCTGACCATGCCACGTAACAGCCTGTTGACGGAATCCTGACCAAAATTCCGGGTTGTTATGGGCTGAATGTCCGGGTCGGTGCCAGCTGACCAGGACTTTTCGTCTGTTCTCGCTGACTCAGGCGGCCGTGGCCGCTAGTCTCCGTCGAGAGCCAACGAGTACACGTTGTTCGTTGCTCACCAGGTGCGGAGCCATCCAGGCCCCGTACCGGTCCGTATCCGACAGATCGACATCCGAGGTGACGTAGGCGTGGCTCTTCCGCCCCTTACCCCTGAACAGCGCGCAGCCGCGCTCGAAAAGGCCGCCGCGGCTCGCCGGGAGCGGGCCGAGGTCAAGAATCGACTCAAGCACTCCGGCGCCTCGCTCCATGAGGTCATCAAGCAGGGCCAGGAGAACGACGTCATCGGCAAGATGAAGGTCTCCGCTCTTCTCGAGTCCCTGCCGGGCGTGGGCAAGGTCCGCGCCAAGCAGATCATGGAACGGCTCGGCATTTCCGAGAGCCGCCGGGTCCGGGGTCTCGGCTCCAACCAGATCGCATCCCTGGAGCGTGAGTTCGGCGGCAGCGCCGCCTGACGTTCTCAGGCACTCCTGAGAACGGGGATAATCGCCCCATGGCTGCAACATCCCGGGGGACGTCCCCCGTACCCCCGGACGTACGTCCGCGGCTGACCGTGCTCTCCGGCCCCTCCGGGGTCGGCAAGAGCACGGTCGTCGCTCATATGCGCACCGTGCACCCCGAGGTCTGGCTCTCGGTGTCGGCGACGACCCGTAAGCCGCGCCCCGGTGAGCGCAACGGTGTCCACTACTTCTTCGTGGACGACGAGGAGTTCGACAAGCTGATCGCCAACGGCGAGCTGCTGGAGTGGGCCGAGTTCGCCGGCAACCGCTACGGCACGCCCCGCCGGGCCGTGCTCGACCGCCTGGAGGCGGGCGAGCCGGTACTGCTGGAGATCGACCTGCAGGGCGCACGGCTGGTCCGCCAGTCGATGCCCGAGGCGCTGCTCGTCTTCCTCGCACCGCCCGGCTGGGACGAGCTGGTGCGCCGGCTCACCGGCCGCGGCACCGAGGCGCCCGACGTGATCGAGCGGCGACTGGCGGCGGCGAAGGTCGAACTGGCCGCGGAGGAGGAGTTCGACACGACGCTCGTCAACACCTCCGTCGAGGACGTCGCACGCGAGCTGCTAACGTTGATGCTGCAGGCTTCCGGCCTCCGCGGCAGTGACGACTGACCTCAACGGTCCACACACGTCCGCGGACGCAGAGCACCACTGCGGAACCAGCATGATCAAAGATCTCTTTGATCTCTATCCCCTTCGGAAGGCAGAGAGTGTCCTCTTCCATCACCACGCCCGAGGGCATCATCAACCCGCCGATTGATGAGCTCCTCGAGGCCACCGACTCGAAGTACAGCCTCGTGATCTACGCCGCCAAGCGCGCGCGTCAGATCAACGCGTACTACTCGCAGCTCGGCGAAGGCCTCCTCGAGTACGTCGGTCCGCTCGTCGACACCCACGTGCACGAGAAGCCGCTCTCGATCGCGCTCCGCGAGATCAACGCGGGTCTGCTGACCTCCGAGGCCATCGAGGGCCCCGCGCAGTAAGCAGGCGGCACGCAGGAAACGCACCTTCACCACAGGCCCGGCGGCCATCCACCGCCGGGCCTGTGGTGTGTCCCGCCCCGGGCCCGCCGGAGCGGACCGGCGGCGGTGAGGCAGCATGGGGGCGTACGTCATGAGGCCGCACGCGAGTGCGCAGAGACACGAGTGCGGGGAGACGCAGTGGAGAAGCCGAAGGTCGTCCTGGGGGTCAGCGGAGGCATCGCCGCGTACAAGGCGTGCGAACTGCTCCGCAGGCTGACCGAGTCCGGCCACGACGTACGGGTCGTGCCGACCGAGGCGTCGCTGAACTTCGTCGGGGCCGCCACCTGGTCGGCCCTCTCCGGGAACCCCGTGTCGACCGAGGTCTGGGAGAGCGTGCACGAGGTGCCGCACGTCCGGATCGGACAGGCGGCGGATCTCGTCGTGGTCGCCCCGGCCACCGCGGACATGCTCGCCAGGGCCGCCCACGGCCTGGCGGACGACCTCCTCACCAACACCCTGCTCACCGCGCGCTGTCCGGTCGTCTTCGCGCCGGCGATGCACACGGAGATGTGGGAGCACCCCGCCACGCAGGAGAACGTCGCCACCCTGCGCCGCCGCGGCGCCGTCGTCATCGAGCCGGCCGTCGGCAGGCTCACCGGCGTGGACACGGGCAAGGGCCGGCTGCCGGATCCCGGGGAGATCTTCGAGGTCTGCCGTCGCGTCCTCGCCCGCGGTCCCGGCGCCCGCGACCTCGCGGGCCGGCACGTGGTGATCAGCGCGGGCGGCACCCGTGAGCCGCTCGACCCGGTGCGCTACCTGGGCAACCGGTCCTCGGGGAAGCAGGGCTACGCCCTCGCGCGTACCGCTGTCGCGCGGGGCGCCCGGGTGACGCTGATCGAGGCCAACACGGGGCTCCCCGACCCCGCGGGCGCCGACGTCGTACGGGCCGGGACCGCCGTCCAGCTGCGCGAGGCCGTGCTGAAGGCGTCGGCCGACGCCGACGTGGTGGTGATGGCCGCGGCGGTCGCCGACTTCCGGCCCGCGGCCTACGCGTCGGGCAAGATCAAGAAGAAGGACGGCCAGGAGCCGGCGCCGATCACGCTCGTCCGCAACCCCGACATCCTCGCCGAGGTCGCCGCCGACCGGGCCCGGCCCGGACAGCTCGTTGTCGGATTCGCCGCCGAGACCGACGACGTCCTTGCCAACGGGCGCGAGAAGCTCCGCCGCAAGGGCTGCGACCTCCTCGTCGTGAACGAGGTGGGGGAGCGCAAGACCTTCGGGTCCGAGGAGAACGAAGCGGTCGTGCTCGGATCCGACGGCGGCGAGACCGCTGTGCCGTACGGGCCGAAGGAAGCGCTTGCCGACACGGTATGGGACCTCGTGACCGCCCGTTTCGGTTAGATTGCACAGATGCCGCTCCGGCTCGAGGGAACTCACGACGAACGTCGATGCCGCGCACCCGGAAGGAGGGATTGTCGTACTGCCGTCAACAGTGCCGCAGATCACAGACCTCCCAAGGGGCGAGACGCGTGACCCAACCACCGGAAGCGACCGATAAACTGGTCGACGGAATGTGCCGGGCGCAGCTCCCGGAGTTCCATCAATGATCAGCCAGCAGCCGCTGCAACCCCAGGGAGCGATGTGTCCCGCCGTCTCTTCACCTCGGAGTCCGTCACCGAGGGCCACCCCGACAAGATCGCTGACCAGATCAGCGACACGATTCTCGACGCGCTCCTGACCGAGGACCCCACCTCGCGCGTCGCCGTCGAGACCCTGATCACCACCGGTCTGGTGCATGTCGCGGGTGAGGTCACGACCAAGGCCTACGCCGATATCCCCAACCTCGTGCGCAACAAGGTGCTGGAGATCGGCTACGACTCCTCCAAGAAGGGCTTCGACGGAGCCTCCTGCGGCGTTTCGGTGTCCATCGGGGCGCAGTCCCCGGACATCGCCCAGGGCGTCGACACGGCCTACGAGAAGCGCGTCGAGGGTGCCTCCCGCCGTGAGGAGGAGGACGAGCTCGACAAGCAGGGCGCCGGCGACCAGGGCCTGATGTTCGGCTACGCCTGCGACGAGACGCCCGAGCTGATGCCGCTGCCGATCTACCTCGCGCACCGTCTCTCGCGCCGGCTCTCCGAGGTCCGCAAGAACGGGACCATCCCGTACCTGCGCCCCGACGGCAAGACCCAGGTCACCATCGAGTACGACGGTGACAAGGCCGTCCGCCTCGACACGGTCGTCGTCTCCTCGCAGCACGCGTCCGACATCGACCTGGACTCGCTGCTCGCGCCCGACATCCGCGAGTTCGTCGTCGAGCACGTCCTGAACCAGCTCATCGAGGACGGCATCAAGCTGGACACCGAGGGCTACCGCCTGCTGGTGAACCCGACCGGCCGCTTCGAGATCGGTGGCCCGATGGGCGACGCCGGCCTCACCGGCCGCAAGATCATCATCGACACCTACGGCGGCATGGCCCGTCACGGCGGCGGCGCCTTCTCCGGCAAGGACCCGTCCAAGGTCGACCGCTCGGCCGCCTACGCCATGCGCTGGGTCGCCAAGAACGTCGTCGCGGCCGGGCTCGCCACACGCTGCGAGGTCCAGGTCGCCTACGCGATCGGCAAGGCCGAGCCGGTGGGCCTGTTCGTCGAGACCTTCGGCACCGCAGCGGTCGACACGGAGAAGATCGAGCATGCCATCGGCGAGGTCTTCGACCTGCGCCCGGCCGCGATCATCCGCGACCTCGACCTGCTCCGCCCGATCTACGCCCAGACCGCCGCGTACGGACACTTCGGCCGCGAGCTCCCGGACTTCACCTGGGAGCGGACCGACCGTGTGGACGCGCTGCGCGCGGCCGCGGGGCTGTAGCACGCGGGTAGTTCTCACACCGGGGCCCGGACACCGCACGCGGTGTCCGGGCCCCGGTGCGTGCCCCGTTCCGCCCGCCCGGGACGTGTCAGTGGTGTCTGGTAGGAAGGTGGCTGTGAGCAGCGACGACGAGCAGTCCGAGGAGCCCGGGGCCGGGGCGCCGGAGCAGCTTGCGCTCATCCGGGAGACGGTGCGCCGGGCCAAGGTGCCCCGGGCCAAGCCGCGCACCTGGCGGGGCGCCCCGCTCGCCGAGGAGCTGCCGGTCGCCCGCGTCCTGGTGAACAGGGGCGCGCTCCACCTCGACCAGTACTTCGACTACGCCGTCCCCGAGGAACTCGACGCGGAAGCCCGGCCCGGCGTCCGCGTCCGGGTGCGGTTCGGGGCCGGAGGACGCCAGGTCCGCGGCGGGAGGCGCGAGGGCGGCGGCCTGGTCGACGGCTTCCTGATCGAGCGCCGCGCCTCCTCGGACTACCAGGGAGCCCTGGCGGCCCTCGCCTACGTCGTCTCACCCGAGCCGGTGCTCGGCCCGGAGCTGCTGGAGCTCTCGCGGGCCGTCGCCGACCGCTACGCCGGCAGCCTCGCCGACGTGCTGCAGCTCGCCGTGCCTCCGAGGAACGGACGCGCCGAGGGCAAGCCGTCGCCCGCGCCCCTGCCGCCGCCCCCCGCCCCCTCGCCCGGCTCCTGGGAGCGGTACGCCCAGGGCCCCGGCTTCCTGCGTGCGCTCGCGGAGGGCGGCGCGCCCCGGGCCGTGTGGACCGCGCTCCCCGGACCGCACTGGCCCGAGGAGATCGCCCGCGCCATGGCCGCCACCCTCGCCTCGGGCCGGGGCGCGCTCGTGGTCGTCCCGGACGGACGGACTGCCGGGCGGGTCGACGCCGCGCTCACCGAGGTGCTGGGAGAGGGGCGGCACGCGCTGCTGACCGCCGACTCCGGACCCGAGAAGCGCTACCGGCAGTGGCTGGCGGTCCGGCGAGGTTCCGTGCGGGCGGTGGTGGGGACCAGGGCCGCGATGTTCGCCCCGGTCGCCGATCTGGGCCTCGTGGCCCTCTGGGACGACGGGGACTCCAGCCACAGCGACGACAACGCGCCCTTCCCGCACGTCAGGGAGGTTCTGGAGCTGAGGGCGGCGCACGGCCGCTGCGGCTTCCTGCTGGGCGGCACGAACTGCACGGTGGAGGCCGCCCAGCTGGTGGAGAACGGCTGGGCCCTGCCCCTGCGCCCGGACCGGGAGCAGCTGCGGATCGCGGCGCCCCTGGTGCGTACGGTCGGCGACGGTGAGCTCGCGCGCGACGGCGCCGCGCGCTCGGCGCGACTGCCCAGCCTCGCCTGGCAGACCGTCCGGGACGGCCTGCGCAGCGGTCCCGTGCTCGTGCAGGTGCCTCGCCGGGGTTACGCTCCCCGGCTGTCCTGCGAGCGCTGCCGCGAACCCGCCCGGTGCCGGCACTGCGCGGGGCCGCTGCAGGCCCCTGACCAGCAGGATCTCAACTGCGCGTGGTGCGGGCGGGCCGAGACGGCGTGGAACTGCCCGACGTGTGGCGGCGTACGCCTGCGGGCCCGGATCGTCGGGGCGAGACGGACCGCCGAGGAGCTGGGGCGGGCGTTTCCCGCCGTCCCGGTGCGGACGTCCGGCCGGGATCACGTACTGGACTCCGTTCCCGGCCTGCCCGCCCTCGTCGTCAGCACCCCCGGGGCCGAGCCGGTCGCCGAGGGCGGTTACGCGGCGGCGCTGCTGCTGGACGGCTGGGCGATGGTCGGCCGGCCCGACCTGCGGGCGGGGGAGGAGGCCCTGCGGCGCTGGACGGCCGCCGCCGCACTGGTGCGGGGCCGTCCGGAGGGGGGCACGGTGGTGATCGTGGCAGAGCCGACGCTGGCGCCGGTGCAGGCCCTGGTCCGCTGGGATCCGGTCGGCCACGCCCGACGTGAACTCGCGGAACGCGCGGAGCTCGGTTTCCCGCCGGTGTCCAGGATGGCTTCGGTGACCGGACCGCCCGAGGCGGTGGCCGCCTACCTCGCCGGTGCGGAACTCCCGCCCGAGGCGCAGGTGCTCGGTCCGGTGCCGGTACCGGCAGGTGCTCCCGGCAGACCCCGCAGGCAGGGGGACGCCCCGCCGGGCGAGACCTGGGAGCGGGCGCTGGTCAGGGTCCCGCCCGGGCGGGGAGCCGCGCTGGCCGCCGCACTGAAGGCGGCTCAGGCCGCGCGGACCGCCAGAGGCACCGGGGACCCCGTACGGATCCGGATCGATCCGCCGGACATCGGCTGACGCGGGGCGGGTCGACGGTAGGACACGGAGGACGGGCCCGGCAGCATCTCCGTCGCCGTCCTCAGCCGTTGCGCGGGCCGGGGAAGGCGCCGGGGCGGTCCGACGGCTGCGGCGGCATCGAGCGGGCGGCCGGCACCGCCGGCACGGCGGGGGACGACCCCGGCGCCGCGGGTACGGTCCGGGTCGTGCTCTCCGACGCCGCTTCGGCCGCCCCCGGCTGAGGGGTGGCGCGGCGCGCGCCGTAACGACGGTGCACCGCCTGCTTGGTGACCCCGAGGGCGGATCCCACCGCGTCCCACGAGAAGCCGAGCGAGCGGTCGAAGTCCACCGCGGCGGTGACCAGCGTCTCGACACTGTCGCGCAGTTCCTGGGCGAGCCGGACCGTCGGGGCGGGTGCCCTGCCGTAGACGACGAAGCCCGTGGAAGGGCCCGTGCGGCGAGGGCGGTAGACGTTGCCCAGCTGTGCGGTGAGGGTACGCAGCGCGTCCACCTGCCGCCGGACCCGCTCGATGTCCCGCACCAACAGGTGCAGGCTGGCACGCGCTTGGGCGTCGTGGGTTGCGTGGTCGGCCATGAACAAGCCTTTCGAACCGGCGTTGAAAGGGATCGGACCGCCCGAGGACGGTCCACTTCGGTCAATCTCACTTGACCAACGCGTCACCCGGCCATGTGGTCACGCAACTGGGGCGTACGCGTGTCCGCGTGGGGGCGCGTGGACACGCGTACGCCCCCTGCCCGCCGGTCCAGGACAGCCGGGGCGGGCCGGGCGGTGGCGCGGCGCCACCCCTAGACTGGTGTGCTGCTCGCCACGTACGTTCCGCCCGAGAGGCAGTCCGCCACCCATGAAGCTCGTCTTCGCAGGCACCCCCGAGGTCGCCGTTCCCGCCCTGGACGCCCTGATCGCCTCCGGCCGCCACGAGGTGGCCGCCGTGGTGACGCGCCCCGACGCACCGGCCGGACGGGGGCGCCGGCTGGTCGCCAGCCCGGTCGCCGAACGGGCCGAGGAGGCGGGCATCGAGGTCCTCAAGCCGGCCAAGCCGCGAGACGAGGAGTTCCTGGCACGGCTGCGGGAGATCGCGCCGGACTGCTGCCCCGTCGTCGCGTACGGCGCGCTGCTGCCCAAGGTGGCGCTCGACATCCCCGCGCGTGGCTGGGTCAACCTGCACTTCTCGCTGCTGCCCGCCTGGCGTGGGGCCGCGCCCGTGCAGCACTCCGTGATGGCCGGCGACGAGGTCACCGGCGCGTCGACCTTCCTGATCGAGGAGGGCCTGGACTCCGGACCGGTGTACGGCGTCCTGACCGAGGAGGTCCGGCCCACCGACACCAGCGGTGATCTGCTCACCCGCCTCGCCTTCGCCGGAGCCGGGCTGCTCGCCGCGACCATGGACGGCATCGAGGACGGCACCCTGCACGCCGTCCCGCAGCCCGCCGAGGGAGTCACCCTCGCACCCAAGATCACCGTCGAGGACGCCCAGGTGCAGTGGTCCGCGCCCGCGCTCCGCGTCGACCGCGTGGTGCGCGGCTGCACCCCGGCCCCCGGCGCGTGGACCCTGTTCCGGGGGGAACGCCTCAAGCTGGTCCAGGCCGCGCCCGTGCTGGACCGCACCGATCTGGCCCCGGGCGAGCTCTCCGCGGGCAAGAACAACGTGTACGTGGGCACCGGCTCGCACGCCGTGGAACTCCTCTGGGTCCAGCCCCAGGGCAAGAAGCCGATGCGGGCCGCCGACTGGGCCCGCGGGGTGCGCATCGCCCACGGGGAACTGCTGGGGCTCTGAGCCGCGGCGCCCAGGGACGGGACGGGGGGTGGGCGACGTACGCTGGACGGGTTCGCCCCCTCACCCTCAGCGGAGCACCTTTCACGTGAACGACCAGCAGCGCCGTCGTCCCGCCAAGCCCCACCGCCGCCCCAAGAAGGACCCCGTCAGGTTCCTCGCCTTCGAGGTGCTCAGGGCGGTCGACGAGCGCGACGCCTACGCCAACCTCGTCCTGCCGCCCCTGCTCAAGAAGGCACGCGCCAAGGGCGACTTCGAGGGAAGGGACGCCGCGCTGGCGACGGAGCTGGTCTACGGGACCCTGCGCCGTCAGGGGACCTACGACGCCATCGTCGCCGCCTGCATCGACCGGCCGCTGCGTGAGGTCGACCCGCCGGTGCTCGACGTGCTCAACATGGGTGTCCACCAGCTCCTCGGCACCCGCATCCCCACCCACGCGGCGGTCTCCGCCAGTGTGGAGCTGGCGCGGGTGGTCCTCGGCGAGGGCCGTGCCAAGTTCGTCAACGCGGTGCTGCGCAAGGTCTCCGCGCACGACCTCGACGGATGGGTGGAACGCGTCGCGCCCTCCTGGGACGAGGACGCCGAGGAGCACCTCTCCGTCGTGCACTCGCACCCCCGCTGGGTCGTCTCCGCGCTCTGGGACGCCCTGGGCGGCGGACGTGCCGGGATCGAGGACCTGCTCGAGGCGGACAACGAGCGGCCCGAGGTGACACTGGTCGCCCGCCCCGGCCGCTCGACCACCGACGAACTGCTGGACGCCCTCGGCGAGGAGAGCGGCCTGCCCGGACGCTGGTCGCCGTACGCCGTGCGGATGGCCGAGGGCGGCGAGCCCGGAGCTCTGGCCGCCGTACGGGACGGCAGCGCCGGCGTGCAGGACGAGGGCAGCCAGCTCGTCGCCGCCGCCCTGGCCGCCGCGCCCGTCGAGGGCACCGACACCCGGTGGCTCGACGGCTGCGCGGGACCCGGCGGCAAGGCCGCGCTGCTGGCCGCGCTCGCCGCCGGCCGCGGGGCGACCCTGCTGGCCGCGGAGAAGCAGCCGCACCGCGCACGGCTCGTCGAACGCGCCCTGGCGGGAAACCCCGGGCCCTACCAGGTGATCACCGCCGACGGCACCCGGCCGCCGTGGCAGCCCGGCTCCTTCGACCGCGTCCTCATGGACGTCCCGTGCTCCGGTCTCGGCGCGCTGCGACGGCGCCCCGAGTCCCGCTGGCGCCGCCGCCCGGAGGACCTGGAGAGCTTCGCCCCCCTGCAGCGCGGCCTGCTGCGCGAGGCGCTGAAGGCCGTGCGCATCGGCGGCGTCGTCGGCTACGCGACCTGCTCCCCGCACCTCGCGGAGACCAGGGTCGTCGTCGAGGACGTACTCAAGGGGCGCGGCGGTACGGCCGTCGAGGCCGAGTGGATCGACGCCCGCCCGCTGCTCCCCGGTGTGCCCGCGCTGGGGGACGGGCCGGACGTACAGCTGTGGCCCCATCTGCACGGCACCGACGCCATGTACCTCGCCCTGCTGCGCCGCACCGGCTGAGACCCGGCCGTACCACGCGTGGGGGCCGTCCGTCAGTGCGGACGGTCGCCCGCGACGGCCACCCGCTCCGCCACCCTGCGGTGCGGGGCGTAGTCGTTCACCGCGTAGTGCTGGGTCGCCCGGTTGTCCCAGAACGCGACGTCACCCGCGCGCCAGGTGAAGCGCACCTGGTACTCGGGCACATGGGCCTGCTGGAACAGCAGCCGCAGCATCCGGTCGCTCTCGTCCCGGTCCCAGCCCACGATCCGGGTGGTGAACGAGGTGTTGACGAAGAGCATCCGGCGTCCGGTGACCGGATGGGTCCGCACCACCGGGTGCTCGACCGGCGGGAAACGGTCCTGGAAGGGGATCAGCCGCTCCTCAGGGGTGAAACGCGCGAAGCCCGGGACGAAGTCGTGCACCGCGCGCACCCCCTCCAGACGCTCCTTCACCTCGGGCGCGAGGTTGTCGTACGCCGAGGCCATGTCCGCCCACATCGTGTCCCCGCCGTACGGAGGCACCTCGCGCAGGTGGAGGACCGCGCCCAGCGCGGGCCGTTCCCGGAACGTCACGTCGGTGTGCCAGACGTTCTCGAAGCTCGGCGCGGAGGAGCGGTCGAAGCGGGCCACCTCGGGATCGTCCCCGGCCGCCAGCAGGGGGTTGGTCTCCAGCTCGCCCCAGTTGCGGGCGAAGGCACGCTGCTGGGCCGGACTGGGGTGCTGCCCGCGGAAGAAGAGCACCTTCCACTCCAGCAGCGCCCGGTCGATCTCCTCGCGTACGGCGGGCGCGAGCGGGCGGGTCAGGTCCGCACCGCGGATCTCGGCGCCGATGACCGGCCCGAGGGGGACGACGTCGAACAGGGTGTAGGGCCGGTCGGGCTGCCCCGGCGCCAGCCTGCGCAGCTCGCGTGGGCCCTCGTACAGCCCGTCCGGGGGCAGGCGGGAGGCGCGCAGCGCCTGGCCGGAACCGAGTGACGTGGTGAGGGACATGGGGACTCCTGTCTGCGTGGGAGGGGTGCGGGCGGGCCCTTCGTCCCGGCTCAGCGGGCCGCGTCGCGTACGGCCGCGCCGATCTCGGCGCGCAGGGCGGCGTACTCGGGCAGTCCTCGCAGCCCGTCCGGGTCGTCGTTCCCCGTCCGGGGCAGGGAGATGCGCACGTCCAGGGCGACCGTGCCGGGACCGGCGCTCAGGACGACCGCGCGGGTGCCCAGGAAGACGGCCTCGTCCACGCTGTGCGTGACGAGGACCGAGGTGATCCCCGTACGCGCGCTGACCGTGCGCAGGTCCTCCTGGAGCCGCTCCCGGGTGAGCGCGTCCAGGGCCGCGAACGGCTCGTCCAGCAGCAGCAGGTCCTTGCCGCCGGCCATGGCCCGGGCGATGGCCACCCGCTGCTGCTGGCCGCCGGAGATCTGCCAGGTCCTGCGGCCCGCGGTGCCGGCCAGTCCGACCCGCTCCAGCAGGTCCTCGACGCGCGCGGGGCGTTCGGCCCGGGGGACTCCCGCGTACCGCAGCGCCAGCGCGATGTTCTCCCCGACCGTGCGCCAGGGGAACAGCCGAGGCTGCTGGAAGACGACGCCCGCCTGGCGTCCCGGTTCGGGCGTCCCGCCGTGCACGGTGACGTCGCCCGACGTGGCGTGCTCGAAGCCGGCGATCAGCCTCAGCAGTGTGCTCTTCCCGCTCCCCGAGGGGCCCACGAGCACCAGGAACTCGCCGGCCGGGACGTCGAGCGACAGCGGGCCGAGCGCCGTCACGGCGTCCGCGCCGCGCCCGTAGCGGTGTGTCACCCCGCGCACGGAGACGGCGGGCGTGACCGCCGCCGTCGCGGCCTCTTGGACGCCGTCCGCGGCACCGGTCCGCAGGTCATCCGGAGACGGCATCGCTCAGCCCTTCCACGTACACGGCCTTCTCCAGTTCCGAGAGCTCCGGTGCGGCAGGGATCTGCTTCTGTCCCGCCAGGAACTCCGCCGCGCTGTGCAGGTTCTCCGCCAGGTTGCCGACCTTCCCGGGGCGGCCCAGCCACTTGTCGTCCGCCTGTTCGGCAGGCTTGAGGAAGATGCCCTGCTCCAGCTGGGCGGCGGCGTCCTCGGGGCTGATCCCGAGCTGCTTGCCGACGGCCTCGGCGGCGGCCGGCGGATCGTCGTGGATCAGGTCCAGGGCCTGCGCCTGGGCCTTGCGCCAGGCCGCGATCACCTCGGGCTGCTTGTCGATGAAGGCGGTGGACGCCACTCCGAGATCGAGGGTGGGTCTGCCGGCCGCGGCCAGTTCCCGGCTGGAGAGCAGGGTCTTGCCCGTCTTCCCGAGCTCGTCGAGCGTGGGGAGCCAGACATAGGCCGCGTCGATGTCCCCGCGTGACCAGGCCGCGACGATGTCCTGCGGTTCGAGGTCGAGCAGATCGACCTCCGACGCGTCCACGCCCGCCTTGTCGAGCGCGGCGAGCAGGCTGTAGTGCGAGGTCGAACTGAACGGGGTGGCGACCTTGCGGCCCGCCAGGTCGCCGACGCCCTCGACACCGGCGCCGTCCCGCGCCACCAGCGCCTCGTTGTCACCGGCGACATCCAGCACCCAGGTGACCTGGTACGGGATGTTCAGCGGCTCGGACAGGCCGCGCGCGACCGGACTGGAGCCGATCGCGGCGAGATCGACCGAGCCCGCGACGAAGGCGGTGTTGATGCTGGCGCCGGAGTCGAACTTGATCCACTTGATCGTCCGGTCCGGCAGCGCCTTCTCCAGCAGGCCCTTCTCCTTGACGATCAGGTCGCCGCTGGGGAAGGCCTGGTAGCCGATCCGGATCGTCCTGCCGTCGCCCTGGCCGTCACCGCCTCCGCCGCCTCCCGTCCCGCAGGCGGTCACGACGACGAGTGCTCCCAGAGCCGCGACGAGCAGGGGGGTGCGGCGCTTACCGCGTGTTCCGGGCATGGCGTGGTCCTTCGTTCGTCGGTCGGGAGGGCATGGCGGGTGGGGCGGTGCGGTGGACGAGGTTCCCGGCGGTCACGACAGCCGGCGCCACGGAGCGAGCCGGTTCTCGGCACCCCGAAGCAGGGCGTCGATCAGCAGACCGGAGACGCCGATCGCGAAGAGCCCGAGTACGACCACGTCGGACTGGTTGTAGCGCTGGGCGTCACGGATCATGCCGCCGATGCCGGGCAGCCCGTTGACGGTCTCGGCGGCGACCACCGAGGAGTACGCGATGCCGAACGCCAGCCGGACGCCGACCAGGATCTCCGGCAGCGCGGACGGCAGGACGACGGAGGCCACCACCTGCGAGCGGCGGGCGCCGATGGCCCGCGCGGCCTCCACCAGCGAGGCGGGGGCGGAGGCGACGGCGGACGCGGTGGCCACGGCCACGGGCGGCATGGCCGCGATCGCCAGCAGCCACAGCTTGGGGGCCTCGTCGATGCCGAACCAGATGATCAGCAGGCTGAAGTAGGCGAGCGGCGGCAGGGTCCGCAGGAAGGCCACCGCCGGTTCGAACACCACGCGTACCCACGGCAGCGTGCCCATCAGGATCCCGGCCACCAGACCGGCCAGGACACCGGCGCCCGCGCCGATCGCGATCCGGCGCAGACTGATGCCGAGGTGTTCGACCAAGGTGTGGCCCTGGTAGCCGCGCACCCCGTCGTGGGTGCCCGACGTCGTGACCAGGGCGTCCCAGACGGCCGAGGGCGGCGGCACGAGCAGCGGTGACCACAGCCGGAGCGCGGTCACCAGCTGCCAGAGGGCGAGCAGCACGACCAGCGCGACAAGCCGCAGTCCGGCCCGGCGCAGCCGCGCCGTCCTCTCCGGCGATCGGCGGCGCGCCGGGCGCGCGGTGGCGGGTCCGGGGGAGAGGGGCGGGCCTGACGGCTGCTTCTCCGTGGTGGTGGGCGTGGTCATGGGCGGGCTCCGTCGAGAGGTGCCGAGGACACCGGGCCGCCGGGAGGCGGACCGGGCATGCGGCAGGGGACGCGGGGCGCACGGACGACGGCGCCCGCGGGCAACGGGGGAGGGGCCTCACGGAACGCGTGCGGCCGGACACCGGCGAAGGACGCGAGAACGTCCGGTCCGGACAGGGCGCAGGGTTCTGGAGGGGCCGCCGGCTCACCCCAGGGGTGGCCGGAAGGCGGGCGGACGACGCCGCACAGTTCTGGAAGCGCTCAGCGCTGCCGGGCCAGGCTCAACAGGAGCAGCTGGTCACACGGCAGAGATCGATGCTGATGCGCTCCTTCAGGAACTGGTCGCTGATCACGGGAGTTTTCTAACACAGGCTCAAGGCCGGCACCAGGGGCTGTCCGCGTCCTGGTACGGACCGGAGCGGTCCGCCGGGGCGTGCCGCCCGCCGGACCGGTGAGCCGGCCGGGAACGGGAGCGGGCCCGGGAGGGAATCCGGGGCCGTAGGGCCGCCACCGTGCGAACCGTAATGATCCCGTGAGGCTTTGGGGCGCACTGCGGCAAGGAAGTGGCGCCGGGCATGGCAGGCTTGGGGGCATGGCCCAGATCAACCCCAGCATCCTGTCCGCCGACTTCGCACGCCTCGCCGAGGAGGCGAAGGCCGTGGAAGGCGCCGACTGGCTCCATGTCGATGTCATGGACAACCATTTCGTGCCCAATCTGACGCTCGGCGTACCGATCGTGGAGGCGCTGAGCAAGGCCACGGACACCCCGCTGGACTGCCACCTCATGATCGAGGACGCGGACCGCTGGGCGCCGCAGTACGTCGAGGCCGGTGCGGGTTCGGTCACCTTCCACGCGGAGGCCGCGGCGGCGCCCGTACGCCTGGCCCGGGAGATCAGGGCCAAGGGCGCCCGCGCCTCCATGGCGCTCAAGCCCGCCACACCCATCGAGCCGTACGAGGACCTGCTCCCCGAGCTCGACATGCTGCTGATCATGACGGTGGAGCCGGGCTTCGGCGGCCAGGCGTTCCTCGACATCATGCTTCCGAAGATCCGCCGCACCCGTGAGCTGATCTCCAAGCACGGCCTCGAGCTGTGGCTCCAGGTCGACGGCGGGGTCTCCGCCACCACCATCGAGCGGTGTGCCGAGGCCGGCGCCGACGTGTTCGTCGCCGGCTCGGCGGTGTACGGGACCGAGGACCCGGCCGAGGCGGTGCGGGCACTGCGCGCACAGGCCGACACCGTCACCGCTTCCGCCCCCTGGGTGTGCGGCCACTGAACAAAGCTCAGATGAACGCGGCCCGACGGGCCTGATCAAGCATCGCCGGATCTGACAGGATGAACGGCGTACGAGCGTGTGAACAGCAGTGAGGAGATCGCGGTGTCTGGCATCTCGGCGGGTCGGTCAGCCATGCGGATGGGACCCGCGGAGCTGGTGCAGGCGGCGGCCATGGCCCGCCGGTTCTACCTGGAGGGCAAGTCGAAGATCCAGATCGCCGAGGAGTTCGGCGTCAGCCGCTTCAAGGTGGCCCGGGTCCTGGAGACGGCCCTCGAGCGTGATCTCGTACGCATCGAGATCCGGGTACCGGCGGAGCTGGACGCGGAGCGCTCCGACGCGCTCCGGGCGCGCTACGGCCTGCGGCACGCTGTCGTGGTCGAATCCCCGGCGGAGGAACAGGACGACGCAGCCGACCCGGAGAACCTCGGGGAGGTGGCCGCCGAGCTGCTCGGCGAGCTGGTCAACGAGGGCGATGTGCTGGGCCTGGCCTGGGGCCGCTCCACCATCCACATGGCGGCGGCCCTCGACCGGCTGCCCCCGTGCACGGTCGTGCAGCTGACCGGTGTCTACGACGCGGGCACGGCCGAGCGCGGTTCGGTCGAGGCGGTCCGTCGCGCCGCGCAGGTGTCCGGCGGCGAGGCGCACCCGATCTACGCCCCGATGCTGCTGCCCGACCCGGCGACGGCGGCCGCCCTGCGCCATCAGACGGGTATCGCCCGCGCCTTCGAGTACTTCGACAAGGTGACGGTCGCCGCGGTCTCCATCGGCTCCTGGGAGCCCGGCATCTCCACCGTCCACGACATGCTCTCCGACGAGGAGCGGGCCCACTACGCCTCGCTCGGAGTCGCGGCCGAGATGTCCGCGCACCTCTTCGACACGAACGGACGGCGGGTCGGCCGGGACCTCGGCGAGCGGTGCATCACCGTGGAGGCCGACCGGCTGCGCCGGATCCCCGAGGTGGTCGCCATCGCCGGAGGCCAGCGCAAGGCGGCGGCGATCGGCGCGGTGCTGCGCTCCGGGCTGGTCACCAGCCTGGTCACCGACACCGCGGCGGCCGACTACCTGCTCACGGAGTCGGCCGCGGGACAGCGGCCGGCGCTGGAGCGTGCCGACCCCGACAACTGAGCGGGGCCGCCGGGACCGTCCGGCGCGGACCGATGACGGAGGAGGCCGGGCACCGTACGGGTGCCCGGCCTCCTCCGTGCCCCGTCAGAGCCCGTTGCCCGCGCCCAGCCGGGCGTGGGCGTCGCTCACGCCGAGGACGGACTCCTCCAGATAGGCCCCCGGTTCCGCGTACTGGCTGACGTCGGCCGGGTTGTAGCGGGGAGTCTGCCGCGACCAGTCCAGGTTCCCGCGCATCCAGCTCCGCATCCCGTCGAGATAGGGCACGAGCAGGTCCTCCAGCTCCGGGTGGCGGCCGAGCAGCTCGCGCTCGGCCCCGAGGAACCGCTCGGTCTCGGCGGCGATCTCGTCGCACACGTGCTCGAGTGCTTGTCGTTCGCCGTAGCCGCGGTGGTGGCGGACCAGGTGGACGAGGTTGTGGATCTCGCCGAGCACCTGTTCCTTCTCGTAGGAATACACGTCGTTCGCCCAGCACACGACGTTGCACGACGCCTCCAGCGCCGTGATGAACCGGGCGTCGTTGTGGATCGACTCGGGCGCCCCGATGCCGGCCACGATCTCTATGAGGTCCATGCACACGTGGATCGCCCCGGTGTGCCGGCGCTTGGCTATGTACACGGTCTCGGACGGCACGATCCCGTCCGCGCGGTTCCCCGCCTCCCAGGTGGTGGCGGTCGTCAGATACGTCATGAGGTGCCAGGTGAAGCGGGTGCGCCAGTGGGCGGCGGCCTGCGGAACCGTGCGTTCCCACAGGTCCGCCAGGGCGACCAGCGCGGCGGGGGTCTCCTCGTCGGGTGCGGGGGTGGGAGCCCTGCCCTCGACCACGGCGCGCATCCGCTCCACCACGTCGCGTACGCGGTCGGGGCTGCGCCCCAGGTGCCCGTCGTCCAGCTGGTCGTCGACGAGGAACAGCCAGACGAACCAGTCGGCGACCAGGTCCAGGTGCTCGCTGTTCGCCGTCGGGTGGACCATGCCCACGAAGGCGCCGAAGTCGGCCTGCTGGAAGCGCCGTCTGGCTGATTCCCGGTGCACCAGGCCGGTGCGCCGTGTCCATGCGTCGAGGTGCTCGCGGGTGTGACTCACGTGCGGATTGCTCCGCTGGGGGAACGGGCAGTAGATGTCGGGCAGTTCGCTCTCCACGGGCGGTCCCCATCCTCTCCGGCCGAACGCGTGACAGGTGTTCCGGGCTCGTGGGCGGCGCCGCGCCCACCGCGAGGACCTGCGGATTTGAAGCTACCTGACCCCTCGTCACCCGGTCCAGGGATCGTGATCACGAACGAGCGAATCGTGTTCGGGTAGGGTCCATGGGTAAGGCAGGTTCCACTTGCCCGGCCCCCGGGCAGCCTCCTTGGAGGAACTGACGAACGCGGGGGCTTATTGCTGTGTCTTCGTGGAAACGACCTGCACCGTTTCGTATGAAAAAATGGTTCTTATGCGTTTTCTTGAGCCCGGAACCGGTCGCTACACGACCTCTCCCTCGGTCCCCTACGACCTCACGTACGACGATGTCTTCATGGTTCCCGGCCGTTCCGCGGTCGGGTCCCGGCAGGCGGTGGATCTCTCCTCGCCGGACGGCAGCGGCACCACCATCCCGCTCGTCGTCGCGAACATGACCGCCATCGCGGGCCGCCGCATGGCCGAAACCATCGCCCGCCGCGGTGGCCTCGTCGTGATCCCCCAGGACATCCCGATCGAGGTCGTCACCGAGGTCATCGGCTGGGTCAAGAAGCGCCACCTCGTGCTCGACACGCCGATCGTGCTGGCCCCCGGCCAGACCGTCGCCGACGCGCTCTCCCTCCTGCACAAGCGGGCCCACGGGGCCGGGGTCGTCGTCGACGCCGGGAACCGTCCCGTCGGGGTCGTCACCGACCACGACCTGACCGGTGTGGACCGCTTCACCCAGCTGTCCGAGGTCATGTCCAAGGACCTGGTGGTGCTCGACGCGGACATCGATCCGCGGGAGGCCTTCAACAAGCTCGACGGCGCCAACCGCAAGCTCGCCCCCGCGGTCGACGCGGACGGCCGCCTCGTCGGCATCCTCACCCGTAAGGCCGCGCTGCGGGCGACGCTCTACACCCCCGCGACGGACGCGGACGGCAAGCTGCGGATCGCCGCGGCCGTCGGCATCAACGGCGACGTGGCGGGCAAAGCCAAACAGCTCCTCGACGCAGGGGTGGACACCCTCGTCGTGGACACCGCGCACGGCCATCAGGAGTCCATGATCAGCGCCGTCGCAGCCGTCCGGGCGCTGGACCCGGCCGTGCCGATCGTCGCGGGCAACGTCGTGGCGGCCGAGGGCGTGCGGGACCTGATCGAGGCGGGCGCCGACATCATCAAGGTCGGTGTGGGCCCGGGTGCGATGTGCACCACCCGCATGATGACCGGGGTCGGCCGGCCCCAGTTCTCCGCCGTGCTGGAGTGCGCCGCGGAGGCGAGGAAGCACGGCAAGCACGTCTGGGCCGACGGAGGCGTCCGGCACCCGCGCGACGTGGCGATGGCGCTGGCCGCCGGAGCGTCCAACGTCATGATCGGTTCCTGGTTCGCCGGTACGTACGAGTCGCCCGGAGACCTCCAGCAGTCCGCCGACGGGCGCTACTACAAGGAGTCGTTCGGAATGGCCTCGGCGCGTGCGGTCAGGAACCGCACGTCCGAGGAGTCCGCCTACGACCGTGCCCGCAAGGGCCTGTTCGAGGAGGGCATCTCGACCTCTCGGATGTTCCTCGACCCCACCCGCCCCGGTGTGGAGGACCTGATCGACTCGATCATCGCCGGTGTCCGCTCGTCCTGCACCTACGCGGGGGCGTCCTCGCTCGAGGAGTTCGCCGAGAAGGCGGTCGTCGGTGTGCAGAGCGCCGCCGGCTACGCGGAGGGCAAGCCCCTTCACGCCAGCTGGAGCTGATGACCCGGGGCTGGAGAGCCCCGCACCGGAGGTGCCCCTACCCGGCCGACCACGCCGGGGAGGGGCACCTCCGCCGTATGCGCCGGAGGGTCACGGCGTGCGGGAGGCCCGCACCTGTGAGCACACCCGTAACCCCTTCAACTTGATTGCCCGGTAAGTAATATGAGCCGCAATCAGGCTGCCCCCCTCTGCGGCAAAGGGATTTCATGACTTCCTTCTTCACCGACCTGGCCCAGCAGTACGTCGACGGCGAGTGGAGGCCGGGGAAGGGGTCCTGGGACATCATCGACTTCAACCCGTACAGCGGGGAGAAGCTCGCCTCGATCACCGTCGCGACGGCCGACGAGGTCGACCAGGCATACCGGGCCGCCGAGCGCACCCAGCCGGACTGGGCGGACACGAACCCGTACGCCCGCCGGGCGGTGCTGGAGAAGGCGCTCCGCGTCGTCGAGGAGCGCGAGGACGAGATCGGCGAGGCGATCGTCGCGGAGCTCGGCGGCACCCGGCTGAAGGCGGGATTCGAGCTGCACCTGGCCAAGGAGTTCCTGCGCGAGGCCGCCCAGCTCACGCTGCGGTCCACCGGGCAGATCCTCCCGTCGCCGACCGAGGGCAAGGAAAATCGCGTCTACCGGCTGCCCGTCGGTGTCGTGGGAGTCATCAGCCCCTTCAACTTCCCCTTCCTGCTGTCGCTGAAGTCGGTCGCCCCCGCACTGGCCCTGGGCAACGCCGTGGTCCTCAAGCCGCACCAGAACACCCCGATATGCGGCGGCACCCTGATCGCCAAGGTGTTCGAGGAAGCGGGTCTGCCCGCCGGGCTCCTGAACGTCGTGGTCACCGACATCGCGGAGATCGGCGACAGCCTGCTGGAGCACCCCGTCCCGCAGGTCATCTCCTTCACCGGCTCGGACCGGATCGGCCGTCACGTCGCACGGGTCTGCGCCGCCCAGCTGAAGCGCGCGGTGCTCGAACTGGGCGGCAACAGCGCCCTGATCGTCCTCGACGACGCCGACGTGGACTACGCCGTCGACGCGGCCGTCTTCAGCCGCTACATCCATCAGGGCCAGGTCTGCATGGCGGCCAACCGCATCCTGGTGGACCGCGCGGTGGAGCAGGAGTTCACCGAGAAGTTCGTCGCCAAGGTCGCCTCCCTGCGGGTCGGCGACCCGGCCGACCCCGCGACCCACATCGGCCCCCTGATCAGCTCCTCGCAGGCCGACGCGGTCTCCAAGCTCGTCGACGAGACCGTGGCGGCGGGTGCCACGGCACTGCTGCACGGCCGTGCCGAGGGCAACGTGGTCAGCCCGTCCGTGCTGACCGGCCTCGCCGCCGACGCCCCCGTCCTCCAGCAGGAGATCTTCGGGCCGGTGGCCCTGCTCGTCCCCTTCGACGGTGAGGACGAGGCCGTCCGGATCGCCAACGACACCCCCTACGGGCTGAGCGGCGCGGTCCACACCGGCAACATCGAGCGCGGCGTCCGCGTGGGGCAGCGGATCCGCACCGGCATGATCCACATCAACGACGGCACGGTCCACGACGAGCCCATCGTCCCCTTCGGCGGGGAGAAGAACTCCGGCCTCGGACGGCTGAACGGCGAGTCGATGCTGGAGGCGTTCACCACGCAGAAGTGGATCTCGGTCCAGCACGGCCGCTCGCAGTTCCCCTTCTGACCGGCGGCGCCCGCGGTGGGCGCGCCCGGCGGGGCGCCCCGTGGTCTACTTCGGGGGCGGCACGTGCCGCCCCCGAAGCCCTCCGCCGCAGAAAAGTGATCCGCCCGAAGTGCGCCTGAACGACCTCGACGAACGCATCGTCCACGCCCTCGCCGAAGACGCCCGCCGCTCCTACGCGGACATCGGAGCCCTCATCGGCCTCTCCGCCCCCGCGGTCAAGCGCCGTGTGGACCGGCTGCGCGCCGAGGGAGCCATCACGGGCTTCACCGTGCGGGTCGACCCCGCCGCGCTCGGCTGGGAGACCGAGGGCTTCATCGAGATCTACTGCAGCCGCAACACCGCGCCCGAAGCGATCAAGCGAGGGCTGTCCACGTACCCGGAGATCGCGTCCGCGTCCACGGTGACGGGCGACGCCGACGCGATCGTGCAGGTCTTCGCCGCCGACATGCGGCACTTCGAACAGGTGTTGGAACGCATCGCCGGTGAACCTTACGTCGAGCGGACCAAGTCGGTCCTCGTGCTCTCCCCGCTGCTGCGGCGTTTCTCCTCCGGCCCGCCTGCCTGACAGCGCGCGGGCAGGGCCCGGCGGGCCACCGGCGCCGGGCGCGTGGCGAGACCGAAATCACTCGCCCGACCTGCGGAAACGTCTTACGCAACGAATCGCCGCACGGGCGCCGGTACACGCAATGGATCGACGGTGAGCGCGCAACATTCGCGCCTTGTCGGCCGTGATCCCCGCGCCGTACCTTCGATACGTCTCCCCACCCCGCCCGTCCCGCCCGAGGTCAGCCATGCCGCCGCTGCGCACCGCCCTGCTCCAGAGCTCCGGACGCCCCGGTTCCGTCGACGCCAACCTCGCCGCGCTGGACGAGGCCGCGGCACGCGCCGCCGCCGCGGGCGCACGCCTGCTGGTCTGCCCGGAGCTGTTCCTCACGGGATACGCCATCGGCGACGCCGTCCCCGAGCTGGCCGAGCCTGCGGACGGGCCCTCCGCCCGGGCGATCGCCGACCTCTGCGTGCGCCACGGCCTCGCCGTCCACTACGGCTACCCGGAGCGGTCGGGCGACGCCGTGTTCAACGCGGCTCAGCTCATCGGCCCCGACGGTGCGCCGCTCGCCAACTACCGCAAGACCCATCTCTTCGGCAGCTTCGAGGAGAAGTGGTTCACCCCGGGCGAGAACCCGGTGGTGCAGGCCGAACTGGACGGAGTACGGGTCGGCCTGCTGATCTGCTACGACGTCGAGTTCCCGGAGAACGTGCGCGCGCACGCCCTGGCCGGGACCGAGCTCCTGCTGGTCCCGACCGCGCTGATGCACCCCTTCCCGTTCGTCGCCGAGGCCGTGGTGCCGGTCCGCGCCTTCGAGAGCCAGCTCTACATCGCGTACGTCAACCGGGCAGGCAGGGAAGGGGAGTTCGACTTCACCGGACTCAGCTGCCTGGCAGGGCCCGACGGCACCGTGCGCGCCCGCGCCGGACGCGGCGAGGAACTCGTCGTCGGCGAGGCCGACCCCGGACTGCTCGCCGCGTCCCGTGCCGCCAACCCGTACCTCCAAGACCGTGTCCCCGGTCTGTACGGCTCCCTCGTCTGATCCCGCATCCCGTCGCACGCCCTTCTGCCAGGAGCCCCCACCCTCATGACGTCCACCGTGCCCAACGCCGTCCAGCACACCGACGCGCAGCCGCCGATCACCATGTTCGGGCCGGACTTCCCGTACGCCTACGACGACTTCCTCGCCCACCCGGCGGGTATCGGGCAGATACCGGCCACCGAACACGGCGCCGAGGTAGCCGTCATCGGCGGCGGGCTCTCCGGCATCGTCGCCGCCTACGAACTGATGAAGATGGGGCTCAGGCCCGTCGTCTACGAGGCGGACCGGATCGGCGGACGCCTGCGCACCGTCGGCTTCGAGGGCTGCGACCCGGCACTGACCGCCGAGATGGGCGCGATGCGCTTCCCGCCCTCGTCCACGGCGCTCCAGCACTACATCGACCTGGTGGGTCTGGAGACCAAGCCGTTCCCCAACCCCCTCTCGCCGGCCACCCCGTCGACCGTCGTCGACCTCAAGGGCGAGTCCCACTACGCGCGGACCATCGACGATCTGCCCCCGGTCTACCGCGAGGTGATGGACGCCTGGAACTCCTGCCTGGAGGAGGGCGCCGACTTCTCGGACATGAACCGCGCGATGCGCGAGCGCGACGTGCCGCGCATCCGGGAGATCTGGGCGAAGCTCGTCGAGAAGCTCGACGACCAGACCTTCTACGGGTTCCTCTGCGCCTCCGACTCCTTCTCCTCCTTCCGGCACCGCGAGATCTTCGGGCAGGTCGGCTTCGGCACCGGCGGCTGGGACACCGACTTCCCCAACTCGATCCTGGAGATCCTCCGCGTCGTCTACACCGAGGCCGACGACCACCACCGGGGCATCGTCGGAGGCAGCCAGCAACTGCCGCTGCGCCTCTGGGAGCGTGAGCCGCAGAAGCTCGTGCACTGGCCGCTCGGCACGTCGCTGTCCTCCCTGCACGACGGGCAGCCGCGCGGCGCCGTGACCCGGCTGGACCGCACCGCCGGCAACCACGTCACCGTCACCGACGCCACCGGCGACATCCGCACCTACCGGGCCGCCGTCTTCACCGGACAGTCCTGGCTGCTGCTCTCCAAGATCGCCTGCGACGACGCGCTCTTCCCGATCGACCACTGGACGGCGATGGAGCGCACGCACTACATGGAGTCGTCCAAGCTGTTCGTGCCGGTCGACCGTCCGTTCTGGCTCGACAAGGACGCGACCACCGGCCGGGACACGATGTCCATGACGCTCACGGACCGGATGACCCGGGGCACGTACCTCCTGGACGACGGGCCCGGCAAGCCCGCGGTCATCTGCCTCTCCTACACGTGGTGCGACGACAGCCTGAAGTGGCTGCCGCTCTCCCCGAAGGAGCGCATGGACGTCATGCTGAAGTCACTCGGCGAGATCTATCCGGGCGTCGACATCCGCAAGCACGTCATCGGCAACCCGGTCACCGTCTCCTGGGAGAACGAGCCCTATTTCATGGGCGCGTTCAAGGCCAACCTGCCCGGCCACTACCGCTACCAGCGGCGGCTGTTCACCCACTTCATGCAGGACAGGCTGCCGGCCGACAAGCGCGGCCTCTTCCTCGCGGGTGACGACATCTCGTGGACGGCGGGCTGGGCCGAGGGCGCCGTGCAGACCGCGCTGAACGCCGTATGGGGGGTGATGGCGCAGTTCGGTGGCGCCACCGACCCCACGAACCCCGGCCCCGGGGACGTCTTCGACGACATCGCGCCGGTCGAGCTCCCGGAGGGCTGAGCCGCGCTCCTGGGGGACACCGGAGGGGGTGGGGGAGAGGCCGGACCGTCCGTCCCGCACCACCACGCCCACGGCGTACGGGTTGGTCACGGGCCGGGCGGCCCGGTCCGGCGTGCTCAGGAGGTCCCGGCCGGCGGCTTCTCGTCGTGCTGCTTCTCGGCGTACTGCTTCTCGTCGTACTGGGACGTGCCCGAGTCCAGCAGGGGCTCCTGGGTCTTGAGGTGCGCGGGGGCGAAGGCCCGCAGCGCGTGGTAGCCGGTGATCACCACGAGCGTGCCGAGCGCGATACCGCTCAGCTCGAAGTTGTCGGTGATCTTCAGGCTGACCCCGCCGACTCCGATGATGATGCCCGCGGCGGCCGGGACGAGGTTGAGGGGGTTGCGCAGGTCGACCTTGGCGTTCAGCCAGATCTGGGCGCCCAGCAGGCCGATCATGCCGTACAGGATGACGGTGATGCCGCCGAGGACCCCGCCGGGGATGGCGGCGACGACCGCTCCGAACTTGGGGCAGAGGCCGAAGAGCAGCGCGAAACAGGCCGCGGCCCAGTAGGCGGCGGTGGAGTAGACGCGGGTCGCGGCCATCACCCCGATGTTCTCGGAGTAGGTGGTGTTCGGCGGTCCGCCCACGGCCGTGGACAGCATCGAGGCGGCACCGTCCGCGGCGATCGCGGTGCCCAGCTTGTCGTCGAGCGAGTCGCCGGTCATCTCTCCGACGGCCTTCACATGTCCGGCGTTCTCGGCGATCAGGGCGATGACGACCGGCAGCGCGACCAGGATCGCCGACCATTCGAAGCTCGGCGCGTGGAACGACGGCAGCCCGATCCAGTCCGCGTCCGCCACGGCCGACAGGTCCAGCCGCCAGTGGTCGACCGCCTCGGCACCGCCGGCCGGGGAGTGGATCTTCCCGAAGAGCAGGTCGAGCACCCAGGACAGGACGTAGCCGAAGACGAGGCCGAGGAAGATGGCGATACGGGAGAAGAAGCCGCGCAGGCAGACCACGGCCAGGCCGGTGAACAGCATCACCAGCAGGGCCGTCCACTGGTCCTGCGGCCAGTAGGTCGACGCGGTGACGGGCGCCAGGTTGAAGCCGATCAGCATCACGACGGCACCGGTCACCACGGGCGGCATCGCCGCGTGGATGATCCGCGCGCCGAACCGCTGCACCATGAGCCCGGCCAGGAACAGCACGGCACCGACCACCAGGACCGCGCCCGTGACCGTGGCACTGCTTCCGCCCGTGGCCCGGATCGTGGCGGCCACACCCACGAAGGAGAGCGAGCACCCCAGATAGCTCGGCACCCTGCCCTTCGTGGCCAGCAGGAAGATGGCGGTGGCGACACCGGACATCATGATCGCGAGGTTCGGGTCGAGACCCATCAGCACGGGTGCCACGAAGGAAGCGCCGAACATGGCCACCACGTGCTGGGCGCCCAGCCCGAACGTCCGGGGCCAGGAGAGCCGCTCGTCGGGGCGCACCACGGCCCCCGGTGCGGGGGTCTTCCCGTCGCCGTGCAAGGTCCAGCGCACGCCGAGGCCCATGGTCGCTCCCTGATTGGTGTGTGCGGTGCGCCCTGGGGGTCCACCCGCGGAAAAGATCAGAGCCATGGTAGTGCCGCAGCGCCGCGTCCTCGCGCTCGCCCCCGACACGGGCGGAAGCGGACGCTCCGGCCGGCCGCGCCGCAGGCCGGGGCGGGACGGCTCCGACGGGCCGGTATCGCTCCGACGGGTCAGCAGGGGCGTACGACCGGCCCGCGACGCCGCCGATCACTGGCTGCGGCCCCGCCCGACGCGCCTTTCCCCCGGCGCACCTGTCCGCACCGGCACACGGGACGAGGCGGCCCGGAGCCACGCCACGAGGCCGTGCCGGTCAGCCGTCCGTCGCGCTCCTGGTCGGCGACTGGGGCTGCGGCTGCGTCACCGGAGGCAGTGGTACGCCGGCCTCGGCGACCTTGCGGTCGCCCGCCCGCAGTACTCCCGCACCCAGGACCAGCCCGAACGCCAGCACCGTCACCAGGCCGAACGACACGAGGAGCGAGGTCGCCTCGGCCAGTGAACCGATCGCGGACGGTGCGATGAGACCGGAGGTGTACGTGATGGTGGCGACGCCCGCGATGGCCCGGCTCGGGTTGGTTCCGCTGCGTCCGGCCGCGGCGAACGCCAGCGGGACGACCACCGCCACGCCCAGGCCCAGCAGGCCGAAGCCGCAGAGCGCCAGGACCGGACCGTTCGACAGGACCACGAGCAGCCCGCCGACCGTGGCCAGGACGCCTCCGACGCGTACGGTGCGCACCGCTCCGAACCGGTCGACGACCTTGTCGCCGGCGATCCGTGCGATGGCCATCATGAGGGCGAACGCCGTGGTCGAGGCGGCGGCGAGCCCGGCCGAACTGCCCATGACGTCGCGGAGGTAGACCGCGGACCAGTCCATGCTGGCTCCCTCGGCGAACACCGCGCAGAAGCCCACCGCGCCGATGACCAGCGCGGACTTCGGAGGCAGGGTGAAGCGCGGCGGCGGCTCCTCGTCGGGCTCGCTGCGCAGGTCCAGGACTCCCTGGCAGGCCGCCAGGCCGAGCGCCGTGAGCACCAGGGCCGCCACGGTGTGGTGCAGCCGTGCGTCGGTCCCGAGGTGCGCGGCGACCGTGCCGGCCGCCGAGCCGGCCAGGGCGCCCACACTCCACATGCCGTGCAGCCCGGACATGATCGACCGGTCGAGCCGGTTCTCCACCTCGACGCCGAGCGCGTTCATCGCCACGTCCGACATGCCGGCGGTCGCCCCGTAGACGAACAGCGCCAGGCAGAGCGTGAGCAGGTTCGGGGCCAGGGCGGGCAGGATCAGTGCCAGCGTCCAGAGCGCCAGCAGACCCCGCAGCGCCGTCCGGGCGCCGAAGCGGTGGCTGACGCTGCCGGCCAGCGGCATGGCGAGGGAGGCCCCGATCGCGGGGAAGGCGAGCGCGAGACCGAGCTGGCCCGCGCTCACCGAGGCGTGGTCCTGGATCCACGGAACCCGGGTCGCGAAACTGCCGGTCACCGCCCCGTGCACGGCGAAGACCGCGGCGACGGCGTACCTGGCCCGCCTGATCTGCTCCGTGCCGAAGACCGGGACCGTCGAGTCCTTCGTCATACGCCGTGCCCTCCCCTGAAGAATTGCGGCAGCCGGATTGCCCGGTGCCTGTCGTGCGGTGCGCGCCGTAAACTATCAGGAACCCTGCCTGATAAATAACCCCCTGGCGGTGGACCGTCAGCGGTCTGGAAGGATCCCGGCATGCCCGCATCCCCGAGCACCGCCCGGGCCATCAACGACCGGCTCGCCCTGCGACTTCTTCAGCAGGACGGCCCGCTGACGGCCACTCAGCTGAAGACCCTGACGGGCCTGTCCCGGCCCACGGTCGCCGATCTGGTGGACCGCCTGCAGGACGCCGGTCTGGTCCGGGTGGTAGGGGAGAGCGGCTCGGACCGCCGGGGCCCCAACGCCCGGCTGTACGGGATCGTCGCCGACCGCGCCCACCTGGCCGCCCTCGACGTCCGTACGGACAGCGTCGCCGTGGCCGTCGCGGACCTGCTCGGTGTCACCCTCGCCGAGGCGACCCTGCCGATCGGCAGCGACACCGGCACACGCTTCGCGGTCGAGCGGGCCGTGGGGATGCTGGAGCGCACCGCCCGCACCGCGGGCACGGCCCCGCTGCACAGCGTCGGCATCGGCGCCCCCGGCCTGATCGACCCGGTCACCGGCGAGCTCAGGAACACCGCGGGGCTTCCGGCCTGGCACGGGGGTCTGGTCAGGGAACTCCAGCAACGGCTGTCCGCCACCGTCCTCGTCGAGAACGAGACCAACCTCGCCGCCGTCGCCGAACACCGCATCGGCGCGGCACAGGACCGCGACACCTTCGTCCTCCTCTGGCTCGGTCACGGCATCGGCGCCGCCGTCATGCTCGACGGGAAACTGAGGCGCGGTGCCTCGGGCGGCGCCGGGGAGATCGGGTTCCTGCCGGTGCCCGGTACCTCCGGGGTCCCCTCGTCGGTCAACTGCGAGGGCGGATTCCACTCCCTGGTCGGCTCGGCCGCCGTCTGTGAGCTGGCGGCGCGGCACGGCATCCCGGCGTGGGGCCCCTCAGCAGACGGCGCTCAGGAACAGGAACAGGACCCGGCGGCGGCGTTCGCCGTCCGGGCCGCTCTGCGGGTCGGCGACGCGGCCGGTGAGGCCTTCCTGTCCGAACTTGCCGACCGCTTGGCGCTCGGAGCCGCCTCCGTCGTCTCCGTCCTCGACCCTGGCTGCCTGGTCCTCGCCGGTGAGGTCGGCCGCGCCGGTGGTGACGTACTGGCCGCGCGGGTGGAGGAGCGGCTGGCCCGGATGTCACCGCTGCGCACGGAGGTCAGGGCCGGGATGCTCGGGGGTGGGGCGGTCCTGCGCGGCGCGCTCTTCGCCGCCCGGGAAGCCGCGCAGGACGCGCTCTTCAGCCCGGGAGGGTGAGGCGGGAACCCGGGGGTGCGGACGACAGCGGAGACAGGGGCCGGGCCGGCGGGTCAGGGCCGAGGGGCAAGCTGGACGGCAGCGGACGGCGGCCGTCAACAGGGGAGAGGTCTTCGCGTCGACCCGCTGCCGGCAGCGGAAGCGCGGCGGCCCACGACCCGGTTCGTTCACCGCGCCGCTCACCAGCAGGAACGCGCCCGGTCGTCGGGCATGGCCGCCCCCGCCCCACCACGCTCTGTGAGCCGTCCCACAGAACTCACCCGTATGGACCGTTGACGGACGTGGCAGAATGACGTGTGTACCAGCAGCAGCGCACTCCGGGGTCGGTGTAATTCCGAACCGGCGGTTATAGTCCGCGACCCGTCCGCATCCAGCGGCCGGTTGACCAGGTGAGATTCCTGGACCGACGGTGAAAGTCCGGATGGGAGGCAGTGCGCGGCGGGCCGTCACAGGTACGCCGCCGTAGGCGGATGTTCTCCGGGAGATCCCCGGCGTTCCGGAATGTTCCGGGGCGACCACATCCGTGTCTTCGGTCTCCGGCGTCCCCTGTTGCGTTCCGCTCCCTCTGTCGTCATCGACAGGCCCCGGAGTCCGTGCCCGAAGAGGCAGGAGGACCCGGTGGCCATCGCAGCCGAAACAGCCGCCATGCGGCGGGCGATCACGCTCGCGGCCCGCGGACTCGGCGCCACCAGCCCGAACCCGGTCGTCGGATGCGTCATCCTCGACGCCGCCGGGGACCCGGCCGGTGAGGGCTTCCACCAGCGCGCCGGAGGGCCGCACGCCGAGGTCCACGCCCTGCGCGCGGCCGGCGAGCGGGCCCGTGGCGGCACCGCGATCGTCACTCTCGAACCCTGTAACCACACCGGACGCACCGGCCCCTGTGCCCAGGCACTGATCGAGGCCGGCGTCCGCCGCGTCGTGTACGCGGTGAGCGACCCGAACCCGCAGGCCACAGGTGGCGCGGACACCCTGCGCGGCGCCGGCCTGGAGGTCGCACAGGGCCTCCTCGCCGACGAGGCCGAGGCGGGCAACACCGCGTGGCTCACCTCGGTCCGCCTCGGCCGCCCGTACGTCCTCTGGAAGTACGCGGCGACCCTCGACGGCCGCATCGCCGCCGCCGACGCCACCAGCCGCTGGATCACCTCGCCCGAGGCCCGTGCCGACGTCCACCGGTTGCGTGCCGAGGCCGACGCCGTGGTGGTCGGCTCCGGCACCGCCCGGGCCGACGACCCCCAGCTGGGCGTACGCGGCATCGAGGGCACCGTCCAGCCGCTCCGCGTGGTCGTCGACACCGGTGCCACCGCCGTACGGCCCGGGGCCCGCGTCCTCGACGGGTCCGCGCCCACCCTGGTCGCGGTCGCCGACGACGCCGAGGCCGGCCACCTCCCGGAGGAGGCCGTGCTGCGCCTCCCGCGCGCCGCCACCGGGCCCGGCCTGGACATCGACGCGCTGCTCGCCGCTCTCCACGCCCGCGGCGTCCGATCCGTACTCCTCGAAGGCGGGCCGGTTCTGGCCGGATCCTTCGTCGCCGCGGGGGCGGTCGACACCGTCGTCGGCTACCTCGCACCGGTCCTCCTCGGCGCGGGCCCCGCCGTCCTCGCCGACGCCGGAATCTCCACCATCTCCCAGGCGTTGCGCCTCGATGTGACCGAGACCGTCCGTATCGGCCCCGATCTGCGCATCACCGCCGTCCCCGTTCCTGCTCGGAAGGGAAACTGAGTGTTCACCGGAATTGTCGAAGAACTGGGTGAGGTCACAGCCGTCGAGAAGCTCGACGACGCCTCCCGTTTCCGACTGCGCGGGCCCGTCGTGACCGAGGGCGCCAAGCACGGCGACTCCATCGCGGTCAACGGCGTCTGCCTCACCGTCGTGGGCCTCGGGGAGAACGAGTTCACCGCCGACGTCATGGCCGAGACGCTGGACCGCTCCAGCCTCGGCGCGCTGGCCCCCGGATCCCGGGTCAACCTGGAGCGCCCCATGGCCCTCGGCGGACGCCTCGGCGGCCACCTCGTGCAGGGCCACGTGGACGGCACCGGCCACATCGTCGAGCGCAAGGTCTCCGAGAACTGGGAGCTCGTCACGGTCTCCCTGCCCGCCGGCCTGGCCCGCTACGTCGTGGAGAAGGGCTCGATCACCGTCGACGGCGTGAGCCTGACCGTGGTGGACGCGGGACCGGACTTCTTCACGATCAGCCTCATCCCCACCACCCTCGCGCTGACCACGCTCGGCCTCAAGCAGCCGGGCGACCCGGTCAACCTCGAGGTGGACGTCCTCGCGAAGTACGTCGAACGGCTGCTCGCCCACGGTAGCGGCCCCGGAGCCGGGGAGCCGGTCGCATGAGCGCCCTGCACTGGCTGAACTCGGAGGCGTTCAGCGCCTTCGGGCAGCACATCATCTGGTCGGACATGATCGGCAACACGGTCGGCCTCATCGCGCTGGCCCTCGGCTGGCTCCGCTCGGTCTGGACCTGGCCCGCCCAGCTCCTGTCCGGCGTCGTCCTGGTCGCCGCCAACGTCTCCGTCCAGCAGGCGGGCAGCGTCGGCAAGCAGCTGATCGTCGTCGCCGTCGCCGTCTGGGGCTGGCAGCAGTGGACCCGCGGCAGGAAGCAGGCGCAGGACGGTTCCATCGCCGTGCGCTTCGCCACCTGGCGCGAGCGCGGTTACCTGCTGGGCGGCGCCGCGCTGGGGACCCTCGCGGTCGGCGGGCTGTTCACGGCCTTCCCGTCGCTCTCCTGGAGCCCGTGGGCGGACGCCTACATCTTCGCCGGAACCCTCGTGGCGATGATCGCCCAGGCGCGCGGCATGGTCGAGTTCTGGTTCGCGTGGCTGCTCGTCGACCTCGTCGGCGTACCGCTCAACTTCCACAGCGGACTCGCCTTCTCCGGTCTCATCTACGTCGTCTACGGCGCCCTCGTCCTGTGGGGCATGCGCGACTGGTGGCTGCGTACGCGGACACCCGCTCTGGAAGGAGCCACGGCATGACTGCCCAGCCCACCTGGTTGCACGACCGGCCCCTCGAAGACCTCTCGCTGGACCCCGTGGAACAGGCGATCCGCGACATCGCCGCCGGACGGCCCGTCGTGGTCGTCGACGACGAGGACCGGGAGAACGAGGGCGACCTCGTCATCGCCGCCGAGAAGGCGACCCCCGAGATCATCGCCTTCATGATGAGTGAGTGCCGTGGCCTGATCTGCGCCCCCATGGAGGACGAGGAGCTGGAACGCCTCGAACTCCCGCAGATGGTCACGCACAACACCGAGTCGATGAAGACCGCCTTCACCGTCTCCGTGGACGCCTCCGCCGAGCACGGGGTGACCACCGGGATCTCCGCGGCCGACCGGGCCACCACGCTCAGGATGCTGGCGGGCGGCAGGGCCGTCCCCGGCGACTTCGTACGCCCCGGCCACATCTTCCCGCTCCGGGCCCGCCCCGGCGGCGTCCTCGTCCGCAACGGCCACACCGAGGCCGCCGTCGACCTGGCCCGGCTCGCCGGACTGCGTCCCGCCGGGGCCATCGTCGAGATCGCCGGCGAGGACGGCGTGATGCTGCGGCTGCCCGAGCTCGTCCCCTTCGCCCGCAAGCACGGCCTCACGATCATCTCCATCGAGGACCTGATCAGCTACCGCCGCAGCGCCGAGCCCACCGTGCGCCGGGAGGCCGAGGTCCGGCTGCCCACCAGCTTCGGCGCGTTCACCGCGTACGGCTACCGCTCCGTCGTCGACGGCGTCGAGCACGTCGCACTCGTGCACGGCGACATCGGCGACGGCCGGGACGTCCTCGTCCGGGTCCACTCCGAGTGCCTGACCGGCGACATCTTCCAGTCCCAGCGCTGCGACTGCGGGCCCCAGCTGCACACCTCCATGGAACGCATCACGGCCGAGGGCCGCGGGGTCGTCGTCTACCTGCGCGGCCACGAGGGCCGCGGCATCGGACTGCTGTCCAAGCTGCGCGCGTACGAGCTCCAGGAGCGCGGCTCCGACACCCTCGACGCCAATCTGGAACTCGGCCTGCCCGCCGACGCCCGGGACTACGCGGCGGGCGCCCAGATCCTGAGCGACCTCGGTGTACGGACCCTGCGCCTGATGACGAACAACCCGGACAAGACCGCCGCGCTCGTGCGGTACGGACTCGAGATCACCGGACGCGAACCGATGCCCGTCCAGGCCGGTGAGCACAACCTGCGCTACCTGCGCACCAAGCGGGACCGGATGGGGCACGACCTGCCCTGGCTCGACGCCACCGCGTCCGCCTGCGGCAACCAGTAAGCACCGACCCACACACGAACGCGCGAACACACAGGAGAGACATGAGCGGCAAGGGCGCACCCGAACTGTCCGTACGCAACTGCGGAGACCTCCGGGTGGCGGTGATCGCGGCCCAGTGGCACGAGAAGGTCATGGACGGACTCGTCGACGGGGCCCTGCGCGCCCTGCACGACCTCGGGATCGACGAGCCGACGCTGCTCCGGGTCCCCGGCAGCTTCGAGCTCCCGGTCGTGGCCAAGGTCCTGGCCGGCCGCGGCTACGACGCGATCGTCGCCCTCGGAGTGATCATCCGCGGCGGCACCCCGCACTTCGAATACGTGTCCCAGGGCGTCACCAACGGCCTGACCCAGGTCACGGTCGACACCGGAGTGCCCGTCGGCTTCGGCGTGCTCACCTGTGACAACGAGGAACAGGCCCTGGACCGGGCCGGACTCGAGGGATCCCACGAGGACAAGGGCCACGAGGCGGTCACCGCGGCCGTGGCCACCGCCGCCACGCTGCGCACCGTCAGCGAACCCTGGCGCTGAGCGGCACTCCGGGACCCCGTATTCTAAGGACCATCATGGCCAACAAAACCTTCGAAGAGCTCTTCGCCGAGCTCCAGCTCAAGGCCGCCGACGGCGACCCCTCCACCTCCCGCACCGCCGAGCTGGTGGGCAAGGGCGTGCATGCCATCGGCAAGAAGGTCGTCGAGGAGGCCGCCGAGGTCTGGATGGCCGCCGAATACGAGGGCAAGGAAGCGGCGGCCGAGGAGATCTCCCAGCTGCTGTACCACGTCCAGGTGATGATGGTCGCCCGCGGGATCTCCCTCGACGACGTCTACGCCCACCTCTGAGCACACCCCCGCACGTCCCGGAACTCCCTCCGCACAAAGGAAACCTGACCTCATGCTGCGCATCGCCGTCCCCAACAAGGGTGCAATCTCCGGGCCTGCGATGGCGATGCTCCATGAGGCGGGCTACCGGCAGCGCAAGGAGTCCAAGGAACTGGTCCTCGTCGACCCCACGAACGAGGTCGAGTTCTTCTACCTGAGGCCCCGGGACATCGCGATCTACGTGAGCTCGGGGCGGCTGGACATCGGCATCACCGGCCGTGACCTGCTGCTGGACTCCGGTGCCGAGGCCGAGGAGATCCTCCAGCTCGGCTTCGCCCGGTCCACCTTCCGCTATGCCACGAAGCCCGGCACGGCCACCGGCCCCAAGGACTTCACCGGCATGACGATCGCCACGTCCTACGAGGGCATCGTGGCGAAGCACCTCGCCGACGAGGGCGTCGAGGCCTCCGTCGTGCACCTCGACGGCGCCGTCGAGACCGCCATCGAGCTCGGCGTCGCGCAGGTCATCGCCGACGTCGTCGAGACCGGCACCAGCATGCGCAACGCGGGCCTGGAGATCATCGGCGAGCCGATCATGAAGTCGGAAGCCGTGGTGATCCGCCGCAAGGGCGCCCCCGACGACGACCCGAAGGTGCAGCAGTTCCTGCGCCGTCTGCAGGGCGTCCTGGTGGCCCGCAGCTACGTGATGATGGACTACGACTGCCGGGTCGAGCACCTGGAGCGCGCCGTCGCGCTCACCCCCGGGCTGGAGTCGCCGACCATCTCCCCGCTGCACCACGAGGGCTGGGTCGCCGTCCGCTCCATGGTCGCCTCGAAGGAGGCCCAGCGGATCATGGACGACCTCTACGAGCTCGGCGCGCGCGCCATCCTCACGACGGCCATCCACGCCTGCCGCCTCTGACGGTCGTGCACGCCCGTCGCCTCCGACGGTCATCCACTCCCGCCGGCGGCTCCCGACGGCAGGACCACGAGCACAGCTAAGGACGACAGCGCCGCCATGTCCTCTCCCGCACCCCGGGCTCCCGAACTCCCCGCCCTTCCGGCCACCTTCAGGCCCACCCTCACCCGGGTGGTCCTCCTGGCCGTGGGGGCGGCGATGTTCGTCGTCATCACCGCCGTCGCGTTGACCCTGGAGAAGCTGGGCCCGGGGGAGCGGACCAGCTTCGTCTTCGTCGCCCTGCTCTTCTTCGGCGTCCTCGCCCTGCTCAGCAGGCCCCGCGTCACGGCCGACGCGACAGGTGTGACGGTCGTCAACATCACCCGGACGCGCCGGCTGGCCTGGGCGGAGATCGTGCGCGTCAACCTGCGGGCCGGTGACCCGTGGGTCTTCCTCGACCTCAGCGACGGCACCAGCATGCCCGCCCTCGGCATCCAGCCGGGAATCGCCAAGGAACGGGCCGTCACGGACGCCCGGGCCCTGCGCGCGCTCGTCGAATTCCACGGCAGCGGAGTGAACAACGCCACGGAGAACGGCTGAGCCCCCTGCCCCGTTCGGCCCGATCCCGATTATTCTGGGACCGGTGGCGCACCGGGTGCGCCCCGCCCCGCACCAGAAGGCCCCAGAGGCCCGCGGGGCACATTCCTGCGACCCAAGGAGTGACTCCCTCCAGCAATGGACGGATCGTCCGGTAGTACCTGCGCCGCCCTCTCCCCGGAGGCGGCGGCATGACCACCCCCCTGTTGCTGCTTCTCGCGGCATTCCTTCTCATCCTCGCCAACGGGTTCTTCGTGGCAGCCGAATTCGGGCTCGTCACGGTGGAACGGCCGGACGCCGAACGCGCCGCCGCCGAAGGCGACCGCCGGGCCCGTACCGTCGTCGCCGCCCTGCGTGAACTCTCCTTCCAGCTCTCCGGCACCCAGCTCGGCATCACGATCACCTCGCTGGTCGTGGGCATGCTCGCCGAACCGGCGCTCGCCCAGCTGCTCGCCGGACCGCTCACCGCCACCGGACTGCCCCGAGGGGCCGTTCCCGGCGTCAGCGTCGTGATCGGCATGCTGTTCGCCTCCGCCGTCCAGATGGTGATCGGCGAGCTCGTGCCGAAGAACTGGGCGGTCTCCCGGCCGCTCCAGGTCGCCCGGTTCGTCGCGGGTCCCCAGCACCGCTTCTCCACCCTCCTGCGACCGGTGATCACCGCTCTGAACACCGTGGCGAACCGCCTCGTCCGGCTGCTCGGTGTCGAGCCCACCGAGGAACTCGCCTCGGCGAGGACCCCGGGCGAGCTCGTCTCCCTGGCCCGGCACTCCGCCGAGGCCGGAACCCTGGAGCAGGACACCGCCGACCTCTTCGTACGGACGCTGTCCCTCGCCGGTCTCACCGCCCAGCACGTCATGACCCCGCGGGTGAAGGTCAGCGCGCTGCAGGTCTCGGCGACCGCGGCGGACGTCCTCAACCTCACGCGCGCCACCGGGCTGTCCCGCTTTCCGGTCTACCGGGACCGCATCGACGAGGTCGTCGGCATGGTCCACCTCAAGGACGCCCTGGCCGTCCCCTCCCAGGACCGGCTGCGCGCCCCGGTGAGCCGGATCGCCGTGGCGCCGCTCCTGGTGCCGGAGACACTGCCCGTCGAACAGCTGCTCCAGCGGCTGCGCAGCGAGCAGCCGATCGCCGTGGTGGTCGACGAGTACGGCGGCACCGCCGGTGTCGTCACCCTGGAGGACATCGTCGAGGAGCTCGTCGGCGAGGTGAGGGACGAACACGACGCCGAGGGCGACGACCGTCCCGAGCTGACGTCCGTCGTCGCCGAGGACGGACGCGCCGGCTGGGACGTCGAGGGCAGCACCCGCGTGCTGACCCTGCGCAGGATAGGCCTCGACGTACCCGAGGGGCCTTACGAGACCGTGGCGGGGCTGGTCGCCGACCTGCTGGGACGCATCCCCGCTCCCGGTGACCGGTCCGAGCTCCCCGGCTGGCGGATCTCGGTCCGCCAGGTCGGCCACTACCGTGCCGAGCGGGTCCGCTTCGTCCGCCTGACGGACATACCGGTATCGCCGGACGGACTGCCGGAACGGTCCGAAGGCCCCGAGCGGCTCACCCAGGACCTCCTGGAGGCCGTGCGATGAGCCTCGTACAGCTGATCTTCGCCGCACTCCTCGTGCTGGCGAACGGCTTCTTCGTCGGTGCCGAGTTCGCGCTCGTCTCCGTACGCCGCAGTCAGGTCGAACCCCTCGCGGCAGCGGGGTCGAGCCGGGCCAGGCAGGTGCTGCACGGCCTGGAGAACCTGCCGCAGATGATGGCCGCCGCACAGTTCGGTATCACCGTCTGCTCACTCACCCTGGGTGCCGTCGCCGAGCCGACCGTCGCCCACCTGCTGGAGCCGGTCTTCCACGCGGCACATCTGCCCGAGGGACTCGTGCACCCGCTCGGCTTCGCGGTCGCCCTCGTCTCCGTGGTCTTCCTCCACCTCGTCATCGGCGAGATGGTCCCGAAGAACCTGGCGATGGCCGCCCCCGAGAAGACCGCGATGTGGCTCAGCCCCGGCCTGGTCGGGTTCGCCCGGCTCTGCCGGCCCGTCACCTCCGCGCTCGGGGCCTGCGCCCGGATCGTGCTCAGGCTCTTCAAGGTCGAGCCGAAGGACGAGGTGGAGGCCGTCTTCACCAGCGAGCAGCTCAACCGGCTGGTCGAGGACGCGGGGCTGGCCGGCCTCCTGGAACCGGAGGCGCAGGAACGGCTCGGGGACGCACTGGAACTGGGCAGCAGGCCCGTGACCGACGTGCTGCTCGGCCGGGCGTCCCTGGTGACGGTCGATCCGTCCGTCACCCCCCGCCGCATCGAGGAACTGACCGTACGCACCGGTTACTCACGCTTTCCCGTCTGCGCGGAGGGCGGTGGCTTCATGGGCTACCTGCACGTCAAGGACGTCCTGGAGCTGGAGGACGCCGACCGTGCCGTACCGCAGCAGATCTGGCGCCCCATGGCCACCCTCCGGGCCGAGCTCCCGCTCGACGACGCCCTGACGGTGATGCGCCGGGCCGCCACCCACCTCGCCCAGGTCGCGGACGCGTCCGGCAAGGTGCTCGGCCTGGTCGCCATGGAGGACGTCCTGGAGATGCTCGTGGGCGAGGTCCGCGACCCCGCCCACCGCGTCGCGGTGCCCCGCCGCACACCGGAGGCACCGAAGGCCATGGCTCCGCTGGGGTAGGTCCCGCCGAGCCGGTCACGTCCGCCGCCGGGCGGTCCCTCAGGGGCCGTCCGGCGGCTTCGTCCTCACAGCGCCCCGGGCTCCGGCGTCCCCCGGTCCACGGGCCCCCGCCCGGACAGCACCTCGCCGTACGCCTGCATCAGGTCGGGCAGCCGCAGTGTGGCCAGATCGTCCCGGGTCGGCGCCGCGGTGTATCCCGACAGCCGCAGATCGCGGTAGGCGCAGCTCTTCTCGTACAGGGTGCGCAGGAAACGGCCGTTGCCCAGCTCGTCGATCCACCCCTGGTCGACCACGTGCCCGCTGATGCTGCGCAGCTCGTCGAGCGACTCCTCGTCCCACACGTCGTCGTTGTCGGCCGCCAGCACCCCGCCGATCGCGGTGAGTTCGAGGGGCCGGTAGCTCGGGAAGTCGACCCGCGTGGTGAAGCGTGAGGAGAGACCGGGGTTGGTGGACAGCAGCCGGTCCATGCCCTCCGGGTAGCCGGCGAGGATGACGACGAGATGGTCCCTGTTGTCCTCCGCCCGCTTGAGGAGGACCTGAAGCGCCTCGTCGCCGTAGGCATCGCCCTTGGTGTAACCGGAGTTGGACAGGCTGTACGCCTCGTCGACGAACAGCACCCCGCCGAGTGCCGAGTCGATCAGCTCGTTCGCCTTCACGGCGGTCTGCCCGAGGAACTCGCCCACCAGATCGGAGCGCTGGGCCTCCACCAGGTGGTCGCCGCCGAGCAGACCCAGTGCGTAGAACACCCGGCCCAGAATGCGGGCGACCGTGGTCTTGCCCGTCCCGGACGGACCGGAGAAGACGAAGTGACGCTTCGGGGGCTGCACCGGCAGGCCCTGCTCCGCACGCAGGCGCGCCATGTTCAGCTGGGCGGAGAGTGCTTTGACCTGCCGCTTCACCGGTTCGAGCCCGACCATGCGCTCCAGCTCCGCCAGCGCCTTCGCGAGCATCGCGGGATCGCTCGGCCCCGCGGGGAAGACGGCGGTCCGTGGTGCGCCCCGTTTCGTCCGCGTCGCGTCGCCGCCGGGCCCGGAGGACGGCACCGCGGTACCGGGAAGGACCTGCGGGTCGCCGCCGAGCCAGGGCTCACGGCCGTCCGCCAGGTCGGTGTCGAGCGCCGTGTCGCCGTCCGCCCGTGCCTCCACGCCCGTGCCGTCCGCGCCGAAACCGGCCAGTGAGACCGCGGCGAGGTCGACCGCCTCGTCGTATCCGTCCCCCTCGGAGATGGCCGCGAGCCGGGCCGAGGTGTCCATGAAGGCCGGGTCCACGCGGTGCACCGCCCGGTAGAGGGGCAGGGCCGCCGCGCTGCGGCCGGTGCCCTCGTGCGCCCGCGCCAGCCAGTAGCGCAGCTCCTTGCGCTGCGGCTGTTCACTGCGGCAACGCATCAGGGCGGCCGAGAGGAAGGGCTCCGCCTGCCCGTACATCTCCAGGCGCACCCGGGCCATGCCGCCGAACAGTCCCGCCTCGATGCCGAGCAGCGGATCGTCCACCAGATGTTCCGTGGTGCGCACGAGCTGCTCCCAGTCCTTGACCAGATAGGAGCGGCAGGCGTGCAGGAAGCGCACCTGGGGATCGGTGTCGACGGGCGGCAGGCCGGCCAACGCCCGGTCCAGCTCCGGGACATGACGGCCGTCGAGCCAGTGCGAGGCGTGCGCGAGCAGGAGGTCGCGAGGGCTCTCCAGCACCGGCTGCACCCACCAGCCGAGCCAGTACCACGAGTTGAGTGTGCGACGGTGGCGCGTGCGCTGCTCACCGAAGCGGTCCCGATGGCGGAACATGCGTAACAGCGCCGTGGTCGTGTCGATCCGCAGCGCGTGCAGGCCCAGCCAGCCGTCCGCCATGCCGGGATCGAGACGTACCGCGGCTCTGAACTCCTCCTCGGCCTGCGGGTACGCGCCCATCGTGTAGGCGTCCACCCCGCGCAGCCAGGCAAGGTCGGCCGGGGCCTGCGTGCCCGGCGTGCCGATGTCCATCAGGTCCCCCACAAACCGAGCCCCCAGAATGTCCCGCCCGCACAGCATGCCCAGCACGGCACGCCTAATCACCGCGCCGTGGACGGGAATTGACCACATCCGAGACGCATCGTACCTGTACAGGGAGTGAGCGGTTAAGTACGTAACCGGCGCCTCGGGGGCGGTGACCCAGGGTGAGCGGGAGGCCTGTGCGGAGGGCGCGGGAGGGCAGAACGAAGCCCCCGGTCACGGGGGAACAACCGGGGGCTTCGCGTACGTGTGGGCTCCGAGAAGCCGCACATCGAGAACGTAAGACCTGTACGGCCCCTCGGTCAAGCCGAGTTGAGGTTCGTGCGGGTGCTTTTCCCGTCGGTGGAGACGGTGCCCTTCAGGCTTCACCGTCCGTGACGAAATGACTCGCCCCCGCTGTCGCGTGAGGCCCTTCCAGCCACTCGTATCCCTCAGGTACCCGCCGTATCACCGCATCGGCGAAGGGGAGCGAGGGATCACCGGCGAAATGGCGCTGCTCCGCGACGGTCCAGCCGTCCCAGAACTCCGAGAGCCCCGGGCCGTCACGCAGCCGCCCCTGCTCCCAGGACGCCGCGCTGTCCCCCTCGATCCACAGCAGTGCCGCGAGGAACGGCCGCACCGAGGAACGGCCGGCCCCCACTCCCTCGACCAGGAGCACGGGGGCCGGGTCCAGCGTCCGCGGCGGCCCGAAGCGCCGGGCCGTCCAGTCGTACGGGAGATACCGGGCCGGCTCCCCGCGCGAGAGGGGGTCCAGGACCTGCGCCCGGAGCCGGCCGGTCCAGCCGAAGAGCTCCTCGTGCGTGGCCAGGTCGTCCAGCCGCAGTACCGGCGCGTCCCCGAGCGCGGTGGCCAGGCGGCCGGCGAACGTGCTCTTGCCGGACCCCGCGTGACCGTCGACCGCGATCAGCCGTACAGGCCCGCAGGACGGAGGGAGGGCGCGCAGCCGGCGCGCGTGGTCCGCCAGGTCGGTCATGTCCTCCACCCTACGAGACCGGGCCGAGCGGCTCCGGGCCCGCGCAGGTCACGTCAGTGGACCAGACCAATATTGCCGTCGCGGCACGGGTCGAATGTCTGGCCGGAACCGGTCCCGACCCGCGATAGTTGGGCCACCGATCGGCACCCGCAGCCCCAATCCGTTCAACGACCGGGGGTCTCGCCCATGACCAGACCGACTTCACGCAGGACCGTGCTCACCGCCGCGCTCGCGGCCGGGGCAGGCGTCGTCGCCGCCGCAGGACCGGCGGGCGCGGCCCCTTCCCGGACCTCCTCGTCCCAGGCGGCATCCTCTCTCGTGGACAACCGATTCTGGACCACCCACACCGACTGGCGCTGCGGCTCCACGGCAGGGACCCGCGCGGTCCCCGGCCGCCGGCCCGGCCTGGTGATCTCCACCCCCGCCGGAAGCGCCGACTACACCGACCCGCACACCGGCACGACCACCACCTGGGAGTACGCGAGCTGGACCTCCCCGGTCCATCGCCCGGCCGTCCCCGCCACCGAGGTGATCGCCTCCTGGAACGCCGCCACCCCGGAGGGCACCTGGATCCAGGTCGAGCTGCGCGGCAGCTACTCGGACGGCACGGACACCCCCTGGTACGTCATGGGCCGCTGGGCCTCGGCCGACACGGACATCCGGCGTACCTCCGTCGACGACCAGACGGACGGGAAGAGCACCGTCTGGACCGACACCTTCTCGGTCGACGACGCGGCGAGCGGACTGCGACTGGTCGCGTACCGGCTGCGGCTCACCCTCCACCGGACACCCGGCACCCGCCTCACCCCCACCGTCCACCGCGTCGGCGCCATGGCCTCGGACGTCCCCGACCGCTTCACCGTCCCGGCCAGCACGCCCGGTGCCGCCCGTGAGCTCGCGGTGCCCCGCTACTCGCAGAACGTCCACGTGGGGGAGTACCCCGAGTACGACAACGGGGGCGAGGCCTGGTGCAGCCCCACCTCCTCGCAGATGATCATCGAGTACTGGGGCCGAACCCCCACCCCCGAGGACCTGTCCTGGGTCAAGCCGGGCCTCGCCGACCCGCAGATCTGCCACGCGGCCCGCTACACCTTCGACTACCAGTACGAAGGCTGTGGCAACTGGCCCTTCAACGCCGCCTACGCGGCGACGTACGAGGACATGAACGCAGCGGTCACCCGGCTCGGATCACTGACCGACCTGGAACAGCTGGTCGCCGCCGGCATCCCGGTCATCACCTCGCAGTCGTTCTTCAAGGGCGAGCTCACGGGAGCGGGTTACGGGACGTCAGGACACCTGATGACGGTCATCGGCTTCACGGCCGACGGCGACGTGATCGCCAACGACCCCGCCTCGCCGTCCAACGACGCGGTGCGCCGGGTCTACCGGCGGCGGGAGTGGGAGACGATCTGGCTGAGGACGAAGCGGTACGACGCGAACGGCGCGGTCAGGGGCGGCACGGGCGGGGTCTGCTACGTCTACTGGCCGGTCGACCCGAGTGCGCGTCAGCGCCGCGTCCTGAGGTCGCTCGGGCTGGTCTGAGCGTGCGGGAGGGCCGGGGCGCGCAGCCCAGGAGGCGAGCGCGCCCGGCCGTCCTGCGGGAGCCGTCCTCGGGGCAGTGCCCGCTCACCCGAGGACTGCGGGCACGGGAGTGGCCTGAGCTGCGGGGGCCCGGCGCGGGGTACCGCAGGGGCGCCAGGCAGACTCGGCGTGTTGTAGTTCCACCACCAGAGGATGATCCACGCATGATTACGCTCAGCAAGGAAGACGGCCCGGCGGACCTGGACGGCGTCACCCACCTGTCCATAGGCGTGTCCTGGGACCCCACGGCCGGGAGCAGCGGAGGGGTCATGGGCATGCTCCGCCGCAAGACCGGCACCGACCTCGACCTGATCGCCATCGCCATGCAGGGCGCGGACCCGGTGCGTCTGGCGGGCCTCGACTCGCTGGACCCCATGGGCAACGGCTCCCTGGTCCACAGCGGCGACAACCAGACCGGGCGCGGCGACGGTGACGACGAGACGGTCACGGTGGAGTTCTCGCGAGTCCCCACCAACATCACGTCGATCGTGTTCGTCGCCGCGGCCTTCAAGAAGGGCAGCTCCTTCCAGAAGGCCCGCAACATCAGCTTCAAGGTCTACGACGGGACCGGCGGCACCACCCAGCAGGTGGCCGACATCTGGCCCAGCCTGCTGACGCAGGACAACGGCTGCGCCGTGGCGAAGGCCGTGCGGGTCGGGGGCTCGTGGAAGCTCGAAGTGATCAATGCGACCGGGAAGATCAAGCCGGGTGACGAGCACGCCCTGATGCGCTTCGCGATCAGCAAGTAGGCCTGTGGCCGGGGGCACCCCCCGGCCTCTGCGGCGGCGGCAGGCGCCGACCCGGGCACACGCTGCTCGACGGCGCCCGTCGCGCCGAGTTCCTGCTTCGCCCGCCGCTGGTACGCCGCTGCCACCGGAGCGTCCGGCCTGCCCTGGCATCCGTCTTCGCGGGCATCCGTGCCACGCCGGGTACGTCACCCGCCTACATCGCGGGGACGACATCTCGGGGGATCGTCCCGGCGCGGTACCGCACGGGGTTCCGGAGGACGACGCGCGCCGACCGGGGCCGCTCGTAACGTTCATCCGGCCGGCCCGGCCCCGACGAGTCGCCGGATCACCGTACCGGTGCTCGGGATCCGAGCCACGAGCGCGCCCTCACGACGGTCCGCCCCGCGCGACGCGGCGCGGGCCGGAACATGAGGAGTCGCCGGGACGGGGTCGGCACCCACGCCCGCCCGAGCAGAGAACGGACGACTCCATGACCCATGCCTTCCTCCGTCGTGGCCTGACCGCCGCCACCGCGTTACTGACGCTGGCCGTCGCCATGGGCGCGCCTCCCGCCGCGGCGACCGGGGAATCCGGCGACGCACCCCGCCTGCCCGCACCGACCGGCTCCCGTGCGGTCGGCACCACGTCCCTGCACCTGACGGACGACTCCCGCCCCGACCCCTGGGCCGCCGGGGTGGACGTGCGGGAACTCATGGTCTCCCTGTGGTACCCCACGGCGTCCCCGAACGGGCGGCGTGCGCAGTACATGACGCCGACGGAGTCGCAGCTGCTCCTCGAGGACGGGGGCATCACCGGCCTGGAGCCGGACGTGCTGAGCACGACACGGACGAACGCCTTCGCCGGAGCCCGCCCGGCCGGGGCGCCCCGCGGCCTTCCGCTGGTCGTGCTGTCACCCGGCTTCGCCAAGCCGCGCACCACACTGACGGCACTCGCCGAAGACCTCGCGAGCCACGGCTACGTGGTGGCCGCGATCGACCACACCTACGAGAGTGTCGCCACCACCTTCCCGGACGGGCGCGTCGCCACCTGCGCGGCCTGCGACCTCCCGCACGACGAAGCGTTCTGGGACCGGCTGGTCACGAGCCGGGCCACCGACATCTCGTTCGTACGGGACGAACTGACAGGCGGGAACACGCACTGGGACGGCGCGCGTCTCGTCGACCCGTCGCGCGTCGCCGTGGCGGGCCATTCCGTCGGCGGCGCGAGCGCACTGCCGTCGCTGCTCGCCGATTCCCGGATACGTGCCGGGATCGACATCGACGGCACGACCCAGGTCCCGGTACCGGACAGCGGCCTGTCCAGGCCGTTCCTGTTCCTCGGAAGGCAGTCCCAGTACACCCCGGGCAGCGGTGGCGGTGCGGTCGCCACCTGGGAGCGCGACTGGCGACACCTGACGGGGTGGAAGCGGTGGCTCGTGGTGTCCGGAGCCGAGCACGCCTCGTTCACCGATGTCGGCCCGCTGGCGGAGCAGTTGGGGATCGACATCGGTGCCGGCCTCCCGGCCGCCCGGGTCTCCGAGATCGTCCGCAGGTACACCCGTGCGTTCCTGCAGCAGCACCTGCGCCACCTGCCCCAGCCCCTTCTGGACAAGCCCTCCGCCCGATACCCGCAGGTCCTGTTCTGCGCCCCTGAGAGCGGCACCTGCGTCTGAGGGCCGATCCGGACCGGCGCGCACGGCGTAGGAACGGCGTGCGCGCCGGACGGCTCTCCCCGTCCACGGCGCGATTCCGCGCAGGTCCGTGAAATGGCCGGTTCCGGTCCGCCGGGAATCGTACCGCTCGGGCACTGCGCATTCCGGAGGGAGCAGATGATGTGCGCGGGCTTCCCTGTCGGGCGCGAGATCTGCCGTGAGCGCCGATCGGTACGCGTTGTTGAATTCTTGCTCAACGCTCCGGAATGTGTGCACGCATTATTCCTCGCGCCATACGGATTTCAGCATCGATATCCGGACCTTGACTCCGTGCCGCACCTTTGCCCAGGGATCTGGTCCGGCGGGTGTTCCTGGCCGGGTTCCAGGCCGTACGGTAGCGATCATGAATATGTCCTTCCGGCGGATTTCCGCTTCCGATGCCGACTCCCTGATCCGCTTTCTGACCAGCGAGGACTGGCCGTTCCACGTCGTGAGCCAGGTGGACCGGGAGACCGCCGGCCAATGGGTCACCGAGGGTCGCTTCGAGAGCGAGGAGAACAGGAGTTTCTGGGTGGTCGACGACGGGGCTGCGGTCGGCCTGGTGCGTCTCATGGACCTCGGGGACGCCACACCGCTGTTCGACCTACGGCTGCGCGCCGCCGACCGCGGCCGCGGGGTCGGGGCCGTGGCGGTCGCGTGGCTGACCAGGTATCTCTTCGAGGAATTCCCCGACGTACGGCGTATCGAGGGCACGACCCGGCAGGACAACCGTGCGATGCGACGGGTCTTCGTGCGCTGCGGCTACGCCAAGGAGGCCCACTACCGGGATGCCTGGCCGTCGTCCGGCGGCGAGGTCCACGACGCGGTCGGATACGCGGTTCTGCGCCGCGACTGGCTGTCCGGGGTAGTGACCGCCCCGCAGTGGAATGACGAGCCCTGCGAATAGAACGGGTTTTTCTGCTACAGAATGGCGAACGCGTTCCCTTTCTCCCGCGCTCCGCATATCACCCCTTGTCCGTCCGGTAAATGCTGTCGTACTCTCGCCGAGAACTGCCGGCAACGTCGCTCTGGAGGCGAACATGGCTGACAACACCGCAAGGAATACCGAGGAGCAGGAATTCCCCGAGGTGGAGGTCAAGGTCTCACCCGTGGCCGAGAGGGCGCGGGCGACCTTCGCCAAGACGCACAATCGTGCGGGCGTTCCCGACTTCACCCAGATGTTCGGTGACTCGGTGAAGTAGGGATCGAGGGTTCCGCGTGCACCGGACCGGCCGGGTCCGGTGCACGCGGAACCCGTTTCTGCGGCGCTGTTCGGCGGCGACTAGGGAGACATCGGGATCATGACTGCACCCGCCTCGGAACTCGGCCGGGCACTGGCGGCCGCGTTCGGCCCCGACTTCGTGGGGAAACACCTCAGCACCGACGTGGTGCTCCGGCATCTCGATCCGGAGATGATCCAGGAGCACTTCTCCTGGCGCGATCTCAACGAGATCCTCTCCCGCGGCCGCGTCGAACCGGCCGAGCTGAAGCTGTGCACCGGAGGCAGTTCCCTGCCCGAGCACGCGTACACGGTGACGCGGGCGGGCCACCGCGTGGTGGACCTGACCCGGACGTTCTCGCTCATGCGGTCCGGGGCCAGCCTCGTCATCGACTCGCTGGACCGGATCCACCCCGCCGTACGCGCCGCGACCGACGACGTCATGCGCATGGTCGGTGAGACCGCCTCCTGCAACCTCTTCGTCACCTTCGACGACGCGCAGGCCTTCGCCAGCCACTTCGACGAGGTGGACACCTTCGTCCTCCAGGTGCTCGGCACCAAGAGCTGGCAGGTGCACGGGCCTTCGGAGGAACACCCCCTCCCGGAGTACGGCGACAGCGACCCCGCCCGCTGCCCGGAGGCCGTGCTCTTCGAGCGGACGCTGGAGCCGGGCGACGTGATCCATGTGCCGCGCGGGTGGTGGCACACGGTGCGCGGGGGCGGCGAATCCAGCCTGCATCTGACCTTCGCCTTCACCCGGCGCACCGGCTACGACTGGCTCCGCTGGGTGGCGTACCGGGCTCTGGACAGCACCGACGTACGGGAGAGCCTGGCCCGCGCCGGGACCCCGGAGGAGCAGCGTGCGCAGGCCGCGCGGCTCGTCACGGCGTTCGTGAACGAGGCGAAGGCGCTGACGCTGCGGGACTTCTTCGACGCCGAGCGGCGCAGGAGCGGGGGCCGGGACACCGCCTGCCTGCCCTGGGACGTGCTGAAGGCGCGCCCCTCGGCCGGGACGTTCGTCGAACTGGCCACCGTGCAGGCGCCCCTGATGGAAATGAGAGGCGAGCGGCTGGTACTCACCGCCGCCGGCCAGGAGTTCGTCCTGCCCGCCGTCCACCGGGAGGCCTGCGAGACGCTCGTCCGGGCACGACGCGTCGGCACGGCCGAACTCGCCGAACGGTCGGGTACCTCCCCGGCCGCCGTCTCCGCCCTGGTCTCCGCGTTACTCCGGGCCCGCCTGGTCACCGTCACCGACGGCCCCGCCGGACCGGCCGAAGGATGGCGGGCCTCGTGAGCCACCCCTCGATCCGGCCGGGTGCCGGCGCCCTGGGGCTGCCCGCGGCCGACGTCGGCCCCGTCCTGTCCGGTTCCCTGACGGCCGAGGCGGTGATCATGGGCCTTCCGTTCGACGCCGGAGTGACGGGGGTGCCGGGCCAGCGCCACGGCCCCGAGATCTTCCGCAAGCTGAGCCCGGGGCACGACTGGAGCGTCGACGACGACGGGACGCTGGGCGGACTGATCGATCCGCTGACCGGGGGGCCGGTGCTCGCCGGCCGCCGCGTGTTCGACCTCGGCGACCTCGGGGCCGTGCCGCTCGACCCCCGGGTCGGCCGGGCCGCGTACTACCGGGCGCTGACCGGTCTCGTGGAACGGCTCACCAGGACGCGGGCCGTGCCCCTCTTCGTCGGCGGGGACCACAGCCTCTCCGCCCCTCTCGTGACGGGACTCGCCGCCGTGCACGGACCGGTGCGCGTCGTGTGCTTCGACGCCCACTGCGACTTCAGCGGCCGGCCGATGCCCGGTGTCACCGACATCACCCACGGCGACTTCCTGGGGCACCTGTTCCAGACCGGAGCGGTCGCCGCGTGCGAACTGTACGGCGTGCGCACCTTGCTGCCGGCCGCCTGCGGACCGCTTCCGGCGCACCTGCGCTGTGCGTACGCGTACGGATTCCCGGAGCCTGCGCACACCGTGGACGACGAGCCGGTCCACCTGTCCATCGACCTCGACGTGATCGACCCCATGGAGTTCCCGGCGACCGGACACCCCGAAGCGGGTGGCTACCGGCTACGGGAACTGCTCGCCGCCGTCGAGCACGTGTGCCGCACGCGCCGCGTGGTCGCCGTCGACATCGTGGAGGCCCTGCAGGACGACCGCGAGAACAGGGCGACGAGCGCCACGATCTCCGCGCTCGTCATGAGCTGCCTCCGGGCACTGCTGGACGATCACCACCGAGGAGGGGCACGGGGCCGATGAGTACGGACACGGCAGAACAGAGCGGGACCCACCGCCTGCACGCCTGGCAGACCGAATTGATCCGGCGGACCGACCGACCGGACACCCGGACGCTCGGGGACTCCACCACCGGCGTCAACGCCGGCGAGAGCGATGTGTCGATCCGTCAGGAGCGGGGTCGCACCTGGCTGTACAAGGTCTGGGAGAGCGACCGCCGGGCGGGCAGTTTCCACCTCTACGCACCCGCCACCGGAGAGGTCCACCGGATCACACCCCGCCAGGCGTCCCTCCTGCGGGCGGACCACTGGGACCGGTCGGTGCCGGAAGCGGCCCGGGGTTGCCCTCCGGCCCAGCCCGCCGACGCGTGGGACGAGAGCGAGATCGAGGAACTGGCCTCGCTGATCAGGCCGTTCGACGGAACCGGCTGGCAGTTTCCCGACCTTCCCCCGGACGCGCGCCTGGAACAGCCACGGGTGCGGGTGCTCATGCTGAACCCCACGGAGCAGTGCAACATCCGCTGCACGTACTGCTACTACGGCGGCGCCTATCCGGGGACCCGGCCGCATCAGACCGCGTCCCCCGCAGCGGACATGGTGAAGGCGGCGATCGATCTCTTCGTCACCGGGGAGGAACGGCTGGAGCCCGCCCAACGCGCGGTCTACTTCTTCGGCGGTGAGCCGCTGATGGCGTTCGACCAGCTGAAGCAGGCCGTACTCACCCTGGAGGAGCGGAAGCGGGAGGTCGGCTCGCACCTGGAGAACCTGATCATCCAGGTCAACTCCAACGGCATGCTGCTGACCCCCGGCATCGTCGACTTCCTGGTCGAGCACGACATCTACCTCAACATCTCCATCGACGGGCCCAACCACGACCGCTACCGGATCGACCGGCGCGGCAGGGGGACCCACGACCGGGTGCGGGAGCGGACCGACTGGCTCGCGGAGTACCGGCCCGAGTACTTCGCCTCACGCGTCGCCGTCATCTGCGTCCTGTCCGCGCCGCTCGACGAGGCCTCCCTGTACCGGTACTTCAGCGAGTGGCCGACCGCGCTGCGCGCGCTGGCCTGGGACTTCGACCTGCTGCTGCCGGGAGGCGAGGAGTCCTACTCGGACTTCCGCCAGATGTTCGCGGAGCAACGCCGGGTCTGGGACCTCTTCGTCGCCTCGCACCGGCTTCCCTCCGAGACGCGGGAGCGCTCCGGCCGGTACCGCTTCGCCTTCAGCCACGGCTTCCTCCACCGGTCCTTCCACCGGGCCCTGAACCAGCCGGTACGGGACGGAGGTCCGCGGCTCGGCCACCTGCTGGGCGTCCAGCTCGTCCCGGGCAACGAGTACCTCGTGCTCGGCTCGGACGGCACGCTCTACTCCTCGTACGAGTACCAGTCCCCGGACTTCGCCGTCGGCCACACGGACCGTGGCGTCGACCCGGTGGCCGGGGTGGAGCAGCTCGGCATGTTCCGGGACGCCGTGCAGGCGGGCTCCTGCCGGACCTGCTGGGCGGCACCGATGTGCACCGTGACCGTGCCCGAGGCGCCCTTCCGGGCGTCGGACACCGCCGGGACGGTACAGGAGAAGGTGACGGCCAAGCGGGCCCGCTGCATGTCCGAGCGGGAGAACCTCGAACAGGGCCTGCGCGCACGGGCCGACATCGAGGACGTCTTCGGCGCCCAGGCCCTGCGGGGGCACCGCGAGGACTGGGCACGTCAGGCGGAGGGAGGCAGCCGCGTTGACTACTTCCACGCCTGACGGCACCCTGACCGCCGCGATGTGCGCCGACCGGCCCGCCGTGCTGCGCGGTGCCGGCCGCGACTGGCCGGTGTACGCCGCGCTGGGGGAGGCGCGGCTGCGGGAACTCGAAGACCGCCCCGTGGTCGCGGAGGACGCCGGAGGCAGGCCGGTGACCGTGGCTCTGCGGGAGATCCTCGACGAGTCGCGGGCCGAACGGCCCCGGGGACTGTACCTGCGCGACCAGCTGGTCTCGGAGTTCGAACCCACCCTCTGGAACCTGGTCCCGAGGGAGGTCCGCAGGCTGAACTGGCTGCTGGCGCTGCCCGGGGACGTACGCCCCGACTGGGCGTGGCTGATGATCGGCGGGGCCGGCACCGGCTCCCCGCTGCACGTCGACACGATGGCGAGCTCCGCCTGGAACCTCCTCGGCTCGGGGCGCAAGCGATGGACCTTCCACCCTCCCGGCCGCGCCGAGGAGCTGCGCCTGCTGCCGCCCGGATGCGGCGGCCCGCCGGGCGGAGACGGCACGGACGTCGTCACCCTGGTCCAGGAGCCGGGAGACGTCGTCGTGACACCCAGCGGCTGGGCCCACGAGGTGCACAACCTGACGGGCACCGTCTCCGTCACCGCCAACTTCGTCAACCGTTCCAACGTCGGCTTCGTCCGGCGCTACTTCGAGATCCTGGAGGACCGGGCGAACCTCGATCTGCTCACGGCCGTGGGGACGACGTTCGACCGGCTCGACGGCGTGACCGGCGGGAGCGGCGCCCGGTGAGCCGGGCCGGCAACCCGCCGTTCAACCCGCCGTTCGGTCTCCCGCCGGTGAGCCTGGGCACCTGGCAGCTGCGCGGCCGGGCGGCGACCCGCGCGGTCGGGCAGGCGCTCGCCCTGGGATACCGGTGCGTCGACACCGCCACCGGATACGACAACGAGCGTGACGTGGGGGCGGGGATCCGCACCTCGGGCATCGAGCGCGGCGACCTGCTGATCGTCACCAAGTTCCCCGAGGAGGACGCCGGACGTGAACGCGAGACGCTGCTGCGCAGCCTGGACCAGCTGGGCGTGGACCACCTGGATCTCTGGCTGGTCCACGGACCGCTGGACCCGGACGGATCGCTCGCCGTGTGGGAACGGTTCATCGAGGCACGGGAGGCGGGCCTGGTCCGTGCCATCGGCGTGAGCAACTTCCTGCCGGCGCAAGTGGACGACCTCGTGGCCCGCTCGGGCGTGACCCCCGCGGTGAACCAGGTCGCCTTCGGACCGCGCCGGCTCGACCCGGCCCTCGTCCGGCACCACACCGCCCTGGGCATCGTGGTCCAGGGGCACAGCCCCTTCAGCGAGAACGACCTCCGGCACCCCGCGCTCAGGGCCGCCGCCGGACACCACGGCCGGAGCGTCCACCAGATCCTGCTGCGCTGGCACGTCGAACACGGGGTGCCGGTCGTGGCCAAGGCGGCCTCACCGGCCCATCTCGCCGCGAACCTCAGGGTCCACGAGTTCGCACTGACCGCCGCCGAGGTGGAGGCGATCGACCGGGCCGCCGACGACGCGTGGACGGGAGCCGCGCGGTGAGAGTCCACCTGGAGTCCGTGCACCGCAGCTACCGGGTGCGCCGGGCCCCCGAGACCGGCGGCCGTCTCGCCCGGCTGCTGCGCAGGGTCAGCGGCGAGGTGGAGGCGCTGCGAGGTGTCGACCTGCGGGTGGACGAGGGCGAGGCGGTCGGCTACATCGGGCTCAACGGGGCCGGCAAGTCGACCACCATGAAGCTCGTCGCCGGGATCCTCACGCCGACCTCCGGCCGGGTCACGGTGGACGGCCGCGATCCGCACAAGGAGCGCCGCCGCCTCTCCGCGGAGCTGGGGTATCTCGCCGCCCAGCGCGCCAGCCTCTGGTGGGACCTCCCCGTGAAGGACTCCTACGAACTGCTGCGGCGGGTCTACGACATCGAACCGGCCCTCTTCCGGCGCCGTCACGACCGCCTCGTCGACCGCCTCGGCATCGGACGGCACCTCGGCACCCCCGTGCGTGAGCTCTCGCTCGGCAACCGCACCCGTGCCGAGCTGGTGGGCACCCTGCTGCACGCGCCGCGCCTGCTCCTGCTCGACGAGCCGACCATCGGCCTCGACATCTTCGCGCGGGAGGCCATCTGCGACGTCCTGCGCGACCTCCGCCAGGACACCGCGCCCACCCTCCTCATGGCCAGCCACGACCTGCGTGACGTCGAGGCGATCTGCGACCGCATCGTCACGATCGACGGCGGCAGGCTCGTGTACGACGGGAAGATCGACGAGCTCCGGGCGCTCGGTGGCGGACGTCGCACCCTGGTGATCCACCACGCGCCGGGCCACCGGCTGCCCCCGCTGCCGGGGCCGGCCCGGTCCGGGGAACGGACCAGCACGGTCACCACGTACGTCTTCGCCCAGGGGGAGCTGCCCGGCGGGCTCCTCACCGAACTCTTCGCCGACCCCCAGGTCGACGACGTGCAGATCGAGGCTCCCAGCCTGGAGACCGTCATCAAGGGCCTCTACCTGGAGGGTGCGTGACGGGCACCCTGCGGCGCGGATGGCGGGCCCAGCGGGCCGTCGCCGGCATGCAGCTGAAACTCGCCTTCCACTACCGGACCCGGGCCTTCGCGCAGGGGATCGGCGCCCTCCTGCTGATCGGGCTCCAGGTGGCGCTGTGGAGCGCCGTGTACGCCGGCGGCGACGGCCAGGTGCGGGCGGGCGGGCTGACGCTGCACCAGACGACGGTGTACGCGGCGGCCGGCACCGTCTGGGTGCTGTGCCTTCCCGGGCTCGCGCTGGCCCGCCAACTGGAGTCGAAGATCAGGGACGGCAGGATCGTGAGCGAACTCCTGCTGCCCACCGGGTTCCTGACGCAGTGGTTCTCCGCCGCGCTCGGACGCACCGCCGGGGTCACCGTGCTCGTCGGTGTGCCCGCGGCGATCGCCGGAGCGGCGGTGCTGTACCCGTTCACCCTCGACCCCGCCCACGTCGGCCGCCTGGCGCTGACCGCCGCCATCGCTTTCGTCGTCCTGTTCGACTTCAGCTATCTGATCGGTCTGTCGGCGTTCTTCGTCCGCCGGGTCGAAGGGCTGAACGAGGTCCGTGAGGCGCTGCTGCTCCTGCTCGGCGGCTCGATGATGCCGGTCTCGCTGTACCCGGCCGCACTGCGTGACGCGGCGGTCTGGACCCCGTTCGTGCACGGCTTCTACACCCCGCTCGGCACCCTGGTCCGGGACCCCTTCGTCGACGACCGGGTCGTCGTCCTCGGCGCCTGCTGGGCCGTCCTGCTGTCCGCGGCCGCCGCCCTGTGCACCCGTGCCGCCCTGCGGAGGCTGGTGATCGCCGGTGGCTGACACCCTGGCCGCGCTGCGGAAGTCCGCCGGAATCGCGCTGCTCGCCACCCGGATGAACTTCCGGAGCCACCTGGTGCACCCGGGCGAGGTCCTGCTGGCCAACATCGGGGCGCTGGTCCAGGCCCTGTCCGGAGCAGCCGTCCTCATGCTGGCCCTCTCCGCGTCGGACGGCATCCACGGCTGGACACTGGCCGAGTGGGCGGCGCTCACGGGATTCACGACCGTGGCCCGCGCCCTGTGGAACACGGTCTTCTTCGGCACCCTCGACATTCCGGACATGGTGCGCAGCGGGGAACTCGACCACCTCCTCGTCCGACCGGCGAACCCGCTGATGCTCATCCTGTTCTCGAAGGTCGACACGGACGTCTGGATCGAGATCGCCGTCGGGACGGGAATGCTCGCCGTCGCCCTCCACGTCAGCGGGGCGGAGCTCTCCGGCCCGGTGCTGGTCTTCATCCCGCTCGCGCTCGCCGGTTCCGCGCTGGTCTTCGCGGCCATGCACCTCGCCGTCACCGCCCTGTCCTTCTGGCTGCGGCAGGACGCGATGCTGAGCATGCTGATCTGGCGTCTGGACACCTTCGCGCAACTGCCGATGAGCTTCTACCCGACGTGGCTCATGACGGTGTTCTCCACGGTCGTGCCGTTCGCGTTCGTCGGCTACTTCCCCTGCCTCTACATCCTCGGCAGGACCGACTCACCGTTCGTCTGGCTCCTGCCTCTCGCGGGACCCCTGCTCTTCCTGCCCGCCGTCCTGCTCTGGCGGAGCGGGATCGACCGCTACTCCAGCACCGGTTCATGAGGAGCCCGCCGTGAAGGACCGCGACCTGTTCGAACGTGACGGATACCTGGTGGCCGACCTCTACTCGGAGGCGGAGGTGGCGCGGCTGAAGACGATGCTGTCCCGCCTCATCGACCCTCCGCTCCGCTCCCACCCCCGGCTGCACGTCCATGCCGCGTCCGGGACGCCCCTGCCCCACCTCGACCCCTTCAACCCGTACGCCGTGTGGAAGATCGTCAACACGCCGCTGGCCGGGGACGACTGGTACGCGCTCATCCACGACGAGCGGGTCCTGGACGTCGTGGGCGAGCTGCTGGGACCCGACATCAACTTCCACATGGGATTCGCCCGGCTGCGCCCGTCCCGTCTGAGTGCCGAGGAGGGCTGGCACCGTGACCTGGACACCGACCGGCACACCCGTCCCGAGCTGGTCACCGCACTCGTCTACCTCGACGACATGGACGCGGAGTCCGGCGCCACCCTGGTGTGGCCGGGCAGCCACCTCCGCCACGAGTCCGAGCCCGCGGCCGACGAGGTGGTGCCGGTCAGGGCCCGGCCGGGATCGGTGCTCTTCCTGCACTGCCTCACCGTGCACCGTGCCAGCAGCAACACGACGGACCGCCACCGGTCCATCCTGATCCACGAGTACAAGAGTGCGCGGACCGTGGAACTCACCCCCAACGACGCGGCCTTCGGCGATCTGCCGCTGCGCAGGGGCGGCAGGTCCCGGCCGGTCCGGTGAACCGGTACAGGCGAGCGCCCCGGCACGGGGCCGGGGCGCTCGTCGTCGTGCGGTCCTACGCGGACTGGGGCTGGAGGAAGCGGGCCAGCAGGTCGTCCAGACTCACCATGCCGGTGAGCCGTCCCGCCTCGTCCCGGACGACGGCCAGCGAGGCCCGGCGCCGGCGCAGCAGCTCGATCGCCTCGGCGACCGTGGCGTCCTCGGTCAGTTCGGGCACGGGGCGGGCCAGCTCACGGGCCGAGGCGGCACGTCCCTGGGCGCGCGCGACGAGGACGTCACGGGCGTGCACCGACCCCAGGACCGCCCCGTCCCGCAGGACCAGCAGCCGGGTGCGGTCGGTGTCGGCCGCCAGCCGGAGGATCTGTTCGGCGTCGGCGTCGCCGTCGACGGCGGAGATCCCGGAGGCGGGGACCCGCAGGTCGCGCACCGGGGTGTCCGGCTCGGTCAGCGAGCGGGTCAGCAGGTCGGAGTCGGTCTCGCTGATCAGGCCCAGCCGCTCGGACTCCTCCACCAGGTGGGTGAGCTGCTCGCGGTTGTGGACGGAGGTCAGCTCGTCCCGCGGGGTGACCCTGCACAGCCGTACCAGTGCGTTGCTGATCCTGTTGAGGACCCAGATCAGCGGGCGCACCGTCTTCACGACGCTCCGGAAGGGCGGGGAGAGCAGCATGGCGGAGCGCTCGGGGTGGGCGATGGCCCAGGACTTGGGCGCCATCTCGCCGAGCACCATGTGCAGGAAGACCACGACGATCATCGCCACGGCGAACGCCACGCCGTAACTGAGCGCGGTGGGGAGCCCCAGGTCGTGCAGCAGGGGATCCAGCTCGTGGGAGATCGCAGGCTTGGACACCGAACCGAGGCCCAGCGTGCACACCGTGATGCCGAGCTGGGCGCCGGCCAGCATCAGTGACAGCTCGCGCATGCCGGCCAGCGCGGCCTTGGCGCCGCGCCGGCCCTCGGCCACGGCCTTCTCCATGCGGTGCCGCTTGGCGGCGACCAGCGCGAACTCCGCCGCCACGAAGAACCCGCTGCCGATCAGCAGCAGCACGGTGACGAAGATCGCCATCGGGAAACTCATGCCTGCTCCTCCGGCCGGTCCGCCAGACGCTCGATACGGATGCGCTCCGGTACGTGCCGGTCGAGGGCGCGTACGTCGATGGCCGCGACCGCCCCGTGGGGCAGTGGCACCGTGAGCCGGTCGCCGATGGCCGGGAAGCGCCCGAGCCGGTCGATGATCAGGCCGGCCACGGTGTCGTAGTCCTCCTCGGCGGGCAGTTCGATCCCGGTGGTCTCCGCCACCTCGTCCAGGCGGCGCCCGGCGTCCACGATCCACCCGTCGCCGTCCGCGACGGCCACCTCGGTGACGGTGTCGGACTCGTCGGCGATGTCACCCACGAGCTCCTCGGCGATGTCCTCGTACGTGACGACCCCGGCGACGCCGCCGTGCTCGTCGAGGACGACGGCGAACTCGTCGTCGCGCTCCCGCATCCGCTCCACGGCACCCGGAAGCGGCAGGGTGTCCGGCAGGAGGAGCGCCCCGCGCGCCACCGCACCGGCGGTCGCGGTGGTGAGCCGGTCCGCGTGCAGCCCCATGAGCTCCCGGACGCCCAGCACACCCGCGACGTCGTCGGGGTGGTCGCCCAGCACCGGGTAGTTGGAGTGGCCGTGCCTGCCGATGAGCCCGATCGCCTCGGCGGCCGTGGCGTCCTTGCGGACGAACACCGCGTCGGCCCGGGGCACCATCACCGCGTGCAGGGTCCGCTCCGAGAACTCCAGTGCGTGGTCGACCAGTTCGGCCGTGCCGCGCGGAAGCTGGCCCTGCTCGTGGGACTCGCCGATCAGATGGCCGAGCTCCTCCAGGGTGGCACCGTGGTGCAGCTCCTCGACCGGCTCGATGCCGACCTTCCGCAGCAGCCTGTTCGCCGCCCCGTCGAAGATCCGCACCACCGGGCCGACGACCTTGAGATACGCCAGCGTGGAACCGGCGAGGGCCTTGGCCAGCCGCTCCGGCACGGCGATGGCCAGATTCTTCGGGGCCAGCTCGCCCAGCACCATCTGCACCACGGTGGCCAGGACGAACGCAAGCACCACGGAGATGCCGCTCACGGCGCCGTCGGTGATGCCCAGGCCCGACAGGGCGGGCCGAAGGAGCGCGGAGACGGACGGTTCGGCGATGAAGCCGACGACCAGACCGGTCACGGTGATACCGAGCTGGGCGCCCGACAGCATGAACGACAACCGCCCCAGCACGGTCAGCGCCCGGGCGGCCTTCCTGTCCCCGGCCTCGGCCTCCCGGGCGAGGGCGAGCCGGTCGGCGGAGACGTACGCGAACTCCTGGGCGACGAAGTAGCCGGTGCCCGCGGTCAGCACGAAGACGGACAGCACGCCCAGCCAGGCCTGCACGGCACTCATCCGACACCACCCCGCCGCGTGCCGTGCTCAGGAAGCTCTGGGCGGGGTGGTCGGGGACTGTATCCCGAAGGGTCCGTCGATCTGGCGGACAAGCGAGGGCTCCTCATCTAGGCGTGCTCACACACAACGATTCTGACCGAAATCACGTTCCAGGCCACCGAGCGCACCGGCCGGCGCCATGGGCGCGCTGGGCAACTTTATGCTTCTACTCCGCTGTAGAAGATGCCCGGTCCCGGTCGGCCCGTGAGCTCTCCTCCCGGACACGCTGCCGGGTTCCGGAAGCCCGGAGCTGTCGCACGGGCCGGTGCCGGCCCGATCACGGCAACGGGGCGCCCACTCGGACAAACGGTCGATATGCTGTCTTTCGACCGGGCGCGTCGCGTGTCCGGGGCACGTGAGGAGGACCGCCGCGATGGCCGGCAGTGAACTCGTCGGCCGGCACGCGGAGACGGCCCTGCTCGGCCGCGTCCTGCACCATGCCCGGAAGGGATCCGGAGGGTCGTCCGTCCTGCTGCGCGGTGAAGCCGGGATGGGCAAGACGGCGCTGCTGGAACTGGCCGGGACACTCGCCCGCGACAGCGGGTTCGCCGTCCTGCGGACGGTCGGGGCGGAGGCCGAGGCCGAAACCGCGTTCGGCGCGCTGCACCAGCTGCTGCACCCCCTGCTGGAACGCTCCACGGCCTTGTCGAACCCGCAGCGCGAGGCGCTGGAGAGCGTTCTGGGGCTGCGCTCCGGGCCGCCGGCCGGCGGGTTCCTGGTGGGCGCCGCCTCGATGGCCCTGCTGGCCGAGGCGGCCCGCGTCCGGCCCATGCTGATCGTCGTCGACGATCTGCACTGGATCGATTCCTCCAGCGCCGGGGTCCTCGCCTTCCTCCACCGCCGCATCGGTGAACTGCCGCTGGCCTTCGTCACCGCCACCCGGCCGGGGGCGGCGGCGGCCGAGGGCTGGCCCGCGCCACTCGCCGAGATCCACGCTCTCGCGCCCGAGGACGCCGGCGCGCTGCTGCGCAGCAGGCACCCCGGCCTGGCGGCGAGCACCTGCGACAGGGTTCTGTCGGAGGCGGCCGGCAACCCGCTGGCGCTGGTCGAACTCCCCGCGCAACTTGACGGCGACGTGCTCCGCGGGCTCGAGCCCCTGCCCGACCGCCTGCCGCTCGGACAGAGGCTGGAGCGTATGTTCGCCGACCGGCTGGAGGCGCTGTCGCCGGACGCGGCGCAGGTTCTCCTGCTGGCCGCCCTGGGCGGCGGGGCGTACGGCGCGTACCCGGCCGGGGAGGTGGCGGAGGACGTGAGGGAACGGGTCGAGGCCACGGGCCTGGCCCGCTCGGACCCCTCGGGGCGCTTCGTCTTCCGGCATCCGCTCGTGCGCAGCGCCGTGATCTCCCGGGCGTCGGAGGCTCGACGACGGCAGGCCCACCTCGCACTGGCGGCGCGGCTGCCGCACGACGAACCCAGACGGCTGGTCCACGAGGCCTCCGCCGCCGCACACCCCGACGAGGCACTCGCGGGGCGCCTGGAGCGGGCCGGACAGCGCATCGCCGCGCGGGGCGCCGACGCCGAGGGCGCCCTGCTGCTCGACCGGGCCGCGATGCTCAGTTCCGATCCCGCGGACCGCGCCCGCCGCATGACCTGGGCCGCCGTGACCGCCGCCCGCGGCGGCCGCCTCGCCCACACCGGCCGCCTCGTCGAAGAAGTACGCCGGGGCCCGGTGCCCGAGGACATCGCACCGCTCCTGGCCTACGCGGTCGTCTACGTCGACCAGAGCCACCGGATCGACTTCGAGTCCTCGTTCACGCTGCTCCCGGGCGCGCTCGACGCCCTCGCCGTGCCCGGCGCGGACTCCTTCGGCGGCCTGGCCGAGCAGGTGTTCTTCAAGCTGCTGCTCGCCGCCACGTACACGGACGACGCACGCGCCTGGCAGGCCCTGGACAAGCACCTGGACGACGTCTCGCCGCTGGCGAGGCTCTGCCACCGCGCCTGGTCCGACCCGGCCCGTACCGCACAGGGCGCCGCCGACGAACTCACGCTGCTCAGCCAGGGGCTGAACGAGGAACAGGAGGCCGGCGCCGCCTGGCTGCTGCTGTGGACCGCCACCGCCGTCGACGTCGCCGACAGCGGCCTGTGGCGGCGGTTCACCGGCCAGCACGCCTACGCCACCCAGGGTTCGGTCGCCAAGGCGAGGTACTACCAGGACTTCCTCCTCGGCCGCTGGGACGCCGCGGACGACTGCCTGCGTGAGGCCGAGGCGTCCGAGGGGCTCGGCTACCACTGCAACGCCCTGCTGTTCCGGCACCACTACGCGCACTTCCTCGCCGGACGGGGGGACGAGGAGGGGCTGAAGCGGATCGAAGCGCTGATCGGACCGGCCGCCCGCAGGGCCCGCATGCGGTTCGTCACCGACCACCTCGACCACCTGCGCGCCCTGGCCGCCCTCGCCCATGGACGGTACGAGGAGGCGTACTCCCGCATCGCCGAACTCACCCCGCCAGGGGTGCTGCCGGTCGGCCTTCCCTGGTTCCACCTGCCGTTCTTCGACTTCGTGGACGCCGCCGTGCACACCGGCCGGCGGGAGGAGGCGCAGCGGCACCTGGAGGCGGGGAGGGCAGCCCGGATGGCCGGGATCTCCGCCCATCACGCGTTCCTGCTGGCCGCGGCCGAGGCCCTGGCCGCTCCCGACGACGAGGCCGAGGAACGCTACCGCGAGGCGTGCGCCGTGCCGGGCGCGGAACGCTGGGTCTTCGAGACGGCCCGGCTGCGGCTCGCGCACGGTGCATGGCTGCGCAGACACCGCCGGGCCGGAGCCCGCGACGTCCTGCTGGAGGCCCGCCAGGTCTTCTCCGGACTGGGCGCCACACCCTGGGAGGAGCGGTGTGCGGCCGAACTGCGGGCGGACGGCCATCAGGTGGGCACCCGGGCCGAGGGCCGAGAGCAGCTCACCGGACAGGAGACGCGTATCGCCCGGCTCGCCGCCACCGGACTGACGAACAAGGACATCGGGCGGCAGCTCCACCTTTCCCCCCGTACCGTCGCCACCCACCTGTACAAGATCTATCCCAAGCTCGGGATCACCTCGCGGGCAGCCCTCGCGCAGGCCCTGCGCGAGGGCTGACGGCGCCCGGGACGGTCCTCCGGACCCGGCCACCCGGCACGGCGGCACCGCCGCGGGGTCAGCCGCGAGCGGCGCCGTCCTCCGGGTGTGCGGGAGCCGTCCTGCTCACCTGGGTGAGGGGTGTGTCGACCAGGTGCTCCGCCAGGAACCACGCCTGCGTCTCGCCGGTACGGATCACCTCGGAGACGATCATGTCGTTGGACCCGTCGTCCCCCTGCTCCGCGACCTTGCGTGCGGCGTCCCGGGCGTCACCGAGGATCGTCTCGTGCGCCTCCAGCAGCCGCGACAGCATCGCCGGAACCTCCTCGACGCCGTTCGGCGGGCGGGGGATCGAGGTGATCTCGGCGGCGTGGCGGGGGTCGCCGACGGCCACTCCGCCGAGGCTCTGCACCCGCTCCGCGAGAGCGTCCACGACGGCGAGCTGCGCGGTCGCGTGCTGGTCGAGCAGCAGGTGGAGCTGGTGGAAGGTGGCGCCCCTCATCAGCCAGTGGTGCTTCTTGTAGAGGCCGTACAGCATCTGCGTGTCCGCCAGGAGACGGTTCAGCCGCTGGCACGCGTACATCCGGGCGTCGTGCGACAGGGCGATCGGCAGCTGCTTGACCGTGCCGAAGTGCTGTATCTCCGCACCCCGTTGGTGCAGCAGGGGCTGGGCAGCGGCCGGTGCCGTGGTGGCGGACGGGGCCGGCGCGGCGGAAGCGGTGGTCATGAGGGTGGTGCTCCTGAGACTCGGTGTCGCACGCGGGAGCCGGGAAGCGCCCACCGCGTGGCGGGCGCGACGGCCCACCGACGACGCTAGGGCCGCCCCGGTCCCGGTCCTTGACCGTGGAGGACCGGTGCTGTTCCGACACTGCACGGAACGCCGGTGCGGCGGCCGGGCTCAGGAGAAGCCGCCGTGCAGGGCGACATGGAGCGTGTCCGTCATCTGGGTCCTGGCCGCCCGCGAGGCGTGGCTCTCCCGCAGGGCGCCGAACAGGACGAAGCCGTGGACCGTCCCCTGGTATCGCACCGACACCACCGGAACCCCGGCCTCCCGCATCCTCGCGGCGTACGCCTCGCCCTCGTCGCGTACGACGTCCGCCTCGGCGGTCACGACGAGTGCCGGGGGCAGTCCCGACAGCTCCTCGGCGGTGGCGCGCAGGGGCGAGGCCGCGCTCTCGGACCGCCTTCCGGGATCCGGTACGTAGGCTTCCCAGAAGCCGCTCATCGCGGCGCGGCCCAGGAAGAACCCCTCGGCGAAGAGCCCGTACGACGGTGTGTCCATGGCCGAGTCGGTGACCGGGCAGACCAGTACCTGGTGCCGGAACCGGATCCCGGCGCTGCGTCGGGCCAGCAGCGTCACCCCGGCGGCCAGATTGGCGCCCGCCGAGATCCCGGCCACGGCCATCCGCCCGCCGTCCAGCTGCCACTGGGCACCGTGGTCGGCGATCCACCCGGCGACCGCGAGCCCCTGTTCCACCGCCACCGGGTAGCGGGCTTCGGGGACCCGGTCGTACTCGGGCACGACGACGGCCGCGTCCACACCGAGCACCAGGTCGGCGAGCAGCAGCCGATGCGCGGTGGCACTTCCCAGCATCCAGCCGATCCCGTGCAGGTACAGCACCACCGGCAACGGCCCCGTCACCCCCGCCGGCCTGAGGACGCAGACCCTGATCCGCCGGCCCGCCGGCCCCGGCAGAGCCAGCCACTCCTCCGTCACGTCCGGGTGGCCCGCGGCGCCGTCCTGCCAGGCGGCGGCGGTGGCCCTGGCCCTCGCCACGTCGGATCCGACCCAGGCCGAAGGACAGCGGTTCCTCTCGGCGAAGGACCGCGCGAGGCGTTCCAGTACGAGCGGCGGTGCCAGGGGCTGACCCTGCCGTTCCATGGTGGACTCCTGCGCGTGGCGCGGCCGGGAGCGGGGGAGCGGAGCCCGCCGCGGCCACGCAGGCAAACACCCGGTGCCGGGAGCTTCCCGCTCCCGGCACCGGGGCACCACCCTAGGGCCGCCGAGAACGCCAGGGCACCGCCCGGCGCACCGGGACGTGCCGATCCGTGCACAGTTCGTCCGAGCCCGGCCCGGCACGCTGTCCGCCCTGCCACGCCGGTCAGTCAGATGACCTAACGACCGGGCGCTCCGGCCGGTCAGACTCGGGTGACCGTACGAGTGAGGAGACCCCTGTGCACCCCGACCCCGCCCGCGACGCCGGCACCGGCCGCCTGGCCGCCTGGCAGCGTGAAGTCGGGCTGCGGCTGGCCGCGGTGAAGGCGGGCCGCCGGCAGGACGGCCCCTTCGAGGCGTCGCTCACCGGCGTCCCGCTCGGGTACGTACGCCTGCTGTCGCTGGAGGCGGACCCCGTCCGGCTCAGCCGCACCCCCGGACTCGTCGAGAGCGCACCCGCCCGGGCGGTCGCGGTCGTCCTCCAGGAACACGGACACGCGGCCCTCACCCAGGACGGCCGCAGCACCGTGCTGGAACCGGGGCAGGCGGCCGTAGTCGACCTGCGGCGTCCCTTCTCGCTGGACGAGCGGGAACGATTCCGCCTCCGCGTCCTGCGCGTGCCGGATCATGCGCTCGACGTACCCGCGCACTCCGTCCGCGGAGTGACCGGGCGCGCCCTGTCCCCACGGGACGGAGTGCCCGCGCTCCTCGTCCCCCTCCTCGCCCGGCTCGCCGTCACGGCCGGCCGGATACCCCCCTCGGTCGCCGACGCCCTGGGCGGCAACACCACCGATCTGCTCGCCACCCTGGTGCACGACGCCTCCGACCCGGACGACGACGACCACGCGGGGGCCGCCCGCGACCGGCTGGTGCGGTCCGTGCTGCGCCACATCGACCGTCATCTCGGCGACCCGGACCTCGGCCCCGAGTCCATCGCCGCCGCCCACCGCATCTCCGTGCGCTACCTCCACCGCCTCTTCGAGGACGAGGCCGTCACGGTGAGCCGGCTCGTGCAGCGGCGCCGCGTCGAGGAATGCGCGAAGGAACTGGCCCGCCGGGGGAGCGTCAGCGCGACCGTCTCTGCTGTGTCCTCGCGCTGGGGGTTCCACAGCCCGGCGCACTTCAGCCGGGCCTTCAAGGCCCTGTACGGTCACCCGCCCGGCCGGTGGCGCGGTGCCGCACCGGCGACGACCGGCACCGTCCGGCCCTGAACCACGAGCAGCGGGCCGCGTGAGCGCCGCCGGCACACGGATCAGGACGGCCGGACGGGCGGGCCGGACCGGTCACGGGGAGAGATGCCGTACGCCGTGCGGAAACTCCGGCTGAAGTGGGCCGCGTTGCCGAAGCCCCAGCGCTTGCCCACCACCGCCACGGCCGGCCGTGGCGCCCCGCCCCGGCGGCCCAGCTCACGCAGGCACTCCTCCAGCCGGCGCTGCTGTATCCACCGGCTGACCGTGACTCCCTCACCGGCGAACAGTTTGTGCAGGTAGCGCACCGAGATGTGGTGACGGGCGGCGATGCTCTCGGGTGACAGACCCCGGTCGAAGAGGTTCTCGTTGACGTAGGCACGCAGCCGGGTCGTCAGCAGGTGCCGGTCGGACCCGGCGTCCGCGGGGAAGGTGCTGCGCGTCTCCCTCGCCAGGGTCGTGAACAGCCCCGCGGTGTCGGAGGCCAGCCGGTCGGCGGTCGGCCCCTGCCATGCGCGGCCCGGCGCGGCCAGGGACACCAGCAGCGGTTCGATCAGGGAGGCCGTGGGGCTGTCCGCCGGCCGGTGCACCCCGCGCAGGACCGCCGGGTCGACCGGACCCAGTACACGCAGAGGCAACCGGACCACGTGGAGGAGGAAGTCCTCCGTCTCCCGCAGGTCGAACGGGCCGTCGCACACCACCAGGTCCCCGGGACCGCACCGCCCGTCGCCCGCACCGCCTAGGACCGCCGCGCCACGTACGTGCACCAGCGCCGTGACGCCCGGCCCATCCCCGGGTACGGCCCGCAGAGCGAGTGCCGCGCCCCGGACCGTGGTGACGCGCAGCGGCCCGACCACGTGGCTGCGCACATCGGCGGGCCCGCCGCCCGGATCGATCCGCAGCCCGGCGAAGCCGTCGACCGCCTCTGTACCGACAGGCTCCGGACCGGCCGACCTCATGGGAACCCCTTCCTGCGACACGGGCTGTCACCCGATGCTGCGACAGCGGGTGGACGCAGGAGTACGTCGTTTGACTGACGGGTTCCGGCAGAGCCCGGCGAGCCGCTACCGGGCGTCCGATGCGGGGCCGCGGGCACCGCCGTCCGCCAGCGCCTCCAAGAGCGCGGCACGGGAGGTCACTCCGAGCTTCGGGAAGATCCGGTACAGGTGCGCCCCGACCGTACGGGGGGACACCCGGACACGATGCGCGATCTCCCGGTTGGTGAGTCCGCAGGCGGCCAGATCGGCGATGCGGCGTTCCTGCGCGGTCAGCCCCTGCCACGCCTCGCCCCGTCCCGCCGTCGGCGGGACGGCGCCACCGGCGGCGCTCAGCTCCCGGTCGGCCGCGGCCACCCACTGCACGGCACCGAGCCCGGCGAAGATCCGCCTCGCCTCCAGCAACGGGGACACGGCGTCCTTGCGCCGGCTCCGGCGACGCAGGTGACCGCCGTACGCCAAGTGCAGACGGGCATGGGTGAAGGGCCACAGCTCGGCACCGGGACGGGCCAGCGCCGCTCGGAACCGGGCGTCGTCCCGGGCGACGACGGCCGCCGCTGCGGACACGGTGAACGCGTGATGACCGGAGATCTCCGCGACCCCGGCGGCCACGGCCGCATCGACGTGGGCGCGTGCCTGCTCCTCACGTCCGGTGTGTACCGCCGCCTCCACCAGGTCCAGGAAGCTGTGCAGGAACCAGGGAACGCGGGCGGGCAGTGTGCCCGGCGGGGTCACCGCGGCCGCGTGGGCGTAGGCGTCCTCGTACCGCCCCGCCCCCAGGGCCAGCAGGGAGCGGTGGGCGTGCATCCCGTCCAGGAGGAAGCGCAGCCCCCGCTCCCTGGCCCAGGGCCCCAGCTGTTCGTGCAGGGAGTCCAGAGCATCGGCCTCGCCCCTGCCCGCCAGCACGAACCCGGCATGCAGGTGATGGGTCATCCGGTGGATGTCGAAGCCCCGTGCCGCCGACTCCCGGGCTCCCCGCTCGGCCGTGCGCAGCGCGCTCTCCCAGCGGCCCCTGATCACGTCGTCCCGGCAGGTGACCAGGTCGAGGAAGGAGCGGGTACCCCAGACGTGCTGCCTCTGCAGCCTCTGGAGCAGCTCAGGGTGTTCACCGATCACGTCGGCACCGACAGCCGTCCACAGGATCAGCCAGACGGACATGGCCTCCTGGTGGGGCGTCAGGGTGGCCAGCGCCGGCCGCAGCCGCTCGGCGGCGCCGTGCGCGGTGCGGGCGGGGTCCTTCCACACGTCGTAGCAGAGCGCGGCGAGCGGAGAGGCCTGGTGGATGTGCCGGTCCAGGTTCCCCCAGAGGGCGTCGTCCCCGGTGTAGACGGTGGTCAGGATCAGCAGGCAGAACAACGAGTCCCTCAGGCCGCCCGGTTCCTCCTGGGGGAGCGCTCCCAGGCCGTCCAGGATCTCGGACATGACCACGGCCGGGGCACGGTAGTCCGATCCCTCGTGCAGCTGGAAGAAGGCGATCGAGAACTGGTGGAGGACGGCGAGGTCCTCCGGCACCGGATGCCGCGCCACCTCGTCCAGGAGACGGCGGATGAAGTCCAGCGGAGCCGTCCCCCGGGTGGCGAGGGACGCGGCCATGATCCACCGCCGCACGGCACCCGACGGGCTTTCACTGAGCTCAGCCGCTCTGCCGTACAACCGGGCGGCCTCCACGTCGCCGCGCCGCTGCGCCATCTCCTCCGCGGCCCGTTCGAGGCACGACGCCGTCGCCTCGTCGGGGTCCACGGTCCCGGCCGACAGGTGAAGGGCGCGCTGCGGGTGGTCCGGGGGCAGCAGTGCGGCGATCCGCAGATGCGCCTTGCGTACCGCCGCCTTCGGTGCGAGTTCCACCACGCACGACGCGACCAGCGGATGGCGGAAGCGGAGCTCCGAGGTCGTGGGATCCACGACCGCCAGGCCGGAACCGGTGAGTTCCCTCAGCAGGGCGTCGTCGCCCGGCGGACGCGGCACGTGGCCCCGGGTACCCGGAAGGTCCGCCCCGCGCCAGGCCTCCCCGAGGGCCAGCCGCAGCAGCCGGTCCCGCGCCGGGGACGAGAGGCGAGCGATGCGTGTATCGAACATGCGCCCGAGGCGGGTGCCGACCGGAAGGTGGTCCGGCAGAGGCAGCACGCCCCGGCCGACATCGGGGTCCAGCTGGAGCGGCAGCTCGGTCAGCGCGAGCGGGTTGCCCCCGGCCTCGTGCAGGATGCGGTCACGCACCCCGGACTCCAGGCCGGGGCAGCGTGAGTCGACCAGGACGCCCGCCTCGCCGGGGCTGAGACACCCCACGTCGACGACCGTGCTGGTGGATCCGTCGAACCGTGCCTCCGCATCGCGCGTGGCAGCGAGCAGGACCACCGCCGTCCGTTCGATCCGCCGCTGCAGGAAGGCGAAGACCGCGGCACTCGTCTCGTCGGCCCACTGCAGGTCGTCGAGGACCACGAGCAGCGGCCGGCGGGCGGCCGTCCTGGCGAGCAGGCCGAGTGCGGCGTCGCCCAGGGCGAATCCGTCCGGAGGCGCTCCCTCACGCACGCCGAGCGCGCGCTCCAGCGCGTCCTGCTGAGCGGGGGGAAGGCCCGCGGACTCGTCCAGCAACGGCCACAGCACCTGGTGGAGCGCGGCGTAGGCCAGACCCGACTCGGCAGCCGCGCCGACCATGCGCAGCACCCTCGTGTCCGCGGCCCTGGCCCGGCGGACGGCCCATTCGAGCAGGCTGGTCTTGCCGATTCCGGGGTCACCGCGCAGCAGCACCGCGGCACCGGCCCCGGCGAGGGCGGCCGAGAGAACCGCACGCTCGGCCGAGCGTCCCAGCAGTTCCGGCCCGCCGTTCCCGTCACCGGGAAGGCCGTTCTCCCGCACACTCATGCTGTCCTCGCTCGTCGGGCCCGCAGTGCCGCCGTCGGAGGTAGCACGACCGAATCGCTTTCACGACCGAACCACCATTATCGGGCAGTGCCGGCGTCGTCGAGCACGGGTGGCACGACGACCGCGGCGCGGCCGGGCCCGAGGGGCCGGCCGCGCCGCGGTCCGTGTCCTGCGCGAGTGATCAGGCGGTCGTGGCCGTCACCGCGTCGACGATCAGCCCGGCGACCTCCTTCGGCCGGGAGACCGCGACGGCGTGCGAGGCTCCGTCCAGCTCGACCGTCGTCGCCCCGGCCCGCTCCGCGCCGAAGCGCTCGACGTCGGGGTTGATCGCCTGGTCGGCGCCCGCGACGAGAGCCCACGAGGGCTTGGTCCGCCACGCGGCCGCGGCGGCGGCCTCGGTGAACACCGTGGTCGACAGCGGCCGCTGAGAGACGGCGAGCACCTCGGTGACGTCGGCCGGGACGTCCGCGGCGAAGATCTCGGGGAACTTCTCGGCCGCGATGGTGACCTCGACGGCGGACTCCTCGCCCGCGACCGGGTACCCGCCCTCGCGCAGGTTGCTGACCAGGGGCGAGAGGGGGAAGCGGCCCTGGAGCTCGCCGAGGCTCTCGCCCTCGTCGGGGACGTAGGCCGCGACGTAGACGAGACCCACGACGTTCTCGGCGGTCCCCGCAACGGTGATGAGGGCGCCGCCGTAGGAGTGCCCGACCAGGACGACGGGTCCGTCGATCCTGGAGGCCACGGCCGCGATGTAGGCGGCGTCGGAGGCGAGCCCGCGCAACGGGTTCGCGGCGGCCACCACGGGGATGCCGCGGCTCCGGAGCTCGGTCACGACGCCGGACCAGCTGCTCGCGTCGGCGAAGGCTCCGTGGACGAGTACGACGGTGGGGGTGGTGGTCATCTCTCTGCCTGTCTCGGGTCGGTGTCTGTGTCGGAGCGGGACTGTCGTGGTCAGCTGCCGTGCAGGGCGGTGCGCAGCGTCTGGACGGCCATGGTGATCGCGGCCTCCGCGGCGTGGGTCCCCCGCAGGGCGTCGAGCATGACGAAGTCGTGGATGATGCCCTGGAAGCGCACGGCGGTGACGGGCACGCCGGCCTCACGCAGCTTGTCGGCGTAGGCCTCGCCCTCGTCGCGCAGCACGTCCGCCTCGCCGGTGATCACGAGAGCCGCGGGGAGACCGCTGAGCTGCTCGGTCGTCGCCCTCAGCGGCGAGGCGGTGATCTGCGCGCGCTCGGCCTCGTCGGTCGTGTACTGGTCCCAGAACCACTGCATGCCGTCACGACGGAGGAAGTAGCCGGTGGCGAACTGCCGGTACGAGCCGGTGTCGAAACTCGCGTCGGTCACCGGGTAGAACAGCACCTGGTGCTTGAGGGCCACGTCACCGCGCTGCTTGGCCATCAGCGTCAGAGCGGCGGTCATGTTGCCGCCCACCGAGTCGCCGGCCACGGCCAGCCGGGCACCGTCCAGCTGCTTGGTGGCACCGTCCTGGACGATCCACCGGGCGACGGCGTAGTTCTGCTCGACGGCCACGGGGTAGCGGGCCTCGGGCGAGAGGTCGTACTCGGGGAAGACCACGGCCGCGCCCGCGCCCACGGCGAGTTCGCGCACCAGGCGGTCGTGCGTGTGCGCGTTGCCGAACACCCATCCGGCGCCGTGGATGTAGAGGATCACCGGCAGCGTCCCCGTGGCGCCGGCCGGCTTCACGATGCGCGCCCGGACGTCGCCCGTCGGCCCGCCCTTGACCGTGATCCACTCCTCGTCGATCTCCGGCTTCGCCACGCCGTCGCCGGACTGGACCTCGTCCACCGCCTTACGGCCGTCCGCGGGGGCGAGTTCGAAGAGATAGGGCGGGTTCGCGGTCGCCTCGGCGAAAGCGGCAGCGGCCGGTTCCAGCACGGGGGAGGTGCGTGCGACGTCTTCAGGCATGAGCGGTACTCCTGCAATCCGTGAACCCGGCGCACGGTGCCGGGTCGTGCCGGATGCGTGCACCGGGGAATCAATGGGGTGTACAGGAAACGCTAGGGCGTGACGGCCGTGCTCCCTTGCCCGCGCACGCACGGATGTTGCCTGCCCGTGCACAGCACGCCGGAGGCGGGGACGGAGAGAGACGCCCCCGCCCACGACGGGTGGGGTGGGGCGCCCGCCCGGCACCCCACCCCTGACCCGCCCTGCGGTCCGTGTACCCCGTCGGGGCTAGTTGATGGCCTTGATGAGTTCACCGTTCGCGGTGTCGCCGCTGAGCTCCCAGAAGAAGGTGCCGCCCAGGCCCTGCTGGTTCTTGTAGTCCATCTTCGTGGTGATGGTGGCCGGGGTGTCGTAGCTCCACCAGTCGGTGCCGCAGTGGGCGTACGCGGTGCCCGCGACGGTGCCGGTGGCCGGGCAGCTGTCCTTCAGGACCTTGTAGTCCTCGATGCCCGCCTCGTACGTCCCCGGGGCGGCCCCGGTCGCTGTGCCGCCCGGCTCGGACTGCGTGACGCCGGTCCAGCCGCGCCCGTAGAAGCCGATGCCCAGCAGCAGCTTCTCCGCGGGGATGCCCAGGCCCTTGAGCTTGGAGATCGCCGCGTCGCTGTTGAAGCCCTCCGTCGGGATACCCGGGTAGGAGGTCAGCGGTGAGTGCGGAGCGGTCGGGCCCTGCGCCGCGAACGCGCCGAAGAAGTCGTAGGTCATCGGGTTGTACCAGTCGAGGTACTGGGCCGCCCCCGCGTAGTCCACCGCGTCGATCTTGCCGCCGTCGGATCCGTCCGCGGTGATCGCCGAGGTGATCAGGCTGTCCGTGCCGAACTTCGACCGCAGCGCCGACAGGAGGTCCCCGTACGCGTCGCGTCCGCTCGTGTCGCAGGTCAGGCCGCAGGCGTTCGGGTACTCCCAGTCGATGTCGATGCCGTCGAAGACATCGGCCCAGCGCGGGTCCTCGACCAGGCTGTGGCAGGACTCGGCGAAGGCGGCCGGGTTCTTCGCGGCCTCCGCGAAGCCGCCGGACCAACTCCAGCCGCCGAACGACCAGATGACCTTCAGGTCGGGGTGCAGCTTCTTCAGCTTGCGCAACTGGTTGAAGTTTCCACGCAGTTCCTGGTCCCAGGTGTCCGCGACGCCGTCCACCGACTGGTCGGCCGTGTAGGCCTTCTCGTAGTCGGCGTAGCTGTCCCCGATGGTGCACTTGCCGCCCTGGACGTTGCCGAAGGCGTAGTTGATGTGCGTCAGCTTGTCGGCCGAGCCGGAGGTCTCGATGTTCTTGACGTGGTAATCACGCTGGTAGACACCCCAGTTGGTGAAGTATCCGACCACCTTGTCGCCGGCCGCGGTGGGGGTGGCGCCGGCTGCCGCCGGAGCGGAGGCGGTGGGGGCCGCACCCGCGGAGGACGTACCCGCGACACCGAGGAGCGCGGCTCCCAGGGCGGCGGTGCAGAAGGTTGCGGCGAGCGCCCGGAGGCGGGCGCGGGGACGGTGAAGTCCGGTCATTGTGGCTCCTCGTGGGGGAGGGCTTGGGTGTGGTGGGGGGTGCCTGTCCGTCCACCTGTGGTTGGCATGGACGCGATGAGGCTTGGGGGAGACCGTAGAAGGACTAGACCAGTTGGGTCAATGGTTCGGACCAATTTCCCTGATCACGGCTCCCGCGACCCGGTGACGCGTGCGCTCCGATCGGGCATACTCGACGCGCCACAGCCGCTGGCCAGCGCCTCCCGTGATCCGGGAAGGCAGGATCGGCTGAGGAGCCGTAGATTTCCGGGCACCGCCCGGGACCACCCGGCGGTGCCGCGCACACCCCGCGCGCGACCGCCGACACGCCCGACAGGGAGGAGAGCGCCGTCATGTCCGACCGTGCCCAGCAGCCGGTGGAACGCCGTCTGCCCACCGAGGAGTCCCGGCAGCTCGTCGAGCTCGTACGCGACATCGTGTCGAAGGAGATCGCCCCACGGGCGGCCGAGGAGGAGGAAGCGGGATTCTTCCCGCGTCCCGTCTTCACCCTGCTCTCCGAAGCGGGGCTGCTCGGACTGCCGTACGGCTCCGCCCACGGCGGCGGTGACCAGCCGTACGAGGTCTATCTCCAGGTCCTGGAGGAGCTTGCCGCCGCCCGGCTCACCGTCGGTCTCGGTGTCAGCGTCCACTCCCTCGCCTGCCACGCGCTCGCCGGATACGGAACCGAGGAGCAACGGGCCGCCCACCTCCCGGCGATGCTCGCGGGCGGCCTGCTCGGCGCCTACTGCCTCTCCGAACCGTCCTCGGGCTCCGACGCCGCCTCCCTGCGCACGAAGGCCGTGCGGGACGGTGAGGACTGGGTGCTCACCGGGACCAAGGCGTGGATCACGCACGGCGGCGTCGCCGACTTCTACACGGTGCTGGCCCGTACCGGGGAGGACGGCCCCCGGGGCATCACCGCCTTCCTCGTCCCCGGCGACGCCCAGGGCCTCGACGCGGCCCTGCCCGAGAAGAAGATGGGCATGAAGGGCTCGCCCACCGCCCAACTGCACTTCGACGGCGTACGGATCTCCGGCGACCGCCGTATCGGCGAGGAAGGGCAGGGATTCGCCATCGCCCTGTCCGCACTCGACTCGGGGCGCCTGGGAATCGCCGCGTGCGCCGTCGGTGTCGCCCAGGCGGCCCTCGACGAGGCCGTCCGCTACGCCACCGACCGGCGCCAGTTCGGCCGCCCCGTCGCGGACTTCCAGGGGCTGCGGTTCATGCTCGCCGACATGGCGACCCAGATCGAGGCCGGGCGGGCGCTCTATCTGGAGGCCGCCCGGCTCCGCGACGCGGGCCTGGCGTTCTCGCGGCAGGCGGCGATGGCGAAGCTCTTCTGCACCGACGCCGCCATGCGGGTGACCACCGACGCGGTCCAGGTGCTCGGGGGCTACGGCTACACCCTCGACTTCCCGGTCGAGCGGCTGATGCGCGAGGCCAAGGTGCTCCAGATCGTCGAGGGCACCAACCAGATCCAGCGCATGGTCATCGCCCGTCACCTCGCGGGTCCCGAGACACGCTGAACCGCAGGGGCCGGTCCGACCAGACCGGTGTCGTCATGATCCGGTTCCACTCCTGGTCATGGCGGCCCGGCAGGGTCCGGCCCGCGCTCTCCCAATGGCGCAGCATGGCGCGGTAGATGGGCGGGTCGGTGCTGTGCGGCACGGGCTGCCGCGCGGACTCCTGGGGCGACGGCCCGGACCGGGGAACCGATTCTCCGGGCGTCGGTGCGGCGAGACGGCGGCGGGCCGGGCCGGCCGTTGAATGCAGCGTGGTCATACAGGGCCAACGCCGCCACGGGGCCGGGAGTCACTGTCCGGCCGATTCGCGCGCCCGTTCCTCGGGTGCCGCGGTCACCGGCCGTCCGGTGGACTGCCGTACCACGCCGGCCCGGCCGTCGTGGTACGCACAGGACGCGCCCTCGGGCGCGCGGACGTCAGGCCGCGTGACGCCGCAGCTGCGGCACGTACCGCAGGGGACGCGAACCGGGGCCGCCGGCGTGGGAGAAGGGCTGCATGCGCCAGTCGAGCCCCTGAGGGAGCGTCAACAGCAGCGCCGTCTCCTGCTCCTGGGCCTCCAGCGACTCGTCCGCCGGGAGCGCCAGGGAGGCGTCGCGGTTCGTGCCGGGGCAGACGGTGAGGACGAACGGATTCCACCGCGTGGCGCACAGCGCGTGCTCGGGAAGCACGTCCTCGTCCGCCAGCAGGGCGATCGGCTGGGAGCAGTCCGGGCAGATCACCCGGTACATCTCGAAGGTGTCGTACGCGTCGAGGACGGTGTCCTCGTCCGGAGCGGTGAACGCGGTGCCCACCGCGTCCGTATCGGGCTGCGGTTCGGTACGTCCGGTGAGCTTCAGGCTCTGCATGGGTCTTTCCCCCCTCGGGTGGGCCGGCATGGCGCCACGGCCTCGGCCACAGCAAGCACTTCCCGGCGGAGGTCGGCCGTAATCGCGAGGCCGTCGGCTACCCACCCGTAAAAATGTGGCATTGGTCACATGACCCTCGAACGTGCCCTTCCTGGGGCCCTACGACTGTGCCTGGAGGGACCTGGGGCCATAGGTTGATCCGCATGGAGGAGCTGGACCGTCAGATCGTGGAGTTGCTCGTCAAGGACGGGCGGATGAGCTACACCGACCTGGGCAAGGCCACGGGCCTGTCCACCTCGGCCGTGCACCAGCGCGTCCGCCGGCTGGAGCAGCGCGGGGTGATCCGGGGTTACGCCGCGGTCGTCGACCCCGAGGCCGTCGGCCTGCCCCTCACCGCGTTCATCTCGGTGAAACCGTTCGACCCGAGCGCACCCGACGACATCGCCGAGCGGCTCGCCGGAGTGCCGGAGCTCGAAGCGTGCCACAGCGTCGCGGGCGACGAGAACTACATCCTCAAGGTGCGGGTCTCCAGCCCTCTGGAGCTCGAACACCTGCTCACCCGGATCCGGACGCTGGCCGGCGTCTCCACCCGTACGACCGTCGTCCTCTCCACGCCCTACGAGGCACGGCCGCCGCGCGTCTGAGGGCTCCCGCCCGCCGTCGAGGAGGGGGCGGGGGACGAACCTGTCCCGGCAGGCGCGAGACTGTTCCCATGACCGAGAGCACCGCCCCCCAGAGCGAACACCGCACCGTGCTGCTGCGCGGTGGAGACGTCCACAGCCCCGCCGATCCGTTCGCCACCGCGATGGTCGTCGAACGCGGCCATGTCGCCTGGGTCGGGTCCGAGGGGGCGGCCGACGCCTTCGCGAGCGGTGTCGACGAGGTGATCGACCTGGAGGGGGCCCTGGTCACCCCCGCTTTCACCGACTCCCACGTCCACACCACGTCGACCGGACTCGCTCTCACCGGGCTCGACCTCTCCGGGGCGCGCACGCTTGCCGAAGCCCTCGAACGCGTCCGCGCGTTCGCGAGCGACCAGGCGGACGGCGCGGTGATCCTCGGTCACGGATGGGACGCGGCCCGCTGGCCCGAGCAGCGCCCCCCGTCGCGCCGGGAACTCGACGAGGCGGCCGGAGGCCGGGCCCTGTACCTGCCCCGGGTCGACGTCCACTCGGCCGTCGTGACCACGGCGCTCCTCGACCTGGTGCCGGGCGTCACCGGCAGGACCGGCTACCACCCCGACGGCCCCCTGACCGGCGACGCCCACCACGCGGTGCGCGCGGCGGCCCACGGGGCCGTCACCCCGGCGCAGCGGGCGCGGGCCCAGCGCGCCGCACTCGCGCACGCCGCCTCGCTGGGCATCGGCACCGTGCACGAGTGCGCGGGCCCCGAGATCTCCGACGAGGAGGACTTCACCGCGCTCCTGGGGCTGGCCTCCGAACAGCCCGGCCCCCGGGTCTTCGGCTACTGGGCCGAGCCGGTGGAGGACGCGAAGGGTGCCCGGCGGATCCGTGAACTCGGTGCCGTGGGCGCGGCCGGCGACCTCTTCGTGGACGGGTCGCTGGGCTCGCACACCGCCCTCCTGCACGAGCCCTACGCCGACGCCCCGCACACCGGCGAGGGCCGTCTCGACGCCGCGGCGATCGCCGCGCATGTGACGGCGTGCACCGAAGCGGGTCTCCAGGCCGGATTCCACGCCATCGGTGACGCGGCGGTCTCCGCCGTGGTGGCCGGCGTCCGGGCCGCGGCCGAGACGCTCGGGCTCGCCCGGATCAGGGCGGCCAGGCACCGGGTGGAACACGCCGAGATGCTCACCCCGGAGACCGTCGCCGCCTTCGCCGAGCTCGGCCTCACCGCCTCCGTCCAGCCGGCCTTCGACGCGGCCTGGGGCGGTCCCGACGGCATGTACGCCCGGCGCCTCGGTGCCGAGCGCGCCGCCACGCTCAACCCGTACGCCGCCCTGCTGCGCGCCGGTGTGCCCCTCGCCTTCGGCTCGGACAGCCCGGTCACCCCGCTGGACCCCTGGGGGACCGTGCGGGCCGCCGCCCACCACCGCACCCCGGACCACCGGGTCTCCGTGCGCGCAGGGTTCACCGCCCACACGCGGGGCGGCTGGCGGGCCGTGGGGCGCGACGACGGGGGTGTGCTCGTCCCGGGAGCCCCCGCCGACTACGCCGTCTGGCGTACCGGCGACCTGCTGGTCCAGGCCCCCGACGACCGGGTGGCGCGCTGGTCCACCGATCCACGCTCCGGCACCCCTGGTCTGCCCGATCTCTCCCCGGGAGCGGACCTTCCGGTCTGTCTCCGCACGGTGGTGTTCGGACAAAATGTCTACGTACGGCCGAACGAGTGACGTCGCGCTGTTCCGTACCGCCGATCGATGGCGCGGGCACTCTGCGACGACCTGTGAGTCCGCTGCGCTGACCAGGCGTTTTCCGAAGAAACGGCAGGTCGGGCGACTGTTGACAGAAAGCGGCTGCGGGCCGGTAGGTTCGGCCGGGTCCACCACTGGACGTCCGACCGGTCAGACCTCCACGCAGTCGTCGAACGCCGCTGGGTCATGTGGGGTGGTGTGCCGCACCGGTGCAGCACCACGACAGCCAGGTTCAGCGCCCGCGCCTCGGGGGCGTGGGAAGGTTTCGTCCGGACGGCAGGTGCGACCCGGGTGGGGCCCGGAGGTTCAGTAGACAACGGCTCTCGGTCGACCCGCAGCCAGCGGATCCCAGGTCGGCCCGAAGGACACCGGGCCCCCACCCGCAGTGGTCCCCTTCTGTCCGCAGTTCCACGCTTCTGTCCGCGGGGGCGGACGCGACCCGTGACCATGTCGGAGTCCTGCCGCCCCGTGCTGGATATGGTGTGCACCTGCGTACGGACTTTAAGGGGCAGTAGTGAACGACGGCGGTCAGAGGCAGTTCGGCCCGCTCGGCAGAGTCTTGGTGATCATTCCGACCTACAACGAGGCCGAGAACGTCAAGCTGATCGTCGCCCGGGTGCGCGCCGCCGTTCCGGATGCGGACGTCCTCGTCGCCGACGACAACAGCCCCGACGGCACCGGCAAGGTCGCCGACGAGCTCGCGGTCGGCGACAGCCATGTGCACGTCCTTCACCGCAAGGGCAAGGAAGGGCTCGGCGCCGCCTACCTTGCCGGTTTCCGCTGGGGTTCCGAGCACGGCTACGGCGTCCTGGTCGAGATGGACGCGGACGGCTCGCACCAGCCGGAGGAACTGCCCCGCCTGCTCACCGCGCTGAAGGGCGCCGACCTGGTCCTCGGCTCGCGCTGGGTGCCCGGTGGCCGGGTGGTCAACTGGCCCCGGCACCGCGAGATGATCTCCCGCGGCGGCAGCCTCTACTCCCGGATGCTGCTGGGCCTCTCGGTCCGGGACGTCACCGGCGGCTACCGGGCCTTCCGCACCGAGACCCTGGACGGGCTCGGCCTCGACGAGGTCGCCTCGCAGGGGTACTGCTTCCAGGTCGACCTCGCCCGGCGGGCCGTCGAGGCGGGCTACCACGTCGTCGAGGTGCCCATCACCTTCATGGAGCGCGAGATCGGCGACTCCAAGATGAGCCGCGACATCCTCGTCGAGGCCCTGTGGCGGGTCACCGGCTGGGGCATCACCGGACGGGCCAACAAGGTGCTGGGCCGCAAGGCCCCCTGACCGCCCTGCCGGCCGAAGCCTCATGATCACCCCCTTACGCCGCCTGCACGCCCGTACAGGCACACTGGGGGCATGACGACCGGCACCCCGCCTCCGACCCGTCCACGGCGCTCACGCGCCCGTACCCTCCTGCCGCTGGGCATCGCCGCCTGGCTGGTCCTGGAGATCTGGCTGCTGACCGTGGTGGCCGGTGCGACGAACGGTTTCACCGTGCTGCTGATCCTGGTCGCCGGCGCCGTGCTCGGCGCCGCGGTGATCAAGCGGGCCGGCCGACGCGCCTTCCGCAACCTCACCGAGACCCTGCAGCGGATGCCCGGGCAGCCCGGCGCTCCCGAGGGCCCGGCCGAGGCCCCGTCCGGCACCAAGGGCAACGGCTTCCTGATGCTGGGCGGCCTGCTCCTGATGATCCCCGGCATGATCTCCGACGTGGCGGGGCTCCTGCTCCTGCTGCCCCCGGTCCGTACCGTGCTCGGGCGCTCCGCCGAGCGCTCCCTGGACCGCCGGATGAGGGCGGCGACGCCCGGCGGGTTCTCGGACGCCTTCCAGCAGGCACGCATCCACCGGCCGGACGGCAAGGTCGTCCAGGGCGAGGTCATCCGCGAGGACGGCCGGACCACGCACCCCCGCCCGGACGACGGCACCGGCACGGACCGGCCGCCGCTGACCCCCTGACCTCCCGGTCCCGCCGCCGTCACCCGTCACGGGGCGCGGCGGCGGGCCCCCGGAAAGGTCCTGGCACACCAAGAGCCGCGGGCCGCGACACATGTGCTGTGTCGCGGCCCGCGGCTCTTGATCTGTGCGGTGTGGCGCGGTCAGGCGGACTTCCTGCTGTCCCGCGGGTGCACGGCGATGTTCATGGCACCGGAGCGGAGAACCGCCAGCCTCTCGGCCAGCACCTCTTCCAGCTCCTCGCGGGTGCGCCGCTCCATGAGCATGTCCCAGTGCGTACGCGCAGGCTTGCCCTTCTTCTCTTCGGGGCCATCCCCGTCCACCAGGAGTGCCGTGGCGCCGCACGCCTTGCACTCCCACTCCGGCGGAATTTCCGCCTCTACCGAGAACGGCATCTCGAATCGATGTCCGTTCGGGCATGCGTACTCCACCGCCTGGCGCGGGGCCAGATCGATGCCGCGGTCCGTCTCGTAGCTGGTAACCACGAGTCGCGTGCCGCGGAGAGCTCGCTCACTCATGAATCGTGCCTCCCGGGCTTGTCGCCCACAGGACAGGTGTCGCTGTCGTCGTCATCCGGTCAACGTCCGGTCGGCGGCAAAGATTCCCGTCGCCGGTCATGCGTCGCCCGTCGTGCCGCTGCTTGGTCTGGGTTGCTTACCCATCGGTGCCCGGTTTGTCACCTATGTTCGACGTTGTCACCCAACGGTTCGACGTCTTCCACTCGCAGTAACGGTCCTCCGGGCAGGCCAAAGGCGTACACTACCGGCCTTTCACTTCGACGTCTAAATCCGCTCCGGAACGGGATTGCCCGCGGCGGCCACCGCGGCCCGCACGGGCACCCTCGCCAGCAGGGCCGAGCCGACCGCGAAGAAGAGCACCAGGGACAGGATCGCATCCCTGTAGCTGCCGGTGAGCTGGTAGCCGAGACCGAAGACCAGGGGCCCCAGCCAGCTGAGCCCCCGGTCGCTCATCTCGTAGGCGGAGAAGTACTCCGCCTCCTTCCCGCGGGGGATCAGGTGCGAGAACAGCGACCGCGAGAGAGCCTGGCTGCCGCCCATCACGAGCCCGATCGCGGCCGCCAGGACGTAGAAGAACACCGGCGCGTCGGAGGGCAGGACATAGGCCGCGGCGAGGATCAGGGTCCAGACCGCCAGCGACGCGAGAATCGTGCGCTTCGCTCCGTACACCCGGGCGAGTCGTCCCATGCCCAGGGCCCCGGCCACCGCCAGCACCTGCACGAGCAGCACCGCGGTGATCAAGGTCGTCTGATCGAGGCCGAGCTCCTCGGAGCCGTACAGGGAGGCCTGCGAGATCACCGTCTGGATGCCGTCGTTGTAGACCAGATAGGCGAGCAGGAAGGACAGCGTGAGCGGATGGCGGCGCATGTCGCGCAGCGTCGCCCGCAGCTGCCGCCATCCGGAGCCGACCGCTCCGTCGCCGCCCGCCTCGACCCGCCGGTCGCGCAGCCGCCGCAGCGGTACCAGGGCGAAGGCCCCCCACCACACGCCGGCCGAGGCGATGCAGATCCGTACCGCGTCGGACTCCGACAGCCCGAAGGAGTCGTGGCCCGTGTAGAGGACCAGATTCAGGACGAGGACGAACGCCCCCGAGGTGTACCCGAACGCCCAGCCGCGCGAGGAGACCGCGTCGCGCTCCTCCGGGGTGGCGATCTGGGGCAGATACGCGTTGTACAGGGCCATCGACACGGAGATCGACGCGTTCGCCACGATCAGCAGGAAGGCGCCCAGGAGGTAGCGGTCGCCGTCCAGGAAGAACATGCAGGCCGTCGCCGTCGCGCCCGTGTAGGCGGCCGCCGCGAGCAGGGGCTTCTTCCGGCCCGTGCGGTCCGCCGCCGCACCCACGACGGGCATCACGAGCACCGCCACGACGATGGACACCGACACGGCGTACGCGAAGAGCGAACCGGCGCGGACGGGTATGCCCAGCGGGTGAACGAACCCCTCCGCGTCCGCGGCCCTTTTGGCTATGGACGTCAGGTACGGGCCGAGGAAGACCGTCAGCACGCTGGTGGAGTACACCGAGCACGCGAAGTCGTAGAAGTACCAGCCGCGCTGCTCGCGCCTGCGCTCGTCGGTCCCGGCCGGCTGCCCGGCCGGATCCGCGGTCCCTGCGGTTCCGGTGCTCACACCGCGCCCCCTCGTTCGTCCCGTGCGGACGCGGCCGGTCCCGGCATCAGGCCCAGGCCCCCCGCCCGCTCAGCACCGTGCGCAGCGTCTCGATGTGATCGGTCATGATGCCATCCACCCCGAGGTCCAGGAGCGCCGCCATCCGTTCCGGTTCGTTGACCGTCCAGACATGCACCTGCAGGCCGCGGGCGTGTGCCGTGCGGACGAACCGGCGGTCGACGACACGGACGCCGTTCTGGCTCTCGGGGACCTGCGCGCAGACGGCGCCCGCCCGGAGCGGCGCCGGGATGCCGTAGGAGCGCAGTCGCAGGCCCAGCACCCCGCGTACCCCGTAGGAGGTGGCCAGCCGCGGACCCGCGAGGCGGGCGGCCCGGGCCACCCGCGTCTCCGAGAACGACCCCACGCAGACCCGGTCCCAGGCGTCGGTCCTGCGGATCAGGTCGACGAGCGGCACGAGGGCGGGCTCCGCCTTGATGTCCACGTTCCAGCGGGCGTGCGGGAACTCCTCCAGCAGTTCTTCGAACAGAGGCAGTGGCTCACTGCCTCCCACCCGCGCCCGGCGCACCTCGCTCCAGGGGAGGCGGGATATGCGCCCCCGGGCGTCCGTCACCCGGTCCAGCGTCGGGTCGTGGAAGGCGACCAGGCGCCCGTCCGACGTGGCGTGCACATCGGTCTCGAAGTAGCGGTAGCCGGCGCCGGACGCCCGGCGGAACGCGGCTGCGGTGTTCTCCAGGCCGTCCGCCGCCCCGCCGCGGTGGGCGAAGGCGATCGTCGAAGGATGGTCCAGGTAGGGGTGGCGCCCCGAATTCGCTGCGGTCACCGCGGAAGTATCGCCTCCCGAGGTGACGGTCCGGTACCGGCCACGGTGCGGGCATCCGGCGCGGAGAGGTCGAAGACGCGCAGGAAGAACTGCGCGAGCGGGCCGATGGCCAGGGCGTACAGGACGGTGCCGACGCCCAGGGATCCGCCGAGAAGGAAGCCGGTCACGACCACCGCCACCTCGATCGCCGTGCGCACCATCCTGATGGAGCGGCCCGTGAGCCGGTTCAGGCCCGTCATCAGGCCGTCGCGGGGACCCGGACCGAAGCGTGCCGAGATGTAGAGGCCGGTGGCCACGCCGTTGAGCACGATGCCCGCCGCCGTCAACGGGATCTGCGCCCCGAGGCCGTGCACATCCGGTACCAGGGCGAGGGTGCCGTCCATCGCGATCCCGACGGCGAAGACGTTGGACACCGTGCCGAGCCCCGGTCGCTGCCTGATCGGGATCCACAGGAGCAGGACGACCGCCCCGACGATGATCGAGACGACCCCGATGGAGATACCGGTCCGCTCGGAGAGCCCCTGGTGCAGCACCCCCCACGGTTCGAGTCCCAGCCCGGCGCGCACCAGGAGCGCCGAACTGGCCCCGTACAGAGCCAGACCGACGTACAGATGGGTCAGCCGCCGGGTGAGCCTGGTGCCGCTCCGCGCGGTGGGATCGGACAAGGTGGTGCCCCCTGTGTGGTGGTGGTGGACTGCTCCGTGTCACTCTGTGGCAGGGGATTGGCTGCCAACTATGGCCAATCCGAGGAAGGTGGACTGATTCTCATGGTGCAGTGGACCTCGACCGTCGGCGCGGCGCAGCTCGCCCGCCAGCTCCAGGGTCAGCAGGCCCGTCCCCTGGCGCCGGGCACCCGCAAACCGCCCGCCTACCGCGCCCTCGCCGACGGGGTCCGTCTGCTCGTCCTGGAGGGCCGGGTCCCGGTCGCCGCGAGGCTGCCGGCCGAGCGTGAGCTCGCCCTCGCCCTGTCCCTCAGCCGCACCACCGTAGCCGCCGCCTACGAGGCACTGCGCGCGGAGGGATTCCTGGAGTCACGCCGCGGTGCCGGCAGCTGGACCGCCGTCCCGGCCGGGAACCCGCTGCCGGCCCGGGGCCTCGAACCGCTGCCGCCGGAATCCCTCGGCTCGATGATCGACCTCGGCTGCGCCGCCCTGCCCGCCCCGGAACCGTGGCTCACCAGGGCCGTCCAAGGGGCACTGGAGGAACTGCCGCCGTACGCGCACACCCACGGCGACTACCCGGCCGGCCTGCCCGCCCTCCGGCAGATGATCGCGGACCGCTACACCGGGTGCGGCATCCCGACGATGCCGGAACAGATCATGGTCACCACCGGGGCGATGGGAGCCATCGACGCCATCTGCCACCTCTTCGCCGGGCGCGGCGAGCGCATCGCGGTGGAGTCCCCGAGCTACGCCAACATCCTCCAGCTCATGCGTGAGACCGGCGCCAGGCTGGTGCCGGTGGCGATGGAGGAGGGGCTCGGCGGCTGGGACATGAACCGGTGGCGGCAGGTGCTGCGGGACGCGGCGCCGCGCCTGGCCTACGTCGTCGCGGACTTCCACAACCCCACGGGCGCCCTGGCCGACGAGCAGCAGCGCCGCGCCTTGGTCGAAGCCGCGCGGTCGGCGGGCACGGTGCTGGTCGTCGACGAGACCATGAGCGAGCTGGACCTGGACGCCGGCGAGGACATGCCGCGCAAGGTCTGCGCCTTCGACCCCGCGGGTAGCACCGTCCTGACCGTCGGATCCGCCAGCAAGGCGTTCTGGGCCGGTATGCGCATCGGCTGGGTCCGGGCCGCGCCGGACGTGATCCGCAGCCTGGTCGCGGCCCGCGCGTACGCCGACATGGGAACCCCGGTGCTGGAGCAGCTCGCCATCAACTGGCTGATGCGGACCGGCGGCTGGGAGCAGGCCGTGGCCGTCCGGCGTGAGCAGGCGCGGGAGAACAGGGACGCCCTGGTGCGGGCGGTGCGACGAGAGCTCCCCGCGTGGGAGTTCGAGGTGCCGCGCGGTGGCCTCACGCTCTGGGTGCGCACCGGCGGGCTGTCCGGCTCCCGGCTGGCCGTGGCGGGCGAACGTGTCGGCGTCCGCGTCCCGTCGGGGCCCCGGTTCGGGGTCGACGGGGCCTTCGAGGGCTATGTGCGGCTGCCCTTCACGGTGGGCGGCGCGGTGGCGGACGAGGCGGCTCAGCGGCTCGCCACGGCCGCCGGCCTGGTCGCCTCCGGCGCGGGGGTGGGGGCGGAGGCCCCCCGGACCTTCGTCGCCTGAGGACCCGCGCCTCAGCGTTCCGCGGTGGCCGGTGCCCCGATCAGCCGGTCCTTGTGCGTGGACACGATCTCGGGTTCCGGCTCCGGCTCCGGAAGGGCCTCCTGCACGGCCTCCACCGCCGGCGCCCCGCCGGGCAGCAGGTCGAGCACCGCCGTGCGGTGCGCCTCGCTGGTGGCGTCGTCGTACGGATCCGGAGTGGCCGGTACCTGGAGCCGCAGGACGGGTCCGCCGCCCAGCCGGGTGTACCCGCGGCCCGGCGGGACGTCGGGAGTGGGTGTGGTGTGCGGCTGGGCGCCGAGGACGGCTTCGACCTCGTCGCGGTCCGCCGGGCCGAGGACGACGCGTGCTCTGGTGTGGGTCCGCACGGTCTCGTCGAGGGCGTGCAGGCTGTCGAACTGTTCCGCGACGAGGACGGTGACCCCGGCGGCGCGGCCGTGCCGCAGCGGCACCCGGAGCAGCTCCTGCGGATCCTGCCGCCCGTCGGCGGCCGCGAGGTGCCCGAGCGCGCTCGGGCGGTCGAGCAGGATCCACAGAGGGCGTCCGATGTCCTCGGGCTCCGGATGCCCGGACTGGCGGGCCCGGTTGGCGGCGATGAGCCGCCGCTCGGTCTCGTGAGCCGCCCATTCGAGCGTGGCGAGGGCTCCCGCCAGACCGCGCTCCACGGCCAGCACTCCGTCCCGGCCGGCAAGGAAGCCGTACTCGCCGGTTCCGCCGCCCTCCACCACGAGGACGTCGCCCTGCTGGAGCGCCTGCAGGGCGAGTGAACGCATCAGGGTCGTGGTGCCGCTGCCGGGGTGCCCCACCACCAGCAGATGGGGCTCGGTGGAGCGGCCCCCGGTCCGCCAGATCACCGGGGAGGCGTCCCGGGTCACGTCGCCGTCCTCGACCGGAACGGTCCGCCGGACCGCGTCGGCGTCGGTGAAGCCGAGCACGGTCTCGCCCGGGGCGGTGACGAACCGCTGGGCGGCGATGGTGGTGGGCAGGGGTGGGAGCACCGTCATGAGGAGCTGGTTGCTCTCCTCGTCCCAGGCGAAGTGGTACTCGCGGCCCCGGCCCGACTTGGCGTGGAGCACCTGCTCGACCCGGGAGCGGGCCGCGGGGTCGCCGTCGGTGAAGTACGCCGGGTAGGTCACCTGGAGCCGGGTGAGGCGGCCGTCGGCGTCGAAGACGTAGGAGGTGCCGAAGGCCTTCTCCCAGTCGCCGCCGTGGGAGAACAGCGGCGCGGGGTCGTCGGGCACGGAGAAGTGCGGGACCAGCGCCTCGTACAGGGCCTGGAGCCGTGCGGTCCCCGCCTCGTCGGGGCCGGTCCTCGCGGGGGTGCGGTCGCGTCCCCGCCATGCGGCGGCGCCCATCACCGAGATGAGGGCCAGCAGCGGCCCGTAGGGGATGAGCGCCACCGCCAGGACGCAGGCCGCGACGAGGAACAGCACGTGTCCGCGCCGGTCCCTGGGTGTCGCGGTCCACTTCTGCCGCCCCGCTCCCGCCAGCAACCGCATGCCACGGGTGACCGTGATCAGCGGATGGAGGACGTCGGTGGCGTTGTCGGCGGCCGTGCGCGCGATCTCGCGACTGCGGGTGATCGAAGCGCTGCCGCTGCTGAGGATGCGGGGGAGTGGTCGCCGGGCCACGTCGGTCTCCTGGAGAGGTGGGAGCGGTCTGGGGGCGTCAGAACTTGATCCCGCCCAGCATGCTGGCGAGGCTCGCCCCGCCGGCCGTGATGCTCGGGGCGATCGCCGTGCCGGCCAGGTAGAAGCCGAACAGGGAGCAGACGAGGGCGTGGGACGCCTTGAGTCCGTCCTTCTTGAAGAACAGGAAGGCGATGATGCCGAGCAGCACCACGCCCGAGATGGAGAGGATCATGAGCGGTTCTCCTGGTCGAGGGGACAGTCACCATGAGTACTTCCAGGATCACAAGATGTATCTATACGATTAAAGGTGCAACTGAGTGATCAAGGTGTGATTTCACCCGACCGGAGGGTGGACGGCCGCCACCCCGCTGCCCGGGGGGAGCCGCTGCGGCCCTGTCCCCGCCGGAAAAGCGGCCCCGGCACCGTGATCTTCCGCCCCTGCGGGGAAGGCTCACGACTGTCCCGAGCAGTACTCTGTCGATTCACTCGTACGGCCCTCGCCGTACCCCCACCAGGCCGGCCACGGCCGCGAAGGCCATGAAAGGCGGACCGCCCCGATGAGCGAAACCCCCGATCCCGAGGTGGTCGAGCTGGCGACGAAGGTCTTCGACCTGGCCCGCCGGGGCGAGAGCGACGCGCTCGCCGCCTACGTCGACGCGGGCGTCCCCGCGAACCTCACCAACGACCGGGGCGACTCCCTGCTCATGCTCGCCGCCTACCACGGCCACGCCCCCGCCGTCGTGGCGCTCGCGGACCGCGGCGCCGACCCGGGCCGGGCCAACGACCGGGGGCAGACCCCGTTGGCCGGAGCCGTCTTCAAGGGCGAGCGCGAAGTGATCGACGCACTGCTCGCCGCGGGCGCCGACCCGGCCGCCGGCACACCCTCCGCCGTGGACACCGCGCGCATGTTCGGCAAGGACGACCTGCTGGAACTCTTCGGTGCGCGCTGAGCGGCGGCCCGGACCGCGTACCGACCGGTGCGTCGTAAATGTGGTCGCGTCGGCGAAATGGCTGGGTCATCATGACGTCGCGGGTCCGAATCGGGCCACCGACGAGAGGCAGAGGAAGATGAACACCAGGCAGAAGACGGCGGTCGGCCGATCATGTTGCTGCGCGGCCTAGGGGATGTCACCCCGGCACATGGAACAGCACAGTCCCGGTTGCGTCGACAGCTTGATGTGAGGCTTTCCCCATGTTCGATCCGTTCATAGCGCCGAGCGGCACACTGCTCGGCCTGCTGCAGAGGGGCCGCGGCGACGGCACGCTCCACGCTCTCGCCGCCCCCCGCTCCGAGGCCCTCGCGGCTCTCAACCACTGCGTCCTGAGCGATCCGCGTCATGACTGGCAGGTCGAGAACCGCTCCCTCTACTACGCCCGCCTGTACCTCGACCTCGACGGTGGCACCGAGGAGATCGAGCGCCATCTGTGGGACGCCGAGGACCACCTCGACACCGACGACTCACGCACCGGCCTCGCACTCGCCGTGCTCGGGCACCTCGCTTCCTACGGGCGCGACGACGCCCTCGTGCTCCTGCGCCGGTACGCCGCGACCGGGGCCAACTGGGCCTGGGCGCTCGACGAGCTGGCCCTGCGCGACGACGACACCGGGCTGCGCTCCCTCGCCGAGGCGGTGCTCGCCCGCTTCCCCGCCACCCCGGAGGGCACCGCGGAACTGGCCGCGACCGTGCGGGACGCCTTCGAGCCCCGCCCCTGGCGGCTCTGGGCCGACGACCCGCGTGACACGGTCGGCGCCCGTGTCAGGTCCGCGACGGAGCAGGGCTCCTTCGACCGGTGGCAGCGGCAGATGAGGCCCGGCGGACCGCGCCCGGGCTGGAGCGTCCAGGCCGTCTTCGACTGGGCCCAGGAAGGACTGGAGCGCGGCAGCGCGCTCCACGTCCCCGCGGCGCGCTGCCTCTCGGCGGTCGCCGGCACCGAGGACCGCCCCCTGATCGTCGAGGCCGCCCGCAGCGGCCCGGAGGGCGCGCGCTGCGCCGCCCTGCACTACCTCGCCGAGGCCCGGGACCCCGCCGTGCTCGATCTCGTCGAACAGGCGGTCGCCGGCGCCTCCCGCACCGTCGCCGAGGCGGCTGTGGCCGCCTTCGAGCGCATGTGCGGTGAGGAGGCGGTCGGCCGTGCGCGGCGCTGGGCCCACCGGCCCGACGCCCTCGGCGCGTCGGCCGCCGGGGTCCTGGCCTGCCGTGGCGCCGCACAGGACGCCCCGCTGGTCCTCGCCGCACTGCGCGAGGCGGTCCGCGGCGAGGGCCCCGACGCCCCGCGGCTGTGGACCCTGGTCGACGGCACGGGCCGGCTGGGTATCGCCTGTGCCGCACCCGTCCTGCGTCATGTGTACCGCGAGACGTGCTCCTCGCACCTGCGCGGCCGCGCCGCCCGGGCGCTGGCCGCCACCGACCCGTCCTTCGCCAGCGGATTCGCCGTCGAGTGCCTCTGGGACTGCGAGGAGACCACCCGGGAACTCGCCGCACACCATGCCGAGACCGGGGACATCCGCGTCGCCGAGCGGCTGAGGCGGCTCGCCGCCGACCCGGCCGAGGAGGCCGAGGTCCAGACCGCCGTACGCAGCAGGATCGGACCGGACGCACCCGCCGTCTGAACCGGCACTCCGCAGACCGACGGAGTCCGGACGCCGCGCGCCGGGGGCGCGCGGCAAACGCTCACGTGAGCTCCCCGGGCGGACAGATCCAAGTCGGCAGGGACACGCCCCATGCGGTGACAACACCCGTATGCGTGTCGTCATCGTCACCGAATCCTTCCCGCCCGACGTCAACGGCGTGGCCCACCGCACCCTGCAGACCGCCCGGCACCTCGCCGCCCGTGGCCACCGGCCGCTCGTCATCGCCCCCGCCGGGGCGACGGCACCCACCGGCTCCGCGTCCACCGACGACCCCTGCCCCGTGGTCCGGGTTCCCTCGCTGCCCCTGCCCGGCTACCCGCAGGTCCGCGTGGCCCTTCCCGGCCGGCGGCTCGCCGCCGCGCTCACCCGGCACCGCGCCGAACTCATCCACCTGGCCGGCCCGTTCGTCCTCGGGGTGCGCGGCATGGCGGTCGCCGCCCGGCTGGGGCTGCCCGCCGTGGCCGTCCACCAGACCGACCTGGCCGGCTACGCCCGTACCTACCTCGGCACCGGGGAGGGCGCCGCCTGGCGCCGGATGCGCGCCGTGCACAGCGCCGCCGACCTCACCCTGGCCCCCCCGACCGCCGCACAGCGCGACCTCACCGACCACGGAGTCCCCGGGGTGCGACTGTGGCCGCGCGGAGTGGACACCGCACGGTTCCGCCCCGGACTGCGCGACGAAGCCCTCCGCCGCGCCCTCGCCCCCGGCGGGGAGAAGATCATCGGATACGCCGGACGTCTCGCCCCCGAGAAGCACGTCGAACTCCTCGCCGGCGCCTGCTCACTGCCGGAGCTACGCGTCGTGGTCGTCGGCGACGGACCGAGCGAGGCGCCGCTGCGCGCGGCGCGGACACCCCGCGCTCCCGGGCCTTCGGCCGGACTGCGCGGGCCGCTGTCGAGGGCCGCACCTGGGAAGCCGTCGGCGACCAGCTCCTGGGCCACTACGACGAGGTCCTCGGCGGCCGGACGGCGGTGGCCGCATGACCGGGAAGGCCTCCGGCGGGCTCAGGATCGTGCGGCTCGCGAACTTCGTCACGCCTGCCTTCGGACCGGGCCTGGACCGAGGACCGTTCACTGTGGAGCTGGACCGGCTCCACCCGGGCGAGCGGGGTCACCGGAGACTGGCCGCGGGATTCCACCGGCTGCTCGCCGAACGCGACCTGGCCCTCGGATCCCCGCCGGGACGCGAGCCGCGGCAGCCCACGCCCACCCGCGCCGCCGCGGTGCTCTGGCCGGCCACCGAGGGCACCGGCCGGCTCGCCAGGCGCAGCACCGATCTGCTGCCCCGACTGCTCGGCCTCGCGACCACCGAGATCGGCCACCGGGCACGCGGCACGAGCCGGCAGCTCGACGCGCGGGCGGAGCGGGCCCTGCGCGAAGCGCTGGACGGATTGCCCCGTACGCCGTTTCTGCGGAGGTCCGTCCCCCGGGCCAGAATGGAGGGATGACCGGACGCTGGGAGTTCTGGATCGACCGCGGCGGCACGTTCACGGACGTGGTGGGACGTGACCCCGGCGGCCGGCTGGTCTCCCGCAAGCTGCTGTCGCACGACCCGGGACGCCACCGCGACGCCGCGGTCGCCGGAATCCGTCTGCTGCTCGGCCTCGGACCCCACGACCCGGTCCCCGCCGACCGGGTCGCGGGCGTCAAGATGGGCACGACGGTCGCGACCAACGCGCTCCTGGAACGACGGGGCGAGCCGACCGCTCTGGTCATCACCGAAGGCTTCCGGGACGCCCTGCGCATCGCCTACCAGAACCGGCCCCGCCTGTTCGACCGGCGCATCCTGCTCCCCGAGGCCGTCTACGACCGGGTCGTCGAGGTCCCGGAGCGGACCGACGCGCGGGGAGCCGTGGTACGGGCACTCGACCGCGCCGTCGTGGCCGAACGGCTCGAAGCCGTCGCCGGGGACGGCATCCGCAGCGCCGCCGTCGTGCTCATGCACGGCTACCGGTACCCGGACCACGAGCGAGCGGTGGCGGAGGAGGCGGCGCGGGCGGGTTTCACCCAGATCAGCTGCTCGCACGAGGTCAGCCCGCTGATCAAACTGATCCCGCGCGGCGACACCACGGTCGTCGACGCCTACCTCTCACCGATCCTGCGTCGGTACGTCGAGGAGGTGGCCGCCGAACTCGCGGGGATCAGGCTCATGTTCATGCAGTCCAACGGCGGGCTGCGCGAGGCCGCGCACTTCCGGGGCAAGGACGCCGTGCTCTCCGGTCCCGCGGGCGGCGTGGTCGGGATGGTGCGCACGTCCGCCCAGGCCGGCCACGACCGGGTCATCGGCTTCGACATGGGCGGCACCTCCACCGACGTCTCCCACTACGCGGGCGAGTTCGAACGCGAACTCGGCACCCAGGTGGCAGGGGTGCGGATGAGCGCGCCCATGATGAGCATCCACACCGTCGCGGCCGGCGGAGGGTCCGTCCTGCACTTCGACGGACGGCGCTACCGGGTCGGCCCCGACTCGGCCGGGGCCGACCCGGGCCCCGCCTGCTACCGCCGGGGCGGGCCGCTCACCGTCACCGACGCCAACGTGATGCTCGGCCGCATCCGCCCCGAGCACTTCCCCGCCGTCTTCGGGCCCGGGGGCGACCAGCCACTCGACGCGGGTCTCGTCGGTGAGCGCTTCGACGCCCTGGCCGAGGAGGTGTCGGCCGCCACGGGGAGCGGACACACGGCCGCCGAGGTGGCCGCCGGGTTCCTGGAGATCGCCGTGCTGAACATGGCGAACGCGGTCAAGAAGATCTCCGTACAGCGCGGCCACGACATCACCCGCTACGCCCTCACCTCCTTCGGCGGCGCCGGAGGACAGCACGCCTGCGCCGTCGCCGACGCCCTGGGCGTCGGCACCGTCCTCGTACCGCCGCTGGCCGGCGTCCTGTCCGCGTACGGGATCGGCCTCGCCGACGCCACCGCGATGCGCGAACAGTCCGTCGAGGCGGCCCTGGACGAGGACTCGGCGCGGCGCGTCCGCGCGGTCCGCGACGACCTGGCGGAGCGGACGCGCGCGGAGCTCCGTGCCGACGGCATCCCCGACAGCGCCGTCACCACCCGGGCACGGATCCTCCTGCGGTACGCCGGGACGGACGCCTCCCTGCCCGTCGCCCACGGCACCGTCGCGGCCATGGCACGGGAGTTCACCGAGGCACACCGGGCGCGGTACGGCTTCACCATGGACAAACCCCTGGTGGCCGAGGCCGTCTCCGTGGAGGCCACCGGAACCGCCGGCCCGCACACCGCGCCCCGGACCGCTGTGCGTACCGGGGAGGGGCCGCCGAGGCCCCTCGGCACCGTCAGGATGTTCACCGGGGACGGATGGCGGGACGCCGCGCTGCACCGCCGCGACACATTGCGCGCGGAGGACGTCGTGAGGGGGCCCGCCGTCGTCGCCGAGGACGACGCCACCACCGTCGTCGACCCCGGCTGGCAGGCCACGGCCGGGACGGCCGGGCACCTCGTGCTGAGCCGGGCCGAACCGAGACCGGGCCGGACGGCCGTCGGGACCCGGGTGGACCCCGTCATGCTCGAAGTGTTCAACAACCTCTTCATGTCGATCGCCGAGCAGATGGGCGTACGACTGGAGAACACCGCCCACTCCGTCAACATCAAGGAGCGCCTGGACTTCTCCTGCGCCCTGTTCGACGCGGACGGCGGCCTGGTGGCCAACGCCCCGCACATCCCGGTGCACCTCGGGTCGATGGGGGAGTCCATCGAGGAGGTGCTCCGGCGCAACGCGGGCACCCTGCGGCCCGGCGACGTCTACGCCGTCAACGACCCGTACCACGGCGGGACGCACCTGCCCGATGTGACCGTCGTCAGCCCGGTGTTCGACGAGCCCGCGCACGGGGAGCGGGCCCGGCTGCGCTTCCTGGTGGCCTCGCGCGGCCACCACGCGGAGATCGGCGGCATCACCCCCGGTTCCATGCCCGCCTTCAGCCGCACCGTCGACGAGGAGGGCGTCCTGTTCGACAACTGGCTCCTCGTGCGCGACGGCACGCTCCGCGAGGCCGAGACCCGGCGCCTGCTCACCGGCGCCGCCCACCCCTCCCGCGATCCCGACACCAACCTCGCCGACCTGCGCGCCCAGATCGCGGCCAACGAGAAGGGCATCACGGAACTGCGCCGCATGACCCGGCAGTTCGGCCAGGACGTCGTCGAGGCCTACATGGGCCACGTCCAGGACAACGCCGAGGAGTCCGTACGCCGGATCGTGGCCGGGCTGCGCGACGGCTCCTGCCGCTACGAGACCGACAACGGGGCGGTCATCGCGGTCCGGGTGGACGTGGACCGCGAAGCGCGCCGCGCCGTCATCGACTTCGAGGGGACCTCGCCCCAGCAGGGCGGCAACTTCAACGCCCCCCGGTCCGTGGTCACGGCCGCCGTCCTCTACGTGTTCCGGACCCTGGTCGAGGAGGACATCCCGCTCAACAGCGGCTGCCTGAAGCCCCTGGACATCCGCGTCCCGGAAGGATCGATGCTGGCTCCCGTCCACCCGGCGGCGACCGTCGCGGGGAACGTGGAGACCTCCCAGGCCGTCACAGGCGCCCTGTACGCGGCCCTGGGCGTACAGGCCGAGGGGTCCGGCACCATGAACAACCTCACCTTCGGCAACGACCGGATCCAGTACTACGAGACCGTCGCCAGCGGCTCCGGCGCGGGCGAGGGGTTCGACGGGGCCGACGCGGTCCAGACCCACATGACCAACTCCCGGCTCACCGACCCCGAGATCCTCGAATGGCGCTACCCGGTGCTGCTGGAGAGCTTCTGCGTGCGCGGGGCCGGCGGCGGTACGGGCCGCTGGCACGGCGGCAGCGGGGCGGAACGCAGGATCCGCTTCCTCGAACCCGTCACCGTGGCCCTGCTGTCGGGACACCGCCGGGTCCCGCCGTACGGCATGGCGGGAGGCGGCCCCGGAGCCCTCGGCGAGCAGTACGTCGAACGGGCCGACGGCAGGACCGTGACCCCCCTCGAAGGGTGCGACACGGCCGCACTGGACACCGGGGACGTCCTCGTGCTGCGCACCCCCGGAGGCGGTGGCTACGGCCGCCCGTGACCGGTCGCTTCTGCGCCGTTTCGACCGTTGTCGGTGTGAGGACCTAATCTGTGCAGCGTGACTTCGCCTGCCGACACCCAGACCGCTGCGCCCCAGCTCAGCGCGGGACCGAGGCCCGCTCCGGGACCCGCCGCCGATGAGGGGCTCTCGCGTCGGCTGCGCGCGCTCGCCTGCACCGCCCCCCTGCACGACCTCGACGTGCGTAAGGCCAATCTGGCCGGTGAGTACACGGTCTACGCCATGGCCGAAGTCGCCCTCGCCGCCATCGACCTCGTCACGCTCAACATGGACTTCGACACCGGTGCCGACCACGACCAGATAGTGGCCCGGCTCCTCCCGCGGGTCGCGGCCCAGGCGCCCGGCCGGCCGGTCGCCGAGCACGAACGGGTCGCGCGCTGGGTCCTGGAGAACCTGATCAACGTCGGCAGCGTGGACCGGGGCTTCCGCGCCGTGTACGGCACCTTCGGGCCCGACGGCGTCTACGTCCGCCGGGACTACGACTTCAAGCTCGTCGAGGAGGTCCCGGGCCACGGCGGCACCGTCTACCTCCGCGCCACCGACGAGGCGGTCAACGTCCTGGTCGGCGCCCTGGACACGGACGTCACCAGCGCCCAGATCGCCGCCGAGGTGAAGCTGGAGGTCCTCGTCAGCAGGGGCCGCCTCGCGGACGCGCAGCTCGCCGCCGAGCAGGCCCGCTACCGCACCGTGCAGTACGCCGAGACGCTTCGCAGGACCCTGGAGGCGACCCGGCGCAACGTCCGCGCCGTCGACTGGCTCAACGCGGTCCCCGACATGATCACCGAGGCCCTGGACCACGTCGCCGACCGCTACCGCCACGAGAACGCGATCCTCACCAACATCCGCAAGGCCAGGGACGAGGCCGAGGAACCCGAGAACAAGCGCCGCGCCGCCGAGCTCGTCGACATCGTCAAGGACTGCATCCGCCGCCACACCCAGCTCCAGTCCCGGCTGCTGGAGGCCGGGCCGCTGTTCCGCGCCGAGCAGGACAGACAGGCCTTCGCCACCCCCACCGCGCGCACGGGCCTCGACCTGTACGGCCAGCTCGTCGTACCGCTGCTCCCGCTCCCCGTCGAGCAGGCGACCCGGGCGACCGACGCGTTCTTCGCGCACGGCACCGGGCTGCGCACCCCCACGTCCGTCCGCGTCGGCGACCTCGTCGACCTGCTGCTCATGCCCCCGGTGGAGCGCGAGCACCTGGGCGCGGAGATGCCCGAGCCCGACCTCATCGCCACCCCGGACGACAGCCGGTTCAGCGAGGAACAGCTCTCCGCCGCCATGGAACTGCTCGACCTGGACCACGACGTCCCACGGCGGCTCTCCGGCCTCCTCGCCGAGGCCCGGCTGCGTGACCCCGAGCTTCCCTACCTGGTCGCGCTGCTCGCCGTCCACGCCGCCAGCCCGCCGGTCGGCACGGCCTACCGCCAGGGCGAGCGCCGGCTGCTGTTCGCCGTCGACGACGGCACCCCGCTCGAGGACCACGAGTTCGGCGGAGCCGACCTGATAGTGGGCACCGCCCTGCTGGACGCGGCGGGCATGGCCGCGGACCGCAAGGACGCGTCGTGAGCGTCCACGGCCCGTCCCCCCACCCCCTGCCGCCCGAGCGCGGCACCCGCACCGAGGAGTCACAGAGTTGAGCGAGCAGCACGCCGAGCACACCGACGCGTGGGGAGACCCGTCCCCCGCGCACGCGGCCGACGCCGCGCGGCCGGCCGCTCCCGCCGCTGTCACCCCGGCGGACGCCGCGGACGCGGCCAGGCTGGTCTCCTTCGGGCTGCAGCCGAAGCTGATGCCCGCCCGCGACGCCGAATACACCGAGCTGCTCCGCCGCTACCGGGAGGAGCCCGCCTTCGCCCGGCTGGCCGACGCCGTCGCCACCGGCCTCGGACTCGTCGTCCTGGAGGTCTCCACCCGCGCCGGTATGGCCGTGACCGCCGGCGAGGACTCGGTCTTCGCCGTGCGGATGGGCGACTACGCCCGCCGCGCCTCCTCCGACTCCGCCGACCGCTTCCTGCACGGCCTGGCCCACCTCGCCGTCGCCGCCATGGCCTTTCCGCGGCCCGAGGACCTGGCCGACGACTCCTACATCGGCCGCATCACGGTCAACGGCATCGACGCCTTCGTCCGGCAGGCGTGCCACCGGCTGGAGGAACGCGCGGAGGAACAGGGCGACAACACCGACCCCGCCACCGACGCCCCCGGCCTGGAATCGGGATGGCGGATCTACGCCCGCCGCAGTGCCACCGGAGCGACCAAGGACGCCCGCAGGCTGGCCGGTTCGACGACCGGCATCATCGGCAAGGCCGTCGCCTTCCTCACCGACTCCGGCTTCCTCCAGCGCACCGGGGACGACGCGGGCGGCGCCTACCGCACCACGGCCCGATACCAGCTCCAGGTACGCGACATGGCGGGCAGCGCCGCCATGGCCGAGCTGCTGGAGCTCGGAGTCGTCCCGGTCACGGACGGCTCGGCCACCCTGCTGCCCCCGCCCGACACCGAGGGCCTGGAACTGGCCGCCGACGCGGGCCTCCCCTTCCACTCCTGAACCGCCCCAGCCGCAGCCGCCCGCCCCGCCTGAACGACGAGAGTCCGCCGCCATGTACGAGTTGTCCCGGGTCCGCCTCTACTCCATCGGACCCGCCGGTGCGCGCTACGCCGACACCGTGCTGGACCTGCGCGGAGTCGGTGAGCCCGTGCCCAGGCCCGCCCCGGCCCAGGCCGAGTTCTTCGAGGACGAGCCCGTCGGCCCACCACGGCGCCCGGCGCCCGCGGGCGTGCTGTTCCTGGAGAACGGCGGCGGCAAGTCGGTCCTGCTCAAGCTGATCTTCTCGGTGATGCTGCCGGGGCACCGCAACACGCTGGGCGGAGCCAGCTCTGGCGTGCTGCGCAAGTTCCTGCTCGCCGACGACTGCGGACACGTCGCCCTGGAGTGGCAGCACACGCTCACCGGTGAGTGCGTCGTCGTCGGCAAGGTGAGCGAATGGCGCGGCCGTCAGGTCTCCAACGACCCGCGCAAGTTCGCCGAGGCCTGGTACTCCTTCCGTCCGGGCCCGGGGCTCAGCCTCGACAGCCTGCCCGTCTCCGAGGCCGGCGCGGTGGGCCGGCCCGCCGAAGGGGCCTCGGCGGCACGCGGCAGGCGCCGCACCATGAAGGGGTTCCGCGACGCCCTCACGGACGCCGGCAAGTTCTACCCGCACCTCGACGTGCACTGGGAAGAGATCCACGACCGCTGGAACGAACACCTCGGCGACCTCGGACTCGACCCCGAACTCTTCCGCTACCAGCGGGAGATGAACGCCGACGAGGGCGAGGCCGCCGGCCTCTTCGCCGTGAAGAAGGACTCCGACTTCACCGACCTGCTGCTGCGGGCCGTCACCGACACCCGCGACACGGACGGCCTCGCCGACCTCGTCAGCGGCTTCGGCAACAAACTCGGCCGCCGCGCCGAGCTCACCGCCGAACGCGACTTCACCGCCGGTTCCGTCGACCTGCTCGGCCGGATCGTCGACGCCACCGCGGCCAGGGCCCGCAGCCGCGACGTCCACGCCGGTGCCGAGCGGCGCACCCGTACCCTCGCCCGCAGGCTCTCCGGCCGGGCCGCCGAGGAACGCGGCCGCACCGGCGAGCTCGCCCAGCAGGTCACCGCCGCCGCCCACACCGTCACCGAGGCCGAGGCGACCCGGGGCCACCGTGGTCTGATCGCGGCCGAACTGGCCTACCGGCACGCCTCGCTGGCCCTGACCGCCGCCGAGAAGAGCGCTGCCGCCCAGCGCCGTGAGCTGGTCGAGGCGCGCACCCTGCACTCCGCGTGGCAGGCCGCCGAAGCGGTCCTGCGCCACCGGGCCGCGGCGGACCGCTCCGCGCGCGTCGCCGTGGCGATCCGGGAGGCCGAGCGCGACGCCGCCCCCGCCCTCGCCGCACGCGCCACGGCCGCCGCCGACCTCGTACGCGCCCTGCACACCGCCGCGGAGGCGGGGGAGCGGGTGGCCGAGGAGGAGGAGGAGCGCTCGGCGATCCTCCAGTCCACCGGCGAGACGGCGCACCGGGACGCCACCACCGCCGCCACCGAGGCCCAGCGCGCCCGCAGCGAGGCCGGGCACCTGCGCCAGCGCCTCTCCGAGGTCGAGCAGGAGACCGCGGAGGCCGTGCGGGCCGGCTGGCTCGACGACACCGCGCCGGACGCCGACCCGGCCCGCGCGGCCCTCGCCGCGAACGACGCCGAACAGGCCGCTGTCGCAGCCTGGGACACCGCGCGGGAAGCCGCCCGGGCCACCGCCGACCAGGCCCGGGAAGCCGGGGCGGCGGAGAGCCGCACCGAGCTCGCGGCAGCCCGCGCGGCCGACGCCGCCCGGGCCGCGGAACAGTCCTACGAGGCCGAGCGCAGGGCCGCGGAGTCGATCGCCGCCGACCACCGGCTCACCGACCTGCTGGGTCTGCCCGCGGCGGCCGGAGCAGGCGTTCCCCACCCCCGCAGCCCCGCCGCCGGGACGGACGCCACCACCGACGGCCCGCACGAAGCGGCTTCCGGCGATGCCCGGTCCCTCACCGCCGAGGAGTTCGACCACAGCGCCGACGAGCTGAAGGAGCTCCTGGAGAAGGGCGTCACCGCGGCCGAACGCAGGCTCTTCGACCTGCGCACCGCCGCCGCCGACGACTCCCGCATCCTCGGTGCCCTCGGCGACGGGGGACTGCTGCCCCCGGGGCCGGACGTCCTCGCCACCGTCGAATACCTCGGCGAGCACGGCATCCCCGCCCTGCCCGGCTGGCGCTACCTCGCGCAGGCCGTGGACCCCGCCGACCACGCGGCGGTCCTGGCCGCCCGGCCCGAGCTCGTCGACGGCGTCGTCATCACCGACCCGGACGCGCACACCCGCGCCCGCGAGGTCCTGGCCGCCGCCGCCCTGCTGCCGAGGTCGGCCGTGGCCGTCGGCACCACCACCGCCCTCCTCGCGCCCGTACCCGCGTCCGGCGGCGACGACGGCGTGTTCCTCGTCCCGCCCAACCCCGCGATGCACGACGAACACGCCGCCGACGAGGAGCGCCAGGCGCTGAGGGAGCGGGCCGCGGCACGCGACGAGGACATCAGGTCGCTCGCCGCCCGGCTCACCGCCGACCGCTCCCTCGCCGCCCGCATCGGCTCCTGGCGTGCCGACTGCCCGCCCGGCATGCTCGCCGAGCTCGGTGAAGCCGCCCGCATCGCCCGGGCCGCCGCGGAGACCGCCGAAGCGGAGCTGGCCGAGGCCCGCACCGTGCGAGCGGAGGCCGACGAGGCCGCAGCCGACGCGGCGAGGGTCCGCGACGAACGCCAGGAGGCGGCGCAGCGCGCACGCCGCGCCGCGGACGCGCTCGCCGGACTCGCCCACCGGCTCCGCGACCGGGCGGGCTGGCAGGCGCGTCTGCGTGAACTGACCGACGAGGCCGCCGAGTCCGAGGCACGGGCCACGTCGTACCTCGAGCGGGCACGCGCCGCCGACGAGGACCGCCGGGCCGCCCAGCGTGCCGCGGACGACGCCCACCGCACCGCCCGCGCCCTGCGCGCCGAGCGGGCCGAGATCGCGGGCGCCCCCGAATCCCTGCCGGAGCCCGACGCCTCCGCCGCACGCACCTCCCTGCCCGCCCTCCGCGAGGCGTACCGGGCGGCCTCCCGCCTGTACGAGAAGGTGGGCGTCGGAGCGGACCTGCGCGCCGAGCAGGCGCGCGCCGAGAGCGACGAGAGCGCCGCTCTCGCCGAACTCGACCGGCTGACCAACAAGGTCCGCACCCGCGCCGCCCAGCTCCTCGAAGGGACCGACGGAGCCGACGGACCTTCCCGGCAGGCCGCCTCCGCCCGCGCCGAGTCCTTGGTCCAGCTCCTGGAGACCCGTGCGTCGACGGCCAGCGAACAGCTCGGCCGGCTGCGGGGCGAGGCCGAACGGCTCGCCCCCGCGGACGAGGCCTCCCACCACACCGAGCTGCCCGCCGATCTCGCCCCGGCCGACGCCGACCAGGCGCAGACCCTGCTCCGCACGGCGACGGCCGAACTCGCCTCCGCCACCCAGGCGCTGGACACCGCGCGTGCGGCCCACGCCGAACTGCTGCGGGCCCACCGCACCGCCGAGGACTCCGCGAGCGGCTTCGACGAGACCGCCGCACTTCTGCGCGACCTGCTCAGGGACCACGGCCCGGACGACGAGACCGAGTCCCCCGACCCCTACCCGGGGACCCTCGAGGAAGCCAGGCAGTCCGCCACCGAGGCGCGCCGTTCACTGCGCGGCTGCGCCACCGACCTCTCGGCGGCGGAGAGTTCCGTACGCGAGGCGAGCGACGTCCTCGTACGGCACGCCAACTCCACCCGGTACGAACAGGTCCGCACCCCCGCGCGGCAGCAGATCAGGGAACTCCCCGCGGCGGCACTCCCCGACCACGCCGAGAAGTGGGCCGCGGCCTTCGCGCCCAGGCTGCGTGTGCTCACCGACGAGCTGGCCCAGCTGGAGCGCAACCGCGAGTCCATCGTCGACCGGCTCCGCGGCCTGGTCGAGTCGGCCCTCACGACGCTCCGCTCCGCGCAGCGGCTCTCCCGGCTCCCCGAAGGGCTGGGGGAGTGGTCCGGCCAGGAGTTCCTGCGGATCCGCTTCGAGGAACCCGACCAGGCCACGCTCACCGAGAGGCTCGGCGAGGTCATCGACGAGGCCACGCACGCGGCCCTCAAGAAGAACTCCGACCTGCGCCGGGACGGTATGTCCCTGCTGCTGCGCGGTGTGCAGGCGGCACTGCAGCCCAAGGGCATCGCCGTCGAGATCCTCAAGCCGGACGCGGTACTCCGTGCCGAGCGCGTCCCGGTCGGACAGATGGGCGACGTCTTCTCCGGCGGGCAGCTGCTCACCGCCGCGATCGCGCTGTACTGCACGATGGCGGCCCTGCGCAGCAACGACCGGGGCCGAGACCGGCACCGGCACGCCGGCACGCTCTTCCTCGACAACCCCATCGGCCGGGCCAACGCCACGTACCTGCTCGAGCTGCAGCGCGCGGTCTCCGACGCGCTGGGTGTCCAGCTGCTGTACACGACGGGGCTGTTCGACACCACGGCGCTCGCCGAGTTCCCGCTGGTCATCCGCCTCCGCAACGACGCGGACCTGAGGGCGGGACTGAAGTACATCAGTGTGGAGGAGCACCTCAGGCCCGGTCTGCCGCAGCAGGACCCCGAGGGCGAGACCGTCCACGGCGAGATCACCGCGACGCGCATGTTCAAGAGGACCGGCGGGTCGGGCGGGAACGCTCCGGCGGCGGCCGTCCCCGAGATGCGCGCGGAGATGACGGACACGCGCCCGGACGCGCACCTGGACCCCGCACCTGCCTCCGACGGCCGTTAGGAGCCGGGGCGGAGGTCAGGCCCGCGAGAGCCTGCCTTCGCCCCGGCGTCGTATCCGTGCCTCCCCGCGCGCCCTCGCCCGGGCGCCGCGCCTGGCGATCCGCCGCTCCCGGCGCATACGCCGCGCCGTGCTGCTGGGTACGGAGACCACGCCGTTGCGCTGGTTCCACACCTGCCGGGTCACCCAGACGTCCAGCACCGACCACGTGGCCACCACCGTGCTCGCCACACCACCCAGCACCATGGGAAAGGCGAGCCAGGACCCGGCCATCGTGCACAGGAAGGCCACCAAGGCCTGAATGATGGTCAGCGACATGATGAGAACGGCCCGTACGGCCGCTGTTCTCACCGGGTCCGGCATTCTCCGCCGTGTCGCGGGTTCCTCGACCCACAACTGCCGCGGAATCCTGGCACCGGCCGCGGACGCGGCATCCGGTGGTGCGCCGGTCGCCGGCGGTGCCGTCGTCCCCCGGCGCTTGTCCGTGTCCAAGGACCTCAACTCCCCATCAGTGTCCGGCACAAGGGGTGGCTTCCCGCCTCGCGTCCGTTCTACGCGGACCGAGCGGTTCGTCCGTCGCACACGCCCCCGTGAGGTTCTTCTGCCCCGTACGTACGGACGAACGCAAGGCGGTGAAGATTCCCGCCAAGAGGCATCAACCAGCCCTGAAAGGTCACGGAACGAAGAATTCCAGCCAACTGCCTTGTGTGGATGCGCCGCGTCCCTCCAGCGATTCTCTGTCGCTTTCGCGAACTTCTTCGCAGGGAATACCAGGACAACGGGTGAACAACCGCAGGAAAGAGCGGCCGGAAATCGTCCGGACACGCCTTCGAGTTACCGGGGAGTCAGTAGTAGGCTCGCGCCGTTTGTTGACGGAACACGGGGCAGGCGCCCGGTGGACCGCGGCAGAACGCCGGAACACGCAGGAAGACCGGGCAGCCGGAACCGCCCGGGACGCCGACACGAACACCCCCGCGGTGCGGGGCCGAGCTGGGGGAGGCCATGCGCTTTCGCGGGAAGTCCATCCGCAGGAAGATCGTGGCGTTGCTCCTGGTGCCGCTCGCCTCCCTCACGGGCCTCTGGGTCTTCGCCACCTACGTCACCGGCAGGGAAGCCGGCGAGCTGATGGGCGCCAGTGCCATCGTGGAGGAGGTCGGCCACCCGCTGGAGGACACCATCCGCGCGGTCCAGGGCGAACGCCGCCAGACTCTCGTCTTCCTGGCCGACCCCCGTGCCTCCGACGCCCTTCCCCTTCTGCGCCGCCGGCGCGCCGTGACCGACCGTGTCGTGGCCGACGTCAGGCAGAGCGCGAGGAGCAAGGACATCCGGGACAAGCTCAGTCCCGAGTCGGAGGCCCAGCTCGACGCGATCCTCGGTGAGATCGACGGTCTGGACGCGCTGCGCGGATCCGTCGAGAGGCGCACCATCGACCGGACCAGGACGCTCGCCTTCTACAACGGTCTCGTCGACCCCTGTTACCGCTTCCTCAACGGTCTCCACACGATGGAGAACGTCTCGATGGACAAGCAGGTCCGGGCCCTGGTCGGCGTCTCCCGGGCCCGCGAGATGCTCTCCCGCGAGGACGCGCTGATCGCCTCCGGCCTCATCGCGGGACGCCTCGGCGCCCCGGAACTCCGCGCCGTCTCCGACCTCGCCGCCAGCCGCAAGCTCCTGTACGAGGTCAACCTCGAACTCCTGCCGGCGAGCGAACGCACGCGCATGGAGCAGTACTGGGACAGCCCCGACACCGAGCCGCTCCGGACCACCGAGCAGAAGCTCATCGCGGCGGGGCCGATCACCGAGCCGGGCGCCGTCGACTCCGCGCGCTGGGAGGAGGTCGCCCCGCCGGTCCTGGAGCGCCTGGCGAACGACGGCACCGAGATGTCCGTCCGTTTCCAGGACCGCGCGGAACCCGCCGGATACCGGGTCCTGATCCGGGCCGGTGTCGCCGGAGTCCTGGGATTCGTCGCCCTGCTCGTCTCCGTCTTCGTCTCGGTACGCGTGGGACGCGAGCTCGTCCGTGACCTCTCCCGGCTGCGCAAGGACGCCCACGAGGTGTCCGGGGTGCGGCTCCCCAGCGTCATGCGGCGGCTGGCCGCGGGCGAACAGGTCGACGTGGAGACCGAAGCCCCCCACCTGAGCTACGAGCGCGATGAGATCGGCCAGGTCGGACAGGCGCTCAACACCCTGCAACGGGCCGCGGTCGAGGCCGCGGTCAAGCAGGCCGACATGCGCCGCGGGGTGTCCGAGGTCTTCGTCAACCTCGCACGCCGCAACCAGGTTCTCCTGCACCGCCAGCTGACGCTCCTTGACACCATGGAACGGCGCACCGAGAACGGCGACGAACTCGCCGACCTCTTCCGCCTCGACCACCTCACCACCCGTATGCGCCGCCACGCGGAAGGGCTCGTGATCCTCTCCGGGGCGGCGCCGTCCCGTCAGTGGCGCAAGCCGATCCAGCTGATGGACGTGGTGCGGGCCGCGGTCGCGGAGGTGGAGGACTACGAGCGCATCGAGGTCCGCCGCCTGCCCCGCATCGGCGTCGGCGGCCCGGCCGTCGCCGACCTCACCCACCTGATCGCCGAACTGCTGGAGAACGCCACGGTGTTCTCGCCCCCGCACACCGCGGTCCAGGTGCACGGCGAACGGGTCGCCAACGGCTTCACCCTGGAGATCCACGACCGAGGCCTCGGCATGGCGCCGGAAATCCTCCTGGACGCCAATCTGAGACTCGCGGAGACGCCCGACTTCGAGCTCTCCGACACCGACCGGCTCGGCCTCTTCGTCGTCAGCCGGCTCGCCCAGCGTCAGAACGTCAGGGTGTCGCTGCAGACCTCACCGTACGGAGGGACGACCGCGGTCGTCTTCATCCCGGCGCAACTGCTCACCGACGCCCCCGACACGCACGGCACCGGCTTCCGCCTCGACCGGCGGGCCGAGAAGGCGATCGGCGGCGGGCGGCCGGGCAGGAACGCGCCCGGCAGCGACAAGGCCCGCAGGGACGGTATCGCGGACACCGACGTCCCGGGCAGGCCCTCGGGACTCTCCCCGGTCCCCACCGGTCTCACCGACCCGTCCGTGCTGAACGGCCCGGTCGAACTCGAAGGACCCGTGGGCACACTCGGCTTCACCGACCCGGCACGGGACCGGGAGCTCGATCCGGCTCTCGGGCCCGTCCTGGACGGTGTGTCCGACCTGGAGGACACCGAGAGCGAGCGCGGTGGCATCTTCCGGGCCCGTGACCTGCGGCGTGAAGCCGACCGGGAGCAGCACCAGCAGGCGTCCGACGGCCGTACCGCGGACGTCAGGCCGATGCGGCCCGCGGGGCCCGTCCCCCTGCCGCGCCGCAAGCCGCCGACGCTCGTCGCCGACCAGGGACGCCGCATCGGCGACGCGGGCCGTTCCCACCACGGCGCTGCCGACGGATTCCCCCCGGACGGCGGCTCGGGCGGGACGGCCGCCGGGTCCGGTCAGGGAGCGGCCCCTGCCGACGGTCCCCCGGTACGGCTCAGGTCCGCACCCCGGCCGGCGGCGCCGGACACGATCGGCGGCCTCCCGCGCAGGGTCCGGCAGGCCAGCCTCGCCCCACAGCTCCGGGAGGACTCCGCAGGACGGACTTCCGGCCACGCCCCCGCGGACACCGACGACGACCTCGAACGTGACGCGGACGAAGTACGCAATCGCATGGCCTCGCTACAACGCGGCTGGCAGCGCGGCCGTCGGCAGAACGCCGAGGACGTGACCGGCCCCGGCGAGACAGCACCAGGAACCACTCCGGGAGGGGACGGTCGATGACCGCACCGAACGCAGCAGCACACAACGCCGCACGCCAGGGCTCCGGCGAACTCAACTGGCTCCTCGACGAACTGGTCGAGCGCGTCGCGAGCATCCGCAAGGCGCTGGTCCTCTCCAGCGACGGCCTCGCCACCGGAACGTCCCAGGACCTGACCCGCGAGGACAGCGAGCACCTGGCTGCCGTTGCCTCCGGATTCCACAGCCTGGCCAAGGGGGTCGGCCGTCACTTCGACGCCGGCCGGGTCCGGCAGACCGTGGTCGAACTCGACGAGGCGTTCCTCTTCGTCACCGCGGCGGGTGACGGCAGCTGCCTCGCCGTCCTGGCCGAGTCGGACTCGGACGTCGGACAGGTGGCGTACGAGATGACCCTGATGGTCAAGCGCGTGGGGGTCCACCTGGCCAACGCACCCCGGACCACCGGTCTGTCCGCCGGAGGGTGAGGCGAGGGGATGAGCGCAGACTCCGTCCGGGACGCCGCGCCCGGATCACCGCCCGCTCCCGCCGAAGCGGGATCCTCGCGCTGGTACGACGCCGAAGCGGGTCCGGTGGTCCGGCCCTACGCGATGACCCGGGGGCGTACCAGCAGCGCGTCCCGTCATCGTCTCGACCTGATCGCGATCGTCGTCCCCGAACCGGCGGCCGACGATCCCGGCAGGGACCAGACGCTCTCCCCGGAACACGTGGAGATCGTCGAACTGTGCAGCGACATGCCCCAGTCGATCGCCGAACTCGCCTCCGGACTGGACCTCCCCGTCGGGGTGGTCCGGGTCCTGGTGGGTGACCTCGTCGAGGACGAACTGGTGCACGTCACCCGTCCCGTTCCGCCGGCCGAGCTGCCGGACGTGAGCATTCTTCGCGAGGTGATCAATGGCCTTCGGGCGCTCTAGCCGCAGAAAGCGGCCCGTCGAGCCCGTTACCCTGAAAATCCTGGTGGCGGGCGGCTTCGGTGTGGGCAAGACGACCCTGGTCGGGGCGGTCAGCGAGATCAGACCGCTGCGCACGGAGGAGCGGCTGAGCGAGGCGGGCCGCCCCGTCGACGACGTCGCCGGGGTCGAGGGCAAGAGCACCACCACCGTGGCGATGGACTTCGGCCGCATCACCCTGCGCGAGGACCTCGTCCTCTACCTCTTCGGCACCCCCGGGCAGGACCGCTTCTGGTTCCTCTGGGACGAGCTGGCGCAGGGCGCCCTCGGGGCGGTGGTCCTCGCGGACACCCGGAGGCTCGAGGACTGCTTCGCGGCCGTCGACTACTTCGAGCGCCGGGCGATCCCCTTCACGGTCGCCGTCAACCTCTTCGAGGGCGCCGAGCAGTTCCCGGTGGAGACGGTGCGGGCCGCACTCGACCTCGACCCCGAGGTGCCGGTGCTGATCTGCGACGCGCGCGACAAGGCGGCCGTACGGGACGTCCTCGTCGCGGTCGTCGAGCACGCCATGGTGCACGCCGACCGGGTCAGGGAGCCCGCGGCCACCTGACGGCACCGGACGCGGTCCGTACCCCCGCCGACTGGGGTACGGACCGCGCGTACGGTGCGGGGGGCGGGCGTGGAAGGAGTCTTCACCCGGAGTGACGGCCCGTCAACCCTGTGCGCACCAGGAGATCACCTGTTCTCGGCGAGCCACCGGGCCGCGGTGTCGGCGAGCTCGCCGTCCCGGCCGGCGAGCATCATCCGGATCATCTGCGCGTCGCCGCGCAGCGACCACGCGGGGTTCCCGAACGTCGCCGGATTGTTCTTCTCGATCAGGAAGTGCGCCGGCCACGCCGTCCCGTACCCGATCAGGGGCAGGGCCAGGGCGTACCGCTTGCGGCCGCGCGCCAGACCGTACGCGGTGAGCGCGAGACCGGTCAGCGTCCCGGTCAGATGCACCCAACGGGTCGCCGCCCTGGAGTGCATGGCGACGTAGTACGGCCAGAACTCTTCGTACGACTCGAACGTCTGTTGTGACATGGAGGCACCGTAACGGCTCGACCGGCAACCGGACACGCCGGTTCGGCGTCCGAGAAGAAGAAGGGCGGCCGGAGCCCACGGGGGTGGTCCCGGTCGCCCTTCCACCGTCCTCGGCTCAGTGCCCCGCGACGGAGCGGCGCGCCACGGGGAAGTCGAAGTACGTGTCGGGGAAGACCTCGGGCCTGTAGGTGAAGTGCCACCACTCCTCGGCGAGGTTCACGAAGCCCGAAGCCGAGAGCGTCGACTTGAGGAACTGCCTGTTGGCGCGCTGTACCCCCTGCACCCGGGGGTCGTCCGTGTGCGACAGGGTGTCGAAACAGTCGTATCCCGTTCCCATGTCCACCGAGTTGTCCGGGAAGCGCTCACCCCGGGGCGCATAGCACGGCGCCAGCTCCTCGCCCGGCTCGTACGGCCGGGTCGGCGACGCGGGCAGCTTGACCAGGGTGAGGTCGACCGTGCCGCCCCGGCTGTGTCCGGACTTCTCCGCGATGTAACCGTCCTCGAACAGCCGCGTCTTGTCGACCTGCGGATAGAACTCGTCCTTCATGGACTGGTCGTCGAGGTCCTTCGCCCAGCGCACGAAGTGGTCGACGGCGCGTTGCGGCCGGTAGCAGTCGTACACCTTGAGCGAGTAGCCCTGGCGCAGAAGGCTCCGCTGGGCCGTGCGCAGTGCGAGAGCCGCGGGCCGGGTCAGGATGCAGACGGGCTGCCGGTAGCCGTCCACCGGCTCACCCATGAAGTTGTGCGCGGTCGTGTAGCGCATCTCCGTGATGATCGTCGGATCGACGGAGCGCAGGTCGACGAACTCCGGCGGAGCCTTTGGTTCGGGCCTGGCCGCGGCGACCGGGGCGGCGGCCGTCACGGCGAGCAGAGCGGCGCCGGCGGCGGCCAGGGTACGGAGAGCACGAGCAATTCCTGTCATGGGCACACCGTCTATCAGCTTCGGCGCCGCAAGAGAAGAGCGATCGGATACAGTCCGCCCGTGAAGGACTCCCACTGCGGCAACTGCGGTGCCCTGTACGCCTCCGGTACCTGGCCGCGCACCTGCACGGCCTGCGGCCGCACCGCCTACCGCAACCCGCTGCCCGTCGCCGTGGCCCTGCTGCCCGTCACCGGGACCGACGGCACCGGCCTCGTCGTCATCACCCGCGCCATCCCGCCGCACCGCGGCGGAACCGCGCTGCCGGGCGGCTACATCGACGAGACCGAGGACTGGCGCCACGCGGTCGTCCGCGAACTGCGCGAGGAGACCGGCATCCGGGCCGACGAGACGGACGTACGCCTCGCCGACGCCCTCAGCTCCCCGGACGGCCACCTGCTGCTCTTCGGACTGCTCCCGCCGCGCCCCGCCGGGGAACTGCCGCTCTCCGCACCCACCGACGAGACCTCGGGGTACGCCGTCCTGCGCACCCCGGGCGAACTCGCCTTCCCCCTGCACACCCGGGCCGTACGCGCCTGGTTCGCCGGGGACTACGGCTGAGCGGGGCCCGGCAGCCCCCGTACACGCACCGGATACGGCACCGCCTCCTCCTCACCGTCCCGCTCGACCACCACACGTCCGGCACCCAGACGCGACGTGTAGCGCTCCACCTCGGCCTCTTCCCACCCGTCACCCATGTCCCGCACGACCAGCCCGCCCCCGGTACGCCCGGCAGGCGGAGCCCAGACCTCCAGCTCAAGGCCCCCCTCCGGGCTCCGTACCGGGATCACCGCACCGGCCCGGGCCAGCACCGGAATCCGTGACAGCGGCGCCTCCACCACCACCTGCCCCGGGCCCTCGTGAGCGCGCCCGGTCGCCGTGTCGTACCAACGGCCCCGCGGCAGCCGCAGCGTCCTGCGGCCGGCCCCCTCCTCCAGCACGGGGGCGACCAGCAGCGCGTCACCCAGCAGGAACGCGTCCTCGCAGTCCCGCAGCTCACGGTCCCCCGGCGCACCCCACCACAGGGGCCGCACGTACGGCGCACCCGTCAGCCGGGCCAGCCGCGCCAGCGTCACGAAATACGGAAGCAGCCGCTCCCGCTCCTCCAGCACCTGCCCGGCGTGCGCGAGCACCTCCGGCCCGAACTCCCACGGCTCCCGGCGCCCCGCGTCGATGGCCGAGTGGGTACGGAACAACGGCATGTACGCGCCCAGCTGGAACCAGCGCAGATAGAGCTCCGGCGACGGCGACCCGTCGAAGCCCCCGACGTCGGGCCCCGAATACGGCACCCCGCAGAGCCCCAGCCCCAGCACCAGGGCCAGAGACGCCCGGAGCCCCGGCCATCCCGTGGCCACATCACCGGACCACGTGCCCCCGTACCGCTGCATCCCCGCCCACCCCGAACGGGAGAAGAGGAACGGCCGCTCCTCGGGACGCAGCCGGCGCAGGCCCTCGTACCCGGCCCTCGCCATGGCCAGGGCGTACACGTTGTGAGCCTCGCGATGGTCTCCGCCCCGGCCTTCCAGCGCGTGCCTCGACGAACGCGGCAACGACGGATCCCCGAAAGCCGAGAACGACACCGGCTCGTTCATGTCGTGCCACACCCCGGCGAACCCCTGACCGAGCCGCTCCTCGTACAGCCCGCCCCACCACTCCCGCACATCCGGATCAGTGAAGTCCGGATAGACGCACTCACCCGGCCACACCTCACCCCGTACCGGCCGCCCCTGAGGATCCCGGACGAAGGCACCCTCCGCACCGACCTCCATGCCGCTGTCGAACACCGCGTTGCCCACCGAGGCCCGCACCGCCGGATCCACGATCGACACCAGCCGTACGCCTTCCTCGCGCAGCTCCTTCGCGAGTGTGGGGAGACCGGGGAACCGCTCCGGGTCGACCGTGAACACCTGATGGGCGTCGTAGTGGTCGATGTCCAGGTGCAGCACCGACAGCGGCAGCCCTCTCTCCCGGTATCCCGAGACCACCCGCCGCACCTCCTGCTCGCTGCCGAACCCCCAGCGCGCGTGCTGCGGACCCAGCGCCCACGACGGAGGCAGAGCAGGCGCACCCGTCAGCCCCGTCCAGCCCTGGAGAACCCTGGCCGGCGTCCCCGCGACCACCCAGCAGCGCAGCGGACCGCCGTCCATCCGCACCTCACACGTACCGGGCCGGTCATGCCCCGAACCCGCGCCCTCCTCGCCCTCCCTGAGGGTCACCCCGCCCGACCACGAGTTGTCGTGGAACACCAGATGCGTCCCCGCGTCCGAGACGACCACCTGCACCGGCATCGTCAGATACAGCGGATCGTCCCCCGGACCGAAACGCCCCCCGGGATCGGTGTTCCACAACCGGTAGGTGCCCTCCCTCAGCCTCGGCCCCCCGGAACGCCCGCCCAGCCCGAAGAACCGTGCGTCCGCCGGTACCTCGGAGCGCTGCACCCACCGGGCCGCACCCCCCTCCACCGGCTCCCACCAGCGCGGCGGCAGCTCCCGGCGCAACAGCACCCCACCCGGCGTCCGCAGTTCCACCGCACCGTGCCGCGACACCACCACCGTCAGCCGCTCCGACACCACCTGCCAGCCGCCGTTGGTGTCCGGCTCCAGGCACGCCCGCGGATCCGCCTCCGGCCCGGCCCCCGGCAAGGCGTACGAGGGAAGCTGCCCGGCGCCGTCCCAGGACCAGAACACCGGACCGCCCACCGCCACCCGAACGAGCAGTTCCGAGCGGGCGAACCGCACCACTCCGCCGCCCGGCCCCGGCTCCGCGCCCACCAGGAGCCCGGGCACACGGGCCCGCTCGGCACCGCGCGGCACCAGTCCCCGGGCATCCGCACGCCGGTGCCGCCAGGCGGAGCGCACCGCACGCATCCCTTGCACGGAACCCACCATTTTCACCGAGCGCACCAGGTCACGACCATCCATGCGGCCACCCTGCCATCCCCCCGGACGCGAGCACGGACACAAGCATGCTCCGTTCAGCTTCCGTTCACCTGTGGCTCCACCACACACCCGGACACGCAACCATGGCGGGCGGACCCTGGTGCGCAGGACGATCACATGACATCGTCCGTGACAGCCGTTCACGCGCACACCCCAGCCCGTGCGCGCGACCTACGCACACCCCGCGTACACCCCGAAAGGCCAGGGAGCCTCCATGACCTCAGCAGCCGGCGAAGCCCCCCTCTGGCAGCCCCAGCCCGAACGTGTCGAGGCAGCCGCAGTCACCCGCTTCCAGCGATGGGCGGCCGAGCACCACGGAGCGCCCGCCGACGGCGGTTACGCGGCACTGCACCGCTGGTCGGTCGACGCACTCGACACCTTCTGGAAGGCCGTCGCCGACTGGTTCGACGTACGCTTCTCCACCCCGTACGAAACCGTCATCGGCGACCGCGCCATGCCCGGCGCCCGGTGGTTCCCCGGCGCCACCCTCAACTACGCCGAACACGCGCTGCGCACCGCCGACGACCCGCTCCGCGCGGACGCGCCGGCCCTGCTGTACGTCGACGAGACCCACACCCAGGCAGCTGTCAGCTGGTCCGAGCTCCGGCGCCAGGTCGCCTCGCTGGCCGCCGAACTCCGGGCGCTCGGCGTCACCCCCGGCGACCGCGTCAGCGGATACCTGCCCAACATCCCGCAGGCCGTCGTCGCGTTCCTCGCGACCGCCGCGGTGGGCGGCGTCTGGACCTCCTGCGCCCCCGACTTCGGGGCGCGAAGCGTCCTGGACCGGTTCCAGCAGGTCGAACCCGTCGTCCTCTTCACCGTCGACGGCTACCGCTACGGCGGCAAGGAACACGACCGCACCGACACCGTGGCCGAACTCCGCCGCGAACTCCCGACCCTGCGCGCGGTCGTCCACATCCCGCTGCTCGGCACCGACGCGCCCGAGGGCGCCCTCCAGTGGTCGGAACTCACCGCCTCCGGCACCGAACCGGTCTTCGAGCAGGTGCCGTTCGACCATCCCCTGTGGGTGCTGTACTCCTCCGGCACGACCGGCCTCCCGAAGGCGATCGTCCAGTCCCAGGGCGGCATCCTCCTCGAACACCTCAAGCAGATCGGGCTGCACTGCGACCTCGGCCCCGACGACCGCTTCTTCTGGTACACCTCCACGGGCTGGATGATGTGGAACTTCCTCGTCTCCGGCCTCCTCACCGGCACCACCGTGGTGCTGTACGACGGCAGCCCCGGCCACCCCGACGTCGGCGCCCAGTGGCGCGTCGCGGAGCAGACCGGCGCGACCCTCTTCGGCACATCGGCGGCGTACGTCATGGCCTGCCGGAAGGCGGGCGTCCACCCCGCCCGCGACCACGACCTCAGCCGTGTCCAGTGCGTCGCCACCACCGGCTCCCCGCTCCCGCCCGACGGCTTCCGCTGGCTCCACGACGAGTTCCACGAGAGCGGCGCCGACCTGTGGATCGCCTCCGTCAGCGGCGGCACGGACGTCTGCAGCTGCTTCGCCGGAGCGGTCCCCACCCTGCCGGTCCACATCGGTGAGCTCCAGGCCCCCTGCCTCGGCACCGACCTCCAGTCCTGGGACCCCGCCGGCAAACCGCTGACCGGTGAGGTCGGCGAGCTGGTCGTGACCGCGCCCATGCCCTCCATGCCCGTCCGCTTCTGGAACGACCCCGACGGCCGCCGCTACCACGACAGCTACTTCGACATGTATCCCGGCGTCTGGCGCCACGGGGACTGGATCACCCTCACCGACCGCGGTTCCGTCGTCATCCACGGCCGCTCGGACTCCACCCTCAACAGGCAGGGCGTCCGGATGGGGTCCGCCGACATCTACGAGGCCGTCGAGCGGCTCCCCGAGATCCGCGAGTCCCTCGTCATCGGCCTCGAAGAGCCGGACGGCGGCTACTGGATGCCCCTGTTCGTCCATCTCGCCGAGGGCGCCACGCTCGACGACCGGCTGCGCGACAGCATCAAGCGGACCATCCGCGAGAACCTGTCGCCCCGTCACGTTCCGGACGAGGTCATCGAGGTCCCCGGCATCCCCCACACCCTCACCGGCAAGCGCATCGAGGTTCCGGTCAAGCGACTCCTCCAGGGAACAGCACTGGCCAAGGCAGTGAACCCGGGGTCGATCGACAACCTCGAACTCCTCCACTTCTACGAGGAGCTCGCCCGCGAGCGCCGCTGACCCGGCCGCCGGCACGACCACTGTCAGTCCCTCTGACTACGCTGAGTGAGCAACCGTTCGCAGTGCACAGGGGGACTCATGGCACACATCCAACCGACCGGGCGAAGCCACCGGCGCTCCGCACCGTCCATGCGACGCGCACTGCGCCGCGAAGCACCCAGTACCGTCGGCCTCCTGGTCGACGCCGAGGACTTCGCGGCCATGCGCCGATACCGCAGCTTCACCTTCGACGACCACGCCGTCTACCTACGACAGGTCGAGGGGCTGCTGCGCACGCTCACGGCGCAGGGCGTGCACACCACCGTCGCCCTCTTCGACCCCGAGGACTACGCGGAGTTCTGCGCCGAGTCGGACCTCGATCCCGACGCGCGCACGAGCCGCAGCCGCTTCACCGCCGAGATCGCCGCGGCCGGAGCCACGGTCGCCTACGCCGGCCAGACCATCGACACGCTGATCCCGCTCCTCGTCTCGCGGGCCGTCCGCCGCGCGACCTGGGAGTACGCCACCATGCTGCTCTCCGGACTCGGCGACTGCGCCGACTGCGGACAGGACATCGGCCGGGCAGCCTTCGACCGGGCGTCGCACCTGTTGATGCGTCTGCTGGAGACGGCGGGACCGGGCAGCCATCACATCGTCTGCAGCACACCCAACGGTGACGAACAGCTTCTGGCCGTCCTCCACACCACCCAGGACTCGGACGGCCAGGCCCGGTTCCCGTCCTCGGAGGGTGCGGAGTTCGCCACCGTGCTCGCCGTGGGGGTCGCGCTCGAGACCCGGGGAGGCGTCGTCCTGCGTACCACCACGCCCGGACATCCGGACCGGGTGCACGGATGGCGTCTGCACCGGGGCAGCCTCCTCCCGCTCACCGCGGGCGAGGTGTTCAACGCCTACTGCACCGACGCCGACACGGGCGAGCCCGTGTCCCCGGAATCCGGTGTCGAGTACTGCGCCGGGTTCGACCTCGGCACCGACGAGCCGGAGGCCCACCGCTGACCCCGATCGGACCGAAGGGGTTCCCGCCTGAACCGGCGGGAACCCCTTCACACACGACCGCGTACGGCGGACGCCGTCACTCGCCCGACAGCACCGCCTGCGCCGCGAGCCGCGCCTCGTCGGCGGAGTCCGCCGCACGCGCCGCGGACGCCGCGCGCTCGCACTGCGCGAGCGTGTGCTTCGCCAGCGTCGCCCGCACATAGGGAATGGACGCCGCGCCCATCGACAGGGAGGTGACCCCCAGACCGGTCAGCACACACGCGAGGAGCGGGTCCGAAGCGGCCTCACCACACACACCACAGCTCTTGCCCTCGGCCCTGGCGGCCTCGGCCGAGAGCGCGACCAGGTCGAGCAGCGCGGGCTGCCACGGGTCCTGCAGCCGGGCCACGGCTCCCACCTGACGGTCGGCCGCGAAGGTGTACTGCGCCAGGTCGTTCGTGCCCAGCGACAGGAACTCGACCTCCTGCAGGATCGAGCGGGCCCGGAGCGCGGCGGACGGAATCTCCACCATCGCACCGAACTTCGCCTGCAGCCCCGCCTCACGGCAGGCATCGGCGAACGCCTTCGCGTCCGCACGGTCGGCCACCATCGGAGCCATGACCTCGAGGTACACGGGCAGCCCCTCGGCCGCACGCGACAGGGCGGTCAACTGGGTCCGCAGAACATCCGGGTGATCCAGCAGACTGCGCAGTCCTCGCACACCGAGCGCGGGGTTCGGCTCGTCGGCGGGCGTCAGGAACTCCAGCGGCTTGTCGGCACCGGCGTCCAGCACCCGCACGACGACGCGTCCCTCGGGAAACGCCTCCAACACCGCGCGGTAGGCCTCGACCTGCTTCTCCTCGGACGGCGCCTGCTTGCTGTCGTCCAGGAAGAGAAACTCCGTACGGAACAGTCCGACGCCTTCGGCACCCGCCTCCAGGGCCGCCGGAACGTCACCGGGGCCACCGACGTTGGCGAGCAGCGGCACCTTGTGGCCGTCCGAGGTGGCACCGGGACCGGTCACGGCCGACAGCGCCGCCTTGCGGGCCGCCGACGCGCTCTCCATCTCGGCGCGCTTCTCCTGGCTCGGCTCGACGAAGATCTCACCCGTGCTGCCGTCCACCGCCACGACCGTGCCCTCGGCGATCTCACCGGCACCCGGCAGAGCCACGACGGCCGGCACCCCGAGCGCCCGCGCGAGAATCGCGCTGTGGCTGGTCGGGCCGCCCTCCTCCGTGACGAAACCGAGGACGAGCGTGGGGTCGAGCAGTGCGGTGTCGGCGGGAGCGAGGTCACGCGCGATCAGCACGTACGGCTCGTCGCTGTCCGGCACACCCGGCATCGGCACTCCGAGCAGCCGCGCCACGATCCTGTTGCGGACGTCGTCGAGGTCGGCAACACGGCCCGCCAGGTACTCCCCGGCATTGGCCAACAGCGCGCGGTACGCGGCGAACGCGTCGTAGACACCGCGCTCGGCGGTGCTGCCGACGGCGATACGGCGGTCGACATCGGCGATCAGCTCGGGGTCCTGGGCCATCATGGCCTGGGCCTCGAGCACGTGCTGGGCCTCGCCGCCCGCCAGGTTGCCGCGTGCGACGAGGTCGGCCGCAACGGCTTCCACCGCCTGGCGGGCACGCCCCTGCTCGCGCTCCGCCTCGTCCGCGGGAATCTGTTTGGCCGGGGGCTCCAGCACCGCCGTACCCATGTGCCGAACTTCGCCGATCGCCACACCGTGGCTCACGCCGACGCCTCGCAGCGTTGTCTCCATTTCACCTGCTCCGATTGTGCGGCGGTCGCACCGCCGCGGTGGATGCCCGACTGGCTCGTCCCTGCGCCGAGGGTGTCACTGCCAGCCGAACAGCGTCTCGCCGACCTTGACGTCGCCGTCCTCGCGGACGTCGGAAAGGGACTCGGCCGTGGCCTCCAGGGCGACGACCGGGCAGATCGCGGACTTGCCGGCGGCCTCGACGCCCGCGGGATCCCAGCGGACGATGCCCTGACCACGGGTCACGGTGTCACCCTTGTTCACGAGAAGCTCGAAGCCCTCGCCGTTGAGCTGCACGGTGTCGATCCCGAGGTGCGTCAGCACTCCGTGCCCCTCGTCGTCGACGACGACGAAGGCGTGCGGGTGGAGGGAGACGACGATGCCGTCGACCGGTGACACGGCCTCGGAGGGCTCCCGCACGGGGTCGATGGCGGTACCGGGCCCCACCATCGCTCCGGAGAAGACGGGGTCGGGAACCGCGGTGAGCCCGATGGCGCGGCCGGCAAGAGGGGACGTCACTGTGGTCATGGAGAGCCTCCCAGGGGTGGGGATCCTGATGGTCACCGCCACGGCTGATCGGGGGCGGCGTACTGATCAGCAGCGTAAGTCATATGAAGTCCCGGTTCCGCCCGAGAGCTACCGGTTGACAGACCTAGAGGTGCACCGCAAACGATTTGCCTCGTCCCACCGTCGCCTGTACTGTCGTACCCCTGCCTGACCCCGAAGCGACTTCGAGTCCGGGATCGGCAGCGACTCCCAAGCCCAGACTGTAACCCTGTTCGGCGACCCCGCATGTTCGCGAGGACCCCGGTCAGAGACACGGAAAAGGCCTGATAGAGTCGGACTCGCCGGAAAGGGAAACGCGAAAAGCGAAGAACTGGAAAGCGAAAAGTAGTACCGCAGTAACCCGCTTCGACCGGGAATCGGACACGAAAGAGTCTGATAGAGTCGGAAACGCAAGAACGAAGGGAAGCGCCCGGAGGGCCCCGGTGAAACGG
>NZ_JNYQ01000007.1 GCF_000717245.1 Kitasatospora papulosa
CCGGTTGCTGGATGTGGAGCGGGAGTGGGTGCGGGGTGAGCGGGTGCGTCGTGCGGGGGTGTCGTCGTTCGGGATCAGCGGGACCAACGCGCACGTGATTCTCGAGGAGGCACCCGACGACGACACCTCCCCGCGCCCGGAGCCCGAACCACACGCACCGGCCGTCATGCTCCCCCTTTCCGCCCGCTCCGCTCACGCCCTCCCCGCACAGGCGGAGCGGCTGCGCGACTTCCTCGACGTCCGTCCCGGACTGCCGCTGTCCGCCGTCGCGCGGGGCCTGGGCACCCGGCGTGCCGCCTTCGCCCACCGGGCCGTCGTCGTCGGCGGGGACCGTGAGCAGATCCGGGCCGGTCTGGACGCCCTCGCCACCGGAAGCCCGTCGGCCACCGCCGTCACCGGCCGGGCCCGCACCGGCGGACGCACGGCGTTCCTGTTCACCGGCCAGGGCGCCCAGCGCCCCGGCATGGGGCTCGAACTGCGCGCACACTACCCGGTGTTCGCCGAGACGTTCGACGCGATCGACGCCCACCTAGGCCTGGACCTGGTGGGCGTGCTGAGCGGCGAGGACACCGAGGCGGTCCACCGCACGCAGTACGCACAGACGGCCTTGTTCGCCTACGAGGTGGCCCTGTTCCGGCTGCTGGAGTCCTGGGGAGTGCGGCCGGACGTGCTGTCGGGGCACTCCGTCGGCGAGATCGCCGCCGCGCACGTCGCCGGAGTGCTGGACCTCGCCGATGCCTGCACCCTGGTCGCCGCACGCGGACGGCTCATGCAGGCCCTGCCCGAGGGCGGCGCGATGGTCGCCGTGCGCGCCGCTGAGGACGAGGTCCGTCCTCTGCTGGACGAACGGGTGGGCCTGGCCGCCGTCAACGGGCCGTCGGCAGTCGTCCTGTCCGGCGAGCGGGAGGCGGTCCTCTCCGCCGCCGCGGGGTTCGCGAAGACCAAGCGGCTCAGCGTCTCGCACGCCTTCCACTCGCCTCTGATGGACGCCATGCTCGACGCATTCCACGCGGTCGTCGAGCAGCTCACCTTCCACGAACCCCGCGTCGACGTGGTCTCGGCGCTCACCGGACTCCCGGCCACCGGGCAGCAGCTGCGCGACCCGCGGTACTGGGTACGGCACGTGCGCGGCACCGTCCGCTTCTCCGACGCCGTCGCCGCCCTCGCCGGGTCGGGCGTCACCCGCTACGTCGAGGTCGGTCCCGACGCCGTCCTGACCGGACTCGTCCGGGAGTGCGTCGGCGAGGACGCCGCCGCCTTCGTGGCCCTCGGCCGGCGTCACGGCGCCGAAACCGCGGCCCTGCTGTCCGGGCTCGCCCGGCTGCACGTCGACGGCGCGCCCCTGGACTGGGCGGCGGTCTTCCCCGGGACGGCCCGCGCCGAACTGCCCACGTACGCCTTCCGGCACGAACGGTACTGGCTGGACGCCGACGTCCCCCTGACCATGGACCGGCCCGCCGCGCAGCCGGCCGCCGGCCCGGCCGTCTCCGTCGCCCCCGCCGCGGTCCCGCAGGCACACGGGTTGCGGGAGCGGCTGGCGACGGCGCCGGAGGCCGAGCAGGAGGCTCTGCTCGCCGGTCTGGTGCGGGCACAGACGGCCGCGATCCTCGGACACGCGGGACCGGAGGCCGTCGAACCCGACGACGCCTTCCTGGAGATCGGTATGGACTCGGTCTCCGCCGCGGAACTGCGCGCAGCCCTCGCCGACGCGCTCGGCGTCACCGTCGCGGCCGGGGTCGTCTTCGACCACCGCACTCCCGCCGCGCTCGCCGCGCACCTGCGCGGACACCTCGCCGGGGGTGGCCCCGGACCGGCCGACGACGACATCGAGTCGGTCAGCGGGCTGGTGCGGCGCGCGGCGGGCGACGGCAACTGGGAACGGGCCCTGACGCTGCTGCACAGCGCCGCGGACATCCTGCCGGCCTTCTCCTCGGCGGCCGAGTTCGGCGAAGTACGCGACCCCGTGCGCCTGGCGACGGGGGACGAGGGGCCCCGTCTGCTCTGCCTGCCCTCACCGATGGCGCTGGGCGGCGCGCACCAGTACGCCCGCTTCGCCCGGCACTTCCACGGCCGCCGCGACGTACTCGTCCCGGACGTCCCCGGTTTCGCCCCCGGGGAGCCGCTGCCGCGCTCCGCCGAGGCGGTCGTGGAGGTGGTGGTCGAAGGCATCCGGCGTGCCTGTGCCGACGGACGCCCCTACGTGCTCCTCGGCTACTCCTCCGGCGGGCAGTTCGCCCACGCGGCCGCCGAGGCGATGGAGAAGGCAGGCCGCCCGGCATCCGGTGTGGTCCTGCTGGACACCTACCTGCTGGCCGACGACGGCACCGAACAGCTCCGGCGCGAGATGTTCAACGGCATGCTGGACCGCGAGTCGTCCGTGGGCGGTTTCGGCACCGCCCGCCTCGCGGCGATGAGCCGCTACAGCGAACTGATCGCGCACTGCCTTCCGGGCCCGCTGACCGCTCCGGTGCTGTTCGTCCGGCCCGAGGACCCCTTCGCGCCCGGAATCGACGGCTGGCAGGCGGTCTGGGAGGGCGCGCACGAACTCGCCGAGGTGCCCGGCACGCATTTCACGGTCATGGAGGACAAGGCCGAATCCACCGCGGGAGCGGTGGAGAAGTGGCTGTCCGACATCGCGCCGGCCTGAGGCCGGAAGGGCACCGGCGGCCGTGCGTCACGCACCGGCCGCCGGACCCGCAACGGGACGCGGCGGTCGCGAGACCGCCGCTCCCCGTTTCGTCACCGACTCGCCTCACGGAAATGCGACATCCATGCCTGGATATCACATCGAATACTGTCCGGATGTACACCCAGTCGCACAGCGACATCTTCCGCGGCGAGTTCCGTCTGCCAGTCACAGCGCTGCAGCGCGAGCCACATCGCCGTACCACGAGGACCGCAGCTGTGGCGTTTCCCGGTGAGCGGCACGAACAGATCCAGGTGCCCGTCGGGCCGCACGCTGGCGATGAGCCCATGGTCACGCCCCATGCCGCACCGGCCTCGCGTGCGCGGTGCCCTCTTGCCTCTCGGCCGTGGAGAGGCCGGCTGTCCTGGACACAGGGAATCCCATCTCTTGACGGTTCTTCGGATACTGCGACGTTACCCGTTGATTCACAGTGTGGCACTGGCAGTGACCGCACTTTTACGGTGGGGTAAACGATTCGGACAGAAGGGTGGGAGGTGCACTGTCCTACGGGTATTTCTGCCCCCTTGACAAGAAATCGGTATTTCTTTCGGGGAAATGGTGCCCCGGTCCCGGCCCGACCGAGAGGCGTCGCGCACCGGTTCGAAGGCCCGGCGCCTTCGCGTAAAGCCTCCGGAGGCGCCACCAGGGTCACCCGGAATCGCGAGACCCGGCGCCCGTCTTCACGACGTCTCGGCGTGAACTCGCGAATAGCTCCGAGGTGTGGAACTGATGCACGACTCCACATACATGCCTATGGAGGTAGAGAAACCTCTACCTCGAATCGGCGGTATAAGGCCAATGTGCGACGGCCCAGCCGCTCCTAATCTGATCCACAGACACCGCGTGGGAAGCGCGTCATTTCATTGGGGAGCACGATGCACACATCACACGACCTCCGTCGGACGGAGGCGGTACGACTGGACACCGTGTCGAAGATCTATGGACGGGCGGACAGCCAGGTGGCCGCGCTCCGGGAACTCTCCATGAGCTTCGCCGACGCCACCTTCACCGCGGTGATGGGACCGTCCGGTTCCGGCAAGAGCACCTTCCTGCACTGCGCCGCGGGACTGGTCAGGCCCACGTCCGGAAGCGTGACCGTCGGTGGCACCGACCTCGCCGGCCTGGACGACACCCAGCTGACCATGCTCCGCCGCGACCGGATCGGCTTCATCTTCCAGTCGTTCAACCTGCTGCCCGCCCTGACGGTGATGCAGAACATCACCCTGCCGCTGCAACTCGCCGGAAAGCGTCCCGACAAGAACCTCATCCGCTCCGTCGTCCAGCGCGTGGGCCTCGCCGACCGCCTCGGCCACCTCCCGTCCGAGCTGTCCGGAGGCCAGCAGCAGCGCGTCGCCATCGCGCGCGCCCTGGTCACCCAGCCCGCCGTCGTCTTCGCCGACGAGCCCACCGGAGCGCTGGACACCCGAACCGCGTCGGCGGTGCTCTCCCTGCTGCGCGAGTCCGTCGACAACGCCCGCCAGACCCTGGTCATGGTCACCCACGACCCGGTGGCCGCCTCGTACGCCGACCGGGTCGTCTTCCTCGCGGACGGCGCCCTCGCCGGTGAGCTGCACCGGCCGACGGCCGACGCGGTCGCGGCGCGGATGACACGACTCGGCGCCTGGGAGGACGAGAACCGCCAGCAGGCCGCACCGATGACGTCCGGAGGGCTGTACTGATGTGGCGGCTCGCCCTGCGCACCCTGAAGTTCCGGCGGACCAGCTTCGTCGCGACCTTCCTCGCCATGTTCCTCGGCGCCGCGATCGTCATCGGCTGCGGCGGCCTGATGGAGACCGGCGTACGGATGGCCGCCGACCCGCTGCGCCTGGACGGCGCCCCGGTCGTGGTCACCGGCGAACAGACCTACGACGGCGCCGCCCTGACCGAGCGGCACCGTATCGACCCACAGCTGGTCGGTGAGGTGGCCCGTGCGGACGGCGTCCGCGACGCCGTCGGCGACGTGTCCTTCCCCGCCACCGTCCTCAAGGACGGCAAGGCGCTGACCGGCGAGGACACCTCGTACGGTCACGGCTGGGCCGGCGCCCGTCTCACCCCCTATACCCTCGCCGCCGGCGCCTCCCCCGTCGCCGGCGGCGAGGTCGTACTCGACTCCGGGCTCGCCGAGCGCGCCGGTGCCGCACCGGGCTCCGTCGTCGAGATCGCCGTCAACGGCGAGACCCGGCGGTTCACGGTCAGCGGTGTCGCCGGCCAGCGGGGCGACAGCAACCCGGACGCCGCACTGTTCTTCAGCGACGAGCAGGCCCGCACCCTCGCCGGCGGCCGGATCGACTCGATCGGCGTGCTGCCGGAGAACGGCGCCGACACGGCGGCGGTCGCCGCCACGGTGCGGTCCGTCGTCGGCGACCGGGCCGAGGTGCTCACCGGCGAACGGCGCGGCCTCGCGGAACTGCCCGGCACCCTCTCCAGCCAGCGCACCGTCGTGATCCTGGCGGCCATCTTCGGCTCGTCCGTGGTGCTGATCGTGATGTTCGGCGTCGCCTCCACCCTCGGGCTGTCGCTCCAGCAGCGCACCCGGGAGATGGCCCTGCTGCGTGCCGTGGGCTCCACCCCGCAGCAACTGCGCCGGATGATCCTCATCGAGACCGCGGTGCTCTCGGTCGCCTCGGTACTGCTCGCGCTCTACCCGGGGTATCTGCTCGGCCGGCTCCTCTTCGGCGTGCTCACCTCCAGCGGCGTCGTGTCGTCGGCGATCGTCTACCACGCCGGCTGGATGCCGATGGCCGTCGGTGCCGTCGTCACGGTTCTCGCCGCGGCCGGGGCCACCCGCTTCGCGGGCCGTCGAGCCGCCCGCACCGAACCCGTCGCCGCCCTGGCCGAATCCGCCGCCGGCACCCGCTGGTTCAGCGTGCCGAGGCTGCTGATCGCGCTGTTCTTCCTCGCCAACGGCATCGGCCTCGCCGTCGCCACCGCCACGGTGATGGAGGACGGCCCCACCCTCGCCAGCACCGCCGGACCCGCCTCCGTACTGTTCTGCATCGGCCTGGCGCTGCTCGCCCCCGGTATCACCAAGGCCATGGTCGCCCTGCTCCGCCTGCCGGTGCGCGCCTTCTCCGGCATCCCCGGGATGCTCGCCCTGCGCAACGCCACCACGGCGAACGTCCGGATGGCGGGCGCCGTCGCGCCCATCGTCCTGCTCATCGGCATCGCCACCGGCACCCTCTACATGCAGGCCACCGAGGACCACGTCTCCCAGAGCTCCTACGACCAGAACGTCCTGGCCGACTACGTACTCGACTCCACCACGGGCGGATTCGCGCCCGCCGTCGTCGACAAGGTCCGGGCGACCCCGGGCGTGGCCGCCGCCTCGGAGTTCGTCACCAGCCGCGGATTCGTCGATGCCCCCGACGGACGGGCCGACACCGAACTGCGCGGCGTGTCGGCCGAGGGCGTGCGGCAGAGCCTCGACCTGCGGCCCGTCGCCGGATCCCTGTCCGGCCTCCGCGGCGACACGGTCGCCCTCTCCGACAAGAAGGCCGAGGAGTACGGCGTGGGGGTCGGGGACCGGCTTCCGCTGCGCCTCGGCGACGGCACCGCCGTACGCCCCACCGTGGTCGCCCTCTACGCCGACAACCCCAAGCAGCAGTACGTGACCCTGCCCGCGGCGACCCTGGCACCGCACACCAGTGACGGACTTCCGCACCAGATCCTGGTCCGCTCCGGGGAGGACGGCCCCGCCGAGCTCCGTGAGGCGCTGGCCGGCCTGGCCGCGAGCGTGCCCGGCACCGAACTGGACGACGGGGACTCGCTGGCCGGCCGGAACAACCAGATCCAGCAGATCCTGGTCGCCGCGAACTATACGATCGTCGCCATGATCGTCGGATACGCGGCCATCACCGTCGTCAACACCCTCGTGGCGGTGACCCGCAAGCGCCGTGCCGAGTTCGGCCTCCAGCAGCTGACCGGGGCGACGCGCCGTCAGGTGCTCGGCATGCTGACCGTCGAGGGCGTCCTCATCGGCGTCATCGCCACCGTCCTCGGCACGATCGCCGCGGCGACCACCATCGTCCCGTACAGCATGGTGAAGTCCGACTCCTACCTGCCCTCCGGATCCATCGGGATCTACCTCGCCATCGTCGGAGGGTCCCTGGTGCTGGTCTTCGGCGCCACGCTCCTGCCCTCGTGGCGCGGCATGCGCACGCCCGCCGTCGACTCGGTGAAGGCCGCGTGAGCCGTCTCCGGACCGGACCGTCCCCGGCACCCCCGTCCGGGGACGGTCCTTTTCCCGTCCGTCCCCGCGAATGGGAGGATGGGCGCATGCGACTGAGCCGTGCCGTCCGGGACACCCTGGTCGGCGCACTGATCGCCGCCGGAGCCCTGGCCTCCGTCGTCCTCTTCGTCACCACCACGTACTTCACCGTCCTGTGCCTCATCGGGATCGGCTTCCTGGCGCTGCCCCACCTGACCACCGCGGTGCGCTGGGTCTGCGACCTGAACCGGCGCGCCGCCGCCCGCTCCGGGGTCCCGGTGGAACGGCCCTACCGGCCCGAACCGGAGGAGATCGAACGGGACATCGTCGGCTGGGTGCGCCGCTGCAAGTGGATCCTGGCGGACCCGGCGAGCTGGCGGGACCTGCTGTGGCTGCTCCTGAACAGCGTCGTCGGCCTGCTGCTCGGCAGCGCCCCCGCCGCGCTCCTCTACTACGCGGGGGAGGGACTGGTGCTGGCCGCGGGCCTGTGGCGGCCCGTCGCCGCCGACGGTACGGGCCGCTGGTACGCGTTCATCACCGTCGACAGCTGGCCCGCCGCCCTCGCCGCGGCCCTGGCGGCCCTCGCCGTGTTCGCCGGCTGGCTCCACCTCAGCTCCTGGATCCTGAAGGGCCACGCCTACTTCGTCCTGTTCCTGCTGGGCCCGACCCAGGGCGCCCGTCTGGCCTCCCGGGTCCGGCACCTCGCGGAGACACGCTCCGGCGCTCTGGACATCCAGGCCGCCGAAGTGCGCCGCATCGAACGCGATCTGCACGACGGCGCCCAGGCCAGGCTGGTCAGCCTCGGCCTCACCCTCGGCGCCGTCGACCGGCAGCTGGACCGGAACACCGAGGAGGCACGCCGACTGCTGAACGACGCCCGCAGCTCCTCCGTGCAGGCTCTGCGCGAGCTGCGCGGTCTGGTCCGGGGCATCCACCCCCCGGTGCTCGCCGAACGCGGACTCGCCGACGCCGTACGGGCCTTGGGCATCGCCAGTCCGCTGCCCGTCACCGTCGTCGCGGACCTGCCCGGAAAACTGCCCGACCCGGTGGAGTCGGCCATCTACTTCTCGGTGTCGGAACTGCTCACCAACGCCCTCAAGCACGCCGACGCCGGACAGGTCGAGGTGTCTCTCCACTACGCGGACGGCGTCCTGCACGGGCAGGTCACCGACGACGGCCGGGGCGGCGCCGCGATGTCGGCCGGGAGCGGCCTGGAGGGGATCCGGCGGCGGCTGGCATCCTTTGACGGCGTCCTGGAGATCGACAGTCCCCGGGGCGGACCGACCGTCATGAAAATGGAGTTGCCGTGCGCGTTGTCCTCGCCGAAGACCTCTTCCTCCTGAGGCAGGGGATCATCCAACTGCTCGAGGCCTACGACTGCGAGGTGGTCGCCGCCGTCGACAACGGTGCGGACCTGGGACGGGCGATCGCCGAGCACCGTCCCGACGTGGCCGTGGTGGACGTCCGCTTACCCCCGACGTTCACCACCGAGGGCCTGCAGGCCGCCCTGCTCGCCCGCCGCGAACGACCCGGCCTGCCGATCCTCGTCCTGTCCCAGCACGTCGAGCAGATGTACGCCCGGGAACTGCTGGCCGACGGCACCGGCGGTATCGGCTACCTGCTCAAGGACAGCGTCCTCGACGACCGGCAGTTCATCGACGCGGTCCGCCGGGTCGCCGCCGGCGGCATGGCCATGGACCCCACCGTCGTGGCCCAGCTGATGACGTCCCACTCCCGCGACGAGCCGCTGGCCGCGCTCACCGCGCGGGAGCGCACCGTGCTGGAACTCATGGCGGAGGGATGCTCCAACACCGCCATCGCCCAACGGCTGACCGTCACCGAGGGCGCGGCGGCCAAGCACATCTCGAACATCTTCGCCAAGCTGATGCTTCCGCCGTCGAGCGACAACAACCGGCGCGTCCTGGCGGTGCTGGCCTACCTGAACGCGTGAGCTCCGCCCGCCGGTCCCTGACCTGGGGGTGATAGGGGTGTGGTTCCCGCGTACGGGCGGTGAGACTTCTCGGGCACGCCCGGTGCGGCCCTTCCGCGCCGCCGCCACGAAGGGAACCCGCACCCCATGACCACGCCGGCCGAGTACAACCGCCTGTGGATACGCCGCTACCACCCCCGTCCGGACGCGGCGGTCAGGGTGGTGTGTCTGCCGCACGCGGGCGGCTCGGCGAGTTTCTACCAGCCGGTGTCGGCCGGCCTGCCCGCCCACGTCGACGTACTCGCCGTGCAGTACCCGGGGCGCCAGGACCGGCGGGCCGAGCCCTGCGTCCCCACGATCGCCGAACTCGCCGACCAGGTGACCGCCGTGCTCCTGGAGTGGACGGACCGCCCGCTGGTCCTGTTCGGCCACAGCATGGGCGCGACCCTCGGCTTCGAGGTCGCGCGCCGTCTCGAGCGCGACCACGGCGTCGTGCCGCACGCCCTGTTCGCCTCCGCGCGCCGGGCGCCGTCCGCACCCCGTACGGAGGTCGTCCACCTGCGGGACGACGACGGCATCGTCGAGGAGATGAAGCTGCTCAGCGGTACGGACTCGGCCATCCTCGACGATCCGGAACTGATCCGCATGGCCCTGCCGGCGATCCGCGCCGACTACCGCGCCGCCGAGACCTACGTCTACGAGCCGGGGCCCGCGCTGCACTGCCCCGTGTGGAGCCTCGTGGGGGACGACGACCCCAAGGTGAGCGTCGAGGAGGCGCGGGCCTGGTCGAGGCACACGGAACGGGCCTTTGAGTTCCGCGTCTTCAAGGGCGGCCACTTCTACCTGGCCGCACACCAGCAGGAGATCCTCCGGCTGATCGCCGACCGGGCGGCCGTACCCGCGGGCACGGCCTGACGGACCGTCCGTACAGATGGCCGAGGCGGTCCTGACGGTACGGGTGGTGCGGCGTTACCCTGCGCGGACGATCCTTCACAGGAGGTACGGATGCGTCGTTCCGTCGGCCGGAATGTGTCGTTGTCAGTCGTGATCGCCGTCATCGGCTCGCTCGGTGCCGCCGCCCCCGCGGCCTCTGCGCCACCGGTCCCGCCTCCCAAGTCCCCTGTGGCGGTGGGATACGGAGGAGCGGTGTCGAGTGTCGACGCGGACGCGTCGGCGGCCGGCATCGAGGTTCTCCGCAAGGGGGGCAACGCCGTCGACGCGGCCGTCGCCACCGCCGCCGCGCTGGGTGTCACCGAGCCCTACTCGGCGGGCATCGGCGGCGGCGGGTACTTCGTCCACTACGACGCCAGGACCGGCAGCGTGGGGACCATCGACGGCCGTGAGACCGCGCCGCGCAGCGCGGACCCCTCGCTCTTCCTGGAGGACGGGAAGCCGATCCCCTTCAACGACGCCGTCACCAGCGGGCTCGGGGTCGGCACCCCCGGCACACCCGCCACCTGGGAGAAGGCGCTCGACGCGTGGGGCAGCAAGCCGCTCGGGCGGCTGCTCGAACCGGCGGAGCGGCTGGCCCGCGACGGATTCGTCGTGGACGACACCTTCCGCTCGCAGACCGCGGCGAACCAGGCGCGGTTCGCCGACTTCCCCGCGTCCGCCGAACTCTTCCTGCCCGGCGGCCGGCTGCCGGTGACCGGATCGGTGTTCAGGAACCCCGACCTCGCCCGTACCTACCGCACGATCGGCCGTGAGGGCGTCGAGGAGCTGTACCGGGGCGACCTGGCCCGTGACATCGTGTCGACCGTGCGGAAGCCTCCCGTGGACCCGGCGGCGACGCGGGTGGTGCGGCCGGGGGACCTGACCACCGGGGACCTGAAGGCGTACCGCGCCCTGCGCCAGGCCCCGACGAGGACCGCCTACCGCGGCCTCGACGTGTACGGCATCGCGCCGTCCTCGTCCGGGGGCACGAGCGTGGGTGAGGCCCTCAACATCCTGGAGTCGACGGACCTTTCGAAGGTCAGCCGTACGCAATACCTGCACCGCCTCATCGAGGCCAGCCGGATCGCGTTCGCCGACCGTGGCCGGTGGGTCGGCGACCCCGCGTTCGAGGACGTGCCGACGCGGGAGCTTCTCAGCCAGCGGTTCGCGGACTCGCGCGAGTGCCTCATCAAGGACGACGCGGTGCTCACCAGCCCGCTCCCTCCGGGCGATCCGCGCGACCCCGCCCGGTGCGCGTCCACGGGCGAGGCCGCCCCGACGACGTTCGAGGGGGAGAACACGACGCATCTGACGACCGCCGACAAGTGGGGCAACGTGGTCGCGTACACCCTGACGATCGAGTCGACGGGAGGCAGCGGCATCACGGTGCCGGGACGGGGGTTCCTGCTCAACAACGAGCTGACCGACTTCTCGTTCGCGCCGGCGAATCCCGCGGTCCACGACCCGAACCTGCCCGGTCCGGCCAAGCGCCCGCGCTCCTCGATCTCACCGACCATCGTGCTGGAACACGGAAAGCCCGTCCTGGCCCTGGGATCGCCGGGCGGCGCCACGATCATCACCACGGTCCTGCAGTCCCTGACCGGTCACCTGGACAGGGGACTGCCGCTCGTCGACGCGATCGCCGCCCCGCGCGCCAGCCAGCGCAACTCGGCCACGACCGAGATCGAGCCGGGGCTGTGGGACAGCCCGGTGCGCGGGGAGTTGGAGGCCCTCGGGCACGTGTTCAAGGCGAACCCGGAGATCGGGGCCGCCACGGGCATCCAGCGCCTCCCCGGAGGGCGCTGGCTCGCGGCAGCCGAAAAGGTGCGGCGTGGGGGAGGGTCGGCCATGGTGGTATCGCCGAGCGGCCGTCCCTGACCGATCGGCTTCAGCAGGGGCCTCGGGGCCGGAAGGGCGTGGTTCGTCGCGCCCTTCCGGCCCCGAGGCCTTGACGCGGCCGGTCGCCCACCCGCCGGGCCGTGTCGGCAAGGAAGAGCCCGTCAGGGTTCTTCGTGTCCAGTGAAAGGGCAACTACGACGGTGCGTACACGCATGCTCGTCCTCGCCGCGCTCTCCGGCGCCGCACTCCTGGCGTCGGCACTCCCGGCCACGGCGGCCGCGGACGGCGAAGAACCGGTCGGGGCCGCCGAACTGCTGGCCAAGGTGAAGAACTGCACCCCGGTCTCCAAGGGGAAGTACCGGACCGACCGGAGTGCGGCCGCCACGATCCCGGTCTGCGGGACCGACGAGGTCGTCTTCTGGGAGGCCGACATGGACATCGACTGCGACGGCCAGGTCAGCACCGTCTGCAACACCGGGACGGACCCCTCGTTCCAGCCGCAGACGGCCTTCCAGGGGTCGGACGGCAGGTACCTGGACTCCTCCGAGGTGCCCTACGTCGTCGTCCCCGGTCCCGGCCCGCTCTGGAACTACTCCGCGTCGGGGATCAAGGGGGGCGGCGTGGCCGCCGTCATCCACGACGGCAAGGTCCGCTACGCCGTCGTGGGGGACACCGGTCCCGCCGCGATCATCGGCGAGGGCTCGTACGCCCTGGCCCGGTCGCTCGGCATCGATCCGGACCCCAGGACCGGCGGTACGGCGTCCGGGGTCACCTACATCCTCTTCAGGAACTCCCAGGCATCCCCGATCGAGAGTCCTGCCGCGGCCGTCGCCGCCGGTGAGGCGCTCGCCCGGAAGTTCGCCGACGGAGCCTGAGGGCCCGGCGAGGGTCCGGCACGGCACGGTGGCCGTCGCCGTGACGGTCACCGCGTGTGCGGCGGGGGAGGCCGGCTGCCGTCACACGCACGGAGCGGCCCGCCGCGGGACCACTAGCCAATTACTATACCGGTCCAACCGGTATTAGAATGACGGCATGGTTCGGAACCCCCTGACTCCCGAAGAGCGCCGCCGCGGCGAGCGGCTCGGCGAACTGCTGCGTGAGGCCCGCGGTGAGCGCAGCATGGTCGCCGTCGCCGCGAGCGCCGGCATCTCGGCCGAGACGCTCCGCAAGATCGAGACCGGAAGGGCCCCCACGCCCGCGTTCTTCACGGTGGCGGCGCTCGCGGGAGTCCTCGGCGTCTCCATGGACGAGCTGCTCGCGCTGACCGTCCCGGCGCCCGCGCGGGTCCCGGAGCCGCTGCCCGAACCGGGGCGGCTGCCGCTCACCGCGTGAGCCGAGTAGGGTCGCAGCCGTGACTCTCCAGGACTTCGCCCGCAGCGAGTACGTCAGCCTCACCACGTACCGGAAGGACGGCACGCCGGTGGCCACGCCCGTCTGGGCGGCGGCGGACGGCGACGTCCTCTACGTCTGGACCCGCTCCGACTCGTGGAAGGTCAAGCGGCTGCGCAACGACAGCCGGGTGCGCGTCACGGTCTGCGACGCCCGCGGCCGGATCGCCGACGGTGCGCCGAGCGCCGAGGGGACGGCTCGTCTCGTCGAGGGCGACGCGGTGGCGGGGGTGCGCAAGGTGCTCACCCGCAAGTACACCTGGAAGTTCTGGCTCGTGGACGTGCCCGCCACGCTCGCACGGCTCGGCAAGCGGCCCCACACGGGGATCGCCGTCACCTTCTGACGGGGGCGCGCCGGGCAGGGCCGCGCTCCGGGCGTCCCGCGCCGGAAAAGCGCGCGTAGTCCGCCCGTAACACGCCTGCGGTCGAATGCCCGCGGACTGGAGTGCTCCAGTCCCGGGCGACCGACGAGGGCGACGGTGACAGTGCATCAGCACGCGGTGGAAGTAAGGGCGTTCGCACGGTACCTGCGAGACCTGGCTGCCCTGCTCGATCCCGGCCGGGGATGGTACGGCGTCTTCTGCGCGCGGGATCCCGCGGGGATGCGCGCCTGCTTCGAGGGCTCCGAGGTGCCGCCCTGGGACGTGGTCGAGTCGCTGCTCCAGGACCTCGCCGCGGTGCGGGGCGCCGGGCAGGCCGCGGAGGAGTCCGTACGGGCCGCCGCCCTGTTCGCCGCCTCGGCCGCCGCGCACGACGGGCGCCCGGGAGGCCGGCAGGCCCTCGCCGACCGGCTCGACATGATGCTTCGCGAACAGTCGGACGCCGTACGGCGGTTGGGCGACGCGGACGGGGAGTCGGACGCCCTGGCCTGGGCACGGGACGACCACGCCCGTGCCACGGCGCGCTGCGTGGAACTCCGTGACCGGCTCGCCGCGGTGGAGCGGACCGTGCCCGTGCCGGACCCCTGGTTCCGCGGGCAGGACGGCGCGGATGTGCCGACCGTGTCCGCGCCCCGGCGCGGGAAGCCCCGCGGGGCGCGCTTCGCGGGGCTCGACACCGGGGACGAGGCGGAGGCGGACCCGGAGCCGTCGCCCGGACCCGGCCTGCCCGCCGCCCCGGCACCCGCCGCGGCCCCGCGCGGTGCCCGGTTCCGTGGCGCTCCGGCCGAGGAGCGCGTGGCCCCGGCCCCGAGCGCACCGGAGCCCGACGACCCCGCCGCCCACCGGGCCGCCGAGGACGTCGTCGCGCAGCTCGTACAGCTGCGCGCGGAGGGCCGGAGCGGCGAGGCGCACGTGGTGCTCTGCGAAGCGGCCGCGTGGCCCGCCGGGCGCCTGCCGGTCCTCGCCGCCGCTCTGCGCGGGGCGGGCCTGGAGGCCGACCGGGCGACCCTGCTGTGGGAGATGTCCTCGCTCACCCCCGCCGAACTCGCCGCGGCGGCGGGCGCGCTGGCCGCCGCGGGCCTCGCCGACGACTGCGGCCAACTGCTGCGGCAGGGGGTGGCGCGGCCCGCCGCCGAGGTCGCCGACGCCGTCGTCGCCCTCGACCGGGCGGGCCTGGAAGCGGAGGCGCGGGCGCTGCTGGAGGCCTTCGTCCGCGCACGTACCCCGCAGGAGGCGGCGCGTATCGCCGAGGGCGGCCCCCGCCACCTGGTGCCCCGGCTGCTCGCAGCCGCACGCGAGGTGTCGGCGGCGCGGGAGTGGGACCTGGTGCACGCGCTACGGGTGGCGGGCGTCGCGGCGCCGTAGGCCGAACCGCCAGGCGCCAGGGGCGGAGCCGGAACGAGTTCTGCCGCACCGGACGGGCTGTGGTGGGTGCACGTCACCAGTGCGGACGGGGTTGGGGAGATAAATCGGAACAAACCCCCTATCGTCGTTCGAGGCATACCACACAAGTGGTACATGTCCCCCCAGTGATGTGGAGGCACCATGCTTACCAAGGAGTTCACTCTCACCGCGACACCCGCGCAGACCACCACGCTGAGCGCGCTGATGGCGGAGCCCGAGGCGGCCGTCAGCGACGCCCCGCTCTACACCCCCGAGGCCGCGGGCTTCCTGCTCGCCCTCCTCCTCCTGTCTCCCAAGGAGCCGAAGGAGCCCCGGGGCAAGTGAGTTCCCACTCCGCATTCGCCGAGGCGGCCGACGCCCTGGCAGTCAGTGTCCTCGGTGCCCTCAGCGGCACCGGGGGCGCTGTGCAGCTGGCGCGGTACGTCGACGACGCCCCCGACACCCTCGCGGCCCTGGCCGCCGTCCGGGTGCTGGGTGCCGACGTCTTCAGCCCCCACCTCCTCAAGGGCGACCCCTTCCAGGCGCAGGACGCGGCCGTCGTGGCCAAGGCGTTCGACGCGTTCCCCGCGTCCGGCGCCCCCGACGAGCCGGCGGTCGCCCACCGCGACCACGCCACCGCGGTCCTGCTCGCCCGGCTCTCCGGCGACGACACCCTGCGGACGGTCGCGCCGGCACCGCCGGAGGACGCCGCCCTCGCACCCCGCGACGACTGGAGCGGCTGGTGCGTCCGGATGGCCCAGCTCGCCCCGCTCGCGACCCTCGGGCTCGACGGCCCGGTCCACGAGGCGGCCCGCGACGGGGTGCTGTCCCTGAGCCGCGGGGTCAGCCGTTCGATCCTGCGCCGCGACTTCCCCACCGCCCTGCGCCTCGTCCGGTGGCTGGCCTGGCTGCGGCACGAGGGTGCCGAACTGCCCCTGGACCCGGATGTCGCGGCCGAACACGCCTGGCTGGTGGGCGGCACGGGCCCGCGCACCGCCCTGGACCTGGCGATCGCCCGGCACTTCCTCGAACAGCGGCCCGGCACGCCCCCCAAGGAGACCGCACGCCCATGACGACGATCCCCGAGCCGGTCACCCGGGCGGCCCGCAGCATGGCGGACCGCGCGCTGTCGTGGCTGCACGCCAACCGGAACCTCGGCGGCCTGCCGCCCGACACGACCGAGACGATGGCCGACCCCGACAGCGTCTACAAGCCTCTGGGGGAGACCACCCTCGCCGCCTCCCTGATCCTGCGCGACGGAGTCGCGGGCCCCGGCCGGCTGGCCGCCGCCCAGAGCCTGATGGACTTCACCTGGGAGCAGTTCAGGCACGGCGACATGATCTACGAACGCCAGCTCCGCCACACCCTGATGACCGACCCCCTGGAGATGTACGCCCCCTTCGTCCGCTGCGGCTACCGGCACGAAGGGCTCGACCGCCTCCTCGCCCACCGTTCCCGGATGCGGTCGGCCGGCAGCGTGGAGGTCCTGCCCAACCGCAGGCTCGCCGTCGCCAACGCCGCCCGCATCGTGGGGCTGCCGGCCACGGAGGACATGGGCGCCCTCGCCGCGGCGACCTGGCTCGGCGCCCGGCCCGAGCCCTGGGCCGTCAACTGGATCACGGCCTACGCCGTGACCCACACCGTCTTCCACCTCACCGACTGGGGCGCCGATCCCGGCGGGCTGCCGCCCGAACTCACCGACTACGTACGCACCTGGCTCCCCGTCTGGATCGACGTCTGGCGCGAGGTCGGGCAGTGGGACCTGGTCACGGAGCTGCTCGTCGTCGGCGCCTCGCTCGAGGACCCGTACGTCCGGCCGGAGGACTGGGAGGCGGTCGCCGCGCTCCAGCACGAGGACGGACTCGTGCCCCGCGACAGCGACCCCGTGGACGACGACCCGCAGCAGCGGTTCACCGACCACCAGCACACCGTCGTCGTCGCGGCCGTCGCCGGATCCATCGCCCTCGCCAGGGCGGGGCAGCGGTGAGGGAATGAGCTCCACGCCGCTGGCCGCCGCACTCCGTCCCCTGCTGGAGGCCGCCCGCGGCCCGGCGGCGGCGGTCGCGGCGGTGCGGGGCACCGAGCGCGCGGTCCTCGGCAGCGGACGGGCGGGGGAGGCGGCCCGGTTCGAGACGGGCTCGCTGACCAAGACCTTCACCGCCCTGCTGCTGGCGGAACTCGCCGCCCGGGGAGAGGTCCGCTACGGCGACCGGGCCGACCGTTACCTCCCGTTCCGGCTGCCCGGGCCGCCCCTCACCCTCCTGCACCTGGCCACCCACACCTCCGGCCTGCCGCGCCTGCCCCCGGGGCTCCTCACCCGGGCGGTCCGCAGCGGATGGCTCAGCAATCCCTACGCCGGCTTCGGTGAGGACGACCTGCTCGACGCGCTGCGCCGCACCCCGCTGAGACACCGACCCGGAAGCAGGGTGCACTACTCCAACTTCGGCGGAGGGCTGCTGGGTCACGTGCTCGCCAGGGCGGCCGGCGGCACTGGCGGGGACTACGCCGCCCTGCTGGCCGAGCGCGTCACCGGGCCGCTCGGTCTGCCCGACACGGACTGCGACCCCAACCGCCCCCAGCTGACCGGACATTGGCACGGCCGCCCACGCCCCGCCCTGTTGATGCCCGGACTGACCGCGGCCGGGGCGGTGCGGTCCAGCGCCCGCGACCTGCTGCGCGTCCTGACCTTGCTGCTCCACCCGGACACCGCCCCGCACCCCGTGCTGCGCACCGCGCTGGCCGAGGTCCAGCGGCCGCGGCTGCGGGTGCCGAGGACCGGATCACGGCTCTGCCTCATCTGGAACCTCCGTCCCCGCCCGGACGGCGCGCTGCTCCACCACTCCGGAGGGACCCGCGGGTTCACGGCCTTCGCGGGCTTCCTCCCCGCGTCGGGCACGGCACTGGTGGCCCTCACGAACACGGCTCCCACGCCGCTCGCGCCGTTCGTCCAGTCCGCCTACGGCACCCTGCGCGGACTGTGATCCACGCCCTCCGGGCAGGTATGGACCGCTCGGGTACGAAACATGATCGACTCAGCCGGTTCACGGCGATGGTCTTGCCCCGTTGTGTGACGGGGCTTACGTTCTCCTCCTACGCACCGTGTCTACGGGCGTAGAGAACACAGAGGCTCTCTGACGCCGCGTCGAAGGAGCAGCTCATGTCCCACGTCGTACGCGCCGCACTCGTCCAGGCGACCTGGACCGGCGACACCGAATCCATGATCGCCAAACACGAGGAACACGCTCGCGAGGCCGCCCGGCAGGGCGCGCGGATCATCGGCTTCCAGGAGGTGTTCAACGCCCCCTACTTCTGCCAGGTCCAGGAGCCCGAGCACTACCGCTGGGCGGAACCCGTCCCGGACGGGCCGACGGTCCGGCGCATGAGGGACCTGGCCCGCGAGACGGGCATGGTCGTCGTCGTGCCGGTCTTCGAGGTCGAGCAGTCCGGCTTCTACTACAACACCGCGGCGGTGATCGACGCCGACGGCTCCTACCTCGGCAAGTACCGCAAGCACCACATCCCGCAGGTCAAGGGCTTCTGGGAGAAGTACTACTTCAAGCCGGGCAACGCCGGCTGGCCGGTCTTCGACACCGCCGTGGGCAAGGTCGGCGTGTACATCTGCTACGACCGGCACTTCCCCGAAGGGTGGCGTCAACTCGGACTCAACGGGGCTCAGTTGGTGTACAACCCGTCCGCCACCTCACGCGGCCTCTCCAGCTACCTGTGGCAGCTGGAGCAGCCCGCCTCCGCCGTCGCCAACGAGTACTTCGTCGCCGCGATCAACCGCGTCGGACAGGAGGAGTACGGCGACAACGACTTCTACGGGACGAGCTACTTCGTCGATCCGCGGGGGCAGTTCGTCGGTGACGTCGCGAGCGACAAGGAGGAGGAACTCGTCGTGCGCGACCTCGACTTCGGGCTGATCGAGGAGGTCCGCCGGCAGTGGGCGTTCTACCGCGACCGCAGGCCGGACGCGTACGACGGGCTGGTGCAGCCGTGACGGGACTGTACGAACGGCACCTGGCCGTCAGCCCGGAGTGGCTGGCGCTCTACTACCGCGACCCCCTCGAACTCACCCATGGCGAGGGGCGCCACGTCTGGGACGCGGACGGCAACCGCTACCTCGACTTCTTCGGCGGCATCCTCACCACGATGACCGCGCACGCCCTGCCCGAGGTGACCAAGGCCGTCTCGGAGCAGGCAGGCCGTCTCATCCACTCCTCGACGCTCTACCTCAACCGCCCCATGGTCGAGCTCGCCGAGCGGATCGCCGCCCTCTCCGGAATCCCCGACGCCCGGGTCTTCTTCACCACCTCGGGCACCGAGGCCAACGACGCGGCCCTGCTGCTGGCCACCGCCCACCGCGCGTCCAACCAGATCCTGGCGATGCGCAACAGCTACCACGGCAGGTCGTTCTCGGCGGTGTCCATCACGGGCAACAGGTCCTGGTCGACCACCAGCCTGTCGCCCCTGCAGACGCTCTACGTCCACGGCGGGGTCCGCACCCGAGGACCGTACGCCGAGCTGAGCGACGAACGGTTCATCAGGGCCTGTGTGGCCGATCTGGAGGACCTGCTCGGCCACACCAGGGGTGTCGCGGCGCTGATCGCCGAACCCGTGCAGGGGGTCGGCGGGTTCACCGCACCACCCGACGGGCTGTACGCGGCGTTCCGCGAGGTCCTCGACCGGCACGGCATCCTGTGGATCTCCGACGAGGTGCAGACGGGGTGGGGACGCACCGGCGACCACTTCTGGGGCTGGCAGGCCCACGCGGCGAGCGGGCCGCCCGACATCCTCACCTTCGCCAAGGGCATCGGCAACGGCATGTCCATCGGCGGAGTCGTCGCCCGGGCGGACGTCATGAACTGCCTCGACGCCAACTCCATCTCGACGTTCGGCGGATCCCCGGTCACCATGGCGGCGGGCCTCGCCAACCTCTCCTACCTGCTGGAGCACGACCTCCAGGGCAACGCCCGGCGGGTCGGCGGCCTGCTCATCGAGCGCCTGCGGGCGGTCGGCGCGGGTTCGCCCGCCGTACGGGAGGTACGCGGCCGGGGTCTCATGATCGGCATCGAGCTCGTGAAGCCCGGCACCGACGAGGCCGACCCGGAGGCCGCCGCCGCGGTCCTCGAGGCGGCCCGCGCCGGGGGTCTGCTCATCGGCAAGGGCGGCGGCCACAACACCAGTGTGCTGCGGATCGCGCCGCCGCTGTCGCTGACCGTCGCCGAGGCCGAGGAGGGCGCCGAGATCCTGGGAGAGGCGCTGCACGCGGCAGCCTGACAACAGCTGCCCCGAGGCGGCGCCCCCGCCCCGGGGCGGGCCCGAGGCACCGTACGCCACCACGCACCCGGTCCACGTGCACAGGCCGGCTGTGCCATCGCGAGGGAGGGACACATGAGCCGCACCGTCATCCACGGCGGCCTCGTCGTCACCGCGTCCGACGAGATCCACGCCGACGTCCTCATCGAGGGCGGGCGCATCGCCGCCCTGGCCGCCCACGGCACCGACGCCGCGACGAGCTGGAGCGCGGACCGCAGGATCGACGCCACCGGGATGTACGTCCTGCCGGGCGGTGTCGACGCGCACACGCACATGGAGATGCCGTTCGGCGGGACCTACGCCGCCGACACCTTCGAGACGGGCACCCGGGCCGCGGCGTGGGGCGGTACCACCACGATCGTCGACTTCGCCATCCAGACCATGGGGCGCTCCCTGCGGGAGGGCCTCGACACCTGGCACGCGAAGGCCGACGGCAGGTGTGCCGTCGACTACGGCTTCCACATGATCCTCTCGGACGTGAACGAGTCCTCGCTCAAGGAGATGGACCGCCTGGTCGCCGAGGGCGTCACCTCGTTCAAACTCTTCATGGCCTACCCGGGCGTGTTCTACAGCGACGACGGCCGGATCCTCCGCGCCATGCAACGGGCCTCCGGCAACGGCGGCCTGGTCATGATGCACGCCGAGAACGGCATCGCCATCGACGTCCTGGTCGAACAGGCGCTCGCCGAGGGGCGTACCGATCCGCGCTACCACGGCGACGTGCGCAAGGTGGCGCTGGAGGCGGAGGCCACGCACCGCGCGGTTCAGCTCGCACGGGTCGCCGGTGCGCCGCTGTACGTCGTCCACGTATCGGCCGACGAAGCCGTCGACGAGATCGCCGCCGCCCGCCACAAGGGGCTCCCGGTCTTCGGCGAGACCTGCCCGCAGTACCTCTTCCTCTCGACGGACAACCTGGCCGAGCCCGGCTTCGAAGGCGCGAAGTACGTCTGCTCGACCCCGCTGCGCCCCCGCGAGCACCAGGAGGTGCTCTGGCGCGGTCTGCGGAACAACGAGCTGCAGGTCGTCTCGACCGACCACTGCCCCTTCTGTTTCTCGGGCCAGAAGGAGATGGGCAGGGGGGACTTCTCGAAGATCCCCAACGGCATGCCGGGCGTGGAGCACCGCATGGACCTGCTCCACCAGGCCGTCGTGGACGGCCACCTCTCACGCCGCCGCTGGGTCGAGATCGCCTGCGCGTCCCCCGCCCGGATGTTCGGTCTCTATCCGAAGAAGGGGACCATCGCACCGGGTGCCGACGCGGACGTCGTCATCTATGACCCCGGCGCGGAGCAGACCATCTCCGCGGAGACCCACCACATGGCCGTCGACTACTCCGCCTACGAGGGAAGGCGGGTGACGGGCCAGGTCAGGACGGTGCTGTCACGGGGTGTGCCGGTCATCGAGGACCGCGCGTACGTGGGTCACGCGGGCCACGGGACGTATCTGCCGCGGGGCACCTGCCAGTACCTGTGAGCCCGGCGCGGGCGCTGTGCCGCCGCCGGCCCCCGGAGCCGGCGGCGGATGGGCGACGGTGCTGCCCCTACTCCTTCACGAAGGCCAGGAGGTCGGGATTGATGACGTCCGGATGCGTCGAGAGCATGCCGTGGGGATAGCCCTCGTAGCTCTTCAGCCTGCCGTTCGGCAGGAGCTTCGCCGAGAGCGGGCCCGCGTCCTCGTAGGGGACGATCTGGTCGTCGGTGCCGTGGGCGACCAGGACCGGCACCTCGATGCTCTTCAGGTCCTCGGTGAAGTCGGTCTCCGAGAAGGCCTTGATGCACTCGTAGTGGGCGTTGGCCGCGCCCCGCATGCCCTGCCGCCACCAGTTGTCGATCAGCCCCTGCGACACCTCGGCGCCGGGGCGGTTGAAGCCGTAGAACGGCCCCGAGGGCACCTCGATGTAGAACTGGGCGCGGTTGGCCGCCAGGGAGGCGCGGAACCCGTCGAAGACCTCGATCGGCAGACCACCGGGGTTCGACTCGGACTTCACCATGACCGGGGGCACGGCGCTGACGAGGACCGCCTTCGCGACCCGGCCCGGCTCGGCCCGTGCGACGTAACGGGCCACCTCGCCGCCGCCGGTGGAATGGCCGATGTGCACGGCATGCCGCAGGTCGAGCGCCTCGGCCAGCACCGACACGTCCGCCGCGTAGGTGTCCATGTCGTGCCCCGCCGCGCTCTGCGAGGAACGCCCGTGGCCCCGCCGGTCGTGGGCGATCACGCGATAGCCCTGGGCGAGGAAGTACAGCATCTGGCTGTCCCAGTCGTCCGCGCTGAGCGGCCAGCCGTGGTGGAACACGATCGGCTGGGCGTCGCGCGGCCCCCAGTCCTTGTAGTAGATCTCCGTGCCGTCAACCGTGGCGACCGTGCCCATGGCCGATCCTTCCGCTCGAAGTGCTCGTGCGTGGAGTGGGCGGAAACCGTCACCGCCCAGGAGGCCGTGACCTCACTCAAACGACATAAACGATACCTTTTGCCCCCAAAAAGCTCATTCTGTGGAGGTCCCGCGGTCCGTCCGCCGGACACGAGCACCCGCACCCGGGCGATGCCCGCGACGCGCCCGCACGGCGGTCGACGTACGGGGTCGGGCGGGGCCCGATGTGGAAAGCTCGGTCGCGGCACGGCGCCGACGCGCGCCCGAGCCGTCCGGCGTGCCCCGGAGCGTCCGAGGGCCGCTGCCCGCGCCGGTCCCGGCATCCGCAGACCCACGTCCCCCGCCAGCAACGGACCAGGAGCATCTGTATGGATTTCGGACTCGTCCTCCAGACCGACCCGCCCGCCTCGGCCGTCGTCGGACTCATGCGCCGCGCGGAACGCAACGGCTTCCGCTACGGCTGGACCTTCGACTCGACCGTGCTGTGGCAGGAGCCTTTCGTCATCTACAGCCGGATCCTGGAGCACACCGACCGGATGATCGTCGGGCCCATGGTGACGAACCCGGGCACCCGCACCTGGGAGGTCACGGCCTCCACGTTCGCCACGCTCAACGAGATGTACGGGAACCGCACCGTCTGCGGCATCGGGCGCGGCGACTCCGCGATGAGGGTGGCGGGCCGCAGACCGAACACCCTGGCCAGACTGGGCGAGGCGATCGAGGTGATCAGGGACCTCGCCGAGGGGCGCGAGGCCGTCGTCGACGGACAGCCGGTCCGGATCCCGTGGGTGAAGGACGGCAAGCTGCCCGTCTGGATGGGCGCGTACGGGCCCAAGGCCCTCGCCCTGGCCGGGGAGAAGGCCGACGGCTTCATCCTTCAGCTGGCCGACCCCTACCTCACCGAGTGGATGGTCAAGGCGGTGCGCGACGCGGCGGCCGCGGCCGGGCGTGACCCGGACTCCGTCACCATCTGTGTGGCGGCGCCCGCCTACGTGAGCGACGACCTGGACCACGCGCGCGAGCAGTGCCGCTGGTTCGGCGGCATGGTCGGCAACCACGTCGCCGACCTCGTCTCCCGTTACGGCGAGCACTCCGGTCTCGTGCCCGAGGCGCTCACGGCGTACATCGCCGGACGCTCCGGATACGACTACAGCCATCACGGCCGCACCGGGAACCCGGACACGGCCTTCGTCCCCGACGAGATCGTGGACCGCTTCTGCCTGCTGGGGCCCGCCGACGCGCACATCGAGAAGCTCCAGGTGCTGCGCGACCTGGGCGTCGACCAGTTCGCCGTCTACGACATGCACGACGCGAGGGAGGCGACCATCGACGCCTACGGCTCCACGATCATTCCCGCACTGTCCGCCTGAAAGGCGCGGACGAGAGCGGGTGCCCGTGCCCTTTCCGACGAACTCCTTCGCGTGCCGAACGGATTGTGCGCCGCGATCGCACAGTTCCGCGGCGCGCGGCATCCCGGAATTGCGCCGCCCCGCACGGCGCAGGTGCGGGGCGTACGGATGAACGAGACAGTGGGACGTGGCGTCGTGACACCGGCCGACCGGGAAGGAGCGTGCGCGTCATGACCAAGAGGAAGAACCTGAAGAAGGGCGAAAGCGTCTCCTGGCAGAGCCACGGGCACTCCGTGCAGGGGAAGGTGAAGCGGAAGATCACGGAGCGAACCGAGGCCGCCGGCCGCACTGTTGACGCCTCGAAGGACGAGCCCCAGTACGAGGTCGAGAGTGACAGGACCGGTCGCCGGGCGGTGCACGAACCGGATTCGCTCCGCAGGAAGGGCTCCTCGTCGTGAGCGGGGAGCGCGCCACGAAAGAGAGGTGACGGGCACTCGGGGGCGGTATTCACCCATGAGCCGTGGGCACGGCCCGCAGGGCATTGGGGTGACGCCCGGCGCCGGGTGGCGGCGGCGACCGCGAACCGTGTGCCGCGTACCGCGTAACTGCTCGTGCAGGGGCCTTAATATGCCGTCAGCGAATTGTCGGTGACCCGGCGGCCGGCCGACCGCGGATACACACGCGCCGGAGAGAAGTCTCTGAAGGGCAGATGCATATGGCCGAAGGAACAGTGCAGGTATTCAGCGCCGAGAAGGGTTACGGATACATCCGCCCCAGTACGGGCGGGCCCGAAATCATCGTTCACTTCTCGGCGATCGTCGAGGCATGTCCCGTGGGGCTCGTGGCGGGGCAGACGGTGAGCTTCGACATCGTCCAGCGCAGACGCGGGCCCGAGGCCGAGCGGGTACAGATCTCGGCACCTCGCTGAGCCTGGGAGCGTGGGCCGGGACCGGCGCCGAGCAGGCCGGCACCACCGCCGGTGCGGCCGGCCGAGCGCGTGCGTCAGGGACGCCGCCCGGTGCGGTCGCGGTGGGTGAGCCGGTTCTGGAGATGGGACAGGGGGCGGGTGTGCCGTCCACGCAGGGCCGCCCTCGCCGCGTTGGCTCCGGGGGCCCCGTGGACTCCTCCACCGGGGTGCGCGGAGGCTGAGGCGAGGTAGAGGCCGGGGACAGGGGTCTCCGGCCGGCCGGTGCCCGGGGAGGGGCGGAAGACCAACTGCTGGTGCATCGCCGTGGTGCCGCCGTTGATGGCGCCGCCGTGGAGGTTCGCGTCCATGCTCTCCATCGTCGGCGGGGAGAGGACGCGACGTGCCCTGATGAGGCCGCGGAACCCGGGAGCGTACCGCTCGACCTGCGCCTCGACACGGTCGGCCATGACCTCCTGCTCCCGGCCGTCCCAGGAACCGGACAGCCCCTCGTCCCCGGCGTCCCCCCGCACGCGGTGCGGTACATGCGTGTAGGCCCACGCGGACTCGGTTCCCCCGGGTGAGCGGCCGGGGTCGGTCGTGGTCATCTGGCCGAAGAGGGCGAAGGGCCGGTCGGGGACGCGGCCCATGGCGATCTGCGCCGCGAACCGGGTGAGGCCGTCGACGCCCTCCGCCAGATGGACGGTTCCGGCGTGCGCCGCCTCCGGGCAGGCCCAGGGCACCGGGCCGTTCAGCGCCCAGTCGACCTTGAACGTGGCGAAGTCCCACTGGAAACGCTTCAGGTCGCCGAGCAGCCGCCCGGGCAGGTGCCGCTCGGGGACCAGGGAGCCGTACAGGGCCGGCGCGGACACATCGGCCAGGACCGCCCGGCGGGCAGCCACCTCCTCGCCGCTCCCCGTGCGGACGCCGACGGCCCGTCCACCGCGTACGACGACCTCGGTGACCTGTTCCCCGCAGCGGACGCTGCCGCCACGGCGTGCCAGGCGGCGGACCAGCGCGCCGGTGAGCGCCCCGGAGCCGCCCGTGGGCACGGGAAAGCCGTAGGTCTGGGCGAGCATGGACATGAGCCAGCCGAAGCCCCCGCTGCCCGCCGATTCCGGGGCGAGGTCCGCGTGCAGGGCGTTGCCCGCGAGCAGGAGCCTGCCGCCCTCGCCCCGGAACTCCTCCTCGCCCAGTCGCCGCACCGGCAGCACCATCGTCCTGGCCAGCCGGAGCCCGCCGGCCGCGCGCAGCCGTAGCGCGAGGCGTGCCCCGGCGCGAAGTGGAGGGAAGGGAGTGAACAGGGCGTCGAGGATGTCGGGCCGCAGCCTCTCCCAGACCTCCCGCAGCTCCTGCCACGCCGCTCCGTCCCCTGGGGCGAACGCCTCCAGGCTCGCGGCGGTCTCCTCCGGATCGCGGCTGAGGACCGCGCAGCGGCCGTCCAGCAGCGGGTGGGCCAGAACCTTCGGCGCGTGGCTCCACTCCAGGCCCTCGCGTTCCAGACGCAGGCCGGCCAGCACGGGGGAGGCGGCGGCGAGGGGGTAGAAGGAGCTGAAGAGGTCGCTGGTGAAGTCCGGGTCGACCCCACGGTCGTGCCTGACCGCGCCTCCGGGCTCGTCCTGGGCCTCCAGGACCTCCACGCTCCAGCCCGCGTCGGCCAGCAGGTTGGCGGCGACCAGCCCGTTGGGGCCCGCCCCGATCACTACAGCGTCCGGCATGACTCGCTCCTGGCTCGGTGCGCGGTTCCGCACGGGTGTGGCAGCTGGTCCCGGTGCCGGGTTCAGGTCGCGCGCGGCAGCGGACGCCCCGTGTCCGTGCCTACGTCCGCGTCCTCGCAGACGTGGGCGAGGCGCCCGAGCATCGCGCGGTGCCGCACCTGCTGCGCCACCTCCAGCAGGCCGTTGTGCAGAGCGCCCCCGGCTCCGCGCAGCGGGTGTTCGTCGAAGATGAGCAGGGTGTTCCCTCCCCAGGGCCGCAGCTCCATGGCGATCCTCGCCGTACCCAGCCGTCCGCTGTCCGCCTCCAGTTCGAGGACGGACGCCGGCTCGCTGCGCCGCACGACGGTCCGGTTGTGCAGGGTCAGGGGCCCGAGCCTGATCTCGTAGCGGAGGGCCGCCCCCACGTCCGGCCACCGTCCCTCGTCGGGCTCGGCGCGTGCCGTGCCGACGACCCAGTCCCCGTAGCGTTCCGCGTCGGAGAGGACCCGCCACACGTCCTCGGGTGTCCTCCTGATGAGGCGGTGCCGTACGGCCATGTCGTCCCTCCGCTGTTCGAAGTGCCGCGTCGCTCGCCGCGCGTTCCCACGCTAGGTCCCCTTACGCACTGCCGCACGGGGAGGAACGACCGCCGCCTCTTCGGCCGCTGCCTGACGGCACCGGGCTGTGGACGTTCGTACAGTGCCGCGTCCCGGCAGACGATGCCGCCTCGTACGTCCTCGGACCAGCGGCGACCCGCTACACGCGTCGTACACACTCCTCGAAGCCGCGGTCCGGTGCCCCCACGCCCTCACGCTGCGGGGGACTCGGGGCGAAGGCATGAAGGGTGCCTGACGGGCAACCAGGTGAGCTGTCGGTGACGATACGGCAGACAAAGGGGTCGGCGGTGCCCGAGCTCATGGGGAAGATCCGGCGGCAGTCCGGATACGAGTTCGCGGCAGTGCGAAGAAGTACGGGCAGGGCCCTGCGGCATTCCGGCCCCGAACGTGCGACCGCTGTCCAGGCACTCAAGGCGGCCGGCGCGGCCATGGCGGCCTGGGCGCTGGCGGCCTTCTGGATCGAGAGCCCCATGGCTCTGATGGCCCCGTGGACGGCCCTGGTCCTTGTCGACACGACGGTCTACCGGTCACTGCGTGCCTGCGTGCAGCAGATGGTGATCATCTCCGTCGGCGCCGTGTGGGCCTCGGCGGCGATGTACCTCACGCGCGGCAGCACCTTACCGGCGATGGCCGTCTCGCTGCCTCCGCTCATGCTCATAGCGGGCTACCGAAGACTGGGTGCGCAGGGTGTCTACGGCGCGACGACGGCGTTGTTCGTGATCGCCTACGGCTCCTACCAGCCGGGGCAGATCGGTCATCGCCTTCTGGAGACGCTGATCGGCGCCGTCATCGGCCTCTCGGTCAATGCGTTCGTCCTGCCGCCCGTGCGTCTCAACGACGTCTGCGCCAACCTCCACTCCCTGGCCATGGAATGCGCAGGTCTGCTGCGAGCGATCGCGGACGGCCTGGAGGAACCGTGGGGCCCGAGTCAGGCGGAGGCGTGGGAGGACCGTGCGACCAGGCTTCACCGCGGCGTCCGAGCCGTCTCCGAGGCGCGGCACAAGACCGTCGAGAGCGTGCGTCTCAATCCGGGACGGCGTCTGCGCCGCCCCCACCGCACGCCTCCTCCGACACCGGACACCGACCGCCGGTGGCAGAGCGTCGTCCACCACCTCACGGCACTCACCCGCACGCTGTCCGGCGTGGCCGCCCGGTCCCATGGCCTCTCCGCACCGCCCGACCGGTTCACCAACGATTACGCCGCGCTGACCCACGCCGTGTCACGACTGTGCCAGGAACAGGCCGAAGCGCTCGCGTGCCCCGGAAGCGGCAACGCGGAACCCGGCCACGGGCAGGCGGCCGAGGCATGGCGGCAGTACGAGCAGATGCTCGGCAGGCTGCAGACGCAGGCGGACCCCGCACGCACGGTGGTCAGCGGAGGGCTGCTCGTCGAGATCCGTCAGCTGCTGCTGTCCCTCACCCCGGCACAGGCACGTGACGTCTCATCGGGTCCCCGGGGCGCCCGCCCGGCTGCCTGACCGGGTGACGCGTGCGGACCTGCCGATGAGGAGACCCCGCGTCGCCCCGCGGCTAGGTGCGGGGAAACATGCCTCCTGGCGTATGACCGTCGTCGTCGGCGGAGGGATGGACGGCCGTCACTTCCCGTTCTCGGCCGTTCCACGAACGCCAGAGAGCCGCGTACGCGCCGTTCGCGGAGATGAGTTCGTCATGGGAACCGAGCTCGACGATCCGGCCGGCCTCCATGACGGCGATCCGGTCGGCATCGTGTGCCGTCTGGAGACGGTGCGCAATGGAGATCACCGTGCGGTCGGCGCGTACGGCGGCCATGGCACGCTCGGCCTGCCGTGCCGTCATGGGGTCGAGCAGCGCCGTCGCCTCGTCGAGGATCAGTGTGTGCGGATCGGCGAGATCGACCCGGGCCAGGGTGAGCTGCTGAGCCTGTGCGGCGTCCAGTCGCACTCCGCCCGGCCCGAGACGGGTCTCCAGTCCTTCCGCCAGTTCCCCCGCCCAGTCGGCCTCGACCCGGGCGAGCGCCGCGAGCATGGCGTGGTCGTCCGCCTCCGGCGCCGCGATCGCGAGGTTCTCCCGCAGGGTTCCCAGGAACACGTGGTGCTCCTGGGTGATCAGCACGATGCGGTTGCCGAGGGCACCCGCGGCGGAGAGGGCAGCCACCGGGACACCGCCCACGGTGACCGTCCCCGTACGGGGTGCTCCCACGCCGGACAGCAGCTTGCCCAGGGTCGACTTGCCCGCACCCGAGGCGCCGACCAGGGCCAGCCGCTCACCGGGACGCACCGTCAGGTCGATGCCGTCCAGCACGTCGTGCGTCCCCGAGTAGGCGAAGTGCACCCGGGAGACCTCGATGCGGTCGTCGGCCGGCCGGCGGGTGTCGGGGGCGGTCTCGCCGGTGACCAGGCCGACGCCCTCGATCCGGGCGAGGGACGCCCCACTGCGCTGGAGCTGCTCCACCCAGGTGAGTGCGCGGTCGAGGGGATCGACCAGCTGCCACATGTAGAGGCCGCCCGCCACCACCACGCCCAGGTCGACCGCACCGTCGAGGTAGGCCAGCCCTCCGGCCAGGAGCACCAGCGTCAGGGGCAGAGTGTGCGCGAAACCGGTCACCGGGAACAGCACCGTACGCAGGAACAGGGTGCGCCGGCCCGCTCGGTACGCCGCGTCGACGGCCTGGTCCGTGTGGAGCACCCGGTCCGCGCCCAGGCCGAACGCCTCCACGGTGTGGGCACCCTGGGCCGTGGCGTTCAGGGCCTCGGCGACGTCCGCACCGGCCGCGCCCTCCGTGAGATAGGCGTCCCTGGCCCTGGCGAGGTACCAGCGGGCGGCCCACCACACGAGGGGCATGCCGACGAGTGCGCACAACCCCAGCAGCGGATGCAGCAGGAACACCGCTGCGAAGATGAAGAGGGCCTGCACGGCTGCGAGGAACACGTCCGGTGCCGCGTTCCGCAGGGCGGAGGCCACCGTGGCGACGTCCACGGACGAACGGGTCACGAGATCGCCGGTGCCGACCTGTTCGACCACACGGGCCGGCAGGGCGAGGGTCCGGTCGAGCACCTCCTCCCGCAGCCGTGCCAGGGCCCGTTCGCCGAACCGGTGGGAGTGGAAGCGGGCGTACCGGGTCAGCACCAGCTGGGTCACGGCGAAGCCGAGTACGCCGAGGGACAGCAGGTCGACCTCGGACGCGGTGATGTCACCCTGTTCGACCCCGGTGACGATGTCGCCCAGCAGCCATGGGCTCGCGAGGCCCGCGAGCGAGGCGAGGCAGGTCAGGAGGACGATGCCGGCCATCGCGCGCCCGTCGTCCTCGATCAGGGCCCGCACCGCCCGGCGGCCGGTCGCGCCGTCGGCGACGGGAAGGCGCGGTGTCTCCGGTGACGCGCTCATCGGCCCGTTCCCTCCTGGGCGTCGGACACCGGGACGGACGGCAGGTCCGCGCCGGCGTCGCGGAAGACCAGCTCGCGGTAACGGGGCTGCCGTGCGAGCAGTTCACCGTGGGTCCCCACCGCCACCACCCGGCCGTCCACCAGCAGCGACACCCCGCTCGCGTGGCCCAGGACCAGCGGGGACGTGGTGACGACGAGGGTGGTGCGCCCCCGCCGCGCGGCCTCGACACGGGCGGCGACGGTGGCCTCGGTGTGCGCGTCCAGGGCCGAGGTCGGCTCGGCCAGCACCAGGATCTCGGGGTCGGCGAGAAGCGCCCGTACGAGCCGCAGCCGCTGCCGCTGACCACCGGACACGTCGGCGCCGCGGTCGCTCAGACGGGAGCCGAGGCCCCCGGGCCGTGACTCGACGATGTCCTCGGCCACGGCGGTGCGCAGCGCCCGCTCGACCTCGTCGTCGGAGTGCTCGCCCACGGAGACCGCCGCGCGCACCGGACCGCTGAAGAGGTAGGCGTCGTTGCCGGCGAGGAGGATGCGACGGCGCACCTCCGCGAGATCCACGCCGGAGAGCGGGACGCCGCCCCAGGTGACGTCGGAGTCCGTGTAGCGGACCAGCCGGTCGACCACGGCGCGCGCCTCGTCGGACCGGGCGCTCACCAGGGCCGTCATCCTGCCGGCGGGAACGACCAGCCCGGAGGCCGGATCATGCAGGTCGGCGGGACCGCTCGGCGGGGGCACCGGGGTCTCCCGGCTCTCCACGTCGGGCGTCAGCGCGAGGACGTCCGTCACCCGTCGCGCGGAGACGAGTCCGCGGGGGAGGTCGTCCGCGCCCTCGACGAAGAACGTCACCGGGGCCAGGAGAGCGGCGACGTAACCGTAGACGGCCACCAGGTCGCCGACCGTGATGGCGCCGTCGGCCGCCATCCGTGCGGCGATCCAGGTGACGAGGGCCAGGAAGAGGACCGGCAGACAGGCGCCCAGGGCCTGCACCCAGCTGGTGAGCGAGGCGACGCGGTACCCGTCGGCGAGCAGGGCCTGGGACCGTTCGCGGTAGCGGCGGGCGAGCACCGGCTTCCCTCCGACGCCGTTCAGCACGTGCAGGCCGGTGACGACGTCCACCGCCTGGGCGGTGAGGTCCCCCTGCTTCTGCCGGTAGGTCCCTTCGGCGCCGTGCAGCCTCTGCATCAGCGGGCCGACGGTCACGGCCAGCAGGGGGACGCCGAGCAGTACCACGAGCGCCAGCGGTGCGGAGATGCGGAACAGCAGCACGGCGGCCGCGGAGTAGGCGATCACCGCGCCCACACCCGGCCCGGTGACGGTCAGGGTCTGTGCGATCCGGCTCGTGTCCCCGGCCTGCAGATGCGTCAATTCACCAGCGGACACCTTGCCCGGCAGAGCCGCGCCGAGCCGGGTGACCTGCCTGACGACGACCTGCACCGTGCGGTACGCGGCGTCGACCCGGATCAGGGTCATCGTGCGGTGGCGCAGGATGCCGAGGACGGCGATGAGCGCGCCGACCGTGAGGAGGGCCGACACCCACAGGACCAGTTGCCCCTTGTCTCCTGCCCTGAGGCCGCGGTCGACCGCCTGTGCCATGAGGTACGGCGGCAGCATCAGCGCGCACATCCAGGAGCTGCCCCACAGGGCTCCCAGAAGGACCCGGCCGCGCTGCCTCGTCACCAGCCACCACAGGAAACGCGCCGGGCCGCGGTGATCCGGTTCCCCGGGATCGGTGTCGGGGACCCGGTGCGCGTACGTACGCGGGTCCGGCCCTTCGCTCACCTCGCACCATCGGGTGTGCGGGGAGCCGGTGTTCCACGCCCACCGGCCGTCGGTCGTGCGCCGCGGTGCCTGCGAGTGGAGATCATCGGTGTCATGCTTTTCGCTCGCCGTGGACTTGTCAAGGCCGCGTGGCGGCGGGGGCGAACGCATCGTGCCGACCCGGCCCGGGCCGGCCGCCGTGCCCGGACACGGGGCCGGCCCGACAGAACTCCGTCAGGACTGCGCCGGGCCCCGGCCGAGCACGGCGCTGACGTCCACGGTGTCGTCCGCGGACGGCGTGGCCGTGGGGACCGGCTTGTCGAAGGCGGAGAAGTCGACGACCGCGTCCGCGCCGTCACCGCGCACGGTGATCCGCACCGGGCGGTTCTCGCCTCCGGTGTCCACGTACGCCGTCAGCTCCTGCCCGTGCAGTGTTCTGGTGACGGGGACGGTGCGGACGCCGTCGACCGTCGTCACCTTCCCCTTGGTGAAGGTCCCCGCGTTCGAGTCGGCGTTGTCGGAGACCAGTTTCTGAAAGGTGTCCAGGTCGCACGCGTCCACCACGGGCCGCAGCCTCGAGTCCGACGCCGAACCCTTCAGGTAGCGCCCGGCGAGGACGGACTCGAAGGTGGAGCCGCCGACCGGGACCTGGTTCTCCCAGAAGTCCGCGTCCGGTTTCACCCAGACCGAGTCGCCGTGCTTGATGATCTCCACCTTGCCCTTGCCCTCGCCCAGGTCGACTCCGCCCGCGCAGTTGCCGCTCCGGTCCAGGCCGAGGTCGACGGTCATCGGGGACCGGTCCTTCCCCAGGTCGCCCCGCGCACGCAGATGCAGGGACCCGACGTCCAGCAGGGCGTCACGTGAACGGTCGGCGATCTGCTGGGCGGGGAGCGATTCGATGTCGTCGTCCGCCTGCGCCACCGTGCCGACAGTGCCGCCGGTGACGGCGAGCAGGGCGACCGCCGCGCAGGCGGCGGCCCGTGTGGCGATGCGCTGTCCTGTCACCGCGCCTCCTCGGAACGTCCCTGTTCAGCGCCTTCTGGGGAGGAATTCACCCCTCCTGGCGAGCGTACGCCCGCGCGGGGTTGCCTGCCCGGCGGACCTGGAGTACGGAGGGTGAGGTTCGGCGCTGTTTTCGGCTACGGACGGTGGGGGAGAGCAGCCCTGAAGATCACCGGAACTCACCGGAACCAAGGGGAGACATGAAGAAGCTGTCCATGGGGAACGCCGTCCGCGCACTGGTCAGGGGGACGGCCGTCACCGGTCTGACCGTCGCGCTCGCCGTTCCGGCCACCGCGGCGGTGGCCGTCGCACCCGCCGCCGCGATTCCGCCCGGCCTGTCGTGCGACACCGGCAAGCACGCGATCGACGACTACACCGGGTACGCGCTCTGCAGGAACGACGGATCCGCCACCCGGACCTTCTGGGTGCACCTGGTCTGCGGCTGGTCACCCGACGTGGACGGTGAGCACGTCACGCTGAGGCCGGGCGAGTCCGGTCAGTCGACCGCCCACTGTGCGGGCCTCGGTACGGGGATCGGCGAGATCCACGTGCGCCCGTAGTCCCGGAGGCCGGGCACCTCGCTCGTGCGGGACGTCGCCGTGGTCCCGCCCGTCGGGTGCCCGGCTCCCCGGTCCCCCTCGTCCCCCCCTCGCGGGCGGGGGAGACGGAAGCCGATCCGCGCGGGGTGCTTGAGCGGGCCCCGACGCCTCGTTACTCTCCAGTAGAACCGCTCGGGCGGACCCCCGTGGCGGACCCCGGGGCCGGTGTTCCGGCGGACGCGAGGAGGCGGTGGCGATGTCCTCAGCAGACCCCACGGAGCGGCCCGGACCGGCGCGGCCCACGGAACCCGCGGTTCCGGCCGGGCTGGTGGACTGCGCCCGGGAGCTGGCCGAGGGCGGGACGACCTCGTCCCGCACGGTCGCCGATGCGCTCGCACGCATCGAGGCGAGCGGGGGCACCCTCAACGCCTTCCGGCACCTGCGCACGGAGGCCGCACTCGCCGAGGCCGCGGAGGCCGACCGCCGGCTCGACGCGGGGGAGCGGCTCCCCCTGCTCGGGGTACCGGTCGCGGTCAAGGACGACACCGACGTCGCGGGCATGCCCACCTACTTCGGCTGCGACGGCGTACTGCCGCCCGCGACGGCCGACAGCGAGGCCGTCCGCAGGCTCAGGGCCGCCGGGGCCGTCGTCGTCGGCAAGACCAACTCCTGCGAGCTGGGGCAGTGGGCGTTCACCGAGGGGCCGGCGTTCGGCGCCACCCGCAACCCCTGGAGCACCGCTCACACCCCGGGCGGCTCGTCCGGCGGTTCAGCGGCGGCCGTGGCCGCCGGACTCGTCCCTGCCGCACTGGGTTCGGACGGTGCGGGCTCCATCCGTATCCCCGCCGCCTGGACCCACCTCGTCGGCATCAAGCCGCAGCGGGGCCGGATCTCCGTCCACCCCCACAGCGACGCCTTCCAGGGCCTCACGGTCAACGGCCCGCTCGCCCGTACCGTCGCCGACGCCGCACTCCTCCTGGACGCCGCGGCGGGACCGCACCCCGGTGACCCGCACCGCCCGCCTGCCGTCGACGCCTCCGCCGCGGCCCGCCGCGACCCGGGCAGGCTGCGCATCGGCCTGTCCCTGCGGCCACCGCTCACCCTCACGCGCAACGCCCCCCATCCGGAGGTCGTGCGGGCTGTCACCGAGCTCGCCGAAGCCCTCGCCCGGCTCGGCCACCACGTCGAGGAGGCACGACCCCGCTACGGGCTGATCGGCCTTTCCTTCGTGCCCCGGGCCACGGCGGGCATCGCCGAGCTCGCCGCGCTGCACCCCGAACCCGGGCTCCTGGATCCGCGCACCCGCAGCGCCCTGCGCACCGGGACCCGTCTCGGCGGCCGCGTCGTGCGGGCCGCCCGCGCGCGGGAGGTGCGTCAGCACGCCAGGATCGGCGCCTTCTTCGACACCGCCCGCGGCGGCCCCGGATACGACGTGCTGCTTACCCCGACCACGGCGGCCCCGCCCCCGCGGGTCGGGGCCTTCGACCACCTCAGTGCCTGGCGCACCGACCTCGCGATGACCTCGGCCTGCCCCTACGCCTGGCCCTGGAACGTCCTCGGTTGGCCGGGCGTCAACGTCCCGGCAGGCTTCACCCGCGACGGCCTGCCCCTGGGCGCCCAGCTCCTCGGCCCGTCCCGCAGCGAGGCCCTGCTCGTCTCGCTCGCCGCCCAACTGGAGGCCGACCGCCGCTGGTACGAGCACCGCCCGCCGGAGCTCAGTACGGACGGCGGGCGGTGACCACCCAGGTGCCGGCCTCCAGCAGGACGCCCTCCGGAGTCTCGTAGGGCCGGAAGACGTCCGCCGCCGCGGCGCGGATCCCGTCCGTGACCGGGGGCCCCTGCTTGCGTGACAGGAAGAAGTCCGCCGCGTCCGCAGCGTCCGCGCCCCAGCGGGTCGCGGCGGACACCGGGCGTACGGACACGCCCTCGAAACCCGCCGCCTCCAGTACCACCCCGGTCCGCTCCGGATCCGACAGGGACGCCATGGCCGCCGCCACCGAGGTGTCCACCGCATGGTCCCCGCCCACCAGGGAGGCCAGGCGCGTCAGCGCCTCACGTTCACCGCCGCCCGGCGGGGCGGGACGGGGGCAGACGAACGCCAGACGGCCCCCGGGGCGCAGGGCCTCACCGATGTGCGTGAACGCGGCCACCGGGTCGGCGAAGAACATCACCCCTCCCCGGCTGATCGCGACGTCGAAGCCGCCCGGTCCGAAGGGATGCGCCTGGGCGTCCCCCACTTCGAAGGTCACCGCGCCGTCCCGCAGGTGAGCGCTCAGGGCGCGGGCGCGGGCGACGAGGGGCTCCGAGACGTCGACGCCCGTCACCCGGCCCCGTGCGGCGAGCCGCGCGGCCGCCCGGCTCGTCCCGCCCGTGCCGCACCCGATGTCCAGGACCCGGTCGAGGACGCCGATGGCCGCGGCGTCGAAGAGGGCCGCGTCGAAGGGCGCCAGCATCGCGTCGTACCGGTCGGCGTGAGCGGCCCAGTGGCGGCCGAGAGACCCGTTCCACGCCTCGGCCGCCTTCACGACAGCTCCCCGGCGGGAGTCCGCAGGAGCGCCTCCACGCGCTCGACGGCGAGGATCGCACCGAAAGCGACCAGATGGACCAGGCAGTGATCCGTGGACGGCGGAACACGCCAGGCCGCTACGTCCTCGTCGGTGATCCGGTAGGGGGCCCGTGCCGCGAGCAGCGCGAGCCGGGCCCCCGGCCGGTCCGCCCTCTCCGGCAGCGGCGCGGACAGGGGCAGCGGGGTGACACCGTCCCAGCCCGCCACCGACTCCCGTACGAACGCGGCGTCCCGCGTGCTCAGCAGGCCCGCTCCCTGGTGCGCGGCCGTGCGCAGCGCACCGTAGGCCGTGCCCACCGGGCCCTCCGCCGCCCACGCGGGCGGCTCGCCGGCCGTGCCGAGCAGCGGCAGGGAGGTGCCGGGTGTCAGGTCGCGGCGCACGGTGGCGGCCAGCGAGCGGCCCGCGGTGCTCCGCACCAGCCGGTACTTCTCCACACCGCCGGGCAGCATCTGTTCGGACAGCAGCGAGGAGACCACCCGGTTGATGAAGTGGAAGGCGAGGGCCGTCCCCACGTACTCGTCCGTCTCGTGCGCCGGGAACGGCGGCGGCCCGCTCATGTCCTTGCCCCAGGCGAGCAGCCCGCGCTCGCCGGGGTCCTCCGGTTCGTCGCCCCGCAGCACGGTCTCGGCGAGCCGGTGATCGCCGGTGGCGTGCAGCAGGACCGCGTGCGCGGTCGCGCAGAACGGGCACCGGTTGGCCAGCGAGACCCCGGCGGCCACCAGCTCCTTCCCGGTGCGGGAGGCGCGGCCGGCGAGCAGGGACTCCCGCATCAGCGCCCAGGTGGCGGTGAGAAGGGGAGGGGAGGCGGACAGGACGACGAACGTCGAGGCGTTCCTGATACCGAAGTCGGCGGCCAGCTGCGTGTAGACGTCCGCCACCTCTCCGGTGGCGGACTGGGGCGGTTCGGGCGAGGTGTAACGGAAAGGTCCGGTCATGGCGACGATGCTGCCCCGCGCCGTCCGTCCGGGGCTTCGTACGGCGGGCGACAGCCGTGGCTGCCCCCGGAGGAGCGCTGCCCGCCCGCACTACTTCCCCGGGAGCAGCCGGCACCCCGTCCTCCAGGACGACGCGCCCACCGGCGCGGGGGAGTTACCGTGCCGCTCATGCGGGGGGACATCGACCGGCGGACAGTGCTGGACACAGCGGGCGCGGCGGCGGTGGGGGCCGCCGTCGTCACGGCGGCCTGCCTGGCGTCCTCACCCGGCGCTCTCGACGTGCTGCTCGTCGCGGTGGGTTCCCTCGCGCTCGCCGCGCACCGCCGGGCCCCGCGCCTCGTGCTCGGCGTCACCACGCTCTGCATGTTCGGGTACGCCGTCCACGCCCAGCCGGGGAGCTGGGTGGCGCTGCCCGTGGTGGTGGCCGTCCACGCGGCCGCCCGCAACGGGTACCGCGCCCAGGCGGCCGGGGTGGGAGCGGTGTTCCTCGTCGCCTACTCCGTGGTGCTGCTCGTCTCCGTGCCGGGCCTCCAGGACACCGTGGAGCGCGTGCTGCTCCTCGCGGGCTGGTTCCTGTGCGCCGGTGTCACCGGCCTGATCGACAAGAACTGGCAGGCCTATCTGCGCCAGACCGAGCAACGCGCCCTGGACGCCGAACGGACCCGGGAGGAGGCCGCCCTGCGTCGCGCCGGTGAGGAGAGGCTGCGCATCGCCCGCGAGCTCCACGACTCGCTCACCCACTCCATCTCGATCGTGAAGCTCCAGGCCGGTGTCGCCGTCCACCTCGCCCGCAAGCGGGGCGCCGAGGTGGAACCGGCGCTCCTGGCCATCCAGGAGGCGAGCGGCGAGGCGATGCGGGAACTCCGGTCCACGCTGGAGGTGCTCCGCACGGACGTGGTGGACCCCCGGACCGGCCTCGCCCGGATGGACGAGCTCGCCGGGCGGGCCAGGGCCGCGGGCATCGAGCTGACCGTCCACGTGGAGGGTGACGTCCGGCGCCTCCCGGCCGAGGTCGACGGCGCCGCCTACCGCATCGTGCAGGAGGCCCTCACCAACGTCGCTCGGCACGCGGACCGGGCGGGGACGTCCGTGCGGCTCACCTACGCGGACACGGCGCTCGTCGTGCTGGTCGACGACGACGGCCCCTGCCTCCCCGGTGACCGGGTCACCCCCGGCACCGGCCTGACCGGCATGCGCGAGCGCGTCACCGCCCTCGGCGGCACCCTCGCCGCGGCGCCCGCCGCCCGAGGAGGGTTCTCGGTCCGCGCGGAGCTGCCGCTGGCGCCCCGGACGGCGGCCTCAGGATGATCCGCGTCGGGATCGTCGACGACCAGGCGCTCATGCGGGCCGGATTCCGTGCCCTGCTGGACGCCGAGGAGGGCATCGAGGTGGTCGGGGAGGCCGCCGACGGACGGGCGGCCGTGGAACTGGTCCGCGCGTACGTCCCGGACGTGGTGCTCATGGACGTGCAGATGCCCGTCATGACGGGCATCGACGCCACCCGCGCGATCGCGGCCGATCCCGCCCTCGCCCGGGTCCACGTGGTCATCCTCACCAACTACGGACTCGACGAGTACGTCTTCGACGCCCTGCGGGCCGGGGCCGCCGGGTTCCTGCTCAAGGACACCGAACCGGCCGAGCTGCTCCGCGCCGTCGAGGTGGCGGCCGGCGGTGAGGCCCTGCTCTCGCCCGCCGTCACCCGCCGGCTCATCGGCGCTTTCGTCTCCCGGCCGCCGGACCGTGCCACCGCCCCGGGCCTGGAGACACTCACCCGGCGTGAGCGCGAGGCCACGGCGCTGGCCGCCCGGGGACTGACCAACGACGAGATCGCCGTCCACATGGTGGTCAGCCCCCTCACGGCGAAGACCCACATCAGCCGTGCCATGACCAAGCTGCGCGCCCGTGACCGCGCCCAGCTGGTCGTCTTCGCGTACGAGTCCGGGCTGGTCGAGGCGAGCAGACCCCCCGGCGCTCCGGGGCCCGCCGGACAGGAGTGACCGGTTCCGCCGCGATGAGCGCGGGCCACTGTGGAGAGGGGACCGGTCAGGAGATATCTTGATGTCAAGCAATGTTGCAGACGTGGAGCGGAGCACCCGGTGACTGACTCGACCATCATCTATACGCACACCGACGAGGCCCCTGCCCTGGCGACGTACTCGTTCCTGCCCGTCATCGAGGCCTACGCCTCGACCGCGGGTGTCACGGTGGAACGCCGCGACATCTCCCTGGCGGGACGGATCATCGCCGGCTTCCCGGAGCGTCTCGAGGCCGGCCAGCGTATCGATGACGCGCTCGCCGAGCTCGGCGAGCTGGCCAGGACTCCCGGCGCGAACATCATCAAGCTGCCCAACATCTCTGCCTCGATCCCGCAGCTGAAGGCCGCGATCGCAGAGCTCCAGGCGCAGGGCTACGCGCTTCCGGACTACCCGGACGACCCGCGGACCGACGAGGACAAGGACGTCCGCGCGCGGTACGACAAGGTCAAGGGCAGTGCGGTCAACCCCGTCCTGCGTGAGGGCAACTCCGACCGCCGCGCCCCCGCCTCGGTCAAGAACTACGCCAAGGCCCACCCGCACCGCATGGGTGCCTGGAGCGCCGACTCGAAGACGAACGTCGCCACCATGGGCGTCGACGACTTCCGCTCGACGGAGAAGTCCGTCGTGATCGGTGAGGCCGGTTCGCTGCGCATCGAGCTCGCGGGCGACGACGGCACCACCACCGTGCTGCGCGAGTCCGTACCCGTCCTCGCGGGCGAGGTCGTGGACGCCGCCGTCATGCGGGTCGCCGCGCTGCGTGAGTTCTTCACCGCCCAGGTCGCGCGCGCCAAGGCCGAGGACGTCCTGTTCTCCGTGCACCTGAAGGCCACGATGATGAAGGTCTCCGACCCGATCATCTTCGGCCACGTCGTCCGCGCCTTCTTCCCGAACACGTTCGCCAAGTACGGCGACGTGCTCGCGGCGGCCGGCCTGACCCCGAACGACGGCCTCGGCGGCATCCTCAAGGGCCTCGACTCCGTGGACGCCGGCGCCGAGATCAAGGCGTCCTTCGAGGCCGAGCTCGCCGAGGGCCCCGCCCTGGCGATGGTCGACTCCGACAAGGGCATCACCAACCTGCACGTGCCGAGCGACGTCATCGTCGACGCGTCCATGCCGGCCATGATCCGCACCTCCGGCCACATGTGGGGCCCGGACGGCAACGAGGCCGACACCATCGCGGTCCTCCCCGACAGCAGCTACGCCGGTGTCTACCAGGTCGTCATCGACGACTGCCGCGCCAACGGCGCCTTCGACCCGTCGACCATGGGCTCCGTGCCCAACGTCGGTCTGATGGCGCAGAAGGCCGAGGAGTACGGCAGCCACGACAAGACCTTCGAGGTCCCCACCACCGGCACGGTGCGGGTCGTCGACGGCAAGGGCGACGTCCTCCTGGAGCAGGCCGTCGGTGCCGGTGACATCTTCCGCATGTGCCAGACCAAGGACCTGCCGATCCAGGACTGGGTCAAGCTCGCCGTCACGCGCGCCCGCGCGACCGGCAACCCGGCCGTGTTCTGGCTCGACGAGGGCCGTGCCCACGACGCCAACCTCATCGCCAAGGTCAACACCTACCTGGCCGAGCACGACACCGACGGCCTGGACATCTCCATCCGCACGCCGGAGGAGGCCACGGCGTTCTCCCTGGAGCGCATCCGCCGCGGTGAGGACACCATCTCGGTCACCGGCAACGTGCTGCGTGACTACCTCACCGACCTGTTCCCGATCCTCGAGCTGGGCACCAGCGCGAAGATGCTCTCCGTCGTCCCGCTGATGAACGGCGGCGGACTGTTCGAGACCGGCGCCGGCGGCTCCGCGCCCAAGCACGTCCAGCAGCTGGTCAAGGAGGACTACCTGCGCTGGGACAGCCTGGGCGAGTTCCTCGCGCTCGCGGTCAGCTTCGAGCACCTCGCGACCACCACGGGCAACGCGCGCGCCCGGGTGCTCGGTGACACCCTGGACCGGGCGACCGGCACCTTCCTCAACGAGGACAAGTCCCCGAGCCGCAAGCTCGGCGGCATCGACAACCGCGGCAGCCACTTCTACCTGGCGCTCTACTGGGCCCAGGAGCTGGCGCGGCAGACCGACGACGCCGCGCTCGCCGAGGCGTTCGGGCCGCTCGCCAAGACGCTGGCCGAGCAGGAGCGGACCATCGTCGACGAGCTGATCGCCGTCCAGGGCAAGCCGGCCGACATCGGCGGCTACTACCAGCCCGACCCGGCGAAGGCGGAGGCCGTCATGCGTCCGTCGGCCACCTTCAACAAGGCCATCGCGACCCTGGGCTGATCCCCGGGCCGCACCCCGCACGTACGACCGCCCCGGCAGGCACCCCGCCCGCCGGGGCGGTCGCACGTCCGGACGCGCCCGGACCCCGCCGACGACGCGCGGGGACGGAATCCCGCTCGCCCCGCGGCCGGTCGGCTACGGCACCCGCGCGGTCCACTCCTCCGTGGCGAACTTCGTCTGCACCAGTTCCTCCGCCCGGGCCAGTTCGTCCGTGGTGACCTGGCCGGTGGTCAGCCCGTAGCGGCCGCGGAAGGAGGCGATCATGTGCTCGATCACCTGTTCGCGGGCGAGGCCGGTCTGGCGGCGGAGCGGGTCGACGCGCTTCTTGGCGCTCCTGGTGCCCTTGTCGGACATCTTCTCCTTGCCGATGCGCAGGACCTCCAGCATCTTGTCGGCGTCGATGTCGTACGACATGGTCACGTGGTGCAGCACGGCTCCCGGGCCGCCGTCGGGTCCCACCATCCGCTTCTGGGCTGCGCCGGCGATCTTGCCCGCGTCGGTGGCGATGTCGTTGAGGGGCTGGTACCAGGCCTTGATTCCCATGTCGCCGAGCGCGCCCAGGACCCAGTCGTCGAGGTAGGCGTAACTGTCGGCGAAGGTGAGGCCGGACACCAGCGACTCCGGCACGGACAGCGAGTAGGTGATGGTGCTCATGGGTTCCACGAACATCGCCCCGCCGCCGGAGATCCTGCGCACCACGGTCATCCCGTGCCTGGCCGCGCCGTCGGGGTCCACCTCGTTGCGCAGTGACTGGAAGCTGCCGATGACCACGGCGGGCGAGGCCCACTCCCACACCCGCAGGGTGGGCGCCCGTCGTCCGGCCGCCACCTCGGCGGTGAGGACCTCGTCCAGTGCCATGTGCAGGGCCGGGGCCTGCGGCCCCACGTGCACCAACTGCCAGTCGAAGTCGCTCCATTCGGTCGCGTGGGCCAGCGCCCGCCGAACGGCGACGCCGACTCCCTCGGCGGTGAGCCCCAGCATGACGGCCGACTCCGGCAGCGCCGCCGTGATCCGGGCCGCCAGGCCCGCGGCGTCCGTCGAGGAAGGGGCGCCCTCCAGCGCCCCGTTGATCGAGTGGATCGCCTCGTCGGGCTCCAGGAAGAAGTCCCCGGCGACGCGTACGTCACGCAGCACGCCTTCCCGTACGTCCAGATCCACGACGACGAGCTTGCCGCCGGGCACCTTGTACTCGCCATGCACGGCTTCGGTCCCCTTCCCGTGCGCGCGCAGGGATCCGAGCCTGTTGCTCGCGATCCGGAAATACGCGCACATACATCGCCTCGCACCTTAACGCTCGCTCATGACCGGCGGCCACGCGGCGCCGTGGGTGAGCCCGGTGGCCGGGACGAGGCCCGGGCGCGCTTCCGCACACCCGCCCCTTGCCGGGGAGCTGTTCGAACTGTTCTTGTGTACCCGCAGGACACAGGCGCGGGCGGCGGGCCCGGGTGACGGGCCGCGTGCGAGGAAGCGGTGGCGAGATGGGCCCGGAGACGGACCAGGAGCGGGACGACCGGAGCGTGTGCCCCGGGCGACTGCCCGAAGGGCTGGCCGACGCGCTGCGCGCCACGGCCGAGGAGATCGCGCAGCTGTTGCGTCGTGCCCCGGACACCGGTGCGGCCGTGCCGGGTCTGGTGTGGACGGTGGGGGAGCTGGCCGCGCACCTCGCACAGGCCAACGAGCTGATGGCGGACGTGGCGGCGGGGCGGCCGCGGCGCCACGGCGACGGAACCCCCGAAGGCATCGCCGCAGCCAACGAGCAGGCCCTCGACGCGTTCGCCGAGCGGCGGGCGGACCCCCTGGCCGCGATGATCGTGACCCGGACCGAGGCGTACCTGGAGGCGGTGGCCTCGCACCCCGCGGAGGAGACGCTGCTGACGCCGATGGGCCCGATGAACCGGGTCGTCCTCGGCTCCTACCTCCTGACGCACATGCTGGGACACGGCGTCGACCTGGCCCGCGCGCTGAAGCGTCCGCACATGGTCGACCGGGCCCGGGCCAGGCTGACGCTGCCGTTCCTTCTCGAGGCCATGCCGCGGGTGACCGACGCCGCCGCCACGGCAGGGCTCAACGCCCGTTACGCGGTCCGGCTGTGGGGCGGCGGCCGGTTCGGGGTGACGTTCACCGACGGTACGGCGACCGTGGGCCACGCGTTCCCGGACCGGCCGGACTGCACGATCTCCATCGAGCCCGTGACGTTCCTGCTGATGGCGCTCGGCCGTTGCTCACCGGCGGGGGCCATGGCCCGCGGGCGGGTCCTCGCGTGGGGACGCAGGCCGTGGCTGGGGCCGCGTTTCCCGGAGTACTTCACGGCTCCGTGAGAACGGCGGATCTCCTCTCCCGCCCCGGTCCGCACGATCCGCAAGGCCCCACCGGAACGCCGCAGCAAGGAGCAGTACCCGTGTTCACCACCCGTCCCACGCTTCAGGGCACCTTCGGCATGGTGTCCTCCACCCACTGGCTCGCCTCGCAGTCCGCGATGGCGGTCCTGGAGACCGGCGGCAACGCCTACGACGCGGCCGTCGCCGCCGGCTTCGTCCTGCACGTCGTCGAACCCCACCTCAACGGTCCGGCCGGCGAGGTCCCTATGATCCTCGCGCCCAAGGACGGCGACGTGCGGGTGCTGTGCGGCCAGGGCCCCGCCCCCGCCGGAGCGTCCGCCGCGCACTACCGCTCGCTCGGCCTCGACCTGGTCCCCGGCACCGGTCCGCTCGCCGCCGCCGTGCCGGGCGCCTTCGACGCCTGGATGCTGCTGCTGCGCGACCACGGGACCAAGTCCCTCGCCGAGGTCCTGCGGTACGCCGTCGGATACGCCGAGGACGGCCACGCCCCGGTGGAACGTGTCGGCCGCACCGTGGAGACGGTCCGCGAGCTGTTCGAGAGCGAGTGGCCCACCTCCGCCGAGGTCTACCTCCCCGGCGGGAAGGCGCCCGAGCCCGGCACCCTGTTCCGCAACCCGGCCCTCGCCGCGACCTGGCGCCGTCTGACGGCCGAGGCGGAGGAGAAGGGCGGCGAGGACCGTGTCGCCCAGATCGAGGCCGCCCGCGAGATCTGGCGCACCGGCTTCATAGCCGAGGCGCTCGTCCGCCAGGCCGCCGTCCCCACCATGGACACCAGCGGGACCCGCCACACCGGCACCCTCACCGCCGCAGACCTGGCGGGCTGGTCCGCGACGTACGAGGCTCCCGCCACCTACGACTGGAACGGCTGGACGCTGGCCAAGGCGGGCGGCTGGAGCCGGGGCCCCGTCCTCCTCCAGCAACTCGCGCTGCTCCCGGCGCAACTCCCGGCGTACGGCTCGGCCGAGTACGTCCACCTGCTCGTCGAAGGCTGCAAGCTCGCCATGGCCGACCGCGAGGCGTGGTACGGCGACGCCGCCGAGGTACCCGTCGGCGTCCTGCTCTCCGACGCCTACAACGACGAGCGCCGCGCCCTGGTCGGGGACACCGCCTCCCTGGAGCTGCGCCCGGGCAGCCCCGGAGGGCGCGCCCCGGTCCTCGCCGCGCACGTCCGGGCCGTCGCCACCGGCGCGTCCGGCTTCGACGCCACGGGAATCCCGGTGGCGGGAGCGGGCGAGCCGACCGTCGCCGAGAACGGCGCGACCCGCGGCGACACCTGCCACCTCGACGTCGTCGACCGCTGGGGGAACATGGTCGCCGCCACACCGAGCGGCGGCTGGCTCCAGTCCAACCCCGTGGTACCCGAGCTGGGCTTCCCGCTCGGCACCCGGCTGCAGATGGCCTGGCTCGACGAGGGCCTGCCGAACACACTGACCCCCGGCCGGCGCCCGCGCACCACGCTGACCCCGTCCCTCGCCCTGCGCGACGGCGTCCCCGTCATGGCGTTCGGCACTCCCGGCGGCGACCAGCAGGACCAGTGGCAGCTGCACTTCTTCCTCGCCGTGGCGCTGCGGGAGCGGGTCCGAGGCGGCCTCGACCTCCAGGGCGCCATCGACGCCCCGAACTGGCACAACGACAGCTTCCCCGGCTCCTTCTTCCCGCGCGGGATGCGTCCGGGGAGCGTCACCGTCGAGGAGGGGATGGCCCCCGGAGTCGTCGAGGAGCTGCGCCGGCGCGGCCATGACGTCACGGTGGGCGCCCCGTGGTCCGAGGGCCGTATGTGCGTGGTCGCCCGGGACCCCGGGACCGGTGTCCTGTCCGCCGCCGCGAACCCCCGGGGGATGCAGGGGTACGCCGTCGGCCGCTGACCACCTGCCCGTGGCGGCCCCGGCGGACCGTGCTTAGCTGGAGCCATGATCGATGACTTCCTGTACGGGACCGCCGGGCACGCCGGGGCGACTGCCGAGGTCGAGAGGGCGGTCCGGGCGGCGGCCGCCGCCGAGATCCTCCCGCGCTACCGCCAGCTGGCCGCGCACGAGATCGTCGAGAAGAGCGGCCCCCACGACCTGGTCACCGCCGCCGACCGGCTCGCCGAGGAGCACCTCACCGCGTCGCTGACCCGGCTGCTTCCCGGCTCGGTCGTCGTCGGCGAGGAGGCCGTGCACGCCGACCCCGCCGTCTACGACGCCCTCGGCGGCGACGCACCCGTGTGGATCGTCGACCCGGTCGACGGCACCCGCCAGTTCGTCCGCGGCGAACCCGGCTTCTGCACCCTGGTGGCCCTCGCCCGGCACGGCGAGGTGTACGCCTCGTGGACGTACGCACCCGTCCTCGACGAGATCGCCGTCGCCGTGCGGGGCCGGGGTGCCACGCTCAACGGCACGGCCCTGCACAGCGGTTCGCCCGCCCCCGGCGCCGCGCTCAAGGTGGCCATGTCCCACCCCGACTACACCTCCGACGCCCAGAAGCGTGCCCTGCTCGGCCTGCGCACCGAGGGCATCGACGCCCGGGCCTGCGGATCGGCCGGCCTGGAGTACCTCGCCGTCGCCTGCGGGGCGCAGGACGCTGTGGCCTTCAACTGGGAGTTCGCCTGGGACCACGCGGCGGGGCTGCTCCTCGTCACCGAGGCGGGCGGGACCCAGTCGACGCTCTCCGGCGCCCCGTTCCGTATCACCGGCGGGAACGACCTGCCCTTCACCGCCGCCAGGGACGAGGCGACCGCCGGGCGGATCCTCGACGCGCTGCGGGCCGGCCGTCAGGGCTGAGCCGGAGCCTTCCCGCCGCGACGGCCGCGGCCGCGCGCGGTATGCAGGCAGGTATGAGTTCCGAACCCGCTCCGTTGCTCGCCCTGGATCTCGCCGGTACGTTCGCGTTCGGGCTGAACGGGGCGCTGACAGCGGTGCGTGCCGCACGGCTGGACGTGGTCGGTGTGGTCGTCCTCGGAATGATCACCGCGCTGGGCGGCGGCTTCATCCGTGACGTCCTGATCGATTCGCTGCCACCGGCGACGCTCCTGGACTGGCGCTACTACACCCTGGCCGCCGTCGGCGGACTGCTCGCTTTCACCCTCAGCAGGCACCTGCGCCGGATCGAGACGCCGATCATCGTGCTCGACGCCGTCGGTCTGAGTGCCTTCGCGGTCATCGGTGCGAGCACGGCCCTGGACTCCGGGCTCGGATTCGCGCCCGCGGTCCTGCTGGGAGTCATCACCGCCGTGGGCGGGGGAACGATCCGGGACGTGCTCGTCCGCCGGATTCCGACGGTGCTGAGCACCGGTCTGTACGCCATCCCGGCGCTGGTGGGCGCCGCGGTGACCGTCGCCGCGGTCGAGACGGGGGTGTACGGCCTGCCGGCCGCCCTGGGAGCGGCAACCCTGTGCTTCCTGATCCGCGTGCTCGGCCTGCGTTACGGTCTCAACGCGCCGGAACCTCCCGAGACCCGCGGGCGCGGAGGGCCGGACGAAGCCGGCGGGTGAGCCGGTCCCACGGGTTCGTCCGCCCGGCCCATCGGGAGCGGTCCGTCGCGCACCGGTGAGGTGGCCCTTCCGCCGCACGGGCGACGTGACTCCGCTGCACCCCCTCCCAGGGCCTCCCGGCTCCGGCCGGGTGGCCGGGTGCGGGGCCGTGACTAGGCTCGGACCTCGGGTGCCCGGAGCTCCGGCGTGGCTCGGACCCCGACGGACCGTCCCCACCACGCCTGCGAGGAGAGTGCCGTGGCCGACCCCGCGCGGACCGTACTGGACGGCCTCGGCAGCATCCGCTCCAGCCTCGAGGACCTCTACCGGGACCTGCACCGGCACCCCGAACTCGGCCTCGGCGAGGACCGCACGGCGAAGAAGGCCGCCGACGCCCTGCGGGACGCCGGTTACGACGTCACCGAAGGGATCGGCGGCACCGGCGTCCTCGGCGTGCTGGTGAACGGGACCGGCCCGGTCGTCATGGCCCGGGCGGACATGGACGCCTTGCCGGTGCGCGAACGGACCGGCCTTCCCTATGCCTCCACCGCGACGGCCACCGACCGCAACGGCGACGAACAACCGGTCATGCACGCCTGCGGACACGACGTGCACGTGACCTGTCTGATCGGCTGCGCCCAGCTACTGGCTGACCACCGGGACGCCTGGCACGGCACCTTCGTGGCGCTCTTCCAGCCGTCGGAGGAGAACGGCGACGGTGCCGAGGCCATGATCGGGGACGGCCTCACCGACAAGGCGCCACGCCCCGACGTCGTGCTCGCGCAGCACGTCCTGCCCTATCCCGCGGGCTACGTCGGCACACGTCCGGGATCCTTCCTCTCCGCCGCGGACAGCCTGCGGATCACCGTCCACGGTCGCGGTGCGCACGGGTCCATGCCCCAGTCCGCGGTCGACCCCGTGGTGCTGGCCGCGACGATCGTCGTGCGCCTGCAGACCGTCGTATCCCGGGAACTGGCCGCCACCACCCCCGCGGTCCTGACGGTGGGCAGCATCCACGCGGGCAGCGGCCCCAACGTGATCCCCGACCGGGCCGTCATCGAGCTCAACGTCCGCACCTACGACGACGTCACGCGCACCCAGGTCCTGGACGCGATCGAGCGGATCGTCGAAGCCGAGTGCCAGGCGTCGCGCTCACCCGAGGAGCCCGAGATCGAGCGGATCTCGTCCTTCCCTCCCACCGTCAACGACGAGGAACCGACCCGGCGCGTCGGGGAGGCGTTCACCGCGTACTTCGGCGACGACGCGCACACCGTCGAACTGCAGACCGCCAGCGAGGACATGAGCGAGATCCCGCAGGCGTTCGGAGTGCCGTTCACCTACTGGGCGATCGGCGGGATCGATCCGGAACGCTACGCCGAAGCCGAAAGGAAGGGGACCGTCTCCCAGGACATCCCCGTCAACCACAGCGCCACCTTCGCCCCCGTCGTGCAGCCGACCCTCGACACCGGCGTCAGCGCCCTGGTGGTGGCCTCCCTGGCCTGGCTCGAGAGCTGAGCCGGGCCAGGGGCCGCCGCCGCACGTCCGCGAGGACGACGGCCGCCTGCTACCTGAGCTCGAAGCCGCGTTCCTGGACGGTCGCCCGCAGGTTCTCCCGGCCGTCCATGACGGCCACGTCGCCGGAGGAGAAGGCGACCGCGTCCTTCCAGGTCTTCTCCCTCATCCCGGAGTCCTCGCGCCACTGCTGGAACACGGTCTCGTAGACCTCGGCCGCGCTCTTCCACGCGCCCGTCCCGTAGCGGTCGTGGTGCAGCACCATGTCCTGGGAGGGGCGCGGCCGCACCAGGGTGGGGCGCTCGGGGTCGGGCCGGCCCACGACGAGGCCGAACGCGACGAAGCTGAACGGCGGCAGGTCGATCAGCTCGGCGAGCTCCTCGGCCCGGTTGCGGCTGGCGCCGATGTACACCGTCCCCAGGCCGAGCGACTCCGCGGCGACCGCGGCGTTCTGGGCGGCGAGTGCCGCGTCCAGGGACGACGTGAGGAAGGCGTCGAGGTGTTCGAGGACCTCCGCCCTGCCGCCGGCCTCGGTGGTGATCGCGTGGCTGCGTGAGAGATCCGCTATCCAGAGCAGGAAGACCGGCGCCTCGTTGATGTACGGGTTGCCCATGCCGATCGAGTGCATCCGTGTCGTCTCGGCGATCCGTGCCTTCAGCTCGGGATCGCTGACCGCCACCACGCTCCACTGGTGGAGGTTCGAGGACGTCGACGCCGACTGGGCCGCCGCGACCAGCGTCTCGACCGCACCCTCGGGCAGCGGGTCGGGCAGGTAGGCGCGTACGGACCGGTGCCGGAGGAGCCCTTCGATCTGTTCGTTCCACAGGATCTTGTCCGGGCCGTTGCCCTTGCCGTACCGCAGGTCCAGCAGTTCCTGTCGCTGTTCGTCCGTCGTCACAGCACGCCTCTTTCGCTTCGGTTCGCATGAATCGGGTTCAGGTCTCGCCAGGTCGGGCAAGGGTGAGCGGCCTCACCCGGGCATCAATGGCACAGCGATGACCATATGGCAGTACCCAGCATAATGGCAGTCGACTGCCAGAATGGCGGCGGTAGAATACTTCGTGTGTCCACACTTCGAGACAGGCGACGACAGGCCACCGAGGCGGAGATCGAGGCAGCGGCGATCGACCTCTTCGAGGAAGCCGGCTATGAGGCGACGACCTGCGACGACATCGCCGCAGGGGCGGACGTCTCGGCCCGGACCTTCTACCGCTACGGGGTGAACAAGGAGGAAGCGGCCTTCAGGAGCGCGAAGCGGTTCGACGAACTCATCGGCGACGCGCTCTGCGAGCGCGCCTCGGGCGGGCCCCTCACACCCGTCGCCGTCGAGGACGCCATCGCCCACCTGCTGGCCGAGTCGTGCGGGGAGGCGTGGATGGTGCGGATGCTGCGTGTGCGACGCCTCACTTCCCACGACCCGGCCCTGCGCCGCATCGCGCAGCACTACGACGCCGAGTGCGTGGACCTGGTCGTGCGGCGCCTCTCCGAGCACGACGGTGCCCGTCCCGAGGACCTGCTGCGGACCCGTGTGACGGTCGCGACCGCCCTCACCGTCTTCCGGGCCGCGCTGGACGAGTGGATCGCACGGGGCGCCGGCGACGGTGCCGCCCTGATCGCCCTGTACCGAAAGGCGTCCGCCTTCATGGCGGTGCGGTGACGCCGTGCGGTGGCGGCGTGCGGTGACGTCCGCCCCGGACGGGCGTACGCCCCCGTCGTACCGTCAGGAGGCGTCGTCCAGTACGGCCCGCACCTCGCGTACGACATCCGCCGCCGCCTCCACCGCCTCGGCGTCCAGGCCGCGCAGGGCCGCCGACACCCGGTCCGCGAAGTCCGACGGGGCGTCCGGCAGGGCTGCGGCGGCAGCGAGCGCGCCCTTCTCGTTCAGGCACCAGACGCGGTGGTGGGCGTGCAGGACCTGGGCGAGGATCCCGAAGGCCTTCGACAGGCAGAGCGCCACATGGAGCGTGTCCCCGGACGGCGCCGACTTGCGCGCGGAGGCCACGGAGAAGTCCGCCTCCCACACCGCCCCGGTCAGAGCGCGGCGCAGCGGTTCGGGATAGGTGCGCACCGCCTCCTGAAGGGCGGTCAGCTCTCCCCGCGGGTCGTCGAGCACCTGGCCCAGCGCGACCTCTCCCACGTAGCAGGGCGACCAGAAGCCCAACGGGTGGCCGGGCTGCGTCCCCACCTCGAAGCGGCCGGCCCGGCAGTCCGACCACACCGACTCCACCCGGTCCAGGTCGCGCAGGATCCAGTCGACGGCGACACCGTCCACGGTCAGCCACGCCCCGCCGTTCACCCAGGGGCCCCAGCCCCCCGGCCCCGCGACCTCGGCCGGCGCCCCCTGGGCCTCGGACGCCAGGGCGGTGAGGGCGGCCAGGTCCGGGGTGCCCCGGTAGTAGACGCCCAGATCCCAGTCGGAGTCGGGGCGGTGCGTGCCGCGGGCCCTGCTCCCGCCCAGGACGACGGCCTCGACCGAGGGCGACCGGGCCAGTCGGGAAGCCATCGCGCGGACGAGGGGAGAGGGTGCGCACGCGTCGTTCATCGTGCGAGAGGCTACCCGGGGGTCCGTCGTCCCCGCCCCCGAATATCCTGGGTCCCCCGGCCACCGGCTGACAAAGGAGTCCGAAGGTGCCATCGATGCTGGATGCAGTCGTCGTGGGTGCGGGCCCCAACGGGCTGACCGCCGCGGTCGAACTGGCCCGCCGCGGCTTCGCCGTGGAGTTGTTCGAGGCGGGGGAGACCGTCGGCGGCGGCGCGCGCACCGAGGAACTGACCCTGCCGGGCTTCCGCCACGACCCGTGTTCCGCCGTGCACCCACTGGCCGTCGGATCCCCCGCCTTCAGGGCGATGCCGCTCGCGCGGTACGGCCTCGAATGGCTCCAGCCGCAGCTGTCCCTCGCCCACCCCTTCCCGGACGGCACCGCCGCCGTGCTCACCCGGTCCGTCGGGGAGAGCGCCATGTCGCTGGGCCCCCAGGACGCGGGCGCCTACCGCAGACTGGTCTCGCCCTTCACCGGCCACTGGGACACCCTCGCCGAGGACTTCCTGCGCACTCCGTGGGACGGCCTGCCCCGGGACCCCTACCGCTGGGCCCGTTTCGGGCTGGACGCGATACAGCCCGCCGCGCTGCTCTCCCGTCGTTTCCGGGGGGAGAAGGCGCGCGGCTTGATCGCCGGCCTCGCCGCCCACGCCATCGCGCCCACCAGCGGCTTCGCCACCGGAGGGATCGCCCTCCTCTTCGCGCTCGCCGCGCACGAGAACGGCTGGCCGGTGCCGCGTGGCGGCTCACAGGCGATCTCCGACGCCCTCGCGTCGTTCCTGCGCGAGCAGGGCGGCACCATCCGCACGGGCATCGAGGTCAAGCGCCTCGACGAACTCCCGCCCGCCCGCGCCTACGTCTTCGACACCTCGCCCACGGCGCTCGCCCGGATCGCGGGTCTCGGCGGCGCGTACGACCACTACCGCTACGGTCCCTCCTGCTTCAAGATCGATTACGCCCTCTCGGGCCCCGTGCCCTGGACCTCCGAGGAGGCCCGGCGGGCCGGGACCGTCCACGTCGGCCCCTCGGCCACCGAGATCGACGCGGCCCTGCGCGCGGCCGTGGCCGGGCGCGACCCGAGTGTCCCGTTCCTGATCACCGCGCAGCCCAGCCTCGTCGACCCGGGACGCGCCCCCGAAGGACGCCACGTCTTCTGGGCGTACGGGCACGTCCCGGCCGGCTGGGAGGGCGACGCCACCGAGGTCGTCGAGCGCCAGCTGGAGCGCTTCGCGCCCGGGTTCCGCGACCTGGTCCTGGCACGGGCGGTCGCCGGACCGCCCCGGCTCGCGGTGCGCAACGCCAACTACGTCGGCGGTGACATCGCCACCGGCGCGTTCGCCGGGCTCCAGACCGTGATCCGGCCCCGGCTCGCCCGCGTGCCCTACGCCACCGCGCACCCCGCGGTCTTCCTCTGCTCGTCGGCCACCCCGCCCGGCCCCGGTGTGCACGGCATGTCCGGGCACCACGCGGCCAAGGCGGTGTGGCGGCGCCTGCGGGGGGCGTGAGCGCTCAGCCCGTCGCGGCCAGCACCGCCGTACGCCCGCCCAGCACCCGGGAGAAGGTGTCCGTGACATGGGCGAGGGCCTCGGCCGTGCCGGGGGCGACGGCCAGCGTGCCGTCGTCGCCGGTGGTGATGTCCTTGTCGAGCGTGAACCAGCCCGGCACGATGTGCGCCGCGCCCATGGAGCTCAGAACCGGACGCAGCGCGTAGTCGATCGCCAGCACGTGCGCGGTGCTGCCCCCGGGGGCCAGCGGGAGCACGGTCTTGCCGGTCAGCGCGTACTGCGGGAGGAGATCCAGCAGTGTCTTCAGCAGCCCCGAGTACGCGGCCTTGTAGACGGGCGTGCCGATGACCACGCCGTCCGCGTCGCCGAAGAGCGCCGTGGCCTCGACGACGGCCGGATGCCCGAAGTCGGCGCCGAACAGCGCGTCTGCGGGAAGGGTGCGCACGTCCAGGGGCGTCACGTCGTGACCGTGCTGCCGGAGCCGGTCGTCCAGGTGGCGCAGGAGACGTGCGGTGCGGGAGGTGGCGGAGGGGCTGCCGGAGACGGACAGGATCTTTGCCATGGTGGACCTCTCTCTACGGGTCTCTGCGGTCAGGAAGGGCGGCGGTGCCGGAGGCCGCCGGCGCCGGGAGTGCTCACCACGCGCTCGGACCGGCCGTGACCACCGGCACCAGTCCGTCGCGCAGGGTCTCCAGGAAGGTGACGATCTCCGCGGCCACGGAGGGGACGTACCGGGCCTCTTCGTCGACGACTCGGGGGACGAGCCGCAGGAGGTGCGGCTGCGGACCTCACCGGGCGACTACGTCTTCGTGCCGCCGTTCGTCCCGCACCGCGAGGAGAACCCGGACCCGGACGAGGAGGCCGTGGTCGTCATCGCCCGCAGCACCCAGGAGGCGATCGTGGTCAACCTGCCGCGCCTGTACGCCCTGGACCCGGGCGCGGCGAGCGACTGACCGGGCGGGCGCCCGGCTTCCGCCGCTGCGGCGGACCCGGGCGTGGCTCGGTGCGAAGCGCGGGATTACCTCAGTGGTAATCGACCCCCTGGGAGCCGTGCGGCACGCTGCCGGTGTGCAGGGCAGGGCGACGAGCGGCCGACGGACCGCCGTCGTCCGGCCGGGCCTCGCGCCGAGGAGGCGCGGAGCGCCGCCCTGCGGGGACGCCCCGCCCGGGTGCGCCCGTACCGACGAAAGGACACCGCCGTGACTCTCCACCAGGACGCGGTCGAGCGCTACTTCGCCGCCTGGAACGCCGCCACCCCCGAGGATCTCGTCAAGGCGGTCGCCTCGGCGTTCAGCGAGGACGGCACCTACACCGACCCGCTGGTCGAGGCCAGGGGCCACGACGGGATCACGGCGGCGATCACCGGCGCCCACCAGCAGTTCCCCGGATTCAGGTTCCAGCTCACCGGCACGCCGGACGCGCACCACGACCTCGTGCGCTTCACCTGGGACCTGGTATCCACCGCCGACGGATCCTCTCCCGCGGCCGGCTTCGACGTGATCACGCTCGCCGAGGACGGCCGTATCAGCAGCGTCGCGGGCTTCCTGGACCGCCTGCCGGAGGCGTGAGCCCTCCCCTCAGTGCGCCGCCCGGAGCGCGGCGGCCGTCTCCGGGTCGGCGGGCAGGAACGTCTCGACGGCCAGCTCGGAGACGGTCACGTCCATCGGGGTGTTGAACGTCGTGGCCGTCGAGACGAACGACAGCACCCGCCCCCCTGCCTCGATGCGGAGCGGTAGGGCGAAGGGGTGAACAGCCGCTTCCTGCAAGTGCGTTCGGGCTTCCGGTCGCCCGTCCGGGCCGGTGCGGGGGTCGTCGGCGGGCGCCGGATAGGCGGCTACCTCCTTGTACAGGCCGCGCAGCGCGTCCGAGGAGCGCAACGTGGCCTGCCGGTCCATCCGTTCCAGCAGATGGGCGCGCCACTCGCCCAGATTGCGGATCCGCGGGGCCAGGCCCTCCGGGTGCAGGGTCAGGCGCATGGCGTTCAAGGGGGGCCGCAGCAGGTGACCGGCCACCCCGTCGAGCAGCATTCCGACGCCCTTGTTGGCGGCCACCACGTCGTACATCCCGTTCATCACCAGGGCGGGGAAGGGCTCGTAGGCCGTCAGCAGCTGATCCAGGCCGGCGCGGAGCGTCGTCATCTCCGGGGCGGTCAGGGACGTCTCCGGGTACGAGGGGGCGTGACCCGCCGCCATGAGGAGCGCGTTGCGCTCGCGCACGGGGACGTCGAGGTGCTCGGCCAGGTGCAGCACCATGGAACGGCTCGGCGTGGACCTGCCGGTCTCGATGAAGCTGATGTGGCGTGCGGAACTGTCGGCCCGCAGGGCCAGTTCGAGCTGGCTCAGCCCGCGCAGCTTGCGCCAGCCCCGCAGCAGGCTCCCCGCCTTCGGGTCATCGACCGTCCTGGTCATGGCAGTCGTCATGTTCAGGACGGTAGCCGATCCGGACGGCGGTACCCGTGGAATGCCGGGAGAGTGGTGCCCCGGTGGTCTCGCGACGGTCCCCCGGACACGACTGCGACGGATCCGCCGCCGGTGATGTGCGCCCCTGCCCACGGTCAGGGAACGCCGGGCAACCGTGCGCGCACCGGGGGTGCCACGTAGACCCGGTCGGCGGTCATCCCCGGAGCGAACGCGCTCGGAGCGAACGCGCTCCCGGGCTGTCGCCCCTGAAGTGCTGCCCCGCGGCGATCTCGTCGCCGATCACCGACCAGACGGTCTCGTCGTCCTGGAAGGGGAGCGGGTCGACGGCGCTCGTCTCCCGACGGACACGCTCGACCTCGCGGTCCAGGCGTTCGAAGCCGGCCTCCTCGTCGCTGTCGTCGTCGAAGCTGAACTCCTCCAGCAGGCGCTGGAACAGGAGACCGACCTGGACGAGGGAGGACACGTCCGCGTGGAGCTGCTGGACGGCCTCCTCGTCGGGGTCGAAGGCGTGGACCGCGCCGGAACCGGGGTCGAGGGCCAGATGGGCGTTGAGCAGCCAGCCGATGACGGGCCATGCGCCCGCACCCTCGGGGGCGTCCTCGACGTCCTCGACATGGATGACGTCCCCGACGAGCGGCAGCCCTCCGGTGTCGTGCTCACGCAGCCAGAGCGTCCCTGCGGGGACCCCGACGGCCTGCAGGAGACGGGCGCCCTCGGTGCCGGCGGCGGCGGGCGGAAAGGCGGTCGCCGGCAGGGTCACCAGCCGGTCCTCGCCGAAGACGCCGGCGAGTCCGCCGCGAGTGATGTCGAAAAGCACGGCGGGGCCTCCGAACCCGGCGGTGCCACGCCCGCCGTGGGACTCGTGGTGGACGGGACCGGCCACCGCGACAGCCTCGCAGACCGCGGAGCCCGCGGAGAACCCGGGCTCCGTCGTGCGGGCGGTCCTACAGGGCGTCCGGCCCCCGCTCGCCCGTCCGGACCCGGACAACGGTCTCCACCGGCACCGCCCACACCTTGCCGTCGCCGATCTTGCCGGTGCGGGCGGCGCGGACCACCGCGTCCAGGACCGCCTCCGCGTCCGCGTCCTCGACCAGCACCTCCATACGGATCTTGGGGACCAGGTCCACCCGGTACTCGGCGCCCCGGTAAACCTCGGTGTGGCCGTGCTGGCGCCCGTACCCGCTGGCCTCCGTGACGGTCATCCCGTTCACGCCGAGTTCCTGCAGCGCGGTCTTCACCTCGTCGAGGCGGTGCGGCTTCACGACCGCGGTGATGAGCTTCATGGGGCGGTGCTCCTGTCCTGGAGGCGAAGTACGGAATGACCCGGCGTCTGCGCGGTGGCATGACCCAGGCCGCCGTGATCGTAGGCGCTCTCCGCGTGGACCGTCTGGTCGAGGCCCGTGAGCTCCTCCTCCTCGGAGGCCCGCACGCCCATCATCCGGTCGATCACCTTGCCGATCCCGTAGGTCATCAGGAAGGTGTACGCGGCCACGGCGAGCACCGCGCCGGTCTGCCGGGCGAGTTGGCCCGCTCCGCCGCCGTAGAACAGACCGTCCGTGCCGCCGGTCATCGTGGACGTCGCGAACAGCCCGATGAGCAGGGTGCCCACGACGCCTCCCACGAAGTGCACACCGACGACGTCCAGGGAGTCGTCGTAGTCGAAGCGGAACTTCCAGGCGACCGCGTACGAGCACACGACACCTGCCGCGAGTCCGACGACCGCGGCGCCGAGCACGCCCACGGTCCCGCAGGCGGGGGTGATCGCCACCAGGCCTGCGACGACGCCGGACGCCGCGCCGAAGGTGGTCGGGTGCCCGTCGCGCCGCTGCTCGACGAAGAGCCAGCCGAGCAGCCCGGTGCAGCCCGCGACGAGGGTGTTGAGGACGGAAGCGGCGGCCAGACCGTTGGCGCCGAGCGCCGAACCGCCGTTGAACCCGAGCCAGCCGAACCACAGCAGACCCGCGCCGAGCATCACCATCGGCAGGTTGTGCGGACGCATCGCGTCCTTCTTGAAGCCGATCCGGGGCCCGATCACGAGGGCGAGGGCCAGGCCCGAGGCTCCGCAGGTGATCTCCACGACGAGTCCGCCGGCGAAGTCCAGGGCGCCGAGCGAATCCTTGATCCACCCGCCGGGGCCCCAGACCCAGTGGGCGACGGGAACGTATACGAGAAGGGTCCACACCGGTACGAGGACCAGCCACGCCGCGAACTTCATGCGGTCCGCGATCGCCCCACTGATCAGCGCGGCCGTGAGGATCGCGAACGTGAGCTGGAACGTGGTGAACAGCAGCGTGGGTACGCTGCCGGTGAGATCGTCGGGACCGATGCCGACCATGCCGGCATGGCCGAGTCCGCCGATCAGCCCCGCGAACGCGTCGTCGCCGAACGCCAGCGAGTAGCCGGCGACCAGCCAGACGACCGTGACCAGCGCGATGGACACGAAGCTCATCATCAGCATGTTCAGGACGCTCTTGGTGCGGACCATGCCGCCGTAGAACAGGGCGAGGCCCGGCGTCATCAGCAGGACGAGAGCGGTGGCGGCCAGGAGCCAGGCGGTGTCGCCTGTGTCGAGGCCTGCCGAGGCCAGGGTCACGGGGGTCAAGAGGGGGTCCCTCCTCGGGGCGGCGTGGGGTCCGGCCCGGAGAGACTCGCGGGTGTGCGTTTCACGCAGGACGCCGTCGCGTTTCCGGCATGTTTCATTGCGTGGGGGTGACCGAAACCTCACCGTCCTGTCGCGAGGGGGGCGCCGGGCCCCCGCCGGTCCGCCCGGCCGGGGCGGAGGGACCGACGGGGACGCGGTGACCACGGACTCACTCCGTACGGCTACGGCGTCACCCTGCTGCCGCCGAAGGTGACGACGAGCGAGCCGTCGCCGGCGAAGGACCAGTCCATCGCGCCGGAGTACGCGGAGCACGCCGGTCCGTCGGAGCCGGTCCAGAACTGGTTGGAACTGTCCGCGTCACCCACGGTCTTGTCGTTGGAACCGTCGTCGGCGCGGCAGGAGACGTTGCCCCGGAACACCGAAGTGCCCTTGTCGAAGGAGAAGTTGCGCTCGGCGTTGTCGATACCGACGTTGTCCGACACCGTCATGGAGCCGGGGTTGCTGTTGTAGGTGAATCCGTGGTGGCCGTTGCTGTAGGCGATGTTGCGCCTGACGATGTGGTCGACCTCGATGCCGTCGCCGCCGAGCTTGTAGCCGTTGCGGTCGCCGTCGGAGTTCACGGTCCCGTCGGAGAGGGTGCCGTTGTCGTAGGAGAGGGAGTCCTCGATGGTCACCGGCCCGATGGGGCCCGTCTCCGACTTGGTGTAGAGATCCCAGCCGTCGTCGATGTTGTTGTGGGACACGGTGTACCGGAAGACGTTCCCGGGGCCTGACGTGAGCTTCGCGGCGAAGCCGTCCGCGTCCTCGCCGTCGGAGTCCGCGTTGTCGTGCGATTCCGAACTCAGGACGAGGTTGTTCGCCGGCCACTCGTCGTCGGGTGTGTCGGAGGCGATCCGCGAGATCTGCAGGCCCGAGTCGTGGTTGAAGCGCGTCACGACGTGCTCGATGACGTTGTTGCTGCCACCGACGAAGATCCCGTTGTCGCCCGCGTGCTGGACGACGACGCCGTCCACGTGCCAGTAGGCGCCGTTCACCGCCAGGCCCCGGTTCGCCGGGTCCTCACTCATGGCGGCGAAGTCCAGGACCGGGGTCTCGTCCGGATAGGCGGCGAGCGTCGTGCGGGCTGCCGGGGTGCCGTCGTTGCCCGGCGGGATGGTGACCGTCTCGGAGTACGCGTACGTCCCGCCGCGCAGGTAGATCGTCCCGCCCGGGGACACACGGTCGATCGCCGAGGAGAGGGTCGTCGGGTCGGACTGCGTACCGGCCGCGCCGTCGCTGCCGGACGGTGCCACGTACAGGGCGTCCGCAGCCACGGAGCCGGGGCCGGTGGGGGTGGCCAGGGCCATGGTGCCGGGCAGGGCGAGGAGCGATCCGGCCAGCAGGCCGACGCACGCGATGACTGGCTTCTTCAGCATGGGGGTGGCTCTTCCTGTCGGGGGCCGGTGCGCCAACCCGTCCGTTCGGGTGTCTGAACGAGCGAGCAGGCCGGCACCGCACCGAGTGGGGGGAAAGCGCTTTCTCCGACCGTAGAGTCACTGTCGTGAGCGCGTCAATGCCTAGGTACGTGATGCCAGTTCATCGATGTGAACAAGATGAGGCTCTCGGCGCCCGCGTGGCCGTACACACGAGTGAAGGGCGTACGCGCACGCGAGCCGGAGGTCCGCGCGAGGTCCATGTCGGATTTCCGCCAGCCGCCGGACCTCCCGGTGCCCGATGCTTGGACCATGCACAACGACACCGAGCGCTGCGTGCGGGCCGTCCGTTCGAAGGACGCCCGCTTCGACGGCTGGTTCTTCACCGCGGTCCTGACCACCCGGATCTACTGCAGGCCCAGCTGCCCGGTCGTGCCGCCCAAGGCCGCCAACATGACCTTCTACCCCAGCGCCGCCGCCTGCCAGCAGGCGGGATTCCGCGCCTGCAAGCGGTGCAGGCCCGACACCAGCCCCGGCTCCCCGGAGTGGAACGCCCGCGCCGACTCCGTCGCCCGGGCCATGCGCCTGATCCAGGACGGGGTCGTCGACCGCGAAGGTGTGCCGGGGCTCGCCGCCCGGCTCGGCTACTCCGCCCGGCAGGTCGAGCGACAGCTCCTCGCCGAGCTCGGCGCCGGACCGCTCGCGCTGGCCAGGTCCCAGCGCGCCCAGACCGCCCGGGTCCTCATCGAGACCACGGAACTCCCCATGGCCGAGGTCGCCTTCGCCGCCGGGTTCTCGTCGATCCGCACGTTCAACGACACCGTGCGGGAGGTCTTCGCCCTCGCTCCCGGCGAACTGCGGAGCCGCGCGGCACGAGGAGGCCGGACACCGGGGACCTCCGGGGCCATCTCCCTGCGGCTGCCGTACCGCGCCCCGCTCACCCCCGGAAACCTCTTCGGGCACCTCGCCGCGACCGCGGTGCCCGGGGTCGAGGAATGGCGTGACGGCGCCTACCGCCGCACCCTCACCCTCCCGCACGGACACGGCATCGTGGCCCTCACCCCCCAGTCCGGCCACATCGACTGCCGGCTCTCCCTGACCGACCCCCGTGACCTCACCCAGGCCATCAGCCGCTGCCGCAGACTCCTGGACCTGGACGCCGACCCGGTCGCCGTGGACGAGCAGCTGCGCTCCGATCCGCTGCTCGCGCCGCTGGTCGACGAAGGACCGGGACGCAGGGTGCCGCGCACGGTCGACCCGGCGGAGTTCGCCGTACGCGCGGTGCTCGGGCAGCAGGTCTCCACAGCCGCTGCCCGTACCCACGCGGCCCGGCTGGTGCGTGCTCACGGGATCCCGGTGGAGGACCCCGAAGGCGGTCTGACCCACCTCTTCCCGACCTCCGAGGCGCTGGCCGGCCTAGACCCGGAGGCGCTGGCCCTCCCGCGCAGCCGCCGCACCACCCTCACCACGCTCGTGGCCGCGCTCGCGGACGGATCCCTGCGGCTGGAGGAGGGCGCCGACTGGACGGACGTACGCACGGAACTGGCCGCACTGCCCGGATTCGGCCCCTGGACCGTCGAGGTCGTCGCCATGCGCGCCCTCGGGGACCCGGACGCCTTCCTCCCCACCGACCTCGGGATCCGCAGGGCGGCCGAACAGCTCGGCCTTCCGGCGACCCCCGCGGCCCTCACCGCGCGCGCCGATCGGTGGCGCCCCTGGCGGGCGTACGCCGTGCAGTACCTGTGGACCGTCGACGACCATCCCATCAACCATCTGCCCGCCTGAGGGCGTGAGGACGAACCATGAGCACCGCACCCACGACCCACGCACCCACGACGACCAGACGGCACACCGTCGTCGACAGCCCGTACGGGGCGCTCACCCTGGTGGCGACCGACGGCGTGCTGTCCGGGCTGTACATGACGGCGCAGCGGCACCGGCCGGCCGAGGAGACCTTCGGTGTACCCGACGCGCGGCCCTTCACCGAGACCGTCCGCCAGCTCGACGCCTACTTCGCGGGGGAGCTGACCGAGTTCGACCTGCCGCTGTCCCTGGCCGGCACCCCGTTCCAGCGGAGCGTCTGGGCCGAACTCGTGCGCATTCCGTACGGCGAGACCCGCTCCTACGGCGAGCTCGCCGAGAACCTCGGCAAACCGGGCGCCTCCCGCGCGGTGGGCCTCGCCAACGGCAGGAACCCGGTCGGGATCATCGTCCCCTGCCATCGCGTCGTCGGGGCCACGGGGAGCCTGACCGGGTACGGCGGTGGCCTGGACCGCAAGCAACGCCTGCTCGCCTTCGAGCGGGGCGCCGAGGACGAGGTGCCCGCCCTGTTCTGACCGTCGGTGGCCGGGTCCCCGCTCCTCCGGACGCCGGTGGCCGGGTTCTCCGTGCGGCCCGCCGGGCCGGGCACCCTGCCCGGCCCGCACGGCTCAGCCCACGAAGATCTCGACGACCGACCAGATCGCCAGACCGAGCATGCACAGACCCCCGATGCGCTGCACGGTCTTCAGCGGCACCCGCTTGGCGATGAACCGGCCGGCGAGCAGCGCCAGCGCGGACACCGACATCAGGGCGACGGCCGAGCCGATGGCCGTGGACCAGGCACCGTTGCTCGCGGCGAGGTTCGCGGTGGTGATCTGGGTCAGGTCGCCCCACTCGCTGATGAACACCGCCATGAAGGCCGTCGAGTAGACAGGCCAGAACCCCGTGACGGTCTTGACCTCCTCGTCCTCCTCCTCGTCACCCGAACCGCTGCGCAGCAGCATGAACGCGCCGAACGCGAAGAGGGCGGCCGAGACCAGCTTGACGATCCAGTCGGGCAGCAGGCCGATCAGCCCACCCGCTCCGACGGCGATGGCGACGTGCACGATGAACGCGGACGAGGTGCCGAACCAGACGTAGAGCGGCCGCATACGGGTGCCCATGGCCAGTGAGGCGAACATCGTCTTGTCGGGGAGCTCCGCGAGGAAGATCAGGCCGAAGGCGGTGAGGATCGCCAGGAGGTCGAGATGCATTCCGGGTGGCTTTCTGTGTGAGCCGGGCCCCGGGGCCTTTCGCGAAGCGCCACTCGGGCTCCTACGGAGGACCACTCGGCCCGGCATGACGGCGGCGCCCGCAGGGCGCGGGCGTGTCATACCTGACCGAAGGTCTCGCCCACCCGTAAGGATCTACGAGCCCGGCCACCGGGAACCCGGGGGCTCCAGTGTGTCGACGACCGGTTTGCGGGGCTACTCCCCTTCGCAGCCGTCAACGATACCCCATCGGACCTGCGGCTGAGAGGGTCGGTACAGTCCTGGGGTGATCGTCCGCACCGTCCCCGGGAGTGCCCCCGCATGAGCCGCCGCCCCCGCAAGGCCGCCGGAACGGGGCCGTCCCGGCCCACGGTGAGTGTCTGCCGGGGCTGCTGCTGCGGCACCCCGAAGATCCCGGGCGTGGACCACGCCGGACAGCTCGCGCAGCTGCGCGGCGCGCTGGACGGCGCCGCCACCGTGCGGGCGGTGGAGTGCCTGGACGCCTGCGAGCACGGCAACGTCGTCGTCGTGCAGCCCTCGGCCGAGGGCCGCCGCGCCGGCGGCCGTCCCGTCTGGCTCGGGCTGGTCAACGATCCGCAGGCCGTCGCCGACATCGCCACGTGGGCCGGGCAGGGAGGGCCCGGCATCGTGGACCCGCCGGAGATCCTGGACCTGTACGCCTTCAGCCCGTCCCGCCGTATCCGGGCCGGACTGGAGGAGAAGGAGTCCTAGAGCCCCGGGCCGGCGCGTTCCGCTCCGCCCGACCGCGTCAGGACAGCCGTGCCAGCAGTGCGGGCAGCGCCGTCCCGATGGGCTCGCGGACCGTCTCCTCGGCCAGCTCGTCGTACGGCGTCGGCTCCGCGTTCATCACGACGAGCCGGGCCCCGTGTTCCACCGCGACACCCGCCAGCGAGGCCGCGGGCTGCACCTGGAGCGTCGTCCCCACCGCGATGAACACCTCGCTCGCCTTGGCGATCGCCATCGCCTCCGCCAGCACCCGGGGATCCAGGCGCTCGCCGAACATCACCGTCGCCGGCTTCAGGACGCCGCCGCAGACCGAGCAGGGAGGGTCCGCTTCCCCCGCCTCGACCCGGGCCAGCGCCTCCTCCATCTCCGACCGGGCGTGGCAGCGGGTGCAGACCACCTCGCGTGCCGTGCCGTGGAGTTCGACGACCTTACGGGCGGACAGCCCCGCCCGCTGGTGCAGTCCGTCGACGTTCTGCGTGATCACCCGGACCGGGGTGCCCGACCGTTCGAGCGCGGCCACCGCACGATGGGCGGCGTTCGGTTCGGCGTTCCACGCCCCGGCGTCGCGGCGCATCAGCCAGGAGCGGCGCCGGATGTCCGGATCGGCCATGTAGAAGTCGTACGTGACGAGCTTCTCCGCCTCCGGATCCTTCCGCCAGAGTCCCTGCGGACCGCGGTAGTCGGGAATGCCGGAGTCCGTGGAGACGCCGGCGCCGCTGAGGATGGCGACGAGAGTCATGGCCCGAGCCTACGGACGGGACCGTCCCGCCGCGATGACATTTCCGCCGGCACCCCATAAGGTCCGGCCCATGGCCAAGGTCAACGTCAGTCTGGACGCGGAACTCGTCGTGGAAGTCATGGTGCTCGCGGGCGTCGGCAGTCCGCAGGACGCCGTGGAGGCGGTCGTACGCGACTACATCGCGCGCGGACACCGCACCGAGGCGCGGGCCGCCGCGCAGGACGACGCGCGGGCCGCCGCGCAGGACGACGCGCGGAGGGAGGCCGACGCCAGGCCGCAGGACCCCCAGGGCTGACCCCTCACGCCGGGACCCGTGCGCCGTCCTCCAGTTCGACCGTTCCCTCGCCGGAGTCCAGTGCCTCCAGCGCCGCGGCGACACGCGGCCCCAGCCGGCCCGGCAGGAGTCCGGCGAGGTCGGCGCGGTCCACCAGCCGCCAGGAGAGGAGTTCGTCCTCCTGGATCCGGATGGCGTCGAACTGCGCCTGCTCCAGGACACCGCCGTCGTAGACGTAGGCGACGATCGGAGGACGTGCCGGACCGCGTGTCCAGTCGACCGCGAGCAGCCGGCCCGGCGCGAGGTCGAGGCCGATCTCCTCCGCCGTCTCCCGGCGCGCGGCCTGCCGGGGACTCTCGCCGTCACCCGACTCGATGGTCCCGCCGGGCAGCGCCCAGCCCTCCCGGTAGTTCGGCTCGACGAGCAGGACCCGCCCCCGCCCGTCGCGGAAGAGGGTGGCGGCCCCGGCCAGCACGCGGGGGAGTCCTGCGATGTAGGTGGCGTAGTCAGAGGTGGTCACAGGGGCAGCGTAGGGGCCCCGCACGTGGTTTCGGACAGCCATGGGCAGATCAGGGGTGGTCCCGATAGGGTCGGGGCGGCGCGACTGCCTGTTCGAGAGCAAGGGATGCAAGGTGACGGACGGAGCAGTGATGGAGACCCCCCACGTGCTCGTGGCGGCGGACAAGTTCAAGGGCTCGCTGACGGCCGTGCAGGTCGCGGAGCGGGTGACGGCCGGGCTGCGGCGCGTGGTACCCGGGGCGAGGGTGGAGACCCTGCCCGTCGCGGACGGCGGGGACGGCACGGTCGCCGCGGCGGTGGCAGCCGGGTTCGAGCGCCGGGAGGCGCGGGTGACCGGCCCGCTGGGGACCCCGGTCACGGCGGCGTACGCGGTGCGCGACACCACCGCGGTGGTGGAGATGGCCGAGGCCTCCGGCCTCCAGCACCTGCCCGCAGGGGAGTTCGCCCCGCTCACGGCGACGACGTACGGCTCCGGGGAACTGCTGGCCGCCGCCCTCGACGCGGGAGCCCGGACGATCGTCTTCGGTGTCGGCGGCAGCGCCACGACGGACGGTGGCGCGGGCATGCTCTCCGCGCTCGGGGCGCGGTTCCTGGACGTCGACGGCAAGCCCGTGGCCGCGGGTGGCGCCGCACTCGCGGAGCTGGCCGAGGCCGACCTGACGGGGCTCGACCCCCGGCTCGCGGACGTCGACCTGATCCTGGCCAGCGACGTGGACAACCCGCTCACCGGCCCCAAGGGCGCACCCGAGGTCTACGGACGCCAGAAGGGGGCCACCGAGGACGACATCGCGGTCCTCGACGCCGCACTCGTCCACTACGCCTCCGTGCTCGGACCCGGGACCGCGGAGCTGCCCGGAGCCGGCGCCGCCGGAGGGATCGGCTACGGCGCGCTGGTCGCGCTCGGCGCACGCTTCAGGCCCGGCATCGAGGTCATGCTCGACGTCCTGGGCTTCGCCCCCGCGCTGGCCCGCGCGACGCTCGTCGTGACCGGCGAGGGCTCGCTCGACGAACAGACACTGCACGGCAAGGCTCCGGCGGGCGTCGCCGCCGCGTCGCGCACCGCCGGAGTGGAGACCGTCGCCGTGTGCGGACGCCTCGCCCTGCCGCCGGAGGCCCTCGTCCGGGCCGGTATCAGCCGGGCCTACGCCCTCACGGATCTCGAACCGGACCCCGCCGTCTGCATGGCGCAGGCCGGGCCCCTGCTGGAACGCGCGGCCGAGGCGATCGCCCGCGACTTCCTTTCCTGACGCACCGTCACGAGGGGGAGTCCGCCGGGCTCCTCCTCACCGTGCGGCACCCAGCCCAGGAGTCGGCTTCGCGGGCTCACGGGTGCGGTGCCGTCAGCCTGAAGGCGTCCAGCGCCAGCATCATCTCGATCAGTTCCCGCGGCCGTGACAGCGACCTCGAGGTCAGCCGCTCCAGCCGCCGCAGGCGGTTGAGCACGGTGTTGCGGTGGCAGTACAGGCGCCCCGCCGCCCTCCCCGCCGAACCGCCGCACTCCAGCCACGCCTCCAGCGTCCGCACCAGCAGCGCCCGGTCCGCCGGGTCCAGCTCCAGCAACGGGCCGAAGACGTCCGCGACCAGCCGTGCCGACAGCTCCGGCTGGCTCACCACCAGCGCCGTGGGAAGCCTGTCCTCCAGCCGCACGATCTCCGTCGTCCCCGGCGGACACGTCAGCAGCGCCAGTTCGGCCAGCCGGCGCGCGGCCCCCACCTCCACCAGGCCGTCCGCCACCGGGCCGATGCCACCGGGCCCCGGGCAGCACCGCACCAACAGGGCGACGAGCGCCGCCGGATCCCGGTCGCCCAGGGCGACGACGACGCACTCGCGGTCCGCCCGCCTCCGCCGGAGGAACCGCAGACCGTCCGCCTCCATCGCCACACCCGCCGGCCCGCCCAGGCCCGCCCGCAGCACGGCGACCGCGTAACGGCCCCGCTCCGGCAGGTCCAGACCGCTCGCCGCACGTGCCGCGAGGCCCGGATCCGGCCGGCCCTCCAGCAGCGCGTCGAGCAGCGCTCCGCCCCGCTCGTCACCGCGCCGCATGTCGTCGCTCCCGTCCCGCAGCCGAGCCGTCCATGGCTGGTGAGGATGCCACCGGCCGCCCCGGGGACGGCGGCGCACCACCTCCCTCTGTGCACGCGCACAACGGGGCCCTTCGAACACTGGTCACCCGCAGCGAGTGCGCCCGGGGCCGTGGACGCGCGCCCCGCCCGCTGCTGGTCTGTGGCACCACGACGACCAGACGGAAGGAGGAGGACGCATGGCAACGCTCGAGATCCGCGAACTGTCCGTGGGCTACGGCCCGGTACGGGCCCTGCGCGACGTCTCCGTCGACGTGCCGGCCGGTGCGATCACCGCGGTGCTCGGCGGCAACGGCGCCGGCAAGACCACGCTGCTGCGGGCCGTGTCGCGGACCCTCGGCTTCCACCGCGGGACGGGCACGGGCACCATCCGCCTCGACGGCCGCCCCCTGGACGGGATGCGTCCCGCCGAGGTGGTGGCGGCCGGAGTGATCCAGGTACCGGAAGGCCGGCAGGTGTTCGCCCGGATGACGGTGGCGGACAACCTGCGGGCCGGCGCACTCGGGGCACGCGGCGGCCGCAGGGCCGCGGCCACCGCCCTGCACCGCGTCCACGAACTGTTCCCGGTGCTCGCCCAGCGCGCGCACCAGCGCGCCGGGCTGCTGTCCGGGGGCGAGCAGCAGATGCTGGCCATGGGCCGGGCCCTGATGGCCGCGCCCCGCCTGCTGCTCCTGGACGAGCCGTCCCTCGGCCTCGCCCCGCTGATGGCGGCCAGGATCGCCGAGACGATCCAGGAGATCAACGCCGGCGGCACCTCGGTGATGCTCGTCGAGCAGAACGCCGCCATCGCGCTGCGGCTCGCCTCCACGGCGTACGTCCTGGACGTCGGCGAGGTCGCGCTCGACGGCCCCGCCGACGAGCTCGCCGCCTCCGACGAGGTGCGCCGCCGCTATCTCGGCGTCGTCGACGAGACGGCCGCCGAGGACGCGGCACAGGCGGAAGGCATCACCCGCACGCTGAGCAGGTGGTCCGCGTGACGACCTCCCCGGCCCCTCTCACCGTGCGCGACGTGACCGTGCGCTTCGCCGGGCTCACCGCCCTCGACACGGTGTCCTTCACCGTCGAACCGGGCAGTGTGCACGCCGTCATCGGACCCAACGGCGCCGGCAAGTCCACCACCTTCAACGTGCTCTCCGGCGTCTACCGCGCCACCTCGGGCAGCGTGCACCTCGGTGCCACCGAACTCACCGGACTCGCCCCGCACCGGATCGCCGGCCTCGGCGTGGCCCGTACCTTCCAGAACCTGGCCCTGCCGCCGCACGCCACCGTCGCCGAGAGCCTCATGCTCGGCCGGCACCGGCTCACCCGCGCCGGGTTCGTGGCCGCCGGGCTGAGGCTGCCCTCCGCGACCCGGGAGGCCCGACGCCACCTCGAACGGGTCCGGGAGATCGCGGGGTTCATCGGCCTCGACAAGGAACTCGACTTTCCCGCGGGCGCCCTCCCGTACGGCAAGCAGAAGCTCGTCGAGCTCGGCCGCGCCCTGTGCATGGAGCCCGAGGTCCTGCTCCTGGACGAGCCCATCGCGGGCATGACCGCCGACGAGCGCCGCCGCACCGCGGCCGTCGTCGCCGGTGTGCGCGACAGCCTCGGCATCTCGATCGTCATGGTCGAGCACGACATGGGGGTGGTGATGCGGCTCGCGGACGCGGTGACCGTACTCGACTTCGGACGCAGGATCGCGGGTGGCACGCCCGCCGAGGTGCAGAACGACCCGGCCGTCGTGCAGGCCTACCTGGGGGCACAGGAATGACCACCTTCATCGAACTCCTCCTCGGCGGCCTGTCCATCGGATCGGTCTACGCACTGATCGCCCTGGGCTTCGTCGTCATCTTCAAGGCGACCGAGGTCGTCAACTTCGCCCACGCCTCACTGCTCCTGGCGGGCGGATACGTCACCGCCGTGCTCCACGACGACATCGGCTTCTGGCCCGCGCTCGGCGTCGGGATCGCGGGCGCGGCCGTCGTCGGTTCGGCGGTCGAGTTCCTCGTCATGCGCCGCTACCGGGGGAGCGACCAGAGCGTCCTGGCCATCGTCACCATCGGCGTGGACATCCTCCTCACCACCGAACTCGTCCGGCGCATGGGGACGGACGTCATGGCGCTGGGCGACCCGTGGGGCGACGACGTCGTCACCGTCGGGGGTGTCACCCTCGCCGAGACGAGGATCGCGGCGTTCCTCGTCGCGGGGCTGCTGATCACGGTGTTCCTGCTCGCCTTCCGCTTCACCTCGTGGGGCGTCTCCATGCGGGCCGCCGCCGAGAACCCGCAGACCGCCGCGCTGATGGGCATCCGCCTCGGCAGGGTCTCCCTCTCCGCCTGGGCGGTCGCCGGGGCACTCGCCGCCGTCGCCGCGCTCTTCCTCACCGTGTTCCCGACCCCGGGCCTGGAACGGGCCACCTCACTCGCCGCGCTCAAGGCGTTCCCCGCCGCGATCCTCGGCGGTCTCGACTCGACGACCGGGGCACTCGTCGGAGGACTCGTCGTCGGCGTCACCGAGTCACTCGCCACCGGCTACCAGAGCGACCTCTCCTTCCTCGGACGCGGCATCGGAGACCTCGCGCCGTACCTGGTGATGGTGGTCGTCCTGCTCGTCCGGCCGGCGGGACTCTTCGGTACGAAGGAGCTGTCCCGTGTCTGAAGCCACCAAGGACGCCACCGCGCCGGCCGCCACGGCCGGGGCACCCCCCGCGGCGGGGACGCCGTTCACCGGACGGCTGCGCCGGCCCGCCCCCTACCTCTGGCTCGCCGGCTCGGTCCTGCTGCTCCTGTTCCCCTTCTACCTGGACCGCTTCTGGCTCCAGGCCGGACTGTTCGCCATGGCCGCCGCGATCGGGGCGATCGGGCTCAACCTGCTCACCGGCTCCACCGGGCAGCTCTCCATGGGGCACGCCTTCTTCCTCGCGGTCGGGGCGTACGGCTACTGCGTCCTGGCGGGGGAGAGCAGCACGGAGAACGGCCACGCCCTCACCGGGCTGGGCCTGCCCAGCTGGCTCGCCGCCGTCCTCGCCGTGCTCCTGGCGGGCGCCGCCGGCGGGCTGTTCAGCCCCATCGCGGGCCGGCTCAGCGGTGCCTACCTCGGTATCGCCACCCTCGCGCTGATCTTCATCGGCCAGCACGTGCTGTTCAACGCGGGTTCGCTCACGGGCGGCTTCAACGGCCGCCCGGTGCCACCCCTCTCGCTCTTTGGGTTCACCTTCGACGACGCCGAGGTGGTCGTCGCCGCGGTGCCCTTCCAGTCGTCCGAGAAACTCTGGTACCTGGGCCTGGCAGCCCTTCTGGCCGGCGGGCTCTTCGCCCGCGGGGTGCTGCGCGGCAGGCCCGGCCGGGCGCTCAACGCCATCCGTGACCACCGGATCGCCGCCGGCGTGATGGGGGTGCCGGTGGCCAGGTACCGGGCGGGCGTGTTCGTCCTGTCCTCCATGTACGCGGGCCTCGCGGGCGTCCTGCTCGCGCTGGTCTTCCAGCGGACCGTGCCGGAGTACTTCGGCATGATCCTGTCCCTCGAATACCTCGCCATGATCGTCATCGGCGGGCTGGGCAGCGTCGCGGGAGCCGTCATCGGCGCCGCGTTCGTGTCGCTGCTCCCACAGGTGCTCACCCACTACAGCGACTCCCTCCCGCTGGTGTCCGCCCCCGGTACGGGCGGCATCGCACCGGGAGAGGCGTCCCGCTATCTGTACGGCGCCGCGGTCGTGGCGGTCGTCCTGTTCCTGCCCGGCGGCATCGCGCGTCTGAAGACTCCAGGGGAGAAGAAGAAATGAAGCCACGTGTTGTCGGAGCCGTCGCGGCGGCTCTCACCCTCACCCTCGCCCTCGCGGGATGCAGCGGGAAGGCCAAGTCCTCGGACGACGGCGCCGCCGACAAGAGCGGGGTGAAGACCGGCGAAGGCGTCACCGACTCGAAGATCACTCTCGGTGCCCTGACCGACATGACCGGGGTGTACGCCTCCCTGGGCAAGAGCGTCACCCAGGCCCAGCAGCTCTGGGCCGAGGAGACCAACAAGGCGGGCGGCATCTGCGGGCGGCAGATCGAACTGACCGTCCGTGACCACGGATACGACCCGCAGAAGGCGATCGGCGCCTACACCGAGCTCGAACCGGACGTGCTGGGCTTCACCCAGTTCATCGGCTCCCCGTTCGTCTCCGCGGTGGAGTCACGCATCGACGGCCAGGACAAGGGCATCGTCCTGCCCCAGGCATGGTCGGCGAACCTGGTCGGATCCAAGTACGTCCGCGTCATCGGCGCCACGTACGACGTCGAGACGATCAACCTGATCGACTTCCTCCTCGACGAGAAGCGCATCGCCGAGGGCGACAAGATCGGCCACGTCTACTTCGAGGGCGACTACGGCGAGAACGCCCTGGCCGGCTCCAAGCACGCGGCGAAGGAGGCGGGCCTCACGGTCGTCGAGCAGAAGATCAAGCCGACCGACAACGACATGACCGCCCAGGTCTCCGCGCTCAAGCAGGCCGGTGTGAAGGCGGTGATCGTCAGCGCGGGTCCGAGGCAGGCGGCCTCCCTGGTGGGGGTCGCCGCGGCCACCGGCTTCGCCGTCCCGGTCGTCGGCAACAACTCGGCGTACGCCCCGCAGCTGCTCGCCACCCAGGCCGGTGCGGCCCTGCAGAAGGACTACTACGTCGGTGCCTCCACCCTGCCCATCGGTGACGCCGGAGCCGGCCCGGCGAAACTGGCCGAGGCGTACACCGCCAAGTACCCCAAGGACGGCCTCGACAACGGCGTCATCGCCGGATACAACGCGGCGTCCGTCTTCGGCGAGGCGCTGAAGAAGGCCTGTGAGTCGAAGGACCTGACCCGTGAGGGCGTCGACAAGGCGCTGCTCACGATCAAGGACTTCGGTGCCGACTTCGGGATCTCGCACGACTTCACCGACCCGTCCGCGCCCTCCACCCGGCAGACGGTCGTCATGAAGCCCGACGCCAAGACCCCCGGCGGACTCAAGGTGGTCCGTCCGGCCGAGGTGGCCCCGGCCGCCGAGAGCTTCACGCCCGCGTCCTGACCCTCCCCGCCCGGCGACGGGCCCGGCCTCGGCCGGGCCCGTCCTTGTGCGCGATCAGCTGGTGTAGGCCTCCAGTTCGGACAGCTGACCCGCCGGCCAGCCGGTGTTCGCGGTGAACGTCAGCCGCAGGTACCGCACCGGCGTCCCGGTGAGCGTCACCGTCGCGGTGTTGCCGCTCGACGGGTCGAAGGTGTACCCCGTCGGTGCCTTCAGTGAGCTGTACGCGGAGTTGTCGGTGCTGCCCGTCACGCCGATCGTCTGGGTGCGCGTCGCCCAGGCGGCGGCCGGGGGCAGTCTGAGCACCAGCCGCTTGAGCGCCTTGGCGGCACCGAGGTCCACGGTGACGGACTGCGGGAACGCGTTGTTGCGGCTCTCCCAGTAGCTGCCGGCGTTGCCGTCGACCGCGTTGCCCGCGCCGTACACATCGGCGTGGCCGGTCTCGGTGATCGGCCGCCCCTGCGCGAGGTTGCCCGTCTCCTCGGGCGGGTCCGTCGGGTCCGGGGGATCGGTCGGGTCCGTGGGACCGCCGCCCCCGGGGACACCGCCGTTGGTCCACACCGGGGCGGGCCAGACACCCGTGCAGGCCGGCGGGTTCGCGTACCAGCCCGAGTTGCCGGTGCCCTGGGTGATCTGGAAACCGCTTCCGACGCAGTTGTGGATCGGGTTGGACTGGGCGATGTGGGTGGCGACGACCTTGTTGAACGAGGCCGTGCCCGGAGCCTGGATCTGGAGCGCGTACGTGCCGGCCCCGTCGATCTTGATGTTGTCGAAGTGCAGCCCGTTGCTCGCGCCCTCGATCAGGTGGATCGCGGCGTAGGAGCTGTCCAGGATCTCGCTGTCCGTGATGTTGATCGTCGCACCGTTGATCGGCTCGTTGAGACCGCTGAACCAGATCGCACCGACGCCGAAGCGCCAGTTGAAGTCGTTGTTCCCGGTCCGGATCAGGGTGTTGCGGGCAGCTGTGTGCGTGCCCGAGACAGCCGTGCCCTGGCCCGAGTTGACACCCGGGTACCGGTTCGCGATGTGCAGTCCGCCACCGTTGGTGACGGTGTCCGACATGACGTTGTCGGAGATCGTGATGTCCCTGCCGCCGTACGTCACGATGTTGTTGGCCAGGATCGGCAGGATCACCGTGTTGAAGGTGAACTTGTTCTTCACGTTCGGGACGTTCTCCGCCCACATCGCCAGACCGTCGTCACCGGTGTTGCGGACGAAGGTGTTGGTCACCGTGGAGTTCGTGACCCCGTAGTGGAAGTTCACCCCGTCGGCGGTCTGGTCCAGGATCCGGCTGTTCCTGATGGTGAAGTCGTCCATCGGGCCGTCCATCCAGGCGCCGCACTTGGTGTGCTGCATCCAGACGTTGTCGACGACCGAGTGGGACATGGCCCCGCCGATGGCGTTGACCTGGTCGTTGTCCTCGCGCTCACGGATGTCGCCGATGATGGCGAAGTCCTTGAGGGTGACGTTGCTGCTGCCGCCCTGGGCCGAGTACTTCCCGTAGACCCCGACCGCCTTGCCGCGGTCCGTGGGGTGGCGGCCGGTCAGCACGCTGTACCAGGGGCCCGCGCCGCGCAGGGTCACCTTGTCGACGACGATGTGGTCCTGGACCTTGAAGGTGCCCTGCGGGATGTACACCTCCCTGCCCTGGGTGCGGCCCGCGTCGACCGCCGCCTGGATCTTCGCGGTGGAGTCCGCGGCGCCCGACGGGTCGGCCCCGAAGTCGCTCACCACGTCCAGCGCGCCCGACGGCTTGCCGACCGGTGCCGCCACCTGCTCGAAGTCCGCCAGGTCGATGGTGAACGACGGCGAGGCCGCGGTGGAGGTGACCTGGAGCCGGACCTTCGTACCGGCGGCCAGGGTCGACCCGAACATGGTCCGGGTCTCGTCGTAGAAGTGGTGCGGGTTGGTGTCACCGGGATTGTTGTTGAAGGGGTAACCCCCGTAGTACCAGCCGTACTTCGACGTCACCGGCACGCTCTTCAGCGAGGAGCCGTTGATACGGAGGTCGAGGGAGGCGTCCCGGCCCGTCCCCGCCGCGTTGTCCGGTAGCGAATAGCGGAACGTCATCGCGTTCGCCGGTGCGGTGAGCGTGAACTCCACGTACTCACCGGCGGAGTCGAGCGTGACCGCCTGTCGGCCCGACGCCTCGGAGGGCAGGGACCCGTAGAGACGGTCGGGGCCGATCAGGGAGCCGTTGGTGGCGGCGTACTCGGCTTCCTGCTCCTTGAACGGGACGGTGGCACCTCGGCCGGATATCCCGACGGGGGACGGTGCGGGTACCGCGGCGGCCTGTGCGGGGGGAGCGCCGGCCAGTACGACCGCGGCCGCGGTGCCCGCGGCGGCCAGCGCGAGGGAGAGGGAGGCGGACAGGGAGCGTCTGAGGAGACGCGGTCCAGCGGGTGGTGGGGTCACGTGTGGGTCGTCCTTGCGGCTCGTGGGGCTCTTCGGACGCCCCACAGGCTAGGAGCAGTCCAGTAAAGAAGTCCACGGTCGTGCGCAAGATTTCGTTCAGATCGCTCAAATATGCGACTCCGCGTGGGAATAGTGAGCGGGTGGGGCGGGCATATGGCTTCAGGAGATGAAGGTTGTCATGTCCATTGACAGGCGTTCGGTCTTCCTGGCTTCATGTGAGCAACGGAATGGGAGCGCTCCCACCCATCTGCCCGCCTCACCGCCATGAAAGGCGACAACGGATGAAGCCATGGACGAGAAAGCGGCTCGGCTCGGCGCTGGCCGCCGCCGCGACCGCCACCGCACTGCTGATGACGGCGTCCGGCCCCGTCTCCGCGCGGCCGGCATCCGAGGCCCCCGCGGCACGGACCGCCGCGGCCGGGACGGACTGGCTGCACACCGAGGGCAACAGGATCGTCGACGAACAGGGGCGCGAGGTCTGGCTCACCGGGGCCAACTGGTTCGGTTTCAACGCCACCGAGCGCGTCTTCCACGGGCTCTGGTCGGCCAACCTGGACACGATCACCCGCCAGATGGCGGAGCGCGGCATCAACATCCTCCGCGTCCCGATCTCCACCCAGCTGCTGCTGGAGTGGAAGAACGGGCAGGCCGCGACCTCCAGCGCGGTCAACACCTGGGCCAACCCCGAACTCAAGGACAAGACCACCCTGCAGGTGTTCGACGCCTTTCTCGGGGTCGCGGAGAAGTACGGCATCAAGGTGATGCTGGACGTCCACAGTGCGGAGGCCGACAACTCCGGCCACATCCACCCCGTGTGGTGGAAGGGGGCGATCACCACCGAGCAGTTCTACTCCGCCTGGGAGTGGGTGACCGCCCGCTACCGGAACAACGACACGCTCGTCGCGATGGACGTCAAGAACGAGCCGCACGGCAAGCAGTCGGACAGCCCCCGTGCCAAGTGGGACGGTTCCACGGACCAGGACAACTTCAAGTACACCTGCGAGACGGCGGGCAAGCGCATCCTCGCCATCAATCCCCACGTCCTCGTGCTGTGCGAGGGCATCGAGATCTACCCCAAGGACGGGGCGAACTGGTCCTCCACCTCGGCGGCCGACTACCACGGCATGTGGTGGGGCGGAAACCTGCGTGGGGCGAGGAAGCACCCCGTACAACTCGGTTCACACCAGGACCAGTTGGTCTACTCCCCGCACGACTACGGCCCGCTCGTGTACCAACAGCCCTGGTTCCAGGGAGAGTGGAGCCGCACCACGCTGGAGCGTGACGTCTGGGACCCCAACTGGCTCTATCTGCACAAGGACGGCATCGCACCGCTGTTCATCGGCGAGTGGGGCGGCCACCTCGACAACGGTCCCAACCAGAAGTGGATGACCGCCCTGCGCGATCTGATCGTGGAGAACGGCATCCACCAGACCTTCTGGTGCATCAACCCGAACTCCGGGGACACGGGCGGCCTGCTGGGCTACGACTGGGCGACCTGGGACGAGGCCAAGTACGCGCTGCTCAAGCCGGCCCTGTGGCAGTCCGGTGGGAAGTTCGTCAGCCTCGACCACGAGGTCAGGCTCGGCGGCCAGGGCAGCACCACAGGCATCAGCCTGGGTGACCTGTACGGCGGCTGAGCCCCCGATCGCCCTGGGGCGCCGATGAAACCCCACCGCCTCGGCGCCCCAGGGCTCTCCACCGCGACGGTGCCCCGGCCCACCTGCCCGGGCACGTTCAGCCCTCCTCCCGCAGAGCGTTGATGAGCAGCAGGGCGATGTCGTCGGTGCCCGGCGTCGCGCGCTTGGCGTACCGCACGAGCGTGTCGGCGACGGACTCCATGTCCTGGTCGAGAGCGAGGGCGAAGTGCGCGGCCAGGTCGGCGGTGGCGTCGTCGAAGGCCACCCCGGGCGCCTCCACGAGCCCGTCGGTGTACAGGGCGAGTGCCCCGCCGGGCGGCAGCGGGAACTCGGCCGTCGGATACCGGGACGCGGGGTCGATTCCCAGGAGGAGGCCGGGCGGCAGATCGAGGACCTCGGTCTGCCCGTCCGGCTGCCTCAGCAACGGCGGGGGATGGCCCGCGGTGGCCATGCGGGCGGTGTGCCCGGCGAGGTCGAGATGGACGTAGAGGCAGCTGGTGAAGAGACCGGGGTCGAGGTCGGTGAGCAGCCGGTTGGTCCGCGCCAGGACCTCGTCGGGCGGAGCGCCCGCGGACGCGTGCACGGCCGTGCGTACCTGCCCCATCAGCGCGGCGGCGTTCTCGTTGTGGCCCTGTACGTCGCCGATGGCGGCTGCGGCCGTGGTGCCGTCCAGCCGGATCAGGTCGTAGAAGTCCCCGCCGATGCCCATGCCCCGCGTCGACGGGAGGTAGCGGGCCGCCACGTCCAGCCCGGTGATCGCGGGCAGCATCTGGGGCAGCAGATGGGCCTGCAGGCTGTGCGCGAGCCGGTCCTTGGTGTCGTACAGCCGGGCACGGTCCAGCGCCTGGGCCAGCAGCCCCGCTATGGAGGTCAGCAGCGCGCGTTCCTCGGGTTCGAAGAAGCGGGGCCGGTCGTAGGCCAGGACCAGCGAACCGACCGGGTGCCCGGAGACGATCAGCGGCAGGAAGGCGCAGGCTGCCACCGCGTCGCGCAGGTCCGCCGAGGGGTAGGCGCGCTCCAGGTCGGCGAAGGTCGGGTAGAAGTCGGGGATCCCCGTCATCAGCACCTGTGCGGCGGGTGTGGCGGAGGTCAGCGGGGCACCGTCGAACTGTTCCATGAGCGCGGGACGGCTGCCCCTGGCGCCCTCCACCCTCAGCCGTCCTTCCGCCGACGTCATCACGACGAGCGTCTGTATCCGGAAGGCCGGCATGAGCTGGTCGGCGGTCAGCTCGATGACGTCCCGTGTGCCGACCGCCTCGGTCAGCGTGGCCGCCAGGTGCATCAGGTGGTAGAGAGCGGTCGCCCGGCTGGGCACCGAGGAGGAGGTGGGCAGTGCGGGCGCGGGGACGTCCTGGGGGCCGGGCCGCGAGGTGGGCACGATCCGGACGCTGATGCCGGTGTCGTTCGGGAACAGGTGGAAGGCCAGCCACCGGTCCGGTGGCCGCAGCACGGTGAAGGACGTCTGCTGGCGGCCGATGACGGCCGCGCGGTAGTGGTCCTCGACGGCGGGGTTGTCCAGCCAGGGGAGCGACGCCCAGGGGAGGGTCCCCAGCACGTCCTCGGCGTGGGCTCCCAGGAGCCGTGCGGCGGCGTCGTTGACGAAGACGACCGTGCCGTCGATGGCCAGCGAGCAGCTCCCTCCCGGCAGCCGCCGGATGAACTCCGCGGCGGCCCTGGCCTCGGTCGGGTCCGGGAGCTCCGGCTCGGGCGGGGACAGCACCCGTGGCTGGGTGCCGGGCAGGACGGGGTAGCCGCTGCTCTCGGCCTGCTCCAGCAGCATGCCGATGCCGTGGCAGCCCCTGACGACGGCCTCACGCTCCTGGGGTGCCAGGTGGGGCGAGTGCGAGCCGGGCCAGAGCAGCGTCAGTCCGCCCCGGGCCGTGGAGCCGGTGTGGACGGGCGCGGCGCCCAGGGCGAACTGGTACGGCAGGACGAGCGCGGGCCGGGGATAGCGGCGCGCGAGCTCCTCCTGGCTGCCGAGCCAGATGAGACAGCGCAGCCGTACGGCGTCGGCCACCGGGATCGGTGCGGACAGCGGCACCCGGGTCCAGGGAGTCGCGAGCTGGCCCGGCACCCCGGCGAGCACGGCCAGGTGCAGTGTGGCGTCGTCCGGCGACAGCAGGTACAGCATCGCCACGGACGCGCCGGTCTCGTGCACCACGTGGGCGACGGCGCTGTCCAGCAGCTCCGTGCCCGAACCCGTGGCGGAGACGGCGGCGGCATGGTCCTGCACGCCTTCCAGCGTCCCCCGGGACGGGCGGCCGCGCACCCGCTGACGGACACGACGCGCCCGGTCCGCGAGCACGCCGGGGGGCCGGACGCGGGCACCGGGGCCGGTGCCGCACGCACGAGGGCCCGGATGCTGGGGAGCATCCGGGCCCTCGTCGAAGCATCACGCGTGGTTACGGGTGCTGAGCCGCCCGTGCCTCGCGCCGGTTGTCACGGAAGGTGTTCACCCGCCGTGCCGTGGCGAAGAGCGGGATCACCGCCCCCAGGACCACCTGGAGCGCGCAGCCGGTCTGCAGGAGCAGCTGACCGCCGGGGGCGTCGAACGCCCACGCGGCGAGCAGGCCCATCGCTGCGACGATCCAGCTGAGCATGGCCACCGCGAGGACACCCCGCGGCTTCGGGTACTCGACCCGGCTGACCATCAGCCACGCCACTCCGATGATCGCGAGCAGCGTCGGCACGAAGGGCAGCTCCAGGAGCACGATCGAGACGACCGTGAGCGCTCCGAAGGGGCTCGGCATGCCCTGGAACATGCCGTCCTTCAAGGTCACGCAGGAGAACCGCGCAAGCCTGAGCACCACCGCCAGCAGCACCACGATCGCCGCGAGCGCCGACACCCGCTGGTGTGCGTCGTCCGCGACCATGCCGTACACCAGCACGAAGTACGCCGGGGCGAGGCCGAAGCTGATGAGGTCGGAGAGGTTGTCCAGCTCCGCACCCATCGGCGACGAACGCAGCTTGCGCGCCACGAGGCCGTCGAAGAGGTCGAACACCGCTGCCAGGAGCATGAGGATCACCGCGGTGGCGGCGGAGTGCCGGGCCATGCCCGACTCGTCGCTGCCGGTGAGGTGGGGGATGAGGATCCCCGTGGTGGTGAAGTACACCGCCATGAATCCGCACGTGGCGTTACCGAGGGTGAGGGTGTCCGCTATCGACAGCCGCATGGAGAGCGGCATGTCCTCCGCGTCGTCCTCCTCGTCGGCCTCCGGCACCCAGCCGGCCTGCGTCTCAGGATCAACTACGGTCAATTCGAGTCACCCCCGCGGTCGTGGCCTGGCCGACCTCGACCGCGACGTCGACACCTTCGGGAAGGTAGATGTCCACGCGCGAGCCGAAGCGGATCAGACCGATGCGTTCGCCCTGCTCCACCTTCGTGCCCTGCGGGATGTAGGGGACGATCCGACGGGCGACCGCTCCCGCGATCTGCACCATCTCGATGTCGCCGAGCTCGGTGTCGAAGTGCCAGACAACGCGTTCGTTGTTCTCGCTCTCCTTGTTGAACGCCGGGACGAAGCCGCCCGGGATGTGCTCGACCGAGGTCACGGTGCCGGCCAGCGGAGCCCGGTTGACGTGTACGTTCAGCGGGCTCATGAAGATCGCGACGCGGGTGCGCCCGTCCTTCCACGGCATGATGCTCTGCACCACGCCGTCGGCCGGCGAGATGACGCGACCCTGGGTGATCTCGCGCTCGGGGTCGCGGAAGAACCACAGCATGCCCGCCGCGAGCGCGGTGGTGGGCACGGCCACGGCGGCCCAGCGTCCGGACTTGCGGGCCCGGGCGAGGCTGAGTGCCGCGGTGGCGACGGTCGGGAGGAGCCACGGCGATGCTCCACGGGCGAGGCGGACCCCGCCGCGCGTTGCAGGGATTTGGCTGTCGGGCATGGTTGACCTTCGTAGCGGATGATGCCGCGCTGGCAACGGGGGGACGGCGGCTTTCCGTCGATGCTATCGGGTGCGAGTGGCAACTGGGCAAGCCAGCAGCCGAGTCGGACAGCTGAAAGGCTCCGTACAGGGGTGACCGGGTGTGATGTTCTTCGCCACCAAATCACCTCGAAAGGTACATTTCAGCCCTCGAGTCGATATTCCTCGAGCAGTCGGCGACCGATGATCATTTTCTGGATCTCGGCGGTACCTTCACCGATCAGCAGCATCGGGGCCTCGCGGTAGAGGCGCTCGATCTCGTACTCCTTGGAGAAGCCGTAGCCACCATGGATACGGAAGGCGTCCTCGACGACTTCCTTGCAGTACTCGGAGGCGAGGTACTTCGCCATCCCTGCCTCCAGGTCGTTCCGCTCCCCGGAGTCCTTCTTGCGTGCTGCATTGACCATCATCGCATGGGCGGCTTCGACCTTGGTGCCCATTTCGGCCAGTTTGAACTGGATCGCCTGGTGCTGGGCGATCGGCTTTCCGAAGGTCTCGCGCTGCTGGGCGTACGACACACCCAGTTCGAACGCACGTTGTGCGACGCCACAGCCACGCGCGGCGACATTCACCCGCCCGACCTCGACACCGTCCATCATTTGGTAAAAACCTCGGCCGGTCGTGCCACCCAGCACACGATTGGCCGGAATGCGTAGTCCGTCCATGATGAGCTCGGTCGTGTCGACGCCCTTGTAGCCCATCTTGTCGATCTTCCCCGGGATCGTGAGACCGGGGCGGACCTCGCCGAAGCCCGCCTCCTTCTCCACCAGGAAGGTCGTCATCGACTTGTGCGGAGCGGTCCCCTCGGGGTGTCCTTCGTCACTCCGGCACAGCACGGCGACCAAGGTGGACGAGCCGCCGTTCGTCAGCCACATCTTCTGGCCGTCGAGGACGTACTCGTCGCCTTCCCTGACGCCCTTGGACGAGATCGCGGAGACGTCCGAGCCGAGCGCCGGCTCGGACATCGAGAACGCGCCGCGCACCTCGCCCAGCGCCATCCGCGGGAGGAACGTGTCCTTCTGCTCCTGCGTGCCGTGCTGCTTGAGCATGTACGCCACGATGAAATGCGTGTTGATGATGCCCGACACGCTCATCCAGCCCCGCGCGATCTCCTCCACGCACAGCGCGTACGTGAGGAGCGACTCGCCCAGGCCGCCGTACTCCTCCGGGATCATCAGCCCGAACAGGCCGAGTTCCTTGAGGCCTTCGACGATATCCGTCGGATACTCGTCGCGGTGCTCCAGTCCGGTGGCGACAGGAATGATCTCCTTGTCGACGAAATTCCGGACCGTGGAGAGGATTTCCTGCTGGACATCCGTGAGGCCGGCGGTCCGTGCGAGTCGGCTCATGGCTACTTCTCCGCGTTCTTGCTCGTCGGCTGGACGATCTCGGGGCGACCGGGCTGCTCGCCGCCGCGCTCCTCGATGTACTTCTCGGTGGGGACCATCACCTTGCGGCGGAACACGCAGACCAGCGTGCCGTCCTGTTTGTAGCCCTTCGTCTCGACATGGACGATGCCGCGGTCGCTCTTCGACCGCGACGGGGTCGTGTCCAGGACGGTCGTCTCGCCGTAGATCGTGTCGCCGTGGAAGGTCGGCGCGACGTGCTTCAGCGACTCCACCTCCAGATTGGCGATGGCCTTCCCGGAGACGTCGGGAACCGACATACCGAGCAGCAGTGAATAGATGTAGTTGCCGACGACGACGTTCTTCCTGAAATCCGTCGTCCGCTCGGCGTAGTTGCTGTCCATGTGCAGCGGGTGGTGATTCATGGTCAGCAGGCAGAACAGGTGGTCGTCGTATTCCGTGACCGTCTTCCCGGGCCAGTGCTTGTAGACGGCACCGACCTCGAACTCCTCAAATGTGCGGCCGAACTGCATGTCAGGCCTCCGGAGCTTCGAACTTGGAGGTGCGCTGCATGCCGGCGGCGCGGCCCTTGCCCGCGACGACCAGGGCCATCTTGCGGCTGGCCTCGTCGATCATCTCGTCGCCGAGCATCGCCGAGCCCTTCTTGCCGCCCTCCTCCGAGGTGCACCAGTCGTACGCGTCGAGGATGAGCTCGGCGTGGTCGTAGTCGTCCTGCGAGGGCGAGAACACCTCGTTCGCCGCGTCGACCTGGCCGGGGTGCAGCACCCACTTGCCGTCGAAGCCCAGCGCCGCCGCACGGCCCGCGACCTCGCGGTACGCGTCCACGTCACGGATCTGCAGGAACGGTCCGTCGATGGCCTGGAGGTCGTGCGTGCGGGCCGCCATCAGGATGCGCATCAGGATGTAATGGTACGCGTCCGCCGGGTAGCCGGGCGGCTGCTGGCCGACGACCAGGGTCTTCATGTTGATCGAGGCCATGAAGTCGGCCGGGCCGAAGATCAGGGTCTCCACCCGCGGCGAGGCGGCTGCGATGTCGTCGATGTTCACCAGGCCCTTGGCGTTCTCGATCTGCGCCTCGATGCCGATGCGGCCGACCTCGAAGCCCATCGTCTTCTCGATCTGGGTCAGCAGCAGGTCCAGCGCGACGACCTGCTGCGCGTCCTGGACCTTCGGCAGCATGATGCAGTCGAGGTTCGGGCCCGCGCCCTCGACGACCGTGATGACGTCGCGGTACGTCCAGTGCGTCGTCCAGTCGTTCACGCGCACGACCCGGGTCTTGCCCGTCCAGTCGCCGTTGTTGAGCGCGTCCACGATGTGGTGCCGGGCGCCCTCCTTGGCAAGCGGCGCGCACGCGTCCTCCAGGTCCAGGAACACCTGGTCGGCCGGGAGGCCCTGGGCCTTCTCCAGGAACCGCGGGTTGGATCCGGGGACCGCCAGACAGGAGCGGCGCGGGCGCAGACGGTTCACAGGGGCAGTCATGCGGGGACCTCCAGAGGGTCGAGCTTGTTCGCTTTCCGGATCTCGTCGACGATACGGCCGATGATCTCGGTGATGCCGAAGTCCTTCGGGGTGAAGACGGCGGCGACGCCGGCTTCGATGAGGGCGCGGGCGTCGGCCTGCGGGATGATGCCGCCGGCGATCACCGGGATGTCCGGCGCGCCGGCGTCCCGCAACCGGTGCAGTACGTCCGGCACCAGCTCGGCGTGCGAGCCGGACAGGATGGACAGACCCACGCAGTGCACGTCCTCGGCCAGGGCGGCGTCGGTGATCTGCTCGGGCGTCAGCCTGATGCCCTGGTAGACCACCTCGAAGCCGGCGTCCCTCGCCCGTACGGCGATCTGTTCGGCCCCGTTGGAGTGCCCGTCCAGGCCCGGCTTGCCGACCAGCAGGCGCAGCCGCCCGACACCCAGGTCCCCGGCGGTGCGGGCGACCTTCTCGCGGACCGCTGCGAGCGGGGTCCCCGCCTCTGCGGCGACGGCCACCGGAGCGGAGGAGACGCCGGTCGGCGCCCGGAACTCACCGAACACGTCGCGCAGGGCCCAGGCCCACTCGCCCGTGGTGACGCCCGCCCGCGCGCACTCGACGGTCGCCTCCATCATGTTCTCGGTGCCCGCCGCGGCCTTCTTCAGGGCCGTCAGGGACTCGGTGGCCCGGGACTCGTCGCGGTTGTCGCGCCACTCGTGCAGCGCGGCGACGACCCGTGCCTCGTTCTCCGGGTCCACCGTCATGATCGCGGTGTCGAGGTCGGCGGTCAGCGGGTTCGGTTCGGTCGTCTCGTAGATGTTGACGCCGACGATCTTCTCCTCGCCGCCCTCGATCCGGGCCCGCCGCACCGCGTGCGAGGACACCAGCTCCGACTTGAGGTAGCCGGACTCCACGGCGGCCATCGCGCCGCCCATCTGCTGGATCCGGTCGATCTCGGTGAGCGATTCCGTGACCAGGTCGTCGACCTTGGCCTCGACGACGTGCGACCCGGCGAAGATGTCCTCGTACTCCAGCAGGTCGCTCTCGTGCGCGAGTACCTGCTGGATGCGCAGCGACCACTGCTGGTCCCAGGGGCGCGGCAGCCCCAGGGCCTCGTTCCAGGCCGGCAGCTGCACGGCGCGGGCGCGGGCGTCCTTGGAGAGGGTGACGGCCAGCATCTCCAGCACGATGCGCTGGACGTTGTTCTCCGGCTGCGCCTCGGTGAGCCCCAGGGAGTTGACCTGCACCCCGTAGCGGAAGCGGCGCTGCTTGGGGTTCTCGATGCCGTACCGCTCGCGCGTGACCTGGTCCCAGATCCGCCCGAAGGCGCGCATCTTGCACATCTCCTCGATGAAGCGGACACCCGCGTTCACGAAGAACGAGATGCGGGCCACGACGTCCCCGAACCGCTCCTCGGGCACCTGCCCGGAGTCCCGTACGGCGTCGAGCACCGCGATGGCCGTCGACATGGCGTACGCGATCTCCTGGACGGGGGTGGCCCCCGCCTCCTGCAGGTGGTAGCTGCAGATGTTGATCGGGTTCCACTTCGGGATGCGGTTGACGGTGTACGTGATCATGTCGGTCGTCAGCCGCAGCGACGGGCCCGGCGGGAAGACGTGCGTCCCCCGCGACAGGTACTCCTTCACGATGTCGTTCTGCGTCGTGCCCTGGAGCTTGCCCGGATCCGCGCCCTGTTCCTCCGCGACCACCTGGTAGAGCGCCAGGAGCCACATCGCGGTCGCGTTGATCGTCATCGAGGTGTTCATCTGGTCCAGGGGGATGTCCTGGAACAGACGCCGCATGTCACCGAGGTGCGAGACGGGCACGCCGACCCGGCCCACCTCGCCGCGGGCGAGGACGTGGTCCGGGTCGTAGCCGGTCTGCGTGGGCAGGTCGAAGGCGACCGACAGACCCGTCTGGCCCTTGGCGAGGTTGCGCCGGTAGAGCTCGTTGGACGCCTCGGCGGTCGAGTGACCGGCGTACGTCCGCATGAGCCACGGACGGTCCTTCTGACGTTCGGTCATCGTGGACCTCAGACGTTGCGGAAGCGGTTGATGGCGTCGATGTGCTGTTCGCGGAGCTCCGTGTCGCGCACGCCCAGTCCCTCGCGGGGTGCCAGGGCGAGGATGCCGACCTTCCCCTGGTGCAGGTTGCGGTGCACGTCGTACGCGGCCTGGCCGGTGTCCTCCAGGGAGTAGACCTTGGAGAGCGTCGGGTGGATCTTGCCCTTGGCGATCAGGCGGTTGGCCTCCCACGCCTCGCGGTAGTTGGCGAAGTGGGAGCCGATGATCCGCTTGAGCGACATCCACAGGTAGCGGTTGTCGTACTCGTGGTTGTAGCCCGAGGTCGAGGCGCAGGTGACGATCGTGCCGCCCTTGCGGGTGACGTACACGCTCGCGCCGAAGGTCTCACGGCCCGGGTGCTCGAAGACGATGTCCACGTCCTCGCCGCCGGTCAGTTCGCGGATCCGCTTGCCGAAGCGCTTCCACTCGCGCGGGTCCTGGTTGTGCTCGTCCTTCCAGAACGTGAAGCCCTCGGCGTTGCGGTCGATGATCGCGGTCGCGCCCATCTTCCGGCAGATCTCCGCCTTCTGGTCACTGGAGACGACACAGATCGGGTTGGCGCCGCCGGCCAGCGCGAACTGGGTGGCGTAGGAGCCGAGTCCGCCGCTCGCGCCCCAGATCAGCACGTTGTCGCCCTGCTTCATGCCGGCGCCGTTGCGCGAGACGAGCTGGCGGTACGCGGTCGAGTTGACCAGGCCCGGGGACGCGGCCTCCTCCCAGCTGAGGTGCTTGGGCTTCGGCATCAGCTGGTTGGACTTGACCAGCGCGATCTCCGCCAGGCCGCCGAAGTTGGTCTCGAAGCCCCAGATGCGCTGCTCGGGGTCGAGCATCGTGTCGTTGTGTCCGTCGGAGGATTCCAGCTCGACCGAGAGGCAGTGCGCGACGACCTCGTCACCCGGGTTCCACGCGTTGACCCCGGCGCCGGTGCGCAGGACCACACCCGCGAGGTCGGAGCCGATGACGTGGTACGGCAGGTCGTGGCGCTTGGTCAGCTCGCTGAGCTTGCCGTAGCGCTCCAGGAAGCCGAAGGTCGACACCGGCTCGAAGATGGAGGTCCAGACGGAGTTGTAGTTCACCGAGCTGGCCATGACGGCGACGAGCGCCTCGCCGGGCCCGAGTTCGGGCACGGGCACCTCGTCCAGGTGCAGCGACTTGCGGGGGTCCTTGTCGCGGGTGGCCAGGCCGGCGAACATCTCGGCCTCGTCCTTGTGCACGGTCACCGCGCGGTACGACTCGGGGATGGACAGACCCGCGAAGTCCGCGGCCGTGCTGTCCTGCGACTGGATCGCGTCCAGGATTTCCTTCACGGTGATGCCTCCGGCAGATCGGGTCTCCGGCGTCGGGGGAAACGCTCGGAGGACCCCTGTGGTCAGGGGAAAGGTGCGGTGTGGAGGTGTGCCGTCGGTTCGGCGGGTGGTGCGGTGTGCCTGCTCGGTGGAGCAGAAGGGTTTGCCTGTGACGCAGGCGCCCGGGCGCGCCGACACGTGGTCTGCGGGGACAGCCGGCGTACGAGAGGTCTCTGCACGCCGGCCGCCCGGACGCCTTCAACGTATGGCACTGCGTGACAGGTGGCAAGGCACCCAGTGCCAACAATTTCTCTCACTTGTCATCTCGGTGGCACGCATGAGCAACATCATGGGCGGAATGTCCTGGTCCGCCACCTAATCCGGGTGCTACGGCGCGGTGCGGTACACGTACGGCGTCGTCGTGCTGAGGGCCGTGAAGCCCAGCCGCCGCAGGATCGGGGCCGACAGGTCCGTCGCGTCGACCTGGAGGAAGCGGTAACCGTGCCGGGCCGCGACACGGGCGCGGTGGGCGATCAGGGCGCGGTAGATCCCCCTGCCCCGCCACGGCGCCGCGGTCCCGCCTCCCCACAGCCCGGCGAAGCCGGTAGCGGGGTACATCTCCATCCGGGCCGAACTCACCGGTTCGTCGCCGGCCATGGCGACCACCGCGACGAAGGTGTCCGGGGCGTCGGCGAGACGGGCCAGGGTCCGGTGGCGCAGCTGTGCGCCGTCGGTGCCGAAGGCCAGCTCATGGGCCCGGACCATCAGCTCGACCCCGGCCGCGTCGGTCACGTTCCGCAGCCGGACGCCGTCGGGGAGCTCCACCGACGTGGACCGGCCCGCCACCGGTGCCACCAGCAGCGTCTCCGCGGGCTCCGCCTCGAAGCCGGCGGCGGCGAGGAGCCCGCCCAGCCCGGCCGGGCCGTCGTGCGCGTACAGCTTCCACTCGAACGCGCCGAGGCCACGGGCGGTGTAGTGCTCCACCTGTGCGGCGATCGCCGACTCCGCGCGGGCGGGGGAGAGGTCGGGGGCCGTCCACAGGACCCCGTTCCAGTCGTCGGCGCCGCCGGTCTGCCGTACGACGTCACCGACCCGCTCCACGTGGGCCCCGGGGCCGTCGGGCCGTGCGTGCTCACGCATCCGGTGGTCGAAGAGGGCCAGCATCTCGTCAGGTTCCATGCGCGCATCCGAGCACGCGGGACCGCTGCTGACCACCGGGTTTTCCGGACGACGCTGCGTCAACCGGTGCCCTCGGGGCACACGGAAGTGATCTTGACGTAACGCGAAGGACAGGGGTGGGTACGCGATGGGCATACGGGCGCGCGGAGGGAAGCGGAACGGGCGCAGAACCGAGTTCGACGTCCGGAGGACGGCCTTCGGGTTCGTCCTCGCCGGCATCCTGCTCGCCGGGGGCGGGCTCGCCCTGCGCACCGCTCTGCGGAGCGCCGAACGGCATCCGGTCACCGCCGTGACCCTCGCGGTCCTGCTGGTGGCGGGAACCGTCGTGCTCCTGCGCAGGCGGCGGAATCGCAGGAGGACCGCGAGGGCCGCCGCGGCGGTCGTGGAGACCGCCTACGACGTCGTGGACGCCGCCCTGGAGGAAGCGGCCCGGGACGAGGTCCAGGTGACCGAACCCCTTCCGTCCCCGCCGCCGGTCGACTACGCGGCCATGGACCCGTACGAGTTCGAGGAGGCCGTGGCCGCACTCTGCCGGCGCGACGGCTGCCCGGACGCCGAGGTCGTCGGCGGCGCGGGTGACCTCGGCGCGGACGTGGTCGCCACGACGCCGGACGGCCGCCGTCTGGTCGTGCAGTGCAAGCGGTACACGGCCGACAACAAGGTCGGCTCGCAGGACCTCCAGCGCTTCGGAGGCACCTGCTACGTCGTGCACGAGGCCGATGTCGCCGTGGTCGTGACCACGAGTGACTACACCGGGCCCGCCCTGGAGTACGCCGAGCAGTGCGGAATCCTCTGCCTCGGCCTCGACGAGCTCACCGCGTGGAGCGAGGGCGCCGCGCCGCCGCCCTGGTACGCGACCGGGTCCGCGGAGACCGTCGCCGGGACCGAGCTGACCGAGGCCCCGCTCAGTGCTCCTTGAGGGCCTGCTGGATCGTGCGCATGATCTCGTCGAGCGGGGCGTCGGTGCGGGCCACGGTGACCAGGACCTCGCCCTCCCTGGACACCGAGGCGGCCGGCGTCCTCGCGGGCTCGCCCCCCACGGTCCGCCCCGCCCCGATCCCGGTGCCGAAGGTCTCCCGGACGATCGAGAAGGCGTGGTCGAGCTGTGACTCGACGTCACCCTGACCGTCCGCGCGCAGCCAGCGCCGCAGCACGTGGTTGTGCGCGGTCACCACGGCGGAGGCGGCGACCTCCGCGAGCAGCGGGTCGTCATTGCCCACATGGTGGTCGCGCTCATCGAAGTGGCCCAGCAGATACCGTGTGAAAAGCCGCTCGTAGCGGGCCACCGAGGCGATCTCGGCCTCGCGGAGCGTGGGTACCTCGCGGGTCAGCTTGTAGCGCGCCACGGAGACCGCGGGCTTCGCCGCGTACATCTTCATGACCTCCTTGATGCCGCGGCACACCGTGTCGAGCGGGTGCTCGTGCGCGGGGGCGGCATTGAGGACGGCCTCGGCCCTGACGAGGGTGTCGTCGTGGTCCGGGAAGATGGCCTCCTCCTTGGACCGGAAGTGGCGGAAGAAGGTGCGGCGGGCGACCCCGGCCGCCCCCGCGATCTCGTCGACCGTCGTCGCCTCGTACCCCTTCGTGGCGAACAGCTCCATCGCCGCCGCGGCCAGTTCGCGGCGCATCTTGAGCCGTTGGGCGGCGGCCCGGGTGCCGGCGGCGGTTTCCGGGGCGTCCGTCGCGGCGGAGGAGCGGGGGGACCTGGCGGGTTGGGACATGAGGTGAACGTAACCCATCGGTGCAGGGTGACGCGCCCGTGGGGGCGGGTCACCCGTGGGCCCGAGCAACCCGCCCCACCCCGCGCCGGTATCAGCGGCGGGCATATTCGCGGAAGCCGCGCCCCGTCTTGCGACCGAGGCAGCCCGCGGCCACCAGATGTTCGAGCAGCGGTGCCGGAGCGAGCCCCGGATCGCGGAACTCGCTGTGCAGGACCTTCTCGATGGCGAGCGAGACGTCCAGGCCGACGACGTCCAGCAGTTCGAAGGGCCCCATGGGGTAGCCGCCGCCCAGCTTCATCGCCGCGTCGATGTCGTCGAGCGACGCGTAGTGCTCCTCGACCATCTTGATGGCGTTGTTGAGGTAGGGGAACAGCAGCGCGTTCACGATGAAGCCGGCCCGGTCACCGCAGTCGACCGGGTGCTTGCGCACCTTCACGCAGACCTCGCGGACCGTGGCGTGCACGTCGTCGGCGGTCAGCACGGTGCGGACCACCTCGACCAGCTTCATCGCGGGCGCCGGGTTGAAGAAGTGCATCCCCACGACGTCCTCGGGACGGGAGGTCACCCGGGCGACCGCCACGACCGGCAGGGACGAGGTGGTCGTCGCGAGCACGGCGCCCGGCTTGCAGACCTTGTCCAGGGTCGTGAAGAGCTGCTGCTTGATCTCCAGGTCCTCGGCGACCGCCTCGACCGCGAGATCGACGTCGGCGAAGGAGTCCAGCGAACCCGACGCGCTGATCCGGGCGAGCGTCTCGTCCCGGGCCTCCTCCGTCAGCCGGCCCTTGGCCACCGAGCGGCCCAGCGACTTCGCGATCCGCGCCTTGGCCGTGTCCGCCTTCTCCTGACCGCGTGCGGCGAGCACCACGGCGTACCCCGCCTTCGCGAACACCTCGGCGATGCCCGAGGCCATCGTCCCCGAGCCGGCCACGCCCACCGAGGACACGGTCCGTCCGGTGACTGCGTCCGCGCCCGCCTTCGGGGTCAGGGCGTCCGGCACCACGGTCCGGCTGCCGGGGGCGTCGTAGGTGTAGAAGCCGCGGCCCGCCTTGCGGCCGGTCAGACCGGCCTCGCTGAGCTGCCCGAGCACGGGCGCCGGGGCGTGCAGCCGGTCGTGGGACGCGGAGTACATGGCCTCCAGGACCGTGCGGGCCGTGTCGATGCCGATCAGGTCGAGCAGGGCCAGGGGGCCCATCGGCAGCCCGCAACCGAGCTTCATGGCGGCGTCGATGTCCTCACGCGAGGCGTAGTTCGCCTCGTACATCGCGGCTGCCTGGTTGAGGTAGCCGAACAGCAGACCGTCCGCGACGAAACCCGGCCGGTCGCCGACGGCCACCGGCTCCTTGCCCAGCTCACGGGCGAGCCGGGTGACGCTCTCCACCGCGGGCGGCGCGGTCAGCACGGACGAGACCACCTCGACGAGCTTCATGGCCGGCGCCGGGTTGAAGAAGTGCAGGCCTAGGACGCGCTCGGGGTGCTGCGACTCGGCCGCCAGCCGGGTCACGGAGAGGGCGTTCGTGCCCGTCGCCAGGATCGTGGCGGGGGAGACCACCGCGTCGAGCTCGCGGAAGACCTGCTGCTTGATCTCGTACGTCTCGGGCACGACCTCGATGACCAGTTCCGCGTCCGCGGCGGCCCGCAGGTCGGAGAACGTACGGAACCGGGCGAGGACGTCCCGCCGCTCCTGCTCCGTGATCCGCTCACGGCGCACGGCGCGCGCGGTGGAGGCCTCCAGGGAGGCGACGGCCTGACGCGCCGCGGCTTCGCTGATGTCGATTCCGATGACCTCGCGGCCCGCACGGGCCAGGACCTCGGCGATGCCGGTGCCCATGGTGCCGAGGCCGACGACGGCAATGGTGGTGAGAGGGGTGTCCATCACGGGACTCCAGGGTGAGTGACGACTGTGAGGAGCACGGCGGCGCGCGTGTGGATGGGGATCAACCGGCGCTCGGTGTGCGGAATTTGCGTGTCGTGATGCTGTGAGAACACGGTCCCGGGCGCGCAGGGCGCTCGGGTGAGGGTGACGGGCTCCGTCCCGAGCCACGTCGCACGAACTGCCGAACCGACAAGCACTCCGGGTGGCTGCGTCACCAGGCCACCGGAGCCAGCGGGTGTGTGTCCCGCTCACATGAGACTAACCGGCGAGTAACGAGCGCGCCAGCCCTGGCCGCCTGTGCACTGGCACACAGTTCGGCGAACACCCTGCGTGCGCGTCACTAAACTCACCGTCATGGATGAGGAGTTCCGCTCACTGACGGACAGGCTCGGCGACGAGGCAGGTGGGTCCGAGGACTTCCGGAGGCTGCTCGCCACCGAGGACGCCGAGGAGCTCGCCCTGGTGCTCGTCGAGCGTGAACGCCCCCTGTGGGCCCGCGAGATCGCGGCGTTCCGGCTGGGATGCGGAGGCGACCGCCGCGCCTTCGAGACGCTGGTCCTGCTGCTCAACCACCGTGATCCCGAACGCTGCGTGTCCGCGGCGCACGCCCTGCGCCTCCTCGGTGACCCCCGGACCCCCAGGGCGGCTGCCGCGCTCGCCACCAACAGCCTGCGCACGGGCTACGCCCTGTACCCGGTCCGGCTGCTGGCCGCCCTGCGCGCCCCCGAGTCCGTGCCCGCCCTGGTCAGCACCCTGCACCGGCTCCTGACCCCCGGCGAACCGCACTGGCGCGTCGCGCTGGCCTGCGTCGAGGGGCTGGGGAGCCTGGAGGACTCCAGGGCCCGCCCCGTCCTGGAGGCGGCCCTGCCGCACCCGCGCCTCGGCGCGGCGGCGGAGGAGGCGCTCAGGCAGCTGCCGGAGGGGTGAGGGGGTGTGTGTACCGGACCTCCGGTACCCGGGCACCGCCCGCCTCGAAGGTCTTTTCCGCGCCGTCGGGCCGGAACCCGGCCCGCTCGTAGAAGCGCCGGGCCCGTACGTTCTCCTTCAGCACCCAGAGGGTGATCGCGTCGAACCCCGCTGACAGGGACCGCGCCGTCACCTCGCCGAGCAGCGAACGCCCGATGCCCGCACCGACGCGGTCCGGGCGCACATAGATCGCGTACAGCTCCGCGCTCCCGGGCCGGACGTCCTCGTCGCGGCACGGTCCGTAACAGGCCCAACCCGTCAGCTCGGCGTCGGGTGCCTCGGCCACCAGGTTCACCGACCCTCCCTCAGCCATGAGGTGGGTGCGCCGCCGCTCGGCGTCCTGGGCCGGGTCCATCGCGTCCAGGTACGCCGACGGGATCAGCCCCGCGTACGCGCGTTGCCAGCCGCGCACCCGGATCTCCGCCACCGCGGCGCAGTCGGCGAGGGCCATGTCGCGTATGCGCACGCCGGGGGCGTACCCGGGGACGGTCCGTGTGATCATGCGGACCATCCTGGCGTACGCCCCCGGTGAGGGGCGGGCGATGCGTCAGCCGCGGAAGCCGAGCAGCCCGTGCAGCGCGCTTCCCCTCGTGTTCGCCTTCGCCTTCGCGGCCGGCGCGGCCTTCGGCTCGGGCAGGGCGTCGCAGACCGCTTCCGCACCGCTGCCGCTCCCGGCCGGCAGGCTGCCGTCGGTGAGGTAGCGCACCAGGTGCGCGTCCAGGCATCCGTTGCCGCTCAGTGTGATGCCGTGGTTGCCGCCGCCCTGCTCGACCACGAGGCCCGACCCCTCGAGCCTGCGGCTCATCGTGACCCCGCCCTCGTAGGGGGTGGCCGCGTCGTCGGTGGCCTGGAAGATCAGCGCGGGCGGGATCGCGTCGTTGCCGACCTGTACGGGCTCCAGCGGCTCCACCGGCCAGGTGGCGCACGGGGCGTTGTACCAGGTGTTGTTCCAGGTCATGAAGGGCGACTTGCGGTGTGCCTGCCAGGTGTCGTTGCGCCAGGTGCTCCAGCTCCGCGGCCATCCGGCGTCGCGGCACTGCACGGCCGTGTAGACGGAGTATCCGTTCTCACCGGCCTGGTCGACGGCGGCGAAGTCGTCGTACGCCGTGGCGAGCGCCTCCTGGTCCTTGTCGTTCACGTACGCCGCGAACGCCTCGGCCAGACGCGGCCAGTAGCCGTCGTAGTAGCCGCCGGGCAGGAACGTGTCCTCCAGTTCGCCCGGCCCGACCCTGCCCGCCGCGGGGTGCTTCTTCACCGCGTCGCGCATCCCGTACCAGGCGGCCTCGACCCGGGCGGGGTCCTTGCCGAGCCGGTAGGTCGCGTCGTTCTTCGCCACCCACGCGGCGAAGGCCTTGTGGCGGGCGTCGAACGCGTGGTCCTGGGCGAGGTTGTCCTCGTACCAGACGCCGTCCGGGTCGACGACCGAGTCCAGCACCAGGCGGCGGACGCGCTCGGGGAACAGCTTGGCGTAGACCGCACCCAGGTAGGTGCCGTAGGAGTAGCCGAAGTAGTTGATCTGCCGGGCGCCGAGGGCCCGGCGGATGACGTCGAGGTCCTTCGCGGCGCTGACGGTGTCCATGTACGGCAGCAGATCGCCGTGCTTCTCGCCGCACGCGGCGGCGAAGGACGCCGCGCGGTTGCGTGCCGTCCTCTCCGCCGCGTAGGAGTCCGGCACGGAGTCGGGGCGTACGGGGGCGAAGTACTTCGGCAGGCAGTTCAACGCGGGGGTGCTCTTCCCGACCCCGCGCGGGTCGAACCCGATCACGTCGTACTGCGCGGCCAGCTTCGCGGGCAGCGCGGACGCCACGAAGCCCGCCATGGAGAGTCCGCTGCCGCCGGGGCCGCCGGGGTTGACCAGCAGGGGGCCCTGCGAGGTCTTCGCCGTGTGCGGGATGCGGGAGAGGGCGAGGGTGACCGGCATGCCTGACGGGTTGTCATGGTCGAGCGGAGCCCGCACGGTCGCACACTGGAGCCTCGGATACGACTTCGTCCCGCAGCTCGTCCACGTGAGCGGCGCGGCGGCGCGTGGTGCCGGCGTGCCCGCGTCGGCGGACACGGTGGACGGTGCGGACGCGGTGGACGGTGCGGCGGTCACCAGACCCGCGACCGTGGCACCGACGGCGACCAGAATTCCTGCACGTTTCGTCATAGGGCCTCCCGGGGCCGGGGATCGTGGCTGTGGATGGCACAGCCCCGGCCGCATGCTTCCCGGATCCGGCCGCGGGAGGACACGTGGCGTCCGGAGTTGACCCGTTCGGTGAGGAGGCGGCGTGCGGTCAGAGCAGTGACAGCTGAGTGGGGCCGGGCCCGGAGGCGTCCACGGCCGGAGCCGGTGCCGGGGTCTCGCGGGTGATGCGGCGGGCGCCGCCCCGGTCGGCGGGGCCGATGCCGAACTCGGCCGCCAGTTCGTCGACCCGGCGGGTGATGTCGCGTTGGTACCAGGTCGGCGCGTAGGCCCCGTCCGCGTACATCCGCTCGTACCGCTCCACCAGGTGCGGATGGCGGCGGCCGAGCCACTGCATGAACCACTCGCGGGCGCCCGGCCGCAGATGGAGGACGAGCGGGGTGACGGAGGTCGCCCCGGCGGCGGCGACCGCGCGGACCGTGTCGCGCAGCTGATCCGGGCGGTCGCCGAGGAAGGGGATGACCGGCGCCATCAGGACCCCGCAGCCGATCCCGCTGTCCGTCAGGGCGCGGACCACGTCCAGCCGGCGTTCGGGGGAGGGGGTGCCGGGCTCGACCGTGCGCCACAGCTCCTGGTCGGTGAACCCGACGGAGACGGAGACGCCTACCTCCGTGACCTCGGCGGCCTGCCGCAGCAGGTCGAGATCGCGCAGGATCAGCGTGCCCTTGGTCAGGACCGAGAACGCGTTCGCGTGGTCGCGCAGGGCCCGGATGATGCCGGGCATCAGCCGGTAGCGGCCTTCGGCCCGCTGGTAGCAGTCGACGTTCGTGCCCATCGCGATGTGCTGGCCGTGCCAGGTGCGGGAGGCCAGATGGCGGCTCAGCAGTTCGGCGGCGTTGACCTTGACGACGATCTGGGAGTCGAAGCCGAGCCCCGTGTCCAGGTCCAGATAGCTGTGCGTCCTGCGGGCGAAGCAGTACACGCAGGCGTGCGTGCAGCCCCGGTACGGGTTCACGGTCCATTCGAACGGCATGCGGGAGGCCCCGGGCACCCGGTTCACGATCGAGCGGGCCCGGATCTCGTGGAAGGTGATCCCCCTGAATTCGGGGGTGTCGAAGGTGCGCGTCGTCACCGCGTCCGCGGCGAAGAGCGCACCACTGCCTTCTTTTGCGGTGTTCTCCGCAAGATTGTCCCAGCGCATGAACGCCTCCTCGGTAGCACTCCGCAGAGAATAGAACATGTGTTCCCTTGATCGTGTGCGGCGGAGTGCGGGACCCGATTTTGAGGGGCCCCACCCGAGGTGGTTGGCTCAGCAGCACCCCGAACAACCGAGTGCTGGAGGAGCAGGCATGGCGCAGGTCGAGGCCACGACAGAGCGGATCATCGCGGCGGACGCAGAGACGGTGTTCGATGCGCTGGCCGACTACGAGGAGGTCCGGGGCAAGGTGCTGACCGGGCACTTCAGCGAGTACGAGGTCCGCGAGGGCGGAGACGGTGAGGGCACCCTCGTCCACTGGAAGCTCCAGGCCACGAGCAAGCGGGTCCGCGACTGCCTGCTCGAGGTCACCGAGCCCACCGACGGGCAGCTGATCGAGAAGGACCGCAACTCCTCGATGGTCACCACCTGGACGGTCACGCCCGCGGGCGAGGGGAAGTCCAAGGCCGTCGTCTCCACCGTGTGGAACGGTGCCGGAGGCATCGGAGGCTTCTTCGAGAAGACCTTCGCGCCCAAGGGGCTCGGCCGGATCTACGACGAGCTGCTCCGGAACCTCGCCGCCGAGGTCGAGAAGTAACCCTGCTCCTCCCGCTGTTGGCGTTGCGGCCGGCCTCACCGGAACGGGTGGTTTTCCGGGGCGGCCGGTTGCGCGCCGCAGTGCCTCCCACCGGCGCATAAGCCCTCCGGGTGCGCCGTGTGCGCGCCCGGTCACGTTTGCCCCGCCTTGCCGCCTGGTGCGACAAATGGGCGGCGCAGGTGCGACGAGGGGAGCGTCACGTGGTGGGTGGGATCACTCTGGTGAAGGACGAGCCGGGAGGCACGGAACACGGCCGGGGGGAGCCCGGCACCGTGAGGAAGTCCGGGCCGCCCGCACCCGCCGCCGCCGCCGGGCCGTCCGCACCGCCGGACGGGATCAGCCCCCGCAGGGTCCGGCTGGTCTTCCTCGGGCTGATGCTCACCCTGCTGCTCGCGGCGCTCGACCAGATGATCGTCGCCACCGCCCTGCCGAAGATCGTCGGTGAGCTGCACGGCCTGGACCGGATGTCCTGGGCGGTCACCGCCTATCTGCTCGCCTCCACGATCGGCCTGCCGATCTACGGAAAGCTCGGCGACCTCTTCGGCCGCAAGGGCGTCTTCCAGTTCGCGATCATCGTCTTCATCATCGGATCGGCCCTCGCCGGCTGGTCGCGCACCATGGACGAGCTCATCGCCTTCCGGGCCGTCCAGGGCATCGGCGGCGGCGGGCTGATGATCGGCGTCCAGGCGATCATCGCCGACATCGTCCCGGCCAGGGAGCGCGGCCGGTACATGGGCCTCATCGGAGCCGTCTTCGGCCTGGCGTCCGTGGCCGGTCCGCTCCTCGGCGGATTCTTCACCGATCACGCCTCCTGGCGCTGGTGCTTCTACATCAACGTCCCGTTCGGCGTCGTCACCCTCGCCGTCATCGCGCTCGTGCTGAAACTGCCCAAGCCCGCGGTCCGCCCCCGCCTCGACGTGCTGGGGGCCCTGCTGCTGGCAGCCGCCTCGACCTGCCTGGTGCTGCTCACCAGCTGGGGCGGCACGGAGTACGCCTGGGGTTCGCGCACGATCCTGGGGCTCGCCGCGGGAGCCGTCGGAACGGCCCTGCTGTTCCTCGTCGTCGAGCACCGCGCCGCCGAACCCCTCATCCCCCTGCGGCTGTTCCGCGATCCGGTCTTCAACGTCACCTCGCTGGTGGGCGCGGTCGTCGGGGTCGCGCTGTTCGGGGCCGCCAGCTACCTGCCGACCTACCTCCAGATGGTCGAGGGGGTGTCCGCCACCGAGTCGGGGCTGCTGATGCTGCCCATGATGGGCGGCATCGTCATCGCCTCCGTCGTCTCCGGGCAACTGGTCTCGCGCACCGGCCGCTACCGCGTCTACCCCCTCGTGGGCGCGGCCGTGTCCTCCGTCGGGATGTGGCTGCTCTCCCTCCTCGACACCGGGACCTCCGCGCTGGAGTACGGCCTCTGGCAGGCCGTCCTCGGCATCGGCATCGGCCTCGTCATGTCGATCCTGGTGCTGGCCGTGCAGAACTCCGTACGCCCGTCCGACCTCGGCACCGCCACCAGCGCCCACAACTACTTCCGGCAGATCGGCGGAAGCGTCGGCGCCGCGATCTTCGGCACCCTCTTCGCCGGGCGGCTCGCGGACGCGCTCGCGGTCCGGCTCCCCTCCGGCGCCGATCTGCCCGACCCCGAGTCGATCACCCCGCAGCTGGTCCACACCATGGAGCCCGCACTGCGCGACGCCTACATCCAGGCGTACGCCGACGCGATGCCGCGGATCTTCCTCTATCTGGTGCCGGTGCTTCTGCTCGGCCTCTTCCTCGCCTTCTTCCTCAAGGAGAAATCGCTGGTGTCCCACCACACCCCGCAGACGGCCCCCGACCCGGCCGCGGAGCACTCCACGGTCCCCCTGGCCCGCACCGACCCCGGCCCGTCGCAGCCCGGCGCCCTCCCCGGGACCCCGGTGCGCGGACGCGTCCAGCACCCCGACGGCACCGAGGTCGGCCGGGCCGCGCTCACGCTCATCGACGGCCAGGGGCGGCAGGTCGGACGCGGGGCGAGCGGCGCCGACGGGCGGTACGCGCTGAGCGCGCCCGGCACCGGCTCCTACGTGCTGATCGCCGCCGCGGGCGGGCATCAGCCGCAGGCCGTCAGCGTCACGGTCGGCGAGCGGCCGGTGGAGCTGGACGTGGTCCTGGGCGGGGCGGGACGGCTCGCCGGAGCGGTCCTCACACCCGACGGCGCGCCCGTCCGCGACGCCGCGGTCACGCTCACCGACGTACGGGGTGACGTCGTCGCGACCACCCGGACCGGGCGCGAAGGCGCCTACGTCATCAGCGAGCTGGTGGCCGGTGAGTACACCCTGGCCGCCAGCGCCCCCGCCTTCCGCCCGGCTGCCCTCCCGGTCAGCGTGCAGGCCGCCCGGGAGACCAGGCAGGACATCGAGCTGGCGGGGGGTGCCGTGCTGCGCGGGATCGTACGCGCCCCCGGCGGACGTGCCGTCGAGGACGCCAGGGTCACGCTGCTCGACGCAGCGGGCAACGTGGTCGACACCCTCACCACCGGTTCCGACGGGGCGTTCCGGTTCGTGGACCTGTCCACCGGTGAGTACACCGTGATCGCCGCCGGCTACCCGCCGGTCGCCACCGTGCTCCAGCTCCCCGGAGGAGGACGGACCGAACGCGATCTCCAGCTGGGACACGAGGACTGAGGGCGGTCGTGCGGAAGGGGGTGCGCGGACTCGGCCGTGCACCCCCTTCCGCACCTCACGGCAGCAGACGGGGCCTCCGCCTCGCCGCGACGTCCTCGACCCAGCCGAGGGACACCACCGCGACCGCGATCAGCACCCACGCGAGGCCGAACTGCACCCAGAGGCTGTCCAGCGGCAGGTGCCGCTCCAGCGCGGGCACCTCCCACATCAGATCGATCAGCGGTACCGCGGCCATCAGCGCCACCTCGTGCCAGAGATAGACCGTCACCGCGCGGGCGTTGAACACCGTGACGATCCGGTCGGCCGCCGGATGACGCACGAGCCCGTCGAAGCGGGGCCGGAAACGCAGCAGGAGCAGGACGAAACCCGCTGACCACAGGGCCTGGGCGAGCGGGATGTCGTCCAGGTCGTACGAACCGTCCGCAGGATGCCCGGCAGCCCACCAGGCCCCTGCCGCCATGAGCGGCGCGGCGACGGCCAGGGCCCCGGGGGCGCGCAGACGGTCCAGTACGCCGTCGCGGTGCGCGAAGCCCAGCAGCCAGCAGAACAGGAACACCGACGCGTCGCTGAGCGCGCTCCCCAGCCGGCCGTCCGGTACGCGCGACACCGTCTCCAGCACGACGACGGGCATCAGCGACAGGACGAGCACGGGGAGCGGTGCGAGCCTGAAGAGGCGCAGCAGCAGGGGGGAGAGCAGTACGAACCACAGGTAGGCGCGCAGGTACCAGAGCACCGCCCAGGCCTGTTCACCCCAGGCGTCGCCGGGCGGGTCGCCGACCGGCAGGACCCAGAGCAGGACGTCCGGCCCCGGTACCCAGCCGTGCAGCAGCATGGCCACCCCGAGCACGAGACCGAACAGCCACACCGGGACCAGCAGCCTGCGCAGTCTGCTGCGGAGCACCGCCGGAGCCGGCCGCTCCAGCGAGCGGGCCATGAGCGATCCGGCGAGGGCGAACATCACGCCCATGGAGGGGAAGACGTAGCCCAGCCACGGCCATTCGAAGGTGTGGTAGGTCACCACCCGGACGAGCGCCACGGCCCGCAGCACGTCGAAGTACCGGTCGCGGCCCGTGGCGGTCGACGCCGCGGGGGAGGGCGCCGGCGCCGTCCTGCGGTGCGTGCCCGCCACTACGACGCACCGGTCCGGGGAGCGCCCACCTCACCGGTGCGTTTCAGCTTCTGCCAGCGCAGCCGGCCGCCGGTCGCCGCCGTCACACAGGAGTGGATGAGCACGAGGTACATCAACTGCCGGTACGCGAGCTGCTGGAGGGGCAGCATCAGCAGAAAGCGGTACTTCTCCCGGTCGAGACGGAAGGCGTACGCCGCGCAGAACAGCTGGACGGCCAGGACGGCCAGCCAGGCGAGCAGCGAGGCACGGAAGTCCACGAAGATCATCGCGTAGACGGTGAAGACGTCGATGAGCGGCGCGAACACGGGCGTGACGATCTGGAAGAGGACGACGAGCGGCATGCCGACCCGTCCGAAGCGCCCGGAGGGCCCCCGGTCGGTGACGGACCGGCGGTGCTTCCACAGCGCCTGCATGGTGCCGTAGCTCCAGCGGTAGCGCTGACGCCACAACTGCCCCGGTGAGGCCGGTGCCTCGGTCCAGGCGCGGGCGTGCTCGGCGTAGACGACGCGCCAGCCCGCGCGGTGGAGCGCGATGGTGATGTCGGTGTCCTCGGCCAGGGTGTCCTCGCTCATCCCGCCGGCCTCCAGGACCGCCTGGCGGCGGAACGCCCCGATGGCGCCCGGGATGGTGGGCATGCAGCGCAGCAGGTCGTACATGCGGCGGTCCAGGTTGAACCCGATGACGTACTCGATGTGCTGCCAGGCGCCGATCATCGTGGACCGGTTGCCGACCTTCGCGTTGCCCGCGACGGCACCGATCCCGGGGTCGGCGAACGGCTGGACCAGCTGGTGCACGGCGTCCGGCTCGAAGACGGTGTCGCCGTCCATCATCACGACGATGTCGTACCGTGCGTGCCGCACACCGTTGTTGAGGGCCGCGGGCTTGCCGGCGTTCTCCTGCCGGATCACCTGGACGTTGGGCAGCCCGAGCGCTTCGGCGATCTCCGCCGTACCGTCCGTCGAACCGTCGTCGACGAGCACGATCTCGATCGGATGGGTGCTCGCGGCGAGGGAGTTGAGGGTATGGGCGATGCATTCCTTCTCGTTGTACGCGGGCACGATCACACTGACCGGCCCGGTGACCTCGGGCCCCCAGGAGAATCCGCGTCTGTTCCGCTGCCGGTGGTGGCGCCGGGCGAGCAGGAGCATCATGCCGAAGCGCGCCAGGACCGCGACCCCGACGACGGCGAGCACGGCGGCCAGTGCCGGCACGCTCCACTCCGCCACGGCGACGGCGGCGAGCAGGGCGCGGCCTTCCCAGACACTCGCGGTGTCCGCCGTGCGGTGCGCGGCCTGCTCGGCGTCGCCCTGCGCCGAGCCCGCCCGCCCGGGGCCGTTCCCGCCCCCGCCGGTCTCGCCGGCGGCGGCCGCGGCCTGCTGCTGCGCGCCGCTGACGGTGGTGAAGGTGTAGCCCTTCGCCTTCATCTTCTTGATGTACCGGGGCAGCGCGGCCAGTGTCTCGGAGCGGTCGCCGCCGGCGTCGTGGAACAGGACCGAGGCGCCCTCGCCGTCCTCCGGAGTCGCCCACTCGACGATCTTGGAGACGCCCGGCAGCTGCCAGTCCTCGCTGTCGGTGTCGATGAACACGCTGGTGTAGCCCATGGCGCCGAGGCGCTGGTAGACGGGCCAGCTGTAGTCGTCGATCGCGTCGGTGCGCGAGGAGTACGGGGCGCGGAACAGCGTCGTCGTGATGCCCGTCGCGCCGGCCAGCGCGAGCTGGGTCTGGGCGATCTCCCGCTTGACGCGAGCCTCGCTCTGGTACGAGAGGTCGACATGGGTGAAGGTGTGGACCCCCACCTCGTCGCCCTCGTCGACCATCCGCCGGACGACGTCCGGGTAGCGCGAGATCATGGAGCCGACGAGGAAGAACGTGCCCGGGACGTCGTTCTCGTCCAGGATGTCCAGCACCTTCTCGCTCCACTCGGGATCAGGCCCGTCGTCGAAGGTCAGGACGATGGTCTTGTCCGGTACGGACTGGCTGCGGGCGGTGCCGCCGGGAAAGCTCAGGATGGGCCCGCCCTCCAGCACCTCGTCGGGCACCGTGTCCGCCGAGGCGTTCGAGCGCACCCGCTGGTCGTTGCCGACCTCGGCGCGCAGATAGCCGTCCAGCACCATCGTGCAGACGAGCCCGAGGAGCAGCACCAGGGCCATGATCACGCGGGGCCGGGGGACGGCCTGGCGCCCGACGCGGCCGATCCTGCCCGGAGTGGCGTGGCGGCGCCGCGGAACGGCCATCAGTTCGCCCCGCTCGAAGCCGAAGCCGAAGCCGAAGCCGAAGTCGAAGCCGAAGTCGAAGCCGCGGCCGAAGGCAGGCCGGACGGGGCCGCCCCACCGGACGCCCGCGGTACGGGTACCCCGCTCGGAGGTGCGGTGCCGCCCGGCGGCATGCCGTATCCGGGCTGCGTCCCGGGGCCCGGTCCGGCCTCCGCTGCAGGGCCGCCGTCGAACGGGAGCAACTGGGAGGGGGCCAGGGAGATGCCGCCCATGAAGGCGAGCCCCAGCACGGCGGCGTAACCGACACACAGGGTGCCCAGCAGCACGCCGGCGCGGCGCAGCAGCTTGGCCCGGCGCCCGGAGCTGTCCACGAAGACGGGCCCGTCCTGGGGCCGGCCGGCCGTGCGGCGACGCGCGGCGGACCGGGCCGGGCCGGCGTGTGCCCGGCGTCGGCCGCGCGGCGCCGGGTCTTTCTCGATGACGGGGTCGGATTGCATGTGCGCATGGTGGCGAAGCTTGTTGTGCGAACTCTGGAGCTTTTCTGGCCGCCCGCTGTGAAAAGGGCCCGAACCTGTCGGACCGCTGAGAGTGCGCCGCACGCGGCGAGGTTGTTCCGTATCCCTCGAACCTCTGCCCGCAGGTGAGTTGAGGAATTCGGACGGCCGGCCGAGGGCCTTTCCCATGAGTTCGCTGTGTCCTCGCCAGGGTCTGTGGTGTGAGAGGTTCCAGGTGTCCCGGCAGCACCGGCTGCCGTTTCGGGACACCTTCCGAGAGCAGGTGCACATTCGTCATGCAAAGGCGCACACGGGTTTCCTCGGCCCTTGCCGGGCTGGTCGCGCTCGGCCTCGCCTGCTCGGCCTGCACGACGGGCGGCGTCGCCGATCAGGCGAAGGGGTCCGAGCCGCCACCGCCGGCGGCCACCCGCACCGCCTACACGCCGTACGTGAGCGCCACGACCGCCGCCGAGACCGACGGCGCGGGGTCCCCCGACACGTACAACCTGGCCTTCGTCACCTCCGACCCAGCCGGCTGCACCCCCCTCTGGGGCGGCACCGCCGCGGTCTCCGGCAAGGCGGTCGCGGCCCGCGTCGAGGCGCTCACCGCGACCGGGGCGGACGCCAGGGTCTCCTTCGGCGGCGCCGCGGGCACCGAGGCGGCGCTGACCTGTGACAGCGCCCGTGAACTGGCCGACGCCTACGCGGACGTGCTGGACGCCGTCGGCGCCACGAAGGCGGACTTCGACATCGAGGGCGACGCGCTCACCGACACCGCCTCCGTCACCCGCCGCAACGAGGCCCTCGCCCTGCTCCAGGACGAGCGCGACCTCGACGTCACCTACACCCTGCCCGTCATGCCCGACGGCCTGGAGGACACCGGTACCGCCGTCCTGGAGGACGCGGCGGACCAGGGTGTGGAGGTCTCCGCGGTGAACATCATGGCGATGAACTACAGCACCTCCCACGACGGCGACATGGGCGACTACGCCGAGAGCGCCGCACGCGCCGCCCACGACCAGCTCGTGGACCTCCTCGGGCTGTCGCGGGACGCGGCGTGGAAGGCGCTGCACATCACCGTGATGATCGGGGTCAACGACGTGGAGGGCGAGACCTTCACCCTCGACGACGCGGCGTCCCTGCGCTCCTTCGCCGCCCGTCAGGGGGTCGGCGCGCTCTCCCTGTGGGCGGCCTTCCGCGACCGGCCGTGCGCCTCGGACGAGGGCACCGCGACCGCCTCGGACAGCTGCAGCGGAGTCGACCAGGAGGCGGGCGCGTTCGCCGAGGCGCTGAGCGGCTGAGACGCCGACGGCCCGGTCAGCGCAGCGGGGCCTCCCGGACCAGGGTCATCAGCGCCTTCGCCCCGGGACTCATCGCCCGCGACGGCGGGAGCACCACGACGCTCTCGTAGACCGGCCGGTGCGCGCCGGCGACGTCCACCGCGACCAGGCCGCCCGCCTCCTGCTTGCGGGAGAAGTGGTGCGGCACCACCGCGATCCCGAGGCCCTCGTGCACCAGTTCCAGCAGACTGTGCACGTCGCTGACCTCCAGGGCCACCGTGCGGCGGACCCCCGCCTCGGCGAACGCCTCGTCCGCCGCGCGGCGGGGCCCCCAGTCCGGGTGGAAGTCGATGAACGACTCGCCACGCAGGTCGTCCCACACCACCCGCGCCCCCTCCTCCGCGAACCGGTGGCCGGGGGAGCACAGGACGACCATGGGCTCACGTGCCAGCGGTACGAGATCGCCCCGCCACTCCGGCGGGCTGACGGTCGCCGCGAAGGCGAGGTCCAGACGGCCGCCCGCCACCCCGTCCAGCAGACTGGACGTGCCCTCCTGCCGGAGCCTGATCTCCATGTGCGGGTGCTCCCGGTGGAAGGCCGCCAGCAGCCGCGCGGTGCTCACCCCGGCCACGCACTGCTCCACCCCCAGCGTCAGGGTGCCGCGCAGCAGCCCCCGGACGGCGTCGACCGCGTCCCGCGCCGCCCTGGCGCCCGCCAACGTGCGCTCGGCCTCCGTCAGCAGGGCCTGCCCTGCCTCGGTGAGCCGGACCGAGCGGGTGGTGCGGCTGAAGAGCGGAGTCCTCAGCTCGTGCTCCAGCGCCCGGACCGACGCGGACAGCCCGGACTGCGACACCGCCAGACGCTCGGCCGCCCGGGTGAAGTGCTGCTCCTCGGCGACCGCGACGAAGTGCTCCAGCTGACGCAATTCCATGATTGAGCAATCTAGACGATGAATCCCAGCGCAATCTCCTGTTGGACCGCTGGATCTTTCTCCGCCAGTCTTGAGGACGCGCACCAGACCTGGCGCGCCAAGCCGTGCCCCGTGGAGTGCTCGCATGTACCTTCCGTCCGCCGACCGCTACGACGCCATGCCCTACCGGCGCACCGGACGCAGCGGCCTGCTGCTGCCCGCGCTGTCCCTCGGCCTCTGGCACAACTTCGGAGGCGACCGGACCCCCGAGAGCCAGGGCGCGATCCTGCGCCGGGCCTTCGACCTCGGCATCACCCACTTCGACCTCGCCAACAACTACGGCCCGCCGCCCGGCTCCGCCGAGACCGCCATGGGCCGCGCGCTGAGGACGGACTTCGCCGGCCTCCGGGACGAGATCGTCATCTCGACCAAGGCGGGCTACCACATGTGGGACGGCCCGTACGGCGAGTGGGGATCCCGCAAGAACCTGCGCTCCTCGCTGGACCAGAGCCTGAACCGGCTGGGCCTCGACTACGTCGACATCTTCTACTCCCACCGCTTCGACCCGGACACCCCGCTCGAGGAGACGATGGGTGCCCTCGACACCGCGGTGCGCCAGGGCAAGGCGCTCTACGCGGGCGTCTCCAACTACTCGGCCGAGCAGACCCGTGAGGCCGCCCGCATCCTGAACGAGCTGGGCACGCCCCTCCTCATCCACCAGCCGCGCTACTCCATGCTGGACCGCTGGGTCGAGGACGGACTGCTGGACGCGCTCGACGAGCTCGGCACCGGCTCCATCGCGTACTCCCCGCTGGAGCAGGGCATCCTCTCCGACCGCTATCTGAACGGTGTCCCGGAGGGGTCGCGGGCGGCGGGGAGCAGCCCGTTCCTGTCGGCCGAGGCCGTCACCCCGGACCTGGTCGCCCGGCTGGGCGCGCTGAACGAACTCGCGCGGGAACGCGGACAGTCCCTCGCCCAGATGGCGCTCGCCTGGGTGCTGCGCGGCGGCCGGGTCACCTCCGCCGTCGTCGGCGCGAGCAGTGTCGCGCAGCTGGAGAACAGCGTCGAGGCGGTCCGCTCCCTGGAGTTCGGCGACGACGAGCTCGCCCGGATCGAGGAGCTCGTCAAGGGCACCGGCCGCGTCTGATCCCGGAGCCGTCCGCGGCCCGGCCCCCGGGCCGCGGACGGCTTCACCGGACTGGACCAGTGACAGATCACCGGGGCCCTGGCCCGGCGGTGCCCCGGCGCGTACCGTGATCCGGCACGAAGATCCTTCTCCCGTGACGGGCGGGGGAACGGCCGACCAGCGACAGGACCGCGCACCGTGAAGATCCTCGTCAGCGCCGACATGGAAGGCGCCACCGGAGTGACCTGGCCGGGCGATGTGCTGCCCGGCACCCCGCAGTGGGAACGCTGCCGGGCGCTCTTCACCTCCGACGTGAACGCCGCGGCCCTCGGCTTCTTCGACGGCGGAGCCGACGAGGTCGTCGTCAACGAGGCCCACTGGAGCATGCGCAACCTGCTCCTGGAACGCCTCGACGACCGGGTCCAGATGCTCACCGGCAGACACAAGTCGCTCTCCATGGTCGAGGGCGTCCAGCACGGCGACGTCGACGGCATCGCGTTCGTCGGCTACCACACGGGCGCCGGCACGGAGGGCGTGCTCGCCCACACCTACCTCGCCAACTCCATCACCGGAGTCTGGCTGAACGGGACCCGTGCCAGTGAGGGCCTGCTCAACGCACATGTCGCGGCGGAGTACGGAGTCCCCGTCGTCCTCGTCACCGGCGACGACCTGACCTGTGTGGACGCCCGTGGCTACGCCCCCGGGGCGCGCACGGTCGCGGTCAAGGACCACGTCTCGCGGTACGCCGCGGTGTGCCGCACCCCGGCCCGTACCGCCGCCGACATCAGGGCCGCCGCCGCCGGGGCGGCCGCGCTCGCCGTCCGGCACACGCCCGTGACCGGCGGGTCCTGGAATGTCGAGCTGGAGTTCGACGCGGCGCATCTGGCGGCCGCCGCGACCGTGGTCCCCGGCGTGGCGCCGAGCGGCGAGCGGCGCGTCGCCTACACCAGCGCGACGATGTACGAAGGTATTCGCACGTTCAAGGCGGTGACGACGATCGTGTCGGCCGCCGTGGAGGAGCAGTATGGCTGAGGCGGACCACCCCACCGGACCGGTCGACGAGCAGGCGCTCGACGAGTCGGTGACGTTCACCTCCGAACTGATCCGGATCGACACGACGAACCGGGGCGACGGCAGCTGCCGCGAGCGCCCGGCCGCCGAGTACGTCGCGGAGCGGCTCGCCGACACCGGTCTCGAGCCCGCCCTCCTGGAGCGCACACCGGGACGGACGAACGTCGTCGCCCGGATTCAGGGCACCGACCCGTCGGCCGACGCCCTCCTCGTGCACGGACACCTCGACGTGGTGCCCGCGATGGAGGCCGACTGGTCCGTGCACCCCTTCTCCGGAGAGGTGCGCGACGGCGTCGTGTGGGGGCGCGGGGCCATCGACATGAAGAACATGGACGCGATGGTCCTCGCCGTGGTCAGGGCCTGGGCGCGTGCGGGCGTGCGCCCGCGTCGCGACATCGTCATCGCCTACACGGCCGACGAGGAGGCCAGCGCGCACGACGGCGCGGGCTTCCTCGCCGACCGGCACGCCGGTCTCTTCGACGGCTGCACGGAGGGCATCAGCGAATCGGGGGCGTTCACCTTCCACGCCGGACCCGGCATGGCCCTCTACCCGGTCGCCGCCGGCGAACGAGGCACGGGATGGCTGAAGCTGACCGCGGAGGGCCGGGCCGGTCACGGCTCCAAGGTCAACAAGGCGAACGCCGTCAGCAGGCTCGCCGCCGCCGTCGCCCGGATCGGGGACCACGAGTGGCCCGTGCGGCTCACCCCGACGGTACGGGCCGCGATCGTCGAGATCGCCGCGCTGCACCACATCCGTGTCGATCCCGACGCCCCGGGATTCGACGTGGACGAGCTCCTGGGCAAGCTCGGCCCGGCCGCGGCCCTGATCGAGCCGACCGTGCGCAACAGCACCAACCCGACGATGCTGGAAGCCGGTTACAAGGTCAACGTCATCCCTGGCCAGGCGACCGCCCAGATCGACGGCCGCATGGTGCCCGGCGGCGAGGACGAGTTCCGCGAGACCCTGGACCGGCTCACCGGCGCGGGCGTCGACTGGGAGTTCCAGCACCGTGAGGTCCCCCTGGAGGCCCCGGTCGACTCGCCGACGTACGCGAAGATGCGCGCGGCCATCGAGATGTTCGACCCGGACGCGCACGTCGTCCCCTACTGCATGTCGGGCGGTACCGACGCCAAGCAGTTCTCCCGTCTCGGGATCACCGGCTACGGGTACTCCCCGCTGAAGCTGCCCGCCGGCTTCGACTACCAGGCGCTGTTCCACGGGGTCGACGAGCGCGTCCCCGTCGACGCACTCCATTTCGGCGTCCGGGTCCTGGACCGGTTCCTGCGTACCGCCTGACGAACCGCACCGCCTGATCCACCGCATCACTCGCTGCACCGCACTGTCAGACCCAAGAGGGGGGAACCGATCATGGTGTCCACAGAGGCGTACGGCACGTGGCCGTCACCGATCGACGCGGCACTGACCGCGTCGCAGGACGGCAAGCCGGAATTCGTCGGCACCGTCGGCGACGAGGTGTGGTGGACGGAACCGCGCCCGGCCGAAGGCGGCCGCCGCGCCCTCGTGCGGCGCCGCGCCGACGGCGTCACCGGGTCCGTGCTCCCCGCACCGTGGAACCCGCGCAGCCGCGTCATCGAGTACGGCGGCATGCCGTGGGCCGGCGCGCCGCGCGAGGAGGGCGGGCCGCTGGTCGTCTTCGTCCACCACCCCGACCAGCGGTTGTACGCCTACGCGCCGGACGGACCCGACGAGCCCTGGCCGCTCACGCCCGTGTCGGAGATCGGCGGCGGACTGCGCTGGGTGGACCCGCAGGTACAGCTCGGGCACGGTGAAGTGTGGTGCGTGCTGGAGGAGTTCACCGGGGAGTCGCCCACCGATGTGCGGCGGGTGATCGCAGCCGTGCCGCTCGACGGTTCGGCCGCCGGTGATCGCGGAGCCGTACGCGAACTCACCGACGACCGGAACCGGTTCGTCACCGGCCCCCGGCTGTCGCACGACGGCCGCCGGGTCGCCTGGATCGCATGGGACCATCCGCAGATGCCGTGGGACGGCACCGTGGTGAAGACGGCCGAGGTCACCGCCGACGGCACCTTCACCGGGGTACGGCCACTGGTGGGCGACATCGACGAGTCCGTCGTCCAGGTGGAGTGGGACCGGGACGGATCGCTGCTCTTCGTCTCGGACGTCGGAGGCTGGTGGGAGCTCCAGCGGATCAGGCCCGACGCGGTCACCGGTGCCGTCGTACCCACCAGCAGGCTCTGTGCCGTGCGGAACGAGGAGTTCGGCGGGCCGCTCTGGAGGATCGGCCTGCGCTGGTTCCAGCTCCTGGACAGCGGACTGATCGCGGTCGTCCACGGCAGGGGCACCACGGCGCTCGGTGTGCTCGACCCCGAGACCGGTGAACTCGTCGACGCCGTCGGCCCCTGGACCGCGTGGTCCGAGACGCTCGCCGTGCAGGACACCAGGGTCATCGGCATCGCCGCGAGCCCTCACACCTCCTACGAGGTGGTGGAACTGGACACGGCCACCGGGCACACCAGGACCATCGGCGCGCCCCACGAGGACGCCGTCGACCCCGCCTACTACCCCGAGCCACTGGTCCGCACCTTCACCGGGCCGGGCGGCCGGGAGATCCACGCCCATGTGTACCCGCCGCGCCACCCGGACCGCACGGGCCCCGAGGGTGAACTGCCGCCCTACGTCATCTGGGCGCACGGGGGCCCCACCGGCCGCACCCCGCTCGTGCTCGACCTGGAGATCGCCTACTTCACCTCCCGGGGGATCGGAGTCGCCGAGGTCGACTACGGCGGCTCGACCGGCTACGGCCGCGCCTACCGCGAGCGGCTCCGCGAGCAGTGGGGCGTCGTCGACGTGGAGGACTGCGCGGCCGTCGCGCTGGGTCTGGCCGAGGAGGGTTCGGCCGACCGGGGCCGACTGGCGATCCGGGGCGGGAGCGCCGGGGGCTGGACCACCGCCGCCTCCCTCACCCAGACGGACGTGTACGCCTGCGGTGCGATCAGCTACCCGATCCTCGACCTGGAGGGCTGGGCGACCGGGGAGACGCACGACTTCGAATCGCAGTACCTGGAATCGCTCGTGGGTCCGTACGCCGAGGTGCCCGAGCGCTACCGGGAGCGCTCACCCGTCAACCGCACGGACCGGCTCACCACGCCGTTCCTGCTGCTCCAGGGGCTCGACGACCCGATCTGCCCGCCCGTCCAGTGCGAGCGCTTCCTCACCGCGATCGAGGGGCGCGGCATCCCCCACGCCTACATCAGCTTCGAGGGGGAGGGGCACGGCTTCCGGCGGGCGGACACCGTGAAGCGCGCCCTGGAGGCCGAACTCTCCCTCTACGCGCAGGCGTTCGGCATCGAGCGCTCCGACGTGCCCCGGCTGGAGCTGAGGAAGTGACCCTGGAACCCCTCGCCCGTCCGGCCCGGCTGCGGCCCGGCGCCAGGGTCGCGGTCGTCGCCCCCAGCGGTCCCGTGCCCGCCGACCGGCTGGAGCGCGGCCTCGACCTGCTGCGGGGATGGGACCTCGATCCCTACGCGGCACCCCACGTGCTCGACACCCACCCACGGCTCGGCCACCTCGCCGGCACCGACGAGGACCGCGCCCGCGACCTCCAGGAAGCCTGGTGCGATCCCGGTGTGGACGCCGTCCTGTGCGCCCGGGGAGGCTACGGCGCGCACCGCATGGTCGATCTCCTGGACTGGTCCGCGATACGGGCGGCGGGGCCCAAGGTGTTCGTCGGCTACAGCGACATCACGGTGCTGCACGAGGCGTTCGCCCTGCGCGCCGGGTTCTCCACGCTGCACGGCCCGATGGTCGCCACCGAGGTCTTCCTGAAGGACGAGGCCACACGCCAGGCCCTGCGCTCGACCCTGTTCGAGCCCGAGTCGGCGCGGACCCTCGGCCTGGACGCGGCGGCGGCACTGGTCCCCGGCACCGCGCGGGGCATCACCTTCGGCGGCTGCGTGAGCCTGCTCGCCGCCGACGCCGGAACCCCGGGCGCCCGCACCTCCGCCCGGGGCGGGCTGCTGGTGATCGAGGACACCGGGGAGGAACCGTACCGGCTCGACGGCATCCTCACCCGGCTGCTGCGCATCGGCGCCCTCGACGGCATCTCCGGTGTGGTGTGCGGCTCGTGGGAGGCCTGCGGGCCGTACGAGGGGATCAGGGCCGTGCTCCTGGACCGGCTCGGCTCTCTCGGGATCCCGGTGGTCGAGGAGTTGGGCTTCGGCCACGGCCCCACGGCGCTGACCGTGCCGCTCGGCGTGCCGGCGGTGCTGGACGCACCCGCCGACGGCGGCCGGTGCACGCTCACCGCCCAGGTGTCGGCGCTGGTCTGACGCACGGGGGCCGGGCAGGCCGGGGCGGATCTCCCCGGGAAACCCGGCCCCGGTACGTTGACATGGGTATGAGCTGTGTCACAGCATGGGCCGGGCTCGGTACTTACCGGTAGGTAGGTGCCCTCGTGTGGAGGTCCATGTGTCGCGTGCTGTGCCCAGATTCCGCCGTCCACTCACCGTGCTCGCCGGCGCGGCACTTCTCGCCCCACTCGCCCTGACCGGTACTCCGCCCGCTGCCGCGGCCGACCGGTACAGCGTCACCGCGCTGGAGTTCACCGTGCGCGCCGGTGACCGCTCCTGCACGGTGGACGCCGACCTTTACAGGCCCGCCGGTGTCGACGCGGGGCACCCGGCCCCGGCCGTCCTCGCCACCAACGGCTTCGGGGGCAGCAAGTCCGACGGCTCCACCGACGTCATCGGGAGGGCCTTCGCCGAACGCGGCTACGTCGGACTCGTCTACTCGGGCCTGGGCTTCGGGAAGTCCGGCTGCCTCATCACGCTCGACGATCCCGCGATCGACGGCGAAGCCGCCTCCGCGCTGGTCGACTTCCTCGCCGGCACCCGCGCCGCCGACGACGGCACCGAGGCCGACTTCGTCACCTCGGACGCGCCCGGTGACCCGGTGGTCGGGATGATCGGAGGTTCGTACGGCGGGGCGATCCAGCTGGCGACCGCCTCCGCGGACCGGCGCGTCGACGCGCTCGTCCCGCTGATCACCTGGAACGACCTGGCGTACTCGCTGGCCCCCAACGCCACCGGGGCGGCCCGCGGCGTCTCCTCCGGCACGCCCGGCGTCTTCAAGTGGCAGTGGACCAACGGCTTCTACCTGATGGGGGAGGGGCAGCCCCTGCTGGTCCCCGGTCTCGACCCGTCGCGCTTCGGCACCCTCGGCTGCCTCCACTTCGCGCCGCGGGCCTGCGACACCATCCGCCTCCTGAACTCGGGCCGCTATCCGGCCGCCGCGACCCAGGAGATGCTGGCGTACGCGCGGAGCGTCTCGCCGGCCTCCTACCTCTCCGGTGTCACCGCTCCCACCCTCCTTGTCCAGGGCCAGGCCGACAGCCTGTTCAACCTCAACGAGGCCACCGCCACCTACCGGGCGCTCAAGTCCCAGGGCACCACGACGAAGATGATCTGGCAGGCGTGGGGCCACAGCGGTGGCCAGGTTCCCGGTGAACTCGACCTCTCCACCGGCGACCTGGAGTCCAGCTACGTCGGCCGGCGCATCCTCGACTGGTTCGGCCGCTACCTCCGCCACGACGAGAACACCGCCACCGGCCCCGAGTTCGCCTACTACCGGGACTGGGAGAGCGGCTACGGCACCGCCGCCTCCGTGCCCGCCACGTCCCGCACGATGTACCTCTCCGGCGACGGCTCCCTCGTGGACAGCCGCGCGGAGGTGGCCCCGGGCAGTCGCCGCTACACCAACCGGCTGCTGCCCACCAGCCACTCCGAGAGCTCCCTCGCCGGACTCATCGGCCTGTCCGATCCGGCGCCGTACGACACCAAGGGCACCTACCTGGGCTGGACGAGCGCTCCGCTGGACGAGCCGGTGGACGTGGTCGGCGCGCCGAAGGCCACCCTGAAGGTCGTCTCCCCGCAGACGGAACGGGTGCAGAACAGCGGTGACGCCGCGGACAAGCTCGTGCTGTTCGCCAAGGTCTACGACATGGCGCCCGACGGGACCCGGACGCTGGTGAACCGCCTGGTCGCCCCCGTGCGCGTCCCCGACGTCACCCGCCCCTTCACCGTCGAGCTGCCCGGTGTCGTCCACCGGTACGAGGCCGGGCACCGGCTGCAGTTCGTGATCGCCGGGAGTGACACGGCGTACTTCGGCAACCGGGGCCTCAAGCCCGTCACCGTGGTCAGCGCTCCGCAGGACACCGGGGTGCTGGAGCTCCCGGTGGTCCGCTGACCGTCACCCGTACGGCCCTGCCCGACGGCTCTCCGGGGCCCTGACGGAGTCATCCTGGGGTCCGGGGACCGCCCTCGCCGGTCCCGGACCCCAGGACCCAGCGAAAGGGCCGCCCATGAGCCCCAAGGACGTATCCAGCGGGAGCGGCGGCGCCTTCAGCCCCGCCCGCATCGCCGTCACCCTCCTGGCGGTGCTGACGATCGTCTTCATCTGTGTGAACACCACCGAGGTCACCATCCGCGTGATCATCCCGAAGGTCACGATGCCGCTCTGGGCCGCGCTGCTGGGCGTGTTCGTGGCAGGCGCGCTCTGCGGGGCCTACCTGTTCCGCCGGCGGGCCGCGCGCTGACGGTGGCTTCTCCGTCCCCGGGCGCCTGAAGGGCGACGCCGGGGGTACGCGGGTCTCATCACGCCCCCGGGCGAGATGAGACGACTGCGAGCGGCGGAGAGGACACGAAGTGCGGACTGTGGGTGTCGAGGAAGAGCTCCTGCTGGTGGACGCGGGGAGCGGTGACCCCCGGGCACTGTCGACGGCGGTACTGGCGCTGGCGGAACGCCGCGCCGAGGGCGACTCCGTCTTCGAGTCCGAGCTGCACGACCAGCAGCTCGAGTTCGCCACCGAGCCGCGCAGTGCGATGGCGGACCTGGCGGAGGAGATACGACGCTGGCGTGCCGAGGCGGCCCACAGCGCGGCCGAGGCGGGCGCCGCCGTCGCCGCCCTGGCGACCTCGCCGCTGCCCGTCAGCCCCGCCATAGGGGAGGACGAAAGGTACCGGTGGCTGGCGCGGCGCTTCGGCCTGACCGCGCAGGAGCAGCTGACCTGCGGCTGCCATGTGCACGTGTCGGTGGAGTCGGACGAGGAGGGCGTCGCCGTGCTCGACCGGGTGCGGCCCTGGCTTCCGGTCCTGCTCGCCCTCAGCGGGAACTCCCCCTTCTGGCAGGGACAGGACACCTCCTACGACAGCTACCGCAGCAGGGTCTGGGGCCGCTGGCCCTCGGCCGGCCCGGTGGAACTGTTCGGCTCGGCGGAGCGCTACCACCAGCAGGTGGAGGCGCTGATCGGCACGGGAGTCCTGCGGGACAAGGGAATGATCTACTTCGACGCCCGGCTCTCGCACCGCTACCCCACGGTGGAGTTCAGGGTGGCGGACGTCTGTCTGGATCCGGCCGACACCGTGCTGCTCGCCACGCTCGCACGTGGCCTGGTCGAGACGGCGGCACGCGACTGGCGGGCCGGCGGCCGACCGGATCCGGTCACCGCGGGTGTGCTGCGCATGGCCGACTGGCAGGCGGCCCGCTCCGGCATCGAGGGACGGCTGATCCATCCCCGCACCGGGCGCCCCGAACCGGCCGCCGACGTCGCGCACGCCCTGCTCGACCACGTCCGTGAGGCGCTGGAGGACAGCGGGGACCTCGCGTCGGCACAGGCGGCGCTGCGGACCCTGCTGGAGCGGGGGACCGGGGCCCGGATCCAGCGGGAACTGCTCGCGGATTCGGACAGCCTCCGCACCGTCGTGACCGAGTGTGCGGCCAGGACACGCGGCTGACCGTCGCGTCACCCGATCGGCCCAGTCGGGCCCGGTGCGCCGGAGGGCAGGGGCATGACGCCCCTGCCCTCCGGCGGCGGGCGATCCGCTCGCGTCCCCGGCTCGCCGCGCCGGTGCGGGCGCGATACACCGGACGGGTAGCAACACCGGCGATCCACTCGGACGAGCGAGGAGAGCGCATGCGTGCACTGACCTGGCAAGGGCGGCGCGACGTCCGTGTCGAGACGGTCCCCGACCCGGTCGTCCGAGAACCCACGGACGTCATCGTGCGGGTCACCTCCAGCGGCATCTGCGGCTCGGACCTGCATCTCTACGAGGTGCTCGGCCCCTACCTCGACCCGGGCGACATCCTGGGGCACGAGCCGATGGGCGTCGTCGAGGAGACCGGCGCCGACGTGACGGCGGTCGGCCGCGGGGACCGTGTCGTGGTCCCGTTCAACATCTCCTGCGGTGACTGCTTCATGTGCGGCCAGGGGCTCCAGTCGCAGTGCGAGACCACCCAGGTCCGGGAGTACGGCAGCGGTGCCGCGCTGTTCGGCTACACCAAGCTCTACGGTCAGGTGCCCGGCGGACAGGCCGAGCTGCTCCGCGTCCCCTTCGGCAACACCCTGCCCGTCAAGGTCCCGCACGGCCCGCCCGACGACCGGTTCGTCTATTTGTCGGACGTGCTTCCGACCGCCTGGCAGGCCGTCGAATACGCGGCGGTGCCCCCGGGCGGCAGCCTGACCGTCCTCGGGCTCGGGCCGATCGGCGACATGGCGGCCCGGATCGCCCTGCACCGCGGGGCCGGGCTCGTCATCGGGGTGGATCTGGTGACCGACCGGCTGCAGCGCGCCGCCGCGCGGGGCGTGCACACCCTGGATCTGCGGATCTACGGCAAGGACGTGGGGGACGCCGTACGGGACCTCACCGGCGGCCGGGGCACGGACGCCGTCATCGACGCGGTCGGCATGGAGGCGCACGGGGCGACAGCCGCCAAGGCGGGGCAGTGGGCCGTGGGCAAGCTGCCCGATCCCGCCGCCCGCGCCCTCATGGAGCGGGCGGGCGTCGACCGCCTCAGCGCACTGCTCACCGCCGTCGACGCCGTACGCAGGGGCGGCACCGTGTCCGTCTCCGGCGTCTACGGCGGAGCAGTGGATCCCCTGCCGCTGCTCAAGATGTTCGACAAGCAGCTGCAACTGCGCATGGGGCAGGCCAACGTCAGGAACTGGGTGCCGTCCATCCTGCCTCTGCTCGTCGACGACGATCCGCTCGGCGTGGACGGTTTCGCCACCCACCACCTGCCGCTGGAGGACGCGCCGAAGGCGTACGAGACGTTCCAGAAGAAGGCGGACGGCATGGTGAAGACGCTGCTGAGGCCCTGACCGCCCCGGTACCCGCGCGTGACGGACGGGACGCGGACGACTTCGGCGATCGGGGGGACGCCCCCCGGCCGGGTCGGCGAGGATGGGCCGCATGCGCACACGGGTGGTCCTCGACGCTCCTTCCAACCTGGGGCTGCGGCCCCCCGCGCCCGGTACCGTCCCCGGCTGCTACAAGCTGGCCGGAGCGCTGCGCGAGCGGCGCATCGTGCAGCGGCTCGGGGCGTCCGAGGGCGGGGTGGTCGTACCGCCACGCTACGACCGGGGTGACTGGCAGGAGGGCGACGGAGTCTTCAACGCCGCGGCCCTCGCCCGCTACACCCGCACCCTCGCCGACCGTATCGAGGGGCACGTCCGGGCGGACGAGTTCCCGGTGGTCCTCGGCGGCGACTGCTCCATCCAGCTCGGTGCCACCCTCGCCCTGCGCCGCATCGGCCGCTACGGCCTCGCCGCGATCGACGGGTCGGCGGACTTCCGGCACCTGGGCAACAGCGACCGGATCGGCGCGGCGGGCGGCGAGGAGCTGGCGATCTCCACCGGACGGGGACAGGCGGACCTGGCCGACCTGGAGGGGCTGGGGCCCTACCTGAGGGACGAGGACGTCCGGCTCTTCGGGATGCGCGACGACGACGAGGGCCGCGCCGAGATGGCCGCGCTGAAGATCTCCAACGCCACGGTGGGCGAGATCAGGGAGTGGGGGCCCGACGTCCTCGCCCGGGCCGCGGCGCAGTCCCTGGAGACCCCCGCCCTGGACGGGTTCTGGGTCCACCTCGACGCCGATGTGCTCGACCCGAGCGTGATGCCGGCCGTCGACAGCCCGGACGACGGCGGTCTGTTCCCGGACGAACTCGCCGCCCTGCTGGGCCCGCTCGTCGGTTCACCCCGCTGCGTGGGGCTCAACGTCACGATCTACGACCCGGATCTGGACCCCGACGGAACGGCGGGCACGCTGCTCACCGACCTGGTCGTCGGCGCCTTCGCCGCGGCTTAGGCGCGGGTCTCCGCCCTCCGGACGTGCCGCACCCGTCCGGGGGCGAGACGACGGCAGCACCGCCCCCGTGCCCCGAGGAACGGGGGCCGTTCGCCCGGCGGTCAGGCGGGCACGTTCCGGTCGACGTACTCGAAGACCGAGCCGTCCGGGTGGAGAGCGATCAGATTGCGGCCCGCCGGGGTGGGCAGCGGGCCCGCGACGACCTTCGCGCCCACCCGGGTGAGAGCCGCGTGGGCCTCGTCGACGTCCTTGACCGCGATGGTCGCCGAGACCTTGCGCAGCACCTCCAGCTCCGCCTCGGGTCCGCTCATCAGGAGGAAGCAGCCGATCGCCGCCACCGCGACCCCGCCGCGCTCGAAGCGCAGGGCCGGAGTGCCGGTCAGGCCCTCGTAGAAGGCCACCGAGGCCTCCAGGTCGTCGACGCAGATGCGTAGCGTGGTTCCCAGGATCTCCATGCCCAAGAGGGTAGTTGCCGGTCCGCCCGGATGTGATCGGTTCCCCGCCCCCGACCCGTCCCCGGATCACACCCGGCAGAGGACCTCACCGTGGGGGACCATGAACCACGCGTCGGGCTCCTCGCCCCACGCGCGCCAGGCGTCCGCGATCGCCGTGAGCTGTCCGGGGCTCGCGTGGCCGCCTTCCACCGCCAGCTCCGCGTAGACCGACGCGGTCGTGCGGTCCGCCCACAGCCCGCTCCACCACGCCCGGTCATCCGGGGTGGCGAAGCACCACGCCGCCGCGGTCGGGGTGATGTCGGTGAAGCCCGCCTGCCGGGCCCAGGACAGCAGGCGGCGGCCCGCGTCGGGCTCACCGCCGTTGGCGCGGGCCACACGGTCGTACAGGTCCTGCCACTCGTGCATCCCGGGCACCTCCGGGTACCAGGCCATGGCCGCGTAGTCGCTGTCGCGGGCCGCGACGACGCCCCCGGGCCGGCAGACCCGCCGCATCTCGCGCAGCGCCTGTACCGGATCGCCGACGTGCTGGAGCACCTGATGGGCGTGCACGACGTCGAAGGAGTCGTCCGGGAAGTCCAGGCAGTGGACGTCGGCCGTGGTGAACCCGACGTTGTCCACGCCCCGTTCCGCGGCGGCCTCGGCCGCGCGGTCCAGGACGCCGGTGCTCGTGTCGACCGCGGTCACCCGCCCCGGTGCCACCAGCGCGGCGATGTCCGCCGTGATGGTTCCCGGGCCGCAGCCCACGTCCAGGACCGTCTGGCCCGGGCGGAGTTCGGCGATCAGGTACGCCGCAGAGTTGGCGGCGGTCCGCCACCGGTGCGAGCGCAGCACCGACTCGTGGTGACCGTGCGTGTAGACGGCGGTTTCCTTCGGCATGGCCGTACGTCCTCTCTCGGACCTCAGTCGCAGGCGATGAAGCCGACGGTACGCCGTGATGTCGGATCCTGAGATACACATCTCATGATGCGGTCACGCTACATGGGCATCGGGCAGTACACCGTCAGTGCCTCGGGCATTTTGTCGATCAGCAACTCCGTCCCGCTGTGGGCCACTTCGCCGTCGAACGCGTACGGAGTGCCGGGTGCGAGCCCTGTGAGCCGGACCCTGCGGCGCCGTACGGCCGCGTGGACGGGTGACCGGGACAGCGGTCCGGCGAAGGCCGCCGCGAGCAGTCGGAGGCCGGGGGTGCGGCCTCCGTGCACCACGCGGACGTCCAGCAGTCCGTCCGCCAGGTTGTGGCGGCGGCCCGGGGCCGGGCCCACCCGCTGGAACAGCCCGTTGCCCACGAACAGGAGCCACAGGGGCCGTCGCCTGCCCTGGAGTTCGGCGGTCAGGGGGCGGGAGCCCCGCAGTGCCTCGGCGGCCGCGAGGACCCCGGCGGGCCAGCCGCCGATCCTGGGCGCCCAGTGCTCCCGGGTCCGCACGAGTTCCGGGTACACCCCCAGGCTGAAGGCGTTGAGGAAGTAGCCTGGAGCTCCTTCGGGCCCCTGCGGTCCGGGACGGAAGCGGCCCAGGTCGACCCGGACCGCGTCGCCCGCGGTGAGGGCCCGCACGGTGTCCTGCACGGTCTCGATGCCGAGGTCGTACGCGAAGTGGTTGAGGGTCCCGCCGGGGAACACGGCGAGCGGCACACCGTGGGTCGCCGCGACGGCCGCCGCCATGTTGACCGTTCCGTCGCCCCCGCAGACGCCGAGTGCCCTGCCCTCGCGTGCCGCCTCCTCCAGGCATCCCTGCAGATCGGCGGGCGCGCACTCCACCGTCTCCGCGAGCGGCAGCGCGTCGCGGATCAGGGCCGCCGCGTTGGTCGCCGAGCCGGACTCGCGGTTGACGACCACCACCAGGTCCTTGCCCGCGGCCAGGGCCGGGGCCTCCGCCGGCGGCCGGCCGGGGGCGGGCAGCTGTCCACGGGTCGGTACCACGCCGCGCAGTGCGAACGCGGCACCGACGCCGAGTGCCGCACCGGCCACCACATCGCTCGGATAGTGGACGCCGGTGTAGACGCGGGAGGCGGCCACGGCGACGGCGACGGGGGCGACGACCGCGCCCCACCCCTTCGACTCCAGTGCCACCCCCGTCGCGAAGGCGGCCGCGGACGCCGCGTGTCCCGACGGGAAGGAGGTGGTGAACGGCTGGCGCTTCAGCTGCCTCATGACCGGGACCATGTCCAGTATCGGGCGCTCCCGGCGCACCGCCTGCTTGCCCACGGTGTTGATCGTGGCCGAGGCGACGGCCAGCGAGGCGACCCCGCGCAGGGCCGCCCTGCGGGACCGCGCGCTGGAGCCCAGTGCCGCCATGCCCGCGGCGGCTCCGAACCACAGCAGCCCGTGGTTGGCGCTGCGGCTCAGCCGGGGCAGGACGGCGTCGGCGCCGGGCCAGTGTCTTTCGGCGACGCCCCGGAACGCGGCGACATCGCGCTGCAGGAACCGGGCGCGCCAGTAACCGGGGGAGGAGGGACCGCTCTGTGTCGACATGGGACAGCGAATACCCTGCGACCGGTCGGTGAACCAGGAGGCGCGCACAGCGTGCTCCGTCACACACCGGTCGTACCAGTCGAAACGGATGAACCGTGCTGAATCGCCCTCTTCCCGCCTGGTTCGCCATGCCCGGGACGTTGCCCTGACAAGTTCCGGACGGTTAGCCTGCGTTCGTGATTCCGGTCATTGGCCGGAGTGTCGAACGAGATTGGCGGGCGATCATGGGGCGACTCGTCCCTGCGGTGACCAGGGCGCTGGATGTTCTCGAACTCTTCCTCCAGGGGGAGGGGACCCTCTCCGCCCCCGAGGTCACCCGCAAGCTCCAACTGCCGCGGACCACGGTCCACGAACTGCTCACCACGCTCGCCGCGCGGTCCTACCTGGTCACGGTCCCGGAACAGCCGGGCCGCTACCGGCTGGGCGTGCGCACCTACCAGCTCGGCAGCCGTTACGCCGAACAGCTCGACCTCGCCGCCGAGGGCCAGCAGGTGGCCCGCGAGGTGGCCGAGACCTGCGGCGAGACGGTCCATGTGGCGATCCTGGAGGACACCGAGGTCATCTACATCGCCAAGGTGGACTCCACGCACGCCGTGCGCATGGTCTCCGCCGCGGGCCGCAAGCTGCCCGCCCACTGCACCTCCGTCGGCAAGCTGCTGCTCGCCGCGCTCCCGGAGGCGGAGCTCGACGCGCGCCTGGACGGGCGCGAACTCATCGCCATGACCGACAACAGCCTCACCGACGCCGCGGAGCTGCGGGACGCGCTCGCGGTCGTCCGCAAGCGCGGGATAGCGGTCGAGCACCGGGAGTCGAACCCGGACGTGAGCTGTGTGGCCGCCCCCGTACGGGACCGGTCCGGACGGGTCGTCGCCGCGCTCTCCATCTCCGTGCCGATGATCCGCTGGAGCGAGGAGCGCGAGGCGGAACTGGCGCAGCTCGCCGCGGGCGGCGCGGACGCGCTGTCCGGGCGGCTCGGACACCACCGGGGGCAGATGTGAGGCCCGCCCTGGAGGTGGCGGTGCGCGAGACGGCCGAGCTCGGAGAAGGCCCCACCTGGGACCCGTCCGCGGGACGGCTGATCTGGGTCGACATCCTCTCCGCCCGTGTGCACACCTACGATCCGTCGACCGGCCACCGCACCGTCATGGCCACCGGCCAGCACGTCGGGGCGGCGAAACCGAGGGAGGGCGGCGGCCTCGTGGTCGCGCTGCGCGACGGAACCGGCCTGTACGGGGCCGACGGCGCCTTCTCCTGGCTGGTCCACGACCCCGTCCCCGGGCGGCGCGGAAACGACGCCGCCGTGGCGCCGGACGGATCGCTCTGGGCGGGCACGATGCGGTACGACGAGGCCGAGGGGGGCGGCACCCTGTCCCGGATCGCCCCGGACGGCACGGTCAGCCCCGTCCTCGACGCGGTGACGGTCAGCAACGGCACCGGATGGAGCCCGGACGGCCGGCTCATGTACTACATCGACACCCCCACGCGCCGCGTCGACGTCTTCGACGTGGACGGTGAGCGCGTCGTGAACCGGCGCCCCTTCGTCAGCGTCGAGCACGGTCACGGATGGCCCGACGGTCTGACCGTGGACGCGGAGGGCTGTGTGTGGGTCGCCTTCTGGGACGGCGCGGCGGTCCGGCGCTACACGCCCGACGGGCGGCCGGACCTGGTCGTGGAACTGCCCGTCCGCAGACCGACGGCGTGCGCGTTCGGCGGGGCGGGGCTCCGTGACCTCTACGTCTCCACCGCCCGGACCGGCCTGGACGCCCCCCATCCGCTGTCGGGCTCCCTTCTGGTGCTCCCGGACCTGGGCCAGGGGATGCCGGGGACGCCGTTCGGGGGGTGAGCGGGCGGGATGCCCGAGCACGCCGTCGGAACGCGTCCTTCTTGTCGCCTTCCGGAGCCGGTCCGGGGGCGGAAGGCGGGGAACCTCCGTATAAAGGGGCCTGGGAGCGACACAGGCGGAGGGAGGCCCCGGATGCACTGGAGCGAGCGGGAGCCGCCCCGCCCCCTCGGCGAGGACCACGGCCCCGTCCGGTACGGCCCGCCCGCACCGGACCCCGGCCTCCCCGTACTGCCGGAGCTGGCCGCCGTACTGGCCGCCTCGGCCGCGCGCACGCGGCCCGAGCCGCCCGGTGGCGGAACGATCCTGCGGGAGGCGGCCTGCGCCTACTGGGAGCGACGCGGCCTGCACGGGGGGCCAGGCGACGTCGCCGCCGCCCCGGGCGTCCAGTCCCTCGTGCTCGCGCTGATCGCCGCGCACGCCGGCGATGTGCTCATGCCCCGGCCGTGTCCCGCCACCTGGATGCCGCAGGCACGGCTGCTGGGCCGGCCCGCCTACCACGTACCGACGCCCGCCGAGTGCGGAGGCATCCCCGACCCGTACGCGCTGCTGGAGACGGTACGCAGGGTCCGCGCCGAGGGGGGCCGGCCGCGGCTGCTCCTGATCTCCGTGGCCGACGACCCGACCGCGACCCTCGCCCCGCCCGAACTGGTCCGCGAGGCCTGCGAGGCCGCGGTCTCCGAAGGCCTGCACGTCGTCAGCGACGAGACCTGGCGGGACACCCTCCACCGGCCCCACGACACCGTCATGCTCAGCCCCGCGGAGATGTGCCCCGACGACGTCACCGTCGTGTCCGACCTCGCCGGAGCACTCACCCCGTCGGCCTGGCCGGTCGCCGTCGCACGTTTCCCGGCCACCGCACGCGCCTCGGCCCGCCGCGCCCGGGTCCTCGACATCCTCACCGCGCTCGGCGCGCTCGTCGCCGAACCGGTGGCCAGGGCCGCCGCCCACGCCCTGCACGAACCCGCCGCCGTCACGGAGAGGATCCGGCAGGCGGCGCGCCTCCAGGCCCAGGTCGCCTCCGCCGCTCACCGCGCGGTGCTCACCGTGGGCGCCCTCGCCAGGCCCCCGCAGGCCGGCCGTCACCTCTACGCCGACCTCGGGCCGCTGCGGGCGCGGCTCGCCGCGCGGGGCGTCACGGACTCCATGGAGCTCGAGGACTACCTGACGAAACGTATCGGCGCCCCCGCTCCGGGCGGGCACCGGTTCGGGGACGAACTCGGAGCGCTCCGGGTGCGGCTCAGCACCGGACCGCTGCTCGGCTCAACCCCGGAGCAGCAGACGGAGTCCCTCACTGCGGTGGAGCCCTTGAAATTGCCGCACGTCGCCCGGGCGCTGAGCATTTTCGCAGCAGCCCTCGATGAACTCCGATGACAGGAGCCTCTCGATGACGGAACAGACCGAGCGCCCGTTCGCCGGAGCCGGCCCCGCGCCCGCCGGCCGTCCCGTCGCCGCTCCGCGCCGTCTCGGCGAGACCCGCACCTGGCCCCGCAGCTTCGCGGACCGGCTCACCGCCCCGCTCCCGGGTGTCAGGGGCATGACCCGTCTGGCCAGGGAGCGCGCCATGCGGCCCAACGCCGAGGGCCTCCGGGGCATCCACCGGCTGCCGTACGCCCCCCAGCCACTGCCCGAGGCGGGCCCCGACACGGCGGCCGTGACCTGGGCCGGGCACGCCAGCTGGGTCGTCCGCATCGGCGGGCTCACCGTGCTCACCGACCCGGTCTGGTCGCGGCGCATCCTCGGCACCCCGGCCCGGATCACCCCCGCCGGGGTGCGCTGGGAGGAACTGCCGCCCGTCGACGCGGTCCTGATCAGCCACAACCACTACGACCACCTGGACGCGCCCACGCTCCGCAGGCTCCCGAGGGACACCCCGCTGCTGGTGCCCGCGGGCCTCGGACGATGGTGCCGGCGCCGGCGCTTCACCTGCGTCACCGAACTCGACTGGTGGGAGTCCGTGGAGCTGGGCGGCGTCCGGTTCGACTTCGTGCCCTCCCACCACTGGTCCAAACGCACCCTCCTCGACACCTGCCGGTCCCTCTGGGGCGGCTGGGTGCTCGACGACGGGAGCGGGCACCGGATCTATTTCGCGGGGGACACCGGCTACGGCCACTGGTTCAAGGAGATCGGCCGGCGCTACCCGGACCTGGACCTGGCCATGCTGCCCATCGGCGCGTACGAACCGCGCTGGTGGCTCTCGGACGTGCACACCGACCCGGAGGAGGCGGTGCAGGCGTACGCGGACCTCGGCGCCCGGGCCATGGCGCCGATGCACTGGGCGACGTTCCTGCTCTCCGCCGAACCGGTCCTCGAACCGCTGACCCGGCTCCGCACGGCCTGGCAGCAGGCCGGATACCCGAGGGGCGACCTCTGGGACCTGCCGGTCGGCGGCTCACGGGTCCTGGCGACCTGACGTGCCGTCCCGCCGGAGCGCCCGCTCAGTCGGCCGTACGCGCCCTCATCCGCCGCCAGAGCGCCGGGGTCCCGCTGATCAGCAGCGTCAGCACGACCGCCGCGAGCACGCCCTCCCACGGCTCCGGGAACAGCGAACCGCCCAGGATCCCGATCAGCTGGTAGGTCGCCGCCCAGGCCAGACAAGCGGGCACGTCACCACGGGCGAACTGCCGCAACGGCATCCTGCTGAGCAGACAGGCCAGCATCACGGGTATCCGCCCGGCCGGCACCAGCCGGGACAGCACCAGGACCATCGTGTCGTGGTCGTCCAGCTTCTGCTGCGCCTGCGCGAGCCGCTCCGGGGCGGCCCTGCTGGTGATCGCCTCCAGCCACTTCGAACCGTGCTCCGAGCGGACTCCCCGCTGCCCCAGCCAGAACAGGCAGATGTCCCCCAGGAACGCCGCACCCGACGCCACGGCGAACACCACGAGCAGGGCGAACGGTGACGTCTGGTGCAGCGTCACGACGGCCGCCGTACTCACCAGCGCACCCGTCGGAATCACCGGCACCAGCGACCCCAGCGCCACCAGCAGGAACAACGTCGGGTAGCCGATGGCCTGCTGTGTCGACTCCGTCGGCAGCTGCCCCAGCACTTGATCGATCACCTACGGGCCTCCGGCCTCACATGCTCGCCGTGCCCCAGCCGGTGCACCGCCACTTCCGGTGCGACCAGGGACGCCTGGCGCACGAACTCGTCACCCGGCGCGTGGAACTCGTGCGGCCGGACCCCGTCCATCCCGATCGGCCAGTACGTGCCGTAGTGCACCGGCACCGCGGACCGCGGTCCCAGCAGGGTCAGCGCCTGCGCGGCCCGTGCCGCGTCCAGATGGTGGTGGCCCAGGTTCGGCCCCCACCCGCCGACCGGGAGCAGCGCCACGTCCACCTGCCCCACCGCGTCGGCCATCGTGTCGAAGAGCCCGGTGTCCCCGGCGAAGTAGGTGCGGGCCTCGCCCTCGACGACGTAACCGAGCGCCGGCACCCGGTGCGGGCCGACCGGGAGACGGCGTCCGTCGTGGAGGGCCGGGACCGCGCGGACCAGGACCTCGCCGACCCGCACCGTGTCCCCGGCGGCGACCTCGGAGATCCGCAGCCCGCGCGCCCGGCGCAGCAGGCGCAGGCCCGGGACGGCCCCGACGGCACCGCGGGGCACGACCAGCAGGCTGCCGGGGGCGAGGCGGGCCAGGGAGGGGAGATGCAGGTGGTCGGAGTGCAGGTGGGAGATCAGCACGGCGTCGGCGACCGCGGCCTCCGGCGGCGGGACCTCGCCCCGCCGGCGGCGCAGATGCGCGAAGCGCCGCGCGAACAGCGGGTCGGTCAGTACCCGGACCCCGGAGTCCTCGATCGTGCAGGTGGCATGACCCCACCAGGTGACCTCCACCGTCCTGCCTCCTTCTCCGTGCCCACGTCGCCGTACGCGTACGAGGGTAGGCGGTCCGCGCCCCTTCCACGCCGGGGTGCTCCTTCACGCCGGACGCCGCACGGAACCGGGCGGCTACGGAGGGCTACCGCGCGGGTAGGGTTGTCACCTGCATCCGAGCTCGGGGGGACCGGTTCATGGGCGAACGCGTCACGGACGTACGGGTGGCGGCCATCGCCAGCCTCACACCGCTGGAAGAGCTCGACGGCGACCCGTTCCTCGTCGACACCCGCAGCCAGCACGCCATGTGCGCACGCTGGGCGGCGGAGCGGGGATACGTCGTCACACGGCAGCTCCGCGTCTACGGGCTGCGTCCCGATCACCGGGCCCTCTGGACGGACGTCGAGAGCGGTCAGGTCGACCTCTTCGTGGCGCCGAACGACCGGGTGCTGGCGCGGGCACTCGTCTCGGTGCCGGACTTCGAGGACGAATGCGAGCGCCGTGGTGTGCGCTTCGAGTTCGCCGGCCTCGACGAACCCCTCTACACCGCTCGCGGCAAGGCCAGCGTCCACCGCAGGCTCTCCATGCCGACCGCAGGGTACGACGGCTGCTGAGCCCCTCGGACGGCCCGGGGGGCCACAGGGCCCGCGGCGGGCTGTGACAGGCTTGACGCGGGCCCATGACGCACACCGGGCCCGGACGTGAGGTGGAACGGCGTGAATGACGGGCGATGGCGTAAGGCGGGGGGAACCCTCATACGCGTGATCTCGGTGTGGGCCGTCTCCACGCTCACCATGCTGGCGCTGGCGGGGATCCTGCCGGACTTCCAGCTCCAGGCCGACGACGGCGACACGGTCACCAGGACCGCCTTCACCGCGGCCTGGGGCGCCGGCGCGTTCGGTCTGCTCTCCGCCCTGGTGTGGCCGGTGCTCGTCAGGGCGCTGCTCATCGTGCCCGCCCTGGTGCTGGGCGCACTGGTCTTCTTCCTCAACGGGTCGCTGCTGCTGATAGCCCTGCGGCTCATCCCCGACGGGCGCGGCGACGCCGACCCGGAGACCGCCGTCGTCGTGGCGGCCGTGATGTCCGCCGTCGCCTCCGCCACCTCCACCGCCCTCGCGGTCCGCGACGACGACGCCTACCGGCGCCGGCTCTCCCGGCTCGCCGACCGGCGCCGCAGACGCAGCGGCATGCCACGGAGCGCGGACGGCGAGCGCGGCGGACCGCCCGGCATCGTGTTCGTCCAGCTCGACGGTGTCGGCCACGACGTCCTCGAACGGGCGGCGGCCGCCGGCATCATGCCGACCGTCGCCGGCCTGCTCGCCGACGAGGCGGGCCACCGGCTCACACCGTGGACCACCGACTGGTCCAGCCAGACCGGCGCCAGCCAGCTCGGCATCCTGCACGGAAGCAACTTCGACGTCCCCGCCTTCCGCTGGTTCGAGAAGGAGACCGGCACCGTCATGGTCTCCAGCAGACCGGCGAGCGCCCTCGAACTGCAGCGCAGGGCCATAGCCCGCACCCACGACGGCGGCCTGCTCACCGTCGACGGCGCCAGCCGGGGCAACCTCTTCAGCGGGGGCGCGGAGGAGCTCGCCCTGGTCCTGTCGATGGCCGCCAGGCTCGGCAAGGGACGAGGCTCGCGCGCCGGCTACTTCGCCTACTTCTCCGACCCCGCCAACGCCGTCCGCACGGCCCTGTCCTTCGTCGCCGAGGTGGTCCGCGAGATCGGCCAGTCCGTCCGGGCACGGGTGCGGAAGGAGTCCCCCCGGGTCAAGCGCGGCGGGCTGTACCCCTTCATCAGGGCGTTCGCGACCGTCGTCGAACGCGACGTGGTGGTCGCCGCCGTGATCGGCGACATGTTCGCGGGACGCACCGCGGTCTACGCCGACCTGGTCGCCTACGACGAGGTCGCCCACCACTCCGGGCCGCACAGCCGGGACGCGGAGAAGGTCCTGACGCGGCTCGACCGCTCCCTGGGCCTCATGCTGAAGATCGCGGACCACACCCCCCGCGCCTACCGGATCGTGCTCCTGTCGGACCACGGCCAGAGCCCGGGCGAGACCTTCGCGGGACGCTACGGTCTCACCCTCAAGGACCTCGTACGGGCCGGCTGCGGGCTGCCCGTACCCCGCCGGGCGCAACGCACCCGCAGCGCTTCCGAGGCCCGCGACGCCGTGCGCATCGCGCTGCACCGGCCCGTCGTCGGGGAGCAGGAGGCGCAGCACCCCGCCAAGCCCTCCGACCCGGTCGTGCTCGCCTCCGGAAATCTCGGGCTGCTGTCGTTCCCCGACATCGAGGGGCGGGCCTCGCGCGAGCAGCTCGACCGCCGCTACCCCGCCCTGCTCGGCACCCTCGCCGCCCATCCGGGGATCGGCTTCCTGCTCGTACGGAGCCAGAAGCACGGATCTGTGGTGCTCGGGCGGGACGGGGCCGAGATCCCGTTGGCGGAGCTGAGCGACGGCGACGGGCCGATCGCCGCCTTCGGGCCCGGTGCGGCCGACGCGATACGGCGGACCGACGGCTTTCCGCACGTCGCGGACGTGATGGTCAATTCGATGTACGACCCCGAGTCCGGCCGTGTGCACGCCTTCGAGGAGCAGATCGGATCGCACGGAGGGCTGGGCGGCGAACAGTCGCGGCCGTTCCTGCTCTGGCCGCGGACGCTGACGGACCCGCTCGACGCGGTGACGGCCGAAACCCCGCGGGACGCTTCCTCGAACGCCCGTGCGGGCATGCCCGCGGCCGCTCCCCCGGGTCCGGCCGGTCCTGTCGTCGGGGCGGAAGCGGTGCACCGGGTGCTGGCGCGCTGGCTGAGGGAGCTCTCCGGCCCTCAGATACCGCTGCGACAGGACGGTTTCACCGGGGCGGACCCGGTGGACGAGCCGTTCCCCGACGGACCGGTCGCTCACCCGTACGGACCGGCCGGCACCGCGTCCCCGGACCGGGCGGGGGAGACGGCCGAGGGGCCGGTCACCGTGCTGCGCCCTCTCCCGTCCGTCCCGGATCCCGGTGGCACCGTTCCGGGAGCCCGGGGATGAAGGGTCAGGCGCTCTCGCGCCGGACCAGCGTCGGGTGGAACACCACGGACGGCGCGGGGCCGTCGGCCGGGCTGCCGATCTGCTTCAGGAGGAGCCTCGCCATCTCGGCCGCCATCTCCTCCACCGGCTGACGCACGGTCGTGAGCGGCGGATCGCAGGCCACTGCCGCGGTGCTGTCGTCGAAGCCCACCACGGCCACGTCGCCTGGCACGTCCCTGCCGGCCCGCAGCAGCACGGGCAGCGCGCCCTGGGCCATCAGGTCCGAGGCGATGAACACCGCGTCCAGATCCGGACGTTCGCGGAGCAGTTGCCGCATCGCCGCCGCGCCGCCCGCCTGGGTGAAGCCCCCTTCGGCGGTCACCACGTCCCCGATGCCGTGCTGCTCCAGCGCGTCCAGGAAGCCGGTCAGACGCACCTGGCCGGCGGGCATGTCCTGCGGGCCGGCGATCGTCCCGATGCTCCGTCGCCCCAGGGCCGCCAGGTGGTCCGCCGCCATCCGGGCCCCGGCCCGCTGGTCCGCCTCGACGTAGGTGAGCGGGGACGGGTTGTGGGGCCGGCCGGCCAGTACGGCGGGCAGCCGGGTGTCGTGGAGCAGGGCGGGCAGCGGGTCGTCGGCGTGCGAGGAGATCAGCACCACTCCGTCGACGTGCCCCTGGCGCAGGTACGACAGGAGCTGATTGCGCGACGTCTCGTCGTCGGACAGCATCAGCACCATCTGGATCCCGGCCGGGCGCAGCACGTCCATCAGCCCCGCGACCACACGCCCGAAGTGGGGGTCGGAGAACATCCGGCCGATGAACGGCTCCGGGACGAGGCGGCGTTCGCGCTCCGACACGACCAGCGCGATCGAATCGGTCCGCCGGGTCACCAGGGAACGCGCCGCCCGGTTGGGGACGTAGCCGGTCGTGGCCACCGCCGCCTCCACGACCCGGCGCAGCGCCGGGTCGACCGTGGTCGCACCGTTGATGACACGGGAGACGGTCGCCCGGGAGACGCCCGCCACCGCGGCCACGTCCTCCAGGGTGGCGGGGCGCACGGGCGGTGAGACATCGGCAGTCATGCAGTCTTTATACCGGGTGATCCGAGGGGCATGCGAAGGGTTGCGGCACGTCAGCGGCCCTGCCCGCGCACAGCGACGTCAGGGACGCCAGCTGTTTCCCGCGTACGGCGACGAGCTCCCGGGCGCGCGCCCGGGCCTCCGCTCCGCTGCCGGCCGTCGTCTCCGAGCGTGAGACCTGCTCCGACTGGCGCAGGTGGTCGTGGATCTGCGTCACGAGCAGCCGGTCGAAGGCGGCGCCCCCGGAAGCGCGGGCGTTCCGGAGATCCTCGGCCGTCACCATGCCGGGCATGTCGTGCCCCTCGTGCAGATCGGTGTCCGGCAGCCCCATCCGCGTCCGCAGCCCTCGCAGTTCGGCCAGTTCGGCGACCTGGTCGGTCCGAAGACGTGCGGCCCAGGCCCGGAGCCGGGGGCCGGCCGGCTTCTCCGCCGCCATGTCCAGCAGCGCGACCGCCTGTTCGTCCATCGGGATCATCAACTGGACCCACGCGGAGTCGGTCGGGTCGGCGGACGGGGCGGGAGCGGCCGTCGTACGGGACGGTACGGATACGGATCCCGGTTCCGTCTCCTGTCCGCCCTCCCGGGCGCACCCGGTCAGGACGGTGAGCAGGAGGAGCAGGGCCGTGGCACGACGCGTGGGCATGGGCGGGGTCCTTGCGCGGGGGTGCCTGGCCGGGCCGGAGGACGACCCGGCCGGGCACCGATGGGCGGGGGACGGACGGGCGGTCAGGGTCTGCCGTCGGCACCGCACTTGATGATGGCGTTGATGCAGTCGCGCACCCGTTGCGCCATCTCCGCCTCCGGCCACACGTTGAAGAAGTCACCGTGCATCGTGTAGCCGCGCCCCGACGCCAGCCGGAACCGCGCCGGGTCGCCGTTGACGGGATAGCGCAGGACCTGGCGCAGTTTGGGCACCGGAACGGGATGGGTCGACGGGCAGGCGCCGCCCACCGGATAGGCCATGTGACTCTTGTGGTCGGCAGAGTCGAGATCCCGGCCGTTCCAGCACTGCGGGAAGTCCAGATAGCTCTCCATCATCGAGCCCGCCGGACAGTTGACGAAGTCGTGCGACGGGTTGACCTCGCCGTGGTGCAGGCAGGACCAGCGCGAGATCGTGTTGTCGTCGGGGCCGGTCGCCTTCGCGTTCCCCGCGACGATCCGGAGACCGCGGGGGAACGGCTTGATCGTCCGGATGACGTCGTCCCGCACGCCCTCGCCGAGGTAGTAGAAGGTGGTGCCGGTCGGCTCCACCTCCTTCGTGCCGTCGTAGAGGGTGGGGACCCAGTACGAGGACAGGTCGGTCCAGGGCGCGCAGCTGGTGCCGGCCTTCTCCAGCGAGGCCAGATCGGAATGGGCGTCGGTGGAGTCGTTGCCGAAGAAGCTGTGCATGTGCGAGGCGCCGGGCAGGTTCGGCAGCACGATCGGGTCGTCGGGAGCCCGGTGGGTGTAGGGGCATTCGGCGAGGAACTCGGCGACCCGGACGACGTCGGCGGCGGCCTCCGCCGCGGGCGGGGCCGTCCGGTCCGCGGCCGCGTTGCCGGTGGTGGCCTGGACGAGGGACACGGCCAGGGCGGCGGCGGCCAGCCCCGCGACGCGGTAGCGCCACGGGGGCAGGGTCCTGCGTCCGCGGTGTTGCTTCGTACGTCTGCGTAGGAAGAGCACGGCACTCCTGTTCCGAGGAAGTGGGGTTTCCTCTGACCGGGGTCCGGCCAGGGAGAGAGAGCGCTCTCTCATGGAACGTAGAAGCGTGACGCAGTCATGTCAATACTCTGCACCGATCCCTCAAATGGCAGGTATTTGGCGGCACTTGGTGTCATCGATCAAGGGAGAGCGCTCTCTCGCGGAACGCTCCCCGTGATGCCCGGACGGCATTGTCAGTGGTGGACGGCAGGATGGTGCCCATGACGACGAACTCAGCTGGTCCGCTCGCCGACACGGCCGCCTACGCAGCCGCGGTGGAAGAGGCCGAACGCGCCGCGGCCGCGTACTACACCGCAGGTGAGAGCACGCTCGACGACGACGCGTACGACCGGCTGGTGCGCGCGATCGCCGCATACGAGGAGGAGCACCCGCAGGAGGTGCTGGACGCCTCGCCGACGGGCAAGGTCGCCGGTGGGGCGGTCTCGGGCGACGTGCCGCACACCGTGCCGATGCTCTCGCTGGACAACGTGTTCTCCGCCGAGCAGTTCGTCACCTGGACCGCTTCCGTGGAACGGCGTATCGGGCGGCCCGTCGCGGCCTGGAGCGTGGAGCCCAAGCTCGACGGTCTGGCCGTCGCCGCGCGCTACCGGCAGGGCGTACTCGAGCAGCTGATCACCCGGGGCGACGGGACGGCCGGCGAGGACGTCTCCCACGCGATCGGGACGGTGCTGGGGCTCCCCGAGCGGCTCGGCGCTCCCGCCACGCTCGAGATACGCGGCGAGATCCTCATGACCACCGAGCAGTTCGAGGCGGCGAACGCGGTGCGCACGGAGCACGGCGCCGCCCCCTTCGCCAACCCGCGCAACGGCGCGGCCGGCACCCTGCGGGCCAAGGACCGCCCCTACCGCGTGGAGATGACCTTCTTCGCGTACGGCGCGCTCGCGCTGCCCGACTCCGGCGAACTGACGGACACCCTGGCCGGACTCCCGCACAGCGAGGTCCTGGAGTACGTCGCCGGGATCGGGGTGCACACCGCCGCCGACACCGCGGTCGCCCCGCGCACCGTGACCACGGTCGAGGAGGTCCAGGCGGGGGTGGAGGACATCGCCGCGCTGCGCGCCTCGCTGCCCTTCGGTATCGACGGCATCGTGATCAAGGCGGACCTGGCCGCCGACCAGCGTGACGCGGGCTCCGGGACGCGCGCGCCCCGCTGGGCCATCGCGTACAAGCTCCCGGCCGTCGAGAAGGTCACCCGGCTTCTGGGCGTCGAGTGGAACGTCGGCAGGACCGGCATCATCGCGCCGCGCGCCGTGCTGGAGCCCGTCGAGATCGACGGGTCGACCGTCAGCTACGCCACGCTGCACAACCCCGCGGACATCACACGCCGGGATCTGCGGCTGGGCGACCACGTGATGGTCTACAAGGCGGGCGACATCATCCCCCGCATCGAGGCGCCCGTCGCGCACCTGCGGACGGGGGAGGAGCAGCCGATCGAGTTCCCCGAGGCCTGTCCCCGGTGCGGTTCGGAGATCGACGCGAGCGAGCAGCGCTGGCGCTGCACCCGGGGCCGCGACTGCCGCCTGGTCGCCTCCATCTCCTACGCGGCGGGCCGTGACCAGCTGGACATCGAAGGGCTCGGCACCACCCGGGTCGTCCAGCTCGTCGACGCCGGTCTCGTCCAGGACTTCGCCGATCTCTTCACGCTGGAGCGCGACCAGCTGCTCTCCCTGGACAGGATGGGGGAGACCTCGACGGACAACCTGCTGGCGGCCATCGGGACCGCCGCGAGCCGTCCGCTGTCCCGCGTCTTCTGTGCGCTCGGCGTGCGCGGCACGGGCCGCTCCATGTCCCGGCGGATCGCCCGCCACTTCGCCTCGATGGACCGGATCGCCGCCGCCGACGTGGAGGCGCTGCAACAGGTCGACGGCATCGGCAAGGAGAAGGCCGCGGCGGTCGTCAGGGAACTGCAGGAGCTCGCGCCGCTGATCGGCAAGCTGGTGGCCGCCGGGGTCAACATGACGGAGCCCGGTGCCACCCCGCCGCCGGAGCCCGGGGCCGCGCAGGAGGGGGAGGCCGAGGAGTCCGCGACGTCCGGACTGCCGCTCGCCGGTATGACGGTCGTGGTGACCGGAGCCATGACCGGGGCCCTGGAGAAGCTCTCGCGCAACGAGATGAACGAGCTGATCGAGCGCGCCGGAGGCAAGTCCTCCTCCAGCGTCTCCAAGCGCACCAGCCTGCTCGTCGCCGGGGAGAAGGCGGGTTCCAAGCGGACCAAGGCCGAGGATCTCGGTGTCCGGATAGCCGCACCCGAGGAGTTCGCCGAGCTCGTGGAGGCGCATCTCGCCGTGGAGGTGTGAGAGCCGCTCAGCGGTGTGCGCCCTGAATTGTCGAGGCGGTGGCCTTTTCGTGCCTTGTATTGCATAGTGAGGTTTCGATCTGACCTCGCTATCAGCGGGTCGGGTGCCTGCTGGCCGCTGTGGCGGCAGACCTGAGGACGAGGGCCGATGCGTACTTCACGTGACGGGCGGCGGCGAGGCCGCCCGGTCCTCCGGCGGCAGGGACCACAGGCCGCCCGTGCCGCCGGCCGGCCCCACGGCCCCGCCAAGGGGCTGGCCATCGACCTGGGCAGCTCCGGAATCCGCGCCTGGGTCACGGGACAGGGGCTCGTCACCGACGGACCGGCCGGCTGGGAGCACGGCACCACGCGGCCGGTCCGCCGAGGCCGCATCGTCGACGTGGAGACGTGCGCCGGACTGCTCGGGCACCTCGCCGACACCGCGCTGGGCGCCGACCGCGCGGGCAGCGTCGTCGTGCTCAGCCACCCGGTCCTGGCCGGACCGGAACACCGTGCGACGGCGAAGGAACTCGCCGCGTCCCTGGGGGCGTCCCGCGCCGTGGTCCTCAACAGTGCCAGCGCCGCGGCCGGGTGCGCCGGAGATCCCGCCGACGGCCCGGTGCTCGTCGTCGACATGGGGGCCGAACTGACCGAGGTCGCCCTGCTCGTCGACGGAACGGTCGTCGACGCCCGGCAGGCCGACGCGGGCCTCAGCGACCTCGACCCCGGATCGGCGCCCGCCGAAGTCGTCGGCAACGTGGTCGATATGATCACCTCCATGTGGCGTGAGGACCGGCACGGAGCGGTACGCGGCGCACTGCGCCGTGGGCCTGTGCTCACCGGCGGCGGCGCGCTCCGCCGTGACGTCACCGACCGGATCACCGGCCGCCTGGGCCTGCCGGTGCGCATCGCCTCCGACCCGTCGACCGCGGTCGTGCGGGGCGCCGCCCTGTTCCTGGACTCCGTCCTGTGCCCCGCCGCCGCAGGCGCGGTGTCCGTCCGCCCGGCCCGGCTGAGGTGAGCCCCCTCCCGGGGGCACCCCGGGGGAACGCGCCCCCGACGGGGCCGCACGACACAGCGCGTAACAGCACGCCGCACGCCACAGCGCCGAACAGCACGCCGCACGACACAGCGCCGTACGGCATCGCACCGCGCCGCACACCGCGGCACCGCACGACCTCTCACCAGGTGAGCCACATCCTCGCGGCGCTGCTCCTCGGCGTCCTGGCACTTCTCGGCGGCACGCCCGCGACAGCCGCGAACGCGCTCCCGGTGCCGGGGCCCGGCGGAGGACTCGTCGCCGGCTCGGCAGCCCACGCCGCCGCCCCCGACACCCACGCCTCGGGCCCGTCCGTGGCCGTCCGGCCCGACGACCCCGCCCGGTGGGCGGAGGCCGGCCATCTGCCGGGACCGCGTGCGGGCGCCGACCGCCCGCACGCCCCGCAGCACCTGCCGCCACCCGGCCACGGCGCCCTGCCGCCACGCCCGCAGAACCTGATTCCGCCCCGGGGCACCGCTCCGGGCGCCACGGGCGCGAGCCCGTTCTTCGCCGCACGCGCCCGGGCGGCGCTGCCTGGTGTGCGGGGTCCCCCAGGGGCGGAGGCCGGCCAGCCGGCCCTCCACCGGTCCCGCTGCACAGACCTGTCGTCCCGCCCTTCCCTCTGAGGCACGGGCGGACGACGCCCACTCGAGGGGATACCCATGACTCGCGCCACCACGGTGCGAGCGGTTCTGGCTGCCGCCGTTCTGCTCGTGTCCGTGTTCATCACGCTGACCATGTCACCCAGACTCGGCCTCGACCTCCAGGGCGGCACCCGGATGGTGCTGCAGGCCAAGGACTCCGCCACCGCGAAGGCGGACCGGGAGAGCACCGACCGCACCCTGGAGGTACTGCGGCAGCGCATCGACTCCCTCGGCGTCGCCGAGCCGACCCTGACCCGCTCGGGTGAGGACCGGATCATCGTCGAGCTGCCCGACGTGCAGGACCCGAGGCAGGCCGCCGACGTCATCGGACGGACGGCCCAGCTCGGCTTCCACGCGGTCCAGGGCCCCGGTACGGAAGGCGACGACACGAAGGAGACGCTGCCCGACGAACAGGGTGGCCTCCTGGCACTCGGCCCGGTGAAGCTCTCCGGCGCCGGCGTCAAGGACGCCACCGCCCAGTTCGACGCCCAGCAGGGCACGGGCTGGTCGGTCTCGCTCGACTTCCACAAGGACGCGGGCCGGGAGTGGAACCGGCTCACCGGCGACGCCGCGTGCCACCCCGCCGGTGACGAACGGCGCCGCGTCGCGATTGTCCTCGACGGGAAGGTCATCTCCTCCCCCCAGGTCGATCCGTCGATCGCCTGCGAGGCCGGACTGCCCTCCGGTTCCACCCAGATCACCGGCTCCTTCAGCGCCGAGGAAGCACAGGACCTCGCGCTGCTCATCAAGGGCGGCGCACTGCCCGTACCCGTCGAGATCGTCGAGCAGCGGACCGTCGGGCCGACGCTCGGTGCCGCCGCCATCGACGCCAGTGCCCGGGCCGCGCTCATCGGCGCGGCGGCCACCGCCCTCTTCATCATCGTCATGTACCGGCTCTTCGGCGCCCTCGCCGCCGCGGCGCTGGCGGCCTACGGCGTGATCTCCTACGCCGCTCTCGTCGCGCTGGGAGTCACCCTGACCCTGCCGGGTCTCGCCGGCTTCGTCCTCGCCATCGGCATGGCGGTCGATGCCAACGTCCTTGTCTTCGAGCGGGCGCGCGAGGAGTACGCGGACCGCGGCAGGGGTTCGCTCCGCACCGCGCTGACCGCTGGATTCCGGGGGGCCTGGAGCGCCGTCGCCGACTCCAACGTGACCACGCTGATCGCCGCCGCACTCCTCTTCTTCCTCGGCTCGGGGCCGGTCAAGGGCTTCGGGGTCACGCTCGCCATCGGCGTCCTGGTCTCGATGTTCTCCGCGCTCGTCATCGCCCGCGCCCTCACCGAGATCGCGGCGGGGTCCCGGTTCGTCAGCGACTACCGCGGGGTCAACGGCATCGCCCGGCCGGGCCGTGTCCGCACCTGGCTGAACAAGCGCGAGCCCCAGTTGTTCAGGTCGCCGCGCCGCTGGCTGCTGACATCCACCGCGCTCGTCCTCGTCGCCGTCACCGGCATCCTCGTGCGGGGTGTCGACCTGGGAGTCGAGTTCACCGGCGGACGGCTCGTGGAGTACTCGACGAGCCGCCCCGTCGACGTCGAGACCGCCCGGGACGCGATCTCCGCCGCGGGGTTCACCGACGCCGAGGTCACCACGGCGGGTGAGCGAGACATCTCCGTACGCACGGGGGAGATGGACAACGACGGGGAGCACGCCCTGAGAGCCGCGCTGGCCGACGAGGGCGGTGCGACGGAGAAGGTACGCGACGAGCTCATCGGCCCCAGCCTCGGCGACGAACTGCGGCGCAACGCCCTGATCGCGCTCGCTGTGGCCGTGTTCGTGCAACTCGCCTATCTCGCGGCCCGGTTCCGCTGGACGTTCGCCGTCTCCTCGGTCGGAGCCCTGGTGCACGACGTCATCATCCTGGTCGGTGCCTTCGCCTGGCTCGGACGGCCCGTCGACGGGATCTTCCTGGCGGCCCTGCTCACCGTCATCGGCTACTCCGTCAACGACTCGGTGGTGGTCTTCGACCGGGTGCGCGAACTGTGGGCCAGGAACCGGCGCACACCGGTCGCCGACGTCGCCAACCGGGCCGTCCTGCAGACGGTCCCGCGCACCGTCAACACGGGGATGGGCGCCCTGTTCATCCTGGTGGCCCTCGCCGTGCTGGGCGGGGACTCGCTCGCGGACTTCGCGCTCGCCCTGCTGATCGGCATCTGCGTGGGCACCTACTCCTCGGTGATGACCGCCGTGCCGGGGGCGCTCCTCCTGGAGCGGAGCAGCAAGGCTCCGCCGCCGGCCCGTAAGCGGGCACCACGCCGCGGGGCGGGAGCCGGACGCGAACGCCGGGATCCCGCCGACAACGGCGCGCGCGTGTAACGCCGGTGTACGACGCGCCGGGCGGGGTCCGTGCGGTCCCGCCCGGCGCGTATCGCCCGCACCGACGCCGGGCTGCGGCACAATCCGGGCACAACGAGTGATCGGAGTGTGCCGCTCATGCCCGTCGTGCTGCGTGAAGCCCGGGACACGCTGGTACCCGACATGGACGGACCGCAGGGTCCCCTGCCACCGGTGCTGCTCGTCCTGACCGTGGTCACCGGCCTGGTCGACGCGTTCAGCTATCTGCTCCTCGGGCACGTCTTCGTCGCCAACATGACGGGCAACGTCGTCTTCATGGGCTTCGCCCTGGCCGGCGCACCGGGCTTCTCGACGTTCGCCTCGGGAGTGGCGCTCGCCTCGTTCGCGGCCGGGGCGCTGGCCGGCGGTGTCACGGTGCATCTGGCGAGGGCGCACAGGGGCCGTCAACTGCTGCACGCGCTGTCCGTCCAGACGGCCTTCGTCATCGCCGCCCTGGTCGTCACGCTGATCTCGGGCGCGCCGTACACCGGGGGTGTCCGCTTCGCGCTCATCGTGCTGCTCGGGGTCGGACTCGGCGTGCAGAACGCCGCGGCCCTGGCGCTCGGCGTACCCGACCTGACGACGACCGTGCTGACCCGCACCCTCACCGGTGCCGTGTCCGACAGCACGCTCGCCCGGGGGCCGGGCAGCCGGGCGGGACGCCGCGTGCTCTCCGCCGCGGCCATGCTGACCGGCGCCTTCGCCGGTGCCCTGGGTGCGCTGCACGTGCACCCGGCGCTGCCCCTGGTGATCGCCGTGGTCATGCTGGCGGGCGCGCTCACGGCCGTCGGCCTGCTCTCCCGCGGCGACGCCCCCTGGACACGACCGTCCGCCGGGAGGTGACCGTCCGCCGGGAGGCGACCGGCACGAGAGGCGGAGCGGTGCTCTCCCGCGCGAGCCCCGTGTCAGGCGCGACAGCCGACGCACCCGGACCGTAACGTCCCCCTGCACCGACGTCCGTCCGCACCGACGTCCAGCATCGCCGCAGACCGCACCGATACGCCTCAGGAGCCGCCGTATGCCCACCGAACCCCTGTCCGCGCACGACGTCGAGGCCGGCTTGGGCGAACTGCCCGGATGGCAGCTGGAGGGGGACCGGATCACCCGTACCTACCGGCTGCCCTCCCACTTCGCCGCGGCCGGGCTGACCGTCCATGTCGCCCAGATCCAGGACGAGCTCAACCACCACTCGGACCTGACCCTGGGCTACAACACCGTGGCCCTCGCCGTGCACACGCACGACGCGGGCGGCGCCGTCACCCGCAAGGACCTCGCGCTCGCCGCGCGCGTCGAGGCCGTCGCCGCCGGGCACGGGGCGCGGTAGCCGGATCCGCCTCCGGGAGCCCCGGTGAACACGAAGGCGCCCCCACCGCGCGGATGCGGTGGGGGCGCCGTCGTGAGCGGGAGGGATCAGGCGCCGAGGTTGAATTCGGCGGGGTCGGCGCCGAGGCGCTTGCCCTCGTCGAGCGCCGCGAACGCGGCCAGGTCGTCGGCGTCCAGCTCGAAGCCGAAGACGTCGATGTTCTCGGCGATCCGGGACGGCGTCACGGACTTGGGGATGACCACGTGGCCGGTCTGCAGGTGCCAGCGGAGCACCGCCTGCGCCGGGGTCCGGCCGTGCTTCTGCGCGACGGCGACGACCGTCGGGACCTCCAGGAGGCCCTTGCCCGAGCCGAGCGGCGACCAGGCCTCGGTGACGATGCCGTGCTCCGCGTGGAAGGCGCGGGACGTGGACTGCTGGAGCTGCGGGTGGAGCTCGATCTGGTTGACCGCCGGGACGACGGACGTCTCGCCGAGCAGGCGCTCCAGATGCTCCGGGTGGAAGTTGGACACACCGATCGCCTTCGCCCGGCCGTCGGCGAGGATCCGCTCGAAGGCCTTGTACGTGTCGACGTAGGCGTCCTTGGCCGGAACCGGCCAGTGGATGAGGTAGAGGTCGACGTAGTCCAGACCCAGCTTGTCCAGCGAGGCGTCGAACGCGCGCAGCGTCGAGTCGTGGCCCTGCTCGCTGTTCCACAGCTTGGTGGTGACGAACAGCTCCTCACGGGCCACACCGGACGCGGCGATCGCCTTGCCGGTGCCCGACTCGTTGCCGTAGATCGCGGCGGTGTCGATGCTGCGGTACCCGGCCTCCAGGGCCGTGGTCACGGCGGTCGTGGCCTCGTCGTCCGGCACCTGCCAGACACCGAAGCCGAGCTGCGGCATCTCGAGACCGTTGTTGAGCGTGATGGTGGGGACCTGGCTCACGAGCAGTCGATCCTTGTCGTCGTAGGTTGATCGTCCCCGGTGGAACGAACGGAGAGGCTCGAGCATTCCCGGTGGCCGGATCATGCTCACCGCGGTCCCCGCGTCCGGCCCGGCGTCGCCGTCCACGGACGGCGCTCACCGGTAGAGGGCGTCCACCTCGGCCGAGTACGCCGTCTCGATCGCCTTCCGCTTCAGCTTGAGGGACGGGGTCAGCAGACCGAGTTCCTCCGTGAACTGGTGGGCCAGGATGCGGAAGGTCCGGATGGACTCCGCCTGGGACACCGCCGTGTTCGCCGCCACCACGGCCCGCCGGACCTCCATCTCCAGGTCGGGGTCGCGCACCAGTTCGGCGGCGCGCATCGGTGTGCGGCCCTGCATGGCGAGCCAGTGCTCCACCGCCTCGTGGTCCACGGTGACCAGGGCCGCGACGTAGGGCCGGTCGTTGCCGACGGCGATGCACTGGGCGACCAGGGGATGGGCGCGGACCCGCTCCTCCAGGCCGCTCGGGGCAACACTCTTGCCCCCGGAGGTCACCAGGATCTCCTTCTTGCGCCCGGTGATGGTCAGGTACCCGTCCTCGTCGAGCGCGCCGATGTCGCCGGTGGCCAGCCAGCCGTCGTGCAGCACCGCGTCCGTGGACTTGGGGTCGCCCAGATATCCGGAGAACACGTTGGCGCCGTGCACCCAGATCTCGCCGTCCTGCGCGATGTGCACCGTGGACCCGGGGATGGGCTGCCCGACGGTGCCGTAGCGGGTGCGCTCGGGCGGGTTGGCGGTGGCCGCGGCGGTCGTCTCGGTGAGTCCGTAGCCCTCGTAGACGGCGACGCCCGCACCCGCGAAGAACAGTCCGAGCTGCCGGGCCATGCCGGAGCCTCCCGACATGGCGTGCCGCACCCGGCCGCCCATCGCCTCCCGGACCTTGCGGTAGACGACCTTGTCGAAGAACTGGTGCTGCATCCGCAGGCCGGCGGACGGACCGGGTCCGGTGCCGAACGCCCGCTCCTCCAGCGCCTCCGCGTACTTCACCGCGATGTCGACGGCCTTGTCGAACGCCCCCACGCGGCCCTCGGACTCCGCCTTGCGCCGGGCGCCGTTGAAGACCTTCTCGAAGATGTACGGCACCGCCAGGATGAAGGTCGGCCGGAAGGACACGAGATCCGGCATCAGTGCCTTCGCGGACAGCTCCGGCTGGTGTCCCAGCTTCACCCGGCCGCGCAGGGCCGCGATCTCCACCATGCGGCCGAAGACATGGGCGAGCGGCAGGAAGAGCAGCGTCGCGGTCTCCTCACCGGGCTTGGAGAGGAACACCGGATGCCAGCGGGCGACCATGGTGTCGGCTTCGAACATGAAGTTGGCGTGGGTGATGACGCAGCCCTTGGGGCGCCCCGTGGTGCCGGAGGTGTAGATCAGGGTGGCCACCGAGTCGGGCGTCACCGCCCGCCGGTGCCGGTGGACGACCTCGTCGTCGATCAGGGCACCGGCGTCGACGAGTTCGTTCACCACGTCCGCGTCCAGCTGCCACAGCCGGCGGAGGTTCGGCAGCCGGTCGATCACCGAGCCGATCGTCATGGCGTGGTCCTCGTGCTCGACCATGACGGCCGCGACCTCGGCGTCGTGCAGCATCCACAGGACCTGCTCCGCCGAGGACGTCGGGTAGATCGGCACGGACTGGGCGCCCACCGTCCAGAGGGCGAAGTCGAAGAGGGTCCACTCGTAGCGCGTGCGCGACATCAGCGCGACCCGGTCACCGAACCGGATCCCCTGCGCGATCAGACCCTTGGCGACAGCGAGCACCTCGTCGCGGAAGTCGGCCGCCGACACGTCGTGCCACCGTCCCTCCGCGTCCTTGCGGCCGAGGGCGATCCGGTGGGGATCCTCCTCCGCGAAATCGAAGACGGTGTCGGCGAGACCGCCGACTTGAGGGGCAGCGGCCATGGGTGGGACAGTGAATTCGCGCAATGACCTGCTCCTTGTGGCGCTCCGCACGGCGCCGCGACGCTACCTCACCGCGTGGGGCTGCGGGAGGGGCAGAAGTCTCCGGAAAACGTGACATCTGGCCAGGCCGACCGTAGAAATCGGGCCAGATGGGCAAGGCTCGGGCGCACTTCTGACCGCGGAGTAAGCGGCTCGGGAGGGAATCTCCACCGAATCTGTACGCGGAACCTACGCCGGTTCCGGGTGCGCGGGCGGGGCCGGAGCACGGTGGAGACGGTCGCCGCCCGCCAGGATCGCCGCCGCGAGAGCGTCCGCGGCGTCCTGCGCGGCGTCCCTGCGCCGCCCGTGCAGCAGCACGAAGTCCACATCTCCCAGCTCCGGCAGACCGGCCCGGGACGGCACCGGCGCGAGCCCGGGCGGGACGAGCCCGCGGGTGTGCGCCATCACCCCCAGGCCGGCCCTGGCCGCCGCGACGAGTGCGCTCAGGCTCGCGCTCGTGCACGCGAAGCGAAAGGCCCTGCCGTGCTCCTCCAGCACCTTCAGCGCCCGCGCCCGGGTGATGCCGGGAGGGGGGAAGGCGATCAGCGGCAGCGGGCGGTCGGGGTCGATCCGCAGCCGCGGTGCGCCGATCCAGGTGAGGGTGTCCCGCCAGACCAGCTCGCCGTGGGTGTCCCCGGCGCGGCGCTTGGCCAGCACCAGATCGAGCCGGCCCGCCGCGAGCTGCCGGTGCAGGGTGCCGGACAGTTCGACCGTCAGCTCCAGCTCCACCTCGGGATGCTCGCGCCTGAAGGACTCCAGGATCTCCGGAAGCCGCGTCAGGACGAAGTCCTCGGACGCCCCGAAGCGCAGCCGCCCGCGCAGCCGGGTCCCGGTGAAGAACGCCGCCGCCCGCTCGTTGGCCTGCAGGATCGTCCGCGCGAAGCCCAGCATGGCCTCGCCGTCCTCGGTGAGGTCGACCCGGTGGGTGTCCCGGCTGAACAGCTGACGGCCGGCCTCGGACTCCAGCCGGCGCACGTGCTGGCTGACCGTGGACTGCCGCACGCCGAGCCGGCGCGCAGCCTGGGTGAAGCTCAGGGTCTGGGCGACGGCCAGAAAGGTACGGAGCTGGACGGGGTCGTACATGGACCCGAGGTTATCGCGCATCGTGATGACAGTGAGTGCGGTGTACGGGATTCCCGATCGCGGTGTCCGGGAGCAGGATGGGGAGGCCACGATTCCGCCCAGAGAGCACGGAGCACATGAACCGCCGCACCAGCCGCCGTATCCCCGCGCTGCCGTCCTGGCTGCCGGTCGACCCCTACATCCTGGCGCTGATCGGCACGGTGGTCCTCGCGGCCCTGCTGCCCGTGTCCGGGAGGGGCGCGGATGTCGCGGGCGGCGCGTCGACCGGAGCGGTGGCCCTGCTCTTCTTCCTGTACGGAGGCCGTCTCTCCACTGCCGAGGCACTCGACGGCCTGAAACACTGGCGGCTCCACCTCACCGTCCTGGCCTGCACCTTCCTGGTGTTCCCGCTGTTCGGACTCGCCAGCCACGGGCTGGTTCCCTACGTCCTGACCCCGCAGCTCCAGGACGGCTTCCTCTTCCTGTGCCTGGTGCCCTCGACCATCCAGTCGTCGATCGCCTTCACCTCGATGGCCCGCGGCAACGTGCCCGCCGCCATCTGCGCCGGCTCCTTCTCCAGCATCGCCGGGATCCTGCTGACCCCGCTGCTGGCGGCCGTACTCCTCGGCGGGACCGGGGGAGGGTTCTCCGCGGACTCCCTGATGAAGATCGTCCTCCAGTTGCTGGTGCCCTTCCTCGCGGGACAGCTGCTGCGCCGCTGGGTCGGAGGCTTCATCGGCCGCCACCGCAAGGTGCTGGGCTACGTCGACCGCGGCTCGATCCTGCTCGTCGTCTACACGGCCTTCAGTGAGGGCATGGTGGCGGGGATCTGGCACCAGGTCACCCCGCTCCGGCTCGGTGCGCTGCTCGGCGCCGAGGCCGTACTGCTGGCCCTCATGCTGGCGGTGAGCTGGTACGGGGCGAAGCGGCTGGGCTTCGCCCGGGAGGACCGGATCGCCATCCAGTTCGCCGGCTCGAAGAAGAGCCTGGCGGCCGGCCTCCCGATGGCCAGCGTCCTGTTCGGCGCGCACGCCAGCCTCGCGGTGCTGCCCCTGATGCTCTTCCACCAGATGCAGCTGATGGTCTGCGCGGTGATAGCCAAGCGCCGCTCGCGCGACCCGCTGCCGGACGGCGACGCGGTCTCGCGGCAGGTCGTTCCGGTGGGCTGAGGCCGCCTGGTCCGGATGCCGTGCCGTCACCGCCCGAGGTCCTGCGGCCCGTCGGTGGGCGGGGAGCCCCGTATGTCGCCGAGTCCGAGGCCGGTGCGGCTCCGGGCGTTGGCCTCGGCGACGCGGGCGCTCAACAGCTCGGCGGGGCCGAGCGGCCGTAGGCGGGCCGGGTCCGCGTCCCACTCGCGGCCACCGCCCAGTGGGCGGAGCTGGAGGTACGGACCCTCGTGGCCCATGACCAGACCCACCCGGCCGCTGTCGCCGTCGTGCACGGCCGTCCCGACGCGGAGGGCGCCGCCATCCGTCACCCGGCCGCGCCCTTCCTGATCACTGCCGCGAGGGCGTGCGCCACGGGGGCGGAGCAGACGCCCAGGTGAACGAGGGCGTAACGAGCCGGCCGTGAGCTGTCCTCGCCGTCGGTCTCCGGCCAGGGGGTGCGCACATCCAGCACCGGCAGCTGGACGCCGGCGCCGCTCAGCGCGGCGGCGAGATCGTCGCGCGCGGCCACGGCTTCCTGGATCTTGGCCGTTGCCGGGTCCTCCGCCCGGGGTGTCCGGCGGGGGAGGGCCGGCTTCTGCTGCTGCGGTGTCATGGCGTCTTCCTTCGGTTGTTCTTTCGCTGATTCCTCTACCTGGCCAGGCCTCCGCGAACTACTTTGCGTGAGGGGCTGATTACGAGAATGGCCCGGTCAGGGCCGTGACACACCGAGCGCGGGGTGTGCCTCTCCGGCGGCTCCCGTACGTTCCACACGTTCCACGGAGGACACGATGCCGACGAGGCGAGCGGTCACGGGCCGCAGCAGGGAACCACGTGCACGGTTCGCGGAAGAGCTCCGGCATCTGCGTACCGAGCGTGGCGACAGTCTTCGCCAGCTCGGCGAACGGATGGGCTGGGACTGGTCGCTGTTCGGGAAGATGGAGAAGGGCGAGACGGTCGGCGGCCCGGAGGTGGTGCAGGCGCTCGACCAGTACTACGGGACCCCCGGTCTGCTGCTGGCCATGTGGGAGCTGGCGATCAGCGACCAGTCGCAGTTCAAGGAGCGGTACCAGCGGTACATGGCGCTGGAGGCGGAGGCGACGAGCCTGTGGCACTTCGCGGTGAGCGTGTTGCCGGGACTCTTGCAGACGCCTGGCTACGCGCGGGAGATCCTGGCGGCGGGTGGCAGCAAGGGCGAGGCGTTGGAGCAGCAGGTCGAAGCGCGGATGGGGCGGAGGGAACTCCTGTTGGGGGAAGACTCGCCACCGTTCCGCACCATTGTCTCGGAGGCGGTGCTCCGGACGCCGTTGCGTGATGTTGCCGAGTGGCGACGACAGTTGGAGTACCTGGGGGAGCTCGGTGCCCGGGAGAACGTGACGCTTCACGTACTTCCGTTCAGCGCGGGGCCGTACGGCTTGGACAGTACGGCGCTGATGTTCCTGCGACTTCCGGATGGGCGTACCGTCGCGTACACGGAGAACGCCTACAGGGGCGACCTCATCGAGGCGAACCAGCCGGTGGACCGGCTCCAGCGTGCCTACGATGCGGTGCGTGACCTGGCGCTGTCCCCTGCCGAGTCGCGGAAGTTCGTATTGAGCCTGTTGGAGGAAGTACGGTGCGATCCCTCGACCTGAACGCGGTTACCTGGCGCAAGAGTTCCTACAGCAACTCGGACGGTGGCGAATGCGTCGAGGTCTCCGACGACTTCGCCGCCGTCGTCCCCGTCCGTGACAGCAAGAGCCCGCACGGCCCCGCCCTCGTCTTCGCGGCGGACGGCTGGTCGTCGTTCGTGTCCGCAGTCAAGGACGGCGCCGTGGGCGCCTGAGACGTGTGGGGCCCGGCCGGCGCAGGGGGCGCTCCCCGTCGGCCGGATCCCTGCCCCGTGCAGCGGGTGGGCCGGATCAGCCCTGGCCCACCGGCGCCCCGAGGGCGATGCGGTGGTCACCCGCGTACACGTTCATGGACTGGCCCCGCAGGAAACCGACGAGGGTCAGGCCGCTCTCGGCCGCGAGGTCCACGGCCAGCGACGATGGTGCCGAGACCGCCGCGAGCATCGGGATCCCGGCCATCACCGCCTTCTGTGCCAGTTCGAAGGACGCGCGGCCCGACACCAGCAGGATCGACTGCGAGAGCGGCAGCCGCTCGTCCGTGAGAGCCCGTCCCACGAGCTTGTCGACCGCGTTGTGGCGGCCGACGTCCTCCCGGATGTCGAGCAGCTCGCCCTCCGGGGAGAACAGCGCCGCGGCGTGCAGGCCCCCCGTCCGGTCGAACACCCGCTGCGCCTCGCGCAGCCGGTCGGGGAGGGCGGCGAGCAGTGCGGGCGTCACCCGGACCGGGGGAGTGTCGGCGACGGGATGGCGGGTCGTCGTACGGACGGCGTCGAGGCTCGCCTTGCCGCACAGGCCGCAGGACGACGTCGTGTAGACGTTGCGCTCCAGCGTGATGTCGGGGACCACGACGCCCGGGGCGAGCTTCACGTCCACCACGTTGTACGTGTTCACACCGTCGGCCGTCGCCCCGGCGCAGTACACGATCGACTGCACCTCGGAGCCCTCGCCGATCACGCCCTCGCTCACCAGGAAACCCGCCGCGAGCGCGAAGTCGTCGCCCGGGGTGCGCATCGTGATGGCGAGCGGCTTGCCGTTCAGCCGGATCTCCAGGGGTTCCTCGGCGACGAGGGTGTCGGGGCGGGTCGTGACCGCCCCGTCCCGGATGCGGATGGTGCGCCGCCGCTCGGTGACCCGTCCCATAGGCGTCAATCCCGATTCTGTACGTGTTGGAAGCCGAAACGGCCCTTGATACAGAGGTTGCCATGGTCACCGGGTTGTCGTGCGGCGAGGTGACCTTCACGATCTCGTCGTCCTGCACGTGAAGGGCCACGTTGCAGCCCACACCGCAGTAGGCGCAGACGGTCGTGGTCCGTGTCTGCGCGTGCTCGTCCCACGTCCCCGCCGCCCGCATGCCGAACTCCGTGCTGAACGAGAGCGCCCCGGTGGGGCACACCTCGATGCGACCGTGGAAGTACCACCAGGGGATGCCATTCTGAGCGGCGATCACCGCGGTGTCCTGGTGCATCCGGGTGGACCAGCGGTCCTGACCGTGCGTACGCGTTGGCCTTGAGGCCGAGGAACACGTAGTCGACGGGCCCGACGTCCGAGGGGTCGCCGGTGGCGGCGGGCCGTGCGGTGCAGTCACCGCGCGGGCTGAGCACGCGCACGCCGTCACGGCGCATGGCCGCCAGGTGCGGGCCGTGGGCGATGAGATGGACCTCGGCGCCTGCGCGGTGGAGCGCGGCCCCGACATAGGCGCCGATGGCTCCGGCGCCGACAACTGCGACTTTCACGGGGCTCTCCGTTCGGTGAGGAGGACCGAGCGAGGGTGTCAAGTCGACAGAATATTGTCCACAGTATTCCTTCGAGAGCGGTCAATACTCGTGACAGCAGGGGTGCCGCGGCCGTCCGTGATTTCCGTGTGGCCGCCGGAGTGTCAGGGAAAGTTCCCGGGAAGCTGTTCGAGACGCTCCAACCTCGCGCGCGGATTCCTGTGGGGTTAGGTGCCCCTGTACCGGTGGGTAGCAACCAAGACTGGATAGTTCCTGCCAAACGTAGCGAGGGGAACCCGTACATGACCGGCTCACGTGTCGTGGCGCTCGGCCACTACCAGCCTGCCAAGGTCCTCACCAATCACGACCTGGCGGCCATGGTCGACACCAGTGACGAGTGGATCACCAGCCGGGTCGGCATCAGAACCCGGCACGTGGGCGGCCCCGGTGAGCCGGTGGACGAACTGGCGGCACACGCCGCGGCCAAGGCGCTCGCGTCGGCCGGTCTGCAGGCCGAGGACATCGACATGGTCCTCGTCGCCACCTCCACGGCGATCGACCGTTCGCCGAGCATGTCCGCCCGGGTCGCCGCGCGCCTGGGCATGGGCTCCCCGGCCGTCATGGACATCAACGTGGTCTGCTCCGGGTTCACCCACGCGCTGGCCACGGCCGACCACGCCATCCGTGCCGGAGCGGCCACCCGGGCCCTCGTCATCGGCGCCGACAAGATGGGCGACATCGTCGACTGGACGGACCGTTCCACCTGCGTCCTGATGGGGGACGGGGCGGGGGCGGCCGTCGTCACCGCCGACCCCGACGGGGGCGACAGGCCGGGGATCGGCCCCGTCCTGTGGGGTTCGGTGCCCGAGATGGGCAACGCCGTACGGATCGAGGGCACGCCCCCGCTCTTCGCGCAGGAGGGCCAGTCCGTCTACCGCTGGGCCACCACCAAGCTGCCGCCGATCGCCCGTGAGGTGTGCGCGCGGGCGGGTGTCACGCCCGAGGACCTCGCGGCCGTGGTGCTGCACCAGGCCAACCTGAGGATCATCGAACCCGTCGCCCGGAAGATCGGCGCGGTCAACGCGGTCATCGCCCGGGACGTCGTGGACTCCGGCAACACCTCGGCCGCGTCCATCCCGATGGCGCTGTCCAAACTGGTGGAGCGCGGTGAGGTCGAGAGCGGGGCTCCGGCCCTGCTCTTCGGCTTCGGCGGGAACCTCTCCTACGCGGGTCAGGTGATCCGCTGCCCGTGACGCCCCCCGCCGCGGCAGTGTGCTCGGTAGACTGTAGACGATAAGCAATTGTCAGGCGCCGGAGGGGACCGCGATGTTGTCCGCAGGACTGCCGCAAGGAACCGTGCCGAAGCTGGAGCGGCCAGGGCCGTTGCGCGAGCGTGTGTACGAGGCGCTTCTCGAGCTGATCACCACGCGTGCCCTCCGTCCCGGCCAGCATCTGGTCGAGAGCGAACTGGCGGGGCACCTCGGTGTGTCGCGGCAGCCGGTCCGCGAGGCGCTCCAGCGGCTGAACACCGAGGGCTGGGTCGATCTGCGCCCTGCGCAGGGCGCGTTCGTCCACGAACCCGCCGAGGAGGAGGCGGACCAGCTGCTCTCGGTCCGCACCCTGCTGGAGGCCGAGGCCGCCCGGCTGGCCGCCGCCCATTCCGGGCGGCCGGGCATCGAGGCGCTGGAGGAGCTGTGCGCGCGGGGGGAGCAGGCCGTCGCCGACGACGACGTGGACCTCGCCGTGGCCACGAACGCCGCGTTCCACGCCAAGGTCATGGAACTGGCCGGCAACGTCGTGCTGTCCGAGCTGGCCGCCCAGGTGGACCGGCGGGTCCGCTGGTACTACACACCGGTGGCCAGGCAGCGCGGCACCCGGTCCTGGACCGAGCACCGTGAGCTGATCGCGGCGATCGCGTCCAGGGACGAGCGGCGGGCGACCGAGGTCATGCGTGCGCACACCGAGCACACGCGTCAGACGTACCACCTGCGCGAACAGTCCTGACCCGTTCGCGGACACCCGCAGCCCCTGCGAACAGCAGGGCGGGCGCGGGTGGTCGACCGGTCGCGGGAGGCCGGGGCGTGACGCCCCGGCCTCTTCGCGTTCCGCGCCGGACAGCTCTCCACGCCGTCTCCCGTGGCGCCGCGCCGGACTCGCGCGGGACATCTTTGTCCTGAGTGTGGAGAAAGTTGGAGCTGATTCATGCGCAACTTCTTCCCACTCGGGTAAACCGCTGCTACGTTCCCCTCGAAAGCCCGACGGACTGGCCGATGTGGCGGGGAGGGACGCGTGAGACGCATGACGGCACGACCCGCGAACACGCACCAGGCTCGACTGCTCAGACTGTTGCGCGACGGAGGTCCCAACTCCCGTGCGCAGCTGGGCGATCAGATCGATCTCTCACGGTCCAAGCTCGCCGTCGAGGTGGACCGGCTCCTGGAGACCGGGCTCGTCGTCGCCGACGGACTCGCGGCGTCACGCGGCGGACGCCGCTCCCACAACATCAGGCTGGCCCCCGGACTGCGGTTCCTCGGCGTCGACATCGGAGCCACCTCCATCGATGTCGCCGTCACCAACGCGGAGTTGGAGGTCCTCGGACACCTCAACCACCCGATGGACGTACGGGAAGGGCCCGTCGCGGTCTTCGAGCAGGTGCTGGCGATGGCGGCCAAGCTCCGGGCATCCGGTCTCGCCGAAGGGTTCGACGGCGCCGGCATCGGCGTCCCGGGCCCCGTCCGCTTCCCCGAGGGCGTACCGGTCGCCCCGCCGATCATGCCGGGCTGGGACGGTTTCCCTGTCCGGGAGGCGCTCAGCCAGGAACTCGGCTGCCCCGTCATGGTGGACAACGACGTGAACCTGATGGCGCTGGGGGAGCAGCACGCGGGCGTCGCCCGCTCCGTGGGCGACTTCCTCTGCGTCAAGATCGGCACGGGTATCGGCTGCGGCATCGTCGTCGGCGGCGAGGTCTACCGCGGTACGACGGGCAGCGCCGGCGACATCGGGCACATCCAGGTGGAACCGGACGGGCGCGCGTGCGCCTGCGGCAACCGGGGCTGCCTGGAGGCACACTTCAGCGGCGCCGCCCTGGCCCGCGACGCCGAGGACGCCGCCCGCGCCGGCCGATCCCCCGAGCTGGCGGCCCGGCTCGACGGCGCCGGAAAGCTCACGGCCGTCGACGTGGCCGCCGCCGCGGCGGCCGGCGACCCCACGGCACTGGACCTCATCCGTGAGGGCGGCAACAAGGTCGGGCAGGTCATCGCCGGACTCGTCAGCTTCTTCAACCCCGGCCTCGTCGTGATCGGCGGCGGTGTCACCGGGCTCGGCCACAACCTGCTGGCCAGCGTCCGCACCCAGGTCTACCGGCAGTCCCTGCCCCTGGCCACGGGCAACCTCCCCATCGTCCTCGGTGAGCTGGGGCCCGTCGCCGGAGTGACCGGTGCGGCCAGGCTCATCAGCGACCACCTGTTCTCGCCGGCCTGATGTCCGGGCCGGTGCGCCGTTCGGCACGCCCACCGCACCCACCTCCGTGAACAGCCCTGTCCCGAGCTCCGCCCGCAGGACCGCACAGCACGAGCACAGCAGCACCACCCAGCAGTTCCGTCAGCAGTACGGCACCGCCGGCACTGCGCCCTGCCCGCTCACCGGTTCTCCTCCGCGCTCCCGGCTCCGCCCGGGCGGGGGACGGCCGATCCGCCGAGGGGATCCGTCATGGCACCAGAACCACCTCTGCTCACGATGTCCGGCATCACCAAGTCGTTCCCCGGTGTACGCGCCCTCGACGGTGTGGACCTGGAGGTCGTCGCCGGTGAAGTCCACTGCCTCCTCGGCCAGAACGGCGCCGGCAAGTCGACCCTCATCAAGGTGCTGGCCGGGGCCCACCAGCCCGACGGCGGCACCATCACCTGGGGCGGCGAACCCGTCCGGCTCACCTCACCCATCACCGCGATGCGCCTGGGCATCGCCACCATCTACCAGGAACTCGACCTGGTGGAGGGCCTGTCGGTCGCCGAGAACGTCTTCCTCGGACACGAACCGACCAGCGCGGGCTTCGTCGTCCGCACCCGTGAGGCCCGCACCCGGGCCGCCGCGCTCCTGAGGCGCCTCGGACACCCGGAGATCGACCCGGCCCGCCCGGTCGGTGACCTCTCCGCCGCCCACCAGCAGATCGTCTCCATGGCCCGGGCCCTCTCCCACGACGTACGGCTCATCGTGATGGACGAGCCGTCCGCCGCCCTCGACCCCGACGAGGTCGACAACCTCTTCCGCATCGTCGACGGACTGACCGCCGACGGTGTGGCCGTCGTCTACATCTCGCACCGGCTCGAGGAGATCCGGCGGATAGGCGACCGGGTGACCGTGCTCAAGGACGGCCGGGCCGTCGCCGTCGGACTCCCCGCCAAGTCCACCCCGACGCGCGACGTCGTCGCCCTGATGACAGGCCGCAACGTCGAGTACGTCTTCCCCGAGCGGCCCGAACCCGGCGCGCGAGTCGGCGCCGAGCCGGTCCTCAAGGTCGAAGGCCTGACCCGCAAGGGCGAGTTCGAGCCCGTCGACCTGGAGCTGCGGCCCGGGGAGATCGTCGGCCTGGCCGGGCTCGTCGGCTCCGGACGCTCCGAGATCCTGGAGACGGTCTACGGCGCCCGCAGACCCACCGCGGGCCGCGTACTCGTCGACGGCGCACCGCTGCGCGTGGGCAGCGTCAGGGCCGCCGTGGCAGCCGGCATCGGCCTGGCCCCCGAGGAACGCAAGGCCCAGGCACTGCTGTTGACGGAATCCGTCACCCGGAACGTCTCGGTCTCCTCCCTGTCGCGCTTCGCCCGGGCCGGCTGGCTCGACCGGGGCGCCGAACGCGACGCCGCCAGGACGGCGACCCGCGAACTCTCCCTGCGGCCCGACAACCCGGACGCCGCCGTCCGCACTCTCTCCGGCGGCAACCAGCAGAAGGCGGTCCTGGCCCGCTGGCTGCTGCGCGGCTGCCGGGTGCTGCTGCTCGACGAACCGACCCGCGGCGTCGACGTCGGCGCCCGCGCCGAGCTGTACGCCGTGATCCGCCGGCTGGCCGACGAAGGCCTCGCCGTTCTGCTCGTCTCCAGCGAAGTGCCCGAAGTGCTGGGCCTCGCCGACCGGGTGCTGGTGCTCCGGGAGGGCCGTGTCGTCCACTCGGCCGACGCCCGGGAGCTCGACGAGCACCGCGTCCTCGACCTCGTCATGGAAGGGAGCCCGACGTCATGACACAACCCGCACCGTCGGCGCAGCACCACGGTCCGGAGAAGGGGACCGTGCCCGGCCCCGCGGCCGCACCGCCCTCGAAGCAGGGCGGCGGCCCGCGCGCGCTCGGCCTGCGCGTCGACGTCCGCAACCTGTCCCTGCTCGGTGTCCTCGCCGTACTGATAGCCGTCGGCGGCATCACCGAACCGGACGCCTTCCTGGACACCGGGAACCTCCAGCTGATCCTGACGCAGTCCTCCGTCATCGGAGTCGTCACCGTCGGCGTCACCTTCGTGATCATCAGCGGCGGGATCGACCTGTCCGTCGGCGCGATGGTCGCCCTGGCCTCCGTCTGGGCGACGACGCTGGCCACCCAGGAGTACGGCTTCGCGGGCATCCTGTTCACCGCCGTGGTCGTCGGACTCGCCGCGGGACTCGTCAACGGACTGCTGATCTCCTACGGCGGCATGGTCCCGTTCATCGCGACGCTCGCCATGCTCGCCTCGGCCCGCGGTCTGGCCCTGCAGATCACCGACGGGAAGACGCAGATCGTCACCGTCCAGTCCGTGCTGGACCTCGGCCTCCCCGACAGCTACGTCCTCGGCATCCCGCCCCTGGTCCTCGTCTTCGCCGCGGTGACCGTGGCCGGCTGGCTCATCCTCAACCGGACGACGTTCGGGCGCCGCACGGTCGCCGTCGGCGGCAACGCGGAAGCGGCCAGGCTCGCGGGCATCGACGTACGCCGCCAGCGGCTCTACCTCTACCTGCTCTCCGGCCTCTGCTGCGGCATCGCCGCCTTCATGCTCGTCATCCTGTCCGGATCGGGCCAGAACACCAACGGCAACCTGTACGAACTCGACGCCATCGCCGCCGCGATCATCGGAGGCACCCTGCTGAGCGGCGGGCGGGGCACCATCGTCGGCTCCGTGCTCGGCGTCCTCGTCTTCACGACGATCACCAACATCTTCGCGCTGAACAACCTGCAGAGCGACGTCCAGCAGATCGCCAAGGGCGCCATCATCGTCGCCGCCGTACTCGTCCAGCGCCGCACCCTGCGCGGCGGCGAGACCTGAGCCGCTCCCCGGCGGCGGGGCACTGACCTCCGTCCGCCGCAGCCCACCGATCACCACCCGCAGTTCCGTACGCACCGCACCGGATGAAGGGTTTGACAGCCATGCCAGAAACCAGCCGCAGAGGACTGCTCTTCGGCACCGCGGCCGTCTCCGCGGGAGCCTTCCTCACCGCCTGCACCAGCAACGAGCCCAAGGAGAAGGCGGCCGCGCAGAGCAACCAGCCCGCCGCCGACGACAAGCCGGGCACGCCCGTCACCATCGGTTTCGCCGGCCCCCAGGCCGACCACGGCTGGCTGAACGCGATCAACGTCAACGCCAAGTCGCGGGCCGAGAAGTACTCCGAGGTGACCCTGGAGATCACCGAGGGCTCCAACGACACCGCCGCCCAGATCGGCCAGGTCAAGACCCTCATCAACAAGAAGGTCGACGTGCTCGTCGTCCTCCCCGCCGACGGCAAGGCGCTCACCCAGGTCGGCCTGGAGGCCATGAAGGCCGGCATCCCGGTCGTCAACCTGGACCGCATCTTCGCCTCGCCGCAGGCCTACCGCTGTTGGGTCGGCGGGGACAACTACGGCATGGGGCTGAACGCCGGGCACTACATCGGCGAGCAGCTCAAGGACAAGGCGGGGGCCAAGGTCGTCGAGCTCGCCGGCATCGACAACCTGGAGCTCACCAAGCAGCGCAGCCAGGGCTTCGCCGACGCGCTGAAGAACTACTCCAACATCAAGCTGGTGGCCCGTCAGGCGGCCGACTTCACGGTGGAGTCGGGGCAGGCCAAGATGGCGCAGCTCCTCCAGGCGCAGAAGCAGTTCGACGCCCTGTGGAACCACGACGACGACCAGGGCGTGGGCGCGCTGCGGGCCATCCAGCAGGCCGGCCGCGACGAGTTCATCATGGTAGGCGGGGCGGGCGCGAAGTCCGCGATGGACGCCATCAAGGCCGACAACAGCGTCCTGAAGGCCACCGTGCTCTACCCGCCCACCATGGCCGCCTCCGCGATCGACCTGGCCCGTGCCCTCGGCCAGAGCAAGGGCGTCGCGGGACTGGCCGAGATGGAGATCCCGACCTCGCTGACCCTGTACTCGGCCGTGGTCACGAAGGACAACATCGACCAGTACCTGCCGACGGGCTTCAGCTGAGCCGGCCCCACCGCCGCCACCGAACCACCGACGAGGAGGAAGTCCGCATGGCCCTGAGGGAAGAGACCGAGCAGGAGACCGGGACACCGCCGCCGACGGCGACACTCGGCGTCGGCATGGTCGGATACGCGTTCATGGGCGCCGCCCACTCCCAGGGGTGGCGCACCGCGGGACACGTCTTCGACATGCCGGTGAGACCTGTTCTGGCCGCGATCTGCGGACGTGACCGCACGGCCGTCGAGGCCGCCGCCGCCCGGCACGGGTGGGCGGCGGCGGAGACCGACTGGCGCGCGCTGATCGCCCGGGACGACGTACAGCTGGTCGACATCTGCACCCCCGGCGACAGCCACGCGGAGATCGCCATCGCCGCCCTCGAAGCGGGCAAGCACGTGCTGTGCGAGAAGCCGCTCGCCAACACGGTCGCCGAGGCCGAGGCCATGGCGCAGGCCGCGGAACGGGCCGCGGCCCGCGGGCAGGTGGCGATCGTGGGCTTCAACTACCGCAAGGTGCCCGCCCTCACCCATGCCCGCGCGATGATCGAGGAGGGCAGGCTGGGGAGGCTGCGGCACGTCCGGGCCACCTACCTCCAGGACTGGCTCGTCGATCCGGAGTCGCCGCTGACCTGGCGGCTCGAGCGCGAACGCGCCGGATCGGGCGCGCTGGGGGACCTTGGGGCGCACATCGTCGACCTCGCCCAGTACCTGGCAGGGGAACCGCTGGTCGGGGTGTCGGCGGTGAGCGAGACCTTCGTCCGCGAGAGGCCCGTGCCCGCCGGCGCGACGGCCGGTCTCCCGGGCGCCGCGGACGGTACCGCACGGGGGGCGGTCACCGTCGACGACGCCACGCTGTTCACCGGGCGGCTGGCGTCGGGAGCCCTCGCCTCCTTCGAGGCGACCAGGATGGCGGCGGGACGCAAGAACGCCCTCCGTCTGGAGATCAACGGGGAACGCGGGTCGATCGCCTTCGACCTGGAACGTCTCAACGAACTCTCCTTCCACGACCACACCGAGCCTCCCACCAGCGCGGGCTTCCGGCGGATCCTCGTCACGGAACCCCAGCACCCCTATCTGGAGGCGTGGTGGCCGCCGGGCCACGGTCTGGGCTACGAGCACACCTTCGTGCACCAGGCCCGCGACGTGGTGCGCACGATCGTCGAGGGCCGCGCTCCGGTGCCCTCGTTCGCCGACGGACTCCAGGTGCAGCGGGTGCTCGCCGCCGTCGAGGAGAGCGCCGCCAAGAACTCCGTACACACCCCGGTCCCCTTCTAGGAGGTTCCGCGCATGCCCCGTCCCTTCACTCTCTTCACCGGCCAGTGGGCCGACCTGCCGCTGGAGGAGGTCTGCCGGCTCGCCCGGGACTTCGGTTACGACGGACTCGAACTCGCCTGCTGGGGTGACCACTTCGAGGTGGACAAGGCCCTGTCCGACCCCGGGTACATCGACGGCCGGCGGCAGCTCCTCGAGAAGTACGGCCTCACGTGCTGGGCGGTCTCCAACCACCTGGTCGGCCAGGCGGTCTGCGACAACCCGATCGACGAACGCCACCAGGGCATCCTGCCGGCCCGTATCTGGGGGGACGGGGAGCCCGAGGGGGTGCGCCGGAGGGCCGCCGAGGAGATCAAGGACACCGCCCGCGCGGCCGCCGCCTTCGGCGTCGACACGGTCATCGGCTTCACCGGGTCCTCGATCTGGCACCTGGTCGCCATGTTCCCGCCGGTCCCGCCGCACATGATCGAGCGCGGCTACGAGGACTTCGCGGAGCGGTGGAACCCGATCCTGGACGTCTTCGACGCCGAGGGGGTGCGCTTCGCCCACGAGGTGCACCCGAGCGAGATCGCGTACGACTACTGGACCACGCACCGCGCCCTGGAGGCCGTCGGCCACCGGCCCGCGTTCGGCCTGAACTTCGACCCGAGCCACTTCGTCTGGCAGGACCTCGACCCCGTCGGGTTCCTGTACGACTTCCGGGACCGGATCTACCACGTGGACTGCAAGGAGGCCCGCAAGCGCCTCGACGGCCGCAACGGGCGCCTCGGCTCCCACCTGCCGTGGGGCGACCCGCGGCGCGGCTGGGACTTCGTCTCGGCGGGACACGGCGACGTGCCCTGGGAGGACGTCTTCCGGATGCTGCGGTCCATCGGCTACGACGGACCGGTCTCCGTGGAGTGGGAGGACGCCGGCATGGACCGGCTGACCGGGGCACCGGAGGCACTGGCCTCGCTGAAGCGTTTCGACTTCGACCCGCCGAGCGCGTCGTTCGACGCGGCGTTCGGCGGGGGCGACTAGCCCGGGAGCGGTGACCGGGCCCCGCTCCTCCGCCCCCGGGGCCCGCTTCTCCGCCCCCGGGGCCAGGCGACCAGGCCCCCTGGTGTCCGCAGGACGATGCCAGGGGCCCGGTTCGCCATGCCCGGACACTGCTTTGTCCTGCATCCGGCAGAAGTTCAACTCAGTCGCTGCGCAAGGGCTTTCCGTAGCGGAAGAACGCAGCTACCGTCCCATACGTGTACACGACATGACTCGCGTCACCGGGTCCCCACGCCCCCGGTGACGAGCGCGGCAGTCCCCGCGCGGAACGGCAGACCTCACCCGCCCGAGCAACCGGCACACTCCGGAGGACGCACGTGCACAGAAGCAGCAGACGGCTCCGCGCCCGCAAGACACTCGCCCTCTTCACCGGCGGACTGCTCGCCGCCGCAACCCTCACCCTGGGCTCCTCGCCCGCCGCCACCGCCGACGCCCCGCAGGCCGCCGCCGCGCAGGACGCCGCAGAGGACTTCCAGCAGGTCACCCTCGCCAAGGGCGCGGCCGAGACCGGCGAACCCATGTCGCTGGCGGTGCTGCCCGACCGCAGCGTGCTGCACACGTCCCGCAGCGGCGAGCTGCGGATCACGGACAGCTCCGGCAACACCCGGGTCTCCGGCACCATCCCCGTCTACTCGCACGACGAGGAGGGCCTCCAGGGCGTAGGGATCGACCCGGACTTCGCCGAGAACCGGGCGATCTACCTCTACTACGCGCCCCCGCTGGACACCCCGGCCGGCGACGCCCCGGAGAACGGCACCGCAGCCGACTTCGCGAAGTTCGACGGAGTGAACCGCCTCTCCCGCTTCGTGCTCAAGGAGGACGGGACCCTCGACAACGCCAGCGAGAAGAAGGTCCTGGACATCCCGGCCACGCGCGGCATGTGCTGCCACGTCGGCGGAGACATCGACTTCGACGCGCAGGGCAACCTCTACCTCTCGACGGGTGACGACTCCAACCCCTTCGCCTCCGACGGGTTCACGCCGATCGACGACCGTCCGGACCGCAACCCGGCCTTCGACGCCCGCCGCACCGCGGGCAACACCAACGACCTGCGCGGCAAGGTCCTGCGCATCAAGGTCGCCGACGACGGCTCCTACACCGTTCCGGAGGGCAACCTCTTCGCTCCCGGCACCGACCGGACACGTCCCGAGATCTACGCGATGGGCCTGCGCAACCCGTTCCGCTTCAGCGTCGACAAGGCCACCGGCATCCTCTACGTGGGCGACTACGGTCCGGACGCCGGTGCGGCGGACCCGAACCGCGGACCGGCAGGACAGGTGGAGTTCGCCCGGATCACGAAGGCCGGAAACTTCGGCTGGCCGTACTGCACCGGAGCCAACGACCCCTACCGCGACTACGACTTCGCGACGAAGACGTCCGGGCCGGCCTTCGACTGCGCCGCCCCGAAGAACGAGTCGGCCCACAACACCGGTCTCGTCGACCTGCCGCCCGCGCAGGCCGCGTGGATCCCGTACGACGGTGCCTCCGTGCCCGAGTTCGGCACCGGCTCGGAGTCCCCGATGGGCGGACCCGTCTACCGCTACGACGCGGACCTCGACTCGCCGGTGAAGTTCCCGGAGGAGTACGACGGCGACTTCTTCGCCGGAGAGTTCGGCCGGCAGTGGATCAAGCGCATCGAGCAGGACGCCGACGGCGCGGTCCAGTCGATCAACGACATCCCGTGGACCGGCACCCAGATCATGGACATGGCCTTCGGCCCGGACGGGGCGCTCTACGTCCTGGACTACGGCCTCTCCTGGTTCGGCGGTGACGAACACTCGGCCCTGTACCGCATCGAGAACGCGACCGGCGGCCGCTCACCCATCGCCGAGGCATCCTCGAACAAGACCTCCGGTGTCGCACCCCTCAAGGTGAAGTTCTCCTCCGCCGGCACGACCGACGGTGACGGTGACGCCCTGACGTACGCCTGGGACTTCGGCGACGGCGGCAGGTCCACGGCCGCCGACCCCACGTACACGTACAGGAAGAACGGCACCTACGTCGCCACCCTGACCGCCAAGGACCCGACGGGCCGCACCGGTTCGGCGAGCGTGCACGTCACCGTCGGCAACACGGCACCCACCGTCGTGCTGCAGGCACCGGCCGACGGACAGCCCTTCGAGTTCGGCGACGAGGTGCCCTTCAAGGTGACCGTCACCGACCCCGAGGACGGGACGATCGACTGCGGCAAGGTCGAGGTCAAGTTCACCCTGGGCCACGACAGCCACGGCCACGACATCACCACGGAGCACGGCTGCGAAGGCACCATCAAGACCGCCATGGAGGGCGGCCACGACCCGAACGCCAACATCTACGGCGGGATCTCCGCGTCCTACACCGACGGTGGCGGCGGCGGACAGGCGGCGCTGACCGGCCGTGACGGGGCGAAGCTCCAGCCGCGCCACCGCCAGGCGGAGCACTACGACGACTCCTCCGGCATCACCACCCCGAGCAAGACCAGCGCCCACGGCGGCCGGACCGTCGGCGACATCGACAACGGCGACTGGATCTCCTTCACCCCGTACATCCTCGACGGCTCCACCAAGCTCACCGCCCGTACCTCGTCGGCCGGCGCCGGCGGGTTCCTCGAAGTGCGGGCCGGGTCGCCCACCGGCAAGATCCTCGGCTCGGCGCCCGTCCCGGTGACCGGCAGCTGGGACACGTTCCAGGACATCGACGTGCCGCTGCGCGGTGCGCCGAAGAAGGCCACGGAACTCTTCCTGGTCTTCAAGGGAGGAGCCGGAGCCCTGTACGACGTGGACGACTTCGAGCTCTCGAACAGCCCGGTCGACCGCACCGCGAAGCGCGTCCTGGTCTTCTCCAAGACCGGCGGCTTCCGGCACGACTCGATCCCCGAGGGCGTCGCCGCGCTGAAGGAGCTCGGCAAGGACACCAACATCACGGTCGACTCCACCGAGGAGGCCGCCCAGTTCACCACCAGCAATCTGGCCCGCTACGACGCCGTCGTCTTCCTCTCGACGACCGGGAACGTCCTGAACGCCGACCAGAAGAAGGCGTTCGAGAACTTCGTGTCCACCGGCGGCGGCTACATGGGCGTCCACGCCGCGGCCGACACCGAGTACGACTGGGAGTTCTACGGCGGTCTCGTCGGGGCCTACTTCGACTCCCACCCGCAGATCCAGCCCGCGACCGTCCGCGTGGAGAACCACGACCACCCGGCGACCGCGCACCTGGACGAGGCCTGGGACCGTACCGACGAGTGGTACAACTACCGCACCAACCCCCGGGACAAGGCCCAGGTCCTCGCCACCCTGGACGAGACCACCTACACCGGCGGCACCATGAAGGGCGACCACCCGATCTCCTGGTGCCAGGCGTACCAGGGCGGCCGTTCCTTCTACACCGGCCTCGGCCACACCAAGGAGTCCTACGCCGAACCTGCCTTCCGCCAGCACCTGCTGGGCGGCCTGCGCTACGCCGCCGGACAGGTGAAGGCCGACTGCAAGCCGGACACCGGCTACCGGTCGATCTTCAACGGCAAGACGCTCGAAGGCTGGAAGCAGGCCGGCCCCGGGAAGTTCGCCGTCGTCGACGGTGAGCTGCGCACCGAGGGCGGCATGGGCCTGCTGACCTACCAGGCCAAGGAGCTGAAGTCCTACTCCCTGAAGCTCGACTGGAAGATGCAGGGCGACGACAACTCCGGCGTCTTCGTCGGCTTCCCCGAGTCGGACGACCCGTGGTCCGCGGTGAACAACGGTTACGAGGTCCAGATCGACGCGACCGACGCGGCGGACCGGACGACCGGCGCCGTCTACACCTTCAAGTCCGCCAACATCAAGGCGCGTGACCAGGTCCTGCGGCCGCCCGGCCAGTGGAACAGCTACGAGATCAAGGTCCAGGGCGAGCGGCTCCAGGTCTTCCTCAACGGCGTGAAGATCAACGACTTCACCAACACCGATCCGGCCCGCAGCCTCAGGAACGGCTACATCGGCCTCCAGAACCACGGGGCCGACGACCAGGTGTCGTTCCGCGACATCCAGCTGAAGGAACTGCCCTCCACGTAGGGCGGCACCCTCCTGCGACGCGGCGGGCGGGGAAGCGCGACTGCTCCCCGCCCGCCGCCCACCACCCCTTTCCATCCCCTTTGGGAGGCAGCCCGTGACCGCACACGCCGCTCGTACCGGAGTCTGGTTCATCGGAGCACGCGGCTCCGTCGCCACCACCGCCACCGCGGGGTGCGCGGCCGTCGCGGCAGGGCTCCACCCGCCGACCGGCATGGTCACCGAGACCCCGCCCTTCCACGGCGCGGGACTGCCACCGCTGACCTCCCTCGTCTTCGGGGGCCACGACACCCTCGACTGCCCGCTGCCCAAACGTGCCGAGGCCCTCGCGGCCGGGGGAGTGCTCCCGCACGGTCTCCCCTCGGCCGTCCGGTCCGAACTCACGGCCGCCGACGAGGAGATACGGTCCGGCGGACCGCTCCCCGGCGACACCCGCACCGACGAGGAACTCGTCGCGTCCTTCGCCACCGACATCCAGGACTTCACCCACCGCCACGGACTGGCCCGCACGGTCGTCATCAACGTCGCCTCGACGGAACCCGCCCCCGGCGCGGACGACTCCCGGCTGCCCGCCAGCTCCCTCTACGCGGCGGCCGCACTCCGGGCCGGCTGCCCGTACGCCAACTTCACCCCGTCCACCGGTCTGCGCAGCCCGCACCTCCGGGAGGCGGTCGACTCCTGCGCGCTGCCCCACGCGGGACGCGACGGCAAGACGGGCCAGACGCTGCTGCGTTCCGTGCTCGCCCCCATGTTCGTCCAGCGCGCGCTGCCGGTGCGCGCCTGGTCGGGCACCAACCTCCTGGGCGGCGGGGACGGGGCGGCGCTGGCCGACCCGGCCGCCGCGGCCGCCAAGAACGCGGGCAAGGAACGCGTACTCGCCGACACCCTCGGCTCGGCGCCGGAGGGTGAGGTCCACATCGACGACGTACCGGCGATGGGGGACTGGAAGACGGCGTGGGACCACATCGCCTTCGACGGGTTCCTCGGCTCCCGCATGATCCTCCAGACGATCTGGCAGGGCTGCGACTCCGCCCTCGCCGCACCGCTGGTGCTGGACCTGGCCCGCCTCCTGGCCCGTGCCCACGAGCTCGGCCTGACCGGGCCACGGCCCGAGCTGGGCTTCTACTTCAAGGACCCGGACGGCGGCCCGGCCGGACTGCCCGAGCAGTACCAGGAACTGCTGGCCTTCGCCGAACGCCTGCGGGCGGCCCGGTGAGGCCCCTCCGGCTGCTCGCGGCCGTCACCGGCTCCCCCCGGCTCCTCGCCGCCGCGCCGCGTACCGGGACCGCCCCGGTACACGTCCCCCCAGACAGCCTGTCCGGTGCGGGCGGGACTGCGCCCGCACCGGGCAGGCCCTCCTCCCGCACCCGCCTGCGGGCCTGGGCGGAACTGCTGCGCGTGTCCGCCCTGTTCACCGTGCCCGGGGACGCGCTCGCCGGGGCCGCGGCCACCGGACGGCGACCCGGCCGGGGCACCGCACTCGCCGTGGGTGCGTCGCTGTGCCTCTACGAGGCGGGCATGGCACTCAACGACTGGGCGGACCGCGAGGAGGACGCCGTCGACCGCCCGCACCGCCCGATCCCCTCGGGGCGTGTCGCACCGGGGGCCGCTCTGGCCGCGGCGGGCGCACTCACGGCGGCAGGCCTGGCCCTCGCCGCACGCGCCGGCCGGCCCGCCCTGGCCGTGGCATCCGGACTCGCGGCCACCGTCTGGGCCTACGACCTGCGCCTCAAGCACACGAGGCTGGGACCGGCCGCGATGGCCTCGGCCCGCGCGCTTGACCTGCTTCTCGGAGCGACGGCCACGGCCGGAGCCGCCTCGGCAGCCCCCGGGCCCGCCGGCACCCACGCAGCCCCCGGGCCCGCCGGAGCCCACCCGCCCTCCGCCGCGCTCCCCGCCGCCCTCGCGCTCGGCGCGCACACCTACGCCGTGACCGCCGTCTCCCGGCACGAGGTCCAGGGCGGCTCCACCGCCGCACCGCTGGCGGCGCTGGCCGGTGTCGCCGGACTCGGAGCCGCCGCCCTGCGAGGCCGCCCGGCCCACGGGGAGCCGTCCCCCGCACCGGCCACCGGGACGCTGCTGCTCCCCGCCTTCGTCACCGCCTACCTCCGTACCGCCGCCGTTCCGCTCCTCCACGCCGTCCTCAACCCCTCCCCGCCCCTCACCCGGCGCGCCGTCGGAGGCGGGATCCGGGCGATGATCCCGCTGCAGGCCACGCTCGCGGCGCGGGCCGGGTCACCCCTCGTCGGGCTCGCGGCCATGGGGCTCGTCCCTCTCGCCCGGGCGCTCTCCCGGAAGGTGAGCCCCACATGACCCTCCGCCTCGGCTACGGCACCAACGGACTGACCGACCTCCGGCTCGACGACGCCCTCGGCCTCCTCGCCGACCTCGGCTACGACGGGGTCGGGCTGACCCTCGACCACATGCACCTCGATCCGCTCGCGCCCGACCTGGGCGCCCGCACCCGAAAGGTGGCCCGCAGGCTGGCGGGCCTCGGACTCGGCGTCACCGTGGAGACCGGCGCGCGCTACGTCCTCGACCCCCGCCGCAAACACGGGCCCTCCCTCCTCGACCCCGACCCCGACGGCCGTGCCGCCCGCACCGCGCTGCTCGTCCGGGCCGTCGAGGTGGCCGCCGACCTCGGTGCCCACGCCGTGCACTGCTTCAGCGGCATCACCCCGCCGGACACCGCGCCGGACACCGCCTGGCAGCGGCTGACCGGCGCACTCGCCCCCGTGCTGGAGGCCGCCGACCGTGCGGGCGTCCCCCTCGCCGTCGAACCGGAGCCAGGCCACCTCCTCTCGGCACTGGCCGACTTCCACCACCTCCGCACCCTCCTCGGAGACCCCGAACCCCTTGGACTCACCCTCGACATCGGCCACTGCCAGTGCCTGGAGCCCGCCTCGCCCGCCGACTGCGTGAAGGAGGCCGGCCCCTGGCTGCGCCACGTCCAGATCGAGGACATGCGCCGCGGCGTCCACGAACACCTGCCGTTCGGCGACGGCGAGATCGACTTCCCTCCGGTACTCGAAGCACTCGCCTCCACCGGATACGACGGCCTGACCGTCGTCGAACTGCCCCGGCACTCCCACGCCGGCCCGGAACTGGCCCGCACCTCGCTGGACTTCCTGCGCCGCGCCGCCGCGACGACGAACGGAGCCGCACCGTGCTGACCAGCCGCGAAGAACTCGACGGCCTGCTGCGCGGCGCGGCCCGGGCCTGGCTCGACGAAGCGCTCGCCGAGGCCGCGCACGCCGCGTCCCATCCCGGCGCCGACAGCGGGAACCCGCCCTGGGAACTGCGGTTCGCCTCGGCGGGAAGACACTGCGGACTCGAACACGCCGACTCCGTACGCGCGCTGCTGCTCGTCGAGGCCCGGCCGGCCCTGCCCGCCGTGACGCGGCTCTACGAGCAGGGCACCGCAGCCGAACGCCGCGCCGTCCTCCTCACCCTGCACCGGCTCGACCTCGGCGCCACCGCCCTCCCGCTCGTCGAGGACGCCCTGCGCACCAACGACACCCGGCTGGTCGCCGCCGCCGTCGGCCCTTACGGCGCCGCCCACCTCGACGCCCACGGCTGGCGGCACGCCGTCCTCAAGTGCCTCTTCACCGAGGTCCCCGTCGAGGCCCTCGACCGGCTGCCGGAGAGGGCCAGCGGTGATGCCGAACTGGCACGCATGCTGGGCGACTTCGCCTCGGAACGCACAGCGGCGGGACGCGCCGTACCCGCCGGTCTGCGGACCGTCCTGGAACTCACCGTCCCCGCCCCTGCCCCCACGTCCACGGAGGAAGCCCGATGAGGATCTTCGACCCCCACATCCACATGACCTCCCGCACCACGGACGACTACCAGGCCATGTACGACGCCGGGGTCCGCGCCCTCGTCGAACCCTCCTTCTGGCTCGGCCAGCCCCGCACCTCGCCCGCCAGCTTCTTCGACTACTTCGACGCGCTGCTCGGCTGGGAGCCGTTCCGGGCCTCGCAGTACGGCATCGCCCACCACTGCACGCTCGCCCTCAACCCGAAGGAGGCCAACGACCCCCGCTGCACCCCCGTCCTGGACGCCCTGCCCCGCTACCTCGTCAAGGACTCCGTCGTGGCCGTCGGCGAGATCGGCTACGACTCGATGACACCCGCCGAGGACACCGCCCTCGCCACCCAGCTCCAGCTCGCCGCCGAGCACGGGCTCCCCGCGCTCGTCCACACCCCGCACCGCGACAAACTCGCCGGGCTTCACCGCACCATCGACGTCGTCCGCGAATCGGACCTCGCCCCCGAGCTGGTCCTCCTCGACCACCTCAACGAGACGACGGTGCGGGACGCCCTGGACAGCGGATGCTGGGCCGGATTCTCCATCTACCCGGACACCAAGATGGACGAGGACCGAATGATCACCGTCCTGCGGAACCACGGCACCGACAGGATCCTCGTCAACTCCGCCGCCGACTGGGGCAGGAGCGACCCCCTGAAGACCCGCAAGGTCGCCGACACCATGTTGAAGGCCGGCTTCGACGAGGACGACGTCGACAAGGTGCTCTGGCGCAACCCCGTCGCCTTCTACGGGCAGAGCGGCCGCCTCCAGCTCGACATCGCCGCCCCCGGCCCGCTCCACGAGGGCAACTCCATCCTCCGCGGCGGGGAGTGACCATGCGCTTCCGCCACCCCGACGGCTCCACCGTCCACCTCGCGTACTGCACCAACGTGCACCCCGCCGAGACCCTCGAAGGCGTACGCGCCCAGCTGCGCGACCACTGCGAGCCCGTACGCAGACGGCTCGGACGGGACCGCCTCGGCATCGGCCTCTGGCTCGCCAGGGACGCGGCCCGCGCCCTCATCAACGACCCCGCCGCGCTGCGTTCGCTGCGGGGCGAGCTCGACCACCGCGGCCTTGAAGTGGTCACCCTCAACGGCTTCCCCTACGAGGGCTTCGGAGCGCAGGAGGTCAAGTACCGCGTCTACACGCCCGATTGGACCGACCCCGAGCGGCTGTCCCACACCACCGACCTGGCCCGGCTGCTGGCCGCCCTGCTCCCCGACGACGTCACCGAGGGCACCATCTCCACCCTGCCGATCGCCTGGCGCACCCCGTACGCCGACGACCCCTCGGCGCCCGGAACGGCACGGAAGCAGTTCACCGCACTCGCGCAGCGCCTGGACGCCCTGGCCGAGCTCACGGGCAAGTCCATCAGGATCGGCCTCGAACCCGAACCGGGCTGCACCGTCGAGACCACCGCCGACGCCATCGGCCCCCTGGCCGCGGTGGGCCACGACCGCGTCGGCATCTGCGTCGACACCTGCCACCTCGCCACCTCCTTCGAGGACCCGGACACCGCCCTGGACGCCCTGCAGGCGGCAGGCATCACCGTCGTCAAGGCACAGCTCTCCGCCGCCCTGCACGCCGAACACCCCCACCTGCCCGAGGTGCGGGCCGCGCTGGGCGCCTTCGCCGAACCACGCTTCCTGCACCAGACACGCACCCTCACCACGGCAGGGCTCCGGGGCACCGACGACCTCGACGAAGCGGTCTCCGGCAGAGCGCTTCCCGACGGAACGCCCTGGCGCTCGCACTTCCACGTCCCCCTGCACGCACCGCCCGCACCCCCGCTCACCTCCACCCTCCCCGTGCTCCGGTCCGTGCTGCACCGGCTCGTCGGCGGGCCCGCGCCCCTCACCCGGCACCTGGAGGTCGAGACGTACACCTGGCAGGCGCTCCCCGCCGCACTGCGCCCCCGCACCCGCACCCAGCTCGCCGACGGGATCGCCGCCGAACTCACCCTCGCCCGCGACCTCCTCGCCGACCTCGGACTGAAGGAGCTCCCGTGACAGCACCCGGCACCGGCACCTCTCCCACCCCGCTCCTCGTCCTCGACGTCGTCGGCCTCACCCCGCAGCTTCTCACGCACATGCCGAACCTCCGGGCGATGGCCGGATCGAAGGCGCCCCTGGCCACCGTGCTGCCCGCCGTCACCTGCGCCGCGCAGTCCACCTTCCTCACCGGCACCACCCCCGCCGAACACGGCATCGTCGCCAACGGCTGGTACTTCCGCGAGCTCGGCGACGTCCTCCTGTGGCGCCAGCACAACGGGCTCGTCGAGGGGGACAAGCTCTGGGACGCCGCCCGGCGCACCCACCCCGGGTACACCGTCGCCAACATCTGCTGGTGGTACGCGATGGGCGCCGACACCGACTGGACCGTCACCCCCCGCCCCGTCTACTACGCCGACGGCCGCAAGGAACCCGACTGCTACACCCGGCCCCCGGCCCTGCACGACGAACTGACCGAGAAGCTCGGCACCTTCCCCCTCTTCCACTTCTGGGGTCCCGGCGCCGACCTCGTCTCCTCGCAGTGGATCATCGACGCCACCCGGCACGTCCTCGCCACCCGCACCCCCGACCTGGCCCTCTGCTACCTCCCGCACCTCGACTACGACCTCCAGCGCTACGGCCCCGACGACCCCCGCTCGCACCGGGCCGCCGCCGAACTAGACCGTGCCGTGGCGCCCCTGCTCGACGACGCGAGGGCCGCCGGCCGCACCGTCGTCGCGCTCTCCGAGTACGGCATCACGCGCGTCGACCGGCCCGTCGACATCAACCGCGCCCTGCGCCGCGCCGGCCTGCTGGAGGTCCACACCCAGGACGGCATGGAGTACCTCGACCCGATGGCCTCCCGCGCGTTCGCGGTCGCCGACCACCAGCTCGCCCACGTCTACGTGCGCCGGCCCGAGGACCTCGAAGCGACCCGCGAGGCCCTCGCGGACCTCCCCGGCATCGCCGAACTCCTCGACGACGACGGCAAGAAGGCCCACCACCTCGACCATCCCCGCTCCGGCGAACTCGTCGCAGTCGCGGAGAAGGACGCCTGGTTCACGTACTACTACTGGCTCGACGACGACCGCGCCCCCGACTTCGCACAGCTCGTCGAGATCCACCGCAAACCCGGATACGACCCCGTCGAGCTCTTCATGGACCCGCAGGACCCCTACGTCCGGGTCAGGGCGGCCTCCGCGGTGGCCCGCAAGAAGCTCGGGATGCGCTACCGCATGGCGGTCGTCCCCCTGGATCCCTCACCCATCCGCGGCAGCCACGGCCGCCTTCCCGAGAGCGACGACGAAGGTCCGCTCATCCTCTGCTCCACCCCCCGAGCCTTCGACGGCCGAGTCCAGGCCACCGAAGTGAAGTCCCTGCTCCTCCGACTCGCCGGACTGCACGGACCATCCGCCACGCCCGCACGCCGAAAGGGAGATTCGTGATCATGAGCCGCACTCCGAAGGACCCCGAGCTCGCGAGCAGACTCAGCCGCCGCAACGTCCTGGGCGTCGCCGCCGGAGCCACCGCCGCGACCCTCCTCAGCGGCGCGGCCGCCCAGGCGACGAGCCCGAAGGGCGGCACGTCACCCGGCCACGGCCACGGCCACGGTCACGGCCACGGCAAGGGCCGAGCCGTCCTGCCGCCCGGCCGCCTCGGCATCCAGCTCTACAGCCTCCGGGACAAGGTCTCCACCCTCGGCTTCGCCCCTGTGTTCGCCGAACTGGAGAAGTACGGCTACGACGAGATCGAGTTCGCCGGGTACACCCAGGGCTCGGCCGGTGCCATCACCCTGTCCCAGCTCAAGAGGCTGGCCAAGGACCACGGCCTCAACCCCATCGGCAGCCACGTCGGCTACTACGACGACAACAACCCGGGCGCCTACACCTTCGCGCAGAACCTCACCAAGGTCCTCGACGAGGCGGAAGCCCTCGGCCTCAAGCACATAGGCACGGCCTCCGGACCCTTCCGCTACGGCTCCACGGTCGACGGCTGGAAGCGGGCCGCCGAGGACTTCAACACCTACGGCGCGGCCGCCCGCAAGCGCGGCATGAAGTTCTACCAGCACAACCACGCCGAGGAGTTCTCCTTCGCGACCGACAAGCCGAAGGTGCGCCTCTACGACGTCCTGCTCGCCGAGACCGATCCCGACCTGGTCTACCTGGAGATGGACATCTACTGGGCGTTCTGCGCCCAGTTCCGCTTCGGCAAGCGGGCGGACGGCACCCCGGCGCCCTTCAACCCCATCGACTACGTGCTCAAGCAGCCGAACCGCTACCCGCTCTTCCACGTCAAGGACGGCACCCGGAACGACGCCGCCCGCGACGGCTACGACATGACGGACGTCGGCGACGGCGACATCGACTACAAGAACTTCCTGAGCCGGGTCACCGCCCGCACGGACCGTGGCCGCACCTACCACCACTGGCAGACCGAGCACGACAACCCCGTCGAGTCCTTCGCCTTCGCCCGCAAATCCAGCGAGCACCTGCACTCGCTCCGGGAGAGCCGCTGCGGGGACTGACACCTGACGGCACACACGCGTGGGGCCCGGTTCCAGGAACCGGGCCCCACGCGTGTACCGCGGTCGTACGGTCAGTCGGTCTCCCGGACGACCGGTGCCGGCCCGGACCGGAGTTCTCCAACGGAGCCCTGGTCGCGACCCTGTCCACCGACGACACGGAGACGTACGAGCGGCTGGCCCCGCAGATCCGCGCCTTCAAGACCGGTCACGGCAAGCCGCGTTCACGGGGGGACCGGGAGGAGCTCTTCGGCGGCTTCGGCGCGTCGTGGCGCGGCGCGTTCGTCGGCGGCGAACTGCTCGTACGGCCGTGACGGACGGTCCCGAGGGGGAGCGGCTGCCGGGGAACTTCCCGGACCACCACCTCATGCCGTAGACACCGCGCCAGGGCCGGTCAGCCGATCCCCTGCCGGTCCGGACGCAGCGCGAACGCCCGCCCGGACGCCCCGGGCACCGTGCGCTCCACCGCTTCCACCAGGAGCGCGCGGTGCCTGAGCAGCGGCTTCTGCCGCTCCTCGGAGGCGAGCAGCAGCAGATCGTCGAGCCCGGCCATCAGCCGGCGCGTCACCTGAGGAGTGTCCGCCGCACACCACCGGATCTCCTCGAACGCCAGGTCCACGAGATCGGACCACCCCGGCACCTGCTGGACGAGCCGTACGTCGCCCCGGCGGTCCCGGTGGTGCAACGTACCCAGCGGCAGCGTGACCGCGACCGACAGGAACTGCACGATCCGGTCCAGACACTGCACCGCGGTGGTCGGATCGTGGACGGACGGCGACAGGGCGCGCAGCGCGATGTCGGCCAACTGCCGCAGGCCGAAGGCCGGATCCTGGTGGAGGGTCCGCTCGACCCCGACCGACACCGTGCCCCGCAGGGCGCGCGAGGGAGGGGCGGTCCCGCCGTGGACGGTGAGCAACGGTGTGCCCGGCACCACGAAGTCACCGGCCCGGGGCCCCAGTCGCAGCACGACCCCGTGCCGTCGCGCGTTACGCACCAGCCGGGCCACCGCCACGTCCCGCACCACCCCCGCCCGGCCGTGGTGCACCAGCCGCGCCGTGCACGGCCCCCGCGGTGGTTCCGCCGCCGTTCCTCCCGGCTGCCGCGCCAGGGCACGGAGCGACTCACGGGTGATGTGGTCGAGGACGGGCCCGACCTGCATCAGCCGCAGCGTGGACGACACATAGGCGACGAACAGCAGCAGACTCAGTCCGACCAGGCCCAGGGTCAGCAGGCTCTGCAGCAGCGGCACCGACGTCACCCGCCGGGGATCGGGCTCCGCTCCGCCCTCGTACGACGTGAGGACCAGCAGCGAGAAGGCGAAGGTCGCCAGGAACACGGTCAGCGTGAGCTTGCTGATCCTGCTGCGTACGAAGATACGGACGACCCGCGGGGTCAGCTGCCCGCTCGCCATCTGCACGGCGACCAGCGAGATGCTGAAGACGACACCGATGAAGGTCATCATCGCCGCACTGACCGTCGTGACGATCGTCCTGGCGTCCACGGCGAAGGCCAGGAGGTCTCCGAGCTCCTGGTACGCCCCCTCCTCCTTCAGGTGCGCGACGATCCTGGTGTCCAGTGCGGAGAGGGCCCACCACAGCGCGAAGGCGCACACCAGCCCCGCCGTCGGCGCGAACCAGAAGGTGTCACGCAGCCGTTCGCGCAGGGAGGTCAGCGCGGGGGGCGGCCGGTGGGCGTGCACGCTCCCGCCGCTCGGGATGCTTTTGCCACTCATGCCCGCGAAGGTAGCCCGAAGCGACGGTGCGTAGGCGACGCGCCACGGTGCGTGCGCGACCCGGCGTCAGGGGCGTCCGGCGGGGCCCGCACCGCACTGACCACCTAAAACGCAGGTGAGAGGCACCCCGAACCCCTGGTATTGTTCTCTTTGTCGAAACGGGGAGTACCCCGGGACGACAGACACCTTGTCCGGGTGGCGGAATGGCAGACGCGCTAGCTTGAGGTGCTAGTGCCCTTTATCGGGCGTGGGGGTTCAAGTCCCCCCTCGGACACCACACACCACGAAGAACCCCAGCTCAGCTGGGGTTCTTCGTGTTTTCCGAGGTGCCGACGAGGGCCGGAGTGGGCCTGGCGCCCTCGCCCGGCCCACCCGGCTCCTCACCCGGCGTCGGTCACGACGTGGGTGTCGTGCACTTCGTCGTCGTGCCGTCGGACAGGCACGCCCGCACCCAGCGGCCGTCGGTCGCCTTCAGCTTGCCGGCGTCGGCGACCTTCGCGTACGCGCCGCCGGGCTGCTTGTCCTCCAGCCACACGGTGACGCCCGCCGAGGCCGAGTGCGCCCAGGCGTAGTGGTCGGTCACCGACCAGTCGGGCCGGCCGCCCGACAGCGTGACCCGGGCGCCGTTCGGCAGGGTCGCCGTCGCCCACTCCGTCGCCTTCGACGCCCACGTGGTGACCGAGTCCGCGGCCAACCCCTCGCAGGCCTGGCCCGGTGCGCACGGGCCGACCGGGCCCTGGACGGACGTCTGGTACATGTTGTCGTCCTGGTGGGTGGCGAACGCCCAGTTCTTGCCGTCCACCACGAGTCCGGCGATCTCGTCTCCGGACATCGGGTCCAGCGCGATCATCTTCGTCGTGCCGGAGGCGGTCAGCCGGCCGCCGGGCAGCGGCTCGGGGCGTGAGTTCCGGGAGTCCGGGCCCCCGGAGGCGTGCTTCATGAGCGTGGCCGAGACGTCGTTGCGACCCGGCGGGAGTTCGGCCTCGCCCCAGTAGTAGAAGTGGTACGGGTCCCAGGACGGTCGGCCCTGGTAGATCTTGAGCCGGCCTCCCAGGTAGATGTTGGCGTCCTCGATCACGTCACCGTCGTACGCCGGCATCCACTCCGTGACGCTCGCCGGGTCGATCCCCGTGCACGGCAGGACGGCGCACGGAGCCTCTGCCGGAGGCGTGGCCATGACGTCCTCGTCCTTGGTGCACTCGGTGCCCGTCGAGTCGCTGACGCAGGCCCGCAGTTCCGGCAGCCAGGAGAAGGCCCGGGTCGATCCGGTCGTCGTACGGGAGGCGCCGGGGCGGGTGAACTCGGAGTACACCTGGCCCCAACGGCCCTGGCCCTGCCACGCCTCCAGCCAGAAGCGGCCGCCCGCGGGGAGCTCGCCCTCGGCCCAGCCCAGGTAGCTGCCCTGCTTCAGGCGTCCGGCCACCTGCTGCACGGAAGCGCCGGACGGCAGCTCGGCCCGGTCGTAGTCGGCGCGCTCGACGTACGACCAGTCGGACTGCGGCACCGCCTTCGGATCGGCCACCTCGGCGCACCAGCCCGCGCACGGCCCGAGGGGGACGACCTCCGCGGCGTACTGGTTCAGGCAGCCGCGCTGGGTGCCGTCGGTGACGCAGGCGCTGTTGGCGTACGTACCGCGGGGCACCGAGGTCGAGTACACGAACATGCCCGTGGTGCCCGTGGTGCCCCGGTACGAACGCGGGTGGTCCACGGCCGTGATGATGTTGATGCCGTCGCCCCAGTTGTCCTCGGCGCGCAGCCACAGCCGGCCGTCGGTCACCCCGGTTCCGAAGCGCACCTCGGCCCAGGTGTAGGTGCGGCCGGCGGCGGCGTCCCAGGCCGGCTTGCCGGTGTACAGGACGACCCGGGTCCCCGAGGCGAGCGTCGTCTCCTTCAGGACCTTCGGCGCCCCGCCGGACTGCCACGCGGTCACCTGACCCGGGTCCGATCCCTCGCAGGGGAGTTGAGGACAGGGTGCCGCCTGCGCGGCGGCGGGTGCCGCCTGCGCCGTGGGTGCCGTCAGCAGTGCGGCGCCCACCGCGGCCGCGGTCAGCACCGCGAACCTCGACCACCACCGCCGCGGCGAAGTGGCCTGCTTCCGAACGCCGTTCCCCGGTCTGTGGCCGTCAGCCGTGCGTTCAGCTGCCCCGCTGTCCATCGCACCTCCAGTGCGTCGTGTCCCTGCCGTCATGGGCACGTGAGCCCGGGGCGATGGAACTGGCGGACACTCTCCGAATCGTCTCGGCGATGTCTCGGGGCGCGCATTACGGCCACGCCGGGTGAGGGGTGCGGGGGGAGTGGTGCATCACAATCCGGCCTCGGGCGTCCCCCGGGGGGTTGATTTCCGCCATGTAATCGATTCCAATCATCCGTGTAATCGATTCCACGGCTCGTTCCGCTGGTTTCGAGGCTCACGGAAACCACAAGGAGGTGGTCCGGAAATGGCGAGCATCAAGGATGTCGCGGCCCAGGCAGGAGTCTCTGTCGCCACGGTCTCCCGTGTCCTCAACAGCCATCCCTCCGTCAGCCCGGACGCACGCGCCCGCGTCCTCGCCGCCGTCGACGCCCTCGGCTACCGGCCCAACGCCGTGGCCCGCTCGCTGCGCACCGACCAGACCCGCACGCTCGGCCTCGTCATCAGTGACGTACTGAATCCGTACTTCACCGCGCTCGCCCGCTCCGTCGAGGAGGAGGCACGCGCGCTCGGCTACAGCGTGATCATCGGTAACGCCGACGAACGGCCCGAACAGCAGGACCACCACGTACGCACGCTCCTGGACCGCAGGATCGACGGACTCCTGGTGTCGCCCGCCGACGGCGAGTCACCGCTGCTGCTGGACGTCGCGCGCACCGGAACCCCGATGGTCTTCGTCGACCGCTGGATCCCCGGAGTGGACATCCCCGTCGTGCGCGCGGACGGCCACCGGGCCATCCAGGACCTCGTCGCCCATCTGCACGCCCTCGGTCACCGCAGGCTCGCCATCATCGCGGGCCCGGCGGCCACCACCACGGGCAACGAACGCGTCGAGGCGTTCGGGGAAGCCATGCGGGCCCACGGGCTCGCGCTCCCCGACGCCTACATCGGCCAGGGCGACTTCCAGGCGGACAGCGGACGGCGTGCCACCGAGCACTTCCTGTCGCTCCCCGAGCCGCCCGAGATCGTGTTCGCCGCCGACAACCTCATGGCGCTCGGCGCCCTCGACGCCATCCGCGCACGCGGTCTGCGTGTTCCCGAGGACATCGGGATCGCGGCCTTCGACGACATCCCGTGGTTCGTCCACACCGGCCCGCCCATCACCGCGATCGCGCAGCCCACGGGCGACCTCGGCCGTGCCGCGGTGCGCGCCCTCGTCGACATCGTCGAGGGCCGGCCCCCTCAGTCCGTCACCCTGCCCGCCACCCTCGTCGTACGCAGCTCCTGCGGCGAGCGCACCTCCACCCCCGGGAGCAACGAGTGAGCGAATCGGTCGAGTTGCTGCGCATCGAAGGCGTACGCAAGACCTTCCCCGGTGTCGTCGCCCTGGACAGTGTCGACTTCGACCTGCGCAGCGGTGAAGTGCACGTCCTGCTCGGTGAGAACGGCGCCGGCAAGAGCACCCTCATCAAGATGCTCTCCGGCGCCTACCGCCCCGACGGCGGCCGGATCTTCGTCGGCGGCCAGGAGGTGCGCATCCACGGCGCCCAGGACGCCGAGAAGCTCGGGATCGCCACCATCTACCAGGAGTTCAACCTGGTACCCGATCTGACGGTCGCCGAGAACATCTTCCTCGGCCGCCAGCCGCGCCGCTTCGGCATGATCGACCGGCGGCGCATGGAGGCCGACGCCGAGGTGCTGCTGCGCCGGGTGGGACTGCACGTCTCGCCCAGGGCCAGGGTCCGTGAACTGGGCATCGCCCGGCTGCAGATGGTGGAGATCGCCAAGGCGCTCAGCCTGGACGCGCGCGTCCTGATCATGGACGAGCCGACCGCCGTCCTCACCTCCGAAGAGGTCGACAAGCTCTTCGGCATCGTGAGGCAGCTGCGCGCGGACGGCGTCGGCATCGTCTTCATCACCCACCACCTCGACGAGATCGCCGCCCTCGGCGACCGCGTCACCGTGCTGCGCGACGGCCGGAGCATCGACCAGGTGCCCGCCTCGACACCCGAGGCGGAGCTCGTCCAGCTCATGGTCGGACGCAGCATCGAACAGCAGTACCCGCGTGAACGCCCGGAAACGGGGGCGCCGTTGCTCTCCGTGCGCGGCCTCACCCGGGACGGCGTCTTCCACGACATCAGCTTCGACGTGAAGGCCGGCGAGGTCGTCGGCCTCGCCGGGCTCGTCGGAGCGGGCCGCACCGAGGTCGCCCGGGCCGTCTTCGGCGCCGACCCCTACGACACCGGCACCGTCGACGTGAACGGCGAACGGCTGGGCAAGCACGACGTGACCGCCGCCATGGGCGCCGGTATCGGGCTCGTCCCCGAGGACCGCAAGGGGCAGGGCCTCGTGCTCGACGCCTCCGTGCAGGAGAACCTCGGCCTCGTCACCCTCCGCTCGGCGACCCGCTCCGGACTCGTCGACGTGAAGGGACAGCGCACCGCCGCCGCACGCATCGCCGAACAGCTCGGCGTACGGATGGCCGGGCTCGGCCAGCACGTCCGCACGCTGTCCGGCGGCAACCAGCAGAAGGTCGTCATCGGGAAGTGGCTCCTGGCCGACACCCGGATCCTGATCCTCGACGAACCGACCCGCGGCATCGACGTCGGGGCCAAGGTCGAGATCTACCAGCTGATCAACGAGCTCACGGCCTCCGGCCACGCCGTCCTGATGATCTCCAGCGATCTGCCCGAGGTCCTCGGCATGAGCGACCGGGTCCTGGTCATGGCCCAGGGCCGGATCGCCGGGGAACTCCCCGCCGACGAAGCCACCCAGGACGCCGTGATGGCACTCGCCGTCAGCGCCGCGCCCGTCATCACACCCACCGAGAAGGCAGAGGAGGGCCCCCGTGGCCACTGACACGCATCCGAGCAAGGCGCACGCGGGCGGCGCCGGACACACCCTCCGCCGCCTCCTGCTCGACAACGGCGCCCTGAGCGCACTGGTCGTCCTCCTGGTGGCGATGTCGCTGCTCTCCGGCGACTTCCTCACCACCCAGAACCTGCTGAACGTCGGCGTCCAGGCCGCGGTCACCGCGATCCTCGCGTTCGGCGTCACCTTCGTCATCGTCTCCGCGGGCATCGACCTGTCCGTCGGTTCGGTCGCCGCGCTCTCCGCGACCGTCCTCGCCTGGTCCGCGACGTCCGCAGGCGTCCCCGTCTGGCTCGCGGTCATCATCGCCGTCGCCACCGGCCTCGCCTGCGGCTTCGTCAGCGGCGCCCTCGTCGCCTACGGCAAACTGCCCTCGTTCATCGCGACGCTGGCCATGCTCTCGGTGGCCAGGGGGCTGTCCCTGGTCATCTCCCAGGGCCGCCCGATCCCCTTCCCCGACTCCGTCTCCGTGCTCGGTGACACCCTCGGCGGCTGGCTGCCCGTCCCGGTCCTCGTGATGATCGCCATGGGCCTGATAGCGGCACTCATCCTGGCCCGCACCTACATCGGCCGCTCCATGTACGCCATCGGCGGCAACGAGGAAGCCGCCCGTCTCTCCGGACTGCGGGTCAAGAAGCAGAAGCTCGCGATCTACGCCCTGTCCGGCCTCTTCGCCGCCGTCGCGGGCATCGTCCTCGCCTCCCGACTGGTCTCCGCGCAGCCGCAGGCCGCCCAGGGATACGAACTCGACGCGATCGCCGCGGTCGTCATCGGCGGCGCCAGCCTCGCGGGCGGCGTCGGCAAGGCGTCCGGCACCCTGATCGGCGCGCTGATCCTCGCGGTCCTCCGCAACGGCCTCAACCTCCTCTCCGTGTCCGCCTTCTGGCAGCAGGTCGTCATCGGCGTCGTCATCGCCCTCGCGGTGCTGCTCGACACGCTGCGCCGCAAGGCCGGATCCGGCGCCGCGACCGCGGGCGGTTCGTCCGCCGCGCCCGGCGGACCCGGCAAGGGCCGTAAGGGGGCGATGCAGGTCGGGATCGCGGTGGTCTGCGTGGCCGCCGTCGTCGCCGCCGTGACCTTCTTCAAGTCCGGTTCCTCCGGCACCACCACCAAGGTGGGCATGTCGCTCTCCACCCTGAACAACCCGTTCTTCGTGCAGATGAAGGAGGGCGCCCAGGCGGAGGCCGAGGCGGCCGGGGTCGACCTGACCGTCACCGACGCCCAGAACGACGCCTCGCAGCAGGCCAACCAGCTGGAGAACTTCACCAGCTCCGGAGTGGACTCCGTCATCGTCAACCCGGTGGACTCCGACGCGGTCGGCCCCGGCGTCCGCGGTGCCAACAAGGCCGACATCCCCGTGGTCGCCGCCGACCGCGGAGTCAACAAGGCCAGGACCGCGACCCTCGTCGCCTCCGACAACGTGGCAGGCGGCAAGCTCGCCGCGAAGTCGCTCGCCGACCGGCTCGGCGGCAAGGGCAGCATCATCGTCCTCCAGGGCACCGCCGGCACCTCCGCCAGCCGTGAACGCGGCGCGGGCTTCGCCGAAGGCATCAAGGCGTACCCGGGCATCAAGATCGTGGCGACCCAGCCGGCCGACTTCGACCGCACCAAGGGCCTGGACGTCATGACCAACCTGCTCCAGTCCCACCCCGGCATCACCGGCGTCTTCGCCGAGAACGACGAGATGGCACTCGGCGCGGTCAAGGCACTGGGCAGCAAGGCAGGGAAGTCCGTCTCGGTGGTCGGCTTCGACGGGACCCCCGACGGCCTGACGGCGGTCGAGGCCGGCACGCTGTACGCGTCCGTGGCCCAGCAGCCCAAGGAACTGGGGAAGATCGCCGTGCAGAACGCGGTCCGCGCGGCCGACGGCAAGAAGGTCGACAGCATGGTGAAGGTACCGGTCAAGGTCGTCACCCGGCAGAACGTCGCCGACTTCTCCTGATCACGGAAGGCACCATCCAGATGTACGGAAACGAAGACTCCTCGCCCTCCGCTCCCTCCGCGCCTTCCCGGTACGACCTCCTGGTCGTCGGGTCGGCCAACGCGGACCTGGTCGTGGGTGTCGAACGGCGCCCCGGACCGGGCGAGACGGTGCTCGGCACCGACCTCGTCGTCCACCCCGGCGGCAAGGGCGCCAACCAGGCGGTCGCCGCCGCCCGCCTCGGAGCCCGCACGGCTCTGCTGGCACGGGTCGGCGACGACGCCCACGGCCGACTCCTGCGCGCTTCGCAGCAGGAGGCCGGTGTCGACACGGGCGGAGTCCTCGTCGGCGGTGCGCCCACCGGTGTCGCCCTCATCACCGTCGACCCCTCGGGGGACAACAGCATCGTGGTGTCCCCGGGCGCCAACGCGCGGCTGACCCCCGACGACGTCAGGGCCGCGGGCCCGCTGTTCGCCTCGGCCCGCGTCGTCTCCGTACAGCTGGAGATCCCCCTCGACACCGTCGCGGAGACGGCCCGCGCGCTCGGTCCGGGCGCGCGGCTGGTCCTCAACCCGTCCCCGCCCGCCCCGCTCCCCGGCGAGGTCCTGGCCGCGTGCGACCCCCTCGTGCTCAACGAGCACGAGGCGCGCTCCATCCTGGGGGACGGCGCGGGGGACACCCCGGAGGCCTGGGCGCGCGGACTCACCGCCCTCGGACCGCGTTCGGTGGTGATCACCCTCGGCGCGGAGGGCGCACTCGTGTCCGACAGCCGTACCGGGGAAGCCGTACGGGTACCGAGCCCCCGGGTCGCCGCCCTGGACACCACGGGAGCGGGCGACGCGTTCACCGCCGCGCTCGCCTGGCGCCTCGGCCTGGGCGAGGAACTCACCGAGGCCGCGGCGTTCGCCGTGCGGGTCGGCGCGGCGGCCGTCACCAAGGAGGGCGCGCAGGCGTCCTTCCCGACCGCGGAAGAGGTCTCGGCACTGTGAAGAAGTCAGGCATCCTGAACCGCCACCTCGCGGGCGCCCTGGCCGAACTCGGTCACGGGGACGGCGTCCTGATCTGCGACGTGGGAATGCCCATACCTCCGGGCCCCCGCGTGGTCGACCTGGCCTTCCGGGCGGGCGTACCGTCGTTCGCCGAGGTCCTGGACGGACTGCTGGACGAGCTCGTCGTCGAGGGCGCGACGGCGGCCGAGGAGACCGCCGGGGCCAACCCGGAGGCCGCCCGCCTGCTCACCGCGCGGATCCCCGGCCTGGAGCTCGTGCCCCACGAACGGCTGAAGGCACTCACCTCGTCCGCCCGCCTGGTGGTGCGCACGGGGGAGGCCCGGCCGTACGCGAACGTGCTGCTGAGGTGCGGGGTCTTCTTCTGACGCGACCCCGCGGCATGTCCGCGGGACCGGCGTCCGGTGCGTGCGCCGCCACTCCTTCCCCGGAGCGGCGGCGCACGCTCAGTTCTTCCGGGCGGTCACCAGCGCGAAGGACAGGAACGCCCCTCCGTCCTCGGTGAGCATGTCGATCACGGGCTGATGGGACTTCCGGCCGTCCGGCAGGTGCTCGGCACACGCCCGGGACCAGAGCAGCCAGTCCCGCCAGGCGTCGCGCTGCAGACGCGCGGAGGTGATACGCACCAGTTCGGTGACCTCCCACTGGAAGCGCCACCGGTCGGGGGTGTGCCAGGCGATGGCCTCCCGGCCGACCGCCCGCCGGATGTGCGGCGGAACGGCCCCGAGATCACGTACCTCCCGTGTCATGGCGGCCGTGGCGATGCCCAGTTGCCCTCCCGGCCGGAGGAGGCGTGTCAGACAGGGCAGGCACGTGTCCGACGTCCCGAAGTACTCGAACGCGTCGATGCTCACGATCGCGTCGAAGCTCTCGTCCTCGAAGGGCAGCGCGTGCGCCTCCGCCCGCACGGCCTCCACCCGGTCACCGACCCCGGCCTCCGCGAAGACGGCGGCGGCTTCCTCGGGGGCGATCCACCAGTCGGCCGCGACGACGCGGGCGCCGTACTCGCGCGCGAGGAACACCGACGTCGCCCCCTTGCCGGGCCCCAGGTCGAGGATTCTCATCCCCGGGCGCAGATGGAGGTCCTGTGCCAGGTCCTCCAGGAGCCACAGCGGATGCGGACCCATGTCGAGGCCGAGCAGCCATGCCGGGTCGTAACGGGAGGAGCGCCGAAGGCGTTCCGGACGGACAAGGTCGGTCACGGCGGTCACGGCGCTCACGGCAAGGATCCAACCGGAACACCCCTTCGCGCACCAGCGGTTGCCGGGGTCGGACACGAGCCCGTCACATGCGTCGCGCACGCCGGCCGCACCCGTGCGGAGCCGGTGCGGCGGGAAGGCCGAGCCGCTAGGATCGGCCCTGTGACTGCCGGGTCGGCCATGGGCCACGTACGTGAGATGTGCCCGGCCCCTGCGTGAGCGCGCGGCGGGCCAGAGGCCCGCCATCCCGTCGTGTTGTCCCGTCCGGCGCCCCAGACGGCGCCCCTCCCAGCGGAATTCACACGACATGGAGACTCATCGGGCATGCCCCACACACAACAGCGGGACCCGCACACGGACCAGCAGGGCGTCGACTTCGTCCAGTTGGACCACCACGTCGTCCACGCCACCGACCGCGGCCTGTCGGCGGAGTTCATCGCCGCGGTCCTGGGCCTGGAGGTCGGCACCCCCTTCGGACCGTTCCTGCCCGTCGACCTGGGGAACGGCGTGACGCTCGACTACTACGAACTCCGCGACGAGCCGGTGCAGTCGCAGCACTACGCCTTCCTCGTCCCCGACGCGCAGTTCGACACCATGACCGCCCGGCTGCGGGCGCTCGGGGTCACCTACTACGCCGATCCCCACCACACCGAACCCGGCCGCACCAACAGTCTCTTCGGTGGCCAGGGCGCCTATTTCAAGGACCCGGACGGCCACAACATGGAGATCATGACCCGGCCCTACGCCCGCCCCAGGTAGCGGCCCCGGTCACAGGGCGTGCAGCCCGTCCACCAGCCCGGCCAGTGCGGAGGCGAGCGCGTCGAGCCCCGGGCCGGCCGGGCCGCCGGGCTCGGTCATGTACAGATCGCGCCTGATCTCGATCATCAGGGCGCCGACCCGGGGGTCCGTCCCGTAGTGCTTCAACGGCACGTAGGTACCGGAGAAGGGGCTGTCCCGGCCCGTGCCGCCGAAGCCGGAGAACGCGGCCTCCGCCAGGGCCAGGACTTCCGGCGGAGTGTGGAAGCCGTCGGTGCCCAGACAGACCGGAGGGCGCGGCCCGGTGCCGTGCAGTTCGTAGGGGAGCGCGGCCGACGGATAGGAGTGGACGTCGATCACGACGGCGCGTCCCGTGGCGGCGAGCCGGTCGTCGACCGCCTCGGTGATCGCGCGGGCGTAGGGGTGGAACCAGCGGCCGAGCAGGGGCTCGGGATCCTCCCCCGGCAGGCGGAGCGGTTCCCCGTGCGTGGTGCGGGTGTAGACCGCGCCCATACCGGCGGCCAGCATCTCCTCCCGGTCGTCGGGGAACCGCTCGGGGTCGACGACCAGCCGGGACAGACCGTTGACGAAGCGCCAGGGGGCCGTGGAACAGAGACCGGCCGCCCTTGCCGCCAGCTCGGCCGTATGGGAGTCCGTGATGTGGTCGAGTTCGGCCTCCAGCGCGGCGTCGTCGAGCACGATGCCGCCGCGCACCCGCTGCGGCACGGCCCGCGAGGAGTGCGGCACGTGCAGCAGCACCGGCGAGCCGGGGGCGCCGGACAGCAACTGGAAGGGGGAAGGTTCCGGGGTCGTCATGCGGTCCTCGTGTATGGGATGGAGTGCCGACGAGCGGGGCTCGGCATCCGCCCCTGCCCGTACGGTGCCCACCGGATCGCGCGGGCCGGCCGGGCTGCCGGCGTATCGGCCCGCGCGGGCGGGGATCAGCCCGCCCAGACCTCGGCGTCGTCGGCGGGCACGGTGGTGGCGAGCTTCAACTCCTTGCGGGCGGCGACCGTCTTGGTCGGGTCGATGCCGGTGAAGCCCAGGTCGTAGGCGATGTAGAAGTCGTCGACGTTCCCGGCCGAGGCGGCGTCCTCCCATGCCTCCGCGGTCTCCGTCAGCTGGGAGCGGAGCTTGACGGTCTGCGGCTGCTCCACGCCCTTCAGCGCGGTCAGGTGGGTGTTCAGGGCCTCGGAGACGGCCTTGGCCTGCTTCTTGTAGCCCGCCAGGTCGTCCTCGGGCTGCTCGGCCTCGGGCTGGTTGTTCCAGAGCGCCTCGTAGACGGCGTTCGAGCCCTTGAGGTACGCGGCCTGGTCCGCGGTCAGGGACTTGTTCGCGAGCGAGCCCGAGAAGGTGCCCGACTCCTTGGCGTACGCGCAGCTCACGGCGCGGTCCCCGGTCTTCCAGCTCTCGCTGGTGGGGTAGTAGTAGAAGAGGTCGACGCCCTCGGGGATCGCCCAGGTGTCGGAGACGAACTTCTGCGACACCGCCGGGCACTGCTTGTCGGCGATCGCCGTCGCGCCGTCGTCGCCGGGGTATTCCTTCTCGCCCTCGATGTCGAACTCGCCAACTACCTGGCCCTCGTGTGCTTCTTCGCACGGCACGATCTCGACGCTGAACTCCTCGCTCTCGGTCGCCCCGCTGTTCGGGTTGTAGCAGTCGCCAGGGGCGAGCGAGAAGACGGACCGGGTGCGAACGGCCTTCTTGGCGCCGGCCTTGGCGCTGTCGATCGCGTCGGCGCAGCCCACCGCGCCGATCGCGAGAAGGGCGACAGCGGCGGATATGCCGCGAGCTGAACGGGACGTGACACCGAAGAACATGACGTGGGCATCCTCAGAAACGGAAGAACTGTGAACAGGTGTGCGCATCGTATGGCATAACCATGACAGCGCTGTGCGCGGGAGATTTCCCTTGGTGCGCAGCATCGCGGTCGGCCAACGTTGAGCGGGTGAGGTGAAGCATATATCGCTTGTGAACCCTGTCAACAGCTAGATGCTGGTGAGGGGAAGGTGCACGCCGTCATGCGCAGCCAGGACCTCGCCGGCACGCAGGCACCGGCAGCCGTGGACCACGTCCCGGTCCGGAAGTGCACAGGAGAACTCTGTGGCGGAGCTGTTCGCCTCGGCAGGGGAAACCCCGCTGACGGCAGGGCTGTTCAGCGTCTTCGCGTACGCCGCGTACGCCGCGTACGCCGTCATGTCGGACGGAGTCCCCGGTCGGACGGCCGCGCGGTCCCGACCGTCCTCGTGGGGGAGTTCGCCGGGGACGCGGTCCCTAACCGACCAGGCGGCGGCGCCAGTCCAGGGGGGTGACGGTGACGGCCTGGCCGGGGTCGCGGTCCCACTCGGTGCGGAGGCCGACCGCTTCGAGGGCGGCCACGACCTCGTGGCCGACGGCCGCGGTGGTGTCGGACGAGCCGTCGAAGCCGCCGTAGAGGAGCATCAGGCCCTGGCCGGCCGCGGCGGAGTCCGTGCACTGGGTGTGGAAGTAGACGAAGCCACGGGCGTCGGGCCCGCCCTCATCGCCGATCTCGGACTGGCCGCAGTTACGGCAACAGGTGAAGTTCTCGCGCGCGGTGATACCGGCCTCCCGCAGGGCGGCGAACGCGCGGGTGAGCCGCTCGGGATCGGTCTCGCCCTGCCACTCGGCCTGCTCCCCGACCCGCTCCAGCCACAACCGGTCCGCCAGCGCCTCCGCCTGCCGGCGCGACACGGGCCGACGGTCCTCGGTGACCAGATACTTCTCGGCGAGCTCGGCCAGTTCGGCGCGGGAGGCATAGCCGCCGACCAGCACCTCGCGGACGCGCTTCTCCAACTCCGCGCGCTCGTCCTCGCCCAGGTCGAGCGGCGGCACCTCGCGGGTCGGGCCCATGTCCAGCAGCGACCACGTCACACCGCTGTGCCACCCCGCCTCCTGGCGCGCCCAGCCGGTCATCGCGGCGATCACGACCTCGGGACTGCCGGCCGTCGCCTGGAAGTGCCGGTCAGCGGCACCGTCGCGGTACTCCAACGTGTAGTCACCACCGGCCTTGTGCCAGACCTGGGCGAAGACATCGGGCAGGTCGGGTATCCGCTGGATCACCAGGAACCGGTCACCGTCACCACCGATGCGCCGGACCAGTCCGGCCAGCTCCCCTTCGGACACACGGACGTGCCGCTCCCAGTTCTCCGTCTTCACCACGATCTCGAGCATGCGCAGACTCTGACACACCCCTCTGACAGAGCACTCCGGAGCCGCGGCGAAGCCGCTGCCGGGACGGCTCGACGCCCAGCGCGAGCTCCGCGACGGAGCGGCCGGCGAAACTGGCCGGCGGGGATCAGCGACGGAGCCGGGGCGCCGTCGTGAAGGCGTCAACTCCGGTGAGTCCGGCGGACAGGTCCCACAGCCGCGCGGCCTGTCCGGCGTCGGTCGCGTGGGGGTGCACCCCGCCGTCCGTGCCGTCCGAGGCGGGCTCGGCGATGTCGCAGTCCTCGCAGTACACCCCGCCCAGGCCGGTCAGTCGAGGGGAGGTCGCCGCCCAGACCTGCGTCGCCGCGCCCTGCTGCGGTGTCTTGAAGGTGGGATTGCTCGGGCCGCCGTTCGCGTCGATCCAGCCCGCCTCGACCATCTCCGACGTCGCGAGGTGGCGCTGCAGCGGGGTGAGGACGCTGCCCGGATGCAGGGCGAACGCCCTGACGCCGGCGTCGCGGCCGAGGGTGTCGAGCCGCACGGCGAACAGCACGTTCGCCGTCTTCGCCTGCCCGTACGCCTGCCATCGGTCGTATCCGCGCTCGAACTGCACGTCGTCCCAGCGCATGCCGGTGAGGTCGTGGGCGCTGGACGACACGGCGATCACTCGGACGCCGCTGTCGGCGAAGGCGGGCCGGAGGTGATTGACCAGCGCGTAGTGACCGAGGTGGTTGGTGGCGAACTGCGCCTCCCAGCCCGGACCTACGCGTGTCTCGGGACAGGCCATGATCCCCGCGCTGTTGATCACGATGTCCACCGTGCGGCCCGAGGCCACGAACCGCTCGGCGAAGTCGCGGACACTGCCGAGGTCCGACAGGTCCAGGTCGTCCGTCGTCACACCGTCCAGGGCTCCGACCGCCTCGTCGGCGGCCGCCCGCCGGCGGGCTGGAACGACGACGTGGGCGCCGGCAGCGGCCAGGGCGCGGGTCGTCTCCAGACCGAGCCCGGAAGAGCCGCCGGTGACGATCGCGGTCCTGCCGGACAGGTCGATCCCGCGCAGGACGTCGTACGCGGTGCTGCGGGCGCCGAAGCCGGAGCCGATGCTGTGCTGAGGTGTCGTCATGGAGCGGACGCTAGGCGCTGGAGCGAACTCCAGGTCAAGTGCCGGTGGCGGCCGGCGATCCGGCCCGGTGCGTCAGTGCGTCAGTGCGTCAGGCCGCGACGACGACCGGCTTCGCGGGCGCCGGAGCGATCGGGCCCGCCGTCGCCGGAACGGCCGGCCGTGCCGTGGCCGGGGCGAAGACCACCAGCCGCAGCAACGCGAAACGCCCGGCGCCGGCCACCGCGGATGCCGACAGGTACACGGTCTGCTCGACGAGCGCGGAGGGCGCGGACTGCACGGCGTGCAGGACGAGAAGAGCAGCGGTGGTGAATGCGTAGCTCACCACGACCGTGAGCCCGGACCGGAGATGGATCCGCCAGCCCCCGCGTTCGCTGCGGAACGTGATCCGGCTGTGCAGCTCCGTCGCGATCACCGTGGAGACGACCGTGACCACGGCGTTGGAGAGAACCAGGGGTACCCGGTCGCCGAGCAGCACCAGTGCACCGCCGGCCGCCAGACCGACACCGCCCCCGCACACGACGAAGCGCACGAACGCCATCACGAGGGGAGAGGTGGTGCGCTTCGTCGGCAGGGGCGCTCGGGCGGTCACGGGGAAGCCTCCAGAAGGGGTGTCGGATCCGGCGCACTGATTCCACCCCACAACGCGTGCGGGGCACGTCCCCCGAGCGGCCCGGTCCGGCCCTTACATATCTGGGGGGTGTCCCCCACGGGGCACTGGGGGACACCGGCCGCGCGCGCCCCGGTCGGGCGGATGCCCGGCTGCGGCCTCCGTCCCCGGCTTCCCGGTTCCGCGTGACCCATGCCGTTCCTCTTCGTTGACCAAGGCCGCGCCGCTGTCGTGCGCGGCGCAGGTGAGGACTGGAGCGGTCATGTACGGAACCCGGCCGACGCGTCCGGTGCAGCAGGTCCCCGTCTCCACCCGCCCGGTCCGGTGGGCAGCCGGCCCACTGCCGTGGCTGACCGCGGTCGCCCTGCTCTTCGCGGCGGTGCAACTGGCCTTCGTCGTCCCGGGATCGGGGTTGTCCTGGGACGAGACCGTCTACGTCAGCCAGGTCGGCGGCAACGCTCCCGCGGCGTACTTCAGCGCACCGCGCGCCCGCGGGATCTCCTACCTCGTGGCTCCTGTCGCCGCACTCACCACGTCCACCACCGCGGTGCGGACCTACCTCGCCCTGTTGTCCGCCGCCGCCCTGTTCGGCGCCCTCCGGATCTGGCGCACGGTACTGCCCACGCCCGTCCTCGCGGGAGCCGGCGCGTTGTTCGCCGCTCTGTGGCCGACCCTGTTCTACGGCCCCGCGGCGATGCCGAACCTGTGGTGCGCCCTGGGCTCCCTCGCCGCGACGGGCTGGACCGTGAGGACCCTGCGCGGTGCCTCCCGGCCCGCGGAGACGACCGGAGCCGCCTCGGCCGTGGCGCTGGTCGCCCTGATGCGGCCCGCCGACGGGTTCTGGCTCGCGCTGCCGCTGATGTTCGCGGCCGTCCTGGTCCCCGGCCGACGCAGGCCGGGCCTGGGGGCCGCACTGGCCGGCGGACTCGTGGTGGGCTGCGCGCCCTGGACCGCCGAGGCGTTCGCCCACTACGGCGGTCCCGTCGCGCGGTTCCACAGGGCCGGTGAGATCCAGGGCGGGCTCGGGTGGAACTTCGCCGTCGACGACCACTTGCGAGCGCTGGCGGGCCGGACGCTCTGCCGGCCTTGCGACATCGGCTGGGAGAGCCCGGCCACCGCCGTGTGGTGGGTTGCGCTGCCCCTCCTCACCACCGGCGGGATCGTGGCCGCCCGGCGTGCGGGGCGAGGGCCCGTGGCACTGCTGGCGACGGCGACAGGGGTATCGACGGCCGTTCCGTACCTGTTCCTCGTCGAATACGCGGCGCCCCGCTTCCTGCTGCCCGCGTACGCGCTGTTGGCCGTGCCGGTGGCCGAGTACCTCACACACCTCTTCGCCCGCCGCCGGGTCGGAACCGTCGTGCCCGCGCTGCTGCTGGCCGCCCATCTCGGCGTCCAGTTCTCCGCGCTCAGCCATGTGATCCGTACCAGTCACGCCACCGGCGCACGGTTCGCCGCGGTCGCCGGTGCGCTGAACGGGATGGGGGTGCGTGCGCCGTGCGTGGTGAGCGGGGACGACGCCGTACCGATCGCCTACTACGCGGGCTGCGCCTCGCGGCAGACCGGAGGGCATGACGCGAGCATCACGCCCGAGGCGCTCCGTGATCTCGCGCGGCACGTACCTGTGGCAGTCCTGGTGACCGGCGGCGCTGCGCCGCCGGTCACCAGGGGTTCACACGTGGTGCCGCTGCCGAAGGGCCGGGCCCATCTGCTGCCGGGCCCCGCCGTGGACCGGGCGCGAGGGGGTCCACTCTAGAAGTAATGCTTCCGTCCGCCGACCTTGCGGCCGCTCGCACCGAGGATCCACAGGATCGCGCCGACCACCAGGAGGACGCCGCCGATGGTCGTCAGCAGGGAGACGCCGACCAGCATGCCGATGATGAGCAGGATGGCACCAAGGAGAATCATTGTCAGGTCCGATCTTCAGGTCTCTTCGGTGCGTACTCGTCGTGGAAGACGCGCAGCACACGCTTTCCGCCTCCCGCACCACGTTCGCCGGGTGGTACCCGGGCCCGTCGTACGGTCGGCGACCGCAAGGCCTTGTGCCGTGCTTCCTCCGTGTGCCCTGCTCCCGGGCGCCCATGCACATGAGTCTGCGGCCGGTCGACGAGACGCCCGCGGCCGGTCCCGAATCGTCCGGGACCGGCCGCGGGTACCTCCTCCAGCAGTCGTCCTCAGCGGTCGTGGGAACCGATCGCGGAATGCTCCGACGGATGGCCGTGGGCGTGCTGGTGCTGTCCGTGACCGGTCTCGGCCCCCACGTGCTCCGCGGGGGCGCCGGTGAAGTAGTCGGCGTCCTTGGGGCGCCTTCGCGCGAGGCCCAGGGGGCGGGGCGCGGGCTCCAGGTGGGGGATGTGCTTGGAGCAGTGCACGTACGCCTCGTGGACGCTGATCAGCGTCCACAGCACGGGGTACCGTCCGGGAGCGCTGTCGGCGGGTATCCAGGGGTGGGCTGTCCGGAGTTCCTGGTCGCCGACGAGCTGGGCAGAGCCGTTGACGTGCAGCCCGATGTGGTCCCGGGTGAAGTCCATGAAGAGCAGGCCGATGTGCGGGTTCTCGGTGATGTTGCCGGCACTGGCCATGACGCCGTTCCCGCGGTACTCGGGGTAGGCCAGGGTGCGGTCGTCCAGGACGGACACGAACCCCGGAGGCCCGGCGCGGAAGGTGGCGTCGCACTGTCCGCGGGAGTCGGCGGTGGAGAGGAAGACCATGGACTGGCGGCCGATGAAGTCACCCATGTACGCGGTGAGGTGGGGACGTACCTGCCGGTCGTAGAACGCGTCGGCGCGTTCCACGGTGCCGAGGTGGTTCTGCAGCATGCGCTCTCCCTGCGAGGGGGTCGCGTCGTGAGGGGTCACAGCTGGTCGATCTCCTGGTCGGGTCGGGGCGGTGTGAGGGGAGCGGTGAGAACGGGTGTGTCGAGCGGATCGTGGTGGATGTGAGCCAGGGGCGTGCCCTGGTGCAGGAGCGTGCGCACGCCGCTGGTGACCATGTCGGGCGGACCGCACAGGAAGGCCTCGTGCCGGTCCCACGGTCCGAACTCACGCAGTACCTGCGGGAGTGTCCCCTGCTGGCCGGGGATGCTCTCGTGGGAGACGGCCGCCCTGACGGTCAGCCAGTGATGGCGCTGCGCGAGGCGCAGCATGTCGTCGAGGCCGTACAGTTCCTCGGCGGTCCGCGCTCCGACGAACAGGTCGGCGTAGCGGCGCATTCCGGAGACGGCGGCTTCCTCGATCAGGGCCCGGATCGGCGCCAGGCCGGTCCCGCCCGCCACGAACAGCAGATCGCGGTCGCCCGCCGCGGCAAGGGTCATGTCACCTTGTGGCGGTCCCAGCCGCACCCTGTGACCAGGGGCCGCGTGGTGTACGAGCGCGTTGCTCACCTGGCCCCGGTGGACGGCCCGCACATGGAACGTGAGTGTGTGGTCCGCGCGCGGCGAGTGGGCGGGGGAGTAGTGGCGCCAGGTGCGGGGGTACCAGGGGGTCTCGACGCTCACGTACTGGCCGGCGACGAAGGGGAACGGCTGGTCGGGCTGCACGGTGATCTCGGCGATGCCGTTGCCGCGGTGTTCGTGCCGGATGATCTGCGCTTCCCAGGAAGCGGGGCGCAGGCGCGTGTCGTCGTCCGCGGCGTCGATCATCACCTGGGCGGCGACGGTGTAGGCATGGGTCCAGGCGGCGGCTACCTCGTCGTTCCACGCGGTTCCCGCGAAACGGGCCAGGGACGCCACCAGACATTCCCCCACCGCCGGGTAGTGGGCGTCCAGGGCTCCGAACTTCCGGTGGTCCCGACCGAGGCGGGAGCAGAACCGCACCAGGTTGTCGACGTCGTCGACGAGGTCGATGATGCGCAGCAGGCCCCGGAGCAGGCGGTCGCGCTGGACGTCCATGTTCTCCGGGAACAGTCCGCGCACCTCGGGGTACCGGGCGAACAGGATGGCGTAGAAGTAGACGGTCATCTCGGTGGCCTGTGGTGCCACCACGGTGAGGCTTGTTCGTACGAGTGATATCTCCCGGTCCGTCAGCGGGGCGGCGGTCATCTTCTCCCCCCGACGGACGTGGGGCGGACGTGTGTCCGCACGCGGGGAGCGGTGAAGGCGTGAGGGGCAGCAGGTGTCGCGCGCAGCGAGGGGATCACCAGGCGTACCAGATGTGCTGACAAGAAAAAATTCGCAATCGTAGATGAACGTTTCGTGTCCATAAGGATCAGAACTGCGAAAGTGTGATCACCGGACGAGTCATTGTGCACATGGAGCGCCAGAACCAAACCCACGCTCGAGATCTTTTCTGCATCGAATAAACGGCGTAATCCTGTAGGAAACGCTCGATATCCTCCCAGTTCCCTTCCGGTGGGCGTGAGCCCCGTGCATGGCACGCCACCAGGCCTCCCGTCCACCGAAGACCTGCCCGGAGGGCTGTGGGCTGCGGAGCGCGGGCGATATGGGGAGATTCGGTGTGCAAATAAGTGGGGTGGCGTGCCTGCGCGGCCGGCCCGGACGGCGTGCCGGAGGTGAGGGCACGCCGCCGTCCGGCGGGCCGGCGGGCGGCGTGCCCGGAGTCCACCGCCACGATCGGCCGGGATCCCGTCAGGACCTTCGGTCCCGGGAGGTCGACGCACGCGTCCCCGGGACGGCCGCGAGGAGATTCCGCTCCGTGCGCTTGCCCGCGGGCGAGCACCCGTCTCGTGCACATGTGGCGCCGCGACCACCGCAGGGCGCGTCTTCCGGTGCGTCCGCAGCGCACGTGTTACGAATGCCGGGGCGGCGCACCACCACCCGGGCGCCGTCCGAAACGTCCCGGCAATCCGACCGGCGCGTGACCTTCCTACCCTCGCTCAGGAAACGTCGGAGCAGCAGACGGAGGCGGTGCCGTGGCCGGCGCACCAGCACACGGACGACAGGCCGAGCAGAGCGTGAGGCTGTCCCACAGGACCATCCACGGCTACCGCCGTGCCTACAGGATGGCCGGGGAGGGGCCCGCCGTCCTGCTCGTCCACGGCATCGGCGACTCCTCCGCGACCTGGGCCGAGGTGATCCCCCAGCTCGCCCGCCACTACACCGTCATCGCCCCTGACCTGCTCGGTCACGGAGACTCCGACAAGCCCCGGGGCGACTACTCGGTGGCCGGCTACGCGAACGGGCTCCGGGACCTGCTGGGGGTCCTCGGCATCGAACGTGCCACGCTGATCGGCCACTCGCTCGGCGGCGGGGTCGCCATGCAGTTCGCCTACCAGTACCCCGAACGCACCGACCGGCTGATCCTGGTCAGCGCGGGAGGCGTCGGGCGGGAGGTGAACCCCGTCCTGAGAGCGGTGTCCCTGCCGGGCGCCGACCTCGTGCTGTCCATGCTGCGCCTGCCCGGAATGCGCGGCCAGGTGGGCCTCTTCACCCGGCTGATCAAGCTGCTCGACACCGACCTGGGCCAGGACGCCGGCGAACTGCTCGACCTCGTCGACGCGCTGCCCGACACCACCTCCCGCAGCGCGTTCATCAGCACGCTCAGGGCGGTGGTCGACTGGCGCGGCCAGGCCGTCACGATGCTGGACCGCTGCTACCTGGCCCAGGGCATGCCCACCCTCCTGCTCTGGGGCTCACGGGACAGCATCGTCCCGGTCCGCCACGCCCACGGCGCCCACGCGGCCATGCCCGGCAGCCGCCTGGAGATCTTCGAAGGCGCGGGACACTTCCCGTTCCACAGCGACCCCGCCCGGTTCCTGGCCTTGGTCGAGGACTTCATCCGCACCACGGCCCCCGCCGACTGGAGCCAGGAACACTGGCGCGAACTCCTCCGCGCCGGCCGCCCGGGCAGCGGCGACGGTGCGCCCGGACCCGCGTCCGGCCTCGCGATCGCCCCCGCTGCGGACCGCGGCTTGCGGGGGGCGGGCGAACGCAGCTCCACATGAGGCGGTGGCGGGGGCCCGTCGCGACGGCCCGGCGGGCCCTGTCGGCGGGAGAGGGCCGTCAGGGCTTGCGGGCGACGCCGCACCACATGGGCAGGGAGTCGTCCGGGACGTCCGAGGGTGCGGGCCGCCAGCGTGTCAGGGTGACCACGCCCGGTTCCAGGACCTCCAGGCCCCGGAAGAAGCGTTCCACGTCCTCATGGCTGCGCGGGGTGGCCGAGGCGTGGCTGGCGGCGCGCTCGTTGTAGATCCGCATGGACTCGGCGACCTCGGGGGCCGTGACATCGGCGGCGGGGTGCGAGAGGACGAGGTGACTGCCCGGGGCGAGACGGTCCAGCAGCCGGCGGGTGATGTCCCACGGGTCCTCGGAGTCCTTGACGTACTGGAGGACCGCCACCAGCATCAGGCCGACCGGCCGGTCGAGGTCCAGGGTGCGGGCGGCCTCGCCGAGGATCGTGTCGACGTCCCGCGCGTCCGCCTGGACGTAGTCGGTCTGCCCGTCGGGGCCGCTGACCAGGAGCGCCCGGGCATGGGTCAGCACGATCGGGTCGTTGTCGACGTAGACGACGCGCGATTCGGGTGCCGCCCGCTGGGCGACCTCGTGGGTGTTGTCCGCGGCGGGGATGCCGGTGCCGATGTCCAGGAACTGACGGATCCCGGTCGTGGTGAGATGGCGTACGGCGCGCCCGAGGAACGCCCGGTTGGCCCGGACCGACGGCACGATCGTCGGATTGGCCTTCGCGGCGAGTTCGGCCGCCTCCTGGTCCACCGGGTAATGGTCCTTGCCGCCCAGCCAGACGTTGTAGACGCGGGCGGGGTGCGCGGTCGTGGGATGGGGTGGGGGCGGCGGGTATGCGTTCATCGTTCGTCACCTCGTGCAACCGAGAGGCCAGGTCGGACTCGTGTTCGGTCACGGTACCCCCTGATCAGCGGCCCGCCGTCGACCCGGGGGCGGAGAGCCCGAACCCCCGATCCCGCTGCGTACGGGCTTGCTGACTGCGGGTCAGACATCCGGGCTCCGGCCCCCGTGGTCCGCCGGTGAGGGTCTCCGGGCCATGCCCTTTGGTGGGTGCCGTAGTGTGATCAGCCCATGATCCAGGGGGTCTGTGTGCGCGCGAAATCCGTGACGGTGGTACTGGCCGGCCTGCTGCTCGGGACGGCCGTCACCGGCTGTGCGGGCGGGGACGGCGGTGGGCGGGGTGCGGAGCTTTCCGCCGACGCGCTGCTCGACGAGGCGCACAAGACGATGAACGCGCTGAAGACGGTCACCATCGCCTCGTCGACCACGGGCTCGGCGGGCAGCAGCTACTCCAGTCGGCAGACCACCGACCTCAAGGGCCGGTGCACGAACAAGATCACCTGGACCGAGGGCGGCAGCCTCGAACAGATCCGGATCGACGACACCGACTACGTACGCCCGGACCGCGCGTACCTCGACCGGTGGTCGGGTCGCGAGGCGGCCGGAGGCAAGGCGCAGGACCGCTGGATCAGGACGCCGTCGAGCAACGCGAAGCCCGGGGACGGGCTGGTCGACTGCACCTGGCCGTTCACCGCCTTCGGGAAGGCCGAGAAGGGGGACCGCACCGAGATCGGCGGCCGCCCGGCCGTCGCCCTACGCGTGTCCGACGCGGGGGACGCGGGGGGTACCTATACCTTTTACGTTGCCACCGAGGGGGAGCCGTACCTCCTGGAGGTCGCCTACCGGGGCAGCGACTACCGCAGCACGACGTCCTTCAGCGCCTTCGACGAACCGCTGGGTGTGCGCGCCCCGGCTGCGGACGACGTGCTGGACGCCGCGGACGCCGGGTAGCCGATCGTCCGATTCCTCTGCCGAAGCGCCCGCTGGTGCGAGGAGGCGGTGCACGGCGGTGCACGTTCTCGGCGCGTCGGCGTAAGCGGCAGTGATTTCGGACAACACCGACTTCCCCTCAGGTGGCGGGGGCTTCCGGCGCCCTGGCGCTCTCGGGCGCGGTCACCGCCGGTGCCGCGTCCGGCCGGACGAGCCGGTGCTGCGCCAGGCAGGCCAGGACGAGCGAGGCACCGAGCACCGGCCAGGCGAAAGGGCCGGCGCTCACCGCCGCCCCTACGACGACCGGGCCGAGGCTGCGCTGGGCGGACTGGGCCAGGCCGTGCACACCGAGGTAGGCCCCCTGGGCCTCGCCGGGTGCGAGCGCGACGGAGAGTTCCCAGGACGAGAGCGAGTGCAGTATCTCCGCGAGCGTGAACGCGACAGCCGCGAGGAGGACGGCCGCAGTGGCGAGCCAGGGACCTCCACCGGCCGAGGCGGCGAGTGCCACCCCTCCCGTCAGGAACGCGGCGCCGATCGGGACGAGCAGGCGGCGGGCGTCCGCCCTGGTCTCCCCGAAGCGTGAGAGGGGGACCTGGAGGGCGATCACCAGCACGCTGTTCAGGACGAGGACCAGGGGTGCCAGTCCGACCGGCGCGTCGGTGGCGTGGACGATCCACAGCGGGAATCCGACCTGGAGGATGCTGTCGTCCAGGAACAGCCAGATCTCCGAACCGGTGAACGCGAGGTAGCGGCGGTCCCGCCACGGAGTCGCGGGTACGCGCGGCGAGGCGGTGGGCGGGAGGCCGTCCCCGGGTGCGGTGGCCGGGGACGCGACGACGCGGCTCGGGGACGGCGGTTCCGCGCAGCGCAGGGTCAGGGCTCCGATGACGGCGTACGAGACGACGTTGGCGAGCAGCAGGGCCCGGTAGGAGGCGGTGGTGCCGACGGTCAGCGCGGCGGCGGCCCCGGCGGCGCCGACGGCCCAGCCGATGTTCACGGCGGTGCGCTGGATCGCCTGGTAACGGATGCGGTCGGGGCCGGCGACCCGTGCGGCGAACAGCTTGGTCAGGACACTCGACGCGCGGTCCGGCAAGGCTCCCAGGGCCGAGAACAGGACCAGCAGCGCGTAGTCGTTCGTCGTCAGCAGGGCCAGGAGCGCCGCGCCGCGGGCCAGTTGGGCGACGACCAGTACGCGGGTCACGGGGAAGCGGTCGGCGAGCCGTCCCGCGAGCGGTGGCCCGGCCACGCCGAGGATGCCGGACAGCCCCATGAGCACACCGATCTGGGCGACCGACAGGTGAGCGACGTAGATGAAGTAGAGCGTGGCCGCTCCGCTCCACAGGCCGGTGCCCACCTTGTCGACGATCGCGACCACCAGCATGCGCCGCCCGTCGCGACCGCCCGGGACCCTGAGGCGGTCGGTGAACGGTACGCGTCTCGGCCTCGGTTCCATCAGGATCCCCCTTGACACCATTTTTGTATCGGTACAAACTGATGTCTGTGGCAGAACAATATGGGATCGTGGGCGGTACGGCCAGGGAGATCGCTGCGTCCGTCGAGAGCGGTGTGGCCGACGGCGCGCTGCAGCCGGGCGCTTCGCTGCCTCCCGTGCGGCGGCTGGCCGAGGAGCTCGGGGTCGGCGCGGGGACGGTGGCGGCGGCGTACAAGGAGCTGCGCGTGCGCGGGGTGGTGGTCACCCTGGGGCGCGGTGGCACCGTGGTCGCGTCCGCTCCCGCCGTCACCTCGCGCCGCCCTCCGCGCGTGCCCGCCGGCCTCCGTGACCTGGCGGGCGGTCACCCGGACCCCGGCCTGCTCCCGGTGCTCACCCCGCCCGCCCGTGTGGAGCCCGTGCCCGGATCGCACCGAGCCTCGCCGAGGCTGGCCGCCCTCGAGGACGCGGCCCGCGCCTGGCTGGCCCGCGACGGTGTCCCCACCGACGCGGTGACCTTCGCCCACGGGGCCCTGGACTGCATCGCCAGGCTGCTGTCCACCGAGCTCAGGCCCGGTGACGCCGTGGCCGTCGAGGACCCCGGCTTCCACCACCTTCTGGACCTGGTGACGGCCTTGGGCCTGCGCATGCTGCCGGTGGCGGTCGACGACGACGGCATCCGCCCGGAGGCACTGCGCTCCGCACTCCGTGCGGGAGCCCGGGCCCTGGTGTGCAGCCCTCGCGGCCAGAGCCCCCTCGGCGCCCGCTTCACCCCGGACCGCAGGGACGAACTCCTCCTGGTCCTGGGCGACTTCCCCGACACCCTGGTCGTGGAGGACGACCACAACGCGGACATCGCCGGAGCGGACGCGGTGACCCTCACCTCAGGGGACCTGCCCCGCTGGGCCCATGTGCGTACGGTGTCCAAGCACCTCGGGATCGATCTGCGCTGGGCCGCCCTCGCCTGCGACGCCGCCACCCTCGCGCGCCACGACGGGCGGATGCTGCTCACGTCCGGATGGGTCAGTCACATCCTTCAGGCCACCGTCGCCGACCTGTTGGCCGACCCGGAGGTGACGCGGCTGGTGGCCGGGGCCGCCCGCACGTACGCCGTCCGTCGCGACGCCCTGGGCGCGGCGCTGGGCGAGCGCGGGATCGCGTCCCACGGGCGGAGCGGCCTCAACGTGTGGGTGCCCGTCCGGGACGAATCCGCCGTGGTCAACGGGCTGCGTACCCGGGGCTGGTGGATCGCTGCGGGGACACGTTTCCGTATCGCGTCCCCGCCCGGTGTGCGCGTCACGACCGCCACCCTGACTCCTGCCGAAGCGACGTCCCTCGCCGACGACTTCGCCGAGGTGCTCGCGGACTCACAGGCGGTCTACGGCGGTTGACCGCCCGCCGTCGGCTCGGCCGGCCGGGGTCGCGCGACTGACGAGCCGCATGGCAACCGTGTGGATCGAGGGGAGCGTCAGGCAGTGGTGGGAGTGCGGATCGCTGCGATGTCGAACTGGAGGCGCAGCCGCTCGCTCACCATGGCGCCGCCCTCGGCCAGCCGGGCGTTGTAGGTGAGACCCCAGTCGGACCGGTTGATGGTGGTGGTCCCGTCGAACCCGACACGCTCGTAGCCGAAGGGGTCGGTGACGTGACCGATGTACGTGAGGTCCAGGACCACGGGCCCGGTGACGCCCCGGATCGTGAGGTCGCCCGTCATGCGGTAGACGTCCTTGCCGATGAGTTGCACGGCTGTGCTCGTGAAGCCGATCCGGGGGTGATTCCTGGCATCCAGGAAGTCCCGTCCGATCAGATGCGCGTCCCGCTGCTCCACACCCGTGTCGACACTGGCGGTGGCCATCGATATCTCGGCGCGGGAGCGTGCCGGGTCACGGCCGTCGAAGTAGAGACGGCTCTCGTACTCCGTGAACGCGCCGCGCACGGTCGTCACCATGGCGTGCCGTACGGAGAAGCCGATCCTGCTGTGCGCGGGGTCGATCATCCACTCCCCGGTGAGAGCGGCCATGCGGGGGTCGAGCATGGCCGCGGCACCGGCGCCCGCCGGGTCGGCAGTTGACTCCTCCGGGCGAGGCTCCGGACGGCGGAGCAGGGAGCTGCGACTGAAGAGGTTCATGGAACAGTTAGTTACGCGGAGGTAAGGAGCACCCGCAATAGCTGATCGAGGAACCCGAACATTCATGGTCGGACCTTCACAAGATGATGCAGCGGCGGTGGCGGAGGGTTGCCGCACCCGCGCGAGACGGTTTCGTCGGAGACGGGTGGTGTGTGCCGCCTGGGCGGTGTCTGACCCTGGGGCGCCGCGGGTCGTGCCGGGAGGGCGCGTCTGACGCCGGTCCTTCACAGTCCCGCCTCCACCAGGAACTCACTCGGGTCGCCCGACCACGATACGTACAGCCCGTCCCTGGCGCGGGTGCACGCGACGAACAGCAGGCAGCGCTCCGCCAGGAGGTCCGCGTCGTGCTGGAGCCGGTCCACCTCTGCCGCGGTGACCGCCTTCGGGAACGGCAGGGCTCCGTCACTGACGCCGATGACCGCGACGCACCGGAACTCCAACCCCTTGAAGGCGTGCATCGTGCCGATCTGCACGCTCTCCAGGCCGGTGGACGAGTCACCCCGGAGCCGCACGGCGGGGAGCCCCGCCGCTCTGAGACGTTCCACCGCCTTGTCGCAGGTCTTGTTGAACCGGGCGCTGACTCCGATCTCGCCCGGCGCGATACCGCTGTCGAGCCATCCGCGGACCCGTGTGACGAGCGCGTCGAGCTCGGCGTCCTCCGAATCCCCGCCGAACGTCTCGGGCCCGCTGCCGTGCAGGGCCGAGCGGTAGCCGAGCAGGGTCTCGTTTCGGGCGTCGTCCGCCAACTGCTCGAAGGGCCGGCCGACGAGGAGCGCGGTGGACCAGCTGAGGATCTCGTGGGTGGAACGGTAGTTCTTGCGCATCTTCGTCGACCTGCCGGTCACCCTGACACCGACCGTCCTCAGGGAGACCTTCGTGTCGTAGATGCGCTGGTGCGGGTCACCCGCGATGAACAGGTCGTCCGGGCGCGCCGGAGCCGCGGCCCGCAGCAGGCGCCACTGGGCCGGGTGCAGGTCCTGGGCCTCGTCGACGACCACGTGGCGGTAGGGCGGACCTGAGGTCTCCAGCAGATCCGCGGCCTCCGCGCATGTCCCGAGGTAGGTGCGCAACCCGTCGGCACCGAGCCGGTCGGTGAACTCCTCGACCGTACGCCACACCAGAGCGCGGGCGGACGTGGGCAGAGCGCTGCCGCGCCCTCGTCGCTCGCAGGCCTCATACTGCTCCAGGGTGCGCAGGTTCTGAGCCAGGACCACGTGCTTGTACTCCTGCGCGAGGAACTGCGCGGTGCCGGTGAAACCGGTGGTGCGGGCCGCCCTCTCCCACCGGGCCTCCTCCTCACCGCTTCGCAACGGCCGCCGCGACGTCGACACGACACGGCCCGCGAACGCGTCGACGGTCATGACGTCGACACGGTCGCGCAGCACCTCGTCCTCGACCAGGGCGGCGAGACCGGCGCGCAGTGCCGCTACGAGGGCGTTCGTGTACGTCGTCAGCAGCACCCTGTCGCCGTCGCGCAGATGGCCCAGGAGGTGGCGCACCCGGTGCAGGGCGACGACCGTCTTCCCGGTACCGGGTCCGCCGGTGACCTGGGCGGGGCCGGAGTACGAAGGGCGGTAGGCGACCTTGTGCTGCGACGGGTGGAGGAAGACCCGCCAGGCCGCGAACGGCTTGTCCAGGATGTCGCGCAGCTCCTCCGACGCGGTGACGAGAGCGATACGCGCACGGGTGCGCTGAATCGCTGTGGCGAAGTCCTGTGTGTCCACCGGCGGATCACCGGCGGAGACGGTGGACATGGCCACGGACACCACGTCCCGCCAGACGTCCTCGACGCTGAAACCGGCCGCCAGGTACTCCAGGACCTCACGCTGATCCTGAGGGAAGTAGGGTGCGAAAACCTCCAGCTGTTCGGCGTCGGACAGTGCGCGAGCCTGCCGCAGGGTGGTCTCGTCGATGCCGAGCGCGGCCATGTCACCGTCGGACACCTTCGCGAACAGCCGCTGATCGGGAACCGGGGCGATCCGCTCGTACGCCGGCGTGAGCTCGTCGAGCATGGCGATGTCCCGGATCTCCACGGCTCGGGTGACCGTGTTGATGCTGGCCTTCTGCTTGACCGCCCACGCGATCGCCTTGTCGTGGGGCATGACGCGCAGCAGCACGTACGTGTCGCCGCTGTCCGGCGCGAGGACGACCCCGCGCGTCCCCTGATCGATGCGGATGGTCCTGATGTGCGGATCACGGGCGCGCTTGAGAGTTTCCAGTTTCAGCCCCTGGTCCTTGAACAGCTGGTCCAGGGTGAGGCGCTCGAACTTCTCCCAGGCATCGAACACTCCCTGTTTGACGCTGCCCTGGAGCTTGCTGAGCTGTGCGCAGAAGTCGATGTCGAACGCGAGGTGGGGCATGGGCGGACTCTCCGGGGGACGCTACGGGCGCAGAAGCGGTGGCGGATCAGACTGTCGGGCCGTCGAGATCGAGTTCGATCACGCTCAGCACCTCGGCGACCTCTTCGGACATGTCGTCCGTCGGCCCGTACACCAAGCACAGATCGTCGTGGAGGGGCGCGAGGATCAGCTGCGCCTCAGGCGCCTGTCCCTGGGCGAGCAGGAGCATGCCGATGTCCCGGCGCAGCTCGACCGCCTCGTCGCTCACGTCGCCGTCGACGGCGCGGACGATGTCCAGAACACCCCGTAGCGCGGCCAGCGCGTCGGTCGCCTGGCCCAGTTCGGCACGGCACCGGGCAGCCTGGGCCCGGCACGCACGTGCCTGCGTACTGCTGGGGCCGCCGGTACGCGCGTAGGCGTCGGCCAGGGCGTCGAACTCGGGCAATGCCGCCCGGTAGTCGCCGCCGAGCAGCCGGATCGCGGCGCGCTGTGTCCGGAGCTCGAGTACCTTCTTGTTCTCGGCGCCGAGTGCCTGCGCGGCCGGTTCGATGATCTCACTCAGGACCTCGGCGGCCTGAGTGAACCGTTCTTCGTCCAGCAGCGCGTCGGAGTGCGCGTACGCCTCCGCGATCTCCTCGCGCAACTGCGCGGGCACGGCGACGGGGGCCGGTTGTGCGGCGGCCGGATCGACCGTGGTGGGCACAGGCCGTCCTGCACCGGCGCGGGCACGTGGCGCGTACGGCTGACGGAAGATCGCGGTCGGATCCGGCGCTCCCTGCGGCCCTGCCTCACCGGGAGCAGGCCCCGCGCCGGGCGCGGGCAGGAAGTGCCGAAGCCGCTCGTACACCTCCTGAACGTCGGCGGGCCGCGCCTCCGGAGCCTTGAGCAGCAGGTGCAGGACCAGTTCCTCCAAGGAGTCCGGCACATCCGGTCGCAGCAGGCGCAACGGGGTCGGAGCGGCGTTCACGTGCTGGTACATCACCAGGTACTCGCTGTCGGCGCTGAACAGAGGCCGTCCACCGAGCAGTTCGTGCAACACGCAACCCAGCGCGTACAGATCGGTCTGAGGACTGGTGCGCCCGCCGCGGACCTGCTCCGGTGCCATGTACTGGTAGGTGCCGATAGGGCTGCCGGTCGCGGTGAGCTTGGTGACGTCGGTGCGCAGGATCGCCGCGATACCGAAGTCGAGGACCTTCACCGTCCCGTCCCGGGCGACCAGGATGTTGGACGGCTTGAGGTCGCGGTGGATCACCGGCACGTCGTGGGCGTGCGACAGCACGGTGGCGACCTGCGCGGCGACCGCCACGGCCCAGCTGACGGGCAGCGGGCGATCGGGGTGGATGTACGCGGACAGGGGGATGCCGTCGACGAGCTCCATGACGAGGAAGAGCCGCTCGAAGGTGTCGTCCAGCACCGCGTCGTAGACCTGCGGCACGCCGGGGTGCTGGATGCGCGCGGTGATGCGGGCCTCGCGCTTGAACCGCTTGGCGAACTCCTCGGCCAGCTGCGGTGAACCGGCGACGGCCTGCCGCCGGACCACCTTCACGGCGACGGGCCGGTCCAGCACGGCGTCGTAACCACGCCATACGTCTCCCATACCGCCGCTGTTGAGCTCCTCCAGGAGCTCGTACCGTCCGGCGATCGGTTGGTCCGGCACCTTGCCCCCGTGTGTGCGTGTGCTGGCCTAGGCGCGTTACGTGGAGCGTCGGCCTTGGCATAGTTGGGGCCAAGTGTCTCCGGCGCGGCGATCTCGGTCCAGCCGTGCAGAAGGATGGGTGGTCACGCCGTCGGTTTCAGGTCAGCGAACGCGCCGCCGGCCGGCCTGATGGATTCGTGTCAGCTTTCCAGTCGGGATGCTCGATCTCGCAGCTCTTCCGCCATGTCGTCCCAGTCGGGGCCGAAGGAGAACAGGTCGGCTGCCGCTTCGCGTAGCAGTTCGGCATCATCCGGGCGCTGCAAGCAGACAAGCCGGTAAGCGAGATTGCGGGCCCATACCGGCATCGCCATCCAGTCCTCCGCCAGCACCTCATGCACGGCGGAGAGGATGTCTTCGGGTGCAGCGAAGGTAATTCTTTCGATGAAATCGCGCACGGGATCAGGGATCTTCGAGGTTTTTTCCTCGTGCGTCGATTCGATCAATTCGTGGGTCAATCGAGTCAGGTCGGACATGAGCCTATTTCTTTAGGGATTGAGCCAGTATGTAGCCACACGGTACACGTTGTCGGGTGTTTGGGAAACGCGATACCCAATACTGCGCCCGTCCATCTTCATTGCCCCGTCCAGCGGTCCGGTGAACCCAGGGCCTACGCGGGGTATAACTTCAATCCACGACGCCGTATCGGCAGCGTGCTCGCCATGAGACATCGACGACCCGCTCGTCCAGGCGTACCCTTCAACACCGATTCGGCGCTCAAGGTTCTCGCTAAGCCAGTCAATCGATAGGCGGTTGGCGATCGCGGGGGCGCGCTGACCCGGCTTCACGGGCCATCCCCGGCTCTTGGCGTACGCCACGATGTCGTCGATGTCCTGCGCAGGATCACGGTTACTGCCGTGCTCGTCACCACTGTCGTCATTGGTAGATGGTTCGCGCTCAGTGATGCCACCACCAAGCATGTTGTTCAACCCGAAGATCCGCAGCCCCGAAGCCGCAGACCGCTGGACCTGGCTGATCCTCGCCGCTTTCACCCAGCTCCGGCTCGCCCGCCCACTGGCAGCCGATCTCCGCAGGCCGTGGGAGAAACCGACCCCGCCCGACAGACTCACCCCCGCACGAGTCCGCTGCGACTTTCGGCACCTCCGCACGAAGGCCGCCTGCCCAGCCGAAGCACCGAAAACCGCCCGACCCGGCCCAGGACGCCCACCCGGCCGCAAGAACAACCAGCCAGCTGCCACTTCTCGACATGGCCCACCTCGGCGGGGATGGCGCACTTGTCACGGCGGGCGACTTTGGCCGGATCGGCCTTCGGCGAGGCGGGGTCCCAGCTCCCGGGCAGGAACAGACGCCAGTTCACCGCCGCCGAGGCGCCGTTGGAGGCCAGGTGCAGTGAGACACCGGCCTGGCAGTTGGTGACCTTGCCCGCGGTGCCGGTGTGCTGCCGGGTCACACACGCCGAAGCGTCCCCGTCCTTGAGGAACCCGGTGTCATCGATGACCAGCGCCGTGGGTTTGACGACCGGCTGCATGCGCCAGGCCAGCCGGGCCCGCACATGCGCCGCATCCCACGGACTGGAAGTAACGAAGTGGGCCAGCGCCTGCCGGTTACCGTCCTCGCCCAGGCGGGTGGCCATCGGCTCCACCGACTTGCGCCCACCGTCCAGCAGCAGGCCCCGCAGATAGACCCCACCCCACCGCCGCTGATCCGCCCGCGCGAACGGCTCGAACATCTCCGCCGCGAAGTCCTCCAGATCACACCGGACCGCAGCCAACTCCTCACTCAGCACACACGATCAACGACACGACCGATCAAGAAGACACGCCATCACAAACCGCACATGACCAAGCCCTATTAGAACTCCCGGCTGTAAATTCTGCCGAGAAAATCTCACTGATTCTGAAATTGCCTTAGGTCCCGCGCCAAATTGGATGCAGACTCCTGGTCACATGAAAGGACGACAGAAAATCTACTGAGTGTCACACCCTCGGGCCGCTTAGTGTAGGACCACCGCTTACCGGCACGCCAAAGAGATCTGAACAACTCTGTGCGGGCAGCGCTGTCCTGGCGAAGAGCACTGTCTGCGGAATCAATAATCAGAATATGGTAGTCCGCGGAAAGCCATTGGAGGTCGCGAAGACAATCATAAAAGGCATCCCAGTTCCATCCGAAATATTCGGGGAACCTCAGCGAGGAATAAAAATTCTCAAATGTAGACATCTCGTCGGCCATGTCTTGGCCATTCAGACGAGCCACGTAGACGTGACCCGACGCGGGCAAGAGCTGGTCAAGACGTAGACCGCCGCCCGTCGTCACCAGATGCATCCATGGGGCAAGCTGGGTCCCCTGCGACTCTTCTCTCATCACTTTACCTATCCGGGACTTCTTCCCGCAATGTACGACTGATAGTGAGTAGGAGTGTGGTAGGCGGACCCGTCACTACCGAACACCCAGCGCTCACTACCCGGCTTATGGTTTTTCGGCGATGGTAGGTCCCGTATTCCTGGTATGTAATTGACTTCCCTGAGGGTTCGTGGGTCGGAATTTGGTAGCCGCCATTTTTCCCACTTTTTGCAGACTCTTCAGTCCACCATTTTGGCCCATAAAGGCCCGGCCCGCCCCACTGGCCCAAGTTATATTTCTCCACGGCGAGAACGCTTCAAGAATCCCGAAGTTACGTCAGCCCAATAGGCGCTGTCGGAGAGAGGGTGAACCCCCTGGTTGCGAGCTCGAAGACTCAGGGATGATCAGAGCAACCACCGGGATGTCGCACATTACTGCTCCAGTCGATGAACGAAGATCCAGTATTCGTCATCTTCCTCGGTGATTGCGCAGAGGTAACTTCCGTCCACAGACAAGCTCAGGAGTTCTGGCGACCCGGTCAATTCTGCGATGCGGGATGGCAGTGAAGTTCCTGTGGCATCCCGCACCCGAATCCATCCGGCAGAGGCGCCCCCGCCTCCGGGCGGCAGAATAAAAAATTCTCCGACTTCTGAATTGATCAGCCGTCCGGAAGTCTCAGTCTGCCATCGACGGTAAACTTCATCGAGGGCGTCTGGCCCTCTCTTTTCAACGCTGCTGCTTGGCTCCGCCTCCACGCCCGTCACGTAATGGATGGCTGTCACTGGCATGGGTGCCGAACTAGGGGGGTCCCCCTCCAGTACGGTCAAGCCGCAGGAGCGTAGATTTTCCCGCCAATTCAGGGCAATGTGTTCTGACATTTCTGCTCCTAATTGCTTAGAATGGTGTACTGTTTTAGTTTTCTTCGTAGAAGAAGTGGTGATCCCCTCCGGGCTTGTTTATCTTTGCGTATCGCTCCATGTCCTGTGGGTATCCGAATTTTCCATCGGGGCGCTGTACTCTGCTATTGTCCCAGCCGAAATTCACCAAGCTGCGAGTATCGTCGATTTTTGGTTTCCCAGCGTGGAAATGCGTACCCGCCGGGTCAGAAACGTGTTCAACGACGACTCGGGACCCTTGAGGTGTCTCGAATTGCCGAAAATTTCCCCAATGGGATGGATCTTTCGCGTACGTGTACCCGGGAACGTATTTCAAGTTCTTATCTCCGGTGACCGTCCATTCTGCGATTGGCGTCTCGCCATAGGGTACGCCTGCAGCTTCGAAGGCGGCTTTCTCTGCGTCCCCTCTCTTCTTGAACGGGTTACTCGCTTCACCCTTCGGCGGGCATGGCGACAGGCCGAGAGGGTCTGTTGAAGTGCGCGGATTAGATACATATGTTGACGGGTTGGGCGCTGGCGCGATCCCCAAGGGGTCGTTGGTGAGGTATCTGGCCGTTTCGGGATCGTAGACGCGGAAGTGGTTGTAGTGTAGACCGGTTTCGGCGTCGAAGTACTGACCGGGAAAGCGAAGCGGGGTGTAAGCCGTGCTGTCCGTGGACCAGGCAGTTATGCCCCATAGTGTGCTGCGTGTGCGCCAAGAGAAAGCCCCCGACTCGTCGATGAGTTCTGTCGGGGTGCCGACGAGATCTGTGACAATGGCGAAGAAGCGCTCATCGACAATGTCCTGAGTGGCGTCCGGTGAGTAAACCCGTTCTGTTTGTGTCAGAGGCCGAAAGCCGTCGTAATCCCAAGTCAGGGTTACATGTCGAGGTAGGTTGCCACCGGTGGTGCTCTGCTCGCACAGAGTGTTTCCATCCCAGGTGAACGATATTTTTTCTACGATGCTTCCATCAGAGGTCAGCTGTTCTTTAGCGGTGCGGCGTCCCAGTGGATCGTACGAGTATTTCCATTGATTGCCGTTGGGGGTGGTTGCAGAAATAAGTCTGTTTTCGGCGTCCCATTTGTAATTCCACGTGTCCGGTTTGCGGGAGAGACGGGTCTTCTGGCGGACGGTGATGCGGCCGAGTTGGTCGTGTTCATAGCGAATGGTGCCGGCACGAGTGATGGCTGTGCCGGTGTAGACACGGGTTCCGACGGCTTCTTGGCTCGACTGCGGTGACGGCCAGAAGGCTTCAGTCTGGTTTCCTACTTCGTCGTAGGTGTAGCGCTCGGTCCAGTTTTTGGCGTGGACGGCGGTAACGCGACCAATCAGGTCCAGGTCGAACACTTTACGTCCGGACAGCTGGTCAACGAGGCCTACGAGGTGACCATCCGCGCGGTAGGTGAAGTCACGGCGTTGGATGCTTTGGGAGCCCGGTCCGGTGAGGTGCTGAGTGGTGAGGCGCCCCATCGGGTCGTATTCGTTGGCCAGAGTGACGCTGTCGCCGATATGACGAGTCGTCTCCTGACCTGTTGCGTCGTGTTCGAAGGAAAGGGTATGGCCGGAGGCGGTGAGGGAGACTTTTCTTCCTGCGGCATCGTAGGACCAGCTACTGGTCACGCCGCTTGGCGTACGGCGGCCGATTCTGCGACCGAGAATGTCATGTTCGTACGAGATGACGTGGCCATTGACAGTCTCCGATATGAGGTGCCCGTGCCGGTCACGGAGACGGGCGAGAGTCCCATCTGGACCAGTTGCTTGGGCTAGTTGATCGAAGACGTCGTATTCGAAAGAGGTGACCGCCCCTGCAGCGTCCTTGGAAATGACGCGACCAAGCTTGTCCCGCCGAAAGCGGATTCTCTGTCCGAGGGTGTCGGTGCGGGCGGAGAGACGACCTGCTGCATCTCGTTCGTACAATAGTGCTCGGTTGTCGAAATCAGTCTCGGAAATCAGTCGACCAGCCGCGTCGTAGCCGTACTTCCAGGACCTCCCGTCCGGGTTGACAACCTGGATGAGGCGGAGTGCGGCATCGTAGGAGAATGCGTAGCGCACACCGTCTGGCCCTGTGCGGGCGGCCATGAGGTCAAAGTGGGTGTATTCGAAGTGGGAGACTGTGCCCGTGGCGTCGGTGTGCGTGGTGCAGTTGCCTTCGCCGTCGTATGTCCAGGACTCTTCGCTGCCGTCGGCACCGATACGATGAGCGAGTCTCCCCTCCGTGGTCCAAGTGAACCGAGTAACTGCACCCAGGGCATTCGCCAGGGAAGCCGGGCGGCCGTAGGCATCGCGTTCGTAGCGTGTAGTCGCGCCCAGCGGGTCGGTGATCTTGGTGGGAAGGCCGGCCGCGTCGCACTGTACGGTCGTGCGATGACCGAGTGCGTCGGTCACAGAGACCGGGTTCCCCAGTTCGTCGTAGATGTACGTCGTCGACGCACCCGAGGCATCGATGACCGACGTACGGTTACCGCGCGCGTCGTAGGTCTGTCGGGTGACCCTTCCGTCCACGTCCTTGCCCCGCACCATCAGGCCCAGGGTGTTGTACTCGGCGGTTATCTCTCGGCCGTCCGGGCGGATCACCGAGGTCATATTGCCGTGTTCGTCATAGGTGGAGCGGGTGATGTGCCCGAGGGGGTCCGTGACAGACAGGAGCCGGTGGTAGCGGTCGTGCTCGAATTGGGTGGCTGCTCCCAAGGCGTTGATCTCGGTGATGACCTGGGAGCGGTCGTTGATCACGTATCGGGTGGTGTGGCCGAGGCTGTCGGTCATGGTCGTCGTGCGTAGGCCGGTGTCTGGGTCGGTGTCGTCCCAGGTGAAGCGGGCTTCGAGGTGGCCGTTGGTGCCGCTCTGGTAGAGGCAGCGGTCGTGTTCGTCGTAGACGTATTCGTACCGGCTGCCGTTGGTGTCCATCCAGGCGGTGATGCGGCCCAGTTCGTCGCAGTCGAAGCGCGTGGGCTTGCCCGATGAGTTGGTGACCGTGGTGAGGTGGCCGTCGGTGTAGCCGTAGCGCAGGATCTCCTGGTCTGTGCCGTCGGGGCCGGCGCCCGCCAGGTGCAGGGCGGTGACCCTGCCTTCGGCGGTGGTGAGTTTCAGGTGGTAGCCGCCGTGGTGCACGATCGAGGCCGGGGCTCCTGCCTCGTCGTGCTCGAAGGCGATCCAGCGGCCGTTGCGGTCGTCGATCTGGGCCAGGAGCGCCAGGTCTCCGGTGGGCTGGTCGACGAAGTGCCGGACCTGGCCGGTTTCCGGGTCGGTGACGGTGTAGCCGTCGGCCACCCGGTCCAGGGGCCAGCGCCGGCCGTGCGTGGGCATGACGGGAACACCGGGTGCGGGGTGCGGGTAGGCGAGCAGACTGCCTTCGTTGCAGCTGAAGACCACGCCTTCCGCGTCGATCTCCAGCCGCTGGTCGACGGTGCTGGACCAGCCGGTGCCGAACCAGCGGCCGGCCCGGTGCGAGGAGTCGAAGACACGCTCGAAGACCAGGGGCAGCGACCCGGGCAGCACGATGTCGGTCTGCGGGAGCAGCATGCGCCCGGTCGCGACGTCGATGGGATCCCCGGCGCACTTGACCTTGCTGCACTGCTGCCCGTGGGAGTCAGGATTGTCTTCGTGACCCCGGCGGTTGGGACTTTTGGGGCGTTCGGCGAGGTCTTTCATCCCGGCCCGTAGGCCGCCCTTGATCAGGCCCCCGCCCTTGGTGCCGATGAGTTCGGGCACGAGCCGGCCGAGGAATTCGGAGGGGTCGCCCTTGGCCGCGTCCCAGGCGTTCTTCAGCGCGCGGTCGGGGTTGGCGACGGTGGAGGTGAGGCCGGCGAGCGTCATGTTGACGCCCTTGTAGTACTCGGCCGGGTGCGTCAGGTTGTACGGATCCTGCGGATTGACCGACCGGACGAAGTTCACCAGCCCCGCGGTGCCCTTGATGACACCACCGCCGAAGTGCGCCAGCTCCATACCCTGGCCGACCCCGTAGTCGAACAGCTCCTGCTTCGCCCGGTCCATCCCGGTCGGTTCCTTCGGAGCGTGCGCCATCGCGGCCGTGATCGCACCCTTCGCGGCCTCGCCGGCGTCGTCACGCGCCCGCCGGGCCCGCTGAAGGATCTCCTGCGCGTGCCGGCGCTTGGCCTCACCCGGATCGGAGAACGTCCCCGGATGCGGAAGCGGATGGTCGGTGTTGCGGACCGCGTTGTACGCCTCCGCCTTCTCCTTGAACGCGGCTGCCGCGGTCTCGTAGTCCTGCTTGCCCTCCCTGTACAGGGCTATGGCCTCACCGGCCTTGGCCTGCGCGCTGGTCACCACCCCGGCGAACGTCTCCAGCGCCTTGGCCGCGTCCTCGAACGCATCCGCCGCCCGCAACCAGTCGGTCGGCAACGTCTGGAACTTGGCCCGGAACGCGTCGGCGGCCTCGCCCTTCCAGTGACCGGAGTCGAGCTTCTTCATCCCGCCACCGACGAGATCGAACGCCTTCTGAAAATCCCGGAGGTTCTTCACCGCCGCACTGATCTTCTCCGGCCGCCCATGGATCAGCTCGTCGGCTTCCTCGGTCTGACCGAGCTGCTGCTCCCCGACCTCCGCGCCCAAGGAGGAGGCGGTCTCATCGCCCCAGTCCTCGACCTTGTCCGCCCACTCATCGGCACCGACCTTCTCCAGGCCCGAGCCGAGCACATCGGTGCCCTTGTCGATCCCCTCGCCGAGAACCTCCTTGCCCTTGTCGACAAGGTTGCCCGCACCGTCGTACAGAGCGTCGCCCCACTTCCCCCAGTCCACCATCAGCGACTCTCCCCCCACCGCGGCTGCTCAGCCTGATCGATCGTCTCCTGCGACGGATCAAGCTGCTCCCTGAGCCGCTCGTCCGCAGCGTCCCGCACCTCCGGCGCCAGCAGCCCGTTGCGCTCCATCGAATCGAGCGCGGCGTCCTCCACGTCGTAGGCGGTGTCCTTCCAGGTCTGCTTCACCTCGGCATGGGCCGCATCCCACGACTCGCGGCTGTAGTCCGGGTTGTCATACGCGGACTGCGTACTGACCTTGTCCCAGCTCATCGCCTTGACCTCGTCCTCGGATGCATGAGGATTCCCGTTCAGCGAGTTCACACCGATCTTGATCGAGTCCTTGACGTACTGCTCCTGCTCGGCATACGAACCCGCCGACAGCCCCACCCCCAGCGCGAAGCCGTTGCCCTTCTGCGTCAGGGCCCGCACACCCCACTCCCACCGGTTGCAGAACGTCTCGAACTCCGACGTCAGCCCGCCATGCCCCAACTCCAGACCCGACAACGCGAGATCGGAAAAACCACGCCCCACCGACGCCTCACCGATGAACCCGAGCTCCTTCAGCTCCGCATGCGCCAGATCGATCCCCTTCGCGATCAGCGCCAACGCCTCCGGCGGAACCTGAAGATCCGACCCCTCCCCACCGCTCACCGCGTCCCCCCGAGATCCACCGCAACCGCATCCGGAACGATGCCCGCCACCGGCGGGAACAACATCCCGTCCGTACTGCCCGCATCCAGCGCCACCCCGCCAGGACCCGGCAACATCGGCACCATCACATCCAGCAACCGCGCACCGAGAACGGTCCGATACGCCCACTCCCGCCCGGACTCACCACGGGCCAGCGCGAACCGTGCCAGCGCCTCCTCGTCCGAGAAAGCACAGATCCAGCGCACACCGTTCAGATCCGCCGACCACAGATCACCGGCCCCATCAAGAGGCACCAACACCGCCGTACGCCGAAACTCACCCAGCAACACAGCAAACTCACGCCGCGCCGCCCGCAACTGCTCCTGTTGGATATCGACCGACGTTGCAGCGAGTGCCCGCCGGGGAGGCGGACCCGGAAGGTCCAGGTCCGCCAGCCGTGACCGCCTGCGCTGCTGTTCCGGTATCCCGCCCCCACCCGTGGTCATACGAAGGATCATCACATGCGTGGATTTTCAAGTGCAACGTGATACTGCCTACTGGCTGGAATCCTGTCGCTCCGGGCGCCGGGAGACTTCGAGGACCGCCCAGACCGTCTTGCCCGGCCCGTCCACGCACGGATACCAGCCCCAGCGATCGGCCAGTGCGGCGACCAAAAGGAGGCCGCGGCCGCCCTCCTGATCGGGTGAGGCAGGGCCGACGGGGGTAGGGAGGCATTCGCCCCGGGTGTCCGTGACCTCGATGCGGATGGCCGTGCCCTCGGCGACGAGACGGAGGCGGAAGTCGCGGCCGTGTACGTGGCCGTGGCGCACCGCGTTGCTACTGAGCTCGGCGACGGTCAGCAGCAACGCATCGTGCGCCTCGCTCCCGTACGGGATGCCCCAGGCGTCGAGACGCTCGCCGGCCAGGCGTCGGGCGAGACGGGCGCCGCGTGGGGTGGAGCTGAAACGCATCGTGAAGTGGTGCCAGGTGAAGCGGGGTTGTGCGGTGCGCGCGGGACGCTTGGGGAGGGGTGGCTGCTTGCTGGTCATGCCTCAACGCTGATGCACTGTGGCCGAGCGTGACCAGGGGTGACGCGCTGTCGCCAGACGGCTGTACGTGATGTGCATCTGCCTGTACGCAGGAGGGGGGCGCGCGGCGGCCCTCTGGGGCGGGCGCGGCCGGAACCGGTGTCGAACCGCCCCCGCCGTCCGAGCGCCCCCGCCTTCGGTTCTCAGTCCTTCAGCTGGGTGAAGCGGAGGTGGTTGCCGAAGGGATCGCGGAGGCCGCAGTCGATTCCGTACGGCCTCTCCGTCGGCTCGTCGGTGAACTCCACGCCCCGGGCCAGCAAAGTCTCGTACGTCTTGCGGCAGTCGTCCGTGGTGAGGATGAGCGCGCTGCCCAGTGCCCCCTTGGTCAGCAGTTCGCGGACCTGCTCGGCCGTCTCCTCGGACATCGCCGGAGGGCCGGGCTTCTCCAGCAGTACCTGGCGGTCGGGATGCCCTGGGACGCTTACCGTGAGCCAGCGCATGAAGCCCATGTCGACATCGGCATTGACCTCCAGGCCGAGCTTGCCGACGTAGAAATCGAGGGCCTGGTCCTGGTCGAGGACGTAGATCTGTGAGTGCGTGATCGCGTTGAACATGTGAATCACGCTAGTCGGCGGGACCGGCGAAAACTTATCCGAAACTGCTCGGTCGGCGGTCAGGCGGCTCAGGCGCTCGGCCGCGTCCACGCCTTCGTGAAGCACGTGGGTACGTCCACGGCCGCCGACTCCTTGCGGTACGTCCTCGGCGACCGGCCGACGATGTCGCTGAAGGTACGGCTGAACGTGCCCGTGCTGCCGAAGCCGACCTCGTAACAGATGTCCGTGACGCTTCGTTCGCTCTCCCGCAGCAGGAACATCGCCCGCTCGACGCGGCGGCGTTGCAGATAGCGGTGCGGGGTCTCGCCGAAGGTGGCGCGGAAGGTGCGGGCGAAGTGTGCCGGGGAGATGTGGGCGATCCGGGCGAGGGCAGGCACGTCCAGCGCTGCGCGTACGCGCGGTCCATCGCGTCCCGCGCGCGGAGCATACGGCGGTTGGTCTCTTCGGCGGTCCGGCTCACAGCACCATCCCACCACGGGACGGCTGCCCGGAGCCGGAAGGCACTGTCGTACCCCGTCAGTAGGCTCGGACCATGAGCGTCTCCCTCTACTACTGCGCGAGCCGGGCCACACCGCTGACGGATGCCGAGACGGCCGCTGTCGAGCGGATCGTTGCCGCTCACAGGGCGTCCTTCCCGTACGAGGACGAGGAAAGCCTGTACCTCTACAACAGCGATGGCAGCCGGCCGGACGAGGTCGTCGCCGGTTCCACCAAGATGCCGTTCGACCCCGGCAAGGTGCTGCCGGTGCTCGACCATGTGCTGGGCTCCGTCTCCGAGTTGCGCCGCGCTCTGCCGGAAGCGGAGTGGCGCGTCCACATGGATGACCTCGACGTCCCGTGGGACGAGGCCGAGGGCTATGCCTTCCCCGGCATGCGCGATCCGGACCTCGCCACCGAGCTCGGCGACCTCTGAGATCCCCCGTCCGCAGTCTGCGAGGGTGCTGTGGTCAGGGCAGTCGTGTCAGTTCGCGGAGCCGGCTGACCAGCGCGTGGACATCGCGTTCGGCCGGTGGGCCTGCGGGCGCTGTCGGAGTGGTGTCCGACGCAGCGGTGCGACAGCTCCTGCACAGGCCGTCGGGCAGTGCTTCGGGCGCTCCGGGACGGCCACACTCGGTGCACTCCGCCAGCAGGCGAGGCCCCCTGGTGGCGGCGGCCGTCGCAGGGGCGGTGCTGCTGGTCAGCCGCGGTGGCAGCTTGTCGGTGAGGCGGCGGCGCACGAAGCCCACGGGGGAGTCCACCTGTGCGGGGAGGCCCGCAGTGAGGGCATGGGTGAGGTAGTCGGCATCCACGCCACGCGTGAACCAGGCGGCGGCCAGGGGCTCAAGGACGCGGCAGTCGGCTGCGGAGAGGGCCAGGCGCGCGTCCACGCGGCCGAGTTGGGCCAGCGCGAGGTACGCGGGAGAGAGCGCGACCTGGGCCGCCCCGTGCGTGCGCTGCCCGGGCACGGCAGGGGGCGCGGGCGCGGGGTGCGTCACGCTTGCGGCGGCGGCATCGGGGGCAACCGCGGTGTGTCGCGGGGCGGGCTCGGGCGGTGCGGCCGGTGAGGTGGCCGCGTTCCGGGGTGACGCAGCGACCGGGGCCTGCGGACCGGCGTCGGCCGGCAGGGGAGCGGGTGTCGCCTCGGGTGCGGGGACGCTGCCCTGGGTGGTCAGGAAGGCGTCCCACCACTCGTTGTCGCGGGCGGTCCGGGACCAGTAGGTGCGGGACACCCAGCGGACCTGGTCCCGCTCACCGGCCAGACAGCGCACGCGCCGCAGGTGCCCCGCTACCCCGAGGGCCTTCAGGGCGCTGGAGACGGCCATCTGGCCGTACAGGGGCAGGTGTTTGGCCAGCGACTTGATGTCCATCGCCGCGCCGTCGGGGAGCCGGTCGACGTATCCGGCGATGTACCGCTCGCGATCCGGCATCAGGGCGAAGTCATCGGCCTGGGGCGCGCGTTGGCCTGACGCGGTTCGCTTGCCGTAGCCGGGGCGGGCCTTCGCGTACGGGCGCGAGGATGCGGGTGCGGGGAGGGCAGGGCTAGGGTGCTCGATAGCCACGAGATCGTCCGTTTCGATCTTGGGGTGAGACCCCGGCCTGGTGTTTGCTGCACCGCGTCGGGGTCGTTTCGTTGGGGGCACCGTAAGCAGTCGTCACGACGTGCTGCAAGCTCATCACGTTTAGTCATATCAGCTGGCCGTGACGGGGTGGGGAGGGTGGGGAGGTTTTCCCAAAACCCTTCTTTCACCTACCGGGTGGACAACATCGCTCGAATCCCGGAGCCCGCGTCCCGGCTCTCGTGTCCCGAAGCTCAAGCGTCGGGTCCGGGCCTCGTAGGGCGTCCCTCTAATGGGTGACCAATCCGCCCTCGAAGCTCGACGCTCGACGTCTCAGCCCCGAGCGTCGAGCCCGCCCGGGCCATGCCTGATTGAGGAGGGCTGTCAGAGGCGAGCGCGGCCCCCCGGCGGGCGCTTCCTCGCCACTCGACGGGCGGCCCGCATCTGGTCCGCCGACCCTGGCTACGAGCGGCTCGAAGCCCATGCCCGTGGGCGGAGACGGCGCGTCGGCTCAGTACCACTCCTCCACCGTCCGCTCCTCGGTGGTGACGAGGTAGTCGTCCGGATCGAGGTCCATCGACTTGCGGGCCGGCGAGTCCGCGTACATCGCGTTGCGCTCAGCGAACGTCTCCGGGCCCTCGTAGGTGATCAGCCAGACGAACTGGTTGTGCTCCCGGTCGACCCAGGCACCGCCGATCGCGAACCCCCACTCAAGACGCAGCGGCAGGATCTCGGCCTTCCACCGCTGCGCCCACTCGTCCAGCAGTCCTTCGCGGACGGTGTAGGTGCGGAGCTGGGTGGTCTTGGCCATGAGGGGTGTCCTCTCGCGGGTCGACTCGGTGCGCCACCGCAGAGGCTGAGTAATCCACGGGTGGCAGGGATGGATGAGCGTCGGCCCCGCTTGTACCCACTCTTTGGAGGGACCTACCGGCGAACGCTGTGCAGGTGGGCGACCCGGTGGTTACGGTGCCCGAGTGGGACGAGACAAGGCGGGCGCGGTGGTTCGAGGGCCGCAGACGTGGGTGATGTCGTCCTGTCGGTTGAGCTGTGAAGTGCTGTCTGTTGTGTGACGGTTGGGCGCGACTGACGTGGTGCGTGTGCGTACGGGGACAGGCGGTGGCGGATGACGCAGGACGAGATGGATGCTGGCGTGGGTGCGGAGGAGGGTGCGGAGCGCTCGTCGGGTGCCTCCGCCCAGCCGGAGGGCAAGGCGGAGAACGGAGTTGCGGTCGCGTTCGGGCGGCAGTTGAAGCTGCTGCGGGTGCGGGCGGGGCTGGACCGGGTGGAGTTCGGCAAGCGGGTCGGGTACGCGGCGCAGTCGGTGGCCTCGTTCGAGCAGGGGCGGCGGATTCCGCAGCCGGAGTTCATCGACAAGGCGGACCGGGTGCTGGACGCCGGGGGACTGCTGGTGGCGTTGAAGGAGGAGTTGGCGCGGTCGCAGTATCCGGCGTTCTTTCGGGATGCTGCGCGACTGGAGGCCGAGGCGCTGGAGCTCTTCCTATACGCAGTGAGTGCCGTACCTGGGCTACTGCAAACCGAGGAGTACACCCGTGCTCTGCTTGCGATGCGGCGGCCGCTGCTGGACGAGGACATCATTGAGCAGCGTGTGTTGTCTCGCATTGCTCGACAGCAGGTACTCAACCGGTGGCCCGCTCCCCTGATCAGCTTCGTGATCGAGGAAGCCGTGTTGCGGAGGCCATTCGGCGGAAAGCCCGTGCTGCGGGGAGTGCTTGAGCAGATCCTTCTCGTGGGCCGTCAGCGAAGCGTTGAGATTCAGGTCATGCCGACTGTCCGCGAAGACAATGCGGGGCTGGATGGGCCGTTCACCTTGATCACGCGCAGGAGCGGTGAGCAACTCGCGTACTTGGAGGTACAAGGGCGCAGCATCCTGCTGACCGATCGCGACGAGGTGCGCTCTGTGGCGGCACGCTATGGGATCATCCGTTCGCAGGCTCTGACTCCGCAGGAGTCTCTGGTATTCATCGAGAAGTTGCTGGGAGAGCTATGAAGACCACTGATGCTCCTGTCACGCAGGAGCTGGCTTGGGTCAAGAGCAGCTACAGCGGGGCTGAAGGCGGCGAGTGTGTCGAGGTGGCTGCCGCCGTTGCCGAGGTGTTCGTCCGGGACTCGAAGCAGGCCAATGGCCCTGTGCTGACCGTCGGGCCCGGTGCTTGGGCTGGCTTCGTGGGGCTCGTCACTGGCTAAGCGACGTACGTGAGAGGGCCCCGCCGCGCGCCGATCCGGCGTTGCGGCGGGGCCGCTCCTGTACGTAGAGGCCCTACTCGTCCACGTTCTCCTCGCGGCGGATCATCCGCCACGCCGCCCGGCGTGCGCTGCGGTCCAGGTTGGACCGGAAGCTCTTGTCGGGGCCGAAGTACTGGCGCCCTATGCCGGCGGTCGTCTCGATGTGGTCGGCCATGTTGTCGGCGAAGGCCCGGTCGAAGACCTTGCCGAAGTTGGCCTCGTCGTTGACGACGGCCGCCGCTCGGACCTTGGGGTCTTCCGTGGTCTTGTTGAACGGCTTCCGGACGTCTTCCTCGGTGAAGTCCGTGCCGAACTTGGCGTTGAACGCCTCGATCAGCTCCGACAGCAGCGACTTCTCCGCCTCCGCTGCGCCACCCGTGCCGTCACCGAAGCCGGGGAGCTGGGCGGACCCCTCGGGGGTCAGGGAGACGTCGTACTCGCCGGTCTTCTCCACCCGCAGGTGACTGAGGTCGATCTCGCCTATGTCGACGCCACCGTCCGCACGGCGGGGGAGCCGGTTGAGGAGGTAGCGGCCGTAGAGGTGGAGCCGTTCCAACTCGGCGTCGCGGTACGGAACGATCTGGGCGAGGAAGCCGTACTTGCGCACGTAGTCGTTCAGGTCCGCACGGAAGTCCTCCGCCGTCTCCACATCGTCCTCCTCCTCACTCTCCATGAGCGGGGTGAAGCGGGCGACGGCAGGGGACAGGAGCCGGTACAGCTCCGCGTGCAGCTTCTCCCACTTGGCCTGCGAGCCGGCCGCCTTCTCCTTCGCCGCGAAGTATGCCGCAGCGAACTCGTCCATCTCCGACTCCGAGATGATCGGCGCCGACATCACCCGGCTCTGCGCGGTGTAGAGCAGATTCGGGTCGGACGGGAGGGTGTTGGCCTCCTCGAAGTACGGGCGGAACGCGTCCCGGATGTCCTCGGCGTCGTTCGCGAAGTCCAGGACCGCGAGGTCCGCCTGGTTCTTGCGGTCGGCGGTGCGGTTGAGCCGGGAGAGGGTCTGGACGGCGGAGATGCCGGTCAGCTTCTTGTTGACGTACATGGTCGTCAGCAGCGGCTGGTCGAAGCCGGTCTGGTACTTCTCCGCGACCACCAGGATCTTGTACTCCTGCTGGCCCCGGCCGCCCGCGCCGACCGCCTTGTCGTCTGCACGCGTGTACGCGAACGCCTTCGGCAGCGCGCTCTCCGCGATCCCGCCGTTTTCCTTCGGCTCGGTCGTCTCCTCGTCGTCGATCGTGAGCGAGCCGGAGAAGGCCACCAGGACACCCAGGTCCGGGTACTTGGTGTCGTACTCCCGGTCCTTGATGTAGCTCTTGATCGCCCGCGCCATCTCCACGGCCGACTGCCGCGAACCCGTCACCACCATGGACTTGGCCCGCCCACCGAGCCGGCCGCGGGAGTGCGCCAGGAAGTGCTCGACAATCACCTGAGCGTGCTGGGAGACGGTGTACTCGTGGGTGAGCGCGTACCGGGCGAGCAGGCTGTTGGCCTTGGAGGGGTCCACCTCGCGCTCGTCCGGATTCTGGTTCACCAGCTTCCAGTACGTGTTGTACGTGACGTAGTTCCGCAGCGGATCGAGGATGAAGCCTTCCTCGATGGCCTGGCGCATGGAGTACGTGTGGAAGGGGCGGTAAGCCGCCTTGCCGTCCACGATGTCTTCCGTGCCGAAGAGTTCGAGCGTCTTCGCCTTCGGGGTGGCGGTGAACGCGAAGTAGGAGAGGTTCGCGGCCTGTGAGCGCTCCGCGGCCTTCTTCTTCAGCTTCTCGTCGAGCGTGACGGTGATCGCACCCTGGTCCTCAGAGTCGGAGTCCAGACCGAGGTCACGCAGGGCCGCGCGGACGGCGGTGGCGGCGTCGCCCGACTGGGAGGAGTGCGCCTCGTCCACAATGATGGCGAAGCTGGTGCCCTCGATCTTGGTCGGGTTGCGCTGGATGTAGTCCAGCAGGGCCGGGAACGAGTGCAGGGTGACCGTGACGATCTTGCCCGTGTCCCGTGACAGCGCGCGGGCGAGCTGCTCGCTCTTCGAGCCGTGCTTCTCGTCCACCTTCACGACCAGGCCCTCGGTCTGCGAGAAGCTGCCCACCGTCTCGCGGAGCTGGGCGTCGAGGTTGCGGCGGTCCGTGATGACGATGACCTTGTCGAAGACCGGTACGCCCGGCTTGATCCGGCCGGAGGACAGCGCATCCGGGTCGAGCGTCCGGGGGTCGGTGTCGGCGTGGAGGTCACTCAGACGGTGGGCGAGCCAGCCGATAGTGTTCGACTTGCCGGAGCCGGCGGAGGCCATCACGAGGTAGTTCTGGCCCACGCCGAAGGTCGCTGCGTGAGTGGTGAGCTTCTTAACCACGTCCCACTGGTGGAAGCGCGGGAAGATCGTCGACTTCGTGGTGCCGCCACCGGGAGTTTTGTTCTTCTGCTGGTGCACGTACCGCTGGAGCAGGTCCAGCCAGTTGTCCCGCGCCCAGACCTGCTCCCACAGGTAGGAGGTGGCGTACGTGCCGTACGCGGTGGGGGCCGGGTTTCCGGCACCTCCGGGCAGGCCGGCGCCGTTGGAGCCGGTGTTGAAGGGCAGGAAGCGGGTGTTCTTGCCCCGGAGCTGGGTGGCGACGAAGACGAGGTCCGGGTCGACGGCGAAGTTGGCGATGACGCGGCGGGTGAAGATCAGCTCGGTGGGGTCGCGGTCGGTGCGGTACTGCTCCTTGGCGTGCTCGACGCCCTGCCGCGTGAGCGGGTTCTTCAGCTCGGCGGTGGCGACGGGGATGCCGTTGAGGAACAGAGTCAGGTCGAGCTTGTTGCCCCAGTCGGCCTGCTTGGTGGCGTAGACGAGCTCGCGTACGACGGTGAGGCGGTTGGCGCGGTAGCCGTCGAGGACGGAGTCGTCGGCGACGAGGTTCGGCTTGAAGTAGGCCACGCGGAGGCGGACGCCCCGGTCCTTGACGCCGTTGCGGAGGACGTGGAGGAGGCCGTCGTCGCTGATGGCCTTGTCGAGGCGCTGGGCGAAGCCGCGCTGGGCGGCGTTGGGGTCGTTGCCGTAGACGGCGAGGAGCTCGTCCCACTCGCGGGGCTGGCTCTCGCCGAGAAACGTGAACAGCTCGTTGGTGTCGAGGCCGAGGTCGGCCTGGTAGTCCCCGGGGTGGGCCTCGCGCCATCCGCGCTCGCTCATGGCGGCGACGATGGCGGTGCCGAAGGCGGACTCGTCGTGGATGGGGCTCACGCGTGCACTCCGTCCGTTACGTTGCGGCCACTGGCGGTGGAGACGTCGAACTCGCCCGTTACGGCGGCGGTGATGAGGGCTTGGCGGCGTTCGGCGAGCAGGCCTTGAGCTTGTTTTAGGCGAGCGCGTGCGCTTCCCATCACAGCAAGTGCCCGGTTGATTTTTTCTACTCGGTCCTGGGCATCATCGGGGATAGGAATCCTGTATTCCCTCAGCTGTTCTCCCGTGAGGTGCGGAATGGTCGAGATGTTGCCATCAGCCTCGAACACTCCGCATGATTTAGCGAGCCGAAGCCAGAACATCAACCATTCGACAGGTAGGGGTCCATCTTTCCTCACCCGGTGCAGTGACTTCTGGAAGTAGCAGTCCTCGATCCGGCCATCCCACACTGCGGCTTCTGCGACACCTGCTCCGCCTTCGCAAACCAGCAGGTCGCCAGCTCGCACGGAATAACGTTGCGTCTCAGATGGGTCGAAATGCATTGTGGCCATGTCGGCTGTGGTAATTTTATACCAATGCACGTTAGCATTTCTCAAATACGATCGTTGTCGGTCACCGGATGCGCGATCCGCGTTTAGCATCTTGCCAAGTTCGGTGCGGTAGTATGCATACACGGGACCGATTTTCCAGCTAGCTGGAACGTACGGCAGCCAACGCCAACCTGTCGGCTTTCCATTGTCTCGGGTTGCCTTGCCGGACAGCATATCGCCGATCACTGCCAGTTCACGCTCGTCTAGCGCGGAGGCTTGGCTGTTGCGAGTTGTCGCCAACTGATCTATGCGAGCGATCTCAACATTGAGAAAATCGGCGATGCGGAGCTGCTCCTTGAGTGGCGCGTGAGTGACGGGAGTTCGGGACAGTGGCTCGAGATTCAGGGCACGGAAGGTTGCACCGCTTACACTAGACGCCCAGAACTGGCGGGTGACAGTTGATTGAAGTGCCCAGTAGAGGAATTGTGCGTTGGTGCCTTCCGCAGCGGCTACTCGTGCGGTTCCCTGAGTAAGATTGGCCCCGTCTAGCTCTCCAGGGACGATCATTACCTTTCCGAATGACGGCCCGATGGATACGACGAGATCACCCGTCGTTACCGTGGACCGGCGATACGAGGACGCAATCTCTGGCGTCGTCCGAAGGAGCTTGGATCGGTCCGTGACGCCGAACCCGGCGGTCATGTCCGCTGGGCGAATGTAGGGGATGCCGCCAGGTGTGTCAGGACCTGCCTGGACAATTCCATATGTGACGGGGCGGGCAGGGTCAACCAATCGTTTTAGTGGTAGAACCGGCCAGTTCACTCTGTCACCTCGTTGAGCAGAGCCTGAATTTCCGCCTCAAGCGCCTTAAGGTCGGAATCGATCTCCGCCAACGATCGCGGCGGCTCATACACGTAGAAGTGCCTCGTGAACGGGATCTCGTACCCCACCCTCATCTTCGTGTGGTCGACCCACGCGTCGGGCACATGTGGGTGTACCTCCCGCTTCAGGTACTCCTCGACGTCCTCGCCCAGCGGCACGCTTTCGTAATCCCGCAGCTCACCGTCGGGCTCCTTTTCCCCACCCTTGAGCAGCTGCACTTCGCCCTCCGGGTCCCGGATCCCCACCGTGTCCCGCAGCGCCTTCGTGAACGGTGCGCCCGTCGGGCCCTGGACACCGGCTTCCGCCATGGCGTTCCGTACCGCCACCTGCGCCTCGGACTTGGTGGCCCACTCGCTGCCCAGCAGCGGGCTCAATGCGTCCCCCAGCACCTGCGCCTCGGCGTCCGCCAGCTTCTGGTACTGCGCCTGCTCCTCGTCCGTCAGCTTTCGGCGCGCTTTCGCCTTCGCCGCCAGCTCCGGCTCACGCGGCAGGAAGCGTTCCTCCGCCCACTTCTGCACCGGCTTTGACGCCAGCAGCGCCGCCAGCGTCTCCTCCGTCAGCTCGAACCGAAGCTTCAACGGCCGCTCCACCGTGATCCGCTGGTAGCCGAAGGCCGTGTTGTCGAACACCTTCACCTTGGCGTGCAGCGGGTGCTCCGGGTTCGCCGCGGCCGTCACGGCTTCCCCGTACAGGCGGGTGATGTCGCCGATGTGGTTCGGCTTGCCGCCCGTCCCGTCGCCCAGTTCCTTGCGCTTGTCGCCCAGCGACTTTCGCATCTTCACCCACTGGTCGCGCGCGTCCAGCAGGACGACCTTGCCCTTGTGCTGGGCGTCCTTGCGGTTCGTCAGGATCCAGAAGTAGGTGGAGATGCCCGTGTTGTAGAAGAGCTGGTCCGGCAGGGCGACGATCGCCTCAAGCCAGTCGTTCTCCAGGATCCAGCGGCGGATCTCCGACTCACCCGAGCCGGCCGCGCCGGTGAAGAGCGGGGAACCGTTGAAGACGATCGCGACGCGCGAGCCGCCCCCGCCGTTCACGTCCACCGGCTTCATCTTCGAGATCATGTGCTGGAGAAAGAGCAGCGAGCCGTCGTTGATACGGGGCAGACCCGCGCCGAAGCGGCCGGAGTCGCCGAGGTTGTTGTGCTCGTACTCGACCTCCTCCTTGACCTTCTTCCACTCCACGCCGAACGGCGGGTTGGCCAGCAGGTAGTCGAACTTCTCCCGCTTGTGACCGTCGTCCGAGAAGGAGTTGCCGAACGCGATGTTCTCCGGTTCCTGCCCCTTGATCATCAGGTCGGACCGGCAGATCGCCCAGGACTCCGGGTTGAGTTCCTGGCCGCTCACCTCGACTGTGGCGTCCTCGTTGTACGCCTTGATGTAGTCCTCGGCAGCGCTGAGCATGCCGCCGGTGCCGCAGGCCGGGTCCATGACCGTGCGTACGACTCCCGGCAGGCTCAGTGCGTCGCCGTCCGGGGCGATCAGCAGGCTGACCATCAGCTTGATGACCTCGCGCGGGGTGAAGTGCTCACCCGCGGTCTCGTTCGACTGCTCGGAGAAGCGACGGATCAGCTCCTCGAAGATGTACCCCATGTTGTGGTTGGAGACGACCTCGGCGCGCAGGTCCAGGTCCGTGAACTTCCCCATGACCTGGTAGAGCAGGTTCGCGCTGTCGAGCTTGCGGATCTGCTGGGCGAACTCGTACTTCTCCAGCACCTCGCGGGCGTTGGGCGAGAAGGCGCCGATGTAGATCTGGAGGTTCGTGGCGGCGTTGTCCGGGTCACCGGCGATCTTCTTCAGCGTCAGGCTGCTCGTGTTGTAGAAGGAGTGGCCCGACGCCCGCGGAAGGAAGTAATCCGTGTCGAGGTCCTGTTCCTTGCACCGGACGACAGCCTCCGCGACCTTCTCCCGCGTCGGCTCCAACACGCATTCCAGGCGGCGCAGCACCGTGAACGGAAGGATGACCTTTCCGTAGTCGGACTGCTTGTAATCGCCGCGCAGAAGGTCGGCGACGGACCAGGCGTGGTTCGCCAGCTCCGTGTGCTTGCTGCTGTTCAAGGGATTCCCCGGTTTCCTTTCGGACCCCCCGCTCTCCGGCCTACCGGAGCGGGTACTGGCAAGTGTGGTGGTTGTGTGAAGGCCGTAGTGCTGGTTCAGGCCGATTCCGCGGCGGCCCCGCTGTCGGCCGCCGCCGGGGCTGACGGGACCAGCCCGCCCCCCGTCAGTCCGCCGACCAGCAGCCGGGCGGTCTCCTCGGCCAGTTCCGTGGCGCGCGCGGCCTCGGTTCTCAGGGCGTGGACCCGGCGGAACGCCTCGCCGTAGCGTCTCTGCTCCTCCAGCGGCAGCAGCGGGACGCGCAGTCGGCCCGGGCTGACGTGAAGCACCGTGCTGCCCGTCGACGCGCTCGCGATGTTCTCCTCCGCGCCCAGGAAGCCGGCCAGGAACCACGGATCGAGCCTTGCCGGATCCGGCCGGAACAGGTGGACCTGGTGGCCGAGCAGTGCCCCGGAATCCGCGTCGTCCGCCACGCGGGCCATCGCGCCGCCCCCGCCCGCGACCGCCCGTACGAGCACGTCGCCCGCCGCGATCACCGGTGCCCCGTCGGCCCGCAGCCCGCTCGGGTCACCCGATGGGGCCGTACCGCGCGCGATGTCCAGGCCGGTGAGTACGGCGGTCACCGGTGCCGCACCGGCGGAGCCCTTGGAGTCCGGCGCCGTGCGCAGCAACGTGAGCGCACCACCCCGGGACAGGTCCGACGCCGTGGCCGTGCGCCACACGCGCGGGGCGGGACCGGCCGCGCTCCAGTCGTCGTAACCAGCCGCCCTGCCCAGTGACTTGGCACCGGCAACGAGCCGTCGGCGTACCTCGTCCGCCTCCCTGGCCAGTTCCGCCGGGGCGATGTCCGTGCGCGAGGCGCGTACATGGCGGGCGGGGGAGAGGTCCACGACGTCGTCCAGGAGGTCGACCACCGGGACCGCGCGGGCGGTGCCCGGCTCGTCGGCGTACGCGTCCGGGTCCTTCACGAAGGCCGACCACTGGGTGAGCGCCGTCTCGGTGAGAGCCGTCCAGTTCAGCGGGGTGCGGCCGGTGCGCGTACCGGAGGCGGTGCCGCCCGCGCGTGTGCCCGTGCCCGGGCCGGTCGCCGTGTCGGCGCCCGCTCCCGCCGCCTCGGACGTGTCGACGAACAGGACCGACGTATGTGCGGGGCCCGCCGGCTCGGGACGGCGCAGCACCCAGATCTGGAGCCCCACATGGAACGGCGCCGCGGCCCCCGGAGGCAGGGCCACCACCGCGCGCAGGGCGCCGCTGCGGACCAGCTCCATGCGGACCCGGCGGCCCGAGGCGCGGGAGGCGGTGGCCGGGGGGAGGAGCAGGACGGCGTGGCCGCCCGGCACCAGATGGGACAGCGCGTGCTGGACCCAGGCGAGCTCGGACTCGGCGCGCGGCGGTACGCCGTACGCCCAGCGGGCGTCGTACGCCAGCTCGTCGTGGCCCCAGTCGCGGTCGCCGTAGGGCGGGTTGCAGAGGACGGCGTCGACGATGACCCCGTCGAACGCGTCCGCGCGGAGACTGTCTCCCGCACGCACCGTGATGTCCGCGTCCGCGGCCGCCAGCAGCAGGCTCACCGCACTGCGCTGCGCCTGCACGGTCACGCTGTCCTGGCCGTACAGCACCGTCGCGCCCCGCCGGGCGGCGGCCGAGAGCAGGGAGCCGCTGCCGCATGCCGGGTCCAGGACCTGTGCACACGGTCCGGGCACCAAGCGGGCGACGAGGTCGGCGAGCTGCACCGGGGTGCGGTAGGTGCCGCTCGCGGCGCTGTCCTCCAGCTCCCGCTCCGCCAGCACGGCCAGCGCCGCCTCGCCGCTCGCGTCGTCCTGTACGCAGCGCAGCAGCGCCCGCAGGACATCGACGTCATGCGCCGCGAAGTGGACGGCCTCCGCGCCGGGGACCAGCTCCGCGAGGTCGGCCACCGCCCTGTCGGCGCAGGCGACGAGCTCGGCGTCGGACAGGCCGGCCAGCGTGCTGAGCTCCTCGGGAGTGCGCCGGGCCGTGGCCAGTGCCAGAGGAAGCAGGGCGCCGGTCGTGCCGCCACCCCCGGGGTGCAGCCGCAGCGTGGTGCGCAGCTCCTCCGCGGGGTCGGCCGTCGAGGCGTGGCCCCGGGCGCCGAGCCACTTCTGCACGTCCACCAGGTCGTAGAGAGGGCTGCTGTCGGTGCCCCCGGACGGCGCGGGGAAGTCGTCGTGCCGACGGCGCCAGTTGCTGACGGTGGCGCGCGTGACTCCGGCGATGCGTGAGATCTCGGCGGCGGTCACCTGGGCGGGTGGCTGGGGCATGGCGGGAGTCCTGGGCCTCTCGGTAGCTGACAGCTCACAACTTACACCGTCGGTCAAACGCGTCAAGCCGTTTGACAATGCTTTCACGGTGATGCTTCTCTGGTGTTGCTTCCAAGTGAAGGTGCTCGGCCCGAGGGGGGTCCGAGGAACTCGCCGATCCCGTGGGGGGAATCGCTATGCGCATCACCATGCCGACCGCTGTCGTCGAAGGCACCCAGCTCACCGTCATGCCCTTCCGGGCGGATGCCGTGATCGGGACCATGTCCGTCCCGACGCTCGTCCAGCTCGTTCCCTCGCCCCGCCGCGAGGAGGACACGAAGACGCTCAAGGCCGCCTCCGGTGCGGTGCGCCGTCACGCCGAACTGCGGTCGCTCGTGCAGCGGGCGCTGAAGTCCACGCAGAAGGGGAAGAACGTCGGCTCGTACGCCGAGTACATCGCCGACGGCGTCAAGGGGGAGCTGGGCGCCGGCTGGTCCACGCCGCCGATCACCTTCTGGCACGCCGGACCCCTCGCCGCGCTCAGCGACGAACTGCTGCCCGGCACCGGACTGCGGACCCTGACCATCACGCCCGGCACCTCGGTCGTCGCGATCGACGGCGAGACCCAGACGACCGCCTGGCACGAGCTGTACGACGACCCGGAGCACTTCGGGCTCACCTACGCCGAACTCGCGACGATCCGCGTGCCGTTCGAGCTGTACGTCGACCTCAGCGTCGCCGACGCGCGGCAGATCTTCTACGACCGCAACGTCCAGGGCGTGGCCGTCGCGAAGAACCTGGCGATGTCCATGGACCAGCGGGACTTCGCCACCCGCCTCGCGCACCGCGTCGCCGACGCCGTCAAGGTGGACGTGGACGGCAAGCTCGTACCGTTCACCAAGCTCGTCAATGCCAGCAAGCGGCAGGTCGGCAAGAGCGACCCCGAGGTGATCACTCTCTCCGCGCTGCGGGCCCTGGTCATCACGGCGATCTACGGGCGCAACGGACTCTCCCGGTCCGCGGAGACCGTCCAGGAGGACGAGCTGCCCGCCGGCTCCGACGCCGGTCAGGTCGAGGGACACGTCGTACCGCTGCTCGCCCGGCTCATCGCCGAGCACAGCTCCCACTTCGTCTCGCGCAGCGCCCTCACCGCACCCGCCGTGCTCGCCGGGCTGGGGATCGCCGTCCACCACACGACGCCGTGGGCCGACCCGGCGAACGCGCTGAGCACCGATGCGCTGCAGCGACTCCTCGCCGACATCCGGTGGGAGCGGGAGGCGCGCTACTGGGACGGCGTGGCCGCGAAGGCCGGGGCGACCGGTCGGCTCAACTTCAGCGGCGGCGTGAAGGACTCCGGCGGCCGTGTCGCCGACGCGATGCTCTACCCGGGCACGGAGGCGGGGCGGCGCATCCGGGGGCAGTGACCGGCCTCTTCGTCACCCACCCACCGATGCCGACGCACTTTCACGATCAGGAGACCGCACGATGAATCCCGACAGCCCGCAGCAGCCCGGCCCGGCTCGTCCCGCCACCCCGCCTCCCTTCGGTGCGTATCCGACTCGGCCCGGCCCGCCGCCGCCGCATGGCACGTTCCCGGGCGCGTTCATGCCTCCGCCGCCTGTTCCCGGTAAGCCGTCACAGAGCAGGAGATGGCTCACCCACGGGGCGGTCGGTCTCGTCGCCCTCTTCCTCGGCGTCGGGATCGGCATCTCGGACGACCAGGCCCAGGCCACGGACTCCGCAGGACCCGCTCCGAAGGTGACCGTCACCAAGACCGTCACCAAGGAGGTCGAAGTGCCGGGGCCGAAGGTCACCGTGACGAAGACCGCGACGATCACGGCTCCGCCGCCCAAGCCGCCGAAGCCCAAGGGTCCGCCGACCACGGTCGAAGGGGACGGAGAGTACCTGGTGGGGGAGGACATGAAGGCGGGGACCTACAAGACTGCGGGCCCCGACGGGGGCTTCGGGTGCTACTGGGAGCGGGCGAGCAACGCCAGCGGCGAGTTCGACGCGATCATCGCCAACGGCAACCTCGACGGCAGCGGCCGGGTCACGGTCAACAAGGGCGAAGTTTTCAAGTCCACCCGCTGTCAGGAGTGGAAGCGGGTCGGCTGACCGGCTGGTCCGGTTCAGGACGACGAGTGGCGCGCTGCCTCAGGTCTCCTGCCGCCAGTGCTGGGCGGGGGTTACAGACGTCATTCCTCGGGTCTGATCGTCACCGCTCCAGCCACCGCCTCACCGCAGGCGGCCCTGAATGTCGCGCGGCAGCTCGACGCGGTGGTCGTGTCCATGGAAGACCTGACACGGTTCAGGACACCGCATCCGTGGGTGACGGAGACAGGACGCTTCGTCAAGCTCGCGCGGGTGAAGAGGAACTGGGCGTTCGTGTAGAGACGGCTCTGCCGGGGCGGCCCGCCCCGGCACAGGGCTGATCTTCGTGGGTGCGCGCTTCAGGAACGCCCCTTCACGGCAGCAAGGGGCGGCCCTCACGCGCGGCTGTGAAGTGCTCCGGTCTGAGCGCCTCCTCTCCGTATCTCGCGGTGAACGCCCGCACGCGGCCCAGCGCGGAGTCGGGGTCGGGCGGGCCCTCGCTCACGGTGAAGCCGTAGACGGCTTCGGCGAAGGCGATACCTACCTCTTGCGGGTCGTTCATGTCCATGGGCGAACTGTAGGCCGGGGGTCTGACACACCGGCCCCTCGATATCGTTCCTGACGGCGGCAAAGGGTCTCGATCGCGGGGGAGGACGTCGATGAGCGTGGTGCGGAAGCTGAGCGGTGCGGGGGCGGCGGCGCTCCTCGTCGCGACGGCGGTCGGCTGCACGGCGAGTGCGCGGCCGGGGGAGCCGACGACATCGGCGGGTGCGCCCGAGGTACGCACCGACGCCTCCCGACTGGCCACATGCGTGGAGTTGCCGGGGAAGCCGGAGAGGGTCCGCTGGCGCGTCCGGACGCTGGGGATCGTGGACGGAAGAGCGCCCGGCCCCACCGACCACCAACTGGAGGGTGTCATCTGGCTCGTCGACGGGGAAGCGGCGCGGTTGAGCGCCGGAGGGTCCTGGGAACCCGAGCCCTCCGGCGCGTCCGTGCCGGAGGAGCTGTCTCCCACGCTCGGCAAGGCGCACGGCTGGACTCGGGACACCGCTCTGGAGGACGGGGCGGCCGAGGGAGCGCCGCACTTCCTCCTCAACCAGGAAGCGAACGCCCTCTACGTCTGGGCGCTCAACCCGCAGTGCCAGTCATGAGCGATGGCCGGGCTGCGGATGAGGCCCGACGCCGAGGGGGCGCACCTCGTCAGTTCGCGGCTGCCATCCACAGCTCCATGTCACTGATGACCAGCCGGCCCGGCCGTTGGGTGGCCGTGTCCGGGACCACGGCCCGTACCACGGGCTGGTCGCCCTTCTCCACGGTCACCTTCGTGCCGTCGAACTTCGGTGACTTGTCGCTCACCACCGTCCGCAGCTCGGTCTCCAGCTTCCTGGCCGCGGCCTCGTCCTCGACCACGAAGCAGAGCACCTCGGTGTTCTTCGCCGCAGTCTCCGCCTGCTGGCCCACAGCGGACAGGCGAACCGGGCCGGTGGAGCCGGACGGGTTGAAGTCCGCACGGTAGACGTCGCCCAAGCACTCTGCCGCGCGCCGGAACTCCTTCCTGTCGGCCAGGGAGGAGCCTTCCTTCGGGCTGACCGCCGCGAGAGGGGCGGAGTCCTGGATCGAGTAGGAGATCTGGTCGTCCGAGACCTGGAGGGTGACCTCCGGCTTCGCGTGCGTCCAGACCTCCCGCCCGTCCTTCTCGCTCCGCGTGTAGCCCTCGGACTTCAGCGACTTGGTGATGGCGGTCGTGTCGAAGGACCCCTCCCAGTGACCTCCCTCGGGAGTGTCGACCGCGCTGTCGATCTGGTCCGACCTGAACTTCTGCCCCAACGGGCCCGGCCGGGAGGTGTCCAGCAGCAGGCTCGCCGGCTGCGAGATCCAGGCGAACCTCTCCGCGTCACCCTTGCTCAGCTTCCGGACGTCGGCCGCGTCGAGGAAGGTCACCTGCTTCGTGCCGGTGTCGCCGGCCAGGTGTCCGAGCCCCGTGAGTAGCTCGGAGCCGCTGTCACCGTCGTCGGAACCGGCAGAACAACCGGTGGCCGAGGCCAGAAGTACAACGGCGAGAGCGGCGACGCCCACGACTGACCCACGTGCTGGTATGCGCATGATCCAGCAGGGTACATCGACGCCGGGCGAAGCCCACGGCCGTGCAGGCGGCGACTTCCGCGGCACGGGATCGGTGAGCCCGTGCGACCGGCACGCACGGCGGGAGGCCAATGAAGCGGCGCGAGCTGAGCGCCTGGCGAAGTTGTCGGGGGGCGGCAGCTGACGGACCCCGCGCAGTGAGGCGGGGTCAGCCGTGCGTATGCCCCTCAGACGATCCGGGTGAGCCTCTTCGCCGTACTGCAGTGCTTGGTCCGCCCGTGCCGCCACAGTTGCACCGCGGTCAGCGTGAGAAGGGCGGCGAACACCAGCAGGAAGACGCCCGCGATCACAGCCTGGCGTCCTCCCGCCGCCGAATTGTCGTAGGAGAGAAGACCGAGGACGGACAGGAGCACGCCTGCCAGGTACACCGAGCGGACGCGCCGCAGCTGCCGCAGTGCACGGGGAGCGAGAGCAACACGCTTCACGAGAGCCATGCTTGACCTCGTACCCCCGTTGGCGGGGGATGAGACGTCGGTCGGCCGATTCTCCTGGGACGAATACGGTCCGGCGCCCTGGCCGGGTGCCGTCGTCGCCCTCCGGGTGGGGTGCGGCAGCGTGACGGCGACCGACTGCGGGCACTCGACGGGCTGACCGTCGTTCGCCCACCGTGAGGATCCGGCCATGGCCCTGGTACAGCTCGACCTTCCCGACCCGACGGCGCTGCGAGGACGCTGGGCGGCCCTCGCCGCTGTACAGGCCGCTGCGGGGAACGGCGATCAGTGCCAAGGGAGTTCGTCGCTGTGGCACTACGACGACGGGCACGGCAGCTGGGCCGAGCTGCACCACCTGGACGCGGGGCGGGCGGTGCTGCTCGGGCAGGACCGGAACGAATCCAGGACGTTCTACGCGGAGGCGTCCGACTTCTTCGAGGAGCCCGGGACGGACCTGCTCGCCGGAGCGCCCGGCTGGTGGGAGCCGCCGGTGCGCCGCGTGCGCGAGGCGCAGCTCTTCCTCGGGTTCGTGTACGGCTTCGACGGCGGCGCCTGGAAGCGTGCGGACTACGACGCCGAGGACGGGTTCACGGCCTTGCGACTGCCGGCGCTCAGCGTCGGGTGGACCCGTGAAGCGGTCGTCGCCGTCATCAGGGGAACGGCCGGTGCGGAGAGCCGTGAACCGTCCACGGATTCCGTCGACGCGCTGATCGCCGCCGACGCCGCCCTCGACGCGGCCGCGGTGGCTGCCGTCGTTCCCGCCGGCTGGGACGCGGATGCCGGGGCGGCGGCGGCCAGGGCGTTCCTCCCCGGATGACCGAATGACCGGATGAGCTGACGCGGGCGCACACGTCGCGCCGCTAGGCAACCCTGCCCGAGTGAACTCCTTGACCGGCAAGTATCTTGATTGTTGAAATACATGTAGAGGTGCAAGGTACAGGTCAGAGGGAGTCCCGAGTGATCTCGTCGGTGTTCGCCGTGCTCGCGGTCGCGCAGTTGTGCCTGGCGGTGGCCGTGGGGCGCCACTGGCGTGCGGCGCCAGGGCTGTTGGTCGCCGTGCCGACGCTGGTGTGTGCGGCGTTGGTCTGGGACAACGGCGTGATCGCTCTGGGGAGTTCGGTGGGGGCCGGGCCCCTGCTGGAGTCGCTGAGCGCCCCCCGCTTCGTGGCGCACGCGCTGCTGACGCCCCTCCTCGTGCTCTGGTCGTTGTCCGCGGCGGAACACGCGGGGCTGCACCGGGCGAAGGGTAGGGGAGCGCGCGGCGCCGCCGTCGGCCTCACGGTCCTCCTGGTGGCAGCGGGCGTGCTCCACGACATCCTCGGCCTGACGCTGCGTGCGGAGCGCTGGGCGGACACCCTGCGCTACGTGAACGACGCGGCGTCGCCGACAGGCCCACTGCCGGCCATCGTCACGGGTCTGGTGGTCCTCTCCGCCGGGATCGTGGTGTGGCGGAGTACCGGGTTCGTCTGGCTGGCGGTCACCGCCGCCGTGATGGTCACGGTCTCCGGAGCGGCCGTACAGGTGCCCGTGCTCGGCAACGCGGGGGAGGTCGTCCTCAACGTCGGGCTGCTCCTGACCGTACGCAGGTTCCTGCCCGTGTCCGCGCGACGGGCCCGCGCCGAGGCGGCTCCCGTCGAGGCGCATCCGTAGACCGGTGACTCGCGCCGGGGCGTCCCGGGATCCGGGCCGCCGCCGCGCTACTCGCAGCGCCCCTCGTCCACGCTGACGGCGAGATCCAGCTCGACCTTGTCCAGCGTGGGCTCGGGCTCCGGCGGGGACACGCCGACGCAGTAGACGGTGTCGACGTCCTCGGAGCCGACCTCGAAACGGTCCACCCCCGCCGGGGCGTCCCGGTCGTAGGTGTCGTCCACCTCGGAGACGCTCACCGGGCCACCGCTCGAGGGGCCCTCACCGCTGTCCTCGATCGCGTCACGGATCATGCTCCGGTAGCCGCCGGTCCAGGAGGCGAACGTCTGGTCCTCGGCCTCCAGGGTCCGGGCCGCGGAGTGGACCGCGTCGCGCAGTTCGCCCTCGCTCCATGACGAGCTCGCGTGGAGGGAGTAGAGGGCCACCACCGCGAACACCAGCGAGCCGATGATGAGTCCGAGGCCGATCGGATTGCGTGGGTTGTAGACGTATCGGGTGGTTCCCCACTCCGAGCGTCGGAAGACGGGCTCGTCATCGTGATCTCTGCGCACCGGACGAGCCTAAGGGCCGCGCCGTGATCCTTGATGACCGAGCTCCGCGCCACCCGTCACATGGCGGCGCCGGGCGGGACCGCCGCCGCGGGCCACGCCCCGCGGCCCACCAGATCCAGCACGAGCGCGGCGATGTTCCACGCGTCGTCCTCGCCGCGGTGATGGCGGCCCTCCAGCGGCAGTCCGGCGATGCGCAAGGCCTGGTCCATGCCCGGCTTCCTGCGCAGCCCGTAGGACTCGGCGAAGACGGCCTTGGCGTTGGTGTGCGTGCGCTCCGTCGGGAAACCGAACGGGTAGGCCACCCCGTCGGCCCGGCTCTGCCGGGCGAACTGCCGCCGGTCGTAGTCGCCCCAGCTCGCCCAGGGGCGCTCCCCGGCCCCGTACTCCTCGACGAGGATCCGGCACGCCTCCGCGAAGGTGACCCCCCGGTCCACCTCGGCCTGGGTCAGTCCGGTCAGTTCGGTGCAGAAGCCGCTCACCGCCGAACGGGCGGGGCGGACCAGGACGCGGTGGCGGGACGAGCGGCGCCCCGCCGACAGGTCGACGACGGTGAGACCGATCTCGATGATCTCGTTCACGGAGCCGGGCGGCGGTTGCCCGTCCCAGCAGGTGGCTTCGACGTCCATCACGTTCAGCAGAGAGGGGCCGTGGCGCATGGGGCCGAGCGTAGGGGCGTGTGCCGGGTTCCGGCATCACCTTTTCCATGGTCGCCGGTGTCGCGATCACTCCCCGAAGCTTCACCCGATCTCCCTATAGTGGTGCCGCGTTGATCGTATGGCCGCAACGCGCGAAGCCGTCTCCCAGGAGTCCGTACGATGACGACCCCCTTCTTATCCGGCGCGCCCGCATCCGGCGGCTGCCCCGCCCACGCCGCCACCACGCCCGTGCCGCTCGGCGGGCCCGCCTTCCGGACCGAACCGCAGGCCCTGTACCGGAGCATGCGGCACTCCTACGGGCCCGTGGTGCCCGTGGAACTCCCCGGCGGCTTCCCCGCCTGGCTGATCGTCGGGTACCGCGAGCTCCACCAGGTCACCAGCGACGGTGAACTCTTCCCGAGGGACGTCGGCCTCTGGAACCAGTGGGAGCACATACCCGCGGACTGGCCGCTGCTCCCCATGGTCGGCCGCCCCATGCCCTCCATCTACTTCACCGCGGGTGCCGAGCACCGGCGGCACTCCGAGATGGTGGTACCCGCGCTGGAGGCGGTGGACCCGTTCGAGATCCGCGAGCACTGCGAGCAACTGGCCGACAGGCTCGTCGACAGCATCTGCGCACGGGGCACGGCCGATCTCGTCGCCGAGTTCGCCGAGCCGCTGCCCGTACTCGTCCTCGCCCGTCTCGTCGGGTTCCCCGACGCGGAGGGGGCGGACATCGCGCGGGTCCTGAAGGACCTGGCCGACGGAGGTCCGGGCGCCCACGAGGCGTACGGGCGCTTCGGCGCGCACATGCGGCGGCTGGTGGCGGCCAAGCGGGAGACGCCCGGCGACGACGTGACCTCCCGGATGCTCGCCGACCCCGAGCCCTTCACGGACGAGGAGTACGCCCTCGACCTGATGGCCGTCACAGCCGCCGGGCACCTCACGACGGCCGACTGGATCAGCAACTCCCTGCGGCTCATGCTCACCGAGGACCAGTTCGCCGACTCCCTCACCGGTGGACGGCGCAGCGTCGGCGACGCGATGAACGAGGTCCTCTGGGAGGAGAGCCCCACCCAGATCCTCGCCGGACGCTGGGCGGTCCGTGACACCCAGCTCGGCGGCCGGACCATCCGCGCCGGGGACATGCTCCTCCTCGGCCTGGGCGCGGCCAACACCGACCCGCTGATACGGCAGGAGATCACGTCCGGCGGCGGGCACCACGCGGCCAACGGGTCGCATCTCGCCTTCAGTCACGGGGAGTACCGCTGCCCCTTCCCCGCGCAGGAGATCGCGGAGACCATCGCCCGCACGGCGATCGAGGTCATCCTCGACAGGCTGCCCGACCTCGGACTCGCCGTCCCCGCCGAGGGCCTCGTCCGGCGCCCGTCCGCCTTCCTGCGCGGGACGACCGCGCTGCCGGTCCGGTTCGCTCCCGTACAGACGACAGGAGACCTGCTGTGAAGTGCCCGTACGCCACCGTGGTGATCGACCCCATGGTCCAGGACCTCGACGGTGAGACCGAACAGCTGCGGGCCTCTGTCCCGCTCGCCCGCATCGAGCTCCTCGGGGTCCCCGCCTGGACCGTCACCCGGCACGCCGAGGCACGTCAACTCCTGCTCGACACACGCCTGGTGAAGGATCTGGACGCCTGGGAGCTCTGGCAGCGCGGAGAGGTCACACATGCCTGGCCGCTGATCGGCATGATCGACGCGGGCCGCTCCATGTTCACCGTGGACGGCGAGGAGCACCGCAGGCTCCGGACGAAGACCTCGCAGGCCCTCACACCCCGCCGGCTGGAGGCGATCCGGCCGGACATCGAGAAGTTCACCGACGACCTGCTGGACGCGCTGGCCGAACAGGGCGAGGGCGGGGCCGTCGACCTCAAGGCCGTGTTCGCCCAGCCGCTCCCGATGAAGGTGGTCGGGCTGCTGATGGGGGTGGACGAGGCGCTGCACCCCATGCTGACCCGGCAGTACAAGGCGTTCTTCTCCATGCTCACCCCGCAGGAGGACCGGCTGGCGCTCCTCGCCGAGCTCGACGTCTTCTACACCGAGCTGGTCCGGGAGAAGACCGCGCGTCCCACCGACGATCTCACCAGCGCGCTGATCCTCGCGGAGGAGGGCGGGGAGCCCCTCACCGAGGAGGAGGTCGTGGGCAACCTCAAGGCGATGGTCGCGGCGGGACACGAGACCACGATCGGCCTCATCCTCAACGCCGTACGCGCCCTCCTCGCCCATCCCGACCAACTGCGCATGGTGCTGGACGGCGAGGTCCCCTGGGACACGGTGATCGAGGAGACGCTGCGCTGGGACACCCCCACCACCCACCTCCTGATGAGGTTCGCCACCGAGGACATCCAGGTCGGCGACCAGGTCGTCGCCCAGGGGGAGGGCGTCGTCATCTCCTACCGGGCCATCGGCCGCGACACCGCCCAGCACGGGGACGACGCGGGCGCCTTCGACATCACCCGGCCGACGCCGATACGGCACATGACCTTCGGCCACGGGCCCCACATCTGTCCCGGCGCGGCACTGTCCCGTGTCGAGGCCGGCATCGCGCTGCCCGCGCTGTTCGGACGCTTCCCGGAGCTCAGGCTCGCGATCGAGGACGACGGGATCCGCAAACTGCCGGTGATGACGCAGAACGACATGGAGGCGTTCCCCGTACTCCTCCACGGCTGACGGCCTGCGGGGGAGTCGCGGCGGGACCTTACGAGCTCTCGCCGCAACTCCCCTTGTGTGCCTGTCCGTTCGGGATTCCGGACGGTGTCCGGTCTCTCGGTGTAAGTGGGTGGCGCGCGGCAACCGAACCCCTCCTCCGCGGCGACTGCGGGGTGGACCGCCCACCCCCGACCCCCATGGAGGTCCCCTCGTGAGCCGCACATCGATGAGAGCCCTCGCCGTGGTCCCCGCAGCGCTGCTGCTGGCCCTCGTGCCGGGCAGCGCGTCCGCGTACCCCAACCCGGGTGTCGTCAACGGCGACATCGTCGTCCACGACCCCAGCATGATCCGCGGCCCGTCCGGCCAGTACCTGCTCTACTCGACCGGTGAGGGCCTCCAGCTGCGCACCTCCACCGACCGCACCGCCTTCGGCCGTTCCGGGAACGCCTTCACCACCAAGCCGAGCTGGTGGAAGAACTACTCCTCTGCGTCCGACCCCTGGGCCCCGGACATCTCGTACCGCGGCGGCACGTACCTGATGTACTACGCCGTCTCGTCCTTCGGCTCCAACACCTCGGCCATCGGCCTCGCGGGCTCCGCCACCGGGCAGGCCGGCAGCTGGAGCGACTACGGGATCGTGTACACGTCGAACTCGTCCAGCGACTACAACGCCATCGACCCCAACCTGTTCGTGGACGACGACGGCAGGTGGTGGCTGTCCTTCGGTTCCTGGTGGACCGGTATCAAGATGATCCGTATCGATCCGTCGACGGGCAAGCAGTACGCCGGGGACACCGCCCGCCGCTCCCTCGCCTCCCGGCCCACCGGCACCAAGGCCGTCGAGGCACCCTCCATCGTGAAGCGGAACGGCTACTACTACCTCTTCGCCTCGTACGACACCTGCTGCGCGGGCACCAGCTCGACGTACAAGATCAAGGTGGGCAGGGCGACCAGCGTCACCGGTCCCTACAAGGACAGGAACGGCGTCAGCATGCTCAGTAACGGCGGCACGGCCGTCATGGAGTCGCACGGCCGCTACATCGGACCCGGCGGCCAGTCGATCCTGGCGGACTCCGACGGCGACCTGCTCGTCTACCACTACTACGACGGCCAGGACAACGGCACCCCGAAGCTCGGTGTCAACCTTCTGAACTGGAGCAGCGGATGGCCCGTCGCCTACTGACCCTGCTGAGCGCCCTCCTGCTGGCGCTCGCCCTCGGACAGCCGTCGCCGGCGTCGGCGGCCGAGGGCCGCCCGTACTCCAACCCGGTCAAGGCGCAGAAGGGGGCCGACCCCTGGATCTCCTACCACGAAGGCAACTACCACCTGGTGTCGACGAGCTGGACCGACGTCATCACCATACGGAAGTCACCGACGCTGGCCGGGCTCTCCACCGCGCCGAGCGTGCAGGTGTGGCAGGGCGACGCGGCCTCGCGCTGCTGCAACATCTGGGCGCCCGAACTGCACTACTCGGGCGGGCGGTGGTACCTGTACTACGTGGCCGGCCGGAACATCGCCGACTACAACCCGACGCAGCGCGTCCACGTGCTGCAGAGTGCCGGTTCCGACCCGATGGGACCGTACACGTACCGGAACCAGCTGGGCAGCGGCTGGATGCTGGACCCGAGCGTGCTCACGGTCGGCGGGCAGATGTACCTGCTGGGCAGTGCGAGCGGAGGAGGGACGCAGAACCTCGTCATCGCCCCGATGTCGAACCCGTACACGCTCAGTGGTTCGTTCTCGACGATCTCGACGCCCACCTACGACTGGGAGAGGTCCGGAGGCACGGTCAACGAGGGGGCCGAGGTGCTCCAGCGGGGCGGGAAGGCGTTCGTCGTCTACTCCGCCAGCGGCTGCTGGGCCCCCGACTACAAGCTGGGGCAGCTCACGCTGACCGGGTCGAACCCGCTCTCCGCGTCCTCGTGGACGAAGAAGTCAACCCCGGTCTTCCAGCGGAACGACTCCGCCGGGGTGTACGGGCCGGGCCACAACGGTTTCTTCACCTCGCCCGACGGCGCGGAGAGCTGGATCGTCTACCACGCCAACGACTCGGCGTCCGACGGCTGCGACAACGGACGCACGGCGCGGTCGCAGAAGTTCAGCTGGAACCCGGACGGCACACCGAACCTGGGCACACCCGTCGCCCTCGGCACCACACTGGCCGGTCCCTCCGGTGAGACGGCCGCGACCCCGGCCGCGTACACCGTGGTCAGCCGGGCCACCGGGAAGTGCCTCGACGTGAGCGGTGCGTCGACCGCCGACGGCGCCGACGTCCGGCAGTGGACGTGCGACGGCAGCGCGAAGCAGCGATGGCGCGTCGAGGACCGGGGCGACGACACGAGCAGGCTGGTGAACGTCTCGTCGGGCAAGGTGCTCGACACGGCGGACTGCTCCGCCGCCGACGGCGCCGATCTGCGCCAGTGGACGTGGCTCGACAACACCTGCCAGCGCTTCCGTCTCGTCACCACCGAGGCCGGCGGCTGGGTGCGCATCGTCAACCAGGCCACCGGGAAGGTCGCCGACGTCGCGGACTGCTCCACGGCCGACGGCGCCGACGTACGGCAGTGGACGTGGCTGGACAACACCTGCCAGCAGTTCACACTCGTGCCGGTCACCTGAGGCCGCCCCCGGCCGATCCGTGCCGCAGCTCACGGCTCCTCCTCGTGGGCTGCGGCTCCATGCCGAGGCCCAGAGTGCCCTGGGGTGCACACCGGGTGACGGGCAATGTGTGCATGGCAGATAACCGAGTGTGATTCGCACCGGTGGGAGGCCTGCTGCGTCAGACCGGGCTGTCGTGTGCCGGAAGTGTCACGATGTAGGTATGGATGTGCGGAAAAGGAACCGGGTGTCCGTGACGGGCCGCAAGGACGGCCCGGTGGTGGTGCTCGCCCATGGATTCGGGTGCGACCAGAATCTGTGGCGACTTGTGGTGCCCGAACTGGAGAAGCACTTCCGGGTGGTCCTCTTCGACCACGTGGGGGCCGGGGGGTCCGACGTGTCCGCCTGGAGTCCGGAGCGGTACTCCACCCTGGACGGCTACGTCCAGGACGTGATCGAACTCTGTCAGGAGCTCGGCCTCGGACCCGTGACCTTCGTCGGGCATTCGGTCAGCTCCATGATCGGCGTTCTCGCCGTCGTGCAGGAGCCCGGACTCTTCGACAAGCTTGTCCTTCTCACCCCGTCGCCGTCCTACATCGACGACGGCGACTACCGGGGAGGTTTCAGCGAGCAGGACATCGACGAACTGCTCGATTCGCTGGACAGCAACTATCTGGGCTGGTCCGCGACGGTTGCCCCTGTGATCATGGGGAATCCGGACCGCCCCGAACTGGGCGAGGAGCTGACGAACAGCTTCTGCCGAATGGATCCGGAGATCGCCCGGGTGTTCGCGAGAGTCACCTTTCTCTCCGACAACCGCGCGGACCTGTCCAAGGTGAGCGTCCCGACGCTCGTCGCCGAGAGTGCACGGGACACGCTCGCCCCGCGCGAGGTCGGCGCCTTCGTGCACAGGCAGATCCCCGGCAGCGAGCTGGTCACCCTCGACTCGACGGGCCACTGCCCGCAGCTGAGCGCCCCGCAGGAGACGGCCGAGGCCATCATCGCCTTCGTGCAGGGGTCGTGACGGTGCCCCCGGGCGGCGAGGAGGCCGACGAGTCGTGGGCCGTGGGAGACCGTGACCAGGAGCAGCTGCCGTTCACCGCACTGCTGGAGGACAGCGTCGAGGACCTGTACGAGAACGCGCCGTGCGGCTACCTCTCCACCCTGATGGACGGCCGGATCGCCAAGGTCAACAGGACCCTGTTGCAATGGCTCGGATACCGGCGCGAGGAACTGGTGGGCCACAAGCAGTTCTCCGACCTGCTGACGATCGGCGGAAAGCTCTACCACGAGACGCACTTCTCGCCCCTGCTGCGTATGCAGGGAGAAGTCAGCGGCGTCGCACTGGAACTCAAGGCCGCGGACGGCAGCCGGCTGCCCGCCCTGGTCACCTCCACGGTCAAGAAGGACGGCGACGGTGAGCCGCTGCTGATTCGCACCACCATCCTGGACGCCCACGACAGGCGCGCCTACGAGCGAGAGCTCCTGAGGGCGAGGCAGGAGGCGGATCACGAACGTGAGCGCCTGCAACGGCTTGCCACGACGCTGCAGCGGACCCTGATCCCGCCGGCCCTCGAACCGGTTCCCGGCCTGGAGGTCGCCGCGCGCTACCACTTCGCCTCCGCCGACGAGGTGGGCGGGGACTTCTACGACCTGTTCCCGCTGGCTCCCGGACGCTGGGGGTTCTTCATGGGGGACGTGCGGGGCAAGGGCGCGAACGCGGCCGTCGTGACGTCGCTGGCGCGGTACACCCTGCGGGCCGCAGCGGTGTCCGACCCTGTGCCGGCCGCGGTGCTGGCCAACCTCAACACCGCCCTCAACCGGGAGTTCCAGGAGGACGAACCCCGCTTCTGCACCGTGATCTTCGGCCTGCTCACGTCCGAGGGGGAGGAGACGGGGTTCCATGTCGTCCTCGCGGGAGGCGGCCACCCCCCGGCCGTGCTGCTGCGCGCCGACGGCAGTGCCGACCACGTCCCCACGCCAGGAGGCCAACTGCTCGGGGTCGTTCCCGACGCGCATTTCACCACCGCCACGCTGGAGCTGCGACCCGGCGACACGCTGCTGCTCTACACCGACGGTCTGACCGAGGCGCGCACGCCCGGCCTCGGTGGACGCTACGGCGACGAAGCACTCCTCGACTTCGCGCGGAGCCTCGCCCCCGTTCCGGCGTCCGGAGCCGTGGCGGCGCTCACCGACCTCCTCGGCTCGTTCGGTGAAGGGCTCGACGACGACACCGCGCTCCTCGCGATGGGCGTGCCCCGTGAGCACCGGGACGGTGAGGAGACCGGCGCCGGACCGCGGTAGGCGGGGAAAACGGAGGGCCGCGATGCTGCCGACGGCACCGAGGCCCTTCACCGTGGCCCCCTCCCGGGTCATCGGTGCCGCCGGCGCGGCACCTTCGGCCGTGGCGTCAGGGCCCGGCAACCTTTCGTGCGACCGCGGCGACTGACGGATGGAACCCCACCTCTTCCCTCGACGAACGGATCAGGCCATGGCAGCCGACCGACCACGACGCGCCGTCACTCACCCCGGGCCGCGGAGAGCGATGACGGCGGGGGCGGCCACGCTGCTCGCCGCCGCCACGGTGTGGACCTCCGGGTCCGCGTCCGGCACCGAGGCCGCGACCACCCTCACCGTCGCCAAGGACGGCAGCGGGCAGTACACGACCGTGCAGGCGGCGGTCAACGCGATCCCCGCGGGCAACACCGCGCGGGTCGTCGTCTCCATCAGGCCCGGCACCTACCGGGAACTGGTGAAGATCCCGTCCACCAAGCAGAACGTCACCCTTCAGGGCAGCGGAGCGAGTCGCAACGACACCGTCATCGTCTACAACAACGCCTCGGGCACGCGGAAGCCCGACGGCTCCGGCACCTACGGCACCAGCGGCAGCGCGACCGTCGCGGCGGAGGCCAACGGCTTCCAGGCCCGTAATCTCACGATCTCCAACGACTTCGACGAAGCCGTCAACCAGAACCTGAGCGGGCTCCAGGCCGTGGCCCTGCGCACCGCGGCGGACAAGGTCTTCCTGGACTCCGTGATCGTCACCGGTGACCAGGACACCCTGCTGCTCGACACCGCCTCCAAGGCGACGCTCGGCCGTGTCTACATGACGAACTCCTACGTCGTGGGCAACGTCGACTTCATCTTCGGACGCGCCACCGCCGTGATCGACAAGTCCGTCATCACGCTGAAGAAGCGCTGGGACGGCAGCTCCGCCGGCTACATCGCCGCCCCGAGCACGGCCGCCGACCGCAGGGGCTTCCTGATCACCGGCTCGACCGTCAACGGCGACGTCTCGGCGTCGTCCTTCTACCTCGGCCGCCCGTGGCACGCGGGGGGTGACGCCACGCTCGACCCCATGGCCACCTTCCGCGGCACCACGCTCAGCTCGGCGATCAGGTCCGCCCCGTGGACGGACATGAGCGGCTTCTCCTGGAAGGACGACCGTTTCGCGGAGTACCGGAACGCCGGGCCCGGATCAGGCTCGGCGAGCAGCAACCGGCCCCAGCTCACCGACGCCCAGGCCGCGGAACAGGAGACCGCCGACTGGCTGGCGGGCTGGACACCCTCGGCCTCCTGAGTCACCGTGTGTGAGGGCGGCGGACCGTCGCCCCGAGGTCGGTCGAAGCGCTTCGACTCCACTCTGGACAGTGACTGTGAGCGAGTCTAGGCTCCACGTTGTCTGTGCATGTCAGAGTGCGAAGGGGAGCACAGCACGGCGCTGTCGAAGCGCTTCACCAGCTCTCCCTTGCGGTCGTCCACTGTAGGGGAGAAGCCGAATGGTCACGCTTGCCGAGGTCGCCCAGCACGCCGGAGTCTCCGCGAGCACGGTGAGCTACGTCCTCAGCGGCAAGCGGTCGATCTCGGCCTCCACCCGGGAACGTGTCGAGCTCAGTATCCAGCAGCTGGGGTACCACCCCAACGCCGGTGCGCGTGCTCTCGCCAGCAGCAGATCCAACATCATCGCCCTGATGGTGCCGCTGCGCACGGACATGTACGTCCCGGTGATGATGGAGATCGCCATCGCCGTCGCCACGAGCGCCCGTACGCACGGCTACGACGTCCTGCTGCTCACCGGCGAGGAGGGCCCCGCGGCGGTCCGCCGGATCGCGGGGAGTTCGCTGGCGGACGCGATGATCCTGATGGACGTCGAACTGCACGACGAGCGGCTCCCGTTGCTCCGCGACTCGGGACGCACCGCCGTCCTCATCGGCCTGCCCGCCGACACCTCGGGGCTCACCTGCGTGGACCTCGACTTCGAGGCCACCGGAGCGCTCTGCGTGGACCACCTGGCCGGCCTCGGACACCGCGAGGTGGCGGTGATCGGCGAGGCGGCGGCGGTCTACGAACGTCACACCGGCTTCGCGGAACGGACGGTGGACGGGATCCGGGCCAAGGCGCAGGACGCCGGGGTGCGGATACTGCACCGCCCCTGCGAGGGCGGCTACGCGGCGATGGCCGGCACCCTCGCCCGCATCTTCGACGAGCGGCCGGGGACGACCGGCTTCATCGTCCAGAACGAGGCCGCCGTCGAGCCGTTGCTCAACCTGCTCCAGCAGCAGGGGCGCGCGGTACCGGAGGACGTGTCCGTGGTGGCCGTCTGCCCCGACCAGGTGGCCACACAGGCGTCGGTACGGCTCACCTCCGTGGCCATTCCGGCGCAGGAGATGGGGCGCCGGTCGGTGGAACAGGTGGTGGCGAAGCTGGGCGGCCGGGGCACCGACGAGGTCGACCTGCTGGAGCCGGTCCTGACGGTGCGCGCGAGCTCGGGCCCGGCACCGGTCTGAGCACGGCGACGGGCCGGGACGCGCCCGGTCCGTCGCCGCGGCGATCAGCTCGACGAGACCTTGAAGCCGTTGGTCGTGAAGTTCAGCCCGCCCGACGACGAGGTGATCTCGTAGCCGAACTGGACGTCACCGATGGTCTCGTTGCCCCACCAGCCCTTGGTGTCCTTGATCCACTTCAGGATCGGCAGGATGTTCACGGTGCCGGAGGACGAGTCCGAGGTCCGCAGGAACGAGAAGACCTCGTTGGCGCCGTTGCTGCCCTTGTACACGGCCCAGGTGTGCCCGCCGAGCGTGACGGTCCCCTGCGAGGTGCCCAGGGGCCCCACGGCGCCGTTGTAGTTCACCCAGAGCATCACCTCGTAGTCGTAGTCCGTGTCCCAGATGTCGTACGACGTGTTGTACGCGCCGGACGACGGGACCGTCACGTTGTAGGTGCTGGTCAGCGACGAGAGCGACGTGATCGGCTTGTTCACGATCTTCTTGGCGTTCGGGTAGGACTTGATGCCACCGGTGTTCGGGTGGTTGGCCGTCACGCCCCAGTTGCTCGACGAGTTGGCCCAGATGCTCTGGGTGCCCGCTCCGGAACCCCAGATGTTGTTGTAGAGGATGTAGCCGTCGGACGTGGTGTAGTTGCCCCACTGCTCCGACGAGGTCCAGATCGCGGCGTGGGCGGGCGCCGCCGCGAAACCGATCAGCGCGGCCACTGCCGCCGTCGGGGCCAGCAGCAGCCGGGTCAGGGTGGATCGTGCCATGGGGTGTTCCTTCCATGTGGGGATGGAGGACTGCTACCGCGGCCCCAGGGTGAGGACGCGGTCCACGCCGGCCGTCAGCTCCAGCGGAGCCGTGGGGTTCCCGGCGGAGGTCTCGGTGAGGGTGAGCCCGTCGCCCGTACGCAGGTCGACGACGGCGTCGCGGGTGGGGCGCAGCACGGCGGTGGCACCGTCCTCGGACCACCGCAGGTCCAGGTGGGCACCGAACCGCGTACGCACGCCCCGCAGTTCACCGGCCGGACACGCGGCCGGGACGGCGGGCAGCAGCACCAGACGGCCGGGCGCCGACTGGACGAGTGACTCGATCACGACGGCGGGCAGGGTGTGCGCCGCGTCCGCGTTGTAGACGTTCCGGGAGGGGTAGTGCGCGCTCATCAGGGAGTCGTGGAAGAAGTCGCCGCCCAGCACCGCGCCCAGCGCCGCCGACACCCGCGACGCGTCCCGCAGCCGGGCGGCGATCAGGGCCTGGTGCAGGTGCCCGTGGGCGGAGTCGTTCTCCGAGCCGCGCAGCTCCAGCGCGCGGTGCGCCGCCGTGGCCAGCTCCGGGGTGTCGTACGGATTGATCGCGTCCAGCGGCCACACCGGGTACAGATGACTCAGGTGACGGTGGTCGTACGTCTCCCGCAGACCGGGCCACGCCCACTCGGCGAGCGCCCCGTCCTCGTTCACCAGGTACTCCGGGAGCCGGGCGGCGAGTGACCGCCACAGGCCGGCCGACGGGTGGGCCGGCGCGTGCTCGGCGGCCGTCGTCAGGGCATGGCGGGCCGCCGCGATGTCCATCGTGGCGTTGACCGTGCCCCAGCTCGCGTTGGCCGGCCGGTTCTCCGGGGAGTACGAGGGCACGATCGCCAGGCGTCCGTCCGGATCCTCTCGGCCGAGGAAGTCCTCGTAGAACAGGGCCGCCTGTACGAGGGCGTCGACGAGATTGCTGTCCGGAACCCCCGTCGTGACCTCGGCGTTCTCCAGGAGCGGCTGCAGCAGCCAGTCCGCCCCGGCGGTCCACAGATGCAGCGGATAGGCGCGCTGGAAGTGCCGGGTGTGCCCGGAGGCGCCGTCCGTGTGGGACGGCGCGACGATGCCCCGGGCCCCGAAGAGCGCCCGGGCGTTCTCCTGCCAGTCGGCCAGCTGTCCCTGGACCAGAGCCGCGTGCGCCTCGGTGACCTCGGGGAGGGCGGCCGCGGCGGCGGAGGCGACCTGGAGGTTCAGGTTGGCGTTCGTGGTGAAGGCTCCGGACCACGCGGTGTCCCAGTCTCCCGTCCACAGACCGGTCAGCCGGGGCGGCAGCATCCCCGAGGCGGAGAGCAGGTGGTAGCGGCCCGCCGCGAAGAGCCTCTCCAGCAGCGCGGGGGACGTCGGGTGACGCAGCAGCTCGCTGCCGGACAGCTCCCGTTCCGGGGCGGCGTCCCGCAGGGTGAAGGAGGCACGCCCGTACGCGGCCCGGTGCGGCGTCCGGTGGCGGTCGAGCAACGCGGCGTAGTCCTCCCCGGGCAGCCCGGCCCACAGCTCGCCGAGGTCCGGCCTGCCGGCCCCCCGGACGACGCGGGTCGTCAGAGTGAGGCTCCGCGCCCCCTCGATCCGGATGCCCTCACCGGCCACGAGGACCCTTCCGCCGTCCACCCGCGCCACGGTGACGCCCGTGTAGCCGAACTCGCCGCCCGGATACCCCACCCGCAGCGCCAGGCGCGCGCCGTCCGGGGTCAGCACCGTGGAGCGGCCCACCGCCAGCCGCGCGGGGGCGCCCGGCAGGACGTGGTCCAGCACGAGGTCGGCGGTCAGCCCCGGGTCGGTGACGTGCTGCACGACCACGTCGTCGGCCCGCGACACGAAGACACCGCTGCGCCACGCCTCGTACGACGCGGTCACCTCACCCGTGGTGAAGTCGACCTCACGCCGGTAGCCGGCCACCGCCTCGTGGAGCCCACGGGTGCGGCGCACCCGGGTACGGAAGGCCGGATGGAAGGGCTGCACCCACACCAGCGGGCCTCCCGCGCCGAAGTCCTCCGCGGCTTTCGTGTCCCCCGACAGAAGCGCGTCCTGCAGCCGGCCGAGCCGGTCGGCGAGCTCCGGTGCCCGCAGGCCCTCGCTGCCGTTCGGCCGCACCAGGGTGTGGTGGTTGACGATCACCCGGTCGTCGGCCGGATCGCCGAACACCATCGCCCCGTGACGGCCGTTGCCGCTCAGGAACGCGTCCTCCCAGCGGGTGGCGGGGCAGGGCTCCCACGTGCCGTCGATCATGCGCGGACGTCTCCGAGCACGGCCACGCCGTAGCGCTCCAGCTCCACGCCCCCGTCGGCGGCGTCGCCCGTGAGCAGGTCGACGTAGCGGCCCGGCAGCTCCACCGCGGCGGGGGACCGGCCGTGGTTCAGCAGGAACAGCAGCGCGCCGCGCCGGACCGCCTCCACCCCCGGGGGCAGTCCCTCCAGGACGGGGCGCACACCGGCGTCCGCCGCCACCCGGCCGAGCAGACCGCGCAGGGCCTCGGGCCCGGGGAGCGTCGAGACGTACCAGGCGGTTCCCTTGCGGAGTACCGCCGGAAGCCCCTCCAGCTCACCCCCTCGGTACGCGGCCACGGTCTCCGCGCTGCCGTCGGGCTCCAGCTCCTCCGACCACAGGGTGCCGTCGAAGCCGTCGCACCCCACGGTCGCCCCCGCGTCCAGCGGCCACCACTCGTGCACCGTGCGGATGCCGAACAGCTCACGCAGCCTGGCGTCCATGCCGCCCGGCCTGATCCGGTCGTCCGTGTCCACGACTCCGGTGAAGAACCCGCACACCAGGGTGCCGCCTCCCCGGACGTACGCGACGAGGTTGTCGACGGCGGCGTCGCCGAGGAGCTGGAGCTGGGGCACGAGCACCATGCGGTAGGCGCTCAGGTCGCCGCCGGGGCGGGCGAACTCCGTGCTGATCCCGCTCTCCCACAGCCCCCGGTGCCAGGTCTGCACGAGCTCCGTGTACGAGACGAGGGAGGACGGCCTGCCCTGCTGGGTGCTCGACCACCAGGCGTCCCAGTCGTGGAGCACGGCGACGTCGGCGGTCACCTCGGTACCACTGACCTCGGCGCCGATGAGGGCGAGTTCGGCACCGATGCGCCTGACCTCCCGGAAGGTGCGCCCTTCCTCACCCGCGTGGCTCAGCATCCCGGAGTGGAACTTCTCGGCACCCTGCCGGGACTGCCGCCACTGGAAGTAGCAGAGGGCGTCCGCGCCCCTGGCCACGGCCTGCAGCGACCACAGCCGGTTGAGGCCCGCCGGCTTGGGGTGGTTGACGTCGCGCCAGTTCACCGGCCCCGCGGCCTGCTCCATCACCATCCACGGTCCGCGTGCCTGGGAACGGGTCATGTCGGCGAGCATCGCGTTGTACTGCCCGCCGTGCGGGTCCGTGGGATCCGGGTAGACGTCGACGGAGACGATGTCCTCCTGCTCCGCCCAGGCCCAGGCGTCCTGGCCCGACCACAGCGGCATGAAGTTGGTCGTCACCGGGATGTGCGGGGTGTGCCGGGCGACGATGTCCCGCTCGGCGGTGTAGCACTCCATCAGGGCGTCCGAGGTGAACCGCTTGAAGTCCAGCTCCTGCGCGGGGTTGCGCATGTACTGCGCCCGGCGCGGCGGCAGGATCTCCGCCCACGTGTCGTAGCGCTGGCTCCAGAACGCCGTGCCCCACGCGTCGTTCAGCGCGTCCAGGGTGGTGTAGCGGGAGCCCAGCCAGCGGCGGAAGTGACCGGCGGTCTCGTCGCACCAGCAGTGCGTGCAGTACTCGTTGTTGATGTGCCACACGGTGAGCGCCGGATGGTCCGCGTACCGTGCCGCCAGGTCCTCGGTGAGCGCGGCCGCATAGCGCCGGTAGACCGGCGAGCTCGGGCAGAAATGCTGCCGGGAACCGTAGTTGACCAGCGCGCCGTCCTCGGTACGCGGCAGCGTCTCCGGGTGCAGGGCGCCCATCCACGGAGGAGGGGACGAGGTGGGCGTGGCGAGCACGGCTGAGATCCCGTGGGCGGCCAGGAGGTCCAGAAGCCGGTCCAGCCAGCCGAACTCCCGCGCCCCGGGACGCGGTTCGATCATCGCCCAGGAGAAGACGCCGACGGTGACGGAGTTGACCCCGGCCTCCGCCATCAGCCGGACGTCGTCGGCCCACACCTCCTCGGGCCACTGCTCGGGGTTGTAGTCGCCTCCGAAAAGGATGCGGCCACGGGCGGCGTCGTGCAGGGACGGCATGGACGTCTCGTTCCTCTACTGGGGATCTGCGTACTGGATGCCACGGCCGTTGGTGCCCAGATAGACACGGCCGTGGACGCGGGGGTCGCCGGTGATGACCTCGCCGGTCCACCCCCACCGGTGGGCGTCGTCGTTGATGCGGACCCAGGTCGCGCCGGCGTCGTCCGAGCGCAGCACGGCCACGCCGTCGTACGTCGCGGAGACCCGCCCGGTCTGGAAGACGGCCGGGTAGCCCGCCCGCCCCTTCCGAGGGGCCGCCTTCCCGAACCCGAGGGCGTGCGATGCCTGGCAGCCGGCCACCCGGGTGAACGTCACGCCGCCGTCCGTCGAGCGCAGCAGTCCGGCGTCCTTCGCCGACAGCCACAGGTCGCCGGAGCGTCCCGGTGCCGCGGCGATACGGAACTGCGCGTCCCCCGACGGCAGCCCCTTCGCGCCCTCGGTGAACGTCGCGCCCCGGTCCGTGGAGAGGAGGACCGTCCCGGTGTCCGTGTCGTACGCGTAGAAGCGCCTCGGGTCGAGCGGATCCGCGACCGGCGCGGCGCCTTCGGGGAAGGTGGTCACCTCGGCCCAGGAGGCGCCGCCGTCCGTCGAGCGGTGCGCCGCGTACGTCGTGCCGTCCCAGTGGACGAACGACCACAGCAGCGTCGCCCCGTCGGCGGACACCGCCACCGGGCCGGGGGCCGAAGGGGCGATCGCCGGCTGGGAGGCGAAGGGCTGCCAGCTCACCCCGCCGTCCCGGGAGTACGCGCCGGCCCGGTCGGAGCCGGAGGGCCAGCCCGTCCGGACGACGTACGACGGCTTCAGGGTGGCCAGGGCGAGTCCCGTCGCCGTGCCGAACACCGGGTTCGAGGCCATCCCGAGTGAGGGTGACGAGGTCAGGGAGTCGTGCCGCATCACTCCGATGTCGCCCAGGCCGCTGAGCAGCCGGGCACCCGAGGGCGGCGCGATGAGCTGGCGCACCGCCGACTCCTCCAGGCCCCGGACCTCAGGGGCCCAGTGCACCAGGTCGCGCGTTCCGAAGACCGTCGCGCCGGTTCCGTACAGGACGTGGCGCGAGTCGTACGGGTCCAGTGCGACGGCCTGGATCCACCAGCCGAACTTGGGCTCCCCGCCCCACTTCAGATAGGGCGTCTCCGACACGTCGAGCACGGCCGTGTCCTTGAGCGAGGTCCAGCTCGCCCCGCCGTCCGTGGACCGGAACAGGGTGTCCACCGGCCCCCAGCGGTTGTTGGTGGAGACGACGACCGTACCCGGCCGGGCCGCGTCGACCGCGACCCCGCCGTACCCGAACGCGTCGCCGTCGCCGGGGGCGACGGGGGTCACGTCGGTCCAGCCGCCGGTCGCCGTGTCCAGTCGGTGCACCGAACCGTCGGACTGGTTGTTCGGGCCCGGTCCGTCCGCGTACGTCACGTACAGCGCACGGCCGCCGGCGTCATGGGCCGCGCGGACCGGAACCCTCGTCGCGCCGCCGGCGGACGGCTGCCCGGGTACCGCCTCCCAGCCGCCGGAGGCGGTCCTGCGGTAGAGGGCCGCGCCGCCGCCGTCCCCCCAGCCCGCGTACACCGTGCGGCCGGCCGCCACCAGCAGGGTGACGCCCTGACCGCCGGCGGACGGCGTGGCCGGGAAGGAGGTGTCGGCGGACCAGGTGGCCCCCCGGTCCCGGGAGCGCAGCAGCCCGTCGTGCCGCGTGCCGAGCCAGAGGGTCTCGCTGTCGAGGGGATCGACCAGGAGCCGTTCGCCGCAGCCCCGGCCGTCCTCGTTGGCCCCCAGGCGCACGGTGAGATCCGTACGCGCCCAGGTCGCACCGCGGTCGTCGGACCGCAGAACCGCTCCCGGGGACGCCCACTCCTGGGCGTAGGTACCGAGTGCCAGGTACAGCCGGTCCGGGTGCGCCGGGTCGACCGCCATCGCCTCGACACCCAGCAGATTCCAGTCGTCCCACCCGATGTGGTCGGTGAGCGCCGTCCAGCGGGACCTGCGGTCGTCCCACCGGTAGGCGCCCCCGATGTCCGTGCGGGCGTAGGCGAGACCGCGTACGGCCGGATGGAACAGGAGTCCCGTCACGAAGCCCGTCCCGCCGATCGCCGCGGTGCGCCAGCGGTACGGCTCGGACCTCCCGGGCCGGGGTGCTGCGGCGGCCCCCACCGCCGCCGGAAGCACGGACACCGAGGCCGCGACCACCGCCGCGCCGGCCAGGACGCTCCGGCGCCGGGGGTGCGAGGCGGGTTCCGGCTGTGGGACGGACGAAGCGCGCATGACGGGGACCCTCCGATGGGGGAGTGCGGGACGTGCGGGACGGGTGCGGCGGTTCAGCCCTTGACGGCGCCGGTGAGCATGCCTTCCTTGAAGTGCTTCTGGACGAACGGCGACAGGAACGCGACCGGGATCAGCGCCAGCACCATGACCGCCATCTGGACGGCGAGCAGGGACAGGTGGCCGGTGTTGATGACCTGCGTGAGCCCCGTGGGCCGCTCCTGCTTGAGGACCAGCTGGTTCATCACGTTCTGCAGCGGCAGCATGTCCGGGTCGCTGATGTAGATCGACGCGTTGAACCAGGCGCTCCAGTAGCCCACCGCGTAGAACAGCGTGATCACGGCGATGACCGCGCGGGACAGCGGCATGACGATCTGCCACAGGATGCGGAAGTCGCCCGCGCCGTCGATACGGGCGCTCTCGATGAGTTCCTGAGCCGTGCTCATGAAGAACGCCCGCAGGACCAGGATGTTGAAGACGTTCAGCGCGCTGGGAAGGATCAGCGCCAGATACGAGTCCGTGAGACCGAGCCCCTGGACCACCAGGTAGGTCGGGATCAGTCCCGCGCCGAAGAACATCGTGGCCAGCATGAAGACGAGCAACGGACGGTGCAGCACGGAACCGGTACGCGAGAGTCCGTAGGCGCACAGGACCGAGACGGTCATGCTGAAGAGCGTCCCGACCACGGTCACACAGACGCTGATCAGAGCCGCGCGGGTGACCTGGCCGCCGCCCAGGAGCTCCTGGTAGGCGACGAAGGTGACGCCGCGCGGGATCACCACGAGCCCGCCGGCTTCGGTGATGGTCCTCACCGAGGACAGACTGGTGACGATCACGACCCAGAGGGGGAAGAGGACGGCCAGGCAGATCAGGACCATCATCACGCCCTTGGAGGCGAGGCCGGCCTTCGACGGCTCCTCCTCCCACACGGGACGCAGACGACCACGGGTTCCCGGCTTCACACCACCCAAGCCGGTCAGGCCGGAGAGCAGGCTGCTCACTTCCTGTACACCCCCTGCTCACCCATGAGATGGGCGACCTTGTTGGCCCCGAGGACCAGCAGCAGACCGAAGATTCCCTTGATGATTCCGACGGCCGCCGCGTAGCTGAACCCGCCGTTGGTGATGCCGACGTTCCAGACGTAGGTGTCCAGCACCTCCGACGCCCCCGGGCCGACCGCCGTGCGCTGGAGCAGGATCTGCTCGAAGCCGACGGTCAGCGCGTTGCCCACCTGGAGCACGAGCAGCAGGGCGACGACGGGACGCAGGGCGGGCAGGGTGATGTGCCACATCCGGCGCCACCGGTTCGCGCCGTCCATGGCGCTCGCCTCGTAGAGGTCGGGGCTCACGGCCGCGAGGGCGGCGAGGAAGACGATGACGCCCCAGCCGGCGTCCTTCCAGATCATCTCGAAGGTGATCAGGAACTTGAACAGACCGGGGTCGGTCATCAGGTCGAAGCCCTCGTGACCGTTCTCCCGGAGTGTCTGGGCGATCAGCCCGGCACCGCCGAACATCTGCTGGAACACCGTGACGACCAGCACCCAGGAGAAGAAGTGCGGCAGATAGAGGATCGCCTGGGCCACCGCTCGGACCCGGGGCCGCACGAAGCTGTTGATGAACAGCGCGAGCAGGATCGGCACCGGGAAGAAGAGCGTCAGCTGCAGGAGGAAGATCGTCAGGGTGTTCCGCAGCGCCGACCAGAACAGCCGGTCGTTCACCATCTGCTGGAACCACTCGAACCCGACCCACGGGCTCTGGGCGATCGCCTGGAACGCGTTGTCGGCGATGTACGGGTCGTAGTCCTGGAACGCCACGACGTTCCCCGCTAGGGGGATGTACGCGAAGACCAGGAGCAGGACCATCGCCGGCAGTGTCATCAGGATCAGCGTGCGGTCCCGGCGCAGCCGGTGACGCAGCGGCATGTCCTTGGTGACGGGCCGGTCACCGGCCGCCGCCCTCGTCTTGACCGGCGGCGTCCCTGACTCCTGCGCGCGCCGGTCGTCTGTGCTCAGTGACATGTCAGGAGGCCGACTCACCGGTCTCGTCGAGCAGCTTCTTGTACCAGTCGCGGAGCTTGTCGCCGCCCTTGGTCTTCCAGTCGGAGACGGCCTGCTGCATGTCGCCGACCTTCTTGCGGCCGCGCACGATGTCCTTCTCGAGGTCCTCGAACTGCGCGTTCAGCTCGGTGTAGCGGGTCGGCTCCTGGATCTGCATCCCGTGGAAGAGGGGCTTCTTGAGGTGCGCGCCCTGGCGCTGCTGCCACTCGATGACGCCCTTGGCGACGTCCGGGAAGTCCGGGTAGGCGCGGAACGGGGCCGGGGACGCCACGTACTCGTAGGTGGCGAACACCTGGTTGTTGCCCTGCTCCGTCTTGACGAGGATGCCGTCCTTGAGGGTGTGGTGCGTGCCCTCCAGGCCGTAGGCCTTCAGACGCTGCTCCTTGGTCCCGTAGGGGGCGGCGGTGTAGTTGGCCAGGGCGAGGACGTCCTGGATGGTCTTCTTGTCGGCGTTCTTGTTGACGAAGCACCAGATGTTGGACGGCGACGCCTCGTAGATGACCGGGTCACCGCCCGCGGCGGCGAAGAAGTCCATCGCCCCCATCCGGAACTCCGGCTTGTCGAGGCGCTGGACGGCGGTCGCGGCGTACCAGTCGGAGATGTCCGCGTTGTACATGAGGACGTTCCCCGAGGAGAACGTGGTCCGCATGTCACCGGTCTCGGCCTTGGCGTCCGGGTGCACGAAGCCCGCCGAGTACAGGGAGCGCGACCACTCCAGCGCCTCCAGGTACTCGTCGGTCTCGTAGCGGTTGACCAGCTTGCCGTCGACGAGCTTCCAGTAGTACGGCTTCTCCGGCAGGACCCCGAAGAAGACGAACGCCGACCACGTCATGTCGCTGCACGCCCACACCTTGCTCTTCGGGGCGTTGATCTCCTTGCAGAGGTCGTAGAACTCCTGCGTGGTGGTGGGGACCTCGTACCCCTTCTCCTCGAAGATGTCCGCGCGGTAGAAGGGCGTGATGTTCGGCGTCGCCTCGGCCGGCATGGGGAGACCGCGCAGCTTGCCGGCGAAGATCGCCCGCTGCCAGGCGCCGGTGGGGATGGCCGCCAGGTTCGGGTAGTCCTTGACCTTGTCCCCCGACAGGTAGGGGCCGAGGTCGGCGAACTTGTTGGCGATGGCGCTCGGTATCTTGCCGCCCAGTTCCCACCCGGGGACGACGACCGCGTCGGGGATGTCGCTGGAGGCGAGCACCGCGCCGAGCTTCTGGCCGTAGACGTTGCCGTCCTGGTTCTGCCACTTGACGGTGACGCCGGCCGCCTCGTCCATCGCCTTCCAGTACGGGTTGCCGTCACCCGGGGAGGTGCCCCACAGCGGTGCCATGACCCTCAGCTCGCTGCCCTGGCCCAGCTTCTTCGGCACCGACACCGCGAGCTGGTCGGCCGGGAGCGCGGTCGTGAAGCCGTCCGCGGAGCCGTTCTTGCTCGGTATGTCCGGGGTGACCGCCTTCGAGGGGACGTAGGCCGGAAGGATGTCCTTCAGCTTCTTGCCCGTGGTCGTGCCCTCGTTCTTCGCACCGCCGGAACCGCCGCCGCAGGCGGTGAGCAGCGGCATCCCGCCGCCCACGGCTGCCGCGACGACCACGGAGGAGGCGAGGAATCGTCTCCGGCTGGGAGCGGAGGGGGAGTTCGGCGTCATTGCGTCAACCCTTCGTGGTGCAACAGGACGGCCCGCGGCGGCGACTGCCGCTCGGCCCTGTGTCTGAGGTAGGGGCGTTACCGGCCGAGCCGGTGGAACTGCACCGGCTGAGCTGAAGCGGTCAACGGGCTGCCTCGTCGAAGCGCTTCGATGTTGCAGCGACATTAAGTGAAGGGTCCCGGGGGCACAAGAGTTCGTTTCGAGATTCCTCCGACCTGTTTCCGAACCGTTTCCCGGGCCGACGCGGCTTCGATACGTCCACATGAACCTCTTTGCGGCGGTAGCACCCTTGACACCCGCGGGGTGGGGCGCAGAGCATCGAAGCGCTTCGAAAGATCTTGTCTGCGTATCGAACGGTCTTTCGGTGCCGGCAGACCGGAAACCTCCCACCTCTCCAAGGGGCCCCGCACGTGACGGACCATCCGCTTCCCTTCCGCGACCCGCAGCTGTCCTTCTCCCGGCGCACCGACGACCTGCTCGGACGGCTCACGCTCGACGAGCGGATCGCGATGCTGCACCAGTTCGCCCCGGCGGTGGAGCGGCTCGGGCTCGGCCCGTTCCGTACCGGACAGGAGGCCCTGCACGGGGTCGCCTGGATGGGCCCCGCCACGGTCTTCCCGCAGGCCGTCGGCCTCGGCGCCACCTGGAACGACGAGCTGGTCCGCCGCGTCGGCGAAGCCGTCGGCAACGAGGTGCGGGCCAAGCGCGCCCAGGACGACCGCGTCGGCCTCAACGTCTGGGCGCCGACGGTGAATCTGCTGCGCCACCCGCTGTGGGGCCGGGGCGAGGAGGGATACTCCGAGGACCCGGCGCTCACCTCCGCCATCGCCGTCGCCTACACCCGGGGGCTGCGCGGGGACCACCCGCACTACTGGCGCACCGCACCCGTGCTCAAGCACTGGCTCGCGCACAACAACGAGACCGAACGCGACACCGCCTCCTCCTCGGTCCGCCCGCGCGTCCTGCACGAGTACGACCTGCGGGCCTTCCGCGACGCGGTGCGGGCCGGGGCCGTGGCCGGTGTCATGCCCGCCTACAACCTCGTCAACGGGCGCCCCAACCACGTCTCGCCCCTCCTCGAGCAGCACCTGAGGAGCTGGACCGACCAGCCGCTCGTCGTCTGCTCGGACGCCGGCGCGCCCTCCAACCTGGTCGATTCCGAGCACTACTTCGACACCCACGAGGAGGCCACCGCGGCCGCCCTGAAGGCGGGCGTCGACAGCTTCACCGACCACGGCACGGACTCCACGGTCATGACCGGCCGCATCCGTGACGCACTGGCCAAGGGGCTGCTCGACGAGAGCGACATCGACACCGCGGTCCGCCGGCTGCTCGCCATGCGCTTCGCGCTGGGTGAGTTCGACCCGGAACTCGACCCGTACGCCCAGGTGGACGACCTGGACACCGCGGAGCACCGGGCGCTGGCGCTGGAGGCGGCGGAACAGGCGGTCGTCCTCCTGAAGAACGACGGGCTGCTGCCCCTCGCGCCCGGGCAGGGACGAACCGTCGCGGTGGTCGGACTGCTCGCCGACGACTGCAAGCTCGACTGGTACAGCGGCACGCTCATGCACCGCTCCACCCCGCTCGACGGGATCCGCGAACGGTACGGCGCCGAGAACGTCCTGCACACCGAGGGCGTGGACCGGATCCGGCTGAAGACCTCCGACGGCTGGCTCCGGGTACCGGAGGCCGACGGCACGCAGGACGGGGAGGCGCGAGGCGCGGAAGGCGCGCTCGACCCCGCGCTCCTCGCCGGCCGCACCGACCTCCCCCCGCTGACCTGCGGCGACGAAGCCACCGAACTCGCCCTCGTCGACTGGGGGGACGGTGTCCTCACCCTGCGCACCGACGAAGGGCTGTACCTCTCCGTCGCCGACGACGGATACGTCAGGGCCTCCGCGGACGAGCCGGGCGGCTGGGTCGTCCAGGAGACGTTCCGCAGGGAAGAGGTGGAGGGGCACGACGGCGGGCACCGCCTTCTGCACATCGGGACGGGTGGGTACGTCTCTGTCGCCGCCGACGGCGCGAAGGTTGCCGTGTCCGGCGAGAAGATCTCCCGGGAGGACGCCACGGTCTTCGAGTCCGAGACCGTCGAGTCCGGCGCGGACGCCGTGGCCCGGATCGCCGCGGCCGCCGACACCGTGATCGTCGTCGCGGGCAACGACCCCCACATCAACGGCCGCGAGACCGAGGACCGCACCACCCTCGCCCTCCCGGCCCAGCAGGACCGTCTGTGGCGCGCGGCCCACGCCGCCAACCCGCGTACGGTGCTCGTCCTGTCCTCCGCCTACCCGTACGCCGTCGTCGACGCGGCCGCCGCACTGCCGGCCCTGCTCTGGACGGCGCACGGCGGCCAGGCCGCGGGCACCGCCCTCGCCCGTGTCCTCGCCGGTGACGTGTCCCCGGCCGGGCGCCTGCCGCAGACCTGGTACGCGAGCGACGACGATCTGCCCGGCCTGTTCGACTACGACGTCATCGGCTCACGGCAGACGTACCTCTACTTCGGCGGCACCCCGCTCTTCCCGTTCGGACACGGCCTCGGATACACCGACTTCACCTACTCCGGACTGCGGGCCGAGGCCGACGGCGATCAGCTGAGGGTGTCGTTGACGGTCACCAACGACGGGACGACGGCTGCCGACGAGGTGGCCCAGGTCTACGTCCGCGCTGCCGGCCCGGCCGAGGCGCCCGCCCCCGAAGGGCTGGGGCGCCGGCTCCCCGGGCTCGGCGACCCCTCGGACCTGCCGCTGCGCAAGCTGGTCGGCCACCGCCGATTGCACCTGGCCCCCGGCGCGGCCCGAAGTATCGAATTCACCGTCCCGTTGGAGGAGTTGGGGCACTGGAACGTGGCGCACGGCCGGTGGGCCGTCGAGCCGGGCGGCTACGAGATCCTCGCGGGCGCGTCCAGCGCCGACATCCGCCTCACCACCACGACCGAGGTGGGCGGCGAGGCGCTCGGCCCCCGGCCGGTGAAGGAGCGAGGCATCGAGGCAGCCGACTACGACCGGCAGCAGGGCACGGAGCTCGTGGACCGGGCGAAGACGGAGGGCGACGCCGTGGCGCCCGCCTCCGCCGACGACGAGGGGCGTCTCGTCTACCGGGCCTGCGACTTCGGCGACGGCGTGCGGGCACTGGCGTTTCAGGTCTCGGGGGAGGGGCGTGTCACCGTCAGCGCGGCCGGGCACAACTCCCTGATCCAGTTCCCCGACACCGGTGGCCCGTACTCCTACCGCACCGTGGAAGTCGCTGTCGACCTCCGCGGAGTGCAGGAACTGCGCATCGGCCTCACCGGGTCCGTGCGCCTCGCCCGGATCGACGTCGTCCCCGGCAAGGAGTCCGCGTGAAGTTCACCGACGGCTTCTGGCTCATGCGCGAGGGCGTCCGCGCCTCGTACGCGACCGAGATCCGTGACCTGAGGGTCGAGGACCACCGGTTCACCGCGTACGCCGCGGTCAAGCGCGTCGCCGCACGCGGGGACACGCTCAACACCCCCTTGATCACAGTCGAATGCTTCTCCCCGGCCGAGGGCGTCATCGGCGTCCGCACCACCCATCACGCGGGGAAGGCCCGTCGGGGACCCGACTTCGCGCTGTCGGCCGACGACGCCACGGCCCCCTCGGGCACCACCCGCCGGGACGGAGCGGTCACCGAACTCACCAGCGGGCCCCTGACGCTGCGGATGGACGGCGACGGGCCCTGGGGCATCACCTTCCTCGACGGCGACGGCAAGCGCCTCACCCGGGTGGACCCGAAGGGGACGGCGTTCGCCACCACGCCCGACGGCGTCCACCACATGATCGCCCAACTCGCCCTGGACGTCGGCGAGAACGTCTACGGTCTCGGCGAGCGCTTCACCCCGTACGTGAAGAACGGCCAGACCGTCGACATCTGGCAGGCCGACGGCGGCACCAGCAGCGAACTGGCCTACAAGAACATCCCGTTCTACCTGTCGTCGCGCGGCTACGGCGTCTTCGTCAACCACCCCGGCAAGGTCTCCTTCGAGGTCGGCTCGGAATCCGTCGGGCAGGTGCAGTTCAGCGTCGAGGACCAGTCGATCGAGTACTACGTCGTCGCCGGCCCGACCCCGAAGGACGTCCTGTCCCGCTACACGGCCCTGACCGGCCGGCCCGCGCTGCCGCCGGCCTGGTCGTTCGGGCTCTGGCTGACCACGTCCTTCTGCACGTCGTACGACGAGGCCACCGTCACCTCCTTCGTCGACGGCATGGCCGAGCGCGGCATCCCGCTGAGCGTCTTCCACTTCGACTGCTTCTGGATGCGCGAGCTCCATGTGGATCAACCCCTACATCGCCCAGAAGTCGGCCCTGTTCGCGGAGGGCGCCGAGCACGGCTATCTGGTGCGCCGGCCCAACGGCGACATCTGGCAGTGGGACCTGTGGCAGCCCGGCATGGCCCTGGTCGACTTCACCAACCCCGCAGCCCGGGCCTGGTACGACGACAAACTGCGGGCCCTGCTCGACCAGGGCGTCGACTGCTTCAAGACCGACTTCGGCGAGCGCATCCCGACGGACGTCGTCTGGCACGACGGCTCCGACCCTGAGCGGATGCACAACTACTACGCGCAGATCTACAACCGCACCGTCTTCGAACTCCTGGAGAGGGAGAGGGGCGCGGGGGAGGCGGTGCTGTTCGCCCGGTCGGCTACGGCGGGCGGCCAGCAGTTCCCCGTGCACTGGGGCGGCGACTGCTTCGCCTCGTTCACGGCGATGGCGGAGTCGCTGCGCGGCGGGCTGTCACTGAGCCTGTCCGGCTTCGGTTTCTGGAGCCACGACATCGGCGGCTTCGAGGGGACCCCCGACCCGGCCGTCTTCAAGCGCTGGCTCGCCTTCGGCCTGCTCTCCTCGCACAGCCGCCTCCACGGCAACGTCTCCTACCGTGTGCCGTGGGAGTTCGGCGAGGAAGCGGTGGACGTGGCACGGAAGTTCACCCTGCTCAAGCACCGGCTCATGCCCTACCTCTACGGCGTGGCCGCCGAGGCGCACCGTACGGGTGTCCCGATGATGCGGCCCATGCTCGCGGAGTTCCCCGGTGACCCCGCCTCCCGCACCCTGGACCGGCAGTACATGCTCGGCCCGGACCTGCTGGTCGCGCCCGTCTTCACCGAGGACGGCGAGGTCGAGTACTACGTCCCCGAGGGCACCTGGATCTCGCTGCTCACCGGCGAGCGCGTCACCGGGCCCGCCTGGCGGCACGAGACCCACGGCTTCGACAGCGTGCCCCTCCTGGTCAGGGACGGTGCCGTACTCCCGTGGGGCGCCGACGACCAGCGCCCCGACGGCGACTGGCTGGAGGGCCTCACCCTGCGGGTCTTCGGCCCCGGCACCGGGGGGACCACGGTCACCGTCCCGGACCTGGCAGGCGACCCGGCGGCGGTCTTCCGTGTCGTCCGGGACACGGCCGGGGTGCACGTCACGGCGGAGGGGACCGACCGTGCCTACCGGGTGAGCGTCGAGGAGTCCGGCTCGGTGGCCGAGGGGTCCGGGACGGTCACCGTCGTCTGAGCCGTCCGTGCCGACCGGCAGCCCGCCGTGCGCCCCCGCAGGGTCGCACGGCGGGCTGCGTCTTTCCCCGGGGCCGGTCCGCCGCGGCCACCGGACCTGCCGGTCCTCACCCGCGTGTGCTCACATGTGCGATTTCCCCGCTGTGAGGGGGAACGGCCCTCTACTCTTCCTCTACACGGAGGGGGATCGCCATGGCCGGCTTCCTGCTGTTCGTCGCCGCGGTACTGAGCATCGTCGGAGCGGTGTCGGAGCGCGAGGTGTTCACCGAAGTGAGCTGGATCGTCTGGGCACTGGGCATCCTCCTGCTCCTCAAGTGGTTCGTGCGGCACCGGAAGTACGGAACCCCCGAACGCCTGATGGCCTCCGTGGCGGCCGGCGACCCGCGCGCCCTGCGGAGCCTGGCGATGATCGCGAAGACCGGCAACGACTACGACGAGGCCGAGCGCCTGCTGCGCATCGGCGTCGACGGCGGCGACGTCGAGTCCATGTGGGAGATGGGGCGCCTGGTCGAGCACCGCGACGGCCTGGAGGCCTCGGAGCCGTGGTTCCGGATGGCTGCGGAGCGCGGACACTTCGTCGCCAAGCGTTTCTTCCGGCCCGGCAGCGCCCTCAACAGGGACGGCGAGAACCCGCTGTAAGCGCGCGATCACCGCGCCCCGCCGCGTGCCATGTCCCGCTGCGGACCCCGTGCGCACACCGGGCGGCGGCCGCGCCGTGCCGGTCGCCACCGCGCACGCCGGGCAGTGAGACATGTCACTGGCCGTGAAGTGTTCGGCATACATTCCGCCCGCTCGGAGAGATGTCCAGGCTGCCGGTGTGTGCCGAACCCGTGGCCCACCGGTCCGGAACAGCTCTCCGCGCCCCGGCCGGCGCGGAGTCCCAGGCACGGAAGGCGGACCTCATACATGTCGGCTACCCCTACGTCGGCTCCTCACGCAGAGGCGCCCGCCCCGGTGGCGCTCGAAACCGTCCACATCGACGGGAAGTGGCTCCCCGCGGCCTCCGGAGCCACGCGGGAGGTCCTCGACCCGGCGGACGCCACCGTCCTGGCTCTCGTCGCCGAGGGCGGCGCCGAGGACGCCGACGCAGCCGTGGCCGCCGCACGCCGCGCCTTCGACGACGGCCCCTGGCCCCACAAGCCCGTCGCCGAGCGCGCCGAACTGCTGCGCAGGGTCGCCGGACTCCTCCAGCGGGACCGCGAGGAGATCGCGATCACCGAGAGCCGCGACACCGGCAAGACCCTGGAGGAGGGCCGCGTCGACGTCGACGACGTCACCAACGCCTTCCGCTACTTCGCCGACCTCGTCATGAACGAGAGCGGCGGCCGGGTCGTCGACGCCGGCGACCCCGATGTGCACAGTGTCGTCGTGCACGAACCGGTCGGCGTCTGCTCCCTGATCGCCCCGTGGAACTACCCGCTGCTCCAGGCCAGCTGGAAGATCGCCCCGGCCCTCGCCGCGGGCAACACCTTCGTGCTCAAGCCCAGCGAGGTCACCCCGCTCTCCACGGTCCACCTGATCCGGCTCCTCGCCGAGGCCGGACTGCCCGACGGTGTCGCCAACCTCGTCACCGGCGCCGGCGACCCCGTGGGCGCCCGGCTCTCCGAACACCCCGACGTCGACCTCGTCTCCTTCACCGGCGGACTCGCCAGCGGTACGAAGGTCGCCCAGGCGGCCGCACCCACCGTCAAGAAGGTCGCCCTGGAACTCGGCGGGAAGAACCCCAACGTCGTGTTCGCCGACGCCTGCGCCACCGAGGAAGGCTTCGACACCACCGTCGACCAGGCCCTGAACGCCGCGTTCTTCCACAGCGGCCAGGTCTGCTCCGCCGGCGCCCGTCTCATCGTCGAGGAGTCCGTCCGCGACCGCTTCGTCACCGAACTCGCCCGCCGCGCCGACGCGATCCGGCTCGGCCGGGGCACCGTGGACGGGGTCGAGTGCGGACCGCTCGTCTCCGCGCAGCAGCTCGCCAAGGTCGAGGCGTACGTGGCGTCCGCCCGCGAGGAGGGTGCCGTCGTCCGCTCCGGCGGCGCACGCCCGGAGCCCTCGGACATCCGGCCCGCCGCGGGCTACTTCTACCGTCCCACCGTCCTGGACGGCTGCCACCGCGAGATGAAGGTGGTCCGCGAGGAGACCTTCGGCCCGATCCTCACCGTCGAGACCTTCCGTACCGAGGAAGAAGCCATCACCCTGGCGAACGACACCGACTACGGTCTCGCCGGCGCCGTATGGACCACCGACGCGGGCCGTGCCCGGCGTGTCGCGGGACGGCTGCGGCACGGCACCGTCTGGATCAACGACTACCACCCCTACCTTCCGCAGGCCGAATGGGGAGGCTTCGGCAAGTCCGGCACCGGCCGCGAACTCGGCCCCACCGGGCTCGCCGAGTACCGCGAGTCCAAGCACATCTACCAGAACCTCAACCCGCGCCCCCAGCGCTGGTTCGCCGGCTGAGAGCGACCGCCCCGCCCGGCTGTTCGCAGCACCACGTACACGCAAGAACCTTGCAGAAGGAGCAGTGACCGATGCCCCCGTCCCCCAGCACCGCACGCCCCGAACCTGTCGACTACGTGATCGTGGGAGGCGGTACGGCCGGTTCGGTCATCGCCTCCCGCCTCACCGAGGACCCCGACGTCACCGTCACCGTCATCGAGGGCGGCCCCACCGACATCGACCGCGACGACGTCCTCACCCTGCGCCGCTGGCTGGGCCTTCTCGGGGGCGACCTCGACTACGACTACCCCACCACCGAACAGCCCCGCGGCAACTCCCACATCCGGCACAGCCGCGCCCGCGTCCTCGGGGGCTGCTCCTCGCACAACACGCTGATCAGCTTCAAGCCGCTGCCCGGCGACTGGGACGAATGGGCCGAGGCCGGGGCCGAGGGCTGGGACGCCGCGGCGATGGACCCCTACTTCGACCGGCTGCGCAACAACATCGTGCCCGTCGACGAGAAGGACCGGAACGCCATCGCCCGCGACTTCGTCGACGCGGCGCAGACCGCGGCCGGTGTCCCGCGCGTGGACAGCTTCAACAAGAAGCCCTTCCACGACGGCGTCGGCTTCTTCGACCTCGCCTACCACCCCGAGAACAACAAGCGCTCCTCCGCGTCCGTCGCCTACCTGCATCCGCACATCGAGGCCGGAGACCGCCCCAACCTCACGATCCTGCTGGAGACATGGGCGTACCGCCTCGCGTTCGACGGCAAGCGGGCGACCGGGGTGCACGTGCGGGGCAAGGACGGTACGGAGACGCTGCTGCGCGCCACCCGTGAGGTGATCGTCTGCGCGGGCGCGGTGGACACCCCGCGCCTGCTGATGCACTCCGGCGTCGGCCCCGCGAAGGACCTCACCGCACTCGGCATCCCCGTCCTCCACGACGCGCCCGGCGTCGGCGAGAACCTGCTCGACCACCCCGAGTCGGTCATCGTCTGGGAGACCGACGGGCCGATCCCGGAGAACTCCGCCATGGACTCCGACGCGGGCCTCTTCGTGCGCCGGGACCCCGGATCCAGGGGGCCGGACCTGATGTTCCACTTCTACCAGATCCCCTTCACCGACAACCCGGAGCGCCTCGGCTACGAGAAGCCCGAGCACGGTGTGTCGATGACCCCGAACATCCCCAAGCCGCGCAGCCGCGGCCGGCTCTACCTCACCAGCGCAGACCCCGAGGTCAAGCCCGCCCTGGACTTCCGCTACTTCACCGACGAGGACGACTACGACGGCCGCACCCTGGTCGACGGCATCAAGCTCGCCCGCGAGATAGCGAGGACCGAACCGCTGGCCCACTGGCTCAAGCGCGAGGTGTGCCCCGGCCCCGAGGTCACGTCCGACGAGGACATCAGCGAGTACGCCCGCAAGGTCGCGCACACCGTCTACCACCCGGCCGGAACCTGCCGGATCGGGGCGGAGGGCGACCCGGCGGCCGTCGTCGACCCGCAGTTGCGGATCCAGGGCCTGGAGGGCATCCGCATCGCCGACGCGTCCGTCTTCCCGGCCATGCCCGCTGTGAACCCCATGATCGGCGTCCTGATGGTGGGCGAGAAGTGCGCAGAGCTGCTCCGAGCGACCCCGACCACCGGAGGCGATGTCCGATGAGTGAAGCCAGTACCCCCGTGTTCAGCGTCAGGAACCTCTGGAAGGTCTTCGGCCCCAAGGCCGAACGCGTCCCCGGCAGCGAACTCGCCGAACTGCCGGCCGCCGAACTCCGCGAGCGCACCGGCTGCACCGCCGCGGTGCGCGACGTCTCCTTCGACGTCGAGAAGGGCGAGGTCTTCGTCGTCATGGGCCTGTCGGGCTCCGGCAAGTCCACCCTCGTGCGCTGTCTGACCCGGCTCATCGAACCCACCAGCGGCACCCTCGCCATCGACGGCGAGGACGTCCTGGCGATGGACACCCACCGGCTGCGCGAACTGCGCCGCCACCGCGCCGCGATGGTCTTCCAGCACTTCGGGCTGCTCCCGCACCGCACTGTGCTCGACAACGTCGCCTACGGCCTGGAGATCCAGGGCCTCGGCAAGGCCGAACGGCGTGCCAAGGCCGCCGAACTGGTCGAGAAGGTCGGCCTCGCAGGCCTGGAGGACCGGCGCCCCTCGCAGCTCTCCGGCGGCCAGCAGCAGCGTGTCGGGCTGGCCCGCGCCCTCGCCGTCGACCCGTCCGTCCTCCTCTTCGACGAACCGTTCAGCGCGCTCGACCCGCTGATCCGGCGTGAGATGCAGGACGAGGTGGTCCGCCTGCACCGCGAGGAGGGCCGCACCATGGTCTTCATCACCCACGACCTCAGCGAGGCCCTCCGCCTGGGCACCCGCATCGCGCTGATGCGCGACGGCGGCATCGTCCAGCTGGGCACCCCCGAGGAGATCGTCGGCTCGCCCGCCGACGACTACGTACGCGAGTTCGTCCGGGACGTCCCCCGCGAGCAGGTCCTCACCGTCGCCACCGCCATGCGGCCGCCGACCGCGGGCGAGAGCGAGAGCGGACCCGCCCTCCGGCCGCGCGCCACCGTCTCCGAGGCCATCGAGGCCGTCTCCCGCTCCGGCGGCCCCGTCGCCCGGGTGATGGACGACGGCAGGCTGCTCGGAGTCGTCGACCACGCGTGCCTGCTCGACGTCGTCGCCGGGACGGGCGAGGGCATCGCAGCGCGTGAGGTGACCGTCTGATGGCCACCGCCCAAGCCACCACCCGCACCGCCTCCGGACCCCCGGGCAAAGGCGCCCTGGCCGCCCTGCGTGAGCGGCCCGCCCTCGCCAAGATCCTGGCGCTGCTGGTCGTCGCCGCCGTCGCCGTACCCCTCGCGCACGCCCGCTGGGGCGGCGGGGTCTGGCCCGGCGCGCTGACCGTCGACCTGAGCGGCCCGCTCGGCGAGGTCAACGACTGGATCATCGGCAACCGCGACAGCCACCCGCTCTTCCTGTACTTCTTCGGCCACATCAGCAACGCCGTCGTCCTGTCGGTGCGCGGGGTCTACCTGGCGCTGCTCGCCCTGGGCTGGGCCGGTGTCACCGCCGTCGCCGCCCTCGTCGCCTGGCGGACCGCCGGATGGCGCCTCGCGCTGACCGCCGGACTCTCCTTCCTCCTCTGCGGGCTCCTCGGCATGTGGGTGCCGACCATGCAGACCCTGGCCCTGATGGTCGTCGCGGTCCTCGTCTCCGTGGTGCTGGGCCTGCTCCTCGGGCTCGCCGGGGGCCTCTCGGACCGTACGTTCCGTGTCCTGCGCCCCGTCCTGGACACCATGCAGGTGCTGCCCGCCTTCGCGTATCTGCTGCCCGTCGTGCTGGTGTTCGGCATCGGCGTGCCCGGTGCGGTCCTCGCCACCGTCGTCTACGCGGCGCCCCCGATGGCACGGCTCACGGCGCTCGGACTGCGCGGGGCCGACCCCGGTGTGATGGAGGCCGTCGCGTCGCTCGGCGCGACCGGGAGGCAGCGCCTGCTCAGCGCGCGGCTCCCGCTGGCCCGCAAGGAACTCCTCCTCGGTCTCAACCAGACCATCATGATGGCGCTGTCGATGGCGGTCATCGCGTCCGTCATCGGCGCCGGCGGCCTGGGCGACCGCGTCTACCAGGCGCTCTCCTCCGTCGACGTCGGAGCCGCGCTCGCCGCAGGCATCCCGATCGTGCTGCTCGCCGTCGTCCTGGACCGGACGACCGAGGCGGCCGGCCGCAGGATCGGCGCCGAGCCCACCGGCCCCGCCGCCCTGCGCGGAGCGCGCGGCTGGGGGCTCGCCGCGCTGATCGCCGCGGCCGTCGCCGTCGTGGGCCGCTTCACGGGCGGCCGGATCTGGCCCGAGGGCACTGTCGTCCCCATCGCCGAGCCCGTCAACACGGCCAAGGACTGGATGGTCGATCACCTCTACACCGGCGTCCCCGTCATCGGCGGAACCGCCGACTGGGCCGCGCACTTCACCAACTGGGTCCTCAACCCGCTCCGCGACGGACTGCAGGGGCTGCCCTGGTGGGCCGTACTCCTGATCGTCGCCGCCCTCGCCTGGACCATCGGCACCTGGCGCACCGCTGCCACCGCCGTGCTGGCCATGGCCGCCATCGGTGTGCTCGGTGTCTGGGACCTGTCGATGGACACGCTCAGCCAGGTCGTCGCCGCCGTCGCCGTCACGCTCGTCCTCGGCTTCGGCATCGCCGTCGGCGCCGCCCGCAGCCGACGCCTCGAACGGCTGCTGCGGCCCGTCCTCGACGTCTTCCAGACGATGCCGCAGTTCGTCTACCTCATCCCGGTCGTCGCCCTGTTCGGCGTGGGCCGCGCCCCCGCCGCGGCGGCGGCGGTCGTCTACGCGCTGCCCGCCGTCGTCCGCATCACCACCCAGGGCCTGCGGGGCGTCGACCCCGCCGCGATGGAGTGCGCCCGCTCGCTCGGCGCCACCAGCGGCCAGCGACTGCGCCAGGTCCAGATCCCGCTGGCCAGGCCCGCGCTGCTGCTCGCCGTGAACCAGGGCGTCGTCCTCGTCCTCGCGGTCGTCATCATCGGCGGACTCGTCGGCTCCGGCGCCCTCGGCTACGAGGTCGTGTTCGGCCTCGCCCAGGGCGACCTGGCCACCGGTCTCGTCGCGGGCGCCGCCATCGTCTGCCTCGGACTGATGCTGGACCGGGTCACCCAGCCCACCACCCGCCGCCAGCGGAAGGAGAGCTGACATGGCTCGCACCCGTGACCGCGCCCGTCTCCGTACACCTGCGGCCGTCGCCTCGGCCGCCGCCCTGCTGGCCGTCACCGGCTGCGGCGCGGCGGACATGACCAAGCAGGCCTCCCCGTTCGCGGCCCCCGCCGACATCAGGACCGTGACGCTGTCCGTCCAGTCCTGGGTCGGCGCCCAGGCCAACGTGGCCGTCGCCCAGAAGATCCTCGAGGACGAACTGGGCTACCGCGTCGACCTCGTCCAGACCGACGAGGTGCCCGCCTGGGACGCTCTCAGCCAGGGCAGGGTCGACGCCATCCTGGAGGACTGGGGGCACCCCGACCAGGAGCAGCTGTACGTCAAGGACAAGAAGACCATCGTCCCGGGCGGCGACCTCGGAGTCACCGGCCACATCGGCTGGTACGTCCCCAAGTACTGGGCGGACGAGCACCCCGACGTCACGGACTGGAAGAACCTCGACAGGTACGCCGACGAACTGCGCACCGCGGAGAGCGGCGACAAGGGCCAGCTGATGGACGGTTCCCCGTCCTACGTCACCAACGACAAGGCGCTGGTGAAGAACCTCGACCTGGACTACAAGGTCGTCTTCGCCGGCTCCGAAGCCGCCCAGATCACGCAGATGCAGCAGTTCGCCAAGGAGAAGAAGCCCTTCCTCAGCTACTGGTACCAGCCGCAGTGGCTGTTCAACGAGGTACCGATGGTCGAGGTGAAGCTCCCGGAGTACTCCGACGCCTGCGCGGCCAAGGACCCGGCGGACATCGACTGCGCGTACCCGACGACCCCGCTCCAGAAGTACCTCAACGCGGACTTCTCGAAGCGCGGCGGGGACGCGGCGGCCTTCCTGAAGAAGTTCCGCTGGTCCGAGAAGGACCAGAACGAGGTGTCCGAACTCATCGCCTCCGAACGGCTGTCACCGGACGAGGCGGCGGGCCGCTGGATCGAGGAGCACCCGCAGACCTGGAAGCGGTGGCTGCGGGGGTGACCTCGGCGTAGGACTTCCTCCCCGCTTCCCGTCAGCCGCCGCGGCACCAGCCGCGGCGGCTGACTCCGTCCTCACTATTCACTCAGTACATGTACTGAGGATATAGTCGGCGGCATGAGCACCCGACACGTCCTCCTGGGGCTGCTCGCTGCCGGTCCCTGCCACGGCTACGACCTGAAGCGGCAGTACGACGCACGGTTCCCACAGGCCCGTCCGCTCGCCTACGGGCAGGTCTACACCACCCTGCAGCGACTGGTGCGGGACGGCCTGGCCGCTGTCGACGGCACCGATTCCGACGGCGGCCCGGAGCGCACCCTCTACCGTTCGACCGACGAGGGTTCACGCGAACTGGCCCTCTGGACGGACCAGATCACCGCCCCGGCCCCCTTCGTGACGAACGAGATCTTCGCCAAGGTGGTGGTCTCGATCCTCGTCGCCGCAGCCGGAGCACCGACAGGACCCGACGGGCGGAAGCCGGACGCCGCCGCGCACCTGAGGGCGCAGCGCGCCGCCCACATGGAGCGGATGCGCGAGCTCACGGCGCTCAAGACCGCACCGGGCGCAGATCTCAGCACGGTGCTGTCCGCCGACTACGCCCTTGCCCATCTCGACGCCGACGTGCGCTGGATGACCACCACGACGGCTCGCATCGACACCCTGACAGCGGAGGTCAACGCAGCATGAGCACACGGGAACCACGGCCCTCCCCGGAGTCGTCCGCGCTGATCTCGGCGCACGGACTGAGGAAGTCGTACGGAAGGACCGAGGCGTTGCGGGGCGCGTCCCTCGAACTGCGCGAGGGCGAGATCCTGGCTGTCGCCGGGGCGAGCGGCAGCGGCAAGTCCACCTTGCTGCACTGTCTTTCGGGCATCGTGCGCCCGGACGAGGGCGTCGTCACCTACGGGGGCGAACAGCTCGGTCTGCTGCCCGAGGGCCGGCTCGGCGAGCTGCGTCGCAGCGACTTCGGGGTGGTGTTCCAGTTCGGGCAGCTCATCCCCGAGCTCACCGCGCTCGACAACGTGGCGATGCCGCTGCTGCTCGCCGGTATGCGTCGCGGTCCGGCGCAGCAGCAGGCGGGGGAGTGGCTGGAGCGCTTCGGTGTCCGGGGGCAGGCGGAACTGCGGCCCGGTGAGATGAGCGGCGGTCAGAGCCAACGAGTCGCGCTGGCAAGGGCGTTGGTCACCGGTCCCCGCGTGGTTTTCGCCGACGAGCCGACGGGGGCCCTCGACACCCTCGCCGGGGAACAGGTGATGACCGCTCTCGTCCACACGGCGCGGGAGTCGGCCACGGCGGTACTGCTGATCACCCACGACGCGCAGGTCGCGGCGTACGCGGACCGCGAGGTGGTGATGAGCGACGGAGTCCTCCGATCCGGATCGGACGACGTCGTCGGTCAGGAGGCTGCCCGCCGTGAAGGCTGACATCCGTATCGCCTGGATCCTCGCGCGCGGCTCGGAACGCCGCGAGTGGTGGAGAGCCTCGCTCACGCTGATCGGTGCCCTGCTCGCCACCGGCTCGGCGCTCGCCGCCGTGACCGTCGCCGCCGTGTCGGGCCAGGTGTCGCTCCCGTACGCACACGGTCTGCTGGACCGGCCCGGTGAGCGCGCGGGGGTGGTGTTCACCCTTGTGCTCCTGCTCGTGCCCGTGCTCGGTTTCCTCGGCCAGTGCGCGCGTATCGGAGCCGTGCACCGCTACCGCCGGATGGCCGGCCTGCGGCTCGCGGGGGCGTCCCCCGGGCAGGTGCGCAGGATCGCCGCCGCGGAGTCCGCGATCGCCTGCCTGGCCGGCTCGTCGGCCGGACTCGCCCTGTTCCTGGGGCTGCTCGCCCTGACGGGGCACACCCCGCGTCCGGTGGCCTGGGCGGGCCTTGTCGCCGTCGTGGTGGCCGTGCCGGTGGCCGCTGCCCTGGTGAGCGCCCTCGCCCTCCGTCATGTCGTCGCCGCGCCCCTCGAGTACGCGCGCAGGACGGTTCCGTCCGCAGGCCGACGGGCGGCCCTCGGCTTCCTGATCGCGGCCACGTCGATCGCCCTGTCCGCACTGCTCCTCCTGTTTCCGGTCGGCCGCCGCGTGACACCGCCCGTGCTGCTGGTCCTGGCGCTGGTGCTCCTCACCGGAGCCGGCGCGATCTGGGCGGCGGGCGCGTCGGCCGCGTTCATCGGCCGCACGCTCACCCGCCGGGCGAGGCGACCGGCGGTCCTCATCGCGGCGAGCCGGCTCGCGCACGACCCGTGGGCCGCCGCGCGCACCCACGCCGCCCTGCTCCTCGTCACCGTCGTCGCCGTGGGCTTCGTCGGGGTGCGCGCGGTCCTGCTCGACACGCTCACGGACTCCGCCCGCCCGATGAGCCTGGCCTTCTACACCACCGGGATCGACCTCGCCGGATCCGCCGTGCTGGTCGCCCTGGCGATCAGCGCCTGCGCGCTCGCCGTGGGCACGGCCGAGTCCCTGGCCACCCGTCGCAGGGGCCTGGCGGCCCAGGCCGCGGCCGGGGTGCCGCACAGGGTCCTGGCCGAGGCGGTGCTCCTCGAGACCGCCCTCCCGCTGGCTCCCGCACTCCTGCTCGCGGGGCTCGGCGGCACGGTGGTGTACGTGGGCTACGCCATGATCGTGGTCACGGCATCCGTGCCCCTGCTGCCGCTGCTCGTCCCCGTGGCGGTCCTCGTGCTGTGCCTGCTGGCGGCGGCGACGTCGTTGCCGCTGCTCCGGCGCGCGGTGAATCCGGCGGAGCTGCGCTTCACCTAGCGGATTCCGCGGTACACCCGACCGATGAGTTTCCCGGACGCGGTGGGTCTGCAGGGGTGGAGGGTGCAGTCGGCCGAGGAGGTAGCCGTGAACGATGTCTGGCCCCTGGTGCACGCGGAGCGTGCGGCGCTCGTCGGGGACCTCGAGAGCCTCGACGACGGGCAGTGGGAGGAGCCGTCGCTCTGCTCGGGGTGGACCGTGCACGACGTGGTCGCCCACCTGGTCGACACGGCCCGGACGACACGTCTGGGCTTCCTGCTCGGTCTCGCCGGGGCACGGTTCGACTTCGACCGTCAGAACGCCCGGGGAGTCGAGCGCGAACGGTGCGCCTCGCCGCGCGACACGCTGGAGCGGCTGCGGCAGGCCGCCGCGCGCACGTCGACCCCGCCGGCGCCCCTCGACAGCCGGCTGGTCGAGGAGATCGTGCACGGAGAGGACATCCGCCGGCCGCTGGGGATCGCCCGCTCCTACCCGCGGGAGGCCGTCGTCCGGTCGCTGCGTCTGCAGGTCCGGACTCCGGCCTCCTTCGGCGGGGCCAGGGAACTCGTGGCGCGCACCAGGCTGACGGCCTCGGACGCCGGACTGTCGATCGGCGAGGGGCCCGAGGTGTGCGGGCCCGCGCTGTCGCTGCTCCTGGCCGTCTCGCGTCGGCGGGTGGCGCTCGACGACCTCGGCGGACCGGGTCTCAGCGCACTGGCCGCCGGGATCTGACGGGTCCGTGCGCGTCAGTCCTCCGAGAGGTCCGCCCCACCGCGCGCTCGCGCCGACACGACCAGGGTCGCGGCGACCAGCGCGGCGGCGATGACTCCGGTGGCGAGCACCGGGCTCGGGGTGAACGTCATCGCCAGCACCGCGACGACCGCCGTCGGGTGGATGAGGTCGTTCCGGCTGCGGATCTCGGCGCCCCGGTGGTGCAGCACCCATACCAGGGTGATGAACACCGCCACCGGAACGGTGAACGCCGCCGCGGCGGCGTGGTCGGAGAGGTGGCCGTGACCGGTGGTCCGGGCGACGCCCAGGGCCAGCCCGGCGCCGACGGCGGCGGCCGACGCGAAGACGGCGTAATGCCCGTAGCCCCAGAGGATCGCGGACCTCAGGTTCGTCAGCCGGCGTGGGGCGTTCTGGGCGAAGTAGAGCCACCACAGGGCGAAGACGGTCAGCAGGCCGCCGACGACCAGGGTCGCGATGTCCCCGAGTGCCGTCTCGTCGTCGAGGGCCGTACGGACGGCCACCGTCGCCGCGGTGATGGTCTCGCCGAGGACGATCAGGGTGAACAGGCCGTAGCGTTCGGCGATGTGGTGGGGGTGCCAGGTGGTGTTGCCCGCGCTCTCCGCCCAGACGGGGACGGCGAGTTCCGCGACGACCAGGACCGCGAAGAGGGGCAGCCCCCAGTCGTCGGGCAGGGCCAGACGGGCGACCCAGCCGATCTGGACGACCAGGATCCCGACCGCGTAGCGCATGCAGCAGCCGCGGTGCTCGGGATCGGAACGGGCCGCCCGCAGCCACTGGGTGACCATGGCCAGCCGCATGACGACGTAGCCCCAGGTGATGACGGTGAAGTCCTCGTGCTCCAGGGCCTCCGCCGCGCCGGCGGCCAGCACGAGCGCGCCGGCGATCTGGACCAGGGTGAGCAGCCGGTACGGGACGTCGTCGGTGTCGTACGCGGAGGCGAACCAGGTGAAGTTCATCCACGCCCACCAGATCGCGAAGAAGACCATCGCGTAGCCGAGGACCCCGTGGCCGACGCGGCCTTCGGCGAGTTCGTGCTCGAAGGCTCCCGCGGCCTGGGCGACGGCGGCGACGAAACACAGGTCGAAGAACAACTCGAGCGCGGTCGCCGCGCGGTGTTTCTCACTGGCGAGGCGGGCGACCATCGGCCGGTGCCACGTGCCGGCGGGGGACTGGGGCTGACTCATTCGTACCTGGTTCCATCGGTGGGGAGACGTTCGGGCCGGGCCCGTCCCGAGGGTGGGCCGGACATGTCGGGACCGATCGCGCAGACCACCGGCCTGGTCGGCCGGCTCGACGGACACCGGTCACGTTACGAGCGCTCCCCGAGGACGCGCAACGACGACAGGCCGTCGCCACCGGGCAGGGCCCCCGCGCGGACCTCGCGCCGTGGCACCGTGCGCGGGTTCAGAAGGACGTGATGACGACCCGTGCGACGTCCGGGTCCCGCAGGGCGGCGTAACCGGCGTCGATCTCGTGCAGCCCGATCCGCCGGGAGACCAGGTCGTCCAGGTTCATGCGCCCGCGCAGATAGAGATCCGCGTACCGGGGGATGTCACGCCGGGGGTCGCCCGATCCCATGACGAGGCCCTGGATCCGCTTCTGCTCCAGCAGCAGCCGGGGCAGGGACAGCTTCAGGTGCGCCCGGCCGGCGGCCAGCCCCACGAGGTGGACGCCGCCGCCGAGAGCCGTCATGCGGAGCGCCTGCTCCGCCGTCGCCGCCACGCCCACCACGTCGAGGGCGTGCCGCACCCCGCCGCCCGTCAGTTCGCGGACCACCGACACGGCGTCCGTGGACGCGGAGTTGACCACGTCCGTGGCGCCGAAGGCGCGCGCACGCCGCAGGACACCGTCCCGCACGTCGACGGCGATGATCGGTGAGGCACCCGCGATCCTGGCCGCGCCGATCGCGTTGAGCCCGACGCCTCCCACGCCGATCACGGCCACGCTCTCGCCCGGCCGGACCCGCGCACCGTTGAGGACGGATCCCGCGCCCGTCAGCACCCCGCAGCCCAGCAGGGCGGCCTGGGCGAAGGGCAGCCCGCGGGGGACGGCGGTCAGCTGGTTCTCATGGACGAGGGCCCGTCCGGCGAAGCCGCCCAGGCCCATTCCCTGGGTGACGGGACGGCCGCCGTGGCTGAGCCGCGGCCCCTGCGTCCCGGGATCCCGCAGGATGGTCCCGGGACGGCCGCACTGGTACACCCGGCCGTCGAGGCACGCCGGACAGTCGCCGCACCACTGGACGAGACAGCCCACGACATGGTCGCCCACGGTGAACTCGCGGGACCGGGAGCCGGTCGCGACGACCACACCGGCGACCTCGTGCCCCAGGACCACGGGCGGCGGGAAGTCCGCCAGGGCCTGGGTGGCGACGGTGAGGTCGGTGTGGCAGAGACCGGACGCCCTCACCTCCACCAGGACCTCCCGGCCCTCGGGGGCCGCGATGTCGATGTCCCGGAGGGTGAATCCGGCCCCCACCGCCTCGACCACTGCTGCTCTCACCCTCACGGCCGGCTCCTTCCTCCTACGGCCGTTCCTCCGCCGGGATCCGGTCGAGGACGAAGTAGAAGAAGGGGCCGTCCGCTCCGACGCCCTTGCCGTTCATGATGCCCATGAGGGTGTGGTCGTCGACCGCCTTGAAGTGGTCCAGTACCGGTTGGCCGTCGTAGACCATGGTGGCCGTCGACTCGTCCCGGAACTCGACCATCCACAGACTGGCCTCGCCCTTGCCGAGGCGGGTGTCGCTGTACAGCTCGCCGTCCTCCCCGCGCATGACCAGCGGCTTGGCGTCGTCCGCCGAGAGGAAGGTCTTGCCGTACCAGCCGGATTTCCGCAGACGGCCGTTGAGCGGATGTCCGGTGTCGAACTCGTCGCCCCGCCACGCGCCGAGGATCTCCTCGACGCGGACGGTCGGCAACGCGGCCCACACGGCGTCGAGTTCCCCGGCAGGGACGGCGGACCGCTCGGCACGCAGGACCGCGAAACGTGCCCGTGCCTCGTCGGTGTCCATGGGCTTACCCCCTCAGCGGTGAAACAAGCATCCGAAGTATGTATCAATGTTTCGGCCGAGGCTAGGGGGCGGGCGCCGTGCGTGCCGGTGCCGTGGGATCAGCGCACCGGCTGGTCCTCGGCTGCCCCCGGCCGTTCGAACTGGGTGCGATGCAGCTCCTCGTACCGTCCTCCGGCGGCCAGCAGCTCCTCGTGCGTGCCCCGTTCGACGATCCGGCCGGCCTCGACCACCAGGATCAGGTCGGCGGCCCGGACCGTCGACAGACGGTGGGCGATCACCACGGCCGTGCGGCCCTCCAGCGCCTCGGCCAGCGCTTCCTGGACCGCGGCCTCCGAGGTGGAGTCCAGGTGTGCGGTCGCCTCGTCGAGGATCACCACCCGCTGACGGGCCAGCAGCAGCCGGGCGATGGTGAGCCGCTGGCGCTCGCCGCCCGAGAGCCGGTAGCCGCGTTCGCCGACCACCGTGTCCAGGCCGTCGGGCAGGGACGCCACCAGGCCGTCCAGCCGAGAACGGCGCAGCGCGTCCCAGATCTCCTCCTCGGTGGCCTCCGGCCTGGCGAGCAGCAGGTTCGCCCGCACCGATTCGTGGAAGAGGTGTCCGTCCTGCGTGACCATGCCCATCGTCTCGCGGATCGAATCGGCCGTCAGATCGCGTACGTCGACGCCGTTCAGCCGCACGGCGCCCGCGTCGGCGTCGTACAGCCGGGGGAGCAGCTGCGCGATCGTCGACTTCCCGGCCCCGGACGACCCGACGAGCGCGACCATCCTGCCCGGCTCCGCGGTGAACGAGACGTCGTGCAGCACCTGTGTGCCGTCCCCCGCGTCCAGGGTGGCTACCTCTTCGAGCGAGGCGAGGGAGACCTTGTCCGCGGAGGGGTAGCCGAAGGAGACCCCGTCGAACTCCACCGACACCGGTCCGTCCGGCACCCGGCGGGCATCCGGCTTCTCCGCGATCAGGGGCTTCAGGTCCAGGATCTCGAAGACCCGCTCGAAGCTCACCAGGGCGCTCATCACCTCGACCCGCGCTCCGGCCAGCGCCGTCAGGGGCGCGTAGAGCCGGGTGAGGAGCAGGGCCAGTGCGACGACGGCCCCCGGTTCCAGACTGCCGCTGAGCGCGTAGTGGCCGCCCAGCCCGTAGACCAGGGCGAGTGCCAGTGCCGACACCAGGGTGAGCGCGGTGACGAAGGTGGACTGGAGCATCGCCGTACGGACGCCGATGTCCCGCACCCGGCCGGCCCGCTCGGCGAATTCGGCGGACTCCTCGGCGGGACGTCCGAAGAGCTTGATGAGCGTCGCGCCCGGCGCCGAGAAGCGCTCGGTCATCTGGGTGCCCATGGTGGCGTTGTGGCCGGCGGCCTCCCGCTGGAGGTCCGCCATCCGGGCGCCCATCCTGCGGGCGGGGACGACGAACACGGGAAGCAGGACCAGGGCCAGCAGGGTGATCTGCCAGGAGATCGTCAGCATCACCGCCAGGGTGAGCAGCAGGGTGACCAGGTTGGAGACGACCCCGGACAGCGTGTTGCTGAACGCGCGCTGTGCGCCGATCACGTCGTTGTTGAGCCGGCTGACCAGCGCACCTGTCCTGGTCCGGGTGAAGAAGGCGACGGGCATCCGCTGCACGTGGTCGAACACGGCGGTGCGCAGATCGAGGATCAGCCCCTCACCGAGGGTGGCCGACAGCCACCGGATGAGGAGGCCGAGTCCCGCCTCCGCGACGGCGATCAGAGCGATGAGCAGGGCGAGCCCGGTGACCGCCCCGCCGTCCCCGCCCCGCACGATCGTGTCGACGACCCGTCCGGCCAGCACGGGGGTGGCGACCGCCAGCAGGGCGGTGACCGCGCTGAGGAGAAGGAACCGGAGGATCCTGCCCCGGTGCGGCCGGGCGAACGCCGCGATGCGGTGCAGCGTCGCCTTCGAGAAGGGTCTGCGGTCCTGCTGGGCTTCCATCGCGCTGCGCAGCGAATGCCACGCGGTGACTTCCATGTCCATGGTGACTCCTGGGTAGGCCGGTACTCAGGGCACGCTAGGACCTCGACCAAAGTCGAGGTCAAGCGTTCCCGTCTTCTTCACCCGTGAGGGCGGTCAGCGCGCCCTCACGGTGGCCATGACCTCCCGGTCCGGCTGCAGGGTCAGTGTGGGGACGGGGTTCACGGCGCCGGGGTCCACCTCCAGCTCGAAACGACGTGCCAGGACGGCGAGCACGAGCACCGCCTCGACCATCGCGAAGCGCGTACCGAGGCAGACCCGGGGGCCGCCGCCGAACGGATACCAGGCGTACTCCGGGATCTCGTCCCCCTGCTCCGCGTCCCAGCGCTCCGGGCGGAACACCTCGGGTTCGGGGAACCACCGGCCGTCCCGGTGCGTGGCCCACTGACTGCTCCACACCCGGGTGCCCTCCGGCACCGGAAGGCCGCCGAGCCTCGCCCCCTCCTTGGCGATCCCGGTGACCAGCCAGATCGTCGGATACAGCCGGAGGGTCTCCTTCACCACCGCCTGGGCGTACGTCAGCTGTGCGTAGTCCTCGATGCCCGGCTCCCGGTCGCCGAGTACCCGGTCCAGCTCCTCGGCGAGCGCCGCCCGGGCCCGCGGGTTGCGGGAGAGCAGGTACCAGGCCCAGACGAGCGTCGAACTCGTCGTCTCGTGACCGCCGATGTACAGGGTGACGGTCTCGTCGCGTATCTCCTTGTCGGAGAGGTGCGCCCCCGTCTCGTCCACCGCGGTGAGCAGCCGGCTCAGCAGGTCGGGGCGCTCCCCGTCACCGTCCCGGTGGCGGGCCACCACGCGCGCCACCTCGGCGTCGATCACCGCCGCGGCCTTCTTGATCCTCGCCCGTCCGGGAGTCGGCACCCAGTCGGGCAGGACCGCGCCGAGGCCGCTGAACTCCTTGCCGATCTCCTGCTGGGCGATGTCCATGGCCCGGCCCATCGACTCCGCGTCGGCCGGGGTGTCCACCCCGAAGATGGTGCGCACGGCGATCTTCTGCGTGAGGGCCGCCATCTCCCGCTTGATGTCGACGCGTGCGCCGGCCGACCAGGTGCCGGCCAGCTCCACCGCGCACGACGTCATGGTGGAGGCGTACGACTTCACCTGCCGGGGCCGCACCGAGGGCTGCACCAGCGACCGCTTGCGCCGCCAGTCGGCGCCGCGCGCCACCACGACACCGTTGCCCATGACCGTACGGAAGGCGATGCCCAGCAGAGGCTGGTCGAAGGTGCGTTCCGTCTCGGTGAGCAGTTCGCCGATGTACTCGGGATCGGCGACGAAGAGGCAGTCGTGGCGGCCGAAGCGCCAGCGCACCATGTCCCCGTAGCCGCGGAGCTGCTCGAAGAAGGCCAGGGGGTCCCTGCCGAACCGGGGCAGGGACCCCAGTAAGGGAAGGCCCCTCGGCCCCTGGACGATCCGGTGACCGCGCGGCTCGGTGCCGGAGGGCGCGCCGGTTTCCGTGGACATGGGGACTCCTGTCATCTTCCGTACGCGAGAGGTGAGTTGATGAGCCTAACGTCAGTCGGCCATGAGTTCGACGGAGATGCGCGGTGTGCCGCCCCGGACGCGCCGGAGGGCCGCAGGCGGTTCCCTGCGGCCCTCCGGCGGTGGTGCGCCCCGTGGTCAGACGCCCGGCGGCACCCGGGAGGGACGGCCGTTGCCACGGGTGAGGCCGTATCCGAACACCCCGGCCAGCGCGGCGAGTACACCACCCCCGACGGTCCACAGCCAGCGGCTGGTCCACCAGCCGGAGGACCAGCCGTCCTCCGGTTCGGTGGCGGCCGGGGCGCTGCCGCCCTTCGCCGAGACGGCGGACGCGCCCGGCACCACGGGCTCGGCGAGGGCGCCGTCCACGTCGGCGGCGCCGCCCTGGTCGGCCGAGTCGGCCTGCGTCTCGACGTGGACGGGAAGACCGAGGTCCTCCTCGGCCAGACCGACCACCGTCAGGCGTACGTAGTAGCTGCCGGGCAGCGGGTCGGACGCCCACGGCTCCGACCAGGCGCGCACGGTGCGCAGCACGCAGGAGAGCTCGACGGTTCCCGCGTCCGGCGCCGCCTTCCTGGTCTGGTGGCCGTACATGCAGGCCTGCCTGCGGCGGAGACCGTCGTACACGTCGATCTGCCAGGTGGACGCGCCGTGCCGGGTGGAGCTCTCCGGCAGGCTCACCTTCGCCCGGACGGTGGGGCGCTGCCCGGCGTCGGCGGGGAAGGCCCAGTACAGGTAGTCACCGGTGGAGGCTTCCGCCGTGGCCTTCTGCCCCTGCTGGATCGCCGTGGCGGTGCGGAAGGTGGTGCCGGCCTCGGTCGGACCGGCGGTCCCGCCGTCCGCGCTCGCGCTCGGTGACGGGTCGTCCGCGACCGCGGCACCCGCCGAGGTGAGCAGGGTGACGGCCGCCAGCAGCGCGCCGACGCCTCCGCGCCTCAGGGTGTTCCTGCGGGTGGTACGCATCAGTTGGTCCTCCATACGGCGACACGCCAGCGCGAGATCCAGCCGAACAGCAGGCCGGCGATCAGTCCGGTCAGGACCATGACGCCCAGCAGCCACCAGCCGCGGCCCAGGCCGAACGCGGCGACGTCGGCCGACTCGTCGGGAGCGTCCACCAGGTCGATGGTCAGCTCGACGGGCATCCCGGGCGTGGTCTTCACGGACGCGGGGGCCGAGAAGGAGTTGCCGAGCTGGAGGCACACCGCCTCGGCGGCGGGCTTCACGTCGCTGTCGGAGACATCGGCGTCGTCCTGCTCGGGCTTCGGATAGCGCAGCCCGGTGGAGATGGCGTCCGTACGTCCCGTGCCGGACTCCGCGCCCCGGACGATCTCGCGGCCGTGCGCGGTCACGGCACGCAGCAGGATCCCGTAGTCGTTGTCCACGGCGCGGTCGGCCGCCACGCTCACCGAGGCCCGCAGTTCCTGGCCGGGCAGGACGTTCACCCGGTACCAGCGGTGCTTGCCGATCTCCTGACGGTCCGTGTAGAGACCTGCCTGCAGCTCCGGGGCCGAGGCGCAGCTGCCCGCGCCCTCGGTCGCGACCGGGGTGACGACGGGCTCGGCGGCCCGGTCCACCAACTGCTTCACGCGGCCCGAGAGTTCATCGGTGTTCTGGACCGCGGTGTACGTGCCGCCGGTGGCCTCGGCGATACAGGTCAGCTGCTGCCGGATCTTGGCGTCGGGCACCAGGCCCAGCGTGTCGATGACCAGGTGGATACCCCGTGCGGCGATGTCACGCGCGACCTCGCAGGGATCGAGCGGGCCGCAGGTGTCCTCGCCGTCGGTGATCAGGACGATCCGGCGGGTGGAGTCACCGCCGTCGAGGTCGTCGGCGGCACCGAGCAGGGCGGGACCGATCGGGGTCCAGCCGGTCGGCGCCAGGGTGGCGACGGCGGTCTTGGCCTCCGTGCGGTCGAGCGGACCGACCGGGTAGAGCTGCTTGGTGTCCTTGCAGCCGACCTTCCGGTCGTCGCCCGGATAGTCGGCGCCGAGCGTGCGGATGCCGAGCTGGACCTCCTCGGGCACCGCGTCCAGGACGTCGTTGAACGCCTGCTTGGCGGCGGATATCCGGGACTCGCCGCCCATGTCCCGGGTGCGCATGGAGCCGCTGACGTCAAGGACCAGTTCGACCTTGGGTGACGCGGCGGCGGAAGGTTCGTCGGCGGCGGCCGGGAGGGCGGTGCCGAGCCCGGCGGCCAGGGTGGCGAGAAGGACGCACACCCCGGCCGTCAGCCGTTTTCTTATGATCATCGCCGGATCCTATTGAAGATCCGCGGTCATCCCCAAAACATCTGCGGCAGGCGCGATTTAAGGGTCCTGCCTCAGCCGCCGAGGAGGGGCTCCGAGGCCCTGTCCAGCACCGAACCGATCCGCTCCCACGTCTCGGTGTCCCTCTCGGCCGCGGGGAGTTCGGCGTCCTCGGACTTCTCGTTCCACCGGGCCGCGACGGCGACCGGATCGCCGCCGCCCGCCGCGGAGGCGGCGAGCGCGGCCGCGCCGAGCGCGACCAGCTCGCCGCTGCCCGGCACGATCAGGGGGCGGCCCGAGAGGCGGCGCACGGTCTCCACCCAGGTGCGGCCCTGCGCGCCGCCGCCGATCAGCCGGAGGGGCCGGCCGGCGACCTCGGGGTCGGCGGGGTCGAGGCCGCAGGCCAGCAGCAGTTCGTCGAGGGCGCGCAGCACGGTGAACGCCGCTCCCTCGTACGCCGCGCCCAGCAGTTGCTGCGGTGTGGTGTCGTGGCGCAGCCCCGTGAGCAGGCCGGACGAGGTGGGGAGGTCCGGGGTGCGCTCGCCGTCCAGGTAGGGCAGGAGCACGGCCTCGCCGCCGGGCGTCGCGTCGTCCCGGTGCAGTCCGAGCAGGGACGCCACCTTGTCGACCGCCAGGGTGCAGTTGAGGGTGCAGGCCAGGGGGAGGTACGTACCGTCGGCGCCGGCGAAGCCGGAGAGGGCCGTGGACGCCGGACGCGTCCGGGACGCGGCGAAGACCGTTCCCGAGGTACCGAGGCTCAGGACGGGGTGGTCCAGCAGTCCCGCGCCGCCCAGGCCGAGGCCCACGGCGGCGCTCATGTTGTCCCCGGTGCCCGCCGCGACGGCGATCCCGGCCGGCAAACCGAGTGCCTCGGCCGCGGAGTCCGTCAGCGAGCCGATCCGGGTCCCGCCCGTCGCGGCGACCTCGGGCAGCATGGAGACGCTCAGACCCAGTCGCTCCAGGAGGTCCGGGTCGTACGCGCCCGTCGCGGTGGAGTACCAGCAGGTGCCCGACGCGTCACCCGGGTCCGTCGCCGCGACACCGGCCAGCCGCTCCGTCAGGAAGTCGTGGGGCAGCCGCACCGAGGCCGTCGCCTCGGCGTTCGACGGGTCGTTCTCGCGCAGCCACCGCCACTTCGTCGCGGTCATGGACGCGACGGGCACGGTGCCGGTGCGCGCGGTCCACGCCTCGGGGCCGCCCAGCTCGGCGACGAGTGCCGCCGCCTGCGGCGCGGAGCGCGTGTCGTTCCACAGCAGCGCGGGGCGCAGCGGCCTTCCGGCCCGGTCGAGGGTCACGAGGCCGTGCTGCTGACCCGCGACCGCGATGCCGACCACGGAGGACGGGGAGAGCCCGGACTCCTTGAGTCCGGCCGCGACGGCGTCGCACAGGGCCAGCCACCAGACCTCGGGGTCGGTCTCGCGGGCCCCGCCCTCGCCGGTGACGACGTGCGGAGCGCGGCCGACGGCGAGCAGCTCACCGGTCTCGGTGTCGGTGACTGCAGCCTTGGTGGACTGGGTGGAGCTGTCCACGCCGATGACGACGGTACGCGGCGGCATGGGCTACCTCTTCTCGTGCGGGTTCGGCTGTGCTGGTTTTGGGAGTGCGACAAACAAATTACGTGATCGACGGCGTCCGGAACAGGGGCGCCCCTCGATTTGCCCTCCAGGGGGTTACCTCCTCACGGTGCCGTGTGCATAATTAATCATGTCAGTGAACAAATAGGCCCGGGGTACTGGCGACGGCTCCGGGGCCCAGGCAGGCGAAGGTGGACACCATGACGGACCGCTTCACTCCCACTCCCGCGGACAGGTTCACGTTCGGTCTGTGGACGGTGGGCTGGCGTGGCAACGACCCGTTCGGTGACGCGACGCGT
>NZ_JNYQ01000008.1 GCF_000717245.1 Kitasatospora papulosa
GGCCGTACCGTTGCAGTCGTACAACTGCACCGCCGTACCGTTCGCCACCGCACCCCCGGCCACATCCACACACTTCCCCGCCAGACCCGTGATGGGGCCTCCGCCGCCCGGCTGGCCGCTGTCGCTGCTGACCCGGACGTAGTCGACGAGGAGCTGCTGCGGGAAGACCGTGCTTCCGTCGGGGTCGCCGGGCCAGTACCCGCCGACCGCGAGGTTCAGGATGACGAAGAAGGGCTTGTCGAAGACCCACTGCCTCCCGCCGAGGTCGGCGGGGGTGCGGCGCTGGTAGACCGTGCCGTCGACGGACCAGGTGATGGCGTTCGGGCTCCAGTCGACCGCGAAGGTGTGGAACGCGTCGGCGAACGCCTGCCCGCCCGGCAGGGAGTATCCGGCGCCGATGCCCCCGCTGCCGGAGTAGCCGGGGCCGTGCAACGTGCCGTGCACGGTGCCCGGTTCGAAGCCGACGTTCTCCATGATGTCGATCTCACCGCTGTTGGGCCAGCCGACGCTGCCGATGTCGCTGCCCAGCATCCAGAAGGCGGGCCATATGCCCTGTCCGCGCGGGATCTTCATCCTGGCCTCGACACGGCCGTACGTGGTGCTGAACTTGCCGGAGGTGTTCAGCCGGGCGGAGGTGTACTCGCACCGCCCGTACCAGCACTGGTAGTTGCCCGGGTTCTCCTTGCGGGCGGTGATGACCAGGTGCCCCTGGCCGTCGAGGACGGCGTTGCGGTTGCCGGCGGTGTAGTACTGCCGCTCGTGGTTGTTGACGTTGTCGCCGGTCTCGATCTGCCACTTCGCACCGTTCACGGCCGAGCCCGCGGCGCCGTCGAACTCGTCGGAGAAGGTGACGGCGGCCGCTGCCGTCGTGCCGGCGGACTGCTCGGCCGCCGTGGTGACGGGGGTGGGCGCGCTCTGCGCCAGACCGGTCGACATGGTCGCGAGGCCGAGCGCCATGGCGAGGGACAGGATCAGGCGCCGAGGCAGGCGGGGGGATCTCATGCCTCTCCCTTCGGGGAGGGTGATGGACAGACATGGACATGTCATATCCGAGTGGGTCGTGCGGGGACCACACCGAGCCCTCTCCGCACGCCCCTGCCGGCAGGCAGGGGGGACGGCGGGCGGAGGGACTTAGTTCACTACGTGATTTAAGGAATGAAGGCCGAGCATGTCAAGGGCTTGGTATGGACCGGGACCGCGTACACCTCTTGGCGCCTCACGCCACGGCCGGCGCGCGGTCGGCCGGAATGCGGTCGCGGGGCCGGGGCCGGGATGCGACCGGCCCGGGCGGCTGCCTCGGTGTGCGCGGACGGGGGCGGCACGGATCTGTTCGGTGTGCGGCAATGGCCGTTCACGTCGTGGAGACTTGAGAGACTGGCGGCAGCCGCCGCCGGTGGAAGGCGTCAGCCGGCGCGCGGAGGCTGCGAGAGCTGCTCCGCGTCCCGCTGGAGCACCGGACCGAGGTCGACGAGGGGGCCACGATCAACACCGCCGAAACGGGCCGGCACCCGCTGGACTCCACCAGCGTGATGAACGCGAAGAGGACCGTCCTGGAGCTCCTCGGCCGCGCGGGCATGTTCCCGGGAGAGGCCGAGGAACTCGTCGCCCTCGTGGAGGCCGGGGCGATCGCCGGCGCGCACCACGAGATCGGGAAGCCGCGGGACGCCCCCGCCGGCAGCGGTGAGGCGTACGGCAGCGGCTGGCGTGACGGCGCGCTGGCCACGAGCGACGAACTCGGCCACGCCGCCGAGCGTGCCCTCGAACGTGCTCTCGGCCCGGCGCTGTCCGGATCGTCCGGGGCCGTCGCCCGGGACCGTCACCCGGTGGGGAGGGTGGACGTGGAACGTGCGAAGGTCGCCGTGATACCGCTCTACCTCGAGTTCAGCGACCTGTCGGAGCTCGACCCCGAGGTCTCCGACGAGGTCCTGACCGCAGTGCTCGGCACGATGAACGTCGTGGGCCGGGTCGGGTACGCCGGACAGCTCGAACAGTTCACCGCCTCCGGCCGGGAGCGTCTGGCCCGGCTGTACGCCCACTACGGGCCACGCGGCCACATCGCCGTACACGGCCGCTACTCCCTCCTCCACTCCCCCACGAGCATCGCCGTCCTCGAACGGCTGGCCGCCGCCGGGCCGGCGCTCCGGGCGGAGTGGGAGCACGCCGAACTGCCCCCGGCCTGGCTGGACGGTCTGGCCACCGCCTGGGAGGCGTCGGAGGCACCGCCGGCCTGAGACCCGCCATCTCTCCGCCCGGGAGGAGGGACCGGAGCGGGCGCCGGCGTTCAGCTCACGGCGCCGGTGGCGGACGCCTCCTGGCGGGCGGAGGGGAGGCTGAAGACGAAGCGGGTGCCGGGAGTGTGGGCGGTGTCGAGGCCGATGGTGCCACCGTGGTACTCCACGATCTTCTTGCAGAGCGCGAGACCGATGCCGTTGCCCGGATAGGTGTCACGGGTGTGGAGGCGCTGGAAGATCACGAAGATGCGCTCGGCGTACTCCGGGCCGATCCCGATGCCGTTGTCGCTCACCGCGAACTCCCAGCGGGGTCCGGAACCCTCGGCACCGTCCGCGAAGTCCTCCTGCTCGCGGGCGCCGAGGTGGATACGGGGCACCTCGCCCGGGGTGCGGAACTTGATGGCGTTGGAGATCAGGTTCTGCAGCAGCACCCCGAGCTGGGTCGGATCGCCGTGGACCGCGGGAAGGGGGTCGTGGGTGATGACCGCGCCGCTCTCCTCGATCACCATGCCGAGGGAGTTGGTGGTGCGGCGCAGGACGGCCTCGATGCTCACGTCGGTGTCCTCGGCGTGCAGACGGCCGACACGGGAGAAGTCCAGGAGATCACCGATGAGGGTCTGCATCCGGTTCGCACCGTCGACCGCGAAGGAGATGTACTGCTTGGCGCGGTCGTCGAGCTGATCCGCGTAGCGGCGTTCCAGCAACTGGCAGAAACTGGCGACCTTGCGCAGCGGCTCCTGCAGGTCGTGCGAGGCCACGTAGGCGAACTGTTCCAGCTCCTCGTTGGACCGGCGCAGCTCCGTGGCCTGCTCGTCGAGCCGGGCGCGGGCGCGGTCGGTGAACTCCAGCTCCCCGGCCAGTCGGCGCCGCATCCCGTCCACGTCCCTCGCCAGCGCCCGCAGGTCGGCGGGACCGGAGGAGGTGATGGTGTGCCCGAACCGGCCGTCCGCGACCTGCCGGACATCCGTGCGGAGCCGGTCCAGCGGTAGCTGGACGCCCCTGCGCAGGCCCGCGAAGGCGAGTGCGATGACCGCGAGGACGACGCAGGCGATGGCGGTGAACGCCGTGTTGCGCAGCGTGCGCGCCGCCTGCAGGTCGTCGCGCGCGCGGTCCCGCTCGGCCTCGATGTGGTTCTGCTGCTCGGTCAGCGAGGCGCGGAGGGCGTCGAAGGCGGACTTCCCCGACTCGGTGCGCTGCCGGGCGGAGGCGGTGGGTTCGGCAGCCTCGCTGACGGGACGTGCCGTGGTGGTCTGCCAGCGCTCGGAGTCCTCGCGCACCCGGGTCAGGTCGGCGGTCGCCCGCTCGTCGCCCTCGGTCAGACGCGCCAGCTCCCGTGCCGCCGCTCTCTCCTGGGCGACGCCGTCCTGGTACGGCTCGAGGAATTCACGCTTCCCCGTCATGCCGTATCCGCGGATCCCGGTCTCCTGGTTGATGAGCGCGCTCTCCATCCGCACGGAGGCGATGAGTGCGGGCGACCACCGGTCGGTGAGCCTCTTGTTGACGTCCGTGGCGTGGGCGAGGACCCAGCCCCCGCCCGCGGTCAGGACGAGCAGGAGCACCAGTACCGCCCCGGAGCCGGCGCCCAGCCAGCCGCGGGTGGTCCAGCCGCCGCCGGCGGACCCGGGCGCGCGGGTGGCCGAGGCCTGCTGAACGGTGTCGGTCTCCACGTCGTCCGCCCTCCCTGCCCGGCGGCGTACCGGGCGGCGTCACCCTACCTCCGGGGACAACCGTGGTTGTCGACGGGGTCCCCCGGCGTCTACGGTGCACCCATGGCAGTGGAGACCCCGGCGAGCTCCGAGCAGGAGGAGCTGGCCGAACGCGCACGACAGGCCGTCGCCGAGGCCGCCCGGAAGCTCGTCCTCGGCGCCCCCGGGCCGCAGGACGGCCAGGAGGATCCGGACGCCCCGCGGAGCGACGCCCTGGCGTCCCTGCGTGCCCTCGCCCACCTGAGCAGGGCCGTGGAGGAGTGCGCGACCCTGGCCGCCCGCGCCGCGGCCCAGGAGGGCGCGGGCTACCCGCAGCTGGGAAGAGCCTGGGGGGTCAGCCGCCAGGGGGCCCGCAAGCGCTGGCCCGGCCTCGTCTTCACCGCACGCCCCGCATCACGACCGCTACCCCACGACCAGACCCGGAGCTCGCTCATGAACGGCCTCGCCCCCCGCACGTACACCGTCCTGCTCGTCGAGGACGACATGGCCGACGCCATGCTGATCGAGGAGGCGCTGACGGAGCACGGGATGGCCAGGGGCATCCAGCGGGCCGACGACGGGGTCGCGGCGCTCGAGTACCTCCGCGACCCGCACACCGACCGGCCGGACCTGATCGTCCTGGACCTGAACATGCCGCGTATGAACGGCCGCGAGCTGCTGAACGTCCTCAAGAAGGACACCGCGCTGTCCAGCATCCCGATCGTCGTGCTGACCACGTCGGCGGCGCCGGACGACGTCGAGGACGCCTACCGTCAGCACGCCAACGCCTATGTCACGAAGCCGGTCAACCTCGACGAGTTCATGCAGACCGTCCAGAGCATCGACTCCTTCTTCCTCGACACCGCCACGACGCTTCCGCCGCACCCGGGCGACGAGGCCTGAAGCACGCGGGGCCGAGGGCGCGCGTGCGGCCTCCCACGTCCGGAAGGCCGCCCGCGTCGTTCCCGGGCTTCCTACTCCGTCGCCGTCGGCCGCCTCGACGCCGCCGTCGCGTTGTCCAGGCCGTTCAGCGGGCGCAGCCGGTAGGTGTAGGCGTAGTCCTGGTCCGCGAACAGCTTGTACTCGTCGTGCGTGTGGGCGCCCCAGCTGTCGTCACCGCCCACTCCCATCTGCCGGTGGTTCAGGCGCAGTACGACGTCCTTCCGCGGAGTCAACTGGTAGTCGTGGCGCGCGCCCGCCGACAGGTCCTCGGGGGTGAAGTACGAGGCGTTGACCTCGAGCAGCGGTTCGCCCGTGGCGAGCAGCCCCCTGCCTGCGCCGTCCGTCAGCGCCACCCAGCGGACATCCGTCCTGTTGCCGTTCTCCTGCGGGCGGACGTAAGGGGTCCACTGCTCGGCGACGGTGGCGGAGTGGAGGCCCACATCGGTGCCGTTGTTGCGGTCCCAGTGGTTCTCCTCCGGGCCGCGGCCGTAGTAGTGCACATGACTGAGACGGCCGGGCAGCAGGAGCAGCGAACCGATCTCCGGGATGTACGGGAGGCCGGACGCACCCGGGTGCAGGGTGTGGTCGACCTTGATCTCGCCGTTGCCGAAGACCGTGTACGTGGTGGTGTACGCCGACTCCGTGGTGGTGGGCAGGGTGCCGCTGACGGCGATCTCGACGGCCCGGTCGCGCAGTTCACGGACCTCGAATCCCGTCACCTTGCGATCGCTGCCCGCGTGCCGCCAGGTGCCGTTCCGGGCGGGCTGACCGTTGCCGATGTCGTTCTCGGTGGGGGCCCGCCAGTAGTTGGGGGCGGGACCCGAGATGATCAGTCGTTCGCCGCCCGCCTCCCAGGAGGTGATGAGGCCGGTCCTCCTGTCGATCTGCACGGAGAAGTCGTGGCCGGTCACCGTGACCGAGCCGTCGTCGTCCCGGCGGCTGAGCGTCCGTACGGAGTCCAGCGGCCGGGGCTTCACGGCCGGGCTGCCGGCGTCGAGCGGGAGTTGCTGCCGGGCGACCTCGAATCCGGGCTCGGCCCACTTCGTGGCCTCCCTGGTGGTGAACGACAGCTCGAGGAAGTACTCGGTGCCCGGAGCGGGGCGGTCGGGCAGGGTGAAGGGGACCGTGATGCCCTTGCTGGACAGGGGGGGCGATGTCGAGCTGGGCGCGGGTCAGCCTTCCGCGCCGCACCGCCTTGCCGTCGGCGACGACGGTCCAGTCGGCGTCGAGTTCACGGAGGTTGGTGAACAGGTACTCGTTGGTGACGGTGAAGCGGCGCGGGTCACCTCCGCCGTCCGCCGTCACATCGATCGCCTGGAGGATCCGTTTGATCTCCGCGGCCTTGCCTGTGTGCCCGCGGTCCGCCAGGACGATGCCGTCGGCACTGAAACTGCCGTCGTTCGGGTTGTCGCCGAAGTCGCCGCCGTAGGCGCGGAACGTCGGCTCCGGGGGCCGGACCTCTTCGAGGCCGACGGTGGCGGCGTCGAACCACAGCCGCACGCCCTCGTCGCCGGGGCCGCGTGAGCCGGACGCGAGTTCGGCCGCGGTCAGGGCCCGGGCGTAGACGTGCGCCCGCCGGACGGTGCCGCTGAACTCGCGGGTAGGGCGGTCCGCGTCGGTGGCGAGGGCGACGGGCGCGTTGTTGCTGTCGGGGCGCTGGGCGGCGGTCCTGGTGGCCTTGGCCTCGCCGTCGACGTAGAGGGTCAGGGTGGCCGCCGCCGCGTCGAAGACGCCTGCGACGTGGTGCTCGGTGCCGGTCCAGTTCTGCGGCAGCGCCCAGCTCGCGGTGGTCCACCGGCCGGCGGCGTGGACGAAGAACTCCAGGCTGCCGTCCGTCTGCTTCAGCGCGTACTGGGTGTCGCCCTTGGCGAGGATGGGCTGGTGACGGCCGGTCACCTTCTGCGTGATCCAGGCCTCCAGGGTCAGTGAACCGGTGATGTCCAGGCCGGCGTCGTCCCGGAAGACCGTGCCCCCGGAGACCCCCTTGTCACGGTCGAAACGGCCACTGGGAGCGAGGAGCTCGCCGGTCACCTCACCGGGGCCGGTCTCGGTGAAGAGCGTGCGCGTCGGTGTCGGCCAGGTGAGCGCCTGGTCGGCGAAGTCCCAGATCCAGCCGCCCTGCAGCACGTCGTGGGCGCGGATGACGTCCCAGTACTTCTTGAAGTTCCCGCTGGAGTTGCCCATCGCGTGGGAGTACTCGATCAGGACGAAGGGCCGGGTGTCGCCGGTGTCCTCGGCGCGCTGCTCGACCTGGTCCGGCTTGGTGTACATCTCCGAGCGGACGTCACTGAGGGCGGGCCGGTCGTCGCCCTCGTACTGGATGACCCGCGTGGGATCGTACGCACGGATCCAGTCGTGCATGGCGACGAAGGCGGAGCCGGTGCCGGCTTCGTTGCCGAGCGACCAGATGACGGCGGAGGCGTGGTTCTTGTCGCGGTGGACCATGTTCCTGGCGCGGGCCACGCACGCCTCGGTCCAGTCGGCGTGGTTTCCGGGGTAGCTGTCGCGGATGCCGTGGGTCTCGAGGTTGGTCTCGTCCACGAGGTACAGGCCGTACTCGTCCGCCAGTTCCAGCCAGAGCGGGTTGTTGGGGTAGTGGGAGGTGCGGACGGTGTTCATGTTCAGCCGCTTGACGACCCCGATGTCCTCCACCATGTCCGCACGGGTGAGCGACATGCCCCGGTCGGGGTGCATCTCGTGCCGGTTCGTGCCACGCAGGGACACGGGCTTGCCGTTGATGCGCATCAGGCCGTCGACGATCGCGAACTCGCGGAAGCCCACCCGGTGCGACAGTGTCTCGGTCACCTTGCCGGCGGGGTCGCGCAACCGCAGTACGGCGGTGTACAGGTTCGGGTGCTCGGCGGACCACAGTGCGGGTTTCGGGACGGCCTTGGAGGCGCGCACGGTCACGTCGTCACCGGCCCGGGCGGCACCGAGGCCGGCGGTCTGCCGCAGCGGCCGGGACCAGACGGGGTGTCCGGCGGCGTCGTAGAGCTGGGTCTCGACGGTGTACTCCCCCTTCCCCGGCGGGTTGTCGCCGTAGGCTCGCACGGAGGCGGTGACGGACAGCTCGGCTGCCGTCCAGCCGTCGCTGAGCGGGGTGTCGAGCTTGAAGTCCCGCAGATGGACGGTGGGGGTGGAGAAGAGGTGGACCGAGCGGAAGATCCCGCTCAGCCTGATCATGTCCTGGTCCTCCATCCAGTCACCGTCGGAGAAGCGGTAGACCTCCACGGCGATCTGGTTGCGGCCCGGCCGCAGATGCGGGGTGATGTCGTACTCGGCGGAGGTGTAGGAGTCCTCCCGATAGCCGACCGGCACCCCGTTGATCCACACGTAGTGTGCGGACTTGACCCCTTCGAAGTGCAGGAAGACCCGCCGACCGTCCCAGCTCCGCGGCACGGTGAAGGTGCGGCGGTACTGGCCGACGGGGTTGTACCGGGTGGGCGCGTACGGCGGCTGCGCCTCCTCGCCCAGCCCGTTGGGTCCGGCCCAGGGATACGTGATGTTGGAGTAGATCGGGAAGTCGTAGCCGTGCAGCTGCCAGCACGACGGCACCGGGACGGTGTCCCAGGAACGGTCGTCGAGGTCGGTGCGGTGGAAGTCGGGGTCCCGGTCGTCGGGACAGTCCGCGTAGGCGAACTTCCACGTCCCGTCGAGGTCGAGCCGCCACGGGGACCGTGTCCGGTCACCGGTCAGGGCCGCGTCCACGTCCGCGTACGGCATGAGTGTGGTGTGGGGCGGCTCCGAACCGATGTCGAAGATCGCGATGTTGTTGTTCCACTCCGGATGGCCGTCGGCCGTGGGACCCCAGCCGGCGGAGGCGGGATCGGCGTGTGCCGTCGCTCCGGCGGACACGACGGCCGGGAGGGCGGAGAGGGCGAGCGCGCCGAAACCCGCCGCACCGCCCTCCAGGATCCGGCGACGGCTGACACTCCGGGACGGGTGGACCGGCTGGTGGGGGGAGGACGGGTGCTGCATGGCTGAGGACCCCTCGGGATGACCGTGCCGCGTGCGTCGGTGCGGCGCGTGGGCGTGTCGTGTTCCGTGCGGTGCCGTCGGTGTACCGGGCGTGATCTCAGGGACCGGACCTGCCCCGGTGGCCGCGTGCGCCCGTCCGGCCGTGTCCGCCGCCCTGCCCGGCGCTCCTGGTTCTCATGTCAATGCGGCTCCTCGTGGGGAAGTTGCCTCTTCGTCACGTTCGAGATCTCGTCATGCGTCCGAAATCCTGCCGAGACGGTAGTGACGCGTGATGCGGGGTGTCAACGGTCGTGCACGGCGGGTGTTCCCCACGGGTCCGCCACGACGCCGACGGGGGCGCCGGCGCCGTGGACGCGGCCCGCGCGGCGGAGGGCGCCGGAGCACGCCGACAGGCCGGCCCGGTCGTACCGGGCCGGCCTGTCAGGGAAGCGGTCGCACCGCCCGGCAGGCGGGCGGGGAGCGTCAGATGGTCGCGGCGTCGATCACGAAGCGGTACCGGACGTCGCTGTTCAGCACACGCTCGTAGGCCTCGTTGATCTCGGACGCGCCGATCAGTTCGATCTCGGCGCCGAATCCGTGCTCGGCGCAGAAGTCCAGCATGTCCTGGGTCTCCTGGATGCCGCCGATGCCGGAACCCGAGAGGGACTTCCGTCCGCCGATCAGGGAGAAGAGGTTGACGGAGATGGGCTCCTCGGGGGCGCCGACGTTCACCAGCGCACCGTCCGTCTTGAGGAGGGAGAGGTAGGCACCGAAGTCCAGCGGCGCGGACACCGTGGACAGGATGATGTCGAACGTGCCGCGAAGGGTCTCGAAGGTCTTCGGGTCACTGGTGGCGTAGTAGTGGTCGGCTCCGAGCTTCAGGCCGTCCTCCTGCTTGCGCAGGGACTGCGAGAGGACGGTCACCTCGGCACCCAGGGCGTGCGCGATCTTGACGCCCATGTGACCGAGGCCGCCCATGCCGACGACTGCGACCTTCTTGCCGGGTCCGGCGTTCCAGTGCTTCAGCGGGGAGTACGTGGTGATGCCCGCGCAGAGCAGCGGCGCGGCCTCGTCCAGGGCCAGGCCGTCGGGGATGCGGAGGGTGTACTTCTCGTCCACGACGATGTGCGTGGAGTAACCGCCGTAGGTGGGGTCACCGTTCTTGTCGAGGGCGTTGTAGGTGCCGGTGTTGCCCTTGGCGCAGTACTGCTCGAGGCCTGCCTTGCAGTTGTCGCACTCCCGGCAGGAGTCGACCATGCAGCCGACACCCACACGGTCGCCCACGGCGAACTTGGTGACGCCGGAACCGGTCTCCGTGACGACGCCGGCGATCTCGTGGCCGGGGACCATCGGGAAGATGCCCTCGCCCCAGCCGTCCCGGGCCTGGTGGATGTCGGAGTGGCAGATGCCGGCGAACTTGATGTCGATCAGGACGTCGAACTCGCCGACCGCCCGACGCTCGACGGTGGTGCGCTCCAGCGGAGCCTTCGCCGAGGGGGCGGCGTACGCGGCGACAGTGGTCATGCGGAATTCTCCTAAGGAGGGGTCCTGCGCCCGGCAGCCTTCGGTCCGGGCACGTCCTCCAGCCTGCCCCACCTCGCGGTGTTCACCCAGGCCACGGTTGTGCCTACGACCAGTGGTCCTACTACTGGCGGGGTCAGGATGGTGTGCGTACGACCGTGGATACTGGACACATGGAGGAACAGCCTGTGACCGAGGGGCACCCCGTCGGTGATCCCCGTCCCGGCGGGAACGCGGGACCCGCTCTGGACCGGCGCGCCGAGCTCAGCGAGTTCCTGCGCAGCCGCCGTGCCCGTCTGAAGCCGGAGGACGTGGGCCTGCCGGACTTCGGCCGGCACCGCCGGGTCCCGGGGCTGCGCCGCGAGGAGCTGGCCCAGCTGGCCGGGGTGTCCGTGGCGTACTACACACGTCTCGAGCAGGGCAACGGCCAGAACGTCTCCGGGGAGGTGCTGGCCGCGATCGCGTCCGCGCTGAGGCTGACGGACGCGGAACAGGCCCATCTCAGTCATCTGGCGAAGCCGAAGCGGCACCGGAAGAAGCCGTCGGCACGGCAGCAGCGGGTGCGCGAGGCCCTGTCCCGGCTGCTCGACACCATGGACGGAGTCCCGGCGTACGTCGTGGGGCGGCGTTCGGAGATCCTGGCCTGGAACCGTATGGCCGCCGCGGTCTTCGGCGACTGGTCCCAGCTGCAGCCGCCGGAGCGGAACTGGGCGCGGCTGGTGTTCCTGGACCCGGAGTACCGGGAGCTGTTCGTGGAGTGGGACCAGAAGGCGTCGGACATCGTCAGCTATCTGCGGATGGACGCGGGCTGCCACCCGGACGACCCCCGCCTCTCCGCACTGGTCGGTGAACTGTCCGTGAAGAGCGATGAGTTCCGGCGGCTGTGGGCCAGGCACGACGTCAAGGAGAAGAGCCACGGCGTGAAGCGTCTGCACCACCCGCTGGTGGGTGAGCTGGCACTCGGGTTCGAGACATTCACCCTGCCCGACGACGCGGAGCAGTCGGTGGTCGCCTATCACGCGGAGCCGGGCTCCGCGTCCGCCGAGGCGCTCCGGCTGCTCGCGAGCTGGGGTACGGACGCCACCAGGGCGGGCACGTCCGCCTCCGGCAGGCAGTAACCCCGGCCGCCGGGCGACGCACGGGTGCGGTCCGGCGGTCCGATCGCCCGTGTACGGCCTGCGACCAGCCTGTACGCTGCGGGGATGCAGTCGCCCGGCTCCTCCCCCTCCTCCGCGCGGTCCGGTCGGGCCGCCGCCCCCGCCCAGCGCGGGCTCCTGACGGAACGGATCGCGCGGGAACTCGAGCACGACATCCGCTCCGGTGAGATCCCCGTCGGGACGAAGCTCCCTTCGGAGCGGGAGCTGGCCGCCCAGTTCGGCGCCAGCAGGAACGTCGTGCGGGAGGTCCTGCGGCGTCTCGAGGCGCAGCTCCTGATCGAGGTGGCACCGGGCCGCGGTTCCTTCGTACGTGAGCAGACGCCGGGTCAGGCCAGGGGGTACGACGCCCTGTACCGGGCGGGCCGGCCCACCGTCCGGCAGCTGATCGAAGCGCGGCTGCCGCTCGAGGTGGAGACCGTGCGACTGGCGACGGAGCATGCCACGGACGCGGACATCGAGGTGTTGAGGTCCGCGCGGGACACCCTCGAGTCGGCGACGGACGTCGTCGTCAAGGCGCGGGCCGACATGGCCTTTCACGACGCCATCGCCGAGGCGAGCGGGAATCCCGTTCTGCGGATCATGCTCTCCTCGATCAGCGGGATGATGTTCGAGATGATGCTGCGCTCCAACTCCGATCCGTCCATCGGCGAACCGGGCGTTCCGCACCACCCCGAGATCTTCGAGGCGATCGAGGCGCGCGACGCGGACCTGGCCGGTGAGCGGATGCGGGAGCACCTGATGCTCGGCCTGCGCACCTACGGCAAGGATCTCGACATCCAGGTCGACGTCATGGCGCGCAACCACATCGAGGCGCTGCTGGACGAGACGGGGAACCGGCACGGCGCCGGCGGCACGGGCCAGTAGCAGCCCCTCCCCCGCGTCCCGGAGGTCGGGGCTCGCGCGGAACCGGTCCCGCGCAGGGGCTGTTCGGTCCGCTTCTCTCCTGCTAACGTCCCTCTGGTCCAACTGGTCCTACCAGTTGGACCAACCGAGCCGGGACTCCCCCGGAGACGTCAGGTCCCGGGGGAGCACGAACGCACGACAGCGCAGAGAGACGAGGACGACGATGTCCACGAGCAGCCAGCTCCTCAGCCGGCGCTCCTTCGGCAGGCTGGCGGCAGGAGTCGCGGGAGCCGTCGGGACGGGGGCGCTCACCGCGTGTACGACCGGGGGCGGCAGGCCCTCCGCCGACACCCCGTTGCGGATCATGGCGATCAACCACGTGTGGTCGCAGGCGATCCGGCGCAGGACCGAGGAGTTCGAGGAACTCATCGGCCGACGGGTCTCCATGACCCTGCTCACCGCGGACCAGCTGGCGAGCAGCTACAACGTGAAGCTGAACGCATCGGGCACGGACGTGGACGTCATGATGGTCCGCGCGCTCCAGGAGCAGCTGCTCTTCGCGCACAACGGCTGGCTGGCCGACCTGAGCGACCGCGTCGCGCAGGACGAGGAGTTCGCCTGGCCGGACTTCCAGAAGGCCCCGCGCGACGCCTCCGTCTCGGGAGGCAGGGTACTGAGCGTTCCCGTGGTGACCGAGCGTCCGGCGCTGTACTACCGCAAGGACCTCGTGGAGGACCACGGCGGACCGCCGCCCACCCTCGAGCAGCTGATGGCGACCGCCCAGGAGCTCACGGACAAGAGGAAGGGCTTCTACGGCTTCGTGGGCAGGGGCCAGCGCAGTGGCGCCGTGTCCCAGTGGTCCAGCTTCCTCTACTCCCACGGCGGGGACTTCGTCGTCGGGGGCAGGTCGGGCATCGGTACGCCCGAGGCCCTGGCGGCGTACGAGTACTACGGCCGGCTGCTGGCGAGGACGGGCCCGCCCGGTGCCACCAACATGAGCCTCGAACAGGCCATGCCGATCTTCGCCCAGGGCAAGGCCGCCTTCTACGTCGACGCCGACGCGATCTACAGCAGTTTCCTGGATCCCCAGGTGTCGACCGTGCGCGAGACCGTCGGCTTCGCCCCCTTCCCGGCCGGACCGGCCGGAGCCCGGCCGCACAACATCCCGTCCTGGAGTCTCGGCATCAGCACGTTCAGTCTGCTGCGCGACGACGCCTGGGAGTTCATCAGGTGGGCCGCCGGCCCCGAGATGACCGCGGAGCTCCAGAGGGACGGCATCCCCGGCGCTCGCACCTCGGTGTGGTCGGACCCGCGCTCGCTGGCTTCCTTCCCGCCGGATCTCGCCGAGGCCATGCGGCTCAACGCGGAACGGGGCCTCGGCTACGACCGGCCGCGTGTCCTGCAGGTCGGCCGGGCCCGCGACATCGTCGGGCGGCCGCTGGTCGCGGGCATCCTCGGCAACGACGTACGGCCCGTGGCCCGTGACGCCGACGCGGAGTTCGCCGGCTTCCTCGTCCGCGACAACCGCCACAAGGAGTCCTGATGTCCACCACCGAGGTCTCCCCGGCGCGCCCCGCCGCCGCGTCAGAGGGCGGACCGGCCCCCGCGCGCCGCCCCCGTACCTTCGAACAGGCCAACAGGAGGCTCAAGTGGGCGATGCTCACCCCGGCCCTGCTGTTCGTCGGCCTGATGATCGTCTTCCCGCTGGTCTACACCGTCGACCTCAGCCTGACCGACGCCTTCGGCGCGGTGAACGCGGGCAAGGGGTACGTCGGCCTGCAGAACTTCGCCGACGCTCTCGGTGACACCCGCCGGTTCTGGCCTGCGGCGCGACGCACCCTGGTCTTCACGGTCGGAGCGGTGATCCTGGAGACGGTCCTCGGTCTCGCGCTGGCGATGCTGATGCGCAAGCCGTTCCGGGGCATGCGGTGGGTGCGCACCGTCCTGATCATCCCGCTGCTCACCACACCGGTCGCGATCGGCATCCTCTGGCTGCTGATACTGGATCCCACCAACGGCATAGCCAACCATCTGCTCGCCGGGATCGGGCTGCCCCGCCAGGAGTTCCTCGGATCGGTCGGCCAGTCGCTGCCCACCCTCATGCTCATCGACGTCTGGCAGTGGACGCCCATGATGACGCTGCTGCTGCTCGCCGGGCTCACGACACTGCCCGAGGAGCCCGAGGAGGCGGCGCGCGTCGACGGGGCCAACGGCTGGCAGAGGTTCCGGCACATCGTGCTCCCCATGCTCGGTCCGACGCTCGCGACGGCCCTGGTGCTGCGCGCCGTGGACGCCCTCAAGACCTTCGACATCCTCTACGCCACCAAGGGGGCGGGCGGCGGCTCCGACTTCGAGGTGGAGACCCTGAACGTCTACGCCTACGGGCTCACCTTCGACTACCAGGAGTACGGCCTGGCCGCCGCCGTCCTGGTCCTGTTCACCCTCTTCATCATCGGCGTCGTGGTGCTGCTGCGCCGCCGGGGCGGAAGGAAGACCGCATGAGCGCCACCGTCTCCCCCGTGCCCGCCGCGGCACGCCTGCGACGGCGCACAGCCGGATCGTGGCTGCGCGGCATCACCATCGGCGTCGTGACGCTCGTCTTCGCGCTCCCGCTGGTGTGGATGTTCGCAGCCGCGTTCAAGACCAACGTGCAGGTGACCGATCCGTCCGTGGGGCTGTGGTTCAGCCCCACCCTCGAGAACTTCAGGAACATCGTCGAGGCGGGGCAGATCCTGCGGTCGATGGGGAACTCGCTCCTGGTCGGCGTGGTCTCCACCGTGCTCTCCGCGGTGATCGCGGTCCCCGCCGCGTGGGCGGTCGGGCGGTTCGGCATGCACCGCACGGGATCGCTGATCCTGGTGGCCCGCATCGTGCCGGCGATCTCGCTGCTCGTCCCCTGGTACTACCTCTTCGCGCAGATGGGCCTCGTCGGCTCCTACACCGTCCTGACCCTCAGTCAGATGTTCGTCTCCGTGCCGCTCATCATGTGGATCATGATCAGCTTCTTCGCCGGTCTGCCGGTCGAGCTGGAGGAGGCCGCGCGCACCGACGGGCTGAGCGCCTTCGGCGCGTTCCGGCGCATCGCGCTGCCCCTGGCGGCGCCCGGCACGGCGACCGCCTCCCTGCTCGCCTTCGTCTTCAGCTGGAACAACTTCATGTTCGCGCTGATCTTCGCCGACGACCGGACCCAGACCGTTCCGGTGACCCTCTTCAACTTCATCTCGTACGCGAGCACCGACTGGGGCGGTCTGATGGCCGCCGCGACGCTCATCACCGTCCCCGTCGTGCTGGCCGCCGTCCTCGGCCAGAAGTACCTGGTCGCCGGCCTGACCTCCGGCGCCACCAAGGGCTGACCGGCCCCTCCCCCACCGCATCCGGAAGAAAGAACTCCATGAAGATTGTCGACGCGAAGGTCCTCGTCACCAGCCCGGGCCGCAACTTCGTCACCCTCAAACTGACGACCGACGAGGGTCTCACCGGTCTCGGCGACGCCACGCTCAACGGCCGGGAACTGGCCGTGGTCAGCTATCTCGAGGACCATGTGGTGCCCCTCCTGCTGGGGCTCGACCCGCACCGGATCGAGGACACCTGGCAGTCCCTGTACCGCGGTGCCTACTGGCGGCGGGGGCCGGTCACGATGGCCGCGATCGCCGCGGTCGACGTCGCCCTGTGGGACATCAAGGCGAAGGCCGCGGGCCTCCCGCTCTACCAGCTCCTCGGCGGCGCGAGCCGGGACCGCGTCGGGACCTACGGCCACGCCAACGGGCGTGACATCCCCGAACTGCTCGACTCGGTGCGTGCGCGGCTCGCCGAGGGCTACCCCGCCGTCCGCGTCCAGTCCGGCATCCCCGGGCTCAAGGCCGTGTACGGCGTGTCGAGCACGGCCGACGACGGTTCACCCGTGCTGCACCAGCAGGCCAGGCCGCTGGTGGAGGACTGGGACACCGACGCCTATCTCCGTCACATGCCGGACGTACTGGAGGCGGTGCGTGCCGAGTTCGGCCCCGAGCTCCCTCTCCTGCACGACGCCCACCACCGGCTCACCCCCGTCCAGGCGGCCCGCCTCGGCAAGGAGCTGGAGCCGTACCACCTCTTCTGGCTCGAGGACTGCACCCCCGCGGAGAACCAGGAGGCCCTGCGCACGGTGCGCCGCCACACCACCACGCCGCTGGCCGTCGGCGAGGTCTTCAACACGGTGTACGACTACCAGGGCCTGATCACCGAGCAGTTGATCGACTACGTCCGCTCGGCCGTGACCCACTTCGGAGGGGTCACCCCCCTGCGCAAGCTCTTCGACTTCGCGGCGCAGTACCAGATCAAGAGCGCGATACACGGTCCGGAGGACATCTCCCCGGTGGGCATGGCGGCCGCTGTCCACCTCGACCTCGCCGTACACAACTTCGGGATCCAGGAGTACTCGGGCCACACCCCGCTCACCGAGGAGGTCTTCCGCCACGCCTACACGTTCGAGGACGGACACCTGCACCCGGGCGAGGCGCCGGGGATCGGTGTGGACCTCGACGAGGAACTGGCGGCCGCGCACCCCTACGAGGCGGCCTACCTCCCGGTCAACCGGCTGCACGACGGGTCGGTCCACGACTGGTGACCCGCCCCGGTGCGGGGCCCGCCCTGCGGCATCGGTGCCCCGCACCCCGCCCGCGCCTCCTGCGACCGGGGCACACGAGGGCCGCCGGGAAGACGGGCCGCTTCGTCACGTACGGGGCGGAATCCGGTGCAGGCGCACGTCGGTGAGCCGGGCGTCCGCCACCTGGGCGGTCATGTACGTACGGTACGGCTGACGCCGCCGGTCGGTCGGCGAGCCGGGATTGAGCAGTCTCAGTCCGCCGGGAGCGGTGGTGTCCCAGGGGATGTGGCTGTGTCCGAACACCAGGACGTCGAGGTCGGGAAAGCGGTCCGCACACCGCTTCTCCCGCCCCCGCGTCGCCCCTGTCTCGTGCACGACGCCGAAGCGCAGTCCTCCGCACTCCACGCGTGCGACCTCGGGAAGCCTGGACCGCAGCCCGGGACCGTCGTTGTTGCCGTACACACCCACGAGACGGCGCGCACGCGTCTCGAACAGGTCCAGGGTCGCCACGTCCACCCAGTCACCGGCGTGCAGGACGACATCGGCCGTGTCCATCTCCTCGATGAGGGACGGGGGCAGTTCCCTGGCCCGCTCGGGCAGGTGGGTGTCCGAAGTCAGCAGCAGTCGCACGCGCGCACTCCCGGTCGGTGGATTCGGCGGCCGGCGTCCCGTGCCGGCTCATGATTCTCCGTCCGCGTGCCGGACGGTCGCCACACGGGGAGGCGCACGGGGGAGCTGGACACCTGCTGACATCGCCGAGCTCTGTGACCTGCTCGGCGATCCGTTCGAGGTGGTCCGCGGTGACACGTTCTTCGACCTGATGGACCGGGCGGGCCGCCGCACGTGACGGAGCGCTGGTGCGGCGCGGGCGGGAAGGCCGTCGGCCGGCCGGGGATCCGCCGTGGGCGGTCCGCACCCGCCTCCGGGCGATGGACCGCTCCGGCGAGGCGTCCGCGGTTGTGCCGACTCCGGGGACGGCGGATTCTGGAGGAGATGAACGGGGCTGGTCCGGCGCCATGACTGCTGGGAACACGGAGCGGAGTGCCGACTTCCGTGGTCCCCTCGACGTCACCTGGGCGGCCACGGTGGTCGTGGACGCCCAGGACACCGTCATCGGGTGGAGCCCGGCGGCGACGCGTCTCCTGGGCCACCCGGCGCACGAGATCGTCGGAAGACCGCTGGGGATGTTCCTGTCACCCGGTCCCCCCGGGTCCACGCCTCCTCTCACCACTCCGTTCCGGGGGAACGAGGTGCGCGTCGCCCGCCATCGCGACGGACACGAGCTGATCGTCGCGGCGACGGTGTGTCCTCTCCCGGGGGCGGGCACGGCGGCGCGCGTCCTCGTCATGACGGAGCTGCAGGATCTGCGGCAGTGGGAGTCACGGCTCGCGCTGCTGCACGGACTGACCACCCGGTCACCCGTCGGTCTGGCCATCTATGACAACGATCTGCGCCTGACCTGGTGCAACGCGGCGTTCGAGGACGAGATCGGGCGTCCGCTCGCGGAGTTCCGCGGCACCCGGGCCGATGAGCTGTACCTCGACGGACACTTTGTCACCCAGGGGCACCCGCCCACACTCGACGCGGTCCTACGGCACGTACTGGACACCGGGGAGTCGTTTCTGGACCTGCACTTCCAGGGCCGGCCACCGAGCGACCCGGAGACGGACCACCTCTGGTCCTGCGCCTACTACCGGCTCCAGGACCCGGACGGGCACGTGTTCGGAGTCTGCGAGGACACCTTCGACATCTCGGACCGTTTCAAGGCCCAGCGGCGGCTGGCCCTCCTCGTCGAGGCGGGCCGCGGCATCGGAACCGCCCTCGATGTGCTGGCCGCGGCCGAGACCATCCCCGAGGTGGCCGTACCGGAATTCGCCACCACCGTCACGGTGGACCTGTCCGAGGCGGTGCTGGAGGGCGAGATGCCCGCCCCTGGTGACGCGGCGGCCATGTCCCTGATCCGGGTCGCCCGGCGCTCGGCGGCGGACGTCGGGCGACGGCCGGCTCCTGCTCCGGTGGCGGACCGGCCACCCGTGCGGTACCCGGCCGGTTCGCCGCAGGACCGCTGCCTCTCCTCCGGCGGGCTGGTGCTCGACGAAACGACCCTGGTCGTACCTCTTCGGGCGGGGAACAGCTCGCTGGGACTCGTGACGTTCGTACGCGGCGTCCGCTCGGCCGTCTTCGACGGCGGGGAGGTGGCGCTCGCGGACGAGCTGGCCGCACGGACGGCGGTGTCCATCGACAACGCCCGCCGCTTCACCCGCGAACGTGCCGCCTCCCTCGTCCTCCAGCGCCAGTTGCTGCCGCGGCACGTGCCCGAGTAGTCCGCGGTCGACGTGGCCTACCGCTACCTGCCCACCGATGCCATGACCGGGGTCGGCGGCGACTGGTTCGACGTCATCCCCCTGTCCGGGACCCGGGTCGGACTGGTGGTCGGTGACGTCGTCGGGCACGGTCTGCAGGCGGCCGCCACGATGGGACGACTGCGCACGACCGTACGGGCGTTCGCCCAGATGGACCTGGATCCCGTCGAACTCTTGTCACGGCTCGACGATCTGGTGCGGCAGTCGGCGGAGGAGCAGTGGGGCGGGGCGGGCTCGGCGGACGGGGCCCACTTCGACGTGACCACCGGGGCGACCTGTCTCTACGCGGTCTACGACCCGGTCTCCCGCCGCTGCGTCATGGCCAGGGCCGGGCACCTTCCGCCTGCCGTCGTGCCACCGCGGGGCGAGCCCTCCTTCCCGGACCTGCCGGCCGGCCCGCCGCTGGGGCTCGGCGGACTGCCGTTCGAGCCCCTGGAGATGGAGCTCCCGGCGGGCAGTCTGCTGGCGCTGTTCACGGACGGCTTGGTCGAGTCCCGCGACCGGGACATCGATCACGGGCTGGACATCCTGGGACACGTTCTCGGGGACGACCGCCGGACGGCGCTCGGAGAACTGTGCGACCGGGCGGTGGAAGAACTCCTGCCGAACGGCCCGGCGGCCGACGACACCGCTCTGCTGCTCGTCCGCACGCGCGAGCTGGGCGCTTCGCAGGTGGCCGAGTGGGAGTTGGACGCGGAGATGGTCGCACCGGGCCACGCCCGGGAACTGACCACCGCACAGCTGCACCGCTGGGGTCTCGACGAGTTGTCGTTCGCCACCGAGCTCGTCGTCAGCGAGCTGGTGACCAACGCCGTCCGGTACGCCGAGGGGCCTCTCCACGTGCGCCTCATCCGTGATCGCACCCTGCTGTGCGAGATCGCGGACACCGGCCACACCTCACCCCACCTGCGCCACAGCGGCGAGGACGACGAGGGCGGGCGCGGCCTCTTCATCGTGGCCCAGCTCGTCCAGAGGTGGGGGACGCGGTACACCCGCTCCGGCAAGACCCTCTGGACCGAACAGGCCCTTCCCGCCGACCACCGACCGCTGACCGCTGACCGCTGACCGCCGACCCCAAGTCTGCCGACCGGCGGTCCGCAGGGCTGGAGGACGGGGTCCCAGGAGCACCTGGCGTACCCGGTCCGTCCGTGCGGAGGTGTCACCTCCCGACGGGGTGGGTGCGAGCGGGGTTCGGGGGTAGTCGAGCCGGTACAACGGCAAAGACGGCTCCGTACGGACGAGCTGCAACGGGACGGACGGTGGCCGCTTCGTCGCCGCCGCCGGCATCGGGTCCTGACGACCCGGGCTCCGATCGCGGCCACGCGTCGCGGCTCCCGCGCCGGTGCCGCCGGACGGGGCCGGCACCCGCTCACCCGAGCCGACCGTCGACAGTGTCGAGGCCGATCAGGCCGAGACCGAGGAAAGGGCATGACGATGAAGGAAGAATCCCGGGCCGACATAGGCACCCCGGTCCCCGACGCCTCCAGCACAGACGAGCTGCGTGAACAGGCCGAGCGCACCCGTGACGAACTCGGGAGGACGGCCGAGGCCCTGGGTGCCAAGGCCGACGTCAAGGCGCAGGCGAAGGAGAAGTCGGCCGCTGCCAGGAAGCAGGCCTCGGAGAAGGCTTCCCTGGTGGCGGATCAGATCCGTGAGAAGGCGGAGCAGGCCACCGAGCGCGTGAAGGACAGGACACCCGACCCGGTCCTGGAGAAGACGGCCCAGGCCGCCGCGCAGGTGCGGGAGACCGCGAGCAGGGCCGGACAGTACGCGGCGGACAAGACGCCCGATCCCGTCCTGGAGAAGGCCGGGCGAGCGACGTCGATCGCACGGGCCAACCGCAAGCCGCTCCTGGCGGGCGGTGCCCTGCTCGCCGTCGTCCTGCTGGTGCGCCGCGCCAGGGGACGCCGGTGAGGGCATCCTTCGTCGCCCCTCCCGGCGACGGGGGACCTGACGGGCCGCCGGCCGGCTGACCGTCCCGTCGCCGGGCCTGCTCCACCGTGGGCGGGCAGCGGCTCGGACGGTCGTCGGCGGTGGCGGCCGGGACCTGTCGCCAGGACGGCGACGGACCCGGCCGCCAGGGCGTCCCGCCCGGGTCCGCGTCCTTCCTCGTCGCCGGTGGACACCGGGCATCGGCCCACGGGGCGAGCCGGGCAGAAACCCCCTGCATGCGGACATATGACTGCCTCTCAGCAGGCGGCCCGGCAGAGCGACCGCAGAGGTCTGCCGCCCTATGGGTACGGTGCTGTCCATGCAGATCAACGGGGCGAAGCAACAACGAGGGCACGTACTTCTGATCGCGGGGGACAGCGCCACCCGGCGCCGCACGGTCCAGGTGCTCCCGTCGAAGAACCTCGCGGCGCTGTCCATGGTCCCCGTCTCCGCCCTGCTGGGCAGCAACGTGCCGAGCGACACCACGTATCTCGACGGCATCCACGACCAGAACGCCCTTCAGGTAAGACTGCGCACGGCCGCCGCGACCCCCGGCCCGCTGCTCGTCTACCTCTCCGGCCGGCTCACCACCGACCGTCGGGGACAACAGCTCTACCTCGCCCTCTCCAGGACCACGGCCTCCACCGCCCGCTACACCGCGCTCCCCTGGGAATGGCTGGGCACGGAACTGCGGACCCGCCCCCAGGGGCTCACCACGGTGGTCTTCGACCTGGCGGCGGACAAGGCCGCCTGGCCTCTTCTGCGGGAGTACGGGACGCTGCCCGCCTCGACGGCGGCCGAGGTGTACGGCGTCGTCACCCCGCCCGGGTTCGCCGGGGACGAGGGGGTGAGCTCGTACACCAGGCACTGGATCGAGCAACTGCGTCACGCCCCGGAGCGGCCGTCGAACTCCCGGCTGCACGCACTGACCGTGGCGTCCGCCGCTCTGCCTCCGGGGGCACTCGTCCTCCCCGGCATCAGGGAGATCACGGCGCCGGGATACGCCTTCGGCCATCCGGCGACGGACCGGCCTCAGGGCAGGACGGACGGCCCCGCCCCCCAGCCGGTGGTTCCCCGGCCCGCCCACGAGCCGGGTGGCGGCCGCGGGGCGGGGCCGGCTCCGCGGACCGGCACCGTCGTCGTGCCGCAGACCGATGCCGCGCCGTCGACTCAGCCGCCGCCCGCCCACCCGGTCTTCGTGGCGCAGGACCCCCGTCCCCACATCCACGCCCTCGCGCAGTCGGGCCGGCACACGGAGGCCGCCCAGATGGCACAGATGTGGGAGCAGTACATCCTGCAGACCGACGGCTTCGACTCGCCGAAGGCCACCGAGTGGGTGGAGATCCGGGCCGACCTCGCGAAGATGTCCGGCAACTTCCTGCTCGCGACGCAGCTCTGGGTCGGTGCCGGACGGACCAGGCTCGTGCACCAGTCACCAGACGCCCCGGAAGTCCTCTCCGCGGCCCGGAGCGCCCACTACTGCTGGACCCAGCTGCAGGACGCGGCCCGGGCGCGGGAGTGCGGCCCGGAACTGATCAGCCTGCTGCGGGCGCTCCCCTCGCTCGACCGCAGGCACCTGACGGTGGCGCAGCAGCGTCTGGAGTTCCTGCACGACACACCGGACGGGAGCTGACCGCACGTCGGCCACCGTCCGGTCGGCCCCCGCCGAGGCAGCAGGTCCGCGTCAGACGGACGGGGCCTCGGTGCGGGCGGGGGCTGCCGGGACCTCGCCCTCGTCAAGAGCTACGTCCTTCGTCTCCTTGCCGATGAGGAGGGCGGTCAGGGTGAGGACGCCCATCACGGAGAGGTAGACGCCGACCAGCCAGGGGGAGCCGTCGCCGGCCTCCCAGAGGGCGACCGCGACGAACGGGGCGACGGCCGCGCCGAGAATGGAACTGACGTTGTAGGCGATGCCGGAGCCCGTGTAGCGGACGCTGGTCGGGAAGAGCTCCGGGAGCATCGCGCCCATCGGACCGAACGTCGTACCCATCAGGGTGAAGCCGAGGACGAGCCACAGGACGACGCCGAGCGTTCCCAGGTCGATCAGGGGCACCCAGACCAGGCCGAAGACGATGATGCCCACGGTGACCCAGGCGAGGGTCTTGCGGCGGCCGTACTTGTCCGCGAGCGGACCGGAGATCAGGGTGAACGCGGCGAAGAAGACCACACCGAAGATCATCATCAGGACGAACGTGGTGTAGCTGTAACCGAGGCCTGGCACGTCCGCGTCCTCGGCGGTGCGGCCGTAGCTCAGCGAGAACGTCGTCATCAGGTAGAAGAGGACGTACGTCGCCAGCATCGCGAAGCTGCCCAGGACCAGTTGCGTCCAGTGGTGACGGAAGACGGTGGCCAGCGGCAGCTTGCGGACCTTGCCGGTCTCCTGCGTCTTCGCGAAGACCTGGGACTCGACCAGGCGCATGCGCACCCACAGACCGATCGCGACCATCACCGCCGAGAACAGGAACGGGATCCGCCAGCCCCAGCTCAGGAAGGCGTCCGAGGGCTGGGAGGGGTCGGCGCCGGCCGCGGAGGGCAGCAGCGCGCCGATGACCAGGAAGAGTCCGTTGCCGATGATGAACCCGAGCGGGGCGCCCAACTGCGGGAACGTGCCCCACAGCGCGCGCTTCCCGGCGGGTGCGTTCTCGGTGGCCACGAGGGCCGCGCCGCTCCACTCGCCGCCGAGCGCGAAGCCTTGGGCGAGTCGCATCAGCACCAGGAGCGCCGTGGCGACCCAGCCGGCTTGCGCGTACGTCGGCAGGACGCCGATCAGGAAGGTGGCGATGCCCATCGTGAGCAGCGAGGCCACCAGTGTGCCCTTGCGGCCGAGACGGTCGCCGAGGTGGCCGAAGACGATGGCGCCGATCGGGCGGGCGACCATGGCCGCGCCGAACACCGCGAAGGAGGAGAGCAGGGCCGTGGTCGGGTCGCTGCTCGGGAAGAAGAGCTTCGGGAAGACCAGGACCGCGGCGGTCGCGTAGACGTAGAAGTCGTAGAACTCGATCGTCGTGCCGATGAGGCTGGCGATCAGGACGCGGGACCGCGAGTTGCCGGGAGCGGCCTGGGAGTGCGACGGGGCCTGGGCCGGCCCGGTGGTGGGAGCGTACATCTCTGGGACTTTCCCACGAGGGCGTAGTGCGGCCGTCGACGTAGGGGCGCCGGCGGTCCCGCGGGCGGTGCAGGTCCCCCTCGTGGCAAGGCCGCGCGACCCGTGCGGGCCCGGTAACGCTCTCACGCATCTCACGGACCGGTTACATCGCGTCCATCATTTGAGATACTTCACCCGTCGAGAGGCGGGCGCGGGCACTGCGTTCGGGTGCGGTCCAGCGGTGTCGCGCTTCCCTGGAGCCGAGCGCGGCCATGATGGGGACCGTCCGGATGACCGCTCCTCGGTTCGCCATCACATCGCTTCGACGACAGGATTTCACGCAATGTCCCGCGTGCGCGTCCACAACTTCTCCGTCTCCGTCGACGGATTCGCCACCGGTGAAGGGCAGAGCCCCGACGCCCCGTTCGGCCACGCCGGCACACGGCTCCACGAATGGTTCTTCCCGACCAGGACCTTCCAGCGGATGCTGGGCAAGCCGGGCGGGAGCACCGGGGCCGATGACGCCATCGCGAGCACCTGGGAGGCCGGCGTCGGAGCGGAGATCATGGGCCGCAACAAGTTCGGCCCTCTGCGCGGGCCGTGGGAGAACGACGACTGGAAGGGCTGGTGGGGGCCCAATCCGCCCTTCCACACCCCGGTGTTCGTCCTGACCCACCACCCCCGCCCCTCGGTGGAGATGGAGGGCGGCACCACGTTCCACTTCATCGACGCCACACCGCAGGAGGCCCTCCGTCAGGCCCGCGAGGCCGCGGGCGGCCTGGACGTGCGGATCGGTGGCGGGCCGTCCACGGTCCGCGAGTTCCTCGCGGAAGACCTCGTCGATCATCTGCACGTCGCCGTCGTCCCGATCGTCCTGGGCCGTGGCGAGCGCCTGTGGGACGGGCTCGAAGGGCTCGAGAAGCGCTTCAGGGCCGAGTCCGTGACGACCCCCGGCGGCGTCACGCACATGACCTTCACCCGGCCGTAGCGGCGACCGCCCGCACAGGTGGAGACGGCGTCCCGCCCCGCACGCTCCGACGGCGGACAGGGCGAGCATCCCCCTCCAGGGACAGCGTCAGCGGCCGGCCCCACCGGGCCCCGGAGCCTTCCCGCGCTCCTCCCGTCCCACGGGTAGCGGGGTCCGATGTGCCGTGGGTCACGTTCACGCGTGGCGGGGTGTGCCCCTGCTGTGAAGGTCGGGCATTCTCTCTCGGCGGCCGTGCGAAGGGGTACGGCCCGGTGGACCGGCTGGGGGAGAGATGTCGCGACACGCAGGCGGGGAGCAGGAGCGGGGAACGGACCGCGGGAGAGGCGTGATCGAGGGGGCGTTCGCGCTCCTGGAGGCGTTGCGCCGGTGCGGCGGGGAGGCAGGGCTCACCGAGATCGCTGCGGCCTGCGCCCTGCCCAAGGGGAGCGCGCACCGGCTGCTGGAGCAGTTGCTGCTGGTGGGAGCGGTGGAGCGGCGGGGCAGCCGCTACCGCGTCGGCTCGCAGCTCTACCGTCTCGGGCAGGCGTGGGAGCCGCACCCGGGCTTACGGGTGGCGGCCCGTCACCCGCTGCACCGGCTGCGGGCGGCCACCGGGGCGAGCGCCCTGCTGACCGTCCTGCACGACGGCCGGGCACTCACCGTGGCATCCGTGCCGGGTGAGGCGGAGCCGCTGGTGCCGGTGCGGAACGGGATGAGTTTCCTGCTGGACACCGCGGCGGGCCAGGTGCTGAGCGGTCGGGGCCGGGCCGGTTCCGGGGGCCGGCTGCCGGGGGCGGTGCTGGAGTGCGCGGAGGTGATGGACGGGGTGTGCTGCGCGGCGCTGCCGGTGCGAGGGCGGGACGACCGGACCCTTGCCGCGATCGCCGTCATGACGTTGTCCGCCCAGGGACTGCAGCGAGCGGCCCAGGAGGCGGCCCGGGCGGCCGCGGCCGTCACCGCCGCCCTCGTCCGGGCCGGCGCCCCGCCCCGTCTGCCTCCCGTCCTGCACTACTGACGCATCGCCGGGTACGGAGCTCCTGACGCGGTCCGTCCCTCTCCGCGCGCCGGTTCCGCTCAGCGGAACGCGCGTAGAACGGCGCACGGCGGTCCGGCAGTCTGTTCTTCGAGCCGGTCGGATGACCGGCCGGAAACACTGAGACCACGGGGGACACGATGACCGTCCGACGACTGACCACCCTCGCCCTTGCGGGCGCGCTGGGCCTCACCTCGCTGGTGGGCGCCGCCGGCGCCGCGCAGGCCGATCCGGTCGACTACGTGCAGATCCAGCTCGTCGACCTGTACTGCGGCGACGAGAGCGAGGGCGACCACGACGAGGCCTACCTCAACATCGCGGCGAACGGCGGCAAGGCCGTGAGGCTCTGGCCCGCCAACGCGTCGTACCAGACCATGGGCACCGGCTACCGCCGTGCCCTGGACGGGAGCAACGGCAACGCGCTGCTGGTCCTCGGCAGGACCGAGTCCCGCACGCTCTCGCTGTGGGACTACGACAGCACCAGCAGCGACGACCGGCTCGGCTCGGTGACGGTCACGGGCAACGAGGTCGGAGCGGAGACGCAGTACCGGGTGCTGGAAGGATCCGGTGGCGTCTACACCCTCGCCTACCGGGTCGTCGACATCTGATCCGCCGTTCCGGCCGGGCCCGACCGGCCCGGCCGGACCGCGGCGGGAGCACCGGCGCGGTACCGCCGGACGCACGCGTGACCACAGGCCCCGCGCAGACACCACCGCCCGGCGCCACGGAAAACCCGGTCCGCCACCTCCCGCAGCGGCTCGTCGGCGGCGCCCGGGCCGCTACCCCCTGAACGACTCCAGCAGCCTCAGCCAGACCTCGCTGATCGTCGGGTAGGCGGGTACCGCGTGCCACAGCCGCTCGACGGGGACCTCCCCGGCGACGGCGATCGTCGCCGAGTGCAGCAGTTCTCCGATGCCCGGTCCGACGAACGTGACGCCGAGCAGGATCCGGCGGTCGAGGTCGACGACCATCCTGGCCCGGCCCTTGTAGCCCTTGGCGTACAGACCGGAACCGGCGACCGCGGCCAGGTCGTGGTCGACGGCGCGGACCCGGTGGCCCGCCGCTTCCGCCTCGGCGAGGGTGAGGCCGACCGAGGCCGCCTCCGGGTCCGTGAACACGACCTGGGGGACGGCCGCGTGGTCGGCGGTGGCCGCGTGCGCGCCCCACGGGTCCGTCTCCATCGGGGGTGTGCCCTGTGCGCGGGCCGCGATCGCCGCTCCCGCGATGCGCGCCTGGTACTTGCCCTGGTGGGTCAGCAGAGCACGGTGGTTGACGTCTCCGACGGCGTACAGCCAGTCGCTGCCGTCGACACGGCAGCTGTCGTCGACGGTGAGCCAGGAGCCGGGCTCGAGTCCCACCGTGTCGAGGCCCAGGTCGTCCGTGCGCGGGGCACGGCCGGTGGCGAAGAGGATCTCGTCGGCCTCCAGCCGTTGGCCGTCGTCCAGTTCGACGGTGACCGGACCGTCATGTCCGGACCTGCTCACCGCCGTCGTCGAGACCCCGGTCAGGATGCGTGCGCCGGCTTCGGTGAGCGCCTCGGCGACCAGCTCACCGGCGAAGGGCTCCATCCTGGGAAGCAGTTGGCTGCCCCGGACCACCATCGTCACCTCGGCTCCGAGCCCTTGCCAGACCGTGGCCATCTCCACGCCGACCACTCCCCCGCCGACGACGACGAGCCGGCCCGGCACCTCTTTGGCGCTGGTCGCCTCGCGGCTGGTCCAGGGGCGGACGTCCGCGATGCCGGGCAGGGAGGGGACGACGGCCCGGCTGCCGGTGCAGACGGCGACGGCGTGCCGTGCGGTGAGGTGCCGCTCCGTACCGTCGGCGCCCGTGACGGACACCTGCCGGACGCCGGTCAGCCGCCCCTTGCCGCGGTAGATGTCCGCGCCGATGCTCTCCAGCCAGCCGACCTGGCCGTCGTCCTTCCAGTGGGACGTCTCGTAGTCGCGGTGGGCCAGTACGGCGTCCACGTCGAGCGGTCCCTGCACCGCGTCGCTCAGACCGGGGACCCGGCGTGCGTCGGCCCGCGCGACGACCGGGCGCAGGAGCGCCTTGCTGGGCATGCAGGCCCAGTAGGAGCATTCGCCGCCGATGAGTTCGGACTCGATCACCGCGGTGCTCAGTCCGGCGGCCCTGGCACGGTCCGCCACGTTCTCGCCCACCGGGCCGGCCCCGATGACGACGACGTCGTATTCACCGCTCTTCACACCATCAAGATCTGTCATGGGAACAGTGTCCTCGTGGGTGTGCGGAGCGGCCACATGGGCAGGCGGAATACCGCAAGTGACGTCACCGTTGTGCCGGACAGGTCCGAACTGTCCCAGGAAGAGGTAACAGAGTATGAGCACCGTAGAGCTCACCAAGGAAAACTTCGATCAGGTCGTGAGCGACAACGAATTCCTGCTGATCGACTTCTGGGCTTCCTGGTGCGGTCCGTGCCGGCAGTTCGCCCCCGTCTACGACTCCGCGTCCGAGCGTCACCCCGACCTGGTCTTCGCCAAGGTCGACACGGAGGCGCAGCAGGAACTGGCGGCGGCCTTCGAGATCCGGTCGATTCCCACGCTGATGATCGTCCGTGACAACGTGGCGGTCTTCTCCCAGCCCGGGGCGCTCCCCGAGGCGGCGCTGGAGGACGTCATCGGCCAGGCGCGCAACCTGGACATGGACGAGGTGCGCAAGTCCGTCGAGGAGCAGAAGCAGGCGCAGCAGGAGCCTCAGTAGTCCCTGCACATCCGCGACCGTCGCGGTGAGGGCCCGGCCGGACGGCCGGGCCCTCTTCGTGCGCCGGATCCGCAGGTCACGGGGTCATCCGTTCCCCTGCTGCCCGGGAGCCGTGGCGCTCTCCTCGGGTGGTTCCGGCGCCTCACCGCTGCCGTCGTACTCCTGGGCTCCTCCCGTCCCGCGGATGCGTTCCGCGATCCGGACGGTGAGCCCGTAGTCGATCTCGGCGCCGTCCACGAGAAGGGCCTCCACGGTGTGCGTGGCGGGATCGACGTCCGCCTCCATGCCTCCGCCCTCGTAACGCGGGTAACCCGAAGCCCCGGTCTTCCCGGTGGCCGCCACGACTGCGGAGCGGATCGCGGTGCCGGGCTCGGGACCCCCCGCGTCGGGCTCCTCCGGTTCGGGGAACAGCAGGATCTCGTAGCTCTGCGGATGGCTCATGCCGACGACGCTAGACATCCGGACGCGGCCCCGCACGTCGTGGGACCGGTCAGCTGGATTCACGCGCCACCACGGCGGGCCGCAGGAGATGGTGGCGCTCCGGCGGGCCTCCGGGGTTCTGCACCAGCCGGTCGATCATCTCGGCGGGCCGTTGCTCGCACGTCAGTTCCATGGCGACGCTGCTGAGCCGGGGCCTGAGGAGCCTGCCGAGCATCAGGTCGCCGGCACCGATGACGGCCGTGTCGCCGGGTATGACGAGGCCGGCGTCCTGGAGGGCGCGCGTCAGCAGCATCGCGTACTCGTCGTCGTAGGCGAACACGGCGTCCAGGCCGAGCGTCCGCCAGCGTGAGGCGAGGTCCTGGGCCGAATCCTCCTGGTACCGCAGGGGAAGCGCCCGGACACCGGCGTCCGCGTCCGACTCCTCCACGGCCCTCAGGGCACCGGCCAGCCGCGGCCGGGCGATCAGGGCGTGCCCGGGTTCCTGCGGTACGACCACCCCGATGCTGCGACGTCCACGCGCGAGCAGGTGCCGGACCGCGTGCGCGCCTACCTCCCGCTGGTCCACGACGAGGGCGTGCGCCCCGTCCACCGGCTGGGACCCGAGAGTGATCACGGCCCTGGCCCCGGAACGGGTGAGGACGCCTATGCCGTACGGGGTGAGGGCGAGGTCGTCGGGTGACACGACGGCGACGGGGCGGAGCTCCGCCCAGGTCATGGCCGCCTCGTCGGCGTCCTGACCGACACCGCCGTACCGTACGACGGTGTAGTCGAGGCGGCGCAGACCTGATTCGAGCTGGGTGAGGAAGCGCTGGTACAGCGCGCCGGCCGGGGCCTGCCCGGCGGGCAGCAGCACCGTTCTGGAGTGCCCGGCCCGAAGGCTCCGGGCCGCCGCGTGGGGAACGTAGCCGAGGTCCGCGGCGGCTTCCCTGACACGGCGGCGCGTGGAGTCGCTGATCCGGACGGTCGTGTTGTTGTTCAGTACGTAGGACACGGTGGCCCGGGAGACCCCTGCCAGCCGCGCCACGTCGGCGCTGGTCGGTAGGGAGGTGCCGGCGGGCTGAGGGGATAACTGGCTCATGGCGTGCGGCAGTCTTCCAGACCCGTCGCCCCGGCCTGCGGGCCGGGGCACCGCACCGGGCGCGTCGACGGTGCGGCACCCGCCCGCGCCCGGATGGCGTTGACCGGCGCGGGCGCCGGCTCCGGCGGTCCTGACGCCGTGCCAGGGGTGCGGGGCGTCCCCGCGGACACGGAGCCGTCGCGAGGGGTCGGCGGACGATGACGGCGCGGGCCACGCGTATGACGGTGGATGAGGTGATCACGAGGTCGAGCCGTGTCCCGTTCCGCCGACCCGCTCCGCGGTCAGGGCCGTGGAGGTTCTACGGTGTTGCGATGACGTTCGAGCACAACCACAGCAGCGACAGCACGACCGACTTCCCGGGCCGGAGCGGCCCGGCGGCCACCGCGGAGGCCGAACCGCGCGAGGTGGGGACCGTCCGCACCTCGTACGCCCCCGACCGGGACGGTGATCCGGACCCGGGCGAGATCGTGTGGACCTGGGTGCCGTTCGAGGAGAACGACGGCCGGGGCAAGGACCGGCCGGTTCTCGTGGTGGCGCGGGAGGACGAGGGCACCCTTCTCGCCGTGCAGCTGTCCAGCAAGCAGCACCACGGGGACCACGAGTGGGTGGCACTGGGCGCGGGCCCGTGGGACAGCTCGGGGCGGCCGTCATGGGTGGACCTGGACCGGGTGCTGCGGGTGCACGAGGACGGGATGCGGCGCGAGGCCTGTGCGCTGGACCGGGGCAGGTACGACCTGGTCGTGGGGCGGCTGCGGGAGCGCTACGGCTGGAGCTGACCGCCGAACTCACGGGTGAACGCCGCCCGGACGGCGGAGTCGGGGTCACGGTCCGGGATGCCGAGGACGATCTGTTCGAAGTGCCCCGCGAACCGTCCGTCGCCACGGAGCAGGGCGCGGAAGGCGCCGGCCACCTCGGCGGGGTCGTTCATGAACACGCCGCAGCCCCACGCCCCCAGCACCAGCCGCCGGTAGCCGCTCACGGCGGCGACTTCGAGCACGCGTTCGGCCCGGCTCGCCAGTGCCGTGCGGATGAGCGGGACCAGCTCGGGGTCACGGCGGCGGACGACTCCGGCGTTGGGCGCGGGCGAGGTGAGGAAACCGGCGAGGTACGGGGCTTCCAGCAGTCTTCCCCGGTCGTCGCGGAAGACGGGCACGCCCGGCGAGTGGATGACCCGGTCCGTGTAGAGGGCGCTGCGTTCGGCACGGTGGTGCGCGTAGAAGTCCGGGGCTCGCAGCAGCGTGGCGTGCAGCGCGGAGCCGCGGCACAGGGACTCCTCCTGCGCCTGCGCGCCGTTCAGGTAGCCGCCGCCGGGGTTGCGGGCGGAGGCGTAGTTGAGCACGGCGACCTTGCCCGTCGCCCCGGCAGTCATCCGGCGCGCCGCCTGCAGACTCGTCTCACCGGTCACCTCGACCACCGGGGTGCGGTCGGTGTCCAGGGCGGCCACGGGTACCGGACCGGGGCCGTGGAGCCGGGTCCCGGAGAGCGCCGCGGCCACCTCACGGCCGATCGACACCTCGCGGCCCTCGGACGTGCGATAGCGCCCGGCCAGGACGATGGACTCCGTCTCGCGCGCGATACCGCGCAGCCGTGCGCTCATCGCCGCTCCCCCGTGGTGTGGTGCATACGGGGCATGCTGACCGTCGCGGCGGCATGGACGCAACCATATTTCCGTCGTACGGGGGCACCCTTGTGCGAACTCCCGGTAAGGGTTTGGGTGGGAAGGAAGCACTCTCTGGAGGAGGCCCGGCATGCCCCCGGACACTCTCGGTCAGCACGGCCCGCCCGTCGACGCGGCACCGCTCGGCGAGGAGGAGGCGGAGGATCTGCTCCGCGGCATATGTTTCAAGACGGGACCGCCCCGGACGGTCGGTGTGGAGCTGGAATGGCTCGTCCACGACCGTGAACACCCCGAGGCCCTTGTCCCCGAGGACCGACTGCGCGCCGCGGCCGACGCGGTGCGCGCGACCCCGCTCGACGCCGCGCTGACCTTCGAGCCCGGTGGCCAGCTGGAACTGAGCTCGCAGCCCAAGGGCTCCCTGATGGAGTGCGTGGACGCCACGGCCGCGGATCTGGCCGCCGTGCGCGACACCCTGGGCCGGTCGGGGCTGACCCTCGCAGGCATCGGGGTCGACCCGTGGAATCCGCCCCGTCGCCTGCTGCGTGAACCGCGTTACGACGCCATGGAGGCCGCGCTGGACCGTTCGGGTTCCGCCGGCCGCGCGATGATGTGCACCTCCGCCTCCGTACAGGTCTGCCTGGACGCCGGTGAGGAGGAGCCGGGCCCGCTGGGCTACGGACGACGGTGGCAGCTCGGGCATCTGCTGGGCGCGGTGCTGGTGGCCGCCTTCGCCAATTCGCCGTTCCGGCAGGGGCGGCGCACCGGCTGGCAGTCGACCCGGCAGGCGCTGTGGGCGGATCTGGACCCGGCCAGGACGCTGGCACCACAGGGCCGCCTCGACCCCCGGGACGCCTGGGCCGCCCATGTGCTCGCCACTCCCTTGATGTGTGTCCGCAACGCCGAGGGCCCGTGGGACGTGCCCGAGGCGCTGACCTTCCGGGACTGGATCCGTGGCGGCGGACCGAGGCCACCGGTGCGGGCCGATCTCGACTACCACCTCACCACCCTGTTCCCCCCGGTGCGCCCGCGCGGGCACCTGGAACTGCGCATGATCGACGCCCAGTCCGGCACCGACGGCTGGCTGGTTCCCCTGGCCGTCACCACCGCGCTGTTCGACGACCCGGAAGCGGCGGAGACCGTGTACCGCACGGTGAAACCGCTGGCCGAGACCGCCGGCCTCCCTCCCGCCCCGCGCAACCCGCTGTGGACCGCTGCCGCCCGTGACGGGCTGCGTGACCCGGAGCTGGCCGCGGCGGCGGCGGCCTGTTTCACGGCAGCGCTGGAGGCTCTGCCCAGGATGGGGGCGAGCGGTCACGTCCTCGGGACGGTCGCCGCCTTCCACGAGCGCTACGTCGCCCGGGGCCGATGTCCGGCCGACGATCTTCCCGACCCGGCACAGGAGCCTCACGGAAAGGGCTTGGTCCGATGACTGACACACCCGCTCCGCACACCGTCCAGGAAACCGACGCTGAGGCCCTGCGCGAGCGCGCCCTGGCCGCGCTCCTCACCGCCCGTGAGCGCACGGCCCTGCTCACCGACAGCGTCGACGACCACGAGCTCACCGCGCAGCATTCCCCCCTGATGTCGCCCCTGGTCTGGGACCTGGCGCACATCGGCAACCAGGAGGAACTGTGGCTGCTGCGGGCCGTGGGCGGCCGTGAGGCGATGCGCCCCGAGATCGACGGGCTGTACGACGCCTTCGAGCACTCCCGGGCCAGCCGTCCCTCGCTGCCGCTGCTGGCACCCGCCGAGGCGCGGACGTACGCCGCCGACGTACGCGGCCGGGCGCTGGACATCCTCGGCGGCGCCCCGCTGCACGGCGGGGGCCGCCCGCTGGAGCGTGCGGGCTTCGCCTTCGGCATGGTCGCCCAGCACGAACAACAGCACGACGAGACGATGCTGATCACCCATCAGCTCCGCTCCGGACCGGCGGTGCTCAGCGCCCCGGAGCCTCCGGAACCCACGGGTACCGTCCCGCTCCCCGCCGAAGTCCTGGTCCCCGGGGGCCCCTTCACCATGGGGACGTCCACGGAGCCCTGGGCGCTGGACAACGAACGGCCGGCGCACCGGCGCGAGGTGGATGCCTTCCACATCGACACGGCCCCGGTCACCTGCGGCGCCTACCAGGCCTTCATCGAGGACGGCGGCTACACCGACGCACGCTGGTGGGCGCCGGAGGGCTGGGCGATGGTCCGTGAACACGACCTGACGGCACCCCTGTTCTGGCACCGTGACGCCGGACAGTGGCTGCGGAGGCGTTTCGGGGTGACCGAACCCGTGCGGGCGGACGAGCCGGTGCTCCATGTCAGCTGGTACGAGGCGGACGCCTACGCCCGCTGGGCGGGCCGGCGCCTGCCGACCGAGCCGGAGTGGGAGAAGGCGGCCCGCCACGACCCCGGATCGGGGCGCTCCCTGCGCTACCCGTGGGGCGACGAGGACCCGACGCCCGAGCGGGCCAATCTGGGCCAGCGCCACCTGCGGCCCGCCGCCGCGGGTGCGTACGCCGCGGGCCGGTCCCCGGTGGGCGCGGGGCAGATGGTGGGCGACGTGTGGGAATGGACGTCGAGCGACTTCCTGCCGTATCCCGGCTTCGCGGCGTTCCCCTACCGCGAGTACTCGGAGGTGTTCTTCGGCCCCGGGCACAAGGTGCTGCGCGGCGGTTCGTTCGCCGTGGACCCGGTCGCCTGTCGTGGCACGTTCCGCAACTGGGACCTCCCGGTACGGCGGCAGATCTTCTCCGGATTCCGTACGGCGAGGGATGCCTGATGTGCCGTCACATCGCGTACCTCGGTCCCTCCGTGCCGCTGGGAGAGCTGCTCGTCTCCCCCGCTCACGGGCTCGTGCGCCAGTCCTGGGAACCACGGCGTCAGCGGAACGGCACGGTCAACGCCGACGGGTTCGGGGTCGGCTGGTACGCGGAGGGGGATCCCGTCCCCGGCCGCTACCGCAGGAGCGGGCCGGTCTGGGGCGACGAGACCTTCGCGGACCTGTCCCGCGTGGTGCGGAGCACGGCGCTGCTGGCGGCCGTCCGGGACGCGACGTTCGCCGGGGCGGACGGGGAGGCCGCCGCCGCCCCGTTCGCCGAGGGGCGTCTTCTGTTCAGTCACAACGGCGCGGTCCGGGGGTGGCCCGGTTCCCTGGCACCACTGGCGGCCGGGCTGCCGCCCGAGCGGCTGCTCGCCCTGGCTGCGCGGAGCGATTCGGCCCTGCTGTGGGCGCTGGTGCTGCACCGCACGGCGCAGGGTGACGAGATAGGGCAGGCGGTCGCCGACACCGTTCTCGACGCAGGCGCCGCCGCCCCGGGCTCACGCCTCAACCTGCTGCTCACGGACGGTTCCACGATCGTGGCGACCGCATGGGGCGACTCCCTCTGGTATCTGCACGACCCGGGCCGCCGCACGGTGGTGGCCTCGGAGCCGTACGACGACGATCCGTACTGGCGCGAGGTCCCGGACCGCACTCTGCTGGCCGCGACACGCACCGATGTCCTGCTGACCCCGCTCAAGGAGCCCACCGCGTGAGTCCCTTCCTGCTGACCCGCACCCTGCCTGCGGACGCGACGGACGCGGCGCTGCGCGCCGACGTGCTGAGCGGTCTGACGAGGCAGCCGAAGACGCTGCCGCCCAAGTGGTTCTACGACGCGCGCGGCAGCGATCTCTTCGAGGAGATCACCCGTCTGGACGAGTACTACCCGACGCGGGCCGAGCGGGAGATCCTGATCGCCCGCGCCGGTGAGATCGCCGCCCTGTCCGGGGCCCGGACCCTGATCGAGCTGGGCTCGGGTTCCTCCGAGAAGACGCGGCACCTGCTGGACGCCTTGCCGGCGCTGCACACGTACGTGCCGGTGGACGTCAGCGAAAGTGCCCTCGCGGGCGCCGCCGAGGCCCTGCTGGCCGAACGTCCCGGACTCTCCGTGCACGCGCTCGTCGCCGATTTCACCCATGTCCTGGAGCTGCCGGAGAGCCCCGGTCCCCGGCTCGTGGTGTTCCTCGGCGGGACGCTGGGCAACCTGCTCCCCGCGGAGCGCGCCGAGTTCCTGCGGTCCGTGCGCGCGCGGCTGTCGCCCGGGGACGGTCTGCTGCTCGGCACGGACCTGGTCAAGGACGAGGCGACCCTCGTCGCGGCGTACGACGACGCGGCCGGGGTGACGGCCGCGTTCAACAAGAACGTCCTGGCGGTGGTGAACCGCGAGCTGGGGGCGGACTTCCCGCTCGACGACTTCGCCCATGTCGCCCTCTGGGACCCCGAGCACGAGTGGATGGAGATGCGGCTGCGGGCCCGTCGGGCCCTGACGGTCAAGATCCGGGAGCTGGACCTCGTGGTGCAGTTCGAGCTGGGCGAGGAGCTCCGCACCGAGATCTCGGCGAAGTTCCGTGAGCGCAGGGTGCGGGAGGAACTGGCCGCGGCGGGTCTGCGGCTGGATCAGTGGTGGACGGACGAGGCGGGCAGGTTCGCCCTGTCGCTGGCGACGGCCGACTGAGCGGCCCGCGCCAGTGCCCGCCGGTCGGGCTCACGACCGGCGGGCACCGGCGGCAGGATCCGGATCTCGGCGGTGAGCCCGGCGGCGGTGACCACGCGCCACAGCGAGGCGGCGAGCGGGTCGTCGCCGACGAACGCGGCGGCTCCCGCCGTGTTCGTCCCTGCCGTCCGGTAGCTGATGCGGACCGGGCGGACGGCGGCTCCGGCGTCGATCGCGGCCTGGAAGGCGGCGGGTCTGAATCTGCCGCCCCCTCCGCGGCCGCACCAGGTGCTGCCCTGCGGGAACACCGCGACCCGTGATCCGGAGGCCAGTGCCCCGGCCAGCGTCCGCACCGCGCCGGGCAGCGCCCGCAGCCGGTCCCGCTCGATGAACAGCGTGCCGCCGAGCGCGGCGAACGGCCCGAGCAGGGGCCATTTCCGTATCTCGCTCTTGGCGACCATCCGGGCGGGCAGCACCGCGGCCACGAGGGGGATGTCCAGCCACGAGACGTGGTTGGCGACCACGAGTTCGCCGGCTTCCGGCCGAGCGGATTCCACGGCCGCCCCGGTGACACGTATGCGTACCCCGAAGGCGCGTACCACCGTGTACGCCCAGCGGCGGGTCAGCGGGTCCCGATGGGCAGGCGTCAGGAGCAGCACCGCGGGGACGGCCAGCACGCCGAGGAGGGTGACGACGCAGCCGGCGAGCAGCAGGGCAGCCGCGGGCAGCGGGGCGCGCCTCGCCCCCTCGTGGCGCGCGCAGTCGCGTGGGGTGCAGGGGGCCACGGGCAGCCAGGCGTTCATCGCAGCGGGGCCAGCGAGAGGAAGTGGCGCAGGTAGCGCGGGTCGGTGCGGCGCATCGAGAGCAGGACGTAGAGATCCGCGACGCCGAAGTCCGGGTCGTGGGCGGGGGCGCCGCAGACCCAGGCTCCCAGGCGCAGATAGCCGCGCAGCAGGGGCGGCAGCGCGGCGCGCCCGCCCGCGCCGCCACCGGGGTGGCCGGTGGTGTCCCAGAGCCGGTGGGGCGTGACCCAGTACTCCTCGGGTGCCAGGTGGTGGGTGCGTACGGTGTCCCAGCTCCTGGCGGCGAGCGCTCCACCGTCGGCGAGGGGGACGGAGCAGCAGCCGGCCAGCCAGGTGTGGCCGGTGCGCTCCATGTAGCGGGCGAGCCCGGCCCAGATCAGGGCGATGACGGCTCCGTCCCGGTGGGCGGGGTGGACGCAGGACCTCCCCACCTCGACCAGGTCGTCCCGGATCGGGGCGAGGCGCCCGAGGTCGAACTCGCTCTCGGCGTAGAGGCCTCCCGCGCGCCTGGCTCCCTCGGGCGGCAGCAGCCGGTAGGTGGCGACGACCTCGTCGGTGGCCGCCTCACGCACCAGCAGGTGATCGCAGTGGGCGTCGAAGGCGTCGCTGTCCAGGCCGGGTTCGGCGCTGTCGAGCCGGGCGCCGAGTTCACCGGCGAAGACCAGGTGCCGCAGCCGTTGGGCGGCGCGTACGTCGTCCTGGCAGGTGGCGAGGGCGACCCGGTACCCCGAGGGGGCGGCCTGGCGGGGCGCGGGGACGCCGGCGGGCGCGGAGGTGGGAGAGGCGAGGGGCAGCACGGTCATGACGGTCTCCGGGTACGGATCGGCAGCGGCTGCCGGGCCGCCGCGGGGGTGCGACAGCCCGGTCCCCTACTTCTTCCGTGACCGGCTTGATTCGACATGACCGCTGTGGAGCGAGCGGATGTGCGACGGCTGAATCCCCGGATCGTCCGGGGTGCGGCCCCTCCCCGTCAGCCGGTGACCAGTTTCGCGCTGATGCGGTCGGACGCCTTCTTCGCCTCCTCCGCGGGGTCGCCGCCCTCGAGCACCGCCGTCATGTAGGGCTTGATCGGGTTGTCCGCCTCGACGGCCGGCCAGTAGGGGGAGTTGGGCGTGGCGCGGCCTTCGGTGGCGCCCTGAGCCATCGCGGAGGTCCCTTCCTGCCCTTCGACGACGCGGGCGAGGGCCGGCTTGTTAGGCACGTAGCTCATGGCCCGGGCGAGCTCCGTCTGCCATTCCTCCCCCGCGAGGGCCTTGACGACCTCGACGCCCTCGCTCCGCCGGTCGGCGCTCTCCGGCACGATCAGGTCGGATCCTCCGGTGAAGACCGCCCCCGGCTTCTTCGCGCTCTTGCCGGGGATGGGGAAGTAGCCGAGTTTCCCCTTGAGTTCGGGGTTCTGCTGTTCGATGAGCGCGGCGCTCCCGGGTACGGAGATGATCTGGGCGACCGTGCCCTCGGCGAAGACGTCGGTCTCGGGCGGTGTCTGCTCGTCGGCGTCCCTGGGTCCGTCGCCGAGTGCCTGGAGCGTCTTGTAGAAGTCCATGCCGCGCAGAGCGGCGGGCGAGTCGAGTGCGCCCTGCCAGTCGCCGCCGCTCTCGTCGGCCAGCTCGCCGCCCTCGTCCCAGATGAACCCGGCGAGTACGTACCAGTTCTGCCCGGCGAGGTAGATGCCCTGCTGACCGGTGGTGTTCAGCCTCTCCGTGACCTCCACCCACTCGTCGCGCGTCGTGGGGAGTTCGGTGATCCCCGCCTGCGCGAAGAGGTCCTTGTTGTAGATCACCACGCGGTTCGCCGCGTACCAGGGGATTCCGTACTGCGCGCCGTCGACCTTGCCCGGCTCCGCGAGTCCCGGCAGCCAGTCCTCGCCGCCCAGGTCACGCAGCGACTCCAGGGTGAGGTCGCGCAGTTGACCGCTCTGGGCGTACTGGGCGACCTGCGTGTTGCCGACCTCGATGACGTCCGGTGCGTCGTCGCCGTCGAGTGCCTTCAGCACCTTGGGACCGATGCCGCCCCACTCCTGCAGGACGAACTCCAGTTCGACAGAGGGATGCTCGGCCTCGTAGGACTCCTTGAAGCGGTCGAGGAAGCCCTGCGAGGCACTGCCCTTCATCAGCCACACCGTCACCGTGCCGCTGTCGGCGTCCACGCCGGGAAGGTAGCCGCAGCCGGTCAGCGCGACGGAGGAAACGAGCGCGACGGCTCCGGCCAGTATGCGGATCTTCACGGGGGTCACCTTCTGCGTAACGGCACGACGGAATGACAGGACCCGAATGGGGGGACTGCGGGCGGCGCTCGCACGGGCGTATGGACGGGAGTTTGGTATGGACCAATCGGCAGGTCAAGCCCTGTCCGGGTCACGGAACTCCGGGCCCAGGTCACGGGCCGGAAGGCCGACACCTCGCGCCCCGCCCCGGAGTGAGGCACCGTGGAATCACGAAAGGAGACAATAGATGTCTAATCACACCTATCGGGTCACGGAGATCGTGGGTACCTCCGAGGAGGGCCTCGACGCGGCGATCCGGAACGGCGTCGCAAGGGCCTCCGAAACGTTGCACCATCTCGACTGGTTCGAGATGACACAGGTGCGCGGGCATATCGAGGACGGCCGGATCGCCCACTACCAGGTGGGGCTCAAGGTCGGCTTCCGGCTGGACGAGAAGGCCTGACCCGGGCCGCCGACGGCCGGTCCCATCGCCCGCCCGGTCCGTCACGGCGGGGCCCGTGCGGCCACGGGCAGCAGGGTGCCCGTGGCGGGAGCACGGTCGCTCAGCGGCCGAGGGCCTTGCGCAGCTGCTCCTTGTTCATCGACGAACGGCCCTCGACGTTGCGCTTCCTGGCCTCCTCGTACAGCTGGTCCCTCGTCGGCCCCTGCGCTCCCCGGTGGGAACGCAGGCCGCCGCGCTCGGACGAGGACTTGGGGTCCCGGAGCGACGCCGGGCTCGCGGTCCCGGACTCCCCCGAGCGGGCCCGCTCCTTGTTGACGGTGCGTGCCGCGATCTCCTTAGCGCGCTTCGTCGGTGTACCGCGCTTCTCCGCACCCTCCTTGATGTGCTCGTACTGGCGTTCCCGCTTGGAGCTGGATCCTGCCGGCATGACGTCCCTCCTCGCTGTCGGACACGGCGGTGACGCACCGCCGCACCCACCACCCCACACCCTGGCGCCCCCGCGCGCCGGGCGGGAGGCCCGAACGGGGCGGCGCGCGCAGCCGGACCGGTCGCGGGGCGTGACCGTTCGAGATGCAGGGGGGCTCCCGCGCTGTTTCGCTGAAGGTGTCCCGCTCCCCCACAGATGCAGGAGTGATCATGAGCGTTGCAGGTGAGTCCGGTGGCCGTGTGCGGCAGCTGCGTGCCAAGGCGCAGGAACTGAACGAGGCCGCGGATCGCGCCACCGATCCCGAGCAGCGGCAGCGGCTCCAGGACAAGGCCCGCAGGCTGCGGGAGCAGAGCGAGCAGGAGAGCTCGATGAACGACCGCGGCATGGACCCGATGGTGTAGGTCCGGCCCACGCTGCCGGTGGTCCTCACCTGTGAGGGAGGATCACCGGCAGAAGCATGCTCACCCCACCGATCCCCCACGGAGCCGTACCGCGATGTCCACCCCCCATGATCCGTACGTCCGGGTGCGCGGCGCGCGCGAACACAACCTCCGCGACGTGGACGTCGACATCCCGCGCGACACCCTCACGGTGTTCACCGGCGTCTCGGGATCGGGAAAGTCCTCCCTGGCCTTCGGGACGATCTACGCCGAGGCCCAGCGCCGCTACTTCGAGTCCGTCGCGCCGTACGCACGCCGGCTGATCCATCAGGTCGGGGCACCCGACGTCGGCGAGATCACCGGTCTGCCGCCCGCCGTGTCGCTGGAGCAGCGCCGGTCGGCGCCCGGGGCGCGCTCCTCGGTGGGCACGGTCACCACCCTGTCCAACTCCCTGCGCATGCTGCTCTCCCGTGCCGGTGACTACCCGCCGGGCGCGGAGCGCCTCGACTCCGACGCCTTCTCGCCGAACACGGCGGCCGGTGCGTGCCCCGAGTGCCACGGCCTGGGACTGATCCACCGCACCACCGAGGAACTGCTCGTCCCCGACCCGTCGTTGTCGATCCGGGACGGAGCGATCGCGGCCTGGCCGGGGGCCTGGCAGGGCAAGAACCTGCGCGATGTGCTGGACGCCCTCGGGTACGACGTCGAGCGTCCGTGGCGGGAGCTGGACACGGCTGACCGCGAGTGGATCCTCTTCACCGACGAGCAGCCGGTGGTGACGGTCCACCCGGTGCGTGACGCGGGCCGGATCCAACGCCCCTACCAGGGCACGTACATGAGCGCACGGCGACATGTGATGCACACGTTCGCGGATTCCAGGAGCAGGACCCTGCGGGCAAAGGCGGAGCGGTTCCTGACGAGCGCGCCCTGTCCGGTGTGCGGGGGCGGGAGACTGCGGCGTGAGGCGCTGGCGGTCACCTTCGCCGGCCGTACGATCGCCGAGCTCGTGGCGCTCCCGCTCACGGCCCTGACCGAGGTGCTGCTGGAGTCGGGCGGCGGCAGCGACACGGCGCGGGTACTCACGGCCGACCTGCTGGCCAGGATCGAGCCGGTGACGGAGCTGGGCCTCGGGTATCTCAGCCTCGACCGGACGGCCCCCACCCTGTCCTCCGGCGAGCTGCAGCGGCTGCGGCTGGCCACACAGCTGCGGTCGGGGCTGTTCGGAGTCGTGTACGTGCTGGACGAGCCGTCGGCGGGTCTGCACCCGGCCGACACGGAGTCGCTGCTCGGCGTGCTCGGCAGGCTCAGGGAGGCGGGCAACTCGGTGTTCGTGGTGGAGCACCAGATGGACGTGGTGCGACGGGCCGACTGGCTGGTGGACGTGGGCCCGCTGGCCGGCGAGCACGGGGGCCGGGTCCTGCACAGCGGCCCTCCGGCCGGCCTCGCCGGGGTGGACGGGTCGGCGACCCGGCGGTTCCTCTTCGACGAGGACCCGGCTCCGGCGCGCGAACCGCGCGTACCGACCGGGTGGATCACCCTCGGCGGGGTGGACCTGCACAACGTGCGCGGCGTCGACGCGACGTTCCCGCTCGGGGTGCTGACGGCGGTCACCGGTGTGTCGGGATCCGGCAAGTCCACCCTCGTCGGACAGGTCCTGGCGGGCGTGCTCGCCGACCGGCGGCCCGCGGAGTCGGCCGACGGTCCGGCCGTCCCGGTGACGCGGGGCTGCGCGTCGGCGGAGGGCCTGGACGCGGTGGACCGGCTCGTGCAGGTCGACCAGCGGCCCATCGGCCGTACGCCCCGCTCCAACCTGGCCACGTACACGGGGCTGTTCGACGTCGTGCGGAAGCTCTTCGCGGAGACGGAGACGGCCCGGGCACGGAAGTACCGGGCGGGCCGGTTCTCGTTCAATGTGGCGGGCGGGCGGTGCGAGACCTGCCAGGGCGAGGGGTTCGTCTCGGTCGAGCTGCTCTTCCTGCCCAGTACGTACGCCCCCTGCCCGGACTGTCACGGCGCGCGCTACAACCCGGCGACCCTGGAGGTCACCTTGCGCGGTCTCACGATCGCGGAGGTGCTGGACCTGACGGTGGAGGCGGCGGCCGGGTTCCTGGCGGGCACTCCGGCGGCCGAGCGCAGTCTGCGTGCCCTCCTCGACGTCGGGCTCGGCTATCTGCGTCTGGGACAGCCGGCGACGGAACTCTCGGGCGGTGAGGCGCAGCGGATCAAGCTCGCCACGGAGCTCCAGCGTGCCCGCCGCGGGCACACCCTCTATCTGCTGGACGAGCCGACCACCGGTCTGCACCCCGCCGATGTGGAGGTCCTGATGCGGCAGTTGCACGGCCTGGTGGACGCGGGGAACTCGGTGGTGGTCGTGGAGCACGACATGACGGTGGTGGCCGGTGCGGACCGGGTCGTCGACATGGGGCCCGGCGGCGGGGACGGGGGCGGGCGGATCGTCGCCACCGGCACGCCGAGGGAGGTCGCACGCGCGGCGGGGAGCCGTACGGCCGCGTACCTGGCGAAGGCGCTGCGGCCGGGCTGACTCCCCGCGGCGGGCGGCCGGATCAGCGGCGTACCTTGCGGGTGGCGCGCAGCCACTCCTTGTTCATCGCGGTGATCGACGGCAGCGGGATACCCTTGGGGCAGGCCGTGGCGCATTCACCGGTGAGGGTGCAGCCCCCGAATCCCTCGTCGTCCATGGTGGCGACCATGTCGAGCACCCGGGTCTCCCGCTCGGGCGCGCCCTGCGGGAGCACGTTGAGGTGGTTGACCTTGGCGGAGGTGAAGAGCATCGCCGAGCCGTTCGGGCAGGCCGCGACGCAGGCGCCGCAGCCGATGCACTCGGCGTGCTCGAAGGCCGAGTCCGCGTCCGGCTTGGGCACCGGGGTGGCGTGCGCGTCGGGCGCGGTGCCGGTGGGTGCCGAGATGTATCCGCCGGCCTGGATGATCCGGTCGAAGGACGAGCGGTCGACGACGAGGTCCTTGACGACCGGGAACGCCGAGGCGCGCCACGGTTCGATGTCGATCGTGTCGCCGTCGTCGAAGGACCGCATGTGGAGCTGGCAGGTGGTGGTCCGTTCGGGGCCGTGGGCGTCGCCGTTGATGACGAGGCTGCACGCTCCGCAGATGCCTTCGCGGCAGTCGTGGTCGAAGGCGACGGGCTCGTCCCCGCCGAGGATGAGCTCCTCGTTGAGGGTGTCGAGCATCTCCAGGAACGACATGTCCTGCGAGATGCCGTCGACTTCGTAGGTGGCCATGGCGCCGGGCGCCTCGGCGTTCTGCTGGCGCCAGACGCGCAGGGTGAGCTTCATGCGTAGCTCCGCTGAGTGGGGTGGACGTACTCGAAGACGAGGTCTTCCTTGTGCAGGACGGGGGCGTCGCCGGTGGCGCTGAACTCCCACGCCGCGGCGTAGGAGAACTCCTCGTCCCGGCGGGCGGCTTCGCCGTCCGGGGTCTGCGACTCCTCCCGGAAGTGGCCGCCGCAGGATTCCGCGCGGTGCAGCGCGTCGAGGCACATGAGCTCGGCGAGCTCCAGGTAGTCGACGACGCGGTTGGCCTTCTCCAGCGACTGGTTGAACTGCTCGCCGGTGCCCGGCACCTTGATGCGGCGCCAGAACTCCTCGCGGATCTGCGGGATCCGGCCGAGGGCCTTGCGCAGCCCTTCCTCCGTGCGGGCCATCCCGCAGAACTCCCACATGAGTTCACCGATCTCGCGGTGGAAGGAGTCCGGGGTCCGGTCCCCGTCGACCGCGAGCAGCAGGTTCAGCCGGTCCTCGGTCTCGGCGACGGCCTCGGCGACGGCCGGGTGGCCGGCGTCGATCTCCTCGGTGTGCGGGTTGCGGGCCAGGTAGTCGTTGATGGTCGACGGCAGGACGAAGTAGCCGTCGGCGAGGCCCTGCATCAGCGCGGAGGCCCCGAGGCGGTTGGCCCCGTGGTCGGAGAAGTTGGCCTCGCCGATCGCGAAGAGGCCGGGGATCGTGGTCTGGAGGTCGTAGTCGACCCACAGACCGCCCATCGTGTAGTGGACGGCCGGGTAGATGCGCATCGGCGTCTCGTAGGGGTCCTCCGCGGTGATGCGGGCGTACATGTCGAAGAGGTTGCCGTACTTCTCCTCGACCTTCTTCCTGCCCATGCGCTCGATGGCCTCGGCGAAGTCGAGGTAGACGCCCTGGCCGCCGGGGCCGACCCCCCGCCCCTCGTCGCAGACGTTCTTCGCCGCGCGGGAGGCGATGTCGCGGGGCACGAGGTTGCCGAACGCCGGGTAGACGCGCTCCAGGTAGTAGTCCCGCTCGTCCTCGGGGATCCGGTTCGCGGGGCGGTCGTCGCCTTTGGCCTTCGGGACCCAGATGCGTCCGTCGTTGCGCAGCGACTCACTCATCAGCGTCAGCTTGGACTGGTGGTCGCCGGTGCGCGGGATGCACGTGGGGTGGATCTGGGTGAAGCAGGGGTTCGCGAACCAGGCGCCGCGGCGGTGGGCGCGCCAGATCGCGGTGGCGTTGGAGTTCATCGCGTTCGTCGACAGGTAGAAGACGTTGCCGTAACCGCCACTGGCCAGGACGACCGCGTCGGCGAAGTAGGTGTCGATCTTCCCGGTGACGAGGTCGCGGGCCACGATGCCGCGGGCCTTCCCGTCGACGACGACCAGGTCGAGCATCTCGGTACGGGAGTGCAGCTCGACGTTGCCGGCGGCGATCTGACGGGACAGCGCCTGGTAGGCGCCGAGGAGGAGCTGCTGCCCCGTCTGGCCACGGGCGTAGAAGGTACGGGACACCTGGACGCCGCCGAAGGAGCGGTTGTCGAGGAGGCCCCCGTACTCACGGGCGAAGGGGACGCCCTGGGCGACGCACTGGTCGATGATCTCCACGGAGATCTCGGCCAGCCGGTGCACGTTCGACTCACGGGCGCGGAAGTCGCCGCCCTTGACCGTGTCGTAGAAGAGGCGGTGCACCGAGTCACCGTCGTTGCGGTAGTTCTTGGCGGCGTTGATACCGCCCTGCGCGGCGACGGAGTGGGCCCGCCGCGGAGAGTCCTGGAAGCAGAACTGGATGACGTGGTAGCCCTGCTCGGCGAGTGTGGCACCGGCGGAGCCGCCGGCCAGGCCGGTGCCGACGACGATCACGGTGTGCTTGCGGCGGTTGGCCGGGTTGACGAGCTTCGCCTCGAAGCGGCGGGTGTCCCAGCGCTCGGCGACGGGCCCCGTGGGCGCCTTGGCGTCGACGAGGGGCTCACCGGTGCGGTAGTTCGTGTAGTCACTCAGGTCAGGCATGTCAGCTCACCACTCCGGTCATCACGGCGACGGGCACGGAGACGAAACCGGCCGTCAGCACCACTGCGAGGACATTGGCGAGGGTCTTCAGGACCCGGTCCCGGGTCGCGCTGCCCACGCCGAGGGTCTGCGCCGCGCTCCAGAACCCGTGCTGGACGTGCAGGCCCAGGGCGAGCACGGCGACGATGTAGATGACGTTGCCGTACCAGGTCGAGAAGGTGTCGAGCACGTTCTGGTAGGGGTGCCCGGACTGGAATCCGCCGCTGTGCACGGTGCCCGTCGTGAGGTCCAGGATGTGCCAGACGATGAAGAGCGCGAGGATGACGCCGCCGTAGCGCATGGTGCGTGTGGCATAGCTGGAGCGCGCCTTCCTGTGGACGTACGCCGTGGGGCGTGCCCTGAGGTCGCGGCGGCTCAGCTGGTACGCGGAGACGGCGTGCAGGACGACGGCCGCGACGAGGACCACGCGGACGATCCACAGGGCCCACTCGTAGTGCAGGAAGGGCTCGCCGAGGGTCCGGAGCCAGTGCGCGTAGTGGTTGAACTCGTCGGATCCGAAGAAGATCTTCAGGTTGCCCAGCATGTGGACCACCAGGTAACCCAGCATGACCAGGCCGCTCACAGCCATGATCGTCTTCTTGCCGACGGACGAGTCCCAGAGCGTACGCGTCATGGACGGCCGTCGGTCCGTCCGCGTTGCCAATGCCATGGACACGACGCTAGAGGGGAAGTCTTCATCAGTCCAAGACATGAAACGTCTCATCTCCATAGGCTTGGCCTATCGAGTCCGCTATCGTCGTCGCCATGCACTTCCAGCAGCTCGCCTACTTCGTGGCCGTCGCCGAGGCCAGGCACTTCACCCGGGCCGCCGAGGAGGTGCACGTGTCGCAGCCCTCCCTCTCCCAGCAGATCAAGGCGCTGGAGAACGAGCTGGGCGCCGAGTTGTTCAGCCGTGCGCGCGGCAACATCGCGCTGACGGACGCGGGTGAGGCGCTGCTGCCGCTCGCCCGCAGGATCCTGGCCGACGCGGACACCGCGCGGCACGAGGTGCAGGAGCTGGTCCAGCTGCGCCGGGGGCGCGTCAGACTCGGCGCCACCCCGAGCGTCTGCACCGGCCTGCTGCCCGATGTGCTGCGCGCCTTCCACGGAGCCCACCCCGGGATCCAGCTCCTCATCGAGGAGGGAGGCTCCCACGACCTCGTGCGACAGCTCGCCCGGGGCGCGCTGGACCTCGCCCTGCTCGTGCTGCCGCTACCCGCCGCCTCCCCCGCGCTGACGACGGTGGAGCTGCTGCACGAGGACCTGGTGGTGGTGTCGCCGGCGTCCCGGCCGGCACCCGGGCGCAAGGGCTCCGTGCACGTAGCCGATCTCGAGAACGAGCCCCTGGTGATGTTCCGGCACGGTTACGACCTGCGCGAACTGACCGTCGCGGCGTGCCGGGCGGAGGGCTTCGAGCCGTCGTTCACGGTGGAGGGCGGCGAGATGGACGCCGTACTCGGCTTCGTGCGGGCGGGGCTCGGCATCGCCGTCGTGCCGCGCATGGTCGCCGTGCGGGCGGGCCAGGACCTGCGGACGACGCCGCTGGCCTCGCCGGGCCTGCGGCGCACGATCGCGCTGGCGCACCGCAGCGACGTCGAACCACCGCGGGCGGCACGCGAGCTGCAGCGGATGCTCCTCGGCTCCGGGCACCCCGCCGTGCCCTCGGCCGCCGACGGGCCCCGCCCGGCCGACGGCTGAGGACGGACCCGTCAGACCGCGTCCGCGAGCAGCAGCGAGTGGATGCGGTCGGGCGCACCCGGTCGCGCGTAGTACCAGCCCTGAGCGGTGTCACAGCCGATCTGCCGCAGTTGCTCGGCCTGCGCGCCGGTCTCGACGCCCTCCACCGTGACCGCGAGGTCCAGGCTGTGGGCGAGCGAGACGATGCCCTCGACGATCTTCAGGTCGACCGGGTCGGCCGGGTGATGCTGCATTCCCTGCGTGAAGGAACGATCCAGCTTGAGCACACTCACCGGCAGGCGTCGCAGGTTCGCCAGGTTCGAGTAGCCGGTCCCGAAGTCGTCCAGCGCGATGTCGACGCCCATCTCCGCCAGCTGGCGCAGCGGCTTGAGCAGGTCGTCGTCCGCGCCGATCAACGCGGACTCGGTCACCTCCAGGCAGAGGGCACCGGGTTCCAGACCCGAGCGTTCCAGTACGTCGACGGTCTCGGCGACCAGGCTCGGATGGTGCAGCTGTGTCGGGGAGAGGTTGACGTTGATACGCAGGGGCCCGCCGTCGGTGTGCCGTTCCTTCCAGAAGTTCGCCTGCCGGACGGACTCCTCCAGGACCCAGCGGCCGAGCGGCACGATCAGTCCGGTGTGCTCGGCCAGCGGGATGAACCGGTCCGGGCCGAGGACCCCGTGCTGCGGATGGCACCAGCGCACCAGCGCCTCGGCACCGTGCACGCTGCCGTCCCCGAGGTGGACCAGCGGCTGGTACTCGATGAAGAACTCGCCGCGGTCCAGCGCGGTGGGCAGCGCCGTGGTCAGCCCGTGCCGGGTGATGGCCCGGGCGTCGGCCTCGGCGTCGGCGAGCGCGAAGCGGTTCCCGCCGGCCGCCTTGGCCCGGTACATCGTGATGTCGGCACTGCGCAGCACCTCGGCGGGGGTGCGTTCACCCGACGGGCCTTCGACGACGCCGATGGATCCGCGTACCGTCAGCTCCCGCCCGTCGAGACGCACGGGCGTGGCGAGAGCCAGGAGGATGCGTCCGGCGAGCTCGTGGACCTCGTCTTCGGTCCGCGGCCCGGTCGTGAGCGCGACGAACTCGTCGCCGCCGAGCCTGGCCACCATCTCGCCCGGAGCCGTCGCGCAGCTCTGCAGCCGGTCCGCGACCTCGACCAGGAGCCGGTCCCCCGCCGCGTGGCCCAGGCTGTCGTTGATCGCCTTGAAGCCGTCCAGGTCGAGGTAGCAGAGCCCGAAGCGCATGCCCTCCCTGGGCGCGAGCGCCTTCTCCAGACGCTCGAAGAACAGTGTCCGGTTGGGCAGGCCGGTGAGCGCGTCGTGGGTGGCCTCGTAGCGCAGGCGCAGGTTGAGCAGCCGCCGCTCGGTGGTGTCCTCCAGCAGGGCGAGCTGGTATTCGGGCCGGCCCTCCGGGTCCCGCAGCAGGGACACCGTGAGGTTCGTCCACAGGACGGTGCCGTCGTTGCGGTAGTACGGCTTCTCGACGCTGTAGTGCTCGCGCTCGCCGCGTACCAGTTCCTCGTAGTACTTCCAGACGTGCGGCGAGTCCTCGGGGTGCACCCACTCGTTCACCTTGTGGCTGCGGACATGGTTCTCCAGACCGCCGAACATCCTGGTCAGGGTGTCGTTGATCTCCAGGATGTTGCCGTCGAGATCCGCGATGCCGATGCCGACGGCGGCGTCCTTGAACACGGCGCGGAAGCGTGCCTCGGTGGCGTGCAGCGCCTGTTCGGCGTGCGAGCGGGCGGTGAGCGCCGAGCGGGCTATGGCCTCCTGCTCCGCGAGGGTCCGTTCACGCAGTGCCTGGGTGAAGCCGCCGGCGAGCGCGTGCTGAATCCGGGCGCAGCGGGCTCTGCTGTCCTCGGTCGAGAGCTCCACCGGGCCGTTGCCGCCGCAGTAGAGGACCAGGTAGGAGTCGACGACGCCCAGCGTGGAGCTCAGCGCGTCGGGGTCCGTGCAGTGGGCGGCGACGAGCCCGGCTCCCACGCGGTGCGCCGGGGCGGCGTCGAAGACCCGTCCGTGCAGGGTGTCACTGAGTTCCCGGGCGAGCGGAAGCAGATGCTCCTCGAACTCCGGGCGGGTCAGGGAGGTGGCCGTGGACGGGAAGATCGCCCGGCTCCAGATGGTGGCGAATCTCCGGAGCCGGCCCTCGGCACCGTCGGGTTCCGCGTCCGGCGCGCCGGACGGCTGGGAGGGGATGCTCACGCCTTGCGCCCCACCCCGGCGAAGCCCGAATACGTGAACGGGTCTTCCTGTGCGAGTGCCTCGGCGGATTCGGGGCGCCACTCGGGCATCGCGACGAGCCCCGGGTCGATCATCTCGTACCCCTCGAAGAACCGGCTGATCTCCTTGCGCGTGCGCATGATCAGCGGGTTGCGGATGGTGCGGTAGACGTCGACCGTCCCGCCCGCCTCCTCCTGGGGGAGCGGGATGCCCTCGTAGGAGGCGTGGGTCAGGACCAGGAGGCTGCCGGGCGCGAGCGCGTCGCGCAGTTCCGCGACCGCCGCGTACGGGCCGTCGGCGTCCTCGATGAAGTGGAGCACCGCCACGAGGAGCAGCGCTACCGGCCGGTCCAGGTCGAGGAGGGCGTTGACCTCGGGGTTGTCCAGGATGTCCTTGGGCTTGCGGAGGTCCGCGGCGGCGATGACGGCCCGCTCGTTGCCCTCGAGGACCGCCTGGCTGTGTGCGACGGCGACCGGGTCGTGATCGACGTAGGCGACCCGGGCCTCGGGATCGGCCGCCTGGGCGACTTCGTGAACATTGCCGAAGGTCGGGATACCGGAACCGATGTCCAGGAACTGATTGACGCCCAGAGTGGTGGCATGGTGCACGGCCCGCCGCATAAAGGCACGATTCGCCTGCATGACCTTGGGCAGCCCCGGCATGAACTCCATGGCCTTACGGGCCGCTTCCCTGTCCACCTCGAAATTGTGCGAACCGCCCAGATAGAAGTCGTACATGCGAGACACGCTCGGCACCGAGATGTCTATGCCCTGCGGTGCCCAGGCGGGACGCTCCATCGATGTCTCCAACAAGTCGCCACGGCGATCCGGCCATGTTCATGGTCAGTGTTGACCAGAGGCTACTGATCGACCGCCAAGAGAGCGAGTGGAAACGGAAATTAGAGATCCGTTATTGGTCACACACCGGAGGCACCTGCGACCGGTCCGTCGCTGCGTGTGCGCACTCGGCGACGGACCGGTACAACCAGGCCTGCCCGGGTGCTACTTGGGGGCACCGACGAGCTTCGCGCCGGGCGAGACCGCGTACCATGTTCCCCCGACTCCCTGACCGTTGGTGTCCCCCGGCTCCGAGTCCCCGGAGAAGGTGTAGAGGGGCCAGCAGTCGAGTGACTGCTGCTGGATCCCGTCCGGCCGGCCGAAGGTCACGAATCCCTTCGTGGTGACACCTTCCACGTCATTCTTCGACACCGGCGGGACGACCGGCCACTTCTTGAGGCAGTCACCCGTGCACGCGGACTTCATCGGCCAGGCCGAGTCCTTCTTGAACCGGTAAACCGTCATACCGCGCTTGTCGACGACGATGTCGCCGAGTTGCGGATCTTTCCGCACCGAAAGTCCGGCGAGGTCGGCCTGCTCTCCGGCGGAGGGACCGTCCGCGTTCACCACCGCTTTCTTTCCGTCCGGAGCGGCGGCGAACCATGTTCCCCCGACACCCTGCCCCTTGGCCTCACCGGGGCCGGTGTCCTGGGCGTAGCGGTACATCGGCCAGCCCGCGACGGTCAGCTGTTTCGTCCCGTCGCCCCTCGTGACCTCGCCGATCAGTGACGCGTCGGTCCCCGCGGCCGCCTCGGCGTTCCGCGCGGGCACCGCGGGCCAGGTCTCCGCGCAGTCGCCCTCGCACCGCGAGGCGGGCGGTTCGGCGGTGTCCTTGTCGAACCGGTAGAGCGTGAAGCCCTCGCTGTCGGTCAGCACCTCGCCGAGCTTCTTGCTGTCCCACACAGCGAGTTGTCCGGCCTCCTTCGGCGCCGCACCCGCGGCCGCCTCGGAGCCGTAGCCGCCGTCCGAACCGTAGCCCCCGTCGGCCGGCTGCCGCGCGGGGGCCGCGTTCCCGACGGCCTGACCGCCCGGGGCCTCGGCGCCCCGCTCCTGACCGCACGCCGTCGTCAGCACCAACAGGGCCGCCGCCGTCACCGCGAGCGAGGCGTTCCGCCAGGTATTCATGTCGACTCCCGTTGTCCCTCTGCCGTCCGCGACGCGAGTCCGCGCCTTCGGTGGCCCTAGGTACGGCCGGACGGTGCCCCGGCGTTCAACGGTGGACCGGACGAGTTACGGCGGACGCAAACGTGAATCGCCGGATATCCCCTCCATCAGGCGAATCAGATGCCCGCACGGCGTGCCCGGCGACTGCGGGGAACATGCTCCCCGGCGTGTACGGATCACGCATATGGCGGCTGACGGCCGCCACCCTGCTCCTGCTGCTCGCCGTCCCGCTGCCGGCGGCGGGTGACGACTGCGCGGTCGCCTCCATCGGACAGGGGGACGGCGGCTCGTCCGTCGCCATCGCGGGCCAGGGGCGGTGCGGGGCGGTCATCGCCGAGCCCGAGCCGGAGCCGGCGCCACCACCGCCGCCTCCTCCCCCACCTCCGCCACCGCCTCCGCCTCCCCCACCTCCGCCACCTCCGCCACCGCCTCCGCCACCACCGCCGCCTCCGCCGCCTCCGCCACCCCCGGCCCCCGCACCGGAACCGGAGCCGGAACCGGAACCCGCACCGGCGCCTGCCCGCGTGCGACCGACCCCGCCGGCTCCGTCACCCGTCGCGCTCCCCACCTACCGGAAGCCACCCCGCAAGCAGCCCAGGAGCGGGCCGTCACTGGTCTCACTCACCCTGCTGATCACCGCACCCGCCGTCTTCGCCGTGGCAGTGCTGCGGCCTCGCTCGTCCCGCTGACCGAAAAAGGGAACCCATGTCGGAATGGCTTGTTCTGACCATTGCGATGGCGTCGGCCTGTGCCGTCGTCCTCACCACCGCCGTGCTCAGCAACCGTCGTATCGCCGATGACGACGATCCGTCCCAGACGCCGGACGTCATCGAGTACATGACGATGATGATCGGCGTGGTGTACGCGATCGTGCTCGGCCTGGCCATCGCGGGTGTGTGGGAGGGCCGTAGCGCCGCCCAGGAGTCCGTACGCCTGGAGGCCCAGGCACTGCACGAGGTGAGCGCCCGATCGGCCGTCTATCCGGTCGAGGTGCGCGACCGCATCCGCAAGGACGTCGACGCGTACGTGGCCCATGTCGTCGGCGCCGAGTGGAAGTCGATGACGGATGACGGGAATCTCACCGAGGAGGGCACCAGGCTGCTCGACCGGGTACGGGCGGACGTGACCGAGTACAAGCCGCGGACGGACCACGAAGGGCAGGCGTACCAGCCGCTGGTGGACCAGGTGGCGGCGGCCGACGACGCACGCGGGTCCCGGGGGCAGAACGCGGGCGCGACCATGCCGGGAGTCGTCTGGTTCGGTTTGATCACCGGAGCTGTCGTCACGGTCGGGCTGATCTTCACGCTCCAGATCCGCAGAACCTTCCGCGAACTGCTGCTGGCCGGTCTCTTCAGCGTCCTGATCGCGTTCCTGCTCTTCCTGATCTGGGATTTCGACGCCCCCTTCGGCCGGGGCATCTCCGCGACGACGGCTCCGTTCGTCGATCTGTTCCCACGGGCCACGGGCGGATAGGAACGCCCGGCCCGCGGCGCTGCCGCTCCCCCGTCCGGTGCGCCGGCCGGGGGACACGGCTGCCCCATTCGCCTGACACCGATAGCGGGTGATATGAGGCGCTCCTACCGTTTCGGTCATCGAGGGGCATCTCTCATGCCTCGCGGAAATCCGTTCCGCGGCTGCCCCTCGGGACCCGGAGGAACAACCATGCGCGCGATACGTGTCGCACCCGTCGCCCTGCTGGGCGCCGCCGCCTGCCTGCTGATGGCACCGGCCGCATCGGCCGATGTCCTCAACGGCGGCACGTCCACCTCGTTCACGCCGACCATCACTCCGTCGACGGTCGCGCCGGGAGGCCGGGTCACTCTCGGCGCCATGGGGTGCACCAGTGACGCGACCGCGTTCTCGGGCGTGTTCGACACGACCACCATCCCGAGCGGGAGGTCGGCCACCACGACCGTCGACCAGGATGCCCGGCGGGGTGCCGTCTACGAGGTGACCTTCCGCTGCGGTACCACCACGCGGTCCGCCAATCTGACGATTACGAGCGGTGCCACCAGCTCCCCCACGACCTCTCCCACCACGGCCCCCACGACCAGCTCCACGTCGTCTCCCAGCGGTGTGCTGGGTGGACTCGGCGGCAGCGTCGACACGATGGACCCCACGGAGATCGCGGCCGGCTCCGCGCTGGTGGCGGTGGCCTCGGCCGGCGCCCTCTACGTCCTGCGCAAGCGCCGCACGGGCCGTCAGCACTGACGCCGCGCACCGCATACGGATACGGCAGTCGCCCCGGGTCCTGATCCAGGACTCGGGGCGACGGGCGTATCGGGCCGGGGAGGAGGTTCGAGGCGTCAGATCGCCGCATTGTTCATCCGGCGACGGACCACGAACACGGCACCGCCGACGGCCGCTGCCGCGACAAGACCGCCGCCCACCTGCATCTCGACGGAGCTGGGGCCCATCGAGCCGCCGAGGCCGCCATGCGCGCCGCGCGACGGGAGCACGGTGAAGCGGGCCGTGGCCACCGGGTCGCCGTTGCCACCGTTGCCACCGCCCTGACCGCCGTTACCGCCCTGGCCACCGTTGCCACCGCCCTGACCGCCGTTACCGCCCTGGCCGCCGTTGCCACCGCCCTGACCGCCGTTGCCGCCGTTACCGCCCTGACCACCGTGGCCACTCTGGCCACTCTGGCCGCCGCTACCGCCCTGGCCGCCGTCACCTCCGTTGCCGCCGCCGAAGTTGTTGTCGCTGTCGTTGCACCGCACGGAGAGGCTGTACTGCCCCGGCGTCGCGTTGTCCCGGATGCGCGGCGTGGCGTAGCCGGCCCGGCCCGGCGAGAGGTTGACCGTCGGGAACGCGTTCGACCACACCTTTCCGCCGGAACGACCGCAGCCCTCCGCGCTGACGTGCATCGTGGCGCCCTGGAAGACCGAGGACGGGTTGACGGTGACGTTGGTCGGGAAATTGCTCGGGTTGCTGCCCGGGCCGCCGCCGGCGGCGGCCAGCGGGGCAGCGAGACCGACCGCCGCGAAGGCGGTCGCGGTCACCGCGAGAGCGCGTGAAGCACGCATCTTTGAACCTCCAGCGGGAAGCGCCCCGGAGACTTGTTCCCCGGGATCAGTCGACGAAGAACGCATCCCATGACGAACCCTCACCAGATACCGCATGGGTCGCACTTCGGCACTGCTCCACCACGGTGATCCGACACGCCGTCAGTCGGCCTCGCCAGCTGACGGAGCCGCAGGTCACGGGCCGTCAGAACTTTTATCCGACCATTACTCCGAAGAGAAGACGCCGTGATCGGGGCACGATCGGCCGCCACCCGTTCGCACTTCTCTGATCGCCGCCGCACGGGCCCCCGCCTAGCGTGGCCGTGTCGCGACGAAGGGAGAACCATGGGCCGGGACCAGTGGGGCGGCGAGCGGAGCAGACGCACACCGTGGGGCGCGATCGCCCTGGTGATGCTCACCGGACTCGCTCTCATGCGCAACGGTGCGGAGACGTCCCCCGGCCCTCCGCAGCCGGCCGCCGCGGCCTCGGTGGCCGGCCCCCGGGAGGCCGCGGTCTCCGCCCCGCTCGACGGTGAACCGGTCCAGCCGCTCGCCTACGCCCCCGTCGAGCGCATCCGGATTCCGTCGATCGAGGTCGACGCGCCCGTCGTCGACGTGAACCTGGACCCGGCCGGCTGGATCGAGGCGCCGCCCGCCCAGGACCCGAACCTCGCCGGCTGGTACCAGAACGGCATCGCTCCCGGGCAGCGGGGCACCGCCGTCATGGTCGGCCACGTCGACAACCTCGCCGGCCCGGCGGTCTTCTACGGACTGGGCTCCCTCGACAAGGGCCGGCAGATCGAGGTGTCCCGCTACGACGGCCGCGTCGCGGTGTTCGAGATCTACGGCGTCGAGGTCTTCTCCAAGAACGACTTCCCCGGATCGAGGGTCTACGGCGACACCGGATACGCCGAGCTGCGGGTCATCACGTGCGGCGGCGGCTACACGAAGGCCGCCGGCTACGACGGGAACGTCGTGGTCTTCGCCCGGCTGGTGGAGACGCGTTAGCCGCGCCGGACACGCGACGCCCCGTCAGCTGCGGCGCGGGACGGTGGGGCGGTACCCCTTCTCCAGGAGCGCGGGCAGGTACCGGCGCAGGGCGGCCACGCTCTGGGACCGGTTTCCGCCCGCGTCGTGCGACAGGACCACCACGCCGGGTGCGGCGCCCTTCTCGACCCGGCGCACGATGGTGTCGGTGCCCGGCTCGGTCCAGTCCAGCGTGTCGACGGTCCAGGCCATCGGTTCCATGCCCAGCGCGGCACCGATCTCGAAGGAATTGCGGTTCCAGGCGCCGTACGGGGCCCGGTACCACAGCGGCGGGACTCCCAGCGTCCGCTCGACGACCTCGCTGGTGCTGCCGAGTTCGTCGCGGATGGCACCCCGGGGCAGCTTGGGGATCAGCGGGTGCGACCAGGAATGGTTGCCGACCACGTGTCCGTCGTCGGACATCTCGCGCAGCAGGTCGCGGTTGTCAGCCGCCATCTCGCCGCAGACGAAGAACATCGCCCGGACGTCGTACCTGCGGAGCGTGGCCAGGATGTCCGGGGTGTATCGCGGGTCGGGGCCGTCGTCGAAGCTCAGCACCATCGCGTCGCTCCCCAGTCCGGGCATCTCCTCGAACGGCCGGGTGCGGACGGGCGGCGGGGCGGGGCGGAAGCGGGGTGGTGTGCCCGAGGTCATGGGCCGCAGCCGGTAGGAGCCCGGGCCCGCCTGCGCCCTGGCCGGGGGCCCGGCCGCCGGAGCGGGCGGCTCGCCGCCGGGACGCGTGGGCGTCCCGGCCGGATCCGCCGCGATCATGCGCACCGCGGTGGCAGCGCCCAGCGCGAGGGCCAGGCGCAGAAAGGTGCGTCGTTCCGCTGGAATCTGATCATGCTTCATGACCAACTGCTCGCACGGCGTCACTCCCGTGTCCGACGTCGACACCCATGATCAGATGTTTTGCACCCGATGGATGGAGCGCCCCCGCGGGGCTCCGGCGAGGGGAATGCCGGTCACGCATGCCGGTCACGCGGAGGCGCCGGGAGCCCTGTGCACGGGAGCGACTACCCTCGGGGCCGTGACAGACCAGCAACAACACCGGTTCGAGCGCGGCACGGACGGCCCCAAGGTGATCGTCGCGGGCATCGACGGTTCCCAGTCCTCGATGCGGGCGGCGGCGTACGCGGCGGGTCTCGCCCGCCGGCAGAACGCGATGCTCGCCCTCGTCTACGTGCAGCCCGTGCTGTCGGCCGGTGCCGCTCTGGGAGCCCCGGTCGCGGACGCCACCGGTGAGGTCGCCGAGGAGCTGGTGAACGAGATAAGGACCGCGGCGGAACGCCTCAAGGACACCTGGAACGTCCGCTGGGAGTTCCACACGTTCCACGGCGATCCGTACAACGGGCTCGTGACGGCGTCCGACGAGCTCAAGGCGGACGCCGTGATCGTGGGCGCCTCGGAGTCCGCCGGGCACCGCTTCATCGGCTCGGTGGCGGTGCGGCTCGTGAAGGCCGGCCGCTGGCCTGTCACCGTCGTGCCGTGACGACCCCCCGGCGGCGCACCGGCCCCGGCAGCCGCCGGGAGCCGGGCACGCGTCACTTCCCTGCGACGAGACCGTCCTGGGCCGCCCCACGGCTGAGGACGACGCCCTGGATCCGTTCGCGGATCTCGCGCAGACGGCCCGCTTCCCGGTCCAGGCCGACGACGCGCGCCGCCTCGGGGTCGAACAACTGGGGCAGGAACTCCGCCTTCCTGACCTCCCATCGCCGCCCGGGCTCCGCCGGCCGCTCGAAGGTGAAGCGTCCCATCGAGCTCTCGTTGGCACGCGGGTCCCGGACCCCCGCGTCATCGACCATGGCACCGGCGACCTGGTCGCCCATGCCGTAGACGATCCAGGTGCCGTTGACCTTCTCGTACGCCTGCGGCACATGGGCGTGGGTGCCGATGATCAGGTCGATGTCAGGGCGCTTCCCGGTGGTCGAGGCCGTGAGCGCGTGGCCGAGGTCGAGCTGGTCGTCGTCGGGCCGCTCCTGCCACTCGGTACCCCAGTGCAGGGACACGACGACCACGTCGGCGCCCGCCTCGCGTGCCGTGCGGGCGTCCGCGACGATGCGGTCCTTGTCGATCAGGTTGACCGCCCAGGGCTGCCCGTCGGGCAGCGTCCTGTCGTTGGTGCCGTAGGTGTACGCGAGGTGGGCGACCTTCGCCGCGTCCTTCCCCTTGCCGGCCCTGAGCATCGTCGGGCGGGAGGACTCCTCCGCCGAGCGCGCGGATCCCGCGTGGGCGATGCCGGTGCGGTCCAGTGCGTCGAGTGTGCGGCGGATTCCCTGGGTGCCGTCGTCCAGGGTGTGGTTGGAGGCGGTGGAGCAGGAGTCGTAGCCGGTGGCGCGCAGCGCGGTCGCCACCTCGGGCGGTGACCTGAAGTCCGGATACCCCGTGTAAGGGCCGCCGTTCCGGCCGTACACCGTCTCCATGTGACAGATGGCCAGATCCGCTCCGGAGACCGCGGGGGCGGCGCCCTTGAGCATCGGGCGGAAGTCGTAGCCCGCGCCCCCCGCGTCGGCGGCCGCCCGGTCGATGATCGAGGAGTGCGGCAGTACGTCGCCCGAGGCCAGCAGCGTGAAGCTGTCCGCGCCGTCCTCTCCCCCGGCTCCGGCCCCGTTCGCCCCGGGCCCGGCGGAGAGGTGCCGCCCGGCGAACCCGGGGGTCGACGACTGCTGGCCGGTACAGGCTGTTGCTGTGGCGAGCAGACCGGCGACGGCGATCGCCGCGCCCTGTCGGATGCGCTTCGTCATCTGCACGACTCCCGGATTCGGACGATTTTTACCATCCGAATACACATATATTCATACCGGCAAGTCAAGGATAAAGAGTCCGGAATACCTTAATCGGCCGTATCGCCGTCCGTCGACCGTTCACCGCACCACTCGCCGCTCCGTGCGACCGCTCAACGCACACCCCGGTGCACCGCCTGTTCCCCCGCGCCCTGATGCGTTCGTATTCGCCAGGCGGGAGCGAGGCGTCAGGGGCCTCTTCGGGAAAGGACGTTCACGATGACCACGGCGACAACCGATGAGCGGGCTCTCGCGGAGCTGCAGAGGGAGCACGGGCCCGCCCTGTTCCACTTCCTGCTGGGACTGACGTTCGGCGACCGGCAGCGGGCGGAGGACCTGCTGCAGGAGACGCTGGTACGCGCCTGGCAGCATCCGGAGGCCTTCGACGCCCCCTACGAATCGATGCGTCCGTGGCTCTTCACCGTCGCCCGGCGCCTCGCCATCGACGCCCGCAGGTCCCGCCAGGCCAGGCCGACGGAGGTCAGTGACGCGGTCCTGGAGAGCGCGCCCGCCCGGGACGACACCGCGGCCGCGGCGGTCCACAGCCTCGACGTCCGCGAAGCCGTGAGGACGCTCAGCCCCGAGCACCGCGCGGTACTCGTGCAGATCTACTTCCGGGGGCTCAGCGTCGGCGAGACCGCGCAGGTCCTCGGCATACCCCCGGGAACCGTCAAGTCCCGCTCGTACTACGCGCTGCGACTGCTGAGCCGCACTCTGCCCGGCTACTCCAGCAGGTCGTCCACGTCGAGCAGCGCGAGCAGGGACACCGCGTCCACGACCTCGACGTAGGCCGCCGCGCACACCTCGCAGCGCTGGAGGTGCCGGGCGACCTGACCGCTCTCCCGCGCATCGAGGGCGTCGAGCACATAGGCTCCCAGCGTCTGCCGTACATGCGGGTCGTCGCCGCGGTCGGTGGTCATCGCGCCTCGCCTCTCCCGACGGATCCTGCCCTTCTGCCCACGCGGGGCGCGCGCCCCCGGTTCAATGCTGCGTACAGCCCGGTGCCGAGTCGACGAAAGAGGCGAGACGGGATGCGTCCCGAACATTACGAGGAATCCGGTGGGGACGGGCTGCTGGTCCCGATGGCCTGGATGTACTCCGAATACATCGCCGACGAGCTGCTGGTGACCGGCGACCTGATGGAGCCGACGACCCTGGAGTACCGGGCGGGACGCGACGCGCTCGCCCTGACGATCTTCCTGTCCGACGGAGCGGCCACCGAGGAGCTCCCCGTCGCCCGGGTGGACGAACTGCGGCTGCTCACGGCGTACGGCGCCTCCTGGAGGCACTGGGTGTGCGCGCGCCTGGAGGCACTGGAGCGGCCGACCGCTCCGGCCGGGCTCCCGGATCCCGGCCTCGCGCTGGCGCGGGCCGCCTGGCGGTGGCTGGAGGAGACCGAGCTCCTGGCCGCGGACCTCGACGCGATCGGACCGCCGCCGTGGGAGCCGTCGGACGCCGACGACGAGGCGGGCGAGGTCCGGGTGTGGACCCCGGCCTGGCAGCTCGGACTGCCGTTGGGACACCTGGCCGTCCATCTCCACTGAGCCCTCGGCGCGTCACGAACCGTGCACGCCGGCACGGTACTTGGGCAGTCGCAGGGTGATCTTCATGCCCGCTCCGACGCCCGTCTCGATGACGAGGCCGTAGTCGTCCCCGTACACCTGGCGGAGCCGCTCGTCCACGTTGAGCAGGCCGATGCCGGCGGAGGCGCCGCCCTCCCCCCGCAGGATGCGCCTCAGGCGCTCCGGGTCCATGCCCGTGCCGTCGTCCTCGATGACGACCTCGGCCTCGGCACCCGCGTCCAGCGCGCTGATCGTGACGCGGATCGGGGCGTCGACCGCCCGGACGGGCCCGTCGGGCCGGGGAAGGGTGACCGCGCCCTCGAGGCCGTGCTTGACGGCGTTCTCGACCAGGGGCTGGAGGCACAGGAACGGGAGCGAGACGGGAAGCACCTCGGGCGCGACCTGGAGGGTCACGGAGAGACGTGCACCGAATCGGGCCCTGACCAGTGCCAGATACTGGTCGATGGAGTGGAGTTCGTCGGCCAGGGTGGTGAACTCCCCGTGCCGGCGGAAGGAGTAGCGGGTGAAGTCGGCGAACTCCAGGAGGAGTTCACGTGCCCGCTCGGGATCCGTCCGGACGAACGAGGCGATGGCGGCGAGCGAGTTGAAGATGAAGTGCGGGGAGATCTGGGCCCGCAGCGCCTTGATCTCGGCCTCGACGATCTGCGTGCGGGAGCGGTCCAGCTCGGCGAGTTCCAGCTGCACGCAGACCCAGCGGGCCACCTCCCCCGCCGCCCGGGCCAGCACCGCCGACTCCCGGGGTGCGTAGGCGACGAGCGTGCCGAGCACCCGGTGGTCGACCGTGAGCGGGACGGCGACGGCCCAGCGCAGGGTGCAGTCGAGGTCGCCGCAGTCGCTGTGGAAGGCGGTGTCCCTCCCGCTGGCGAGCAGCCCCTCGACCTGCTCCATCACGTCCTTGCCGTGATGGTCCCCCTCGCCGTCCCACACCAGCACCCGGTCCCGGTCGGTGAGGCACAGGGCGTCGGTGCCCAGCAGCGAGCGCAGCCGGCGCGCCGACCTGCGGGCGCTCTCCTCCGTGAGTCCGGAGCGCAGCGGGGGCGCCGCGAGGGAGGCGGTGTGCAGGGTCTCGAAGGTGGCGTGCTCGACGGGCGTGCCCACGTCACTGGTGCGCACGGGGCGGGCGGTGCGGCCGAGGAGGAAGCCCGTGCCGAACAGCAGCAGCGCCAGCAGCGCGATGACGGCGATCCCGGCCCCGGTCACCGCACACGTCCCGCGGCCAGTGCCTCCGGCAGGTGGAAGCGGGTCATGGCGGCGTTGGTGCCGGGTGGTATGCGTCCGGGGGTGGCCAGGGAGACCAGGATCATCGCGAGGAAGCCGACCGGCACGGACCATACGGCGGGCCAGGCCAGCAGGGCGTGCGGCCAGCCGGGCGGACGCACCGCGCCGCTGACGGTGATGGCGACCGACAGCAGCGCGGAGCCGCCGCCGAGCAGCAGCCCGGCGATCGCCCCCGGCGGGGTGAGCCGCCGCCACCAGATGCCGAGCACGAGCAGCGGACAGAACGACGAGGCGGACACCGCGAAGGCCATCCCCACGGCGTCGGCGACCGGCACCCGGCTGACGAGCAGTGAGCCGGCCAGCGGCACGGCGATGGCGAGCACGGTGGCCAGCCGGAAGTGCCGTACGCCTCGCGAGGGAAGGACGTCCTGGGTGATCACGCCGGCGACGGCCATGGTCAGCCCTGACGCGGTGGACAGGAACGCGGCGAAGGCGCCCCCCGCGAGGAGTGCGCCGAGCAGGTCACCACCGAGGCCGCCGATCACCCGTGCCGGCAGCAGCAGTACCGCTGCGTCGGCGTCCCCGCCGTGCATGAAGTCGGGTGCGTAGAGCCGGCCCAGGGCCCCGTACACCGGGGGCAGCAGGTAGAACAGCCCGACCAGGGCGAGGACGGCGACCGTGGTACGGCGTGCGTCCCGTCCGTTGGGGCTGGTGTAGAAGCGGACCACCACATGGGGAAGGCCCATGGTGCCGAGGAAGGTCGCGATGATCAGTCCGTACGTCGCGTAGAGCGGATGGTCGGCCCGGAAGACGGAGATCTGCTCGTCGAACGTGACCCGGGGCCGTCCGTCGCCCTGCCAGGCGAGCACCAGGAAGATCGCCGGGACCAGGAGCGCGGTGAGCTTCAGCCAGTACTGGAAGACCTGGACGAACGTGATCGAACGCATGCCTCCCGCGGCGACGGCGATCACCACGACGGAGGCGACGAGCACGTCGCCGAGCCAGCCGGGCGCACCGGTGAGGATCTTCAGGGTGAGACCGGCGCCCTGGAGCTGCGGCACGAGGTAGACCCAGCCCGCGCCGACGACGAACACGCTGACCAGCCTGCGCACCTGCCGGGACTCCAGCCGTCCCTCGGCGAAGTCGGGAAGCGTGTACGCCCCGGAGCGGCGCAGCGGGGCGGCGACGAACACCAGCAGCACGAGGTATCCGGCGGTGTATCCGACCGGGTACCAGAGCATGTCGGGCCCGTGCACCAGCACCAGGCCGGCGATCCCGAGGAACGAGGCGGCGGACAGGTACTCCCCGCTGATCGCCGCCGCGTTGAGCCGCGGGCGTACGGTGCGCGAGGCGACGTAGAAGTCGGAGGTCGTACGGGAGATCCGCAGCCCGAATCCGCCGACGAGGACGGTGGCGAGGACGACGAGGGCGACCGCCACCACCGATGCCGGGTGGCCGGGTGCGCTCACGGTGAGGGGAGGCCTTCCACGAGTCTGGCGAAGTCGCGCTCGTTGCGTTCCGCCCTGCGCACGTACCACCAGGCGGCCAGGGTGAGCGGCGGACAGGTGGCGAAGCCGAGCACCCCCCAGACGAGCGCGTCGCTGCCCAGCGCCTCGAAGAGCAGGGGCAGGGTGCCGGCCACGGTGGCGAGTACGGCGAAGACGGTGAGCCCGGCGCGGAGCTGGCTGCGCATCAGTGACCGGACGTAGGCGCCGCCGAGGGCGGTCTGTTCGTCGATCTCCGACTGGGCGCGGTAGCGGGGCAGCGGACGCACCCGGCGCGGCTCGCCCGTGACCACTTCGCGCCGGGGCGTGCTCTCTGCGGACATGGGCCCGGAGTGTAGGCGGCACGGGGCCCCGCTGGGAAGGGCCGCCGTCCGGTAGGGGCAGGTCAGCGGCCGGTCTGCCGCATCAGGAGGTCGCGCAGGGAGCGGGTGTGACGACGGCTGACCGCGAGCTCCGCGTCCCCGATGCGGACGCTCATGCTGCCGGCGTCGAGCCGGAGTTCGTCGATCCGGTTCAGCGCCACGAGATGGCGGCGGTGGATGCGTACGAACCCCCGGGAGCGCCAGCGCTCCTCCAGGGTGGTCAGCGGTATCCGGACGAGGTGACTGCCGGAGGAGGTGTGCAGCCGGGCGTAGTCCCCCTGTGCCTCGGCGTACGCGATGTCGTCGACGGGCACGAAGCGGATGACCCCGCCCAGTTCCACCGCGATCTGGTCGGCGGCCGCGTCGTGGACGGACGCGGTGCGCTCACCGACCTGCTCGGCGACGCGCCGGACGGCCTCGGCGAGGCGCTCGCGCCGCACGGGCTTGAGCACGTAGTCGACGGCCTTGAGGTCGAACGCGTGGACGGCGAAGCCTTCGTGGGCGGTGACGAAGACGATGAGCGGCGGCGCGGCGAACCCTGCCAGGAGCTGGGCGACGTCGAGCCCGGTCAGCCCCGCCATGTGGATGTCCAGGAACACCACGTCGATCGCGGACGGGTCGTCGGGCCCGGCGTCGACTGCGGCCCCGATGCGGCGCAGCGCCTCGGTGGCTCCCGTGGCGCCCTCTGCGCTCCGGATGCGGGGATCGGCGCGCAGGAGGTAGAGGAGCTCCTCCAGGGCGGGTTCTTCGTCGTCGACGGCGAGTACGCGCAGCATGAGGCCGGAGTTTAGGTGCTCCGGCGGCGGGACGGCGTGAGTCGTTCCGGGGTTCGTCACGTACGTGAGGACATGCGCGCCACCGAACCGCACCGCGACGCCGGAGCCTACGCGCTCGGGGTGCTCGGGGCTGCCGACGTCCGCCGGTTCGAGGAGCATCTGACGGAGTGCGCCGCGTGCGTGGTCCAGGTGCGTGAGCTCGGCGCGGTGGTGGGCCTTCTGGCGGCGTACGCGCGCTGCGCCCCGCCCTGGCCAGCCCGGCGTCCGGCCCGTCGGCGGTGGTGGCCGGGCCGCTACTTGAGCAGGCGGGACAGCCGGCGGTCGGCGAGGGGCTTGCCGCCGGTCTGACAGGTGGGGCAGTACTGGAGCGAGGAGTCGCTGAACGACACCTCCAGCACGGTGTCGCCGCAGACGGGGCAGGGCTGCCCCGTCCGGCCGTGGACGCGCATGCTGCTCTTCTTCTCGGCCTTGAGCCGGCCCGCCGCGACCCCGCGGGAGCGTTCGACCGCGTCCTGGAGCGTGGTGCGCATGGCGTCGTACAGGTGGGTGACGTCCTCGTCGCCGAGGGCGGACGTGAGCTTGAACGGCGACATCTTCGCGACGTGCAGGATCTCGTCGCTGTAGGCGTTGCCGATGCCCGCGATCAGCGACTGGTCGCGCAGTGCTCCCTTGATCTGCCGGCGTGCCCCGCCGAGCACCGCCGCGAACGCGTCGCGGTCGAAGGAGTCGGCGAGCGGGTCCGGACCGAGGCGCGCGACGCCGGGGACCTCGGCGGGGTCGCGCACCAGGTGGACGGCGAGGCGTTTGGTGGTGCCCATCTCCGTCAGGTCGAAGCCGTCGCCGCCCGTGAGGACCGTACGCAGGGCGAGGGGTCCTTTGCCCGGCCTCGGCGGGGTCGCGGGAAAGCCGTCCTTCCACTGGAGCCAGCCGGCCCTCGCGAGGTGGATGAGCAGATGGAGATCCCCCGCCGTGATGTCGAGGAACTTCCCGTGCCGGGCCACGGCGGAGACGTCGGCGCCCTCCAGCTCGGTGACCGGCGGGTCGTACGTCTTCAGGACGCTGATCGCGAGCGGCAGCACCCGGGCGATCTCCTTGCCGACCAGATGGTCGCCGAGGAAGTCCCGCAGGGCTTCGACTTCCGGCAGTTCGGGCATGTCCCCAGCCTGCCGCAAGGGGGCCGCGCATGCCCGGCGGACGCCTCGGGAGTGTTCAGCCGGCGGGTTCCCGGAGCCCGTAGACGCGCTGTGCGGTGCCGGCCAGGACGGACTGCCGGTCGGCGTCGCCGAGCCAGTCGGTCAGCTCGCGCGCCGTGGCCAGGACGTCGGCGTATCCGGCGGCGAGCCGGCACACGGGCCAGTCGGAGCCGTACATCAGCCGGGTGGGTCCGAAGGCCTCGATGACCGTGTCCGCGTAGGGGCGCAGGTCTTCCACGGTCCAGGACAGCCGGTCCGCCTCGGTGACGAGCCCGGAGAGTTTGCAGACGGTGTTGGGGAGCGCGGCGAGGGCCCGCAGGCCGTCGGCCCACGGGTGCGTCGCGCGCCGTGCCACCGGTGGCTTGCCCGCGTGGTCGAGCACGAAGGTCAGTTCCGGCAGCAGGGCGGCCGCCCGGACCGCCGCGGGCAGTTGGTGGGGCCGGATGATCAGGTCGTAGACGAGGCCGGCGGCGGCGACGGCCGCCAGACCGCGCAGGACGTCGGGGCGCAGCAGCCACTCCGGGTCGGGTTCGCCCTGGACCTGGTGCCGGATTCCGACGAGCCGGTCGCCGCCGGGCAGGGCACGGAGCGAGGCGAGGGTGCCGGAGACGTCCGGGGCGGTGAGATCGGTCCAGCCGACGACGCCCGCGACGAGTGTGCCGGCGTCGGCGAGGGCGAGGAGCTCGGGGGTCTCCTCGGCGACGGTCACCGTCTGGACGAGCACGGTGGACACCACCCCCGCCGCCCTCGCCTCGGGCTCCAGGTCGGCGAGGGTGAAGGTGCGGCGGAGGGGGGCGAGTTCCTCACCGGTGATCCAGTCCTGGTCGCGCACCGCGAGGTCCCACACGTGGTGGTGGGCGTCGACGACCGGCGGGGGCGTCATGTCAGAGCAGTCCTTCCGCGCGCAGGTCGTCCCAGAGCGCGTCCGGGACGGGTCTGCGGAGCTGGGCCGCCGCGTCGCGCACCTCCTCCGGGGAGCGGGTTCCGACGAGGACCCCGGCGACGGCCGGGTGCCGCAGCGGATAGTGCAGGGCGGCGGCGCGCAGCGGGACACCGTGGCCTTCGGCGACGTCACGGATGCGCAGGGCCCGGTCCAGGAGGGGTGCGGGGGCCGCGGCGTAGTCGTAGGCGGCGTCGGGGCGGGGGTCGGCGAGCAGCCCGGAGTTGAAGACGCCTCCGACGACCACGTCGCGGTGGCGGGCGGCGGCCTCCGGCAGGAGCGTGTCGAGGGCGCTGTGGTCGAGGAGGGTGAGGCGGCCGGCGCAGAGGACGACGTCGACGTCGGTCTCGCGCAGGAAGCGGGTGAGCATCGCGGTCTGGTTCATACCGGCGCCGATGGCTCCGACCACGCCTTCCGCGCGGAGCTTCTCCAGTGCCGGGTAGCCCTCGCGGAAGGCCGCTTCCGCGTGGTCGTCGGGGTCGTGGAGATAGACGATGTCGACCCGGTCGAGACCGAGGCGCCCCAGGCTGTCCTCGATGCTGCGGCGGATGCCGTCGGCGCTGAAGTCCCAGCGGCGCCGGTGGGTGTGCGGCACGGCGAATCCGTCGGAGAGTCCCGAGTGGGCCGCCGTCCCGGCGGGGGGCAGCGGGTCGAGCAGACGGCCCGCCTTCGTGGAGATCGTGTACTCCGCCCGTGGCCGGTCGCGCAGGGCCTCGCCGAGGCGGCGTTCGGAGAGCCCGAGACCGTAGTGCGGTGCCGTGTCGAAGTAGCGGATGCCCTCCTCCCACGCCGCGTCGACCGCGGCCGCGGCCTGTCCCGGGTAGACCTCCGTGAAGAGGTTGCCGATCGCCGCCGCCCCGAAGGAGAGTTCGGTGATCTCGACCGCGCTGCTTCCGATCCTGATGCGCCGCATGCCGCCCCCGCCGGTGATCTGATGGTCCGTACAGGACTATTCATCGGATCAATCGGCTGCGTCAACAGGGTGAGACGGATCGGCTCTCAGGCCGGTGCGGGCACCGTGGGCACGAGTGCGTGCAGGTCGCGCAGCTCTTCACGGAGCGCGGTGGCCAGCCGGTCGAGATCCGGCAGCGCCTTGCCGTCGGCGACCAGTCCGACCTGTACCCGTCCCCCGTAGGTGGACAGGGCGATGGCCAGTGCCTGTCCGCGGGCCAGTGGCGCCATGGGGTAGACGGCTCGCAGCGGGCACCCGCCGAGCGAGAGGGCCGAGCGGGGCAGGGGCACGCTGGTGACCAGGATGTCGAAGAGCATCCGGGCGGCGTTCCCCGCCAGTGGCGCTCCGAACCGGTGGGCCAGTGCGGGCAGCTGGTCGGCCAGGACGGCGACCGCGCCCGCGCCGCGCAGGGGCCCCGCGGCCTTGTTGCGGTTCATGCCGGTGCGCACCAGGCGCAGCCGTTCGCGGGGGTCGGGCTCGCCGACGGGCAGACCGAGGAGGTAGGCCGACAGTTTGTTGCCGGTGGCCGCCCCGCCGGGTCGGCGCCGGGAGACGGGGACCAGGGCACGGGGGTCGGCGTCCGGGAGGGTCTCACCCCGTTCGAGCATCCAGCGGCGCAGCGCACCGGCGACGACAGCGAGCAGTACGTCGTTGGCCGTACCGCCCTCGGTGCGCCGGATGCGCTGCACCGTCGCGGCGTCGAGCTCGGCGGTGGCGAGCCGGCGTGTACCGCTGGAGCGGGCGGCCAGTGCGGTGGTCGCGCGCAGGTCGAGCCGGCTGGCGCGCACGACGGAGGCTCCGACCCCGAGCGCCCGGCCGACTTCACCGAGCCGCTCCCTCGCCATGCCTGCGACCTCGTAGGGGCCGGGCAGCCAGGAGCGGGGCGGGACGGGCGTCCGCCGGTTCACCGCGCCTCGGCCGGCACCGGCGGAGGCGATCTGGTCGAAGATGCCGGCACCGATGGCGACGGCCCGCATCCCGTCGGCGAGCGCGTGGTGCAGCTTCACGAGTACGGCGAACGGGCCGTCGCCCGGACTGTCGAGGAGGTACATCCGCCAGGGTGGCAGTCCGCGCCCGAGCGGCTGCTCCATGAGTTCACCGGCCAGCCGGCCGGCCTCCGTCAGGAAGTCGCCCTCGGGGAGGACGACCCGCGTGACGTGCCGCTGCACCTCGAAGTCCTTGTCGGTGAACCAGGCCGCGCCGCCGACGGGGAGCAGGACGTCACGCACCCGCATCCGCAGCCGGGGAATGGCCGCCGCCCGGGCTCCGAGGAGGTCGAGCAGCTGAGGCGCCGAGACGCCGGGCGCCGGGTCGAAGACCGCGAGGGCGCCGAGGTGCATCGGATGGGCATCGGACTCGAGATGCCAGAAAGCCAGATCAAGAGGTGCCAGGAGCTCGGTACTCAACGGGGCCTCGCGTCGTCGACGGCGGAACGGCGGGATCGCAGTCAATCCCGCACGATCGGTTACGGTCAAGTATGGACATGTTACGTACTGTTACAGTCTCGCGCCGTCCGGGCGGCGGTGCTACCGGCGCTCGGGGACGACGAATTCGCACCACACGCACTTGCCGTTCCCCCGGGACTCCACTCCCCAGATGTCGGCAAGTCGGTCGACGAGCATGAGTCCGCGGCCCGAGACGCCGGACTCCCCCGCGTCCCTGCGGCGCGGCAGGGCGCTGGAGCGGTCCTCCACGTCCACCCGGAGACGGCGCTCGGGGCCGGTGAGCACCCGGATGGTGACGATGGCGCCCCCGTCGGTGTGCATCAGCGCGTTGGTGATCAGCTCGTCGGCCGCGAGTTCGACCTCGTCGGCCCGGTCCTTGGCGCCCCAGGCACGGACAGCCGCCCGGATCATGTGGCGGGCCGACGTCAGCGCCTCGGGGTCGTTCTGCGCGACGTGCTGCTGGAGCCGGCCGCCCGGGTGCGGGGCGTGGGCCGCGTCGCGGCGCAGCAGCAGCACCGCCATGTCGTCCTCGCCGCCGCGCTCGTCGACGACCTCGCAGAGCCGGTCGGCCAGTTTCTGCAGGTCCTGCGGCCCGTCGCGCACGGTCGCCGCCAGCAGCCCCATGCCCTCGTCGAGGTCGGTGCCGGGCAGCTCCACCATTCCGTCGGTGTAGAGGATCAGGGTCTGGCCCGGGTCCAGGTCCACGGTGTTGACCGGGTATTCGAGCCGCCCGAACTCGGCGCTGAGGCCCAGCGGCATCCCGCCGTCCGACGGCAGCCTGCGGCAGCTGCCGTCGGCGCCACGCAGGGCCGGGTCGACATGACCGGCCCTGACCAGCTGCACCACCCCGGTGGTCATGTCGGCCTCGGCGTAGGTACAGGTGGCGAAGCGGTCGGTGTCGAGCTCGTGGAGGAACACGGACGCCCGCGCCATGACCGTGGCCGGGCTGTGCCCCTCGGCCGCGTAGGCGCGCAGCACGATACGGAGCTGCCCCATGACGGCCGCCGCGTGCGTGTCGTGTCCCTGCACGTCGCCGATGACCGCACCGACCCGGCCGCCGGGCAGGGGGATGATGTCGTACCAGTCGCCGCCGATGTCCCTCCCGAGCCGTGCGGAGCGGTAGCGGACGGCGACCTGGGCCCCTGGCACGTCGGGGATCCGGCGCGGCAGCATCGCCTGCTGGAGTCCTTCGGCGAGATCGTGCTCCTGCTCGTAGAGCATGGCCCGCTGGAGGCTCTGGGCGATCGAGCTGCCGAGAGCCACCAGGAGGTTGCGCTCGTCACCGGTGAAGCCCGCCTTGTTGCCGTACAGGAGCCCGAGCGCGCCGATCGGCCGGGCCTGGGCGATGAGTGGCATGTAGGCGGCGGCGGTGATACCGAGGTGACTGATGTGCGGCCACAGCAGGGGGTACGACGTCGCGAAGTCCTCGGGCGTCTCGATGAACCGTGGCGTGAGCGTACGGATCACCTCACTCATCGGATAGGGCTCGTCCGTCCGGGTGTAGCGGGTGCCCTGCACGAACGCCCCCTCGGGACCGTCCGCCACCAGATGGATGCGCCCCGACTCCAGCAGCCCCATGACGAGACTGGTGGCACCGAGGTTGGCCAGGCCCCTGGAGCTCTTCAGCACCTCCGTGACGTCCTCGACCGTACGGGCGTGGGCGAGGGCAGCCGTGGTGCCCTCGACCAGGCTGGTGCGGCGCCGGCGCTCCTCGTCGACGGTGCGGCGGGCGGTGGACTCGGCCAGTTCCTGGGTGGCGTCACGGATGATCCCGATGATGCGGCGCGGCCGCCCGGTGCCGTCGCGGCGGATGAACCCCTGGGTGTGGGTCCAGCAGAGGGAGCCGTCCCGCCGTGACCTGCGGAAGTACGCGCCGTAGTTGCTGCGGCCGCTCTTGAGCGCCTGCGAGACCATGCCGTCCAGCCGGATCGCCTCGTCGGCGGGGACCCGCAGGGAGAGGGTCGCCGGGTGACCGTCGTACTCCTCCGGGCGCAGGTCGAACACCTCGAGGGCGGGCTCGTCCATGTGCATGAGCCCGCTGTCCAGATCCCAGTCGAAGCTGCCCATTCGGTTCAGGGCGAGACTCAGGTCCGGGTGGGCGGGCCAGTCGTCCGGGAGTGACAGGGAACCCGCTACCCGGTCATCCATGTGCGCCACTCTGCCATTATTTGTCCGATTCCTCGACCGAACCAGCTCCTTGAACGCGCTCGAGGAGCCGCCTATGCTGGCCACAACATGAATTGAACATGTTCAATTCGACGGGGGTCCCTAGGCGAGGGCAGGGGTGGGCGCGATGTCCGTACTGGTCGGGTCGATCGTGATGCTGGGCATGCTGGTGATCGTTCCGCTGGGTCTGGGACTCGTCCAGGACCCCGCACTCGACCGCGTACGACGGCTGTGGCCGCTCTTCGCGGTGCCGGGCGCCGTCTCCCTGTGGCTGCCCCGCGGAGACGCCGCCACCGCACTCGCCCTCTGCTACGCGGCAGGGACCCTGCTCCTCGCCTCGCACGCGCCGCGGCGGCTGGCCCGTCTCCGCAGCGCGCGTCCGGCGGAGGCCGCGGTGCTCACCGCGCTGGTCACCCCGTCGGTCGCCGCGCTCGCGCTCGTCGCCGAGCGTTTTGGCCACGAGCTGTTCGGGTTCGAGCTCGGGATCCTGGCGCTGACCGTCCCCCACTTCCACTTCGCCGGCTTCGCCGCCGCCCTCGTCGCCGGCCTCGTCTGCCGTGCGCAGGACGGCCCGGCGGGCCGGTTCGCCGCCCTGAGCGTGCCGCTGGGCACCCTGCTCGTCCTCGTCGGCTACTTCACCGGCGAGCGGACCGAGCTGGCCGGTGCGGTCGTACTCACCGCCGGGATGTGGACGGTCGCCCTCCTGACCTGGCGCACCGTGCGCGTCGCCGGACCGGACCGCGTCACCCGTCTGCTGCTCGCCGTCTCGGCCGGAGTGCTGGCGGCGACCATGGTGCTCGCGCTGAGCTGGGCTCTCGGCGAGGCCACCGGACTGCCCCACCCCACCCTGACCTGGATGGCGGCCACGCACGGGCTCGGCAACGCGCTCGGCTTCGCGCTCTGCGCGCTGCTCGCACGCCGCCGCCTCCAGGACCTGACCCGAACGGAAGGCACAACCGCATGAGCACCCTGACGTACCCCGAGGTCGGCGCCACCCGGCTGGGCCCCCTCCCGGAGGGCTACAACCACCTCCACCACCGTGCCGCGGTCGGCCGGGGAAGGGCGCAGTTCGAGGCGGCGGGCGCCGCCGTCACCGAGTGGCGCATGCACCGCGCGGCCGGGGCGGGCGTGAAGTCCTCCGCACCGAGGGCGGAACCCCGAGTCGCCGTCGAGGTGTCGGCGGGCGTCGGGCGGCTCCGCGTCCGCGCCCTCTGCGAGATCGTCTGGACGGCCTACGAGAACGACCGCATCGGGTTCGCCTACGGCACCCGGGCGCGGCACCCCGAGCGCGGCGAGGAAAGCTTCGTCGTGGAGCTCGCGGACGACGGAACGGTCTGGTTCACCGTGACGGCGTTCTCCCGGCCGGCCTGCTGGTACGCACGCCTGGCGGGCCCTCTCGTGCCGCTCGCCCAGCACTGGTACGCGCGCCGGCTCGGAAAGGTGCTGCGCCGCATCGTGTCGGCCGCCTGACCCGGGCGGCGCACCGGATACTGGGGACGGTGGAGTGGTTCACCGCAGACGGCTACTGGCTGAGCAGGCTCGTCTTCCAGCGCTCACTGGCCGCCGTGTACCTGGTCGCGTTCGTCGCCGCGGCGCTCCAGTTCCGGGCGCTGATCGGTTCCCGGGGCATGCTCCCGGTGCCCGACCTCCTGCGCCGGACCTCGTGGCGGGGCGCGCCCGGCCTGTTCCGGCTGCACTACTCGGACCGCTTCTTCGCGCTGGCCGCCTGGACGGGCGCGGCGGTGTCGGTCGCCCTCCTGGCCGGCCTGGACGCCCGTCTTCCCCTGGGCGCGGCGATGGTCCTGTGGGCGGTTCCGTGGGTGCTGTACCTGTCGATCGTGCAGGTCGGACAGGTCTGGTACGGCTTCGGCTGGGAGTCGCTGCTGCTGGAGACGGGCTTCCTCGCCGTCTTTCTGGGCAACGCCGACACGGCCGCCCCGGTGCTCGTGCTGTGGCTGCTGCGCTGGCTGCTGTTCAGGGTGGAGTTCGGCGCCGGCCTCATCAAGATCCGGGGGGACGAGTGCTGGCGGAAGCTGACCTGCCTGGAGTTCCACCACGAGACACAGCCGATGCCGGGGCCGCTGAGCTGGTTCTTCCACCGGCTTCCGCGGCCGGTGCACCGGGTGGAGGTGGCCGCCAACCACGTCACCCAGCTCGTCGTGCCGTTCCTGCTGTTCACCCCGCAGCCCGTGGCGAGCGCCGCGGCCGGGCTCATGGTGGTGACGCAGCTGTGGCTCGTGCTGTCGGGAAACTTCGCCTGGCTGAACTGGCTGACCATCGTCCTCGCCCTGGCCGCCGTCGACTGGTCACCGCTCACGGGCCCCGCGCCCGCACAGCCGGACGCACCTCTCTGGTACGAGGTGGTGGTCATCGCCGTCACCGCCCTCGTGCTCGGCCTCAGCTACCGTCCGGCGCGCAATCTGGTCTCCCGGCGCCAGGTGATGAACCGGTCCTTCGATCCGTTGCACCTGGTCAACACCTACGGCGCGTTCGGGAGCATCAGCAGGGTGCGGCTGGAGGTCGTGGTCGAGGGCACCGACGAGGCGGTGATCCACGAGGGGACCCGCTGGCTCGAGTACGGCTTCCGCGGCAAGCCGGGCGATCCGCGCCGGCTGCCGCGCCAGTTCGCTCCGTACCATCTGCGGCTGGACTGGATGATGTGGTTCGCGGCGCTCTCGCCCGCCTACGCCAGGTCCTGGTTCGGCCCGTTCGTGGAACGGCTGCTCCGCGGGGACCGCGACACCCTGCGCCTCCTTCGGCACGATCCGTTCCCCGGGGGCCCGCCCGCGCACATCCGGGCACGGGTCTTCCGCTACCGGTTCACGGACCTGCGGGAGCTGCGGGAGACCGGATGCTGGTGGGACCGGACCTACGTACGCGACTTCATGAGGCCGGTGGCCCGGCCGGTGCCGCTGCGGCCGCCCCCGCGCGAGGGGGACGACCGCCGGTGAGGTCCCGGTGGGGCCGGACATGTTCCTGCCCCCGTCCGAGGGCGGGGGCAGGACCGAGGCGCTGCGGGAAGCGGTGGGACGGTCAGTCGATCCCGGGCAGGATGTGGGGCTCGGCCAGATCGTCCTCGTAGCCGGCCAGCCTGATCGGTGCCGACCTGGCCCAGACCTCGATGTTCCGGAGCTTCTCGGGCCGACGGCCGCGTTCTGCGGCCGGTTCGGCCGGGCGCGTCTCGGTCTTCGTCATTTCAGGTGTCACCGCGGACTCCTTTGCGTCGCGTAACCCCGGGGCGGTGGCGACGCTGCGGCTGTGGGAACCGTGTCGACCGCCCTCTGCGGGGCAGGGGCAGAAACAGTTCGGTCGCGGTGGCGCCGGTACGGGGTGGGACGGCGGAATGCTTACAGACCTGTCCCAGGACGGCCGAGGAAGCTTCGTGGATTCCTTGGTGGCGTCCGTTCCCATCAGAGTAACCAAATGAGCGCCGTCCCGCTCGACAGAACGTGTGGCCTGGGTCACTTTCAGCCAACAGGAGGACGGCGGCCCCCGTCGTGCGGGGCCGCCGTCGTGACTTCTGTCATCGCAGGTGGCGGGTGGTGCGGGTGGGACCGGCGACGGGTGGCCGGACGGGCTCACCAGCCGGCGGGGGCGTAATCCTTCAGGAAGCAGCCGTACAGATCCTCGCCCTGCTCGCCGCGCACGATCGGGTCGTAGACCCGGGCCGCCCCGTCGACGAGGTCGAGGGGGGCGTGGAAACCCTCCTCCGCGAGACGCATCTTGTCCGGGTGGGGCCGCTCGTCGGTGATCCAGCCGGTGTCGACGGCCGTCATGAGGATGCGGTCCTTCTCGAACATCTCCTGGGCACTGGTCCGCGTCAGCATGTTCAGCGCGGCCTTGGCCATGTTGGTGTGCGGGTGTCCCGCGCCCTTGTAGCCGCGGCCGAACACCCCCTCCATCGCTGAGACGTTGACCACGTAGGCGCGCCCCGCGGCCGCCGCCATCGCCGGGCGGAGCCGGCTGATGAGGATGAAGGGCGCGGTGGAGTTGCAGAGCTGGACCTCGAGGAGCTCGATCGGCTCGACCTCCTCCACGGTCTGGATCCAGCTGTTCGTGTCGTGCAGGTCGGGGACCAGGCCGCCGGCGTCGATCGCGGTGCCCGCGGCGATGCGGGCCGGCGAGGCGGACCCGGTCACCAGGGCCAGACCCGTGACGTCCTGCGCGCTGAGGCCCTCGCCCTCCTTGCGGGCCGCGGGCAGAGCGGCGACGCGGTCGACGGTGCCGCTGCCGAACGTGCCGATCACCTCGGCCGCGGGCAGCTCTCCCGACGGCAGCGCGGCGGACTCGGCGGCGACCAGCTCGCTGTAGGCCTGCGGGGAGCGGCGGACGGTCTGCGCGGCGTTGTTGATGAGGATGTCCAGGGGGCCCTCGGCGGCGACCGAGTCGGCGAGGGCGACGACCTGGGCGGGGTCACGGAGGTCGATGCCGACGATCTTCAGCCGGTGGATCCACTCGTCGCTGTCCGCCATCGCCTTGAAGCGGCGGATGGCGTCGTTGGGGAAGCGGGTGGTGATCGTGGTGTGCGCGCCGTCGCGCAGCAGCCGCAGCGCGATGTACATGCCGATCTTCGCGCGGCCGCCGGTGAGCAGGGCGCGGCGTCCGGTGAGGTCCGTGCGCGCGTCGCGGCGGCTGCGGTTCTCCTTGGCGCACGGCTGGCAGAGCTGGTGGTAGAACGCGTCCACCTCGACGTACCGGGTCTTGCAGATGTAGCAGGACCTGGGCCGCTGGAGTATGCCCGCGATCTCGGCGGTGGCCGAGGAGGACGGGAGGACCCCCTGTGTCTCGTCGTCGATGCGCTCGGCGGAGCCGGTCGCCGTGGCTTCGGTGACGGCCTTGTCGTGGGCGGTCTTGGAGGCCCGGCGTTCCTGGCGGCGACGCTGTTTCACGGTGCGGTAGATGCCGGCGGTGGCCCGGCGCACCGTGATGGCGTCCGGGTGGTCGACGTCGATGGTGTCCAGCTCGTCGAGCACGCTCAGGCAGACGGCAAGCCGCTCCGGGTCGATACCGGGGCCGAACTCCACGACGCCGGGAGCGAACTCCTGGCTGTCCTCTGTCACCGTCATTGCCGTTCCTCTGTCACTCGTGCCGCTGCCGGGGTCGGTGGGGAGTGATCCGGCCGGGAGCCGGTGAGGGCAGGCGCGCACGGGCCGAACGCCCCGGTCAAGTCTGCCACGAGTCGGGCGTTGCTCCTTTCGGCCGTCATTCCCCGCTTCCGCTGACCGAGAGGGGGGTCGCGATGTCCTCCAGCGACTTCTGCTCGGCCGCCACCGCGAAGAAGACGGCGACGAGGCCCGCGGCCACCATGAGGCCCGCTCCGATGCAGAACGCCAGGACGGTGTCACCGACCACCCCGCTCGACGTCAGGCTCGCGAAGACCAGCGGACCGGTGATGCCGCCCGCCGCGGTTCCGACGGCGTAGAAGAACGCGATCGCCATCGCCCGGGTCTCCATCGGGAAGATCTCGCTGACCGTCAGGTAGGCGGAGCTGGCGCCCGCGGAGGCGACGAAGAGGACCAGGCACCAGCACCCGGTCATGGTGACGGCGGTCAGCGAGCCGACGCCGAACAGCCAGGCGGTGCCGAAGAGGAGAAGGCCGGACAGGATGTACGTCCCGGCGATCATCGGTTTGCGCCCGACCGTGTCGAAGAGGCGGCCCAGGAAAAGCGGCCCGAGGAAGTTGCAGAACGCGATGACGGCGAAGTAGTAGCCGCTGGAGACGTCGAAGAACGTCACCAGGATCGAGCCGAAGCCGAAGGTGATGGCGTTGTAGAGGAACGCCTGGCCGATGAAGAGGGCGATCCCGAGGACGGCCCGTTTCGGATAGGAGCGGAAGACGGTCCGGGCGATCAGCCCGAACCCGACACTCGTGCGCTGCCGCACGGTGATGGCGGGCTCGGCGGGAGGCAGGGTGCTCCCGGTCTCCGCCTCCACTTCGCGCTCCACCCCGTCGACGAGCTTCTCCGCCGCTTCGTCGTGTCCGTGGATGAACATCCAGCGAGGGCTCTCCGGCACGTGCCGGCGCACCAGCAGGATGACGAGTCCGAGGACGACGCCCAGGGCGAAGGTCAGCCGCCAGCCGATGTCCTTGGGGAAGATGTCGGTGTTCAGCGCGAGGACCGAGAGCAGGGAACCGGCGACGGCGCCCAGCCAGAAGCTCCCGTTGATGATCAGGTCGACGCGGCCCCGGTACTTGCTGGGGATGAGCTCGTCGATGGCCGAGTTGATCGCCGCGTACTCCCCGCCGATCCCGAAGCCCGTCAGGAAGCGGAAGAGGAAGAACCACCACGCGGAGAAGGAGATCGCGGTGAGCGCGGTCGCGGCGAGATAGACCGCGAGGGTGATCAGGAAGAGCTTCTTGCGCCCGAAGCGGTCGGTGAGCCAGCCGAAGACCAGTGCGCCGGAGCAGGCTCCCGCCACGTACAGCGCGGCGGCGATACCGGTGACCTGCGCGTCGGTGATCGCGAGTCCGCTGCCGTCCTCGGAGAGCCGGCTGGCGATGTTGCCGACGACCGTGACCTCGAGTCCGTCGAGGATCCAGACCGTGCCCAGGCCGATCACGATCATCCAGTGCCAGCGCGACCAGGGCAGCCGGTCCAGCCGTGCCGGGATCCTGGTCGTGACCGTACGCCCGCCCGCCGTACCGGTGTCGCTCATGGCCCCTCCTCCGCTTCGGAACACACGGGTGCCCCGAACGAGGCGGGAGTCACACCCTCACCCCGGGGCACCACCAGGAGTACCCGATCGCGCACGGAACGTCATGATCACCGCCTCCGTCCGGTCCAATCGCGTGTCTCCTGAAAGATTTTCCGCATCGGCAGGCATTACTTCCGGATGTCGGGGCATGCGCCCGTCACTCAAGCGGAGTCCAGGGAGGGCGACACCATGACGACGTCAGTGCGAACCACCGAGGCGATCGGCGCGGCGGCGACGCGGCACCACGAGGCGGGCACGGTTGCCGACACCGCCGCGCTTCCGTGGATCGAGGACGCCGGCAAGGTGGCTCCCCAGGACGCCCGGGCCATGTCGAAGATCTTCTTCGACAAGCTCCAGGTCCTCGAGGAGGGGACCCACGAGTACCAGTACGCGCGCAACACCCTGATCGAGATGAATCTCTCCCTGGTGCGCTTCGCCGCCTCGCGGTTCCGCAACCGGGGCGGTGACGACACCGAGGACATCATCCAGGTGGGCACGATCGGCCTGATCAAGGCCATCGACCGCTTCGACCTGTCGCGCGAGGTCGAGTTCGCCACCTTCGCGGTGCCGTACATCGTCGGCGAGATCAAGCGGTTCTTCCGTGACACGACCTGGTCCGTGCACGTGCCGCGACGCCTGCAGGAGCTGCGGGTCGAGCTGGCCAAGGCCAAGGAGCAGCTGTCGACGAAGCTCGACCGCGACCCGACGGTCGCGGAGCTCGCCGCGCACCTCGATCTTCCGGAGGAGGAGATCATCGAGGGTCTCGTCGCCGCCAACGGCTACTCCGCGGGATCCCTGGACACCCCGAACGCCGACAGCGATTCGGGCAGTGAACAGCGCGCCTACGCCGATCTGCTGGGCGAGGACGACCCCGGGATGGAGAGCGTCGAGAACCTGCACACGCTGGCCCCGCTGCTGCGGCAGCTGGACGACCGCGAGCGCAAGATCGTCCGCATGCGCTTCGGCCAGGAGATGACGCAGGCGCAGATCGGTGCTGAGCTGGGCGTCTCCCAGATGCACGTGTCGCGTCTGCTCAGCCGGATCGTGCAGCGGCTGCGCGCGGGAATGAGCGTCGAGGCCTGATCCCTCGGCCCACGATCGGAACGACGGAGGCCCGGCCCAGTGCCGGGCCTCCGTCACATATGCTTCCTGCCGATACGGCCGTGGGTTTTCCTGTGCCGTCCGGACGAGGGAGTGGAGAGTGAGCGAGTCACCGTTGGGCACCTCTGCGCGTGTACGGCCCGGCGTGATTCCCGAACAGCAGGGGCTGCCGGACGTCGACGCGTCCGTCTGGGACGTCGACGCGACCCTGCTCCTCGTCGAGGACGACGCGGGGGACGCACTGCTGGTCGAGGAGATGCTCTCCGACAGCGAGCTCGACGCCCCGCTCACGTGGTGCAAGACGATGGCGGAGGCCCGGCGGTTCCTGCTCGGCTGCCGCACCCCGGTCTGCGTCCTGCTGGATCTGCATCTCCCCGATGTCCACGGCCTCGACGCCGTCCGCCAGCTCGTCGAGTCGGCCCCTGACGCGGCCGTCATCGTCCTGACGGGTCTCGACGAGTCCCAGACCGGGCTGTCCGCGGTGGCGCAGGGCGCCCAGGACTACCTGGTCAAGGGGCGGATCGACCCCGAGGTGCTGGGCCGCGCGGTCCGGTACGCCCTCCAGCGCAAGCACGCCGAGCGGTCGGCGGCGGCCATGCGCGCCGGTCAGCTGATCGCCCAGGAGAACGCCCGCCTGGAGCGGGCCCTGCTGCCGATCCCGCTGCTGCTGGACAACAGCTTCCTGGTGGCCGCGCGCTACGAGGCAGGACGCGCGCACGGGCTCCTGAGCGGCGACTTCTACGACGTGGTGCAGACCTCGGACGGCGCCGTCCACGCGGTGATCGGTGACGTGTCGGGGCACGGGGCCGCGGAGGCGGCCCTGGGGGTCTGTCTCCGGGTCGCGTGGCGCACGGCCGTACTCACCGGTGTCTCGCAGCGCGAGAAGATCGGGCTGCTGGAGAAGATACTCGTCGCCGAGCGGTCCGATCCCCATGTCTTCGCCACCGTCACGACGCTCGTCTTCCCTCCGGACAGGGACCGGGTGTTCGTCGCCCGGGCCGGGCACCCCGGACTGCTGCTGAGACGCGGCAAGGACGTCGGGTGGGTGGAGCCCGAGGCCGGGATGGCCCTCGGACTGCTGCCCGGGGCCGGCCGGTGGACGATCACGGAGCTGGAGCTCTCCCCCGGCAGCGAGCTCGTCCTGTTCACCGACGGCCTGTTCGAGGGGCGCACGGGGCCCACTTCCCGGCTGGGCGAGGACGGCCTGCTCGCCATGGCCGGCAGGTACGGCGCTCTGGAGCCCCGCGCGTTCGTCGACGCGCTGGTCGCCGAGGCCACCGAGAGCGCTTCACCGTACGGCGGTCTGGCCGACGACGTCGCCGTACTTCATCTGGGCTGGAAGGCGAACGCATGAGCACCGAGGAACCCGCGTCCGGGCGGCCGATAGCCGGACTGTCGGTGCAGAACTGGGTCCATCTGATCCTGGCCGGCTTCGTCGTGGTGGTCTGCGGCTGCCTCGTGGTGGGCGGGCTCGTCCTCTCACGTATCTCCGACCGCACCACCGAGCTCGTGGACCACATCCAGCCCGCCCGCTCCGCGTCGTTCCAGCTGCAGAACTCGCTCCTCGACCAGGAGACCGGGGTGCGGGGTTACGCGCTCACCGGTGACACCACGTTCCTGGAGCCCTACGAGGAGGGCATGCGCGCCGAGCGGGAGCGGCTGGCCCGGCTGCGCTCGCTGACCGGTGACGAGCAGCCGTACGCCGGGGACGTGGAACGGATCGAGCGGGCCGCGCAGCAGTGGCGGACCCTGCGGGCCGAGCCGCTGATCGCCGCCGTGCGGGAGAACGGGCCCACCGCGGCCACCTCCGCCCCGATCATGCGGAGCAAGGCGGACTTCGACTCCCTGCGGGCGCTGTACAACGCCCAGCAGAGCCACCTGGACGACGCGCGTGACACCGCACGCGCGGAACTGGGCGACACGCGCACCACGCGCGACTGGGTGCTCGTCGCCCTGGTGGTCGGCTTCGTGCTGGCCGTGGTGTCGCTGAGCCTTCTGCTGCACCGCGTGGTGGGCCGGCCCCTCGGCGCCCTGACCGCCGCTTCGGACAGGGTGCGGGCGGGCGCCTTCACCGAGAAGATCGACGTCCGGGGCCCGTCGGACGTCCGGGCGGTGTCCGAGGCGGCCGAAGCCATGCGCAGCCGTCTGGTGGCCGAGCTCGCCGAGTCCCAGGAGCGCGAGACGCTGCTGGCCGAGCAGACCACGGAGCTGCGCCGGTCCAACTCCGAGCTGGAGCAGTTCGCCTACGTGGCGTCGCACGACCTCCAGGAACCGCTCCGGAAGGTCGCCTCCTTCTGCCAGCTGCTGGAGAAGCGGTACAGCGCGGAACTGGACGACCGGGGCAGGCAGTACATCGACTTCGCGGTCGACGGCGCCAAGCGGATGCAGGTGCTCATCAACGACCTGCTGACCTTCTCCCGGGTGGGACGGGTCCAGCAGAGCTGGAAGCCCGTGGATCTCGACGCGTCCCTGGACCGGGCCCTGACCAACCTCACCCTCGCCGTCGAGGAGTCCGGAGTCGTCGTCGTCCGTGAGCAGCCGCTGCCGGAATTGCTGGGCGATTCGACGTCCCTCACCATGGTGTGGCAGAACCTCGTCGGGAACGCGGTCAAGTTCCGCAGGCCCGACGTGCCGTGCCGGATCACCGTCGGGTGTGTCCGGGAGGGCGACGTCTGGCATCTGACGGTCGCCGACAACGGTATCGGGATCGCTCCGGAATTCGCCGACAAGGTGTTCATCATCTTCCAGCGCCTGCACGCCCGCGACGAGTACGAGGGAACCGGAATCGGACTGTCCCTCTGCCGCAAGATCATCGAGTTCCACGGTGGCCGGATCTGGCTGGACCCGAAGCCTCCGGAGGGCACACTGATTCACTTCACCCTGCCTGTCCTTCCTGAGGCGCCCACACACACCACGGCGGAGCTGCTCGCCCCCGCCGCGCTCACCCCCCGGTCGGGAGACACCCCGTGAACGACGCCGTCAAGCCCATCGAGGTCCTGCTGGTCGAGGACGACCCCGGCGACGAGCTGATGACCCGTGAGGCCTTCGAGGACAACAAGATCCGCAACACCCTCCACGTGGTGCGTGACGGGCAGGAGGCACTCGACTTCCTCTACCGCCAGGGTGAGTACACCGAGGCTCCGCGCCCGGACCTGGTGCTCCTCGACCTGAACCTGCCGAGGTACGACGGCCGGCAGGTGCTCGAGCGGATCAAGACCGACCCCGAGCTGGCCTTGATCCCGGTGGTCGTCCTCACCACGTCCTCGGCCGAGGAGGACATCCTGCGGAGCTACAAACTGCACGCCAACGCCTATGTCACCAAGCCGGTGGACCTGGAACAGTTCATCGGCGCGGTGCGCCAGATCGACGACTTCTTCGTCAGCGTGGTCCGGCTGCCCCGGCGTGCGTAAGATCTGAAAGGATCCCCCGGAGTGGGATCTCTCGACACGGGTAGACGAACGGCGAGAAGAGGTCCTTGACCTCCCCTGCGGCGCCCTGGCTGGAGCACATGAACGAACAGGCCATCTCACGGCCGGACGGCCCCGTACAGGTGCCCCCGTCCACGGAGGTACTGCTCGCTGCCGAGGTGTTCGACGGCGAGCCCGGATGCATCGCGCAGGCCCGCGCGCTCGCCGACCGCTTCCTCGCCCGGCTGGTGGCCGAGTGGCTCGCGGAGCTCGGCGAGAACACCCGCAGCGATCTGATGCTGGCGGTGAGCGAGCTGGTCACCAACGCGGACCGTTACAGCCACGGCCCGTACCTGCTGGAGCTCGAAGGCGACGCGCGCCGCATCAGCGTCACCGTGTACGACAGCAGCACGGCACTCCCCGTGCTCTACTCCCCTGACCCTGCGCGCCTCGGCGGCCACGGCATGGAGATCGTCGTCGCTCTCTGCGACCGGCTCACGGCGGAGCGGGTGCCGGTCGGCAAGCGCATCCGCGCCGAGTTCATGCTCAGCACCTGAGCAACGTCCCCCACGTCTCTCCTCCGATCCGGCGGCACCCGCCCGTAGCGAGCCCTTCCGGACACCTGGCGCGGTCGACCGGTGGCAGCGTGCGACCTCCCCCGGCGAACTTCTGAGCCCTCGGGCCAGGAGGACTACCGTCGAGAGGAGGACCCCGGAGTGATCGACGTACTACTGGAGCAGTACGCCGAATCGCCGCCTCAGGGACGACGACTCGGCGGCTCCGACGGGACATCGTGGTGTACATGAGTTCCCTCGCGTTTTCCGTGCTGCTCTCCCTGGTCTCCGCCGTCGCCTACGCGGCGGGCGCGATCGTCCAGGAGCGAGTGGCCGCGGCCGGCGACAGCCGCCCGTACGCTCCGCTGCGCAACGGAGCCTGGTGGGTCGCGGTGGCGCTCAACGGCGTGGGGGCGGTGCTGCACGTGGTGGCGCTGGCGTACGGGCCTCTCAGCCTCGTACAGCCCCTCGGAGCTCTGACGATCGTCTTCGCCCTGCCGATGGCCGCGCTCTTCGTCCACCGCCGGGCCGGGCGCACGGCGTGGCGTGGCGCGGTGATGGCCACCGTCGGGCTGGCCGGGCTGCTCGCTCTCACGGGGAGCACGGGCTCCCACACGCTGGCCGGCCCGGAGCAGTTCGCGCTCGCGACCGGGACGGCCGGTGCCGTGCTGGTCCTGCTGGTCCTCGCCAAGGGGTTCCACCGGCCGATGCTGCGCAGCGTGGTGCTGGCCACCGGCGCCGGTATCGCCTTCGGCATGGCGTCGGTGTTCACGAAGACGGTGGCGGTGGAGTGGACCTCCGGCTCGGTGACCTCCGGGCTGCCGACCCTCCTGGTGATCGCGGGGCTCGCCGCCGCGGGGCTGCTGCTCTCGCAGGCCGCGTACCGGGGCGCCGGGCTGACGGCTCCGCTCGCGACGGTCACGGTGGTCAACCCGGTCGTCGCGGCGGCCGTGGGTCTGACCATGTTCGGCGAGCGGTTCCGCTTCGGGACGACGGGCACCCTGATCGCCCTCGGCTGCGGCGCGCTGGCGGCGGCGGGGCTGGTGCTGCTGACCACGGAGCGCGTGGGGGCCGAGCGGAACGCGCAGAGGGGAACGGGGTCCGGGGGACGGAGGACGGAGGAACACGTCGACGCGCCTGCCGGGGACGCCGACGGGTCTCGGGCGGTGGTGCTGCCCGAGCCGGCGAAGCCGGTGGTTCCCCAGGGGGCGGCGGTGCTGCCGGACCCGTTCCCGGCTCCGACGGCACTCTCCCTCCCGTTGACCCTGCCGTTGGACCACGGCGGCGGGCGGGTCGAGTTCGACGGTCGGCAGGCCGCCTCCGGCCCGGCCCGCCGGGGTGACTTAGAGGGCCGGGCGGGGAACGTTCAGACGCTGACGCCGCCTGCCCTGAGGTAGGCCAGGGGGTCGATGTCGGAGCCGTAGCCAGGGCCGGTACGGATCTCGAAGTGAAGGTGCGGACCGGTGCTGTTGCCGGTGGATCCGGAGCGTGCGATCCGCTGGCCGGTGCCGACCTGCTGCCCCGCGCGCACGTGCAGCGAGGAGAGGTGCGCGTACTGGCTGTACCTGCCGTCGTCGTGGCGCACGACGACCTCGTAGCCGTAGGCGCCGGCCCAGCCTGCCGAGACCACCTTGCCGGACGCGACGGCCTTGACCGAGGTGCCGGTGGGCACCGGGAAGTCGACGCCCGTGTGGTAGCCGCTGGACCATGAACCGGCCTGGTGGTACGGGGTCCCGGTGCCGGCCGACACGGGTGCGGTGAAGCCGGACCGCGGCTTGGACGCCTTCTTTTCGGCGGCGCGCCTCGTCTTCTCCGTCGCCTCGGGAGCGGGCTTGGGGGTGGCGGGCCGGGCCCTTTCTGCGGCCTTCGGCGCCTTCTTCCCCGCGGCTTCGGGGGCGGTACTCCTGGGGGTGGCCTTCCGGTCCGCCGCGGTCGACGGCGTTCCGGCGCCGTCGAGGCTCAGCCGCTGTCCCGGGATGATGAGATCGGGGTCGCTCCCCACCACGGTGCGGTTGGCCGCGTACAGCCGCTGCCAGCCGCCCCGCACCCGCTCGGCGGACGCGATCCCGGAGAGCGAGTCGCCGCGCGCGACGGTGTACGACTCACGTGCGCCGGGCACGGCGGTGGGTGACGCCTTCACCGTCGCGCCGTCACGGGCGGTCCTCGCCGCGGGCCCGGACTCCGGGGCCTTGTCCTTCCCCCCGTCGACGGCCACCTGACGCTTCGACTGCGGGGCCAGGCCGGGGGCGTCGTCGCCCTGCTCCAGTCCGGCCCTCACGGAGCACGTCGGCCAGGCTCCCGGGCCCTGCCCTTCGAGAACCTTCTCGGCCACGGCTATCTGCTGGTCCTTGGTCGCGAGATCCGCCCGGGCGGCGTAGGCCGTGCCCCCGTAGGCGGCCCAGGTGGACCGGGTGAACTGCAGGCCTCCGTAATAGCCGTTGCCCGTGTTGATGTGCCAGTTCCCGGTCGATTCGCAGGCGGCGACCTTCTCCCACACATCGGTCGTGGCGGCCCCCGCCGAGGCCGCGGTGAGGAGCGGGAGCGCGATGCCCGCGCCTCCCGCCGTCACCGTGAGCGAGGCACGGTTGATCCGGCTGGGCTGGTATCTGCGGTGCCGTCCGGTCGCGGCCATCTTCAGGCTCCCCCACTGGCTGTAGGACACGTCACAAGCCGTCAACTTATGGGCACACAGCGGGTGATGACAAGTAACAGTCTGCGCCTGCCGAGCGTGCGCCCCGGCGCGCGAACCGTACGGACGGCCGCGGAAGGCGACGGCGGGGCGAGCAGGAGAGCGCTCTATCCCGGCGTCCGTCCGATGCTATAAATGCGCTCATGACGGATGCTCTGCGACCGGCGGGCACGGCCCCCACCCTGGAGGACGTGGCACGGACGGCCGGCGTCTCGCGCGCCACGGTCTCCCGCGTCGTCAACGGGGTACGCAACGTCGACCCCGCGATCCAGGAAGCCGTGCGACGAGCGGTCTCCGTCACCGGCTACGCGCCCAACCGCGCGGCCCGCTCCCTGGTCACCCGGCGCACGGACGCCGTCGCCCTGGTGGTGTCGGGCGCGGGAGCCGAGCCGGACGACGAGGGGGCCGCGGGGCGGGGATCCTTCACCGCCCAGGTCTTCGCGGACCCGTTCTTCGGCCGGGTCGTCACCGGGGTGGTCGACTCCCTGCGGCCGCGCGGGATGCACCCGGTGCTGATGTTCGCCGAGACGTCGCGGGCACGCGAGGAGGTGGTGGAGTATCTGCGGCAGGGCAGCGCGGACGGGGCGCTGATCGTGTCGACGCACGCGGAGGATCCGCTGCCGCGGCTGGTCACGGAGGCGGGCCTGGCCGCCGTGCTGTACGCGCGCCCGGCCCGGCCGGTCGGGATCAGTTACGTCGACCTCGCGCACCGGGACGGCGCCCGGCTGGCCGCGGAGCACCTGCTGGCACGCGGCTGCCGGCGGATCGCCACCATCGCGGGACCGCTGGACGTGGCCGCCGGGCAGGAGCGGCTGGCGGGTTTCCAGGAGGCCTTGGCGCAGCAGGGGGCATCCGAGCCGCCCGTCGTCGAGGGGGGGTTCACACAGGAGAGCGGGGAGATCGCCATGGAACGGCTGCTCGCCGAACACCCGGGTCTGGACGGGGTGTTCGCAGCGAACGATCTGATGGCGACCGGAGCCTGCCACGTGCTGCGGGAGCACGGCAGGCGGGTGCCGGAGGACGTGGCCGTGATCGGCTTCGACGACAGCAGTGCCGCGTCGGCCTGCCGGCCGCCGCTCACCACGGTGCGACAGCCGGTGGAGGACATGGCGGCGGAGATGACCGGACTCCTGCTGGACCGGCTCGCCGCACCGGACCGGCCGGTGACGTCGGTCGTCTTCGAACCGGTGCTGATCGTCCGGGATTCCGCGTAGGCCGGGAGACCGGCCGCCGGGCCCCTCCCACGCACGAAGCACGGGGGCGGAGGACGTTCGGGACCCGCCCCCTCAGCCTGCTGCGGAGCGGCCCCGCACCGGTGCCGCCGCACGGGCCGACGCCACCCCGGCGCCCGGCCGCACCGTCGGCGCGGGCCGTGTGCCGCCGCGCGCCAGGAAGTCGGACAGCGGCAGGGTCGCGGCGCCCACCGTCACCGCGTCAGGGCCCAGATGCCCCAGGCCGATGGTGGTACGGGCGACCGCGTGCTCGAGGGCGTACTCCTGGGCGTACCGGCGGATCTGCGGGAGCAGGTGCGGGCCGATCAGCAGGCCGGCCCAGCCGCCGAGCAGGATGCGTTCGGGCAGGAAGAGGTTGACCAGATCGGCCAGGGCCGCTCCCAGGCACTCCGCCGTCTCGTCCAGGATCGCGACGGCCACCGGGTCCGGTGCGGCGCCCCCGGGCCCCGGATACGCCGCCGCGAGCAGTGCGGCGAGGGCGGTCTCGTCGTCGGCGTCCGGAGGCAACGGGCCCCCGGCCTCGTGCCAGCGTTCCCGCATCGCCTCCGCGCCGGCGTACGCCTCCAGGCACCCTATGGAACCGCAGCGGCACCGGCGGCCCCGCAGCTGGACCGTGGTGTGCCCCCACTCCAGGGCCGCGTTCGAGAGGTCCTCGTCGAGGATGTCCCCCCGGCTCACACTCGCCCCCACACCGGAACCGATCAGGGCGACGGCCGCCGCTCCGGCGCCGCGGCCGCCGCCGAACCACATCTCGGCCTGTCCCAGCGTCTTCGCACCGTTGTCGATGAAGAACGGCACCTCCGGCGGGATCTGCACCGCCTCCCGGAGCAGCCGTTCGAAGGGAACGGCGCTCCATCCGATGGTCTGACCGTGCACGACCGCACCCGGGCCGCCGACGGCCTCCGGCGCGTCGCGTTCGATGATGCCGGGCACCCCGATCCCGATGCCGAGCAGCATGCGCGGGTCGGCGCCCGCGTCGCGCAGGACGTCGGAGACCCCCGAGCGGACATGACCGACGATGCGCTCGACGTCGTACCCGTGCTGGGCCAGCAGCCGGTCGGTGCGCGCGAGCTCCGTCAGGGAGAGGTCGAACAGCTCGACCCGGACCCGGGTCTCGCCGATGTCGATGCCCACGAACAGCCCGCCGCCCGGGGCGATCCGCAGCAGGGTGCGGGGGCGCCCTCCGTCGGAGTCGACGACGCCGGCCTCCTCCAGGAGCCCCTCCGAGGCCAGCTCGGCGACCACGTTGCTGATGGATCCCGAACTCAGCCCGGTGGCGGGCCCCAGCTCCTGACGGCTCAGCGGGCCGTCGAAATACAACCGTTGCAATACCCGCGCCCGATTGCCCCTCCGCAGGTCACGCACGGTCCGCCTGCTGCGCTCAGCCATGTTGCTCCCTTCGTCCCGGCAACATACCCCGGCCCCGGCTCTTGACGCGCACTTTCTTCACCTCTTAAATCACATCTTAAATTAAGAACGGAAGGGGCGTTCGGATCCCGAACCGCGCCCTCCCCGGAAAGGGGCCACCTTTCATGCGCCACCTCAGAGCCGCAGCAGCGATCACCCTCGCCGTGTCCGTCGTCGCCGGTGTCACCGCCTGCGGCGGCGGTACGTCGTCGGACGGCGGGAGCAACGAGTCCCCGAAGACGCTGACCTACTGGGCGTCCAACCAGGGCCCGAGCATCGAGGCCGACAAGAAGATCCTCACCCCCGAGCTGAAGAAGTTCGAGAAGGAGACCGGGATCAAGGTGAAGCTGGAGGTCGTCCCCTGGGCCGATCTGCTGAACCGGATCCTCGCAGCCACCACCTCGGGTCAGGGCCCGGACGTGCTGAACATCGGCAACACCTGGTCGGCCTCGCTCCAGTCCACGGGGGCGCTGCTCCCCTGGGACGACGAGAACTTCGAGGCGATCGGCGGCCGGGACCGCTTCATCGACTCGGCGGTGGCCTCCGCGGGCAAGGAGGGCGAGCCGCCCGCCGCGGTGCCCCTCTACTCGCTCTCGTACGCCCTCTACTACAACAAGAAGATGTTCGCCGACGCGGGCATCACCGCCCCGCCCGCCACCTGGGACCAGCTCGTCGAGGACGGCAGGAAGCTGTCCAAGGACGGCAAGTGGGCCCTGGGCGCCGAGGGTTCCAACCTCTCCAACAACATCCACCAGACGTTCGTCCTGGGGCAGCAGCACGGCGCTGACTTCTTCGACGAGCAGGGCAAGGCGGACTTCACCTCGGACGGAGCCGTCGCCGCCGTGAAGCAGTACGTCGACTTCATGGCCAAGGACAGGATCATCGCTCCGGGCAACGCCGAGTACGCCCGGAACCAGTCCCTGACGGACTTCGCCAAGGGCCGGACCGCGATGGTCCTGTGGCAGGCCGCCGCCACCACGTTCGCCGCCCAGGGCATGGAGCCGGAGGACTGGGGCGTCGCCCCCGTCCCCGTGCCCGCCGGCGCGCCGGGCGCGGGCAAGCAGACCAACTCCATGGTGGCCGGGATCAACATGGCGGTGTTCAGGAACACCAGGAACATCGACGGTGCGAAGAAGTTCGTGAAGTTCATGACGAGCGACGCCGAGCAGAAGATCCTCTGCAAGACCTACGGCTCGATCCCGCCCGTCAAGGCCGCGCAGTCGGATCCCGCGTTCGCGGCGCCCGAGCTGAAGGTCCTGCGCGACACCCTCGCCACCAGTGCCGCTCCGCTCCCCCAGGTGCCGAACGAGTCGCAGTTCGAGACCGCGGTGGGAACCGCGGTGAAGGAACTGTTCGCGGACGCCGCGGCCGGCAGCCCCGTCACCACCGAATCGGTCAAGGCGCGCCTCGAAAAGGCCCAGCAGACGATGCAGAGTTGAGGCTCCGTCCATGACCGCCACCGTGACCACGGACCCCGGGACCGGCAAGCAGGCCAGGGGTACGACCCGGGGCAGCGGGGGTGCGCGCCGCGGGATACCGCGCATCCCCGACCGGATCCGCCGCGGCGGACTGCCCTATCTCCTGCTCCTCCCCGCCGTCCTGCTCGAACTCCTCATCCACCTGATCCCGATGGTCGTCGGCATCGTGATGAGCTTCCGTCAGCTCACACAGTTCTTCATCGGCAACTGGGGTGCCGCCCCCTGGACGGGCCTGGAGAACTACGAGATCGCCGTCGACTTCGACGCGCCGATCGGTGAGGCCCTGCTCCACTCCTTCTTCGTCACCTGCGTCTTCACGTTCTTCGCCGTCGGCCTGGCATGGCTGTTCGGCGTCACAGCGGCGATCATGCTGCAGGAGAGCTTCCGCGGCAGGGGCTTCCTGCGCACGCTCTTCCTCGTCCCGTACGCCCTGCCGGTCTACGCCGCCGTCATCACCTGGGCCTTCATGTTCCAGCGGGACAACGGGCTGGTGAACCACGTCCTGCACGACCAACTGGGCATCACGGACCAGCCGTCCTTCTGGCTGATCGGCGACAACAGCATCTACGCGCTCATCGTCGTCTCGGTCTGGAAGGGCTGGCCGTTCGCCTTCCTCATGCTGATGGCCGCGCTGCAGAACATCCCGCGCGAGCTGTACGAGGCCGCCGCCATCGACGGCGCGGGCGTCTGGCAGCAGATCCGCAGGATCACGATGCCCTCCCTGCGGCCCGTCAACCAGGTCCTCGTGCTGGTCCTGTTCCTGTGGACGTTCAACGACTTCAACACGCCGTACGTGCTGTTCGGCAAGGCGGCTCCCGCGGGCGCGGACCTCATCTCGATCCACATCTACCAGTCGTCCTTCGTCACCTGGAACTTCGGCACCGGTTCGGCGATGTCCGTGCTCCTGCTGCTGTTCCTCCTCGTCGTGACCGCCGTCTACCTGTTCCTCACGTCCCGAGGAAGGAAGGGCTCCCATGCCTAGCCGCGACGGCCGCCGAGCCGGCCGGTCCCCGATGGCCGCACCACGGTCCTTCCTGTGGACCCGGCGCGTGGTCCTGACTCTCCTCGCGGGCTTCGTCCTGCTGCCGGTCTACGTGATGATCAGCAGCTCCCTCAAACCGCTCCAGGACGTGTCGGGGAAGTTCCGGTGGATCCCCCGCGGCCTCACGGTCCAGCCGTACGTCGACATCTGGGACACCGTCCCGCTCGCCAGGTATTTCGTGAACTCCCTGATCGTGGCGGGGGCGGCGACGGTGTGCTCGGTGGTGATCGCGGTGTTCGCGGCCTACGCCGTGAGCCGCTACGGCTTCCGCGGCAAGCGCGTCTTCACCGTCACGGTCCTCTCCACGCAGATGTTCCCCGGGATCCTCTTCCTCCTTCCGCTGTTCCTGATCTTCGTCAACATCGGCAACAGCACGGGGGTCGCCCTCTACGGCTCCCGCGGCGGACTGATCCTCACGTATCTGACGTTCTCGCTGCCCTTCTCCATCTGGATGCTGATCGGCTATTTCGACTCCATCCCGAGGGACCTGGACGAGGCCGCCATGGTGGACGGCTGCGGCCCGCTGCGCGCGCTGTTCCGGGTGGTCGTCCCGGCCGCCGTGCCGGGAATCGTGGCCGTCTCCGTGTACGCCTTCATGACGGCCTGGGGCGAGGTGCTGTTCGCCTCCGTGATGACGAACGACGCCACCCGCACCCTCGCCGTGGGCCTCCAGGGCTACGCCACCCAGAACGACGTGTACTGGAACCAGGCCATGGCCGCCTCGCTCGTCGTCAGCGTGCCCGTCGTGGCGGGATTCCTGCTGCTGCAGCGCTATCTCGTCGCCGGGCTCACCGCGGGAGCCGTCAAGTGACCGCTACGGAAAGGCGGCCGGTGAACGATCTCGGCGCTCTCCCCCGGAACTTCACCTGGGGGTGGCCACCGCCGCGTACCGGATCGAGGGAGCCGTGCCGGAGGTCCCGGGTGACGGCCCCGGAGCGCTCCCCGGCACGGCGGCACCGGCCGCCGTGCCGGGGAGCGTCCGCCGCCCGGCGCACCGCAGGAGGGCGATCAAGCGGGGCGGGCCCGGCGCTTATGCTCACCGTATGGAGCAGAGCGAAGTCCTCAAGCGAGTGATCGGCATCCTCACGGAGGCCGGCGAGATGCAGCGGCACGCCGAGGGTGACAGCGAGGGCGTCGACCCGGACGTGGGCGGGAACATGGTGACGACCCTGCTCAACGAGACGATGCCGCACATCGCCATCCCCTCCGACGCCACCGTCGAGGAGATGGCCGCCCTGGTGGGACGCGAGGTCGGCGGCGCCGTCGAACAGCTGGTCGGAGCGTTCACACTGGCCTTCATCGCGCTCGCGCAGATCCACGACTCCGGTCAGCAGGACGTGAGTTCGTCCGACGTGCTGCAGGACCTGGCGCTGCGCGCGGAGGAGCTGAGCTCGGGTGACGAAGGGCCGGAGGGGCCTCCTGAGTAGCAGGCGCCCCGCTCCGGACGGAGCGGGGCCACGACGACGAGCGGTGCGGGTGACACGTCCGATGTGACCGTCACACGATTGGCTCGTTTGCCGGGGTGAAGGTTCTCCGCCCACGGCCCGGAAGGCACCAGCACATGCCGCTCCATCCCCCGCCGCTCCGCCCCCTCGGCCCCGGCGCGCGCCTCGGTGTGAAGGAGGCCGAGGCGGCACTCGTCGAGCACTATCCGCGCCTCGTGCGCCTGGCCTACCTCGCCCTTCCGCCGAGCCTGGGCCGGCACCGCAGGGTGCTCGCGGCCCACACCGCGGTACAGCGCGCCCTGCACGGCAGGGCCCGCCCCGCGCCGGGACCGGGCACGGAGGGCATCCCCGCTCCGCGCTCCGGGGGCGGCACGAACGACAGCACCCGCACACCCGCGTACGCCGCGGTCAGACTGCGGGTCGTGCGCTCCGCGCTGGCGTACGGGCACAGGCCCCGCTGGTGGCCGGGGAGGGTGCCCGCACCGGCGGCACTGCTCCCCTCGATGCCGGTCGTACGAGGCCTCAGGCTCTTCCCGCGTGCCGGCGGCATGGACGAATTCGCCCTGGACCGGGCCCTGGCCGACGTCCGGGCACCGGTCCGGGCGGCGTTGGGTCTGCGTCTGCTGGAGTCGCTGTCCCCCGAGGCCGCGCAGGCGCTGCTCGCCGACGCCGGCGTGCGGGATCCGGACGACGCCGTGCGGGCCGCGGCCAGGGTGGCCGGGAGCGACCACGAACGGGTCCGGCGCATGCTGGGGTCGGGCGAGTTCGATCCCTGCACGGTGCAGACGCGCCCCGGCGATCTGCTGCGCCGCCGGCACCGGGTACGGGCGGGGGCGGCCACGCTGGCGCTCCTCACCGTGGCCGGCGGACTGGCCCTCACGGCCGGCGCGGACTCCGACGACGTCGCGTCACGCGCCGCCGCCCGGAGTGTGGCGGTACCGGGCGGGGCCCTCGATCCCACGGCGCTGGTGCGGACGTCCGCGGAGCAGTGGGCGGACACCTCACGCGTGGACTTCAGCGCCTGGCCGTCACGGGGCGGCCGGCTCGACGACCGTGAGCTCCTGCGGCGGGCGCTGGACACCTGGGCCGCTCCCCGGCCGGACGTCACCGTCACCCGCACTCCCGGCACCGCGGTCGTGGCCCCTGCCCAGCCCCCTCAACTGCTGTTCGCGGGCGACCTGGACGGAAGGGCCGTGGTGCTGTTCCACGACGGCGGGGTACGCGTCGTCCGGTACACCGAGACCTTGTCGGGAAGGAGCGCCCCCGCCCTGGACTTCGCACGGGCCGACGGCGCGGACGTCACCACCGCGGCGGCGCTCGCCGTCAGCCGGACCGCGGCGTCGGCCAGATATCTCCTGGCGCCCTGGGTCGCGGAGTCGGCGACGAGGGACCTGCTCGCACCCGATTCCCCCGCACGGCCGCTCGACGTGGACGGTGACGGTGTCACCGCTGCGGTGCCCCGTCCGGCGGAGGGCGGCGGATGCGGGAGCTGGCCCGCGATGCAGCTGCGGTCGTCGGAGAAGATCGTGGAGAAGCACGCGTTCCTCGTCACGGATCTCGGCGACCTCGCACCGGTGCACCTCACCCAGACACCGGCGCCCGGCTCCGGCGCACCGGCCCGCCAGCCACGCGAGGCGACGGGTGCCGACGCCCTGGTGGGCTGGGCCCGCACGGCGTGTTCACTGCGGGACCTGCGGCGATCGGGGGTCCGGGCGGTCAACAACTGGCACTTCGCGGTACAGCCGCTGCCCGGCACCCGTGCCACCGCGGACTGGGTGTGCACCCGGGCGGACACCTGGCGCGGCCCGGGCCGGGTCCTCGTGCAGTTCGTGCCGCCCGCCGTCTCCCCCTCCGCACGGGCCGAGGTGGTGGCCGACCGCCGCAACAGCGCGCTGTGCAGCCGGTTCGGCCAGCACGTCGTCGCCGGTACCCACTGGAGGTCGCCCGCCGGCGCCTGGTACGTGCTCGCCGCGGGGAGCCGCGCCGTGAAGCGCCTGGAGCTGGAGGGTTCCGTCCGCGGGTCCACGGCCGGAACGACGCTGGCGGTCCGCGCGCCCCAGGACGCCGTGTTCCGGGTGACGGCGGCGCTCCACGACGGCGGAACGGCGCCCTCGGCACGGTGACGGACTCCCGCCGTCAGGCGTCGGCCGGGAGCGGGTGCGCGGCCCGTGAAGAAGTCCGGGGTGGGGCCACGGGGCCCGTGGCCCCACCCCGGACCGTCCTGCCGCACCGGCGGCGGGGTGTGGGACGGTGCGGCGGGTTCAGCGCCGGTCAGCGCCGGTAGACACCGAACTCGTAGAGCGAGTAGCCCCAGGGGGTGCCGCGCACGGAGGCGTCGACCCGTACGTAGCGCGCTTCGCCCGTCACGTCGATGTCGTCGATGCCTCCGTTGCCCTCGGTGACCGTGTGGACCGTCCTCCAGTCCTGGCCGTTGTCCGAGGTCTGCACGGTGTAGCCCTTGGCGTACGCGGTCTCCCAGGCGAGCTGCACGTGGTCGAACGCGGTCCTCGTCCCGAGATCCACCTGGATCCACTGCCGGTCGGACCAGTCGCTGGCCCAGCGGGTGTCGAAGGAACCGTCGACCGCCTTGCCCGCGGGGCACGGGCAGCCGGTGCCGCCCGGCTGGGAGGTGGACGCGGCGGCCGGCTTGCCCGCCGCCAGGTTCGTGCCTCCGACCTTCGGCGGCACGACCTTGAAGGACGTGGTCTCGATGCCTACGTTGCCCTTGCCGTCCGAACTCTTGAGATAGACCTTCCACACACCGAGCCGGTCGGGAGCGGTGACCTCGAAGGTGCCGTTGCCCTTGTCCGTGAACCGCACGTCGTCGAGCTGCCCGCTGCCGTCCACGTACTTGCTGCCGAGCAGCATCTGGTGCGTGATCCGGTCACCGTCGGGGTCGGAGACCGACGCCTTCACGGTGAAGGGCCTGCCCGCCTGGACGGCCGAGGCGTCGTCCACCGTCATACCGGTGATCACGGGCGGGGTGTTGTCCCCGGAGGTTCCGGCTCCGTACGCCTTCTTCACGGCGTAGTACGCGAGCCGCTTCTGGCCCGCCGGGAGCAGGTTGAACCAGACACCGCCGAAGTCGTACTCCGTGCCGTAGTGGAACAGGGTGGCGCCGAGCGCGACCCCCGTGTGCCCCGTGACGCACTGCCAGGCCCGGCTGTAGCCGTCGGCCTTGGCGAGATCGGTGGGCTCGTCCGGCACGCCGTTGGCGTCGTCGGGTACCTCCCACTCGCCGGCCGGACCGCCCTCGGTCACGATGTAGGGCTTGTCGAACCCTCCGTCCTGCCACGTCTTCCGGATGTCGCAGACGGCGCCGTAGGAGTTCACCGCGTACAGGTCGAGGTCCGGCGCGTTCTTCTTGTAGTACGGCCAGGCTCCGGTCCAGGCGTCGGTCGAGGTCACCGGGTGGTTCCGGTCGACGGCGTGGATCTTCTCGGCGATGTCGTTGACGAAGGTCGTGTACGCGTCGCGCTGCTGCTCCAGGGCGTCACCGCTGTAGCAGTTCTGCAGCCCGAGCACGGACTCGTTGCCCACGTTCCACATGAGGACGCCGGGGTGGTCCTTGTAGGTCTCCACCCATTTGGGGAACTCGGCCAGCATGTCGTTCTTGTACTGGGTGTCCGTCAGGTAGTTCACACACCCGCCGCTGCCGGGTCCGCCGCCCGGCTGGAGCCAGAAACCGGCGATGACCTTGATGCCCTGGCCTGCCGCGCTGTCCAGCAGGGGTTTGGTGGTGGCGTCGGTGCCCCAGGTCCGGATGGTGTTGACGCCCATCGACCTGACGTCGGGCATGTACGTCCCGGCGTCGGCCACGGCCGGCCCCCAGGTCAGGCCCTTCACCGTGTACGGCGCTCCGTCGACGGTCAGTTTCCAAGCCCCCTGTGATCCTTCGACCTTCACCACGCTTCCGGCCGCTTGCGCGGCGGGCACGGGGAGGGTGGCCGCTCCGGCGGCGACGAGCGCGGCGACGGCGAGGCGCGCCGTCGTGCGTCTGCGGCCGCGGGCCGAGGGGGTGAGACGTGGCAGTTTCATGAGGGTGACAGCTCCTCGTGGGGGGAGTGAATGGGAGAGCGCTCTCCCTCATGGGCGCGGTTCACCCATGAGGGAGAGCGGTGACGGTCAGGGCAGTTCGTAGTTCTCGTCCAGAGCGGCACCCTCGCCGGGGTTGTTCTGGTCGTAGCCCCGGGCGTCGCACTGGAGGCCGCCCACGATGCAGTGGCCGACCATCGCGTCCAGCGTGGCGCCGTCCCAGGCGTTGAAGAAGTCGTAGTGGAAGGAGTGGCCCGTGCCGCTGGCCAGCCTCACCTGCGACATGTCTCCGTTGACCGGCCAGGCCATCTTGAACTCGATCATCGGCAGCGCGACGGGGTGACTGGCCGGGCAGACGTCCTGGTTCGCACCCATGACGATCGGATAGGCCATGTGGGCCTTGTGGTCAGGGGTGTCCAGATGCTTGCCGTCCCAGCAACTGGGAGCCTGCATACGGAGGTTGAGCTGGGTGTCCCGACTGGTCGGACACGTCGCCGGGAACTCGTAGTTGTGGTAGCTCTCGCCGCACTCGTACCCCTCGACCGTGCCGGGATGGTCGCGGAACTCCGCGGCGGTCTGCGTCGGGCTTCCGACGACGAAGCGCAGCCCCTTCGGGAACGGCCGCACGGTCCGGTAGTCGGTGACACCTGCCTTGTAGTAGATGGTCTGCGGGCCGACCGGGCGCACCTCCTGGTCGCCCTTGTACAGGGTCGGCATCCAGTACGCGGACAGGTCACCGGGAGCCTTGCAGGCGGTGCCTCCCGCACCGAGCGACGCGGTGGTGCTGTTCTCGTCCGTGGTGTCGTTCCCCATGAACGTGTGGTGGTGCGACTTGCCGGTCTGGCCCGGGTAGACGATCGGGTCGACCGATCCGGTGTGGTCGACCGAGCAGTTCGCCTGGAACTCGTGGAAGTACCGGTGGGGCGGGATCTCGGTGGACGGCTGCACCCCGGTGACCGGCGGGATCGCGGGGATGTACCCGTCACCGTCGGGGTCGTCCCCCGAGGGGACAGGGGCGGCCGCCACGGCGTGACCTTGCGTGTGCTGCGCCCCCTGCATGACGCGCGAGACCTGGGCGGGTGCGCCGGCCCCGGGCACCGCCTCTGCCGGGGCACCGGCACGGGTGATCGCCGTGAACCCCGTGACCACCAGGGCCAGTGCGGCGATGACGACCAGGGCGGACACCAGGGTGGATCTGCTGATTCTTTCGGCCATGCGGACCTCCATGCCGCTCTGCGCCCGCGCACATCGGGTGCGCGGTGGGGGGAGAGTGGAGCTGGACGGTGCGTCGTACGGAACATTGGGAGAGCGCTCTCCCACGTGCTGTCAGTGTTACGCCGCCGCCGAGAACATGTCAATAGTTCGTGAACGGCGGCCGCTGCACGGGCAGTTGGCCCTGCGGCGCCCCTCACCCAGGTGACTCGAGACCGCCGGAGGCCGGTGCGCACGGCAGGGCCTGGGAAGGGATCACTGTCCGAGGGCGGTGCGGGGGTGGCATCGCCGCCCGGGCACGGAAGGAACGCAGACACGTGGTGGGGGTAAGAGACCGGCGGCTCACAGGTGGCCGGTGATGCGGATCCGCACCACATGACCCTCGCCGTGCGCGGAGTGACCGTGGACGGCCCTGTCGCACACGCGCTCGCAGTGGACGGACCTGTCACACACGCGGTCGCCGCGGGCGGACCTGCAAGGAGCGGATCGGCGGGGCTTTCCCGTGGCGGCATCAGCGCGCGAACGGGCTCGGCGATCACCCGGGCCGCCTGCGTCGGGGTGCCCCGGCCCGATGGGGGGGTGGCGAGCGCGGCGGGAGGGGGTGAAGCCCGTCCGGCCCCGCCGCCTGCGGCAGGGCCGGTGTCGAATTCGGCCGAGGCCTGCTGCGGCAGGGGGCCACCCTGCTGCCGCAGCAGACCCGGTCGGCTGCCCGCCGGACCGTAGCGGCCGGCGGAGTCGCGTGTCAGGCCGTGTGGAGAGTCAGCCCGTAGCGGTTGAGGATCTCGTTGATGGGCTGGTACCAGGTCTCACCGCCGCTGCTGCAGTTGCCCCAGCCTCCCGAGGTCACACCCTGGGCCTGGTCGCCGCTGATGAACGAACCGCCGGAGTCGCCCCCTTCGGCGCAGACGCTGGTCTTGGTCATCTGACGGACGGCGCCCTGGCTGTAGTTGACGGTCTCGTTCTTGGCGAGGACGTTTCCGCAGTGCCAGTGGGTGGTGGAGCCGGAGCGGCAGATCGACGCGCCGATCGGGGCCTCGTTCGAGCCACGGACCAGCTGGTCGGAGACGGTGCCCCAGCCGAGGACCACGGGGACGGTCCACCAGCCGCTGCCCACGTTCACCCAGGCGTAGTCGTTGTCGGGGAAGGACGATCCCTGGAAGTTGCCGATGGCCGATCCGTCCCAGCCCCTGACCGCTCCGCCCGCCTGGCCGCAGTGGCCCGCCGTGACGAAGCCGCCGTGGACCGAGAAGCCTATGGAGCAGCGGACGTTGCCGGTGTAGTACGGGTCGCCGCCGACCGTTCCCGCGGCGAACGTCCGAGCCGCCTCGGAGGTCTGCTCGACCGTGACCGGGCCGGCCTCGCGCGCCTTGGCGACGAAGGACCGGACATCGTTGTCACCTTGTTCGGAGGCGACCACGGTCACGACGACACTGTTCGCCCGGGGGTCGACGTGCCAGCTGCTCACGCCACTGGGCGCGGTGAGTGCGTCCAGCCGGTTCTTCACGGCGTCGAGCTCCCGCGCCGTGTGCTCGACGACGCGGACCTGCGCGCCGGCCGCCCGGACGACACCCGCCTTGGCATCGTCGGTGACGGCGACCGTCAGCCTGCCGCTGCTCGCGTCGAACCAGGAGCCGCCGTACGAGGCACCGGCCGCGCTCCGCGCGGTTCCCTCCAGGGCCGTCGCCTTCTTCTCGGCGGTGAGCCGAGCCTCGGCCTGGCTCTTCGTCAGCCCGAGGTCGCGCTGCATGGCCGTGATGATCCCGGCCGACGCCTGGGGTTCGGCGGAGGAACGGGAGTCGGCCGCCGTCGCCTGGGTGAAGCCGGCGGTCGCCCAGGTGCCGATGATGAGCAGTGCGGACAGACCGGTCCGCACCATCGTCGTATGTCTCAAGGGAGTGCCCCTTCGTGTTGTTCCAGCATCGTGGGGGTGGAACAGGAAGCATCCGAAAGCCGTCTGAGAGCGCTCTCAGAAGTGCCGCCACGGACTGTAGTCCAGTTCGACGGGCAGGTCCATGCCAATGACATCCCGCGGCTGCCCCGCCGTGCGTCCGTCGATCCGCCCGTGCCACCCGTGCGGTCCCGCGAACGGGCAGGTGCGCGTCGGCCCTCTCGGTGAGGTCAGGGGGCCCGCAGCGGAAGCCCGGCCGCTCGCCACGGCTCCCGGAAGTCGTCCCACCCGCTGCCGCCGCTCTCCGGGGAGGTGTCCCAGATCCGTACGGCATCACCGGTGACGGATCCAATCGGCTGCCAGCCGGGATCGCCGGTGGCGGCGAAGTCCGCCCAGGCCTGCGCCATGCGCCCGGCGAGTTCACGGTCGGCGGCGCCCGGATTCCCCCCGACGAGGAAACGGACGTTCTCGTCGTCCAGGGTGCCGAAGGCGAACGGGATGTCTGCGCAGTGCCAGGCCCTGAGAGGCGCCCCGTGCCCGTCGCGCCGGCGGACGAAGCGGGCGAGGTACGCACGCCCTCCCGCCCGCGCGTGGGACTCGGCCAGCCTGCTGCTGTACTCCCCGAACATCAGGTCCCCGTACACGGCCAGGTAGATCTCGTTCACGGATGCCCCGGGCATCAGCGCGCGGTAGTCGGCCGGCAGGGAGCGCGGGAGGCGGTGGTCGGCGGCGAACGCGGTGAGTTGCTGCTCCGTGGTGACCTTCGCACAGCTGCCCACGGCGTCCAGCAGCCAGTACTCCTCCGCGGTGTGGCAGACCATCAGGTCCACCTCGCGGGACACTCCCGCCACACACGCCGTCAGCGGGTCGGCCGGCAGTCCTGCCACGCCCGCCACCGGTCCGTAGATCGCCGGATCGTAGTGGCGGTGCCCCGACCCGGGGTCCCGCCTGTAGCCCTCGGCGACCCGGTCCGAAGCCTCGACGAGGGCCTTCGGGGAGGCCGAGGCCAGCCCGGCGTACGTGGCGGGGACACCGGCGGCCGCGGCGACCTCCGCCGTGGTGCGGGCGGCGGACTCCGGGGTGGCGCAGGCGTTCACGGCGCTGTGGACGAGGGCGCGGCGGAACAGGCCGCGCGCCGCGCCCATCGCCATGAGGCAGGCAACCGAGGTCGCTCCGGAGGACTGTCCCGCCACCGTGACCCGGCCGGGATCGCCGCCGAACGCGGCGATGTTGTCGCGCACCCACCGGAGCGCGGCGATCTGGTCGAGCAGTCCACGGTTGTCCGGCCGGGCTTCCTCCCCGTCCGCGGTCGGGACGTGGCCGAATCCCTCGAAGCCGAGGCGGTAGTTGAGGGTGACGACCACGACTCCGTGACCGGCCAGGAACGTCCCGTCGAAGTCGGGCTGTGCGGAGGAACCGAAGACGTAGGCGCCGCCGTGGATCCACACGAGCACGGGGAGCCTCCCGCCGTCGCCGTCCGGGGTCCAGACGTTGAGGCTCAGGACGTCCTCGTCGCCCGGTGACCAGACAGGCGCGCCGGGAAGCTCGGCCGACTGGGGGGCGACGGCCCCGAACGAAGCGCAGTCGCGGACTCCGTTCCAGGGCGCGGCAGGCCGCGGGGCGCGGAACCTGTCCGCGCCGAAGGGCGGCGCCGCGTAGGGGATTCCGCGCAGGACGACGACTCCCGGATCCCGGACGGCGCGTCGCCCGGCGACCGCTCCGGCCGCCGTCGTGAACACGTTCATCTTCATTTTCCCCCGTTCCGCCCCTGTCCGGGACGCGGATCCAGCCTCGCACCCGTCGGGCAGCACCCGCCAACACCCGTGTCGCGGCGATCGACGCACCTCTGTTGTGAGTCGGATGTGCGTCAGTCGGGGGACGTGCGGCCTGTCGGCCGTCGCACGGGGCCTGCGTACACGGATCCTGGGCGTCCCCGCCGCGATCCGTCGTACAGAAAGCTGGGTGACACCATGGCAGCCGATCCGTCCGCTGCGGCAGGCGTGCGCGTACCGGACACGAAGCTCGCGGTCGAGGCGACCGAGCTCGTACGGGACACGACCGACGACCTCGTGTACCACCACTCCCGCCGGGTCTTCCTCTTCGGCGCTCTGCAGGGGCATCGACGGGATCTGTCCTTCGACCCCGAACTCCTCTACGTCGGCGCCCTGTTCCATGATCTCGGGCTCGGCGAGCGCTTCCGGTCCAGCGGACGGCGCTTCGAGGTGGACAGCGCGGACGAGGCGCGCGGCTTCCTGCGGGCCCGCGGGGTGCCGGAGGACGGCGTGCGGCGGGTGTGGACCGCCATCGCCCTGCACACCACCCCGGGCATCCCGGCGTTCATGGAACCCGAGGTGGCGCTGGTGACGGCCGGTGTGGAGTACGACGTCCTCGGCATCGGCTACGGTGACATCTCCGACGCGGACCGCGCGGCGGTCGTCGCGCTGCATCCACGGCCGGACTTCAAGCGGCGGATCCTCGCCTCCTTCACGGAGGGAATCCGCCCGAAGCCGGAGACGACCTTCGGCAACGTCAAGGCCGACGTGCTCCAGCACTACGTTCCCGGCTTCGAGCGCGGGGACTTCGTACGCACCGTTCTCGAGTCGCCGTGGCCGGAGTGACGGGCGGCTCCGTCCACACCTCCGCCTTCCCGTCAGCGCTGCGGCGGCAGCCCTGTTGGGGAGGGGAACACCTTCGCCGGCGCCGGGGAGGACCGGGTGGCGGCCACCCGGATGTCGGCGAGGTCCCGCACGGTGGCCACGTCGCTGAAGGGCAGCAGCACGTCGCCGACGATCTGGTAGGGCTCGCTGCCCTTGCCTGCGATCAGGACGATGTCGTCCGGGCCGGCGGCCGACAGGGCGAACTCGATGGCCGTGCGGCGGTCGGTGAAGCGTTCGTACGGGGTGCCGGTCGCCTCGATACCGGGGACGACCTGGTCCATGATGACTTCCGGGTCCTCGGTCCGCGGATTGTCCGAGGTCAGCACCACCAGGTCGGAGTGCGTCCCTGCGATCCTCCCCATGTCGGTTCGTTTGGTGGTGTCCCTGTCGCCGCCGCAGCCGAAGACGGTGACGACCGCGGAGCGGGCGAAGCCGCGGACGGCGCCGAGCACCTTCTCCAGCGAGTCCGGTGAGTGTGCGTAGTCCACGATCACCGAGGTTCCCCCGACGGTCGTGAGACGTTCGAACCTGCCCGGGATCTGCGGCATCCGTCCGAGGGCGGAGACAAGCCCCGCGAGGTCGTGCCCGAGGGTGTGGCAGGCCGCCATCGCGGCCAGCGCGTTGGACACGGAGAAACGGCCGGGGGTGGGAATCGCCGCAGGGTACTTGCGGCCTTGGTGGTGCAGCGTGAAGCGGGTGCCCGAGGCGTCAGCGGTCAGGTCGGTGGCGCGGAAGTCGGCCTCGGCGTCCAGGGCGTACGTGGTCACCGCTCCGGGCATCATCGCGCCGATACGCGCACCCACCGGATCGTCGGCATTGACCACGGCGTGCTCGCACAGCCCTTGGAAGAGCCGGAGTTTGGCGTCCCGGTAGTTCTCCATCGTGCCGTGGTCGTCCAGGTGGTCCTGACTCAGATTGGTGAAGACCCCCACGTCGATGAAGGTCCTGTCGATCCGGTGCGTCAGCAACCCCATGGACGTGGCCTCCAGCACGACGGTGCCCACCCCACGGTCGCGCATGTACCCCAGCAGGTACTGCAGGTCGGGCGATTCCGGGGTGCTCAGCACCGACCGGGGCATCGGGATCAGCTCGTCGCCGATACGGCTCCCGGCGGTGCCGATGACCCCCGCCCTCGCTCCCTCGGAGATCCGCAGCGCGGACTCGACCATGTACGAGACGGAGGTCTTTCCGTTCGTGCCCGTGATCGCCACCATGTCCATCCGTCGCCCTGGCTCGCCGAAATAGCGGGAGGCGGCCACGGCGGCCGTGCGCCGGGCGTCCGGGACCTGTACGACACAGACGTCCCCCGCCGCCGTGGGCACCACACAGCCGTCCTCGACGACGACCGCGGCCGCGCCCCGCGCGAGGGCGGGGGCGACCGCGCCGGGGCCGCCCTCCAAGTGTCCGGGCACCGCGATGAAGAGCGACCCCGGCACCACCCGGTCCGCATCGAAGGCCGTTCCGGCGGTGATGAGCGCCTTCTCCGGGTCTCCCTGGCGGATGTGATGGTTCTGTCCGGCCAGCAGCTCGCTCAGCTTCAAGGTGGTCCCTTCGAGGGTGGCTCGAGCCTTGGTACGGCCGTCGCCGGAACGCCGCGACGGCAGTGCGCCGAAGCAGCGGTGGTGAAGTCGGGCGTGTGCGGTGTACAAGCGGTGGGCGCCGTGACCGCGTGAGGCGTGGAAGGACGGCGGAGAGGCGGAGCAGGCATCATCGGCGGACGGGGACGCCCTCACCCAGGGCCGTCAGCCGTGTCCGTCCAGGACGATGCGGCAGCTCACCGGCGCACCGGAGGTGGCCTGGCGCACCCACTCGCCCAGGACGCCGGTGTGACCCATGGGGCGAGTGTACGTCCGGACGGGCGGTCCGGATTCCGCGTCAGCGGCGTACTGCGGCTCCCCTCCTTCCCGACGCACCGACCAGCGCGACCGTGAACGGGTGGCGGGGAGCGTTCAGGATCTGTTCGCTCGTGCCCTCCTCGACCACCGCGCCGCCGTCCAGCACTGCCACCCTGTCGGCCGGCGCGGCGGTGTCGAGGTCGTGCGTGATCAGTACGACGGCGGGTGCGTCCTGACGGCTCATCAGTGCGCCCAGCAGGTTCAGCAGGGAGCGCCTGGTGACCGGGTCGAGCCCGCAGGTGATCTCGTCGCAGACGATGACCCGGGGCTCTGCGAGGAGCGCTCTGGCCAGGGCCGCGCGCTGGAGTTCGCCGCCGGACAGGAGGCCGGGCCGCCTGCGGACGAGTTCCCCGGCCAGCCCGAGGTCCGTCAGTACCCGCCGGGCCCGGGCGACCGCCTCCCGGGGTTCGGCGCCGCGCAGGCGCACCGCCGTACGGGCCACCTGGTCCAGGACAGGCCGGTGCTCGTCGAAGGCCGCCCGGGCGTCCTGGAAGACGTACTGCACGGCGGCGAGCTGCGCACGGCTGCGGTCCCGCAGGCTGCGTGGCAGTTCCGTGCCGTCGAGCGTGATCCGCCCGGTGTGATCACGGTGGAGGCCGGCGAGACAGCGCCCGAGGGTGGTCTTGCCGCTGCCCGAGCGCCCGACGAGGGCCAGGCATTCACCGCTGCGGAGGGTGAGCCGGTCGACGCTCAGCACCGGGACGCGGGCGCCGCCGGTCCGGTGACGCGCGGTGAGTCCTTCGACGGTGAGCAGTTCGGTACCGGCCTGCCCGGAATCCGCGTACGGCAGGGTGCGCGGTTCGGCGAGGAGTTCCTTGGTCCACGGGTCTGCGGGCGCGTCCAGGACCCGGTACGCCGGTCCCTGTTCCACCACACGGCCGCCGCGCATCACGAGCACCTCGTCGGCCAGCGCCCGTACCACGTCGAGGTCGTGGCTGAGCAGCAGTACGGCGATGCCCCGCCCCGCCACGGCCGCGAGTTGCTCGACGATCCGACGTGTGGTCAGGGCGTCCTGTCCGGTGGTGGGTTCGTCGGCCACGATGATCCCGGCGCCGAGGAGCAGGGCCTGGGCCAGGACGAGGCGCTGCTGCTGGCCTCCGGAGAGTTGGTGCGGGTACCGGCTCAGCAGCTTTCCGGCGTCGTCGAGCTGGGCGTCGGCGAGTGCCCGCGCGACGCGCTGCCGGGCTGCGGCGCGGCGCCGGGACCGGGGCAGGTCACGCACCTGCTGCCGCGCCATGTCGCGCAGGAGGGCCCCGGCCCGGCGGGCGGGGTTGAGGACGGCGGCGGGGTGCTGTGGGACGTGTCCGACGCGGGTGCCGTGTACGGTCACCTCGCCCGTCACGCGCGCGCCCGCCGGGAACGCGCCGAGCAGGGCGAGGCCGGTCGTGGTCTTGCCGCTGCCGGAGGCGCCGACCAGGGCGGTCACGGTGCCGGGGCGGATGCGGAGCGAGACCCGGTCGACGAGTGCGCGGCCGTCGACCTCGACCGTCAGTCCGGTGACGGCGGCGATCACGGGGTTCTCCTTCATGTACGGCGCCCTTTCCGGACCGGTGTACGGCGTTCCATGGCGGCGTCGACGAGCAGGTTGCCGCCCATGGTCAGCGCGACGATGAGCAGGGCCGGAACGACCACCGCCCAGGGCTGGACGATCAGCCCGGTGCGGTTGCGGTCCACCATGACGGCCCAGTCGGCTGCGTCGGGGGCGACCCCGATGCCCAGGAAGGCCGCGGTGGCCACCAGGTAGAGCACCCCGGTCAGCCGGATTCCGGCGTCGGCGGCCAGGGTGCGCAGGATGGACCGGCCCACGTATCCGACGGCGAGGCGCCACCAGCTCTCGCCCTGCATGCGCAGCGCCTCGACCGCGGGACGGGACGCCGCCTCCGCGGCTGCCGCGCGCACGATCCGGGTCGCGTCCGGGGCGGAGACGAAGGCCACCAGCAGCGCGAGTCCCGCCTTCCCCGGCGGGAAGGCGGCGGCCACCAGCAGGATCATCAGGAGCGAGGGGACGGCGAGCAGCACGTCCAGGGGGCGCATCAGCACCTCCTCCAGCCATCTGCGGTGGGTGAGCGCGCAGGCCAGCCCGACCGGCAGGGCCACGAGGTACACGAGCACGGTGGCGGCCAGGGCGACGAGCACCACGGGCCGTCCACCGAGCAGCACCTGCTGCACGACGTCCCGTCCGACGAAGTCCGTGCCGAGCCGGTGGCCGGCGTCGAGGGTGAAGGAGGCGGCGCGGGCCGTGGGCTCCCCCACCAGGAGAGGGCCGGCCAGGGCGATGCCGAGCGGGACGGCGACGACGGCGGCCCCGGGGCCGTATCCGCCCAGTCGCTTCATGCCGCGGCCCCCGAGCGTGGTGCGAGCCGGTGGGTGACGAGGTCGGCACCGAGGTTGAGCAGGACGGTGGCGACACCGAAGACCACCGCGAGCCCCTGGACGACGGGGATGTCGCGGTCGGCGACGGCGTTCATCAGGACGGTGCCGAGTCCGGGGATCACGTAGAGGGCCTCCACGACGATGACGCCGCACAGCAGCCAGTCGATGGTGCGGGCGAGCTGCTGGGTGGCGGGGGCGAGGGCGTTGGGCAGGGCGTGTCCGTAGCGGATGCGGGCCCCGGGGATTCCGTACCGCCGGGCATGGGCGGTCCAGGGGGCGGCGAGCGCGTCGATCATGCCCGCCCTGACCAGCCGCGCGAGCGAGCAGACGGGCCGGGCGAGCAGGACCAGGACGGGCAGGACGAGCGCGGCGGGGTGGGCGAGCAGATCGGTGCCGTACCCCACGGCGGTCGGCGGCAGCCAGCCGAGACGCAGCGCGAGGACGCTCACCAGGAGCACTCCGAGGGCGAATTCCGGCACGGCGTAGACGCCGAGGGTGGCGGAGCTGATCAGCCGGTCGGTGAGGCGGCCCTCGTGCCGGGCGGCGAGTACGCCGAGGCCCACCGACACGGGAACCAGGATCAGGACCGTGAGGGTGGCGAGGAGCAGGGTCGGGCCGAAGCCGTCGGCGAGGAATCCGGCCACCGGCCGCCCCGAGGTGAGCGAGGTCCCGAAGTCGCCGTGCAGCAGCCCCACGACCCAGTCGGTCAGCCGCTCGTGGGCGGGGCGGTCCAGTCCCATCGCCTCGCGTACGGCCGCGATGCGCTGCGGGTCGGGCTGGTCACCGGCGAAGGCCACCGCGGCGTCGCCCGGCAGCGCCTCGGTGAGCCCGAAGACCAGCAGCACGACGGCCGCGGTCTGCAGGACGCCGAGGAGCAGCCGCCGGGCGATCCAGGAGCGCAGTGCGTTCACGCCAGCCAGACCTTGTCGAAGCGCGCCCAGTCCAGGGTGTTGGCGGGTGCCTCCCGGGCGACGCCCCGCAGGGAGGAGGCGGTGCCGAGGATCCAGTCGCCGAATCCCCAGACCAGGAAGCCTCCTTCGGCGTGCAGTCGTCGCTGCATACGGGTGTAGAGCGCGGCCCGTGCCGTACGGTCGCGGGTGGACTGGGCCTGCCGGTAGAGGGCGTCGAAGTTCTTGTCCTGCCATTTGGTGGCGTTGGTGGTGGAGTCGGTGAGCAGCCGCTGGGAGATGTGGGACTCGATGGGCATGGCTCCGGACCGGTAGCAGCACAGGGTGCCGGAGTCGAGGATGTCCTTCCAGTAGGAGTCCTTGCTGCCCATCCGTACGTCGACGGTGACCCCGGCGCGTGCCGCCTGGTCGCGGAAGATCCCGGCGGCCTCGGTGAATCCGGCGGCGACGGCCGAGGTGTCGAGTGTGACCCTCAGCTTCTCCGCACCGGCCTTCCGGAGGAGGTGGCGGGCGCGGTCGATGTCCTGTTCACGCTGCGGGAGTTCGTCGGCGTAGTACTCGTATCCCTTTCCGAAGAGGTCGTTGCCCGTCTCTCCCGCGCCGGAGAGGGCGCCTTTCACGAGTTCCTCGCGGTCGGCGAGGAGGAAGAACGCCTCGCGGACCCGGGGGTCGTCGAAGGGCGGGCGATCGGTCTTCATGGCGAAGGCCTGCATGGCGCTGTTGCGGAGCCGGACGATCGTGATGCCGCCCGACTTCTCGTGGGCGCGCCCGGTGGCGGGGTTGAGTTCGTGCGCGTACTCGACCTGTCCGCCGAGGAGGGCGTTGATCCGGGCGGACTCCTCGTTGGCGACGACGAATTCGAGCTCGTCCAGGTGGGGGGCGCCGTCCCAGTGGGCGTCGTGGCGGCGTAGCACGGTGGAGCGTCCGGGTGCGAAGGAGACGAACCGGAAGGGGCCGGAGCCGATCGGCGCACGGTCGAAGCCGGTGGCGTCGTCCTGCACGATGTAGGTGCCGAAGGCGGCCATCACGTTGGGGAATTCGGCGGTCGGCCGCTTCAGCACGAACTCGACGGTCCGCTCCCCGGTCGCACGGCTCGCCCGGAGGTCGATGGGTTCCAGGGAGGCGCGGGCCCGGTACGCCTTGTCGGGGTCGGCGATGCGGCGGTAGCTGTACAGGACGTCGGCGGCCGTCACCGGCTTCCCGTCGTGGAACTGCGCCTGTCGCAGCGTGACGTTCCAGCGGTCGAGGCCGGCGTTCGGCTCCCATGCCTCGGCGAGGCGTGGCACGGCTGCGAGGTCGGCGCCGTAGTCGGCGAGCTTGTCGAACAGCGCCTTGCTCCGGGCGGCGTCGGCGAAGAGGTTGCCCAGATGCGGGTCGAGCGTCTCGCTCGCGCCGCCTCCGGCGAAGGCGGCGCGCACCCGTCCGCCGCGCCGGGGGGTGCCGTCCCCCTTGCCCGCCGCGGATCCGGTGGCCTCGGGCCCGGAACATCCGGCGAGCGCGAGGGCGCCGAAGCCGGCCGCTCCGCCGGCCGCTGCGAGGAAGCCGCGTCTGCGCAGGCCGGGGAAGCGATCGTGTCTGTCGGCCGATTCGGTCATGGTCGTTCTCCTGTTGCTGGGTGTGCCGGGTCGCCGGCGGGCGTCCGGGCCGGGTTCCCGGTGGATTTCCTGGCGACGAGGTGGAGCCGGTCGCCGTCGGCGGTGTCCCCGGTTCCGGCGCCCGGCTGCCAGGCGGGTTCGGTGCGCGGGCCGGGTCCGTCGTGCAGGGCGAGGACGTCGAAGCCGTGGACGGCGAGGAAGTGGCGCAGTTCCTGGGGCAGGAGCAGCCGCCACGCGGAGTGCTCCACGACGGGCGGGCTGCCGTCGTCGGCGGTCCAGCTCCGGGTGCGCCGCAGGAGCTGGGCGGCCCGGTCGACGCGCAGTGCGGTGGTCGAGCGGTACGTCGTGCCGTGCCAGGTGAAGCGGGCCGTGGACGGCGCGGCCGGGGGTTCGTCCCGGCCGAGGAAGTACGCGCCGTTGCGCATCTCCGCGACCAGCAGCCCGCCGGGCACCAGGGTGCGGCGGCAGGACCTCAGGAATCCGTCGAGCTGTTCGTTGGTGTGGCAGTAGAGCAGCGAACTGTCCAGGCACACCACGGCGTCGAAGACCCGCTGACCGAAATCGAACCGGCTGAGATCGGCCGTCACGTACGCCGGTCCCGGGTGGTGTGCGCGGGCGTGGGCGAGCATGGTCCCGGAGAGGTCGGCGGCGGTGACCCTGCGCCCCGCACGGTGGAGCCAGGCGGCGTCCCGGCCGGTTCCGCAGCCCAGGTCGAGGACGGTGGGGCCGGCGGCGTGGCGGCACAGGACGTCCTGCGCCCACCGCCCCGCGAGGTGTTCGGGGTCGGGGAACCTGGCCTCGTACAGCTCCGGGTGGTCGGTGAGCAGGTTTCCGGTGCGGTCCCTCATGCCGCCACCGCCACGGGGACGGGACGTGTCGTGGGCAGGGTGCCGTTGCGGTGCAGCCAGGTCACCGCGCCCGCCGAGACGAGTCCGGCCGCCAGGCAGCAGGCCCAGGGGAGCAGGGCGGCGGGGCTGCCTCCCCCGCCCGGTGCGGCGTCCATGGCCCGGCCGACGGCCGCGTTCCCGACGGCCGCGGCGATGCCGGAGACGGCGTAGAAGATCCCGAAGTACGTGCCTGTCAGCTCCTTGCGCCCGAAGCCCGGGATCAGCTCCATGACGAACGGCTGAGCCACCATCACTCCCAGGTGGAGCTGGAGTGCTCCGGCCAGCACGGGCAGGGCGCGCAGGGTGGCGTCGAGGGGCCCGTCCGGGGGTGTACCGGTACCGGCGACGAGCATCGGCGGGACGAAGGCCAGCCCCATCAGCACCAGTCCGGCGGCGATCCAGCGCCCTCGCGTTCCGCGTCGCGACAGAGCGCGGGTGATCCGCAGCTGGAAGGCGATGCCCGCGATCGTCCCGACCAGGAAGACGAGTCCGGCGGCGCCGTCCCACCCGGTGGCGTGCCGTGCGCCGGCCGGGAGCAGGAGGTAGAGCTGGTTCTCGAGGGTGAACATGCCGACCATGGCCAGCGCGAAGGCGAGGAAGGCGCGGTTGCCGACCGCCTCGCGCCAGTCGGCGGTGACGCTGCCGGTGGCCGGTGGGACCTGCCGGGCGGGGAGCACCAGAGCCTGGGCGACGGTGAGCAGCGCGAAGATCCCGGCGGCGGTGAGTGCGGAGGCCCGGAAGTCGACGAGGAGCAGGGCGCTTCCCAGCAGGGGGCCGATGAGCGCGCCGGTCGTCGCGAAGACGTTGAACAGGGCGAACGCCTCGGCTCTGCGTTCGCCCGCCTCCTGGGCGAGGTAGGTGCGGACGGCGGGATTGAACAGGGCGCCCGCGAGGCCGCTGAGTACGGAGGCGGCGAGCAGCACGAGCAGACCGTCGCCGAGCGCGAAGAGGGCGAAGCCGACGGTGCGTATCGCGCAGCCGGCGATGATGACGCCGCGGGCGCCGAGCCGGTCGGCGGCGGAGCCGCCTATGAGGAAGAGTCCCTGCTGGCTCAGGTTGCGTACGCCGAGGACGATCCCGACGACGGCCGCCGACATCCCGAGGTCGTCGCCGAGGTGGGTGGCGAGGTAGGGGACGAGCAGGTAGAAGCCGGTGTTGACACCGAGCTGGTTGACGAGCAGCAGGCGGATGGCGAGCGGGAATCCGCGGATCTCGTTCCATGTGTTCATGGGGCCGCGCTCCCGATCCGGGCTTCGGAGCGGGGGTGGACGCCGAGACCCGGCCGTTCGGCGGCCGCGACGAACCCGTCGGCGCCTCCGATGCCGGCCCAGGGGTCGTGGGCCAGCAGGAGGTGGCCGTCGAGATCGGTCCAGCGGGCGCGGTCGCCGAGGTGGACGGCGGGGGCGATGCCCAGGGTGCTGGCGGTCAGGCAGCCCAGCATCAGGTCTGTGCCACTGCCTTCGAGCAGGACGGCGATACGCAGGGCCGCGTGGACGCCTCCGCATTTGGCGAGTTTGACGTTGATGCCGTGGACGCGTCCGGCGAGCCGGCGCGCGTCCTCGTAGGTGACCGCGTCCTCGTCCGCGATGACGGGCACGGGCGAGCGGGCGGCGAGCCGGGCGAGTGCTTCCGGGTCTCCGGGGGCCAGCGGCTGTTCCACCGCTTCGACGCCCAGTTCGGCGAACCGGGGCAGGAGCGCGCGTGCCCGGGCCTCCGACCAGGCCCCGTTGGGGTCGAGGAGGAGCCGGGCCGCCGGGGCGGCGGCGCGGACGGCGCGCACCCGGTCGAGATCGGTCGCGTGGTCCCGGTCCCCTGCCTTGATCTTGATGACGGAGAACCCGGCGCGCGACAGTGCGCGGGCCTGGGCGGCCGCTACCCCCGGGGAGGTGAGGGAGATCGTCCGGGCGGTGGCGGTCCTCGGCGCAGCCGCGGCCCCGAGGATGCGGTGCACGGGGGTGGCGGTGCGCTTCCCGACGAGGTCGAGGAGCGCCGATTCGGTGGCGGCGGTCATCGCGGCGGGGGTGCCGGGCTCGTCGAGTTCGCCGGCGCGCAGGGCGTGCAGGGCGGTCTCCGGGTCGGCGAAGCGGGCGAGCCGCTCACCGGTCCGGACGGCGAGGCGCTGCAGGGTGGGGGTGTCGAGGCCGTAGAAGTGGCTGGTGACAGCCTCCCCGTGGCCGCTCGACCCGTCGTGTTCGAGGGTGAGGCATACGGCGTCGCGGGCCGTCATCGTCGATCGCGAGATGCGCAGCGGCTCGGTGAGGGTGAGCCGCACGGTGTGCTGGGTCAGTTTCACGGCTGCCTCTCCATGCTGTCCGCCAGCGGATCGGTGACGGTGGTGCACCTGGTCCAGCCTCCGGAGTGCGGGACACGCGGGTGCCGTACGTCGACGGGACGGACGGCCGCGAGGTCCGGGTCCAGTCGATGGGCGGTCATGAAGTCGTCGTCGTAGACGCTGCCGAGGTAGCGGTGGGGTCCGTCGGGGAAGACGGTGGCGACGGCGGCACCGGGGTGGGTGCGGGCGGCCCAGGCGGCCACGCGGGCGACGGCCCCGGTGCTCCAGCCGCCGCTGACGAAGTTCCCGCGGGCGAGCCGCCGGCAGGCGTCGGCGGCCTCGGCGGGGCCGATCCAGTGGACCTCGTCGAACGCGTCGTAGGCGACGTTGCGCGGATGGATGCTGCTGCCGAGGCCGCGCATCAGCCGGGGCGCCGCGGTCTGCCCGAAGATGGTGGAGCCGGTGGAGTCGACCGCGATGAGCCGCAGTCCCGGCCAGTGCCGTCGCAGGGGCGCGGCGATCCCGGCGCTGTGCCCTCCCGTGCCGACGCTGCACACGAGGATGTCGAGATGGGCGAGCCGGCCGGCCAGTTCGGCCGCGAGTGAGGCGTAACCCGCCGTGTTGTCGGGGTTGTTGTACTGGTCGGGCCAGTACGCCCCGGGCAGCCGGGCCAGGAGGTCGTGCAGCCTGTCGAGGCGGGCTCCTTGCCATCCGCCGTTCGCCTTGGGACGGTCCACGAGTTCGAGGCGCGCTCCGTAGGAGCGGAGCAACTGTCGCATCGAGGGCTCCAGTTCGCTGTCGCCGACGAGGACGACGGGGTGTCCGAGGGCCTGGCCGGCGAACGCGAGGCCTATGCCGAGCGTGCCGGAGGTCGATTCCACCACCGGCGCGCCGGGGAGGAGTTCACCTCGCTCCTCGGCGCCGAGGAGCATGGACACGGCGGCCCGTGCCTTCATGCCGCCGACGGCATGTCCTTCGAGCTTGGCCCAGAAGCCCGGGTGGGACAGCGGAAGTCCGGTGGTGATCCTGGCGAGCGGGGTGCGGCCGATGAGTGCGAGGAGCTCACGGTTGGGGGCGAGAGCGGGCAGGGATGCCGTGGTCACGAGGTGCCTCCGTCGTCCGGGCGGCCGCGGTGGACGGTGCCGTGACCGCTGTCGCCCGCGCGGTAGCGGTGGATGGTGCCGGGTCCGCCGTCGAGCCAGAAGAAGGGGTACGGCTCGGCGCACACCGCGGATACACCTGCGCCCAGGAACCGGGGCAGCACCGCGCTGCCGGTCTGGGCGAACATGACGAGGGGCTTACGGTGCCTCAGGGCGCTCCCGCGCAGCGCGTCGAAGGTCCCGTTGCCCAGGGTCATGCCGGAGGCCAGCACCGCGTCGCAGCGTTCGATCTCCTGCAGGGCGTCCGTGCCGATGGGCTCCCCCCAGTCGGTGGTGCCTCCCTTCAGGTCGCAGGGAACGACGGTGAGGCCGCGCGAACGCAGTTCGTACAGGAGCGAGTTCACGACGCCGACGACCAGGACGGTGCCGCCGGGCGGCACCTCCAGCAGGTCGACGACAGCGGTGGCACGCGCCTGCGACCGTTCGAGCGAGCTTCCGGCGGGCACGGTCACCGGCTGCGCCCCGTGGTGCGGGGCATGGGGCGTGACGTCCGTCAGGTAGGCGTCCAGGGCGGCGACCCGGACGGGCAGCAGCGGATGGGCGAGCAGCCCGGCGACGTCGGCACCGGCGCAGTCCTCGACGGCCCCGGCGGGAAGGGCCCCGGGTTCCACCGCGCACGAGCCGACCGCGCGCCCCAGGCGCAGGCTCAGGACCTCGTTGCGGTATCCGCCACGTCGTCCGTCGTGCCGCACGGCCTGGGACGTCGTGAAGGCCACCGAGATGCGGCGGGCCGAGGGGTCCGGGCCGAGTTCACCCCGCAGGGCCTGGTCGAGGAGGGCGTCGAAGCAGAGGGCGGGCGGGTGCGAGGTCGTCGTCATGAGCGCACCAGCCGAGGGCGCAGTTCCGCGAGCAGTGTCTCCACGCGGTCCCGCGCGCCGAGTCCGGTGGCGTCGCCGGCCATGACGTGGCCGAGGTAGGCGTTGTTGCTGTCCGCCGCCTCGACCGTGCGCCCCGGTTCCGCGGTCTGGACCTCCAGCACACCGTCGGCGTCGCGGACACGGTCGGCGCCCTCGACGGACGCGAGGGTTCCCGCGCGGCCGGGCATGAGGAATCCGATGGCCGCGCTCCGCGTACCGGTGTCGCGGGGGCGCAGGTCGGGTTCCCGGCCGAGTGCCACGTCGACGCAGGCGGCGGCGAGGTCGATCCCGGTGACGTGGCGGACCAGCTCGGTGATGCGATTGCCCGCGGGACGGGGATTGACCTCCACCACCCTGGGGCCGTCCTCGGTCAGTTTGATCTCGGTGTGCGCCACGACGTCGTCGAGACCGAGCGCCGCGCCGGCGCTCAGCGCGGTGCCGGTGGCTGCGGCGAGATCGTCCGGAGAGAGGGCGGCCGGGAACATGTGACCGGTCTCGACGAAGGCCGGAGCTCCGCCGACGCTCTTGTCGGTGACTCCGACGACGTGGGCGACGCCCTTGCAGGTCACGGTCTCGACGCTCACCTCGGGGCCTCGGAGGTACTCCTCCAGCAGGACGTGGGGCGTACGCCGCTGTCCCCTGGCGTTGTACGGGAAGGCGGCGAGAGCCGCGCACGCCTCGGCCAGCTGGTCCTCGTCGTCGACCCGGCGCACGAACATGCCCGCGCAGAGGTCCACCGGCTTGACGACCAGGGGATAGCCGAGGTCGTGGGCGGCCACGGCCGCCTCCGCCCCGTCCGCGCAGACGGCGAAGCGGGGTCCGGGCACGCCGGCGGCGCCGAGGACGCGCCGGGTGGCGTCCTTGCGGCAGGCTTTCTCCATGGCTTCGGCCGACGGCCCGGGCAGGCCCAACAGGCCCGCGATCCGAGCGGCGGTCGGCAGGTAGTAGTCACAGGAGGTGACCACCCCGTCGAAGCGCAGGGCCTCGTGCAGCCGCTCGACCTGCGGAAGCAGTGCGCCGAGGTCGTTGGTGGGCGCCGTGACGACGTTACGGGCGGTGAGCAGCGGATGGTCCGTGCCCTCCGGCGCCGCCCGGAGGTAGTGCTGCAGATCGCGGGTGAGGAAGGTGAAGTGGTGTCCTCCCTCCCCCAGGGCCCGCGGCAGCAGTCTGCTCATCGATCCGACCCAGCTCTCGACCACCAACAGATGAGCCATGAACTCCCCCTTCTCGCACGGATGTCGGGCACACGGACAGGCAGGAACCACCCTTTTCCGGGGGCTCCCGGCCCGGCCGCACACACGCTATCGACAATCGTTTTCATTGTCATCTAAAACAGCGTCACTTCTGCCGGGAAACGGCTTCCGTTGCGTCACTCGCCGGACCGGAGTGGAATTGCATACAGGGGGACCCGGAGGAAGGGGTACGCCATGACCGACAGCGACCGGGGGGACGACGTCTACCAGCCGCAGGAGCCGGAGGCCTCGGACCCCGCCGACCTGCTGGATCTGGAGGACACCCTGGACACGTCCGGGCTCGCCGACGTCCTGGACGAGGGCTACTCCCCGCCGGAGCGGCCCTGGGCGGTCGACGACGAGGGCACCACGGCCTCGGAACAGCACACGGGCGAATCCCTCGACCACCGTCTGACCAGGGAGGTCCCCGAGGGCGACGAACCCGTCCCCGACGGTCCTGGCGACCTGGCGGACGGCGACGGGGAGCTGTACGACACCGAGGTGGGGACGGACCGGGCGGGCAGACTCACGCAGGAGGGCGACGGGCATGTGCCCTCCACCCTCACCGCCCAGGATGTCGGCATCGACGGCGCGGCGGCGTCCGCCGAGGAGGCCGCGATGCACCTGATCCCCGAGGAGACGTACCCGTTCGGGGAGGAACCGGTCCGCTGACGGCCCCGGCCCGCGGCCCGGACCGCCCGCCGGGTGCGCCTGCCCCTCTCCCCCTTCTCCGAGGGCCCCTGCCGGTGCGCCCGCCCGCGTACGCGTACGCGTGAGCCCGCACGCACCCGCCCGCGACCGGTGGCCCGAGCACGTGAGGCTCCCGCGTGCCCGCCCCCGTGCACGCGGCGCACCAGGGTGTGGGACCCGTCGGCGGAGCGGCCGGAACGCGCCGTCGTGCTGCCCGTGCTCCCCGAAAACGCTTGGACGCCGAGCCCCCGGCCACGGGAGACTCGTGGCTTCCGGATCTCCTGCCGCAGTCGCGCGTCGAGCGCTTCCGCCTGCGCGGCGCCGCGCCTCCGCCGGCCGCGGCGGGGTCCGGGGCAACTGCCCGCGAAACGACATGAGGTCGGCATGGGATCGCAGCAGTCTCACGGCACCGGGCCGGGCAACGGACCGGTCCGGCTCGCACTCCGCCACTACCTGGGGGAACTGTCCCGCCAGCGCGGACTCTCGGTGTTCGCACTCGCACTTCCGGCGCTCGGCAACATCGGGATCACCTACGTCGCCCCGCTCGTCGTCGCCAAGCTCGTCGGCCGTATCGCCGAGGACGGGGCCGTCGGCGTGCGTGAGGCCCTCCCCTACGTCGGGGTGTTCGCCGCGGTACTGCTCCTGGCCGAGGCCATGTGGCGGGCGGGCCTGCACTGCCTCAACCGCGTGGACGCCCGCGGCATCGAGCACCTCTACGTCACCGGCATGGACGCCTTGTTCGCCAAGGACGCCTCGTTCTTCCAGGACAACTTCGCGGGATCACTCACCAAGAGGGTGCTGAGCTTCGCCTCCCGCTTCGAGGAGTTCGTCGACACCCTCACGTTCAACATCGTCGGAAGTCTGGCCCCCCTGCTGTTCGGCGCGGTCGTCCTGTGGAGCTACGACCCCCTGCTGGTGGCCGGCCTGCTGCTGATGATCACGCTGACCGCGGTGTGCGCCGCACCGCTCATCCGGCGCCGCCAGAAGCTGGTCAACCGGCGCGAGGAGGCCATCGCGCGCGTGTCGGGCCACGTCTCCGACGCGCTGATGAACATGGACACGGTGCGCGCCTTCGCCGCCGAGGAGCGCGAGGCGGCCGAACACCGGGCACGGGTCGCGGAGTCGAGACGCCTGACGCTGCGCTCGTGGGACTACGGCAACCTCCGCATCGACACCCTCGTGGCACCCCTGTCCGTGCTCACCAACGGGCTGGGCCTGCTCCTCGCCGTGGGGATCGGCGCCGGTGGCGGCAGCGTGGAGGCGATCGTGGTCGCCTTCACCTACTACACCGGGTCGACCCGCATCATGTTCGAGTTCAACCAGATCTACCGCCGTCTCGAGAGCTCGATGACCGAGGCCGCGCAGTTCACCGAACTGCTCCTGGCCCCGCCCACCGTGCTCGACCCCGCGACACCCGAGCCACTGGCCCCACGGGCTGCGGACATCAGCTTCGAACACGTCACCTTCGCCCACGACGGGGGCGACCCGATCTTCGAGGGACTCCAGCTGGACGTGCCGAGCGGAGCACGCATCGGCCTCGTCGGACGGTCCGGCGGCGGCAAGACCACCCTCACCCGGCTGCTCCTGCGGATGTCCGACGTCCAGTCCGGCCGCATCATGATCGGTGGTCAGGACATCAGCCGGCTCAGGCAGTCCGACCTGCGGAGCCTGATCGCCTACGTCCCGCAGGAACCGGCCATGTTCCACCGCACCCTGCGTGAGAACATCCGGTTCGCCCGGCCGGACGCCACCGACGCCGAGATCCGCGCCGCCGCCGACGCGGCCCACGTCACGGAGTTCGCCGACCACCTCCCGTCGGGCTTCGACACGATGGTCGGGGAACGCGGCGTCAAACTCTCGGGCGGACAGCGTCAACGGGTCGCACTGGCCCGGGCGATCCTGCGTGACGCGCCCATCCTGCTCCTCGACGAGGCGACCAGCGCGCTGGACTCCGAGAGCGAGACCCTCGTGCAGCAGGCGCTGTGGCAGCTGATGGAGGGCAGGACCGCGCTGGTCGTCGCGCACCGGCTGAGTACGGTCGCGGCCATGGACCACCTGATCGTCCTCGACCACGGCCGCATCGTCGAGCAGGGGACGCATCACGAGCTCCTGCACACCGACGGCGCCTACGCCAAGCTCTGGCACCACCAGTCCGGCGGCTTCCTCGTGGACACGGCGAACGGCGAAGCGGCTGCCACGGCCGATCGGGCGCGGTGACCGCGGGACCCCCGGTGCCGGGCATCGGGGGTCCCCGACGGCCGACGGCGCCCGGGGAAGCGCCTGTCAGCGCCCTTCGCGCAACCCGAGGACGTACGCCGCGGTCAGAGCCACGGCGCGGTCCTCGTCCCGGGAGAGGTCCGCGAGGGCCCGTGACGCCGTGCTCCCCGGGATGCCCGCGAGCGCCTCCGTCAGCCGTCTGCGGGCGGTCGGTCCGGCCACCCCGCGGGCGAGACGGCCGACCAGCCTCGAAGCGATGTGCTCCGCGGACTCGGCGCTGCCCGCCAGGGCGCTCAGCACGTCGGCCGCGTCGGCGTCGTTCGCCTCCTCGGCGACCATGTCGACGAGGGTCGGGACGGCATCGGGGACTCCGCGCGCCCCGAGCTCCAGCGCGGCGTACCTGCGGACCACGACATCGGGGTGGGTGAGGGCGTCTCCCAGCAGGTCGGTCGTCCGGCCGCCCGGAATCCCGGCGAGCGACCTGACGGCACGTTGCCTGACCTCGGGCGCGGGAGACGCGAGCTCTTCCGCCAGCAGCTCCGGCCCCCTGTCGCCCGATTGCGCCAGAGCCCACCGAAGGGCTCCGGCGACGTTCTGGTCACTCTCCCCCAGTACCGCCTCGACCAGTGCCTCCACCGGAACCTCGTCGACCGACGACAGCGCCGCGCGCTGGCGCGTCCCCGCGCTCGTCGATCCCAGCGCGTGCAGGAGCGTGACGGTCTGGAGGACGTCCTGCCAGTCGGCGGGCTCCGCGGCGCCGATACGGCGAAGCCGCGTGAGCAGCTCCGTCTCCGACTCGATGCGTTCACGGGTCCGGAGGATGAGGTCGTCGACGAGCTCGGACGGCGTGAAGCCGGGGTCCTCGAGCGCACGGCCGACGTCACGGAGCGAGAGGCCCAGGGACCGCAGGCTCTCGACATGGAAGATCCGCCGGATGTCGTCGCCGGAGTACTCGCGGTATCCGTTGCCGGAACGGCCGGTCGGGCGTACGAGACCGAGCGACTCGTAGTGCCTGAGCATCCGGGCGCTGACTCCCGACCGCCGTGCCACCTCACCGATCAGCACTGCCTGTCATCCCTCCTGACCGGTCACCCCGAGGGCGACGACGCGCTTCGCCTCCTCGATCGCGGACTCGAACCGGCTGTCGGGGTCACGCACCAGCCTGTCCGTGGCGATCGCGTGCGCCCGCACGCGCGGGTCGGGATCCGTCCTCGCCGCGTGCACGACCGGCAGGACCGTGTCACCGAGCGCCATGAGCGCCCTGCTGAGACTCAGCTGCGTCTCCCGTTCTCCGCGCCCGAGCTGTGTCGACAGTACTGCGGCCAACTCGTGCTCCTCACCCTCCGGGACGAGCACGACCGCTGCGCGCCAGGCGCTCCGGACGACCTCGTCGTCGGCGTCGGACAGGAGCTTTCGGGTGATCGCGGGCCAGGCCCGGCGGTCCCCGATCTTGGACAGCGTGTGCAACGCCTGGCTCCGTGCCTGCGCGCGCTCCGCGCGGACCTCCTCGACGAGTACCGGCACCGTCACCGGAGCCGGGTGGCGGGTGAGCGCCCAGGTGAGCATGTCGCGCACATGGAACTCCGTTTCCACCGCGCATCGTTCGACGAGCATGCCGACGAAGCGCGGGTCAGGGCTCGTACCGACGGCCAGCGCCGCCCGGAGCCTTACGGACGGACGAGGGTCCCCGAGCCCCTGAAGAGCTCGGGTCGTGGCTCCGTCCTGCTTCTGCGTGGTCATCCGGCCACCTCCTTCAGCCACACCGAAGACCTTGTCATCGTGTCAAGGTCAAGCGTTGCCGTGCGGCCGGACCGGACCGCGCCATTCCCGCTGCCGGGGTCGCCCGCCGCCCCACCCCGGCTTCCGCGGCCCTCCGGAAGGCGCGGGATCTCATTGACAATCCCGACGGCCCCACCGAGACTCGACCGCATGGACGAGGTTCAGCCCCTGCTCAGCGAGCGCTGTCGCCACCTCCTCCGCGCTGCCGGCACCGGGTGTTGACCTTCACCCCGCTCCTGCCCCCGCGGCCTCCGCTCCCCCACCGCTGATCCCCCTCCGCCGACCTGTGCGGATCGGGCGCCGTGGATCCCCGAGCGGCACGGTCCCGTCGCACCGCTCCTTCTTGTCCGCCGGCCGACCCGGCACGGCACAGCCGGCCCTCGTGGGGCCCGGGACAGGGGCGACGGTCCCGCCCCGCTCGGCGCCCCTTCCCTCCCCCACCACCGTCCCGGCCTGCCGCGCTCCGGCCCGGGGGCCGCCAGCGATCGGAAGACGCGATGAGCCCGAAGTTCCTCTGGTACATCCCCAACACCGTCGAGCCGGGGCACCGGGGTGCAGACACGACAGCCGGCTGGGGGTCCGTCGAGTACTCGACCGCCCTCGCACACGCCGCGGAGGCACACGGCTGGAGCGGCGCGCTGCTCGGCACCGGCTGGGGGCGCCCGGACACCTTCACGGTGGCCACGGCGCTCGCCGCGCGCACCACGACGTTCGAGCCCCTGATCGCGGTGCGTCCCGGCTACTGGCAGCCCGCCCAGTTCGCGGGGGCGGCCGCCACCCTCGATCAGCTCAGCCGCGGCCGGGCCCTGTTCAACATCGTCAGCGGAGCGGACGACCTCGGCGCCTACGGCGACACGACGGTCGAACCGGCCCGGCGGTACGCGCGGACACGGGAGTTCCTGTACCTCCTGCGCCGCCTGTGGACCGAGGAGAACGTCACGTACAGCGGCGAGTTCTTCCAGGTCACCGGCTCCACGGTCGCGCCCCGTCCGTACGCGGCCGGCGGGAGGACACACCCCACGCTCTACTTCGGCGGCGCCTCCCCGGCCGCCGAACGGGTGTCGGCGGCCGAGGCGGACGTCCAGCTCTTCTGGGGCGAGCCACTCGACGGAGTCGCCCGACGCATCGAGCGTCTGCGGGCGTTGAGCGGGGAAGTGGGACGCAGGCACAAGCCCCTGGAGTACGGACTGCGGATCACCACGCTGGTACGTGACACCACCGAGGAGGCGTGGCAGGCCGCCGAGGAGAAGGTCGCCGCCCTGGCCGCCTCCGACGGAGCCGCCTGGACAGGCCACCGGGGGGCGGTGGGACAGCGGCGGCTCCTCGACCTCGCCACGCGGGGCGAGGTCCTCGACACCTGCCTCTACACGACGCCGGGCAGGTACGGGGCCGCCGGGGCGGCGACCACCTGGCTGGTCGGTTCACCCGGCGACGTCGCCACCGCCCTGGAGGGCTACCGCAAGCTCGGCATCACCCACTTCATCCTCTCCGACACCCCTTACCAGCAGGAGATCAGCCGGATCGGCGACCAGGTGCTCCCCTTGCTGCGCGCGGGGTCCCGGCCGCGCGAGGGGGGCGTACGGACACCGTGACTCCCGCCGGTCCGGTACGCCGGGGAAAGGATCCGGCACAGCGGCGTCGCCTCGGAAAGCCGACAGCCGTTCGGGGGACGGCGGCGACACCGTGGCAGCGTCCCGGTCGCCGATCGTCCGTACCTCATAAGGTCGGGAGCGCGTTCCATCCCGGCGGTCGGCCGAACCGCCGGGGACCACGAGACCGGAAGCGGGCGGAGCAACGATGAGCAGCACAGCGCAGATCGGTGTCACAGGACTTGCCGTCATGGGACGGAACCTGGCCCGCAACTTCGCACGCAACGGATACACGGTCGCTCTGCACAACCGCACGGCCGCGCGTACCCGCGAACTCGTCGAACAGTTCGGCGACGAGGGCGACTTCATCGCCACCGAGAGCGCCGAGGACTTCGTGGCGGCCCTGGAGCGGCCACGACGCCTGGTCGTCATGGTGAAGGCCGGAGAGGCCACGGACGCGGTGATCGCGGAGTTCGCGCCTCTCCTGGAACCCGGCGACGTGATCATCGACGGCGGCAACGCGCACTTCGCGGACACGCGGCGCCGGGAGCGGGAACTGCGCGAGCGGGGACTGCACTTCGTCGGAACCGGTATCTCCGGCGGCGAGGAGGGTGCGCTCGACGGGCCGAGCATCATGCCGGGCGGCAGCAGGGAGTCCTACGACTCACTCGGCCCGATGCTGGAGCAGGTCTCCGCCAAGGCCAAGGACGGCGCGCCGTGCGTGACGCACATCGGGCCGGACGGCGCCGGGCACTTCGTGAAGATGGCGCACAACGGTATCGAGTACGCGGACATGCAGCTCATCGGCGAGGCGTACCAGCTGCTCCGTGACGTGGCGGGCTACTCCCCCGCGCAGATCGCGGACATCTTCCGCACCTGGAACACCGGGCGCCTGGACTCCTACCTCATCGAGATCACCGCGGACGTGCTCTCCCACACCGATGCGGCGACCGGGAAGCCCTTCGTGGATGTCGTACTCGACCAGGCGGAGCAGAAGGGGACCGGCCGCTGGACCGTGCAGATCGCCCTCGACCTGGGCGTTCCCGTATCGGGCATCGCGGAGGCCGTCTTCGCCCGCTCGGTGTCCGGCCACGCCGCTCTCCGTGCCGCCTCACGCCACCTGGCCGGGCCGACCGCCCGCCCACTCGGCAAGGACGAGGCGGCGGCCTTCGCCGACCAGGTCGAGCAGGCGCTGTACGCCTCGAAGATCGTCGCCTACACCCAGGGCTTCCACGAGATCGCGGCGGGCAGCGAGCAGTACGACTGGAACATCGACCTCGGCAGGGTCGCCGCGATCTGGCGCGGCGGATGCATCATCCGGGCCGCTTTCCTCGACAGGATCACCAGCGCCTACGAGGCGCAGCCCCGGATGCCGAGCCTCCTCTCCGACAAGGGCTTCGCCGAGGAGATCGCCGCGGCACAGGACGACTGGCGCAGCGTGATCGCCACCGCCGTCACCCAGGGCGTCCCCACCCCCGCCTTCGCCACCACCCTCGCCTACTACGACTCGCTGCGCGCCGAACGCCTCCCCGCCGCCCTCACCCAGGGCCAGCGCGACTACTTCGGCGCGCACACCTACCACCGCGTCGACCGCGACGGCACCTTCCACACCCTCTGGGGCGGCGACAGGAGCGAGGTCGAGAGCTGACCGGCACCCCGCGGAGACAGCGGAATCCGGCCGGCAGCCCGGCCGGACACCTGCATCCTCTAAGATCCACATCTGTTGGAGCTGGAGCAGGTCTGCGAGGAAACGACTCACCCCATGTCCGAACGGACCGCCGCGCGGTTACGGCGCAGGCTCGCCGCACACAGCCGCCGCGTCGTGGACTCCGGCGCGTTCACCACCACCGTGTTCTGCCTGATCACAGCCAACGCCGCGCTGTTGGGCGTCGAGACCTACACCGGCGTCGTACACCAGTGGCACGCGGCCCTGAAGGCTGCCGAGCATCTCTTCCTCGCGGCCTTCACCGCCGAGATCCTGCTGCGCGCCGCCGCCCACGCCGACCGCCCCGGAGACTTCTTCCGCGACCCGTGGAACGTCTTCGACCTGCTCGTCGTCACCGTGGCCTTCGTGCCGTTCGCCCGCGAGAACGCCACCGTGCTCCGGCTCCTGCGCCTGGCCCGGGTGCTGCGCGCCGCGCGATTCCTCCCGCAGTTGCGCATCGTGATCGTCGCCGTCGGCAAGAGCTTGCCCGGCACACTGAGTTTCCTGCTCGTCGGGGCACTCCTGCTGTACGTGTACGCCATGGTCGGCTGGGTCTTCTTCGCCGATGACGATCCCGAGCACTACGGGTCCCTCGGTCGCGCGGTCCTCACCCTTTTCCTGCTCATGACCCTCGACGGCCTCGGTGACGCGGTCCGGGCCGGGCTGGAGATCTCCCGCTGGTCCATCCTTTACTTCGCCTCCTTCGTCCTGCTCGGATCGTTCGTCCTGGTCAACCTCCTCATCGGTGTCGTCATCAACTCCCTGCAGGAGGCGAGCGCCCTCGAAGCCGGGCAGGACCGCCCCGTCCCCGCGCAGCCTCCGCCCGCGGAGGAATCGATCCTGGCACTACGGGCCCGGATCGCCGACGCGCGCCGGACTCTGGACGACCTCGAAGCCGGCCTGGAGCCCTCGGTGCCACCCCGCCGCTGATCACGGCGTCCCGTGTTGCGCGGCGACACGGTGGCCGCCCAGCGGGCGAGTCCGGCAACGGCCGGTCGCGCGTCGCCCGGCCGGGCCGGGCCGGGGTGCGGCCGGGAACGCGATGTGGGTAAGTGGCAGGGAGCCACGTCCACCACCCACGGAGGGCGCGTATGTCCGACGCCGTACGGGAACCTGTCGTGGTCCGGCCCGTCGTGGCGCGGCTGACCGGTGCCGCGGTGGTCCTGGTCGCGACGGTCGAGCCGGGCGGGGAATGCCACGCCGCAGACGGCGCCACCGGCCTGCCGGACGGTTCCTCACACCCCCCGCTGCCGCTGCCCGCGGACGCGCGGGATTGTCCGACCGCGGTGAGCCAGGCCCTCAACCGCCTACGGCCGGCGGGTGTCGACGGGCCGAATCGGCTGCTGCTGGGCGCCGAGGCGACCGGGGCCTCCGACCACGGCTACCCGGTCGCCACCCATCCGGCCCGGCAGCTCGACGGACCGATCCTGTGGGCGCCGGCCGTGAAGGGCGGGGTCCCGCTGTCCACGCGCGGCGGCGATGTCGAGCTGTGCCTGGGACAGGACCTGTCCATCGGGTATCTGGACCACGACGCGACAAGCACCCGGCTCCACTTCCACCAGCCGTTCACCTTCCGGATGCCGGCGCCCGAGGCCGTCGTGTCCCTCATCGCCTGAGAGCGCCGACCCGCGCGGCTCTCACCAAGCCGACCTGCGAGGCTCCCATCAACGACACCAGCCGTACACCGCCACCCTCCCCGGCCGCTCGGGGACCACTCCGCCCGGCGCGTTCCGCCAGATTCGCCGAGGCACTCCGTCTCGCGGTGGCGGAGGGGCTGCTGGGCGAGCAGCGCCCCCTCGCGGGCTTCCTGGACGCCGACGGCATACGCGACTCCGTGGACGCGCTGCGGGCGGCCTTCGCCGCCGAGCCGGGCGTACGGGTGCTGCACACCTTCGCGGCGAAGGCGGCCTCGCTGGTCCCGGTACTGCGGCTGCTCGCGGACTGCGGCATGGGCTGCGAGGTGGCGAGCCCGGGCGAACTGAGGCTCGCGGTGGAGGCCGGTTTCCCTCCGGCGCGCATCGTCCTGGACTCGCCCGCCAAGACCCGGGCCGAGCTGAGACTGGCGCTGGCCCTCGGTGTCGCCGTGAACGCGGACAGTTTCGGTGAGATCAGGCGCATCGAGGAACTCCGCTCGCCCGGCTCGCCGTCCGTTCTCGGGTTGCGCGTGAACCCGCAGGTGGGAGGCGGTTCGATCGGTGCCATGAGCACGGCGACGGCCACCTCCAAGTTCGGCGTGGCCCTGCGGGACCCCGGAGCACGGGAGCGTGTCGTCCAGACCTTCGCCGAGCGTCCCTGGCTGACCAGACTGCACGCCCACGTCGGCTCGCAAGGGTGCTCGCTGGAGCTCATCGCCGCGGGCATCGCGGAGACGTACGGGCTCGCCGAGGAGATCAACGAGGTACTGGGCACGCGCCGGATCACCGGCATGGACATCGGGGGCGGTCTGCCGGTCAACTTCTCCGACGACGAGAGCCGTCCCGCCTTCGCGGAGTACGTCACGGCGCTCCGCGCCGCGGCTCCGGGGATGTTCGACGGGCGCTACGAGCTGGTCACCGAGTTCGGCAGGTCGCTGCTCGCCAAGAACGGCTTCATCGGGGCACGGGTCGAGTACACGAAGGAGGCCGGCGGGCGCCGCATCGCGCTCACCCACGCGGGGGCACAGGTCGCCACCCGCACGGTGTTCATGCCCGACGCCTGGCCGCTCCGGGTCGGCGCCTTCGACGGAGAAGGCAACCCCCGGAGCGGACGGACGATGGTCCAGGACATCGCGGGGCCCTGCTGCTTCGCCGGGGACCTCGTGGCCCAGGCCCGTGAACTGCCCGAACTCCACGAGGGCGACTTCGTGATCCTGTACGACACGGGGGCGTACTACTTCTCCACCCCCTGGAGCTACAACAGCCTGCCCCGGCCTGCGGTGTACGGCTTCGCGGGCGGTAGCGGCGGCCTCCGGTTCGCCCCCGTGCGCGAGGCGCAGTCACTGGACTCGGTGGCGGCGGAGAGCGGACTGCGCCACGCCGACGCGCTGAGGGACTTGCGGGCGCAACCGTAGGAGCCTCCTGTCACCCGGCAGGCGCGGGCGAGGGCTCCGGCTCGGGTACGGGCTCGGGGTTCGGGTTCGGCGGCTGCGGAATGGGGTCGGGTGCGGGACCGGGCGGCACCGGCCCCGGCGGAACGGGGGGCGGCGAGGGCACGGGTGTCGGCGGCCCCGGAACGGGCGGGGGCGTCGGCGCGGGCGGTACGGGGTCGGGATTCGGGTGCGTCATCTCGGTCCTCCAACACGAACGCGACGGGTGGATCCGGACGAACGGATCCGAACGAGTGGATCTCATCTCCACCGTCTCCCCGTGCGGCTGCCCTCGCCTGCCGAGTCCATACGTACCTGCTGCGACTCCTGCGACGAGCGGCCGCACGGCCGTGCCTCCCACCCGCCGGGATGGCACGGCCGGAGCCGTACGGCTGGAGTCGTACGGCTGGAGTCGTACGACCGAGGTGCGGCGACCTCCGCGGATCAGGTCCGTGCGGGGACGGCCTGCGGGCTGCGCTCGGTGCGTGTGCCCGGCACGGGTGCCGAGACATCCGTTCCGAGGGCGACGATCCGGTTCGCGGCGTCGACGTGCACCACGCTCGGCACCAGGGCACGCGCCTCGGCGTCGTCGACCTGGGCGTAACTGATGAGGATGACCAGGTCACCGGGGTGCACCAGGTGGGCGGCGGCGCCGTTGATCCCGATGACACCGGATCCGCGCTCCCCCTCGATGACGTACGTCTCGAGCCGGGAGCCGTTGTCTATGTCCACGATGTGGACGAGCTCGCCGGGAAGCAGGTCCGCGGCGTCCATCAGGTCGGCGTCGACCGTCACGGAACCCACGTAGTGCAGGTCGGCCTGGGTCACGGTGGCCCGGTGGATCTTGGACTTGAACATGGTACGCATCATCGAGGCGCTCCTGGCTGTAGGCTCCCTGCCTGCTTTTTTGCAGGTCAAGTGCTGTTTGCCTACTTTACAACGAGTCGCGGGTCCGGTCAGCTCCCGCTCTGCTCCACCTCGGTGGTCACCCAGGCCCGTGCGCGGGGCGCAAGAGGTGGCCTCCGGACACGTCCCGGCCCTTTCTCGCCATTCTGCTCCTTGCCGCTGCCACATTCCGCCGGCCTTCTCGACAGTGGAGGCGAATCGGCCTCGATCGGAAGGATCCGCTCATGCGGTGGGGGAAGACGGTCTGCACCATCGGCCTGGTCGGCGTGCTCTCGGTACCGGCGGCAGGGGTGTCCACGGCCGCACCCGTGGAGACCAGGACGGCGGCCGCGGTGTCGTGCAGACTCCTGGACTTCATCGGGTACTACTGCGGTTACCACCTCAGCAACACCTACGCGGACCGCGGCGACTCGGGGGCAAAGGTCCAGGAGCTCCAGGCGCTGCTGGTCTTCAAGGGCTTCTCCGTAGGGTCCAGCGGTGTCGACGGCCAGTTCGGGGCCGGCACGGAATCCGCTGTGCGGCGCTTCCAGACGTCCAGGGGCATCAGCTCCGACGGTGTCGTCGGCCCGACCACCTGGCACTACCTGCGCACCCCCGGCTTGTAGCGGGACGTCGGGCGGGCCGGCTCAGTCGGGCCCGCCGACCGGGGCGGGACGGGACGGACCACGGTGTCCAGGTCTCGCAGGGACCGGGCGGAGGGGCGGGAGCCGGGCCGGAACCCGCTCATCGGACCAGCCGCCTGATCTCGCCCCGCACCCGGTAGAAACCCGCCTCCGCGGGATGCAGGGCGTCGACCACATAGCGCGCCCCCGGCTGGCGCATCGCTCGCGGGAACTGCACGTTCCAGGAGGGTTCGAAGCCGTCGGAGACGACATGGACCCGCAGCCTGCCCGCGTCCTGGACACACTCCACGACCACGGCGCCGGGAGGCGGCAGCGTGACGGTCGTGACCGTGGCCGCCGGGGTGTAGGTGGGCAGCGCCGCAGCGGACTTGATGTCCGCGGCGACCGGCACCGTGCCCTGCTGGGCCGCCGCGACGGCCGCGGGGCTCGCGTCGAGGCAGACCAGCGATCCGTCCGTGGTGACCATGTACAGCTTGTCCTCGAAGAACTGCATGGACAGGGCCGATCCACCGCCCGTGCCGAGCTTCCACAGACGTGTGCCGTCCGCGTCGAAGCAGTACACCGAAGACGAGCTGTCGCCCGCGAAGACGAAGCGGCCACCGGGCGCGGTCGCGCACGCGTACACGGCGGTGTCGCAGCGGAAGGTCGCCTCCACCACGCCTGTCGCCTTGGACAGCCGCTGCACGACGTTGCGCGCGGTGCCCGCGTACACCGAGTCGTCCTCCTGCCAGCCGAACAGCACCTGTCCCGAAGTGGGGGTGTGCCACAGCTCCCCCGAGCCGTCCGGCGCGTAGGCCGTGACGCCCTGGTGGTGTCCGTGGTAGACGGCCCGTTCGTCGGCGCGCACCATCCAGCCGTGCTCCCCGGTGGACCTGCGCGCCCACTGGTACTCGTCCTCGTGGTCGATGACCGTCAGACCTCCCGCGCGGTCGGAGACGTTCAGCACACCTTCGCGGATGTCCAGCCAGAAGATGTCCACGTCCGCAGCGATGTCGTACGCCGCGAACGGAAGCTTCGAGGAGAGGTCGTACACCTTGCCGTCGTCGCACCCCGCGTATATCCAGAAGTCGTCCGCCACCAGGCACTTGACGCCGTCGGGCAGCTTGTAGTGGGCCAGGACCTCACCGCCGTGGCTGACGGTGTAGACGTCACCCGCCTGATTTCCCACCCAGCAGCGGTCCTCGCCGACGTGGATGCCGAAGGCCGCCTGGCCGGTCCTGAACCGCCACAGCACGGGCGCCACGGCGCGGGCGGTGGAGGGCGCCGATGTGACCTGACGGCGCGTCACCGCCCGTGCGGCACGCTGCCCTCGGACCGCCGGCGCGTACCCCTTGCGGACCTTCTCGCCGATCTTCTTGGCTGCCGCGGCCTGCGCCTTCGCCTCGGAGGGGAAGGCCGAGGTCTGTGACTGGCCGTCCGCGCCGATGCGCCCGTAGCGCACGGTGACCTCTGTCCCCTCCACGGCCACCTCGTAGAACTTGTGCGCCCCCGCGCCGTCCTGCGACAGCTCGAGATACGTGGTGGTACGCGGCATGACAGTCCCCTCGACGAGATGAACCCGGCGCTCCGTCCGCACCGTGTCCGACAAGGAGAACGCTACGGGGGACCACTGACATCGGGACGGCGGGCGGGTGCCGGTCCATGACGGACCGTCGTGGACGCGACGTGCTTCGCGAGCGGCTCGTCACACCGCCTGTTCGGGGACCGCCGGAAGGACTGTCTCGGCGATGTCGACGAGCGCGCCGTCGTCCGGGAGGGCTCCGGACGTGCTCCACACGGTGATCTCGTAGTAGCCGCCCGGGTCCTTCCCGTCGAGGGCCACGGTCAGCGTCCTGGCCGGAGGGCCTTGCCCGACAGGTCCGCCGGATCCGCCGCTCCCGAGGCCGAGGTCGACGGACATGGTGTGGTCCGAGGAGAGAACCGCGGGCCGGCCGAGGACCGAGAGCGTCTTGACGTCCGTCTCCTCCCCGAACTCCATCAGTTTCACGTACTGGGCGATCGACAGCTCGTTGTAGGTGGCCGACACGTTCACGGTGTAGGTGTCGAACCGGACCTCGGCCTCCGGTCGGGCGACCTTCCCGTCGGTCAGGAGAGCGGTGTCGCTGGTGCCGGACACCACGGTCGCGGTCTCCGTGGGCGTTCCGAGGAGTCGGGCGAGGTCGGTCCTGTTCAGTGCTTCGCACAGCTGGCCGCCGGTGACAGCCCGGGACGCCCCCGTGTAGGCACTCGGCAGCTCCTCGTCCTCCCCGCTCGGGCACGAGGGGGACCGCGGGCTGCTGTTGTCACCGGAGGGCAGCAGATTCGGCCCCAGCCACAGTGCTGCCCCGAGTGCCGCGAACACGGCCACGGCCGCGACGGCCTGGCCCCACGCGTTGGGTTCCTTCCGGGGAGCCGCAGGGGCGGGACGCTGTCCCGCCGGACCCTGCGGCTGCGACTGCGACCGGACGACGGCGTCGGACACCGCCCCGTCCGCGGAGACCGCAGGAGCCGGGTTCCGGCGTGCGCGCACAGCCCGGACCACCGTGTGGACGCGCACTGCGGTGGCCAGCAGGAACGCCACACCGATGGCCCCGGGCACCCATGCTTCGTCGCGGACGGCCAGATACATGATGCGTACGCCGAAGACGGAGCCGATCACGATGAACAAGGGCTCACGCACCCAGAAGGGCAGGAGGCGGAGGAGGAGACCGAGCATCCGGCGATCTCATCAGGACAAGATCGCGTTGGCTGTGACGGAAGCCATAGTTCCGGCTCTGTGCGCAACCGTGATCCGGCACTGCCCGAATCGCGCGCCGGCGTGGCACCGCCACAGCCGCCCCGGGCCTCGCGGCCCGACTAGCCGCGAGCGGCGGTCCTGGCCCGGAGGACCTCGGCCATGGACTCCTTCCGCCATCGCGCCAGGAGTTCATGGAAGGCAAACGCACCGTGGGGGTAGGCGATCGGGCCGTTCGGCCGGCCGCGCCCCTCACGGTTGTAGTAGCCGGGGGTGCAGTCGGCGTGGAACCACTCGTGGTCGGGAGCGCCCTCGGCCAGGACGGCGATCCAGGCGTCCTGGACCTCCCGGGAGGGTTCGATCAGGGCGCCTTCGGCTTCGGCGGCCGCGACGAGCGCGGCGGCGTGGACGGCCTGCTCGTCGAGGATGTGCGTGAAGTTGACGCTGCTGGCGTTCTGGAGGGACCCCATCTGGATCAGGTTGGGGAAACCGTTGCTGGTGAAGCCGTGCAGGGTGCGGGGACCCTCCTTCGCCCACGCGTGCAGGAGTTGGGTGGCTCCTCGGCCGTGCACGGGGAGCTTGCCGGAGGTGATGCCGGAGGCCCCCACGGAGAAGCCCGTGGCGAAGATCAGGCAGTCGAGTTCGTAGGTGGTGTCGCCGACCACGACACCGTTCTCGGTGATGCGCTCGATGCCGTGGGTGTCGGCCGTGTCGACCAAGGTGACGTTGTCCCGGTTGAACGCCGGGTAGTACGCGTCGGAGAAGGTGGGGCGCTTGCAGGCGTACCGGTACCAGGGCTTGAGGGCTTCCGCGGTGTCCGGGTCGGCGACGGTCTCCTCGACACGGGCGCGCAGTTCGTTCATCTTGGCCGCGTCGGCGAGCTCGTAGGCCGCTTCGAAGGCCTCGCGGTCGCCCTGCCGGCGGAAGCTGGGAAGCAGCTTCTCCAGAAGGCCTGCGGACGCGGTCCAGCGGTCGGCCACCAGATCCCGCTCGGCCGTCTCACCGGAGACGATACGGAGGTAGTTCTCGCGGCGGTCGTGCGCCCAGCCCGCACGGTCGGCGCCGACATCCGCGGCGGTGGTCCGGCAGTTGGCGCGCACGTCGACGGTCGAGGGGGTGCGCTGGAAGACGTAGACGTGTCCGGCGTCCTCGGCCAGCATGGGAACGACCTGGATGCCGGTGGCCCCGGTGCCCACGATCCCCACACGCTGACGCGCGAGTCCGGTCATGCCCCCGTCGGGGGTGCCTCCGGTGTACGCGTAGTCCCACCTCGACGTGTGGAAGGTGTGGCCCGTGAAGTCCTCGATGCCGGGGATGCCGGGGAGTTTCGGCTCGGAGAGGGTGCCGGTGGCGGTGACGACGTAGGTCGCCCGGAACTCGTCGCCGCGGTCGGTGGCCACGATCCACGTCTCCGAGTCCTCGTCCCAGGTCAGTGAGGTGACGGCGGTGGAGAACAGGGCGTCCGGGTAGAGGCCGGACTTCTCGGCGATCCGCACGGCGTGGCGACGGATCTCCTCACCGGGGGCGTACTTCCACTCCGGGACGTATCCGGTCTCGTCGAGCATCGGCAGGTACACGTGCGACTCGATGTCGCAGTGGATGCCCGGGTACCGGTTCCAGTACCAGGTGCCTCCGAAATCGCCGCCCTTCTCGACGACCCGCACACGCCGCACGCCTCGCTGCCGTATGCGCGCACCGGCGAGGATGCCCCCGAATCCACCCCCGACCACCGCGACGTCGACGGTGTCGTGGAGAGGGGCGCGCTCGGCCGGCTCCGCGGTGTACGGGTCGGCGGCGTAGTAGCCGAACTCGGCTTCCGTGTCACGGTACTGGCCGGCCCCGTCGGGCCTCACCCGCCGCTCGCGCTCGAGGCGGTAGCGCTGCCTCAGGGCGATGAGTTCCTCGGGAACGGATGCGTGAGGGGTCGTCATGTGGGGGACCTCGATCCTGCCTGTCCGGCCGCCCCGGAGTGAACGGCCGTCCGCTACGGTAACAACAACCGGACAGTGATGTCCGGTTGTGTCGCGGGGGTCCGTCGACTTCCGGCCAGCGGCTCCCTCGCGCTCGGGCGGACCCGGCCTCCCGACTGTCGGCCCCCGCACCCGTGACGCACCCGACCGAACAGGAAGAGTGATTCCCCCCATGCGACGACACCTGATCCGGCCCCTCGCCGTGTTCGCTGCGCTCGGCACACTGACCCTCACGGGATGCGGCACGGAAACCGGCGAACCCGGTGGCCGGACCGCCTCCGCAGGCACGGACCGGACCATTCGCGCGCACGAGGTCATGCAGCTGACGCAGGTGCACAAGGAGACCGGGATGACCTTGCTGGAGGGCCCGACCTTCGACCGGAACGGCAAGCTGATCGTCGTCGACGTCACCGCCCCGGCCGGGAAGCCCAAGGTGATGCGCGTCGACGTCCGGAAGAAGACGTCCAGCGCGCTCCACACCGACAGCCGTGGCGCCTACACCTCGGCGCAGTTCAGCCCGTACGACGGCCGCCTCTATCTGACCGACTACGCCCACGGCGAGGTCGTGAGCCTGGCCCCGGACGGAAGCGATCCGCGGACGTTCTTCACCGGTGAGGTCGACGGCGCGCGCATGAACCCCGACGACATCGCCTTCGACGAGGCCGGCCATCTCTACGTCTCCGATTCACGCGGGCTGTCCGAGGGCGAGGCGCAGGGGCGTGTGGTGCGTATCGACCGTGACGGCACGAAGGCGACCACCCTGGCCGACGGCCTGGCCGCGACGAACGGAATCTCGTTCGACGCGGACTACCGCGGCCTGTGGATCAGCGAACTCACCCAGAACCGGATCTCCTACCTCCGTATCGACGACAAGGGAGGAGTGACGTCCAAGCACACCGCCGTCCGCGTCGACGGGGGGATCGCCCAGACCGACTCGATCGCCGTGGACGCCGACGGCAACCTCTACCAGGCGCTGCACGGCCGGGCCGCGATGGCCGTGTACGACAGGAACGGGAAGCGGCTGGCGACGGTCGAGGTGCCCGCCCGCGCGGCAGGGCTCGAATCGGCGACGAACGTGGCGATCACGCCCGGCGGGACCAAGGCGTACATGACGGTCAGCGGGCCCGCCGGCGGATACCTCTACACCTTCGACGCACTGGCGGAGGGAACCCGGCAGTCCAACGGAGGCTGACACCGCGCCCCGGGCTCACCCTTCGTAGGGCCGGACCGGTCCCACCTCGACGCCGAGCAGCCGCCAGGCGGCCAGCGCCCGGCGTTCCCGCTCCTCACGGGTGGGGCCGGTGACGGCGCCCGTGACCATGGCGACCGCCAGCATCAGGTCGTCCGCCGCCCCCAGACGATGGCCGTCGGGCAGCCGTCCCCTCAGGCTGCGCTCGACCCGCTCGGACAGCATCGAGGCGTGCGCGCGGATGCCGGACCGGCCCCCGGCCTCGTCGGCATGCATCAGGCCGATGAAAGCCGCCGATTCCACGGCATGCCACGTCAGCACACCGAGAACTCCGGCCAGGGTCGCGCCGTCCACGGCGGCCGCCTGCTCGATCTGCCGTACGTTCTCCTCCAGGACCGCGGTCACCAGGGCGCCCCGGTCGGGGAAGTGCCGGTACAGGACGCCCTGGCCGACGCCGGCCCGGCGCGCGATCGCGGAGAGCGGGGCGTCCAGGCCGCCCGCCGAGAAGACTTCCCGGGCGGCGACAACCAGAGCGGTCCGGTTGCGCGCGGCGGCCTTCGGCCCGTCGTTCGCGGGCCGCCGCTCGTCCGGCGAAGAATGCTGTATCACCCCGGAAGAGTACCGGCCGGGCGGAATCGGACTCCGTCCGCCGGTGGGCCGGTCCGGCACACGCATGCCCGGGCACTCGTCCGGGCCCGGCGACCGGGGGTGGCCCGCGCTCGGCAGGGGCGACGTCGCGGTCCGCTCCCGGGACGGTCGCCACCATGGCGTGCGGACGGGGGTCCGGGCCACACTGGCGTCGGGCCGGAGGCCGGGACAGGCGCTCCCACGCCTGCTCCCGGACCATGGCGGCGGTCCCTGTTCGACGATGGGGGAAGAGATGCCACGGAGCGGGGACCTCGCGCAGCGCAGAGCCACGCTGGAGGACGAGTGGTCGCGTGTGATTCCCGGCCTGACGTCCCCCGGCTCGCGTCGGCGGGCCGGCCGCGTCCTCAGCCGGGAAGTGGCCGATTCCTGGGCGCGTTCCCTGGCGAGCGTGGACCCGGCACGGACCCACGCGCCCGAGTCCTCGGACGGCGCGGCGCACCACCGGTGGAACGGCTCGCCGCTGCGCGGACCGGTCGACGGCCTCGCCGACGAGCTCCGCAGCGTCGCGGACGACGCCGGTTTCGTCACCGCCGTCACCGACGCGTCGGGCACGATCCTGTGGACGTGCGGGGGGCGCACGATGCGACGGCGGGCGGAGCGGGTCAACTTCGCCCCCGGCGGACGGTGGGACGAGGAGGCGATGGGCACCAACGCCCTCTCCCTGGCCCTGCGCACCGGCCGTCCGAGCACGGTGTTCTCCGCCGAACACCTGGTCACGGCACTGCACGGGTGGGTCTGCTACTGCGCCCCCCTCCACGGACCCGACGGACGCGTCCTCGGGGTCCTGGACCTCTCCACGACCTGGGACCGCTCGCACCCCCTCGCCATGGCCACGGTGCGCGGCCTGGCCTCCGCCGTGGAGGCGGGTCTGCGCACCGGGACGTCCGGCGCACCGCTCCCGACCGACGCCCCCGGGCTGCGCCTGACGTGTCTCGGCGCGGAGGACGCCGTGCGCGCGGGATCTCGACTGCGGCTGCGGCCACGGCAGTTGGAGATCCTCACGCTCCTGGCGCTCGAACCCGAGGGTTACGCTCCGGAGCGACTGCGCGCGTCGTTGTACGGCGACCGGCCTGTCACCGCCTCCACCTTCAAGGCGGAGATCTCCCATCTGCGCCGGGCCTTGGGCGGCACGGTGGCCACCCGCCGGTACGCGCTCACCGCTCCGGTCTCGTGCGACGCCGTCGACGTCCTGCGCGCGCTGCGGCGCGGCGACACGGGGACCGCGCTGCGTCTGTACCGCGGCCCGTTGCTCCCCCGCTCCCAGGCGCCGGGTATCGAGGAGTGGCGCACCTGCCTGGAGGTCGCGGTGCGCGAGGCCGTCCTCACGAGCGACCGCCCCGAACACGCCCTGCGGTACGGCGAGCGGGCGCCCTACGACACGGAGGTCCACCGGCACGCGCTGCGCCTCCTGGACGCGGGGGACGCGCGCCGCGCCATCGCGACGGGCCGGCTGGCCTCCACGGCGTAGGGGCCGGCCGTCAGGCGCCAACCTCACGCCAACCTTCGGGGCCCATGGTGGTTCGCACGCGACGGAGCGACCGTCGCGCCGTCGAACTCACCGTCCACGTCCCCGAGGAGAGCCGCCATGGTGTACGCGCAGCCAGGAACGGAAGGCAGCATCGTCGCCTTCGCCCCGCGATACGACAACTTCATCGGCGGCGAGTGGGTCGCCCCGGTCGAAGGCCGGTACTTCGACAACCCGTCACCGGTGAACGGCAAGGTCTTCTGCGAGGTCGCCCGCTCCTCGGCGGCAGACGTGGAACTCGCCCTGGACGCGGCGCACGCCGCTGCCGACCGGTGGGGCCGCACCTCGGCGACGGAACGCGCCAACATCCTCAACAGGATCGCGAACCGGCTCGAGGAGCACCTCGAGAAGATCGCGGTGGCCGAGACCTGGGAGAACGGCAAGCCGGTCCGGGAGACGCTGGCCGCCGACATCCCCCTCGCGATCGACCACTTCCGGTACTTCGCCGGGGTGGTGCGGGCGCAGGAGGGCAGCATCGCCGAGATCGACGCGGACACGGTCGCGTACCACTTCCACGAGCCGCTGGGCGTGGTCGGTCAGATCATCCCGTGGAACTTCCCGATCCTGATGGCCACATGGAAGCTCGCCCCCGCCCTCGCCGCCGGCAACTGCGTGGTCATCAAGCCGGCGGAGCAGACGCCTGCCAGCCTGCTGCTGGTCGTCGAGCTGATCGCGGACCTGCTCCCTCCGGGCGTGGTCAACGTCGTCAACGGATTCGGCATCGAGGCGGGCAAACCCCTCGCGTCCAGCTCCCGGGTCGCGAAGGTGGCCTTCACCGGGGAGACCACGACCGGCCGCCTGATCATGCAGTACGCGAGCGAGAACATCATCCCCGTCACGCTGGAACTGGGCGGCAAGAGCCCGAACATCTTCCTGCCCGACGTGATGGCCGCCGACGACGACTTCCTGGACAAGGCCGTCGAGGGCCTCGTGATGTTCGCCCTCAACTCGGGCGAGGTGTGCACCTCCCCCTCCCGGGCCCTGGTCCACTCCTCGATCTACGACGAGTTCATGGCCCGCTGCGTCGAACGGACCCGGGCCATCGTCAGCGGCGACCCGCTGGACCCGGCGACCATGATCGGCGCACAGGCGAGCAACGAGCAGTACGAGAAGATCCTCTCCTACGTGGACATCGGCAGGAAGGAGGGCGCCGAGATCCTCACCGGCGGCACGCCCCGGACCGTGGCCGGCCTGGAGGACGGCTTCTACATCGAGCCGACCGTCTTCCGCGGCACCAACGACATGCGGATCTTCCAGGAGGAGATCTTCGGACCGGTCCTCTCCGTCACCACGTACGACTCGGTCTCCGAGGCCCTGAAGATCGCCAACGACACCCTGTACGGGCTCGGCGCGGGCGTGTGGTCCCGGGACGGCAACACCGCCTACCGGCTCGGCCGCGAGATCAAGGCGGGCCGTGTGTGGACCAACTGCTACCACGCCTACCCCGCCCATGCGGCGTTCGGCGGTTACAAGAACTCCGGCATCGGCCGGGAGAACCACAAGATGATGCTGGACCACTACCAGCAGACGAAGAACCTATTGGTGTCGTACTCGCCGAAGAAGCTGGGGTTCTTCTAGGGAGACGCCGGCGGCAGCGACCGTCGGGGGCGGTACCCGGGACCTGAGCCGCTGCCCCCGGCGCGGGGAGGGCAGGACGGACGGCCCCGACGGCGGACCCGAGGAGAGCTCCCGGCGGACCGGTGCACGACCGGGACCACCGGTCCGCCGGGGAGCTTTCACGCGCGCGTACGCGCGGCCGCGGCTCCACTCGGAGCCGCGCCGTATGCGGGTTGCCGCCGGTTTTCCGACTCCACCGTGCAACGACGCTCATCCTGTTACATTTTGAGACCAATGGTCATCGACGGGAACGGCGGATGTCCGGGGGGCGGATGAAGCGGCGAAGTTCGTCATGCGTGGTGTTCGATGTGGAGCTGGCGGCGGAGCGTTTACCCCCGGAATGGGCCGAAGGCCCGCTGCCCGCGTTACGCGCCGACGCGCCGGCGGCCGACCGCGAGCGGCGTCTGACCTACTTCGAACCCCGCGTCGGCGAGTCACTGTTCGGCACTCCTGCCCGCCCCTCACGCTGGCACCTGCACAACCCGGCCGAGGCGGACGAACCCGCGGTGAAGGCGATGGAGCTGCTCCGGGTACCCGCCGCCGCCGGCCTGGGGAGACGCACTGCGGGCCTCTGCGTCCTGCACGTCCACCTCGGGGACGACCCGCGGACCGAGCTGACCGCTCTCGCCGCCCTCCCCACCGACCACGCCCGTCTGGCGAGGCTTCTGCCGAGCGGCGTACGGGTGGCCGACGGGGCGAGCCGCGCCTGGACCCTGACGCACATGACGTTCGATCAGGGGCCGCCGCCGGCGGTGATGCCCGCCCCCTACGCCTCCTGGGAGACGCATGACCAGTGGCTGTGGCTGCTGGCCTCCCGCACCCCCCTGGAGCGCTTCGCACCCGACCCCGAGGACACCGCCCTGTTCGCCGGGCGGGTCCGGTTCTCCGCCGACTGGCAGGCGCTGGTCCTGCGGGACGGGACGGCGTTCGTCGGCCTCTCCGCGGACCCCGGCAGTGACCAAACGTTCCACGCCACCGCGGCGCACCACGTCCACACCATCTATCTGGACGTGTTCCTGCTGGGCCGGCTCCAGCACCTCGGTGCCAACTCCCTCGCGAACACGGTCTCCGCGCTCACCGCGCGCGAGGCCGACGTGCACCGGTTGCTGCGACTCGAAGGCCGCCTGATCGAGCTGCGACGGGCCTTGTGGTCGTCCCACATCACCACCCGCGGCAAGGCCGACGAACTGCTCGAACGCTTCCAGGAACAGCACCGCCTCGACCGGCTGCTGACGCACACCGGAACCACCCTCGCGGAGACGGCCCGCTACGTGGAGGCGGCCCGGTCCCGCCGCGCCTCCGTGGCCCTGGGGCTGCTGTCCGCGGTGGGCCTGCCGTTCGGTGTGGCGTACGCGGCCGGCGCGCTGTGGGGCACACCGGGCCCCTGGACGCTGCTGGTCGCCACCGTCGTGGCGCTGCTGCTCACGGTCGCGGCGTTCGTGTCGCTGCCGCCGCTGCGAGGGCTCGTCTCCGACACGGCGTGGGACAGGGCGGAGGACTGAACGATGGCTCTGGTGGCCCTGTACCGGTCCGCTCCCCTCAGGCAGCGGATCTCCAAGGGATACAGCGTGTACGTCCCCGGCCACGGCAGGGGCGCGGAGGAGCTGGTCGGCTCACTGCTGGCCGGCCCTCCGCCGCTCCCCGCCGGCCCGTCCGGGCAGCCGCACACCGTGCGGGGCAGCGCCCGCGCCCGCGGTGCGCTGTGGGTCGACACCGGCCGTGTCTCCCTGCACGACCCGGCAACCCGCGCACGCACGGCCGAGGCTCTGGCCGTGTCGGTCGCCCGGGTGGCCGCCGACGTCCGCCGCCGCGGCGGCCTGCTCCTCCCCACGGGCTGGCAGCAACAGCCGGACCCCCTGGCGGGTCTCTGCGCCGACCTGCACTCCGCCGAGGTGCTGAACCCGGTGCAGCGTGAGGTGTTCACCAATCTCGTACGGGAGCACACCGCGTCCCTGATCGCCCTCGGCGGCCGTCAGCTGTACGGACCGGGCGGTGTCGCGCCCGGTGGCTCGGCTCGCCTCTCCCGCTCGTTCGACCAGGTCAGCACCCGCTACCTGGACTCGTGCGCGCCGGAGCACCTGGAGCGGGTGCGCACCAGGCTGCGCCAGGAGGAGCGGGTCGGCCGCCTGGAGGTCATGGACGTCAGCCCGCTGGGGATACCGGAGGCGCACACCGGCGAGGACGTCACGGTACGGCTGTTCGACGCCCAGGTGACCGTCGCCGGGACGCTGGCCCACGCACTGCTCGTGCAGGCCCTGTCGATGTGGTCGCGTGACCTGGAGCGTACGGGACGGCGGGTCCGCCAGGTGCCGCAGTTCCTGCTCGAGCAGAACCGGGCCCGGGCCGTCGCGCACGGCCTGGCCGCCGAGCTCCGGGTCGACCAGACGAGGCGCACCGAGGAGCCGCCCCGAACGCAGTCCGCAGGCCGCGCGGTACGCACACTGCTGTCCGAACTTCTCCCCTACCTGCGCCAGTTGGATGCGACGACCGATGAACTGGCCCCTCTCTTCCTCGGCGTGGAGATGGCCGGGTCCGCGGCCGCCTCCGGCTTCGTGCGTAACGAGAACGACCTGCTGGCCCACTGGCACAGGGAGGACCGGACCGCCCTGGCACCGGAGCGCCTAGCTCAGGGCCTGGCCACCCCGGACTGGCTGACGGCGGACCACTGCGGGGCGTCCAACAAAGCCGTCGGACAAGGCAGTTGGGCGGCGGCTCGGGTATGGCTCACGGACCGCCTCGCCGGGCCCGCACCGCAGCCGGACCGGAGACACGAGGCACAGCCGGACCGGAGGCACGAGGCGCAGCGGGACCGGAGGCCGGAGGCCCGCAGGGAGCCCGGCCGCCCGGCACCTCTCACCGCCGACCAGCTCCTCGACCGTCTCGCCCGGCCGGACCTTCCCGCGCCCGAGGTCATGGATGCCCTCCGCTCCTACTGCCGCGCGGGCGGAACCCTCGACCTCACCCGCCCGCTGCGTTCCCGCGGCCGGGACGAGGCGCGGGCGTTGCGCCGGGTGCTGCGGCCGCGGGCCGGGCAACGGGTGCGGTGCGAGAAGCCGCCGGTGTCCTGGGACGACGCCACGGCGACCCGTGCCCTCCGTGCCGCGGGTGAGCAGGGGGTGGCGCTGATGCACTGGGATCTGCCCGCGCAGGACCGCGCCCGGGTACGCGAGGCACTGCGCGGTATGGGCCGGGCCCCCGGCGGCGTACGGACGGTCCTGCTGACCGACACGAACTACACCGCCCGCGAGGACGAGAAGCGCGGCACGGTCGAGGTGCTGCTGGTGGCTCCGCGAGAGGGGACCGACCGATGACCCAGGAGACGCCGGTCGTACCGGTGACCCTCGACCTGCGGGAGTTCCGTGACGTACCCCGCTCCACGGACGCGTGCGTGTCGCTGTGGGAACGGCTGGAACCGGCCGTGCTGACGCTGGACCCGCAGGCCGGGCCGCGGGTGCGGTTCGATCTGGGTGACGAGGGCGAGGTCGGGGTGTGGTTCCTCGATCCGGCCTCGGCTCCACGGCCGCTCGGCGCCACCACCCGGTTCGCGATCCGGGGTGTCCTCGAGGCCCCCGAGATCCGGCACGCCTGCACCACCTGCCTGACGGCACACACCACCACCTACGCGCCGTACAAGTGCCCGGGCTGCGACGAGGGCCGTCGCACGGGACGCGCCTGCGAGGAGCACGCCGTGTTCCTGGAGGGCTCCCTGCGCGCCTCCTGCCTCGGCCACACGCCCGTGTGCCGGTGCGGTGCCAGGGCGAAGGTCTGGTGCGGCGGCCCGAAGTGCCGTACGCGTACGGCCTGGTGCGAGACGCATCTGCGCCGCCATCCCGGCGATCCCACCGTCGCCTACTGCGAGGACTGCTACGCCGAGCGCTTCCCGGCGTGCGAGCACGAGCACTGCACCGGCAGCGGGTACATCCGCTGCGAGCACCGCACGCTCTCCGGGATGAAGCCGTGCGGTCGCCGCATCTGCACCGAGCACGCCCGGCGCTGGCAGGTGTACGGCTCCTACAACCGGGGCCTCGCGCTGTGCACCCCGCACCACCTCCGGCTGTCGTCGACCCCGCCCGAGGGTCTGATCGACATGATCCTGGCCGGCACGGTGGCACGCAGCAGCCGAGGCAGGTCCGCGACCCGCCGCCGGGCGCAGTTGCCGCGCATCAGCATCGTGCGGCACATCCTGATCAACACCCGCCGGGCCGTACTCGACATGGAAGCCATCGACCTCCTCTTCACCACCCTCGAACAGGGCCTGCGCGGCCGGACCCCGCGGGACACGAACCTCTCGACCGCCCTGGACCTGCTCTCCAGGCACCGCGTCTCACGACGTGAGGACGTCGAGCGGTTCCGGGAGCAGCACGTCGAAGGGCGCGGTCACTACGACCGGCTGGTGCAGGAGCTGCGCCGAGGGGGCCGGTACGAGCTCGCCGAAGCCGTGGAGTTCTCCGACTTCCGGCCGCGCAGCGGGATCCTGTTCGTCCGGGTACCGGAACGCCTCCAGGGCCTCTTCCGGGGCAAGGGCGGTTCCTCCGTCAGGCAACTGGAGCAACGCGTGGGCGTGAAGATTCAAGTGGAGCGCGGATGACTGCCTTCAAGCTCTCGGCGGCCGACACCCGGCTCGTCACGGCGACCGGCCCCGGCCTGGTCGCCGACAACCGGCTCGCCGTCTCCCCGTCCCAGCTGACCGACGGGACGGCGGGCGTCCTCCGGGTGCACGACTCCGGTGGCACCCGTTCGGTGGCGGTACGGCTGCTTCCCGCCGTCGGTGTGCCCGCCGATGTGGTGGTGGTCCCCGCCGCCCTTGTCCAGGAGCATCGCGTCACACCGGAGGAGGGCTGGGAGCTGGAGTCCGCGGACGCGACCGTCCCGGCCGCTCTGGAGCTCGAGCTCCCCCCTGGTCCGTCCCTCGACGAGGCCACGACCGTGCTGCGCGGCGCCCCGCTCCTGTGCGGCCACGTCTTCGCGCACGGATTCGAGACGTCTCCCGACGTCTGGATCGAAGCCTCCGGCAGCCTCTTCCGGGTGCGTGCGGCCCTGGACCGCGGGGGCCTGCCCCTGCAAGGCCTTCTCCGGGTCGGCCCGGAGACCGCGCTGACCCTCTTCGCGCCGGGAGAGCGCAGCGGTGTGGACATCGTCGTACTGGCGGACTGCAGCGGCTCCATGAGCATCGAGGACATCCCCGCGGCGCCCAGCGACGGGGGCCGATGGTTCAACCGCGGGCGTACGAGTGCCGGCATCTCCCGCATGAACGCCCTCAAGGACGCTCTCGGTGCCATGATCGACGCCCGGATGCGCTACGACGGTGTGGGGACCCGTTTCGCGCTGGTCCGCTTCGACCACGACCACGAACCGATGTTCCCCAGCCGTTGGGGCATGGAGGAGGTCTCGGACGCCCACTCCGTCCAGCGCCTGCGCGAGGCCGTTTCCCTGCTCAACTACCGCCAGTCGGGCACGGACATCGGCAAGGCGCTGCACAAGGCCGGTGAACTGCTCCACCGCTACGGCGTCCCCGGTAACGAGCGCCTCGTCGTCCTGGTGAGCGACGGTGCGCACTACGCTCCCATCCCCGACGAACGCAGCGGCGAGTCCGTCTCCGGCACCCAGGACCCGGTGTCGCTCATGGAGGACCTGCACGCGGGTCTGGACATTCGCCTGCACGCGGTCGGCATCAGCGACGACGCCCTGTTCGACCGATGGTGGCAGGCGCAGCGGCACCGCCCTGGCTGGGCTCCGCAGGCCCACGAGAGCATGGTGCCCAACCACCGGATGCTGGTCGATCTGGTGACCGTCGCCGGCGGCGACCGGCAGCGCATCGGCGGCCTCGACGTCCTGGAGAAGTACTTCGCCGAACTGGGCAGCGGAGTCGTACGCGCCGTGGGGCGCCCTGCCCGTCCGCGCCTGCCCGCTCTGCAGCTGACCCCCGAGCGGCTGGCCGCCGAGCCCCTGCGCCGCGCCGCGACCGATCCGCGACAACGCCGCACCTGGGACGCGGCGGCCGAGGACACCCTGGTCGCCTACAGCAGGGTGTGCGAGGCGTCACGGGCCCGCCTCGGCTACCAGCTGCTCCGCTCCTCGCCGCCCGACGACTTCACCCGTCTGCGCCGCCAGTGCGGCGACCGGGCCGACTTCACGGCCTGGCTGTCCGTCGCCTATCAGGTCTTCAACGAGCGTCTGCACGCCCCCTTGCGCATTCCCAGGAAGGATCCCGCGAAGGTACTGGACCTGCCGCAGCTCGCGGCGGCCTTCTGGGACGGCCGCATGTCCCAGCTGCACGAACTGCGCAACTTCTACCACCACGACCGGGACATGGAGGAGCGGGCCGAGCGGAACCGCGTCGCGGGAGGCATCATCCACAAGCACACGGGCAGCTACGCCCCGTCGGAGAACGACGCCGACGCCTGGCGTGCGCTTCAACTGGGCCTGGTGCGCGACCTGGCGGCCCTCCTGAACGAGGCGCACGCGATACTCGACGCGGCGCCGGCCCCCGAGGCGGCACCGCAGGAACCCGCGGAGTCCGGGCCGGCCTCGGCAGGCGGGATCCGTGTGAAGTCGCAGGGCTACGAATGATGTCGGAGCCCCGGGAGGAGCGCGTCCTGCTGTCGGCGGGCTGCTCGGCAGGGCCCCGAGCAGCGGCTGACGGCCCCGTACCACGGCGATCTGGGTATCCACGCGTGTGCGACTGAGTACGCGCACTCAACGCACGGCACCCCTGCGGCGGCGAGGGTGGTGGCACACAGAACCGCTGGAGAGGATCCACCCCATGTCCCGCAGAACGAACAGGTCCGCAGCCCGCCCCCGGTCCGGAAGGACGCGCGTCGTCGCCGCTGCTCTCACCGGTGCGCTGGCCGTCGTGACACTGACCGGATGCGCCGGCTTCGCGTACCAGGAGGACATCTGCGGCGGCGGCGAGTATCCCGTCCTGTCCGTGGGCGGAACCGGTTCCGCCTGTGTCCCGGACGCTGAGGAGCCTCCGGCGGGATACGCGCGGTATCCGGAGGGCAAGGTGCCTCAGCAGGTCGACGACAAGTGGGACGTGTACTGGGACACCCACACCCTCGACAAGGACGGAAACACCGTGGTCGCCCCGGACGCGGCCTGACCTGGGAGGTTCTCTCCCTGCCGGCCGGCACGCGCCCCGCGGGCCGTCCGCCCGGCCCGCGGGCCCCACGCCGTCCGCGGCAGCCCGGGACGAGCGGAAACGGCCCGGTGGTCCGTACGTGCGCTGGGCGCACACCGGCCGACGGTGACAGCATGGGAGGGTGGGGGACGAAGAGCGTGAGGAGCAGCGATGCCTACCCGCCCGTCCGACGCCGCGCAGGAACCGAGGACGGTCGTGGGTGTGGACGGTTCGGAACACGCCCGGGCCGCCGTCCTCTGGGGTGCGGCGGACGCCTCGGCACACCGCCGGAGCCTGCTGCTCGTGCACGCCGCCGACCTCGACCGGCTGGACCGGTTCGCGTCGTTCGAGACGTCCGAACATCTGCGGGACGCGGGTAACTCTCTTCTGACGACGGCGGCGGAGGAGATCCGGGAACGGTTCCCCGAGCTCGACGTCGCCGTCAAACTGAGCCGCAGGAAGCCGGTTCCGGCTCTCCACGCTTCCGCCCGGCCCGGCAGTTCCATCGTCGTCGGCAGCAGGGGAAGCGGCGGGTTCGGTCCCCTGCTCCTCGGGTCGACCGGACTGGAGGTCGTCGTCGGCAGTCCCGCGCCCGTGGTGGTCGTCCGTGGTGAAGCCGGACGCGAGGACGCGCCGGTCACGGCTGCCGTGCGCGACGTGCACGACGCCCGGTGGCTGGTCCGTGCCGGACGGGAGGCGCAGGCGCGCGAGCGTGCCCTGCGGCTGGTGAACGTGCACAGCCTGCTCGCCCGGTTCGACGGGACCGCGCGGGACGCGAACGGGCGGGCTGGTGATCGCGGCGAGGAACTGATGGCCGAACTGGCGTCCCGGGTCCGGGAGAGCGCTCCCGGTCTCACGGTGGAGACCGAGGTCGTCGCGGCGCGGTCGGCCGCGTCCGCGCTAGTCGAGGCGAGCGGGCACGCGGGCCTCCTGGTCATGGGAAGCCATGAGCGGCGCAGTGTCTCCGTGCTGGGGCTGGGTCATGTCGTGCACGCCCTTCTGCACCACTCCCGATGTCCGGTGCAGATCGTGCCGTACCGGCGCGACGACGAGAGCGGGGTCGTGGAGGAAGGACTCAGGGACGACGAGGGCTGAGGACGAGACCGCGCAATCGCCTGGGACGGGACACTTCGGGACGGTCCGGATGGGGCATGTCCCGGACGCGCGCGTCCACGTGCGGCCGGGCGGACCGGTGCGACGGGCCCTTCGGCGGGCCGAGCGGGACAGGGCCCGCTTGTCATGTTCCCCCACCTGCGACTACTGTCGCCACGCCTTGGTGAACGGGAAATCCGGTGTGATGCCGGTGCGGCCCTCGCCACTGTGATCGGGAAGTCCGGCTCCGGCCCTCACGGGCAGCCACTGGGTCCTTGTGACCCGGGAAGGCGGAGTTCGGGCGGTGTCACCCGTAAGCCAGGAGACCGGCCAAGGCGCTTCAACCATCCACGAGGTGCTGGAGAGGGTCTGCTGCGCCATGCACATTGCCGAGGGATTTCTGCCCCCGGCGCACGCGATCGCCTGGGGTGTCGCGTCCGCGCCGTTCGTCGTCCACGGAGTCCGGTCACTTTCGCGTGAGGTCAGGGAGAACCCTGAGAGCACGCTGCTCCTGGGGGCCTCCGGGGCCTTCACGTTCGTCCTTTCCGCATTGAAGATCCCGTCCGTGACGGGAAGTTGTTCACACCCCACCGGTACGGGGCTGGGGGCCATCCTGTTCCGACCGCCCATCATGGCGGTCCTGGGGACCATCACCCTGCTGTTCCAGGCCCTGTTGCTCGCGCACGGCGGTCTGACCACGCTCGGAGCCAACGTCTTCTCGATGGCGATCGTCGGCCCCTGGGCCGGATACGCGGTCTTCAGGCTGCTGCGCCGGTACGACGTGCCGCTGATGGTGGCGGTGTTCTTCGGCGCGTTCGTCGCCGACCTGTCCACCTACTGCGTCACCAGCGTGCAGCTGGCACTCGCCTTCCCGGACCCGAGCAGCGGCTTCCCGGGCGCGCTCGGCAAGTTCGGCTCCATCTTCGCGGTCACCCAGATCCCGCTCGCCGTGAGCGAGGGGCTGCTGACCGTGCTGGTGATGCGGCTCCTCGTGCAGTCCAGCAAGGGGGACCTGACCCGGCTCGGTGTGTTCCTCACCCGGAAGCAGGCACGCACGGAGAAGGCCGAGACCGAGGCGGTGGCCCGATGAACAAGAACACGAAGATCAACGCTCTGCTGCTCGTCGTGGTGGCCGCGCTGGCCGTCCTGCCGCTGGCCCTCGGCCTGGGCGACGGCGAGAAGGAACCGTTCACGGGGGCCGACGCACAGGCCGAGACGGCGATCACCGAGATCGACCCGGACTACGAACCCTGGTTCTCCCCGCTGTACGAACCGCCCTCCGGCGAGATCGAGTCGGCGCTGTTCGCCCTTCAGGCCGCGCTCGGCGCGGGCGTCCTCGCCTACTACTTCGGCCTGCGGCGCGGGCGCCGTCAGGGCGAACTGCGCGCGACCGCGGGGCAGGAGAGAAGGGGTGCCGGCGGCGGTGCCGAGGAGCCGACGGTCCGAAAGGCCTGAACGCACATGCTGCCGATCGACGCGGCGGCGCACAGCAGCCGCTGGCGCCGCCGCCATCCCGTGGACAAGGCCGCGCTCGGTCTGGGGCTCACGGCGCTGGCCGTTTCGCTGCCGCCCTGGCCCGGTGCGGCCCTTGTCCTCGTGGCCGCCCTGGCCGTTCTGCTGGGGCCGGCGGGCGTCACCGCCCGTCACCTGTGGCGGGCGTACCGGGTGCCCCTGGGTTTCTGCGTCACCGGGGCCGCGACGCTCCTCGTCCAGGTCGGCGGACCGCGAGGGCTCGTCGCTCTCGACCCCGGGGGGCCCGTACGCGCGGGGGAACTGCTGCTGCGTACCTCGGCGGCGTCCCTCGGGGTCCTGCTGTTCGCCTTCACCACTCCGATGTCCGACCTGCTGCCCCGCCTGGTCAGGGCGGGGGTGCCCGCACCGGTGGTGGACGTCGCCCTGGTGACGTACCGCATGAGCTTCCTCCTCCTCGACGCGGTGCGCCGGATCAGGGAGGCCCAGGCGGCCCGGCTCGGCCACACCACCCGGGCCGCCGCCTGGCGGTCCCTGGCGGGGCTCGGAGCGACCGCGTTCGTCAGGGCGTTCGACCGCGCGGCGCGGCTCCAGACGGGGCTGGCCGGGCGCGGTTACGACGGGACGCTGCGCGTCCTGGTGCCCGAGGCCCGCGTCTCCGCGCGCTTCGTGGCGCTGAGCGTCCTCCTGCTCGCGGTCCTCACCATCCTGACCTTCGCCCTGGAAAGGCCGCTGTCATGAGCGAACCCGTGCTGCTCGCCCTGCGGGGCGCGTCCTTCGCGTACGAGGACGGTCCCGCCGTGCTCAGCGGCCTCGACTTCGAGGCGCGCGAAGGGCGCGCGCTCGCCCTCCTCGGCCGCAACGGCAGCGGAAAGACCACGCTGATGCGACTCCTGAGCGGCGGACTGCGTCCGCGTGAGGGGCAGTTGGCGGTCGAGGGCCGCCCCGTCACCTACGACCGGAAGGGACTGACCCGTCTGCGTACCACCGTCCAGTTGGTGGTGCAGGACCCGGACGACCAGTTGTTCGCCGCGTCCGTCTCCCAGGACGTGTCGTTCGGGCCGCTGAACCTCGGCCTGCCGGACGCCGAGGTGCGCGCCCGGGTGGACGAGGCGCTCGCCGCCCTCGACATCACCGCCCTGGCGGACCGGCCCACCCACCTCCTGTCCTACGGGCAGCGGAAACGGACCGCCATCGCGGGAGCGGTCGCGATGCGGCCCCGCGTGCTGATCCTCGACGAGCCGACCGCCGGCCTCGACCCGGACGGCCAGGAGCGACTGCTCGGCACACTCGGCGCGCTCCGGGACGGCGGAACGACCGTCATGATGGCCACCCACGACGTCGATCTCGCCCTGCGCTGGGCCGACGACGCCGCACTCCTCACCCCGGCGGGTGTCCGGGCCGGGCCCGCGCCCACGATGCTGGCCCGCACCGATCTCCTCGGGGAGGCGGGGCTGCGTCTGCCGTGGGGCGTCGCAGCATCGCAACTCCTGCGCTCGCACGGCCTGCTGGAGGATTCGGCACCCGGCCCACGGACCGCCGAGCAGTTGGCCGCCCACGTCGCCGCGCCGACCGCGGCCGGGAGCGCCGTCACCGACGGCCGACGTCCCTGAGGACGTTCCACCGGAGTCCCGGGTGCCGGACGGTCCTTCACCCACGACACCCGGGATTCCGGCGGGAATCAGAACATTCGGGAACGGTTCGGGGAACGAAGCGATATGCACGTCGAACACCGAAGCCCCGGGACGCACGAGGACCGGGATACACGAGCGACAGCCGCTTCCGGAGACGATTCATCGAACCTCGTCCCGCCTTCACATCGATTTCACATTACTCGACAAGCCGAACCGATGTACGAATACGAGCATCATTCGCGAATGGCATATGCAGCAGCCAACCAGTCGCGGATGATCTCACATAGCGAGAACGGAACGTGAGGCACATCCCCAGGCCACGGGGGGTGAGCGAATGATTCAGCTCGTTCGGCATCGACTTTCGGACTCTTCACAAAGGATTAACTCGATAAGCACTTCGGCCTGTTAGCTTTTTGGAAGGCAAGTGGCATCCATGAGGAGGTGAAGGGGTGCGCGCAGCGACCGTACGTTTCGTGCTCGCGTTCCTGATGAGCTTCCTATTGGCCCCGTACTCCGGCACGGCTTCGGCCGACGCGCATACGTACGGACCGGGAATGCGGGCCGACGGCGTCCCGGACGCCACCACCGGAGCGGCGCACCTCGCCCACGGCCCCTGCGGCACGGCCGAGCGCGGGAGCGAGCCGAGCGGCCTCCTGCGTCACCGGGACCGGCATCGCACCGCGACGGCACCCGCTTCCGAGACCCCGCCGCGTTCCGTGGTGACGCGGGACGCCGACGGCGCGGTCGCCCCGGCGGCCTTCGCCGCGCTGGGCAACGCGCCCCACAGCTCCAGATCCTCCGGCGCGCACTCCTCCCCCGCTCTTCAGGTGTTCCGCTGCTGAGCTGACCCGGCACCCGGCTCACCCGCCCCTCCCGCTCGCGCCCTGCGGGACACGTCGACGAGGGGTCGCGCCGACGTGCCCTCCGGCCCCCGTTCTCGTACGCGTACCGACGCGCCGGTCTCCGGCGCGCCAGGAGGAACACCGTCATGCATGCACTCTTCGAACATCACGCGGTGGACGTACCGCATCTCAGCGACAGCGCCGTCTGGGCACCTCCGCCCGGCGACGTACGCTCCGCCCCCTTCCGCACGGGATGAGGGCCGCCATGGACCGCGTCCGCACGTTCCCGTACCTGCGGCAGGACTTCGCCGCGTCACTCGTCGTCTTCCTGGTCGCGCTGCCCCTGTGCGTGGGGGTCGCCGTCGCGTCGGGGGTCCCGGCCGAACTGGGCCTCGTCACCGGCATCGTGGGCGGAATCGTCACCGGCCTGATGCGGGGCAGCAGTCTCCAGGTGTCCGGGCCGGCCGCCGGTCTGACCGTGCTCGTCTTCGAGGCCGTCCAGTCCTTCGGGCTCCCCGCTCTCGGGGTGATCGTGCTGACAACCGGACTGCTGCAAGTGGGCATGGGCGCCCTGCGGCTGGGCCGCTGGTTCCGGGCCATCTCGATCTCGGTCGTCGAAGGCATGCTCGCCGGCATCGGCCTCGTCCTCATCGCGGGTCAGCTCTACGCGGCGGCCGGTGTCGACGCGCCGGTCTCCGGCACGGGCAAGGTCACCGGAATTCCCGGGCTGCTGGTGGACGCGGTGTCCAGTCCCGCGGCGCTCACCTCACTCGCGCTCGGCGCCTGCACCATCGCCCTGGTGGTGGGGTGGAGCAGGATGCCGAAGCGGGTGCGGGCCGTTCCGGGCGCCCTCGCCGCGGTCGTGCTGGCCACCCTCGCCACACTGGCGTTCGACCTGCCGGTCGAGACGGTCCGGGTCCAGGGTCTGCTCGACGCCGTCCAGGTTCCCGCGCTGTCCGAGTTCGGCGGGCTCGCGACGCTGAGCCTGCTCGGGACCGTCGCGGCCTTCACCCTGATCGCCTCCGCGGAGAGCCTGTTCAGCGCGGCGGCGGTGGACCGGCTGCACGACGGACCGCGCACCCAGTACGACAAGGAGCTGATGGCGCAGGGCACGGGCAACACGGTGTGCGGCATCCTCGGCGCGCTGCCGATGACCGCGGTCATCGTCCGCAGCTCGGCGAACGTGCAGGCGGGCGCGCGGACCCGGGCCTCGCGGGTGCTGCACGGTGTGTGGCTGCTCCTGTTCGCGGCGCTGCTCCCGTCCGCGCTGGCCCTCATCCCGCTGCCCGCCCTCGCGGGCATCCTCATCCACGCCGGGTGGAAGCTGATTCCGCTGCGGTCGCTGGTGCCCCTGTGGCGTGAGCACCGCGGCGAGGCGCTGATCCTGGTCGTCACGGCCGTGGCCATCGTGACGATCAACATGTTCGAGGGCGTGCTGATCGGCCTGGCCCTCTCGGTGGCGAAGGCGGCCTGGGACGCCTCCCACATCAAGCTGGAGGTCGTCGACAGCAGTCCCGACGGGGTCCGGGCACGGCTCTCGGGCAACGCGACGTTCCTGCGGCTGCCGAAAATACTGGACAGCCTGGAGGCCCTGCCCGACGACCGGCCCGTCTCCCTGGACCTCTCCGGTCTGCACCATCTGGATCACGCCTGCCGCACCGCCCTGGAGAACTGGGCGGAGAGGCACAGCTCCTCGGGCACCGAGCCCGTGCGGCTGACCCGGGACGACGTGGTGACGACTGCCCCGTAGACGGGTTCCCGAGCCTCCGGCTCGTGGACGCACTTCGGCTCGCCGGGGCGCCTTCGACAGGCGTCCCGGCGAGCCGCAGCAGGTGTTCAGCCGTTGGGCAGGATGACCGCGCGGCCGTTGATCTTGCCCGCGTGGAGCCGCTCGTAGGCGAGCGGGGCCTCGTCGATGGAGTACGTCTCGACGTGCACGTCGACGGCTCCCGCGTGGGCCAGTTCGATGACCTCGGCGAGCTCCTTGCGCGAGCCCCAGTACGGCGCGGTGACCGAGGTGGAGAACGGCAGGACCCCGAATCCGACGGGCAGCAGTCCGCCGCCGATGCCGACGATGGTGACGTCGCTGTCGACGGAGGCCATCGCGCCGGCCGCCTTCACGGTCGGCTCGGCACCGACGAAGTCGAAGACGACCTTGGCACCGATGCCGCCGGTGAGTTCGCGGACCTTGGCGGCGGCGTTCTCGTCGGACAGCACGGCCTCGTGGGCGCCGACCGCACGCGCGAGGGACAGCTTCTCCTCGGTGACGTCGAGCGCGACGACCCGGACGGCGGTCATGGCGCGCAGGAGCTGGATGGCGACGTGGCCGAGGCCTCCGGTGCCGATGACCACGGCGGTGGCGCCGGGCAGGAGTTTCGGCAGCGAGCGCTTGATCGCGTGGTACGGCGTGAGGCCCGCGTCGGTCAGCGAGACCGTCTTGACCGGGTCCAGGTCGCCGATCGGCGTCAGATGACGGGCGTCGTCGACGATCATGTACTCGGCCATCGCACCCGGGTTGCCGAGTCCGGGCGGGTTGATGCCGAGGTCGGCCGCCCGCAGGCAGTAGTTCTCGCGGCCTTCCGCGCAGTTCACGCAGGTACCGCAGCCCCACGGGCCGTAGACGGCGACCGAGTCGCCGACGGAGACGCCCACGGCGCCCTCGCCGAGCGCGGCGACCGTGCCGACGCCCTCGTGGCCGAGGGTGAGCGGGAGTTCGTAGGGGAACCCCTCGGCGGGCCAGCTCATCACGGCGATGTCCGAGTGGCAGACACCCGCGGCGGTGACCTTCAGCAGGATCTGACCGGGTCCGGCCACGGGCTCCGGTATCTCGACGACCTCGGGCGCGGCACCCACGGTGCGGTACTGGACGGCTTTCATGACTCTCCTTCGTTCTCCGTACTTCCTTTGTGACCCTCGTGGTGGCGGTGCGCCACTCGGGGGTCAGGACGCGGAGTAGCCGCCGTCCACCAGGTGGTAGCTGCCGTGGATGAAGGAGGCCCGGTCGGAGAGCAGGAAGGCGGTGAGCTCGGCGACCTCCTCCGACGTGCCGAGGCGGCCCGCCGGGTGCAGGGAGACGAGGTGGTCCCGGGCGGGGCCGTCGGTGTCGCGGAGCAGGGGGGTGTCGATGAAGCCGGGGCCGACGGCGTTGATGCGGACGTTCTGTGCCGCGTACTCGAGTGCCGCGCTCTTGGTCAGGCCGACGACACCGTGCTTGGCGGCGGCGTACGCCGGGGAGCCCGCGAAGCCGTTGGTGCCGAGGATCGACGAGATGTTGACGACGGCGCCGCCGCCTGCGGCCAGGATGGCCGGGAGTTCGTAGCGCATCGAGTAGAAGACGCCGCTGAGGTTGGTGGCGACGACCCTGTTCCAGTCCTCGATGCCGTACTCGCCGGTGGGCAGGGAGGGGCCGCCGATGCCTGCGTTGTTCACGGCGAGGTGCAGGCCGCCGAACGTGTCGACGACGAAGCGCACGCCCGCCTCGACGGAGGCCGGGTCGGTGACGTCGAGGGCGACGGCCGCGGCGCGGGCGCCGGTGGCCTCCAGTTCGGCGGCGGCCTTGCGGGCGCTCTCCTCGTTGTGGTCGGCGACGACGACGGCCGCACCGCTCGCGGCGAGCCGCCGGGAGAGGGCGAGGCCGATGCCGGACGCGCCGCCGGTGACGAGGGCGACCTTGCCGGCGAACTCCGCCTCGTAGGCGGTGGGGAGGTGGGTGCTCATGATGTGCTTCCTTGCGTGGTGCTGTGGGGCGCCGGCCCGTCCTGCCGGGATTCCAGCAGGTCCGTGGAGAGGGCGTCGAAGGCGTGTACGACGAACTCGGGCAGGGCGGCCGGACGGCCGCCCCGTACCCAGGCCGCCTGGGCCGCGAGGAGCGCTCCGGCTCCCGCGGCGACGGTCACGGCGGGACGCAGGTCCTGCCGCGGGTCGACACCGAGACGTTCCGCGAGAATCGCCACCGACTCCTCCTGGGCGTCCACCCGTATGTGGTGGTACGCCGCGTACAGAGTGGGTTCCTCCTCGGCCATGGCCAGCAGGTCGAAGACGCGTGGCCGCAGGTGCCAGGGCTCCGCCTCCGCGTCCGACAGCCATGCGAGGACGGCACGACGGTAGGCGGTGAGCGGCGGCTCGGCCGGGGGGCGCTCGCGGAGCGCTCGGTTGATCCTGTCGCCGTCGCCCCGCACTGTGTCGAGGACGGCGGCCTCCTTGCTCGGGAAGTACCGGCTGAAGGTGCGCCGGTCGACGTCGGCCGCCTGCGCGATCTCCTCGACCGTCACATCGCGCAGACCGCGGTCGAGTACGAGATCGAACGCGCTCCGCGCCAGTGCGTCCCGGGTCCGTCGCGCCTTGCGGCTGCGCCGTTCCGGGGCATTCCCTGTCTCAGGCATGGTTGCATCGTACACCTTAAAATGTCCCGGTGGGACATCTGTCCCGACGGGACATCGTGGCCCCGACTCCCTCCCGGCAACGGAAAGGGGCCGGGGCACCGTACGGCCGCCCCGGCCCCCTGCCCGCCACCCGCACACGCTCCGCCGGTGGCAGCGGCCTCGCGCTACGTCAGCGATTCCGCCTTCTCCGGCGTCTCCTCACGGCTCCGGCTGAGGACGCCGGGCCACCAGGCGGTGGGGCCGATGTCCCTGACGAGAGCGGGCACCAGGAGCGAGCGGACGACGAGGGTGTCCAGCAGGACACCGAACGCCACGATGAACGCGATCTGCACGAGGAAGGCGAGGGGAATGACCCCCAGCGCCGCGAAGGTGGCCGCCAGGACGACGCCTGCCGAGGTGATGACCCCGCCCGTGGTGGTCAGCCCGCGCAGTACGCCCTGCCGGGTGCCGTGGATCAGGGACTCCTCGCGGACCCGGGACATCAGGAAGATGTTGTAGTCGACACCCAGGGCGACCAGGAAGACGAATCCGTACAGCGGCACGGAGGAGTCGGTCCCGCTGAAGCCGAAGACGTGCTCGAAGACCAGCGACGAGATTCCCAGGGTCGCGAGGAAGTTGAGCGCCACCGTGGCCACCAGGAGCAGCGGCATCAGCAGCGAGCGGAGCAGGCCGATCAGGATGACGAGGATGATGACCAGCACCACCGGGACGATGATGTTGCGGTCGTGTTCCGCGGTCTTCTGCGTGTCGTACTGCTGCGCCGTGTAGCCGCCGACGAGCGCGTCGGCGCCCGGCACGGCGTGGACCGCGTCGCGCAGCTTCGTGATCGTCTCCTTGGCGGCGTCACTGTCGGCCGCGGCCGACAGGGTGGCGTCGATGCGGACCCGGCCGTCCACCACGAGCGGTTCCCCGGCCCCCGGACGCCCGGAGGAGGACATCACGGAGACGCTCGCGACTCCGGGAACCTTCTCGGCCGCGGCGGCCACCTGCTTCGACCGGTCCGCGCCCGCGATGACGACCGCGGGGTTGCCCGATCCACCGGGGAAGTGGCGGCCCAGGGTCTCCTGCGCGGTGACGGACGGCGCCTCGTTGACGAAGATCTCCTCGAGCGGCACGCCCTTGGAGTTCAGCGTGGGCATGAAAGCGGCGCAGGCGACGAGGCCGACCAGCGTGACGGCCCACACCTTGCGCGGGGAGCGGTCCACCAGGCCCGCCACGCGCGACCAGATGCCCGTCGAGCCGGCTTCCGGCTCGGCCTGGCCCTTCTTCGGGCCGGACGGCCAGTACGCGGCCCTGCCGAGCAGGACCAGGACGGCAGGCAGGAAGGTGAGGGCGCTCAGGACGGAGCAGACGATGCCGATGGCCCCCACGGGGCCGAGCGCGCGGTTGTTGGTGAGGTCGCTGAGCAGGAGTGCGAGCAGCCCCAGGGCCACGGTGGCGGCGCTCGCGGCGATCGGGCCCGCGGACTCACGGAGCGCGGCGCGCATCGCCGTCCAGCGGTCGGGGCACCGCCCGAGCTCCTCGCGGAACCGCGCGGTGAGCAGCAGCGCGTAGTCGGTCGCCGCTCCGATCACCAGGATCGAGAGGATGCCCTGGACCTGGCCGTCGACGCGGACGATGTCGTGGTCGGCCAGGACGTAGACGATCGCGCAGGAGACGCCGAGCGCGAAGACGGCGCCGACGATGATGATCAGGGGCAGCAGAACGCTCCGGTAGACCAGGAGCAGGATGACGAGCACGGTCACCAGGGCGACGCCGAGCAGCAGTCCGTCGATCCCGGCGAAGGCGTCCGACAGATCGGCCTGGGAGGCCGCGGGGCCCGCGAGGCCGACGACCGTTCCGGGCACCTTCTCCGCGGCGCTCCGGATCTCCGCCAGGGCGTCGGGGAGTTCGTCGCCGAGGTCCGGCTTCAGCTGGACGACGCCCTCCAGCGCCTTGCGGTCGTCGGACAGCAGCGCGGGGCTCACCTCTCCGGTGACGCCCGTCCCGCCCTTGACCGAAGCGAGGGCGGCCGTGGCCTCCTTCTGCTGCTGCGGGCCCAGCTCCTCCCCCTCGGCCGATGTCCAGACCACGACGGCGGGCACGGTCTCCTGGCTGCTGAAAGCCTTCTGTGCCTCGACGACCCGTGTGGACTCGGCGCTCTGGGGCAGGAAGGAGGCCTGGTCGTTGGTTGCTACCTCCCCGAGCTTCCCCGCGTACGAGCCGAAGGCGCCGCCCACGACGAGCCAGGCCAGTACGAGGAAGACAGGTACAAGAAACAGCCGGCGAACCGGCTTCGATGCGGTGGACATGGCACTCCTGGGTCGGCCGCTATCTCTCAATCATGATGTATCTCAATGATCGAGATTACATGGTCCGCGGAGTACTTTCGCACCGGCACGGCGGGTCAGCGCCGAGGGACCTGCATACGGGAGAGTTCGCCGTTCATCCGGGCGAGGAAGCGGAGCGCCGCCTCCAGCTCCTGGGGCCCGGAGGCGGCGCGCGCACCGGCCGCCGCCTCGGCCAGGGGCATGAAGAAGGAGCGCGCGGCGGACCTGGCCCCGGACTCGTAGTAGAGATGCACGACCCGGCGGTCGGAGCTCTCCCGCGCGCGCCGGATGTGCCCCGCGCGCTCCAGCCGGTCCAGGCACGCGGTGACCGCCCCGGACGTCAGACCGAGGTGCTCACGCAGGCGGCCCGGGGTCAGCGGCGTATCCGAGTCGAGGATCGCGCCGAGGGCCTGCACATCCGTGGCGTGCAGACCCTGAGCGTGCGCGAAGGCATGGACCAGCCGGTTGATCTCGCCGTTCATGCGGCGCAGCTCCACGGCGAGGGCCTGGAGCTCCTGCACCCCGGTCGCCGGCACGCCCGATCCGTCGCGAGGGTCGTCTGCAGTGTCCACCGCCCCATGATAGGGCGCACCGGACGACACACCGACGCCCTCCCCGACCTGGGCGAAAGCCACTCACGCGGCCCATCTCGCCTCTATACTTCTACAGTTGTGTAGAAACGCGGCTGAACGCGTTCTCCGCGTACGGAAGAAGAAGAAGAAGGAGTGGACGCCACGATGGTGTTCAAGAAGCTGCTCGGTTCGCTCGGCGTGGGCGGGCCCACCGTGGACACGGTACTGCGGCCGGGTGCGGTCGTTCCCGGCGGCGGGCTGAGCGGCGAGGTCCGGCTGAGGGGCGGCAGCACCGATTCCACGATCGAGCACATCACGCTGGAACTGGTCGCCCACGTGGAGGCGGAGCACGAGGACGGCGAGGCGGAAGGAGCCGTGGTCTTCGAGCGCTTCACCGTCGCCGGCGGTTTCGTGCTGGCGGAAGGCGAGGAGCGCGACGTCCAGTTCACGCTGACGCTCCCGTGGGAGACCCCGGTCACCGAACTCTACGGCCAGGACCTCGGCATCGTCCTCGGGGTGCGTACGGAGCTGTCGGTGTCCGGGGCCAGGGACAAGGGCGACCTCGACCGGCTCACCGTGGGCCCTCTGCCCGCCCAGGAAGCCGTACTGGAGGCCTTCGGACAGCTCGGGTTCGGCTTCCGGTCCGCCGATCTCGAACTGGGGCACATCGGCGGCAGCGGTCAGCGGCTGCCCTTCTACCAGGAGATCGAGCTCTCCCCCGCCCCGCAGTACGCGGACCGGATCAACGAGATCGAGGTGACCTTCCTGGCCGGCCCGGACGCCCTGGAGGTCGTGCTGGAGGCGGACAAGCGGGGAGGCCGCTTCTCCGGCGGCGGCGACGCACTCGGCCGTCACACCGTGGGCCACCACGAGGTCCAGGGGCGCGACTGGGCCACCGAGGTGGACGGCTGGATCCGGTCGCTCGCCGAGGCCCACGCCTCGTACGGGGCGCACGAGACGTACGGGGCACACGAGACGTACGGGCACGGCGGCGGCCATGAGCAGCACCGCTCCGGACCCGGGATGGGCACCGTGGTCGCCGCGGGCGCGGCGGGTGTCGCCGTGGGCGTCGTGGGCGGCCTGGTCGCCGCCGAAGTGGTCGACGAGGTGGGTGACTTCTTCGAGGGCGACGAGGAGGAAGAGGAGGGCGACGAGGGCTGAGGCGGGGCGCGCGACACCCTGCCATCCCTTTCTACAGTGCTGTAGATTTGGCTCGCCGCCGCGGCACGGGTGAGCCCCCGGACCGCCGGAAGATCGCTCCACACCCACCAGGGAGAAGACAGCCGTCATGTTCGGAATCAGCGAGATCGCGATCTTCCTCATCATCGCCATCCTGATATTCGGCGCCAAGAAGCTGCCCGAACTGGCCCGTTCCATGGGCAAGTCGGCCCGGATCCTGAAGAGCGAGGCGCAGGCGCTCAAGTCCGACGGCAAACCCCCCGTCGTCCACCCGGAGCCGTACGCCGAGGGGGCGGACGACCCGCGTGTCATCAGGGGCACGGCCACCGAGAAGCCCGGACCTCGCTGAACCTCCCGCACCTCTGCCCGCCCCGCCACCCGGAGGGGTGGGCTTCGGCGTGTTCCGGCCCCGCCGACAAGCGGAAACCCGTGCAGGGGGACACGGTGGAAGCACGGGACACGAGCCGGAGCGAGGGGCCATGGAGAGCAAGGACGACGACGGCGGACTGCGGTGTCTGGTGACGGGCGCGACGGGCTACATCGGAGGCCGCCTCGTACCCGAGCTCCTGGAGGCCGGTCACCAGGTGCGCTGCCTGGCACGGACCCCGGAGAAACTGCGGGACTACCCCTGGGCGGGCGAGGTCGAGGTGGCCGAGGGGGACGTGACCGACGCGGAGTCCCTGGGCGCCGCGATGCGCGGGATCGACGTCGCCTACTACCTGGTCCACGCCCTGGCCTCCGGACCGGGCTTCGAGAAGACCGACCGCGACGCCGCGCGCACCTTCGGCGAGCAGGCCAAGGCGGCCGGGGTCCGGCGGATCGTCTACCTGGGCGGGCTCACCCCCGCGGACGTCCCCGAGCGGGACCTGTCCCCCCATCTGCGCTCGCGCGCCGAGGTCGGGCACATCCTGCTCGCGTCGGGTGTGCCGACGACCGCCCTCCGCGCCGCCGTCATCATCGGTTCGGGTTCGGCGTCCTTCGAGATGCTGCGTTACCTCACCGAGCGGCTGCCGGTCATGGTCACGCCGAGCTGGGTGTCGACACGGATCCAGCCGATCGCGGTGCGGGACGTCCTGCGCTACCTCGTGGGCAGTGCCCGGATGCCCGCCGACGTCAACCGGACCTTCGACATCGGCGGACCCGACGTGATGACGTACCGCGACATGATGCAGAAGTACGCCGAGGTGGCAACGCTCCGCAAGCGGCTGATCCTGCCGGTTCCCATGCTCTCCCCCGGCCTGTCGAGCCACTGGGTCGGCCTGGTCACCCCCGTACCGGCGTCGATCGCCCGTCCGCTCGCGGAGTCCCTGCGCTACGAGGTCGTGTGCCACGAACACGACATCGCGGAGCACGTGCCGGACGGTCCCGGGCAGCCCTTCTCCTTCGCCACCGCGCTCTCCCTCGCCCTCCAGAGGGTGCGCGAGGCGAAGGTGTCCACACGGTGGTCGTCCGCGTCCACGCCGGGCATTCCCAGCGATCCGCTCCCCACCGACCCGGACTGGGCGGGCGGGAGCCTGTACACCGACGAGCGCGAACTCGATGTGGACGCCTCCCCGGAAGCCCTGTGGCGGGTGATCGAGGGGATCGGCGGGGTCAACGGCTGGTACTCGTTCCCGTTGGCCTGGGCGGTCAGGGGCTGGCTGGACCGGCTGGTCGGAGGAGTCGGCCTGCGCCGGGGCAGGCGGGACGCCCAGCGGCTGCGGGTCGGGGACTCCCTGGACTTCTGGCGGGTCGAGGAGATCGAGCCCGGCCGGCTGCTCCGGCTGCGGGCGGAGATGCGCCTGCCCGGCCTGGCCTGGCTGGAAATGTACGCGGAGGAGGGCCGGGACGGCCGGTCGCACTACCGGCAGCGCGCCCTCTTCCATCCGTTCGGCCTCCTCGGCCACGCATACTGGTGGAGCGTGTCCCCGTTCCACGCGGTGATCTTCGGTGGGATGGCGCGCAACATCGCGCAGGCGGCGGACCGGCAGACGGAGAGTACTCAGCGATGACCGTGGCGATCGTCCTGTTCACCTCGGACCTGCGGCTGCACGACCATCCACCGCTGCACGCGGCGCTCGCCTCGTCCGACGAGGTGGTCCCGCTCTTCGTCCTGGACCCCGGTGTGGAGGCCGCCGGGTTCGCCGCACCGAACCGCCGCGCCTTCCTCGCCGACTGCCTCCGGGACCTGGACTCCGGACTCCGTGACCGCGGCGGACGTCTGGTCGTCCGCGAGGGCGAGGTCGCCGAGGAGGTCGGCAGGATCGTCTCCGAGACGGAGGCCGGCGTGGTGCACATGGCGGCAGGGATCAGCGGCTACGCGCAGCGCCGGGAGGAGCGGCTGCGGGAGGCCCTCTCCTCGGTGGGCTGCCGGCTGAGCGTGCACGACGCGGTGGTCACCGCGGTCGCGCCCGGTTCGGTGGTTCCCTCAGGGGCGGGCCGGGACCATTTCGCCGTCTTCACGCCGTACTTCCGGCGCTGGTCCGGGGAAGGTCTGCGCTCGCCGTTCGGAGCGCCCCGCAAGGTGCGCGTACCGGAGGGGCCGGGCTCGGCCGCGCTCCCGTCCCGGGCCGGTACGCGGGGGCTCTCCCCGGGCCTGGCCGAGGGCGGGGAGACCGAGGGCCGCAGGCTGTTCACCGCGTGGCGCCGCGACGGGCTCGCCTCCTACGAGGACCGCCACGACGACATGGCGGGCGACGCGACCTCACGGCTCTCGCCGCACCTGCACTTCGGCACGCTCTCCCCCACCGAGCTGGTCCACCGCGCCCGTGCCACGGGCGGGCCGGGCGCGGAGGCCTTCGTACGCCAGGTGTGCTGGCGGGACTTCCACCACCAGGTCCTGGCAGCCCGGCCCGCAGTCTCACGCTCCGACTACCGTCCGAAGCAGGACCGCTGGCGCACGGGACGGGCGGCGGAGGCCGACACCGCCGCGTGGAAGGAGGGCCGCACGGGTTATCCGGTGGTCGACGCCGCGATGCGCCAGCTCCTCCACGAGGGCTGGATGCACAACCGGGGGCGGCTGCTCACCGCGAGCTTCCTGGCCAAGACCCTGTACGTGGACTGGCGGACCGGGGCGCGTCACTTCCTGGAACTGCTCGTCGACGGGGACATCGCGAACAACCAGCTCAACTGGCAGTGGGTGGCCGGTACGGGCACGGACAGCCGGCCCAACCGGGTGCTCAATCCGGTGACGCAGGCCAAGCGGTACGACCCGGAGGGTGCCTACGTACGCCGCTGGGTGCCCGAACTCGCCGGGATCCCCGGGTCCGCCGTGCACGAGCCGTGGAAGCTGCCGCGGGAGGAGCGCCGCCGCTACGACTATCCGGAGCCGGTGGTCGGGCTGTCGGACGGGCTGGCCAGGTTCAAGGAGGCGAGGGGGCTCGACTGACGGCCGGGCCGCCCTCCCCTCTCAGACCTTGCGCCAGCGGGCGTTGGCCCAGGAGAAGAGGCCGAAGGCCGCCAGTCCGAGTGCGACGAGGACGAGGAGCCAGGGGCCTGCGGGGGTCTCGGTGAAGGAGCGCAGGGTGTCGTCCATGCCCTTGGCACGGCCGGGCTCGTGCTGGACGGCGGCCGCGATCGCGAACCCGCCGGCCGTCGCGAAGACCACGCCCCGGACGGTGCCGCCGAAGACGCCGACGACGTCGACGGCCTGACGGACGCGCTTGGACATCTCGGCCATCTTCAGGTGCTTGTGGTACTTGCGGGCGAGGGCGCGGAAGGCGATCCAGAGGCCCGCGCCCGCCACCACGGCGCCCGCGATGCCGACGATCCACGGGCCTCCGGGCCATTCGAGGGCCCGCGCGGTGACGTCGTCGGTCTGCTTGTCGCTCGAACCGCTGCCGCTCCCCTTGTCCCCGGCGGCGTAGGAGATCACGGAGTAGGAGACGAAGGCGTAGAAGACGAACCGGCCGGCCGCCATGGCGCGCTTCGTGGCCTTGTCGCCGTCGGGGCCCGCCTGGCCGAAGGCCGCCTCGGACAGCCTCCAGAGAGCCATGCCGGCCAGGGCGATACCGAGGGCCCAGAGCAGGACGTTCCCGAAGGGCTTCTCGGCTATCTCCGCGATGGCACCGCCCCGGTCGGCCTGCTTGCCGCCCCCGTCGGAGAAACCGATGCGCAGGGCGAGGATCCCGACCAGGAGGTAGATCACTCCGCGGGCGACGAAGCCGGCGCGGGCTCCCACGTCCAGAGCGCGGCTCCGTGCGGCTCTTCTCGCCTGACCACGTGCGTTCATCGACAGCGCGTTCGCATTCATGCACTGCCGGATGCCCCTGAAACGGCGATCAATGCGGGAGAACTACGCGCCGTCGCCCTCGGGCCCGCTCTGGGCGGCCGCCTGGTCCTTCGCGCGGCGGCCGACGACGGCCGCCGCGGCCAGGGCGCTGCCCGCGAAGGCGAGGGCGACGACCCAGGGCCGGTCGAGGACGTGGCAGGTGGCGTGGTCCAGGGAGTAGCGGCCGGCGCCGGTCACCCCGATCGCGGCGGCGGTGAAGCCGAGGAACGCCGGGTACTCGTAGCCTCCGCCCATCGCGAAGAATCCGGCCGGCGCGTGCACGGCGACGGCGCCCGCCATCGTGCCCGCCGCGGCTGCGCCCGCCGCGGGGGTCGCGAGGCCGAGGGCGAGCAGGAGCCCGCCGCCCGCCTCGCCCAGTCCCGCGGCCAGGGCGCTGTGCTTCGGCGGGTGGAAGCCCATGGCCTCCATCGCCGCGGTGGTCCCCTGGATACCGCCGCCGCCGAACCATCCGCCCAGTTTCTGGCTGCCGTGGGCCGCGAGAACGGCTCCCGTCCCCACCCGGAGCACGAGGAGTCCGAAGTCACGCCGGTTGATACAGGCCATGGGATGTCTCCCGTCGACGGGGCCGAGCAGAGGCGTTCAGCCGTACGGGTCCACTGTCCGCCGCGCCGGGGGCGAGGGCCGGTGGTGTTGGGCCATTCGTGTCACCGCCTTGCGATGACTGCGACGTACGTCATTGTGCAACTTGTTGCATAAGGGCTTCCGGGTGGTCTACAACTGGCTCGACGACACCTGCTAGGAGACCCCGGATGAGCCCCTACCCCACCCTGTTGAGCCCGCTCGACCTCGGATTCACCACGCTCCCGAACCGGGTACTGATGGGGTCGATGCACATCGGCCTGGAAGAGGTCGAGCACGGTTTCGAGCGGATGGCCGCCTTCTACGCGGCGCGCGCCCGCGGCGGGGTGGGCCTCATGGTCACCGGGGGGATCGCGCCCAGCGAGCGGGCGTGCTCCTTCCCCGGCGGCGCCAGGATGACCACCGAGGCGGAGGCGGAGCAGCACCGCGAGGTCACGGCCGCCGTCCACGCGGCGGGAGGCCGGATCGCGATGCAGATCCTGCACTTCGGGCGCTACGCCCACCACCCGGACCTGGTGGCGCCGAGCGCGCTGAAGGCCCCGATCAGCGGCTTCACGCCGCACGCCCTGACCGACGACGAGGTCGAGGAGACCGTCGAGGACTTCGTCAGGGCGGCGGAGCTGGCCCGGAGCGCGGGTTACGACGGTGTCGAGATCATGGGGTCGGAGGGCTATCTGATCAACGAGTTCATCGTCGCCGCGACCAATCACCGCGAGGACCGCTGGGGCGGCTCGTACGAGAACCGCATCCGCTTCCCCGTCGAGATCGTGCGCCGCGTCCGCGAGCGCGTCGGCCCCGACTTCATCCTGATCTACCGGCTGTCCATGCTGGACCTGGTACCCGGCGGATCCACCCTGGAGGAGGTCGTCCAGCTCGCCCGTGAGGTGGAGGCGGCCGGAGCGACCATCATCAACACCGGTATCGGGTGGCACGAGGCGCGCATCCCGACCATCGCGACGTCCGTGCCGCGTGGCGCCTTCACCTGGGTGACGGAGAGGGTGCGGGGCGCGGTGTCCGTGCCGCTGGTGACCAGCAACCGCATCAACACCCCCGAACTGGCCGAGGAGGTCCTCGCATCGGGGCGGGCGGACATGGTGTCGATGGCGAGGCCGTTCCTCGCCGACCCCGATTTCGTCGCCAAGGCGGCCGAGGGGCGGGCCGACGCGATCAACACCTGCATCGGCTGCAACCAGGCCTGCCTGGACCACATCTTCAGTCTGCAGATCACCTCCTGCCTGGTGAATCCGCGCGCCTGTCACGAGACGGAACTGGTGCTCGCGCCGACCCGTCTGCGTAAGCGCGTCGCCGTGGTCGGCGCGGGCCCGGCGGGACTGGCGTGCGCGGTCACGGCCTCCGAGCGGGGGCACGCGGTGACCCTGTTCGACGCGGCCGACGAGATCGGCGGCCAGCTGAACGTCGCGCGCCGGGTCCCCGGCAAGGAGGAGTTCGACGAGACCCTGCGCTACTTCCGTACCCGGCTCGCCGAGGAGGGCGTGGAGCTCCGGCTCGGCGCCCGGGCCGGATCCGCCGACCTCGACGGCTTCGACGAGGTCGTCCTGGCCACCGGGGTCGAGCCCCGCACCCCCGCCATCCCCGGCGTCGGGCACCCCAGCGTGGTCAGCTATCTGGACGTCCTTCGGGACGGAGCCGAGGTCGGTGACCGGGTGGCGGTCGTCGGGGCCGGCGGGATCGGCTTCGACGTCGCGGAGTTCCTGACGGACGGCGGCGACGGGGCGAGCCTGGACCCGGAGGTCTTCTTCCGGCAGTGGGGTGTGGACACCGGCTACGCGGACCGGGGCGGGCTGCGGGCCCCGGAGCGCCCGAAGCCGGGGCGCACGGTGCATCTGATCCAGCGCAAGGCCACCAAGGTCGGGGCGGGGCTGGGAAAGACCACCGGGTGGATCCACCGCACCGAGCTGCGCCACCGCGGTGTGACGATGATCGCGGGGGCGTCCTACGACCTGATCGACGACGAGGGCCTGCACCTCACCGTCGACGGCGAGCAGCACCTTCTACCGGTCGACACCGTGGTGCTGTGCGCGGGTCAGGAGCCGCGGCGCGAGCTGTACGAGGAGCTGCGCGCGGCGGGACGCCCGGTGCACCTGATCGGGGGCGCCGACGTGGCCGCCGAACTGGACGCCAAGCGTGCGATCCGCCAGGGTACGGAGCTCGCCGCGGAGCTGTGAGGGGCCGGTCCCGCTGTCTCTAGGATGCGGTCCATGTCCCTTCCGCACGCGATCCTCACCGCCCTGCTCGAGAAGCCGTCGTCCGGTCTCGAACTGACGCGCAGGTTCGACCGGTCGATCGGCTATTTCTGGCCGTCCACGCACCAGCAGATCTACCGCGAGCTGGGGAAGCTGGAGAAGGCCGGCCACATCCGGGTCCTGCCGGCGGCGCAGCCGGCGCGCGGACAGCGCAAGGAGTACGAGGTGCTGCCCGCGGGCCGTGAGGAGCTCATGGCCTGGGTGTCGCTCGCCGAGGATCCCCGGCCCGTACGTGATCCGCTGCTGCTGCGGATGCGGGCGGCCGCCGTGGTCGGCTCCGCGGGGCTCGCCGGGGAACTGCGCAGGCACCTGGCGCTGCACAGGGCGCAGCTGGCGGAGTACCTGGAGATCGAGGAGCGGGACTTCCCGCCGGAGCGGACCTCCGACGAGGACCGGCTGCGCCGTCTGGTGCTGCGCGGGGGCATCGACCTGGAGACGTTCTGGACGGGCTGGCTGACCAGGGCGATCGACGACCTGGACGGTCCGGGCTCGTAGCGAGCGTTCGCCGCCCCGTCTCGTGGTCGGCCTGGGCGGGTTCCGGCCATGAGACGGGGCGGAGAGCGGCGGACCATAGCGTCGCGCTCCGTGGCGGGACGCCATGCTCCGGCCCCGGTCCCGCCCGCGCCCGCGGGGTCGGCCGCACCGCGTGACCCCGCCCACCGGGGTTCCGGCGGCCCGGGTGTGCGGGGCCAGGACGGAAGGACACGTGTGGTGAAGGCACGGATTGCGCGTACGGGTATCTCTCTCGTCGCGGCCGCCGCGGCGGTCGTCGCGACGACCTCGTCCGCACAGGCGAATTCGGGCTTTTCGGCCGAGAAGTACGAGCAGATCCAGTTCGGGATGACCTTCGACGAGGTCTGGGAGATCGGTGGGGGTGAGGCGGCGTGCGACACCGGGGGTGTGATCGGCGACTCGATCCTCTGCTTCACCGAGTCGGGCGACTACGCCCCCTACGGCGGCTTCTCCTTCACGGACGAGGGCGAGCTCTGGAGCAAGCGCAACGAGTACCTGTACAAGGCGAAGACCCCGTCCGTGAAACTGTCGCACTACAACAGGACGGCCCTGGGCATGACCGAGGCCCAGCTCTGGGCCGCCGTCCCGAAGGACTCCTGCGTGTCCCAGGGCGAGAGCTACCCGAACTGGCCCGCGAAGACCGGCTTCGAGGAGAAGTACTACTGTGCGGCCGCCACCGGCCTGTTCCCGCCGTCCGCCAGCTTCCACCTCACCGACGGCGTCCTGACGTACCGCTACCAGCGCAGCCTGACCTGACGGGCTGACGCCGGGTACGGCACCGCCGTCAGCCCGCCGCCGTCTTCTCCCGTGCGACGGCCCGGCCCACCGGGAATCCGCCCGGAGGGCCGGCGGGCGCGGCGCGCGGTGCCGGGGCCTCGGGCGCGTGCGGGACCGACGGGGCGGGGCCGGAGGCGACGACACGTGACGGGCGGCCCGCCGGGACCGGCGCGGGAACGGCGGACGGGCCGCCCGCCTGCGCACGGCTGAGCAGGAGTACGCCCTGCCCCGCTGCCGCTGCGCCGATGAGCGCCGGGACCAGACCCAGTACCCCGCCCTGGAGGCGTTCACCGAGCAGGATCAGGCCGATCACGGCGGCGGCGACCGGGTTGGCGAGGGTGACCACGGCCAGTGGGGCGCCCAGCCCGCCCCGGTAGGCGGTCTGGGAGAGCATCAGCCCGCCCAGGGCGAAGAACGAGACGAGCACCGCGACGGTGACGAGCCGCCAGCTCAGCAGCGGGCCCGAGTGGTCGGTCGCGGCGACCGTGAGGGTCTGGGTCAGGGCGGACGCCACCCCGGACGTGATGCCCGACGCCGCGGCGTGCCGGAGGCCTGGCCGGGTGCCCGGACGGCCCAGGACGGCGACGAGCGCCATGGTGACGGCGCCGACTCCCAGGGCCTCGGGGAGGCTCAGGGTGTCGCGCGGCGAGGTACCGCCCGCGGCCAGGAGCAGGGCTCCGAGGCCGATGAGCGTGAGGAGCGTGCCGCGCCATTCCGTACGGCTGACCCGGCGGCCCGCGGACCGCGCGCCGAGCGGGACGGCGGCGACGAGCGTGAGTGCGCCGAGGGGCTGGACCAGGGTGAGCGGACCGTACTTGAGCGCGGCGACGTGCAGCAGCGCGCCGCCCGCGTTCAGGCCGACCGCGGACCACCAGGCTCCCCGGCCGAGCAGGCGCAGCACTCCGGCGGAGGGGTCGGTCCGGCCGGCGAGCCGGGCCTGCGCCACCGCGGCGGCCGCGTAGGCGCCGGCGGAGACGAGGGAGAGGGCGACGGCCGCGAGCGTGGCGTTCATCGCTGCGCTCCTGACCGCGCGTAGGCGGGGGACGCGTAGTTCCGGGCGGGGGCGGCCGGCCACGGGAGGTGGGCGCGCACGGGGGTGCGGGGCAGCCGGAGCGCCGCGTAGGCGACGGCGAGCAGGGCACCGACCACGATCGCGTCGAGCCAGTAGTGGTTGGCGGTGCCGACCACGACGAGCAGGGTGAGCAGCGGATGCAGCAGCCACAGCAGGCGCCACCGCGAGCGGGTGGCGACGATCAGCCCCACGGCGACCGCCATGGCCCAGCCGACGTGCAGCGAGGGCATGGCCGCGAACTGGTTGGCCATCGAGTCGGTCGCGGGGGTGTCCCCGTACACGGTGGGTCCGTAGACCTGCCCGGTGTCGACGAGGCCGGCCGCGCGGAGCATCCGCGGCGGGGCGAGCGGGAAGAGCAGGTGCAGGGCGAGCGCGGCGCCGGTGAGCGCGGCCAGGACCCGCCGTGACCAGACGTAGTGGCGCGGGCGGCGCCAGTACAGCCAGACCAGGAAGGCGAGTGTGGCCGGGAAGTGCACGGTCGCGTAGTAGGTGTTCGCCGCCTGCACGAGCGTATGGCTGTGGAGCAGGACACCCTGCACGGCTCCCTCGCCGGGGAGTCCCACGGCCCGCTCGAAGCTCCACACGTGTCCGGCGTTGTGGAAGGCCTCCTCGACGTGGCCGTTGGCGGCCTGCCGGCCGAGCTTGTAGACGAGGAAGAGTCCGGCTACCAGAAGCAGCTCGCGGACGAGGGGCGGTCGGGCTGAGGTGTCCGGCTCCCGCTCCGCAGGCTCGCTGCGGGTGTGCATCACCCGTGCCCCTTTACTGACGGTGCGCTGTTACGACGTCGGCATGGCCATTCCATGCCGTATCGATACGCCAGTGTACCGATACGGAGGCGTATCGGTACACGCGCGTATCGGTACACTGGCGTACCGAGGGTCCCCAGCCGCACAGCCGCAGAGAGGGAAGAGATGCCGTCGCCCGGTTCAGCCCAGGAGTCCGCACCCGCGTCACGCCGGTCGAAGATCACACCGGAGCGGGCGCAGGAGCTCTACACCGCCGTGCTGGACCTGCTACGGGAGAGCGGTTACGACTCACTGACGATGGAGGGCGTCGCCTCCCGCACCCGGTGCGGGAAGTCCACCCTCTACCGCCAGTGGGGCTCCAAGCCGGAGCTGGTCGTCGCGGCGCTGCACGGCACCCGCAGGACCCTGTTCTCCGACATCGACACCGGCAGCCTGAGCGGCGACCTGCGCGAGGCGGCCCGCGTCGTGGACGCGGCCTCGGGCCAGGACACCGCGCTGATGCACGCGCTCAGCCACGCGGCGCTGCAGAATCCCGACCTGCTCTGCGCGATGCGCTCGACCCTGATCGCACCCGCCATCACCGCGATCGACGCGATGGTCGAACGCGCCGTGCGACGCGGCGAGATCGCGGCGGACAACCCCGCGGCGGAGTACGTGGCCGCCCAGGTGCTCGGCATCATGCGCGCCCGGCCCCTCCTGGAGGGCCGGTACGCGGACGACGCCTTCCTGGCCCGCTTCATCGAGTGCGCGGTGCTCCCCGCACTCGGACTCCCCGTCCCCCCGCCCGCCCCCGGGGTGAGCGGGACCTGATGAACGTGGCCCGTCGCCCGAGCGGATGACGACGGACCACCCGCGCGCCGCACCGTGGGGACGGGGACGGCGCACGACCGGCCGGCCGGTGGACTCCTCGGAGTCCACCGGCCGGCCGCTTCGGTTCCGGCCCCCCTCCCCTTCTCGTCCTCTTGACGATATACGGCGGGTTCTTTTATCGTCTCCATGACGAGAAAGAGGGGGTCCTGACATGGCCGACATCACCCGGCGCTTCGGCTGGCGGCACCTGCGCTCCGCGCCCACCGCCCACATCCGCCACCACAAGCGCGGCAGGCTCACCCACGACGGCCCCGGCCTGAGCTTCTGGTACCGCTCGCTCTCCGCGGCGCTCTCCGAGGTCCCCGTCGACGACCGGGAGCTGGCGATGGCGTTCCACGCGCGTACGGCCGACTTCCAGGACGTCACCGTGCAGGCCACCGTCACCTACCGGGTCAGCGACCCCGCCGTGGCCGCCGCCCGGCTCGACTTCTCGGTGGACCCGGACACCGGGGTGTGGCGCGGGACGCCGCTGGAGCAGATCGCCACCCTGCTCACCGAGACCGCGCAGCAGCACACCCTGGACGTCCTGGCCCGCACCCCTCTCGCGGCCGCACTGGTGGACGGGGTCGCCGCCGTACGGGAACGGGTCGCCGCCGGACTCTCGGCCGAGCCCCGGCTGCCGGACACCGGCATCGACGTCGTCGCCGTGCGCGTGGTCGCCATCCGCCCCGAGGCCGAGGTGGAGCGCGCCCTGCGCACCCCGGCCAGGGAACAGATCCAGCAGGAGGCCGACCGGTCGGTGTACGAACGCCGGGCGGTCGCGGTCGAGCGCGAGCGGACCATCGCCGAGAACGAGCTCGCCAGCAAGATCGAGCTCGCGCGCCGCGAGGAGCAGCTGGTCGATCAGCGCGGCACGAACGCCCGCAGGGAGGCCGAGGAGAAGTCGGCCGCCGACGGGGTGCGTTCGGCCGCCGAGGCCGCCCGCACCGTGCGGCTGGCCCGCGCGGAGGCGGAGGCCGCCCGCGAGGTCGGGGCGGCACGCGCCGAGGCGCAGTCGGCCTGGCTGCGGGCGCACGCGGACGTCGACCCCGCCACGCTCCACGCGCTGGCCGCGACGCGGCTGGCCGAGAACCTGCCCCGCATCGACAGCCTGACCCTCTCCCCCGACGTCCTGACGGGGCTGCTGGCGCGGCTCGGCAGGCCGGAGCCGGAGGCGCGGGCGTGAGTCTGGCCCCGCGTGCGGTGCTGGTGCACCGCACGACCGAGTACGAGGAGCTCCTGGCACGGCACGGGACCCACGGACAGGCCGCGTTCGTGCTGGCGGGGCGCGGCCGGTCCATCGACGAGGTGGCCGAGCGCCACCGCCGCAACGAACAGGCGCTCGCGGAGGTGGCCGCCGCGGTGCCGTTGCGGTGGCGCCGCAGCCGGGTGGAGCGGGCCGACCTCGACCGCTTCCTGTTCGGTCCCGAGGACGTGGTCGTCGTGGTCGGGCAGGACGGACTGGTCGCGAACGCGGCGAAGTACCTCTCCGGCCAGCCGGTGGTGGGCGTCGACACGGACCCGGGCCGCAATCCGGGTGTCCTCGTACGGCACCGGGCCCGTGACACGGCGGCGCTCTGCCGGGCCGCCGTCTCGCCCGGGGCGCGGGTGGACGCCCTCACGATGACCGAGGCGGTCGCCGACGACACGCAGCGCCTGCTCGCCCTGAACGAGATCTACCTGGGGTCGCCCGGCCACCAGACCGCCCGCTACCGCATCGACACCCGCGGCGGACCGCCCTCGGGCGAGTCCCAGGCGTCCTCGGGCGTGCTGGTCGGTACGGGTACCGGCTCCACCGGCTGGCTGCGCTCCCTCTGGCTGGAGCGCGGCAGCCCGCTGCCGCTACCGGCCCCCTCGGACCGCCGACTGGTCTGGTTCGTGCGCGAGGCCTGGCCCTCGCCGGCCACCGGTACCTCGATGACCGTGGGTGAGCTGGGACTCAGGGACGGCCTGAGGCTCACGGTCGAATCGGACCGGATGGTGGTGTTCGGCGACGGGATGGAGTCCGACGCGCTGGAGTTGACGTGGGGTCAGTCGATTCGCCTGGGCGTCTCGGACACCACGCTCAATCTGGTGGCGTGAGCGCCGTGTGACGATGGCGGGGTCCGCACGACCCGATGTCCGACCAGCCGGGAGCAGAGCAGCGATGACAGCCGATCCCATGGGCGCCCTGCCCCGGAACACCCGCCCGCCGGCCGCCCAGGCCTCGCTCGGGGTGGGTGTCGTCGTGCAGGACGGGCAAGGCAGGATCCTGCTCGGCAGGCACCACGGCGGCACCTGGGAGCTGCCCGGAGGCAAGGTCGACCCGACGCACGAGTCGGTCGCGGCGGCCGCCGCGCGCGAGCTGCGCGAGGAGACGGGCCTGCGGGTGGCGGCGGACGACGTGACCGTGTTCGCGATGGTCCACGACGTGGTGGCGGGTATCAACCGGATCAGCATGGCCGCGCTGGTGCAGGTGGACACCGCGGTCCCCCGGGTCACCGAACCGGAGCTCATCAGGACATGGCGGTGGATCGCGCCCGAGGAGCTGCCGCGGCCCCTGTTCGACCCGTCCGCCCAGATCCTGGCGGTCTGGCGGCCGGATCTCGCGATCGAGCATCCCGCCGCACACCATCTGCCCATCGCCCATGCGCCCCAGGCTCTCCCCTAGAGCGAATAAATATTTGCCTAGGGGTCATAGGCAGAGTTAGCGTCGATGCCATGAGAGCCGTCAGCGAGCAGGACATCCGCGCGTCGTTCGTCAACTGTTCCAAGGGGGAGGCGAAGCGACTGCCCCTCCCCCGCGATCTCGACGAGCGCCGCTGGGAGGATCTGGACTTCCTGGGCTGGCGCGACCTCTCGGCGCCGGACAGGAGCTACATCGTCACCGAGCTGCGCGGCGAGCTGACCGGCATCACGCTGCGTTTCCCGTCCCAGCAGCGCGGCTTCCTGCACCGCAGCATGTGCTCGGTCTGCCTGACCACGCACCCGGGCAGTGGCGTGTCACTGATGACGGCCAGGAAGCGCGGGCAGGCGGGCAGGGACGGCAACTCGGTCGGCATCTACCTCTGCACCGACCTCGACTGCTCCCTGTACGTACGCGGCAGGAAGAGCCCGGCACCCGGCGGACGCTTCGAGGAGTCGCTGACCGTCGAGCAGCAGATCGAACGGACCAGGGGCAAGCTCACCGCGTTCCTGGACCTGCTCGCCGCCTGAGACGCCGGAAATGCGGCACGGCAGGGGCGGACGTAGAAAGAAGGGACCATCCGTGCGATCGGAGTAGACCCATGGACGACTATCCGCTCCTGAACCTCTTCCTGACCATGATGTACGTGTTCCTCTGGGTGCTGTGGTTCTTCCTGCTCTTCAAGGTGGTCACGGACGTCTTCCAGGACCACTCGCTGGGCGGATGGGCCAAGGCGGCCTGGGTGATCTTCGTGATCGTCCTGCCCTACGTGGGCGTGTTCGTCTATCTGATCGCCCGCGGCAAGGGCATGGGGCGGCGCGAGGCCGAGCAGGCGCGGGAGCGCGAGGCGGCCTTCAAGCAGTACGTGAAGCAGGCCGCCCGCGACGAGGGGGGCACGGACACCGGCACCGGCCACGTGTCCGACCTCGCCAAGCTCGCCGACCTCAAGGACAGGGGCCACCTCAGCCAGGAGGAGTACGAGAAGGCCAAGCAGAAGCTGCTCGTCTGAATCGCCGGCGGATCGCCCGCCCGGGTCGTCACCCGGGCGGGCGATCCGCCGCGAGCGCCGGTCAGCCCGGACGGACCGGTGCCGGGGTGTCCCTCAGCGCCTCCACGACGCTGTCCACGTGCGCCCGGGCCGCCGCCTCCGCCGCGTCGGGGTCTCCCGCGACGACCGCGTCGATGATCGCGAGGTGCTGCGGCAGCGACTGCGCCGGGCGGCCGGGGCGCAGAGCCAGGCGGAACTGGTAGCGCACCATCTGGCCGTTCATCCGGTCGAGCAGGGCCTGGGCCACCTTCTGCCCGCTGACCTCGCCGACGCGTTCGTGCAGCCGGCGGTTGAGCACGGAGTAGGCGTCGGGGTCACCGTCCGCCACGGCCCGGCGCATGTCGGCGCCGATGTCCTGGAGCTCCCGGCGGACGGTGTCCGAGGCGTACTCCGCCGCACGCCGGGCACACAGGCCTTCCAGCAGGGCCCTGCACTCGGTGATCTGGACCGCCTCCTCGACGGAGATCACGCGCACCCGCGCCCCGCGGCGGGGAATCAGCTCCACCAGCCCCTCGGCGGCGAGGTCCTGCAGCGCCTCGCGCACCGAGCTCCGGGTCACCCCGAAGACCTCGGACAGCTCCTGCTCGACCAGACGCTGCCCGGGGACCATGTCGCCCGCCGCGAGCGCCTCCTTGATACCGCCGGCGACCGCACTGCGGCCCGCCCGGCCGGTGGCCTGATTCGACGTCACCCCTCCGCCTTCCGTCTTCCATCGGGACATCCTCGCCGCCGCACCGATCCGGCCGCAGCATGATCGATGATGCCTGAAACTTTCTCGTCAGGCATATTGTCAACAATTTCATCGACGGTTACGGTGGCGTGGCAGCAGCCCGGGCGAGTGGACCGAGAATGCCTCGCTCCGGCCACGTACGCGCAGGAACGTCGAACAGGAACAGCGATGATCATCGACTGCCACGGCCACTACACGACGGCCCCTCCCGCTCTGGAGGCCTGGCGGAACCAGCAGATCGCAGGCCTCCAGGACCCGTCGGCCGCACCTCGGAGGGCCGACCTGAGGATCAGCGACGACGAACTGCGCGAGAGCGTCGAGTCGAACCAGCTGCGGCTGATGGACGAGCGCGGCATCGACATGACGGTCTTCTCGCCCCGGGCGTCCTTCATGGCCCATCACGTCGGTGATGTCGCGGCGTCCTCCGCGTGGGCGGCCCTCTGCAACGAGCTGTGCTTCCGCGTCAGCCGTCTCTACCCGGAACGCTTCGTCCCCGCCGCCATGCTCCCGCAATCGCCGGGCGTCGACCCCGCGACGTGCGTACCGGAGCTGACCAGGTGCGTCGAGGAGTACGGCGCGGTCGCGCTCAACCTGAACCCGGACCCCTCCGGGGGCCACTGGACCGCGCCGCCCCTCACCGACCGCTCCTGGTATCCCCTCTACGAGAAGATGGCCGAGTACGACGTACCGGCGATGGTGCACGTCAGCACCAGTGTCAATCCCGCGTTCCACACGACGGGCGCGCACTACCTCAACGCCGACACCACGGCGTTCATGCAGCTGGTACAGGGCGACCTGTTCAGGGACTTCCCCACGCTCCGCCTGGTCATCCCGCACGGCGGCGGCGCCGTCCCCTACCACTGGGGCAGGTTCCGCGGCCTGGCGACGGCACTCGGGAAGCCGCCGCTGGAGGAACACGTCCTGGGCAACGTCTTCTTCGACACGTGCGTCTACCACCAGCCCGGCTCGGACCTCCTGTTCGACGTCGTCCCGACCCGGAACATCCTGTTCGCCTCGGAGATGATCGGCGCCGTCCGCGACGTCGACCCGCGCACGGGCCACCACTTCGACGACACGCGCCGCTACGTCGAGGCGGCCGGGCTGTCCCCCGAGGAACTGGCCGGCGTACAGGAGCACAACGCGCGCGCCGTGTACCCGCGCCTCGACGCCCTGCTGAAGCGCCAGGGCCGCTGAAACCCCACCGAAGGAAGCGAGCACAGCCATGTACGAACTGGGAGTGGTCCACCGCACGGTGCGACGCCCGGATCCCGCGGACGTCGAGGCCCTGAAGCCCTTCGGTGTCAGCACCGTCCACGAGGCGATGGGCCGCACCGGGCTGATGCGCCCCTACATCCGTCCCGTATACCCGGGAGCCGAGCTCCGCGGCACCGCGGTCACCGTGCTGCTGCAGCCGGGGGACAACTGGATGCTGCACGTGGCGGTGGAGCAGCTGCAACCGGGGGACGTCCTCGTCGCGGCGTGCACGACGGAATGCGAGGACGGGTTCTTCGGTGAGCTGCTCGCCACGTCGGTCCGGGCACGGGGCGGTGCGGGCCTGGTCATCGACGGCGGATGCCGTGACGTCGGCGAGCTGCGGGAGATGGACTTCCCCGTGTTCAGCCGTGCCGTCAACTCCAAGGGGACCGTCAAGGCGACCCTCGGCTCGGTGAACGTACCCGTCGTGTGCGCCAACGCGCCGGTGAACCCGGGTGATGTGGTGGTGGCGGACGTGGACGGTGTGGTCGTGGTCCCGGCCGGCCGGGTCGCGGAGGTCGCCGACGCGTCCCGGCGCAGGGAGGACAACGAGGAGAGCAAGCGCCGCCGCCTCGCCGCGGGCGAGCTCGGCCTCGACATGTACGGCATGCGTGAACCGCTCGAGGCGGCGGGGCTTCGTTACGTCGACTGACCGACGGCGCGGGGGCGGCGGGCGGGCCCGCCTCGTCCGCGTCCGGCGGACCCGTGCACCGGCACGTCGGGCATCCTCCCCGGCGATGCCCTCCACCAGGACATCCGAGGAGACTTCATGAGCGTGCCCTCCCCCAGGACCCCGGGCTGGCTGGACTGGTACCGGGATCCGTCCGTGCCGGCGTTCCGGCTCCCGGCCGGCACCGTCGACACCCACTGCCACGTGTTCGGGCCGCAGGCGCAGTTCCCGTTCGCCCCGGAACGCAAGTACACCCCGTGCGACGCCGGGAAGGACGAACTCGCCGCTCTGCACGCCCGTCTGGGCGTCAGCCGCGCCGTCGTCGTCCAGGCCACCTGCCACGGAGCGGACAACACCGCCCTGACCGACGCGGTCCGCGCGGCCGGTGACCGGGCACGGGGGATCGCGACCGTCCGGCCCGACGTCTCCGGAGCCGAGCTGCGCGCGCTGGACGCGGCGGGCGTGCGCGGGGTGCGCTTCAACTTCCTCCGCCGGCTGGTCGACACCTCACCGAAGGAGGACCTGACGACGATCGCCGCGAAGATCGCCCCGTTGGGCTGGCACATCGTGCTCTACTTCGAGAGCGCCGATCTCCCCGAGCTGGAGGGCTTCTTCGGCTCCCTCCCCACCCCGCTCGTGGTGGACCACATGGGCCGGCCCGATGTCACCCAGCCCGTGGACGGCCCGCAGTTCACCCGCTTCCTCCGCTTCGTCGACACGAACGACGTCTGGGTCAAGGTGACCTGTCCCGAGCGCCTCAGCGTGACCGGACCCGCCGCGCTCCACGGCGAACGGAACGCCTACACCGACGTCGTCCCCTTCGGCAGGCGCGTGGTCGAGGAGTTCGGCGACCGGGTCCTGTGGGGCACCGACTGGCCGCATCCCAATCTCACCGGCCACATGCCCGACGACGGGCTCCTGGTCGACCACGTGCCGCACATCGCGGTCACCCCCGAGCAGCAGCGCAGGCTCCTCGTCGACAACCCCATGAAGCTGTACTGGCCCGGCGAAGGCGTCTGACTCCCTCCCCACCCGCACCCGCACTCCGACAGGGACCGTCCCCATGCAGCACGCCAATGCGGCGAACCGGCTGGACCGGCTGCCGATCTCCCGCTTCCACAAGACCACCCTGCTGGCCGTCGCCTTCGCCTACTTCTTCGAGTTCGCGGACATCAACAGCTTCGCGACGACGGCCCCGAAGCTCATCGACCTCTGGGGAGTGACGGTCGACCAGGTCGCCTACGTCACCTCGCTGTCGTTCGTCGGCATGTTCCTCGGTTCCATCGCGGCGGGCGCGGTCGCCGACCGGTGGGGCCGCAAGAAGACCCTGCTGCGCACCACCCTGTTCTTCGGTTTCTTCTCGTTCGTCTCGGTCTTCTCGTGGGACGTCTTCTCGCTCGGCGTCTTCCGGGTGCTCACCTCGGCGGGGCTGTCGGCGATGACGGTCGTGGCGGTCATCTACGTCAACGAGATGTACCCGGCCGCCGTACGCGGCAAGTACCAGGCGTACGCCATGGTCATCGGCATCTGCGGCACCCCGGCCACCAACCTCGTGGCCAGTCTCGTCGTCCCGCTCAGCGACTGGTCCTGGCGACTGGTGTACCTGTGGGGTGCGCTGGGCGTCCTGCTCGTGCTGTTCTCCAAGCACCTCAGGGAGTCGCCCCGCTGGCACGAGAGCAGGGGCGACCACGCCGCCGCCGACGCGGTCCTGCGGGAGATCGAGGCCTCGGTGAGCGCGGAGAAGGGCCCGCTCGCCGAGCCGGCGGCGCCCGTCGAGGAGCCCCCGGCCGTCAAGGCGCCGCTGCGCCTGCTGCTGCGGAAGAGGTACCTCGCCCCGACGCTCCTGCTGACGGTCCTGTGGGTGACCCAGACGATCGGCTTCTTCGGCTATTCGAGCTTCGCCCCCACCCTGCTCGCCAAGGAGGGCTTCAGCGTCGAGAAGTCCGTCTTCTACATCGCTCTCACCACGGTCGGCGCCCCCCTCGGCTCCTTCCTGGCCTCGCTGGTCACCGACCGGTTCGAACGCAAGTGGTGCCTGGTCGCCTTCGGAACGGTCATCGCGCTGTGCGGTCTCCTGTACGGGCTGACCTTCGACCCGGTCCTGATCGTCGTCTTCGGCTTCCTGGTGAACCTCTTCGAGCGCGGCTACACCGCCCTCGCGTACGCCTACTCCCCCGAGCTCTTCGACACGAGGAGCCGCTCCCTGGGCACGGGCATCACCTACGGGATCGGCCGTCTGTCGAACGCCGCCGGTCCGCTGATCATCGCGTCGCTCTACAACCGCACCGGCTACCAGAGCGTGTTCTACTTCATCGCCGGTGTCTGGATGGTGGGCGCCGTGGCCCTGGCCGTCTTCGGCCCCCGCACCCGGCCGCGCCGTCCGGCGGTGCGGAAGCTGAAGGCCGTCACGTCCGCTTCGTGAGCCTGGAGGGGCCCACCGCTCGGAGCGGTGGGCCCCTTCAGGCTGTCGTTCGTGGCGTTCCGGCGGCCGGAACGGGCGGAAGGTGCGTCAGACGTCCTTCCGGGGGACCTCCTCGTTCCAGGTGCGCGAGAAGACCCTGCGCCCGTCCTCGTACCCGTCGAGCGTCGCGTCCACGCGGAAGACCTCACTGTCCGACGTCAGCACCGTGCGCGTCTCCACCCGGACGTCCCAGCCGGGGCGGCGGAAGCGCATCTCCCACGCCGACTCGCCGCGCACCGAACCGAAGTCCTCGCCGACCCAGCTGTACTGCTCGCACGCCCTCAGCCCGGTCTCGATGCCGTTGTCCTCGTGCCGCTGGAGGCCGCGGTCCTTGACGATGTCGAGGACCGACCGGTAGTCGACCAGGTCCCTGGAGACGGTCCAGGCCTGTTCGGGCTCGCTCAGCCGTGTGACGGCCGGCGGTGCGCAGCCCTCGGGCTCGCCGAAGGGAGGCAGTGCCTTGTCCTCCGGTACGTCGTCCGGGCGGACCGGCAGGGTGAGGCTGCTGCCCTTCTCGTACACGCTGAGCAGCGCGGGTTCGGGGGCCGGCCACACCAGGGGCCAGTACGAGGTGGACAGGGAGAGCCTGATGCGGTGTCCGGGCGGGAACGCCTGCGCGACGCTGTGGAGCGGTACGCGCACCCGGTAGCGCCTGCCCGGTTCCAGTGCCTCCGGGGTCTCCTGCCCGTCGCGGTGGGTGAGGTTGAGCACTCCGTAGGTCACCCGCGTCGAGCGCCCGTCCGGCGCTACGTCGGACAGCCTGACGTTCAGCTGCGCGACCGGGGCGTCCGCGGAGACCTCCGCGACGACGACGGGGGCGCCGAGGATCTCGACACGGGTGCCGAGCGGCTCGGTCTGGAAGACGAGCGAGCCGCCGTCCTCCTCGCGCTGGTCGTAGGGCAGGTCCGGCGGGGCGTTGTACGAGGCCCACTTGCCGGCGAACTGGCCGACGGACAGCGGCGACCGGACCGTGTGGACCCGGTCCTCGCGGTCCTCGGCGTCGTCCGGCTCCCCGAGGGCGCCGTCGCGCAGGGGGAGGACGCTCTCGCCGACGTTCGGCGAGGGCCAGGACGGTTCCCCGATCCAGCGGCCGGGCCGCTCCTCGTAGGAGGTGGACGGCGGGACGCTCTCCTGCATCCAGGTCCGGAGCATGGGCCCGTCCATGACGCCGTTGTCGACGCCCTTGAGCCAGTGGTCCCACCAGCGCACGACTTCCTGGAGGTATCCGATGGCGGGGCCGGGCTCACCGAGGTGCGGGAGCTTGTGCGACCAGGGGCCGATCAGCCCCTTCCGCGGCACGTCGACCCGGCTCAGCAGGCGGGTCACGGCGTTGGAGTAGCCGTCCGCCCAGCCGCTGGAGGCGAGAACCGGGCAGCGCAGCGCGGAGTAGTCCTCGCTGAGGCTCGCATGGCGCCAGTAGTCGTCCCGGTGCTGGTGGCGCAGCCACTCCAGTACCCAGGGGCGTGCCGCGTCGAGGCGTTCCCGCCACATCTCCCGCCAGCGTTCGCCGACCACGGCCGGATCGGGCGGGCACGTGGCGTAGGCGAACATGGTCCCGGCCTCGGCGAGGTTGTCCGAGAGCATCGCGCCGCCGAGGTAGTGCATGTCGTCGGCGTACCGGTCGTCGGTGAACGACGCGATGCAGATGGCGCGCAGGCTCGGCGGCCGGCGCGCGGCGGTCTGGAGCGCGGCGAAGGCGCCCCAGGAGATGCCCATCATCCCGGTGTTCCCGTCGCACCAGCGCTGCTCCGCGATCCAGGCCAGTACGGCTTCCGCGTCGCGTTGCTCCTGTTCGAGGTACTCGTCCAGCAGCACGCCCTCGGACTCGCCCGTCCCCCGCAGGTCGACGCGCACGCAGGCGTATCCGTGGCCCGCGACGTACGGGTGGTGGATGGCGTCGCGCGTGGCGGTGAGGTCGTTCTTGCGGTAGGGGATGTACTCCAGGACGGCGGGGACGGGCTCCGCGTCCGAGGCGGTGGGCCGCCAGATCCGTGCGGAGAGCTTGACCCCGTCCTCCATGGGGATCGTGACGTGCTTCTCTTCCTGGACCGCGCAGGGCAGCTGGTCGACGTGGCGCATCCTGTGCGACCTCCTTTCGTGGTGCGGGTGCTGACGGCTCACCGGGTCGTGGTGTCGTGGCCTCCCGGTTCGGTCTCGTCGAAGGTGAGCCCGAGGGCAGCCACGGACCGGTCGAACTTGCGGCGAAGGTCGTCCTCGTCGTCGCCGCCGGTGAAGATGTGCGCCACCTCGTAGCTGTAGCTGTCCTGCTGGGAGACCGTGGAGAGCTTCTGGCCCTCCTCGGGCACGACGTCGATGCGGACCCCGGGTATCTCGCGTTCGATCGCGGCGATCCGTTCCGGGGTGGGCACCCCGTGCACCTTCCCGTCGCCGAACCAGCGGTAGTACCACTTGGCGGCGACGGCGTAGCGCCCCTTGCCGCCGGTCAGTTCCGGGTCGCGGCCCAGGGCGAGGCTGATCATGCGGTGGTGGTTGGGCGCGCCGTCGACGTAGTCGAAGAGTTCGGCGTGCGACTGCGAGTGCCGGGGGTTGATCTCCAGGAGGCGGATGTCCTGTGTCCCGGGGTCGTAGAAGTACTCGATGCTGAAGGTGGCCGATTCCATGCCGATCTGCCGCATGGTCCGTTCGCTGACGTCGTGGAGCTTGCGGATCACGGGCGCGGGGAGGCTGCTCGGATACTGGTGGCGCAGGAAGCAGGGGGAGCCCGGGTAGTTGATCGAGTCGAGCACGCCGTAGACGGTCGCCCTGCCCTGGTGGACGTATCCCTCGACGGCCACCTGGATGCCGGTCATGGCCTCCTCGGCCAGGCAGACCTGGCCGCCCACCCCCTCCATCTCGGGCGGGAGTTCCAGCAGTTCGAGCACGGAGTCGAAGGGCCTTCCCACGCGGCCGATACCTGCCTTGATCTGTTCGACGGCGGCCCGGAACTCCTTCATGTCGGAGACTCCGAACGCCAGCTCGGACGAGTAGGCGAGGGCCGGTTTGAGCCACATGGGGAAGGCCACACCTTCTGGCGGCTTCGGATCGTCCGCGTCCAGGTCCACGCGGCCGAAGCGCGGGTACTCGTCGATGACCTTCCGCTGTTCGAGGCGGCTCCAGTACTTGTGCTCGCACTTGACGACGGATTCAAGGCTGGTGGTCCGCACCCCGTACTCCTCGCCGAGCATCGGGACGAGGGTGCTCACCGGGAAGTCCCAGTACCCGACGATCGCGTCGATGCTGCCGTCGTGCGCGTCGAGGACGGCCCGGGCGCGGTCCATCAGAGCGGGCACGGACACCTCGCCCTCCTGCAACTCCTCCAGGCCGAGGAGCCGGTGGAACCGGTAGGAGTCCGCGTCCGGGACCGCTTCCAGGGTCGGGAGGTTCGCGTCGTCGAGGCCGACGACGAACAGGTTCTTGCGCTGCTGCATGGGCGAAGTCCCTTCGTGGAGTGGGAATGTGCTCCTGCACTCCACAGCGCGTGCCCTCACCGGCGCCCGGCATGCGGCCCCTTCCGGACAGCGGTGTCCGGGTCCGCTTCCCTCCTCCGCTTCAGCGCACCCCGCGTGGGCGGTACTGGACGCTGATCCTCGGCCCCCTGGCCTGGGCGGTCTTGGGAACGGCGTGCTGCCAGGTGCGCTGGCACGACCCGCCCATGACGATCAGGTCGCCGTGGCCGAGCGGCCGGCGCACGGTCGCGCCGCCACGGCACGGGCGCAGGAGCAGATCACGGGGTGCGCCGAGGGAGAGGATCGCGACCATCGTGTCCTGGTGCGAGCTCCGGCCGGTCAGGTCTCCGTGCCAGGCGACGCTGTCGCGCCCGTCGCGGTAGTAGCAGAGCCCGGCCGTGGTGAAGGGCTCGCCCAGTTCGTCGCCGTAGTGGCGCGACAGCGCGTCGCGGGCCTCGTCGAGCACGGGGCTGGGCAGGTCGTCGTCGGCCCGGTAGAAGGCGAGCAGCCGGGGGACGTCGACCGTGCGGTCGTACATCTGGCGTCGCTCGGCCCGCCAGGGCACCCCTTCCGCGAGTACGGAGAAGAGCTCGTCGGCGCCGCTCAGCCAGCCCGGCAGCAGGTCGATCCACGCCCCGTCGCCGAGCACCGTCCTGCGCAGGCCGGTGAGACGGCCGAGGTGCGGGCGGTCGGCCTGGTCGAACAGCGAACCCTGGAGATGAACGGACATGCCGACGAGTCTACCCACTCGTTAGAACAAACGTTCCCCTCAGGGGTTCGGCCCGGTCGCCTCGGGATCGTCACCGCTCAGTTCCGGTTCCAGGCCCTCGGCCACGTCGGCGTGGCCGAGGCCCGCGTCCGCGCGCCACGCCTCGAAGGACCAGCCGGTCAGCGCGACCACGGCCAGTCCGAGGGTCCAGCCTCCGGCCACGTCGCTGAACCAGTGGACGCCGAGCGCGACGCGGGTGAACCCCACACCCAGCACCGAGACGATCGCCACGGCCCAGAGGAGGGGGCGCAAGCCCCGCCGCACCAGCGGTAGCAGGACGAGCAGCAGGATCGCGAACGAGGTCGTGGCTGTCATCGCGTGGCCGGAGGGGAAGGAGAAGCCGGGGGCGTGGGCGACCGGATCCGGCAGGGCCGGCCTCGCCCGTTCGACCACGGTCTTCGCCAGAAGCCCGATCAGCCCTCCGGCCACGGCGGTGACGGCCGACCAGGCGGCCAGACGCCAGGCACGGCGGTACACCAGCCACAGGGTGAGCACGGCGACCGCCGCGCGCAGGGTCACGGGGTCCCAGACCACGTCGGAGAAGAAGCGCAGGGTGCCGGTCCAGGCCGGATGGTCGAGAGCGGTCCGGTTCAGCCACCGGGCGGCGCCGGCGTCCAGACGCCGCAGCGGATGCCATCCGCTCTCCACCAGGACGAGGACCAGTCCGAAGAGTACGGCGGCGACCGCGGCGGCGGCCGCGGATCCGAACAGCCGGATCCCGAATCTGCGGTCGGCGTCCCGGCGTCGCAGGGCCGGGGCAGCGGGTCGTGCGGACATTCAGGCTCCTGGGTCGGGTTGTACGGGGCCGGGCCGCTTGGCCCGTACCGCCTCCAGCTGGGCGGCGAAGGAGAGGCCGAGGAAGAGGGCGATGGAGGTCAGGTAGGCCCAGAGCAGCAGGGACATGAAGGCCGTGAGCGGCCCGTACACGGTGTCGAAGGAACCACTGACCTCCAGATAGAGGCTGAGCAGCCAGGTCAGCGTGGTCCAGAGCACCAGGTACACGGCGGCGCCGAAGGCGAGCCAGGTGTAGCCCGGCTGCCGGCGGCGCGGGGACCGGCGGAAGATGGCGCTCGCCGACAGGATGACGAGCAGCACGCCCGCGGGCCAGCGCACCATGTCCCAGGCGGACCGGGCGCCGACACCGAGGTCGTACACGTCGACGACGGCGGCCACCAGGTCACCTCCGGCCACCATCGCGACGAAGCCGATGCCGAGAGGGATGCCCGCGGTCAACGACATCACCAGCCCCCGGAGGTACTTCCGGTGGAAGACCCGGTCGCGCTCGACACCGTAGATGCGGTTGGCCCCACGCTCGATCTGGCACATCGCCGTGGTGGTGTTGGTCAGGGAGAACACCAGCCCGAACCACAGGGCCAGCTGGGCGCCGTCGTCGGCCCTCCGCCTGCTGCGGTCCAGGGCGTCCTCGACCACTTCGGCGCTGGGCCCCGCCGTGATCCGCTGGATCGTCAGTTCCGCCACCCTGCCGAGGTTCTCGGTGTGCAGGGCCGTCGACAGCCCGACGAAGGCGATGACCAGCGGTACGACGGCGAGGACGGTCTGGAGGGCGAGTGCCCGGGAGTGGCTGAAGCCGTCGGCGTAGCGGAAGCGGACGAAGGAGTCGCGCAGCAGCGGCCAGCGGCCGTAACGGCGCAGAGTGACCAGTGCCTCGTCGCCGGAGAGTTCGCTGCCGATCATGTCGCGGGTCTGCGGGACCCTGGTGGCGGTGCCCATGTCACTCTCCCCCCGTGGGCATGAGGACCGTCAGCGCGCCGGGTCTGACCTCGGCGACGAGACGCCGGCCCGGAGTCACGGGGTCGCCGTCCAGCTCACGCTGCTGCGGCGTCTCGAAGCGGATCTCGGCGCGGCGGAAGGTGAAGTACTCGACGGCGCGATGGGTGCCGGCGTGGTCGTTCTCCCCCGTCGGCCGGGGGCGCACCACGGACGCCACGGCGCTCAGCCAGCCGGCCGGTCCGCGCGGGTCGAGGATCATCAGGTCGAGCAGGCCGTCGTCGGGGCGCGCCGCCGGGACCAGCGCGGCACCGCCCTGCACCTTCCCCGTGTTGGCGACGAGCACCATCCGGGCGGTACGCCGCAGGGGCCGCGCCCCGTCGATGCCCACCGTCAGCCGCATCCGGGGAGCACGCAGCTCCCGCAGGCCGGCCATGACGTAGGCGGGCCAGCCGAGGACCGCCTTGGCGCGGTCGCTGGTGCTCTCCAGCATCGCCGCGTCGAGCCCGGCCCCGGACATCACCGTGAAGTGCGCGGCCTCCATGCCGTCGCCCTCGACCCGTCCGAGGTCGATGCGGTGCGGGGTGCCGCCGAGGGCCCCTGCCAGGGCATCCGCGGGTTTCACGGGCAGGCCCAGGTTCCGCGCGAGGAGGTTTCCGGTGCCGCAGGGCACCACGGCGAGCGGGACGCCCGTCCCGGCCAGCGCGTCGGCGGCGGCGCGGATCGTCCCGTCCCCTCCGCAGACCACGACGAGCGACGCACCGTCGCGCACCGCTCGCGCCGTCTGGCCCTCGCCCGGGTCGTCGGCCGTGGTCGGCACGAAGTCCGCTCCGGGGCGGCCGTGGTCCTCGAGGACCCTCCTCAGCCGTGCGCGCTCCGCCTCGTCGGTGACGGTGGGGTTGTAGACGACGGTGGTGGGGCCGGTCTCCGTAGCGGCCGGGAGGCCGGCGGCCGGGGTGTCGACGGCGGGCGCGGCGGCCGGCACGTGCGGTCCGGCCAGCAGGGCGCGGCCGACGATCAGCAGGGACAGCCCGCCGTTCAGCAGTCCTCCCGCGACGTCCGTCGGATGGTGCATCCCCCGGTACGCCCGGGCGAGGCCCACCAGGAGGGGCACGAGGAACAGCAGCACCGCGACGGGCTTGCGCCACGGTCCCCTGACCCGGTGCAGGACCAGCACCGCGAGGCCCGCGTAGAGCGCGGTCGCGGCCCCCGTGTGTCCGGAGGTGTAGCTGGAGGTGGGGGGCGAGGCGTCGAGGCGTTCGACGTCGGGCCGGGTGCGGTCCACCGCCTCGGTGATGACCAGGAAGACCAGGGACTGGAGTGAGACGGCGACCGCCAGGAAGAGCGCGTCACGCCATCGGGGAAGCCTCGGGACCAGCAGCAGGAGAAGACAGGTGAGGAGGGTTCCGACGACGACCGTGACGGTGTTGCCCGCCTCGGACACCACGAGGGACACCGTGTCGAGGGTTCCCGTGCGGGCCCGTTCCAGGGCTTCGTTGACCTCGTCCTCCGAGGTGAGCGGCCACACCCGGGCGCCGGGCCCGGTGATCAGGAGCCCGAGCCCCACCATCAGGGCGGCCTGGCAGACCGCCGTCGAGGCGATGATCCCGACCGCCCGGCTCATGCCCCCGGCGGTCTCCGGAGCGCGGGCCGGGCGCTCCGCGACGCCGTGCGGGCGCTCCGGGCCGGCCGGCGCCGGCAACGGCCGCGACCGCCCGGCGGCGAGGACTGCGGGTCTTTCAGGTATGTCGGTCGGCATGGCGTTCCCGTCGCTGCTGTGTGTCCCCTCGGGCCACGAGGGGGCCGGCGCTCACCCCGGCGTCTCGCCGTCTTCCCTCTCCGGGCGTCTCCAGACCTGCCACGTGGGCGTACGTCTCCTCCGCCCGGTGCGGTCGGGCGTTCCGTCCCGGTCCCGGCCCTCGGAGCCGGTCGCCGGCGCCGGCCCGCCGCACCCGGCCCCGGCGGCCGGAGACTCCTATGCACCTCGCCCGCCGCCTATGCGTCCTGCCGCCCGTACATGGCACAGCCGGCCCGGTGGCGGTTCAACTGAACCCCGAGAATCCGGAACCGGTCGATTGCACATCACCCACACGGGAGGCGTCCGATGACAACACCTCTGGCCGATTACGCACAGTTCGCCGGAAAACGGATCGCGATCGTCGAGCACATGCAGAACCATCCGTTCGTCCTGGGGCTGCGGCAGGCCCAGGAGCACGGCCTGGAGGTGTGGCTGCTGACGGGCGACCGGTCCTGGTACACCCACGGGCACGACTGGGACACCCACCCGCTGGCCATCGTGGACCAGGTGATCGACGTCGACACCACCGACCTGGACGCCGTGCTGGCCGTCGTCACCGGTGAGGACGGCGCCCCCCTGGTCGACGGCCTCACCTCGTTCTCCGACTACCACACCGAGCTCGCCGCGCGGGCCGCCCAGCGGCTCGGCCTGCCCGGACCCGACCCGGAGGCCGTGCGGACCGCCAACATCAAGGACCACCTGCGGATCGCACTCGGCGACGAACCGTTCAACATCCCTCATGTACTGGTGGGGCACCGTGGCCAGCTCGACGAGGCGGCCCGCCGGCTCGGCTTCCCGATGATCGCCAAGCCCCCGGCGGAGGCGATCAGTTACGGGGTGCGCAGGGTCGACGACATGGCCGGGCTCGTCGAGGCGTGGGAGGAACTCTCCGCGGTTCGGCACAGCCTGCGGGGCCAGCCGCGCAGCGGTGACGTCCTGCTGGAGCAGTACGTCGAGGGCGAGGAGGTCAGCGTCGAGACGATGACCGTGGACGGGCACACCCATGTCTTCGGCGTCACCTCCAAGGACCTCTTCGGCGACCCCGCCTACATCGAGTGCGGGCACACCTTCCCCGTACCGCTCTCCGACGAGGAGCGCGACGAGCTGTACCACGTGGTCCGCACGACCCTGGAGATGATCGGCTACCGGCACGGCCCCTGCCACACCGAGGTCCGCCGCACCGAGTCCGGCTGGCGGATCATCGAGGCCAACCCGCGTACCCCGTCGAGCTGCATGACGATGCTGGTGACCGACGTGACCGGTCGCAGCCCGATCCTCGACGCCTGGCTGCTCACCATCGGCGTCACCCCGCCGATCGAGCCGGTCGTGCACCGCGGTGGCGCCGCGGTCCGCATGATCTACCCCACCCGGCGCGGGACCCTCTCGCACATCGACGGCCTGGAGGCCGCGGCGGCGGTCGAGAACGTCCAGGTGCTGCTGCACGTCGAGAAGGGCGACCATCTTCTGCAGCGCATGGACAACTCCTCCTGCGTCGGCTTCACCTACTGCAACGGCCCGGACCGGCTCGCCGCGCAGGAGCTCGCGGACAAGGCGGCCGCGCTGCTCGACTTCGTCGTCGAGGAAGACCTCCGGTGAGCCCGTATACCGAGGGCCCGGACGCCCAGGGCCCGGACGCCGTAAGGGCGGTGGCGGACGCGGCCGGACTGGAGGCGGCGGGCTGGAGCTCGCTGCTGGGGGCGGAGGACTTCTTCCAGACCCCGCGGTGGCTCGCCGTGCAGGAGGTCAACTCGGGTACGGCCATGGACTTCCTGCTCCGTGAACGGGCCGGCGCCCCGGTCGCCGGTCTGGTGACGGCGTGGGCCGACACGTCCGTCGCCTGGCTGCTCGCCCGGCCGGACGCCATGCTGCGACGCGCGCTGGAGCAGGAGGTTCCCGAGGCGGCCGGTGTGCTGCGCGACGTCGCCGGGGACGACCCGGACCGGCTGCTGCCCTCCCTGGTGTGCGGGGGGCGGCATCTGGGGCGCACCAGGACGCTCGCCTCGCCGGACGCCACCGCGGACGACCTCTCCGCGCTGCTGGACAGGGCCGAGGCGATGGCGGCGGACCGGGGGGCGGCGACCGTGTGCTTCCCGCACGTCGACGTACGGGACACCTCGCTGACCGGACTGCTGGAGAGCCGTGGCTACCGCCACCACCCCTCCGACCACTACGCCTGGCTGGACATCCCGTCCGGTGGTTTCGAGCAGTTCGTCGAGGAGATGAGCGCCCACCGGCGCCGCCGGGTGCGCCTGGAACGCAGGGCGCTCGCGGAGGCCGGTGTCGAGGTGAACGTCGAGCCGCTGACGCAGGCGCTCTGCCCCCGCCTCGGAGAACTCGACGCCAACCTCCTGCGCAAGTACGGGAATCCGGCCAGCGACGAGGGCTCAGCCCGGATGATCGGGCGGATCGCCGAGATCATGGGCGACGACGTCCTGGTGTCCGTGGCCCGGCAGCACGGCAGCATCATCGGCTTCGGGATGGTGCTGCGGTCCCGCGCCCGGGGCGAGGAGCAGTGGTACGGCCACCGGGCGGGGTTCGACTACGAGGCCCAGGGCAAGCTGCCGCTCTACTACGACGTCCTGTACTACCAGGTGCTGGACGCCGCGGCGAAGGAGGGCGCCACCGTCCTGCACGCCGGGATCGGCAGCGTCAAGGCGAAGCTGGCCCGTGGCTGCCAGGCCAGCGAGCAGCGCTCCTACCTGCTGCCGGTACACCGCACCGAGGGTGCCGCGGACGCGCCCTCCGACGACCGGGAGACGACCACCTGATGAGCGACGCCACGAATCTCCGGGAAGGCGCCGGCTGGAACGCCGCCGTCGGGGCGGTCGTCGCCCCCTCCGGCCGGCGCGGAGGCACACTGCGTCTGGTCTCGTCGGCCGATGTCGACTCCCTCGACCCGGCACGGACCTACTACGTCTGGGTCTGGCTGCTCCAACGCCTCCTCAACCGCACGCTGATGGCGTACCCCACCGATCCCGGGCCCGCGGGTCTGGTGCCCGTACCGGACCTCGCGGAGGGGCCCGGGGTGGCGAGCGACGGAAACCGGACCTGGACCTACCGGCTCCGCGAGGGGGTGCGCTTCGACGACGGCACCCCGGTCACCTCGGCCGACGTACGGTACGCGGTGCAGAGGATCTTCGCGCAGGACGTGCTCCCGGGCGGGCCGACCTATCTGGTGCCGCTCCTGGACGACCCGGACCGCCCGTACGCGGGGCCCTACCGGGACGGCGAGGACGGCCTGCCCTCCGTGCTCACCCCGGACGCGCGCACGATCGTGTTCCGGCTGCGCACCCCGTTCTCCGACTTCGACCACCTGATGGCCCAGCCCTGCGTCTCCCCCGTGCCCCGGCACGCCGACACCGGGGCCCGCTACGGCGAGGACCCGCGCTGCACCGGGCCCTACCGGGTCGCCGAGCACCGGGCGGGCAGCAGGCTGCTGCTGGAACGCAACCCGCACTGGGACCGTGCCACCGACCCCGTGCGGCCGGCGCTCCCGGACCGGGTGGACGTCGCCATCGGCTTCGACCCGGACGAGATGGACGAGCGCCTGATCGCCGGGGAGTTCGACATCAATCTGGAGGGCCGCGGCCTTCAGCACGCGGCCCAGGGCCGTCTGGCCGGCGACCCCGTGCTGCGCTCACGCACCGACAACCCGAAGACGAGCTTCCTGCACTTCGTCTCGCTCCAGCCGCACATCCCGCCCTTCGACAACGTGCACGTGCGGCGGGCCGTGCACCACGCGGCCGACAAGATCCTGCTCCAGGAGGCCCGGGGCGGCCCGGTCACCGGGGGCGACCTGACCACGGCGCTCTTCCCGCCGGGGCTCCCGTCCCATCAGGCGCTGGACCGCTATCCGACCGGGCCCGATCTGCGCGGCGACCTCGATGCCGCCCGCGCCGAACTCGAAGCGGCCGGCCTGCCCGACGGCTTCGACGCCGTCATCGGGACCCAGCGCGGCAAGTTCCGGCTGGTCGCGGACGCGGTCGTGGAGTCCGTCGCACGTGTCGGCATCCGGCTGACCGTCAAGGAACTCGACGTGGCGACGTACTTCAGCCAGGGCGCCGGCTCGCCGGAGACGATCCGCAAGCACGGTCTCGGCCTGATCGTGACCGACTGGGGCGCCGACTTCCCCACCGAGTACGGTTTCCTCGCCCCGCTGGTGGACGGCCGGCTGATCCGCCCCGGCGGCGGCAACTGGAACATCGCCGAGCTCGACGACCCGAAGATCAACGAGCTGATCGACACCGGGCTGCACACCGCCGACCCCGCCGCGCGCACGGAACTGTGGCGCGAGGTGGAGCGGCGGGTCATGGACCACGCGGTGATCCTGCCGCTGGTCCACGACAAGACCCTGCACTACCGGGGCCCCCGCGCCACCGATGTCTTCGTCCACCCCGCCTTCGGCCTGTACGACATCCAGGCCATGGGCGTCACCGACACCCGCACCGACCGGGAGACCGACACCGCATGAACGACACAGCAGCGGACCTCCGCTTCGTCCCGCTGGAAGCCGACGACGTACCCACGGTGGACGCCTGGCTCCGGCTGACCACGGAGAGCGCCGAGGACGTGCCCCTGTCCGCCGCCCCTCACTGCGCGGCCGACCTCACCGGATCGGTGCGCTTCGCACCGCCGGACACCTCGCTGGCCGGGGAGGTCGCGTTCCTCGGCGGGCAGGCGGTGGGCGCACTCCGGCTGGTGCTTCCCGACGGGGCGCCGGTCGCCGTCGTCGACCAGCTGCTGACCGCGCCGAAGGAGCGCCGTCAGGGCATAGGGACCGCCCTGTTCCGGCGGGCCCGCTCCCTGGCCGCGGAGCACGGCCGCACGCTCCTGGTCGCCGACGTGGTCCAGGCACTGCCCGGGGGGCCCGTGCGGGACGAGGGTCCCGCCGCGTTCGCGGCCGCGCTGGGCGCCACCGTGTCCGACGGCCCCGAGGGCGTCCACCAGTGGCTCGACCTGGACCGCCACGACCCCTCGGCCGGCGGCGTCCCCGAGGTCCCGGCCGGCTACCGGCTCCAGCGCTGGGGGACGGTGACACCGGACGCGTTCGCGATCGCGGTCTCCGAACTCGGCCAGTCGCTCGGCGCGAGCCCGCCGGAGACCTGGGGCGAGGGGCCCGACGCGGTGCGCACCAGCCATGTGCGGCGCTACGAGCGGATGCGGGTGGGTCGTGGACGGCGCGCCTACCACGTGGGCGCCGTCCACGAGGCGACCGGCGAACTCGCCGGATTCACCAGTGCGTCCAAGACCACCGGCAACCCGGAGCACCTCCTCCAGGGCATGACCGTGGTGGCCGCGGCGCACCGCGGTCATGGCCTGGGTCTCGTGCTGAAGCTCGCGAACCTCGCCCATGTGCGTGAGTACGAGCCGCGCGTGCGGCTGATCGAGACGGCGAACGCGGACGACAACCGTCCGATGATCGCCCTCAACGAGGCGATGGGCTTCGTGCCTCAGGAGCGTTTCGTCTCCTGGGAGGCGCCGGTCGCCCCCGCCGCCTGAGTGCCCGTCGGCCGCCCCCCGCCCCCTTCTTCGGGGAGGCGGGGGGCGGCCGCGCGCTCACGCGCGAAGCGCGGCAGCCAGCCGGTGCCCAGCAGCACCCCGGCGACGACGACGGCTCCGCCCGCCACCGCCCATCCGGTGGGCCGCTCGTCCAGCGCCAGCCAGGCGCCGACCAGGCCGACCACCGGCACGAGCATCGAGAACGGCGCGACCACCCCGGCCGGGTAGCGCTTGAGCAGCGCCGTCCAGATCCCGGAGCCGACGACGCTGCCCAGCACCGCGATGTAGACGAGTGCGACGAGGCCCGGCCAGCCCTCCGGGCCGAAGGCGGACCCCAGCGCCCGCCATCCCGTGGCCGGCCCCTCCATCACCGCGGACAGCGCCAGCAGCGGCAGCGGCGGGACCACCGCCATCCACAGGGCGAACCGGAGCGGATACTCCGGCTTCGCCTGCCGGCTGGCCAGGTTGCCCACCGCCCAACCGAGCGCGGCCAGCACGGTCAGCACCAGAGGCATCAGCGGGGCCGTGCGCGAGCGGTCCACCGCGATGACCACCATGCCCAGCACCGCCAGTCCGATGCCCGCCAGTTGCCGTCCGCTGACGCGCTCGCGCAGCAGCAGGGCCCCCAGCAGCACCGTGAAGGGCGCCGACGCCTGCACCACGACGGACGCCAGACCGGACGGCATGCCCTGCTCGATGGCCAGGAACAGCAGCCCGAACTGGGCCACGCCGAAGCCGAGTCCGTATCCGAGCAGCCAGCGCAGCGGCACCCCCGGGCGAGGCACGAACAGGACCACCGGCACCGCCAGCACCAGGTAGCGCAGCGCCGCCAGGAAGAACGGCGGGAAGTGGTCGAGGCCGACCCGCACCGCGAGGAAGTTCAGTCCCCACAGCACGGCCACCAGCACCGCCAGCGAGCGGTCCCGGGCGGTCACCGGGAGGTGCCGGAGAGAAGTCCGGATCCGATGACGCGGCCGCCCATGCCGCGGAGGAACTGCCCGTCACCGATGAGCTTCTGGTCGTCCGCGCGCTGCTGGAGCACGAGCGTGTAACGGACCCCGTCGGGATCCTGGAGCAGCCAGCAGAACATCATGACGCCGGGGCACGAGCCGCCCTTGAACACGACGCGGGGCCAGCGGGCCGCGTCGACCGGGACCCCCGGGTAGGCCGTGAGGATGTCCTCGACGGCGCCGCTGGTGTCCCGCGTCCCGTCGTCGGCCAGCGCGCCGAGCACCCGTGCGACGTCCCAGGCGCTCATGTGCCAGTCCAGACCCAGCTGGTGCACGGTCGCCCCGAGGTCGGAGCCGCGTACGGTCATGGGACCGGCGATCCGGTCCAGCAGGCGCCGTCGTCCGTCCTCGTCCGCGGCGACCCACTCGGCCCGCAGCCCGGGAGCGCCCCAGCCGATCTCGAAGACCTCGTGGCTCGACAGGAACGGCCGCAGCAGGGCGGGATCACTGTGCCCGCCCTCCACGACGGCCCGTTCGACGGCGTCCCGGCCCAGCAGGTCCTGGATGAGGTCGGCGGCGGTGTTGTCGCTCATCGCGATCATCTTGTACGCCGTCTCGCGCACCGAGACCCGTGTGCCGTCGGGCAGTTCCTGCATGTCACCGGTCGGCAGGCTGCGCAGTGCCGGCGTCACCGTCACCTCGTCGTCCCAGCGGACGGAGCCGGAGGCGACCGCGTCCGCCAGGGCCCGCATGAGGTACAGCTTGTACGAGGAGCCGTTGGGCATGGGCCGGTCGGCCTCCCTCGCGTACAGCGTCTCGGTCGTCCCGCCCTCCTCGCGGGTCACCAGCGCCGACCAGGTCACCCCGGGCTGCTCCAGGGCGGCCTCCAGGTCGTCCCATCCATGCACGGCCGGGGTGACCACCTCGGGCCCCAGGTGCAGGACGCGGATCAGCCCCGTGGAGTCCAGCGTCAGCGACAGCGTGGAGCGGGTCCCCGAGGGGCCTTCGAGGGTCACCCACGACTTGTGGGCGACCGGCTGGTACTCGGTGACGGTGAACGGGCCGAGGCCGCGCCACTGTTCGAGCGTCGCGGCGAAACCCTGCGGGTGCCGGGCGAGGAACACGGGGACGAAGTGCTCGGACAGGTCGTCGTCACGGGGCGCCTCGGGGGCGGTCAGCAGCTCCGCCGCCCAGCGGGTGCGGCTCCCGAGTGGGGTGTCGTCACCGTCGAGCGCGGCCCGCGCGCGGGCGGAGGCGTCGGAACCGGGCAGATCGATCATCATCGCTCCTCGACGGCCGTTGCCGGCCGTTGGTGTCAGTCCTCGGTGACCGTGATGGCCGTGCACGGGCAGAGGTCGGCGCACAGCCGTACCGTCTCGTGCAGTTCGGGCGGTGGTGCGGCCTGGAGCAGGACGACGGTGCCGCTCTCGTCGTCCTGTTCGAAGACCCGGGGCTCGGTCGCCGCGCAGCGGCCCATGGAGCAGCAGGCGTCCGTGTCCACGGACACGCGGAGCCGGCCGGCGCTCACCAGGTCACCGGGAGCGCGCCGAGGCCGTAGCTGGACACCTCGTGCCGGAAGTCCAGTTCGGCGAAGGGGACGGCGAGGCGGGCGCCGGGCATCCAGCGCAGCACGGCGGCCAGCATCTCCTCCAGTTCCACCTTGGCCAGCCACTGGCCGAGGCACTGGTGGATGCCGTGGCCGAAGGCGAGATGGCGGCGGGCGTCACGGCCCGGGTCCAGGGTGTCGGGGTCGGGGAAGACCGACGCGTCGCGGTTGCCGGCCGAGAGGGACACGACCACTCCCTCGCCGGCCCTGATGGTCACGTCGCCCAGCTCCACGTCCTCCAGCGCCGCACGGGCGAGGCCGTTCTGCACGATGGAGTGGTAGCGCAGCAGTTCCTCGACCGCCTTCGGCAGCAGCTCGGGGTCCTTGTCCAGGGCGTCGGCCAGCCCCTGGTCGGTGACCAGGCTCAGCAGGCTGAGACTGGCCTGGCTGGTCGTCGTCCCGTGTCCGGCCACCAGCAGCAGCCGGCACATCGGGACCATCTCCTCGACGGTCAGCTTCCCGGTGCGCACCTGGTCGACGACGAGGCGGCTCAGCAGGTCGTCGCCGGGCTCGGGCATCCGCATGCGCTCCTCGACCACGTCGCGCAGCAGACCGTCCAGCTCGTCGCGGGCGGCGGCGACCTGGGCGGGCGGGTAGCCGCGGTCGATGAGGATGCCCGCGCGGTTCTCGATCAGTTCGCGCTGCTCGTCGGACACGCCGAAGAGCAGTGCGATCACCCGGGAGGGGACGGGGATCGTCAGGCCGCGCACCAGATCGACCGGGCGCTCGCCCCGGGTCAGTTCGCCGAGCATCTCGTCCAGGTGCTCCCGCAGCACGGGCCGCATCGCTTCGGCCCTGCCGTGCAGGAAGTCGCGGGTGAGCATGGACCGCAGCCGTGCGTGGTCGGGGTCGTCCATGCGGATGAAGGAGGCGGTGTGGGGCTTGTCCCGCACCAGGGGGGAGGTGGTCGTCATCATCGGGAAGCCGGGCGCGCTGGTCACGGCGGTGAACCGACGGTCACCGAGCACCGCACGCACGTGCGCGTGGGCCGTGACCAGCCACACCTGGCTGCCGTCCCACATCGTGATGCGGCTCGCGGCCGGACCGGACCTCAGCAGTGCGAGCGGGGGCGGTGGATCGATCGGGGAGACGCGTTCCATCGGATAGGACGGCACTGCGGTCGCCTTCGGGGATGCTGCGTCCTGCGTCATGGGTCCCACCTATCGCTGCACGGGCATGCCGACGTGAAGTAGCGGCCCCATCCTCACCGCCCTTCCCGCGCCCTCCCCTTCGGGGTGGTGCGACCCGCATAACCGGCCACGAACGCACATAACCGGGGGCGCAGGAAGCCGTTCACCGGACGTCGGACCGGCTGGTACGTTCGGCGCGCCGTACCGTCGTCTTTCGGCCGGATTTCCGGGTCCGGCCCACCACCCCGAGAACGAGGACCACATGAGTTCATCGCTAGAGGGACACGTCGCACTCGTCACAGGAGCCGGCTCAGGAATCGGCCGGGCCACCGCACGCGCCCTTGCCTCGGCGGGGGCGTCCGTCGCCGTCGCCGGGCGACGCGTCGACCGGCTCGAGGAGCTGCGCGACGAGCTGGAGGCCGAGGGCGGCACGGTCCTCGTCCTGGAGCTGGACGTCACCGACGAGCAGGCCGTGGGTGCCGCCGTACGGTCCGCCGTCGAGACCCTCGGCCGGCTCGACATCCTGGTCAACAACGCGGGGCTGATGCTGCTGGGACCGGTGGAGAACGCCGACACCACCGACTGGACCCGGATGATGGACACCAACGTCATGGGTCTGATGTACACGACCCACGCGGCGCTCCCCGAACTGATCAGGAACCAGGGGACGATCGTCCAGATCTCGTCCATCGCGGCCCGGGTCGTCGGACGCGGCAGCGCCGTCTACAACGCCACGAAGTTCGCCGTGAACGGGTTCAGCGAGGGGCTGCGCCAGGAGGTGACCGAGCGCGGGGTGCGCGTGGTGGTCATCGAACCCGGCACCGTGGAGACCGAACTGCGCGAGCACATCACGCACGCGCCGTCCAAGGCCGCGATCGCCGAACGCGTCGCGAAGATACGTCAGCTGCAGAGCGAGGACATCGCCGCCGCGGTGCTGTACGCGGTCACCGCTCCCCCGCACGCGACGGTCAACGAGATCTTCATCCGCCCCACCGACCAGGCCTGAACCGCCGTCCGGCGGGCGCCCCTGAGGGGGTGCCCGCCGTCGTGCTGTCCGGGGGCGCGCCGACGAGAGGAGCGAGCGAAGAGAACGCCTGCCTAACGTGATCCGCATCAGGCCGTCACAGGTGAAGAACAGGCGTCATCCATAACCGTAAGGAAGCCGTCCGTGCCCTCTGCGATACCCGTGCCCTCCGTTCCCGACCGGTTGACGCGCTTGCCCCTGTCGCGTCCGGATCTTCGACTGCTGGACGCGATCGGACAGTGCGGCGACCTCGCCGAGGCGGCTCGCAGGGCGGGGCTGAGAGCGGCGGCCGCGGAGCGTCGGCTCGACCGGCTGGACCAGGCGACCGGGCTGCGGCTGACGCTGCGGGACGCGCGTACCGCCCGGCTCAGCACGGAGGGCGCCCGGGTGCTCGTGGCGGGGCGGCGCTTCTTCCGGCAGGTCGACCAGGCGGTACAGACCGAGATCTACGGACGCGGGACCGAGGCCCTGAACGCGCCCCGCATCCTGGACATCGCCACCGCCGAACCGCTGATGGAGGATCTGGTCGAGGACGCGGCCGACACCCTGGGCATCCTCCTGTCGGTCAGTCACGACACTCCCCTGCAGGTGCTCAGACAGCTCGACGGCTACCGGGTGGACGCCGCGCACACGTGGGGTCTGGACGTCCTCTCGCACGCGGTCGACCGCACGGTCCGCACCTACGACGTCCTCGACGACCCGCTCTGGGTGACCCTGCCCGTCGGGCATCCGCTGGCGGGCCGTGACACCGTCTCCCTCGCCGATCTGCGGGACGAGAACTGGGTGTCGGAGGCCGGTCCCCGCGGGGAGGTCCTGGTCAGCAGGGTCTACCAGTCGGCCGGTCTCACTCCGCCCGCCCGTATCCAGGTCGCCGGGGCCTCGGTGGCGCGGGGGATGCTGCGCCGCGGTGACGCCGTCGGGCTGGGCTCACCGGCCTGCCCGGCCGTGTTCGCCCCCTCGCTGGTGCGCCGCTCGCTGCGGGAACGGCCGCGGCGGGCCGCCGGTCTGCTGGTCGATCCCGCCGTCGTCCCCGGCGCGCTGGCCCAGCAACTGGCCGCGTTGCTGACGGACCGCTGCCTGAGCAGGTTCACCGAGCGGCACGGGGACCTGCTGCGCGATCCGTGGTGGGCGGACTGGCTGCGTGGGCAGCGGGGGGAGCTGGCCCGGCGCACCGAGGACGCGGCGCACAGTCTCCGGACCCCTCCGGCCCTGCCCGCCGAGTCGGCGCAGATCGATGTCGAGGACCTCCATCTGCTGCGGGCGGTGGCGGACCACGGCAGCATCAACCGCGCCGCGGCGGTCCTCTCGATCAGCCAGTCGGCTCTCACCCGGCGCATCCACCGGCTCGAACTCCGCCTCGGGGCGAGTCTGTTGGTGCGCAGCTCGCGTGGTACGGATCTGACGGCACCGACCCGGCAGTTCCTGGACCGGCTGGCGTCCTTCGAGGCCGAACTGCACGCGGTGGGTCTCACGGGGCAGCGGGACACCGTGCCGCCGGCGGAGCCGGGCACCACGCAGCGCCGCGCGCACCGTTCGTCCCGGGGAGCCGTGGGGCGTCCGGGCCGGGCCGAGCGCGGTGCCGCCCGGCCCGCCGTCGCCGGCCGGGGCTGAGACAGCGGCGGGGGGGGGGGGGGGGGGGGGCCCCCCCCCCCCCCCCCCCGCCGGGCGGTCACTTCGCGCCGAGCGCCACGTAGTCGTACATCCCGAACGACCCGGTGACGAGCACGTTGCGGGCGTCCGGGTGGCGGTAGAGGAGCGAACGCGGGTAGAGGTAGGGGACGATCACGGCGTGGTCCATGGTCAGCCGGTCGATCCGGTGCCAGATGGCCGCACGTTCCTCGGGGTCCCCGCTGACGGCTCCCTTGTCCAGGAGGCCGTTGATCTCCGGGTCGTCGAGCTCCCCCATGTTCTGGTTGCCGCGTTCCTTGATCGCGCGCCCGTCGACGATCTGCTGGAAGAAGCCGTACCCGTCGGGGAAGTCGGCACCCCAGCCGAACATGATGATCCCGATGCCGTGCTCGCGCAGGTACTCGGGGCTGCCGCCGTAGCGGTCGAAGTAGTCGCCGGACGGGAAGTCCAGCACCTCGGCCTCGATGCCCACGCGGGCGAGCCCGGCGGACAGCGCCTCGGCCGCCCGGTACTCCTTGAGGCGGTCCTTGCGGGCTGCGATCTTCGTGCGGAACCCGTCCGGCATCCCGGCGAGGGCCAGTTCGGCACGGGCCGCCTCCAGGTCCCCGGTGGCGTCCTCGCCCACGGGGTAGCGGTCGAAGGGCTGGTAGCCGTCGATGGTCGGCGGGAGGATCGTGGTGGCGATGTCGCCGCCGACGGGGCCTCCGTACGCCTCCTGCATGGCGGCCTTGTCCGTGGCGAACTGCACGGCGCGCCGGCAGTGCACGTTGTCGAACGGCGCGATCCGGCTGGACAGGCAGTAGATCCAGGTGAATCCGGTGAGCGGGTTGTCCGTGTTGGCGCGCAGCTCGGGATCCGCCAGGATGCGCTCCTGGGCGGCGGGCTGGACCCCGAAGCCCGCGAGGTCGATGTGCGCCTCGCCGGAGAGGAGCATCCGGTCCACCTCGTGCGGGTCCTTGCCCAGGTGCACCTCGATGCGTTCGGCCCGCTGCCGGCGTACGGGATCGGTCTCCGGGTCCCAGTGCGGGTTGCGCTCCAGGACGACGAGCTTCCCGCGCTCGTAGGACTCGACGCGGTACGGCCCGGTGGCCACGGGTCCCAGGCGGTATCCGATGCCGGTGTCGCGGTCCCTGGGGACCGGTGTGGTGCTCGGCATGGTGGCCAGCAGGTCCATGCCTGCGAAGGGTTCGGCCAGCCTGAGGACGAGGGTGCGGTCGTCCGGGGTCTCGACGGTGACCGGTCCGTCCACCTCGGGCTCGCGCCACGGGCCGCCGTAGTCGGTGCCCAGCAGGTGGCGGAAGTAGGTGGGGCCGACGCCCAGTACGTCCGTGCCGTAGTTGCTCCTGGCGATCGCGTACTTGACGTCCGCGGCGACGACGGGAGTGCCGTCCTCGTAGAGGAGGCCGGGGCGCAGCCGGTACGTCCAGGTCCTTCCGCCGTCGGAGCTCTCGCCGAGCGACTCCGCCAGGTCGGGCACGAGCCGCTGCCCGGCCTTGCCGGGCGCGGTGTCGAAGGTCACCAGGGTCCGGCCGATGAGGCGCAAGAAGTTCCAGGTGTAGGCGTAGTACGTGTTGCCGGGGTCGAGCGAGTCGAAGTCGTCGGTGCGGACCAGGCGGAGAGTCCCGCCCAGCTCGTCGGTCGGGGCTACCACGCCGTCGACGGCGGCGTCGAAGCCGGTGGTGCCCGACTGTTCGGTCTCCATGTCCCAGCCCTTCTCGCGGTGATGTCCGCGCCATTCTGCGGCGGTCCCGGGTTCCCGGGCGGTGCGTGGGGGCACGGGCGCATAGCCGACGGCCGGTCGGTATAGCGGAAGAGAGGAGTGAGAGGGGGTGAAGAGCCCGAGCTGATGTGCTCGCGTCCCCCCACGCGCGAAGCGGACGCCCGCTTCCCCACGCGCGACGTGGGCGTAGGCGAGAGGCGAGCTGAACGTGTCCCGAAGAAAAAGATGGCAGATATCTGTCATAACCGTCGCCGCTACGGCACTTCTGGCGGGTTATCCGTCGCTGTCGGTGGCCAAGACCCCCACACCTCCTCCGGGCGCCGCCCAGGGCTGGTCCCAGAAGGACGAGGCCAAGGCCGCGAAGCCCGGCCCCGCCGAACTCCCCGAAGCGGTACCCGCGAAGGACCGCGCCGCCCTCCTGGGCTCCGGTCACCGCACCTCGGACGACCTGGCGTGGACCACCTCGGGTGACGCCACCGGTTTCCACGTCATGGTGGCCGCCGCCGACGACGGCTACCGGTGGCGGACCGCGGCGACCCTCTCCGAACCCGGTTTCGACACCGACACCTGGATCGGGAACGCCTGCCTGACCGCCTCCGGGAAGCGCGCGGCCGTCACCTACGCGCCCCGTACGTTCACCAACAAGCCCGCGTTGATGACCCGCGGCGCCTTCACGGCGATCGTCGACCTGGCGACCGGTAAGGTCACCAAGCTTCCCGTGCAGTCCAGCCTGAGCTACTTCTCGCCCGGCTGCGGCGCCTCGGAGAAGGCCGTCTTCTCTCAGTTCTCCGACGACGAATCGGAGCGCAACGAGACCCGTCTGGTGGGCGTGGACACCGCGAGCGGCAAGGCGGCGAAGCCGCTGGAGCTGCCCGGCCAGGTCACCTCCGCCGTCCCCCTCGCCGACGGCTACGCCGCCGCGCAGGGCGCCCGGCTGGTCAAGGTCGCCGCGTCGGGCAAGGTGCGCGTCGCCGCACGCACCGCCGGTGTGCCCTTCCAGCTCACCGCCGCCGGTGACGGCTCGGTCGTCTACATCGACCGGCCCGGCAGCACCACGAAGGCCGCGAAGACGAAGGTCACGACCGAGCGGGCGGAGGTCCGCCGCGCCCCCGCCGCGCTGCTGGGCGCCTCCGAGGCCGCCGGCCGCACACAGCGCCTGGCCACCGGCGCTCTCACCGACTTCGACCTGGCCCGCTCCGCCCGTACCGGCAAGGTCTACGTCACCGGCACGGCCGAGGCCGCAGGCACTCTGCCCTCGTCCGTACGCATGCCCGCCGGGGTGGCCAAGGGAGCCGCCCTGTCCACACGGGGCGAGGCTGCCGTCACCACGGCCTGGGCCGACGGCAAGGACTCCCGGATCGCTCCCCAGGAGGCCGCCTCGGCGCGGACCGCCCGGACCGAGATGCAGATCCTGAAGACGGGCCGCAAGGTCACCCTGGACTCCCGGCCGGGAACGACGGTCGGCTCCACGGCGAAGACGGCCGGCGGTCTCGCGACCTCGCCGGCGCTCACCGGCGGAAGCACGACGGACGCGCCGAGGCTCGCCGCCGCTTCGCCGACGAACCCGGTCGAGGACGAGCGCTACTGCTCGGTGCCGCGCGGGGACGTCAAGAAGCAGGCTTTCCAGCCGACCCCCCGCCAGGTCGAGTGGGCGGTGGACCAGGCCGTCGTCGGGAAGCTGAACTCCCACATCTCCCGGGCCGCCAACTGGAAGAACACCGGGATGTCGGCCTACCAGCCGCAGTCCCTCTTCCCTCTCAAGACCATGGCGGGCGACCCCAACGGCACGCCTGACGCGTCCGACGGCTACCACATCCCCGCGCAGGTGATGCTGGGCATCACCGCCCAGGAATCCAACATGTGGCAGGCCACCCGCTTCGCCGTCCCCGGCGTCACGGCCAACACGCTGATCGGCAACTACTACGGCATCAGCCATGGTTCCGACGGCCAGTCCTCGGACCCGTGGGCGATCAACTGGGCCTCCGCCGACTGTGGTTACGGCATCGTCCAGGTGACCGACGGCATGCGCAAGGCCGGTCGCGAAAAGCCCGGCGAGACCGCGCTGTCCGTGCAGAAGCAGGAGGCCATCGCCCTCGACTACACCGCGAACATCGCCGCGGGCGTCAACATCCTCGTCGACAAGTGGAACCAGACGCGCGGCGCCGGCATGACCGTCAACGGCGGCAGCCCGGAGTACATCGAGAACTGGTTCTTCGCCCTCTGGGCGTACAACTCCGGCTTCTACCCGCAGTCCAGCGCCGGCTCGCACGGCGGACACTGGGGCGTCGGCTACACCAACAACCCGGCCAACGCGCTGTGGAAGGCGAACCGCACCCCCTTCCTGGAGAGCGCCGCGGGAGGCGACGACTACACGCACGCCGCGCACCCGCAGGACTGGCCGTACCAGGAGAAGGTGATCGGCTGGGCGGCCCGTCCGATCTCCGCCATGTTCGCCCCCGGTGACTTCCAGCCCGGTTACCGCGCCGCCTGGTGGACCGCCACCGACCAGCGGACGCTGGCCAAGCCGCCGGTCGGACTGTTCTGCGACTCCTCCAACAACTGCGATCCGAGCAAGATCAAGGAGGGTGACACCGGCACCAACGGAGCGTGCCAGCTCAACAACCCGGCCGACGAGTTCTACCTGCACTGCTGGTGGAACAAGAAGGCCGAGTGGAAGAGCTGCCAGGCCGGTGCCTGCGGTTACGCCCTCCACCGGTTCGACGCCACCTATCCCGAACAGCCCGACGGCAACGCGTACCCGCCCCGGTGCTCCAGCGGGCTGCCCTCCGGCACCTACGTGATCGACGACGTCGCCTCCGGGGTCACCCCCACCGGCTCGCCGGGACGGAGCTGCGGGGCGACGACCTCGCCGGGCACCTTCGGCTTCACCTTCACCGCCGACGGCGCCAACTACCCGGGCAAGATCGACACCCACCAGATCGGCGCCGGTTACGGCAACCACTTCTGGTTCGGGCACACCAGGAACCAGGCGACCGCCGAAGGCGCCCGGATGAAGACGACCGGCACGTGGACCCTCACCAACGGCATGACCGGCTGGGCCAGGGTCTGGGTGCACCTCCCCGACCACGGAGCTCACACCCGGCAGGCCTCGTACACCATTTCGGGGACCACCAGCACCAGCCCGGTACGCGTGCACCCGCAGCGCGTGCTGGAGAACAAGTGGGTCTCCCTCGGGGTGTTCCAGTTCACCTCCACCCCGAAGATCTCGCTCTCCACGCACTCGGCCGACGGCAGCGGGTCCGAGGACGTCGCGTGGGACGCGGCGGGCTTCCAGCCGTTGTCGGCCAAGCCCAAGGACATGGTGGTCGCGATGGGCGACTCCTACTCCTCGGGTGAGGGCGCCTCGGCCGCCGGCGGTGTCGACTACTACAGGGAGACCAACTACCGGGACTCCAGCAATCCCTCGACCCGCAACGCCTGCCACCGCTCGAAGCAGACGTGGTCCCGTCAGGCCACGATCCCCGGACGCTCGGCGTCCGTGGGCTCGATGGACGACAACCGTTCAGCGGCCATGGACTACCACCTCATCGCCTGCTCCGGCGCCCGCACCTACAACATCGCGAGCGTCGGCGAGAACGGCGAGCTGCCCCAGCTCTCCAAGGGCTACCTCGACCAGAACACCAGCCTGGTGACGATCTCCATCGGCGGTAACGACGCACGGTTCGCCTACATCATCCAGAAGTGCATCTTCGGTGGCGTGGGCTGGCCGACGCTGTGCCAGGACCAGAAGTTCGAGGACGACGACTCCCATGTGGACGACGCGGCCTACCAGGGCCTGAACATCGGTGTGGCGGCCGAGCGTCTCGCCAAGGAGCGCGTGCGGCCGGCCATCACGGACGCGCTCAAGAAGATCCAGGCGAAGGCGCCCAACGCCAAGATCGTCCTGATGGGTTACCCGCCCCTGCTGGAGAAGTCGGGGCAGTGCATTCCCGGCATCGGCACCGGGGAGGCTCCCTGGCTGAACGGCATGGCGGCCACGCTCGCCACCGAGATGCAGGGCGCCGTCGACGACGCCAAGGCCGCCGGAACCAAGGCCTGGTACTCCAACCCCGCGCAGAACTTCGCGGGCAAGGCCGTCTGCGGTGACCCCGAGCAGGTCCACGGCATCGTGCTGGACCTGGTGGAGAGCGACGAGCCGGCGATCGACTGGCCGATCCTGCAGCTCGGCGCCTCCGCGCAGTCCTTCCACCCGAAGGTCGGGGGGGCCCGGCTGTACGCGGACTCCCTGGAACGGACGATGCAGGGCATGGGGCTCTGACCCCCCGCCCTCGCGACACCGGCGTGCCCTCCCCGCACGGGGAGGGCACGCCGCCCCACCGGAGGTGAACGATGAGGCACGTGTCCCGTCGTGGCGACATCGGGGCGGCCCTGGCGCTGCTCCTGCTGGACGCCGCGCTGCTGACGGTCCTGCTCCTCGGCGTGGTCGTCTCCGGCGGCCTGACGGGCAGTCCGGACCGTGCCGCGGTCAGCGGTGAGGCATCCGATGCCGCACTCGTGTGCCTGGTCGCCCTGCTGGTCTCCGCCGGCACCGCGGCCGCGGTGCGGGCCTGGACGACGGTGGCGGTGCAGGTCGTGGTGCTGGGCGGCGCCGCGGCCGTCGCCTGGACGGGCTTCGGCCCCTGACACACGGCAGCTCCCCGGCCGTCCGCCCCTGACACACGACCGCGCTCCCCGGCGCATGCGCCGGGGAGCGCGGTCGTGGTCGGACGGGATCAGCGCCGGGCCAGCCCCGGCACGGCGGAGAGCATGTCGGCGTCCTGACGGAGGATCGCCCGCTCCAGCGTGGTCAGCCGTGGGCCCGGGTAGATGCCGAGCTCGTCCGTCAGCGTGCTGCGGGCTCTTCGGAAGACGGCGAGGGCGTCGGCCTGTCTCCCGGAGAGATAGAGCGCCTGCATCAAATGGGCGTACAGCTCTTCCCTGAGAGGATGAAGAACTATGAGATCGGTGAGTTCAACGATGGCCTCCTCGTATTGACCCAGAGTTATTTCCAGGCCAATTCGTTGCTGCAGTGCGGCGACCCGCTCCTCTTCCAGCCGGGCGGCCCGTGTCTGCAGCGCACTGCTCGATATCGTGGCCAGGGCAGGGCCTCGCCAGAGGGCGAGGGCATCTCTGAGGAGGTCCAGCGCCTCCTCCTTGAGATCCGCACGAACCAGCTTCTTCGCGGTCGCGACATTGCGCCGGAAGATATCGCTGTCGATCTCGCAGTAGGCGGGGTCGAGCTGGTATCCGGAAGCCGTCGACAGGACGGTCTCCTGCGGCGCGCCGACCGAGGCCAGCGCGCGGCGGATCATCCACACACTCGTCTGCAGCTGTCCAGGGGCGGTGCGCGGTGGGTGCTCGCCCCAGAGCTGGGAGATGAGTTCGGGAGTGTTGACGGTCCTCCCCGACACAAGTGCGAGGGCGGTGAGAACCCTGAGTTGCCGCTGCCCGGCGAGGGGGACGGGAACGTTCTGGGAAATCATGGAGATCGGACCCAATATACGAATCTGCACGCCGACCACAGGGGGTCTCCCGTTCTGCCTGTCCACGACTCTTCTTGGTGCCATGAACTGCTCGATGTGTGCAAGGCAATACCTTGTGCTGCGCCGGTCGGTGAAGCGAATACGGTGATCACGACCCGGCCACTACGCGCGTAGCGATGTTCCGGACTGTCAAGTCGGGACAGTAATGAGCCAACTCCACCGCGTCAACGAGGCCTTGACCAGGGCGGCTGAAAACCATCGCGCTGGAGGCCTCGAAAGTGTGCGCGAGGGAAATCCACGGATAACGCGCGCGGCGCACGGCGGCCGAGAATGCATGATCACGTATCGCACGGAGTAGTCACCGCAAGTCTCGACGTACGGTGTACGGCCGGTCACGACCCCTGGGGGCGTAGGGCTCTTGCGGAGTGTGTGCGTCCACGGTGAAGCACATGAGGATCATGTATGGAGAGTGTGATTACCCAGCGCATCGATCCGGACCAAGATCCATACTTTCAGTGGACTAGTCCAGTGATGGCGAAAACCCGTGCCCCGGGGGGCCGGAGGGCGCCGTCGGACCCACCGAAACGCGACGCCCGGCGGCTCCGACCGGCGGACAGGCCGGTCGGAGCCGGGCCGGGCGGGCAGGAGGATCGGTTCAGACGGCCGCATCCGTGACGTCGAGCAGCTCCAGGTGCCGGGGGGCCAGCACGCGCGTGCCACCCGCCCAGCCCTGGCGTTCGACGGCCTTCGTCAGGGCGGTCACCGCGTCGGAGGACGACGTTCCGGAGATTCCGGAGCTGCCCAGCGGGGTCACCATGTCGTCGTGGTGACAGGGCAGGAGCAGGGACGGTGACCCCAGAGCGGTGAGCAGCCGGTCCGGGTAACCGTGGACGGCGGAGTACCCGCTCATCCCGACCACCGCCACATCGGGCCGCGCGCCCGCCAGTTCGCGCTCCGCCACGTTGCTGGTCCCGGTCAGCAGGACCGACGGGCCCCCTTCCACGGACACCTGGAAGGCCAGCGTCTGCCCCTCAACCAGATCACCGAGGGTCCGGGGCCGCGCCGGGACGGCGTCCCGCGTCCCGGGGGCGAAGGAGGTGTAGTCCTGCTGCCTGCTGTGCAGACTGCGGAACACCTCCACGCTGTATCCGTCGAACTGGAGGTGGTCCCCCCCGTTCACGGCCACCACGTCGGCCATGCGGTGCGCGGGCGTCCCCATGGCCTCGAGCAGATGCCGCGACGTCGTGTCGCAGAGGGTCCGCACGCGTCGCCCGCTCCAGCCCGGGCGCGACAACAGGTGCGGCACATCGGCGAGGTGGTCGAAGTGCCCGTGGCTGACGAGGATCAGCTCGGGCACCCCGGCCAGTTCCTTCTCCGCCACGTGGTCCACCGCGTCGGTGTCCAGGCGCAGCGGGAGCGCCGGGTCGAGGCCGCCGTCCGCGTCGGCGTACGGCATGCGGCTCAGGTAGGGGTCGAAGAGCACGCTGCGGCCCGCGAAGGAAAGCTCCCAGCCCGCGACGCCCAGCCAGCGCAGACCGAGTTCGGCACTCTTCGCGACCGCGCGGGGGCGGGCGGCCGGCAGCGGGGCGGCCCCGCCGACCAGCAGACCCGCCGCCCCCGCACCCAGAACGCCCTGGAGAACCGACCTTCGCGACTGACTCATGCGCCACCTCGTTCACGTTGTGCTGATCAACCGTCACCCTACGGAGCAGTCACGGCGAGGCGGCGCATTTGAGTCAGCGGCGGGCCGAGGCGGAGCGGATCAGGTCGTGTACTCGGAGTTCAGGCGTACGTAACCTTCCGTCAGGTCGCATCCGTAGACGGTGAACTCCCCGTCCCCGATGCCCAGGCCGATGCCGATCACGACCTCGCTGCCGCTCATGTGCTCGGCGACGGCCTTGCGCAGTTCGGCGTCCCCGGGGCCGTCGGCGCGCTGCGGGTAGACGGTGGTCCCGCCGAACTGGACGCTGACGTTCTCCTGGAGGATGTCGGTGTCGTCGGTGCACTTGCCGATCGCCATCGTCACCCGGCCCCAGTTGGGGTCGCTGCCGTGCACCGCGGTCTTGACCAGCGGCGAGTTGACCACGGTCTTGCCGACACGCTTCGCCTGCGCCACGTCCCGGGCCCCGGTGACCCGCACCTCGATCAGCTTGCTGGCGCCCTCGCCGTCGGAGGCGATGTTCTTCACCAGGGCGAGCGCGACCTCGTGCAGCGCCTCCTCGAACTCCGCCGGATCCACCTCGCCGGCCAGGCCGTTGGCGAACAGGACCGCCGTGTCGCTGGTCGAGGTGTCGGTGTCGATGGACACGGCGTTGAAGGTGCGGTCCATGACGCCGCGGAAGATCCGGTCCTGCGTGTCCTGGGGCAGCAGGGCGTCGGTGGCGAAGAAGGTCAGCAGCGTGGCCATGTCGGGCTCCAGCATCCCGACCCCCTTGGCGATGCCCACGAGCGTCGCCTCGCCGCAGCGCACCCTGACCTCCTTGGGGCGGGTGTCGGTCGTCATGATGGCCCGCGCCGCGCGGTCGAACCCACCGTCCGGGAAGGGCCACGAGAGCGTCTTGATGTGCTCACGGATCTGCTCCATCGGGTACTGCAGGCCGATCACCCCGGTGGAGGCGATCAGCAGCTCGTCCTCCGGGAGCCCAGCGGCGGCGGCCACCGTGTCCCGGATCTCCCGGGCGTTGCTCTCCCCCTCCACACCGGTGGCGACATTGGCGTTCCGCGCGAGGACGACGACTCCGCGCGCCTGCCCGTCGGCTACCGCCGCCCGGCTGAGCACCACGCTCGGCCCGGAGAAGCGGGACTTGGTGAACACCGCGCTGACCTGCGTGGGCACGGTCGAGGCCAGCACCGTGAAGTCGTCCCGCCCGTCGTCCGAGAGTCCTGCGGGAGCGGTGTGCACCACGAACCCCGCGGGGTCACGGTCCGTCGTACCGGTCATGATCGCCTTCTTTCCTCGTCGCTTTATTATACGGGATTCCGTATTCCTATTCATCACTACGGGCGGCCCGCGCGCAAGCCCCGAATCGGCCGCACGCACCGTCGAGGCGCACTACAGCGCGGGTCGGATAGGCGCTGGAGAGGCGGTGGAGAGAGCACACCGGCACGGTGACGGCAATCCGCTTCCCGTCGACATCCTGGAGACGACGCCGTATGTCCCGTGTTTCGACCAAGCCCAGTGGCAACCCCACGGCCGCACACGCACTGCTCAAGCGTCTCCACGAGCACGGTGTGGAGACCGTGTTCGGTGTAGTGGGCCGCGAAGCCGCCTCCATCCTCTTCGACGAGGCGCCGGGGATCGACTTCGTGCTGACCCGGCACGAGTTCACCGCCGGTGTCGCCGCCGACGTGCTGGCCCGCATCACCGGCCGGCCGCAGGCCTGCTGGGCGACGCTCGGCCCCGGCATGACGAACCTCGCCACCGGCGTGGCCACCTCGATCCTGGACCGCTCGCCGGTCATCGCGCTGGCCGCGCAGTCCGAGTCGCACGACATCTTCCCCAACGACACGCACCAGTGCCTGGACTCCGTGTCCGTCATGCGTCCCATGACGAAGTACGCCGTCGAGCTGCAGCGCCCCGACGAGATCACCGACCTGGTGGACTCCGCCGTCGCCGCCGCGATGACCGAGCCGGTCGGTCCCAGCTTCATCTCCGTCCCCGTCGACCTGCTCGGCGCCGACATCGACGCCTCGGTCACCCACCCCGCCGCGCACACGCCGGCCAAGCCGGTCGGAGCCGTCCACGCCGACTGGAAGACCGCGGCCGACGAGGCCGCCGCGCTGGTCGCGGGTGCCGAGCACCCGGTGTTCGTGGTCGGCGCGGCCGCCATCCGCTCCGGTGCCGTCGACGCGATCCGCTCCCTGGCCGAGCGCCTGGACGTCCCCGTCATCACCACGTACATCGCCAAGGGCGTCCTGCCGCACGGCCACCCGCTCAACTACGGTGCGGTCACCGGTTACATGGACGGCATCCTGTCCTTCCCCGCCCTCGAGACCCTCTTCGGTCCCGCCGACGTCATCGTGACCCTCGGGTACGACTACGCCGAGGACCTCCGCCCGTCGATGTGGGACCGCGGCGGCGAGAAGAAGACCGTCCGCATCTCCCCGACGGTGAACCCGATCCCCCGGGTGTACCGCCCGGACGTGGACGTCGTCACCGACGTGCTGGCGTTCGTGGAGCACCTGGACTCCGCCACCGCCGAGGTCGCGAAGAAGACCCCGCACGACATCGCTCCGCTCCGCGAGCGGGTCGCCGAGTTCCTGGCCGACCCCACCGAGTACGACGACGGCATGCGGGTGCACCAGGTGATGGACTCCATGAACACCGTGATGGAGGAGACCGCCGAGGCCGGCGAGGGCACGATCGTCTCCGACATCGGGTTCTTCCGCCACTACGGCGTGCTCTTCGCCCGCGCCGACCAGCCCTTCGGCTTCCTGACCTCGGCCGGCTGCTCCAGCTTCGGCTACGGCATCCCCGCGGCCATCGGCGCGCAGATGGCCCGCCCCGGCCAGCCCACCTTCCTCATCGCGGGCGACGGCGGCTTCCACTCCAACAGCGCCGACCTGGAGACCATCGCGCGGCTCAACCTGCCGATCGTGACGGTCGTCGTCAACAACGACACCAACGGGCTGATCGAGCTCTACCAGAACCTCGGCCACCAGCGCTCCCACGACCCGGCCGTCAAGTTCACCGGTGTGGACTTCACCGAACTCGCCCGTGCCAACGGCGTCGAGGCCGTGAAGGCGGGCACGCGTGAGGACCTGCTGGCCGCTCTGCGCAAGGGAGCGGGTCTCGGCCGGCCGTTCCTGATCGAGGTCCCGGTGAACTACGACTTCACCTCCGGCGGCTTCGGTGCCCTGAGCATCTGATCATGGCACACACACTCCCCGCGGCCACGGGGTTCCTGGTCTCCGCCCGAAAGGGCGGGGGCCAGGCCCCTGGGCCCGTGTTCGCCACCCGGGGCGCCCACGAATCCGTGGCCGAGGCCCTCCGCAACCAGACCTTCGACGCCGTGCTCGTCCACTCGGGTTCGCCCGGGGACGCCGTGGCCCGCGCCGGTGACACGGCGCTCGTCCTGGCCGGCGAGCTCTACAACAGGGAGGAGCTGCTCACCCTCCTCCCGTCCGGCGGCGACGTCCGCACGGACGCGCAGCTCGTGCTCGCTCTCCTGGGCATCTACGACCTGCACGCGTTCCGGCTGCTCAACGGCCGGTTCGCGGCGGCCGCCGCCCTCGGTGACCGGCTGCTCCTGGCCACCGACCACGCGGGGTCCGTCCCGCTCTACACCCTTCCGGCGCCGGGGCGCGTCCTCGCCGCCACCGAGATCAAGGCCCTCGTCCCGGCGACGGCGGGGACGCCGCCCGCCGGGCGGCCCGTCGCCGACGCGCGCCGGGTGCGCCGCGTACCGGGGGTCCACCAGGTGCCCGCCGGCACGGTCCTGGACCTGGACGTCCGTACGGGCACCGCCGTGCCCCACCGGACCTGGGCGCCCGCTCTGTCACGGCGTGTGCGGTCCGAGGCCGACGCCACCGACGCGGTGCGCAGGACTCTGGAGCGGGCGGTCGAGGCGCGCACGGGTGGCACCACGCCACTGGTGGTGCTCTCCGGGGGAATCGATTCTTCAGGAGTCGCCGCGCTCGCCGCCGCCCACACGGACGGCCCCCTGGACACCCTGTCCATGGGGACCGACGCCGCGAACGAGTTCGCCGAGGCCCGCGTGGTCGCGACCCACCTCGGCTCCGCGCACCGGGAGATCACCGTCCCGACCGCGGACCTGCTCGGTCAGCTGCCCTACGCGATCTGGGCGTCCGAGTCCGTCGACCCGGACATCATCGAGTACCTGCTGCCGCTCACCGCTCTTTACCGGGCGCTCGACGGTCCGGCCCGCCGGATCCTCACCGGCTACGGGGCCGACATCCCGCTCGCCGGGATGCACCGCGAGGACCGGCTGCCCCAGCTGGACACCGCCGTGGCGTTCGACATGGCCACGTTCGACGGGCTCAACGAGATGACTCCGGTGCTCTCCGGCATCCAGGGCCACTGGTCGACGCACCCGTACTGGGACCGCGACGTACTGGACCTGCTGGTGCCCCTGGAGGCCGGGCTCAAACGCCGCTACGGCCGCGACAAGTGGGTCCTGCGCGAGGCGATGAGCGCCCTGCTCCCGCAGGAGACCGTCACCAGGCCGAAGCTCGGCGTGCACGAGGGCTCCGGAACGACGTCCTCCTTCAGCCTGCTGCTGATGGACGCCGGGGTGCCGGACGCCGACGTCCACAGGGCCAAGTCCCTGGTGGTGCGGGAGATCTTCGACCGGGTGGTCGTCGAAGGACTGCCGCCCGCCGAGGTGCGCACCGCCGACGCGGTCCACCAGGTGGCCGCACGCCTGAAGGAGACCGAGTGAACCGCACCGGCCGCACGCGGCCCGACCGACAGGAGGGATGAGCGTGGAACGTGTCGACACCACGATCTCGCCCCGTTACGCGCAGATCCCCACCTTCATGCGTCTGCCGCACGACCCGAATCCCAGCGGACGCGACGTCGTGGTCATCGGTGCCCCCTACGACGGCGGCACGAGCTACCGGCCGGGTGCCCGTTTCGGCCCCCGTGCCATCCGCAACGAGTCCGGACTGATCCACGGGGTCGGCATCGACCGGGGGCCCGGCACCTTCGAACTCATCGACTGCGTGGACGGCGGGGACATCGACCTCACCCCGTTCAACATGCACATCGCCATGGAGACGGCCCACCGCCATCTGCGCGACCTCCTCCAGGACAACGCCGCCTTCCTGATGCTCGGCGGCGACCACTCGCTCACCCTGGCCGCCCTGCGTGCCGTGGCCGAGCAGCACGGGCCCGTCGCCGTGGTCCACCTGGACGCGCACTCCGACACCAACCCCGCTTTCTACGGCGGCGAGTTCCACCACGGGACTCCCTTCCGGCACGGGATCGACGAAGGCCTCATCGACCCCGCCCGCACGGTGCAGATCGGAATCAGGGGCCACAACCCCCGGCCCGACTCGCTGGACTACGCGCGGGGCAAGGGGGTGCGTGTCGTCACGACGGACGAGTTCGTGGAGACCGGTGTCGCCGGGACCCACGCACTCATCCAGGAGCTCATCGGCGACCGCCCCGTCTACGTGTCGGTCGACGTCGACGTCGCCGACCCGGCCTTCGCCCCGGGCACCGGCACGCCGGCGCCCGGCGGGCTCTCCTCCCGCGAGGTGCTGGCCCTGCTGCGCTGCGTGGGTGAGCTGCGTCCGGTCGGTTTCGACGTCATGGAGGTCTCGCCCCTCTACGACCACGCCGGGATCACCTCCGTCCTGGCGACCGAGATAGGCGCGGAGCTGCTCTACCAGTACGCCCGCGCTCACATCAAAGGAAGGAACGACGCGTGACCGTCATCGACTGCTCCTCACTCCGCGACGAACTCCTGGAACTCGCCTCGCGCCTGCCGGCGGTGCCGCGTGCGGACCTCCCGGCCTTCCTGGAGGCCGCGAAGGAGGCGTCCGCCGACCTGCCCGCCTCGCTCGCCGAGGCACTCGACTCCTTCAACGTCTCCGGCAACGAGGACGGCTACCTCCTGCTGCGCGGGCTGCCCGTGGAGGAGGAGGGCCGGCTGCCGCGGACCCCCGAGTCCACCCCCGCCCCGGCGGAGCGCCCCCTGCTGACCATGGAGGCCATGCTCGGCATCGTGGGCCGGCGGCTCGGCCTGCACACCGGCTACCAGGAGCTGCGCAGCGGCACCGTCTACCACGACGTGTACCCGTCGCCGGGCGCGCACCACCTGTCGTCGGAGACCTCCGAGACACTGCTGGAGTTCCACACGGAGATGGCGTACCACCGGCTCCAGCCGAACTACGTGATGCTGGCCTGCTCCCGGGCCGACCACGAGCGCAGAGCGGCGACCCTGGTCGGCTCGGTCCGCAAGGCGCTCCCCCTGGTCCCGGAGGGCTTCCGGACCCATCTGTTCGACCGCAAGGTGCCCTGCTGCGTCGACGTCGCCTTCCGGGGAGGCGTCGAGGACCCGGGCGCGATAGCCGAGGTGAAGCCGCTGTACGGCGATGCCTCGGACCCGCTGCTCGGGTACGACCGGGAGCTGCTGGCCCCCGAGGACCCCAGGGACGTCGAGGCCGTGGAGTCGCTGTCCAAGGCGCTGGACGAGGTCACGGAGGCCGTGCACCTGATCCCGGGTGACGTGCTGATCGTCGACAACTTCCGTACGACGCACGCCCGTACTCCCTTCACACCGCGCTGGGACGGGGCGGACCGGTGGCTGCACCGGGTCTACATCCGGACCGACCGCTTCGGGCAGCTCTCCGGCGGGGAGCGCGCGGGCGACGTGGTCGCCTTCACTCCGCGCCGCTGACCGGCTCCCGACGGCCCGGCGGGCCGGTGGCGCTCCCCGAACGTGCGGGGCGTCACCGGCCCGCCCCGTCGTGCTGCGCGCTCTCGGCTCACTCTCCCGCCACTCTCCGTGGGGGCCCGGCGCCCGGGGGCAGCGGTTAGCGTGTCGCACAGGTGGCCGGAGGCCGTCCGGTCGCGGCAAAGGTATCCGCAGTGGACAAGGAGACAACGCCAAGTGTCGGACCCCACCCTGCAGCAGATGGCACGTCATGACCGCGGTGGCCGACGAGGCCGGAGCAGAGGGCCGGTACTGGGTGTGGCGGTGGCCGTCGTCCTGGCGGCCGGAGCGGGGTGGTGGGGCTACCGGGCGTGGTCCGAGGACGGGGCGGAGAAGGACCCCGAGGTGGTCGCGGCGACCGCGAGCCTCCAGGCGTTCCTGGATGCCTGGGCGGCGGGCGAGGCCGCTGAGGCGGGGGCGCTGTCCGACTCGCCGAAGACCGCGGAGTCGTTGCTGTCCTCGGTGATGACCAATCTGAAGCCGACCGCGACGAAGCTGTCGGCGGGCGACGGCGAGAAGAACGACAAGGGTGAGGTGACCGTCCCCTACACCGCGCGGTTCACCGTGCCCGCCGTCGGTGTGTTCGGCTACGAGTCACAGGCCACCCTGGTCCGGAAGGCCGAGCAGTGGATCGTCGAGTTCAGCTCCCCGATGGTCCATCCGCGGCTGGAGCACGGCAAGACGCTCGCGCTGAAGGCGGTGGCGAAACGTGCCCCCGTGCTCGACGCGAACGGCGACGACCTGCAGGCCGCCTCGTTGCGCGGCTCGGTCGACGAGCAGGGCAAGGGCGCCTTCGGCCTCGAGGCCCGTTACGACAAGCAGCTGCGGGGCGGCGGGGGTACGGCCACCAGTGAGGTGGTGATCGCCGACCGGCAGTCCGGCGAGGCGGAGGCCTCCCTCACCAAGAGCAGCGCCGAGCCGGGCAAACCGGTGAAGACCACCATCGATCCGAAGGTGCAGGGTGCCGCCGCCGCCGCGATGGAAGGGCTGAAGGTGAACGCCGCCCTGATCGCCCTCGAGCCGTCGACGGGGAACATCCTGGCCGTCTCCAGCCGTCCGGCCGGTGGCCTCAACCGGGCGCTGGCCGGGCGGTACCCGCCCGGGTCGACGTTCAAGGTGGTCACGGCGGCGGCGATGCTGAAGGCGGGCATGAAGCCGTCGGACGTGGTGAAGTGTCCGAAGTTCGCGCACGTCGACGGGCAGCGGTTCGAGAACCAGAACCAGTTCACGCTGCCGGCGGGGTCGACGTTCAAGGACTCCTTCGCGAAGTCCTGCAACACCATGTTCGTGGAGAACCGCGCCAAGGCGGGCGGCTCCGCCCTGCACGACGCGGCGGAGGCCTTCGGGATCGGCGGCGTGTGGGACGTCGGGGACACGACGTACGACGGGTCGGTCCCCGTGAGCACCTCCGACAACGACCTCGCGGCGTCCACCATCGGCCAGGCCCGGGTGCAGGCGTCGCCCCTGGTGATGGCGTCGATCGCGGCGACGGTGAAGGAGGGCACCTTCAAGCAGCCGGTTCTGGTGCCCGACGCGGTCAAGAAGAAGCACGAGGCGACCGCACGGCTCGACCCGTCGGTGACGGGCGCGCTGCGCGACATGATGCGGGCGACGGTGACGTACGGGGCGGGCAGTGCCCTGACCGGCCTCCCCGGGGAACCGCACGCCAAGACCGGGACGGCCGAGTTCGGGCAGGAGAAGCCGCCGCGCACCCACGCCTGGATGATCGGCTACCAGGGTGCCGATGACCTGGCCTGGTGCGTGATGCTGGAGGACGGCGGATCCGGCGGCGCCGACGCGGGGCCGGTGGCGGCCAGGTTCCTGAAGAACCTCACCTGACCCCCTCGCCTGCCCTCCCCCCTCCACGCCCCTCCGTACCTGACAGCCGGCCCGCGCCCCTCAGGCGCGGGCCGGTGATCCTTCCCGGTCGCAGCCTCCCCGGATCGGTCATAAGCTGCCCAGACCGACACGGTGTGACCAGGGACTCCGCCCTCGCAGGCAGCCGAGCCGTGTACCCCGAGGCCACCGGACCGACCGGGAGAAACCGCACCGATGATCCGCCCGCGGGTGGGCAGGAGAGCGGGAGCACCGCACGCCGCACACACGCGACGGCGGACACGGCACACCCCCGAGGGAAGGAGCAGCCCGATGCCGGACGAAGGACGCGGAGACGACGTCTACCAGCCCGACGGATCGGACACCGACAACCCGCCGACCGACGACCTCGACCCCGAGAACGTCATCGGCGAACCCGACCTCGACGAGATGCTCGACACCGGGTACTCCCCGCCCGAGAAGCCCCTCGGCGTCACCAAGTACGGGACCACGGGCGAGGAGCAGCGGGAGGGCGAGTCGCTGGACCGCCGCCTGGCCCAGGAGGTACCCGAGGACGACCCGCTCCTGACCGACAAACCCCACGAGGGCCCGGAGGACAACGGCCCCGAGGAGGACGACGCCGGCACCGAGCGCGCCGGACGCCTCACCACCACCGACGAGGAACCCGGCATCGACCGCAACAACAGGACCCTGGGCCGCGACGTCGGCATCGACGGAGGCGCGGCCAGCGCCGAGGAGGCTGCGCTCCACATCCAGGAGGACGACGAGATCTGACCCCGTCAGAAGCCTGTCGACGGCGATCAAAGACACAGGACGAGCACGGGCCACGCACCGGTGGGCCGTTCCGAGGAAAGGTGAAAAGCCGATGAGCGGCGACGAGATCGAGCAGCGGAAGGTGCTGGCCGTGGTCACCAACTACGGCGTGGAGCAGGACGAGCTCCTGGTACCACTCGAACACCTGCGCGGCGCGGGAGCGCGGGTCGACGTGGCGGCGGTGTCGATGGACGACATCCTGACGCTGGTCGGTGACAAGGACCCCGGCAAGACCGTGCGCCCGGACCTCACACTGGACGACGCGGACCCCGCGGACTACGACCTGCTGCTCATCCCGGGCGGCACCCTGAACGCCGACACCCTCAGGCTGCAGAACGCGACGAACGGGATCATCCGCTCCTTCACGGACTCCGGCCGCCCCGTCGCCGCCATCTGCCACGGCCCCTGGGCACTGGTCGAGGCGGGGGTCGTCCCGGACAAGCGGCTGACCTCCTACCCCTCGCTGCGGACCGACATCCGCAACGCGGGAGGCGAGTGGACCGACGAACCGGTGGTGACGGACGGCTCCGGCGGCTGGACGCTGATCACCTCACGCAATCCGGGCGACCTGGAGCCGTTCGTCCGCGAGATCCGGACGGCGCTCGGCGCGCGTCCCTGACGTGGTCCCGGACGGCGGCGCCGGCTCCGCGCACCGCGCGGTTCCACACCACCGCTGCCACGCCGGCCGGGCGGAGTCCACGCACTCCGCCCGGCCGTGCGCCACCACGTGCGGGTGCCGAGGTCAGAGCAGGATCACGATCTTCCCCCGCACGTGTCCGCGTTCGGAGTGGGCGTGGGCCTGCGCGATCTCTTCCAGCGGGTACGTCCGGTCGATGCGCGGCACGTAGCGCCCCTGCTCCCCGAGGGCGGCCGCTTCGGCCAGGAGCGCGGAATCGTTGACCGCGTTGGCGACCCGGACCCCCAGGCGCTCTGCGTTCACGTGGTCGGCGACCGTCACCACGCGGTCCGGGCCTCCGGCGATCTCGACGAGATCGGGCAGGGAGCCGGAAGCGGCGGCATCGAGAACGAGGTCGACCCCGTTCGGGGCCAGGCTGGTGAGACGTTCCGCCAGGCCCGCACCGTAGCTGACGGGAACGGCGCCCAGGGACGCGAGATACGCGTGGTTGCGCTCACTGGCCGTCCCGATCACGGTGGCCCCCAGAGCGCGGGCGATCTCGACCGCCGCACCGCCGACCCCTCCGGCAGCCCCCTCGACCAGGAGGGTGCGCCCCTCCAGCCGGCCGAGCGCCCTGAGTCCGCCCAGGGCCGTCACGGACGCCAGGCCCGCCCCGGCCGCCTCCTCGTCACTCCAGGCCGCGGGGGCGGGCGCCCAGGCCGAGAGCACCGCGAGCTCGGCCGTCGCGCCCGTCACTCCGCCCAGACCGAAGACGCGGTCCCCGATGTCCACCGAGGTGACGCCCTCGCCGGTCATGTCCACCAGACCCACGGCGTCGCGTCCCGGGATCGCGGGCAGATCGACCGGGAGGAAGTCGCGGACCGATCCGTCACGCACCTTCCAGTCGACGGGATTGACGCCGGCCGCCGCGACGCGGACACGGATCTCTCCGGGCCCGGGCAGCGGGTCCGGGGCCTGCTCGACGACGAGGGTGTCCGTACCGCCGTACTCGTGGTAGCGGGCTGCGCGCATGATGACCTGCCAATTCTGTCCGAGTGGCTTGGTATGCCCTGACGTCCACTACGCTAAAACCTGACGTCGACGTGAGGTGCAAATCGAGGCCTCCGCCAGGGGAAGGGAGGACGCGTGCGGATCGGTGAGGTGGCACGCCGGGCCGGGGTGAGCGTGCGGGCTCTGCGCTACTACGAGGAGCAGGACCTGCTGCGGGCCGAACGCAGCTCCGGCGGGCAGCGCCGGTATCCGGACTCCGCCGTCGACCGGGTGCAGCTGATCCAGCAGCTCTACGCCGCCGGGCTGCCCAGCAGATCGGTGCGGGAGGTGCTGCGCAGCGTGTACGCCGGCACGGTGGAGCCGGGGCTCCTGGACCGGCTGGAGAGCGAACGCGCACGTATCACCACGCGGATCACCGAACTCCTCGCCGCGCGTGACCGGCTCGACGGAGTGATCGCGACCACGCGCAACCCTCCGCCCGCGTGCGCCCGTGGGCGGGCGCGGGGAGGCCCGGCTCCCAGCGCCGCACACGGGTGACCGGTGTCGCCGCCCTGCCCGGGTACGCGTGGCCCCGACTCGGCTCCTGGATTTCGCCGACCACCGTGCCCTGCGGGACGGGCAGGCGTTGTACCGGCCATGAACACATGGCGCATCCTCACCGCGGCCGCGGCCGGATCGGTCCTGCTGACCGCCGCCCCCGCCGCCGCCCAGGCAGACAGTTTCGCTCCGGCGCTGACCGGCACCGCCCTCACCGCCGCCACCACCGGGGAACGCACCGGCACGGCGGTCCATGAAGTGGCCCAGGAGACCGGTTTGGGGCAAACGGCTTCGACGGCCACGGGTCTCGTGGAGACAGGGGCGGAGACGTTGCTGGCACGCGACCAGTCCGTCACGGACTGACCGGACCGCCCCCGCGGACGTCCGGCCGCCGGCCGAGCCGGGGGTGACTCCTGGACAGAGGTGGCGCGGAGACGGCTGCCCCCGTGGCCCCGAGGTGCCGAACTCCGTTCCGCCGACGGCCCGTCACCGGCTCGCCGCACGGTCATGACACCGACGGGTGGCGCCCGGTAGGTGGTGTCTGCTGGGTGGCGCCCGGTGGGTGGCGCTGTCACCACGCCGGCCGCCGGCCCCCACCGTCCCCGGCAACTGCGAAGGGCCGGTATCGGATGTCTCCGATACCGGCCCTTGTGCTACGACTCCGACGAGTCGGGACGACAGGATTTGAACCTGCGACCCCTTGACCCCCAGTCAAGTGCGCTACCAAGCTGCGCCACGTCCCGATGCGTTTCCTCCCGGGTCCACCGGGCGGCCTCGCAGGACAAACATTACCTCACTCCGCGGACCGGATCGACGCGCATGCCTGCTGGGCGCGGGTGGCCAGTCCTTCCGCGCCGCAGGCGGTGGCCAGTTTCCGGGCACGGGCGATCTCCCGAGGGGAGCGCTTGGCGACGCCGTACTCGAAGCGCGCGAGTGCGTGCTCGTAGGCGGAGGAGGAGATCTCGAGGTGACGCACCGACTCGGACAGCAGGTGGACGGCTTCCTCCTCGGGCGCGAACAGGGCCAGGCAGCGCAGGGCCTCACCGATCGCCGTGTCGGTGCCGAAGCGTTCCGCGTGGACGCGTGCCCGGGTGGCCAGCTGGGCGCCCCTGACCGGGTCGGTGTCGGCAAGGGCGCGGGCGAGGTCCCCGGCCCAGGGCGCCCAGACACCGTTGAACCGGCCTCGGGGCTCCAGCGCCGCTCCGGCCGACTCCAGCTCGGCCACCGCCTCCTCCGTACGGCCCTCGGCCAGCAGCAGGCGCCCCCGTACGCACGGGGCGTCCGGCAGGACCATCGCGCTGGGGTAGGGCGGGCCGAAGTCGTACCGGTCGGCGACCTGCCGGGCCTCCGCGGTCCGGCCGCGGGCGAGCAGTGTGTCGACGAGGAGACAGGTGGCGTCCCAGTGGACGGGCAGACCGCTGCCCGCCCTGTCCGCGAGGCGCAGGCCCTCGCGCAGGAAGCCCTCCGCTTCGGCGAGACGGCCTCGCCTGCGGTGCACGAGCCCCAGGAGGGTGTGCGCGAACGCGAGGTGCGCTCCGCTCCAGCCGGAGATCTCGAAGGCGCGCACGGCTTCGCCGAAGAGTGCCTCGGCCCGGTCGAGTTGGTCGGTGAAGGCGTAGGTGATGCCCACCATCGCGGGGAGCTCGAAGCCCCATTCGGAGTCGGTCCAGCCCAGTCCGCGGGCGGGCCGCCCGTCGTCGAGCGCGCGTTCGCAGAAGTCGACGACCTGCTGGGCGTTCTCACCTCGCAGCATGGCGTCGAACGCGCGCAGGGTGAGCAGGGCGCGCTCGGCGTTGTCACGGCCCTTGAGGTGGTCCGCGTTGCGGGCGAGGCGGGCCGACCGCGACGGGCCGTCGTCCTCGGTGGCCTGCATTCCCTCCCAGAGGAAGTGCGCGGCCTGGAGCCGCATCAGGCCGGGGCCGGGTGCCGTCCGGGACGCCTCGGCGGCAAGGGAGAGCGCCGCGTCCTTGAGCTGGTTGTTGTGGGACAGGGCCGAGGCGAGCCGGAAGGTGGCGTCGATGCGGAGTGCCCCGTCGAGCCCCGGGGTGTCGAGGGCGGCACGCAGGTGCTGCACCGTGGTCGCGGGCGAGGAGAGCAGGGTGGCGCAGCCCAGTTCGTACAGCAGGGCGGCCCGGTCGCGCGGGCGCGGTGGTTCGTCCAGCGCGCGTTCGAGACAGCGCCTGGCGGCTTCCGGGGCGCCGACCGCGAGGTGCTGCCGTGCGGCGTCCCGGAGCTGCGCGACCAGTTCCTGGTCGTCGTCGGGGTGGACCTCGAGCAGATGGCGGGAGGCCGCGGCGGCTCCGAGTCCGGCCTGGGTGATCGCCCAGGCGGCCCGTCCGTGCATGGCGGTGCGGGTCGCCGGCGGGATCGAGCGGTAGACGGCGCTGGCGATGAGCGGGTGGACGAACTCCAGCGGGTCGAAACCGCTGACGATACGGGCGTCCCGCAGCCGCGCCGTGCAGTCGGCGGCCTCGGCCGAACTCATCCCGGCCAGCGTCGCCGCCAGTTCCTGGGAGATCTCCGTGCCGAGGACGGCCGCCGCCCAGGCGAAGCGGTTGGCGTTGGTGCCGAGGCGTTCGAGTCGGGCGACGAGCCCGCTGCCCCGGGCCGAGGCGCCGAGCTCGCGCAGGAGACCGGCGGATTCCTCGACCGGTGCCAGTTCGCGGTCCTGCGCCTTGGCGACGAGTTCGACCGCCTCGTACGGATTGCCTCCGGTGACGGCCCAGACCTCGCGGCAGAAGGGGTCGTCCGCGTGGTCGCCCAGGCCGGCCCGCACCAGCTCGGCCGTGGCCTCGGGGGTGAGCGCCCGGAGTGCCACCCGGATCAGCGCGGGGTGGCCCGCGACGCCCGCGCTCCCCGCGCCTCGGGCGATGGCCCAGTCGGCGTCGCGGTCGGCGAACTCCTGGGGCCGGTGCGCCTGGACGACCAGCACGGGGAGTTCGGACAGCCGGGCGGTGAAGCCGGCGAGCCAGGCGAGGGATTCACCGTCGGCCCAGTGCGCGTCGTCCACTATGAGGAGCAGCGGCCGATGGCTGAGGCGGGAGGCGAGCCGGGACACGAGATAGTCGAGGCCGTCCCGGACACCCTGGGGATCGAGCTGCGGCCCGACGGGGTCGGCCAGGCCGAGGGCGGGTGCGGCGATCTCGAACCAGTCGCCGAAGAGGGCCCGGGTCTCGTCGGCGGGGAACCGGTCCAGCGCGGGCTGGAGCAGTTGGCGTACGACGTGGAAGGGCACCGAGGTGACCGTCTCGCCGCCACGCGCGGACCATACGGTGCAGCGGTCGGCGGCCATGGCCCGGATCTCTCCGAGCAGCGCGGTCTTCCCGATGCCGGCCTCGCCGCTGAAGACGAGCAGCCCGCCTGACGCCTGTCCCCCGCACAGGGCGTCCAACGCCTTTGCGGCGGCGTCGAGTTCGTGGTCGCGCTCGCACAACGGCCGGGACGGCTTCATGCCTCCCCTTCCCAGGGTGGTTGCGGAGGGGACCGAGCCTATCCGCGCGCGGGTGCCCAGGGACAGGGTTCCTGTGGTTCTTCGCAGGTACGGGGCACAATCGGCGGGTGGAAGAATCTCGCAGGGACCGTGACGAGGAAGGCAGGGCGCGCAACGCGCGCCCCCGGGACGGGCTCGGGCGCCCCCTGCCGTACGGCAGCCGGGGGGTGGAGCGGCAGCCCGAGGGGGTGGTCCGCTCCCCCGCCGAGACCGTGCGGGAGGCGCAGCGGCTGCTGGACGCGGGGATGCCGTTCCACGCGCACGAGGTGTTCGAGGACGCCTGGAAGTCGGGTCCGGACGCGGAGCGCGAACTGTGGCGGGGACTCGCGCAGATGGCGGTCGGCCTGACCCATGCCGCACGGGGCAACGCGGCGGGCGGGGCGCGTCTGCTGCGGCGGGGCGCGGCCGCCGTGAAGGCGTTCCGCGCCTCGGACCCCCACGGGATCGGCGTGGAGGGGCTGATCGCCTGGGCAGGGGATCTCGCGGGCCGGGTGGACCCCTCCGGTCCCGGCTCCGGCACCGGGGAAGGGGTCTCGCCCGGTGTCGACCCGGTCGCGGAGGCTCCTCGGTTGCGACGGGAGGACCGGACCCGGGAGTGAGCGGATGAGTGCGATAGGTTTTGCTCCTTCTTGACGGGGCGTTGATCGCATCCGTCACGTTTCATGTTCCATTCCTCGCCACCTGCTCAGGAGACAGACGCCCCGATGACCGACATCATCAACGGCCTCGGCCGTGCCACCGCATACGGGGCCCTCGGCGTCGTACTGCTCGTTCTCGGCATATTTCTGATCGACGCGCTGACACCGGGCAAGCTCGGCCGTCAGATATGGGAGGAGCGCAACCGCAACGCCGCGCTGCTCCTGAGTTCGGCGCTGCTCGGCATCGGCGGCATCGTGTTCACGTCGATCTGGACGACGTACGAGGACTTCGGCAAGGGGCTCGCCTCCACGGCCGCGTTCGGGCTGCTCGGTCTGGTCATGATGGCCGTGGCCTTCCTCGTCGTGGACCTCGTGACGCCCGGACGGCTGGGCGCCACTCTGGTGGAGTGCGAACCCCACCCGGCGGTCTGGGTGACGGCGTCCTGCAACCTGGCGGTGTCGGCGATCGTCTCGGCGTCGATCGCCTGATCCCCGCGTCATCCGCAGGTCCGGCGAACACGGCGACGCGCAGCCGTTACGATCCGGCGTCATGAGCACTTCGGACCAGGATCAGGACCAGCGGCAGGAACAAGAGCAGGACCAGGAGCCGGACGGCAGCCCGGCGGGGATACCCGGGGCCGCCGCGGAGGAACGGAGACTCACTCCGCGTCAGGCGCGGCGGCTGCGGGTCGTCCTGTCCTCGGTGGGCATGGCGGCGATGGCCGTCGTGCTCGCCCTGCGGATAGCGAGCCGTTCCTCGGTCCTGGTCGTCGGGGTCTACGGGCTCGCGCTCATCCTCTGCGGCGTGGTGATCGAGCTCAGCCGGAACGGCCGCACCCGGCTCGGCAGCTGGCTGCTGGGAGTCGGACTGGTGGCGGCCGTCGGCGCGGACTGGCTGCTCATCCCCTGAGCCGGCGCCCTCACCGGGCGGTGATCCGTACGTCCGTGCCGTCCGGATCGACGCGGTCGACCCACTCGGCCCCCAGGGTGAACGGCCTGCCCGGGACGGCGGTGGACAGCAGCCGCTGCCGGTGGAGTTCCCGCCCGTCCTGCGAGACGACGAGCAGCGGCCGGGGCAGCCGGCGCCCGGTGCGCAGCACGAACCGGTCCCCCACCGGGCGCGCTCCGTCCGGCCCCGCCACGTTGGGAGCGATCCACCGCAGGGGTGCGTCGACGACCAGCCGTCGTCCGGCCCCCGCCGCCTCCTCGGTCCCGGCCAGCCGGTGCAGTACGGGCACCGCCACGGCCCGGCCCTCCTGGGCCGCGTACCCCGCGCGTTCGACGGCGTGCAGCAGGTTGCCGACGGCGAAGACGCCCGGATGCGAGGTCCGGTACGCGGCGTCGTACGCGGGCCCCCGGGTGCCGGGGTCGAGGACGATACCTCCCCGCCTGGCCAGTTCGTGGTCGGGTACGAAGTCGCCGGTCAGGACCACGGTGTCGCAGCGCAGGGTGGTCGTACGGCCGTCGTGGTGGCGCAGTGCCACCCCCGACAGGCGCCTCCTGCCGGTGAGTTCGGTGACGGTGGTGCCGGTGAGCAGGGGGACGCGGGGACTCCGCAGCCGGAGGGCGGGGGCCGTCCGGTCGGTGACCACGGCGACGACGTGGACGCCCGCGGCACGCAGGGTGGCGACCGCCGCGTGGCCGACGGGCTCGTCGCCGACGACGACCGCCCTGGTGCCGATCCGCAGGCCGTACAGGTGGACGGCCTGCTGGAGCTCGCCGGTGGTGTAGACACCGGGCGGCCGGGTGCCGGGGATCAGCCGGGCGCTGCGCGGCCGTTCGCGTGCGCCGGTCGCGAGGATCACGGCCCGGGCGGTGATCTGTTCCGGTCCGGCGGGTCCGGTGGTCTCGACGGTGCGGGGCCCCGCCCAGCCGGTGACGGTGACTCCGGTGCGCAGGGCGGCGCCGGCCGCGACCGCCGCGGCGACGCCCCGGCGCGCGAAGTCGGGCCCGGTCGTGCCCTTCCGCGCGTACGCGGACCCGGCCGCCGACGCCCACGCGTACGCGGACCTGTCCAGCCGGCCCCCGAATCCGCCGTGGTGGCAGTGCCGGGGGATCCCGCCCGCCTCCTGCTCGCGTTCCAGGATCTCCACCCGGCCCGCGTCCGCCGCGGCGAGTTCGGCTCCGGCCGCGAGGCCGGCGGGGCCCGCGCCGACGATCAGGACGTCCACCTCGCGTGGTTGCCCGGTCACGGTCGTTCCTCCTCGAACAGGGCGCGGACGGCGGCGCCGCAGTAAAAGCCCTGGCACCGGCCGCCACGGGCGCGGGTGCGGCGCCGCAGGCCGTCCGGGGAGTGCGGCGGGATCGTCGAGGTGAGCGCGTCCCGGATCTCGCCGAGGGTGACCTGCTCGCAGTGGCAGACGAGGGTGCCGTATGCCGGGTCGGCCGCGATCAGGGCGGCGTCACGGTAGGGGCGGGGGAAGGCCTCGCCGAGGTTGGGCATGGTCAGGGGCGGGAGTTCGTGCGGTTCGCCGGGGTCCAGGCCGACGGCCGTGAGCAGTCCCATGACGTGGCGTCCGATCGCCATGGACGCGGTGAGGCCGGTGGACCGGATGCCGCCGACGGCGACGTAGCGCAGCCCCGGGTACTCCTGGATGCGGTAGTCCTCCTGCCCGGTGGCGGCGCGCAGCCCCGCGTAGACGGCGGTGACCTCCTCGTCGAGGAGTCCGGGCACGATCCGGCGGCCCTTCTCCCGGAGGAGGCGGATGCCGTCGGCGGTGGAGCCGGTGGCGGTCTTGTCGTCGAGGTCCTCGGCGGTGGGGCCGAGGAGGATGTTGCCGAAGACGGTCGGTGCGACCAGCACGCCCTTCCCGGCGGGGCCGGGGACGGGCAGCAGGATGTGGCCGACGAGCGGGCGGGCCAGTTTGTCGAGGACGAGGAGCTGTCCCCGGCGTGGGGTCACGGTGAACACGTCGTGGCCGAGGAGGCGGTCGATCCCGTCGGCGTGGAGCCCGGCGGCGTTGACGAGGTGACGGGTGCGGAGCGGGCCGCGCGAGGTGGTGAGCGTATGGCCGTCGGCGTCGGGGGTGATGTCCCGTACCCGGCAGTTCAGGTGCAGGTGGACGCCGGCGCGGACCGCCTGGGTGGCGAAGGCGAGCGGGGTGGTCCAGGGGCAGATGATGCTCTCGTCGGGGACGTCGAGTGCCCCCAGGGCACCGGGTCCCAGGTGGGGTTCGCGGGCGCGCAGCTCGTCGGCGCCGATGATGCGGGACGCGTGGTACCCGTTGCGCTCCGCCTTGTCCCGCAGTCCGGGCAGTGCGGCGAGCTGGTCCTCGTCCCAGGCGACGAGGAGCGCTCCGACGCGTTCGACCGGGATGCCGGCCTCGGCGGCGTAGGCGGCGAGGAGGTCCCGTCCTTCGCGTACGAGGCGTGCCTCCAGCGATCCGGGTACGGCGTCGAAGCCGGTGTGCAGGATCGCGGTGTTGGCCTTGGACGTGGCGTTGCCGATGTCGTCGGACGCGTCGACCAGGGCGGTGCGCAGTCGGTACCGCGCCAGTTCCCGGGCGACGGCCGCGCCCACGACGCCCGCACCCACGACGACGACGTCGTACGTGGCCTCCGCGTCGTCGAGCGGGGGCAGGGGGCCGGCCGTGGTGAGGGTGACGGTCACGCGCGCTCCAGCAGGCCGTCCACGGCGGATCGGAAGCCCGCGAGGCGCTCCGAGGCCTCCTCGGGGCCGATCCGGGGTTCGTACACGGCGGAGGGCTGCCACGGAGGTGTCGCCCGGCTCGGGGGCAGGCCGGGATCGAGCCCGAGCCTGGCCACCACCCCGGCGCCCAGCGCGGTCGCGTCGGGCAGCGCCGAGACCTCGACGGGCCGTTGCAGCAGGTCCGCCTGGGTCTGCATCAGGAGGGAGGAACGGGTCAGTCCGCCGTCGACCCGCAGCGTGGTCAGCGGGGCCCCCAGGTCGGACGCGACGGCGTCGGCCAGGGCGACGACCTGCGCGGCGATGCCTTCGCAGAGTGCCCGGACGAGGTGGCCCGCGGTGGTGTCGAGCCCGAGTCCGGCCACCGAACCGCGCAGGTCGCTGCGCCACCACGGGGCCGCGAGGCCGGCGAGCGCCGGGACGAAGGTGACCCCGCCGGTGTCGGGGACCGAGGCGCCCACCGGGTCGAGGTCGGCGGCGCCGGAGATCACCCCGAGGTCGGTGAGCCAGCGCACGGCGGACGCGGCCGTGTACACCTGGCCGTCGAGGCAGTAGGCGGTCCGCCCGCCGAGACGCCAGGCGACGCAGCTGACCAGGCCGGTGGCGCCGGTGCTCGGCCGTGCGCCGGTCTGGGCGAGGAGGAACGCCCCCGTGCCGTAGGTGCATTTGGCCTGGCCGGGTTCGAGCGCGTTCTGCGCCAGCAGCGCGGCCTGCTGATCCACGAGGAGGCCGGTCAGGGGGACCTCCGCGCCGAAGGCGGTAGTGGTGCCGACCGGCCCGGCGCAGTCGACGACGGCGGGCAGCCGCTCGTCCGACAGGCCGAAGATCTCCAGGGCCGCGGGTGACCAGCCGACGTCGTGGAGGCCGAGCAGCTGGGTACGCCCCGCGGTGGCCGCGTCGGTGACGAAGGCCCCGGTCAGCTGGTGGACCAGCCAGGAGTCGCTGGTGGTCACCACCCCTTCCCGGGTCAGCTCGCGGCGGATCCACGCCATCTTGGGTGCGGCGAAGTACGGGTCGAGAGGCAGTCCGGTGAGCCTCTTCAGCTCGTCCCCGTGTGCCGCGAGGTCGCCGCAGACCCCTTCCGCGCGCCGGTCCTGCCAGACCACGGCCTCGGTGAGCGGCCGTCCCGTCGCGGGGTCCCAGGCGAGCACCGTCTCCCCCTGGTTGGCCAGACCGACGGCCGCCACGGGTTCACCCGCGTCCGCCACCGCCCGGCGGCCGGCGTCGAGGACCGACCCGATCAGCTGGGCGGGGTCGGCCTCCACCAGGCCCCCGGGGCCGTAGCGGGGGCGGACCGGCGCGGAACCGGAACCGATCACACCCCGCTCGGGGCAGATCACCAGGGCCTTGGTCCCGGATGTCCCCTGGTCGATGGCGAGTACCGGCTCTGTCAATCGACGCTCCAGCCGTGCGGACCGCCCGGACCCGGGCGGAATCGTGATCATCTGCTCCCTGCGCCCACAGTCGTGCAGACCACGCCCTGCGTCAACCCCGGCCGGAACATCCTGTCCAGGCGCTCGCGCGACGGTCAACGTCCAGCATGCGGACGCTACTTGAGTAAGATCCGCGGAGTCACCGGATGTGGGGTGCCGGGCGCTCTACACTCTCCGCCGTGTGGACAACCGGACGATGACCACCGGTAGTTCACGACTGAACAGCCCAACCCCCCACGTTTCTTGAGGATTCATGACGAGAAGAACCCGTGCCGTGCCGTTGTGCCCGGCTCCCCGCCCCGCCCCCGCCGCGCGTCCAGGGGCGGGGCACGTACATGGCTACCGGTGACTTCCGGCCGGTGTACCACCCAGCGGGACACGATCACGCGTTGCGCGTGGCGTTACAGGACCTGCGCACGGGCCGGTGGCTGGCCATGCGCGATCTGCTGGAGAACACACCGGACTGGGCGTCGTGGACCCAGCGGACCCAGGTCCTCGCGGCCGTGGCTGCGGGCTCCGACACCGTGCAGGCCTGGCTCGCCGAGGAGCCGAGGAGTGTCGCCGCGACGGTGATGCACGCCCGGGTGCGGGTGGAACGGGCCGTCCGTGCCCACCGGGAGAAGCACCCGAGCGCCCAGCAGCTGTGGCAGGAGGCGTGGGAGGGGTGCCGTTCCGCCGCGCACGCCTCGCCCGCGGACCCCGTGCCCTGGGTCTGTCTCCTCGCGCTGTCCCAGCTCGACGAGGGCCAGCGTCTGGAGGAGCACAGGCTGCTGCCGCCCGGCCCGATGCTGTTCCCCGGTCCGTGGGGGCTGCTGGCGGAGGCGGACAAGCGCGATCCGTTCAACCGCGAGGCGTACCACCGGATGCTGCAGTTCGTCTACGCGAGACGGGCGAGCGGCACCCTCTCCGAGGCGGTGAACTTCGTCCAGTGGGCGGCCTCCTCCGCTCCGGAGGGGTCCGCGCTCCATGTGCTGCCGCTGTACGTCCGGGTGGAGCGCTACCGCCGTGAGCACGGCCATGAGCGGGCGCTGGACCTGCACTGGGTCACCGAGGACGGGGAGCGGGACGCCCGGCGCGCCCTGGACATCTGGTTCGTGGCAGCCGACCCGCCCGCCCGGTCCCTGCTCGATCTCAACCACCTGGCGCACGCGCTGTGGGGTTCGCTCCGGTTCACCGACGCCGCCCAGGTGTTCCGGGCGATGGGCCCGTACTACACGTCGGTGCCCTGGGCCCACCGCACGCGTACCCCGCAGGACCCGGCGGGTGCGGAGGAGGTGTTCCTCCGGGCCCGGAGCCGCTGCCTGGCGGCCGAGCACGAACCCGGAAGGGAACCGCGCGGCTGACCCGCAGGCCGCCGGACCCACCTGATTTCCCGTTCCCACATCCCCCCACCTGGAGGTCGTCCCCATGTCCATATCCGCCTCGACCCCGTCGAGCACGGAGCCCGCGCCGCAGAAGGACGAGGAGCAGAGGCTCCGCGAGCTGGGATACCAGCCGGTACTCGCCCGTCGTATGGGCGGCTTCGGCAACTTCGCGATCAGCTTCTCCGTGATCTCGATCCTCTCCGGCTGCATGACCCTGTACGGCTTCGGCATGTCGACCGGCGGCCCGTCCGTGATGCTCTGGGGCTGGGCCGGTGTCGGCCTGTTCGTGCTCTGCGTGGGTATGGCCCTGGCCGAGGTCACCAGCGCCTACCCGACGTCGGGGGCGCTCTACTACATGGCCGACCGGCTCGGTGGCCGCAAATGGGGCTGGTACACCGGGTGGCTGAACCTGCTCGGGCTGCTGGGTGCGATCGCCGGCATCGACTACGGGGCCGCGCTGTTCACCGGTGCCCTGCTGAATCTGCAGTGGGGGTTCGATCCGACCCCCGGCCACACCATGGTGATCTTCCTCTGCATCCTGCTGCTGCACGCCGTGCTGAACCTCTTCGGGGTACGTCTGGTGAGCGTGCTCAACTCGATCAGCGTCTGGTGGCACCTGGCCGGTGTGGCCGTGATCGTCACCGTGCTGGCGGTCGTGCCGTCGAACCATCAGTCGCCGTCGTTCGTCTTCACCGAGTTCGTCAACGACACCGGGTGGGAGAACCCCCTCTACGTGGCCGCGATCGGTCTGCTGCTGGCGCAGTACACCTTCTGCGGCTACGACGCCTCGGCCCACCTGTCGGAGGAGACCTCCAACGCCTCGGTGACGGCGGCCAAGGGCATCGTGCGGGCGATCTGGGTGTCGTGGGTCGCCGGCTTCGTCCTGCTGGCCGGTCTGACCTTCGCCATCCAGGACTACGCGGGTACGCAGAACAGTGCCACCGGGGTCCCGCCCGCCCAGATCCTCATCGACGCGCTCGGTACGGCGGGTGCCACCGCGATGCTCCTGATCGTCATCGCGGCCCAGTTGTTCTGCGGCAACGCCGAGGTGGCGGCCGCGAGCCGGATGGTCTTCGCGTTCAGCCGTGACAACGCGCTGCCGGGCTCCGCGCTGTGGCGCAGGGTGAGCGCACGCACCCAGACCCCGGTGCCCGCGGTGTGGCTCTCGGTCGGTGTCGCCGCGCTGCTGGCGGTCCCGTCGCTGTACTCCGCGACCGCGTACGGGGCGGTCACGGCGATCAACGTCATCGGGATCACCCCCGCGTACGCCATCCCGATCTACCTGAAGCTGCGCGCCGGGGACCGCTTCGAGCGCGGCCCCTGGCACCTGGGCCGCTGGTCGAAGCCGATCGGCTGGATCGCCGTGGTGTGGGTCGCCCTCGTGACCGTGCTGTTCCTGCTGCCGCAGTCCTCGCCGGTGACCATCGACTCCATGAACTACGCCTCGATCGCCCTGGTCGCGGTACTGATCCTGGCCACGGTGTGGTGGTTCGTCGCGCGGCGCTCCTACAGCACCCCGGCCGCGTACGGAAACGCCCGTGAGCAGGCGGAGATCGCCGAGGGCATCGTCTGAGCGTGCCTTTCCCGGGCGGCCTTCAGCCCAGCAGCAGTTGGAGGCCGCCCAGGACCGTGGCTCCGATCACGATCCTGTCGAAGATCTTCTGGTTGATCCGGCCGATGCAGGCGCGGCCGAGCAGGGCGCCCGGGACGACGAACAGCACGAGGGCGGCGTCGAGCAGCAGCGACCGCGCGTCGATGAGGCCGAGCCCCACGCTGAAGGGCACCTTCGAGGTGTTGACGATCAGGAAGAACCAGGCCGAGGTTCCCAGGAAGCCCAGTTTCCGGAAGCCCGCCGACAGCAGGTAGAGCGACATCACGGGGCCGCCAGCGTTGGCCACCATCGTGGTGAACCCGCCGAGCACCCCGTACGAACGCGCCTTGAGCCGTTCCCCGCGCGACGGCGGACCGGAACCCTCCTCGTCCGGGGACGGCTGGGGCCCTTCCCGCCGGCGCCAGAGGGTGACGCCCGCCATGAGGAGCAGGATCGCGCCGATCGAGGTGCGTACGGCGTCGTCGTCGGCCCACATCATGAAGACGGTTCCCGCCGCCACGCCCACCGCGACGGCGGGGAAGAGGCGCAGCAGCGTCGGCCAGTGGGCGTGACGGCGGTAGACCAGCACGGCGAGGACGTCGCCCGCGATCAGGATCGGGAGCAGCACCCCGGTGGATTCGCGGGCCGGGAGTACGGCCGCGAAGACCGCGAGGCTGATCGTGTTGGCACCGCTGACCGCCGTCTTCGAGAAGCCGACGAGGGTGGATGCCGCCGCGAGCGCGGCCAGTTGCCAGAGTGAGAAGGTGTCCATGCCGGATCAGATGGTAGACACATCCTCTCTTCGGCGGATCATCGTTCCATCCTGTAGACCTCCTGGCGCGCCGGTCCCTCGCTATGCTGCGAACGCTCACGGAAACGTTCAAACGAACATCGCACAGCGGTAGGCAAGGGGGCCAGCATGCGGGAGCCGGTCGAGCTGAGGCGCAAGCGCATCCTCGCGGTGGTGCACGCGCGGGGAGCGGTCAAGGTGAGCTCGCTCGCCACCGAGCTGGACGTCTCGGCGGTCACGCTCCGGCGCGACGTGGAGGAGCTGGCGCGGGCGGGGATGCTGCGGCGCGGGCACGGTGTGGTCGGGCCGGTGGGCGAGGCCGGGCCGACGGCCTCCGTGCCGCCCGCCCGGAGCGGTGAAGCCGCGGGGGAGGAAGCCGCGATCGCCCTGGTCGTCCCGGAACGGCATTCCTATCTCTACGAGACCCTGCACGGCGCCAGGACCACCCTGGAGGCGGCCGGGGCGCGGATCGCCCTGCACATCGCCCCGCAGGCGGCGGGGGCCGAACGCCCCCAGGTGGAGCGGGCCCTGGCCGCGGGGGTGCGGGGCCTGCTGATCGCGCCCCGGTGGCGCAGCGCCGCGGGCGAGGAGGCCGACTACGGCTGGCTCGCGGAGGTGGGGGTGCCGACGGTCCTGATGGAACGGCGGCCCCGGCCGGGCAGCGCGCTGCACGCCGTGGACGCGGTGTGCTCCGACCACTGGTACGGGATCCACCTGGCCGTGGACCATCTGGTCTCGCTCGGCCACCGGCGGCTCGTCCTCGCCGCCAGGAACGACAGCCCGACCGCGCGTTCCCTGCGGGCCGCGTTCGCCGACATCGCCGCCGCCCGGCCGGAGGTGGAGGACTGGTCGGTGGTGCTCAGCTCCCCGAACGCCGGTCCCGGCGAGCCCGGTTCCCGGGAGGAGGTCCCGGACCTCGCGGCCCTGCTGCGGGAGCGCGGTGCGACCGGAGCGGTCCTGCACGGCGACGAGGACGCCCTGATGCTGGTCCAGCGGCTGGCGGAGAGCGGGATCCGGGTGCCGCGGGACTGCTCGGTGGTGGCCTACGACGACGTCGTCGCCGCCCTGGGCAGCACCGCCCTCACCGCGGTGGCCCCGCCGAGGGCCGAGATCGGACGGGCGGCGGCCGAGCTCCTCCTGCACCGGCTCGCCCACCCCGCCGGCGCCTCCGGCCCCGTGCGCAGGACGGAGCTGCTCCCCCGGCTCGAAGTGCGCGGATCGACCGCGGAGTTGCTCACTCCGATAAACTGATCGTTTGAACACTTCAAGCTTCTTTTGATCGATCTATTGACCACTATCGATCAGCCGATCAGTATTCCCCGTGTCTCGAATCAGGAGCCGCGGGAGGCGCACATGCCTGGTCGACAGAGCCGTCGACACGTGCTCGCCACGATCGCCGCACTGCCTCTGACGGGCGCGCTCAGCGCCTGCGGAGGTGGTGGCGGGGACACACGGTCGGGCGGCACGAGCAGTACCGGCAGGACCGTGAGCAGTGGGAACGGCAGGAAGACACGCATCACCTTCTGGTCCGCCCTGCGGGGCAGCCAGGAGGTCGTGGACGCGTTCAACCGCGGGCACGACACCATCCAGGTCGATTTCCAGCAGATCCCCTCGGGTGGTCAGGGCGGCTACGCAAAGCTCAGCAATGCCGCACGGGCCGGGAACGCCCCGGACATCGCGACCATCGAGTACCCCCAGGTGCCCGGCTTCGCCATCGACGGGGTCTGCCGTGACCTCACGGGCCTGATGAGCGACGGCCTGCGGGCCAAGCTGCTGCCGCAGGCCCTGGGGCTGACCACCTTCGAGAAGCGGGTGTTCAGCGTACCGCTCGACATAGAGCCGATGGTGATGCATTACCGCACCGACCTCTTCGAGCGGTACGGACTGACCGTCCCGCGCACCTGGGAGGAGTTCGAGGACACCGCGCGGACGGTGCGCCGCAAGGGGGACGAGCGCCGGATGGCACTGTTCCCCACGGACGGCGACACCCATTTCGCCGCATGGTCGTGGCAGGCGGGCGCGCGCTGGTTCGACACCTCGGGCGGTGCCTGGAACCTCTCGCTCGCCGACGCCCCGACCCGTCGGGTGGCCGCGTACTGGCAGCGCCTGACGGATCAGCACCTGGTCTTCATGAACGCCTCGGAGAGCCGGCAGAGCGACGCCCAGATCGCCGGCGGAGCGGTGCTCTCCCGGCTGAGCGGTGCCTGGGACGCGGGTGCCCAGATGAAGGCCCGCCCCGGCCAGAAGAACCGGTGGGCGATCGCCCCGCTCCCCCAGTGGGACCCCGCCGACCCCGGTGTGGGCACCCACGGCGGGTCGACGTTCGCGGTCACCAGGGACAGCACGGCGCCGGAAGCCGCGATGGAGTTCATCGAGTGGCAGGTCTCGCATCCGGACGCCCTGCGCGCCCGGCTCTCCAGCGGGGCCAGCAGCCAGTACCCGGCCGCTCCCGGGCTGGTCGACGTGGGCCGCGAGGCGTTCGACCGCTCCTACTACGGCGGCCAGGACATCTACTCCCTCTTCGAGCGGGAGGCACTCAAGATCCGCGCGGGCTGGACCTGGGGGCCGCGGATGACCGCGACCGGCAAGCTCATGAAGGACGGATTCGCACGGGCGAGCGGCGGCCAGGGCGACATCCTCGGGGCGGTCAGGGCCGCCGAGGCGGGCACCGTGCCCGACCTCGAAGCGCTCGGCCTGTCCACCACCCGGCACTCCACCTGACCCCGCGACCCACCGTCCAGCTGAGAGGCAGGTGACTTCCCTTGACCAGCGCCACCCCGGTCTCCGCCCCCGCGGAGACCACCGCACCACCGGCACCGGAGCGCCACGTCGGCGCCGCACCCGCGCCCGCCGGCCGCGGATCCGCCCGTCGGCGTGAACTGGGCGCCTGCGGCGTCCTGATGACGCCGTTCTTCGTCCTCATGGTGACCGTCTTCCTGATTCCCGTCGCCACCGCGGTCCGCCTCAGCTTCTTCAGCGACGACCAGCCCGGGCTGGGCTTCGGCCCGGAACGCACGGTCTTCGCGGGGCTGCGCAACTACACCGCCGTCGTGACCGACCCGACCTTCCTCGGGGGTCTGGGCATCGTCGCCCTGTACTGCCTGATCTACATCCCGCTCATGGTGGCGGGCGCCCTCGCGCTCGCCCTGCTGCTGGACTCCGGCGTGGTACGGCTGCGTGGAACGGCCCAGCTGGCGCTGTTCCTGCCGCACGCGGTGCCCGGCATCATCGCCGCGCTGATCTGGCTGTACCTGTACACCCCCGGCATCAGCCCGGTCATCGAGGTGCTCGGCAAGGCCGACATCACCGTCGACTTCCTGGGCGTCCACACCGTGCTGCCCTCCATCGTCAACATCGCGCTGTGGAGCAACCTCGGCTACAACATGGTCGTGTTCTACGCGGCCCTGCAGGCGGTCCCCCGCGAGGTGATCGAGGCCTCGGTCGTCGACGGCGCCGGACCGGTCCGCACCGCGCTCCAGGTAAAGGCGCCCCTGGTCCGCTCCTCGATCGTGATGGTGGCGATGTTCACGCTGATCTTCGCGCTGCAGCTCTTCACCGAACCGATGCTGCTCAGCCAGTCGACCCCGATGATCAACTCGCGCTTCTCGCCCAGCATGTACATCTACGACGCCGCCTTCACCCGGAACAACTACGGCCTGGCTGCGGCGGCCTCGGTCGTCCTGCTCCTCTGCACGGTCGCCCTCTCCTACGGCGTCACCCGCTGGACCAATCGCGCCGCCGCGGCCGAGGAGGGCGCCCGATGAGCACGTCGACCGCATCCCGGACCGCGTCGCCGCTGCGGCCCCGCCTGCTGGGCCGTTCCGTCGTCAACCTCGTGGTCGGCGTCTCGGTGCTGTACACCCTGCTGCCGGTGCTGTGGCTGGTCCTGGCGTCCACCAAGAACCGGGACGCCCTGTTCAGCAGCAACGTCCTGTCGCTGACCGACTTCTCCTTCGTCCGGAACCTGACGGACCTGTTCGCCATGGACGGCGGACTGTACGGGCGCTGGTACGGCAACAGCCTGCTGTACGCGGTGCTCGGAGCGGCGCTCGGCGCGCTGGTCAGCATCGCGTGCGGCTACGCCTTCGACAAGTACCGCTTCGCCCACAAGGAGAAGCTGTTCGGACTGGTGCTGGCCGCGGTCATGGTGCCGCAGACGGTGCTCGCCCTGCCGCTCTACCTGATGGCCTCGGCCGCCGGTCTCGTCAACACCTTCTGGGCCGTGTTCATCCCCGTCCTGTTCAATCCGTTCGGCGTGTACCTAGGCCGGATCTTCAGCCAGGGATACGTGCCCGACGAGGTGCTGGAGGCCGCGCGGATGGACGGCGCGGGCGAACTGGCCGCCTACTTTTGGGTGGCCCTGCGCATGCTGGGTCCCGGGCTCGTCACCGTCTTCCTCTTCCAGCTCACGGCCATCTGGAACAACTTCTTCCTGCCCATGGTGATGCTGTCCGACCAGGACCTGTACCCGGTCAGCCTCGGCCTGTACTCCTGGAACAGCTCCGCGTCCGTGTCGCCGGAGTACTACCCCGTCGTCATCATGGGCTCGCTGCTCGCGGTGGTGCCCCTGATCCTCGCCTTCGCCCTGCTCCAGCGCTTCTGGCGCTCCGGGCTGACGGCGGGTGCCGTCAAGTAGCCGCAGCGCCCCACCCGGACCACCGCACAGGAGAACCATGTCCCGCACACCCCCCGCACACCGCCGGCCGCGCGCCGCGCTCGCCATGGGAGCGGACGCCGCGGCCGCGGTGCTCTCCCCCGGCTCCCTGGCCGCCCTGGCCGAGGTGTGCACGCTCGCGCCCCTGCCCGCGATCGACGACTTCACGACGGAGGCGGCCCGTGCCGTACTCGCCGACACGGAGGTCCTGGTCACCGGCTGGGGCTGCCCGCCCATCCACGCGGGTGTCCTGGCCGCCGCACCCGAGTTGCGGGCCGTCGTGCACACGGCCGGCACCGTACGCGGCCACGTCACCGACGCCTGCTGGGACCGGGGCATCGAGGTGTCGTCGGCCGCGGCGGCCAACGCCCTGCCCGTCGCGGAGTACACCCTGGCCATGATCCTGCTGTCCGGCAAGCGGGTCCTGGAACGCGCCCGGGACTTCCGCGCCACCCGCGTACGTGACGCCTGGCTCGCGACCCCGCCCCAGGTGGGCAACTACCGCCGCACGGTGGGCATCCTGTCCGCCTCCCTGATCGGCCGTCGGGTGATCGAGCTGCTGCGCCCCTACGACCTGCGGGTGCTGCTCCACGACCCGTACGTCACGGACGAGGAGGCCGCCGCGCTCGGCGTCCGGCCCGTCGGACTCGCCGAACTCTTCGCGGAGAGCGACGTGGTCAGTGTCCACACACCGCTGCTGCCCGCGACCACCGGGCTCGTCAGCCGCGCGCTCCTCACGACGATGCGGCCCGACGCGGTCCTGATCAACACCTCACGGGGAGCCGTCGTCGACCAGGACGCCCTCACCGACGTACTGCGGGCGGACCGCGTCCGCGCGGTGATCGACGTCACCGACCCCGACCCGCTGCCGGCGGACCATCCGCTGTGGGACTGCGACAACGCGGTCATCACCCCTCATCTCGCCGGGTCGCAGGGCAACGAACTGCGGCGGCTGGCCGACCTCGCGGTCGGTGAGGTCGCCCGCTGGGCAGCGGGCGACGGCTTCGCCCATCCCGTACGACGCGAAAGGCTGGCATTCCTCGCATGAGCCCCCTCCCCTTCCCGCTCCCCTCCGAAGACCGCGCCACGAGCCCGCACACCGGTTGGACCCGGGCGCACTGGGAGGCCACCGCGGACGGGCTGCTGGACGCCGCCTGGAAGTGGTCGACCCCCGGCCGGGCCCTCCTCGACCTGCCGGGCCGTCCCTCGCGTTCCGGGGTGAGGTCCGACGGGCTGGAGGGTTACGCCCGGACGTTCCTCACCGCCGCCTTCCGGGTCGCCGGTGCGAAGGGCGAGGACCCGCACAACTGGCTGGAGCGGTACGCCGACGGGCTCACCGCCGGCACCCGCACCGCCGGGCGGGACGACGCCGAGTCCTGGCCGCTGATCCTCGACCACACCGTGTTCGGCCAGCCGATGGTGGAGTCGGCCTCGGTCGCCATCGGCCTGCGGCTGACCCGCCCCTGGCTCTGGGACCGGCTGGACGGCGCCACGCAGGACCGGGCGGAGGCATGGCTGCGCGGCGCGCTGCGGCACACACCCGCACCGAACAACTGGTACCTGTTCCCCTTCTCGGTCGCCGGGTTCCTGGAGTCGGTCGGCCGGGGTGACGCGGAGACGGCCGGTGCCAGGCAGCGGGCGCTCGACCTGCTGGAGGTCTGGTACCGCGGCGATGGCTGGTACGCCGACGGTGACGGACGCGCCTTCGACCACTACAACGGCTGGGCGCTGCACCTGTATCCCGTGCTGGACGCGTATCTGTCGGGTGACGCGGAGCTGTCGGCGCTCCACGGCGCGCGGCTGAGCGAGCATCTGGAGAGCTTCTCCCTGATGTTCGGCGCGGACGGCGCGCCGATGCACTTCGGGCGCTCCCTCACCTACCGCTTCGCGGCGGGCGCCGCCGTCGGGATGGGCGCGGTGTCCGGGCACACCCCGCTGGCTCCGGGGGTCTCGCGCCGGCTGGTCAGCGGTTCGCTGCGGTACTTCCTGGAGCGCGGCTCGGTGGGGGAGGACGGTCTGCTCGGCCTGGGCTGGCACGGTCCGCACGACGCGACGCTCCAGGTGTACTCCGGCCCGTCGTCGCCGTACTGGGCGTCGAAGGCCTTCGTGGCCCTGCTCGCACCCGCGGAGCACCCGCTGTGGACGGCGCGGGAGGAACCCGCCCCGAGCGAGGGCCCGGACCGGGTGCTCTCGCTCCCGTCACCGGGACTGCTGGTGCAGTCGACCCGGGCGGACGGCGTCGTCCGGCTGCACAACCACGGGAGCGACCACGTCCGGCCGCACGAGGGCGAGACGGCGGATGTCGCGGACCCGCTCTACGCCCGCCTCGCGTACTCGACGGCCACCGGCCCCACGGCGTCCGCGAACACCGCGGACAACCATCTCTCGGTCCGGGTGGGGGGCTCCCGGAGCAGCAGGGTCCGGATCCATCCGCTGGGCGCGGGACACGGCGACGGCTGGGGCTGGGCGGCGTCCTGGCACACCCCCGTCTTCGCGGGGGGACCGCCGACCTGGCCGGGCCTGCGGGTGGAGAGCGTGACCGTCGTCCGGGGACGGTACGAACTGCGTGTGCACCGGATCCTGGGCGCGCCCGCCGGGTCCCGCGCCGAGGAGACGGGCTGGGCGACCGGCCCGCGGGACGCGGTCGCCTCCGCGTTGTACGGGCTGCACGGCTGGGAGGAGCGGGAGGACATACGGGCCCCGCAGGGCACCGCGTTCACCCGGTGGGCGGTGCTGCCCCGGCTCGGCGCCGACGTGGAGGGGACGGAACTCCTGGTGGCGCTCGCGTCGCTGACGGCGGAGGAGGATCCGGCGCCGCTCTCCACGGCGGTGAGCGGGGTGAACGTGGACGGTGACACGGTCGAGGTCGTCTGGGCGGACGACGGATCGATGACCCGTGTCGGCTTCGCGCCTCTGGAGGTCACGTACCGGCTTCGATGAGCCGTCCGACGAGCGACGACCCCACGGCGGTCGGCGGCGGCCCTTCCGGGCAGCCGCCGGGCGCCGTCACCGGCCGCTGCCGTCCGCCGGGCCGGGCACGGTGCCCTCAGGCGTCGGTGCGGATCACCACGGCGAGGGTGCGGGGGCCGTGGACCCCCTCCACCCGTTCCAGTTCGATGTCGGACGTGGCCGAGGGGCCGCTGATCAGGGTGGTCGGCCTCTCCGGCACCAGCCGGGCCACCGCCTCCGGGACGCCTGCCACGACCGAGGACAGGTCGACGACGCAGACATGGAGGTCGGGGACGAGCGACAGCGCACGCCGGCCCTGGTCGGGTGAGCCGTCCAGGAAGATCGTGCCGGTCTCGGCGCAGCTGACGGCGGACGCGGTCACGACGCCGTCCAGTGCGTCGAGGCTCGGCGCGGGGACGTCCGCGGAGTCCCGGCGGACCTCGCCGTCGTAGGCGCCGAGCCACCGCTCGTCCAGCCCGTCCGGGACACCGATCCGGCGGGCGCCGCGCTCGTTCAGGATGCCGGCGACCACCTCGGCCGTGCGGTCGGCGGTGCAGGGGTGGACCGTCGCCCTGTAGTCGACGAGCCGGTCGGTCAGCAGTGCGAGGCGCTCACCGTCCGGGAGCGTGCGGCCGGTGCGGTAGGTACGCGGGATCACGGTGTCGGGGGCGGGTGCGAGGGCCAGGGCGTCCCTGATCCGGCCGAGCACCGTCTCGCGTGCGGTGGGGGTGGTCACCGGTCCTCCTCGGGGGTGTCGGCGGTGCGTCCCGCGCCCTCCTCGGCGGCGGCACGCATCGTCTCGGCGCCCTCCGCCGACGACAGCCAGGCGCGGAAGGACTGCTTGGGCGGAGCCGCCAGGTCACGGCTGTCGCTCCAGCCGCCGAACGGGGCCGGCAGACGCGGGACGGTGCCGTCACGCCCGCCGACGGCCCTCCCGAGGGAGGCGGCCTTCTGCGCCGCGGTGAAGAGCGTGGGCCTGCTCATCACCGCTGCCGCCGCCTTCATGGCCAGCTTCTCCGCCGTGGTGCCCGACTGTTCGGTGTGCTGGTGGCGGAGCTCCACGAGCATCGAGGGGATGTCGATCTTCACGGGACAGGCGTCGAAGCAGGCGCCGCAGAGGCTGGAGGCGTACGGCAGGGAGCTGTTGGGGTCGTTCTTCGCCGCGTGCATCCCGGCGAGCTGCGGAGTGAGGACCGCCCCGATCGGGCCGGGGTACGTCGATCCGTACGCGTGGCCGCCGGCCCGTTCGTACACGGGGCAGACGTTGAGGCAGGCCGAGCAGCGGATGCAGTTGAGCGCCTCACGGCCGATCGCGTCGGCGAGCGCGGCGGTGCGGCCGTTGTCGAGGAGGACCAGGTGGAAGTCCTGCGGCCCGTCGCCCGGTGTCACCCCCGTCCACATGGAGGTGTACGGGTTCATCCGCTCACCGGTCGAGGACCGGGGCAGCAACTGGAGGAACACCTCCAGGTCCTGATGGCGGGGCAGGACCTTCTCGATGCCCATCACGGTGATGAGGGTGTCGGGCAGGGTGAGGCACATCCGGCCGTTGCCCTCGGACTCGACGACGGTGAGGGTGCCGGTCTCCGCGATGCCGAAGTTGGCACCGGACACGGCCACCCTGGTCGTCATGAACTTCTCGCGGAGATAGGCGCGGGCCGCTGCCGCGAGGCGCGCGGGCACGTTGTCGAGGTCGGGGTCGACGCCGGGGATCTCGTCGAGGAAGATCTGCCGGATCTCGTCCCGGTTGCGGTGGATCGCGGGCACCAGGATGTGCGAGGGCCGGTCGTCGGCGAGCTGGACGATGAGCTCGGCCAGGTCGGTCTCGTACGGGGTGATCCCCGCCGCTTCGAGGTGCTCGTTGAGACCGATCTCCTGGGTGGCCATCGACTTGACCTTGATGACGTCGCTGCTGCCGGTGGCCCGGATCAGCCGGGTGACGATCTCGTTGGCCTCGACACCGTCGCGTGCCCAGTGCACCGTGCCGCCGCGCTCGGTGACCTTCCGCTCCAGCTGTTCCAGGAGTTCGGGAAGCCGGTTCATGGTGTCGGTCTTGATGGCCGATCCGGCGTCGCGCAGCTGCTCCCAGTCGGGGAGTTCACCGGTGACGTCCAGCCGCTTGGTACGGATGGTGCGGGTGGCCCTGCCGAGGTTGCGGCGCAGTTGCTCGTTGCGGAGTTCGTCGTGGGCCGCCTCGGGGAAGGTCCGGTCGCCGCGCAGATGACCCGTTCCGTACGGGGAGCGGGGCGGGGCGGTGGGCATGCCGAGGAACGTACTCATAGGGCGGCCTCCGTCAGGGCGTACGGCGCGGTGCGGGTCGAGCCGAGGATCTGGGCCAGGTGCAGGGTGCGCGTGCCGGACCTGATGCGGGAGAGTCCGCCGCCGATCTGCATCAGGCAGGAGGAGTCACCGGCGGTGCACACGTCGGCCTTCGTCCCGGAGATGTGGTGCATCTTGTCCTGGAGCATGGCGGTGGACGTCTCGGAGTTCTTGAGGGCGAAGGTGCCGCCGAAGCCGCAGCACGCGTCGGCCTCGGGAAGCTCCACCAGGTCGATCTCCTCGACGGCGCGCAGCAGTCGCAGCGGCTTGTCGCCGACCCGGAGCATGCGCAGGGAGTGGCAGGTGGGGTGGTAGGTGACGCGGTGCGGGAAGTAGGCGCCGACCCGGGTGACGCCGAGGACGTCGACGAGGAGCTCGGAGAGCTCGTACGTCTTGGCCTTGACGGTGGCGACCCCGGCGCGCAGCGCGGCGTCCCCGTAGCGTTCGGCCACGATCTCGTGCTGGTGGCGGACCGAGCCCGCGCACGACGCGGACGGCATGACGACGGCGTCGATGGAGGTGTCGCCGAACTGCTCGGCGAAGTTGCGTACCAGGGGGACGGGCTCGCGCTGGTAGCCGGTGTTGACGTGCATCTGGCCGCAGCAGGTCTGGCCCGGCGGGAAGACCACGTCGTGACCCAGGCGGGCGAGCAGCACCGCGGTGGATTTCACCGCCTCCGGGAAGAGCGTGTCTCCCAGACAGGTGGCGAAGAGTCCGATACGCATGGGACCTCCTCGAATTTAAGGTCCGACCATACTAGCCTCGGTCCGCTTGGGGAAGCGTGCGGGCACGCCCGCGAAGCGGGAACGGGAGCGGGGACGGTGCCCGTGCACCGTCCCCGCTCCCGTTCCTCGGCCTTCGCGCCCCTACGGGGCACCCTTCTCGTCGACCAGGGTCCCGTGCAGCCCCCGGATGTGCTCCTCGACCAGGTCGGCGGCCTCGGCGCCACGCCCCTCGCGCACCAGGCGCAGCAGCCGTTCGTGCTGGGCGTTCAGCGCACCCGCCGTCGCGGGCCAGTCGCCGGCGTCCTCCAGGGCCCGCAGGATGAGAGGACGGACGGATTCACGCACCGCCGACGTGAGGGTGGAGGTGAGCGCGTTGCCCGAACTCCCCGCGATCAGCACGTGGAAGCGGGTGTCCAGGTCGTTGAACTCGGCCACGCCCACGTCGGGCTCACCCATCCGCGCCACGAGCTCCCCCGCGGCGTCGAGGTCCTCGGCGCGGGCGTGCCGGGCGGCGGCCTCCCAGCTGGAACGCTCCAGGACGACGCGCGCCTCGAGCACGTCGTGCAAGCTGTAGCTGCCGAGCGCGAAGTGCAGGCGCAGCAGCCGTCCGAGCGCGTCGTCCGGGTTGCGCACGATGCGCGCCCCGGAGTCGGGGCCGCGGCCGGGCTGGGCGACCAGGACCCCGATGGTCTCCAGCACCCTGAGCGCCTCGCGCAGCGCGGAGCGGCTGACGCCGAGGACCGGCGCCAGCTCCCGCTCGGCCGGCAGGCGGTCACCCGCCTTGAGCTCTCCGGCGAAGACCCGCTCCTCGATGCTCTGGAGGACGAGCTCATGGGTGCGGGACTGCCGCACGGGCTGCCACTCGACGGGCATCCGCTACTCCCTGTTCCCGGCGATACGCATGCTCCGACTATGTCACACAGCACGTGTGGTCGGACCAAAGCCCGGGGGTGGCCCGGTCAGGGCGGTCACACCGCTCCGACCGGGCCGCGGGTGGCTCGTCGACGCTGCGGCGGGCGGCTCAGCGGGGCCGTGGTACGCCGCCCCGCCGCCTGCTCCGCTGCGGGTCGAGAAGCTGTCCCGCCATTCCGGCCACCACCAGGCCGGCGGCGATGAGAAGGCCGTGCCCGATGAAGATGCCGGTCAGCAGACCGACGACACCGACGGCGAGCCACAGCCACGTCGTCGGGCCGGGGCGGAAGGAGCGCGAGGCGTGCCGCTCCGGGGCACCGGCGTGTTCGGGTTCGTCGCGGCGCAGCCGGTCCTCGAAACCGTGCAGCCGCTCGTCGTAGTGGGCCATGGTGACTCCCTCCCGGATGAGATGGATCGGTCGGATCGGAATCCTTCGGATCCGACTCCATCCTCGGCGCCGGAGGGGGGTCGGGGACATCGGGGCTGACACCCATCTTCGAGGGGGGCCGCCATGCAGACGCCGCCACGGGTCGGAGCCGTGGCCGCGCGACGGCGCCGACCGGCGATAGTGGAGGCAGTCGAACGCCCGCGAACCGTCCGAAGGAGGCCGTGCGGTCTTGTCCCTGTTCTGGCGCATCTTCCTGCTCAACGCCGCGGTGCTGGTCGCCGCCGGGGCCCTGCTGCTGCTCGGCCCGATCACCGTGTCCGCCCCGGTGGTGCTGACGGAGGCCTTGATCCTGGCCGGCGGCATGACGCTGATGCTCGGCGCGAACGCGCTGCTCCTGCGGCTGGGCCTCGCACCGCTGCAACGGGTCACCCGGGCGATGGCGACCATCGACCTGCTGAGTCCGCGGCCGCGCCCGGAGGTCGCCGGGGAGGGGGAGGTCGCGGCGCTGATCGAGACGTTCAACAGCATGCTCGACCGGCTGGAGGCGGAGCGTGCGACCAGCAACGCCCGTGCGCTCGGGGCCCAGGAGGACGAACGCCGCCGGGTGGCGCAGGAGTTGCACGACGAGGTGGGCCAGACCCTGACCGCGGTGCTGCTGGAGCTGAAGCGGGTCACCGGTCACGCCCCGGAGCCCCTGCGCGAGGAACTGACGCAGGTCCAGGAGATCACCCGGGGGAGCCTCGACGAGATCCGCCGGATCGCACGGCGCCTGCGCCCCGGGGTGCTGGAGGAGCTCGGGCTGGTCAGCGCTCTCACGGCGCTGACCACCGAGACGCCGACGCCCAGGGGACTGACGATCCGGCGGCGGATGGAGAAGGACCTGCCACCGCTCGGGAAGGAGGCGGAACTCGTCGTCTACCGCATCGCCCAGGAGGCGTTCACCAACACGGTCCGGCACGCCGGGGCGACCCTGCTCGAACTCTCCCTGCGCCGCCGCCCGGGCGGGGTGGAGCTGCGCATCCGCGACGACGGCCGCGGCCTGGGGGACGCTCACGAGGGCGCGGGTCTGCGCGGCATGCGCGAACGCGCCCTGCTCATCGGTGCCACCCTCACCCTCTCCACCGGCGCGACGGGCGGCACGGACGTACGCCTCGACGTCCCTGTACGGAACGGAAACGCCTGAGATCATGCCCCACTCCCCCGACGGCTCCCCCGAGACCCGCATCCTGCTCGCCGACGATCACGCGCTGGTGCGCCGCGGCGTGCGGCTGATCCTCGACGGCGAACCGGACCTCCAGGTCGTCGCCGAGGCCGGTGACGGCGCCGAGGCCATCGAGATGGCCCGGTCCGAGCGGCCGGATCTGGCCGTGCTGGACATCGCGATGCCCCGCCTGACGGGGCTTCAGGCGGCACGTGAACTGTCCCGGGTCATGCCGGAGCTGCGCATCCTGATGCTGACCATGTACGACAACGAGCAGTACTTCTTCGAGGCGCTGAAGGCCGGCGCCTCGGGCTTCGTGCTGAAGTCGGTCGCCGACCGGGATCTCGTCGAGGCCTGCCGCGCCGCCATGCGCGACGAGCCGTTCCTCTACCCGGGCGCGGTCACCGCCCTCATCCGGAACTACCTGGACCGGGTCAGGGACGGCGGCGACGTACCGGACCGGGCGATCACCGAGCGCGAGGAGGAGATCCTCAAACTGGTCGCCGAGGGCCACTCGTCGAAGGAGATCGCGGGCATGCTCGTGATCAGCGTCAAGACGGTGGAGCGGCACCGGGCCAATCTGCTGCAGAAGCTGGGGCTCCGTGACCGTCTCGAACTCACCCGGTACGCGATCAGGGCGGGGCTGATCGAGCCGTAGGAGCCGGGACAGGCCGGCATCCCGCCCGGCGGTCACGGGAGTTGCGGCCCTCCGCGCGGGGCCTACGCCCGGGGGACCGAGGACGGACAGCTGTGCGTTTCATACGATTCTCACTCAGTACGATTACGGTGCTCCTGTGACCCAGATGACCCCGCCCGGCTGGCATCCAGACCCCGGGCACTCAGGAATCGGCCCCGCCCAGGAACGCTGGTGGGACGGGGCCCGCTGGACCGACCAGCTCCGGATACCGCCCGCCACGGTCCGGCGCCGCCGCATGCGCATCGGCGCGGGCATCGCCGCCGGCATCGTCGTACTCGCGGCCGTAGGGGGCGGCGCGTACGTGCTGGGCGACAGGTCCGGTGACAGCGCGGGCGGTTCGGCCTCGGCCCCCTCGCAGAGCCCCCGCCTGCCGGATGGCCGGAACGGCGAGGGCGGGCAGGGCGGCAACGGCGGGCAGGACGGCGGTGGGGGCGGGGGCGGGGGCGGCAACCCCGACCAGCAGATGCCGCAGACGGAGGACGGGTACGCCACCGACGCCGCCAGCGGGATCAGCATCCCGGTACCCGACGGTTGGAAGGGCCAGTCCGGGCCGATCGGCGCGGGTGTGACGACCGGCGACTACGCCTGCCCCGGCGACGAGTCCGAGAAGTGCGTGCGGGGCGGGGTGTTCTCCGCACCGGCTCAGGCCCTGAAGGTCGAGGCGACCACGGCGAAGGCCGCGGCGGAGGCCGACATCAAGGCCAACGCCGAGGAGTCCTACGGCGAGAAGATCTACGGCGGCATCACCTCGCACGAGGAACTCGCGTCCCGGGCGGTCACGGTCGCCGGGCAGAAGGGCTACCAGGTGCGCTGGAAGGTGGTGACGAAGAACGGCGACGACGGCTACGTCGAGTCGCTCGCCTTCCCCTCCCCCCGCACGGCGAGCATGCTGGTGGTCGTCCGCTCCGGCTTCGACATCAACTCCGAGGCCCCGAAGCTCTCGGTCCTGGACGAGATCACCCGGGGCATCAAGAAGGCGGACGGTGCCGGAACCGGTACCGGCGAGACCGCCTGACGGACCCGGTCCACCTCGGAGGCCGTACCGGACCCTTCCGGTACGGCCTCCGGCACGCGGCCCCCGGAGCGCTCTCACCCCGCGTCGGTGTCCGCGGGCGCGACGCCGCCGAGAAGCACCATGCCCAGCGGCCGCGTGCCGGCAGGCACCCGTGTCACCTCGCCCGTCGCCACGTCCACCACGCTGATGCCGTCCCAGTAGCCGTCACGTGTGAACCCGCCCGAGACGTAGGCGGTCCGGCCGTCGGCGGTCACCACCACGTCCTCGTGCGGGCCGTCCAGAGGGATGACGCGTTCCTCCCCGTCGGGCGCACGGACGGTCAGCGAGGGGCCGGCGTCCGTGGAGGGATCGATGGGGCCGGTACCGACCGCGAACAGCGTCCCGTCCTCCGTCACCGCCACCCCGTGCTGGTGGGTGTCGGCCGTCATGCGCTCGACGCGGACCCGCCCGGTGTCCGGGTCGACCACGGCGAGTCGTTCCCCCTCGAAGGGCAGGAGGAGCGCTCCGTCCGAGGGGCGTACGGCGGCGTAGTGCGGCTTGAGCCAGGAGCCGAGGCCCCCTTCGGTCCCGTACGGGGCCACTTCGACGCGCCGGCTCGTCCACGCCGCCGCGTCGACGACCGTGACGTCGAAGGAGTCGTGGCCGGTCGCGTAGATCCGACGCCCGTCACCCGAGACGTCGACGTCGAAGGGCCGGCGGCCGACCGGGACGGTGTCGACCACGGCGCGCCGCTCCGTGTCGATGGCTTCGAGGGTGCCGCGCGCTCCGGGTACGTGGACTCCGACGTAGACGGTGCCCCCGTCCGGGGAGAGTGCGATCCCCATGCCACCGCCCCGGTACTCGCCCGTGGTCACGGGCCCCGTGTCGGTCGCGTACGGGACAAGGGCGGTCCTTCTCCGGGTCACGGTGTCCACCGCGGCCACCCCTTCGGCCGTCGCCACCCACGCCGTGCCGTCGGCGCCGAGCACGATGCCGTACGGGGCCGTGCCGACCTCGACCGACTGCCGGCCGGCCGTCGCCCTGCCCGGAGGGCCGACGAAGGTGACGGTGTCGGCCCCGAAGTCCGTGACCAGGATCGTTCCCCCCGGCAGGCGGGCCGGGCGGTCGTCCTTCTGCGCGGAACCGGACCGCGCGGAGGGGGCGGTCGAGGAGGGGGCGGTCGAGGAGGGGGCGGTCGAGGACGGTGACGTACGGGCGTCGGGGGCGCATCCGGCGAGTACCACGGTGACGGCGGCCGATGCCGCGGCGGCGAGGAACGCCGTGCGTCTCCTCGCCACGGGTCGGGGGCGGTGGCCCTCGCCCGACCCGGTCGTCGGGGCGGGGGTGCGCGTGCGATGCCCGTCGGCCCTGGCGCTCATCGATGGCACCTTCCTGTGGTTCCGCCGCACCATGGCGATCCCTGCGCCGTCACGGTGCGCGCTGACTCCCCCAGCCTCCCCGACGGACCCGCGCGGTCCCTTCGGCCCGTCGGACAAACTCAGTGGGCGACACGGCTGACGGGTGGGTCAGCCGATCGGACGACCCACCCGCTCGGGGAGCCGGTGCGGATCCCGTGATCGCGGCCCGGACCTCCCCTCGAAAACGAGACCGGCCGCCAGGCCGCCAGTTCACCCGAGTGGGTAATCACCGTGGAGGTGCCTCCGACGGTGGCAGGAAGGAAGACCTCGACAATCGTCATTCTTGCCGCTCAGAGGCGTGTTCTGCTCTCCTGCCCGTCTGCCGGACAGCCCGCCTCACGAAATCGCGGGGCCGGCTCTCAAGGAGGGGGGCGCGTCGGCCCCTCTCCGGTGAGATGGTCGGGGGGAGTGCCCGCCCCGTCGGCGGATTGCGGTCGCCTGGGCGACGGCGGGACTCCCCGGATCAGTAGCCGTAGATCATCTTGTAGGCGACCTCGGGGAGGAACTGGCCGGCCGTGGAGCCGGATCCCACACCGCAGTTGCCGTCGGACTCGCCCGGAGTCTTGATCCACAGGAGCATCTCGGCGCCTCCACCTGTCCGGGTGGGCGTGCCGATGCGGCGGCCGGAGGGGTTGCACCACTCGCCGTTGGAGCCGTTGCCGTTGCGGCTGGTGTCCACGACGAACGGCTTGGTGTAGCCGTAGCGAGCGGCCAGTTCATTGTTGACGGCGTTGCCGTAGGCGGTGTTCTCGGCGGTGGTGATGTAGTTGGAGACGTTGAGCGAGAAGCCGTGGGCCTGTCGCAGACCGGCTTCGTGGAGACGCCGGGCCATGGTTGCCGCGTCGGCCCAGCGCGGGTTGCCGGCATCCATATAGACCCAGGTGTTGGGAGCTTGGCGGTTGAACTGGACGAGGGCGTTGGTGAGCATGGCCTCGCGTTCGTCGATCTGGGCCGGGTTCATGCAGCCGTAGTCTCCGAGAGAGTCCGGTTCGAGGATGACGACGGCCGGGCGGGCCGCGATACCTCCGGCGAACCGAGCGATCCAGTCGGCGTACGCGGACGGCGAAGCGGCTCCACCGGCGGAGTGCCCGCCGCAGTAGTCACGGTTGTAGATGTTGTAGGCGACGAGGACGGGCAGCTTGTCCCGGCCGTCCGCCGCTCCGGCGTAGGCGCCTGCCGCGGTGCCGATGGCGCCGCTCCAGGAGCCGAACCAGCGGGCCATGGGTGTGTTGGCGATGGAGGCGTTGATCGCGGCGGCCCGGCCGTCGCCGGGGTTGGCGGCCGCCCACCGGCTCGCGCTCGAGTCGGGATCCGCGTAGAACCCGTTGGTCATGGTGGTGGGGTCGGCGGCGTGGGCCGGGGGTGCGGCGGCGAACGCCAGCGGCAGCGCACAGAGCGCTGCCATCAGGGTGCGAAGTTTGCGGCTCAAGACAGTACCTCGATTTCAGAGGACGTGACTTTGGGAGCGCTCCCACTGGAAGCGGTCCCAATCGTGCGGGTGGGGCGGTTGGCTGTCAATATGCGGCGCAGCATTCGATTCTCCCCGAGTGACCAGGCCCCAGTAGGCCACTGCACCGGAAGCGGTCCCAATGTGTGCGCCCCTGGCGCCTCCCAGCCTGTGAAAGACTCACGAGTCATGGCAGAAGCAGCGCCGCGTCGGCATCCGACGCTCGACGAGGTGGCCGAACACGCCGGTGTTTCCCGCTCAGTGGCCTCCCGTGCCCTCAACAACGCACCGCACGTGAGCCGCACAAAACGCGAGGCCGTCGAACGGGCCGTGCGGCAACTCGGTTACACACGCAATTCAACCGCCCGCGCGCTGGCCACCCGCCAGACGGGAGCGGCCGCCCTGGTCATCTCGGGGGAAGATCCGTCGATCTTCGCCGATCCGTTCTTCGCCCGGGTGATCGTGGGAGCGTCGGCCGCCCTGGACTCGGCGGACCTGCATCTGATGCTGTGCCTGGCCGCATCCGACCGGGGCCGTAAACGGGTCGAGGAGCTCCTGCGGTCCAGGGGCGCGGACGGTGTGATGCTGATGGCGCTGCGCGAGGACGATCCGCTGACCCGGATGGCCGACGAGGCGCAGATGCCCGTCGTGTTCGGCGGGCGCCCCGTCGGTTCGGTTCCCCGGTGGTACGTGGACGTGGACAACGTCGGCGGAGCGCGTGAGGCGACCGAGCATCTGGTCTCACGCGGCCGAAGGCGCGTGGCCGTGATCTGCGGGCGTCTGGACACCGAAGCCGGGCGCGCCCGGTACCGCGGCTACCGGGACGCCATGCTGGGCGCCGGTCTCGATCCGTTCCCACCGACGGAGGGGGACTTCACGGAGCGCAGCGGGGCCGCAGCCATGGCCGCGCTGCTGGCGGAACACCCCGACGTGGACGGAGTGTTCGCCGCCAACGACAACATGGCGGCGGGAGCGCTGCGCACCGTGCGGAAGGCCGGCCGACGGGTCCCCGCCGAGGTCGCCGTGGTCGGCTTCGACGACCTGGCGATCGCCCAGGTCGCCGATCCGCCGCTCACCACCGTCCATCAGCCTGTAGAGGCTCTCGGACGGGAGATGGCGCGCATGCTCGTCGCGCTCGTCAACGGGCAGGACCCCACTCCCCTGGTTCTCCCCACCCGCCTGACCGTCCGGGCCAGCACCTGACCTCTCACTGCCACGATCCGCAACGTCCGCTCCGGACTGTGCCTCGACGCCGGCGGGTCCGGCACAGCCAACAGAATCCCCGCTGGTGCTGTGGACCTGTAACGGCCAGGCCGACCAGAAGTGGACCCGCGCGTGAGCGACACGGCACTGCGTCACGTCCAGAGCGGCAACACCCCGGCCACGGCCTCCCGCACGGCTGCCGCATTCGCCCCGCCCCGGCTCCGGCTGCGGCCGGGCCCCGGGCGTCGGTACATCGGGGCCCAGGCCGCTAGGGCCTGTGTGAGGTTGTGATCATTCGGTCGTCGGTAAGAGGTCGTTGATCCAGATCAGAGAGGCTCGGAGGTGGAGTCCGGCGTCGTAGCT
>NZ_JNYQ01000009.1 GCF_000717245.1 Kitasatospora papulosa
CTTGACGTTGCCGGGCAGCGCACCACCCCAGAACCCCACATCCACATGCGCCTTGGACCGCGCCACATCCTGCTTCACCCGCAGATTCCCCACCGTCGTCGTCGGCGGCAACGAATTCAACGGCATGTCCAAAAGCGTCGTCACACCCCCCGCCGCAGCCGCCCGGGTAGCCGTCCAGAACCCCTCCCACTCCGCACGCCCCGGATCATTCACATGAACATGCGTGTCCACCAGCCCCGGCATCACCACATCGCCACCGACATCCACCACACGGGCCCCGGCCGGCACCACCGCGTCGTACGGCAGCACCCCCTCGCGGAGTACCAGCTTCACGTCCACACCGGGCACCTGTGCTCCTTCACTCGGGTTCAACGATTTGTTGAAGGAGTCTTCACTCGGCAAAGCCGCCCGTCAAGACCCCTCCTCCGCCGCGCGACGACCGGTCGAGCACACCCGGCACCTCTTGGATATTTCCACGAAGTAAAAGTTCATTTTCGACAGACGGAACGTAGAATGGACCAGGAACGGCATCGCCGCGCTCCTGGCCGAACACGGGCCGGAGCGCCGACACCGGGACAAAACAGGTCCTGACCGGCAAGGACGCCGCACCGGGAGCAGTGGGCCGATCGGGAACAGCCCGGTAGGCTGCTGCCTTGCCTCCGCTTCGAAAGGACCGTTGACGTGCCGCCGTCCCACGCCAGCACATCCGACTCCAAGCCCGCCGGTCCCAGCGGCGGCGTGCAGTCCCTGGAGCGCGCCTTCGACCTGTTGGAGCGCATGGCGGATGCCGGGGGCGAGGTCGGGCTCAGCGAACTCTCCGCGAGCAGCGGACTCCCGCTCCCCACCATCCACCGGCTGATGCGCACCCTGGTCGTGTGCGGCTACGTGCGCCAGCAGCCCAACCGTCGTTACGCGCTGGGCCCTCGGCTGATCCGTCTCGGCGAGTCCGCCTCCCGCCTCCTGGGCACCTGGGCACGGCCGTACCTCCAGCGCCTGGTCGAGGAGACCGGTGAGACGGCGAACATGGCGCTGCTCGACGGGGACGAGATCGTGTACGTCGCCCAGGTGCCGTCGAAGCACTCGATGCGGATGTTCACGGAGGTCGGCCGACGGGTGCTCCCCCACTCCACCGGTGTCGGCAAGGCGCTCCTCGCGCACACCCCGGCGGACGAGGTACGCGCGCTGTTGGCCCGCACGGGCATGCCGGCCGCCACCGAGAAGACGATCACCACGCCGGACGGTTTCCTCGACGCCCTGGAACAGGTGCGGAGGGCGGGCTACGCGGTCGACGACAACGAGCAGGAGATCGGCGTCCGCTGCCTCGCGGTGTCGGTGCCCGACTCCCCCACCTCGGCCGCCATCTCCATCTCCGGGCCCGCGGGCCGGGTGACGGAGACCGCGACCGAGCGGATCGTGCCGATCCTCCAGGAGATCGCGAAGGAGCTCTCGGTGGCCCTGGCGAGCAGCGGGCCGACCGCCTGAGGCCGGCGACGGACACGACGGGACCGTCGAGGGGGCTTCAGGCCGGGGCGTGGGCCGTCAGCCGGCCGTCCCGCATCGTCACCGTCCCGTCCACGCGGTCGAGATGCGCCCGGTCGTGGGTGACCAGGACCGTGGCCGTCGACCGTTCGCGGGTCAGTGCGGCCAGCAGGTCCAGGACCGCGGCGCCCCGTTCGTGGTCGAGTGCGCTGGTGGGTTCGTCGACGAGCAGCACGGCGGGCTCGTTCATCAGGGCACGTGCGATGTTGACCCGCTGACGCTGACCGCCGGACAGTTCGTGCGGCCTGCGGTCGGCCTTGTCGGCGAGACCGACCGCGTCAAGGAGCTCCCGGGCCCTGGCCCGCGCGGCGCGTGCCGGTCCTGCGGACAGGTGCGCCATTACCAGCACCTGCTCCACGGCGGTCAGCGACGGCAGCAGGTTCGGCTGCTGGAAGACGATGCCGACGCGCTCCCTGCGCAGGGCGGCCTTCTCCGCCCCACCGAGCCCGGTGGTTTCCGTTCCCGCGACGACGACCCTTCCCCGGTCGGGGGTGACCAGCGTCGCCGCGACGGCGAGCAGGCTGGACTTGCCCGAGCCCGACGGCCCGACGACCGCGGTGAGCGTGCCCGCGGCCACGTGCAGGGAGACCCGGTCCAGAGCGGTCAGCCGGGTGCCGCCGTCGGGGTAGGTGAGGGTGACGTCGGTGAGGGTGAGGGTCATCGTGCGCTCCCGAGTGCGACGAGGGGGTCGACGGCGGTGATCCGCCTGATGGACAGGGCGGCCCCGAGCACGCCGAGGACGATCATGACGGCGGCCGGCACGAGGACGGTGGACGCGTCGAGGACGAACGGCACGGCACCCTCCCCGCCGCCGAGCAGCGCGCCGATGCCCGCGGCGAGCGCGGTGCCGACGCCGGTTCCGGCCGCCAGCATCACGACGGCCTGCCCGAGGGCGTCCCGCAGCAGGTACGGGGTGGAGGCGCCCAGCGCCTTGAGCACGGCGACGTCGGCGCCGCGTTGGATGGTCCAGACGGTGAAGAAGGCCCCGACGACGAGGGCGGAGATGGCGAAGAGGAAGCCCCGCATCAGCTGCAGTGAGCCGTTCTCCGCCTGGTAGGAGCCGATCGCGGTGAGCGATTCGTCCAGGGTCAGGGTGCGCGTGCCGGCCGCCTCGTCACCGGCGGCGAGGTCGGCGCCGTGCGTGCTCAGCGCGATCACGGTGGCCCTCCCCCCGTCCGGTCGGTCCCGCTCGCTCCCGCCGAGGTGCTGCCAGTCGTCGAGCGAGGTCCACACCACCGGGGTGTGGCTGTACGAGGCGTCGCCCGCGACCGCGCCGACGGTCATCTCCGAGCCGCCGAGCCGCACCGTGTCCCCGGGTGCGGCACCGAGGCCGTCGGCGGCCGGCCGGGAGAGCACCACGCGGCCCGTGGCCACCGTCCCGGGCGCGAGCCCACCGTCCGGCCGGACACCGAACGCCGAGACGGCGGCCGTGCGGCGACCGTCACCGGTGGCGGCGTCCAGCGTCCGGATGCCGACGGGCTCGGCGGCGGTGACTCCGGGCCGGCCTGCCCAGGTCCGCCAGGCACGCTCCCCCACGGCGGAGTCGGTGAACGACACCGGACGGCCGTCCGGCGGGGCGGCGAACGCGAGGCGATCGGCCTCCAGCCCGGTGACGGCCGAGGTGTTCTCCCTGGCCAGCCCGGCCGTCAGACCGGACAACAGGCCCACGAGCAGCGTGATCAGCACCACGACCGTGCCCATGAGCGCGAAACGGCCCTTTGCGAACCGAAGATCTCTCCATGCGACGAACATGACTCCAGGCTCGGCCCCCGGCCGCGCGCGGACATCGCCCTCGGGACGGCCGAGACATCAATCCTTCGGTTGACCGGCCGCGCACCTCGCGCCTCTACGCTGGACGGACCATGGATTCGCGTTCGCACACCCCCGTCACCACCGCGCTGCGGCTCTGTCTGCACGCCCTGCTGGTCGGACTGCTGGCACTCACCGCGCTCCGCCCGACGAGCGGCACCGAGGTCGTCGTCCTGGCCGGGCTGATGGCCGCGCTGTACGGCGCGGGCGCCCTGGCCCCGTCCGTGCAGCCGCACACCCGGGCCGCCGGGGTCTGGCTCGTGGCGCTGGGCGCCGTGTGGCTGGCCCTGCTCGTCCTGTCGCCGGATGCCCTCTGGGTGGCCTTCCCGCTGTACTTCCTGCAGCTGCACCTGCTGCCGGTGCGACGGGGGCTGCCCGCCGTGGTGGTCACCGCCGCCGCCGCCATCGCCTGCTTCGTGCTCCACCACCAGGCGGTCACCCCGGGCACGTTCATCGGCCCGCTGCTCGGGGCGGCGGTCGCCGTCGCGACCGTACTCGGTTACGACGCGCTGTTCCGCGAGAGCGAGCGGCGTCGTGAGCTCATCGAGGAGCTGGTGTCCACACGGGCGGAGCTGGCCGAGGCGGAGCGTGCCGCGGGCACGCTGGCGGAGCGGGAGCGGCTGGCCCGCGAGATCCACGACACCCTCGCGCAGGGCCTGTCCAGCATCCAGCTGCTGCTGCGGGCCGCCGAGCACACCCTCCCGGTGGACGCACCGGCCACCGCCCATGTGCGCCGGGCCCGTGAGGCCGCCCAGGACAACCTGGCCGAGGCCCGCCGCTTCGTGCGGGCGCTGAGCCCGCCGGACCTGGAGCACGGCTCCCTGGCGGCGGCGCTGTCCCGGCTGGCGTCCCGCACCTCGACGCCGGAACTCACCGTACGGTTCGCGGTCAGCGGTACGCCGGTGGGACTGCCCACCCCGTACGAGGTGGCGCTGCTGCGCACCGCGCAGTCCGCGCTGGCCAACGTGGTGCGGCACGCGGGCGCGCGGCGCGCGGGGATCACCCTCAGCTTCATGGAGACATCGGTGTCCCTGGACGTCGTGGACGACGGGTGCGGTTTCGACCCGGGTGCCACGGACCGGGGGCGGCGGAGCCCGGGGAGCGGGGGCTTCGGGCTGCCGGCCATGCGTGCGCGGGCGCGTTCGCTCGGCGGCACGCTCAGTGTGGAGACGGCGCCGGGGCAGGGCACCGCACTGGCTGCCACCCTCCCGCTCCCGGTCGCCGCGGAAGGGCGTACCCCCGGAGAGGGACGTGCCACCGGCGCAGGGCCTTCCACCGGGGAACGCGGTTCCGTCGCGGGAGAGAGCGGCGGGAAGCTCTTCGAGGGAGAGGAGGCGGTCGCATGAGCGCCCCGATCAGGCTGCTGCTGGCCGACGACCACCCGGTGGTCCGGGCGGGCCTGCGCGCGGTCCTCGACGCCGAACCGGACTTCGAGATCGTCGCCGAGGCGGCCACGGCGGAGCGGGCCGTCGCCCTCGCCGCGACCGGTGCCTGCGACGTCGTCCTGATGGATCTGCAGTTCGGCGAGGGGATGCACGGGTCGGAGGCCACGGCGGCGATCACGGCGGCGGCGGACGCACCGCGCGTCCTGATCCTCACCACGTACGAGTCGGACGCGGACATCCTGGCCGCCGTCGAGGCGGGGGCAGGCGGCTATCTGCTCAAGGACGCCCCGCCCGAGGAGCTGGCGGCGGCCGTCCGCACGGCCGCCGCGGGCCGCTCCGCCCTCGCCCCGGCGGTCGCCCACCGTCTGATGGACCGGATGCGCACGCCCGCCCAGGCCCTGACCAGACGCGAGCTGGAAGTCCTCCAACTGGTCGGCGAGGGCCTGTCGAACCAGCAGATCAGCAAGCGGCTCTTCCTGAGCCAGGCGACGGTGAAGTCCCATCTGGTGCACATCTACGCCAAGCTGGGCGTCGACTCACGCACCTCGGCCGTCGCCGCCGCCACCGCGCGCCGGCTGATCCGCCGCTGACCTCAGGGGCGGCGCGGTGGCTCCCCGAACAGGTCGACGGCGCTCCGCACGTCCCGCAGGCCGGGCGACAGCGCGCTGACCGAGCCGATCGCCCCCGCGACGAGCAGCAGCGAACGCCGCAGCCGGGGGCTCTCGGGCCGCCCTCCCGCCGCCATGGCGTCCAGAGCCGCCAGCTCGTCCTCCGCGATCCCCCGGTCCGGGAACTCGGCGGGGTGTCCGGCGAGTTCGCGGCGCAGTCGTGAGACAGCCGTACGCAGCTCCGTCACCCTCGGGTCCTCGCCGCTTCCCGTCAACCGCTCCCGCCCCACGCTTCGCAACAAAGCACTCCCCCTCGCACGCCGCTGTGCCGGCTTCGAACTGCCCCCGGTCGGTGGTCAAGTGCCCGGGGACGTCCGCGGATCAGCGCCGTCAGAGGTGGCGTGCGCCACTGTGCGGACAAGGAACGAGGGTACCCCTGAGGGGTGACAATCAATCCGCCGGTGCGGATCCGGCGGTGGTATCCAGGGCACATGGCTCACACACAACGGATCCCCGTGGTCGCCGGTGTCCTGCTCGCCGCAGGTGGCGGCCGTCGTCTCGGCGGGCGGCCGAAGGCCCTGCTGGAACACCGCGGCCGCCCCCTCGTCGAGCACGCGGTGCGCGCGCTGCGCAACGGCGGGTGCGGCCCCGTCCACGTCGTCCTGGGCGCGGCGGCCGAGGAGGTGGGGGAACTGGCCGAACTCTCCGCGTGCGAGGTGACGGTGAACCCGTCGTGGGAGGAGGGCATGGGCTCCTCGCTCCGGGCGGGACTCGCCTCCCTCTCCGGTTCGGACGCGGACGCCGCACTCGCCCTCCTGGTGGACCAGCCGGGCATCGGTGCGGAGGCGGTGGCCCGCGTCCGCTCGGCGTACCGCTCGCGGTCGAGTCTGGCCGCCGCCGCGTACGACGGGGAGCGCGGGCACCCCGTGCTGTTCGGGGCGGACCACTGGGAGGCCGTCGCGGCGGGCGCGGTCGGGGACCAGGGGGCACGGGCCTACCTGCGGGCGCACCGCGACGCGATCACGCTCGTCGAGTGCTCCGACGTCGCGCGGGCACACGACATCGACACGGCGGCGGACCTGAGACACCTGGAGTGAACGGAACGTATCGGACCTGGCACGCCGCGCCACCGTGACGGCGCGTCCCTCGACCCGGAGAATCTCGACATCAACAAACCATTGAACTTCCACCATGAGGAAACTAATATCCACTGATCAGAAGCCCATGGTTCCGCTTCCGGTCCTCGGCGGTGCCCATGGCCGTATCCCGGAGCCCTGGCATCCCGTGCCGTCCCGGGCGACCCGGCGGCCGTGGACGCCGTCGTACCACCCGCTGAAGGAGTGACAGCTCATGTCCGCACCAGCGCCGTCCCCGCTGGCCATCGTCGATGCCGAGCCCCTGCCGAGGCAGGACGAGGTCCTGACCGATGCGGCCCTCGCGTTCGTGGCCGAGCTGCACCGGCGGTTCACGCCCCGGCGCGACGAGCTGCTCGCCCGCCGTGGCGAACGCCGCGCCGAGATCGCCCGCACCTCCACGCTGGACTTCCTGCCGGAGACGGAAGCGGTCCGCGTGGACGACACCTGGAAGGTCGCCCCGGCCCCGGCCGCGCTGGACGACCGCCGGGTGGAGATCACGGGCCCGACCGACCGCAAGATGACCGTCAACGCCCTGAACTCGGGCGCCAGGGTCTGGCTCGCCGACTTCGAGGACGCGTCCGCCCCCACGTGGGAGAACGTCGTCACCGGCCAGCTCAACCTGATCGACGCCTACACCCGGAACATCGACTTCACCGACCCGAGGTCGGGCAAGTCCTACGCGCTGAAGCCCGCCGAGGAGCTCGCGACCGTCGTCACGCGTCCGCGCGGCTGGCACCTCGACGAGCGGCACCTCCAGCTCGACGGCACCCCGGTGCCCGGCGCGCTGGTCGACTTCGGCCTCTACTTCTTCCACAACGCGCAGCGGCTGATCGACCTCGGCAAGGGCCCGTACTTCTACCTGCCGAAGACGGAGTCGTACCTGGAGGCCCGCCTCTGGAACGACATCTTCGTCTTCGCCCAGGACTACGTCGGCATCCCGCAGGGCACCGTCCGCGCGACCGTCCTGATCGAGACGATCACCGCCGCGTACGAGATGGAGGAGATCCTCTACGAGCTCCGCGACCACGCCTCCGGGCTGAACGCCGGCCGCTGGGACTACCTCTTCTCCATCGTGAAGAACTTCCGTGACGGCGGCTCGAAGTTCGTCCTGCCGGACCGCAACCTGGTGACGATGACCGCCCCGTTCATGCGGGCGTACACCGAACTCCTCGTCCGCACCTGCCACAAGCGCGGCGCGCACGCCATCGGCGGCATGGCGGCCTTCATCCCCTCGCGGCGCGACGCCGAGGTCAACAAGGTGGCCTTCGAGAAGGTCAAGGCGGACAAGGACCGCGAGGCCGGCGACGGCTTCGACGGCTCCTGGGTGGCCCACCCGGACCTGGTGCCGATCGCGATGGCGTCCTTCGACGCGGTCCTGGGCGCGAAGCCGAACCAGAAGGACCGCCTGCGCGAGGACGTCTCGGTGGCGGCGGGCGACCTGATCGCCATCGACACCCTGGACGCGAAGCCCTCCTACGACGGGCTGCGCAACGCCGTCGCCGTCGGCATCCGCTACATCGAGGCGTGGCTGCGGGGCATGGGCGCGGTCGCCATCTTCAACCTGATGGAGGACGCGGCCACCGCCGAGATCTCCCGCTCGCAGATCTGGCAGTGGATCAACGCGGACGTGGTCTTCGAGAACGGCGAGCACGCCACCGCGGACCTCGCCCGCAAGGTCGCCGCCGAGGAACTGGCCGCGATCCGCGCGGAGATCGGCGACGAGACCTTCGAGGCCGGCAAGTGGCAGCAGGCCCACGACCTCCTGCTCCAGGTCTCGCTGGACCAGGACTACGCGGACTTCCTGACGCTGCCGGCGTACGAGCAGCTGGGCTGACCGGAACGGAGGCGCCGCGCCCCGTCCTCACCGGACGGGGCGCGGCGCCTCCGTGCGTGCGGGCGTCGGGCGCGCGACCGCTCAGGAAGGCATCGGGCGCAGGGTGAGGATCTGCTGGGCGTGCCCGACGGGGCCCGCCGTGTCGTGCAGGACGGTGCTCGTCACACCGCTCCCGTCGGGGCCGAAGGTGACCGAGGTGTCGAGGCCGGTCCACCGTCCTCCGGGCCGCCGGTGGAGGTGGATGGTCAGATCGACGTTGGGGAACATCCAGGCGGTGGGCGGCTGCCGTACGGCGATCCCGTTGGCGGTGTCGACCAGCGCGACGTACGAGGCGAGCGGGCTGCTCCGCTCACCGGCCACGAGGTCCAGGCCGGTGGAGATCCAGGCGACGGCCCGCCCCGGCCGCGGGGGTGAGACCGGACGGACGTCCAGGGACCTGATGTAGCCGCCGGGCCACTCGGAGGCCAGTGGCCAGGACGCGAGGGTGTCGGGAGCCGGGAGGGGGCCGGTGTCGCCCCCGGCGACGGCGGTGGTGTCGCCGGAGGCCAGGAGCCAGATGCGGGCCCTGACGACCGGGCGGCCGGCGATCAGTGCGACGGCTTCGAGGAGTTCGATGGTGCGGCCGGGCCGGATCGTCTCGACACGGATCTCGCATTCGTCGAGGGCGAGCCGGCCGAGGATGTCGAAACTGATCCGGGACATGATCAAGCCGGTCCCGGGCCGGTCGGCCAGGTGCCGCTCGACGGCGTGCACGACGAGGCCGCCGAGAGGGCTGAAGTGCTGCTCGTCCGGGTCCCAGGCACCGCCGGCGTGCACGGTGGGCTTGTAGCGGTGGGTGTCGACGGGTTCGTAGTAGCTGCCGGCGCTCAACGGACTTCCCTCTCGGTCTCACGGACGTGCGGTGGGCGGCCGGCGCGCCACGCGGGTGGAGGGGCCACCGAGGGCGGGGCCTCCCGGGGCGCACCGGGCATACCCGCAACCAGCGTACTGGCGTGCGATTTCGAGCCGGCCGCCGCTATGATCACGCGTGGCAAGGCTGTAGCGCAGAGGTCGTCGCGCCCACGCATCAAGCTGGAGGACGCCGGTTCGAATCCGGTCGGTCTTGCCACCTTTTCTCGGAGGGATGGCGTCGGCACGCCGGGTGGGCGGTTGGGCGTGGTCGTCCTCCGCGGCCGGAGTACCGGCAAGGGACTGGAGAGTTGTGATGTCGCAGCCGATGCCCGTGCGCTGCCCGGCGATCGAGCACCCTGACATCCCGCTCGCCGACCCCGCCCTGCTGGAGCCGCTGCTGAGGCGGCTCGCGGTGGAGCGGCCGGTCGGGGCGGACGAGGTGTTCCCGCTGGGGACCCTGCGGGGTGACGGACGTGTCGATCTCTGCAAGCAGGGGCTCGGGCCGGCCGGTGCGGCCGGGGTGATGCCCGCGCTCGCCGGCTCGCCGCACGCCGTACACGCCCTGCTCGGCACCAACTCCCTCGGCGACGAGGGGGCCCGCTCGGTCGCGGACACCCTGCGGGAGGGCGGCCACGGGCTGCGGACGGTCTATCTCGGCTGCAACCGCATCGGGGCCGAGGGCGCCGCCGCACTCGCCGGGGCGCTCGCCGGGGACGGCACGGTCCGGGCCCTGTGGCTCAAGCGCAACCCCCTGGGCGACGCGGGTGTGCGGGCGCTCGTGCCGATGCTGGCCGGCGACACCGTCCTGCGCACCCTCGACCTCGTCAACAGCGGGATCACGACGGCCGGTCTGAAGGCCCTGCTCGGCGTGCTCTCCAGGCGCGAGCGGCCCGTGGAGAGGCTGTTCCTCGGCGGCAACGGGTTCGGCCCGGAGGCCGCCCCGCTGCTCGCGGCGCTCGTGCGTGACGCCGGGGTGCGGGAGCTGTATCTGCCGGCCAACCACCTCGGCGACGAGGGGGCCTCCCTGCTCGCCGCCGCGGCGGACCCGGCGCGTCCGGTGCGTCTGGGCCTCGGCGGCAACGGGATCGGGCCGGCCGGGGCGAACGCGCTGGCGGACGCCCTCGGCGGGATCGAGGCGCTGGACCTCGGGCGCCCGATGTCCGAGCGCAGCCTCGGGGCGACGGGCAACGCCACCGGCGACGCGGGGGCGCACGCGCTGGCCGCCGCCCTGCCCGGCAGCCCCCTGCGCCGCCTCGAACTGGCGCACACGGGCCTGACCGGCCGGGGCGCGAAGGAACTCCTGGGCGCCGTCGGAGCGGATTCGCGGCTGGAGTACGTCGGTCTCGGCCCCGGGCTGCCCCGCAGGGTCAAGCGGTCCTTCGCCACGCGGCTGCGGCCCGACACCGGCGCCCACGCGGACCTCCGGGCGATACGGAGCGTCTACCGGTGAGGCCCCGGTCCACGAACGGTGTCCTAGAGGCGGAGGAGGCGTCGAGCCTGCTCAGGACCCGCCGGTACGCCGTGCCGCGCGGGATGATCGAGCGGGCGACGGAGCGGCGACTGGCCGGTGACTGGCGCGGCGCCCTCGCGGCGGCCGGCGTCGACCCCGCGTTCGACCTCGCGGAGGTGACCGCCGCGTACGGTGCGCGGGTGGCCGGAGCTCTCGCCTCGGACCTGCGCCATCTGGTACCCGACCTGGTGCACTGGCACCTGCCCCGGCTGCTCGGAGGCCGCTCGACGATCGCCACCGACCGCACCGTGGTCCTGGCCGGCTACGCGGACGGGCTGCCCCTCGCGCCGTATCTGCATCTGCGTACGCCCCCGATGTTCGACGGGCCGCAGCGGCTCGTGCTGCGTTTCGGTGCCGTGCCCGGCGAAGAGGCGCCCGGCGTCTTCGGCGCCGGCACCGAGGACTGGCGGGCCGATCGGTGGCTGTGGGACGCGAGGCACACCGACGGTCTCCGGGAGGCCGTAGGCGCCGCCGGCCGGATTCCCTTCTTCCACGACGACGGTACGCCGCTGACGCCGCAGGAACTCGCGGCGGCCGATGACGCGGCGGCCCGGGCGGAGCGGGTGACACAGCTCCTCCAGGAGGGCCGGGTCGCAGACGCCTTCGCCGCCGCCGGCATCGCGTGGGATCCGGTCCTGCCGCCGTCCCGACGGTCGTGGCGCGGCGCGGACGTCGAGGAGAGCGTACGCAGGATGGCGCTCGACATCCCCCGCCTGGAGGCGGCGGTGCGGCGCGCGACCGCCACGATCGGCAGGGAGCACTTCCTGGTCGCCGTCGGCTGGCGGATCCACGTCCTGTTCGACCTCACGGACCACAGCACGGGTGGGCGGCTGCGGGCCCGTGCCGTCGAGAGGGAGAACCCTGACGCGGTGGCCGCACGGCTCCCGGAGGCGGCCTGGCGCCGTCTTCCCGACCTCGACCTGCTGAGGACCGGTGCCATGCCGCCGCGGTGGCTCCATCCGCTGGTCGCCCGGGCCCTGTTCCCCGCCCTCGAAGGGCCGTTCGGGCCCCCTGGGCCTTCGGCGCCGCGCCCCGTGCGGGTGAGGTGCCGGGGCGAGTGGCACGAGGTCGTGTTCCGGGACGGCGCGCTCCGCTCCCCGCACACCGAGGAGGAACGGCAGCGCGAGCGTGCCATGCGGGCCTTCGGCGGGGCCGTCTCCGGCTGCTTCGCCGTGGAGCACTCCTGCACGTCCGGCACGGGGCGGCTTCCGAAGGAGCTGCGCGCACAGGTCCGCGAACTCTTCCTGCACGCCCAGCACGGGGACACCCCCGCGGTCCTGGAGCTGATGGCCGCCGGTGTGGACCTCCGGGTGAAGGACGCGAGGCGGCGGGGTCTCCTGCACGTCCTGCCCCTGCTGGATCACGAGGCCCTGCTGCCGGGACTCCTGGCGGCGGGCCTCGATCTGGAGGCCAGGGACCACCTGGAACGGACCCCGCTGGGCGTCGCGGTGAGCGAGAGGGGCTCCGCCGCCCTGGTACGCGCGCTGCTCGACGCCGGGGCGCGGATCGACGTGACCGACGCGACCGAGCTGTCGCTGTCCCAGCTGGTCCGCCGGTACAAGCGCGAGGACCTCGCCTTCCTCGCGGAGCGCGTGGAGAGGGAGCACCCGGGCATCGGGTCCGCCTGGTACGACAAGTGGTTCCCCGAAGCCACGGAGGACGAGGAACAGTGAGCACCACCATCCGGTCGGCCTCCGTCGCGCCGGGACCGCTGGAGGCGGCCGACGAGCTCAACCGCCGCCTGCGCACCACCCGTACCGAGCCCGCCCTGAGCCCTCAACTGGAGGCACTGGCACTGGCGGTGACGGCCAATCAGCCCGTGCTGCTGTGGGGCGAGCCCGGGATCGGCAAGTCCGCCGGTATGGAGCAGCTCGCAGCCGGTCTGGGGCTCGAACTGGAGACGGTCATCGCGAGTGTCCACGAGCCGTCGGACTTCGCCGGGCTGCCGGTCGTGGGGGACGACCCGGCGGTGACCGGGGTGCCGATGGCGCCGCCGGACTGGGCGGTCCGGCTCGCCCGTACCGGCCAGGGGCTCCTCTTCTTCGACGAGCTGTCGTCGGCGCCGCCCGCCGTGCAGGCGGCGCTCCTGCGGGTCGTGCTCGAACGGCGGGTGGGCAGCCTGCGGTTGCCGGAGGCCGTACGCGTCGTGGCGGCGGCCAACCCTCCGTCGAGCGCGGCCGACGGGTGGCACCTCAGCCCGCCGCTGGCCAACCGCTTCGTCCACCTCCCGTGGACGCACGACCCGCGCACCGTCGCCCGCGGCATGGCGGGGACCTGGCCCGCACTGGGTGTACCGGTCGTCGACCCGGCCCGGGTGCCGGGTGCGGCGGCGCGGGCCAGGGGGGCGGTCTCCGGGTTCCTGACGGCACGTCCCGGCCTGGTCCACCACATGCCGGCCGACGCGGAGAGCCGGGGCCGCGCATGGCCGTCCCCGAGGACCTGGGACATGGCACTGCGGCTGCTGGCCACCGGTTACGCGGCAGGCGCAGGGCGGGAGGCCGTCGCGTCCGTCCTCACCGGAGCGGTCGGGGACGGTGCGGGCATCGAGCTGCTGTCCTACCTGGAACACCTCGACCTGCCCGACCCCGACCGGGTGCTCGCGGACCCGGACGCGTTCGCGCTGCCGGGGCGCGGGGACCGGCAGCTCGCCTTCCTGATCGCGGTCGTCGCCGCGGTGCAGGGCGACCTGACCAGGGAGCGCTGGGAAGCGGGGTGGGCCGTGCTCGCCAAGGCCGTCGACGCCGGTGTCCCGGACGTGGCCGCCCGGGCGGCCGTGGACCTCGCCGCGATGCGGAACCTCGACTGGCCGGTGCCGCCGGGCATCGACGGCTTCCTGGACCTGCTGCGGCAGTCCGGGGCCCTTCCTCGGGGCGACTGAACTGGACACCACGAAGCTGCTCGCGGCGCGCTACCGTGCGGCCGCCGACCGCCCGTACCTGGCCTCGGCCCTGTACGCCCTCACGGTGGTGGCGAGCGACGAGGTGCCGACCATGGGCGTGGACCGGTACTGGCGCTGCTACGTCTCGCCCGGGTTCGTCGACCGGACGCCGGTGGCGGAGCTGGCGGCGGTGTGGGTGCACGAGGTGGCGCATCTCCTGCGCGACCACCACGGGCGGGCGGAACTGCTGCCCCCGGCCGACCGGCGCGACCGGCACCGGGTGAACGTCGCACAGGACTGCGAGATCAACGACGACCTGATAGCCGACGGTCTCCCCCTGCCGGCGGGACGGATGGAGCCGCGCCTCTTCGGCCTTCCGGAGGGGCAGTTGTTCGAGGCATACCTGCCCGCGCTGCCGCCCTCCCCCGTCACCCACGACTGCGGGTCGGGCGCCCACGGGCAGCCGTCCGACTGGGAGTCGGGCGACCGCGCGGGTCCGGCGGGCGTCGGCGCGGTCGAGGCGGAGGCGCTGCGGCGCCACACCGCGGAGGCGATGCGCGCGCACGCACGCGCCAGGGGAGCCCTTCCCGGCGGCTGGAAGCGCTGGGCGGACGAGGTCCTCGAACCCACGGTCGACTGGCGGCGGGCGCTCGCGGGCGCCGTGCGGGACGCGGCAGCCTGGGCCTCCGGGGCTATCGACTACACGTACCGCCGGCCGTCCCGCCGGAGCGCGGCGCTGCGCGGGATCGTGCTGCCGAGCCTGCGGCGCCCGCTGCCCAGGGTGGCGGTGGTCATCGACACCTCGGGCTCGATGGGCGAGACCGAGATCGCCGCCGCGCTCGGCGAGGTGACGGGCGTGCTGCGCGAGGTCGGTGTCCGGGGCAACCGGGTGACGGTCCTGGCCTGCGACGCCGACGTCCAGGCGGTCTCCCGGGTGACGGCCACCGGGCAGATCACGCTGGGCGGGGGCGGTGGCACCGACATGCGGGTGGGGATCGCCGCGGCCCTGGCGGGACCGGAACGCCCGTCCGTCGTGGTCGTGCTGACGGACGGACTGACCCCGTGGCCCGACGAGACCCCCTCCTGCCGGCTCGTCGCCGCCCTCGTCGGCCCGTCCGCCCCGGCCCCTCCCCCGTGGATCGAGACGGTGCGCGTCACGTAGGACGGCCGCTGCCCTCACCTTCGGCGTGGGCACCGCACCGGGGAGGATGAGTGCGGCTACTCAGGCTCCGGGCGGTTCCCCGGCCGAGGATGAAGACCGCCATCAGATCGAGTTCAGGAGTCCTGACATGCTCAGCCGCCTCGCCGACGTCCTGGTACCCGCCTTCGGCCGCCTCACGGTCACGGCCGACGCGGGCGCCGTGCTGGCCCCGGGCAGCATCATCGCCGCGAACCACACCTCGCTCGCCGACCCCGCCGTCGTGCTCGCCGCACTGCACCGCCTCGGGGCCCGTCCGGTCGTGATGGCGGCCGCCGGACTGTGGCGTGTCCCGGTACTCGGCGGTGCGCTCGCGCGGGAGGGACACATCCCCGTCCACCGCGGCGACCGGCGCGCGGCGGACGCCCTGGACGAAGCCGTGGAGGCGCTCGGCCGCGGACGGCTGGTCCTCATCTACGCCGAGGGCGGCCTCCCGCGCCGCACGGACGCGGCGGAAGCGGCTCCCGAGGCCTTCCGCAGCGGCCTGTCACGGCTCGCCCGGAAAAGCGGGGCCCCGGTGGTTCCGGTCGGCCAGGCCGGCGCACGCCGGGTGACCTCGGGAAGCGTGCCCAAGCAGCTCGCGGGCCTGTTCACGGCGCCGCTGCGCCGGCCGGACCTGCACGTGCACATCGGAGCACCGCTGGATCTGTCGGCGGAGGGCATCGACCGGACCGAGCGGGCCCGCACCGCGGTGACGGCCGCCTGGCGGACGGCCGCCACACGGCTCGGAGAGCCCGCCGCGCTCGCCGCCTGAGGCGCGGTCCCACCCCGGGCGCCCGTCCTCTCTTCCTCCACGGCCCCGGCGACACCGCCGGGGTGAGGGGCCGTCAGCCGGGCAGGACCACCGTGCGCTGGGCCGAGAAGTCGCCCCACTTCCCGTCGGGGAGCTTGGGCCGGATCTTGAGCGAGTAGCGGGTGCCGGGCGGGTCGGTCAGGGTGAGCCGGTAGGTCGCGCGGCCTTCGGGCGGCGTACCGCCCCAGACGATGGTGGTGGTCAGCCTGCCGTTCAGGAACAGCTGGTAGGCGGGAATCGTTCCGCCGGTGTCCGGCTGGTCCCAGGAGAGGTCGACCAGGGACTCCTCGCCCCGCACCGTCGTCTCCGTCCGCAGCCCGGTGGGCGCGGTGCTCGCGGGGGCGCCCGGCGCGGACGGGGTGGTGAGGTCGAGCGCGTTGCTGTCGGGTGAGGAGCGGTCGGCCGCGTCGCGGGCGCGGACGGTGAAGGTGTACACGGTGCCGGGCCGCAGCCCGGTCAGGCGGGCCGTGGTCCGCGTGCCGGAGACGCTGTGGATCCTGGAGTCCTCCTGGTAGATGTCGTAGGAGGTGACTCCCACGTCGTCCGTGGAGCCGCCCCAGGACAGGGAGACCGTCCGGCCGCTGTCGGCCCTGCCCCGCAGCGCCGTCGGCCCGCTCGGCGGTTCCTTGTCCGCGGGTGCGGCCGCGGGTGTGGTGACGGGGACGGCGGCGCTCGGCTCGGACCGGTTCCCGGCGGCGTCCCGGGCCCTGACCGTGAAGGTGTACGCCGTCGAGGCGGTGAGACCTCCGACGTCGGTCATGAGCTTCGCCGCGTCCACCGAGGCGGCCTTCTCGCCCTCGCGGTAGACGTCGTAGCCGGTGATGCCCTCGTCGTCCGTGGACCGCTCCCACATGACGTGTACGGAGGTGGCGCTGCCGGCCTGCGCCGTCACTCCCTCGGGGGCCGCCGGCTTCTCGGTGTCCGCTTCCGCTGATGCGCCGCACACGGTCAGCGCGGCGAGGAGCAGCGCGGCGGAGCAGGCCGACGCGGTGCGTACGTGGGGGCGTTGCACGGTGATGCCTTCCGTCCGACAGCAATGGTCCAGACCTATATGCCACGTGGGCGGGGTCCCCGACAAGGGGGTGGACGGGAACGCTCCGCGATGTCCGCGACGGGTTCCGGACGCGCGGAAGCACGCCCGGCGGCGATGAGTTCCGGCCGCGGGAAGGGTCTGAAGGATATGGACACTTCTGACGGAACCACGCCCGGTCTCGACCTGGAGCCGGCCGCGCGGCCGATCCGCGAACTGATCGGAGCCGTCGACGACCGGCAGCTGGCCGGCCCGACCCCCTGCCCGGACTACTCGGTACGGGAGCTGCTGGGGCACATCCTGGGGCTGACCGTCGCCTTCCGCGACGCGGCGCACAAGAAGTCCGGCCCGACGACCGGCACCCCTCCGACGGCGGCCCTGCCGGTACTGCCCGAGGACTGGCGCACGGCGCTGCCTCCCCTGCTGGACGAGCTGGTCGCGGCCTGGCGGTCCCCGGACGCGCTGGAGGGCATGACCCGGGCCGGCGGCGTGGAGCTGCCCGGGCAGGTCGCCGGGCTGGTGGCGCGCAACGAGCTGGTCGTGCACGGCTGGGACCTGGCCAGATCCACGGGGCAGGAGTTCCGGGCGGACGAGGCGAGCCTGCGTTCCTCGGAGGCGCTGCTGGCACCCGGGGACGACGACAGGTCCGGCCCCGACGCGATCTTCGGTCCACCGGTCCCGGTGCCGGGCGACGCCCCGCTGGTCGACAGGGTGATCGCGCTGAGCGGGCGCCGGCCGGACTGGCGGCCGGGCGGCTGACGGCCCCCGGTCGCCCTCCCCGCGCCGCCGGAACCGGCTCTCCGGGCTCGGCGCCCTCGGCTCAGGCCCCTTCGCCCGGTTCCCGGAGCGCCCGGAGCACCTCGCGCGCCCGCTCCTGGAAGCGTTCGTCCGCGGACGCGGTCGTCCCCTCCACGCGCGAGGCCGTGACGCGCAGATCCCGCTCGGCCAGCTCGGTCAGACGGCGGCGGTGGCCTCCGGTCATCGCCGCCGGGCCGAGTCCGATCAGCGCGTCCAGCGCCGTGAAGGGGTCGGCGTCCTGTTCCACCGAGTCCAGCAGCAGCCCCGCTGTCACTGGCCCGTCCAGCGTCTCCGGGGCGACGGCGCACAGGGCCAGCACGGCCACCGGTGTCTGGACCGGTTCGGGCAGCAGCCGCAGCAGCGCCTCCGTGAGGGGCCGGCCCGCGTCACCGAGCTGCGCGGCGACGCGGGCGGCCCGGGAAACCGTCCACCGCATCCAGCTCGGTCCGGCCCCGGACAGCGGGCCCCGCAGCAGGTCGACGGCCTCCTCGGCCCGGCCCGCGATCCGCCACAGCGCCTCCGCGACGGCGATGTCGGCGTCGAGCTCCGGGGTGGTGCGGTCCGCGGCGGGGTCGCTCACGGCAGCGGACAGCGCGGGCAGCAGGACCGCCGCGCGTGGCCCGAGGCCGGCGGCGAGCGACGCGGCCTCCCGCCTCCCGTGCGGGTCGCCGTCCTCCAGCCGCTCGGCCAGCACGGTCAGCAGGGGCTCGGCCTCGTCGGTGAGTTCGTGGAGGGCCTCGGCCGCGCCGAGTCTTCCCTCCCGCCGCCCCGAGCGGGCTTCCCCGCGCAGGGCCTCGCCGGCCGCCGCCCGGTCCTCGGGGGTGCGGACCACGGCCAGCGCCCTCGTCATCTGCTGAGGGAACGTCCCGAGCGCGGCCAGCACGTCGGGCAGCGCGGACGCGGCCTCGCTCCCCCATGACTCCAGCAGTGCCGCGAAGCGGTAGGGCTCCTGGCCACCGAGCGCGCCGGGCTCGGCCAGCCGGGCGCGCACGGCCGCGAGCAGGTCGGCGTCGCAGGGCACACGGGGTGTGCCGAACGCTCCCCCGCAGGCGGCGTCGAGGGCCCGGGGCCGGCGGGCCAGATCCCTGGCCAGGAGCGGCACGGCCAGCCCGGGATCGACGTAGACCAGCGCCGCGAGTGCCTGGTCCGCCCGGTCGTCGTCCCGCGCGGCCATCTCCGCCAGCACGGGACCGGCCTGGGCCGCGTGTCCGCCGAGCAGCCGGAGGAGCGGCAGCACCGCCTCGGTGATCTCCGGGTCCCGGAGGACCGCGTCGCACAGCGGGCCCGCGAGCCGCTCCCGCGCACTGCGCGAGATCTGCACGGCGGACTCGGAGGCCCAGGCGGCCTCGGCGAGCACCTCGGGCCGCCCGGTGCGCAGCGCGGCGGCCAGCAGCGCGTACGCGCCCTCCCGGTCCGCGGGGGTGTTCCGCAGCAGCAGGGACGAGACGACGTACTGGAGGGGCTCGCTGCGGTCGAGGTCGACACGGCCGGTGACCAGGGGGTCGGCGGGCAGCAGCGCGAGCATGGCGTCGTGGTGGCCGGGTCCCCAGTCCGCACCGGCGTCCACGCATCCCATCAGGGCTGCGACACGGACCTCGGCCGGCTCGCCGGGTCCGGTGGCCGCGGTGGCGAGGGCGGCCGCACGCGCGGGATCCAGGTGGACCAGACCCCCCAGAAGTTCGGCCCGGACCTGCGGATCGGTCTCCACCGCGAAGCGGTCACGGAGCGTCCCGTACGCCTCGTCGGCCGCGCCGGTCATGGCGGCGGCCCAGGCCGCCGCCTGGCGTACGTCGCTGTCCTCGGCCTCCACCGACGCCAGCAGCAGCGGAAGTTCGGCGGTCACGGCACGACGGGCGGCGGCCTCGTCGCCGTCCCCGTCGTCGGCGCCGCTCTCCGCGATGCCGCCGAGGAAGGCGAGGACGTCCGCGGCCCGGACCCCGGCGGCGGCTGTCCGTGCGAGGAACGGCACGGCGTGTGCCGTGGCCTCGTACACCGACCCCTGGTGCAGGATGCTGCCGTACAGCTCGGAGAGGGCTTCCGCGGCCTTCTCGTCGTCCTCCCCCGCCAGCGCCCGCAGGCAGTCGGGCACATCGGCGGCACTGCCGTAGGCGTGGGTGAGGGCGGCCCACGGACGGGCGTCGACCTCGGCGGAGAAACGGATGGGGTCCATGCCGTGGATCATGGCACCCGCCACTGACAGCGCCCTTGGGTGCGCGGGCGTCAGCTGGTGAAGAACTCGCTGATCTGCTGGGCCACCTGGTCCGGGTGTCTCTTGTGCACGTGGTGACCGCCGCCCAGGGTGATGAGCCGGCAGTCGGGGATGAGCGAGGCCATGTCGGACAGCCTCGCCTGCGGCATGGTGCTCTCCGGCCCACCCGCGATCATCAGCGTCGGAGCGACGATCTGGCCGAGCTCCTCCGCCCACCGGGGATCGGGGTCGGCGACCTGGGCCCTGACCTCGTCAACGGCGTTCTCGTCGTAGTCCACCGGCCCGCCAAGCGGGCCTTCGGCGGCCGGTTGTCCCGGGAACGGCGGCGGGGTCTCAACCAGCACCAGCCGCTCCACGCGGTCCGCGTGCTCCTCCGCGAGGAGGTAGGCAACCACCCCGCCCATCGAGTGGCCGACCACACCGACCCGGTCGAGCTCGCAGGCGTCGAGGAACTCCAGGACGTCGCCCCGCATCTGCTCGAAGCCGTACTCGTCGGGCCAGTCGCTCTCGCCGTGCCCGCGCAGGTCGATGGCGTACACCCGCCACTCCTCGCCGAGCAGGGTGGCCACCGCCTCCCAGCTCAGGGACGAGCCGCCGAGGCCGTGCAGGAGGACGACGGGCGAGCCGAAGGGGTCCCCCCAGGTCCGGTACGCCAGCCGCACATCGCCGACGTCCACAACAGACTGATCTTCCATGCACCGAACGCTACAGGCGCCGCAGCCCGGGAGGCTCCCGGGCCCCGCCCCCTTCCGGCCTGGCAGGCTGGGCGCGTGCAGCACAGACGTCTCGCCCTCGCCGCGGTCGCGGCCCTCGTACTGACCGGCTGTTCCGGTTCCGGTTCCCCCGAGAAGGGGCTCGACGACCCCGCGAAGAAGGACATCGCCATGCAACTGGTGTCGAGCGCGGAGAACTCCACACTCGACTGGAAGGCCCGGTACGGCTACATCGAGGACATCGGCGACGACCGCGGCTGGACCGCCGGGATCATCGGATTCTGCTCCGGCACCGGCGACATGCTGAAGGTCGTCGAGCGCTACACGGCGAGGCGTCCGGGCAACGCGCTGGCGGTTTTCCTGCCGGCCCTGCGCGCGGTGGACGGCAGCGACTCGCACGAGGGGCTGGAGGACGCGTTCACCACCGCCTGGGCACAGGCGGCGGCGGATCCCGCGTTCAGGTCGGCGCAGGACGCGGAGCGGGACGACTCGTACTTCGACCCGGCGGTCGAGCGCGCCGAGGCCGACGGGCTCAGCGCGCTCGGGCAGTTCATCTACTACGACGCCTACGTGATGCACGGGTACGCCGACGCCGTGGGGACGGTCGGCTTCCGGACGATCCGCGCCCAGGCCTTGGCAGAGGCCGGACCGCCGTCCGAGGGCGGTGACGAGGAGGCGTACCTCGACGCCTTCCTGGACGCCCGGGTGGCCGCGATGCGCACGGAGACCTCGCACGGCGACACCAGCCGGGTGGAGACCGCCCAGCGCGTGTTCGTGCGTGAGGGCAGGCTCCAGCTGGAGACCCCGCTGGTGTGGAAGGTCTACGGCGAGAGCTACCGCATCGACGGGAGCTGACATCCTTCGCACCGCGATCCGGGAGGAACCGGGCCGGTCCGTGCACGGGGGGTTACCACCCGCCCCGAGCTCTGGTAGGAAAGTTTCCTAACAGAACATCGGAACGACGAACTCCTTCTGGAGGACCGGTGCATCACCCCCACACCAGCACCTCGCGTCGCACCACCCGGCTCACCCGCACCGCCGGACTCGCCGTACTGGCCCTCGGGCTGACCTTCACGACGATCCCGGCCACCGCCCAGCCCGGCGTCCCCACGTCGTCGGCCGCACACCTGGAGGCAGCCGCGACCGGTCTCGACGACCCCGCGAAGAAGGACATCGCCATGCAACTGGTGTCGAGCGCGGAGAACTCCACACTCGACTGGAAGGCCCAGTACGGCTACATCGAGGACATCGGCGACGGCCGCGGCTACACCGCCGGGATCATCGGATTCTGCTCCGGCACCGGGGACATGCTCGACCTGGTGGAGCTGTACACCGAGCGCGAGCCGGGCAACGCCCTGGCGTCCTACCTGCCCGCCCTGCGGGAGGTCGACGGGACCGACTCGCACGAAGGGCTGGACCCCGGATTCACCGACGCCTGGGCCGAGGCGGCCTCGGACCCCGCGTTCGAGCAGGCCCAGAACGACGAACGCGACCGGGTGTACTTCGACCCGGCAGTGCGTCAGGGCAAGGCCGACGGCCTCGGCACGCTCGGCCAGTTCGCGTACTACGACGCCATCGTGATGCACGGCGGCGGCACCGACGCCACGAGCTTCGGCTCGATCCGGCAGCGCGCCCTGGCCGTGGCGTCGCCGCCCTCGCAGGGCGGCGACGAGACCGCCTACCTCGACGCGTTCCTGGACGCGCGCGTCTGGGCGATGAAGCAGGAGGAGGCCCACTCGGACACCAGCCGGGTCGACACGGCGCAGCGGGTGTTCCTGCGGAACGGCAATCTGGACCTCGATCCGCCGCTCGACTGGAAGGTCTACGGCGACAGCTTCCACATCGGCTGACCCCGGCCGTCCCGAGGCGCGCGTACGGGCCCCCTTCCGGGGTGCCCGTACGCGCGGAGGCGGTTCAGTGGGCGACGGGCAGGGCCATCGGATCCTTGGGCTGCTCGCCGTCCGCGGCCTCCGTCTCCGGGTCCGACGGCACGTCAGGCGTGCGGCCCCAGTGGTTGAAGGCCAGGTTCAGCACGATCGCCACCACGCAGCCGGTGGAGATGCCCGAGTCCAGGACGACGAGCAGGTCCTCGGGGAACGCGTGGTAGAAACCGGGCGCGGCGATCGGGATGAGGCCGACGCCGACGGCCGCCGCGACGATCAGGGCGTTCTCGCCCTTCTCCAGGGCGGCGGTGGCCAGGGTCTGGATGCCGCTCGCGGCGACCGACCCGAAGAGGACGATGCCGGCGCCGCCGAGTACCGGGAGCGGCACGAGGGCGATGACGGACGCGGCCACCGGGACGAGACCCAGCAGGACGAGGATGACGCCGCCCGCGGCGACCACGAAGCGGCTGCGGACCCTGGTCATGGCGACCAGCCCGATGTTCTGGGCGAACGCGCTGCACATGAAGCCGTTGAAGAGCGGGCTGACGGCACTGCCCAGGGTGTCGGCGCGCAGCCCGCCCTCGATGGTCCGCTCGTCCGCGGGGCGGCCGACGATCTTTCCGAGGGCCAGCATGTCCGCGGTGGACTCGGTCATGCAGACCAGCATCACGATGCACATGGAGAGGATGGCGGCGATCTCGAACTGCGGTGCGCCGAAGTGGAACGGCGTCGGGAAACCGACCACGTCGGCGTCGCCCAGTGCCCCGAAGTCGGTGATCCCGGCGGGGACGGCGATCAGGGTGCCGACGACCAGGCCGAGCAGGATGGCGATCTGCTGGAGGAATCCCCGCAGCAGTTTGCGCAGGGCGAGCACGATCACGAGGGTCACGGCGGCCATCGTGATGTTCGTCGTCGAACCGTAGTCGTCGGCCGTGGCGTTGCCGCCCTGGGACCAGTTGAACGCGACCGGCAGGAGCGAGACACCGATCAGGGTGATGACGGTGCCGGTGACGACGGGCGGGAAGAACCGCACGAGTTTGCAGAAGTACGGTGCGAGGACGAAGCCGAGGAGCCCGGCGACGATGATGGCTCCGAAGATGACGGCGATGCCGTCGTGGCCCCGGTCCTTGCCTATCGCGATCATCGGGGTCACCCCGGCGAACGAGACACCGTTGACGAACGGCAGCCGGGCGCCTATTCGCCAGAAGCCGAGGGTCTGGAGCAGGGTGGCTATCCCCGCGGTGAAGAGGCTCGCCCCCATGAGGAAGGCGGTCTCCTTCGCGCTGAGGCCGACCGCGGGCCCCACGATCATGGGCGGGGCCACCACGCCCGCGTACATCGCGGCCACGTGCTGCAGGCCGCTGGTGAACATCCTGAGGGGCGGGAGCTTCTCGTCGACCGGGTGTTTCCGGTCCGGCCCTCCGACGGCCCCGCCTCCTTCGTGCGCGCGTGCTCCGGGTACGGGTGCTTCGGGTGCGGTCCCGTCGACTGCGTTCTTGCGAAACCTGGGCGTAGCTGCCACGGCTTCCTCCGGTCGGGTACACGTCGGGCGACGTGGGTGTCAGGGAGGTGGTGCTGAGTGGTGCGTTGGTGCAGGTCGTGCAGCTGGTGCGGGCAGCTTGGAGCTTCACCCGTGCCGGGTGTGCGCACGGAAGCGCGCACACCGGGCACGGGCTGCCGTGGACCCGTGGGTGCACGGCGGCCGGCCGAGGGCCGTCCCCCTCGGCCGGCCTGTCAGGGGGTGCGGAGCGTCAGGCGCCGGCGGCGATCCGCGCCAGTCGCCTGGCCTCGTCGCGGGTCGCGCGGGCGATGGCGTCCTCGTCCACCGTGGTGAGGTGGTTGTCCTCGACGACGGTTCTGCCGTCGACGAGGGAGAGGGTCACGGGGGCCGCGGCGCCGAACACCAGGGCGGTCACCGGGTCGGCGATGGAGGCGTGGGCGAGGGTGTCCAGCTTCCAGAGCACGAGGTCGGCGAGCTTGCCGGGTTCCAGGGAACCGATCTCGTCGGCCCGGCCGAGGACCCTGGCGCCGCCGTGCGTACCCAGACGCAGGGCCTGACGGGCGTTCAGGGCCTTCTCGCGGTGGGCGCCGAGCCGGTTGACGAGGAGGGCGTTGCGCAGTTCGGTGTGGAGCTCGCCGGACTCGTTGGACGCGGTGCCGTCGACGCCGAGCCCGACCGGGACGCCGGCCGCGAGCATGTCGGGGACGCGGGCGATGCCGGCGGCGAGGCGGGCGTTGGAGGACGGGCAGTGCGCGACACCGGTGCCGGTGCGGGCGAAGGCGGCGATGTCGGAGTCGTTCATGTGGACGCAGTGCGCCATCCACACGTCGTCGCCGAGCCAGCCGGTGGACTCGAAGTAGTCCGTCGGGCCCATCCCGAACAGCTCCTTGCAGAACTGTTCCTCCTCGACCGTCTCCGAACCGTGGGTGTGCAGCCGTACGCCGCGCCGGCGGGCCAGTTCCGCTCCCTGCCGCAGAAGTTCGGTGGAGACGGAGAACGGCGAACAGGGCGCGACCGCGATCTGCGTCATCGCTCCGAACGAGGCGTCGTGGTGCTCGTCGATGGTCGCCTCGGTGGCGGCGAGCGCCCCGTCGAGGGTTTCCACGGCGAAGTCCGGCGGCAGTCCCCCGTCCTTCTCGCTGCGGTCCATGGAACCGCGGGCGAGAGTGAACCGTACGCCCGTGTCGCGGGCCGCGCCGATGATCGCGCCGGACAGGTCGCCGGAGCCCCGGGGGTAGACGTAGTGGTGGTCCATGGCGGTGGTGACCCCGCCGCGGGCCATCATCGCGAGGGAGCCCTGGGCCGCGGCGCGGGCCATCGGCTCGTCGATGCGCGCCCAGGTCGGGTACAGGGCGACCAGCCAGTCGAAGAGGTTGTGGTCGGTCGCCAGCCCCCGGGTGATCCACTGGTAGAAGTGGTGGTGGGTGTTGACGAGCCCGGGGGTGGCGAGGTGCCCGGTGCCGTCGACACGGCGCACGACACCGGTGAGGCCCTCCGGGGCGGTGCCCGCGCCGACGGACTCGATGCGGTTGTCCGCCACGACGATGTGCCCCGAGGCGTACTCGGTGTCGTGGGCGTCGACGGTCGCGATCGAGCAGTTCTCGATGACGATGCGCCGGGTGGTCCTTGGATCCGCCGAAGCTGCCATGGTGCTTCCCTCTTCTGTCTCTGGCGATGTGGGCACGGCAGGACCCTAGGAGGATTTGAGTGCCACAGCGTGACGGCTGTGGGTGCCGAGATGGTGGAAGAACAGATTGAGCAGGACCGCTACGAGCGCTCCCGCACTGATCCCGGATCCGAGCACGGTCTGCGCCCAGGACGGGAATCCGGCGTAGAAGGCGGGTGCCGCGAGCGGGATGATGCCCGCGCCGAGTGCCACCGCGACGAGGACGATGTTGGAGCTGTCGTCCAGCCCTGCCTCGGACAGCGTCCGGATGCCGCTCACCGCGATCGAGCCGAACAGGACGATGCCGGCGCCGCCGAGCACGGGCATCGGGACCAGCGACACGACCGCGCCGAGCACGGGGAAGGCGCCGAGGACGAGCAGCGCACCGCCCGCCGCGGCGACCACGTAGCGGCTGCGGACCCGCGTCAGGGAGACGACACCGACGTTCTGGGCGAAGGCGCTGGTCGGGAAGCCTCCGAAGACCGGGCCGAGGAGGGTGGCGATGCCGTCGGTGCGCAGTCCCCGGCTGAGGGTGGGGCCGTCGGTGCGCCGCTCGCAGATCTCGCCGAGGGCCAGCATCCCGGCCGAGGACTCCGTCATCAGCACCAGCATCACGATGCACAGGGAGAGGATCGCGGCGGGCTGGAACTCGGGGGCGCCGAAGGCGAAGGGCGTGGGCAGGGCGGCGACGGGCGCGGAGCCGAGCGCGGAGAAGTCGGCGAGGCCGAAGGGCAGGGCGGCCAGCGTGCCGACGAACATGCCGGCGAGCAGGGCGGTCTGTCTGACGAAGCCGCGCCCGAAGCGCTGGATGAGCAGGATGACGACGAGGGTGAACGCGGCGAGCGCGAGGTACTTCATGGCGCCGAAGTCGTCCGCGGTGGCGTCGCCTCCCTGGGCCCAGCCCACCGGCACCGGCATCAGGGTGACACCGATGAGGGTGATGACCACCCCGGTGACCAGCGGCGGGAAGAAGCGCAGCAGCCGTCCGAAGAACGGGCCGACGGCGAGGCAGAAGACACCGGCGACCATCACGGCCCCGTAGATCGTGGGGAGTTGGTGACCGGGGGCGCTGGTCTCGGCGATCGCGAGCATAGGCGCGATGCCTGCGGAGGAGGCCGCGTTGACGAACGGCAGCCGGTTGCCGGCGAAGCGGCGGAGCCCGATGGTCTGGAGCAGGGTGGCGAGTCCCGCGATGAGGAGACTCGCGGCGATCAGGCGGGTCATGCCGGCCGTGTCGAGGCCGACGGCCTGCCCGATGATGAGCGGAGGGGTGACGACGCCCGCGTACATGGCGGCGATGTGCTGGAGTGCGGCGGGGACGAGCCGCGCGGTCGGAAGCTTCTCGTCGACCGGGTGAACTGCCGTGTCGGCAGCGGTCGGTGAGGCGGTACATGGGCCTTCTGCCGGCCCCGTTGCAGGCTGTGCCATGGGGGTTCCCTCCGGGATGACCGGTCCCCGCCCGTCCGGGGGCGGACGGGGACCGGTTCAGCTCCGCGTCAGAGGTTGGTCATGTCGACCGGGATCTTCGGCTCGACGCCGTCCCGGAGCACCGTCGCCTCGATGAGGCCGTACGGGCGGTCCGCCGCGAAGTACACGGCACCGTCGGCCGTGTCGTTCTCCAGGCCGAACGGTTCGAGGTCCACCAGGAAGTGGTGGTTGTTCGGCAGGGAGAAGCGGATCTCGTCGATCTCGCTGCGGCTGTTGATGATGCGCGAACCCATCTGGTAGAGGGTCTGCTGGAGCGAGAGGGAGTAGGTCTCAGCGAAGGCCTGGAGCATGTGCTTGCGCGCCTGCTCGTAGGACTTCTCCCAGTTGGGCATGCGCTGTTCGTCGCCGGTCCAGTTGTAGCGCCACCGGGCGGAGACGTCGGTCGCGAGGATGCGGTCGTACGCCTCCTTCAGCGTCGTGTACCTGTCCTTGACGTAGCCCCAGAACTCGGAGTTGGTGGAGTTCATCACCGTGAGGTCCTTGAGGCCCGAGATGACCTCCCACTTCTCACCGTCGAAGGTGATCTGTGTGGTGCGCGTCTCCTGGCCCTTGCGGACGAAGGAGTGCTTGACCTCGTCGGCGCCGATGAACTTCGAGTTGCCGTCGGAGGTCGCGATGCGCTCCCAGGCGTACTCCTCGATCCTGATGCGCGCCACCTCGATCGGCTCCTGCGAGGTCACGAAGTGCCGGGCCAGGTGGATGCCGAACTGCTCGGCGGACTCTATGCCGTGTTCCTTGGCGAAGGCGTACACCGTGTTCTTGGTGGTGTCGGTCGGCAGGACGTTGGCGTTGGAGCCCGAGTAGTGGACGTCGTCCATGTCGCCGGAGAGGGCGACCGAGACGTTGAGGTCCTTGATGTGGTGGGTGTCGCCGTCCCGCGTGATCCTGACGACGCGGTTCTCTGCTTTGCCGTACTGGTTCTGGCCGAGAATCGTGGGCATTGTCTGCTAGCTCCCTCGGTAAACGGAGTAGCCGAACGGGTTGAGCAGCAGCGGTACGTGATAGTGCTCGCCCGGGGTGACGGCGAACGCGATCGCCACCTCCGGGAAGAACGCGCCGCTGTCCCTTACGCGGGGGGCGTCCTGCTGCGCCTCGGCTTGCTTCTTCGCGGTGAAGTACGACTCGGTGTCGAAGACGAGCCGTACGTGGGTGGTTCCTTCCGGCAGGGCCGGCAGGTCTTTGCAGCGCCCGTCCGCGTCGGTCGCGGATCCGCCGAGCGCCGCGTACTGTGCGTCGCCGCCGCTGCGGGCGGCGAGGGAGACGGTGACGGCTTCGGCGGGACGGCCGGTGCTGGTGTCCAGGACGTGGGTGGACACCGATGCGGTGGTGTCGGTGCTCAAGACCGTCACGCTCCTTGTTCTCGGAAGTGCAGTACGGGCCTCAGGAGTCCTGTACGAGGCGGGTCAGCCGGATGCGGTTGATCTTGCCCAGTTCGGTGCGGACGATCTCGCGTTCCCGCTCGGGCGGGTTCCCGATCCGGGCCTGCACCGCGTCGCGCATCTGCTCACCGGTGGCTCCGGTGGCGCAGATCAGGAAGACGTGTCCGAACCGCTCCTGGTAGGCCAGGTTGAGTTCGAGCATCTCCGCCTTCAGCTCCTCGGACGCGCCGGCCATCCCCCGCTGCTCACGGGCGGAGGCCGGGTCCCCGGGCGCGGGGCGGCCGATCGGCGGGTGGCCGGCCATGGCCTCGGCCAGGTCCTCCGCGGAGAGCTCGGCCAGGGCGGCGTCGCTCGCGGAGAGCAGGGCTTCGGTTCCGGCGTACGGCCGGTGGGCGAGGACGAGGTCTCCCCACGCCGCGCTGGCACAGACCTCGTGCAGCGCCGCTGCGGCCTCGGGGGCCGCCAGGGTGTTGAACCGGGTGAGGCCCGGTGTGGAGCTCGTAGTCACGGGAGCCTCCGTGGCTTTTTCGCTGTGCGTTGTCGGGCTGCGGATAGCTAACGCCCTTCGCAACACCACGTCAACAGTTTGTTGAAATTCCACGAACAGATGATGCCGCCGCCCGAGTTCCCGGACGACGGCATTGGACCCGCATTGCTCTCAGCTACTCACCCTTGGATGGATTGTCCCGGTTGAGATAGTTGTAGACGGTGAAACGGCTGACGCCGAGCGCGCCGGCCACGGTCTCCACCCCGTGTCGCACGGAGAAGGCACCGCGTGCCTCCAGGCTGCGCACCACCTCCTGCTTGGCCTTGCGGTCCAGCTCGGCCAGCGGCATTCCGTGCCGCCGCTCCATCGCGGTCAGGATGTGGTCGAGCGATTCGGAGAGCTGCGGGAGCCGCACCGCCATGACGTCCACGCCCTCCCACGCGAGCACGACGTCCTCGGTGGTGGCCTGCCCCGGGTCGAGCAGTTCGGCCCCCATGGCGTCGACGAGCGGCTTCACGGCGGTGACCAGCGGGTGGTCGGCCGGTCCGGTCACGGGGTGTCCTCCCCGATCACGTTGAGCTGGAGGGAGACGCGGGTGGCTCCCGAGGCGAGGGCCCGGCGCAGCAGCGAGTCCACCGCGGTGAGGACCTGGCCGGCGTCCCCCTCGGCGGTGTTCCCGAAGGGGCCCACGTCCACGGCGTCCAGATCGGCGGCCTGGATGACGTCGCGGGCCACCACCGCGTGGGCGGGTGCCTCGTCGAGATCGAAGGGCTCGGTGGTGAATTCCACCCTCAAGCGCACGGTGCCTCCCTCATGTCCCGCCGCGTCGGTCGGCTCGCACGGCTCGCCCCGACCCTAAGCCACCGGCCCCGCGACCCGGCGGGGCCCGGCGGAGCCCGGGCGACCGGGGCCGCGCCTCACGCCCCGGCCTGGATGTCCCCGCGGGTGGACGACGCGATCGGATCGCCGTGCGCGAAGTCCCCGGGCGGGATTCCCGGGTGGTGCCCGTCCCTGACCAGCGGGGCGGTGGCGGCGGCCGGGCCGAGCGCCAGCCGGGAGACGATCCGGTAGCGGTCGCCCCGGTAGAGCGAGTGGACGTACTCCACGGGCAGCCCGGCGGTGTCCGAGGTCAGGCGTTCGAAGAGCAGGGCCGGCGACAGCTCGGGGACCTCCAGGAGTCCGGCCTCGGCGCGTGTGACGACGGTGGGCTCGATGGCCTGGACCGCCTCGCGCACGTGCACCCCGTGGGTGTGCCGCAGGTGTTCGTAGAGATCGCCGTCCTCCAGCTCCTGCGCCGACAGGCCCGGCACCAGAGCCGCCCTGATGTGCAGGTGCTCGACGGCCATCGGGGCGCCGTCGACGAGGCGCAGCCGGGCGACGTACACGATCTCCTCGGCGGGCGACATCCGCAGCTTGCGGCCGACCCGGGCTCCGGCCGGGAGGGTCGTGAACTCCAGCAGCCTGCTCGACCACGCTCCGGCCGCCTGCGGCACGCTCAGGGAGAGGTCGGCGGAGACGAGTTCCTGGGTGATCTTCTCCGGCGCCACGAACATCCCGCGTCCGTGCTCCCGGACGAGCAGTCCGGCGGCCACGAGTTCGTCGACGGCGGCGCGCACGGTGGGGCGGGACACGTCGAGCAGGGCGCACAGGGCCCGCTCGGACGGGATGGCGTCCCCGGGGCTCCGGCTCTCGATCAGCTCGAGAACCGCGTCACGTGCCCGCTCCCGCTTGAGCAGGGTCCCCGGTACGTCGGCTTTCATGCTCGTCCCTCCGCGCGTCCCACCACCTTTACCAGTTGAGTCACTGGTCAGGGAGATTCTAACCACCTCCATCGAGATGAACAGAGGCCGGATGGCTCCGTTTCGCCCAAATTCCCTTTGTGCGCGCGGGGTTGACGGCCCCATTGGTCTATGCCACCTTCATCCACCACCGAGAGGTGAGCTGTCCAGTGGACTTCACTGGTCAGGTGGTCAGGTCTCTGCTCCCGTTGAGGTGAACCGTGAAGTACCGCTTGCTTGCCGGTGTGTCCGCGCTCGTGACGGCCGCCGCTCTCAGTGCCTGCAGCTCCGGTGGCGACGGTGCCGGCGAGGCCGGGGGCGCGACGACGGTCGATGTCTGGCTGATGCGGGACAGCGTCTCCGCAGCCTTCCAGAAGGAGTTCACCGAAGGCTTCGAGGCCGCGCACCCGGACATCGACGTGAAGATCCAGATCCAGGAATGGGACGGCATCGGCCAGAAGATCACCGCCGCCCTGGCCGGCAACGACGCCCCGGACGTGATCGAGGCGGGCAACACCCAGGTGGGGCAGTTCGCGGAGAGCGGCGGGCTGCTGGACCTCAGCGACAGGAAGGACGAGCTGGACGGCGGCGACTGGCTGAAGGGGCTGGCCGAGCCGGGTGCGTACGACGGGAAGCAGTACGGCATCCCGTACTACGCCGCCAACCGGGTCGTGGTCTACCGCAAGGACCTCTTCGAGAAGGCCGGCGTCGACCCCGCGGAGCTCACCACGCGCGAGGAGTGGATCGCCGCCACCACGAAGCTGAACAGGGGCGGCACCCAGGGCATCTACCTGCCCGGACAGCTCTGGTACGCGCTGGCCGGCTTCGTCTGGGACGAGGGCGGGGACCTGGCGACCGAGTCAGGCGGCCGGTGGAAGGGGGCGCTCGACACCCCGGAGGCGCTGCGCGGCATGGCCTTCTACGCGCGGCTCCAGGCGCTCGGCAAGGGCCCCCGGGACTCCGACGAGGACGACCCGCCCCAGGCCGAGGTGATGGCCCAGGGCCAGGTCGCCCAGGTCATCTCCACCCCGGGCGGCGCCAACGTGGTCGTCGAGAACAACCCGGAACTCAAGGGGAAGCTCGGCTTCTTCCCGATCCCGGGGAAGACGGCGGGCACGCCGGGCGCGGTGTTCACCGGCGGCTCCGACCTGGTCGTCCCGGCGGCGGCCGGGCATCCGGACGCGGCGCTGACCTTCATCAAGGAACTGACGGGCGACGCCTGGCAGAAAAAGCTCGCGGTGGCCATGAGCTACGTCCCGAACCGGACGTCGCTCGCCCCGGCCGTGGCGGACGACCCGGGCGCCTCGGCGATGGCCGTCGGCGCGGCGCACGGACACGCGACACCGAACACCCCGGGCTGGGCGGCCGTGGAGGCCGAGAACCCGGTCAAGGACTACATGACCGCGGTCCTCACCGGTGGTGACGCGAAGCAGGAGGCGGCCAAGGCCTCCGCCGACATCACGCGCGCCATGAACGCCGGTTCCTGATCCGGCCCCGTCCATGTCCCGTCACCGAGAGGAGGCCCGCCGTGCCGGCTGTCCGTGAAAGACCCGCGCCACGCGTCCACCGCCCGCCGAAGGCGCCGCCGGGGCGGCGGGCCGGAAGACCCCCGCGCGACCTCTGGCCCTACGCCCTGATCGCGCCCGCGATCGGCGGCATGCTCTATCTGCTCGTGTACCCGCTGGTGCGCGCCGTGGTGATCTCCCTCCAGGACTTCCGGCTCCGCCAGCTGATCAGCGGGGGCGCCGAGTTCGTGGGACTGCGCAACTACCGGACGCTGCTGTCCGACCCGCGCTTCTGGGAGGTGACCGGCCGCACCTTCGTCTTCATGGCCGTCGACGTCGTCCTGATCATGGTCATCTCGACGCTGGTCGCACTGATGACGGAGCGGCTGCACCGGGTCGGCCGGACTGTCGTCCTCTGCTCGCTGGTGCTCGCCTGGGCCATGCCCGTGGTCGCGGCGACGACGGTCTTCCAGTGGCTGTTCCACTCGGAGTTCGGCATCGTCAACCAGACGCTCACCGGCCTCGGTTTCGGGTCCTTCGACCGCTACCCGTGGTTCGCGAACGGCACGGCGTCCTTCACGATCCTGGTCCTGCTGATCGTCTGGCAGTCGGTGCCGTTCGCGGCGGTCACCCTCTACTCCGCCCTGACCACGGTCCCGGCCGAGCTGTACGAGTCGGCGCGCCTGGACGGCGCCTCCGCCTCCCGCGTCTTCCGCTCGGTCACCTTCCCGATGCTGCGGCCGATCTTCATGCTGGTCCTCTCCCTGGAGGTGATCTGGACCTTCAAGGCCTTCGTCCAGATCTGGGTGATGACCCGCGGCGGTCCCGGCGACGCGACCACCATCCTGCCCGTGTACGCGGTCCAGACGGCGCTCTCCAGCCAGCGCTACGACCTGGGATCGGCCGCGTCGATGATCACCGTGGTCCTGATGTCCGGGGTACTGGTCCTCCACTTCCGCCAGATGTTCCGACAGGAGGACGACCCGCGATGACCTCACCGCGCTTCCGGATCCGGCGGATCCCGCTGAACGCCGCCGCCGTCGTGACCGTCGTGGTGTGCCTGTTCCCGGTGTACTGGATGATCTCCACCGCGTTCAAGCCGTCCCGGGACATCCAGTCGGCCGAGCCACGGCTCGTCCCCCGCACCTGGACGCTGGACCACTTCCGCCGGGCGGTGCAGGCGGACGGCTTCGAACTGTTCTGGCGCAACAGCGTCCTGGTCACCCTCGGGGCCGTGCTGCTCTCCCTGCTCGTGGCGCTCGGCGCGTCGTTCGCCGTCGCACGGCTGCGGTGGAAGGGCCGGCGGCAGTTCATGCTGCTGGTCTTCGTCGCCCAGATGGCGCCCTGGGAGTCGCTGATCATCCCGATCTACATCATCTCGCGCGACACGGACATGCTCGACCGGCTGCCCACCCTCACCCTCGTCTACTTCATGATCACGCTCCCTTTCACGATCGTGGTCCTGCGGGGGTTCCTCGCGACGATCCCGCCCGAGCTGGAGGAGGCCGCCCAGGTCGACGGCTGCACGAGGACGGGGGCGTTCGTACGGGTGGCCCTGCCGCTGCTCGCCCCCGGACTGATGGCCACCTCGCTGTTCGGATTCATCACCGCCTGGAACGAGTTCGCCTACGCCAACTTCCTGATCATCAAGCAGCAGGACAACCGCACCCTGCCCGTCTGGCTCTCGTCGTTCCAGAACACCTTCGGCACGGACTGGGGCGCCACCATGGCCGCCTCGACGCTCTTCGCCCTGCCCGCGCTCGTGATCTTCCTGCTGCTCCAGCGCCATGTGACCTCCGGCTTCGCGGCCGGCGCGGTCAAGGGCTGAGCCCGCCGGGCACCCCGCGGACCCGTCCACGCGAACCGCCCGACTCCCCGAACCCGGAGGCACCCGTGCCCGCATCACGTCCCGAGCTCTCCCTCGTCCCCCGGCCCCGCACGCTCTCGCCGCGCCCGGGCCGCCTCACCCTCGGTAAGGGCACCTCCGTACGGGCCCTTCCGGGCGCGGAAGCGGCGGCCGGGCTGCTGCGGACGCTCCTCGGCCCGACGACCGGGCTGCCCCTTCCCCCGTCGTCCGAGGGCCGCGTCGTCCTGGCGCTCGACCCGCAGCTGGGCGGGCTGGGCGACGAGGGGTACGGCCTCACGATCGGACCGGAGACCCTGCTGCTGAGGGCCGCCCGGCCCGACGGCCTGCTCCGGGGTGTCCAGACGATCCGGCAGCTGCTGCCGCCCGACGCGCTGTCGGGCGGCGCGTCCGACCGGTCCTGGGAGCTGCCGTGCGTCGAGATCAGCGATGTGCCCCGGTACCGCTGGCGCGGCACGATGCTCGATGTCGCCCGGCACTTCCAGCCGGTCTCCTGTCTGCGCCGTTACGTGGACCTGATGGCGCTGCACAAGCTCAACGTCCTGCATCTGCATCTGACGGACGACCAGGGCTGGCGGATGCCGGTCGACGCCCTCCCCCGGCTGACCTCGGTGGGCGGGCACCGGGCGCAGTCGCTGTCCGACGGTGTACCGCACGCGGGGGCGTACACCAAGGCCGAGCTGCGCGACCTGGTCCGTCACGCGCGGGAGCGGGGGGTGACCGTCGTGCCGGAGATCGAGATGCCGGGACATGTGCGCGCCGCTCTGGCGGCCTACCCCGCGCTCGGCAACCGGCCAGGGCGCCAACTGGACGTCTGGACCAGGTGGGGCGTCTGCGACACCGTGTTCGGCGTCCACGAGGAGGTCTTCGACTTCTGCCGGACCGTGCTCCAGGAGGTCATGGACGTCTTCCCGTCCCCCTACATCCACCTCGGCGGCGACGAATGCCCCACGGGCGAATGGGAGGACAGCCCCGCGGCCCGGGACCGTGCGGCGGCCGCGGGGCTCTCCGGCCCCGGCGGCCTGCACGGCTGGTTCATGGGCAGGGTCGGCTCGTTCCTCGTGGAGCAGGGACGCCGGCCGGTCGGCTGGGCCGAGACGGGGGGCGAACTGCCGCCCGAGTTCACGGTGATGACGTGGCGCGACCCCGCGCTCGCGGCGGCGCGGCGCGGGCACCAGGTGGTGGCCGCGCACCACCGTGCCACGTACCTGGACTACGCCCAGTCCACGGATCCGGACGAGCCCCCCGGCCAGCGGGGCGCCCTCGTCCCCCTGCACGCGGTGCACGCCGGCGACCCGGTGCCGCGGGGCGCGGGACCGGAGGAGGCGTCCCGTGTCCTGGGCACCCAGGCCCAGTTGTGGACCGAGTACGTGAGGACGCCGGAGCAGATCGAGTACCTGGCCTACCCCAGGCTGTGCGCGCTGGCCGACCGCGCCTGGTCCGGCGGGCGCAGCGACTGGCCCGGCTTCGTCGAGCGGCTGCGCGACCACACCGCCCGGCTGGACGCCCTCGGCGTCCGGTACCGGCCCCTCACCACGCGGTCCCTGGCGACCGCGTCCGCAGGTACAGCGCGACCCCCTCGGTAAGTCATCCCCCACCGTTCCGGAGAGGAACACCGCCATGAGCACATTCCGCAGGAGCCGTATCCGCGCGGCGGCGGCCGCCGCCGTGACCCTGGCGCTGGGCTGCACGGCCCTCGCCGCCCTGCCCGCGACCGCCGGTGCCGCGGCGGCCGGCGGGCTCGTCGTCCAGTACCGCACGAGCGCGTCCGGGGCCACGGCCGACCAGAGCGAACCGTGGCTGAAGGTCCGCAACACGGGCAGCACGAGCGTGCCGCTCGCGGACGTCAAGGTGCGCTACTACTTCAAGGGCGACTCCGCCTCGGCCGCGTACCGTTTCGCCTGCTCATGGGCGGTGAAGGGGTGCGCGAACATCACCGGGACGTTCGGAACCCTGCCGAACCCGACCGCCACCGCCGACCGGTACCTGGAGATCGCCTTCACCCCGGGTGCGGGCAGCCTCGCTCCGGGTGCCGACACCGGGGACATGCAACTGCGCTTCCACCGCGCGGACTGGCAGACCCTGAGGCAGAGCGACGACTACTCGTTCGGCGCCGAGCGGAGCACCTACGCCGACTGGTCCCGGGTCACCGCCCGGCTGGGCGGGGTCACGGCCTGGGGCGAGGCTCCGGGCGGTGACGGCCCGACCGATCCGACCGATCCCCCCACCGACCCGCCGGCCGACGGGCCCACGCTGTTCGACGACTTCAACTACACGGGTCACGCGGACCCGAGGATCGCGGCGAACGGCTGGAGTGTCCGTTCGAACTCCGGTGGCCCCGGTGTGCCGGGAGCCGTCTGGGCGCCCGAGAAGGTCACGTTCGCGAGCCGGGACGGCAACTCGATCATGAATCTGGAGACGTCGACCGCCGGTACGGGCGCCTCCACGGTGCAGACGGAGATCCTCACGAAGTCCATGAAGTTCCGCAACGGCACCTATGCGGCCCGCGTGAAGTTCAGCGACGCCCCGAGGTCGGGCCCGGACGGCGACCACCTCGTCCAGACCTTCTTCACGATCAACGACCTGAAGGCGCCGATGGCGGACGACTACGCGGAGTACGACTTCGAGTACCTGCCCAACGGCGGGTGGGGCGAGCCGTCGAACATCCTTTACACCACGTCCTGGGAGACCTACCGGCCCGATCCCTGGGAGGCGGTCAACCAGCACAGTGAGGCGCGCGTGAGCTATGCCGGGTGGCACGACCTGGTGGTGACGATCGACGGCGGCGCCATCACGTACTACGTCGACGGGCAGCTCTTCGGCACGCACGGGGCGGCGTACCTCCCGGAGCGGCCCATGTCGATCAACTTCAACCAGTGGCTGATCGACCTGGCCGGTCGGACCAGCACCACCCCGCGCGCGTACGACCAGCAGGTGGACTACGTGCTGCACGTGAAGGACCAGGTCCTCACCCCGGCCCAGGTGTCGGCTCTGGTGAGCGGTTACCGGGCGGCGGGCACGACCTTCCGGGACACGGTGCCAGGGGTCTGACCAGGGAGATGTGAACGGGGGCGGGGTGGAGGCCGGGGTGGCCTCCGCCCCGCTCCCGTCCGCCCCGGAATCGGGGCGGCCTCTTGACAGCCCCCTCACCGGCCGGGCAATCTTCCGTTGAGCAGAAACCAACTTCCGCAATACGGAAGGAGCGCATGATGGGCTTCTCGGACCAGCGCTTCGATGTGAACCTCTCGATCCTCTTCACCGAACTCCCGCTCCTGGAGCGCCCGGCGGCGGCAGCCGCCGCGGGGTTCACGGCGGTCGAGCTCTGGTGGCCCTGGATCGAGACCCCCACCCCGGCGCAGACCGAGCTCGACGCCCTGAAGAAGGCGCTCGACGACGCGGGAACGCAGCTGGTGGGGCTGAACTTCTACGCGGGCCGGCTCCCCGGCCCCGACCGCGGGGCGCTCTCCCTGCCCGGCGAGGAGTCGGACCGCTTCCGCGCCAACATCGACGTGGCCGCGGACTTCGCCGCCTCGGTCGGCTGCAAGGCGCTCAACGCCCTCTACGGCAACCGCGTCGAGGGCGTGGACCCGGCCGTCCAGGACGAACTGGCCCTGGAGAACCTGGTCCTGGCCGCCCGCGCGGCCCACCGGATCGGGGCGACCCTGCTGATCGAGACCCTCAACGGCACGGAGTCGCCGCTCTACCCGCTGGTGAGCGCACCGGCCGGCGTCGAGGTCGTCGACCGTGTCAACGAGGCGACGGGCCTGGGCAACGCCACCTTCCTGCTGGACCTGTACCACCTGTCGATGAACGGCGAGGACCTCAGCCAGGTGATCAAGACGTACGCCGCGAGGACCGGCCACGTCCAGATCGCCGACAACCCGGGGCGCGGCGCGCCCGGCACCGGCTCGCTCCCGCTGGAGCGGCTCCTCGACGAGCTGACCGAGGCCGGTTACGACGGCCGGGTCGGCCTGGAGTACAAGCCGGGCGACCGCCCGAGCGCGGAGGCCTTCGACTGGCTCCCCGCCGAGGCCCGGCCGGCCCGCTGAGGCCACCCGCCCCACGTACACACGCTCAACGGAAGGCACCCTCATGAGCAGCAATCTCCCCACGGTCGCCTGGATCGGCCTCGGCATCATGGGCTCGCCCATGTCCGAGAACCTGGTGAAGGCCGGTTACCAGGTGACCGGTTACACCCTGGAGCAGGACAAGGTCGACCGGCTCGTCGCGGCGGGCGGCCGGGGTGCCGCCTCCATCGCGGAGGCCGTCCGTGACGCCGACGTCGTCATCACGATGGTCCCGGCGTCCCCGCAGGTCGAGGCCATCGCGTACGGCCCGGACGGCATCCTGGAGAACGCCCGCGAGGGCGCCCTGCTGATCGACATGTCCTCGATCACGCCGCAGACCTCCGTGGACCTGGCGTCCCACGCGAAGGAGAAGGGCATCCGCGTGCTGGACGCCCCCGTCTCCGGCGGTGAGGCCGGAGCGATCGAGGCCGTCCTGTCCATCATGGTCGGCGGCGAACAGACCGACTTCGACAGCGCGAAGCCGCTGCTCGACGCACTCGGCAGGACCATCGTGCTGTGCGGGCCGCACGGCTCCGGCCAGACGGTGAAGGCGGCCAACCAGCTGATCGTCGCGGTCAACATCCAGGCCTGCGCCGAGGCCGTCGTCTTCCTGGAGAAGTCGGGCGTCGACCTGTCCGCCGCGCTCGACGTGCTCAACGGCGGACTCGCCGGCTCGACGGTCCTGACCCGCAAGAAGGAGAACTTCCTCAAGCGGGACTTCGCCCCGGGCTTCCGGATCGACCTTCACCACAAGGACATGGGCATCGTCACGGACGCCGCCCGCAACGTCGGCGCGGCGCTGCCCGTCGGCGCGGTCGTGGCCCAGCTCGTGGCCTCCCTGCGCGCCCAGGGCGACGGCGGCCTCGACCACTCGGCTCTGCTGCGCTCGGTCGAGCGGCTCTCCGGCTCCCAGGTCTGACACCCCGGCCCGCCCCAGGGCCCCCTGAACTCCGGGTCGCGGCGGCGCTGACACCTGTCCTGTCGCGCCCAGGCGTCGCCGCGTCCCGGAACCCTCTCCTCCAATTTCAACAAACTGTTGACGCGCTGATCGTGGCGAATCTACTCTCCTGAAACCGTCAGCAGCTCCGTACGGAAGGCCTCCATGTCCCAGCGTGTGCTCACGACCGAGTCAGGCGCCCCGGTCGCCGACAACCAGAACTCCGCCACGGCCGGCGCCGGCGGGCCGCTCCTCATCCAGGACCAGCACCTGCTGGAGAAGCTCGCCCGCTTCAACCGTGAGCGCATCCCGGAGCGCGTGGTCCACGCCCGCGGCTCCGGCGCGTACGGCTACTTCGAGGTGACGGACGACGTCACCGGGTTCACCCGCGCCGACTTCCTCTCCGAAGTGGGCCGCCGCACCGAGACGTTCGTCCGCTTCTCCACCGTCGCCGACTCGCTGGGCGGCGCCGACGCCGTGCGCGACCCCCGCGGTTTCGCGCTGAAGTTCTACACGAACGAGGGCAACTACGACCTCGTCGGCAACAACACGCCGGTCTTCTTCATCAAGGACCCGCTGAAGTTCCCCGACTTCATCCACTCGCAGAAGCGCGACCCCTTCACGGGGCGCCAGGAGCCGGACAACGTCTGGGACTTCTGGGCGCACTCCCCCGAGTCGACGCACCAGATCACCTGGCTGATGGGCGACCGCGGCATCCCCGCCTCCTACCGTCACATGAACGGCTTCGGCTCGCACACCTACCGGTGGACGAACGCGCAGGACGAGGCCTTCTTCGTGAAGTACCACTTCAGGACGAACCAGGGCGTGCGCTCGCTCTCCGCCGAGCAGGGCGCCGAACAGGTCGGCAAGGACGCCAACTCGCACCAGACGGACCTGCTCCAGGCCATCGAGCGGGGCGTCAACCCGTCCTGGACGCTGCACGTCCAGGTGATGCCCGCCGCCGAGGCCGCGGACTACCGCTTCAACCCGTTCGACGTCACGAAGGTGTGGCCGCACGCCGACTACCCGCTCCAGCGGGTCGGCCGCCTGGTCCTGGACCGCAACCCGGACAACGTCTTCGCCGAGGTGGAGCAGGCGGCGTTCTCCCCGAACAACTTCGTGCCCGGCATCGGCCCGTCCCCGGACAAGATGCTCCAGGGCCGGCTGTTCGCCTACGCCGACGCGCAGCGCTACCGCCTGGGCGTCAACCACACCCAGCTCCCGGTCAACGCTCCGAAGGCGGCGACCGTCGACCACTACGGCCGCGACGGGCTGCACGCCACCCGCTACGGCTCGCGCCAGGACAAGAACTACGAGCCCAACTCCTACGCCGGTCCCGCGCAGACCGGGCAGGCCCTGGCGGCCCCGCTCGCGGTCGACGGCTGGACGGGCACGCACGAGGCGCCCGCCCACACCAAGGACGACGACTTCTTCCAGGCCGGCGAGCTCTACCGGCTGATGTCGGCGGACGAGAAGGACCGTCTGGTCGCCAACATCGCCGGTGGGCTCTCGCAGGTCACCCGTGACGACGTCATCGAGAAGAACCTCGCACACTTCCACGCCGCCGACGCCGACTACGGCAGGCGCGTGGAGGAGGCCGTCCGCGCCCTGCGCGAGGACTGAGCCTCCCACCGGACCCTGCCCGTGCCACGCACCCGGATGAGGGGTGGCGCACGGCACCGGCAGGACGGGGCCGCGGCGGCGGACGACGCCAGTGCGGTGGCGAAGGGCCGGGCGGCCCGGTTCCGGACCTGAGGGAACCGCTCCGCCCGCCGCCCGCGTCCACCGTCGCGGTCGCCGTGGAACACAGGGCAGCAGGGGTGCGGTGCAGGCCGGTTCGGCCTGCACCGCACCCCTGCTTTCATGTGCGCCAGCCGCCGGCCACGGGGAGCGGGGTCACCCCGTGTCCGGGAGATCCTCTCCGGGGAGGTCGAACAGGCGTTGTGTGCGCTGCCCGTTGTGGTGCCGCAGGGCCGTCACCCACGGCCAGTGGTCCTCGGGCTCCAGACACGGACAGGCGATGCGGTGCGGGATGCGGCACATCGCGCCGGGCAGCGGCTCCGCGTCCCACAGGTTCATGGCGGTACCCGTCGAGGTGATGATCCACCGCCGCCGGGGCGGGACGGTGTGGGCCGGGACGAGGATGCGGGGCTCCAGCAGGATCCAGTGCCCCGGATAGCCGGTGGCGTACCGGTCCTGCGGGAGTTCGCAGAACGGGCACTCGGGTGGCGCGGGTGGTCGTGGGGCGGTGGCACCTTCGAGGAGCGCGTGGAAGGCTGCCGTCAGATGGTCGGAGTCGCCGTCGGGCCGGTCCGGGCAGGACGCGTGGTACTCGGTGTCCCCCATGGGCCAAGGATCCGGGCGGGGACCACGGTTCGGGTAGGACGCGATCCGGCCGCACCGCGTGGGACGGATGCCCCGCGGTGTGCCGGAGGACGCCCCGTGAGGCACCCGCGGACACCGGAGCCACGGAGAGCGGGGCCGGACCCCGCCCCTGCCGGCTCCACGACGCGCGCGGACGACACCGGGGCCCGGCCCGCGCACGCCTCCCGGTCGGGAGGAGTGGGCGGGCCGGGCCCCGGTGGGCTTCCGGCGGTGGCCCGCGAGGTCAGGAGACCGCCAGCGGGCGGATCGCGGTCGGGGCGTGCCCGGGCTCGGTCGCCACGTCCTCGAACTCGTTGACGGACGCGATGTCCGTCCCGCTCATCGAGATGTTGGTGACCCGCTCCAGGATCGCCTCGACGACGACGGGCACCCGGTGTTCCACCGCGAGCTTCTTCGCCTCCTCGAAGGCGGGCAGCAGCCGGTCCGGCTCGGTGACCCGGATCGCCTTGCAGCCCAGCCCTTCGACGACCTTGACGTGGTCCACGCCGTAGACGCCCAGCTCCGGGGAGTTCTGGTTCTCGAACTCCAGGTTGACCTGGAAGTCGATGTCGAAGGTGCGCTGCGCCTGCCGGATCAGCCCCAGGTAGGAGTTGTTCACCAGGACATGCACGTACGGGATGCGGTGCTGGGCGCCGACGGCGAGCTCCTCCAGCATGAACTGGAAGTCGTAGTCGCCGGAGAGGGCCACCACGGAGCCGTCCGGGTCGGCCGTGGCGACGCCCAGCGCGGCGGGGATCGTCCAGCCGAGCGGTCCGGCCTGGCCGCAGTTGATCCAGTGGCGGGGCCGGTAGACGTGCAGCATCTGCGCGCCCGCGATCTGGGAGAGGCCGATGGTGGTGACGTACCGGGTCTCGGGGCCGAACGCCCGGTTCATCTCCTCGTACACCCGCTGGGGCTTCAGCGGTACGTCGTCGAAGTGCGTACGGCGCTGCAGCGCGGCCCGGCGCTCCTGCGTGGACGCGGCCCAGACCGAGCGGTCCTTCAGCTCGCCCGCGTCCTTCAGCTCCCGTGCCACCTCGACGAGGAGCGCCAGCGCGGCCTTGGCGTCGGAGGCGATGCCGAGGTCCGGGGCGAAGATCCTGCCCAGCTGGGTGGGCTCGATGTCGATGTGGACGAAGGTGCGGCCCTGCCGGTAGACGTCCAGCTTGCCGGTGTGACGGTTGGCCCAGCGGTTGCCGACGCCGAGGACGAAGTCGGACTCCAGGAAGTTGGCGTTGCCGTAGCGGTGCGACGTCTGGAGGCCGACCATGCCCGCGTTCAGGTCGTGGTCGTCGGGGAGGATGCCCCAGCCCATCAGGGTGGGGACGACCGGGACGCCGGTCAGCTCGGCGAACTCCACCAGGAGTTCCGAGGCGTCGGCGTTGATGATGCCGCCGCCCGCGACGAGCAGCGGCCGCTCGGAGGCGTTGAGCATCTGGATCGCCCGCTCGATCTGCTTGCGGCTCGCGGCGGGCTTGTGGACGGGCAGCGGCTCGTACAGTTCCGGGTCGAACTCGATCTCGGTGAGCTGCACGTCGATCGGGAGGTCGATGAGGACCGGCCCGGGCCGTCCCGTGCGCATCAGGTGGAAGGCCTGCTGGAAGACGCCCGGGACCTGCGCGGCCTCCAGGACGGTGGTCGCGGCCTTGGTCACCGGCGCGGCGATCGACGCGATGTCGACGGCCTGGAAGTCCTCCTTGTGGAGGACGGCGGTCGGCGCCTGCCCCGTGATGCAGAGGATCGGGATCGAGTCGGCGACGGCCGAGTAGAGGCCGGTGATCATGTCGGTGCCCGCCGGCCCCGACGTACCGATGCAGACACCGATGTTCCCGGCGCGGGCGCGGGTGTAGCCCTCCGCCATGTGGGAGGCGCCCTCGACGTGCCGCGCGAGTGTGTGCCGCACCCCGCCGGAGGCCTTGAGGGCCGCGTAGAACGGGTTGATCGCCGCACCCGGCACGCCGAACGCGTTGCTGACACCTTCGCGCTTGAGGATCTCAACTGCCGCTCGGGCAGCGGTCATACGAGGCATGAGAGCTCCTGCTCGGACTTGGTGGAGTCGGGCTCTGTCGCGCCACCTGAGAGCACCAATTCCGTATTACGGAAAAGTAGTTCTGCTATACGGAATCAACTTAGGGCGGCTCCGCACGGCCGTCAAGGGAGGGGGGTCAAAGGGGCGGAGAGGGACTGCTCAAACATGCGATTCACTCCCCCGGGCGTCGCTCCTGGTGGACGATGGACACACGGAACGCAGTCGCCGCCGCGAGGCGGAGGAGAGGGGCAGCACGTGGAGTCCGTACCGGTGCGCTGCCCGGTCTGCCACCGCGACCACGCCTACGTCACGCCGGTCTACCCCTGCCCGTGCGGCGCCCCGACCGCCCCGCCGCTGATGCGCGGAGCGCCGGCCGTGGTCATCACGCACCGCACCTGGAACGACGACTGGGTCAGCGTGCGGTGCCATTCCTGCGGGCGCCGCGACCAGTGGCCGCACCCCGAACTCTGCTGCCCCTGCGGCTCCGTACTGCGGGTTCCCGTACGGCCGGTGGCCACCCAGGGGACCACCGCGCCGTCCCCCACCGGGGGTGCGGCGGGCCCGCCCCACATACCGCCGCCACCCACGGCCGCACACCCGCGCCCGTCGTTCCGGCCCCTGGTGATACGCACGGCCCGTGACGCGGTGAACACCGCGGCTCTCTACCTGAGATGGCTGGGCTTCCGCGACGTCGTCCAGCCCGAGGTGCGGACCGGCTCCAGGATCGACCTCCGGGCGGACGGACTCATCGCCCAGGTCGACGCGACCACCCGGCCCACCGTCCTGCGCGACGTCGAGTGCCTCTGGCTCAACGCACTCAACACATCGGTGTCCGGCGCGCTGTTCTCCCTGGCCGGCTACACGGACGAGGCCCGTTCACGCGCGGACGGCCTCGCCATCCCGCTGTTCGCCCTCGACCTCACCGGCACACCGCAGCCGGTGAACGGCCCGGCGGACGAGTTGGTCAGCACGGGCCCGTGACCGCCGGGCGCCTTCGCATGATTTCGGTCACCTGTGCCCTGCCAGCCGCATATGTTCGAGCTGTTGTCAGTATGAGGACGTACAGTGAAGGCATGGTCTTAACTCCTCGGCTTCCCACCCACTCCGGCTCGGTTTTCCTGACCCAGCCCGCCCACCCGTCCGCCGTCGAGGCCAACGAGGCGATCCGCGCGCTCGTCGACTCGCGGGCAGGCCAGGACTGGACGCCGATGGAGGCAGCGGAGTACGAGGTGCTGCTCATCGAGTGGGCGGCGGCGACCCAGGGCATAGGCTCCGGCGTCATCGAAGCAGCCTGACCCCGCGCCCTCCGGCTCGGGCTACGCCCCGTACCCCTCCCGCAGTTCGACCTTGCGGACCTTGCCGCTGACGGTCATCGGGAAGGCCTGAAGGATCCTCAGTTCACGCGGAATCTTGTAGTGGGCGAGCCGCTCGCGGCAGTACACCGTCAACTCGTCGAGCGTCGGCGGGTCGGCCGGGTCCAGGGGAATGACGCAGGCCAGGATCTCCTCGCCGTACCGCGCGTCGGGCACCCCGACCACCTGGACGTCCACGATCTTCGGGTGGCCGTGGAGGAACTCCTCGATCTCGCGCGGATAGACGTTCTCCCCGCCACGGATGATCATGTCCTTGATCCGGCCGACGATCTGCACGTACCCGTCCTCACGCATCACCGCGAGGTCCCCCGTGTGCATCCAGCGTCCCGCGTCGACGACTTCGGCGGTCCGCTCCGGCTGGTCCCAGTAGCCGAGCATCACGCTGTAGCCCCGGGTGCACAGTTCACCGGCCTCACCGCGCGGCAGGGTCACTCCGGTCACCGGGTCGATCACCTTCACCTCGATGTGCGGCATGACCCGGCCGACCGTGCCCGTCCGGCGCTCCAGGTCGTCGTCCCGGCGGGTCTGGGTGGAGACGGGCGAGGTCTCCGTCATGCCGTAGCAGATGGACACCTCGTCCATGTGCATCTCGGCCACGACCCTCTTCATCACCTCGACGGGGCAGGGCGAGCCGGCCATGATCCCGGTGCGCAGCGACGAGAGGTCGTACGAGGCGAAGCCGGGGAGTGCGAGCTCCGCGATGAACATCGTGGGCACGCCGTAGAGCGAGGTGCAGCGTTCCCGCTCGACGGCGGCCAGCACGGCGGCGGGCTCGAAGGCCGGTGCGGGGATCACGATGCAGGCACCGTGCGAGGTGATGCCGAGGTTGCCCATGACCATGCCGAAGCAGTGGTAGAAGGGCACGGGCAGACAGACCCGGTCCTCCTCGGTGTAGGCGACCATCTCGCCGACGAAGTAGCCGTTGTTCAGGATGTTGTGGTGGGAGAGCGTGGCTCCCTTGGGGAACCCGGTGGTCCCGGAGGTGTACTGGATGTTGATCGGGTCGTCGCACGACAACCCGGCTTCCCGCAGAGCCAGTTCCTCCGCCGTGACGGTGTCGGCGGCGGCCGTGAGCTCGTCCCAGGAAGGGTCGCCGATGTAGTGGACGGACCGCAGTGCGGGGCAGTCGGCGCGGACCTCTTCGACGAGCGCGCGGTAGTCGCTGGTCCGGTGGGCGAGCGAGGCGACCAGCAGGGAGATCCCGGCCTGTTCGAGCACGTAACTCAGCTCGTGGGCCCGGTAGGCCGGATTGATGGTGACCATGACGGCGCCGATGCGGGCCGTGGCGTACTGGACGAGGACCCATTCCGGGCAGTTGAGGGCCCAGATGCCGACCCGGTCGCCCTTGGCCACACCGGATGCCATCAGCCCGCGGGCCAGTTCCTCGACGGCCGCACCGAACTCGGTGTACGTCCAGCGGCGTCCGGACACCACGTCGACCAGTGCCTCACGCTCCCCGAACGCCTCGACCGCCCGGTCCAGGTTGCGTCCGATGGTGTCGCCGAGCAGCGGGGTGTCGCCGGTGCCGTGTGCGTAGGACAGGCCGCTCATCGCAGGTCCCCCTCGTCGAACTCGGTGCCGGTCCCCTGCGCCGTGCGCTCGCGCAGCTCGATCCTGCGGATCTTCCCGGAGACGGTCTTGGGCAGCTCGGCGAACTCCAGCCGGCGGATGCGCTTGTACGGGGCGAGGACCGACCTGGAGTGCTCGAACAGCACCTTGGCGGTGTCGGGCCCCGGCTCCCAGCCCTCGGCCAGCACCACGTACGCCTTCGGGACGGACAGCCGCACCGGGTCGGGCGCGGGCACGACCGCGGCCTCGGCGACCGCCTCGTGCTCCAGCAGGGCGCTCTCCAGCTCGAACGGGGAGATCTTGTAGTCGGACGCCTTGAAGACGTCGTCGGCCCGGCCGACGTAGGTGATGTAGCCGTCCTCGTCCCGCGCGCCGATGTCACCCGTGCGGTAGTAGCCGCCCGCCATGGCCTCGGCCGTGCGGTCGGGGTCCCCGTGGTATCCCGTCATCAGCCCGACGGGGGCGGCTGCCAGGTCGAGGGAGATCTCGCCCTCCGCCGCGCCCGGTTCACCGGTGACCGGGTCCAGGAGCTCGACAGCGAAACCGGGGCTGGGCCGCCCCATGGAACCCGCCTTGAGGAGCTGTCCCGGTGTGTTGGCCACCTGCACGGCGGTCTCCGTCTGCCCGAAGCCGTCCCGGATCGTGACGCCCCAGGCCCGCCGCACGCTCTCGATCACCTCGGGGTTGAGCGGCTCGCCGGCCGCGACGACCTCGCGCGGCGGCGTCCTCAACTGCGTCAGATCGGCCTGGATGAGCATTCGCCACACCGTCGGCGGGGCGCAGAAGCTGGTGACCGCCGAACGGTCCATCTCCGCCATGAGCCGGGCGGCGTCGAACCGGGTGTAGTTGAAGATGAAGACGGTGGCCTCGGCGCTCCACGGAGCGAAGAGGTTCGACCAGGCGTGCTTCGCCCAGCCGGGTGAGGAGATGTTCAGATGGACGTCCCCGGGCTTGAGGCCGATCCAGTACATCGTCGACAAGTGGCCCACGGGATAAGAGACATGGGTGTGCTCGACGAGCTTGGGGCTGGCGGTGGTGCCCGAGGTGAAGTAGAGCATCAGGGGCTCCCCGGCATCCGTCTCCCGGTCCGGGGTGAAGGTCTCCGGCGCCTCGTCGGCCCCGCTGTAGGAGAGCCAGCCGTCGACGTCGTCGCCGACGGCGATCCGGGTGTAGTCGCCGGGCACCTCGTCGAACTTGGCGGTGTCCGCCGACCGCACGAGGACGTGCCGGACCTTGCCGCGCCCGACCCGGTCGCGCAGGTCGGCGGGCCCCAGCAGCGGAGTGGCGGGGATGACGACGGCGCGCAGCTTCATCGCGGCCAGCGCCGTCTCCCACAGCTCGACCTGGTTTCCGAGCATGACGAGGATCCGGTCGCCCGCGGCCACGCCCTGGTCCCGCAGCCAGTTCGCGGCCCGGTCGGAGCGGGCCGCCATCCGGGCGAACGAGACCTCGGTGCGGCCGCCGTCCTCCTCCACGATGTGCAGGGCGGTGCGGTCGTTGTCCGCGGCGATGACGTCGAACCAGTCGAGCGCCCAGTTGAAGTAGTCGGGCCGGGGCCAGCTGAAGCCCGCGTACGCCGTGGCGTAGTCCTCACGGTGCTCGATCAGGAAGTCCCGGGCCGCCCGGAACGTCTCCGTCGCACTCGTTGCCGGCATGTGCCCTCCTCGTCGCGAACCCGTCCTTTAACATCATGTGAACAGTGACCCAGATCTCACCACCCCCGAACGGGGGTGGGCCGACAGGAGCGGGGAGTCATCGGCGTGCCGGAACCGGGCGAGGCCACCGAGCTGCGGACGGCCCTGCTCAGGCTGCGCCGCACGAGCGGGCTGCCGGTCGTCTTCGGCGGGCTGTCGTCCGACGCCCGGCACGCCCCGATCGCCGAGCTGAGCGGGGCGCGGACCTCGGCCCTGCGCGGGCTCGTCATCTCGTCGGGGAGCGGTCTGGGCGGCAAGGCGATCGCCCTGGCGCGGCCGTGCGCGGTCTCGGACTACCCCTCGTCGCGCCACATCAGCCACGAGTACGACACGGCGGTGGCGGCGGAGGGCCTGCGTTCGGTCGTCGCGGTGCCGGTCGTCGTGCGCCGGACCGTGCGCGGTGTGCTGTACGGGGCCCTGCGCGAGCCCCTCACCCTCGGCGACCGTACGTTCGACGTGGCGGCCTCCGCCGCCCGGGACGTGGAACAGGCCCTGGCCGTCCGGGACGAGGTGCAGCGGCTCCTGGCGGCCACCCGGGAGCAGGTCAGTGACCCGGGCGCGGGTCCCGGCACCTGGGAGGACGTCCGCGAGGCGCACCGCGAGCTGCGCGCCCTGGCCCCGCGGATCGTGGATCCGGTGCTGCGCGACGAACTGCTGGCGGTGTGCGGGCGGCTCGCCTCGGCCTCGGGGCCGGAGCGGGGTCCGGCGGCCGGGCGGTCACGGCTGGCGCCCCGCGAGGTGGACGTGGTCGCCTGCGTCGCGTCGGGTGCGACGAACGCCGCGGCGGCCGAACGTCTGGGGCTGCGGCCGGAGACGGTGAAGAGCTATCTGCGCTCGGCGATGCGGAAGCTGGGGGCGCACACGCGGCTGGAGGCGGTGGTGGCGGCACGCCGCGCGGGGCTGCTGCCGTAGGCACGCACGCACCGGCCCGCCGGGGGCGGTGCGGCTCAGTCCTCGAAGTCGACGAACGTGGCGAACCGGACGTCGTACGCGGGCGCCGGTGACATCACCGTCAGCAGCTCCACGGCCTCCCGGGTGATCTCCTCACGGGTGGCCCGGTCGAGCCGGCCCAGGGCCTGGACGGTGACGACCGCGGTGTCCCCGGTCGCGTCGAGCCGCCAGAGCGCGGCCAGGAAGCCGTCGGCGAGGACGGTTCCGTAGGACTGGTTGCCCACACCGTTGCGCCCCTTGAAGGCGGGTGGGATCACCCGGGTCCGGTCGGCGTGCCCGAGCAGCAGGTTGTCGAACTCGGGCAGGAAGCGCGCCGGTGCCGGTGTCCCGGGGTCCGGGCGCGGGGCGTCGGGCAGGTCGAAGAGTTCGACTCCGTGCTCGTCGCGGAAGGTGACGAGACCGGGCCGCAGGCGGTCGAACACCTCGCGCATCCGGGTGAGCCCGGCCCACGTCTGCATGTCCTTCACCGAGGCAGGTCCGAACGCCCGGAGATAGCGCAGCACGGTCGCGTCGGGGGTGGCCGCCGGCTGCGGAGGGCGGTCCAGCCAGTGCTCGGCGGTCGTCAGCGCCACCTGCCCGCTGCGGCCCCAGAGCCCGCGCGGGGTGACCTGGACCAGCGGCAGCCGGCACCGGGCGGCGACGGCGAGTGCGCGGGGGTCCGCGTCGGGCCAGTGGACGAGCAGTTCCTCCCGCAACTCCTTCATGGTGCGAGGCCGTTCCTCGACGAGCTCCCGGGCGAGCGAGGCGAGCCGGTCCAGGTCCACACCCGTGAGCCCGCTCCGGAACATGTGCAGTTCCCTGTCCCGCGCGGGCTGCACCAGGGGGCGCAGGGTGAGGGCGTCCTCGGCGGTGTGGGTGTGGATGGTGGACCGGAGGGTGACGATCCTGACCACCTCGCGCGATTCCATCAGCGCCGAGAGCGCGGCCGGGTCGAAGCCGTCCAGCCGGGAGAAGAGCTGGAAGTACGGAGGCCTGGTGTTCTGGGCCTGCAGGCCGACCAGCCGGCCGACGGCTTCCCGCACCGGGACGGCGGCCCGGCGCAGCAGCAACTGCCGCTCCAGTGTGGCCCTGTTGAGCGCACGGGTGGAGAGCACGGGAGTGTTCGTGGCGGCCATGGTCCGCAGCGTACGCGGGCTCCCGCGGCACGGTGGCGCTACCGGCGACACCCCCACGGTCCGCGGCACCGCGGACGGGAAGGGTCCGGCCCCCATGATGGGGCGGTGATCAGTGTCCTGTTCGCCGTCCTGACCGCTCTCAGCAACGGCACCGCCTCGGTGCTGCAGCGCCGTGCCGCCCTGGACGTGCCCGACAGCGCGGCGATGCGCCTGTCGCTGATCGGGCATCTGCTGCGGCAGAAGGTGTGGCTCGCCGGCATCGGTCTCGTGATCGTCGCGGCGGTCTGCCAGGCCGTCGCGCTGGCGACGGGGCCCATCGCCGTGGTCCAGCCGATCTTCGTGATCGAGCTGCCCGCCGCTCTGGTCGTCGCCGGGTTCGTCATGCGGGTCGGGGTGACGCGCCAGGTCTGGTACGGGGTGGCCGCCGTGACGGCGGGTCTGGCCCTCGGCATGGCCGCGGCCGCGCCGGTCGGCGGCAGCGAGGACGTCGAGGGGACGGTCTGGATCCCCGCGCTGGTGGCGACGGGCGCCTTCGAGGCCGCGCTGATCGCCGCGGCGCTCGGCACCAGGGGCAACGCCCGGGCCGCCCTGCTGGGGCTGGCCGCGGCGTGCGGGTACGCGCTGACCGCGGCACTGATGAAGGACGCCATGTCCCGGCTGGACGCCGACGGCGTGGTCGGTCTGATGACGGCGTGGCAGCTCTACGCCACCGCGGCGGCCGGCGTCGGGGCGCTGTTCCTGCTCCAGAACGCGTTGCAGGCCGGTTCGCTGGTGGCGGTGCAGCCGATGCTGACGCTCGGGGACGCGCTGATCAGCATCACCTACGGGGTGACGCTGTTCGGCGAGGAGCTGCGGACCGGGTGGTGGCTGCTGCCCCAGCTGACCGGCGTGGCTCTGGTCACCGTCGGCTGCGTCGTCCTCGCCCGGACACCGCTGGCGACGGCCCAGCCTGCGCCGTCACGGGTGAGGTGACCTCTCAGGGGCGCCCGCGCGCCGGGACCTCCTCGCCCGGCGGCACCGGGCCGGGCGGCGTGCCGTCGCCGAACGGCCGGCCGCCCAGCTGCTCCCGGTGGTGCGGGGTGAGCCACCCCGCCAGGTCCGGGCCGAGCGGCACGATGCCGGTCGGGTTGATACCGGTGTGCACCTGGTAGTAGTGCCGCTTGATGTGGTCGAAGTCGACGGTGTCGCCGAAGCCGGGGGTCTGGTACAGGTCCCGGACGTACGCCCACAGGACGCGGTCCTCGGCGAGTTTCGAACGGTTGCACTTGAAGTGGCCGTGGTAGACGGCGTCGAAGCGGACCAGCGTGGTGAACAGCCGGATGTCGGCCTCGGTGATCGTGTCCCCGACCAGGTAGCGCTGCCCGGCCAGACGCTCGGAGAGCAGGTCGAGGCGGCGGAAGACATCGACGTAGGCGGCCTCGTACTCGCCCTGCCCGGCGGCGAAACCCGCCCGGTAGACCCCGTTGTTGACGTCCTTGTAGACGCCTTCCATCACGCTGTCGATCTCGTCGCGCAGCCGCTCCGGATACAGGTCGGGGGCACCGGGGCGGTGCAGCCCGGTCCATTCGGTGGCCAGGTCCAGCGTGATCTGCTGGTAGTCGTTGGTGACCAGGGACCGGGTCGGTACGTCGACGATCGCGGGCACACTGACCCCGCCGGGGTAGCCGTGTTCCCGTGCCTCGTAGGCCTCGCTCAGGTAGCCGATCCCGAGCACCGGGTCCTTGCCGTCCTCGTCGAGGGTGAAGCGCCAGCTGCGGTCGTCCTGGAGGGGATCCGCGACGGCCAGGGAGAGGGACGGCTCCAGTCCGAGCAGCCGTCGGGAGACCAGGGCCCTGCTCGCCCAGGGGCAGGCCCGGCTGACGACCAGGCGGTAGCGCCCGGCCTCGACGGGCCAGCCGTCGCGGCCGTCGGCGGTGATGCGGTCGGCGAAGTGGCTGCGGGAGCGCTTGAAGGGCTTGCGGCCGTACGAGCGGTTCCCGTCCTGGTCCCCGGTGTCGCTCATGGTGTCCTCCTGAGGGCTTCGGTGGCTTCGGACGTCTCAGGACGTCTCCTTCCCCGTCTGCCCGCCGCGACGTCCGCGAGAGCCACGATCAGCCCCGCGAGGACGAACGCGACGGAGACGAGGAGCCCGTGGTCGTAGGCCGCCGCCCAGTCACCGGGCCCCAGCCGGGCGAAGAAGACGGAGCCGACGGCGGCGATCCCGATGGACGAGCCGACACGCTGGCTGGTCTGGAGGGTGCCCCCCGCGCTGCCCGCGTTGTCGACCGGTACCTCGGAGAGGGTGAGGGTCTGGTTCGGCGCGATGACGAGCCCGCTGCCCAGGCCGGCGAGCAGCAGGGGAGCCGCCATCGCGAGCCCCGCGCCCCTGCCCGGCACCAGGTGCGCGGCCAGTGCGGTGAGTCCGAGTCCGACGGCCACCATGGTGAGCCCCACGACGATGAGGGGCCGCCCGAAGCGGCCGACGAGCCGGCCGCCGATGGTCGCCGACGCGCCCGCACCCAGGGCGAACGGGGTGATCGCGAGACCGGCCTCCAGGGCGCTGTAGTGCAGACCGGCTTGGAGGTAGAGCGTGCTGATGAAGAAGATCGAGGTGAAGCCGGCGAAGTACAGCAGGATCATCAGACAGCCCAGCCAGAAGGACCTGAGCCGGAAGAGTGACAGGTTCAGCACCGGCTGGACGTTCCTCCGCGCGCAGCGGGACTCCCAGGCGACGAACGCGGCGAGCAGGACCGCGGCCACCACCAGGAGCAGCCACTTCCCATCGCCCGGCCACTGCTGGGCCTGGACGAACGGCAGCAGCAGCGCAAGGACCCCGGCCCCGAGCAGCAGGACGCCCACGGGGTCCAGGTCGCGGGGGCGCACCCGAGTCGCCGACGGTGTGTCGGGGAGCAGCCGCCGGGCGAGCAGGAGGCAGACGACGCCGATCGGCAGGTTGACGTAGAACACCCAGCGCCAGCCTTCCTCCGCCCCGGCCACCTGGATCAGGACTCCGCCCAGGAGCGGGCCGACGGCGGTGGAGATGCCGACCACGGTGCCGAACATGCCGAAGGCCCGGCCGCGCTCCCGTCCGGAGAACATCTGCTGGATCAGCGCGGAGATCTGGGGCGAGAGCAGTCCGCCCGCCGCCCCCTGGAGGAGCCGGGCGACGACCAGCCAGAGGCTCGACTGGGCGGCACCGCAGGCCGCGGAGGCCAGGGTGAAGAGGACGAGGCCCGCCATGAACACCGCGCGCCGGCCCCGTGCGTCACCCAGGCGCCCGCCGGGGATCAGGACGAGACCGAAGGCGAGCGCGTAGCCGGACAGCACCCACTGGAGGTCCGACTCCGGGGTGTCGAGGCCCTCCTTGATGGACGGCAGCGCCACATTGACGATGGAGACGTCCAGCAGCGTCATGAAGCCCGCCACCAGGCAGACGCCGAGTGCACGCCAGCGACGGGGGTCGGAGGGGCCGGTGCCGGGCGCGCCCGTGGCCTGGTGCTCCGTGCTCTCTGCCATGCTCCGCACCCTAGTTCGCGTCCGTCCGGTCCTCCTCCCGGGCGCGCCGTGCGCCGGGCGGCGCGCCCTCGTCGGAGGCGGACGGCGTCGTTCCGGCGTGCCGTGTCCCATCGGGGGTAACGGTGGGACATGACTGTCGGGAAAACGAGCGTTCTGGTCCTGGACTGTGCCGAGCCTCTCGAGCTCGCGGACTTCTATGCGAACCTCCTCGACGCGGAGACCCGGATCGGCAGCGATCCGGACTTCGTCGAGATCGTCGGGAACACCGGTGTGCACCTGGCCGTCCGCCGCGACCACGGCTACGCACCACCGAGCTGGCCGCGCCCGGAGGACTCCCTCCAGGCGCATCTGCGCATACTGGTGGGCCCCGAGGACATGGACGAGGCCGAGCGCGAGGCGATAGGCCTCGGCGCCCGGCCCGTGGACACGGGGGACAGCAACGGCGGTGTGCGCGACGTCCGGGTGTACAACGACCCGGCCGGGCACACGTTCTCGCTGGCGGTGTATCCGGCTCCGCCGTCGTCGGCCCCGTAGCACGGCCCCCCGGCCTACGGGCCGGCGTGCGGGGCCCCTCCGGCGGTCGGCAACGGCGTGCCGTGGAACGAGGTGGGCGCCGCCTGCCGCGAGTACGCGTGCGAGCGGGAGCCGCTCCGTGGTTCCTGGGGCCTCGCCGAACCGGCCGGCCGGCGAGGAAGGCCCCGGTCCGCGGTGGAGTGCGGCGGGCCGGCGCCGGGGCCGAACTACGGCGCGAAAGCGGGGTAATGACGCCCGGAATTAACCTCCGGTCTCTTGCCACGACTGGTCTACGCGCATAGTTTTTGGCCTCTCACTACACATTTGGGGGCAGTTCCCGTGCACATAGCCAGACCCGGCTCCGCCCTGCTGGCCACCGCCGTCGCCGTGACCCTCTCGGTGACCGCGCTGCCCGCCGCCTTCGCGGCACCGTCCTCGTCGGCCGTCATCTCCGAGGTGTACGGCGGCGGCGGCAACTCCGGTGCGACGCTCACCCGTGACTACATCGAGCTGGCCAACGCCGGCGGGAGCGCCTTCGGCCTGTCCGGTTTCAGCGTCCAGTACCTGCCGGGCACGCCTTCCGCCGGATCGCTGTGGCAGGTCTCCGAGCTGTCCGGCTCCGTCGCGCCGGGCGGCCGCTACCTCGTCGCCCAGGCCGCGGGCAGCGGCGGCACGGTGGCGCTTCCGGCCGCCGACGCGACCGGCACGGTCGCGATGTCCGCGTCGAGCGGCACCGTCGCGCTCGTCTCCGGCACCACGCCGCTGAGCTGCAGGACCGCCGCGGACTGCGCCGCCGACAGCCGGATCGTGGACCTCGTCGGCTACGGCTCCGCGGTCGTGCGCGAGGGCAGCGGTCCCGTCACGGGCGCCTCCGCCACCGCCTCCGTGGCGCGCGGGGCGACGCTCGCGGACACCGACGACAACGCCGCCGACCTGGCCTCGGGCGCCCCGACCCCCGTCAACTCCGCCGGTCAGACCTCCGGCGGGTCCGGACCGGGCGAGCCCGGCGGGCCGACGGAGCCCGGCACGGTGCGCGTGCACGACATCCAGGGCACGACCCGTCTCTCCCCGCTCGCCGGACAGCAGGTCACCGGGGTCCCGGGCGTCGTCACCGGCGTGCGCACCTCCGGTTCGCGCGGCTTCTGGATCCAGGACACCGCGCCGGACTCCGACCCCCGCACCAGCGAGGGCGTGTTCGTCTACACCGGTTCCGCCGCACCCACGGTCGCCGTCGGCGACTCGGTGCTGGTCAGCGGCAAGGTCGCCGAGTACTACCCGGCCACCGGTGCCCAGTCGCTCACCCAGATCACCGCCCCGCTGACCACGGTCCTGTCGTCGGGCAACGCCCTGCCGCCGGCCGTCGTCCTCGACGCCTCCTCGGTGCCCGACGCCTATGTCCCGACGGCGGGCGGCGGTTCGATCGAGGCCCTGGCCCTCGACCCGTCGGCGTACGCCCTCGATCTGTACGAGTCCCTCGAGGGCACCCGCGTCACGATGGCCGACACCCGGGTGACGGGCGCCACGACCGCGTACGACGAGGTCTGGGTGACGGTGAAACCGCGGGAGAACCCGACCCGGCGCGGCGGCACCCTGTACGCCTCCTACGAGGACCAGAACACCGGCCGCCTCAAGGTGATGTCGCTGGACGCCTCGCAGCCGGTCCCGGACGCGAACGTCGGCGACGTGCTGTCCGGCCCCACCACCGGCATCGTCGACTACGCCTCGTACGGCGGCTACAACGTGCAGGCCACCGAGCTCGGCACGCTGAAGGACAACGGCCTGAAGCGCGAGGTCACGCGGAAGCAGAAGCGCAAGGAACTCGCCGTCGCCACCTACAACGTCGAGAACCTCGACGCGAAGGACGAGCAGGCCAAGTTCGACACGCTCGCCCACGGCGTGGCCGTCAGCCTATCGTCCGCGGACGTCGTGTCCCTGGAGGAGATCCAGGACGACAACGGTGCGGTGAACGACGGCACCGTGGGTTCCGAGGCGACCCTGAAGCGCTTCACCGACGCGATCGTCGCGGCGGGCGGCCCCCGCTACGCCTGGCGCTACGTGGCCCCCGAGGACGGCCGGGACGGCGGCGAGCCCGGTGGCAACATCCGTAACGTCTTCCTCTTCAACCCCGACCGGGTGGACTTCGTGGACCGCCCGGGCGGTGACGCGACGACCGCCGTGCAGGCGGTGAAGACGAAGAAGGGCGCCACGCTCTCCGTGTCGCCCGGCCGGATCAACCCCACGAGCACGGCCTGGGACAGCAGCCGCAAGCCGCTGGTGGGCGAGTTCCGCTTCCGTGGCGAGTCGGTCTTCGTCATCGCCAACCACTTCGCGTCCAAGGGCGGCGACCAGTCCCTGCACGGCCGCTACCAGGAGCCGGCGCGCAGTTCGGAGACACAGCGGGTCCGGCAGGCGGCGGAAGTGAACACCTTCGTCACCTCGCTGCTGAAGGCGGACAAGTCGGCCCGGATCGTCACGCTCGGCGACCTGAACGACTTCGCCTTCTCCCCCACCGTGAAGACGCTGACCGCGGGCAAGGTCCTCCGGCCGCTGATCACCACGCTGCCCGCGGGTGAGCAGTACAGCTACGTCTACGACGGCAACTCGCAGACGCTGGACCACATCCTGACCAGCCCCGCCGTCAGCCGCTTCGACTACGACGTGGTGCACATCAACGCCGAGTTCGCCGACCAGGCGAGCGACCACGACCCGCAGATCGTGCGCATCGACGTGAAGGGCAAGGGCCACCGGCACTGACCCGCCCGGGTGGCGGCCCCGGCCGGGGCCGCCACCCGGACCCGCGTCCGTTCGACCGGCCGTATCGCTACCCTCCCCCGCATGACTGCCGAGGCCGCTCCACCGGCCGGAACCTCCGGCCCCACGGGGCCGGTACGCCCGTCCCCCTCCGCACGGACCGCGCTGCGCCCCGTCGGCCGCGCCCGGATCACCGGTGGCTTCTGGGCCGCCAGACGCCGCACCAACGCCGACGTCAGCATCCCGCAGGGACCCCGCAGGCTCGAGGACGCCGGGAACCTCGGCAATCTGCGGGCGGCGGCCGACGGCACGGACGACTTCGCCGGCGACTTCCCCTTCCAGGACTCCGATGTCCACAAGTGGCTCGAAGCGGCGTCCTGGCAGCTCGCCGGGACACCCGGTGGCGAACGGCTCCGCGCGGACACCGAGGCGCTGATCGCCCTGCTCGCCGCCGCCCAGGACGACGACGGCTATCTGCAGACGTACTACCAGGTCGCCCGGCCCGGCCGCCGGTGGAAGGAACTCGACTGGGGACACGAGCTCTACTGCGCCGGGCATCTCGTGCAGGCCGCTGTGGCTCATCACCGTGCCACCGGCGGCACCGGACTCCTGGACGTGGCCCGGCGCTTCGCCGCTCACATCGACACGGTGTTCGGCCCCGGCGGGTCCGTCGACGGGGTCTGCGGCCACCCGGAGATCGAGACCGCGCTGGTCGAGCTGTACCGGGAGACGGGGGAAAGGCGCTGGCTGGACCTGGCCTCCCGCTTCGTCGACCGGCGGGGCCACGGCCTGCTGGGCGACGGCGAGAAGAACTTCCCCGGTGCCGGCTACTGGCAGGACCACGTCCCCGTGCGGGACGCGCGGACGGTCACCGGGCACGCGGTGCGTCAGCTGTACCTGCTGGCCGGGGTCACCGATCTCGCCGCCGAGACCGGGGACGCCGCGCTGCGGGAGACGGCCGTGCGGCTCTGGGACGCCATGACGGAGTCGAAGACGTCGCTCACCGGCGGCCTGGGCTCCCGGCACGAACTGGAGTCCTTCGGCGACCCGTACGAACTCCCGCCGGACCGGGCGTACAACGAGACCTGCGCGGCGATCGCCTCCGTGCAGTGGAGCTGGCGCCTGGCCCTGCTCACCGGCGAGGCCCGCTACTCCGACCTGGTCGAGCGCACCCTGTTCAACGGCTTCGCCGCCGGGTGCGGCCTGGACGGCGACAGCTGGCTGTACGTCAACCCGCTCCAGGTGCGCGAGGACTACGAAGGACACCGCGACGACCAGTCGGCGCGGCGCACCCCGTGGTTCCGCTGCGCCTGCTGCCCGCCGAACGCCATGCGGCTGCTGGCCTCGCTGCCCCACTACATGGCCTCCGAGGACGACGACGGCGTGCAGCTGCACCAGTACGCGACCGGTGTCTACGGTCGGGTGTCCGTCGAGACCGACTACCCGTGGGACGGCCGGATCGCGGTGACCGCCGGGGAGGCCGGCGACTGGACGCTGTCGCTCCGGGTCCCCGCGTGGGCGTCGGACGCCACGCTCGACGGAGAACCGGTCGGGACGGGGTGGCTGCGGGTCCGCCGCCGGTGGCAGCGGGGCGAGCGGGTCGTCCTGGATCTGCGGCTGCGGCCCCGGCTCACCCGGCCCGACCCCCGCGTCGACGCCGTACGCGGCTGTGCCGCCGTCGAGTTCGGCCCGCTCGTCCACTGCCTGGAGTCGGCGGACCAGCCCCGCAGGCTGGACGAGGTGCTGCTCGACGCGAGCACCGCTCTCGAAGCGGAGCACCGCCCCTGGCTGCTCGGCGGCGTCACGGTCGTGCGAGCGGGCGACCTCACAGCGGTGCCGTACGCGGTGTGGGCGAACCGGGGGGCGGGGGCGATGCGGGTGTGGATTCCTCTGGAGTGACCTCCGCGCCCCGCGAGAGCTGCGGCCCGGGAACGCGGCACATGCCCGGCGCGGGCCGGGCGGGCTGCTCGGCCCGGGTGCCCTGCGTCTGGTGCGGCAGCCGGGTGACGGGGTCCGGGCCGAGCGGCTGGTCCGTGAAGAAGCGGGTCACCAGGTCGGCGACCTCGTCGGACCGCTCCAGCACGACCCAGTGGTCCGACTCCGGAAGCGTGAGGAAGCGGCTCCCCTCGATCGTCCCGGCGAACTCCCGCTGCAGCTCGGGCGGTGTCACCGTGTCGTGCTCCCCGGCGAACACCAGCGCCGGTACGCCCGAGAGCCCGCCGGAGAAGTCCGGCCGGTCGCCGAGCGCGCGCCGCAGGGACGCGGCTGCGTGCTCCGAGTGGGCGAGCGCGTGCAGGAAGGAGCGCCGCACGTAGCGCCGCGCCAGTTCCCTGCGGTGCACGTGCCGTTCCGGGTCCAGGCACATCAGCCCGTCGGCCGCCTGCGACGCGAAGCCCTCGGCGTCGCCCCGCTCCAGGGCCTGGGTCGCCCGGAGCCAGTAGGCGCGCTGGTCCTCACCGATGTGGGTGGGGACACCCCCGAGGACGAGCCGGGCGACGCGCCGCGGGTCGTGGCGCGCGCAGCCGAAGGCGATGGCCGCGCCGTAGGAGAAGCCGAAGAGATTGATCCGGGAGGCACCGAGGTCGTCGATGATCCCGGTGACCGCCGCGCGCAGGACCGGGGCGCTGGGGCCGGGCGGCAGGGGGTCCGCCGAGCCCATGCCGGGAAGATCGGCGGTCACCACGTCGGCCACCGGGCCCAGGTGGTCGTCCATCTGGGGCCAGCCGAACATGCCTTGCAGCGCGCCGCCGATGACGAGTACCGGTTCGGTGGTGCGGGTCCCGCCGGCGGCCGGGTCGCGGGGCAGCAGGCGGTAGCCGTACCGCAGTCCGTCCACGGTCAGCGAGCGGATGATCTCCTCGGGCACGGTGCTCCTCGCTTCCCGTCAGGCCCTGGTGAGCACGAGCGCCGCGTTGTGCCCGCCGAAGCCGAGCGAGGTCTTGACGGCGCAGTCGAACACCGCGCGCCGGGCCTCCTTGCTCACCACGTCGACGGGGATCGCCGGGTCGGGGGCGTCGAGGTTGCCGGTCGGCGGGACCAGCTGGTGCTGGAGTGCCAGGACGGTCAGGGCGGCCTCGATCCCGCCCGCGGCGCCCAGGGTGTGTCCGGTCATGGCCTTCGTCGAGGTGACGAGGGGGTGTTCGCCGAGGACGCGGCGCAGCATCGTCGCCTCGATGAGGTCGTTGGCGACGGTCGACGTGCCGTGGGCGTTGACATGGCCGATGTCGGTGGGGTCGACGTCCGCGTCGGCCAGGGCGGTGCGCAGCGCGCGCTCGATGCCGAGGCCGTCGGGGTCGGGGGCGACGGCGGAGTGGGCGTCGCTGGAGGCCCCGTAGCCGGCGACCCGGGCGCGGACGGTGGCACCGCGGGCGCGGGCGTGCTCGGGCCGCTCCATGACGAGGAGGCCGGCACCCTCGCCCACCACGAACCCGTCGCGGTGCGTGTCGAAGGGGCGGCAGGCGGCCAGGGGGTCGTCACGGCGGGTGGAGACGGCCCGCATCTGACAGGCGCTGGCGATCAGCAGCCGGGAGCGAACCGATTCGGCTCCGCCCGCCACGACGATGTCACAGGCTCCGGCGCGGAGCATCTGGTGGGCCGTGCCGATGGCCACGGTCCCCGACGAGCAGGCGGTGGACACGGCTTGGCTCGGCCCGTGCACGCCGAGGTCCATGGCGACGCTGCTGGCGGCCCCGTTGACGACGCTCAGCGGGGCGAGTTTCGGGGAAACGCGCCGTGCGCCGCGCTCGGTGAGGGTGGTGTGCTGCTCGTCGTAGAAGGGCAGTCCGCCGTGGGCCGAGCCGATGACGACGGCGACGCGTCCGCTGTCCCAGACCGAGGGGTCGAGTCCGGCGTCCGCGACCGCTTCACGGGCCGCGATCACGGCCAGTTGCGAGAAGCGGTCCATCAGGCGCTGCGCGGCGATGCCGAGGGCGGCCTTCGTGTCCAGGCCGTCGACGGTGTACATGAAGTCGCAGGGCAGACCGTCGAGTTCCGGCAGATGCGGTACGGAGGGGGCTACCCCCGTGTCGCACACCCCCCGCCAGGCGTCGTCGGTCCCGACACCGGCGGCGGTGACCAGGCCGACGCCGGTGACCGCGGCGCTGAACGGCTCGACGCCCGGCCGCACGGACCTGCGGGCGAACGGCCCCGGGGCCGTCACGCTCCGGCCTTGCTGTGCACGGCCGCGACCAGATGGGCGACCGTGTCGCGCGACGACAGGACGACGTCCTCCAGATCGATGTCCATCCGGTCCTCGATGAGGAGCCGGAGCTCCTCCAGGGCGAGCGAGTCCAGCCGCAGCTGTCGGAGCGGCACCTCGGGCCGGATGGCCGCCGGGTCGGTTCCGAACCTGGTGACGAGCAAGGCGCTGATCTCTTCCGAGGTGCTCATGGGGACGCTCCTCCGCTCTCGGTACGCGGTGACGCCGGCCGCGTGGGGGGTGAGATGGCCATCGGGGACGCCGGCTGCTCGGGAGGGACCCTTTATACGCCTTCCGGGCCGCTGTTCCCGACCCCGTTCCCCCGTGAGGAGGGGGGACGGCCAGGTGTGCGAATCCGCCGCGCCGCGACGGCGGGTGACACCATGGGCGCGGACGTACAGACGTACGGGCACCGGGGTCTGACGGAGGACGGGGAGCTCATGGCGACGGAGCAGCAGGACGGGGCGGTGCGGAACAGCCCGGCCACCTGGGTGGCGGCGCAGGCCGAGTTGTACGAGTCGTCGGGCGGGACGAAGGGCACCACCCAGCTCGGTGTCCCCTGTCTGCTGCTGGACTACGTGGGCCGCCGCAGCGGGATCCGGCGGCGGACCGTGCTGATGTACGGGCGGGACGGCGACGACTACCTGATCGTGGGGTCGAACGGCGGCTCGGACAGCCATCCCCTCTGGTACCTGAACCTCCTGGACGGTCCCGAGGTGGACGTCCGGGTCGGCACGGAGCGTTTCCCCGCGCTCGCCGAGACGCTCCCGCCCGAGGAGAAGGAGCGGGTGTGGCCGCACCTGGTGGAGGTCTTCCCCCGGTACGCGGCATACCGGGCGAAGACCGGCCGCGACATTCCGGTGGTCCGGCTCCGGCGGCGCTGACCTGAGGGGAGGGGGCTCCGACGAGGGCCCCCCTCCCCGCTCGCGGTCCGGGAGGGCGGGGCCGCCCGGCTCCTCGCAGCCGGTGCGGAGCGAAGCGTCAACAGGGGTCCCCGTGACGGTGCTTGAGACGTAAACTCCGCGATCATGACCTTCGAAACGGTGTACTCCGACGCGCCCGCCCTTGACGGGCCCGCCCTCTTCCCGACCATGGCCACCATGCGCGCGATGCGCCGCCTCAGGCCGGACGCCGTCCCGGACGAGACGATCGACCGGCTCGTACAGGCCGCGGTCTGGGGGCCGAGCGGCGGCAACATGCAGGCGTACGAGTACGTCGTCGTCACCGACCGCGCGGTGATGGCGGACCTCGCTCCCCTCTGGAAGCGCTGCGTGGACGCCTATCTCGCGACGACCGGCAAGCACGCGCCGAAGGGCATGGACGACGCCGCGTACGGGCGGATGGTGGCGGCGATCGAGTACCAGCGCGACCACTTCGCGGACACCCCGGCACTGATCATCCCCTGTTACAAGTTCCCGGAGGCGCAGTTCGACGAGGAGGGCCTGGGCGTCTACGCCGCGTCGCTCGGCCCCGCCGGCCTCGAGCACATGTCGAGCACCCAGACGCGGTTCCAGGCACTCGCGGAGGGCTCCTGCGTCTACCCGGGCGTCCAGAACCTGCTGCTCGCCGCACGGGCGCTGGGGCTGGCGGCCAACCTGACCATCTGGCACCTGATGCTGGAGCAGGAGTGGAAGAAGGCACTCGGCATCCCCTCGGACACACACACCTTCGCCGCCATTCCGGTGGGGTGGCCCCAGGGCAACTTCGGCCCCGTCCGGCGCCGTCCGGTGGCCGACGTGATCCACCGGAACCGCTGGTAGCGGCAGCGGCGGGCCGTTACGTCCGCACGGGGTGCGGCCCGCCCGCACGGCACATGTGGGACGGCCAACTCCATTGGAGTGAAGGCGAGTTGGACACGGGCAGACGTCGTTGTCAGGTCCGGGGCGGCTGGATAGCCTGTGCGGGCTCGGACGCCCTCGGCCCACCCCACCGGGTCCGGAGGGCCTCTCCCTCCCCCACAGACCTGGAGCAGGTATGCCCCGACGTCCCGCCGGCCACACCCGAGGCCGCGCCGCCGTTCTGGCCTCGCTGACCGTCACCGCCCTCGTCGCCGGCCGTCCGGCCGCAGCCGCCCCCGCCGACGCGGATTCCATGAACCAGGCCTTCGACCGGGCCGCCGAGGAGTACGGCGTACCGCGCGACCTGCTCGCCGCCGTCGGCTACGGGGAGACCCATCTGAACGGCCACGCCGGGCTTCCCAGCCAGGACAACGGCTACGGCGTGATGCACCTGGTCAGCAACCCCGTCAACCACTCGCTCGAGAAGGCCTCGGCGCTGACGGGCGAGTCCACGGCCGATCTCCGCAAGGACACCGGGACGAACATCCTGGGCGGCGCGGCCGTCCTGCGGGACCACGCCGACACACTGGGCCTGGACACGGCCGACCGGGCGGACATCGACGCCTGGTACCCGGTCGTCGCCCGCTACAGCGGAGCCGAGGGCGCGGTCGCCGCGCTCTACGCGGACACGGTCTACACCTTCCTCGCGGAGGGGCTGCGGGCCACCGTGGCGGGGGGCGAACAGGTCTCGGTCACCTCCCGGCCGGTCTCCCCCGAGAAGGGACCCTTCGCGAAGGCCGACATCACCGCCCAGAGCCCGGACTATCCGCCGGCCCTCTGGGTGGCCGCCAACTCCGCCAACTTCGCGACGGGCCGCACGGCGACGGTGGACAAGGTGGTCATCCACGTCACCCAGGGCTCGTACGCCGGGACCATCAGCTGGTTCCAGAACGCCACCTCGAAGGTCAGCTCCCACTACGTGGTCCGTTCCTCGGACGGCCAGGTCACCCAGATGGTGCGGGACAAGGACACCGCGTACCACGCCAAGAGCGCCAACGCCTCGTCGCTCGGTATCGAGCACGAGGGCTTCATCGACGACCCGACGTGGTTCACCGACCCGATGTACCGCTCGTCGGCGGCACTGACGAAGTACCTGTGCGACCGGTACGGCATCCCCAAGGACCGCTCGCACGTCATCGGGCACAGCGAGGCACCCGGCAACGACCACACCGACCCGGGTGCCAACTGGAACTGGACCTACTACATGCAGCTCGTCAAAGGCGCCACCGGCTCCGCCGACGGACTGAGCTTCGCGTCGTACACGACCCGGAAGAGCGGCTCGACGGGATCCCAGGTGAAGGCCGTCCAGACGCTGCTCAACCAGCAGGGCTACCGAGCGGGCGCCGAGGACGGCGTGTTCGGCACCGCCACCGGGAACGCCGTACGCGCCTTCCAGACCGCGCGTGGTCTCGACGCCGACGGCACGGTCGGCCCGAGGACCTGGACCGCCCTGCTCTCGGCCGGCACCACTCCGGCGCTGGACACCGGCGCCTCGGGCGACGCGGTGAAGCGGCTGCAACGGGCACTGACCGCGGCGCTGGGCAGGACCGTCGCCGCCGACGGGGCCTTCGGCACGAACACGGACAAGGCGGTCCGCGACTACCAGAGCTCGCGGAACCTCGCGGTCGACGGCAGCGTCGGCGCCGGTACCTGGGCCGCCCTGCAGTCCGGGCGCTGACCCCCTCCCCCGCGCACGGCCGGCCGGCCGCCCCGGAGCCGGAGACACGGCACTCCGAGCGGTGCCGGCCGCCCGTGTGCTCCGGAGCGCATCCGGAAGGGGCCGGTGCGCCTTCCCCGGCACCACCCCCAAGGGCGAGTCTGAGTCCCGTCGGCACCCCGCCGACGGGACTCGGAGGGCGGTCGGAACATGGCTCGTACGCAGTCGAGGTGCGGAGCACCCACCCTGAAGGGCACGCGCTGCCGACGGCTGGCGATGAAGGACGCCTCCCGGTGCGACCGGCACCGGGGCGACTGGTCGACGTACACCGTCGCACGGCGCAAGGCACAGGAGAAGGCCGCCCGCCGCGGGTGAGGAACGGAGCCCGGCGGGGACGTGTCCTCGCACGACGCGGTGGTCCCGCACCCCACGCGCGGATGCGGGACCACTGCGACCGGGCCGTTCAGCGGGTCACTTCAGGCCGAAGGCCTTGATGATCTCCTGGTCGACGGCCAGTCCGCCCGGGCCCTCGGTGTGTGCCCTGAGGGAGACCGAGGACGCGCCCTTCGCGGGTGTCCGCAGCTTCGCGGTCCACCGCCCCGCCGACCCCTTGCGCAGTTCCGCCGCACTCCAGGACGCGCCCTCGTCGTAGCTGACGGACAGCGAGGCCCGCGTGGCCTTCACCGCGCCGTCGAGCCATGCCTGGGTGCCGGACGCCAGGCCGACCTCGATCGTCCGGCCGGCCCTGACGTCACCCGCCAGGTCGGTGTCCACCTCGTAGTCCAGCTGGAGCAGCGGGATGTCGGCCCGCTCCGTGCCGTCCGGCAGAGCGCCCGAGAGGAAGTTCCACTCGGTGTGCGTCCGTGTGGAGGTCTTCCAGGTGGCCGCGTCCCGCTCCGAGTCGATGACCAGGCGGTACGGGAGCTTCCCGGCCGGCAGGTCCCAGACGTAACCGGCCCGGCCCGCACCCTTCTTGAGCAGGGTGTCGCCCTGGTGGAAGGCGAAGGACGTGGTGTCGTACTCGTCCGCGGGCATCGAGCCGGAGTGGCCCTCGCCCGAGTCCGTCCACGGCGTGATGTTGAACTGCACGTCGTTGTCGGCGGTACGGAACGGTCCCCAGTAGGCCGTTCCCAGCCGAGGGCCGGTCACCGGGGCGAACCAGTCGGCGCGGTAGGTGCGGCCGGCCGTGTGGTCGAGCTCGGCGCTGCGCATCTCGTGCGCCGTGTCGGAGGCGTCGGCGTTCAGCACGGAGTGGTTCTCGTACCAGAAGGAGTCGCCCGGCAGCGGGGTGACCCACTCGGTGCGGGTGCCCGGGAACTTCTCGTACTCCTCGAAGCCGATGCCGGGGCCGTAGTCCGGGATGTCGTAGCGGTAGCCGCCGCCCAGGGTCGCCTTGTGGCCGTAGAAGGTGTTCTCCACCTTCGCCAGCTGACGGGCCGACGGGGCGAAGGCCAGGGAGCGGTCGGGAACGGTCCCGTCGTGACGGTCCACCAGGTCGTAGACGTACGACGCGAACTTCCGCTGGTCGACGGAGAGTTTCCTGCCGTGTCGCGCCGCCTCGATCAGCGTCCCGCCGGCGCCCTTGCGCACCGAGGCGACCGGGATGGTGGTCTCCTCGCCGTACGGCGCGTAGCTCTCCATCGCGACTCCGCGGGCGTCGTTGACGACGAAGAGCGCCTTGGCGCCCGCCGCGAGGGCGTTGGCCAGCCGCTCGGCGGGCGGGACGGTGTCGCTGCGGGTGACGACGACGGCCTTGCCCTTGACGGCGCGGCCCTGGTAGTCGGCGGCCGCGCCGTTGCCGGCGAAGACCCCGGTGAGCTTCTGCTCGCTGTCCTCGGCGACGGACGAGCCGCTCTGCACCGTGACCGGGACGTCGCGGCCGTCGGCGGTGAGGTCGATCAGTTCCTCGCCCTGGCGCCAGCGGGTCAGGAAGCTGAAGTCGCCCTGGGTGACCTTCTTCGTGGGGCTCGCCCACAACTGGTCGTAGGTCAGCGGGATCTGGTAGGCGTCCCGCTGGACCACGCCCTCGGGGGAGGTGCGGGCCATGTCGTAGCGCAGCTGGCGGGTCTCGGTCTCCTGCGGGGTGCGCACGCTCACCCTGCGGGCCTTCGAGGCGTCGAGGGTGACGGTGGTGGCCTTGTCCAGGATCGTCTCGGGGGCCGAGAGGAACGCGACGGCCTTCGAGTCGGAGCGGTCGCCGTCGACGTCGGCCGAGGTCCAGGCGGTGTAGTTGCCCGGGGGCAGCCGCAGGGTGGTCTCACTGGAGACCTGGACCAGGCCGAGTTCGGTGTCCCCGAGCGCGGCGAGCACCACGGTTCCGTCCATCGGCTCGCCGTCCCGGTCCCGCAGACGGAGCGTCAGGTCGTGGAGCTCCCGCTCCTTGTTCACGGCGAAGCCGGTGTGCGCCACCGTGGCGCCTGACGGGTCGGTGGCGAGCACCTGGCCGGAGAAGCGGGTGTCGTTCGCGATCCTCGACGGGTCGATCGAGAGGACGGCCGCCGCGGTGGAACCGGCCGGGACGGTCAGCTCGGGCGTGGACAGCGTGTAGGCGGCGGCGTCCGTGTCGGTCGCCAGCTTCAGCGTGACGTCCTCGTCGCCCGTGTTGCGGTAGGTGAGGGTGCGCTCGGCGACCGCGTCCTGGGCGCTGTGCGGCCAGTCGTACGACGCGACCTCGACGGAGCCGGTGGCCTCGATCGCCGTGTCGACGGCGGCCTTCACGTCGAGGCGGCCGGTGCCCTGCTCGTACGGCGTGTGGTCGGGCAGCAGCTTCGACGAGCTCATCAGCGCGTCCTTGATGCGCTGACCGGACCACTCGGGGTGACGCTGCTTCAGGACGGCGGCGGCTCCGGCGACGTGCGGGGTGGCCATCGAGGTGCCCGACATCGACTGGTACATGCCGTCGATGCCGGGGACCGACCGGGAGGCGGCGGCGTTGATGTCGACGCCGGGGGCGGACAGGTCGGGCTTCAGGCCGTAGGAGCGCACGAGCGGGCCCATGGAGGAGAAGTCGGCCCGCCTGTCCTGCTTGTCGACGGCGGCGACGGTGAGCGCGCTCGCGGCGGAGCCGGGCGAGCCGATGGTGCCCGCGCCGTAGGCGTTGCCCGCGGCGATCACGAAGAGCGGGCCTCCGTCGGCGGACAGGGCGTCGACGGCCTGCGCCATCGGGTCGCCGCCGTCGTCCGGGATGCTGGATCCGAGGCTCATGGAGACGACGTCGGCGCCTTCGGCCTTCGCCCACTCCATGGCCTCGATGATGCCCGAGTCGGCGCCGGACCCCTCGTTGCTCAGGACCTTCCCGACGATCAGGTCGGCGGCGGGGGCCACGCCCTTGTTGGCGCCGTCCGACGCCGCGCCCGAGCCCGCGATGGTGGAGGCGACGTGCGTGCCGTGGCCGTTCCCGTCGACGACCTCCTCACCGGGGACGAAGCTCCTGGACTGCTTGACGCGGTCCTTGACGTCCGGGTGCGTCGCGTCGATGCCGGTGTCCAGGACGGCGACCGTGGTGCCCTTGCCGTCGAAGCCCTCCGCCCAGGCCTGCGGTGCGTTCACCTGCGGGACGGAGTCCTTGAGCGCCGCCTCGACCTTTCCGTCGAGCCAGAGCTTCGCGATGCCGCCGTCCAGCGAACGGCTCTTCCGCGTACGGGTGATGTCGTTCCAGAAGGCGCGGGCGTCGTCCTTGCCCGCCTTGAGCGCCATGCCGTGGACCGACTCCAGGGTGCGGACCTTCGTGCTGCCGCGTGGGGCGGTGGGCAGCGAACGCCCCGTGCCCGCCGCGTAGGTGGCGATCAGGGGGATGCCGCCGGAGCGACGGTCGTCGTAGCCCATCTCGACGAGTGTCGAGATGTTGAACAGTCGGCGGTCCAGCTTCTCCGCGGCCAGGAGGGCGCTCGCCTCGTCGGGGATGACGTAGAGGTCCTCCCCCGCCTGTCGCACGTGCACGCCGCCGGTGGCGCCCTCGGGGCGGTCGACGGTGACGGTGTCCTGTCCGCCCACGCCGTCCGTCCAGTGGACGACGTCGCCGGTGACCAGCGTGATGGCGTGGTCGCGGACCTCGGGTACGGGGCGGTCCCGGGTGGCCGACGGCTCGGGGGCGGCGGTGGCGGGGCCCGCCGCGGGGAGCATGACGCCGCTCACGAGGGCGACGGAGGTCGCTATGAGCAGAGCCCTGCGTCCCGCGCGAGCGGGTCTCGCCCGGCCGGAAACGGAGGAGAGGGAAAATGTCATGCAGCTGATCTACCGGTAAATCCGGGGCCGCGGACGGCTTCACCCCTGGCGTGAAACCGCCGTGGCGGCAATCCGCCCGGGGTGGACGGCCGACGACCGCGCGGTTCAGGCCACCGGGACCGGCGCGGGTCCGCTCTCGTGATGGATCGGGGTGTGCGCGCCCTTCAGCGGCAGTCCGGTGCCGCCACGCCGGTCGGCGACGATCTCCGCCGCGATGGAGAGAGCCGTCTCCTCGGGCGTACGCGCGCCGAGGTCGAGCCCGATCGGTGAGTGCAGCGCGGCCCGTTGGCGGTCGGTGACACCCGCCTCACGAAGCCGCTCGTCGCGCTCCAGATGGGTACGGCGGGAGCCCATCGCTCCGACGTAGGCGACCGGCAGCCGCAACGCCAGTTCCAGCAGGGGGACATCGAACTTGGGGTCGTGCGTGAGGACGCAGAGCACCGTGCGCGCGTCCACCTCGGTGCCGGCGAGGTAGCGGTGCGGCCAGTCGACGACGATCTCGTCGGCCTCGGGGAAACGGGCCGCGGTGGCGAAGACGGGGCGGGCGTCGCAGACGGTGACGCGGTAGCCGAGGAAGCGCCCGGCCCGCACCAGTGCGGCGGCGAAGTCGATGGCCCCGAAGACGATCATCCGGGGCGGCGGGACGCTCGACTCGACGAGCAGGGTCAGCGGGCTGCCGCAGCGGGTGCCCTCGGCGCCGATGACGAGTTCCCCGGTGCATCCGGTGTCGAGCATCGCGCGGGCCTCGGCGGCAGCCGTGCGGTCGAGCTCGGCGGGTCCGCCGAGCCCGCCGGCGTACGCGCCGTCGGGGTGGACGAGCAGGGGCCGGCCGAGCAGTTCGGCGGGCCCTTCGGTGACGCGGGCGACCGCCGCCGCGCGCCCTTCGGCGGCGGCGGCGAACGCGGCGGCGAACACCGGGCGCGCGGGGTCGTCCGCGCGCACCGGGGTCACCAGGATGTCGATGACGCCTCCGCAGGTCAGGCCGACGGCGAAGGCGTCGTCGTCGCTGTAGCCGAAGCGTTCGCGGACGGTCGTGCCGTCCTCGATCGCCTGCCGGCACAGCTCGTACACCGCGCCCTCCACGCATCCGCCGGAGACCGAGCCGACAGCCGTGCCGTCACTGTCCACGGCGAGGGCGGCACCGGGCTGCCGGGGCGCGCTGCCGCCGACGGCCACCACGGTGGCCACGGCGAACGAGCGTCCCTGCCCGGCCCACCGGTGGAGCTCCTCGGCGATGTCCAGCATGGCGTGTCTCCGTTCTGACCGATGTGCGGGGGCGTGGCGGGCGTCAGCTGACGCCCAGCCAGCTCTCGATGGGATGGAGGGCGAAGTACACGACGAAGACCAGCGTCAGGACCCACATGAAGACGCCGACCTCACGGGCCCTGCCCTGGGCGAGCTTGATGGCCGCGTACGAGATGACGCCCGCGGCCACCCCGGTGGTGATGGTGTAGGTGAACGGCATCAGGACGACGGTGAGGAAGACCGGGACGGCGACCGAGCGGTCCGCCCAGTCCACGTGCCGGGCGTTCTGCATCATCATGGCGCCGATGACGACCAGGGCGGCGGAGGCGACCTCGGCCGGCACGATCGCGGTGAGCGGGGTGAAGAAGAGGCAGGCGGCGAAGAAGAGCCCGGTGACGACCGAGGCGAGCCCGGTACGGGCGCCCTCGCCGACGCCGGTCGCCGACTCGACGAACACGGTCTGGCCGGAGCCTCCGGCGACGCCGCCGATCGCCCCGCCCGCGCCGTCGATGAACAGGGCCTTCGACAGGCCGGGCATGCGGCCCTTGTCGTCCGCGAGCTTCGCCTCCGTACCGACTCCGATGATGGTGGCCATCGCGTCGAAGAAGCCGGCCAGGACGAGTGTGAAGACGATCAGGCCGACGGTCATCACGCCGACGTCGCCCCAGCCGCCGAACTCGACGTTCCCGAAGAGCGAGAAGTCGGGCGAGGAGACCGCGCCGCCGCTCAGTTCGGGCGGGCCACTGCTCCACGCCTTCGGGTCGATGTCGCAGACGGCGTTGACGACGAGCGCGCCCAGGGTGCCGACGACGATGCCGATCAGGATGGCGCCGGGGACGTCGCGCGCCTGCAGCACGAAGATCAGCAGCAGGGTGACGGCGAAGACGAGGACGGGCCAGCCGGCGAGTTCACCGGCGGGGCCGAGGGACAGCGGGGTCGCGGTGCCCTGGTGGACGAAGCCGGCCTTGAAGAGGCCGATGAGGGCGATGAAGAGGCCGATCCCGATGGTGATGCCGTGTTTCAGGGCGAGCGGGATGGCGTTCATGATCATTTCACGGAGGCCGGTGACGACGAGCAGGCAGATCACCAGCCCGTAGATCACGCACATGCCCATGGCCTGCGGCCAGGTCATGACCGGCGCCACCTGCGACGCGAGCACGCCGGACACGCTCAGCCCGGCGGCGAGCGCCAGCGGCACCTTGCCGACGAAGCCCATCAGCAGGGTGGTGGCCGCCGCCGCGAGGGCGGTGGCGGTGATCAGCCCCGACCGGCCGAGCACCTGGCCGTCGACGTCCTCGCCGCCGAGGATGAGCGGGTTGAGCAGAAGGATGTACGCCATGGCCATGAAGGTCGTGACGCCGCCGCGCACTTCGCGTGCGACGGTCGATCCGCGTTCGGATATGTGGAAGTACCGGTCGAGCCAGGACCGTCCGGCGGGGACGCGCGAGCCGGGGCCCGCGTCCTCCGCGCCTGTCCTGGGTTCCACGGACTGCTGGGTCATGTTGCCTGACTCCCAAGGTTCACAGGGGCACCCGCGTGGAGCTGTGTTGACTGCGGGATTTGGGATGAGCGCGAGGCGCACGACCCGGGGGACGGCCCGAGACGAACTCTTCGTACGGATGGTGCGGTCGGTGCGGTTGGTGCGGTGACTCCGGACGGCGCGCGGCGCGGGGAAGTGTGACGTTCACGGCAGGTGCGCACCGCCCGGAGGGTCTTCGGCGGAGCCGTCAGGTCCCGGTGATGTGCTCGGGGCGCACCGGGGTCCTGTTGAGCTCGAGGCCCGTCGCGTTCCTGATCGCCGCGAGGACGGCCGGGGTGGACGACAGGGTCGGGGCCTCGCCGATGCCGCGCAGCCCGTAGGGGGCGTGGTCGTCGGCGAGTTCGAGCACGTCGACCGGGATGGTCGGGGTGTCGAGGATGGTGGGGATCAGGTAGTCGGTGAAGGAGGGGTTGCGCACCTTCGCCGTCTTCGGGTCGACGATGATCTCCTCCATGACGGCGACCCCCAGCCCCTGGGTGGTGCCGCCCTGGATCTGGCCCTCGACCGACAGCGGGTTGAGCGCCTTGCCGACGTCCTGGGCGCAGGCGAGCTCGATGACCTTGACCAGGCCGAGTTCGGTGTCGACCTCCACGACCGCGCGGTGTGCGGCGAAGGAGTACTGGACGTGGCCGTTGCCCTGCCCGGTGCGCAGGTCGAAGGGTTCGGTGGGCCGGTGGCGCCACTCCAGCTCGACGTCGACCGCCTCGTCCTCCAGCACGTCGGCCAGCGAGGCGAGCGCCTCACCCCCGTCGGTGACGACCTTGCCGCCCTCCAGGAGGAGTTCGGCGGTGGCCCAGGCGGGGTGGTACGTGCCGAACTTGCGGCGGCCGATCTCCAGGACCCGTTCCCGGACGGCTTCGCAGGAGTGCTTCACGGCGCCCCCGGTGACGTACGTCTGCCGGGAGGCGGAGGTGGAGCCGGCCGAGCCGACCCGGGTGTCCGCCGGGTGGATGGTCACCTGGTTGACGCCCAGTTCGGTGCGGGCGATCTGGGCGTGGACGGTGACGCCGCCCTGGCCGACCTCGGCCATCGCGGTGTGCACGGTCGCGACCGGTTCCCCGTTGATGACCTCCATCCGCACCCGGGCGGTGGAGTAGTCGTCGAAGCCCTCGGAGAAGCCGACGTTCTTCAGCCCGACGGCGTAGCCCACACCCCGCACGACACCTTCGCCGTGGGTCGTGTTGGACAGGCCTCCGGGAAGGGCGCGTACGTCGACGGAGCTGCCGTCGGCGTCGGCCGCGAGCCACTGCCGCTCGGGCGGGAGGGGCCTCGCCTTGACGCGGCGCAGCAGCTCGGCGACCGGGGCCGGCGAGTCGACGGCCTGTCCGGTGGGGAGCAGGGTGCCCTGCTCCATGGCGTTCAGCTGCCGGAGTTCGACCGGGTCCATGTCCAGGGCGGCGGCGAGCTTGTCCATCTGGGCCTCGTAGGCGAAGCAGGCCTGGACCGCTCCGAAGCCGCGCATGGCGCCGCAGGGCGGGTTGTTGGAGTAGAGGGCGATCGCCTCGATGTCGACGTGCTCGACCGCGTACGGTCCGACCGCGAGCGAGGAGGCGTTGCCGACGACGGCCGGGGAGGCGGAGGCGTAGGCACCGCCGTCCAGCACGATCCGGCACTTCATGTGGGTGAGCTTGCCGTCCTTGGTGGCACCGTGCTCGTAGTGGAGCTTCGCGGGGTGGCGGTGGACGTGTCCGAAGAAGGACTCGAAGCGGTTGTAGACCATCTTGACCGGCTTGCCGGTGCGCAGCGCGAGCAGGCAGGCGTGGATCTGCATCGACAGGTCCTCGCGTCCGCCGAAGGCGCCGCCGACGCCGGAGAGCGTCATGCGGACCTTGTCCTCGGGCAGGCCGAGGACGGGGGCGATCTGGCGGAGGTCCGAGTGCAGCCACTGGGTGGCGACGTACAGCTCCACACCGCCGTCCTCGGACGGTACGGCGAGGCCGGACTCCGGGCCGAGGAAGGCCTGGTCCTGCATGCCGAAGACGTAGTCGCCGGTGATGATCACGTCGGCCCGCGCGGCGGCCCCGTCGGCGTCGCCCCGGACGATGGGCTGGCGGTGGACGATGTTGGGGTGCGGCACGTGCCCGATGTGGTGGTCGGTGCGGCCCTCGTGGACGAGCACCGCGCCGGGCGCCGTCGCGGACGCCTCGTCCGTGACGACCGGCAGTTCCGCGTAGTCGATACGGATCCTGGCGGCGGCGCGGCGCGCGGTCTCGGGGTGGTCGGCGGCGACCAGTGCCACGGGTTCACCGTGGTGGCGGACCTTGCCGTGGGCGAGGACGGGGGTGTCCTGGATCTCCAACCCGTAGTTCTTCATCTCGGCGGGCAGGTCGTCGTAGGTGAGGACGGCGTACACGCCGGGGGTGGCGAGGGCCTCGCCGATGTCGACGGAGCGGATCTCGGCGTGGGCGACGGTGGAGCGGAGCGTGTGGCCCCACAGCATGTCCTCGTGCCACATGTCCGAGGAGTACGCGAACTCGCCGGTGACCTTGAGGGTGCCGTCGGGGCGCAGGGTGGACTCGCCGATGCCACCCCGGGTCTGCGACCCCTGGGTGATCCTGGTGGGGGTGCCGGCCGGTACGGACGCGGCTCGTGGGTGCAGCGCCATGGCTATCGGACCGCCTCTTCCTGACGGGCGGCCGCGAGGCGGACCGCGTCGAGGATCTTCTCGTAACCGGTGCAGCGGCAGAGGTTGCCGGAGAGTGCCTCGCGGATGTCCTGGTCGGAGGGCGAGGGACGCGTCTCCAGCAGCTCGTCCGCCGCGACCAGCAGGCCGGGGGTGCAGAAGCCGCACTGGACCGCGCCTGCGTCGATGAACGCCTGCTGGATCGGGGAGAGTTCGGCGGCCTCGGCGCTCTGCGCGTCGGCGGGCCCGGCCTGCCACCGCCGGGCGGCGTCGAGCGAGGTGCCGCAGGTGCCGGCGGCGCAGCCCGCGCCGGGGTGGGCGTCGTCGCGGTGCCGGGCGTAGTCCGCCAGCCCCTCGACGGTGACGATCTCGCGTCCTTCCGCCTGGCCTGCCGCGACGAGACAGGAACAGACCGGCACACCGTCGAGGCGGACCGTGCAGGAGCCGCATTCGCCCTGTTCGCAGGCGTTCTTGGAACCGGGCAGGCCCATGCGCTCGCGCAGGACGTACAGCAGGGACTCGCCCTCCCACACGTCGTCCGCCTCCTGCTTACGGCCGTTGACCGTGAAGTTCACTCGCATGATCAAGCAGCTCCTTCGAGGGTGCGTCCCGCTCCGCGGTACTGCTCCCAGGTCCAGCCCAGCGTGCGGCGGGCCATGATGCCGACGGCGTGCCGGCGGTAGGCGGCGGTTCCCCGTACGTCGTCGATGGGGTTGCAGGCCCCGGCCGCGAGCTGGGCGAACTGCTTGGCCACGGACGGGGTGATGATCTTGCCGCTCTCCCAGAACCCGCCCTCCTCCAGCGCGGCGTTCAGGAAGTCCTCGGCCTCCTTCGCCCGGACCGGGGTCGGGGCGGCGGAGCCGATGCCGGTGCGCACGGTGCGGCTTCCGGGGTGGAGCGCGAGGCCGAAGGCGCAGACGGCGATGACCATCGCGTTGCGGGTGCCCACCTTGGAGTACTGCTGGGGGCCGTCGGCCTTCCTGATGTGCACGGCCCGGATGAGCTCGTCCGGGGCGAGGGCGTTGCGCTTGACGCCGGTGTAGAAGTCGTCGATCGGGATCATCCGCGTCCCCCGTACGGACGCGGCCTCGACCTCGGCGCCCGCGGCGAGCAGCGCCGGGTGGGCGTCCCCGGCGGGTGATGCGGTGCCCAGGTTTCCGCCGACGCCGCCGCGGTTGCGGATCTGCGGCGAGGCGACGGTGTGCGAGGCGAGGGCGAGCCCGGGCAGCTCGGTCCGCAGGTTCTCCATGACGGCGCTGTAGGGCACGGAGGCCCCGAGACGCACGCTGTCCGGGCCGACCTGCCACTCGGACAGCTCACCGATGCGGTTCAGGTCCATGAGGTGTCCGGGCCGCCGGTGGTCGAAGTTGATCTCGACCATCACGTCGGTGCCACCCGCGATGGGCACAGCCGTCGGGTGCTCGGCCTTGGCGGCGAGCGCCTCCTCCCAGCTGGCGGGGCGAAGGAAGTCCATGAGTGGCTCTCTTCTTCTTCTCGGTCGGGTCGTTCGGCTGGGGCTGGGGACGGCCGGCCCGTCGGCCCGCCGTGCTGCGACGGAGGCCGTTCCTGTGTTGTTGACGCGGTGTGTGGCCCAGTACACAAGCCTTGCTCCACTCGGTGCAGTCACCGAAACCATGAAGGAATTGGCTGGTCCCCGTTCCCGTCTTGTAGATTCGAACGAATGGCGGGTCGCGGTAACCTCACCGCAATTCACAGGAGACTCCGCCGTCCCACCGCACCCACGAAGAGATCGGCGGCAATCGACGATGCGGCTGCGCGCACTGCTGGACACCGAGGCGCTGGGCCTGCGGCTGCTCGGCGGCGAGGACGAGCTGGACCGTTCGGTCCGGGGCGTCATGACCACCGACCTGCGCGACCCCAGCCGCTATCTCTCCGGCGGTGAGCTGGTCCTCACGGGACTGGCCTGGCGCCGGGACGCGTCGGACTCCGAGCCGTTCGTACGGCTCCTGACGAACGCCGGGGTGGCGGGTCTGGCCGCGGGTGAGGCGGAGCTCGGGGCCGTCCCCGACGACCTGGTCGAGGCGTGCCTGCGGAACCGGCTGCCGCTCTTCGCGGTCAACGAGACGGTGGCATTCGCGACGATCACCGAACACGTGGTGCGCCAGGTCTCCGGCGAGCGGGCCGGGGACCTCGCCGCGGTCGTCGACCGCCACCGCAGGCTGATGACCTCGGGCCCGGCGGGCGGCGGCCCCGAGGTGGTCCTCGACCTGCTCACCTCCGACCTGGACCTGCGTGCCTGGGTCCTGTCCCCCACCGGCCGGCAGATCGCCGGAGCCGGCGAGGCCCTGCCACCGCGGGTGGGCGCGCGGCTGGCCGGTCTGCACCTCGCGGCGACCCGCACCGGCCGCCCCGGGCCGCACCCCGCGGAGGTGGACGGCACCGCATATTCGCTGTTCCCGATCCGGAACACCGGCCGCGCGGCGCTGCCCGTCCCGTCCCCCGATGTGCGTGAGTCGGTGCTCTCGGACTGGCTGCTGGCCGTGGCGGCGGACGCCGGGGACTGGCCGGCCGCCCGGCTGGACCTGCTCCAGGGCGTCACTCAGCTCATCGCGGTCGAGCGGGACCGCCGCGACGCCGCACGCGCGGTACGCCGCAGACTCGCCCAGGAGGTCCTGGAGCTGGTCCAGACGGGCGCCGCCCCCGCCGAGATCGCCGCCCGGCTGCGGGTGGCCGCCCCGGTCCTGTTGCCGGGGCTGGGCACCGCGCCGCACTGGCAGGTGGTGGTGGCCCGCGTCGAGTGGGCGCGGGAGGACACGGCGCAGCCGGCCGGCCGGGCCGCGCAGGCCCTGCTGGAGGAGATCCTCGTCGACCCGACGGTGACGGGCCCCGACTCCGCGGACCGGATCGCCGTGGCGTACGCCGGGGAGGAGGCCGTCGCCCTCGTCCCGCTGACGGCGCTCGCCTCCCGGCCCCCGGAAGAGGCCGGCGCGTCGGCGGAGTCCGCCGACGCGGAGCAGCTGGAGGCCGCGCTGCACGCCGACGCGCTCCTCGACGCCGTCCGGGAGCCTCTCTCCGCCGGACTCGGCGACGACGGGCGGCTGACACTGGGTGTCAGCGCGGCCGTGCACTCCGCCGAGGGGCTGCGCGGCGCGCTGGAGGAGGCCCGGCACGCCCGCCGGGTCGCCGCGGCCCGGCCGGGCGCGGTCTGCGCGGCCGGCCACCACGAGCTCGCCTCGCACGTCCTGCTGCTGCCCTTCGTCCCGGACGACGTCCGCCGCGCCTTCACGGCGCGGCTGCTGGACCCGCTGCGCGACTACGACCGTCGGCACCGCGCGGAGCTGATCGAGACGCTGGAGGCCTTCCTGGACTGCGACGGCTCCTGGACCCGCTGCGCGGCCCGGCTGCACCTCCACGTCAACACACTGCGCTACCGCGTCGGACGTATCGAGCAGTTGACGGGACGTGACCTCTCGCGCCTCGAGGACAAGCTCGACTTCTTCCTCGCCCTGCGTATGAGCTGACGTCCGGGCGTATCACGGCCCTGCGGGGCTCCGGGCGATTGTGAAATCTTTCACCTGACATTGATCCCACCCCTTGGCCCGGCGTGCCATTCCGTGCTGAGATGCGCGCAGACCCTGGCCGACCGGCTTTCGCCGGCAGGCCTCCACAGCTCGATGGCGCGCTCGGGGAGGGCAATGTGGCGCATACCGCCATGTCTGGTTCCGGAACGACAGCAGATGACGATCCGCCGCTCCAGACCGCGGTATGGCGGCTGCGCTCGCGGGCCTGCTGGACGGACGCGGCCGCGCTCCTCGGACCGCAGGCGGCCACCGACGCCGCGGCCGCCCTCCAGCGGACCTCGCTCCTCACCGAGCGGTGCCTCTACACGGGTACCGGCTGGACCGACGCCGAGGACGCGCTGCGCACCGCCGAGGCCCTCGCCCAGGACGACTCCGAGCGCGGGGCGGCGGCGTGCGAGCGCGGCTACCTCGCCTACGCGTCCACCCTGCTCGGTGCGCGCGACCGGGCCGACGAGGCCAGCGTGGCTCTCAGCAGGGCCGCCGCCCTGCTGCCGCCCTCCGCATCCGGCCGTCCGCTGCTGGACTTCCGCCGGGGCCTGATCGCGCAGAACATCGCCGACTCGCCCCAGGCCGCCCGCGCCGCCTACCGCCGGGCGCACGCCGGCGCCACCGACCGGGGCGACGAACTGCTGCTCTCCTTCACCTGGCGGCACCTGGCCTCGCTCGCGCTGCGCGAGGGGGAACGCGCGGAGGCGCGGCACGGCTTCGCCGAGTCGCTGCGGATAAGGGAGGAGCTGGGCTATCTCGTGGGTACGGCTCCGGCGCTCATCTCGCTGGCGGACGCCGAGCCGGAACCCGAGGCGGCCGCCCGGCTGCGCGCGGAGGCCGGCCGGCTGTTCAGGCTGCTGGGCGGTGTGCCCACCTGGCTCGCCCCCCGGCTGGATCCACCGCCCCCCGGGACCGCCGGGGCGAACTGACGTACCGGGCCGCCCGGCCCGGCCCGCGTCAGAGGTCCGCGCCGTTGAAGTGCTCACGCACGAGGGACCGCACCACGGTGAGGTCCTGGGCGATGAGCGCGTCGAGCAGGGCCGTGTGCTCCGAGGCGTCCGCGAGCAGTTCGGCCCCGCGGCCGGCGGGGCCGTCGACCAGCGGCCACTGGGAGCGGCGGTGGAGGTCGTCGGCGACCGACACGAGCTGCTGGTTGCCGGACAGCGCGAGCACGGCGCGGTGGAAGGCGCGGTCGCTCTCGGCGTACGCCGCCCGGTCGCCCACGGCCGCCGCCGCGACCGTGGCGTCGGCGAGCGGGCGCAGCGCGCACCAGCCGGCGGCCGGGACGGTGCGGGCGAGCCGCAGCATGACGGGGACCTCGATCAGCGCGCGCACCTCGGCGAGCTCCGCCAGCTCCCGGGGGCCTCTCGTGCTGACGCGGAAGCCGCGGTTCGGCACGACCTCGACGGCGCCCTCGACGGCCAGCTGCTGCATCGCCTCGCGCACCGGGGTGGCCGACACGCCGAAGCGGGTTCCGAGCGCGGGGGCGGAGTAGACCTCGCCCGGAGCGAGCTCTCCGCCGACCAGCGCGGCACGCAGGGCGTCCAGGATCTGGCCCCGCACGGAGTGCCGCTGGACCGTGCGGGGGGCGGACGGCTCGCCGTGGGTGTGTTCGCCGCGTGCCTGTTCGGGCACGCGGATGTCCTGCGGGGTGCCCGAGGGCGCGTACGGCCGCGCGTCCTCACGCGCTCTGCCCTGCTCCACGGGTACCTCCTCCAACCGGTGGCCCGGCTCGCGCGCGCGGGGCCACCTGTGCACGATAGGCGGAGCGGGCGGCAGTTCAAACACCGATCTCTTCGGGTAAGGTAAGGCTTACCTGCAAAAAGATCGTGATTCGGTGGTCCCTGAATGACCGTGCCCGCCCTGCTCACCGCCACCGCCCCGTCCCCGCTGACGGCGCCTTACGAACGTCTGGCCGAGGTCTTCCCCGGGCTGCGGGCGGAGGTGCTCGCCGACGACGTCGCGGCCCCCTCCGGCGACGGCTGGGTCGGTGCCGCCGCGCTGGCGGCGGGCGGAGCCGAGCTGGACGACTTCCTGGCCTGGGACGAGGCGCAGGTGCTGCGGGACTACGGCACACGGGCCCGCCCGGACGTGGTGGCGAGCTTCGGGCTGCACCGTTACGCGTGGCCCGCCTGCCTCCTGGTGACCCTGCCGTGGTTCACGCACCGCCGGGTGCCGCGGATCCCCGTCGCGGATGTCAGCTTCCACCGCGGCCTGGGCCATCTGACCCTCCGCGTCGGCGAGTTCGCCTGCCTGCCCGACGACCCGGCGGCAGAGACGCCCGGCGCGCGGGTCGTGCCCGACGAGGCGGCCCTGCGGGCCGAGGTCCTCGACGCGGTCGCGCAGCACATCGGCCCGGTGCTGGACGGCTTCCGTCCGCGCATGAGGCGCGGGAAGCGGGCCCTGTGGGGCATGGCCACCGACGAGATCGTCGAGGGCCTCTGGTACGTCGCCCATCTGCTCGGTGAGGAGGGCCGGGCGATGAGGGAGCTGGAACTGCTGCTGCCGGGCACCACCAAGCCCTACGTGGGCACGGCCGGCTTCCGCGAACTCACCGGCCCGAACGGCGAATCGCTCCCCACCCGCGACCGCGCGAGCTGCTGCCTCTTCTACACCCTGCGGCCCGAGGACACCTGCGTCACCTGCCCGCGCACCTGCGACGCGGACCGCGTCCGGAAACTGACGCCCGCCACCTGAGGCGTTCGACGACTCACACCCCCCGTTCGGGTGACCCTGATTCGAACGCAACTCGGCCTCCCAGGGCGGGCATTCGAAAAGATTCCGCCCAACGATGAAGCCCGCCGACCCAATGGCGTTCACTTGTCCCGAAACCCCCCTGAGCGCGGCGATGTTTCCGTCACGATGGCGCACGAAACGCCCTACGTGACGCAAGGGACCGCGCATGAGACTGACCGACATATCGCTTGACTGGCTGCTTCCGGGCGCCGTACTGCTCGTGGGGGTCATGGCGGCGGTGACGGTGGTCGCGCGCGGCAAGCGCGCCGCTGAGAAGGCCGCGGCCGACGACAGCTGGGAACGCAGCGAGGAGCGCCGCAGGCGCAAGGAGGCGCTCTACGCCACCGCCTCCTACGTCCTGCTGTTCTGCTGTGCCGCGGTCGCCGCCGCCCTGTCCTTCCACGGCCTCGTCGGCTTCGGCCGGCAGAACCTCAGCCTCAGCGGGGGCTGGGAGTACCTCGTACCCTTCGGCCTCGACGGGGCCGCGATGTTCTGTTCGGTCCTCGCCGTCCGCGAGGCCAGCCACGGTGACGCGGCTCTGGGCTCGCGGCTCCTGGTGTGGACGTTCGCCGGGGCGGCCGCCTGGTTCAACTGGGTGCACGCCCCGCGCGGCATGGACCACGCGGGCGCCCCGCACTTCTTCGCGGGCATGTCCCTCTCGGCGGCGGTGCTGTTCGACCGCGCCCTGAAGCAGACCCGCCGTGCGGCGCTGCGCGAGCAGGGCCTCGTGCCCCGCCCGCTGCCGCAGATCCGGATCGTGCGGTGGCTGCGCGCCCCCAGGGAGACCTTCGGCGCCTGGTCGCTGATGCTCCTCGAGGGCGTACGCACCCTGGACGAGGCGGTGGACGAGGTACGCGAGGATCGCCGGGAGAGGGAACAGGACCGGCACCGCCGGAGGGACCAGGCGAAGCTGGACCGGGCGCGCATCAAGGCCCTGAACCGGCAGAACCGGGTCTGGGGGCGCGGCGGCCGGACCGGTCGCCAGGTGGACGTCCAGGCCATCGCCCCGGCACCGGGCGGCGGCCCACCGGCCGTCGCGGAGCCCGCCATAACGGAGCAGGGGCAACTGCCGCTGCGCCCCCGGCCGTCCCTGCAAGCCGTGAACGGCCCGAACTCCAGGAGTACGTCGGCACAGAACACGAGCGGTGACCCCGCGACCGTCGACCTCACCGCCGAGGACGACACCCAGGCCCTGCCCCGGCTCGATTCGCTGGAGCAGAAACTGAAGGACCTGGAGCAGCAGTTCGGCTGAGCGTCAGGGTGTGACGACGTTCAGTTCGAACCAGACCACCTTGCCCAGCGCCTTGGCCGTGACTCCCCAGGAGTCCGCCAGGCTCTGGACGAGCAGAAGTCCCCTGCCGTGCGTACCGTCGTCGGCGTTCGGTACGTACGGCGCGGGCTCCTGCCCGGCCGTGAAGTCACGCACCTCCACCCGCAGTCGCGCGGCCATGGACGTCACCGTGACCACGGCGCCGTTCCTCGTGTGGATGAGCGCGTTCGTCACCAGCTCACTGAGCAGGAGCTCGGCCACATCGGTCTCCTCCGGCCGGCGCCTGCACCGGAGGAAGTCCCGCAGCGCCGCCCGTATCTCCCCGACGGCCGAGAGGTCGGCGTGGCCGACTCTGCGGTACAGCCGCACCGGCGGGCTCTCCTGTCGCATCGCCATGTCCCCCGCACGCACGCTGAATCGGCCTCCCCTGATTCCGTTTCATGACGTCATGTCTCGAACGCCTTCACGGGATGCATGCCCCCACAGCGGAGCCGCCACTCATCATCGGGCGTCAACACATGAACGCGCCCCCCGCACGCCCGGGGCGGTCGAGGGGGCTCGTCACATTTTCGTACTCACGGTTAACTTACTGAAAATTCACATGTGTTGGCGTTGACGGATGGGGATCTACGCGCGTCATCATGGTGAGCATGCGAATCCCCCCACGGATCACCACGCTCGGCGGCGCGGCCGCCCTCCTGTCCGTCCTCCTCGTCGGCGGCCCGGTCACCGCGTCGGCCGCGACGGCTCCCTCGACCACCGCGGTCGGCAGCGTCTGCTACTCCGCGCTGCCGTCCCAGGCACACGACACGCTCGACCTGATCGAGGCGGGCGGCCCGTTCCCGTACGACCAGGACGGCACCGTCTTCCAGAACAGGGAGGCACTGCTGCCCAGCCAGAGCACGGGCTACTACCACGAGTACACGGTCATCACGCCCGGCTCGTCCGACCGCGGTGCGCGGCGCATCGTGACGGGCGAGGAGACCGAGGAGGACTACTACACGGCGGACCACTACGAGTCCTTCGACCTCGTCGACCACGGCTGCTGACACCGCTCCCCGGACCGGCCCGCGCCGCAGTCCCCCACCTGCGGCGCGGGCCCTCGGGCCGGTGACGGGATAGATGACGCTTGTACGCTCCACGTATGACCGTGACGTATGTGATCGAAGGCTCCGGGGTCACCGGCCTGGACAGCTTCTGGGACGTGATGGGCGAGGCGGTGAACGGCCCCGGCGGCTACTTCGGCCGCAGCCTCGACGCGTTCGCGGACTGTCTCGGCGGCGGCTTCGGCACCCCTGAGGACGGCGCGTTCGTCATCGAGTGGCGCGACCACGCCCGCTCCGCCCGCGCGCTGGGCCACGAGGAGACCGCCCGACGGCTGGAGGGTCTGCTCCCCCGGGCGCACCCCACCAACCGGGCCCGGATCGAGCGCGAGCTGGCCGAGGCGAGGGCCGGCCGCGGCCCGACCCTCTTCGACGACCTCGTCGGGATCATCACGGACCGGGCCGGCCCCCGGGCACTACGGCTGGTGTGAGGCGCGGGCGTCAGGAACGCGCCCGGCACGGGCCTCCGCCGCGGCGAGGGCGGCCGGCGGCCCCTCCGGATCCGGTGCTCACGGCCGGGGAACGTTGCGGAGGTTGGAACGGGCCATCTGGAGCATCCTGCCGACCCCTCCGTCCAGGACGATCTTGCTGGCGGAGAGGGCGAACCCGGTGACCATGTCGGCGCTGATCTTCGGCGGGATGGAGAGGGCGTTCGGGTCGGTGACCACGTCGACGAGTGCGGGCCCCTTGTGCTTGAAGGCGTCCTTGAGCGCGCCCTCCAGCTGCTTGGGCTTCTCGACCCGGACCCCGTAGGCACCCGCGGCCCGTGCGATCGAGGCGAAGTCGGGGTTCTTGTTGGTCGTGCCGAACGACGGCAGCCCCGCCACCAGCATCTCCAGCTCGACCATCCCGAGCGAGGAGTTGTTGAACAGTACGACCTTCACCGGCAGGTCGTACTGGACGAGCGTGAGGAAGTCACCCATCAGCATGGTGAATCCGCCGTCGCCGGACATCGACACGACCTGCCGGTTCCGGTCGGTGAACTGCGCTCCGATGGCCTGCGGCAAGGCGTTCGCCATCGAGCCGTGGCTGAACGAGCCGATGACCCGGCGCCTGCCGTTGGGCGTGAGGTAGCGGGCCGCCCAGACGTTGCACATCCCGGTGTCGACGGTGAAGACGGCGTCCTCGTCGGCGATCTCGTCGAGCACCGAGGCCACGTACTCCGGGTGGATCGGGACGTGCTTGTCGACCTTGCGGGTGTACGCCTTGACCACGCCCTCGAGCGCGTCGGCGTGCTTCTTCAGCATCCGGTCGAGGAACTTGCGGTCGGTCTTGACCTTCACGCGCGGGGTCAGGCAGCGCAGCGTCTCGCGTACGTCGCCCCAGACGGCGAGGTCGAGTTTGGACCGCCGGCCCAGGTGCTCGGGACGCACGTCGACCTGGACGATCTTCACGTCGTTCGGGAGGAACGCGTTGTACGGGAAGTCCGTGCCCAGCAGGATCAGCAGGTCGCACTCGTTGGTCGCCTCGTAGGCGGCACCGTAGCCGAGCAGCCCGCTCATCCCCACGTCGTACGGGTTGTCGTACTGGATCCACTCCTTGCCGCGCAGCGCGTGGCCGACCGGGGCCTTCACCCGCTCGGCGAACTCCATGACCTCGGCATGCGCGCCCGCGGTTCCGCTCCCGCAGAACAGCGTCACCCGTTTGGCCTTGTCGATCATGGCGCAGAGCTTGTCGATCTCCTCGTCACCGGGCCTCACGGTGGGCCGCGAGGTGACCAGGGCGTGCTCGATCGACTTCTCCGGAGCGGGCTGCGAGGCGATGTCACCGGGCATCGAGACGACACTGACGCCACCGCGGCCGATCGCGTGCTGGACGGCCGTCTGGAGCAGCCGGGGCATCTGCTGCGGGTTGGAGATCATCTCGTTGTAGTGGCTGCACTCCTGGAAGAGCAGCTCGGGGTGGGTCGCCTGGAAGTAGCCGAGGCCGATCTCGCTGGACGGGATGTGGGAGGCGAGGGCGAGCACCGGGGCCATGGAGCGGTGGGCGTCGTACAGGCCGTTGATGAGGTGGAGGTTGCCCGGGCCGCACGATCCGGCGCAGGCGGCCAGCTTGCCGGTGATCTGGGCCTCGGCTCCGGCCGCGAAGGCCGCGGTCTCCTCGTGCCTGACCTGGATCCACTCGACCTCTGAATGACGCCGGACGGCGTCGACCACAGGGTTGAGGCTGTCACCGACGACGCCGTACAGCCGCTTGACCCCCGCCCGCACGAGAATGTCGACGAACTGTTCCGACACGTTCTGCTTGGCCATGGGTGCGCACCCTCTCTGCCTCCGGCTGTCCGTGCCTCCATCTATCCACGGTGTGCCCGGTTACGCCTCCCAGACAGCCGCGCCCGTACGGTCGTCGGCGTACCCCTTCGTCCTGAGCTGGATGTCGGCGAGATAGGCGGGCAGTCCCGGCGGGCCTCCGGAGGACCAGCGCCGCGCCAGCTCCCCGGCCAGCGCCGGCTCACCGCGCATCGGTTCGGCCAGCCCGTTCCCGCAGAGCAGCAGCGTGTCCCCGGGGCGGGCCACGGACGCGCGGAAGCGGAAGGGCTCGGCGGGTGGCGGTGCGCTCCCGGCCCGGGGGGACGAGGGCGTGGTGATCTGCAGATCCATCGTCAGCCGGTCGCCGTCCGGACCCTGTTCGTCGGCCGCGCCGCCGGCCGCCGGCCGCACCTCGGGGTCGAGGTCCTCCCACGCCCCGTCGCGGAGACGCAGGACTCCACCCGGTCCGATGCCGAAGAAGACCCGGGTGCGGCACTCGGGGTCGGCGGGCAGCAGCAGGCACCGCAGGCCGGCGGTGTAGGCGGACGGTTCGAGACCGAGCTCGGCGGCGCGGGCCCGCAGCTTGCCGTAGGTCCGGTCGGTGAGACGGTGCAGCCCCGACTTGAGGTCGCCCCTGCGCCCCGCCCGTATGTCCTCCGAGAGCCGGGCGTGGCTGCGGGCGACGGCTCCGCCGATCCAGCGACAGGCGTCGGCCGCGGCGGGACGGTCCTGTCCGTCGCCACGGACACCGCCGGCCACCGCGACCAGGACCAGGGCGCCGTCCCCGGCGCCGAAACGCGCGGTGAGCAGGGCGTCGCGACGGGGTTCCCCGCGGAAGCGGGCCGAGTCCCCGCGCACGGACGCGGCCCGCAGGGTGTACGTCCCGTAGCGGGCGCCGTCCAGGACGGTGTCGGGGACGAGGTCGTCGAGGGCGTCGGCCCCGGACTCCGGCAGGGCGGCCGGTTCGGCCTCGTAGGTGGGGGGCCGGTCCCCGACGTGGCCGACGGTGGGACGCTCCGGCGGCTGGACCGCCGACGGTACGGGCGGCGGCGGTGGCGGCTGCCGTACGGCGAAGGTCTGCGGCCGGGAGGGCCCTGCGGGTGCCTCCCACGGGGCGCGCCCGACGGCGACGGTGCGCGGCAGCCCCGGCGGCTCCGGCGCGGGCCCGGCTTCCGGGAGGCGGGGACCGGGCAGCGGCACGACCGTCGCCGGGTGGTCGCCCTCCACCGGGCCTTCCACCGGATCCGGCTCCGGCTCCGGGCCCACCGCGTCGGACACGGAGTCGAAGCGGGCGTCGAGACTGTCGGGCGCGCCGCTCGGCCCGGTGTCCCGCGCGGACTTGTCGTACAGCGCCCGCCACCAGTCGTCCTCGTGGGCGGCGGGCTTGTCACCCTGCTGGCTCATGTCCCTAGTGTCGACCGAGCGGGGCATACGAAACCGGGTCATCCGGAAATCCGGTCCGGAAGTGGCCTGCGCGGGGTTTCCGGAAACGGCCTGCGCGGGGTGGACCCGCCGGACGTCCCCACCCCCCACGGGAAGGTCGCCCGGCGGGCCGGTCTCCGCGATCTGCCCACCGCCGTGGGGCGGCTGCTGCTGCGGTGGCGCCAGATTGCCAGAGAGACCGGTGTCACGGGGCATGATGGGCCCGGCGGGTTTACGCCGTGGCCGCTTCCCGCCACCGCACACCCGTCCGATGGGCGCGGAAGCGTGCGACACCGATCCGGGGAGGGCCGAGGATGCTATCAGCGATAGGTCTCGACGAGAGGCAGGAAGCGGTCTACCGGACGCTGGTCGCGACGGGCGCCGCGGAGCTCTCCGACCTGGCGCGACGGCTGGCCCTGCCGGAGGCGGACACCGAGCGCGCGCTGCGCCGGCTGGAACAGCAGGGCCTCGTGGCCCAGTCCTCGTCCCGGGCGGGCCGATGGGTCGCCGCCCCGCCGGGCGTCGCCCTGGGCGCGCTGCTGACCCAGCAGCGCCACGAGCTCGAGCAGGCCGAACTGGCGTCCGCCCTGCTCGCCGAGGACTACCGGGCCCAGGCGGCCGAACCCGCGGTGCACGACCTGGTCGAGGTGGTGACGGGTGCGAGCGCGGTGGCCCACCGGTTCCACCAGCTGCAGCTGGGCGCCGCGACGGAGGTGTGCGCGCTGGTCACCGGTAAGCCGATCGCGGTCACCGGCATGGAGAACGAGTCCGAGGAACGGGCGACGATGCGGGGCGTGACCTACCGGGTGGTCGTCGAACGCGACGTCCTCTCACAGCCGGACGGGATCGTGGAGCTGTCGGCGGCGCTGGGCCGCGACGAGCAGTGCCGGGTGGTCGACCGGGTGCCGACGAAGCTGGTGGTCGCCGACGCCGCGCTGGCCATGGTGCCGCTGACCGGACGGCAAGCGGAACCCGCCGCCCTGGTGATCCACGCCAGTGGGCTGCTGGAGTCCCTGATGGGCCTGTTCGAGGCGGTGTGGCGGGACGCCATGCCGCTGCGGCTCGGGGCGAGCGGGATCGGCGAGCAGAACGGGCCGGGTGCGGACCCGACGGACCTGGAGATCCTCTCCCTGCTGCTGGCGGGACTCACGGACGCGAGTGTGGCCAAGCAGCTGGACCTGGGGCTGCGGACGGTGCAGCGGCGGGTGAAGGGGCTCATGGAGCTCACCGGGGTCACCACCCGTCTGCAGCTCGGCTGGCACGCCTACGAACGCGGCTGGGTGGCCCGCGCCCCGCGCTGAGCACCCGGCCAGGGGCTTCACCCGCCCGCGGGGACGCGCTGACGGGCGGGACCGGGCCGACTCCTGCACGCTGGTCGAATGAGTGTGTGGCAGCTCGTTGCCGTCGGGGCGGTGATGACGCTCGGCCTGGTCGGTGTCCTGGTGCCGGGTGTACCGGGACAGGCCATCGTCTGGGCCGCGGTGCTGTGGTGGGCCCTGACGGACCCCACCCCGGTCGCCTGGGGGGTGCTGATCGGCGCGACCTGTCTGCTGCTGCTGAACCAGGCGCTCAAGGCGCTGCTTCCCGCACGCCGCCCCCGCGAGTCGGGGGCACCGCACAGGACGCTGATGGCCGGCGGCATCGCGGCGATCGCCGGGTTCTTCGTGGTGCCGGTGGTGGGCGGGCTCCTCGGGTACGTGGGCGCCGTCTACGGCGCCGAACGCCTGCGCCTCGGCAGCAGGGCCGCGGGGTGGACCTCCCTCAGGTCCGTGCTGCGGGCGACGGGCTACTCCGTGCTCGTCGAGCTCTACTGCTGCCTGCTGGCCGTGGGCGCGTGGCTGGGAGCCGTCATCTGGGGCTGAGGACCCGGGGGGCCGTGGGGCCAGGCGGACGCCCGGCCCCACGGCCCCACCCTCAGCGCGTCCTGCCTCGCTTCAGCTCCATGGCCGCCCGGCCCTCCGCGCCCCTGCGCTTCCATTCGCGCAGGGTCTCGCTGCGGAGCCGGGCGTCGGTCTTCGCGGCGATGCGGTGGTTCTCCCGGAGCAGCTTGCGGTAGCTGTCGAGACGCCGCTCGGGCAGGGACCCGTCCTCGATCGCGGCCGTCACGGCACATCCGGGCTCGGACGTGTGGGCGCAGTCGTGGAAGCGGCACTGCCGGGCGAGGTCCTCGATCTCGGAGAAGACCTGTCCCACGCCGGCCTCGGCGTCCCAGAGGCCGACCCCCCTCAGTCCGGGGGTGTCGATCAGGACACCGCCTCCCGGCAGCACCAGGAGGTTGCGCGTCGTGGTGGTGTGACGGCCCTTGCCGTCCACCTCGCGCGCCTGCTGCACATGCATCACGTCCTCGCCGAGCAGGGTGTTGGCGAGGGTCGACTTCCCGGCGCCGGAGATCCCGAGCAGCACGCTCGTACCGCCGCCGACGATCGCCCCGAACACGTCGACGCCCTCCCCGGTGGCCGAGCTGACGGGCAGCACCTGTACCCCGGGGGCGATGCGCTCGACGTCCTCGACGAGATGGGACAGCGTGGTCACGTCCGGGACCAGGTCCGCCTTGGTGAGCAGCACGAGCGGGCGCGCCTCGTGGTCCACGGGCCGAGTCCCGTCGCCGAGCAGAGCCGCTCCGGCGGTGCTGGACATGGCCAGCGCGAGGAAGCGTTCCAGCCGTCCGAGGTCCAGCTCGACGGCCAGCGAGACGCAGATGACGACGTGATCGATGTTGGTCGCGAGGACCTGGCCTTCGGAGCGCTGCGACGACGTCGAACGGACGAAGGCCGTGCGGCGGGGCAGGAGGGTACGGACGAACTGCGGGTCGCCGTCGGGGTCGACGGCCACCCAGTCGCCCGTGCAGACGATCCGCATCGGGTCACGGGGCACCACGAACGCGGTGTCCGCCCGGACGACACCGTCCGGCGTGACGACGTCGCACCGGCCCCGGTCCACCCGCACCACGCGTCCCGGCAGGAGTCCCTGCTCGGCGTACGGGGCGAAGGTGTCGGCCCATGCGTCGTCCCAGCCGTACGGGGCCAGCGGGTGCGACGGGGTGGAAGCCTGGGAGATGGAGAAAGACAAGGGAAACCCTTCACAAGGGCGGCCCCGGCAACGCGCGATCAGGCGCGGGGAGAAAAGGTCAAGGTCAGCCGGCGGCCACAGGGGTGGGAACGATGCACTTCGGGTCGTGGGCAGTGCCCACCGCTGCGACAGTCATCAATGTCCTCACCTCCTGGTTCCTGGAACTGCGCACACCCTAGCCCGGAGGCGGCCGGGACGGTCAACAGGTTTTTCTGCGATCGGGGGCGCACACGGCCGATTGCCCCGGGTCGACAGAGATGTACCCGATCAGGTGATACGCGTGCACACGTACCGGTCTCGTGCCGTTAGGGTGCCGGACATGACCTCACCCAAAGCCGCCACCGCCCCTTTCACACCTGCCCAGTTGGGCACCCAGATCCTGATCGGCTGGAGCGGGTCGAATCCCGGAACGGGGCGGGAGACCGCCTTCCTGCTCACCTACTCGCTCGGCGACGGCTCCGACGGACCGGAGGCGGGCGAGCAGGCCATGCGCACGGCTCTGGGGCGCAGCGGTCTGCGGGTGGGGGGAGAGACGCTGGACGCGTCGGAGCACCCCAACCTCCCGGTGAAGCTGCTCATCCAGGCCGGACAGGCCGTCCTGACGCTTCCTCACTTCAACGCCCAGTACACCGTGCCGCCCGAGTGGCTGGCCGTGGCGCGGTCGGAGGGCAAGGTGCACGGGATGTTCGCCACGCGTCCGTGGCCCGCGGCAGTCCCCGGGCAGCCGGTGAGCGAGGAACTGCTGGCCTCCTTCGTGGGTGATCCCGAGATCATCCGCACCTCGGCCCACTGCCTCATGCCGGTACGCACCCTGGGCTGACCGCGCCCGCTTCCCGCCCGTACGCCGATGCCCACCACCCCCCGTGGAGTGGTGGGCATCGCCGTGTGCGTGCCGCACAGCCGAATGCGGGCGGCCCCGCGGGCAATGCGCCCCGGACCGCCCGCATTCAGTGGTGTCAGTTGTTGCCGACGCCGTTGCCCGAGAGCACCGGGATGTCGCTCAGGATGTGCGACAGCGGCTCGTCACCCTTGGCCTGGGTGGAGTTGTCGGCGCACTGCTGGTTCTGCGGGTTGGACAGGACGTTGACGTCCTGGACCGCGATCGGAATGAGACCGATCAGCGAGCCCACGTTGGCCTTCACCGGCAGGGCGATGCAGGGCTTGTTCAGCGAGCCCTGCACGAGGCTGAGCTGCGGGCTCTGGTCACCCTTGGTGGAGCTGTTGCCGTACTCCGCCTCCGCACCGTTACCGTTGACGGTCGTGGTGCCGTGGTCGTCGCCGATCGCCATGGCCGAGGGGGCCGCGGCGGCGGACAGACCGAGGAGGGACACAGCCACAGCGGCGCCGGCCATCATCTTCTTCATTGCGCTTCACCTTTCGGAGCGTCCCGTTGTGGAACGTACTGATCAACCGCAAACGGAGGATTAAGTTCCGCTGCACCACTCGAACGGGTTGGATCGGGCTGCCCGTCGACGCGCCTCCTACCGGCAGTCCGGCTCCATCCGGGCGGCGGGGACGAAGACCTCGCGGGGGCGCGGGGCCCGCGGAGGCACCGGCGGCCCTGACGCAGTGCCCGCCAGGTCCTGCCCAGCCTCCCGCCGTGCCGCGTCCCGCCATTCGGCGAGCAACCGGTCGTAGATGGGCGTGGAGCTCTCCGGCGTCCGGTCACGGCCGCGCGCATGGTGACTGTCGTACGGGTCCATGTTCCGCCCCTACCCGGCCGGGCGCGCGGCGTCCGCCGGGACTGGGGCAACCGGCCCAATGTGCGCACTATCGGGCTACCCGACGTGCAGACCGGTGGCGCCATGGCTCCCGGACACGCGTACGGGGCCGGTCCGATGCGGGCGCCGACCGCCGAGCGGTGGGCGTGCGGAAGGACCGGCCCCGTACGTGCTCACTGACGCACTACGACGGGCGGGAATCGGTGCGCCCTGACCTCAACGGTCGCAGGGCGAGCCGGAGTCGCACGGAATCAGTTGTTGCCCGCGCCGTTGCCCGAGAGCAGCGGGATGTCGTTCAGGATGTGCGACAGCGCCTCGTCACCCTTGGCCTGGGTGGAGTTCTCGGTGCACTGCTGGTTCTGCGGGGAGGACAGGACGTTGATGTCCTGGACCGAGATCGGGACGAGGCCGAGCAGCGAGCCGACGTTGGCCTTCGCGGGGAGGGCGATGCAGGGCTTGTTGAACGAGCCCTGGATGAGGCCGATCTGCGGGCTCATGTCGCCGTGCGTGCTGCTGTTGCCGTAGTACTGGTCGGAGCCGTTGCCGTTGACCGACGTCGTACCGGTGTCGTTGCCGATCGCCATGGCCGAGGGGGCGGCAGCGGCGGAAATACCGGCGACGGAGGCGGCGACTGCCGCGGACGCCAGAATCTTCTTCATCATGAACGTGCCCTTCTGGATTTCTGTTTGCCCGCCTGTCCGGAGCATTCTGAACAACTCCGCGGAGGGGGTCCCGGTTTCGCCCCTTCACCCGAACGATTTCCCGGGCCGGTTTCGCTGCCCCCTGCACGAGTGCCGTCCGACGGAGCGGCACGACGCGAAAGGGGACCGCTGTGGATCAGCCGCCGAGGGGGAGCCCGCCGATGAGCGGGCCGGCCGCCTCGGCGACGGTGGTGACGGCCTGCGCCGACTTGGCCACCTTGCCGTCCTCCGTGACCTTTCCGGCGGTGTCCCCCACCGCGTCCACCACGGGGTTCACCACCTGGTCGGGGAGGGTGGGGACGGTCGAGGTCAGTTCGTTCACGCCGCCGGTGAGACTGATCCGGGGTGCCGTGGGGGTGGCTGCGGCGAAGGCGGGGGCGGCCGACCCGAGAGCGGCGACGGAACCTGCGACGAGGGCGACGGTCTTCGCGTACTTCACTTCTCAAATCCCTTCTCCGGCGGCATCTGCCGCCTTTTCAGGGACAACGACCGAGCGGTGGGCGGGGAAACTGCGGGAGCCGCATTTCCTGCTCACGACGAAAGGCCCTGGGGCGCCATGCGCGCCCCAGGGCCTTCTCATGACGAGCCGTCGGCCCGGTCGGCGAAAGCTCAGTCGTTGATGCAGACGTTGCCGAACGCCGGGTTGAGCAGACCGATCACGTTGACGGTGTTGCCGCAGACGTTCACCGGAATGTGGATCGGGACCTGGACGACATTGCCGGACAGGACACCCGGGGACCCGGCGGCAACGGCACCGGCGCCGGCGTCGGCCATGGCCGGGGCAGCGGCGCCCAGCGCCATGAGGGTTCCGGCGGCGACGGCGGCGACCTTGGTGTACTTCACGTTCATCCCTTTCTGCAGCGGAGTCCTGGACGGACACGTCTTTCGTGCCGCACGAGCGCGTCCGTGAACGCACCCGTGACTCCGGAGCTGTAATACGTAACGATCTACGGGCGACTTCGAAACGCTGTGGGAAACGTTTTCGGGAAAACCGCCCGAATGACGCAGGCCCGGGCCGCACGATGGAGGAGTGTCGGCGGCCCGGACCGGTCGTAGAGGCCGGATCAGCTGTTGCCGGCGCCGTTGCCGGAGAGAACCGGGATGTCGCTCAGGATGTGCGACAGCGGCTCGTCACCCTTGGCCTGGGTGGAGTTGTCGGCGCACTGCTGGTTCTGCGGGTTCGACAGGACGTTGACGTCCTGGACCGCGATCGGAATGAGACCGATCAGCGAGCCCACGTTGGCCTTCACCGGCAGGGCGATGCACGGCTTGTTCAGCGAGCCCTGCACGAGGCTGAGCTGCGGGCTCTGGTCACCCTTGGTGGAGCTGTTGCCGTACTCCGCCTCGGCACCGTTGCCGTTGATCGTCGTCGTACCGGTGTCGTCACCGATCGCCATGGCGCTGGTCGCCGAGAGACCGAGGATGGAGGCGGCGACGGCGCCCGTCGCCAGGACCTTCTTGATCACGATGAACCCTTCTCGTACCGAGTGCCCCGCAGCGGAGCGCCCTGATCAACTCGCCGCCCGGCATTTGGTTCCCCCCGCCCGGCCCCGTTCACCCGAATGCCATGAACGCCACATCGAACGAACGCACGTTCGTGACCCTTTCGGGTGGTTACACGATTTCCACCGATCTCCAAGTTTCCCCCGCAACCGTCGCGTCGTTAGGAAGTCGTCCGCGTCGATGGAATGACCGCCATCAGGGTCACCGCCCACGCGAATTTCCCGGAGAAGGGCATGTAATGCGACAGGTTCTGAACAAAAGCATGATCGTCATGGCGGCGGCGTCGGGCATCCTGACCGCCGCCGGCGGTTATGCGCACGCCGACGCCTCGGCCGACGGAGTCGCCGCGAACTCGCCCGGTGTCGGTTCGGGCAACGCCGTGCAGGTCCCGGTGCACGTCCCGGTCAACCTCTGCGGCAACACCGTCAATGTGATCGCCCTGCTGAACCCGGCCTTCGGTAACTCCTGCGCGAACGTCAGCTCGCACGAGGGTCACGGCGCCGCGCAGGACGACGCGTACGGCGACGAGCACGGCCAGGCACAGGGCGGGGGCCACAAGGGCTCGGGCGCGAGCGCCGACGGCAAGGCCGTCGGTTCCCCGGGCGTCCTCTCCGGCAACCTGGTCCAGGCTCCGGTCGAGGTCCCGGTGAACGCCTGCGGCAACAGCGTCGATGTCGTCGGTCTGCTGAACCCGGCGTTCGGCAACGACTGCGTGAACGACAGCGGTGACCACCCGGGCCACCCGCCGGTGAAGCCGCCGGTGGAGCCCCCGACCGAGGAGCCGCCGACGGTCACGCCGCCGACCGAGGAGCCCCCCACCGAGGAGCCGCCGACGGTCACCCCGCCGACCTCGAAGCCCCCCGTGGAGGAGCCGCCGGCCGGTAACCCGGGCCCGAACACGCCCGACACGCAGCTGGCGCAGACCGGTTCCGCCGGCATGGGCCTGGCCGCCGGCGCGAGCGCTGGGCTGCTGCTGGGTGGCGCGGTGCTCATGCGCCGCACCCGCGCCTCGCGCAACTAGTAGGCCCCCACACGGAAGGGCCGTCCCGCAGCACGGATGCTGCGGGACGGCCCTTCCGCACGTGCGGGGAAACGGTGTCAGACGCGGGACAGGCCCGCCCGGTCCAGGTACGCGGCGATCACGACGGTCTCGGCGGCGTCGAGCCTGCGCATGGGCGGGCTCATCACGTTGGTCGCGATGACCCCGCGCAGCATCAGGGCCGTCTTGAAGGCGCCCAGCCCGGCCGCGGTCGCCGAAGCGGTGCCGGACGCGGCGGCCGTGACGATGTCGAACAGCCCGACCAGGCGGTCCTGTTCGGTCGAGGCGGCCGCCCAGTCCCCGCGTACGGCCGCCTCGTGCAGCCGTACGTAGCCGTGCGGGTCGACGTTGCCCAGGCCGGGCACCGAACCGTCGGCGCCGCTCAGCATCATCGCGTCGACCACCAGCTCGTGGCCGGTGAGAACCGAGAAACCGGGGAGCGCCCGGGCGCCGATGGCGAGCCTGCGGAACGATCCGTCGTCGCCGCTGGAGTCCTTCACACCGGCGAGCACGCCGTCCGCGGCAAGCGGGAGCAGCAGTTCCGGGTCCAGCTTGGTGTGGACGCACACCGGTACGTCGTAGGCCAGGAGCGGGAGGTCCACCGCCGCCGCGATGTCGCGGAAGTGGCGGTCGATCTCCGTGGGGTGGGTGCGGGTGTAGAAGGGCGCCGTGGCGACGACCGCGTCCGCGCCGAGACCGGCGGCGGCGCGGGCCCTCTCGATCGCCCGGTTCGTGGTGGTCTCGATGGCGCCGACGAGGACGGGTACCTGTCCGGCCGCCACCGAGGTGATCACCTTGATGACCTCGTCCTGCTGCGCGGGCGTGAGGTAGGCGGTCTCGCCGGAGCTGCCCAGGGCGAAGAGTCCGCTCACTCCTCCGTCGAGGAGGTGACCGACGACCCGCTCCAGGGACGGCGCGTCCAGCTCGCCGTCCTGGGTGAGCGGGGTGACGACCGGCGGGATCACTCCGGAGTAGGAGGTGGTGGGGGTGGTCATGCGGTACTCCTCGCGGACGGTACGGGGATCGGGTCCCCGGACGGGGACGACGTGGTGGGCTGGGGGTGGACGCAGTGCCAGCGGTGTCCGCCGGAGCCGGAGGTCTCCGCGGGGAAGGCCGTGGCGCACGCGTCGTCGGCCTTCCAGCAGCGGGTGGTGAACGGGCATCCCGGCGGTGGGTTGGTGGCGGAGGGCACGGGCCCGGTGAGCACGATGCGCTCCGTCGTCTCCAGCAGGCTGGGCGTGGCGGAGAGCAGGGCCTCGGTGTACGGGTGGCTCGGGGCCCCGGCCACATCGGCAGCCCTCCCCTCCTCGACGATGCGGCCGAGGTAGAGGACGGCGATGCGGTCGGCGAGGTAGCGCACGGTCTGGATGTCGTGCGAGATGAACACCATGCCGAGGCCCAGGCGTTCGCGCAGGTCGACAAGGAGGTTGAGCACCTGGGCGCGTACGGAGACGTCGAGCGCGGAGGTGGGTTCGTCGGCGACGATCAGTTCCGGTTCGAGGGCCAGGGCACGGGCGATGGCGACGCGCTGGCGCTGGCCGCCGGAGAGCTGGCCCGGCAGCGCCCCGAGGGTGTGGCCGGGCAGCCCGACCAGGTCGAGCAGTTCCTCCACACGGGCCTCGCGCTCCTCCCGGGTGCCGCGCCGGTGCACGTTCAGCGGGTCGAGCAGGATCTGACGGACGGTGAGACGCGGGTTGAGCGCGGTGGAGGGGTCCTGGAAGACGACGCCGACGGCCGAGCCGAAGTCGTTGCGCCGTTCGGAGCCCGTCATCTCCCACAGGTTGCGCCCGTGGAAGGTGACCTCGCCCTCGGTGGGCTTCTGGAGCCCGGTGAGCACCCTGGCCAAGGTGGACTTGCCGCAGCCGGACTCGCCGACCAGGCCCACGATCTCGCCGCGCTCGACCTCCAGCGTGGCGTCGGTGAGCGCGTGGACCGCGTCGCGGCTGAACAGACCGCCGCTGCGCGCCTTGTGGCGTACGTGAACGCCGTCGAGCTTGATCACAGGGCGCTCCCTTCCAGCTTCTTCGCGGCGGCCTGAGCCGGGTGGTGGCAGGCGAAGCCGTGGTCCTTCGCGGTGCCTCGCACCGTGAGTACGGGGGTCGTCGTACGACAGAGGTCGGTCGCCGCACCGCAGCGCCCGGCGAAGCGGCATCCCTCGCCGAAGCCCTGAGGGGCGGGGACGACTCCGCGGATCTGGTGCAGCCGGTCGGCGCCGGCCTCCACGGAGACGACGGAGCCGAGGAGACCGCGGCTGTAGTGGTGGGTGGGGTCGGTGAGGATGGACCGGGTGGCGCCGATCTCGGCGAGCCGGCCCGCGTACATGACGGCGACCCGGTGCGAGAGGTCGCCGACCAGGGCAAGGTCGTGGGAGACCAGCACCATGGCGAATCCGAGCTCGTCGCGGAGCTCGACGAGGAGTTCGACGACCTGGGCCTGGACGGTGACGTCGAGTGCGGTGGTCGGCTCGTCCGCGATCAGCAGGCGCGGGCTGCGGGAGAGGGCCATGGCGATCAGGACGCGCTGGCGCTGGCCGCCGGAGAGCTCGTGCGGGTAGCTGCGCAGGGTGCGTTCCGGCGCGAGGCCGACGAGTTCGAGGAGCTCGGTCGGAGTCTTCGTACCGCCGCGTGAGGTCAGCTGCTCGAGCTGGGTGCCGACGAGCACGGAGGGGTTGAGGGAGGAGAGCGCGTCCTGGTAGACCATCGCGATCTCGGGGCCCATCAGGGCGCGGCGTTCCTTGGGCGGGAGCTTCAGCAGGTCCCGGCCGCGGTAGAGGATCTCGCCGCTGACCTCGGCGTTGCGGGCGAGGAGCCCCATGACCGCGAGGCTGGTGATGGACTTGCCGCACCCGGACTCGCCGACCAGACCAAGGGTCTCGCCCTCGTGGACGGTGAAGTTCAGCCGGTCGACGACGGGGATGTCCCCGTAACGGTCCGGGAAGCGGATGGCCAGGTCGCGTACGACGAGGAGTTCGTCGGCGTCCTCCCGTACCGGTGTGATGGTGGGGTCGGTGGCCTCGATGTGGCGGGCGAGCTTGGCGAGGGCGGCGTCGACGTCGACGGTGGAGGCGGCCTCGACCGGGTCCGGCGCCGTGGTGGTCGCGGAGGTCGGGGAGGTGCGGGCCCTCCGGGGTGCGGCGGAGGCGTCGGTCAGGCCCTCGGAGAGGATGTTGAGCGCGAGGACGGTGATCAGCAGGGCCAGGCCGGGGAAGAACGTGGCCCACCAGCCGCCTGCCAGGAGGATCTGCCGTCCGTAGGCGAGGACGCTGCCCCAGCTGGGGTCGGGGTCCTGCACACCGGCGCCGATGAAGGAGAGGCTGGCCTCGAAGATGATGGCCTCGGCGACCATGACGGTCGCGAACACCATGACGGGCGCCATGCAGTTGACGGCGACGTGGCGGAGCACGATGTAGCCGCGCCGGGCTCCGATGACCTTCTCGGCGGCGACGTAGTCCTCCCCGTACTGGGCGAGGACGTTGGCGCGTACGACGCGGGCCAGGGAGGGCGAGTAGACGAAGGCGATGGTGAAGATGATGACCGGGATGCTGGTGCCGAACACGGCGACGAGGACGGCCGCGAGCGCGATCGGCGGGAAGGACATGACGATGTCGAGGGTGCGCATGACGGACTCGTCGCCGAGCTTGCGCGACGTGGCGGCGAGCGCTCCGAGGACGGATCCGGCGACCAGGGCGAGGGCGGTCGCGCCGAGGCCGATGACCAGCGAGTAGCGCGAGCCGTGCACCACCCGGGCGAAGACGTCGCGGCCCGCACGGTCGGTGCCGAACCAGTGGTCCGCGCTCGGGCCCTGGACGGGGGTGCCGGTGGTCAGCGGGTCCTGCGTGAGCAGGGGGGCGAGTACGGCGCCGAGCACGACGAAGATCAGCACGCCGAGGGCGACGCGGGAGGTGACCGGCAGGGCGCGGAAGGCGATGCCGGGCCGGGAGAGTGTGGTGGCCAGACGGCCCGTGGCGAACATGTCACACCGTCCTGATGCGCGGGTTGACCAGCAGGTAGAGCAGGTCGACGATGACGTTGACCACCAGGAAGGCGATGGCGATGGTCAGTACGGTGCCCTGGACCAGGGCGACGTCGCCGCCGGTGACACCTTCGAGGATGAGTTTGCCCATGCCGGGCAGGTCGAAGATCGCTTCGATCACGACGGCTCCGCTGAGCAGGTAGCCGACCTTGACCCCGAGCACGGTGAGCGGGGTGACGAGCGCGTTGCGCAGCACCGAGCGGACGACCAGGAAGACCGGCAGGCCGTTGCCCTGTGCGGTGCGGACGTAGTCGCGGTCGAGCTCCGCGACCATGGAGGTGCGGACGAGCCGGGCGAGCGAGGCCGCGACGGGCACCGCCAGCGACACCGCCGGCAGGACCATGGTGGTGAGCCAGCCGCTGAACGAGTCGGCGGGGTTGGTGTATCCGCCGGTCGGGAAGATCCGGGTGTTCAGCGCGAACTGCTGGATGAGCAGGACGCCGAGCCAGAAGGACGGGACGGCGACCCCGGCCATGGACAGGACGCGGAAGAGCTGGTCGGGCCAGCGGTCCCGGTACATGGCACCGAGGACTCCGCCGACGACGGCGAGGACGATCGCGAGGAGCAGCCCGAGGAAGGTGAGTTGCAGGGTGAGCGGGAAGGCGGCGGTGATCCGGTCGATCACGGGCTGACTGGGTGGGACGGTCATCCCCAGGTCGAAGTGGAGCAGTTGGCCGAGGAAGTCGAAGTACCGCACGGGCAGCGGATCGTTGAGCCCGTTGGCCTCGGCGAAGGCCGCGCGGGCCTCAGGGGTGGCGCTCTCCCCGAGCGCGTTGAAGGCCGGGTCGACCGGCGAGAACTGCAGCACCACGAAGACGAGCAGCGCGATGCCGAGGATCATCACCGGCATCATCGCGACGCGTCGCAGCGCGAGCCGGAGAAAAGCAACCATCGTCGGGTTCCTTGCGATTGAGCGGGCGGCTGGTCCGGGCGGCCGGGGAGGGCGGACCGGACCGGTGTGCGGGGCCTGCCGGGGAGGGCGGGCCCCGCACCGGGCGTGGGCGTCAGGCGCGGCTGACGTCCACGAAGGACAGGCCGGTGGTCGGCAGCGGCTCGAAGCCGGGCAGGGCCTTCTCGTTCCAGGCGGTGGGCAGCTTGCGGTGGAGGATCGGGTAGAGCGCCGCCTCGTCCGCGACGATGTCAGTGATCCGGTTCCAGAGCTGCTTGCGCACGGCCTCGTCGGCGGCCTGGGCGGCCTTGTCGAGGAGCTGCTTCACCTGCTTGTATTCGGCGGTCCGGGACCAGCCGTAACGCTTCTCCGGCCAGAAGCCGTAGTAGAACCAGCGCATCAGCAGGTCGACGTCGTTCCCGAAGACGGAGGGGTCACCGGGGGCGACCATGACCTCGAAGTCGCCCGCGTCGACCTTGGCCCACTGGGCCGGGGACTGGGCGATGTTCAGGGTGGCCTCGACACCGGCGGCGGCCCAGCTCTCCTTGAGCAGCGGGGCGATGTCCTTGACCCAGCCGGTGTCGGTGGTCAGGACGGTGAACTTGAGCGTGCCCACGCCCGCGTCGGCGAGCAGCTTCTTCGCCTTGGCCACGTCGTGCGTGTACACGGTCGCGGCCTCGTGGTAGTCGGGGTGGGTCGAGGGGACGTATCCGGTGGCGGCGGCGGCGTTGCCGACCATCGCGGTACGGATGATCTTCTCGGTGTCCAGCGCGTGGTGCAGGGCCTGGCGGACCCGCTTGTCGGCGAACCGCTTGTCGGTGGTGTTGAACATCAGGAAGAGCAGGCCGAAGGACTGCACGGACTCGGTCTTCGCCGTGCCCGAGAGGCCCTTCACGTCGATGTACGGGACGTCCTCGATGGCCTGGACACGGCCGGACTGCATGGCGCTGACGCGGGCCGACTGGTCCGATATCAGGCGCCAGATCATCTTCTTGGCCTTGGCGGGGTGCGGGCCGTTGTACGTGTCGTACCTCTCGAAGACGATCTTGTCTTCACGGGTCGCGGAGATGAACTTGTACGGCCCCGAGCCGACGGGCCTGGCGTCGAATCCCTTGACGTCCGCCTCGACGATCTTCTTCGGCACGATGCGGGCGACCGCGATGCGGGAGGGGAAGAGCGCGAAGGCGTACTTGAGCTTGAACTCGACCGTCTTCGCGTCGACGGTGGTGATCGTGTCGATGAAGGGCACGAACTGCGCCATCAGCGACGCGTTCTTCGGGTCCAGGATGCGTTCGAAGCTGAAGACCACGTCCTCGGCGGTGACCGCCGAGCCGTCGTGGAAGGTGGCGCCTTCGCGGAGGGTGGCCCGGTAGGTGGTGGCGTTGATCTTCTTCGGCATCTCGGTGGCCAGCGCGGGGCGGGCCACGAGCGTGGCCGGGTCGAGATCGACCAGGCCCTCGAAGATGTGCATGTTGGCCGCGTAGGGCGTGGCTCCGGAGGTGATCATCGGGTCGAAGCCGGTCGAGAGCGGGTACGACAGACCGGCCTCGATGGTGCCGTTGCCGTCCCCCTTGCCCGCCGCGCCGTCGGCGGTCGAGGAGGGACCGCCGCACGCGGAAAGGCTCGCCGTGACGGCTGCGGCCGCGCCGATGGCACTGGTGTAACGCAGGAAGGTGCGGCGCTCGACGCCGGCTGGCCTCAGCTCGGGCACGGGTCCTCCAAGGGACGTTGTGAGCTCGGTACGGGTGAGAAAACGACCGTTTCGACAGCTGTCGGTACGCCGTCTGACCGGTGAGCATCAGACGTCAGATGTCTGATGCCTTGATAGCGTGGGAACGTAGCTTGACAATCGAGAGGGGTCAAGAGGTGGGGAGTTCACATATGTCCGGCACGCGACCCGGCCGCACCCTGCTGCGGCAGGAAGTGGTCGAGGGCATCAAGCGCTACATCCTCGACGAGCGGCTGCGCCCCGGAGACCCGCTCCCGACGGAGCCGGCGCTGTGCGAGGCGCTGGGGGCCAGCCGCTCCAGCGTCCGGGAGGCCGTCAAGATCCTCGCCGCTCTCGACATCGTCGAGGTGCGCCACGGCCACGGTACGTACGTCGGCCGGCTGAGCCTGTCCGCCCTGGTGGAGAGCCTCACCTTCCGCGGCCTGCTCTCCCCCGACGACGACTTCCAGGTGATGGCCGACCTCGTCGACGTACGCGAACTCTTCGAGCGGGGCATGGCCGACCGGATCATCTCCTCGCTCAGCACCGAGCAGCTCGACGGCCTGGAACGCCTGGTGGAGACCATGCGCGCGACCGGCGCGGGCGAGGGGCACGGCTTCGTGGCCGCGGACCGCGCGTTCCACGCGCTGCTCGTGGCACCGTTGGGCAACGACCTGATCGGCCAGCTCTCGATGGCCTTCTGGGACGTCTACACGATCGTCGCGCCGCACCTCGACGGTTTCACGCACGCGGACGAGACCGCCACGATCGCCGCCCACCAGAACATCGTCGACGCGGCCCGGGCCGGGGACGTCACCGCGTTCCTGAAGGCGCTGGACGAGCACTACGCCCCCGTACGGCGTCGGATCGCCGAGGCCAGGTCACGCGTGGCGGACCCGGCCTGACATCACCGTGCGGCACCCCGCCCCGCACCTCGGGGGCGGGGGCCGCGACCTCCGGCACACCCTTGACGTCCGGCCGCAGGGCTCCCTAGGGTCCAGTTCAGCAACAGGACATCTGACGTCTGCTGTCCGGACTCTTCCCTTACTCCAGGAGGGCACAGCCATGCCTTCGGCCGATCTCCCGCTCGAGGAATGCCGCGCCTTCCGGCCCGATCTCCCGCTGCCCGGCGGCTTCGACGCCTTCTGGGCCGGCACCCTGGGCGAGGCACCGCACGACGGCGCCGCGGACAAGCCCCGGTACAAGGAGGTCGACTGCGGGCTGCCCCGGATCCGCACCTACGACGTGAGCATCCCGGGCTACGCCGGACGTCCGGTGCGCGGCTGGCTGCACATGCCCACCGGTGCCACCGAACCGCTCGGCTGCGTCGTGGAGTTCCTCGGATACGGGCGCGGCAGGGGCCTGCCCCACGAGGAGCTGATGTGGGCGTGCGCCGGTTACGCGCACCTGGTCATGGACACCCGGGGCCAGGGGTGGTCGGCGGCGGCCGGCGTCACCCCGGACACCGACCCCGGGGCGGCCGGGGCGGTTCCGGGCTTCCTGACGCGGGGCATCGAGAGCCCCGAGACCCACTACTACCGGCGCGTGTTCACCGACGCGGTCCGCTTCGTCGAGGCGATGCGCGCGCATCCCGAGGTCGACCCCGCACGCATCGTGGTGACCGGGGTCAGCCAGGGCGGCGGGATCGCGCTGGCCGTGGCCGGACTGGTGCCGGGCCTGGCCGGGGTGATGCCGGACGTACCGTTCCTGTGCCACATCGCCCGGGGCGCGCGGATCGCCGGACTGCCCCCGTACACCGAGATCGCTTCCTACCTGCGGCTCCACCACGGCCGCACCGAGCAGGTCTTCCGCACCCTGTCGTACTTCGACGCGGCCCACCACGCCACCCGGGCGACCGCGCCCGCCCTGTTCTCCATCGCCATGGCCGACGAGATCTGCCCACCCTCCACCTGCTTCACCGCCTACCACCGTTACGCGGGCCGCAAGGAGCTGCGCGTCTACGAGTTCAACGGGCACGAGGGCGGCGGCGCGCACCACCGGGCGGAGCAACTGGCCTGGGTGCGGGACCTGTTCGCCCCCTGACGCGCCGGCTCCTCACGCCGTGCTCCGCTCCGTCTCCGCACCTCTCCCCCTCACGAGAAGAGAGACCGTTCATGCAGCGCAGAGTCACCCTCGCCATGCTCTCGGCCGCCGTCATGGTGGCCACCGCGGCCGGTACGGCCACCGGCGCCCCCACTGCCGCGGCCGCGGCCGGAGAACTCACCTCCCAGGACATCGCGACCCAGGGGGCCGGATCTCCCTACTACCGCATCCCGGCCCTGACCACCTCCGTCAAGGGCACCCTGCTCGCCGCCTACGACTCCCGCCCCACGCTCGGCGACCTGCCCGGCAACCTGGGCATCGTGCTGCGGCGCAGCACCGACGGCGGGGCGACCTGGCAGGCCCAGCAGGTGGTCCGCAAGGAGGCCGCCCCGAAGGGGTTCGGCGATCCGAGCCTGCTGGTGGACCGCACCACGGGCCGGATCTTCGTCTTCTACGCCGGCTCCGTGAACCAGGGCTTCTTCGGGTCGGGCACGGGCAACGACGAGAGCGACCCGAACGTCCTGCAGGCCGACTACAGCTACTCGGACGACGACGGGGTGACCTGGACCCACCGCCGGATCACCCAGCAGATCAAGAACCCCGCCTGGGGCGGCATGTTCGCGGCGTCCGGCGAAGGCATCCAGGTGCGTAACGGCGCCTACAAGGGCCGTCTGATCCAGCAGTACGCGATCCGGAACAACGGCGCCAACTACGCGGTCAGCGCGTACAGCGACGACCACGGCGCGACCTGGAGGACGGGCAACCCGGTCGGTCCGGGCGGGGACGAGAACAAGACGGTCGAGCTCAGTGACGGCCGGATCATGCTCAACAACCGTTCGGCGCCCTACCGGACCATCGCCTACTCCACCGACGGCGGGGTGAACTACACCCCCTTCGCCCAGGACACCGCCCTGCGGGACCCGGCGAACAACGGCTCGGTGATGCGGTACGCCCCGGACGCGGCGGCATCGGACCCGAAGGCCTCGTGGCTGCTGTTCAGCAACACGGACAGCAGTTCCTCCCGGAGCAACCTCACCGTGAAGATGTCCTGCGACAACGGGAGGACCTGGCCGATCCGCAAGGTCGTCGACCCCGGGAGCACGGCGTACTCGACGCTGACGCGACTGCCGGACGGGCGGCTCGGTCTGCTCTACGAGCGGGACGACTACACGCACATCACGTACTCCTCCTTCGACCTCCAGTGGCTCGGCGGCACCTGCGCGGACATCACGATCACCCCGCCCGCCACCATGAAGGCGGGCACCACCACGGAGGTCACGGTCCGGGTCGTCAACCGGATGGACGTGACCCGCAGCGCCGGGACACTCGACCTGACGGTGCCCGGCGGCTGGACGACCGGGCAGGTCGCGTTCCCGGCGACACGTCCGGGTGAAGGCGCGAACATCAAGGTCCCGGTCACCATCCCGGCGGGTGCCTCGGGGAACGCCGAACTGACCGTGACCTACAAGGCCGACGGCAAGCAGGCCTCGGGGAGCCGCACGGTGACCGTGACCCTGTAACACCCCTCTCCCGCAGGAGTGTTGTCGCCCCCGTCGCACCCGGCCGGCTGCCAGGACGGGGGCGGCACCTCCCCCGCCGAAGCGCTGCGGCACCACGCCCGCGAGCGGGCCCCCGAGGGGGCCCGGCCGGTCGGGCCGGGACGCGGGCTCGGCCGCGCGCAGGTGGAGCCGGCCCCGGACCGGACCACCATGGGCCAGGCTTCGGTGGACGCCTGGTGCCGCGCCACCCTCGCGGGCACGAGCAGCTGTCTCTACACGGACACGGACTCGGACACGGACGCGGACTGAGGTTCGAGGCGGTTCCTGATCCCGTCGAAGTGGGTGCGCATCGCGCGCACCGCTCGCGCGCCGTCGGCCGCCGCGACCGCCTCGACGATCTCGTGGTGCTGGGAACAGGTGACGGACGGGTCCTGATGGCCGTCGTCGACGTCCTCACGCACGCGGTCCATGGCCGCCCAGAAGGCGTCCAGCACCTCGCTGAGCAGATGGTTGTCGAGCGAGGCGTAGAGCGCCAGGTGGAACGCGCGGTCGGTGGTCCTGGCGACCCGGCCTCCGTCCGCGGCCTCGGCCTCCATCGTCGCGACGAGGCCCCGCAGCACGGCGAGGTCCTCCGCGGGGACTCCGGCGGTGACGGCCGAGACGAGTCCGGTCTCCAGGGCCTCGCGCACCTTCATGAGTTCCAGCAGGCCGGGCTCGCCCTGCCGCTGCCGGACGGCCGCCCGGAAGGCGAGCCCCTCGGCGAAGGGTGACAGCGAGAGTGAGCCGACGAAGGTCCCGAAGCCCCGCCGGATCTCGACGACGTTCACGGCCTGGAGCGCCTTGAGCGCCTCGCGCACCGAGACCCGTCCGGCGGAGAAGAGATCCATCAGCTCGGCCTCGGTGGGCAGCGGATCACCCGGCCCGAGCCGGCGTCCGAGGATCAGTTCCTTGATCCTTCGCTCGATGTCCTGAGCCATGGTGGGGCGGGCCACAACGGTCCTCCTGGGGTGTCGCCGGCCTCCGGTGCCTCTTGACCGGCCGCCGGGGCGTCTGTCTAAGGTGAGTCCAGACATAGGACATCTTACGTCTCACGTCTTGGTCCCGTCTCCCGCTTCGGCGAACGAGCGGCGACCGACCCACGACCGGCCCGCGAGCGACACGCGTCCCGAACAAGCTGGAGCCCTTCACCATGTCCCTGACCGCACCGCTGCACGGCGTCGTACCGCCGGTCTGCACCCCGCTCGACGACCGCGGGGAGGTCGACACGGCGTCCCTGACTCGGCTCGTCGACCACCTCGTCGACGGTGGTGTGCACGGCCTCTTCGCCCTCGGTTCGACCAGCGAGGTCGCGTATCTGACCGACGCCCGGCGCGCCACCGCCCTGAGGACCGTGGTCGCCGCGGCGGCGGGGCGGGTCCCGGTCCTGGCCGGGGTCATCGACACGACGACGGCCCGGGTCACCGAGCACGCGCGGACCGCCGCGGAGCTCGGCGCGGACGCCCTCGTGGCGACCGCCCCCTTCTACACACGTACGCATCCGAAGGAGACCGCCGGACACTTCCGGCGGCTCCGCGCGGCCGTCGACCTCCCGTTGTTCGCCTACGACATCCCGGTCGCGGTGCACTCCAAGCTCTCCGCGTCCCTGGTGCGGGAGCTGGCCGAGGACGGCACACTGGCCGGTCTCAAGGACAGCAGCGGTGACGAGGGCGGTCTGCGCAGGCTGATCGTGGAGCTCGGCGGCCGCGAAGGCCGGGCCCGGGGCCCCGTGCCGCACTTCAGCGTGCTGACCGGTTCCGAACTCACCGTGGACGCGGCGCTGCTGGCCGGGGCCGACGGTGTCGTGCCCGGCATCGGCAACGTGGACCCCGCCGGTTACGTCCGGCTGTACGAGGCCGCGCGCGCCGGTGACTGGGCGCTCGCCGCCCGGGAGCAGGAGCGGCTCGTCGAGCTGTTCGCCATGGTCGACGCCGGTCCGGAGCAGGACATGGGCCGCAGCTCGTCGGCGCTCGGGTCCTTCAAGGCGGCGCTCCGGCTGCTCGGTGTCATCGAGAACGGTGCCACCGCTTTCCCGCAGCTCCCGCTCTCCGCCGAGTCCGTCGCCCTCGTCGCGGAGCGGCTGCGCGGGGCCGGCCTGCCGCCGGTCCGATGAGCAGCGTGCGCAGCACGGGCAACGGTTCTGCGGGCACCGGCCCGGGCACGGCGGTCACCCGGGCCGCGGTGATCGGCCTGGACCTCGGCGGCACGAAGATCGCCGCCGCCCTCTTCGCCGAGGACGGCACGGTGCTGGCCCGGCACACCCGTCCCACCCCGGCCCGGAACGGCGCGGCAGCGGTGCTCGACGCGCTCGCCGCGGCGGCGGCCGAGGTGGACCCCGGCCGGCGGGCCACGGTCCTGGGCATCGCCGCGGCAGGGGTGGTCGATCCCCGCAGCGGCATGGTCACCAGCGCCACCGACTCGATCAGCGGCTGGGCGGGCACCGCGCTGGCAGCGGGCCTGGCGGACCGCACCGGTCTGGCCGTGGCCTGCGACAACGACGTGCGTGCCACCGCCGGGCCGGAGCTCGCCGCGCTGCCGGACCGTCACGGCTCGCTGCTCTTCGCCGCGGTCGGCACGGGCGTGGGCGGGGCCCTCGCCGTGGACGGGCGGATGCTGCACGGCGCGGCGGGCATCGCCGGCCACCTCGGTCATCTGCCGAGCGCGGAGGCTGCGGGACTGCCCTGTACCTGCGGTGCCACCGGACACCTGGAGGTCATCGCCTCGGGGCCGGGCATCACCGCGCACTACGAGCGGCTCACCGGGGCCCCGGTGGACCGGCTGGAAACGGTCGCCGCGCGCGCCGCCGACGGCGAGCGGGCCGCCGTGCACGCCGTGACCACGGGGGCCGCGGCCGCCGGACGGGTCCTCGGGGGCCTCGCCAACGCGCTCGGGCCCGACCGGGTCGTCGTCGGCGGCGGTGTCCCCCGGATCGGCGCGCTCTACGGCGACGCGCTGGCAGCCGCCTTCGCCGCGGAGCTCATGCCACCGCTGCGCGGGCTCGTCCCCGAGCCCCCGCTCTTCGGTCACGACGCCGCCGTGCTGGGCGCCGCCGCTCTGACCTCCACCCTGCCCCTCCACCACCCCGGAGTTCCCCGATGACCGCACAGAACCTGGCCGCAACCCTCGAAGGCCGTCTGATCGTCTCCTGCCAGGCACCTCCCGGCGACCCGATGCGCGAGACGTCGGCCCTCGTCCGTCTCGCCCTCTGCGCCGTGGCCGGCGGCGGGGCGGCGATCCGGGCCAACGAGCCGGAGGTCGTCGCCGCGATCACCGCCGCCGTCGACCTCCCGGTCATCGGCCTGTGGAAGGACGGCGACACCGGCGTCTACATCACCCCGACCGTCCGGCACGCCCTGGCGGTCGTCGAGGCCGGCGCGGCTGTCGTCGCCGCCGACGCCACCGACCGGCCGCGCCCGGACGGCTCCACGTTCGCCGAGCTGGTCGCCGCCGTCCACGCGGCGGGCGCCCTGGTCATGGCCGACGTCTCCACGCTCGCCGAGGGGATCGCCGCCGCGGACCAGGGGGCGGACTTCGTCTCGACGACCCTGTCGGGCTATGTGCCGGGGACGCCGGAGCAGACCGGCCCGGACCTGGACCTTGTGACATCTCTCTCCGCCGCGCTCTCTGTACCGGTCGTCGCCGAAGGACGTATCAATAGCCCTCAGGAGGCTGCCGAGGCCGTCGCCCGTGGCGCCCACAGCGTCGTGGTCGGTACAGCCATCACCGCTCCCACCGCCCTGACCTCACGCTTCGTCGCCGGCCTCGCCCGGTCCTGAGCAAACCGCACCACAAGGGACGGCGCCCCGGCTGCGGGGCCGTCCCCGCACCAGGAGCGCATCGTGCAGAAACCCCCCTCCACGCTCCCCTGGTACCGCGAGGTGAGCGGTACCCAGTGGAAGTCCTTCTTCGCCGCCTGGATCGGCTACGTCCTCGACGGATTCGACTTCGTCCTCATCACGCTCGTCCTGACCGAGGTCAGCGACGAGTTCGGGCTGAGTACGGTCCAGGCCGCCAGCCTGATCTCCGGCGCCTTCATCACCCGTTGGCTGGGCGGCGCCGTCCTGGGCGCCCTCGGTGACCGGTTCGGCCGCAAGATCTCGATGGTGCTGAGCATCCTGCTCTACTCGCTGGGCACCTTCGCCTGCGGGTTCGCCTGGAACTACCACAGCCTCTTCGCCGCCCGCCTGGCCATCGGCATGGGCATGGCCGGTGAGTACAGCGCCAGCGCGACGTACGTCATGGAGAGCTGGCCCGCGCGGGTGCGCAGCCGGGCGAGCGGCTTCCTGATCTCCGGATTCTCGGTCGGCTCCGTCCTCGCGGCCCAGGTCTACACCTGGGTGGTGCCCTCGCTCGGCTGGCGCTGGATGTTCTACCTGGGTCTGATCCCCATCGCCGTCGCGCTGTGGATGCGGCGGGCCCTGCCGGAGGCCGAGGAGTGGACGGCGGAGGTCGCGGACCGGGGCGCGAAGCCCAACCCCTTCCGGCCGCTGTTCCGGACCCCGCGCCTGGCCGTGGTCAACACCGTCCTCGCGGTGGCCGCCACGCTCTCGCTCTTCCTGGTCTTCACCCCGGGCGGCGAGGGCCTCGTGCCGGTGCTGTCGGTGGTGGCGGGCCTCGCCCTCGCGGCGTTCGCCGTGCAACTGGGCGGACGGCGGAGCTGGCTGCTGTACGTGTCGATGATCGTGACGCTGTTCTTCGCGTTCCTGTACTCCTGGCCGATCCAGGCCCTGCTGCCCACCTATCTGAAGACGGAGCTGGGCTACACCACCGACCAGGTCACCGACGTCCTGTACTTCGCGGGCTTCGGCACCATGATCGGCTGCTGGGCGGCCGGCTTCCTGGGTGACTGGATCGGCGCGAGGAAGGCGTACGCGCTGACGCTGCTGGCCTCGCTGGCCTTCGTCTATCCGGTGTTCGCGGTGCGGGACGACCTGCTGGTGCTCGGCTGCCTGCTGTTCATGCTGCAGGCCACCAGCTTCGGAATCTCCGGGCTGCTCCCGCGCTACATCGGCGGCCACTTCCCGACGGCGAGCCGGGGGGCCGCGCTCGGCTTCACCTACAACGTGGGGGCGCTGGGCGGTGCGGTCGCGCCCGTCCTCGGGGCGCACCTGGCGTCCGGGATGGACCTGGGCCAGGCGCTCGCGGTACTGACGTTCGCGGGGACGGTCGTCGTGGTGCTGCTGGTCGGCTTCGACGTACCGGCGCGGCTGAACCGGCTGACGGACCCCGACGCGAGGCCGGACCATCTGGCCGAGCCCGACCGGGCCCCGGAGGCGGAGAAGGCAGACCGCGCCGGGTAGCGGGAGCACCTGTGCGAAGCGCCCGGCCGGGATTCCGGCCGGGCGCTTCGCACGGGGGCGTATGCGCGTCTACGGGTAGAAGTGCGTCAGCGACTCGGCGACACAGGCCGGCTTCTCGGAGCCCTCCAGCTCGAAGGTGAAGGCCCGCGTCATCTGTACGCCGCCCCGGGCGACCTCGGTCACCCCGGTGACGGTGGCGTGCAGGCGTACGCGGCTGCCGACGGGGACGGGGGCGGGGTGACGGACCCGGTTGACGCCGTAGTTGAGCGCGCGCCCCACACCGCTCACCTGGAGCAGCTCGCCGAACATCGGGATGCCCCAGCTCAGGATCATGTAGCCGTGGGCGATGGTGCGGCCGTACGGGCCGGCTGCGGCGCGTTCGACGTCGGTGTGGATCCACTGGTGGTCACCGGAGACGAACGCGTAGGCGTCGATGAGTTCCTGGGTGACCTCCTTCCATTCCGAGCGGCCGAGGTCGCGCCCGCCGAGGGCGAGGATCTCCGGGATGCCGTGCGCGGTCAGCGGCATGGCGGTACTCCGTTCCGGGTGTGCGGGCGGTCAGGCGGTGACGGGCGCCGTGCGGGGCGCGGCGGCCGGCTCGGCGGCCTGCTCGTCGTGGTTGGGGCGCTTCAGCAGGAGCAGCATGCAGCCCAGGGTCAGCGCGACCTGGAAGACGGCGTAGGCGATGACGGCGGTGATGGAGCCGGTCCGGTTGAGCAGGAACTGGCCGATGATCGGGGTCGTGCCGCCGAGCAGGGTGCCGCAGAGCTGGTAGCAGAGCGAGATGCCGGTGTAGCGCAGGTGGGCCGGGAAGCGGCTGGCGAGCATGCCGGCGAGGGCCGCGTAGTAGAGGCAGTGCGGAATGGTGGCGACGGCGACACCGAGCATCGCGAGGCCGTAGTTCTCGGTGCTGATGAGGACGAACATCACCGGCATCAGGACCAGTTCCGGCACCAGCATCACGATCACCGCGCGGGACCAGCTCTTCATCCGGGTGGCGATGACGGCGCCGAAGGGCTGCACGATGATCTGGGTGATGTTGGCGACCAGGATGATCGTCAGGAAGGAACTGCGGTCGAAGTCGAGGGACGTGGTGGCCCAGGAGAGGGCGAACGCCGACTTGAAGTACGTCGCGGAGAGTCCGATGGTGCAGGCGCCGATGCCGAGGACGATCAGCATGGGGTGGCTGCGCAGGACCTCGGTCAGCGGGAGCTTGACGACTTCCTTCTTCTCGATGAGTTTGGCCATGGCCGGGGACTCGGCGACCTTCAGCCGGACCAGCAGGCCGACCATGACGAGTGCGGCGGAGGCGAGGAAGGGCACGCGCCAGCCCCAGGAGACGAAGGCGTCGTCGGGGAGCTGGCTGATGGCCAGGAAGCTCACGGTGGAGAGGGTGTTGCCGACGGGCGAGCCCTGCTGGGCGAAGGCGCCGTACAGGACGGACTTGCCCTTGGGCGCGTGCTCGGAGGCGATGAGGACGGATCCGCCCCACTCACCCCCGAGGCCGATGCCCTGGATCATCCGGATGCAGACGAGCAGGATCGGGGCGGCGATGCCGATGGAGGCGTAGCCGGGGAGCAGTCCGATCGCGGTGGTCGAGATGCCCATCATCAGCAGGGTGATGACCAGGGTCTTCTTGCGGCCGAGCCGGTCGCCGTAGTGGCCGAAGATGATGCCGCCGATGGGGCGGGCGAGGAAGCCGACCCAGAAGGTGGCGAAGGCGACCAGAGTGCCTATGGGGCCTTCGAGTTCGGGGAAGAACACCTTGTCGAAGACGAGCGCTGCCGCGGTTCCGTAGATGTAGAAGTCGAACCACTCGATGGTGGAGCCGATGAAGGCTCCGAATCCTGCGCGGTTGGCGGCTTTCGTTCGCTCGCGTGCGGTTGCGGTGGTCGCACTCATGGGTGGCTCCCGTGAACATCGTTGATCAAGCGGATGGGGGCACGGCTGACCCGGCGTCGCCCGAGACGCCCTGGGGTCGCGTGGTGGAGAGGGGACGGTGAGGAGGAGGGGGACGGTGGGAGGACGTCAGGCGGAGACGCGTTCGAAGACAGCGGCGAGGCCCTGGCCACCGCCGATGCACATGGTCTCCAGCCCGTAGCGCGCCTGGCTGCGGTGCATCTCCCGGCTGAGCGTGGCGAGGATGCGGGCGCCCGTGGCACCCACCGGGTGACCGAGGGAGACGCCGGACCCGTTGACGTTGACGCGCTGCTCGTGGTCCTTCTCACCGAGGCCCAGTTCCCGGGTGCAGGCGAGGACCTGGGCGGCGAACGCCTCGTTGATCTCGATCAGGTCGAGGTCGGCGAGGGTGAGTCCGGCCCGTCCGAGTGCCGCGTGGGTGGCCGGGACGGGGCCGAGGCCCATCGTCGCGGCGGGGACACCCGCGCGGGCGAAGGAGACCAGACGGACGAGCGGGGTGAGCCCGAGCCGTTCGGCGGTGGCGGCGCTGGTCACCAGGCAGGCCGCGGCGGCGTCGTTCTGGCCGCTGGCGTTGCCGGCGGTGACGGTGGCCTCGGGGTCGGTCCTGGCCATGACGGGCCGCAGCGCCGCGAGTTGCTCGGCGGTGGTGTCGGGGCGGGGGTGCTCGTCCGCGGTGACGACGGTTTCACCCTTGCGGTGCTTGACGGTGACGGGGACGGTCTCGGCGTCGTAGCGGCCCTCCCGCACCGCGCGGGCGGCGCGGGTCTGCGAGCGCAGGGCGAGGGCGTCCTGGTCGGCGCGGCTGATCGCGTACGCGCGGCGCAGGTTCTCCGCGGTCTCGATCATGCCGCCGGGTACGGGGTGGTGGAGTCCGCCCGCCGTGACCCGGCCGCGTGCCAGCGAGTCGTGCAACTGGAGTCCGGGGCCCTTGATGCCCCAGCGTCCGTCGTGCGTGTAGTACGGCGCGGCGCTCATCACGTCGACGCCGCCCGCGATGACGACGTCGCTGAATCCGGCCCTGATCTGCATGGCCGCGTCCAGGACGGCCTGCAGACCGGAACCGCAGCGCCGGTCGGTCTGGAGTCCGGTGACGGTCTCGGGGAGTCCGGCGTCCAGGGCGGCGACGCGGCCGATGGCGGGTGCCTCGGACGAGGGGTAGGCGTGCCCGAGGATCACCTCGTCCACCCGGCCGGGATCGATTCCCGTACGGGAGACGACCTCGGCGATGACGCGTGCGGCGAGCGCGGCGGGCGTCTCCCGGGCGAACGCGCCGCCGAAACGCCCGATGGGTGTGCGCAGCGGCTCGCAGATGACGACATCGGTCTGGTCGGGCACGGCGGAACACCTTTCGGCGGGTTCGGGTGTGTGGGCTGACCTTCGCACTGGACCACTGAGTCGGTCCAATATCGAGTTACCTCACGTTCAAGACGCCATGCGTCTCAATCACGCGGTCATGGCGTCGGCAGCGCCTCCTCGGCGACCGCCAGCACCGCGCGCAGCGCCGCCGAGGGGTTGTCCGTGCGCCAGGCCAGCGCGGCCTGGCGCCGGATGGGCGGACCGGCGAGGGGGCGGTAGACCAGCCCGTTCTGCTGGATGTGGCGGACGGAGGAGACCGTGAGCGTGACGCCGACGCCCGCGGCGACGAGGGCCAGGATCGTGTACGAGTCGGGGGCCTCCTGCACCACCCGCGGGTTGAAGCCGGTGGCCTCGCAGGCCTGGACCATCACGTCGCGGACCGTGGAGCCGGCGTTCGCGGGGAAGGAGACGAAGGGTTCGTCGGCGAGGACCCCGATCGGGACGGCCTCCAGCCGGGCGAGCGGGTGGTCGGAGGGCAGCGCGCACAGCAGTTCCTCCTCGTCGATGACGCGGTGGGCCACTCCCGGCTGGGTGACCGGCAGGCGTACGAACCCCAGGTCGAGGGAGCCGTCGGCGACCCGGGAGAGGGCGACGTTGGCGTACGTCTGCCCCTTCATGGCCAGCTCGATCCCGGGGTGGGCGGCCCGCACGGCGCGGGTCAGCAGCGGCAGCGTCTCGTGGCTGGACGCTCCCGCGAAACCGATGGTGACCCGCCCGTACTCGCCCCGGCCCGCGGCCTTGGCGGCCCGGACCGCCGTGTCGAGGTCGTCCAGCACGGTGCGCACCGGTTCGAGGAAGGACTCCCCCGCGCTGGTGAGCCGCACCGAGCGGGTGTTGCGCTCGAAGAGCTGGACGCCCAGCTCCTTCTCCAGCTGCCGGATCTGCTGACTGAGCGGGGGCTGGGCCATCTGCAGCCGCTTGGCGGCGCGGCCGAAGTGGAGTTCCTCGGCGACGGCGGTGAACGCGGTCAGATGACGCAGTTCCATCGGAGCTTCCATTCATTAACCAACGGTCTTGATCCGACCTTAATTTGGTATTGGACAGCAATCAATGGTCACTGACACGGTAAGGCGACCAGCACGCACTCGCCGAGGAGCACCGTGGAGCGGACGGATACGGCCGACGGGCCCAGCAAAGTCATGTCGATGAGGGACGCGGTCGCCGCCTTCGTGCACGACGGGGCGACCGTCTGCCTGGAGGGCTTCACCCATCTCGTCCCCACCGCCGCCGGGCACGAGATCATCCGCCAGGGGCGCAAGGACCTCACCGTCGTACGGATGACGGCGGACATCGTGGTGGACCAGATGATCGCCGCCGGCTGCGTCTCGCGGCTGGTCTCCTCCTTCGTGGGCAACTCATCCGCCGGTTCGCTCGGTGAGCTGCGGCGCAGGATCGAGCGCGCCGACCCGGCCCCGCTGGCCTTCGAGGAGTACAGCCACTACGGGATGGTCTGCCGCTACCTCGCGGGGTCCCAGCGACTGCCGTTCTACCCGCTGCGCAGCTACGGCGGCAGCGACCTGCCGGGCGTCAACAGCGGTCTGCGCAAGGTGACGTCCCCCTATCCCGGGCCGGACGGGGAGCCGGAGCAGATCTACGTCGTACCGCCCGTGAACCCGGACGTGACGATCATCCACGCGCAGCGGGCCGACCGCCGGGGCAACACCCAGATCTGGGGGCTGACCGGCATCCAGGCGGAAGCGGTGTACGCGGCGGACAAGGCGATCGTCGTGGTCGAGGAGGTCGTCGAGGACGAGGTGGTCCGCTCGGACCCCAACCGCACACTGGTGCCGTCGCACGCCGTGGACGCGGTGGTCGTCTGCCCGCGCGGCGCTCATCCCTCCTTCGCGCAGGGCTACTACGACCGCGACAACGACTTCTACCGGGCCTGGTCGCACATCAGCAAGGACCCGGAGCGGCTGCGGGCGTGGCTGGCGGAGTGGGTGTACGGGACGGCCGACCACGCCGGTTACGTCGAGAAGCTGGGCGAGGAGTTCTGGGCGGGCCTCGCGGTCGGCGAGGCGCTGAGCGAACCGGTGAACTACGGGAGGCGGTTGTGACCGCGTCCCACGGGAAGGAACCGAACATGACCACCACCGCACCGGGGGCCGTCACCTCGTCCGAACTGCTCTCGGTCGTGGCCTCGCGCGAACTCGCCTCCCGCAGGACGGTGTTCGCCGGGATCGGGCTGCCCACCCTCGCCACGGAGCTCGCGCACCTGACGGTCGCACCGCGGATCGAGGTCGTGTACGAGTCCGGGGTCTGCGGGGCGCATCCCTCGCACCTGCCGGAGACCATCGCCGACGCCGTGATCGTCTCGGGTGCGGAGGCCGTGCTGTCGATGCCGGCGCTGTTCGGCTGCGTGCTGCAGGGCGGCCACATCGACGTGGGCTTCCTCGGTGCCGCGCAGATCGACCGGTGGGGCAACCTCAACACCTCCGTCATCGGGGACTGGGAGAACCCCGAGGTGCGGCTCCCCGGGTCGGGCGGAGCCGTCGAGGTGATGGCCAACTCCCGCGAGGTCTTCGTGGTGATGCGCCGCCACGACCCCCGCTCCTTCACCACGGCCCTGGACTTCTGCACCACACCGGGCCCGGACCGCGCACTGGCCGAGGGCATCCGGCCGCTCGGCGCGGGGGTCACCCGGGTCATCACCGAACTGGGCATCCTGGCGCGCTCCGGCGTCGGTGAGGAGCTCCGTCTCGTCGCCGTGCACCCCGGTGTGACGGTGGACCAGGTGCGGGAGGCCACCGGCTGGGACCTCCGGGTGGACGACTCCGTCACGACCGTGCCCCCGCCGACCGCGGCCGAGCTGCGCCTCCTGCGCGAGGACGTCGACCCCGGCCGCGTCTACCTCCGCTGAACCCGGCCGCCCGCATCTTCCGCCGCCGACCGCGGCTACCGTCGCTGACATCGACCGCACCTGCCGAGAGGACGTAACCGCCATGCGTATCAGGATCGTCGGCGCCGGAGCCATGGGCCGCGGCATCGCCCAGTGGGCCGCCGTCGGCGGGCACACCGTGGAACTCTGCGACGTCCGGACCGAGGCGGTGACAGCGGGCGTGGACTTCGTACGGTCGATGCTGGAACGCGCGGTCCACAAGGGCCGGATGTCCGCCGAGGATTCCGCCGCGGCCCTGGAGCGGCTGGTCCCGCTGGACGACCCGTGGGCGCCGGGCCCCGAGGTCGAGCTGGTCGTGGAGGCCGTGCGCGAGGACCTGGACACCAAGGCCGAGGTCTTCGGGAAGCTGGAACAGGCGCTGCCTGAGTCCGCGGTCTTCGCGACCAACACCTCGTCCCTGTCGGTGACCCGGATCGCCGCCTCGCTGCGGGACCCGGGCCGGCTGGCCGGTCTGCACTTCTTCAACCCCGTACCGCTGATGAAGATCGTCGAGGTCGTACCGGGCGCCGCCACCCGCCCCGGGATCCCGCCGGTGCTCACGGCGCTGGTCGAGAGCTGCGGGCACCGGGCGGTGACCGTGGCCGACACCCCCGGCTTCCTCGTCAACCACGCCGGCCGGGGGCTGGTCACCGAGGCCCTGGCGCTGCTGGAGGAGTCGGTCGCCGATCCCGCCGGGATCGACCGGATCGCCCGGGACGTCCTGGGGCTGCGCATGGGCCCGTTCGAGCTGATGGACCTCACGGGGCTCGACGTCACCGCCGCGGTGATCGACTCGATCTGGCAGGGCTTCCGGCACGAGGCCCGGCTCCGCCCCTCCTTCCTCACCCCGAACCGGGTCACGGCGGGACTGCACGGCCGCAAGACCGGGCAGGGCTGGTTCGCGTACGGCCCCGACGCGCCGGCGCCCGCCCCGGAGCCGCCGGTGACGGGCGACGCCGGCCGGCCGGTGTTCGTGGCGGGCGAGGAGGGGGACGCGCTGCGCGGCGAGCTGACCGCCGCCGGCGCGACGGTCGAGAGCGGCACCGCCCCCTCGGAGAGCGCACTGGTGCTCGTCCCCGTGTGGGGCACCACCGTGGCAGCCGCGGTGGCCTCGCTGGGGCTGCCCGCCACGCGCACCTTCGGTGTGGACCCGCTGCCGCCGGCGGGCCGCCGCCGGGTGCTCGCGGTGACCCCCGCCTCCGACCCGTCCGCGGCGCGGGACGCCCGCGCGGTGCTGGCGCGCGCGGCGGACGGCGCGGAGCCCTTCGCCGTGTCGGTGGTGCGGGACACCGCGGGCTCGGTGGCGCAGCGGCTGCTCGCCTCGGTGGTCTCCGTCGCCGCCTCGATCGCGGAGCGCTCACTGGCCGCCCCGGCGGACATCGACCTCGCCGTGACGACCGGGCTCGGCTACCCGGTGGGGCCGCTGGCCTGGGGTGACCGGGTCGGTGCCGCGCGGATGCTGGAGCTCCAGCGTTCGCTGCACGCCGCGACGGGCGATCCGCGCCACCGGCCGACCCGCTGGCTCACCGAGCGCGCCCAGCTCGGCCTGCCGCTGACAAGGACGGGCACCTCGCCCGACATCTGCGCATAGCGGGTGACCACGCCGGGGCCGTGACCGTTTCGTACAAGACCGGGTCACGGCCCCGCGCCTACGGTCGTTCCATGACTCCACGACTCGACGCCGTCTCCGTCACCACCGCCGACCTGACCGCATCCCTGGCCTTCTACCGCCGGCTGGGGCTCGACACCCCCGAGGGTGCCGAATCGGCACCCCATGTGGAGGTGGCGCTCCCCGGCGGGCAGCGCCTGCTCTGGGACACCGAGGACGTCGTCCGCTCCTTCGACCCGGGCTGGACGGGGTCGAAGGGCGGTGAGCGCCTCGGCCTCGCCTTCCTGTGCGAGGGCCCCGCGGAGGTCGACGCGGTGTACGCCGATCTGACCGGCGCGGGGTACGAGGGGCACCTGGAGCCCTGGGACGCCGTCTGGGGCCAGCGTTACGCGGTCGTCCTGGACCCCGACGGCTGCGCGGTCTCCCTGTTCGCCGCGAACCCCTCCTGACCGGTGCGGGCGAGATGGTCGCCGAGCGTCGTGCCGGCCAGGTCCCGCATCTCACGGGCCAGATGAGCCTGGTCCGTGCAGCCGGCGGCGTACGCGGCCTCCGCGTACGGGGTGCCCGCGCGTACGAGGGCCAGGGCGCGCTGGAGCCGCAGGACCCTGGCCAGTGTCTTGGGGCCGTACCCGAACGCGGCCAGCGAGCGGCGGTGCAGCTGGCGGGCCCCGAGGCCCACGGACCGCGCGGTGGCGGCGACGGAACTCCCCTGGCCCAGCCGCTCGGCGACCACCGCCGCGAGCGGGTCGGGAGGCTCGGCGTCCGCGGCGCGGCACAGGGCGATGTCCTCCAGCACGGCGGACGGGTCCTCCGCGTCCCCGGTCCGCGCGGTGAGGTCACGGACCGCCGGTGACGGCCAGAGGGCGTCGAGCGGGACCCGTCTGTCGCGGAGCTGGTGCGCCGGCACCCCCAGGAGCGCCGGAGCCGTGCCGGGGGCGAAGCGGATGCCCGCGCACCCGCCGGACAGCTCCGCGGGAGGGGTGAACGCGCGGGTGTCGGGGCCCGCCACCATCAGGCGGCCGCCGGCCCACAGAAGGTCGATGCAGCCGTCGGGCAGGACGGGCCGCGCGGGGTCACGCGCCCCGCTCCAGGTCCAGAGGACCGCGCCGCCGAGCCGCGACGCCCGCTCCTCGTACCGTGCGCCCATGCGCCCCAGGCTACGTGGCGTCCTTGTCCCGGGTCCCGTGCAGGCGGGACTTCACGTCGTCCGGGGGCAGGAAGCGCGACCAGCGCTCCGGGAACTCGGAGGGCATGGACACGTCCTCCTCCTCCTCGTCGTCGTCGGTGGCGTACGCGTCCCAGTTCGCTGCCTGGGCGCGTGCCAGCAGTTCGGCGGCCTGGGCGGCCTTGATCCGGTCGCTGGTGGCACGGGCGGCGGCGGTGGCGAGCGAGGGCCAGACACGGTCGATCGCCGCGTTCACCGCGGCGCCGACGAGTACGGCGAAGGCGGAGATCCCTATCCACAGCAGCACGGCGATGGGTGCGGCCAACGAGCCGTAGATGGTGGGGCCCTCGACCGTGCTCGTGAGGTAGATCCGCAGCAGGAAGCTGCCCAGCACCCACATCCCGAGGGCCACGAGTGCCCCGGGGACGTCCTCTATCCACGGCGAGCGGACGGGCACCGACACGTGGTAGAGCGTCGTCAGGAACGCGATGGACAGCAGTATCACCAGCGGCCAGTACATGACCGCGAGCACCTCCGTGCCCCACGGGACGAACTCCACCACCCGGTCCGGGCCGACCACCAGCAACGGCAGGACCACGGCGCCCAGCAGCAGCGCCACGACGTACAGCAGGAAGGCGAGGAGCCGTGTCTTGACGATGCCGCGGTGGCCGTCGAGCCCGTACATCACGGTGATGGTGTCGATGAAGACGTTCACCGCGCGGGATCCCGACCAGAGCGCGATCGCGAAACCGAGGGAGATCACGTCGGGACGCGCGCCCGTGGTGACGTCGGCTATGAGCGGCTTGGCGATGTCGTTGACGCCGCGCTCCGACAGCACCGTCTGCACCGCGCCCAGGATGTTGCGCTCGATGGAGGCGACCGTGGTGGTGGACGTCCAGTCGTCGACGTATCCGAGCAGCCCGATCAGGCCGAGCAGCAGCGGAGGCAGGGACAGCAGGGTGAAGAACGCCGCCTCGGCCGCGAGGCCGAGGATGCGGTACTCGATGCACGAATTGACCGTGTCCTTGAGCAACTGCCACGCCATCTGCCGCTTCGACACGTTGCGGTAGAGGACGCGGGCCCGGTGGAGGCGGCCCGGTGGCCGTTCGGGTGTTTCTTTTGCTGCCTGCACCTCCTTACCGTATCGGCATGGCAGCTAGCACCCACACAGTGACCAACCAGGTTCCGCCGCTGGTCGGCTATGACGTCTTCGCCGGCGACCGGGCGCTGACGGAGGCCGTCGAGCGGCATCTCGCACCCGGCATCCTGCGGGAGGCACAGGAGGAACTGAGCACGCTGGGCCGGGCCGCCGGCTCCGCCCAGGCCCAGGAGTGGGGTGCGCAGGCGAACGAGAACCCGCCGAAGCTGCGCACGCACGACCGTTACGGGCACCGCGTCGACGAGGTGGACTTCCACCCGGCCTGGCACCGGCTGCTGGGGCACGCCGTCACAGCCGGGCTGACGGACGCCTGGGGCCGGGAGGGAGGGCACGTCCGGCGCGCGGCCGGGTTCCTGGTCTGGACGCAGGCCGAGGCGGGCCACGGGTGTCCGCTGTCGATGACGCACGCGGCGGTCCCGGCGCTGCGCACCGATCCGGCGCTGGCCGCGGAGTGGGAGCCTCTGCTGACCTCGCACGTGTACGAGGAGGGGCTGCGGCCCGCTCCGCAGAAGGCCGGTGTGCTCTTCGGGATGGGCATGACCGAGAAGCAGGGCGGCACCGACGTACGGTCCAACACCACGCGTGCCGAGGCGCTGGCGGCCGACGGGGAGTACCTGCTCACCGGTCACAAGTGGTTCTGCTCGGCCCCGATGTCCGACGGCTTCCTGGTGCTGGCGCAGGCGGCGGACGGGCTGAGTTGCTTCCTCGTCCCGCGGGTCCTCCCGGACGGCTCCCGCAACCCCTTCGCGCTCCAGCGTCTCAAGGACAAACTGGGCAACCGGTCCAACGCCTCCGGTGAGGTCGAGTTCGACGGCACGTGGGCCCGCCGGGTCGGTGAGGAGGGGCGCGGGGTGCGCACCATCATCGAGATGGTGGCGGCGACCCGGCTGGACTGCGTGGTCGGTTCGGCCGCGCTGATGCGTCAGGCGGTGGCGCAGGCGATCCATCACAGCGCCCACCGCAGCGCGTTCGGCGGTCTGCTGATCGGGAAGCCGCTGATGCGCAACGTACTGGCGGACCTGGCCCTGGAGTCGGAGGCGGCGACGACGCTCGCGCTGCGGCTGGCCGCCGCCTACGACGCGGACACGGAGCAGGAGCGCGCCTTCCTGCGCATCGCGGTGCCGGCCGCCAAGTACTGGGTGACCAAGCGGTGCTCGGCGGTGGTCGGGGAGGCCCTGGAGTGCCTCGGCGGCAACGGTTACGTCGAGGAGTCCGGGATGCCGAGACTGTTGCGAGAGGCCCCGCTCAACTCGATCTGGGAGGGCTCGGGCAACGTACAGGCGCTCGACGTCCTGCGGGCGCTGCAGCGTGAGCCGGGGGCGCTCGACGCGTTCCTGCGGGAGGTCGGGAAGGCGCGGGGCGCGGACCACCGGCTCGACGCGGCGATCAAGGACCTTCTGACGGAGCTGGCCGACCTGGAGGCCGTCGAGGCGCGGGCCAGGCGGCTGGTGGAGCGGATGGCCCTGGTGCTGCAGGGCTCGCTGCTGCTGCGCTGGGCGCCGCCGGAGGTCGCGGACGCCTTCTGCGCCTCACGGCTGGGAGGGGACTGGGGCTCGGCCTTCGGGACGCTGCCGCACAGCCTGGACCTGGCCACGGTCGTGGAGCGGGCGCGGGCCGGGGAGTCCTGAGGGGCGCGGCCGGGGCGGGAACGACGGAGGGTGGTGCTGCGCCGACACGGCACCACCCTCCACGCTTGTGCAGCACCGCACGGCGGGTCGACGACTCCCCACGCGGTGTTCCTCCACCCTCGTACGGTCCGCACGCCTTCGCCAGAGTTGCAAAGGGTTGCAACCGTCGCGTGGAGTGCGGGCCGACGGGGCCCCCGCACGGCAGGATGTGTCCTTTGGGCCGGGCCTCGCTCCTCCGGACCGGCCCACTCCTTGTTGGGGGGAAGTTCATGGAGTCACACACCGGCGCGGGGGCGCGGCCGGAGAACACCCCGCGTCCCGCCGTGTCGCAGCGGCTGGTCCGTCGCGCACGGGAGGCCCGGCTGGCGGGCGGGCGTACGGCGGCGGCACCGCGCCCGGAGATCGACGCGTCCTGGGAGCGCGTGCTGCGCAGCGGCGTCGACCCCGAGCAGTCGCCGGAGAGCAGGCTGCTGGAGACGGACGAGATCGAGCACCGGCGCAGGGCCACGGCACTCGGCGAGGTCATGCCCGTCCTGCGGGAGGGGCTGGCGGCGATAGCGGACGCCACGCAGCAGATCATGGTCGTGACCGACACCGAGGGCCGCGTCCTGTGGCGGCAGGGCCACACGGCGGTGATGCGCCGGGCCGGGGAGATCTGCCTGACGGAGGGTGCGGCCTGGACGGAGTCGGCGACGGGGACGAACGCCATCGGCACCGCGCTCGCCACGCGCACCCCCGTGCAGGTCCACTCCGCCGAGCACTTCATCCGTGTGCTGCACGACTGGACCTGCGCGGCGGCCCCGGTGCGGGACCCCCGGGACGGCCGGCTGATGGGCATCGTGGACATCAGCGGGCCCGCGTCCACCTTCCATCCGGCGACGCTGGCCCTGGTCGGTTCGGTCGCCGCGCTGGCGGAGAGCGAGCTGCGCGGCCGGCACCTGGTGGCGATCGAGCGGCTGCGCTCGGTGGCGGCGCCGATCCTCTGCCGGCTGGGGGGCCGCGCCCTGGTGGTGGACACCCACGGCTGGCTGGCCGCAGTCAGCGGGATGCCGCCGGTGGACCGGCTGCCGCTGCCCAAGTCGCTGGAGCCGGGCACGGTGTGGCTGGCCTCGCTCGGGATGTGCCGGGTGGAGCCGCTGCCCGGCGGATGGCTGGTGCAGGTCGCGGAGGACTCCCACGACCGCCCGCCGCGACGGGTGGTGCTCGACCTCGGCCGCGAGCGGGGCCTCGCGGTCCATGTGACGGGCCCCGTGGGCAACTGGACACGCAGGCTCTCCCCGCGCCACGCCGAGCTGCTGTACGCGCTGGCCCTGCACCGCGAGGGGCGCACGGCGGCGGAGCTGGCCGGGGACGTCTTCGGCGACGCGAGCCGGACGGTGACGGTGCGGGCCGAGATATCGCGGATCCGCCGCCATCTCGCGGAGGTGCTGGCGCACCGCCCGTACCGCTTCCGCGAGGGGGTGGAGGTGGAGGTGGTCCATCCCGAGGTCCCGGCCGATCTGCTGCCCCGCTCGACGGCTCCGGTGGTGCTCAGGACACGCAGGCCCGCGGGGAGGGCCTGAGGGCCCCGGTGTGGCCGGGGTGCGGCGGCCGTGGTTTTCTGGCCGCCATGAACGACTCCGCGCACCACTCCCCCGCCGTCTCCGACGTGACCGTCTGGTCCCTGGAGCAGACGTCGCCCGCCGATCTGACCCCTGCCGCGGCACCCGCGGACGGCGTGACGGTCACGCGTGCGCGGACCCCGCTGCCGGAGTTCAGCAGGTTCCTCTACACGGCGGTGGGCGGGGACGTCCGGTGGACCGACCGGCTGGGTCTGACGTACACGCAGTGGCAGGAGATCCTGGAGCGTCCGGGGGCGGAGACCTGGGTGGCGTACGAGAACGGGACACCGGCGGGGTTCATCGAGCTCGACGCCCAGGAGGACGGGGCGGTGGAGATCGCGTACTTCGGGCTGATCCCGGCCTTCCGCGGCCGGCGCATCGGCGGCCATCTGCTGTCGTACGGTACGGCCCGCGCGTGGGACCTGGCCGAGCGGCATCCGGGGCGGAAGCCCACCGAGCGGGTATGGGTGCACACCTGCTCGAACGACGGCCCGCACGCGATGGACAACTATCTGCGGCGCGGTTTCCGGCTGTTCGACACCAAGGTCGAGCAGGAGCCGGACGTCGCGAATCCCGGTCCCTGGCCCGGTGCGCACGCCTGATCACACCCGACTTTGTCGCTTTGTCGACAGGTCGGACGTGACGGACACCACAGCGTCTCGCATGTCGGGACCATCTCGTCCACATGGTGGATCGTGGTGGACTGGCCCGAGATCCGCGTGACACGCTTCCGTCATGTCTGGAACTGGAATTGCCTTGGTGAGTCGGCGGCACGTCGACCTCGGCCGCATGTCCAGCGCCATCTGTCCGGTCCGCTGAGAGTTTCCAGCACCGCGATCTCCTGAACCAGCTCCACCCCCTGCGCACCGCCGCGCCTGACGCGAGTGTGCAGTTCAGAGCCGCCCTCCTGCAGTCCCGAAGGACGTATAGCCATGGCCGCCATCCCCGAGAAGCCTGCTACCGCCACGCCCCGCCGCAAGGCCGGACGTCACCGTGGTGAAGGTCAGTGGGCCATGGGTCACTTCACCCCGCTGAACGGGAACGAGCAGTTCAAGAAGGACGACGACAGTCTCAACGTGCGGACACGCATTGAGACGATCTACTCGAAGCGCGGCTTCGACTCCATCGACCCGAACGACCTGCGCGGACGCATGCGCTGGTGGGGCCTGTACACCCAGCGCCGTCCCGGGATCGACGGCGGCAAGACCGCCGTGCTGGAGCCGGAGGAGCTCGACGACCGCTACTTCATGCTGCGCGTGCGCATCGACGGCGGCAGGCTGACGACCGCGCAGCTGCGCGTCATCGGTGAGATCTCCGAGGAGTACGCGCGGGGCACCGCCGACATCACCGACCGGCAGAACGTCCAGCTGCACTGGATCCGCATCGAGGACGTCCCGGCGATCTGGGAGAAGCTCGAGGCCGTCGGGCTCTCGACGACCGAGGCCTGCGGCGACTGCCCCCGCGTGATCATCGGTTCGCCGGTGGCCGGGATCGCCGCCGACGAGATCATCGACGGCACCCCCGCGGTCGACGAGATCCACGAGCGCTACATCGGCAGCAAGGAATTCTCGAACCTGCCCCGCAAGTTCAAGACCGCGATCTCCGGCTCGCCGGTCCAGGACGTGGTGCACGAGATCAACGACATCGCCTTCGTCGGGGTGGACCACCCCGAGCACGGCCCCGGCTTCGACCTGTGGGTCGGCGGCGGGCTGTCCACCAACCCGCGGTTCGCGGAGCGCCTCGGCGCCTGGGTACCGCTGGACGAGGTCCCCGACGTCTGGGCGGGTGTCGTCGGGATCTTCCGCGACTACGGCTACCGACGGCTGCGTACGCGCGCCCGTCTGAAGTTCCTGATGGCCGACTGGGGCCCGGAGAAGTTCCGCCAAATCCTCCAGGACGAGTACCTCAAGCGCCCGCTGCTGGACGGACCACCGCCCGCGCAGCCCTCCTCCCGCTGGCGCGACCACATCGGCGTGCACGCCCAGCAGGACGGCCGCTTCTACGTCGGCTTCGCCCCGCGCGTCGGCCGGGTGGACGGCTCCACCCTGGCCAAGATCGCCGATCTGGCCGAGGCGCACGGCTCGGGCCGGGTGCGCACCACCGTCGAGCAGAAGATGATCATTCTGGACGTCGAGCGGGATCAGGTCGACTCCCTGACCGCCGGGCTGGAAGCACTGGACTTCCAGGTGAACGCCTCCCCCTTCCGGCGCGGCACGATGGCCTGCACCGGCATCGAGTTCTGCAAGCTGGCGATCGTCGAGACGAAGGCGCGCGGCGCCGCGCTCATCGACGAACTGGAGCGCCGCATGCCGGACTTCGAGGAGCCGCTCTCCATCAACATCAACGGCTGCCCGAACGCCTGCGCCCGTATCCAGACCGCGGACATCGGACTCAAGGGCCAGCTGATGCTGGACGGCGACGGCAACCAGGTCGAGGGCTACCAGGTGCACCTGGGCGGCGCGCTCGGACTGGAGGCCGGCTTCGGCCGCAAGGTCCGTGGGCTGAAGGTCACCTCGGCCGAACTCCCGGACTACGTCGAGCGGGTGCTCGGGAAGTTCCAGGAGGAGCGCGAGGAGGACGAGCGCTTCGCGACCTGGGCGGCCCGCGCCAGTGCGGAGTCGCTGTCGTGAGCGAACGAGCCGCGCCGTTCTACTGCCCGTACTGCGGCGACGAGGACCTGCGTCCGCACGAGGCCGGTCACGGCGCCTGGGAATGTGCTTCCTGCAACCGCGCGTTCCAGCTGAAGTTCCTGGGTCTGCTGACCCAGGGGCTCCAGCGCAACGACGTCGAAGGGGACGGGACATGACGGACACCCTGCACGCGGCCGAGCTGACCGACGAAGCCCTGAGGGAACAGGCGGAGCGGGCCGGGCGCGAACTCGAGGACGCCTCCGCGAGCGACATCCTGAGGTGGGCGGCCGACACCTTCGGCAAGCGCTTCTGCGTCACCTCCTCCATGGAGGACGCGGTCGTCGCGCATCTCGCCTCCCGGGTGTTCCCCGGCGTGGACGTGGTCTTCCTGGACACCGGCTACCACTTCGAGGAGACCATCGGCACCCGGGACGCGGTCGGCGCCGTGATGGACGTCAACCTCATCACGCTGACGCCGCGTCAGTCGGTGGCGGAGCAGGACGCCGCGTACGGGCCGAAGCTGCACGACCGCGACCCCGACCTGTGCTGCGCCCTGCGGAAGGTCAAGCCCCTGGAAGAGGGCCTGACCGCATACGCGGCCTGGGCGACCGGGCTGCGCCGCGACGAGTCCCCCACCCGGGCGAACACCCCGGTGGTGGGCTGGGACGAGAAGCGCCGCAAGGTCAAGGTCTCGCCCATCGCACGCTGGACGCAGGACGACGTGGACGCCTACGTTGCCGAGCACGGCGTACTGACCAACCCGCTGCTGACGGACGGTTACGCCTCCGTCGGCTGTGCGCCCTGCACCCGGCGGGTGCTGGAGGGCGAGGACGCACGGGCCGGCCGCTGGGCCGGTCTCGGCAAGACCGAATGCGGACTGCACGGCTGATGACGACTGATCAGGAGATATCGATGAGCGTGACGGAGACGGGAGCCACCGTCTGGCTCACCGGTCTGCCGAGCGCGGGCAAGACCACCATCGCCTACGAGCTGGCGGGCCGGCTGCGTGCCGACGGCCACCGGGTCGAGGTGCTCGACGGTGACGAGATCCGGGAGTTCCTCTCCGCGGGCCTCGGTTTCTCCCGTGAGGACCGGCACACCAACGTGGGCCGGATCGGCTTCGTCGCCGAACTGCTCGCCGCCAACGGCGTGAAGGTCCTCGTCCCGGTCATCGCCCCGTACGCGGACAGCCGTGACGCGGTGCGCAAGCGCCATCAGCAGGAGGGCACCGCGTATCTGGAGGTGCACGTCGCGACCCCGGTCGAGGTGTGCTCCGAGCGCGATGTGAAGGGGCTGTACGCCAAGCAGGCGGCGGGCGAGATCAGCGGCCTCACCGGGGTCGACGACCCCTACGAGGCTCCCGAGTCACCGGATCTGCGGATCGAGTCGCACCGGCAGACCGTGCAGCAGTCCGCAGCGGCGCTCCGTGCGCTGCTCACCGAGAAGGGCCTGGCGTGAGCACCGTCGTCACCGTGCCGGACGGCACCGTCAATCCGTACGCGCTGAGCCACCTGGACTCCCTGGAGTCCGAGGCGGTGCACATCTTCCGCGAGGTCGCGGGGGAGTTCGAGCGGCCGGTGATCCTCTTCTCCGGCGGCAAGGACTCGATCCTGATGCTGCACCTGGCGCTGAAGGCGTTCGCGCCGGCGCCCATCCCGTTCACACTGCTGCACGTGGACACGGGGCACAACTTCCCCGAGGTCCTCGACTACCGCGACCGCACCGTCGAGAAGCACGGGCTGCGCCTGCACGTCGCCTCCGTCCAGGAGTACATCGACGCGGGCAAGCTCCGTGAGCGTCCGGACGGCACCCGCAACCCGCTGCAGACGGTCCCGCTCACCGAGGCGATCCAGCAGCACCGCTTCGACGCCGTGTTCGGCGGCGGACGGCGCGACGAGGAGAAGGCCCGGGCCAAGGAGCGCGTGTTCTCGCTGCGCGACGAGTTCTCCCAGTGGGACCCGCGCCGCCAGCGCCCCGAGCTCTGGCAGCTCTACAACGGCCGCCACGCCGCCGGCGAGCACGTCCGCGTCTTCCCCATCTCCAACTGGACCGAGCTCGACGTCTGGCAGTACATCGAGCGCGAGGGCATCGAGCTCCCGGAGATCTACTTCGCCCACGAGCGCGAGGTCTTCAGCCGTTCCGGCATGTGGCTGACCGCCGGTGAGTGGGGCGGGCCCAAGGACCACGAGAAGGTCGAGACCCGCCGGGTGCGCTACCGCACCGTCGGCGACATGTCCTGCACCGGAGCCGTCGACTCCGACGCCACCACCCTGGACGCCGTGATCACCGAGATCGCCGCCTCCCGTCTCACCGAGCGGGGCGCGACCCGCGCCGACGACAAGATGTCCGAGGCCGCGATGGAAGACCGCAAGCGCGAGGGGTACTTCTAGACATGAACACCACCACCGAGCAGCTCTCGGCCACCACCCTCCTGCGGTTCGCCACGGCCGGGTCCGTCGACGACGGCAAGTCCACCCTCGTGGGACGCCTGCTGCACGACTCCAAGTCGGTCCTCACCGACCAGCTGGAAGCCGTCGCGCTCGCCTCCTCCAACCGCGGCCAGGAAGCACCCGACCTGGCGCTCCTCACCGACGGACTGCGGGCGGAGCGCGAGCAGGGCATCACCATCGACGTGGCCTACCGCTACTTCGCCACGCCGCGGCGCCGGTTCATCCTGGCCGACACCCCGGGCCATGTGCAGTACACCCGCAACATGGTCACCGGCGCGTCCACCGCCGAGCTCGCGGTCGTCCTGGTCGACGCCCGCAACGGCGTGGTCGAGCAGACCCGGCGGCACGCCGCGGTGGCCGCCCTGCTGCGCGTTCCGCACGTCGTCCTCGCCGTGAACAAGATGGACCTCGTCGACTACGCGGAGCCCGTGTTCGCCGCGATCGCCGAGGAGTTCACCGCGTACGCCGCCTCCCTCGGCGTCCCGGAGATCACCGCGATCCCGATCTCCGCACTGGCCGGCGACAACGTCGTGGAGCCGTCCGCCCACATGGACTGGTACGGCGGCCCGACGGTCCTGGAGCACCTGGAGACCGTGCCGGTCAGCCACGACCTGACCGAGTGCCACGCCCGCTTCCCCGTGCAGTACGTGATACGCCCGCAGACCGCCGAGCACCCCGACTACCGGGGGTACGCGGGCCAGATCGCCGCCGGGGTGTTCCGGGTCGGCGAGCGGGTCTCCGTGCTGCCGTCCGGGCGCACCACGACGATCGAGGGGATCGACGCGCTCGGCGAGAGCGTCGACGTCGCCTGGGCCCCGCAGTCGGTGACGATCCGTCTGGCCGACGACATCGACGTCTCGCGCGGCGACCTGATCGCCCCGGCGGACGACGCCCCCGCCGTCACGCAGGACGTCGAGGCGACCGTCTGCCATGTGGCCGACCAGCCGCTCACCGTGGGCCAGCGGGTGCTGCTCAAGCACACCACCCGTACGGTCAAGGCGATCGTCAAGGACATCCCGTCGCGCCTCACGCTCGACGACCTCTCCCAGCACCCGGCCCCCGGCACGCTGGTGGCCAACGACATCGGCCGGGTGGTGGTCCGTACCGCCGAGCCGCTCGCGCTCGACGCGTACGCGGACTCGCGGCGCACCGGATCGTTCCTGCTGATCGACCCCGCCGACGGCACGACGCTGACGGCCGGAATGGCGGGCGCCTCGTTCGCCGCCGAGGCCGACGCCGACGCGGCCGCCTCCGCCGACGACGCGGAGTGGGACTTCTGATGATCACCGATTTCTTCTCCACCTTCGCGAAGGAGGGCGGCCGGGTGGGCAGCGGCGTCCTCGGCAGCGGCCAGGGCGGGGTCGGGCGATGTGCGTGATGACGTACGCGCACTGCCTGCGCGCCCGCCCGTACCACCCGCACCGCCCGTTCAGACGAAGACCTGCCGACCGCCCGGCCGCGCCACCCGACTCCGGGAGGACGTGAGCACCGGGCCTACGAGAGGAAACCCTCCCGTGCGTGCCCCCCGTACCACCCTGCGCCGCGGCCTCGCCGCCGCCGTCGCTCTGCCGCTGCTCGCCGTGGCGGCCACCGCCTGCGGCTACGGCTCCGAGGCGAAGGACGACGACGCGAAGTCGAACGTCTCCGCCGGCGGGAAGAAGCTCTCGGCCGACACCGTGAAGATCGGTTACTTCCCGAACCTCACGCACGCGACCGCCCTGGTCGGTATCCAGGAAGGCCTGATCGCCAAGGAGCTGGGCGGTACGACGGTCAAGCCCTCGACGTTCAACGCCGGGCCCTCCGAGATCGAGGCGCTCAACGCGGGTTCGATCGACATCGGCTTCATCGGCCCCTCCCCCTCGATCAACGGCTATGCCAAGTCCAAGGGCCAGAGCCTGCGGATCATCGGCGGCTCGGCCTCCGGCGGTGTGAAGCTCGTCGTCGACCCGAAGAAGATCAAGACCCTGGACGACCTCAAGGGCAAGAAGATCGCCACCCCGCAGCTCGGCAACACGCAGGACGTGGCGTTCCTCAACTGGATCTCCGAGAAGGGCTGGAAGGTCGACGCCCAGAGCGGCAAGGGCGACGTCTCCGTGGTCCGCTCGGACAACAAGGTGACCCCGGACGCCTTCAAGTCCGGTTCCCTGGACGGTGCCTGGGTCCCGGAGCCGACCGCCTCCAAGCTGGTCGCCGAGGGTGGCAAGGTCCTGCTCGACGAGTCGACGCTCTGGCCGGACGACAAGTTCGTCATCACGAACATCATCGTGTCGCAGAAGTTCCTCTCCGAGCACCCGGACGTCGTCGACGCGGTGCTGCGCGGCACGGTGAACACCAACAAGTGGATCAACGCCAACCCGGACGAGGCGAAGGCCTCGGCCAACTCGGCGCTGGAGAAGCTGAGCGGCAAGGCGCTGCCCGCCGATGTCCTCGACCCGGCGTGGAAGTCCATCCGGATCACGGACGACCCGCTGGCCGCCACGCTCCAGGCGCAGGCGGACCACGCGGTCAAGGCGGGCCTTCTCGAGAAGCCCGACCTCGAGGGCATCTACGACCTGAAGCCGCTGAACAAGATCCTCGAGGCCGAGGGACAGCCCGCGGTCGCCGACGCCGGTCTCGGCGCCGAGTAACCACCCGACACCAGGATCCCTGAAGACTCCCAGGAGGTGACGACCATGGCGACCACCACCCTCACCAAGGCCGAGGACCGTGCAGCGGTCGAGCACGCCGCCCGCATCCGGAACGTCTCCAAGTCCTTCGCCGGACCCACGGGGCAGCAGCTCGTCCTGGACGACATCACGCTCGACGTCGCTCCGGGTGAGTTCGTCACCCTCCTGGGAGCCTCCGGGTGCGGTAAGTCCACGCTGCTCAATCTGGTGGCGGGGCTCGACCGCCCGACCGCGGGGTCCATCGAGACCCCCGGCGGGCGGCCCGCCCTGATGTTCCAGGAGCACGCCCTCTTCCCGTGGCTGACCGCGGGGAAGAACATCGAACTGGCCCTGCGTCTGCGCGGGGTGCCGAAGTCGGACCGCCGCCCGGAGGCGGAGCGGCTGCTGGAACTCGTACGTCTCGGCGGGGCGTACGGGAAGCGGGTGCACGAGCTCTCGGGCGGTATGCGCCAGCGGGTCGCGATGGCACGCGCGCTCGCCCAGGACAGCCAGCTGCTCCTGATGGACGAGCCGTTCGCCGCGCTCGACGCCATCACCCGCGACGTGCTGCACGACGAACTCACCCGGATCTGGCGCGAGACGAACGCCTCCGTCCTCTTCGTCACCCACAACGTGCGCGAGGCGGTGCGGCTCGCCCAGCGCGTCATTCTGCTGTCCTCGCGGCCGGGCCGGATCGCCCGGGAGTGGACGGTCGACATCGAGCAGCCTCGCCGCATCGAGGACACCGCCGTGGCGGAGCTGTCCGTCGAGATCACCGAAGAACTGCGTGGGGAGATCCGCCGACATGGCCAGCACTGAAACGAAGGCCGACGACCTGGCGGGGCTCGAAGCCGGCCTGGACGCACTCGACGCCGTACAGGTGCGTCGCACGCCGGCCCGCGAGATCCTCCTCGACAAGGTGCTGCCGCCGGTCGTCGCGGTGGTCCTGGTCGTCCTCGTCTGGCAGCTGCTGGTCTGGGCGAAGGTCACCGACGACTACAAGCTGCCACCGCCCGGCGCGGTCTGGGACAGCCTGACCGACATGTGGGTGCAGGGCACCCTGCTGGAGGTCATCTGGACCAGTGTGTCGCGCGGTCTGTTCGGCTTCGTGATGGCCGTCGCGATCGGCACCCCGCTGGGCCTGCTGGTCGCGCGGGTCAAGGTCGTCCGGGCCGCGATCGGGCCGATCCTGTCCGGCCTGCAGTCCCTGCCGTCCGTGGCGTGGGTGGCCCCGGCCGTGATCTGGCTCGGGCTCAACGACTCGATGATGTACGCGGTGATCCTGCTCGGCGCGGTCCCGTCCGTCGCCAACGGACTGGTCTCCGGAGTGGACCAGGTGCCGCCGCTGTTCCTGCGCGCGGGCCGCACGATCGGCGCGACGGGGCTGCGCGGGACGATCCACATCGTCCTGCCGGCGGCGCTGCCCGGTTATCTGGCGGGCCTCAAGCAGGGCTGGGCGTTCTCCTGGCGTTCGCTCATGGCCGCCGAGATCATCGCCTCCTCGCCCGACCTGGGCCTGGGGCTCGGCCAGCTGCTGGAGAACGGCCGGAACAACTTCGACATGCCGGGGATCTTCCTGGCGATCCTGCTCATCCTGTTCGTCGGCATCGCGATCGACCTGCTGATCTTCAGTCCGCTGGAGCGGCGGGTGCTGCGCAGCCGTGGTCTCCTGGTGAAGAGCTGATCTCCATGACGTCCCCGGTTCTCCTCGTCATCGCCCACGGCAGCCGCGACCCGCGGCACGCGGCGACCGTCCACGCGCTCACCGCGCGCGTGCGGTCGCTGCGGCCCGGGCTGCGTGTGGAGACGGGCTTCCTGGACTTCAACGCCCCGTCCGTACCCCGGGTTCTGGAACGCCTGGCCGCGGAGGGGGCGGACGAGGTCGTCGCGCTCCCGCTGCTGCTGACCCGCGCCTTCCACGCCAAGTCGGACATCCCCTCGGTGCTGAGGGAGGCCCGGAGCCGGCTCCCCCGGCTGCGGATCCGCCAGGCCGGCGTTCTCGGCCCGTCGCCGCTGCTGAACGCGGCACTGGAGCAGAGGGTGCGCGAGGCCGGGGTGGCGCCCGGCGACAAGGGCTCGACGGGGCTGGTCCTGGCCTCGGCGGGCTCCACGGACCCGGAGGCGATCGCAGTGATCGCTGAAATCGCGCGGGAGCTGCGGCACACCGGCTGGTGCGCCGTGCGGCCTGCGTTCGCCTCCGCGGTGACGGCCGACGGCCCGTCCCGTACCGCCGACGCGGTGCGGGCCCTGCGGGCCGACGGCGTACGGCAGGTGGCGGTGGCGCCGTACGTCATCGCCCCCGGCCGTCTGCCCGACCGGATCGCCGCCGGTGCCGAGGAGGCCGGGGCCGACGTCCTGGCCGGTGTGCTCGGACCGTCCCCGGCGCTCGCGCGGCTGCTGCTGACCCGGTACGACGAGGCGCGCGTCCCCGTGGTGGGGGCGATGAGCGCCTAGGCGCGCCTTCGATGCGGAGCCGGATCGCCGCCTCCCCGCCGCCGCCGCGGTCAGGACGGGGTGGAGCGGACGGGCCTCAGGCGGCGACCGGACGCGGGTCCCGGCCGCTGAGGGCCAGAGCACGCGCGAAGTCGGACGCCTCCCCGGACAGGACGACCTCACCGGCGAAGCCGTCGTACCGGCGGTAGAGCTCCGCCGTGCCCTCGACCGACTCCAGGAGGTAGGCAGCCGCCGGACCGGAGGGCCGGAACTCCTGACCGGTGGCCCGGGCCACGTCCCACCCGTGCAGCGCGGTCTCCATGACGAGCATCCGGGCGATGTCGGGAGCCGGGGTGGAGCCGTGCCCCGTGTCGATGGTGCCCTCCCAGGTGGCGGGGTCCGACCAGGCGGCGACCGCCCTGTCCAGCTGGGCGGCGTAGCGCTCCGGCCAGTCGGCGTCGGCGGTGAAGTCACGGGCCGTCAGCTCGTCCGGGAGGGGGGTGCGCAGGGCGCGGTGCTCCAGCCCGTGCGCGCTGTACAGCACCCAGTGGTTGACCAGCTCCCGCAGGTCCCACTCCCTGCAGGGAGTCGACGTGGCGGCCTGCGGCGCGGCCCCCACGCCCCGGGCCACCCGGGCGGATTCGGCCGCACACTCGGCCATGTGTTCGTACGCGTTCTTCATGTCCCCATCCTGCGGTCCGCCTGTGCGGCCGGTCTTGAAGAAAGGCGACAGCGGGACCGCGGGGTGCTCAGGACGCCGCGTCGGCCAGGGCGGTGAGCTCGGCCGGCGTCATCGACCCGGGTGCGCGGCGCTCCCGGGCGAAGGCGTCGGCGGTGCTCTGCAGTACGCCGTTGACCGGCGTCGGTATGCCGTGCAGCCGGCCGAGCAGGACGATCTCGCCGTTCAGGTAGTCGGCCTCGATGGTCCCGGTGCCACGGCTGAGGCTCTGCCAGGACGATCCGCCGCTCCGCCCGGAGCCGTCGAACGGGTCGAAGCGGATCTTCCCGCCGCGGGCGGCGTCCTGCTCCTCGCCGCCCACCGCCTCGATCCCGGCGGCCGCGAGGACCGCCCGTCCCTCCGCCTTGGCCCGGTCGAACAGGGCGAACGCCTCGGGGCTGTCGAGCACCCCGGTGGCCGCCTCGATCGCGTTGGCGAGGTTGGAGAGCAGCTTGGCGTACTTCCAGCGCATCACGTCGGCGACCACGGGCGCCGCCAGCTTCGCCTTCTCCCAGTCCGCGGCGATCGCGAGCACGGTGTCGTCCGCACCGGACGGGTAGCGGCCGAGGTGCAGCATCCCGGTGAGCGGGGCTCCGCCGGCGACGACCCTGCCCGGTTCCACGAAGCTCGCCGGCAGGTAGACGCAGCAGCCGTAGACGCGGCGGAACCGGCGCAGGGCCAGGCGTTCGCCCTCGACACCGTTCTGCGCGCAGATCACGGGGAGCCGCTCCCCCGCCGTTCCGCCGCCCGCCACCGGCCTGACGCTCCAGTCGTCGAGAGCCGCGACGGCGTCCTGCGTCTTGACCGCGAGCACGACGACGTCCTGGGCCTCGAGTTCCACGGCCGCCGGGCCGTCGGCGACGGGGATGCGGTGGACGTGGGTGCCGTCCGGTGTGATGAGGCTCAGCCCGTCGTCCCGCAAGGCCGTGTACTGCGCCCCTCGGGCGACCAGGACGACCTGGTGGCCGGCCTCCGCCAGACGTCCGCCCACGGCGCCGCCCACGGCGCCCGCTCCCACGATGATGTAGCGCATGCCAGCGAGCCTGGCACACCGCCCTCCCTCGCGGGAAGCGGGCACGGCAACGGGCCGCGCTCGGGGAGCGCGGCCCGTCGACGGGTGGTGCGTGAGGTCCTAGAAGACGCTGACGCCGTAGGCGTTCAGCGCCTCGACGACGGGCTGGAAGAACGTGGTGCCGCCGGAGGAGCAGTTGCCGCTGCCGCCGGAGGTGAGGCCCAGCGCCGTGCTGCCGGCGAAGAGCGAACCGCCGCTGTCGCCGGGCTCGGCGCAGACGTTGGTCTGGATCATGCCGTACACGACGTCACCGCCGCCGTAGTTCACCGTCGCGTTGAGACCGGTGACGGTGCCGCTGTGGACGCCGGTGGTGGAACCGCTGCGCTTGACGGCCTGTCCGACGCTGGGGTTCGCGGCGGAGGTGATGTCCTGGTAGCTGCCGTTGTAGAGGTAGACCCGGCCGTCGGCGGCCGAGGCGTTGGAGTGGCGGATCAGCCCGTAGTCATTGGTCGGGAAGCTGGATCCGGCCCTCGTGCCGAGCGTGGTGGTCTGGCCCGAGTTGGTGTACCAGGTGCTGCCTATCTCGGTGCAGTGCCCGGCGGTCAGCGCGTAGTAGGTGCTGCCGCTGCGGACGTTGAAGCCGAGGGAGCAGCGTCCGCCGCCGGCGTAGATGGCCTGTCCGCCGGCGATGAGCTTGTTGAACGTGCCCGGGGTCCGCTTGATGTCGGCCTTGGCACCCGAGTCGGTGACGGACTTCTTGATCGTGGCGATCTCGGCGGCCGTGACGGTGCTGTCGACGGTCACGACGACCTTGCCGGTGCTCGCCTCGGTGTACCAGGCGGTGCCCGCGATGTCGGCGGTGCCGACAGCCGAACTGGCAACGGCGAGCTCGGCCTTCGTCACGGTGTCCGGCGCGGCCTGGGCGACCGCGGTCGGTGCCGCGAGCGCCACTGCGGTGACCAGACCCGAGGTGGCGGCGATGAGGCGAGCGCGTCTGGAGATCGAGCCGAGAGGGGCGAAGCGCTTGAAGGTCACAGGATCCTCCGTCTTTGGGGGGTGTCCGGTCCGCTGGGTGGGCGGGCCGGGCGTACGGCTGTCCGCGACCGGGGTTCTGGTCGTGGACCTGCCAACCGCACGCCCCGAATCCTTGACTCCGCTTGGGCTCGTGACAAGGTCGCCTTCCGGACCATGGCGGAGAACGGACCGTGAACTCCGCAATGCGTACGGGTTCCCTCCGAACGCCGGAGTCCGCTCACCGAACGGAGGAGACCTGCGAATTGCAGCAAAGGGCGAAGCGGGCGGAGGACGTCGACTCCTGTCTACGCGGATCGCGTTCACACACGCCGCGGCCCGCCCGGCTCACGGACACCCAGGAGCGCCGCCGGCCCGCGCCGGGCCCCTCGGCACCCCGTCCGTTCAGGGGCTTTACCAGTGTTTTGCCCGGGCGCCCCAGTTGGCCGGAATTGGCCCTTCCGGCGGGAACCGGCCGGGGCGCGGGCCAGGATCAGACCGGGGCGGCGCTCTTGCGACGCCGCTCCGGTGTGTGCTGCGGGACGGCGCCGGCGTACCGGCGGGGCGGTAGGTTCAGACCTCGGCGAAGGGGTCGTCGACGAAGGGGGTGGCCTGATGGAACCAGAGCAGCCAGCCGCTCGCGGTCAGCCGCCACAGGGAACTGCGGTGCGAACGCAACCCCTTGGACTCCGTGTCGAAGGTGAGGTGCACCAGGTCCGGGGCGAGCTGGTCGCCTCTCATCCGCGACGCGGTGAGCGGACCGGGGCGCGGCGCGGCGGGGTCCGTGAGCATCGCGATGATCGAGTCCCGCTCCCAGAGGCGTCCGCTGGTGCCGATCTCACGGAAGTCGGGGTGCAGCAGGGTCACGAGGACGTCGGCGGAGGCCCGCACCACGGGGTCGAGGAGGCGGAGCTCGCTCTCGACGGCTGTGGCCACGGCGGGCGAAGGGTCAGTCACGCGTCATCTCCACCAGCTTGAGCACCGTGTTCCAGTTGCGGCTGGTGGCGACGAGGCCACGGGTGAACGCCGGCCGTCCGAGGGCCACCGCCAGCTTGGAGCGCCCGAGCCCGTCGGGCGCGTACAGATAGAGGGCGCGGTCGCCCAGCCGGAACTCCTCGGGACGGAAGGCTTCGACGTCGAGCGAGGCGAACCGGGAGGCGTCGACGGCCCGGTCGAAATAGGTGACGTGCAGCTGCCTGCCCTCGAGCCGGGCGGCCGGGAACGGGCAGGCGTCGGCCACGCCCGCCAGATAGGCGCCCGTGCGGACCAGGCAGTCGACCGGAAAGCCGAACCGCTCCTCGATCGCCCGTTCCAGTCCGGCGGCCAGGGCGCCCTCGTCGTCCGTGGCGCCGCGGAAGACGGCGTTGCCGCTCTGCAGATACGTGGTGACGTCCTCGTGCCCCAGTTCCCCGAGCAGCTCACGGAGCTCCGCCATCGGGACCCGGCGGTGACCGCTGACGTTGATCCCCCGCAGCAGTGCCGCGTACATCGTGCTCATGCCCCCACCCTAGAGCTCTCCCCGGCAGGGAGCCGCCGCGCCCCGTGGGGGAGGGCGCGGCGGCTCCTGCTCGTTACGTCCGGTCCGGTACGGCTACTCCACGACCTTCAGGAGCTTGTTCGCCGTGCCCTCGGTCGCGTTGGAGATCGCGTCCGGGGTTGCCCCGTCGGTGAGCGCCTTGGCGACCTCCTCGGGGGTGGCGTCGGGGTGCCCGCCGAGGTAGACGGCCGCGGCTCCGACGACGTGGGGGGTCGCCATCGACGTGCCCGAGATCGTGTTCGTCGCGTCGTCGCTGTCGTTCCAGGCCGACGTGATGTCCGAACCCGGCGCGTAGATGTCCACGACCGAGCCGAAGTTGGAGAACGACGACTGCTCGTCGTCCTCGGTGGACGAGGCGACCGTGATGGCCTCGGGGACGCGGGAGGGGGAGCCCTCACCGGCGTCGCTCGACTCGTTGCCCGCGGCGACCGCGAAGGTCACGCCGGAGGCGATGGCCTTCTCCACCGCGGCGTCGAGCGCCGGGTCGGCGCCCCCGCCCAGGCTCATGTTGGCGACGGACGGGCCCTCGTGGTTCGCGGTGACCCAGTCGATGCCCGCCACGACCTGCTCGGTGGTGCCCGAACCGGCGTCGTCCAGGACCCGGACGGCCACGATCTTCGCCTTCTTGGCGACGCCGTGGGCGGCGCCCGCGATGGTCCCGGCCACATGCGTGCCGTGCCCGTTGCCGTCGTCGGCGTCCTCGTCGTTGTCCACGGCGTCGAAGCCCGAGGTGGCGCGGCCCTCGAAGTCCTTGTGGGTGACGCGGACACCGGTGTCGATGACGTACGCCGTGACGTCTCCGCCGGCGGCGTCCGGGTAGGTGTAGGCACCGTCACCGGCGGTCTCGGCCTGGTCTATACGGTCCAGACCCCAGGACGGCGGGTTGTCCTGCGTGGCGTCGATGTGGAACTTCTTGTTCTGGACGACCTTGGAGACGGCCGGGTCGGCGGCGAGCCGCTTGGCCTCGGTCTCCGAGAGGCCGCTGGCCGAGAAGCCGTTGATGGCCGACTTGTAGGTCCGCTGGAGGGTGCCGCCGTACTCCTTGGCCAGCCCGGCCTTGTCGGCCTTCTGGTCCAGCATCACGATGTAGCTGCCGGACACGGCTGTCGCCGCGTCCGCGCCGTAGACGGTGCCCGTCGCGGGAGCCGGGGCGGCTCCGGCGAACGGGGTGGCGAGCAGGGTCACACCCGCGGCGGCGGCCACGGCAGTGATCGATGCGGTGAGCTTGGCCGAGCGAGCGCGCTTGTGAAGTGCCATGAAGAGGGGTCTCCTCGTCATTCTTTGTGGGGGGATTGGCCCTCGGCCGGAAGATCTCCGGGGGCTGGGTCGAAACACTGCTCGATTGACGCGCCCAGATCAAGAACTTCATGTAGCCGTCACGCAGTCGGCAAGCTTTCGCCACACAAAACCGACGCAGTCCATTTCATTCAGGACAAAACTTCCGATCGACTCCCGAGCATACGAACGTACTTAAGTTCAGGAAGAGTGAACTTGCCCTGATCAGGCACGAATACCTTCACCTTGTTGCCGAACAACCGCGAAACGGAATGACATGTTTCGCTTGTGCACACCGCAAGCAACCCACCACGCCCGTCCCCCGAGGACCCGTGGCTCATCACTCCGCCGACCGGGCGCGACGCCGAGGGGCCGGACCGGTCCGGCCGGTGCGCGACGGCCGACCCCGCCGAGCCCGTCACGTCCGCGCACCTCCCGTCGCAGACGCAGGGCGGGCGCCGCGCCACCGTCGCCGTCGTCGGGCTCGGCTACGTCGGACTGCCGACCGCGCTGTCCCTCCACGCGGCCGGCCACACGGTGGTCGGTGTGGACACGAGCGAGCTCCGGCTGGACGCCATCCGGTCCGGGCGGGCCGACCTGCTGCCGTCCCAGCACGACCGGCTGGCCTCGGCCCTCCACGACACAGGATTCCGGCTGACGGCGGACCCCGCCGCGGTCGCCGCGGCGGACGCGGTGATCATCTGCGTGCCGACCCCGGTCGACGAGCGGCTCACGCCCGATCTGCGCGCGCTGACCACCGCGTGCTCGTCCGTGGTGGCGCACGCGGTCCGGGGGCAGCTGCTGGTGCTCACCTCGACCAGCTACGTCGGCACCACGCGCGACCACCTCGTCGAACCGCTCACGGCACGCAGACTGCTGCCCGGCACCGAGGTGTTCGTGGCGTTCGCCCCCGAGCGGATCGATCCGGGGAACCCTGCCCACTCCCCCGAGAGGACCCCGCGCGTCGTCGGCGGCATCACCCCCCGCAGCACCGAACTCGCCGCCTCGCTGCTCGCCGGGACCGCGTCCTTCGTCCATCGGGTGGACAGCCCGGAGGCCGCCGAGATGAGCAAGCTGTGGGAGAACACCTTCCGGGCCGTCAACATCGCGCTGGCGAACGAACTGGCGGAGAACTGACTTGAGTTCGCACTGGATCCCCGACAGGTCATCGAGGCCGCCGCGACCAAGCCGTACGGCTTCATGCCCTTCCGTCCCGGCGCGGGAGCCGGAGGCCACTGCATCCCCTGCGACCCGCACTACCTGTTGTGGCAGCTGCGGGCACGGAAGGTGGCGTCCCCGCTGGTGGACGCGGCGATGGCGGCGATCGCGGAGCGCCCCGCCCGGGTCGCGGGGAAGGCGCGCGACGCACTCGCGGCACGTGGCCTGGGAACGACCGGTTCCCAGGTACTGGTCCTCGGCGTCGCCTACAAGCCGGGAGTGAGCGACCTCCGCGAGAGCCCCGCGCTGGAGATCATCGACCTGCTGACGGCGTGGGGCGCCTCCGTCGCGTACACCGACCCCCTGGTGCCCCGCCTGGAGCGACGGGGCACCGTCCTGCACAGTGTCGACGCCCCCGAGGCCGTGGACTGGGATCTGGTCGTCGTCCACACCGTGCACCCGGGTGCCGCGCTGGACTGGCTGGAACGCGGTCCCGCCGTCCTCGACGTCACGCACCGCTTCCCGGCCGCGGCCACCGGCGCCGCCGTATGACCGCCCCCTCCGCCCCGGGCGGGAACCGCGCGCCGAGCCGCCGCGCGCTGCTCACCGCCGCGGTCGCCACCCCCGCCGCCGGACTCGCCGGGGCACTCGCCGCGGACCGGCCGGATCCGGACCCGCCGGCCGACGGGAAGGCACCGGGAGCCGGCCCGGCCCCGGCCGACGGCCCGACGGAGACGGAATCCCCTGATCCGCCCGGTGACCAGGCCCCCTTCCGCCCGGTCCTCCCCTCCGATGGCCTCGTCACCAACGAATACGCCTTCAGCAGGCCCGACGCCGACGACGCCCGTCACTCCCGGGACTGGGTCGTCACCAGCGGTTCGCTGCTGGCACGCTGGACCTTCGGATGGACCGGCGTACCCGACGGGGAGCCGCCCGGTCCCGGCTCCGCCCTCCACACCGGGTCGTCCGTCTTCCGGCTCGTCAGCCGCCGCCGGGACTTCGGCGACACCGCCGTGCGGTGCTGGGTGTACCTGAGACCCCCCGGTGCCACCGACCGCACCCCCGCGCGCGACTGGGACGGCGGGCACCTCTGGCTCCGCTACCACAGCGCGCAGGAGCTGTACGCCCTGAGCTTCCGCCGCCGGGACGGCAAGGTCGTCCTCAAGCGCAAACACCCGGCCCCGGGCAGACCCGCGGACGAGGAAGGCGTGTACACCACCCTGGCCACGGCCCGTCACGCCCTCGGCCACGACCGCTGGCATCAGATCTGCGGCACGGTGAGCGGCCCTCGGGACGGCCGGGTCCGGATCACGCTGTCCCTGAACGGGCGGACGGTCCTCGACGCGGAGGACGAGGACCCCGGCAGGCTGGTCACGGCAGGCGGGGTCGGGCTGCGCGGTGACAACACGGAAATGGCGTTCTTCGGCTTCACGGCGGGGAACCACACGGGCGGCCGCCCCCGGGCGGAGCCCCCGGCAGAAGGGACACCCCGGTGAACGCCCTCCACAGGACGCCCGTCCGCCCTCCGCTCCCCGTGCCGCACGGGGCCCGCACCCCCCCGCGGCCTCCGGGCGGTCGAGCGGCGTGTCGCCCGCGCCGACCCCGCGATCCGGCACGGTGTGCGCAGGCTGCTCGTCCTGCTCCTCCTGATGCCGCTCCTGCTCGTCCTGGCCCATCACACCGCCCGGCTGCCCCGGCTGAGCCTGCCCGTCTGCTACGGACTCGTCGTGCTGGCCGGCACGATCACCCTGCTCTACATCGCCTACAGCCGGTACGAGGACCCGGCCGAGGGCGAACTGCGGGTGCGTCCGGGGCCCGAGGAAACGTTCCCGCCGCTGCCCGCGCACCCCATGGTCGCCTTCCTGCTCGCCGTCAAGGACGAGGTGGACGGCATCGAGGCGTGCGTGCGCTCCATGGCCGCCTCCGACTGCCCCGGGGTGAGGATCGTCGTGGTGGACGACCACTCCCAGGACGGCACCCGCGACGTACTGCGCCGGCTGGAGGACGACCTCGGCATCACCGTCGTGTACCTGGACGCCAACGTCGGCAAGAAGCACGCGCTGGTGCGTGCCTGCGAGTTCGCCGCCGACACCGAGATCATCGCCTTCACCGACTCCGACTGCGTCCTCGCCCCCGACGCGCTGCGCCGCTGTGTGCGCGCGCTGGTCACCCATCCCGAGCTGGGCGCCGTGAGCGGTCACTGCCGGGCCCTGAACACGGATTCCGGTTTCCTGGCCCGCGCCCAGGACGTCTGGTACGAGGGGCAGTTCAGGGTGTCCAAGGCGGCCGAGGCGTCCTTCGGCTCGGTGTCCTGCGTCTCGGGCCCCCTCGCCGTGTTCCGCCGGGACGCCATCTTCAACTACCTTCCCGCGTGGGCCGACGACCGTTTCATGGGCGCCCCGTTCCGCTTCGCCACGGACCGCCAGCTGACCGGGTACGTCCTCGGACAGGCGTGGCGCGGACAGGCGCTCAAGCGCCGCTACGCCGGATCCCCGTTCACCGCGGAGGACTTCGCCGAGCGCCGCTGGCGCGTCGGCTACGTGCGCTCCGCGAAGGTGTGGACCGATGTGCCGGCCCGGCTGGGCACCCTGCTGCGCCAGCAGGTCCGCTGGAAGAAGAGCTTCGTCCGCAACCTCTTCTTCACCGGTTCCTTCATGTGGCGACGCGGCCCGGGGGCCGCCGCGCTCTACTACGGCCATGTGCTGTGGGTCCTGGCGGCGCCGGTGATGGCGTTCAGCCATCTGGTCTGGGCACCGGCCCACGGCGCCCTGTTCCTGACCCTGCTCTACCTCTGCGGGGTGGTCCTCAAGGGCTGCGTGTGGGGGCTCGCGTACCGGATCGATCATCCCGGGGACAGCCGCTGGCGCTACCGGCCTCTGATGAGCCTGTTCTCCTCGGTGCTGCTGGCCTGGCTGTTGCCGTACTCCCTGCTCACCGTCCGGCGCGGCGTGTGGTCGAGAGGAGCGGCATGAGAGATCTGACCCGTCTGGCCGCCCGGCTGCTGGCCACGCTGCTGAGTGCGGCCGCCGTCGTCGCCGTGTACCTGCTCGTACTCTCCCGGGGGACGCTTCCGTGAACCGTTCGGGACCCGGTCGGGTGCTTCTCGGGCTGCTGGCCCTGACGTTGGTCTGCGTGCCCTTCTACGGCGCCTGGCGGTGGAACGATTTCCGCGGGGCGGTGACCGCGCAGGAGGAGCCGGGGCCTCGCGGTGCCGCGCCCGCCGGCGGGCCTCCCCCGGAGCGTCGATCGGCGAACACCGCTCCTGTCGTGCTGGCGTACCACGACATCGGCCGGGACAGCCGCAGCCGCTTCACGGTGACCCCCGAGGCGTTCGACGCCCAGCTCGCGGCCCTCACCTCGGCGGGCTACCGCACGCTGGACAGCGAGGAGTTCATCGCGTATCTGCGCGGAGGGCCGGCCCCGTCCCCCCGCTCCGTGTTCCTCACCTTCGACGACGGAACGCACGGACTGTGGGTGCATGCCGACCGCGTCCTCGCCAAGCACCGCATGCGGGCGGCCGCCTTCCTGATCACCCGTTCCGTGGGGAGTCATCGCCCGTACTACCTCTCCTGGGAGGAGATCGGACGCATGGCACGGTCGGGTCGCTGGGACTTCGAGAACCACACCTGGGACCTGCACCGGCGGGCGGCCGTGGACGGGAGCGGGCGCGCCTCGTCCGCCCTGGCCTCCCGGCTGTGGCTGCCGCGGGAGCGGCGGCAGGAGACGGTGCGGGAGTACCGGCGGCGGGTCGAAGGCGATCTCGACCGGTCCGTCGCCGACTTCGTCCGGCACGGTCTGCCCCGGCCCCGGCTCTTCGCCTATCCCTTCTCCGAGTCGCAGGAGCGCGGTTCGGCGACGCCCACGAACCGGTCGCTGCGCGAGGCGCTCGCCGAGCGGTTCGTGGCCTCCCTGACGAACAGCTCCGACCGCCCGCTGCCGTCCGGGCGCAGGGCGGCCGCCGCCGGTGAGGTGCAACGGGTGGAGGTCACCGCGGAGACGAGCGCCCGGGAACTCCTGGCCGCCGTGGGGCGCTGGACGTCCGTGACGCCGGCCGAGTGTCCCGATCCACTCACGCAGCCACGGTGGTGGCGGCGCAACGACCGGTCGGGGACGGACGGCCTGGGGGCGCTGACCGGCACGGGCCCGTACCCGGCTGCCACCGGATACGCCGCCGCCTCGTACCGGCCGGCCGGCACCGCCGACTGGAGCCGCTACACGGTCGACGCCCGGATCGGCGGGCTGCGGGAGTCGCGCAACAACATCGGTCTGCTGGTGCGCGACGGCAGTCTCGCCCCGCTCACGGTGGCGCTCAGCTACAGCTACGTGCGCCTCCTGGAGCACCGTGACGGCCGGTGGCACGAGGTCGGACGCCGCAAGCTGACGAACTCCGTCGAACACCGGGTCGGCGTCACCGTGGAGGACGGTCGTACCGTGGTCGTCGTCGACGGCGGCATCCGGATCGAGCGGGCCGCGCGGGTGACCGGCGGCGACGGGACCGGCGGGGTCGCCGTCAGCGTGCGCAACGGTGACCCCGCCGGGAGCTGGCCGCGCTTCGAGTCCCTGACGGTGCACCCCTCGGCGGAGGCGGCTGCGGCCCCGGAGCGGTGAGGCATCTGCTCAGGCGGGCAGTTCGGCCTCGATGAGGTCGGCTGCCCGCCCGGTCCCGCCCTCCTCGGCCATCCGGCCCCGGATCAGCGTCAGTCGCGCGGCCACGTCCGGATCGTCGGCCAGGGCGAGGACGGCGGCGCGCAGGGACGCGGCGTCCGCCTCCTCCTTCGGCAGGTGCCGGGCGACTCCGAGTGACTGGAGCATGTCCGCGTTGCCGAACTGGTCGACAGCCTGCGGAACCGCCACCATCGGGGTGCCGGTGGCGAGTCCCTCCTGGCTGCCGCCCGCTCCCGCGTGGGTGATGAAGGCGTCCGCCTGCTTCAGCACCGACAGCTGCGGGACCCAGGGGTGCACCTCGATGTTCGGCGGTACGTGCCCCAGGTCCGCCGGGTCGACCTGCGCGCCGATCTGGAGCACCACGTGCCAGCCCGGAAGGCCGCCGAAGGCCTCGACGCATTCCCGGTAGAACGCGGGTCCACCGGTGAACGACGATCCGAGGGAGACGAGCAGTACCTTCTCCGCGTCGGCCGGCCGCTTCCACTCCCCCTGGTCGGCGCGTTCGCCCTGGCAGGCGCCGACGAAGGTGAACCGCGCGTGGTCCACCCGGTCGGCGTTCGGCTGGAGCGCCTCCGGGATCAGCACGAGACCGCGGCGGGGGCGGGCCACGAAGTCCTCGGACGAGAGATCGCCCAGTCCGTTCACGGCGAGCCAGTCCGCGAAGCGCCCGAAGTAGGCCCTGCCTCTCTCGGTCCTCCGGACCTCGGCGTTCCGGGGCTCCCCCACCTCTTCCGCGTACCCCTCCCAGGGAACCATGTTGGGCCAGAGCTGGACTGCGGGGACGCCCCAGCGGTGGGCGAGGACGCGCGCCGGATAGGCGGTGATGTCGTGCAGGACGAGGTCGGGTTCGTCTCCGGCGAAGGCGTCGGCGAGCTGGGGAAGCGCCTGGACGGCGTCGTCCAGGAACGGCTCGATGTGGTCGATGAGTTCGCTCCCCCAGTCCTCCTGACGGGTGGGGAGGGTGGAGGTGTAGACGACGGGCTCGGCTCCGGTGGCGGCGACCGTGTCGGCGAAGGAGGCCGGGACGGCGTAGCTGACGCGGTGCCCACGGCCGACGAGCTCCCGGATCACTTCCAGGCTCGGATTCACGTGCCCGTGGGCGGCGATGGAGAACATGGCGATGTGGGCGCGCGGTGGCGTTGTCATGCCACCAAGGTAAGCGAGACGATACGTCTCGTCCAGTTGATTTCGCCGTCTCTCGTCCCGGAATCAGCGCTGATAGCGGGCCAGCACCCGATTCCCGTCCTCGACCAGGCGTTTCCTCAGCTCCGCGGTCCCGATCGCACCGCTGTAGTACTCCTGGAGCGCGGGCGTGGCGACCTTGTCCTTCCACTCGGGGTAGCCCCGGACCGACTGCGCGGGTGCGGGGCGGAGCGCCCGGGCGAGCGCGGTGCCCGTGGCCCAGCCGTTCTCCGTGGTGCGCAGGGCGGGGTCGGCGAGCGCCTCGGTCCCCGTCGGCAGCATCCAGTCGCCCTTGGCGAGCCGGACCATGTTCGCGGGACGCAGCAGGAAGTCGACGAACCGCACGGCCTCCTTCTTGTGCGGGCTGTCCTCGGCGACCGAGAGGGTCTGCGGGCTGACCCCCTGCGCGAGCCCCGCACTGCCGGCGGGCACCGGCAGCACCGACCATGCGAAGCCCTCGGGGGCCTGTTCGACGACCTGCTGGCGGTAGGAGAAACCCAGCGGGACCATCGCGTACTTCCCGCCGAACAAGCCGGGAAGAGTGTCCGAACCTCCCATGCCGAGGGACGGACGCGCCGCGCTGCGGTCCGAGACGACCTGGTCCCGGACGGTGCCGGGCATGACCCCGTCGCCCTCGTCGAACCGGATGGTCACCTTTCCGTCGGCGCCGCGGTGGAAGAGCCGCCCGCCGGAGGAGAGGCCCAGGTTGAGCGTGACGGATACCGGCTCCTTGAGCGGCCAGGCGACCCCGTACGTCCCCTTCTTCGTGAGCTCCGCGGTGACCTGCCGGAATTCCGGCCAGCTCCAGGGCTTCGCGGGGGTCGGGATCCTGACGCCGGAGGCCTCGAGGAGCTCGGTGTTGGCGATCAGGACCTTGGGTTCCTGGAGGAAGGGCACTCCGTACACGCCGCCGTCGAAGGTGGTGGTCGCCCAGGACTGCCGCGGGATGTCCTCGGTCAGCCGGTCCGGCAGCAGGGTCCGCAGGTCGGCGAGGTAGCCGCCGTACGCGAAGTCCGCGAGGTCGTCCGAGGCGTCGTGGATGATGTCGGGCGCCTCGCCGCCCTCGAAGGAGGTGAGCAACTGGTCGTGGACGTTGTCCCAGCTGCCCTGGACGTAGTCCACCTGGACGTCCGGGTGGGTGGCGTTCCATTCCCGTACGAGCTGCTTGTTGGCGTCGACGGACTCCTTCTGCCAGGCCAGCGACTGGAAGCTGAGCCGGATCGTGCCGTCCGCCTCCGTGCCGCGGCCGTCGTCGCCCGAGCAGCCGGCCAGCAGGAGCGCGAGAGCGGTGGTCACCGCGGTGGCCAGGGCGGGCAGGCGTCGGCGGGGCATCAGTTCTTCACCGCCCCGGCCGTCAGACCGCCGGTGATGCGCCTCTGGATGACCGCGAAGAGCACGAGGGAGGGCAGGGTGGCCAGGAACGCGGCGGCGGCGAGCGGCCCGAGGTCGGCCACCCCCTCCGCGCCGAGGAAGTGGGTGAGGACGACCGGCAAGGTCTGATTCTCCGGGGTCTTGAGCAGGACGAGCGCGAAGAAGAACTCGTTCCACGCGGTGATGAACGCGAAGAGGGCGGTGGCGACGATGCCCGGGGCCAGCAGCGGCGCGGTGACCGAGACGAGGATCCGCGCCTTCCCCGCCCCGTCGACCGCTGCGGCCTCCTCCAGTTCGGGCGGCACGGCCCGTACGTATCCGGCGAGCATCCAGAGCGCGAAGGGCAGGGACCAGACGACGTACACCAGGATCAGCCCCCACAGCGAGTTGATCAGGTGCAGGTACTTGAGGACCAGGAACAGCGGGATGATCACCAGCACGAAGGGGAAGGCCTGGCTGACCACGACCCATCCGGTGGCGGCCGTGGAGAGGCGCCCGCGGTGGCGGGCCGTCACATAGGCCATGGGCGTGGCGATGACGACCGCGATCAGGGCGGCGCAGAGCGCGGCGGTGAGCGAGTTGGCCGCGGCCCTGAGCAGCGGCTGTTCGTCGAAGGCCTGGCGGAAGTTGTCCAGCGTCGGGTCCTGGGGGATCCACGTGGGGTGCAGCGAGCCGAGCTCACGGGCCGGCTTGAAAGCGGTGGAGATCAGCCAGAGGAAGGGGAACGCGAGGAAGGCGAGGTAGCACAGGAGCGCGGCGTACTGCCCGGCGCGCACCGTTCCGCTCGTACGCGGGCTCATGCGTCCTCGCCTCCTCTGAGCCGTCCGACGAGGTACAGGGCGAGGAGTACCGAGATGACGGCGACCATCACGCATCCCATCGCGGCGGCGTAGCCGAACTGCCCGTAGCGGAAGGCCTCCTCGTAGGCGAAGAGCATGGGCAGCCGGGTGCGGCCGCCCGGTCCGCCGCTGGTCAGGACGTAGACCAGCGCGAAGGAGTTGAAGTTCCAGATGAAGTTGAGCGCGCTGATCGCGAGGGCCACCGGCCTGATGGCGGGCCAGGTGACCGTACGGAAGCGGCGCCAGGCGCCGGCTCCGTCGAGGGCTGCCGCCTCGTGGAGTTCGTGCGGGGTGTTCTGCAGTCCGGCCAGCAGCGCCACGGTGGTCTGCGGCATGCCGGCCCAGATACCGACGACGATCACGGCGGGCAGCGCGGTGGCGAGTCCGGTCAGCCAGTCCCTGCCGTCGCCCAGCCCGAGATCGCGGACGGTCTCGTTGAGGATGCCGGCGTCCGGGTTGTAGACCAGACGCCACATGATGCCGACGACGACCTCGGGCATGGCCCAGGGGATGATCGCGAGGGCCCTGGCGAGCCAGCGCATCCGCAGGTTCGCGTTCAGCAGCAGGGCGAGGCCGAGGGCGAGCACGAACTGCGGGACCGTGACCCCGACCGCCCACAGCAGGCCGATCCGGAAGGAGTCCCAGAACAGGGTGTCGTGCAGGAGGTCCTGGAAGTTGAGGACGCCGACCCACTGGGTGGAGCGGGTGCGGCCCGACTGGGCGTCGGTGAAGGCCAGCGCGATGCCGTACAGCAGGGGGCCGACGCTCAGGATCAGGATCGGGATCAGCGCGGGCAGCACCAGGAACCAGGTGGCGCCGTCCCGTCGGCGGCCGTCACGTCGGCGGCCGTCGCCCCGTCCGCCCCGCGGGGCGCCGCGCCCGGACCGCACCGTCGCGGTCGCCAGTGTCATGAATTCGACCCCTTTGCCTCTTCGGATCGGTTTCATCCCTGTATTGCCGCCCGGGCTGCCCCCGTCATCGTGCTGACGGCCCGCCCGTTCGTCAAGGTGGCCTGCGCGGATGAGAAAATCAGGCCATGGACGAGATGCGCGCACGCGAGGTACTCACCGCCGCCGGACTGCCCGGCGGGGCGGAACTCCTCGCGCTGGGCGAGAACGCGGTGTTCGCCGTCGGCGACCTGGTGGTCAAGACCGGCCGGGACGCCACGCACCATCCGGAGCTGCGGGAACGGGCCGAGCGCGAGGTGGCCGTCGCCCGTTGGCTCGCCGCCTCCGGCGTACCCGCCGTGCGGGCGGCCGAACCCACGGCCCGGCTGGTGGAGGGCCACCCGGTGACGGTGTGGCACCGGCTGCCCGACGCCGTGCGCCCGTCCGAACCGCGCGATCTCGCCCCGCTGCTCACCCAGGTGCACGCGCTGCCGGCACCGGAGGGCTTCACACTGCCCCGCCGTGAGCTGCTCGGTGGCGTGGAACGCTGGCTGCGGCTCGCGGGGGACGCGATCGACCCGGCCGACGCGGACTACCTGCGCGGCCGGCGCGACGGCTTCGCGAAGGCCGCCGCCGCTCTCGCCCCGCACCTTCCGCCGGGGCCGATCCACGGCGACGCGCTCCCCCGCAACGTCCATGTCGGCCCGGAGGGTGCGGTGCTCGTCGACCTGGAGACCTTCTCCTTCGACCTGCGCGAGCACGACCTCGTGGTCCTCGCGCTCTCCCGTGACCGGTACGGCCTGCCCTCCGACGCCTACGACGCGTTCACCGAGGCGTACGGCTGGGACGTGCGCGCGTGGGAAGGATGCGCGGTGCTGCGCGGCGCGCGGGAGACCGCCAGCTGCGCCTGGGTCTCCCAGCACGCACCGGCGAACCCGAAGGCACTGGCCGAGTTCCGGCGCCGGGTGGCCTCGCTGCGCCAGGACGACCCCGAGGTGCGCTGGTACCCCTTCTGACCGCGCTTCCGCCCCGGTCCGGAACGGCGTGTTCCCGAGCGCTGCCGGAGGTGGGTGGACCGTCCCCTCCGGCGGCGGGCGCGGAACGCGGCGCCGCGTAGGCTACGGCGTCCGCCTTGATCATTCGATGAACGGAGCCCTCATGGCCCTGCCCCGCTCGACCGCGGCGACGTGGATCCTGTCGGCCGTGGCCGTGGCCGTGACCGCGGGCGTCCTGCTCACCGGCTGCTCGGCTTCGGTCAGCGTCGGGAAGAGCGACCCGAAGCTGTCGGCGGACGAACTGGCCGCCACGGTCTCCGAGAAGCTCGCCCGGACGACGGGACAGCCGGAGCCGGACATCACCTGCCCCGAGGACCTGGCCGGGAAGGTCGGCACCACGACCAGGTGCGAGCTCACCGCGGACGACGGCAGCACCCTCGGCGTGACGGTCACCGTCACCTCGGTCGACGGGGAGCGGATCAACTTCGGCATCAAGGCCGACGAGACGGCGTCATCGGCTGCCGGCTGACCTCCCGGGACGGCCCCGTCGGCGTCGTCAGGCCGCGGGCTCCCGCCTCCGGGGAACGAGCGGCCACGCCGGCTCGACGACCGCCGCCGGGTCGGCGGTGCGCCGCAGGTAGGCCTGCAGGGACTGCGACTGCTCGGCTGCCGCACGCACCTGGAGGCCGTGCAGCTCCTCCAGCGGCATGGCCCCGACGGGCCGGTGCTTCTCCGCCATGCGCCGCACCACGCGGGCGGCGGCAACCGCGTCCGCCCTCGCGTCGTGGGCGTCGTCGAGCCGTACGCCGTAGTGGGCGCACAGGGCGTGCAGGGCCCGCTTCCCCTTCCGGTACTTGTCGACGTGCTTGTCGATCACGAGGGGATCGATGACGGGCGAGGGCGCGTCCCCGAGCCGCTCGCTGACCGAATCGACGCCGTACCGCCGGCACTCACGGTCGAGCAGCGACAGGTCGTAGCGCGCGTTCATGACCACCAGGGGTGTTCCCGAGCGGAGCCCGTCGGCGACGGCCCGTGTGATCTCCTCGATCGCGGCGGCGGCCGGCAGACCGTGCTCGCGGGCGCGTTCCGTCGAGATGCCGTGGATCGCCGACGCCTGTTCGGGTATGGCCACGCCGGGATCCAGCAGCCAGGTCAGCTCGGCCGACACGGATCCGTCGGCCTCCAGCCGGACGACCGCCGCCGTCACGATGCGATCGGTCTCGACGTCCGTCCCCGTGGTCTCCAGGTCGAACGCCAGCAGCGGCCCGCTGATCCAGCTCATCCCGCATCTTCCCTTCAGTGGTGCTTTCCCCCGAGTGACGACCACCTTCGCACGCACCACTGACAACCCCCGGAGGGGACGTCAGGAGACGGGCCTGGAGTCCGTCCAGACCGACTCGAACTCCTCGCGGTACGTCTCGAAGAGGCCGTGCTCACTGTCCTGCCCCGCCCTGACCACCGCACGCCCCCCGCCACGGAGCACCAGGACGGGCGCCTCCATGCCGCGGGCACGGCGCAGATACGGCTGGACGACCCCGACCGCGTCGGCCCCGTCCCCGTCGACCAGGTAGGCGGTGAAGCGCGGCGTCTCGTCGAAGACGTGGATCTGAAAGGCCCCAGGGTCACGGAGTCTGGAGCGGACCCGGCGCATGTGGAGGATGTTCATCTCCACGGAGCGGCTCAGTTCGCCCTTCTTGAGTCCGAGTTCGCGCTCCCTGCGCTTGACCGCGCTGCTCGCCGGGTTGATGAACAGCAGCCGCACCCGGCAGCCCGACTCGGCGAGGCGGACCAGACGGCGTCCCGAGAAGTTCTGCGTGAGGAGGTTGAGTCCTATACCGATCGCGTCCAGCCGGCGCGCGCCGCCGAACAGGTCCTCGGCGGGCAGCTGACGCTGCAGGCGCACCCGGTCGGGGTGGACGGAGACGACGTCGGCGTAGCGGTCGCCGACCAGCTCCTCCACGGCGTCCACGGGCAGCCGGTCGGCGGACGGGACCGCCGCCCCGTTGCCGAGGATCTCCAGCAGCCGCGCGGACGCCCTCTCGGCCTGGGCCAGGACCGCCTCGTTCAGCGCCCGGTTGCGGGAGACGACGTTGCGCGCCACCTCCAGCTCGTCGAGGGCGAGCTCCACCTCGCGGCGGTCGTCGAAGTACGGCTCGAAGCACGGCCAGTGCTGGACCATCAGCTCGCGCAGCTGCGGCAGCGTGAGGAAGCTCAGGACGTTGTCGTCGGCCGGGTCGAGCAGATAGCCCTTGCGGCGCGAGACCTCCCGGACGGCGACCGCGCGCTGCACCCACTCCTGCCCCGCGGGCCCCGCGGCGGCGACCACCCAGTCCTCGCCGTGCACCGGTTCGTAGATCGGCCGGATCACGGCGGAGACCACGGCACGCAGCCGCTGCTCCACCAGGTTCAGCCAGATGTAGGCACGCCCCGCCCGCTGGGCGCGCGTGCGCACCTCGTTCCAGGCGTCCGCTCCCCAGTCCAGCTCAGCACCGATCTCCATGGGCTGTGCGAGGGAGACAGCCCCTGGCGGGGCATCGGTCGATTCCCCCTCGTGACCCGCGTCACCTGGGGGCAGCTCGAACCCTCCCGAGCTCACCCGTGTACCGCCTTCCACTCCCCCACCAACGATCAAGGAAGGGTACTCCGGTAGCGGGAGCCGGTGCAGCAGGATGCACAGGCTCCTTACTCAACTCCCCTATCTCGAGCGTCCGTTCCTTGCGGTGAGATCGGGTGGAGTGAGATGGTTCATAGTGATTGCGCACCCCCTCGCACGCCACAGGACGGACGGAGGAGGCGCCCGGCGGTCCGGGCCCCTGTCCGGGCGACACCGAGGTGTGCCAGGTTGACCGGCCCGGCGGGACGACACGACGGAACCCGGCCGCACCGCTCGACGTACTAGGTACAGGACCGTCTTTCGGGGAGTATCGGGGCGAAAACCCCCCAGCACCCGGATCAGAAGTGGAAGAGTCCTATCTATGCAGGTCTGGCCGGGACACGCGTATCCGCTCGGTGCCACGTACGACGGCGCCGGAACCAACTTCGCGGTCTTCTCGGAGGCCGCCGACCGAATCGAGTTGTGCCTGCTGCACGACGACGGTTCAGAAACGGCGGTGGAGCTCCGCGAGACCGACGCCTTCGTCCGTCACGCCTATCTGCCCGGGGTGATGCCGGGGCAGCGCTACGGCTTCCGGGCGCACGGGCCCTACGAACCGCAGCACGGGCGGCGCTGCAACTCCGCGAAGCTGCTCCTCGACCCCTACGCACGCGCGATCTCCGGGCAGATCCAGTGGGGCGAGGCGGTGTACGGCTATCCGTTCGGCAAGCCGGACGAGCGCAACGACCTGGACTCGGCGCCGCACACGATGAGCTCGGTCGTGGTCAATCCGTACTTCGACTGGGGCGACGACCGCCGCCCGCGCACCGACTACCACCGCACGGTGATCTACGAGGCCCATGTGAAGGGCCTGACGATGCTTCACCCGGGCCTGCCCGAGGAGCTGCGCGGCACCTACGCGGGGCTCGCGCATCCCGAGATCATCGCCCATCTGACGGAGCTCGGGGTCACCGCGATCGAGCTGATGCCGGTGCACCAGTTCGTCCAGGACCACCGGCTCGCCGACGCCGGCCTGGCCAACTACTGGGGCTACAACACCATCGGCTTCTTCGCCCCGCACAACGCCTACGCCTCCTGGGGCGACCGCGGCGAGCAGGTGCTGGAGTTCAAGCAGGCGGTGAAGGCGCTGCACCAGGCGGGGATCGAGGTGATCCTCGACGTGGTCTACAACCACACTGCGGAGGGCAACCACCTGGGTCCGACGCTCTCGTTCCGGGGCCTGGACAACGCCTCGTACTACCGGCTGGCCGACGACCAGAAGTACTACATGGACACCACGGGCACGGGGAACTCCCTGCTGATGCGGTCGCCGCACGTGCTCCAGCTGATCATGGACTCGCTGCGGTACTGGGTGACCGAGATGCATGTGGACGGCTTCCGCTTCGACCTGGCCGCGACCCTCGCACGCCAGTTCCACGAGGTGGACCGGCTGTCCTCCTTCTTCGACCTGGTCCAGCAGGACCCGGTGGTCAGCCAGGTGAAGCTGATCGCCGAGCCCTGGGACGTGGGCGAGGGCGGTTACCAGGTGGGGAACTTCCCGCCGCTGTGGACCGAGTGGAACGGCAAGTACCGGGACACGGTGCGGGACCTGTGGCGGGGCGAGCCCCGGACCCTCGCGGAGTTCGCCGGGCGCCTCACGGGTTCCTCCGACCTCTACCAGGACGACGGCAGGCGCCCGCTGGCCTCGATCAACTTCACCACGTGCCACGACGGTTTCACGCTGCACGACCTGGTCTCCTACAACGACAAGCGCAACGACGCCAACGGCGAGGGCAACCGGGACGGCGAGAGCCACAACCGTTCGTGGAACTGCGGCGCGGAGGGCGAGACCGAGGACAAGGAGATCCTCGAACTGCGCAGCCGTCAGATGCGCAACTTCATCGCCACCCTGATGCTGTCCCAGGGCGTGCCCATGCTGAGTCACGGGGACGAGTTCGCGCGTACGCAGCGGGGCAACAACAACGGCTACTGCCAGGACAACGAGCTCTCCTGGGTCCACTGGCCGGACCCGGCCGCCGCCTCGCACGGGAAGGACGGCGACGAGGACGGTGACGCCACGGACACCAGCCTGCTGGAGTTCACCCGGTCCATGGTCTGGCTGCGCCGGGACCACCCGGTCTTCCGGCGCAGACGCTTCTTCCACGGCCGTCCGGTGGAGGGCACGCACGACGAGCTGTCCGACATCGCGTGGTTCACCCCGAGGGGCGAGGAGATGACCCAGCGGGACTGGCAGGCCGCGCACGCGAAGGCCATGACGGTCTTCCTCAACGGCCACGCGATCTCCGAACCGGGCCCGCGCGGTGAGCGGATCGCCGACGACTCCTTCCTGCTCATGTTCAACGCGGGCGCCGAGACCCTGGAGTTCGCCGTCCCGATGAATCACGGCAGGCAGTGGCAGGTCGTCGTGGACACGGCCGTCCCGGACGGGGTGCCCCCAGGTGCGGGGCCCAAGGTGTCCGCGGGCGAGCGGGTGACGCTGATCGGGCGCAGTCTGACGGTGCTCAAGCGTCCGGCGTAGGCCGTTGGGGTGACGGGCACCGGCCGGGCGGCCGCCGGGCCGGTGCCGGGTCGCCGGAAGGTGGGAGAGAGGCTCCCGGCTGGGTACGTACGAGTCCATGACGCCCACCGCCACGTACCGGCTTCAGCTCCAACCGGACTTCCCGTTCGCCGCCGCCGCCGACGCCGTGCCGTACCTCGCCGAGCTCGGCGTCTCGCATCTGCACCTGTCCCCCGTCCTGGAGGCCGTGCCCGGCTCCGGGCACGGCTACGACGTCGTCGACCACGGCTCGGTGCGGGCCGAGTTCGGGGGCGAGGAGGGCCTGCGGGAGCTGGCCGTCACGGCTCGCGCGCACGGCCTCGGGCTGATCCTGGACATCGTGCCGAACCACATGGCGGCCGCGCCCCGGTACAACCTGGCGCTGTGGGAGGTGCTGCGCGAGGGCCCCGAGTCCCCGTACGCCCGCTGGTTCGACATCGACTGGGCCGCGGGCGGCGGGAAGGTGCTGCTGCCCGTGCTGGCGGGCCGTGTCGGTGAGGAGAGCGACGCCTTCGAGCCGGGCACCCGGGACGACGGCTCGCCGGTGCTCCGCCACGGCGATCTGGAGTTCCCGCTCCGCGCGGGCACGGAGGGCCTCCCGCTGCCCGAGCTGCTGGCCGCGCAGCACTACCGCCTCGCCTGGTGGCGGCTGGCGAGGACAGAGCTGAACTACCGCCGGTTCTTCACCATCTCGGACCTGATCGGCGTCCGGGTGGAGCATCCCGAGGTCTTCACCGCGACGCACCGCAAGATCCTGGAGCTGGTCCGCGACGGAGTCGTCGACGGGCTGCGTATCGACCACCCGGACGGGCTGGCCGATCCCGCCGCGTATCTCGGGCGGCTCGGTGACGCCACCGGCGGCCGGTGGACGGTGGTGGAGAAGATCCTCACCGGTTCCGAGACCCTGCCCGCCGGCTGGGCGGTCGCGGGGACGACCGGGTACGACGCGCTGCACCGGATCGACGGGCTGTTCACGGACCCCATGGGTGCGGCGGATCTCCTGGGCCGTTACCGGGACTTCGCGGGCCCGCCGGGCGACCGCGGCGGCTACTGGACCGCGACGGTGCGGCGCGCGGCGTACCGCGTGGTCACCCACGAGCTCGCCGCCGAGACGGAGTGGCTGACCCGTCTCGCCGTCGAGGTGTGCGCCGGGGACACCGCCCTCCGGGACCACGCGCCGTGGGCCCTGCGCACGGCGGTACGCGAACTGCTGGTCCGGGTGCCCGTGTACCGGCCGTACGTGACGGCGGGCGGTCCGCTCACGGAGGTCGCCGAGGCGACGCTCCCGGCCGAGGCGGTACGGGACGCCAAGGCTGCCTTCGCGGTCTCCCAGGAGGCGGAGGCCGTGGACGTGGTGCGGGATCTGGCGCTGGGCCGCCTCGGTGCCGGACCGGCGCGGTCGGCGTTCTGCGCCCGGTTCGCCCAGACGGCGTCCGCGCTGCACGCCAAGTCGGTGGAGGACACGGCGTTCTACCGGTACGTTCCGCTGATCTCGGCGACCGAGGTGGGCGGCGACCCGGGCCGGCCGGCGGTGAGCCCGGAGGAGTTCCACGCCTTCTGTGCCCGTGTCGCCCGGGACTGGCCGGCGACCGGCACGGTGCTCACCACGCACGACACGAAGCGCAGCGGGGACGTCCGCGCCCGGGTCGCGGTGCTGTCCGAGTGCCCGGAGCGGTGGTCGTCGCTGGTGACGCAGCTGTCCAGGTCGACGCCGGTGCCGTCCCCGGACCCCCAGCTGGCCTGGCAGGCCTGGCAGTCGGCGTACGGGTGCGCGGGGCTGCCCGTCGGTGAGATGGCGGGGAGGCTGGAGCCGGCGCTGCTGAAGGCCGTGCGGGAGGCCGGCCTGTTCACCAGCTGGACCGAGCCCGATCCGGTGTACGAGCGTGCGGTGACCGACTTCGTGGCAGCCGGTCCGGGCGCCGACTCCGGTGAGGCGCGCTCCGCGCTGACCCGGTTCGCGGACGCGCTCGCCCCCTTCGTACGGGCGAACGTGCTGGGTGCCGCGCTGGTGCACCTGACGATGCCCGGGGTGCCCGATCTGTACCAGGGCACGGAGCGGGACTACATCGCCCTGGTCGACCCCGACAACCGGCGGCCGTTCACCAGGCCCCCCTCGGGCGCGGACGAGAAGGCCGCGCTGACCACGGCCGCGCTCCGGCTGCGCCGGGAGCGCCCGGAGCTCTTCGGCGAGTCGGGCACCTACGCCCCGCTGACGGCCCACGGTCCCGCGGCCGCGCACTGTCTGGCGTTCGGCCGGTCCGGCGAGGTGGTCACGGCGGTGACCCGGCTGTCACTGCGGCTGGACGAGGAGGGCGGCTGGCGCGACACGGAGCTGGCGCTGCCCGGCGAGGGCCGGTGGAGCGATCTGCTGTCGCCGGGGCGGGAGTTCGAGGGGCCCGTGGTCCGCGTGGCGGAGCTCTTCGCGGACCGGCCGGTGGCGCTGCTCGTCAGGGCCGCGGGCGGGGCGCGCCGACAGGTGTCCGGCACGGGGTGACGGAGCGCGGCTGCCGGGTCAGGCCGGAGGCACGGGCAGCGACGCGGTGAGCCGGAAGGTCATCCGGCCGAAGCTCACCTGGTCGCCCTCGCGCACCACGACCGAGCCGACGACCCGCTGTCCGTTGACGCACGTGCCGTTCGTGGAGCCCAGGTCGCGCAGGATCCACCGGCTGCCGTGCGCGGTCAGTTCGGCGTGCATCCGGGACACCGTCTCGTGGCTGAGCCGGAGCCCGTTGCCGGGGTCGCGCCCGATGCGCAGGGGGTGCGGGCCCGGCACCGGCAGCAGGAGTTTCGGCAGCCGCTCGGACTGCCAGGCCCTGCGCAGACGGGCCGGGAAGGCGGAGACCTCGCCCACCGCGCGGAACAGGCCGCGGGACCAGCGTCCGTCGGTCTCCAGGTCCGAGGTGAGTGCCTTCAGCTCCTCGGAACGCCGGGCGGTCAGGGCTATTTCCATGCGTCGCAGGAAGGTGTCGTGGGAGAGCTTCCCCTGTGCGGCGCCGTCTCTGAGCGCACCGAGCACACGCTCGCGCTCGGCGTCCGAGAGCCGCGCGGGATACGTGTAGTGCTCGAAGGAGGACGTCACAGGACGATTGTCGGTCCGAGAGCCCCGGGGTGTCCAGACGATGCCCGTTTCCGCCCTCGCCTGACCTGCGCGGCAGGAGATAAATGCCGCCCGCCGCAGGCCTGGTGGTTGCTATCCTCCGGCGCCGCCGCCGAACGGTCCGGCACCCCCGTCGAGGAGACTCCGTGACCCCTGCGCCATCGGAACTGACCATCCGTCCGCTCACCGGAGCGGACGAACTCGGTCTCTTCCGCCGCCTTTCCTACGTGCTCGACCACGAGCTGGCCGACGACCTCGCCACGGGGCGTCGCCGTCCGGAGTGGATGTGGGTGGCCCTGCGCGGCGACCGCGTCCTCGGCCGGCTCTCCTGGTGGACGGGGCAGGAGGGCGGCAGCCCCCAGTTCCTGGACTTCTTCGACCTGGACGACACCCTGCCGGAGCCGGAGCGCGGCGCGATCGGGCTGGAGCTGGTGGAGAAGGCGACGGCCGCGGTCGTCCCGGCCGGGAGCCCCCGGCCCGAGTACGGCCGGTTCATCCCCCCGGACTGGCGCGAGGATCCCGCCGCGCGCGAGATCGTCGAGGCGCGGATACGGGTGATGGAGGCGAGCGGCGCCCGGATGCTGGTCGAGCGCCTGCGCCTGGAGTGGCGGGCGGGCACACCGGTGCCCCCGGACAGCGGCAGGCTGGTGTTCCGGCAGGTCTCCGGCCGCGAGGACCTCGTCGCGCTGATGGCCCCGGTGATGGAGGGGACCCTCGACGCGCACGGGCAGGCGGACCTGGCGTCCGGGCTGAGCGCCCGTGAGGCGGCCGAGAAGCAGTACGACGAGGAGTTCGCCGGTCTGCGGACTCCCCGGGAGTGGTGGCGCGTGGCCGAGCTGCCGAGCGGTGAGCCGGTCGGCTTCGTCGTCCCGGCGCGGAACAACTACCACCCGATGATCTCCTACATCGGGGTGCTTCCGGCGCACCGCGGGCACGGCTACATCGACGACATCCTCGCCGAGGGCACCAGGGTGCTCGCCGCCCAGGACGGTGTGGAGCGCATCCGGGCGGCGACGGACCTCGGCAACGTCCCCATGGCGAAGTCGTTCGCGCGCCTCGGTTACGTCAACTTCGAGCGTGCCTTCGACATGGTGTGGGACCACTGAGAAATCGGTGGACGTGAGGGGTCCGGGGGCCGTACCGTCGGCGCCCGGACACCCGCCCGGAGAGGGAAGGAGGCGAGACCCGTGCGCGACCCCGGCACCACCCGCAGCACCACGATCACGCGCTCCCGCTCCGCCCGCAGGCCGGTGTCGGACTCGGTCTGACCGGGAGCGCTCGCCCCTCGTCACCGAGTCCCGGAGGACTTCCCATGACCGACCTGGTCATCCGTCCGCTCGTCCCGAGCGACACCCGTCTCTTCCACACGCTCCACGATCCCGGTCTCGTCGGCCGGTCCGCGTTCGGACACCGCTGGGCCACCGTGGCCGACGGCGGCGAGTACCGCCCCGAGTGGACCTGGGTCGCCCTGCGCGACGGCGTCGTGGTCGCCCGGGCCGCCTGGTGGGGCGGGCCCGAGGACACCGAACCCGTACTGCTCAACTACTTCGACTTCGCCGAGGGTGAGGACGCCGCGGGCACCGAACTGCTGCGCCGCGCCCCCTGGTCCGTCGAGTACGAGCTGATCGTCCCCCCGGCCTGGCGTGCGGCCCCCGAGGTGCGGGCGGCCGCGTCGGCACGGATCGCGGCGGCCGAGGCCGCCGGGATGAAGCCGCTGGTCGAGCGCTACCGGTACGAGTGGACACCGGCGGACGGCCTGCCCGAGCGCCCCGGCCGGCTGGTGTTCCGCGAGGAGCCCGACGACGCGGTGATCCTGGACGTGCTGCGGCGCGTCCACTCCGTGACGCTGGACGCCCACGCGCGGCGCACCATCGCGGGCCCGGGCGGGCTGGAGCAGGCCGCCCGGGACGAGCTGGACTTCTTCCACTGGTGCCCCTCGCCCCGCTCGTGGTGGCAGCTCGCCCACACCCCGGACGGCGCGCTCGCGGGCATCCACGTGCCCGCCCGCAATCCGGGCGGCCCGTGCATCGGCTTCATCGGGGTCGTTCCCGAGGCGCGCGGGCACGGTTACGGCTACGACCTGCTCGTCGAATGCACCCGCTTCCTCGCCGGCGAGGGCGCCACGGCCGTCGCGGGCGCGACGGACCGGGGCAACGTGCCGATGGCCGCCGCGTTCGCCCGGGCCGGCCACCGCATCACCCAGGAGCGTGTTCACCTGGTGTGAGGGAGGGACCACCCGTGCGCTGGGCGCGGATCACGTCGCGGTACCAGGCGTAGGACTCCTTCGGGGTCCTGCGCAGGGTCTCGTAGTCGATGTGGACCAGGCCGAAGCGTTTGCTCGCGCCCTCGGTCCATTCGACGTTGTCGGTCAGTGACCAGGTGAAGTAGCCGCGCACGTCGACGCCGGCGTCGATGGCCGTGCGCAGCGCCTCCAGGTGCCCCTCCAGGAAGGCGATGCGGCGGCCGTCGGCGACGGGCTCGTCGACCGCGCAGCCGTTCTCGGTGATGTAGACGGGCGGCAGCCGGTCCCCGAAGCGGTCCCGCAGCTGGCCGAGCGTCTCGGCGAGTCCCTGGGGGACGACGGGCCAGCCGAAGTCGGTGGTGTCGTACCCCTCGATCTCCCTGATGCCGAAGGGGAGCCCGGAGGGCATCGAGTAGCCCGAGAAGGAGTCGAGCGCTTCCGGCCTGGGCGCTCCGACCAGGGTCGGGTTGTAGTAGTTGACGCCGTACCAGTCGAGGGGGACAGAGATGATCTTGAGGTCGTCCTCGACCGGGCCGGGCATCAGGGCCGCGAAGCCCTCGTCGGGGTACCGGCCGGTGAGGACGGGGTCGGCGAACAGCCAGTTGGTCAGGGTGTCGTAGAGCTCCGCGCCCGCACGGTCCTCGTCCGTGTCCCCGGCGGTCCAGACGGGCGAGTGGGAGAGCGCGATGCCGATGTTGCCGGCGCCCGCGGCGCGCAGCGCGCGTACGGCCAGGCCGTGGGCGAGCAGCTGGTGGTGGGCGGCCGGCAGGGCGTCGAAGAGGAGCGTGCGGCCGGGGGCGTGCTCGCCGAGGGCGTAGCCGAGCATCGTCACCTCGGCCGGTTCGTTGATGGTGATCCACATGGGGACCCGGTCGGCGAGGCGCTCGGCGACCATGCCCGCGTACTCGGCGAAGCGGTAGGCGGTGTCCCGGTTGAGCCAGCCGCCCGCCTCGTCCAGCGGGAGCGGGGTGTCCCAGTGGTAGAGCGTCGGGGCGGGGGTGATGCCGTGGGCACAGAGTTCGTCGACGAGCCGGTCGTAGAAATCCAGACCGGCGGGGTTGAGCGAACCGCTGCCGCCGGGCACGACCCGGGGCCAGCTGATGGAGAAGCGGAAGGCGTCGGCGCCGAGTCCGGCGAGCAGGGCCACGTCCTCGCGGTAGCGCTCGTGGAAGCCGGTTCCGCGGGTGGTGTCGGTGCCGTCCTTGATGCGGCCGGGCTGGGCCGCGAAGGCGTCCCAGCCGGAGAGCCCCTTGCCGTCGGCGTCGAAGGCCCCCTCCGTCTGGAAGGCGGAGGCGGAGGCGCCCCACAGGAAGCCGGGTGGGAAGGTCGGCACGGTCATCTCGGCCTCCAGCAGCCGTAAGAGGGACCTCGTGGTACTGCCCGGGCTCGCCGCGAATGAGCAGAACCCGGCAGGGCAATGATCAGGACCAGACCCTAACGGCCAGGTGTGGGCTCGCTCCAGTGTCCCGGGGCGGTGCGTACGGATTCCGCCGGCCGTGGGGACTCCGGCGTGGCATCAGGTGCATGGACGAGGAGTGCTGAATGCAGTTCGAGGTGTGGGCCCCCGAGGCCGGGTCGGCCGCGCTGTGCACGGCGGGCGGACGCCTGCCGATGGAGCGTGATGAGCGGCGCGCGGGCTGGTGGACGGCGGAGGCGGAGGCCGCCGACGGCGACCGCTACGGCTTCTCGCTCGACGGCGGCCCGGTGCTGCCAGATCCGCGGTCCCGGCGCCAGCCGGACGGGCCGGACGGCGGGAGCGCGGTCGTCGACCAGGACGCCCACACCTGGCGCGCCGCCTGGGCGGGGCGCGGGCTGCCGGGTGCGGTCCTGTACGAACTGCACATCGGCACGTTCACGGAGGCGGGCACCTTCGACGCCGCGGCGGAGCGGCTCGGCCATCTCGTGGAGCTCGGTGTCACCCATGTGTCCGTGATGCCCGTCTGCCCGTTCCCGGGAACCCACGGGTGGGGGTACGAAGGGGTGTCGCTCTGGGCGGTGCACGAGCCGTACGGTGGTCCGGGCGGACTGAAGCGTTTTGTCGACACGGCGCACGGGCTGGGTCTCGCCGTCGTCCTGGACGTGGTCCACAACCACCTGGGGCCCTCGGGCAACCACCTCCCGGCGTTCGGCCCGTACTTCACGGACACGCACCACACGCCCTGGGGCTCGGCCGTCAATCTCGACGCCCCCGGCTCCGACGAGGTACGGGCGTATCTGCTGGGCAGCGCGCTCGCCTGGCTGCGGGACTACCGGCTGGACGGTCTGCGTCTGGACGCCGTCCACGCGCTGGCCGACGGCAGGGCGCTCACCTTCCTGGAGGAGCTCTCCACCGCGGTCGACGCGCTCGCCTCGGAGCTCGGCCGGCCGCTCACGCTGATCGCGGAGTCCGACCTCTGCGACCCCCGCACGACGACCCCGCGCACCGAGGGCGGCATCGGGCTGCACGCCCAGTGGAACGACGACTTCCACCACGCCCTGCACACCGCGCTCACCGGCGAGTCCCAGGGCTACTACGCCGACTTCGCGACCGCCCCGCTGGCCGCACTCGCGAAGACCATGACGAAGGCCTTCTTCCACAACGGGACGTACTCCAGCTTCCGGGGCCGCGTGCACGGCCGCCCCGTGGACGCCGCCCGGACACCCGCCCACCGTTTCGTCGGCTACGCCCAGACCCATGACCAGATCGGCAACCGCGCCCTCGGTGACCGGCTCGCAGCCGGGCTCTCCCCGGGCCTCCAGGCGTGCGCGGCGGCGCTGGTGCTCACCGGGCCGTTCGTGCCGATGCTCTTCATGGGCGAGGAGTGGGGCGCCCGCACCCCCTGGCAGTTCTTCACCGACCACACCGACGAGGAACTCGCCCGCGCCGTACGCGACGGCCGGAGACGGGAGTTCGCGGCACACGGCTGGGCGGAGGAGGACATCCCCGATCCTCAGGACCCGGCCACCCGCGCCCGCTCCTGTCTCGACTGGAGCGAGCCGGAGCGGGACCCGCACGCGCGGCTGTACGCCTGGTACCGCGAGCTGGTCGCCCTGCGCCGCGCCCTGCCGGACCTCTCCGACCCGGACCTGGAGTCGGTGCGGACGGCGTACGACGAGGAGGCCCGCTGGATCGTGTGCCGGAGGGGCGATCTGCGGGTCGCGGTCAACCTCTCGGGGAAGCCGGCGGCCATTCCGCTGGGCGCCGCCCGGCGCCGGGCCGGCGGGGGCAGGGTGCTGGCGGCCTGGGAGCCGGTGCGGGCCCCCGGCGCCGACGGCCTGCTGCACCTGCCGGCGGAGTCGTGCGTGGTGCTGGCCGACAGCTGAGCGGCGTCTTCGGCAGGAGGGCCTACTCGACGACCGCCAGTTCGCGCGCGGTGGTGTTCAGCCGCCTGCCCCCGCTCGCCGTGACCGTGACGATGTCCTCGATGCGGACACCGAAGCGGCCGGGCAGGTAGATGCCCGGCTCCACGGAGAAGCACATCCCGGGGACCAGCGGCTGCTCCTCGCCCTCGATCATGTAGGGCGGCTCGTGGGTGGTGACGCCGATGCCGTGGCCGGTGCGGTGGATGAACCGTTCGCCGTAGCCGAACTCGGTGATGACGGCGCGCGCCGCCCGGTCGACGTCCTGGCAGGCCGCTCCGGGCCGCACCGCGCGGCAGCCGGCCTCCTGGGCCTCCCGTACGACGTCGTGGACCCGCTGCTCCTCGGCGGTGGGTTCGCCGACGTGGACGGTGCGGGAGGTGTCGGAGCCGTAGCCGTGCTTCAGGCCGCCGAAGTCCAGGACCACCATGTCGCCCTGCTCGATGGTGCGGTCGCCCGCCTCGTGGTGCGGGTCGGCGCCGTTGGGCCCGGACCCCACCACGGTGAAGTCGACCTGGGAGTGCCCGTGTTCGAGGAGCAGCGCGGCCAGGTCGGCGGCCACGTCGCTCTCCCGGCGGCCGGAGAAGCGAACCTTGAGGATCCGCTCGTACGTCGCGTCGGCCGCGGCCCCCGCCGCGGCGAGCCTCTCCAGCTCGGCCGCGTCCTTGACGGCGCGCAGCATCGGCAGGGCCTCGGTCAGCGAGGCGTAGGAGGTGTCGGGGAGCAGCTTGTGCAGGGCCAGCAGATGCAGCGCCCAGGCGTTGTCGCTGATCCCGAAGCGGCCCTTGGCGTCGAGCAGTCCGGCGGCCAGGGTGTACGGGTTCGCGGCGTCGGTCCAGTCCCGCAGGGTCAGGGCGGGGGAACCGGCGGCCCGTTCCGCGTCGGCCGCCTCCAGGGCCGGGACGACGAGGACGGGGTCGTGGCCCGCCCGCAGCACGAGCAGGGTGAGGCGCTCCGTGTCCGCGGTCGGCCGGTAGCCGGTGAGGTGGACCATGTCGGGGCCCGGCGCCACGAGGACGCCGGCCAGGCCGGCGGCGTCGGCCGCCTCGGCGGCGCGGGTCATCCGGGCCCGGTAGTCGTCGGCGGTGAAGGGTACGGGGTGATCGGTGCTGGGCATGGGTACCTCCTGGCGGGGCGACGCGGCACACAGCATCCTGCCCGGCCGCCGGGGCGGGCGCGAGCGGTATCGCACGCGTGCCGCGCACGGCTCAGCGAAGCCGTACGACGAGGTCGGCGCGGTCGCGGTGCCGCTCGACGAGCCGGGCGTTGCGCTCGTCGGATCCCGCCACCCAACGCTCGGCGTCCGGGCGGGACTTGCCGAAGCGCACATGCCGGTCCACCAGGCCGCGCACCCGCGTGGCGGGATCGGCGTCCAGGAACCACACCTCGTCCAGCAGTCCGCGCACCGGCGCCCAGGGGCCCTCGTCCAGCAGCAGGTAGTTGCCCTCGGTCACGACGAGGGGGACGTCCGCGGGGACGCGGACGGATCCGGCGACCGGCTCCTCGATCGCGCGGTCGAAGGCGGGCGCGTACACCGGGTCCTGGCCCTCGGGGTGGCGCAGCCGGCGCAGCAGGGCCGCGTACCCGGCGGCGTCGAAGGTGTCGGGGGCGCCCTTGCGGCCGGCCCTCCCGAGGCGTTCCAGCTCGGCCCCGGCCAGGTGGAAGCCGTCCATGGGGACCAGGACGGCACGTCCCGCGAGCTGTTCGACGAGGCGGGCGGCCAGCGTGGACTTCCCGGCGCCGGGCGCCCCGGCGATGCCGAGGATGCGGCGTCCGCCGGCGGCGGCGAGGGTGCGGGCGCGGTCCGTCAGCGCGGTGAGGTCGCTCGTGTCCATGGCGGGCATTGTCCCCGGCGGGACCGGCACACGTTAGTGTTACGTATAACGCACGCATGCTCCCCGCTGCTCCCGTACCGCACACGTACTGCCGAGGTCGAGGTCCCCATGTCCCACATCGCTCTGGTCACGCTGGTCGTCCGCGACTACGACGAGGCTCTCTCCTTCTACACCGGCGCCCTCGGGTTCGAGCTGGTGGAGGACACGGACCGGGGCGACGGCTCCCGCTGGGTGGTGGTCCGTCCGCGGGGCACGGCCGGGACCGGTCTGCTCCTGGCGCGCGCCAAGGACGAGGAGCAGCGAGGGAGCATCGGGGCGCAGACGGGCGGCCGGGTCGGATTCTTCCTGCACACGGAGGACTTCGCGGGCGACCACGAACGGATGCGGGCGGCCGGGGTGCGCTTCCTGGAGGAGCCGCGGCACGAGACGTACGGCTCCGTCGCCGTCTTCGAGGACCTGTACGGCAACCGGTGGGACCTGCTGCAGCCGGCGTGATCGCGCGCCCGGACGTCAGACGGGTCCCGCCGCCGCGCGCAGAGCCTCCAGGACCGGCTTGATCAACGGATGCCCCTCGGCGCCCTGCCGTACGGCGGCGAAGACCCGCCGGGTCGGGGCGACGCCCTCCACCGGCCGTACGACGACATCGCCGAGGCCGGTGCCGCGCAGCGCCGAGCGGGGCACCAGGGCCACCCCGGCGCCCGCCCCGGCCAGGGCGACCACGGCGTGGAAGTCGTCCGACGAGTGCTCCAGCAGGGGTTCGAAGCCGGCGTACTCGCAGGCCAGGACCACCACGTCGTGGCACGGGTTGCCCGGGTAGGGACCGATCCAGGTGTCCTTGGCGAGATCGGCGACGGCCACGTGGTCCTGTCCCGCCAGCCGGTGGCCGACCGGCAGCACCGCGTCGAAGGGCTCGGAGTAGAGCGGCACCCGGGTCAGCCGGCGGTCGTCGTCACCGGGCGCGCCCCGGTATTCGACGGCCACCGCCACATCGACCTGCCGGTCGAGCACCATCGGCACGCTGGCGTCGCCCTCGGCGTCCTGCACCCGGACCCGGATCCCCGGCGCCGTGCGGGTGAGCTCGGCGATCGCGGGCGCGAGGACGAGCCCGATGCCCGTGGCGAACGCGGCGACCGTGACCGTCCCGGCCACACCCGCGCCGTAGTCGGCGAGCTCCGCCTCCGCCCGCTCCAGCTGCGCGAGGACCGCGTTGGCGTGGGTCAGCAGAATCTCTCCCGCGGCGGTCAGCCGGGCGCCACGGGCCCCGCGTTCGACGAGCCGGTGGCCGGTCTCCTGCTCCAGGGCGGCGAGCTGCTGGGAGACCGCCGAGGGGGTCAGGTACAGCGCGGCGGCTGCGGCGGTCACCGTGCGGTGGTCGGCCACCGCACGGAGGATGCGCAGCCGCCGTGCATCGATCATGCGCTCATTGTCCCAGCTCGCAGGGCCGTTCTACGCCTCCAGCGCGGCCCGTGCGCCGACGAACGCCTGCACGGCGCGGTCGACGTCCTCGGTGGAGTGCGCGGCGGAGAGCTGGACGCGGATACGGGCGGCCCCCTGCGGGACGACGGGGTAGGAGAACCCGATCACGTAGACCCCGCGTTCGAGGAGCAGCTCGGCCATCCTGCTCGCCTTCGCCGCGTCCCCGATCATCACCGGGGCGATGGCGTGGTCGCCGGGCAGTATGTCGAAGCCCTCCTCGGTCATCCGGGAACGGAACAGGGCGGTGTTGGCGGCGAGCCGCTCGCGCAGGTCGCCCGCGGACTCCAGCAGGTCGATGACCTTGAGGGAGGCGGCGGCGATGACCGGGGCGAGCGAGTTGGAGAAGAGGTAGGGGCGCGAGCGCTGGCGCAGCAGCGCGACGATCTCGGCCCGCGCGGCGACGTAACCGCCGGACGCTCCGCCCAGCGCCTTGCCGAGCGTGCCGGTGATGATGTCGACGCGGTCCATGACGCCGTGGAGTTCGGGGGTGCCCCGGCCGCCGGGGCCGACGAAGCCGACGGCGTGCGAGTCGTCGACCATGACCATGGCGTCGTAGCGGTCGGCCAGGTCGCAGATCTCGGCGAGCGGGGCGACGTAACCGTCCATGGAGAAGACGCCGTCGGTGACGATCAGGCGGCGCCTGGCCCCGGAGGCCTCCTTGAGCTGCTGCTCGAGGTCGGCCATGTCGCGGTTGGCGTAGCGGTGGCGCTTCGCCTTGGAGAGGCGGATGCCGTCGATGATGGAGGCGTGGTTGAGGGCGTCGGAGATCACCGCGTCCTCGGGGCCCAGCAGCGTCTCGAAGACACCGCCGTTGGCGTCGAAGCAGGAGGAGTAGAGGATCGTGTCCTCCTGGCCGAGGAAGGCCGAGAGCCGCTGTTCCAGCTCCTTGTGGACCTCCTGGGTGCCGCAGATGAAGCGGACCGAGGCGAGTCCGTAGCCCCAGCGGTCCAGCGCCTCGTGGGCGGCGGCGACGACCTCGGGGTGGTCGGCGAGGCCCAGGTAGTTGTTGGCGCAGAAGTTCAGCACCTCACCCGCGCGGCCCCCGGCGGTGACGCCGACGGTGGCGGACTGCGGGGTGCCGATGACCCGCTCGGGCTTCTGGAGTCCGGCGTCACGGATCTCGTCGAGGGTGGTGCGCAGGTCGTCGCGTACGGAATCGAACATGAAAGGTGTCTCCCAGGTGGATACGGGTGCGTACGAGGAGCTTCAGGCGGCCCAGTCGAGGAGAACCTTGCCACCGAGTCCACTCGCGGCGTCGTCGAACGCGGCTTCGAAGTCGCGGTAGCCGTACCGGCCGGTGATCACGGGCGCGAGGTCGAGCCCGCCCTCCAGGAGCACGGACATGGCGTACCAGGTCTCGTACATCTCCCGGCCGTAGATCCCCTTGATCGTCAGCATGGAGGTGACGACCCGGGACCAGTCGACGGGGAACTCGGCGGACGGCAGTCCGAGCATCGCGATCCGGCCGCCGTGCGTCATGTTCGCGATCATGTCCCGCATGGCCTCGGGGCGCCCGGACATCTCCAGGCCGATGTCGAAGCCCTCGCGCAGACCGAGGCGGCGCTGACCGTCGGCGATGGTCTCGCCCGAGACGTTCAGGGCGAGGTCGACGCCGACCTTCCGCGCCAGGTCGAGACGGGCCTCGCTGACGTCGGTGATGGCGACGTTGCGGGCGCCCGCGTGACGCGCCACGGCGGCCGCCATGATGCCGATCGGGCCCGCGCCGGTGATCAGCACGTCCTCACCGACCAGGGGGAAGGACAGGGCGGTGTGCACGGCGTTGCCGAACGGGTCGAAGATCGCGGCGACGTCGAGGTCGACCTTGTCCCGGTGCACCCAGACGTTCGAGGCGGGCAGCGCCAGGTACTCGGCGAACGCCCCGTCCCGGCCGACGCCGAGTCCGAGGGTGGAGCGGCACAGGTGCCGGCGCCCGGCGAGGCAGTTGCGGCACTTCCCGCAGACCAGGTGGCCCTCGCCGCTGACCAGGTCGCCGACCTTGATGTCGACGACGTCCGCGCCGATCCCGGCGACCTCGCCGACGAACTCGTGGCCCAGGACGAGCGGGGTGCGCACGGCCTGCTGCGCCCAGCCGTCGTAGTCGCGGATGTGCAGGTCGGTGCCGCAGATCCCGGTGCGCAGGACCTTGATCAGCACGTCCCCGGGGCCGGTCTCCGGCTCCGGGACGTCCATCAGCCACAGTCCCGGCTCGGCCTTGTGCTTCACGAGTGCCTTCACGGCTGCGGCTCCCTGTACCTGGTGCGTGGTGGACACCCCGGTCCCGGACATGCCGAGGACGGCCTGCGGCCCGGGCTTCGGGGGATGCGGCGGACGGGGACAGGACGAACCGCCTGCCGCCGCGCTCTGCGCCGTCACCGAGAAATGTGCCGCACCGGGCGCTCCAGGTCCATCGAGGATTTCTTAAGCGCGGCCGTAGATCCTCTTCAGGCCCGCATGTCCTCCCCCGGCGTGCAGACCCTCCCACGGCCCGGCGGGCACCGTGCGGTCCCGGCCGCCCCCGGGCCGGGCCCGCCTCAGGCCTGGGGCTGCGGACGTGGCCAGGGACGCCCGTCGAGGTTCTCGATGTCGCTGTTGAGGCGCTTGAGACATGCGGCGAGGACGGCGACCTCCTCGGAGGACCACGCGGCCATGACGCGCTCCAGACCGCGGATGTTCTCCGCACGTTCCGCGTCGAGGCCGTTCTCACCCGCAGAGGTGATGCGGAACTTGCGGGCGATACCCCCGTCGGGGTCGGGAATGCGCTCGACGAGACCGGCCCGCAGCATGGCGGCGGTCTGCCGGTTCAACGTGGAGGCGTCGAGCCCGAAGGCCTCGCTGAGCTGCCCGATCGACATGGGGCCCTGCACCCGGATCCGGCTCAACAGGGTGTACGCGCTGCGGTCGAGGCGCCCGCCGCCCCGTTTCGACCGGGGCGCGCCGAGCTGGAGGTGCCGCCCCAGCAGCATGGTCTCGAACTCGATCAGGTGGGTCGGCTTGTCCATCGCCTGAGTCACGGGCCAGGTCCTTCTCTCGACCGCCTGAGCGGTGCCACGGGGCTCTCGACAGCACATATACCACTCGGACGCCTGACGCACGGACACGCATTCAGGTATGTTGACATAGGTATCGTCGCGTACCTATGCTGTGCGGGTGCCTGATCCCACCGCGCCCGCCGAGGACATCGACCGCGTAGCCTCCGCGCTCGTGGCGTCCCTGCCCGCGCTGCACCGGGGTCTGGAGCGGAAGGTCGCGCGCGATTTCCCGCATCCCCGCCTCCCTGACGGCCAGTTGGCACTGCTGTTCCTCGTCGAGGAACGCGAGGGGATCACCGTCCGGGAGTCGGCCGAAGCCCTGGTGATGAAGCCGAACAACGTCAGCGCCCTCGTCTCCCAGCTCACCGGTCTCGGACTGCTGGAGCGCAGGCAGGACCCCGCCGACAGGCGTATCGCCCATCTGCACCCGACGCCCACCGCCCGCGAGCGGCTCACCGCGGCGCGGGCGCTCAAGGAAGCGCACCTGGCGCGCGCGCTGCACACCCTCACCGAGGGGCAGCTCGACGCGCTGGGAGCGGCCCTGGGTGCGCTGGCGTCACTCAACGTGCGCCTCCACTCCCCCGTCGGCTGACTCCCCGCCGCACGGCTCGCCTGCACGGCTCCCCCGCACGGCACGGCCGTGGCCGGCTCCTCAGGCCGGCTTCTGCCGGATGCCGACGCACGCCGACGGCCACGGCGCGGCCGTCGTGCCGGGGCCGCTCTCCACCCGTCCCACCGACGTTTCACAGACAAGGCTTCCCGCATGTCCTCCACCACCGTGGACACCTCCTCCCTGCCCGAGAGTCCACCGGAAGCTCCGAGGGGCAGACGCACCAACCCCTGGCTCACGCTGATCGCCGTGGCCATCGGTCTGTTCATGGTCAACCTCGACGGTTCCGTCGTCGCGATCGCCAACCCGGAGATCGGCCGGGACCTCGACGCGTCCACCGCCGACCTCCAGTGGGTCACCAACGCGTATCTGATAGCCATGGCCGCCCTGTTGATCCTGGGCGGCAAGCTCGGTGACCGCCTCGGACGGCACACGGTCTACATGGTCGGCACCGTGGGCTTCACCCTGGCCTCGGTGGCCATCGGGCTGTCGGGCTCGATCGAGGGCGTGATCGCCTTCCGCGCCGCGCAGGGGCTCTTCGCCGCTCTGCTGATCCCCAACACCCTGGGGCTGCTGCGCGCGGTGTTCCCGCCCCGGAAGTTCGGTATGGCCGTGGGCCTGTGGGCCATGGTGGCGTCCTGCTCCACCGCGCTCGGACCGATCGTGGGCGGTCTGCTCATCGAGCACGTCACCTGGGAGTCGGTCTTCTGGATCAACGCCCCGATCGGCCTCTTCGCGCTCGTCTTCAGCCTGCTCGTGCTCCCGAAGAGCAAGGACTCCACCGGCCACCACCGTTTCGACGTACCCGGCGTGATCCTGCTCGCCGTCGGTCTGGTCGCTCTGATCTTCGGCGTGGTCAAGGGGGAGACCTGGGGCTGGAGTTCCGCCGGAACGCTGGGATCGATCGCCGCGGGCCTGGCCGTGCTGGCCTTCTTCTGCTGGTACGAGGCGCGACAGGAGCACCCGCTGCTGCCGATGCGGCTGTTCCGCAACCGTTCGCTGACCATCGGCACGCTCGTCACCGCGATCAACTTCTTCGTGATGCTGGGCGTCATCTTCTTCGTGATGCTGTACCTGCAGAACGTGCGGGGCTTCTCCCCGGTCGAGGCGGGTGTCCGCACCCTGCCGTTCAGCCTCGCCACCGTGGTGGCGGCACCGCTCGGCGCCGCCCTGACGCAGCGCTTCGGCCCGCGGGTCACGATGCCGGCCGGCATGGTCCTCCAGGCGGCGGCCTCCCTGTGGATGCTGACCTGGGACGCCCATTCCGCGTTCGCCGCGATGTGGCCGCCGTTCCTCGCCATCGGTCTCGGTGTGGGCATGGTGATGTCGGCGTCCTCCGACGCCATCGTCGGCAACGCCCCGCGCAGGGACGGCGGTGTCGCGGGTGGGCTCCAGGCGACCTCGCTCCAGATCGGCGGCGCCCTCGGTACGTCCGTGCTGGTGTCGCTGATCAGCGGCAGGGTGGGCTCGACCCTCACCGGCGAGCTGACCTCGGCCGGTGTCCCGGCGAACGCGGTGGCCGGCTTCGAGGGGGCCGAGGACGCGGTCGCCATGGGTGTCTCCCCCGTGTCGGCGGACATGCCGGCGCAGCTGAGGGCCGCCGTGATCGAGGGCAGCGGCAACGCGTTCATGAACGGTGTGCACTCCGCCGTGGTCGTCACCGCCGTCCTGTGTGCCGTCGGCGCGCTGCTGGCCGGGTTCGGCATGCGCCGCGCCTCCGGCCCGGAGGCCACCGAGGCCTGAGAGCACGCCCGTTGCCACCCGGCCCGGGTACGGGAGTGCGTCCGGAAGGCGCGCCCCGTGCCCGGCCGGGCTCCGTCACCGCAGCGGCACGAACGCCTTGACCGTTTCGACCGGTCGCTCCGGCCGGTCCCCGGGGATGAGGGTGCAGCTGCCGGCGATCTCGCACCCCGCGTACCGGGTGGACCAGCGCACCGCGCCGGGTGCGGCGCATCGCGAGACGGAGGACGTCAGCACACCGGTCGCGTCCGGGCGTTCCGGCGACGCGGCGTGGTGCCGCGGCAGTCGTCGTGCGCCCGCCGGGGATCACGGAACGGCCCTCGGAGCGCCCGCCGACGGTGTGCGGCCCAACGGGGCGTCAGGGCTTGATAGCGTCGCCCGCACGACTACGGAAAGCTCCCCGCCGGGGTCGTCGCTCCGCCGGGCCGGGCCGCACCGACAGGGCGGCGAGCGGCGGCCGGTGCGTGTGACGGGGACGCACGTGGCAGGGACGATGAGGGCCTACGCATGAGCCTCCCGCAGTTGCACTACACCTCCGTGGCGTCCGGGGACGCGGTGCCCGCCGGCCGGTTCACCGCGGTGGACCCCGCGATAGCCGGGCCGGTGCGCGCGGAGGCCGCACCGCTTCTGGCGTACGACGCCCCCGAGGGCACCCCCGACCGGCTCACCGACACCCGGCTCCGCTCGCTGCCGGTGGCGTTCGCCTTCGCCGCGCTCTCCGACGGCAGTCATCTCCTGAGCCGTACGGTCGCCACGGCCACGGGCGGATTCCACGCGCACGCCGTCCACCTCCCCCCGGGCGTGGCGATACCCGGCCGGGTGCTCCCCGTGGCCGCCTGGGGGGCCGTCGGGTGGCTGTCCGCGACACCCGACCGCACGCTGCCCGATCCGCTGACCACCATGGCGGGCGCGCACGGCCCCTCCCAGGGGCTCACCAGAGAAGGGCTCGGCGACTTCGCGGTGGCCCGCAGTCCCTGGATCGCCGCCGTGCTCAGCGATCTGCGCCGCGTGTGCGAGGACCCTTCCGCGCCGCGGGTCGTCCTCGTGGAGCGGCAGAGCGCGGACGTGGCCCGGTGGATCGCCCTGGCCACGGCCGTACTGCCCCGGGAGCACGCCGAACGGCTGACGTTCACGACGTACACCCGCGAGCCCGGGCGCAGGGCGCACCAGGTCGTCGGCGTCCTCCCGGAGGACGCACCCGACATCAGCGATCCGCGGTTCCGCGTCCACACCGCCTCGGGTCCGCGCCCCTCCGGGACGGCGCCCGACGCCTGGGCGGGGACCGCCGCCCGGATCTGGCGCAACCGGTCCCCCGAGCTCTTCCGGGAGGCGGCGGAACTTCCGGGCGAACCGTTCGCCGCGGGGCCGCTGGCCGTCACGGCGCTCGGCGCGGGCATCGCGCTCGGGTCCGCGGAGCGGGCCGCGGCGGCCGACTGGGCGGCCGAGCGTCCCTACGCGCTGGACGAGAAGCGCACCATGCAGCTCACCGGTGCCCTGACCGCGCCCGCCGACGACCGCACGGCAGCGGAGTGCGCGGCGGCCCTGCGTCTGCTGACGGCGCTCGACGGACGCTGTCCGGCCGCCGTCACCGCTCCGCTGGCCGCGTTGCTGGTGACGGAGGCGGTGCGCGGGGACGACGTGGATCTGGAGCCTCCCGCGCGTTCGGTGTTCGAGGAGCCCGCCGGGGAACGCGCCCTCGCCGCGCTGGTCGAGGAGCTCGGTGACGAGCTGCTGGCCGAACTCGCCGCCGGGGTGCCCCGGAGCGTCGCACGGACCGTGCAGCTGCTGAGGATCGCCCGGCTCCTGGGCGTCGACCGCGCGGAGCTGCTCCCCGCCGTCGTCGGCCGGCTGGCCGGAGCACTGCTCGACGATCCGGAGGCGGGCGCCTGCCGCGCGCTGCTGGACCTGCTGGACGAGCAGTTCGACGTCCGTACGGCGCTCCTCGGCGAGCTGGACCGGCTCACCCCGGACCGTCCCGCGGACGCGGAGCGGCTGCTGGCCCGGGTGGCGCTGCCGTTCACGGGGACACAGGCCCTGCCGCATCTGCGGATGTGCGCCGAGGCACCCGGCGCGAAGGCGCGGGGCGCGGACCGGGTGGCGGTCCTGCACACGGTGCTGCGCGCGGCCGGCATGTCCCCGTTCGCCGAACCGCTGGTGCTGCGGACCGCCGTCGGCCTGGTGTGGGGAGAGGACACGCCGACGGCCGGCGAGGCACGGACGCTGCTGGGCGAGACCACGTCCGACGCCCACCGGGCGGCCGGCACCTGGTCGAACCTGGTCGACGCCGCGCTCGCCGCCCCCTCCCGCGACGAGGACGCCACCGAACTCGCCCACGATCTGCTGCGCGGCTTCCCGCAGGAGCTCGGTGCCCCGGTGCGCGCCCGTCTGATGCTGCTGGACTTCGCGCGCGAGCTGCGCTCGGGGGCTCCGGAACCGGGCTGGACCGACCGCGTACGGACACTGCGGGCCCGTGCCGAACCGGCCGGCCCCCTTCCCCTGGAGCACGCCTTCGGGGCCCTGGCCGAGCGGCTGCTCGCCCCCGGGCGGCCCGGGGAGGAGCTGTACGCGTTCGTGCACAGCGGGGACGAGGACCTGATCGCCGCGTACGGCACGGCCGCCCGCCGCGAAGCGGTCCTGTCGCTGCTGGGGGCCGATCCCGCGTACGTCGCCGACTGTTTCACCGTGTGGAACGCCCATCCGCACGCGGGAGCCGGCTGGACCCGGACCAGGACCGCCCTGCTGGAGGAGGTGCTGCGTCCCGTCGTGCGCGGTCTGTCCCCGGAGGGCCTCGCGGCGGTGGAGCAGGCCGTGGAGACGCAGGGGAACAGCAGGACCCTGGACGCGTTCCGTGCCTGGAACCGGCCCTCCCGCTCCCTGGGCCGCCTCGGCAGACGCATAGCCGGGAGGGTGCGCAGAGGGTGACGAGGTCGTCGGACACGCCGCGCGGCAGGTACCGTGGAGCGTTCTGATCTCGTGTGCCTCCTGGCGGGCTGCGTGACATCCCAGGAGGAGACGGCATGACGACGAACCGCGGACGCAAGGACGTGATCCGCGACCGGATGGCCGCGACCGGCGAGTCCTACAACGTCGCCGCGCGGAACCTGAAGGCGATGAAGGACACGGCCGCCACCCGCGAGGCCCGGCTGATCCAGCGGTGGCTGCCCGCGGAGTCGCTGGACGTGCCGTGTCCGTGCGGCGGTACGTGTGAGCCCGGCGAGACCTGCGACCGCTGTCACGCCCGGCACCGGCACGTGAAGCGCTACCCGGGCAGTGTCACGGACGTGGAGGCCTGGGCCGACCGCTACGAGTGCATGGGCTGCGCGTCCTCGTACACACTGACCATCCACCTGGCGGGGCGGCCCTGGGGTGTGGCCGAGACCGTGGTGCGGGGCGGATCGGCCGAGGAGGTCGTGCTGGCCCGGGTGTTCCCCGGCGTGGTGCACCCGTTGCTGCGGGCCGAGGTGGCGTCGGAGTCCGGGCCGGACGAGGACTAGGGTCGTCCGTCCGGACCACACCGGGCGGGCACGGACGAGGGCGGAACAGGTGGCGGACGGAAGCGGGGGCGGCCCGGGGGCGCCGGGACCGGCCTCCCTCAGCGCACGGGCGCGCGAGGCCGTCCTTCAGCGCATCGTCGACCGGCGGTACGCGCAGGGCGCCCGCCTCGTCGAGCGTGAGGTCGCCGAGGAGCTCAGCATGTCCCGTGTGCCCGTGCGGGAGGCGCTTCGCGCACTGGTCGCGGAGGGCCTGCTGGAACTGCTCCCCCACAGCGGCGTCCGCGTCCGGCGCCTCGAGCACGCCGATGTCGAGCACCTCTACGAGGTCTGGGAGCCCTTGGCGGTCCAGGCGTCCCGGCTCGCGGCACGTGCCGCGGCGGCGGGTGACACCCGTGGACCGGCCGGCCTGCGGGCCACGCTCCGTCAGGCCGAGTCGGCCGCCGCGTCGGACGAGGGGACGCGTGAGGTGGCCGCCCACACGGCCTTCCACGAGGGGGTCGTGGCGATGTCGGGCAACCCCCTGCTCGTACGCACCATGGAGCAGCTGAGCTGGCAGCTCCGGCTGCTCTTCGGCATGCGCGAGGAACCCGCGCACATGCGGGCCCAGCACGCGGAGATGTACCGGCACATCTGCGCCGGCGACGCGGAGGCCGCTGCGGCCAGCACGCTGCTGCACGTGCGCGACAGCAGGGCGGTCGCCCTGCGTTCGCTGTTCGGTGACACCTGAGCGGGACCGGAGGAGGCTTCCGGCACCTCGGTACGCCACATCTCGGTATACCAAACCGATCCGACCATGACCCCGACCGTCGAACCACCTGCCGATACCGGCGCAATTGCCCTGCCCGACGACGCGATCCTTGATCATCGTCCGAGCCTTGGTATACAAACTGGGAGAGTCACCGGCCCCCTCCCCCCAAGGAGCCCTCATGTGCGTCGAAGCCCTCCCCCCGCCGTCCGGCAAGTTGACCCGCCGCGGAATCCTGGCCGGCGCGGCCGCGCTGGCCGGGACCGTGGCCGCGGCCGCTCCGGCGGTGTCCGCGGACCGTGACACGACGTCGGTCCCGGCCCGGTCCGCCCCGGGTGCCACGGCGCGAGGCGCCGGCCTCGTGATCCGCGGCGGCACCCTGCTCGACCCGGCGACCGGCGAGGTCACCGAGAACGCCGTCGTCGTCATACGGGACGGCACGGTGCGCGCGGCGGGCCCGCGGGGCTCCGTGGCCGTGCCGGAGGGTGCCCAGGTCCTGGAGGCGCACGGACGGTGGATCCTGCCCGGCCTGGTCGACGCGCACATCCACCTGAGCACGGCCGCCGAGGCCCGTACCGCCGTCCGCCAGGGGGCGACCAGCGCGCGCAGCGGATCGACGTCGTTCTACCAGGACATCGCCGTGCGCGAACTCGCCCGGCACAGCCCGGATCTCGCCCCCAGGCTGACCGCCGCGGGCGTCTTCGTCACCCCGGACCTCGGTGAGACCGTGCTCGCCGACCCCGATCTCACCCCGCTCGCACGGCTGAAGGACAGCGTCCGCTCGGCCGAGGCGCTGCGCCGTGTGGTCGAGGTGAACGTCGCGCGGGGTGCGGACGTGATCAAGACGCGGGTCAACGAGCGCGCCGGGCTGCCCGAGCAGGACCCGCTCGCCCAGGTGTACTCGCACGAGCAGCTCTCCGAGATCGTCACCGCGGCCCGGCGGCGGGGCAAGGGCGTGCTCTGCCACAGCTACAGCGAGCAGGGGTGCCACGACGCCGTCACCGCCGGCATCCGCTCACTGGAGCACGGCGCGTTCGTCGGGGAGCGCACCCTGGCCGAGATGCGCCGCAGGGGCACGTACTTCACGCCCACACTCACCGCCATCGCCGGCCTGGCGGAGTCCTCGGACCCGGTCCTCGCGGAGCGGGGGCGCACCTACCTGCCGGTCCTGAAGCGCGCGGTCCTCGCGGCACACGAGCGCGGCGTGCCGCTCGCCGCGGGCACCGACTCCTCCGGCGGTACGGTTCGTCCGATCGGCCGGGAGGTGGAGCTGATGCGCGCGGCCGGGCTGCCCGCACTCGACGCGATCCGCACCGCCACGACCGGCGCGGCCCGCCTCCTCGGGCTGGAGCGCACGGTGGGCCGTCTCGCCCGCGGGTTCGCGGGCGACGCGATCCTCCTCGACGGGGACCCGCTGGCCGACGTCGCCGTCCTCACGCGGCCCGTACGGGTGGTCAGGGCCGGCATCGCCCTCTGAACCGCAGGCCCCGCACGGCCCGTCCAGGCCACGCACCGCCCGTCCGCACCTCCTCCCCCACCGCGCCGACCCGCAGCAGGAGCTCCCATGCAGCCGTCATCGCCCTCTCCCTCCGCCTTCTCCCGGCGCTCCGTACTGGCGGGCGCCGCTGCCATCGCCGGCACCACGGCCGCCGTGGCGCCGGCCCCCCGGGCGGAGGCCGCACCGGACGCGCCCCCGCCGGCCTCGTCCGGCGAGGCGCGGCGGCACACCGGGACCGTCGTCTTCCGCGACGTACGCCTGCTCGGCGCCCGGGACGCCACGGACCTCGTGGTCGTCGACGGCCGGGTGTCGCGCGGCCCGGCACCGCGCGGCGCGAAGGTCGTCCAGGGCGGCGGCAGGATCGCGCTGCCGTCCCTGGTGGACGCGCACATCCACCCCGACAAGACGACCTGGGGCGGGTCGTGGGTCTCGCGCCGCCCCGCGAGCGGCATCGCCGACTACGTCGCCCAGGACGTGGACCTGTTCCACGGGCAGCGCCGGTCCGTCGCGGAACGCGCCTACGGCCTGATGAGCCACTCCGTCACGCGCGGCACCCGGGCGATGCGCGCCCACGCCGACGTGGCCCCGGCCTACGGCCTGGCCGGGGTGGAGGGCGTGGCGGAAGCGAGGAAGCGGCTCCGTCACGCCCTGGACGTCCAGATCGTGGCCTTCCCGCAGCACGGCGTCGTCCGCACGCCCGGTACCGCCGAGCTCCTGGAGGAGGCCGCGCGCAGCGGTGCCGTCGACATGATCGGCGGGATCGACCCGGGAGGTTTCGACCAGGCACCGGAGGAACAGCTGGACCTCGTCTTCGGGATCGCGGAGCGGCACGGCATCGGCGTGGACATCCACCTGCACGACCGGGGAGCGAAGGGAATCGACGCGATGCGCGGCATCATCGACCGCACCCGCGCCCTCTCGCTGCACGGCAAGGTCACAGTCAGCCACGTCTTCTGCCTGCCCGGCCTGGAGGACGGCGAACTCGACTCCGTGGCGGCCGACCTGGCCGCTCTGGACATCGCGCTCACCACGGTGGCGCCGTCCGACTCGCTGGTGCTGCCGATCGCGCGGCTGCGCGAGCACGGCGTACGGGTCGGGCTCGGCTCCGACGGGGTACGCGACTCCTGGAGCCCGTTCGGGAACGCCGACATGCTGCACCGCGCGCATCTGCTCGGATGGGTCACGGACGTCCGCCTCGACGAGGAGCTGACGGACTGCTACCGGGTCGCGGCCCACGGGGGCGCGGACGTCATGGGGCTCCCGCACGCGGACCTCCGGCCCGGCGCCCCGGCGGACTTCGTCCTCGTACGGGGCGAATGCCTGCCCCAGGTCGTCGTCGACATGCCGGGCCGTGACCTGGTCGTGCACGGGGGAATCGTCGTCGCGCGGGACGGGGAGTTCACCGCCGGGGACGGCCGCCCCGGCAGGTAGCCGCGCGCGGCGCACGGTCGACCGGGCGCGTCCGGTCCCGAGTCGGCCGACGGCCCTCCGCCCCGTGCGGAGGGCCGTCGCCGTGTCACGAGCCGCCCCGGACACGCGGGGCCGCGACGCCGGAGTGGTCCGGGTCACAGAGAACGCCTGACCGATCGGTCAGGGCTGACCGATCGGTCAGCTACGGTTGACCCATGCCACGTCCGCCCTCCGCGATGCGTCGTCAGATCCTGGACCGCGCACTGCGCCTGTTCGCCGAGCACGGGTTCAAGGGGACCTCACTGCACGACATCGCAGTCGAGGCCCGCTGCTCCAAGGCGTCCCTGCTCTACCACTTCGCCGGCAAGGACGCGATCCTCGCCGAGTTGCTGACACCGCCGGCCGAGAGCCTGACAGCCCTGAGCGGGGAACTGGCGGTTCTGGACGGCGACCGGGCCGTCGAGCCGGCCGTCACGGGCTTCATCGGTCTCGCGCTGCGCTTCCACCTGGAAGTCAAGATCATCTTTGCCGAGCTGCCCGACATGCTCAACCACCCCGTGCTGGCCGTCATCCCCCAGGCCGTCGACCAGCTCGCGGACGCGCTGGCGGGCCGTTCCCAGGAGCCGCGGGCCCGTGTGCGGGCGCAGATGGTGATCGGCGGCGTGGCGGTCACGGTCGCCTCCGACGTGGAGGTCGAACCCGACACGATGCGTACGGAATTGGTCCAGGGAGCGCTGAGAACCCTCGGGCGTCCGACCAGCTGACAGAAGTCGTCCAGACCGAAGAGAAAGACGCCTCTTTCGCATGGCAATCCTGCTGTACCGGCTCGGCCGGCTGTCCTTCCGGCGCCGAGGGCGTGTCCTCGCCCTCTGGCTTCTGCTGCTCGCACTGCTCGGAGGGGGCGCAGCCGCCTTCATCGGGCCCACCACCAGCAAGTTCTCCATACCCGGCACCGAGTCGCAGAAGGCCCTGGACTCGCTCGCCCGCGAGTTCCCGCAGGCGAGCGGCGCGACGGGGAGCATCGTCGTCGCGGCGCCCGAGGGCGCGAAGCTCACGCCCCAGGCCGTGGCTCCCGTGACCGAGGAGGCCTCGAAGGTCCCGGGTGTCCTCGCGGCCGTCGACCCCTTCGCGTCCAAGGCCGTCTCGCGGGACGGCCGTTACGCCCTCGTCCAGGTGCAGTTCGAGTCGGGTGTCGACGGCATCACCGACAGCCAGCGGGAGGCGTTCTCGAAGGCCGGCGAGTCCGTCCCGGATCTGCGCGTCGAACACGGCGGCGAGATCATGCGGGGCGTCCCCGAGGTCGGCTCGACCGAGATCATCGGGGTCGCCGTCGCGGCCCTCGTCCTGGTCCTGACCTTCGGCTCCCTCGTGGCCGCGGGCATGACCCTGCTGAACGCCCTGGTCGGCGTGGCGGCCGGCATGGCCGGCCTGTTCGCCCTGAGCAGCACGGTGGAACTGACCAGCACGGCGCCCATCCTGGCGCTCATGCTGGGCCTGGCCGTCGGCATCGACTACGCGCTGTTCATCATGTCCCGCTATCGCCACTACCTCGCCGAGGGCATGGACGGCGAGGAGGCGGCGGGCCGGGCGGCCGGCACCGCGGGTTCGGCCGTCGTCTTCGCGGGTGCCACCGTCGTCATCGCGCTGGCCGGGCTCACGGTCGCCGGTGTCCCCTTCCTGACGGTGATGGGCCTGGCCGCCGCGGCGACCGTCGCGCTCGCCGTGCTGGTGTCGCTCACCCTGCTGCCGGCGGTGCTCGGCTTCGCGGGCGAACGCGTCCTGCCCCGCAAGCTCCGTGCGAAGGACCGGGCACGGACCCAGGCTCCCGCCCCCGCCGAGGCGGGCTTCGGCTTCCGCTGGGGCCGGATCGTGGCGCGGCTGCGCGTCCCCGTCCTCGTCCTCGGGGTGGCCGGCCTGGGCGCCCTCGCACTGCCGGTGCAGGACATGCGTCTCGCGCTGCCCGACGCGAGCACCGAGGCGGTCGGTTCCCCCAACCGCGAGGCCTACGACCTGACCACCGAGGGCTTCGGCGAGGGCTTCAACGGCAGGCTGGTCGCCGTCGTGGCCGGCGACAGCGCGAAGGCGACGGCCTCGGCGGCCGAGGAGACCGCGACGATCATCGGCGGGACCGACGGGGTGCTGGCCGTGGCCGCCCCGCAGATGAACGAGGCGGGCACGACCGCCCTCCTCGCCGTCATCCCCGAGACCGGGCCCACCGACGCCACGACCGAGGACACCGTCAACGAGATCCGTGACCGGGTGAAGGGCGTCGAGGGTGTGGCGATCTCGCTGACCGGCGCCACCGCGGTCGGCATCGACGTCTCCGAGAAGCTCGCCGGCGCCCTGCCGGTCTACCTGCTGCTGGTGGTCGGACTGTCGGTCCTGCTGCTGATGCTGGTCTTCCGGTCGGTCCTCGTCCCCCTCAAGGCGGCGCTGGGCTTCCTGCTGACCATCGGCGCGACGTTCGGGATCACCGTCGCCATCTTCCAGGAGGGCCATCTCGCCTCATGGGTCGGCCTCGACACGTCGGGACCGCTGGTCAGCTTCCTGCCCATCCTCCTGATCGGCATCCTCTTCGGGCTGGCCATGGACTACGAGGTCTTCCTCGTCTCCCGTATGCGGGAGGACTTCGTGCACGGCGCCGACGCCCGGGAGTCCGTCGTCAGCGGTGTCGGCCACAACGCCCGTGTGGTGACCGCCGCCGCGGTGATCATGACCGCCGTCTTCGGCGGCTTCGTGTTCATGCCCGACCCGATCATCAAGTCCATCGGGTTCGCCCTGGCGATCGGCGTCCTCATCGACGCCTTCGTCGTCCGCATGGCGATCGTTCCGGCGGTCATGCACCTCCTGGGACGCTCCGCCTGGTGGCTCCCGCGCCCGGTCGACCGGATCCTGCCCGACCTCGACATCGAGGGCGAGCGGCTGCAGCGCGAGATCCCGGTGCAGCGTGAGCCGGCGGAGCTCGTCAAGACCTGATCACTCCGGTCGCCGGCACGGCGAAGCCCCCGGTCCACGTGCCTTCGCACGAGGCCCGGGGGCTTCGCCGTGGTGGGACGCCCGCTCCTGGCGGAGAGCGCGTCCGGCCGCGTCAGCTCTCGTCCGGCGCCAGGGTCAGCGAGATGGAGTTGATGCAGTACCGCTGGTCCGTGGGCGTGGGGTAGCCCTCGCCCTCGAAGACGTGACCCAGGTGCGAGCCGCAGCGGGCGCAGCGCACCTCGGTGCGCGACATGCCGAGGCTGTCGTCCCGGAGCAGTTCGACCGCGTCGGTGTCCTTCGGGTCGTAGAAGGACGGCCAGCCGCAGTGCGACTCGAACTTGGTGTCGGAGCGGAACAGCTCCGCACCGCAGGCCCGGCAGGAGTAGACGCCCGCCGTCTTCGTATCCGTGTACTCACCCACGAAAGCGGGCTCGGTGCCGGCCTTGCGCAGCACCGCGTACTCGGCGGGCGTCAGCTCGGCCCGCCATTGCTCGTCCGGCTTCTCGACGTCGTACGACACGGTGGCTCCCTCAGCTCGACAGGTGGTCCAGGATCTGCGGGCCGAGGTCGGTGACATCGCCCGCTCCCATGGTGAGAACCAGATCACCGGGCTTCGCCATTCCCGCGACGGCCGCGGGGACGGCGGCCTTGTCGTGGACGGCCGTGACGTCGGCTCCCGCGGCCTTCGCGGCGTCGATGATCAGGGCGCTCGTGACGCCCGGGAGCGGGTCCTCCCTGGCCGGGTAGATGTCCAGGACCAGCGACGCGTCGGCGAGGGCGAGGGCCTGGCCCATCTCCGTGCCGAGCTCCTGGGTGCGGGAGAAGAGGTGGGGCTGGAAGACCACCAGCAGGCGGGACTCGCTCGCCGCGCCGCGCATGGCCTCCAGGTCGGCGGCCATCTCCGTGGGGTGGTGTGCGTACGAGTCGATCACCTGGACGCCGGCCGCCTCGCCCTTGAGCTGGAGGCGGCGCTTGACCCCGGTGTACGTGCCGATGGCGGAGGCCAGATTGTGGGCGGGGACACCGAGCGCGACACCGGCGGCGAGCGCGGCGACCGCGTTGTGCGCGTAGTGGCGGCCGGGCACGGAGACCGTGAAGGTGAGGAACTTGCCGTTGAGGACGACCGTGACCTCGCTGGTCAGTCCGCGCGGGGTGACCTTGTGCACGCGGACGTCCGCGCCCTCGGACTCGCCGTAGGTGACGACCCTGACGGAGGAACGCTCGCGGACGCGCCGGGTCAGCTCGACGGCACCGGGCTGGTCGGCGGCGACGACCAGGGTGCCGCCCGGGACGACCTTGCCGACGAACGTCTCGAACGACTCGTAGATCTCGTCCATCGACGCGTAGTTCGCGTGGTGGTCCAGCTCGACGTTGAGGACGATCGCGACCTCGGGGGCGTACTTCTGGAAGCTGCGGTCGCTCTCGTCGGCCTCGGCGACGAAGATGTCACCGTCGCCGTGCGTGGCGTTCGTTCCCGGGCCCTCCAGGTCGCCGCCGATGGCGTACGAGGGGTCGAGCGCGAGCTCCGACAGGGCCACCGCCAGCATCGACGTGGTGGTGGTCTTGCCGTGCGTCCCGGCGACCGCGATGGAGCGCAGGCCGTCCATCAGGGAGGCCAGCGCGTCGGAGCGGTGCACGACGGGGATGTCCAGCTCGGCGGCGCGGACCAGCTCGGGGTTGTCGGCGCGGATGGCGCTGGAGACGACCACCGAGGTCGCGTCGTCGGCCAGGTGCCCGGCGGCGTGCCCGATGTGCACGGTCGCGCCCAGGGCCCGCAGGGCGTCCGCGGTGGCGGACTCCCTGGCGTCGCTGCCCGCCACCTTCGCGCCGCGCTGGGCCAGGATCTTCGCGATGCCCGACATTCCGGCGCCGCCGATGCCGATGAAGTGCGGCCGTTCCAGAGCGGCAGGAATACCGGGTGCCATACGTGTCTCTCCCGAGGTGTGACGTGGGTCGGTCCGCCCCAGCCTATTCGCTGTGCGCGAAGAGCTTGAGCACCGGTACGCCGACCTTGTGACGGGCCCGGGACGCCCAGTCACGGTGGAAGAACTCCTCGACGTAGTGGGGCGCCGTCAGCACGATGACCTCGTCGGCACCCGAGTCGTCGACCACCGTCTTCAGTTTGTCCAGGGGATGGTCCTCGACGACCTGCCCGACGGCCTCCGCGCCCGCCTCGCGCAGCTCCCGGAGGGAGTACTCCAGCGCCATCTCGGCCGGCTCCCTGGCCTCGTCGCCCTCCGGCCGGTCCCCTTCACGGACCGCCTCCCGGAGCTCGCCGATCGCCACGTCGTCGATCGCCCGCAGGAGGACGTCGGCCTGGTCGCTGCGGGGCTGCATCAGTACGACGAACGAGATCCGCTCCTCGCCGTGGAGGGTGGTGACGAATTCCACGTCCTCGGGGGTGAGCGGCTTCTCGATCATCAAAACGCTAGTGAACACGACAGGCGCCCTTCCGCTTCATCTCGTCGGCCTGGCGGCCGGCCGCTGTTGCCGAAACCATCCTTCCCCGCAATTGCACGGGGTCGGCAGGACTAAGTGTGCCCATCCGGAGCTAACCGGAACGGGCAATTCCGCTAAATGTCAGATCTTCCCGTACCGGGTGAAGAGGAATCCCGCCTCCTCCAGGAGGGAGACGAGGGCGAAACGTTCCGGCACGGGGACGGCGGGCCCGCCCGCGATGCGCTGCGCGTCGCCCGCGGTGAGCAGCGGTGAGAGGGTCAGGCAGAGCTCGTCCAGCACCCCCGCGGCCACGAACTGGCCGAGCAGCCGCGGCCCGCCCTCGGTGAGGAGCCGGCCGAGACCGCGGGCGGCGAGTTCCGCGACCGCGCGGGCCGGGTCGACGGCGGATCCGTCACCGGCGAACACCACCTCGGCCCCCGACTCCCGGGCCGCCCGGACCCGGTCCGACGGCGCCGCCGATCCGGTGATCACGAGCGTGGGCACCAGCGGCGAGACGAAGAGCGGGAGCGAGAAGTCCAGGTCCAGGCTCGCGCTGACGACCGCGACGGCCGGGGCGGGCCCCTGTCCCGCCGCCTCGCGCCGGGCGGCGAAGGCCTCGCGGGCCCTCGCGGGCCGGTAGCCCTCCAGGCGGACCGTCTCGGCGCCGACGACGACCGCGTCGGCCAGTCCGCGCAGGGTCCCGAAGACGCGCATGTCCGCGGCGCAGGAGATGCCCTGGGAGCGGCCGTCGTGCTGGGCGGCGCCGTCGAGGGTGGAGACCATGTTCGCCCGCAGCCAGGGACGCCGCCCGCCGGGGTAGGCGTAGGCGTCGGCCAGCTCGTCGAGGGTCCACTCGCGGTCGGTGGCGGGAGCGGCTGGGGTGGGCGGGTCCGGCACGGGGATCAGGCGTCGCATGATCCGCAGTCTGGCACGGCGCGGGAGGCCTTCCGGGAGAGGCCTTAAGGTGGAGAGTTGTGTCGTCCTCCACAGCCGTGCCGGGGCAGAGCCCCATAGCCGAAACGGCCCCGCAGTCCCTGTGCGCCCTCGAGCCGCGTGTCCCCGCCGACCGTCTGGTCGCGGAGATGGTGCCGCCGCCGCGCTTCGACTCGGTGCGCTTCGATACGTACGTGCCCGACCCGAACCAGCCGAGCCAGACCGAGGCGGTCGAGGTGCTCGGCTCCTTCGCGGCCGGGCTGGGCGGTGCGCACGCCACGGGGTCGGCCAGGCGCAGGTGGTTCGGCAGGAAGCCCGCCGCGCCCACCGGGCCCCGCGGTGTCTATCTCGACGGCGGGTACGGCGTCGGCAAGACGCACCTGCTGGCCTCCCTCTGGCACGCCACCCCGGCCGCGCCGTCGCTCAAGGCCTTCGGCACCTTCGTCGAGCTGACCAACCTGGTCGGCGCGCTGGGCTTCCAGCAGACCGTGCAGACCCTGAGCGGGCACCGGCTGCTCTGCATCGACGAATTCGAGCTGGACGACCCGGGTGACACCGTCCTGGTGTCGTCCCTGCTCAGCAGGCTGGTCGAAGCGGGCGTCGCACTGGCCGCCACCTCGAACACCCTGCCCGGCAAACTCGGCGAAGGCCGTTTCGCGGCCGCCGACTTCCTCCGCGAGATCCAGGGGCTGTCCTCGCACTTCCGGCCGTTGCGGATCGACGGCGAGGACTACCGTCACCGCGGACTGCCCGAGGCGCCGCCGCCGTACTCCGACGACCAGGTCACCAGGGCCGCGTACGCGACGGCCGGGTCCTCGCTCGACGACTTCCCGGGCCTGCTCGGCCACCTGGCCAAGGTGCACCCGAGCCGGTACGGCGCGCTGACGGACGGGATCACGGCGGTCTGCCTCACCGAGGTGCAGCCGGTGCCCGACCAGTCGACGGCCCTGCGCCTCGTGGTGCTGGCGGACCGGCTGTACGACCGCGAGGTCCCGGTGCTCGCCTCCGGTGTCCCCTTCGACCGGCTGTTCAGTGACGAGATGCTGAACGGCGGGTACCGCAAGAAGTACTTCCGGGCCATCTCCCGGCTGACGGCACTGGCACGTGACGCAAAGGGACTGGTGGCGCAGTAGGTTCGGGGGCGAAGGGCGTACGGGTTCCCGAGGGTGCCGCGTACGTCCGGATGACCACGCACACCGTTCGAAGGGATCCAGCATGGCTACCACGCGTCAGGCGCACACGGTCTGGGAAGGCAACCTGCTCGAGGGCAAGGGCGTCGTCACCCTCGACTCCTCCGGGATCGGGGAGTACCCCGTCTCCTGGCCGTCGCGCGCGGAGAAGGCGAACGGGAAGACCAGCCCGGAGGAGCTCATCGCCGCCGCGCACTCCAGCTGCTTCTCGATGGCGCTGTCCAACGGCCTGGCCACGGCGGGCACCCCGCCGACCCGGCTGAACACCCAGGCCGAGGTCACGTTCCAGCCCGGTACCGGCATCACCGGCATCCACCTCACGGTGGAGGGCGAGGTCCCGGGTCTGGACGAGGCGGGCTTCGTGAAGGCCGCCGAGGACGCCAAGGCGAACTGCCCGGTCAGCCAGGCGCTCACCGGCACCACCATCACGCTCACCGCGTCGCTGGCCTGATCCCACCCGTCCCTGGGGCACCACTCGCCCCGGGGACACAGGGGGCATCGTGGCCCGCATGGTTCCCGCGCGCCACCATGCGTGGTACACACATGCGGGTCACTTCACCTGTCCGCCAACAGGGAGTTGCCTCATGTCATCCGCACCTCGACGACTCGCAACACGACGACAGGTCCTGGCCGGAAGCGCCGCGACCGCCGCCTCGGTCGCCTTCACCGGGGCCTTCACCGAACTCTTCTCCGGCACCGCCGACGCCCGCGGTCACAGCGGCTACGGCCCTCTCGTGCCGGATCCCGACGGCCTGCTCGATCTGCCGAAAGGATTCCGCTACCGGGTGCTCTCCCGCGAGGGCGATCCGCTCCGCTCGGGCGAGGGTCTGGTCCCCAGCAACCACGACGGCATGGCCGCCTTCCCCGGTTCCCATGGCCGGGTCCATCTCGTGCGCAACCACGAGAACCGCGTCACGGGAAGGATCGCCGTCCCCACGGTCGAGGGCCTGACCTACGACCCCATGGGCAAGGGCGGCTGCACGGCCCTCGAACTCGACGGCCGCGGTCACGTACGCGGCGAGCGCGTCGCCATCGCGGGTACGGCCGTCAACTGCGCGGGTGGCCCCACGCCCTGGAACACCTGGCTGACCTGCGAGGAGACCGAGGACAAGGCCGGCACCAACGGCTACACGAAGGACCACGGCTTCGTCTTCGAGGTGGACGGCGCCGATCCGCGCCGCACCGGGGCCGTCCCCCTGACCGCGATGGGCCGTTTCCAGCACGAGGCCGTCGCGATCGACCCGCGCAACGGCATCGTCTACGAGACCGAGGACGCGTTCGAGAAGCCGTTCGGGCTCTTCTACCGCTTCCTTCCCGAGAGGCCGCTCGGCGGAAGGGGGTCGCTGCGGGCCGGCGGCGCGCTGGAGGCGATGCGGGTGCCCGGGGTGCCCGACCTCTCCGTGATCCAGGAGACCGGTGCGACGTTCGACCGGATCGAGTGGGTCCCCGTACCGGACCCGCAGGCCGCGCAGACACCGATCAGGCACCAGGACTTCGGCCCGAAGGGCATCACGCACGCCCAGAAGCTGGAGGGCTGCTACTGGGGCGGTTCCTCGGTGTACTTCGTCTCCAGCTTCGCGCACAGCGCGGAGGGGTCGGCCGCCGACCACTTCGGCCAGGTGTGGCGGTACGAGCCGAAGCGGCGCCGCCTCACGCTGGTGATCGTCTTCGGCCCCGACACCGACGTACAGCTGCCGGGCGAGTCCCCCGACAACATCTGTCTGGCGGCCGGAGGCGGGCTGATGGTCTGCGAGGACGGCGGCGGCGCACAGCACGTGCTCGGGGTGACCAGGCGCGGCGAGGTCTACGCGATGGCGCGGGGAGCGCAGAACATCGGGACGGACGAAGAGCCGGAGTGGGGCGAGTTCGCGGGCGTCACGTTCTCACCGGACGGCGCGACGATGTTCGTGAACTGCTACACCCCGGGGACGACGTTCGCGGTGACGGGCCCCTGGCGCTGAGACCGGAGCGAGCAGACGGGTGAGCCGGCCGTCCGCGTCCCGGACGGCCGGAGCGCCGTGAGGCTTGTCTGATCAATCATCAGCTAGCGTCCCCCAGTGATCACATCTGTTCGTACGATGATCCTCCTTACCGTCATGGGCGGGGCGCTGGCCGGCTGCGCGAGCCCCGAGGCCACCCGCGCCGGGACGGCCGTCCTTCCGACGGCCCCGGAGAAGTCCGCGGCGGCGTCCCCCTCGCCGTCGCGGCCCCCGGAGAGCGGTCCGCCCGTGCTGGCCCCGGGGCCGGGCGGTCTCACGCCGGTCTTCGAGCGACGGGCCGCCGGGCGCGACGGCGCGGCCGCGTCGGACAAAGTGGTGGCGCTCACGTTCGATGCCGACATGACGGCGGACCAGGGCCGGCGTGCCGCCGGGGGCGAGCACTTCGACAACCCCGGACTCATCGCGTCGCTGCGCAGGCTGAAGGTCCCGTCGACGGTCTTCATGACGGGCAGGTGGGCGCAGGAATATCCGGACCAGGCCCGCTCGATCGGCACCGACCCCCTGTTCGAGATCGCCAACCACTCGTTCAGCCACCACGCCTTCTCCTCCCCCTGCTACGGGCTGCCGGCGGTCGCGGCGAAGGACATGCGGGCGGACGTGGAGCGGGCGTTCACGGCGATCCGGAGGACGGGGGCGCGCCATGTCGTGCCCTACTTCCGCTTCCCCGGCGGCTGCTACGACGACGCGTCGCTGAAGGCCCTGGCCCCGACGGGGGTGACCGCGGTCCAGTGGGACGTGGTCAGCGGTGACGCCTTCGCGACCGACGCGGACGCGGTGGCCGAGCAGGTGCTGGAGGGGGTGAGGCCGGGGTCGCTGGTCGTCATGCACTGCACCCGCAGCGCGGCGCCCGTCACCGACGACGCCCTGCGCCGGATCGTCCCCGGACTGCGCGAGCGCGGCTACCGCTTCGTCAAGGTCTCCGAGCTGATGCGCGGCTGAGCGGAACGCCCGTGTCCGCGTGTCAGCCGGAGCAGGCGGTGCGTCCCGCCTCCTGCCAGGCGCACACCGGGCAGAGGGTGCTGCCCTTCGTCGACTCCGGGTACTCGGTCGGCTTCCGGCACAGCACGCACTCCGCGTACGGCGGCCCCGCGTCCACGGGGACGGGGGCCGGCGCGGGCGTCTCGCAGTAGGCGTCGTCCATGCCTTCGAGCCTACTCAGCCCCGCGCGATCAATGCGCCGACGCCTTCTCCTGCTTGAGCTCGCTGGGCCGTACGATCACGAATCCCTCGCCCTGGAGCATCAGCTGGACCGCCTCGCCGGACCCGCCGCGCACCATCGAGCCGAAGCTCTGGGAGCGGTGCAGCGAGGTCGAGAGCTGGGCGCTCCAGCCGACGACCGCGTCCGTGTCGACGTACACCGGCTGCTGGGCGGTGACGGGGATCACGATGGGGGTGCCGTCGCAGATCAGGCCGAGTTTTCCGTATCCGCTGAAGACGCTGTTGAAGAGACCGCCGCCGGTCATCCCGGCGCCCTTCACCGTCTTGATCTCGTAGGACAGGCCGGCGTCGAAGCAGAGGACGTTGCGGCCGTTGACCGTCAGGACGTCGCCCTGCTCCATGTCCACGATGAAGCAGTTGGCCGCCTCGTGGGCGAACCACGCCTCGCCCTGGCCGGTGACCGCCATGAGGGGCAGGCCCTCGCCCGTCACCGCCCGCTTGAGCATGCCGCCTATGCCCTGGCCCTTGCGTTCGAACTGGAGATTGCCGCGGAAGGCGATCATCGAACCCTGACGCGCGTGCATCTCACCGTTGACGGCGTACTTGATGGACTTGGCGTTCTGCAGGGTCATGCCGGGGGCGGTGGCCGGCTTGGCCATGTGCTCACTGGAAAAGAGGTCGCTCTTCATGCCGTGCATCCTCACCCGGAGCCCTCGGTTCCACCAAGAACGGGTTGTCGCGGGAGCCTGGCAGACTGGAGGTGTGAGCAGCGACAGCATTCCCGAGGCCCTTCCCGCAGCGTCCGAAGCCCCCGCCGACAGCCCTTTCCGTACGGAGCCGACGGCCCGCGACGAGGCCCCGCAGTTCGTCCTGCCCCTGGTGGTGCACCTCGAGAAGACCGACCCTCCGGCGCGTAACGACGCGCTGGTGACCGCCGCCCGCGCGGTGCTCACGATCCTTGCCGACCCCCGCTCCCTCGGCGAGGAGGAGGGCGGCGCCGAGGGCGAGTGGGCCCAGGTCATGCGCGACTGGCAGGACGCCCGGATCCGCAAGGTGGTGCGGCGGGCGCGCGGCGCCGAGTGGCGCAAGGCGTCCACGCTCCCCGGGATCACGGTCACGGGTGAGCACGCGGAGGTGCGGGTCTTCCCGCCGGTGCCCCTGGACGGCTGGCCCAAGGAGCTGGCCAAGCTCCAGGTGTCGGGGACGGACCTCGACGACCCGCAGGCCCCGCCCGCGCCGGACCTGTCCGGCCCGGTGCTGTGGATGAACCCGGACGTCACCATGTCGGCGGGCAAGGCGATGGCGCAGGCCGGGCACGGCGCGCAGCTGGCCTGGTGGGAGCTTTCGGACACCGAGCGCAAGGCGTGGCGCGAGGCCGGTTTCCCGCTCTCCGTCGGCACCCCGGACCCGGCCCGCTGGCGTGAACTGACCGCGAGCGGGCTGCCGGTGGTGCGGGACGCCGGGTTCACCGAGATCGCTCCGGGCTCCTGCACGGTCGTCGCCGACCACCCCGCCCTGCGCCGCTGACCGACGGGCGGGTTCCAGGCGGCCACCGTTTCCGGGGCCGGCTGAACATTCCTTCGCCGGACTACGTATCTCCCCGTACCGCCACATCGGCATTACCGCCAAGTAGGTTGCACGACAACGCGGTTGGCGGTTGATTCGAGGCTGTCACGCACCTGCCCGGGAGACATCTTGCTGCGACGCGTCAACGGAACCGCCCTGATCATCGCGGCGCTTGTCGCCACGCTCGGCGCACTCGCCTTCCCCGTGTGGTCCTACGCCGACCGCTCCGGTACCGGTGAGGCCAATCTGAACGCGTCCAGTGTGGCCACCCAGTGGGGCCCGCTCTCCGCGACCGACCGGGACTTCCTGGTCAAGGTGCGGCTCGCCGGACTGTGGGAGCTGCCGGCGGGCCAGCAGGCCATCGAACGCGCCCCGAGCGAGGGGGTGAAGCTCGCCGGTGACCATCTGGTGGTCGGCCACACGGATCTGGACCGGCGGGCCCGCGACGTGGCGTCCAAGCTCGGGGTGGAACTCCCCAACCAGCCCACGGAACAGCAGCAGGGCTGGCTCGACGAACTGACCGCCGCCGGCGGCCAGGAGTACGAGCAGAAGTTCGCCAACCTGCTGCGCGCGGCGCACGGCAAGGTGTTCGCGCTGATCGCGCAGGTCCGGCACACCACGCGCAACTCACTGATCCGGCAGCTCGCTTCGGACGCCAACCAGACGGTGCTCGACCACATCACCATGCTGGAGCGCACCGGGTTCGTCGACTTCGACGGCCTGGCACGTGAGGCGGCGGGCGCCTCGACGGCAAGCCCCTCGGGGCCGCCGATGTCGTCGGGCGGTGGCGTCCCGCAGGTCCCGGTGCCGGTGACGCCGAGCGGCGACCAGTCGTTCACCTCCCGCCCGGTGCCGCCGACGATGGCCCCGCTGCCCCAGCCCTAGGGAACGACGGACTCAGTCGCGTCCCTGACGCCGGACATGACGGCATGACGGCATGCGAACGCCTGTTGATCTCCGTCAACGGACCATGGAATCAATCCGGAGTGTCCGGCTCCCGGGCATATCCGCGCCACCCCTCGTCCTCGCAGGTCGGCGGGGTGCCATTCGACCCGTCGAACGTGTCACGATCGAACAACGGGATACTCCGGCCCCGTCCGGGAACCTCAAATTCAGCTCTGAACGTCCCCCCTTGCGGGTTGGCCGCCGCTCGGTGGGGCCATCACCCCTGCACGGAACGGGGAGGGGACACCATGAAGCTGGGAACCGGTATCGGATGGCGGCCGGAGATCGCGGACACGGTCGAGGCGCTGCCCGGGATCGACTGGGTCGAGGCCGTCGCGGAGAACCTCTGCGAGGACCACCTCCCCGCGTCCCTGGTGCGGCTCCGGGAGCGCGGGGTCACGGTCGTCCCGCACGGCGTCTCGCTGGGACTGGGCGGGGCCGACCGTCCGGACCCCGGCCGTCTCGCGGGCCTGGCGGCACGGGCCGGACTGCTGGGCACTCCCCTGGTGACGGAGCACATCGCGTTCGTACGCGCCGGAGGGCAGCTCAGCGCCTCACCGGTCCTGGAGGCCGGGCATCTGCTGCCTGTCCCACGGACCTGGGACGCGCTCGACGTGCTGTGCGAGAACGTGCGGATCGCGCAGGACTCGCTGCCCGTGCCGCTGGCCCTGGAGAACATCGCGGCGCTGATCTCCTGGCCCGGCGAGGAGTTGACCGAGGGCCAGTTCCTCGCCGAGCTGGTCGAGCGCACCGGCGTACGCCTGCTCATCGACGTCGCCAATCTGCACACCAATCACGTCAACCGCGGCGAGGACCCCTCGACCGCACTCGACGAGCTCCCGGTGGAGGCCATCGCCTACGTCCACGTGGCGGGCGGCGTCGAGAAGGACGGCGTCTGGCACGACACCCACGCCCACCCCGTGACACGGCCCGTCCTCGACGTGCTGAAGCAGCTCCGCTCCCGCGTCGATCCGCCGGGAGTCCTGCTGGAGCGCGACGACGACTTCCCGCCGGCCGGGGAGCTGGCAGGTGAACTGGCCGCGATCCGCAGCGCTCTGGCCTCCGCCGCGGCGGCGCCCCCGGCCGGACGGCAGCGGCCGGCCCGCGCTCCCGAGCCCGCGCCCCGTGCCGTCGGGGCCCGCGAGCGGACCGGCCTGTCCCAGACCGCGCTGCTGTCGACGCTGGTGGCCGGCACCCCGGCGCCGGACGGCTTCGACCGGCGGCGCCTGGGGGTCCAGAGCCGGGCCCTGGCCGGGAAGCGGGCCGAGGTCGTGGCCAAGGTCGCGCCGGAGCTGCCCGAGATCCTCGGCGGCGGCTATCGCGAGGCATTCCTCGCCTACGCCAGGAACCGGCCGATGTCCGCCGGTTACCGCCGCGACGCGCTCGGCTTCGCCGAACACCTCCTCGTCACGGACCGGCCCGCCGACGAGGCCGCCCGGCGCAGACTGACGCGCTGGTGGCAGGAGCGCGCCGCCCCTCGTCCGCCGCGCCGCGGGACCCGTCTGGTCCACGCGGCCCGTACCGCTCTCCTCGGAAGGTGACCGCGATGAACACGCTCGCACTCGTGGTCACTCTCGTGGTGGCCGTCTGCTCGGTGCTCCAGCTGGCGACGCGGCGCACCGGTGCGCGGAACGCCGGCGGCACGGCGTACGTCCACGACCTCTCCGAAGTGGCGTTCCTCTGCGGCGGCCCGGCCAGGGTGGTGGACACCGCTCTCACCCGCATGCACATGGACGGGAGGCTGGCCATCGGTGGCCCCGGGATCGTCGCGGTGCAGCGCGAGGAGGCCCAAGACGCCGTGGAGCGCGCCGTACTCCACGACCTGGCCGCCGCCCGGAACGGTTCCCTGAGCCGTCTGCGGGAGGACGTGATGCGGCATCCGGCGGTGCAGGAGATCGGTGACGGGCTGGCGGCCCGGGGCCTGCTGGCCGCGCCGGGCGAGAGCCGGGCCCGCCGGGCACGGGGGCTCGTCCTGGGCATCGGATGCGCCGTGGGCTTTCCGGTCAGCATCGCCCTGACCGTCGCGCAGTACGCCACGCACGACGCGTACGCGGACATCCCGCTCCCCTTCTTCCTGAAGGTGCTGCCCGCCCTGGTGGCCGGGACCGTCATCGGTCTGGTCACCGCGGCGGCGGCCAAGGTGCGGCTCACCACGTCGGGCCGTGCGGCCGTCGACACCCACCGGACGGCCAACGCCCAGGTGACCGATCCGGCCCACCTGGTGGCCACGCGGGGCCTGGGGGCGCTGCCCGATCCCGGTCTGCAGGGGCAGTTGGTGACCGCGGCCCGGCAACGGCCCGCCCGGCGGACCCCTTCGGCCTCCTCGCCCTCGGCCTCCTCCGGAGCCGTGTTCGTGCCCGTGACGTGGTGTGCCGGGGTGGGCCCCGGCGGGGGCGGCTGCGGCGGTTCCAGCGGCGGTGGCGGCGACTCCGGGACGGGCTCGGCCTGCAGTTCGGGATCAAGCTGCGGCGGCGGGGGCGGCTCCAGCTGCAGCAGCGGTTCCAGTTGCAGCAGCGGATCGAGCTGCGGGGGCGGTTCCAGCTGTGGCGGCAGCTCCTGAGACGTGTCGATGTCCGCCCGTGTGCGGGATCGGCATGCGCACGGATTCAGCCACGTGTGACCTTCCGTGACCGGGATTCGTCCAAATCGTGAACACGGTGTGGCGCTTCACCGCAGGTTTCGCATAGAAATCCGCCATGCTCTGGGTCGTGCTTCTTCTGGTCGCGTGGGGCGCGGCCGCCGTGTCGTGCATCCGGCTGTGTCTCGTCACCGCGGGGGCCGCGCACCGGCCGCAGGGTGCCGAACGGGCGCCCGACTCCCCCGAACTCAACCTCTACGAGACGGCGTTCCTGGCCGGCGGCCCCCAGCGGGTGGCCGATCTGGCACTGGTCTCCATGCACCTGCGACGCCGGCTGCTGCTCGCGCACACGGGCTGGGCCACGGTCGTGGACCCCGAGGGCGGGGACGAGGTCGAACGCACCGTCATCCGCGCGATCGGCCCGGAGGGCCAGTCCCGGATAGCCCCGATACGGGCGGCCGCCGCCGCGGCCGACGCCGTGCGCGGCCTCGCCGACCGCCTCGTCGCCTCCGGGCTCGCGGTGCCCCACGGCACCCGTACGGGCCTGGAGTCGGCGGTCCGGGCCGTGCGGGGCGCCGCGGTCCTGGTCGTGGTCCTGGCGGCCGTGTCGCTACTGATGCCGGGTCAGGAGGCCGGCTACGCGGGACCGGTGGCCGCCTGGTTCGGTCTGCCGCTGGTACTGACGCTGGGCTGCCTGGCCATCGCCCGGGTGGAGAACCATCCGTACAGCCCCTGGGCGTCCCCGTCCGGGCAGCGCTGGCTGGACTCGCTGCCCGCACCGGTGCGTGGTGCGGACCGCGACCTGCTGGCGGCCGTGGCGGTACGGGGCGTGGGAGCGCTGGAGGACCCGGCCCTGAGGGCGGCTCTGCTGAGCGGCGCACGGTCCGGAGGCTGACCCGCGGGACGCGCGTACGGCGTCAGGGCCACCCCCGGCGGGGGCGGCCCTGACGCCGTACGTATCGAGTTGTTCGGCCCGGGACACATCGGCCGGACCAGGCGAGGAGCGGCGCCCCGCGGGGAGGAATGGCTGACTCCCCCGCGGGCCACGACAGTTCGCCGGCCGTCGGCCGATGTGTACCCGGCACCGGACCCGGTGTCGCTGGAACGACGGGCTGCGTCACACGCGCTGGTACCCGCCAACTGATCTTCCGGGTCGGGATGACCGGAAACGCTGGCTATGCGAGTCCGGCCACCAAGTCTGCGACGGACTTCCTGCGTCCGGTGTAGAACGGGACCTCTTCACGGACGTGCAGCCGTGCCTCGGAGGCCCGCAGGTGGCGCATGAGGTCGACGATGCGGTACAGCTCGTCGGCCTCGAAGGCCAGCACCCACTCGTAGTCACCCAGCGAGAAGGAGGCCACGGTGTTGGCCCGCACGTCAGGATAGCCGCGTGCCATCTTGCCGTGGTCCGCGAGCATACGGCGGCGGTCCTCGTCGGGCAGCAGGTACCAGTCGTAGCTGCGCACGAAGGGGTACACGCTGATGTAGTCGCGCGGGGTCTCGTCGGCCAGGAAGGCCGGGACGTGCGACTTGTTGAACTCGGCGGGGCGGTGCAGCGCCATGTTCGACCAGACCGGATCGAGCGCGCGGCCCAGCTTCGTGCGCCGGAAGAGGTTGTACGCCTCCTGGAGCTCGTCGGAGGTCTCCGCGTGCCACCAGATCATCAGATCGGCGTCCGCCCGGAGACCGGACACGTCGTAGGTGCCCCGGACCGTGACGTCCTTGGCGGCGAGCTGGTCGAACAGCTCCTGGACCTCGTCGGCATAACCGGCGCGGTCGAGCGGAAGGACGTCCTTCAGCCTGAAGACGGACCACAGGGTGTAGCGGATGACCTCGTTGAGGTCCTTGGCCTTCTTGCCTGCGTTCGGAAGCTTTTCTGGCGCACTCATACGGCTATTGTCCCGCCTCGCTCCCCGTGCCCCGAACCCGGGTCGGGGTGTTGTCGATCTCCCCCGCCGCCGGGACCGTCAGGTCCTGGACGATCTCGTCGGCGGCACGGTGCGCGCTCGCCACGCAGGCCGGGATCCCCACGCCGTCGTACACCGCTCCGCACACCCGCAGACCCGGCAGTTTCGCCACCTCGTCCCGGATCCGGGAGACCCGGCCGAGGTGCCCCACGGGGTACTGCGGGAGCCCGCCGATCCACCGCGTGACCTCGGTGTCCACGGGCCGGGCGGTCAGCCCGGCCGCCGTGGCGAGATCGCCCAGGGACGCGGCGACCAGCTCGGAGTCCTCGCGGTGCAGGTGCTCCTCCTCGCCGTAGCGGCCCACGGAGGTGCGCAGCACGAAGAGGTCGGGGGCCGCGTCGGCGACCCACTGCCACTTGTTGCTGGAGAAGGTGGCGGCCTTGATGGTGCGCCCGTCGACGGGCGGCACGAGGAAGCCCGAACGCCCGTGGAGCGCCTCGGTGTCCGCGATGTCGGAACGCCGGAAGGCCATGGTCACCAGGGCCATCGAGGCGTACTCGACGGCGGCGAGCTCGACGGACGCCGCCGGGCACTCGGCGGCGAGCAGGGTGGACGCGGACCAGGCGGGAGTCGCCAGGACGACGGCGTCGGCCGCGATCACCCGGCTGTCGGTGCGCACGTCCCAGCCCTGGCCGGTCCGGGTCAGGCCGAGGACCGGGGTCTCGTCGAGGATCTCACCGCCCGCGGCGCGCACGGCGTCGGCCACGGCGCCGGGCAGGGTGCCGATGCCCCCCTCGATGCCCTGGAAGACCGGCCCGGTCTGCTGCCGTGCGGCGGCCCTCTCCTGGATGCGGAGTACGCCGTCGAGGAGCGGTCCCCCCTCCTTGACGGCTTCGAAGAGCTGGGGGACGGCCGCGCGCATCGAGATCCGGTAGGCGTCCCCGGCGTAGACCCCGCCGAGCAGCGGTTCCACGAGCCGGTCGACGACCTCGCGGCCGAGCCGGTCCGCGACGTAACTGCCGACCGCCACGTCGTCGCCGACGGCGGTCGGGGTCAGGTCGCGTTCCTCGGCGATCCTGGCCAGGCCCTCGGGCGAGAGCACCCCGCCGAGCGCCGCCGGGTCGCCCGGGACCCCCATCACATGCCCCTTGGGCATGGGGCGCAGGGCGTCGCGGGTCCACACCGACGCGGTGGCCGTGGCGGGCGGCTGGAGACGGTCCCCGAGCCCCACGTCGGTGGCGAGTGCGACCGCTTCGGGCCGGCGCGCGAGCATGGACTCCGCGCCCAGGTCGACCCGGGTGCCGGCGATCTCGCCGGTCATCAGCTTGCCGCCGAGCCGCGCGGTCGCCTCCAGGAGGGTGACCCGGATACCGGAGGCCGACAGCCGGTGGGCGGCGGCGAGTCCGGCGATGCCCCCGCCGACGACGACGGCATGGCCCGGGCGTGTGGTGTCGCGCTGAAGAGGACGCTGCATGGGTCCACTCTCTCAAACCCGTCCCGAGTCCCGAACGTGACCACTTCGAAACCGCCGGTGGGCAACCCGCGCACGGGGGTGGCACGTCGAACCGGCACCATCGACGACATGCCCTGGGGGGACCCTCATGCCTGACGGACGCCACACCGAAATCCGCCCACCCGCCCGGCCGTTCCGCCGCCGCCCGCGCGCGCTGGCCGCCGCGGGACTGCTCGGCGTGCTCCTGGCCACCGGCGCCTGCGGCGCCTCGTCCGACAGCGGTTCCCTGTCCGATTCCAAGGCGGCGCCGCCCCAGGCGGCCGGGGCGGCGGCGAAATCCGCCGACCGGTCCTCGGGCAAGGCCGGGTCCGCGCCGGATCCGGGTTCCGCGGTCGCGGTCCACGTCATCCGGACGGCCACGCTGTACGTCGAGGTCGAAAGCGTGCCGAAGGCGGTCTCCGCGGCCAGGGGCGTCGCGGAGGCCGCGGGCGGGCTGGTCGCCGAGGAGACCACGGAACGGGTCGACGACACCCACGACGCGTCCCACCTCGTCCTGCGGGTGCCGCAGGCCCGCTACGACGAGGTGCTGCGCGACCTCGCCGGGGCCGGGAAGCTGGTGTCCCGCACCTCGAACGCGAAGGACGTCACCGGGCAGGTCGTGGACGTCGAGAGCCGGATCGCCACGCAGCGGGCGAGCGTCGCGCGGGTCCGCGACCTGATGGACAAGGCCGAGAAGCTCACCGACGTGGTGACGCTGGAGGGGGAACTCAGCAGTCGGCAGGCCGCGCTGGAGTCGCTGCTGGCCCAGCAGGAGTCGCTGAAGGACCGCACCACGCTGGCGACGGTCACGCTCGAACTGAGCGAACCGGAGGCGGACGCCGGGGACCCGGACGGGGAGACCGGCTTCCTGGACGCGCTGGGCGGCGGCTGGGACGCGTTCGTCACGATGCTGCGGTGGATCATGGTGGCGGTCGGCGCCACGGCTCCGTTCCTGGCCACCGCGGCCGTCCTGGTGCCCCTGTGGCGACTGCTGCGACGCCGTCCGGCACGGCGCAGCACGGCGTCCCCGGAGGCCACGAAGACCGCTGAAGCCCCGCCCGCCCCGTAGGCGTCGTAGCGTGGGCCCCTGATCCTGCACACGGCGGCGAAGGGACCCGGCATGGCGGCGGAGCGACTGGTGGTCGTGGGAGGCGACGCGGCGGGCATGTCGGCCGCGTCGCAGGCCCGCAGGCTCAAGGGGCCCGAGGAGCTGAGCATCGTCGCCTTCGAACGCGGCGACTTCACGTCGTACTCCGCCTGCGGCATCCCGTACTGGGTGAGCGGTGACGTCGAGGGGCCCGACGCCCTCGTCGCCCGTACGCCCGAGGAGCACCGGTCCCGGTCCATCGAGCTGCACACCCGTACCGAGGTCACGGAGATCGACGTCGCCGGGCACCGCGTGCGGGCGCTGGACCGCGACAGCGGCGAGTCCCGGTGGACGGGCTACGACAAGCTGGTGATCGCCACCGGCGCCCGGCCGGTGCGCCCGGACCTGCCTGGCATCGACGCCCCGGGGGTCCACGGCGTGCAGACGCTGGACGACGGCCGGGCGCTCCTGGATTCCCTCGACCGGGCCCCGGGGCGCCGGGCGGTCGTCGTCGGCGCGGGCTACATCGGCGTCGAGATGGCGGAGGCGATGCTCAGGCGCGGCTTCGAGGTGACGGTGCTCAACCGTGGCGCGCAGCCGATGGCGACGCTCGATCCGGACATGGGGCGGCTGGTCCACGAGGCGATGGACGGCCTGGGCATCACCACGGTCAACGGGGCCGCGGTCACCAGGATCGACACCGGCCAGGACGGCCGGGTCACGGCGGTCGCCACGGACGGGGGCACCTACCCCGCCGACGTCGTCGTGCTGGGCATCGGCGTCGAGCCGGAGACCGCCCTGGCCCGTGAGGCGGGTCTGCCGCTGGGCCCGCACGGGGGTCTCCTGACGGACCTGTCGATGCGGGTCACGGGACACGACGACATCTGGGCCGGGGGTGACTGCGTCGAGGTCCTGGACCTCGTCGCCGGACGCACCCGGCACATCGCGCTCGGCACCCACGCGAACAAGCACGGTCAGGTCATCGGGGCCAACGTCGGGGGCGGCTACGGCACCTTCCCCGGAGTCGTCGGTACGGCGGTGAGCAAGCTCTGCGACCTGGAGATCGCCAGGACCGGGCTGCGCGAGAAGGACGCGAAGGCGGTCGGACTGCGTTACGTCACGGCGACGATCGAGTCGACGGGCCGCGCCGGCTACTACCCGGGAGCGAAGCCGATGACGGTGAAGATGCTCGCGGAGTACCGCACCGGCCGGCTCCTGGGCGTGCAGATCGTCGGCCGCGACGGAGCGGCGAAGCGCGTGGACGTCGCGGCGGTGGCGCTCACCGCCGGGATGACCGTGGAGGCGATGACCGCGCTCGACCTCGGCTACGCGCCGCCGTTCTCCCCGGTCTGGGATCCGGTGCTGGTGGCCGCCCGCAAGGCCGTGTCGGCGGTGCGGGCGGCCGGCACCGACTAGCGGGCCGTCTGCCGGTGGACGTACTCCACCAGGCGCGTGAGGGCGTCCGGGTCGGTGGACGGCATGACGCCGTGGCCGAGGTTGAAGATGTGGCCGTCGAGACCGGCGGCGGCGTCGAGCACCTCACGGGTCTTCGCCTCCACCGCCTCGGTCGGCGCGAAGAGCACCGCGGGGTCGAGGTTGCCCTGGAGGGCCTTGCCGGGACCGACCCGGCGGGCGCCCTCGTCCATCGGTACGCGCCAGTCGACGCCGACGACGTCCGCGCCGGCCTCGCCCATCAGGCCGAGCAGCTCGCCGGTGCCGACGCCGAAGTGGATGCGCGGGACGCCGTAGGACGCGACGGCGTCGAAGACCTTCGCCGAGGCCGGCATCACGGAGCGGCGGTAGTCGGCCGGGGCGAGCGCGCCGACCCAGGAGTCGAAGAGCTGGACGGCGGAGGCGCCGGCCTCGATCTGGACCTTGAGGAAGGCGCCGGTGATCTCCGCGAGCCGGTCGAGCAGGTCGGCCCAGAGCTCCGGGTCGCCGTACATCATGGCCTTGGTGCGCTCGTGGTTGCGGGACGGGCCGCCCTCCACGAGATAGCTCGCGAGGGTGAACGGCGCACCGGCGAACCCGATCAGCGGCGTGGCGCCGAGCTCGGCGGTGAGCATCCCGATGGCGGCGGTGACGTACGGGACGTCCTCGGGGGTGAGGTCGCGCAGCCGGGCCAGGTCGGCGCGGGTACGGATCGGCTCGGCGATCACCGGGCCGATGCCGGGCTTGATGTCGAGGTCGATGCCGATGGCCTTGAGCGGTACGACGATGTCGCTGAAGTAGATCGCGGCGTCGACCTTGTGACGGCGCACGGGCTGCAGGGTGATCTCGGTGACCAGCTCCGGCATCATGCAGGAGTCGAGCATCGCGATGCCCTCGCGGACCTTCAGGTACTCGGGCAGCGAGCGTCCCGCCTGGCGCATGAACCAGACCGGGGTGTGCGGCACGGGCTCACGGCGGCAGGCCTTGAGGAAGGCCGATTCATGGGTGGCGGGGGTCGTCCGCAGGCCCGAGGACGGGCCCTCCCCTGTTCGGACGGAGCTGAGCTCTTGGGGAAGGTCGTTGGCACTCACGCACAGAATCTTCGCACGGAGTGGCAACGAGCCGGACGTCGCATGGGTGTCCCTCCCTGCACGGCGCTCCGGTTCCGCCTACTCTTCCCCGCATGGCTCCGGCTCAGGGACAATTCTTCGATCATTCCGATGGCACCGACAGCGAGGAGGGTGCGGACGACGACGGCGTCCCGCCCGCGTTCCGGTCGGCGGTCGACGCGTTGCGTTCCGCCCGGCTGCGCCCCGAACTGGAGGTCGAGCCCACACGGCCGCCGAAGCGCCTCGCCCCGCACGCGTACGCCGTGGAAGCCGCGGTGGTGGACGGTGAGGACGACCTCGCCGACGGCCGCCTGGTCCTCCTGCACGACCCGTCCGGACACGATGCCTGGCAGGGCACCTTCCGCCTGGTGACGCTCGTGCGGGCCGAACTGGAACCGGAGATGGCGGCCGACCCGCTGCTGCCGGAGGTGTGCTGGTCCTGGCTCACCGGGGCGCTGGACGCCCGGGGGCTCTCGTACGGGGAGGCGGGCGGGACGGTGACGCGCGCCGGGTCGCACTATTTCGGCGCGCTGTCCGAGCGGCGTGCGGCGACGCAGATCGAGATCCGGGCCTCGTGGACGCCGCGCGAGGGGCGCGGCGGGGTGCCGGACGTGGGCGCGCATCTGGTCGCCTGGGGCGATCTGCTCTGCCAGCTCGCCGGGCTGCCGCCGTCGGGCACGGCCGACGCGGCGGTGGTGACGCTTCCGCAGCGTCGGGGCCCCCAGGTCTCGTAACACCGCGTCACCTTCGGAAGAGAGCCGGCCGCACAGCGACCGGCTCTCTTTTCGTACAATCGATCGCCCGTCCTATTTGCCCGAATTGTTACTCACTAAATCGTGATCTTCCCCTAAAGGAGGACGCACCTGCTGCCGAAGAGGTCAATGACCCTTCAAGCATGGTTCGCCCCGGCTTCATCCCCGAGCCGGCCCGTCCCGCCACTCCCCAGGAGGCCTGGTGTCCGTTCTCCTCGAGCAGCCCGCAAGCCTGGTCGCCTACCGCCCTAACAAGCCGACGGCCATGGTCGTCGTGGCCGACCCACGCGTCCGTTCCACCGTCACCCGCCATCTGTGGGCCCTCGGAGTTCGTGACGTCATCGAGGCGTCGTCCATCGCGGAGGCCCGCCCCCGCGTCGGCAACCCGCGCGACATCTGCGTTGCCGACGTCCACCTGCCCGACGGTTCCGGGCTGACCCTGCTGTCCGAGACCCGAGCCGCCGGCTGGCCGAACGGCCTCGCCCTCTCCGCCGCCGATGACATCGGCGCGGTGCGCAACGCCCTCGCGGGCGGTGTGAAGGGCTACGTCGTCACCGGCACCCGCACCAACATCGGCCACCCCACCCGTCCCGGCATGGCCCCGATCGGGGCCAATGCCGCCCGAATGCACCGCAGGCCCCCCGGCACCCCGAGCCACCCGGGCGGCTACCGCGAGCTGTCCGGCCGTGAGGTGGAGGTGCTCCGCCTGGTCGCCGAAGGCCAGTCCAACAAGGCCATCGGCGTCTCGATGGGCCTCTCCGCCCTCACGGTCAAGAGCCACCTCGCCCGCATCGCCCGCAAGCTCGGCACCGGGGACCGCGCCGGAATGGTCGCCGTCGCCCTGCGAACGGGCATCATCCACTGACCCCGCATCCACCGGCACCTGCACAGATGCACAACCGGCCGGTTTACGTGCATGGTCGCCCGTCGACGGAACGTTCCGTCGACGGGCGACGCGTACACACAGATACCCTTGGCATGTGACCGACGCCCAAGAGACCGCAGCAGACACATCACTGCGAACCACCGGGGGCGCTCCCCCGGACGACGTCGCCCCGGCGCCGATCCCCTTGCTCGAGCCGCGCGAGGGAATCCCCCCGGTGGTGGCGACCGACGACGCGCTGGCCCGGGTGGTGGCGGATTTCGCCGCCGGCACGGGCCCCGTCGCCGTCGACGCGGAGCGCGCCTCCGGCTACCGCTACGGGCAGCGCGCCTACCTGGTGCAGCTGCGTCGCGAGGGCGCGGGGAGCGCGTTGATCGACCCGGTCGGCTGCCCCGACCTGTCCGCGCTCGGCGAGGCCCTCACCGGCAGTGAGTGGATCCTGCACGCGGCCACCCAGGACCTTCCCTGCCTGCGCGACATAGGTATGACCCCGACCTCGCTCTTCGACACGGAGCTCGCCGGACGGCTGGCGGGATTCCCGCGTGTCGGACTGGGCGCCATAGTCGAGAACGTCCTCGGCTACGCCCTGGAGAAGGGGCACTCCGCGGTCGACTGGTCCACCCGCCCCCTGCCCGACCCCTGGCTGCGCTACGCCGCGCTCGACGTCGAGCTGCTGGTGGACCTGCGCAACGCCCTGGAGGAGGAGCTGGACCGGCAGGGCAAGCTGGGCTGGGCGCTGGAGGAGTTCGCCGCGATCGCCTCGGCTCCGCCGGCCCCTCCGCGCAAGGACCCGTGGCGCCGGACCTCCGGCATGCACAAGGTGCGCCGCCGCCGCCAGATCGCGGTCGTCCGGGAGCTGTGGACCGCGCGCGACCAGGTGGCGCAGCGCCGTGACATCTCCCCCGGCAAGGTGCTCGGCGACGCCGCGATCATCGAGGCCGCCCTGGCGCTCCCGGTGAACGTGCAGGCCCTCACCGCACTGCCGGGCTTCGGGCACCGCATGGGGCGCCGTCAGCTGGAGCAGTGGCAGGCGGCCGTCGACCGGGCCAGGCAGCTGCCCGAGTCCGAGCTGCCGCAGCCCGGTCAGCAGCCGGCGGGCCCTCCGCCGCCCCGCTCCTGGGCGGACAAGGACCCGGCCGCCGCCGCCCGGCTGTCGGCGGCCCGTACCGCCGTGTCGGAGCTCGCCGAACGGCTGCACATGCCGCAGGAGAACCTGATCACCCCGGACACCGTGCGCCGGGTCTGCTGGGAGCCGCCGAAGGCCCTGACCCCGGCCGCGGTCGAGACGGCGCTGGCCGGGCACGGGGCGCGCCACTGGCAGATCGAACAGGTCGGCCCCCTGCTGCTGCGCGCCCTGGACACCGGCGCCTGACCGCCCCCGGACGCGCCTTCGGACGCACGTACGCCCCTTCGCCGGACACGGCGCAGGGGCGTACGCGTGTCGGGACCGCGCCATCGGCCGCCTCATCCAGGAGGATCGAATTCACGCCAGTTACCCGGCCACGCCGGGCCGCCGGCGGCACCCCCGGGCATGTGACGTTCGCCGCTCCGGCGACGGGGGGTGGGCAGTCTGGTTACCCGCAAGTAGCATGAGGGGCGTGGCGCGCCGATGCGTGCGCCCGCAGCAGTGCCACCCCGCACCCTGGAGGAGAGCCACCGTGCCTCGTACCATCCGGGACGTCGTCTTCGTCGACGGCGTCCGCACCCCGTTCGGCAAAGCGGGCCCGAAGGGCATCTACCACGAGACCCGCGCCGACGATCTCGTCGTGAAGGCCATCCGGGAGCTGCTGCGCCGCAACCCGGACCTGGACCCCGCGAAGATCGACGAGGTCGCCATCGCCGCGACCACCCAGATCGGCGACCAGGGCCTCACCCTCGGGCGTACCGCCGGGATCCTGGCCGGTCTGCCGCAGTCGGTCCCCGGCTACTCCATCGACCGCATGTGCGCGGGCGCCCTGACCGCCGTCACCTCGACGGCCGGTTCCATCGCCTTCGGCGCGTACGACGTCGTCATCGCCGGCGGTGTCGAGCACATGGGCCGCCACCCGATGGGCGAGAGCGTGGACCCCAACCCGCGCCTCGTGTCGGAGAAGCTGGTCGACGAGTCCGCCCTCTTCATGGGCATGACCGCGGAGAACCTGCACGACAGGTACCCCTCGATCACCAAGCAGCGCGCCGACGAGTACGCGGTCCGCTCGCAGGAGAAGGCCGCCAAGGCGTACGCCAACGGCAAGATCCAGCAGGACCTGGTGCCGGTGTCCGTGCGCCGCACCAACGCCGAGGCGGGCGAGACGGGCTGGGGCCTGGTCACCGCCGACGAGCCGATGCGCCCGGGCACCACCCTGGAGTCCCTGGCAGGTCTGAAGACCCCGTTCCGCGCCCACGGCCGCGTGACGGCCGGTAACGCCGCCGGGCTCAACGACGGCGCCACCGCCTCGCTGCTCGCGTCCGAGGAGACCGCCCGCGAGCTGGGCCTCCCGGTCAAGATGCGTCTCGTGTCGTACGCCTTCGCGGGCGTCGAGCCCGAGGTCATGGGCTACGGCCCGATCCCGGCGACGGAGAAGGCCCTGGCCAAGGCCGGCCTCTCCATCGAGGACATCGGTCTCTTCGAGATCAACGAGGCCTTCGCCGTGCAGGTGCTGGCCTTCCTGGAGCACTACGGCATCGCCGACGACGACCAGCGCGTCAACCAGTACGGCGGCGCGATCGCCTACGGTCACCCGCTCGCCTCCTCCGGCGTCCGCCTGATGACTCAGCTGGCCCGCCAGTTCGAGGAGCAGCCGGAGGTCCGCTACGGCCTGACGACCATGTGCGTCGGCTTCGGCATGGGCGCGACGGTCGTCTGGGAGAACCCGCACTTCGAGAACGCCGGAGGCAACAAGTGAGCTCCACCACTGAGCTTCTGAAGGGCGCGGCCGAGCTGTTCCCCGGTGAGGTCGTCACCCAGGCGCACGTTCGCCACCTCGACCTTCCCGGCGGCGCGGGCCGTTTCGCCCTCATCACGCTGGACAACGGCTTCGACCACACCAAGCCGACCACCATCGGCCCGCAGTCGCTGGCGAACCTGAACGCCGCCGTCGACCAGGTCGAGAAGGAGGCGGCCGAGGGCACGATCGTCGGTGTCGGTGTGACCGGCAAGCCGTTCATCTTCGCGGTCGGCGCGGACCTCAAGGGCGTCGAGCTCCTCAAGGAGCACCAGGACGCGCTGGCCATCGGCAAGGGCGGCCACGACGTCTTCCGCCGCCTCTCCGGCCTCGCGGTCCCGACGTTCGCCTACTACAACGGCGCGGCGATGGGCGGTGGCGTCGAGATCGGGCTGCACTGCTCGTACCGCACCGTCTCCTCGGCGCTGCCGGCGTTCTCGCTGCCCGAGGTCTTCCTCGGTCTGGTCCCCGGCTGGGGCGGCTGCGCGCTGCTGCCGAACCTGATCGGCGCCGACCGCGCCGTCTCGGTGATCATCGAGAACTCGCTGAACCAGAACCGCCAGCTCAAGGGCAAGCAGGTCTTCGAGCTCGGGATCGCCGACGCGATCTTCGAGGGCGCGGACTTCCTGGAGCAGTCGCTTATCTGGACGGCGTCCGTCCTCAAGGGCGAGATCGCGGTGGAGCGTCCCGAGGTCGACCGCGGTGACGCCTGGGACCAGGCGGTCGCGCGCGGCAAGGCGATCGCGGACTCCAAGGTGCACGGTGCGGCCCCGGCCGCGTACCGCGCGCTGGAGATCATCGCCGCGGCGAAGTCCGGCGACCTGGGCGCCGGCTTCGACGCCGAGGACCAGGCCCTCGCGGACCTGATCATGGGCGGCGAGCTGCGCTCCGGGATCTACTCCTTCAACCTGGTCCAGAAGCGCGCCAAGCGCCCGGCCGGTGCTCCGGACAAGGCCCTGGCCCGTCCGGTGACCAAGGTCGGCGTGGTGGGTGCGGGCCTGATGGCCAGCCAGCTCGCGCTGCTCTTCCTGCGCCGCCTCGAGGTGCCGGTCGTCCTCACGGACATCGACCAGGAGCGCGTCGACAAGGGCGTGGGCTACGTCCACGCCGAGATCGAGAAGCTTCTCGGCAAGGGCCGCATCAACCAGGACAAGGCCAACCGCCTCAAGGCCCTGGTCTCCGGTGTGCTGGACAAGGCGGAGGGCTTCTCCGACGCCGACTTCATCATCGAGGCCGTCTTCGAGGAGATCGGCGTCAAGCAGAAGGTGTTCGCGGAGGTCGAGGCGGTCGCCCCGGCGCACGCCATCCTCGCCACGAACACCTCGTCCCTCTCGGTCACCGAGATGGCGTCGAAGCTGAAGAACCCCGAGCGGGTCGTCGGCTTCCACTTCTTCAACCCGGTCGCGATCCTCCCGCTCCTGGAGATCGTGCGCGGCGAGCAGACCGACGACGCCTCGCTGGCCACGGCCTTCGGCGTCGCCCGCAAGCTGAAGAAGACCGCGGTGCTGGTGAAGGACGCCCCGGCGTTCGTCGTCAACCGCATCCTCACCCGCTTCATGGGCGAGATCCAGAACATCATCGACGAGGGCACCCCGGTCGGGACAGCGGAGAAGGCCATCGAGCCCCTCGGCCTGCCGATGTCCCCGCTGGTGCTGCTGGAGCTGGTCGGCCCGGCCATCGGTCTGCACGTCTCCGAGACCCTGAACCGCGCGTTCCCGGACCGTTTCACGGTCTCCGAGAACCTCGCGGCGGTCGTCAAGGCGGGCAAGCGCGGCTTCTACGTCTACGACTCCGGTGCGCCGGTCCTCGACCCCGAGGTCGCCGCGCTCCTCAAGCAGGGCGACAGCGTCCTGACCGAGGAGCAGGTCCGTGACCGCGTCCTGGACGCGGTGGCGCAGGAGATCGGTCTGATGCTGGCCGAGGGCGTCGTCGCCGAGCCCCAGGACATCGACCTGTGCCTGATCACCGGCGCGGGCTGGCCCTTCCACCTGGGCGGGATCACGCCGTACCTGGACCGCGAGGGTGTCTCCGAGCGGGTCAACGGGAAGCGTTTCCTGGAGCAGGGCGTGGCGAGCGTTCCTGCCTGAGGCGGCACCGCACGCTTCTTCACCGATTCCGCATGGAAAACGTCAGCGGGCCGTACGGATCTTCGTACGGCCCGCTTTCGTGTGCGCTGGTATTGCCTGGTACGTAGCCGAATCGGAATCATTTGATTGCAGACTCGACCAGAAACATGAAGCAAGGCGCCGCGGGACGAGAGGCCCGTACGGCTTCCCCTGCTGCCCGCCGGCCACCTGGGGCCGCACCGCTGCACGGCCGTGGTGCCGCCGGATCCCGGGGTGCTCTGGGACCTGTGGGTGGGCCGGCGGTACGACCCCCTGGTCGCACGACTGGGCCGCTTCCTCACCGACGTGGTGGACGTGAAGGCCGTCTTCGCCTACCCCAACACCGTCGTGCAGGCCGGTGACGGTCCGGCCGTCCTGGTCAAGCCGTACTACACCGCCGGCACCGAACTCTCCGTACGGGTCTCCGAGAAGGCGGAGTGACGCGGGGTGATGGCCAGGACCCGGCCGCCGGCCGGTGACGGGATCAGAACCGGAGCCAGGCCTCCAGCGCCATGCCCTGCTGATCCAGCCGCTGCCTGGTCACGCTCAGTCCGCCTTCAGGGCCGATGGCGGCCACGACCAGCCGGCCTGCCCGGTCTCGGGCCAGTGCGGGTGCTCCTTCGCAGGGTTCCCGGGTGTCGGCCCACCACGCGCCCGCGGACTCGGCCTCCGTCGGGTAGGCGGTCACCGCGAGGGTGCCCGTCTCCTCGGCCTGGGCCAGCACGGTGCAGTCGTAGCCGTCGACGAGACACCGGGACAGGGCGAGGGGGCCGCGGCCCGACCCGCCGGCCAGCGGGGCGGGAGCGACGTCCTCGCCGCCGGGTCCGGGCAACCGGTAGGCGACGACCTCTCCGGTGCCCTCGTCACGCCAGAAGTGGGTGATCCTGTCCTCGTAGGACTCGACGCCCGACGCCGTCTCCGGACGGGCGATGAACACCAGGTTGGGAGCGCGGTCCAGGGAGCCGCCCGGCTTCTCCTGACGCCACACGTACACGCCCTTGTCCGCCGGCATGAAGAGCTCGACCCGGCCGGAGCGGGTGACGACCGCGGAGATTCCGTCCCTCACGCGCTTGCACGGCAAAGCCGTCCACTTGCCCCAGGTGCCCTCCCGGTTGCGCCGGCGGGTGAACACCCCGCCGGCCGCGCTGCGGACGAAGACATGGACCACGTCGCTCCCGTCGACCACGGCCACCGGTGCGCCGAGGGCCGCCGCCTGCGCGGCGTCCTGGCCGTGCGGGTTCCCGATCGAATGCCATCCGGTCATCGGACGGCCCGTCTGGTACTGGGACGCGTAGACGACGTCGAGCGGCGCCTGGGGGCCGCCGCCCTTGCGGCGCATCGTGAAGAGGTCGACGTAGCCGTCGCTTCCGCGTGCCACGGAGAGGTACGGAAGGATCCCCGTGTCGGCGAGCAGGAGTTCGGGCCGGCTCCACTCCTCGGGCCTCGTCACGGACTCGGTCCAGCGCACGACGCCCCCGGTCCGTCCCGCGGCGTACGCGGTGAGGCGGCCTTCCCTGTCCGGCACCAGCCATCCGGTGGTGCGCGGCCCGGCTGCGACGGCGCGCGGCGCACGGTCGGGCCCGCCGGCAGGTCCGGAAGGAGTCCCCCCGGCAGGATGACCGGCACGCCTGCGCCCTGAACGCAAACCCATTGCTCCCCGCCCGCTCTTCACCGAGTACTTCCTCCGGTGCCGAACGGCGAAGGGCGGAGTCCCGTGGTTTCTCTGTCGAATGACCAATTTTGCTTTCGCAGCGTCAACTGGTGTCACCATAATACTCAACAGGGGTCGATTTCAGCGCGCTTCCTATCACAGAATGCGACTTCCGGACTAGAACAATGCCCGGACGAAACATGGCACAGCGACGACTTCGGTACGCCTAGTCCGGACTGTCCGCCAATCCTTTCCTCTCCTCTCGCACGCGCGCGGCGCGCGCGTCCCGACGGAAGAACCAGACGAGCCCATGACAGATCAGCCCACCGGCGCCGGATCACGGATGTCCGACGAATCCCGTTCCGGACGCGCGCCGAAGCCACGCAAGCGCCGCCGCGGTCTCAAGATCACCCTCGGGGTGCTCCTCGTCCTGCTCCTCGCGGGCGGCGGTGCCGCGTACTGGATGTACCAGGACCTCGACGGCAACATCAAGGGCGTCGACATCGACAAGGCGCTCGGTGAGGACCGTCCCGAGAAGCTCCCCACCACCGGCCAGAACCTGCTGGTCCTCGGCTCCGACTCGCGTGCCGGGGCGGAGAACCAGGAACTCGGCGGGGGCGGGGCCGTCAGCGGTGCGCGCTCCGACACCGCGCTGGTCGTCCACATACCCGAGGGCCGCACCGAGGCCGTCGCGGTCTCCATCCCGCGCGACACCCTGGTGACCCGGCCCGAGTGCACCAAGTCGGACGGCTCGACGATGGCGTCCGCCGAGCGCGTCATGTTCAACTCCGTGTACTCCCAGGTCGGTCCGGCCTGTGTGGTGAAGACGGTGGAGAAGATGTCCGGGGTCAGGATCGACCACTACCTGGAGATCAACTTCGCCGGGTTCAAGGACCTCGTCGACGCGATCGGCGGCGTCACCGTCAAGGTCGACGAACCGATCAAGGACAAGGCCTCCGGCCTCGACCTGACCGCGGGTACGCACAAGCTCGACGGCACCCAGTCCCTCGCCTACGTCCGCACCCGGCACGGCGTCGGGGACGGCAGCGACCTCGGCCGCATCGGGCTCCAGCAGCAGTTCCTGCTCGCGCTGCTGACCGAGATCAAGTCGCAGGACCTGCTGGGCAGTCCGACGACGACGTACAAGATCGCCAACTCCGCGACCAAGTCGCTGACGACCGACGAGGGGCTCGCCTCGCTGACCTCGCTCAGCGAGTTCGCCCGCTCGATGAACGGCGTCGACCCCTCCTCGATGGAGACGATCATGCTGCCGGTCGCCTACGACAAGCAGGACCCGAACCGCGTGGTGGCCGCGGAGCCGCAGGCCGGCACCCTCTGGAAGGCGATCCGCTCGGACGGCACCATCCCGGAGTCGGCGAAGAAGTCTCCGGCCACCGGCGGCTGACCTGGCATCCTTCAGGGATGACAGGTGACAGGACCCTGGTGGTCGTCGATGCCGCCAACGTCGTGGGCTCCGTGCCCGACGGCTGGTGGAGGGACCGGCTCGGAGCGGCCGAGCGGCTGCGTGACTCGCTGGTCCCGTACGCCGCCGACGGGCTGCCGGGGCACCCCGGCCCCGTCGAGCTCGTACTCGTCGTGGAGGGTGCCGCGCGCGGGGTCGCGTCCGTGCCCGAGGTGCGGGTGGAGGCGGCGCCGGGCAGCGGGGACGATCTGATCGCCGGGCTGGCCGCCGCGGCCCGCGGCGTACGGTCCTGCGTCGTCGTGACGGCCGACCGGGAACTGCGGCGGCGGGCCGAGGCGTGCGGGGCCCGCTGCACGGGCCCTCGCACGGTACGGCCGCTGCCGTAGTCCCACGGCGCCCGGCAGGGTCAGCGGCCTTTCGCCATACGGCTGTTGCTGCGCCCGTACACGAAGTAGATGATCACGCCGATCACCATCCAGATCCCGAACCGGAGCCAGGTCTCCGCCGGCAGGTTCAGCATCAGCCAGACCGAGGCGGCCACCGAGACGATCGGCAGCAGCGGTACCCACGGGGTGCGGAAGGCGCGGTGCAGCTCGGGGCGGGTGCGGCGCAGCACGATCACGCCGAGGGCGACCACCACGAACGCGAAGAGCGTGCCGATGTTCACCAGGGTCGCGAGTTCGTTGATGCTCGTGAAGCCCGCGACGACGGCGATGATCACGCCGAGCAGGATGGTCGGGCGGTACGGGGTCCCGAACCGCGGGTGCGTCTTGGAGAAGAACCGCGGCAGCAGTCCGTCGCGGCTCATCGCGAAGAACACCCGGGTCTGGCCGAGCAGCAGGATCATGCAGACCGTGGTGAGGCCGACCGCGGCGCCGAAGCTGATGACCCCCGCGTAGAAGGGGTGCCCGACGGCCTTGAACGCGTCGGCGAGCGGGGCGCTGACCGAGAGATCCGAGTAGTTCTCCATGCCGGTGACCACGAGGGAGACGGCGACGTAGAGCAGGGTGCAGATGACCAGCGAGGCCAGGATGCCGCGCGGCATGTCACGCTGCGGGAGCTTGGTCTCCTCGGCCGCCGTGGCCACCACGTCGAAGCCGATGAAGGCGAAGAAGACGATGGACGCGGCGGTGAAGATGCCCATGACGCCGAAGTTCGTGGGTTCGTAGCCGAAGATCAGCTGGACCAGCGGGGCGTCCAGGCCCGATCCGCCCTCCTGCTTCTCGGCCTCGGGGATGAAGGGCGAGTAGTTGGACGCCTTGACGAAGAAGAGCCCGGCGATGATCACGATGAGGACGACGGCCAGTTTGACGGCCACGACGACCGTGGTCACCCGCGCGGAGAGCTTCATCCCGAGGACCAGGATGACCGTCAGGACCAGCACCAGGGCGAACGCGAGGATGTCGAAGCCGAAGCCGCTCGCCACGTCGGGGCCGGAGAGGGCCTCGGGCATCGTCCAGCCGATGTTGTCCATCAGGGAGCGCACGTAGCCCGACCAGCCGACCGCCACGACCGCGGTGCCGAGGGCGAACTCCAGCACCAGGTCCCAGCCGATGATCCAGGCGACCAGTTCGCCCAGCGAGGCGTAGGAGAAGGTGTACGCCGATCCGGCCACCGGGACGGTGGAGGCGAACTCGGCGTAGCAGAGCGCGGCGAGCGCGCAGACGACGCCCGCCACGACGAAGGCGAGAGCGGTGGCCGGGCCCGCCGTCTCCTTGGCGACCTTGCCCGTGAGGACGAAGATGCCGGTCCCGATGATGACGCCCACACCGAAGACCGTCAGGTCCAGCGCGGAGAGGGACTTCTTGAGCGCGTGCTCCGGTTCTTCCGTGTCGCGGATGGACTGTTCGACCGTCTTGGTCCGGAACAGCCCGTCTCCGCTGGGTGGCGTGTCCTGCTGCGTGCTCACCGGCGTACCTCCACGCACTCGTCGTGTACGCCATGATTCGGACCCGGCAGCCGAGGCATGTCCGCGAACGCGTGGTATGCCCCGATTTCACGCGAATGGGCCGGTCGGACCACCCCGGGTGGGGTGGGCGACCGGCCCATGCCGTGCGTGCTGATCAGTCGCGGGCGGGCTCCACGACGCGGCTCTCGTAGCGGCCGTCGAGCTTCGCGACCAGTCCGGTGACCTGACGGGCGATGTCCGGTGCGGTCAGCCCGATCTCCACCATGACCTCACCGCGCGAGGCGTGGTCGAGGAACACCGGCGGGATGCCGAAGTCGCGCAGCGGCACGTCGACGCCGGCGTCACGCAGGGCCTGGGCGACGGCGGAGCCGACACCGCCGGCCCTGCTGTTGTCCTCGACGGTGACGACGACCCGGTGCTCGGCCGCCAGCGGGGCGAGCGCCTCGTCGACGGGCTTGACCCAGCGCGGGTCGACCACGGTCGTGGAGATGCCCTGGGCGTCCAGCAGGGCGGCGATCTCCAGGCACATCGGGGCGAGCGCGCCGACGGAGACGAGGAGCACGTCCGGCTCGTCCGTGCCCGGCGCGCGGAGCACGTCCATGCCGCCCACCGTGCCGACCGCCTTGACCGCGGGGCCGACGGCGCCCTTGGAGAAGCGGACGACGGTGGGTGCGTCGTCGACGGCCACGGCCTCGCGCAGCTGGGCGCGGACCTGGTCGGCGTCGCGCGGGGCGGCGATGCGCAGGGTCGGCACGCACTGCAGGATCGACATGTCCCACATGCCGTTGTGCGAGGCGCCGTCCGTGCCCGTGACACCGGCCCGGTCCAGGACGAAGGTCACACCGCACCTGTGCAGGGCGACGTCCATCAGGACCTGGTCGAAGGCGCGGTTCAGGAAGGTCGCGTACACCGCGAAGACGGGGTGCAGCCCGCCGGTGGCCAGGCCGGCCGCGGAGACCGCGCCGTGCTGCTCGGCGATCCCGACGTCGTAGATCCGGTCCGGGAAGGCCTCCTCGAACTTGCCGAGGCCCACGGGCTGGAGCATGGCCGCGGTGATGGCGACGATGTCCTCGCGCTCGTGGCCGAGCTTGACCATCTCCTCGCCGAAGACCGACGTCCAGTCGAGCCCCGAGGTGGAGATCGGCAGGCCGGTGTCCGGGTGGATCTTGCCGACCGCGTGAAAGCGGTCCGCCTCGTCCTGGAGGGCCGGGGTGTAGCCGCGGCCCTTCTCGGTGAGGCAGTGCACGATGACCGGGCCGCCGAAGCGCTTGGCCCGCTGGAGGGCGGACTCCAGGGCCTCGATGTCGTGGCCGTCGATGGGGCCGACGTACTTCAGGCCGAGGTCCTCGAACATGCCCTGCGGGGCGATGAAGTCCTTGAGGCCCTTCTTGGCGCCGTGCAGGGTCTCGTACAGCGGCCTGCCGACGACCGGTGTGCGCTCCAGGAGGTCCTTGCCGCGGGCGAGGAACCGCTCGTACCCGTCGGTGGTCCGCAGGGTGGCGAGGTGGTTCGCGAGGCCGCCGATGGTCGGGGCGTAGGAGCGCTCGTTGTCGTTGACGACGATGACGAGGGGGCGGTCCTTGGCGGCGGCGATGTTGTTCAGCGCCTCCCAGGCCATACCGCCGGTGAGCGCGCCGTCACCGATGACGGCGACGACGTGGTCGTCCTTCTTGAGGACCTCGTTGGCCTTGGCGAGGCCGTCGGCCCAGCCGAGCACCGTCGAGGCGTGGGAGTTCTCGATGACGTCGTGCTCGGACTCCGCGCGGGAGGGGTACCCGGAGAGTCCGCCCTTGCTCTTGAGCTTCGAGAAGTCCTGCCGGCCGGTGAGCAGCTTGTGCACGTAGCTCTGGTGGCCGGTGTCGAAGAGGACCTTGTCCTGCGGGGACTCGAAGACGCGGTGCAGGGCGATGGTCAGCTCGACCACACCCAGGTTCGGGCCGAGGTGGCCACCGGTCTTGGACACCGCCTCGACGAGGAAGGTACGGATCTCCCCGGCGAGCTGGTCCAGCTGCTCGGAGTCGAGCCGGTCCAGGTCGCGCGGTCCCCTGATGCGGGTCAGCAGATCCACCCGTGCCTCCTTGCGTGTGAGCTGGTCGAGCGAGTCGATCCGATGAGTCTAATGTTCCGCCGGCGGACCCGGTCATCGGGCGGCGCATTCAGCCGCACCGCGCCGGGCGCGCCGGACGCGCAGGTGCCCGGCACCGCGGAGGGTGCCGGGCACGTGTGCGCAGGTACGACGGTCAGGCGCGGCCGGCCGTCTTCTGCGTCTTGCGGGTGATGGAGTCGATGACGACCGTGATGAGAAGAACAGCACCGGTGATCATGTAGTTGATCGGCGTGGCGATGCCTTCCAGCGCGAGGCCGTACTGGATCGACACGATCACCATGACGCCGAGCAGGGCGTTCCAGGTGCGTCCCCGGCCTCCGAAGAGGCTGGTGCCGCCGATGACGGCCGCGGCGATGACGTTCATCAGGAGATCACCGGCACCGGAGCCCTGGTTGGCCGCCGCGATCTTGGACGCCCAGAAGAGGCCGCCGATCGCCGCGAAGGTGCCCGCGATGGAGAAGACCGAGACGCGGATCGCGGTGACGTTGATGCCGGCGCGCCGGGAAGCCTCGACGCTGCCGCCGAGCGCGAAGATCTTCCGGCCGTAGGAGGTGCGGCGCAGGACGAAGTCCGTACCGACCAGGACGATCAGGAAGAGGACCAGGGCCAGCGGGAGACCGCGGTACTGGTTGAACATGAACGCGGCGCCGAAGGCGAACACCGCGAGCGCGACGGTGCGGACCACGATGTCGACGAGCGGCCGCGCGGGGATGCCCGCGGCCTCGCGGCGGCGGGTGTCCAGGAAGGCGGAGAGGAAGTAGGCGACCACCGCGACGGCGGCGAGGCCGTAGGCGGCGGCGACGTCCGAGAAGTAGTACGTGGTCAGGTTGCCGACGACGCCGTCGCTGTCCAGGTTGATCGTGCCGGTGTCACCGAGCAGCTGGAGCATGAAGCCCAGCCAGAACAGCAGCCCGGCGAGGGTCACCGCGAAGGCGGGGGCGCCTATCCGTGCGAAGAAGAAGCCGTGGATGGCTCCGATGACCGCGCCGCTGAGGACGGCGACGAGTATGGCGAGCCACTCGTTCATGCCGTGGGTGACGCTGAGCACGGCGACGACCGCGCCCGAGACGCCGCTGACCGAACCGACCGAGAGGTCGATCTCGCCGAGCAGCAGCACGAAGATGATGCCGACCGCCATCATGCCGGTCGCCACCATGGTCACGGCGATGTCGCTGACGTTCTTCGCCGAGAGGAACTCGGAGTTCAGGCTCTGGAAGACGACGCAGATGATGATCAGGCCGATGATCACGGGGATCGAGCCGAGGTCACCGCCGCGCATCTTGCGCTTGAACTCGGTGATGTAGCCGCCGAGGCCCTGCTCGCGCACGAGGAGCCGGGGGTCGACCACGGTGTCGGCGCCCTTGGCCGCCTCCGGGTTGACCACTGCGGTGGACGTCTTGTCGGTTGTCACTTCTGGGCCTCCGCGTTGCGCGCCGCACGACGGGTCACGGCGTTCTCCGTGGCACCCGTGATGGCGGAGATGATCTCTTCCTGCGAGGTGGTCTTCACGTCGAAGACCCCGTTGTTCCGGCCCAGCCGGAGCACGGCGACCTTGTCGGCGACGGCCTTCACGTCGGCCATGTTGTGGCTGATGAGGATGACCGCGTGGCCTCGCTCGCGCAGCCGCTCGACGAGGTCGAGGACCTGCGCGGTCTGCTCGACGCCGAGGGCGGCGGTGGGCTCGTCGAGGATGACGAGCTTGGGCTCGCCCAGCATAGAGCGGGCGATGGCGACCGTCTGGCGCTGACCGCCGGAGAGTGACGCGATCGGGATGCGGACACTGGGGATGCGGATCGACAGCGTGCTGAGGAGCTCGCGCGAACGCCGCTCCATCTCGACCTCGTCGAGGATTCCGAACTTGCGGAGCTCCCGTCCGAGGTAGAGGTTGCCGACGACGTCGATGTTGTCGCAGAGCGCGAGGTCCTGGTAGACGGTCGCGATCCCCAGGTTCTGGGCGTCGTGCGGCTTGTTGATCTGGACGGCCCGGCCGTCCCACTCGATGACACCGTCATCGATGGGGTGCACTCCGGCGATCGTCTTGACCAGCGTTGATTTACCGGCTCCGTTGTCACCCACCAGGGCGACCACCTCACCGGCGTGGACCTCAAGCTCTACGTCGGTGAGCGCCTGGACGGCACCGAATCGCTTGGAGACCCCTCGCAACGCCAACACGGGCGTAGCGGACACGTGAACCATCTCCTTCGCCGCCTGACCCGGCGGGGATGCCGCGCCTGGGGGAAGGCGCGGTGGTCGAGCAGAAGAATTGTGGAAGATCCGAGGCGTTCCGTCCGGCGCCCCGCCCGGTAGCGGGACAGTTGGTGGGCGGGGCGCCGGACAGGCTTCGGGGCCGCCCGACGGGGCCGTGGAGGGCCTGCCGGGCGGTTCGGGGCCTACTTCAGGCCCGCGGCGTCGCAGGCGGCCTTGTACTTGGCCGAGCAGATCTCGTCGAGCGTCCAGATGCCGTCCTTGAGGACGGTCTCCTTGATGTTGTCCTTGGTCAGCGAGACGACCGGGACGAGGACGGTGGCGATGCCCTTCGTGCCGGCGTTGTCGACCTTGGACGTGGCGATGCTGTCGAGCTTCTCGCCCTTGGCGAGCGCGACGGCCATCTCCGCGGCGACGATGCCCTCCTGCGGGTAGGGCTTGTAGACGCTCATGAACTGCTCACCGGTGACGATGCGCTGCACACCCGCGAGTTCGGCGTCCTGGCCGGTGACCGGCGGGAGCTTGGAGAGCCCGGCGGACTTGAGGGCCTGGATGATGCCGCCGGCCATGCCGTCGTTGGCGGAGTAGACGCCGGCGATCTTGTCCTTGCCCAGAGCGGTGATCGCGCCCTCCATGTTGGAGTTGGCGTTCTCCGGCTTCCACTCCTTGGTGTCGTACTCCTTGCCGTAGGTCACCTTGCCGTCGAGGACCGACTTGGCGCCCTTCTTGAAGAGCGCGGCGTTCGGGTCGGTGATCGAGCCGTTCATCATCACGACGGTGGGCTTGGCGGCGTCGCCCAGGGCCTCCAGCAGGGCCTTGCCCTGCACGCGGCCGACCTCTTCGTTGTCGAAGGAGGTGTAGGCGTCGATCGGGCCCTCGGCGAGGCGGTCGAAGGCGACGACGGGGATGCCCGCGTCCTTGGCCTTCTTCACGCTGTTCTCGATGGCCTTGGCGTCCACCGCGTCGATGATGAGCGCGTCGACCTTGCCCGTGATCATGGTGTCGACCTGCTGCGCCTGCAGCGTGGCGTCCTGCCTGGCGTTGGCGTAGACGACCTCCGCCTTGCCGCCGGTGAGCTCGCCGACCTTCTTCTCGATGATCGGCTTGTCGAACTTCTCGTAACGGGCCGTGACGTTCTCGGGAAGAAGCAGGCCGATCTTGAGGTCGTCGCCCTTCTTCGCCGAGTCGGAGCTGGTCTTGTCGCCCGACTCCTTGGCGCTTCCGCACGCCGCGAGCGAGACGGCCATGGTGGTGGCGGCAACGGCAACGGCGGCACGACGCATACGCGTGTTCATTTCGAACCTCCCTGACGAGGCCGCGACGTTGCGGCCGAGGTGGCTGGAAGTCAACTCGGCCCCAGGGGCGACGTCAAGGAGTAAATTCTTAACGAGATGACAACGGTGCCATTCGTTATCTAAGTGAAGGCAGGAGTCGCCGCGGGAAGGGTGCTCTCCAAAAGGGTCGAATCCCCCATCTCGCTGAGCACGAGGGCCAGCGCCCCCAGCACCTCGGCCCGCCCGCCGAGGGCCCCGGGGAGCACCGAGAGCTGCCGCGCGGCACTGGGGATGGCGTAGCGCGAGACCGAGTCCCGGATGGGCGCCAGCACCAACTCACCCGCCTCCGCGAGGGATCCGCCGAGCACGACCCGGCTGGGATTGAGCAGGTTGCACAGGTTCGCCACGCCGCTTCCGATGTGCCGGCCGACGTCCCCGATGACCCTGCGGCACCCCGGATCGCCCTCCCGGGCCAGCTGGACCATCCGTTCCATGGTGAGGTCGGAGCCGTGGCTGGGCTTCAGGAGCGGCAGGACGTACCGGGCGGCGGTGAAGGTCTCCAGGCAGCCGCGGTTCCCGCAGCGGCAGACCGGGCCCGATTCGTCGAGGGTGATGTGGCCGATCTCGCCGGCCGTGCCCCCGGGGCCCCGGTAGATGTGCCCGTCGATCACCAGACCGGCGCCGACACCGCTGGCGACCTTGATGTACGCGAGATCCTTGACGCCCCTCCCGCTGCCCCAGACGAGCTCGCCGAGCGCCCCGAGGTTGGCGTCGTTGTCCACGTACACGGGCACCCCGAGGCGTCCGGCGAGCTCCTGGCTGGGGTTGATGCCCGTCCAGCCCGGCAGGATCGAGGTGGATCCCAGCGTGCCCGACTCGACGTCGATGGGGCCCGGTACGCCGAGGCCGACGCCGATGACCTTCTCGGGGCTGATGCCGGTGGTCTCGATCAGACGGTTGACCAGCTGTTCCGCCCGCCCGAAGCCCTCGGCCGACGAGGCGTCCACGTCGAGCGGCTCGGATTCCTCGGCCAGCACCTGGTGGGCCAGGTTCCCGATGGCCACCCGAAGGTGCGTATGACCGAAATCGACCCCTATGACGATGCCCGCGTCCCCGCTGAGGGAGACACTCCGGGCCCTGCGCCCGCCGGCCGAGGTGGGGGTCACCTCGACCGTGCCGCCGTCCTTGAGTTCACGCACGATGTTGGAGACGGTGGCCGCGGAAAGGCCCGTGCTTCTGGCGATCTCGGCCTGGGTCAGCGACCCCGCCATCCGTACGGCACGTACGACCCGCTCAAGGTTGGCCCGATGCAGAGACGTCTGCGACCCCGGAGTCTCCATCGACTCACTCACTCCTGCCATATTCTCCAACATGTGAACCCTAAGCTGAGCGTTTTGGGGTGCCCCCCGTCAAGACCTTGAGCAGCCGGAGCCTCCGATGAGCACGACACTCCGCTTCTCGGCCGGAACTCGGCCGAAGCCCTGACCTCCGCCTGAAACTCTCGAACGAAGACCCGCGTATCCGGCGGCGGAGGCCCACGGCCGTCGGCCACCAAGTCCTCAAGGGTCGAGAACCAGCCATTCGTCACGCCCCGACAAGCACGGGCCCCACACACCCGGAGCGCGACGACGGCGCCACGGACCACTGCTCACCTGCGCCTCCTCACGTCAATCGATTTTTTCGAGACATGGTCGAGACGTTCGAGAATTTTTACCTCCCCATGAGGCCTTCTTGACAACTAAGTTGACCGGGCACACCTGAGCTCGTGCAGAGCTCGGCGTGCGGCGACGTACGAGCGGGGGCGAGCGTCAACGGGGAGGTGTCATCCGGGGCCGGAAACGGCCGTCCGTGCATTGCGCACTCCTCCACACCCCTGCCTCGGCCGCCTGCAAGGTCCCTCCCGGCGTGACCGAAGGAGCCCCCGTGGCCGACGAGATGGTGCGCAAGGCGCAACAGTTCATCAATGGTGTGTATGGAGGAAAGCTGGGCATCGACCGTCTGCCGGAGACCGGGGAGACGGGCTGGTCGACCATGTTCGCCCTGACCCGGGCCCTTCAGTACGAGCTGGGCATCACCAGCCTGTCCGACGCGTTCGGTCCCACCACGTTGAACACCCTCACGTCCAAGTACCCGGTGCTCAACGGGGCCACGGTGCCCTCGGAGAACTTCACCAAGATCATTCAGTCGGGCCTGTACTGCAAGGGCTACGACGGCGGTGACATCGACGGCACCTACAACTCGCGCGTGGCCTCGTCCATGGCTCTTCTGAAGCAGAACATGGGTGTCGACTTCGTCTACCCCGGCGGCAACCTGGTTCCGAAGGTCTTCAAGGGCCTCCTCAACATGGACGCCTACGTCACCTCCAACGGCGGCACGGAGACCGTGCGGGCGGTGCAGCGCTGGCTCAACGGCTCGTACGTGTCCCGCCGGGACTTCTACATCATCCCGGCCGACGGCAACCACTCGCGCGACGTCGCCAAGTCGATGCTCTTCGCGGTGCAGTACGAACTCGGCATGGCCGACGGCACGGCCAACGGGGTCTTCGGTCCCGGCACCCAGAGCGGGCTCAAGAGCCACACCGTGTCCACCGGCGATTCCGGCCCCTGGGTCCAGCTCTTCTCGGCCGGCATGGTGCTCAACCAGCGTCCCGGGGTGTCCTTCTCCGGCACCTTCACCAGTTCCCTGGCCTCGGCCGTCTCCACCTTCCAGTCGTTCGTGAAGCTGCCCGTCACGGGCACGGGCAACTACTCGACGTGGGCGTCGCTCCTGGTGTCCTACGGCGACCAGTCCCGCAACGGTGAGGCCTGCGACGGGGTCACGAAGATCACCGCCGCGCGTGCCGCCACCCTGAAGGCCCAGGGCATCACCTATATAGGCCGCTACCTGACGAACCCGATCCCGGACGACCCGGACCTCCCGGAGAAGGAGATCCAGCCCGGCGAGCTGGCGACCATCGCCGAGAACGGGCTGCGCTGTTTCCCGATCTACCAGACGTTCGGGCGCGCGGCGGCGAACTTCAGCTACCCGCAGGGGCGAGCGGCGGGACAGGCGGCGATCAACGCGGCGCTGGACCACGGATTCAAGCCGGGCAGCCGGATCTTCTTCGCCGTCGACTTCGACGCCCTGGACGAGGACGTCTCCCGCAACGTCCTGCCGCACTTCAAGGGCATCCAGGACGCCATCGCCGACGACGGCAACCGCTTCGGCATCGGTGTGTACGGCCCGCGCAACGTCTGCACCCGCGTCGGCGAGGCGGGCCACGCCACGGCGTCGTTCGTCTCGGACATGTCGTCGGGCTTCTCCGGCAACTTCGGCTACCCGCTGCCGACGAACTGGGCCTACGACCAGATCGTCACCCGCACCGTGGGCAGCGGCGCCGGCTCGATCAACATCGACATCAACATCGCCTCGGGCCGGGACACCGGCCAGGGTTCGTTCAACGCCCCCCGGGGACAGCTGCCCGACACCTCGCTGGACTCCGACCTCATCACGGCCATGCGGACCGACGTCGGCAAGTACATGGAGTCCATCGGCTTCCCCAACGACGGCGGCCTGCGGTCCCACACCCACGAGGAGTGCTTCCGCAGGGTGGTCCTGGAGTACGACAGCGTCACCACCCTTCTCGCCTACCGCTACAACATGCGCAAGGCGCTGATCCAGACGACGGCGTACTGGGAGATGCGGCACATCGACCCCATCGACCTGTCGGTCGACGCGGAGGTCGCACTCGAGTTCCTGACGACCAGGAGCTTCCGGGACAGCTCCACCGGCATCGGGCAGATCTTCGGGAAGACCGCGGTCCTGGCATGGAACCACGCCGTCCGGAAGGGCTACGCGGAAGGCTCCATCCGCGATGTCACCGATGACGAGGACAAGTACAACATCTGGGCCGACTGCCGCCACGACGACCAGTTCTCCATGTCGACCGTGCCGCTGATCCACCTGTGGAACGCCGACGGGGCGCCGGGGGCGGACGAGGAGGAGACCCCGCTGCGCTCGATGCGCCTGAACTACACGGAGTCGGAGACCTTCCAGATCCTCCGGCGCTACCAGGGCACCAACGCCGAGGCCATCGAGCACGCCAGACAGCGGATGGCGCTCTACCAGATCATGGAGAAGTACAACTCCATCTCCCGGCACAACTGACGAGGTCCGTCCGATGCTGGTGACTGACTCCTCCGACGACCTCTACCTCGGCCTCGTGTTCCTGCTGACGCCGCTGGGCATCGGTCTCACACTCTGGATGACCGTCCGCGGTCTGCGGCTGCTGCTCGCACGACGTGGCGGGCGCGACGCGCAGACCCGGGTACGGGCCGCCGCGGCACTCGCGTGGGCCTGCGCGTTCGGCTTCTACACCTGGGGACTGCTCCATTTCGCGGCCCTGGACGAGAGCCGTCGGCCCCAGGCCTGTGAGGAGCGGCTGGGGGCCGAGCGGGCCCGGTCCGTCGAGGGATACGAATACGCCTTCCTCCCCGTGGAGTTCAGGTGCGTCACCACCGGCGGTGCGACGTACGACGCCGCCGTACCCGGATATGTGAACCCCGCGGCGGGGCTCTTCGGCGTGACCGCCGCCGCACTGACCTACGCCGCCCGCCCGAAGAACTGGCTCGAGGAGACGAAGAAGTGACCGTGAACATATCCCGACGCACCGCGCTCAGGCGTGCGGCGTTCGTGGCGGCTGCCGCCGCCGTCGGCTCGCAGGTACTGGCCGCACCCGCCCGCGCCGCCGACCGTGCCCCCGACCCGGAGACGCTGCGCAAGGAGATCGCGGCGGCGCAGGAACGCAACAAGCGGGTGCTGAGCGGGGTCCCGTCGAAGAACGGCTGGGAGATGGAGAAACTCGCCGACGACCGGGGCAGCGTGTACACCAGACCCGTCCCGGGCACGCCTCTCGAAGGCGTACGGATGCGCATGGGGGACGTCGAGACGGTCCTCGTCCACGTGATCACCCGGTTCCACTACGAGATCGACGCCCTGCGCGCCGGGGACGTGGACGGCTGGCGGGCACCGGGTTCCGTGCGCAAGGGGCTCGCCGAGTCCAATCTCGCCTCCGGTACGGCGGTGCGGATCCGGCCCGGCTCCTACCCTTCGGGGGCCCGTGGGGGGTTCTTCCCTCTTCAGGAGCTCGTGATCCGCGACATTCTCGCCGAGTGCGAGGGTGTGGTGCGCTGGGGCGGCGACGACCGCAAGCCGGACGAGTCGCTGTTCTCCATCGACGTGCCGCCGGGTGACGAGCGCCTGAAGAAGGCCGCGGCGAGGATCCGCGGCTGGAACCACACTCCGGGGCTCGGTGCCGGGTCCCAGGTGGACCCGGCGCAGTCGCAGCGGCGCAAGGCCGCCGAGCGTCTGGCGGCACGCCAGGCCTGAGCCTGGGCCGCCGGACCGAGGAAGGCCGTGCCCGTGCCGGGCGCGGCCTTCCGTGATCCCCCGGAGCGGCGTCGGCGCCCGGCCGTCGCGGCGTCGCGGCATGCCTCGTCACCGTGTGCCTGCGTGCGGCACACGGTGACGAGGCGGAGCGGGGCGGGCCCGCCTACTTGAGCGCCCCCGCCGTCAGTCCGGCGACGACCTGGCGCTGGAAGACGATGTACGCGGCGAGAACCGGCAGCATCGCCATGACCAGCCCGGCGAAGAGGCCCGACCAGTCGCCCTTGTAGCCCTGGCTGGTGGCCAGCTCCACGAGTCCCTGGGAGAGCACCTTGCCGTCCGGGTCGGTGTTCAGGACCGTCGGCAGCATGTACTGGTTCCACTGTCCGAGGAAGTTGAAGATGCCGACGCTGATCAGACCGGGCTTCGCCATCGGCAGCATCACCTGGAAGAACGTCCTGGTGTGCGAGGCCCCGTCGAGCATGGCCGCCTCCGCGATCGACGTGGGCAGCGTCCTGAAGAACGAGGTGAGGAAGAAGACGGTGAACGGCAGCGAGTAGGCGATGTAGACCAGGATCAGCCCGTGCACCGAGTTCAGCAGGCCCATGTTGTTCATGACGAAGAACAGCGGGACCAGCGCCAGGATGATCGGGAAGCTCATCCCTCCGATGAAGAGGAAGTAGATGAAGCGGTTCCCGGGAAAGTCGAACCGGGCCAGCACGTACGCCGCCATCGAGCCCAGCAGCAGGGTGCCGATGAGTGAACCGCCCACCACCAGGATGGTGTTGAGGAAGTAGTCACTCATGTGGGCCTGGTTCCAGGCCCGTGACCAGTTCTCGAAGTGCAGCTTGTCCGGCAGCGCCCAGGGGGTCGACAGGATCGAGTCGTCCGTCTTGAAGGACGCCATCACCGCCCAGAGCAGCGGCATGATGACGAGGACCGCCCAGATGACGAGCACACCGTGCGAGAAGACGTTGAGGACCTTGCCCTCGCTGCTCTTCGCCGGTCCGCCGGCCGGGGCGTCCTGCTTGGTCACCGGCGAGCGCGGGGCCGGAACGGCGGGCGGAGTCTCAGTGACCTTCACGTGTGCTCACCTCGTACAACTGTCGGGCCGGCCACCGGGACCGAACTGATCTGCGTGCAGCCGGCCGTCCGGTCGCGGAACCTCGGGGAAGCCGGCATCAGAACTCCAGCCGCTCGCGGCGGCCGAGGCGCATCACGATGCCCGCGAAGAGCATGGTGACGATCAGCAGCCCGACCCCGATGGTGGTCGCGTAGCCGGCCTGGGCGTCCCGGAAGGCCGTCTGGTAGACGTACAGCGGCAGGACGGTGGTGGAGTAGTCGGGACCGCCCGGTCCCACCGTCATGACCTGTACGGCCGTGAAGGCCTCGACGCCGAGCGCCAGGATGCCCATGTAGACCCAGCCGGACTGCACGGTGTCCCAGAGCAGCGGCAGCGTGATCTTGAAGAAGGTCGTGATGCGGTCCGCGCCGTCGAGCAGCGCGGCCTCGTAGAAGTCCTTCGGGATGGACGCCATCCCGGCCGAGAACAGGACGACGAAGAAGCCGACCGTCGACCAGATCAGCACGACCATCACGCAGTACAGCGCCAGATCGGGATCGCCCAGCCAGTCCGGCTGAAGGCTCCTGAGCCCGACGGCCTTCAGCGTCGAGTTCAGCATTCCGGACGTCGGGTTGAACGCGAACTGGAACAGCAGGGCCACGATCACGATCGACAGCACCTGGGGGAAGAAGTAGGCGATCTTGTAGAACGAGGAACCCCGCACCCCGGCGACCGCGGCGTTCTTCCGTCGACGGCCGCCGACATTGAGCATGAAGGCGAAGAAGAGTGCGAGGCCCAGCGTCACCAGCGGCAGCAGCAGCGCCAGCAGCACACTGTGCTGCAGTGACTTCCAGAAGATGTCGTCGTCGAGCATCCGGCTGTAGTTGTCGAAGCCGACCATCGTGAAATCGGGACTCAGTCCGGTCCAGTCCGTGAACGAGTAGTAGATGGACTGCACGAACGGCCAGATGACGAAGATGGCGTACAACGCCAGCGGGACTACCAGGAATCCCGCGATGAACCGGTACTTGCCGTGCTGCATCGTTTACCGACCCCGATTTCCGAGCGGGTGCCGCCGCTGGTGACGGTTGCTCACTGGTGCTTGTAGTGCTTGATGGACTGGTCCTTGGCCGCGGCGTCGGCGAAGGCCTGGATCTTCTTGATGGTCTCCGCCGGGGTCGCGCGGCCGGCCATCATCTCGCCGATGCCGGCGATACCGATCTGCTCCTTCTGGAGCTTGACGTACCAGTCCTGCATGCGCGGGTTCACGACGTTGTCGCCGGCCTGCTTCAGGACGTCGACGCCGGACTGCATGGCGGTCGACAGCGTGAGGCCGTCGGTGCCGCCGTTGAAGGCGCTGAGGGACTTCACGGACTTGGTGAAGTTCTTCGAGGACTCCTCGCTGAGCATGATGCGCAGCTGCTCCATGCCGCCCTCGGGGTTCTTCGCCTTCGCGGGGACGACGAACGGCTCCCCGCCGGAGGCCCAGATCGTGCCGAAGGGGAGCTTGTCGGAGGCGTCCAGGCTGGACGGCGCCCCGACCATCATCTTGAAGTCCTCCGGCGTGGTGGGCGCGGCCTCGTTCTCCACCCACGAACCGTTCGGGATGAAGAGCGCCTTGCCCTTGGTCCACTCCGTCTGCGACTGGATGTGGGTCAGGCCGGGGGTGCCCTTGAGGATGTAGCCCTTCTTGAAGAGCTCGTAGTACGCCTCGAACGCGGCCTTGACGGCCGGGTCCTTCCAGGCGTTCGGCTCCAGGTTGTCGATCTTGTCGAGGACCTCGCGGCCGCCGATCTTGCCGATGAAGGGGTAGAGCGAGAACGGCAGGTAGTACGGGTACTTGCCGGGGTACGTCCAGCCGGCGATGCCCTTCTTCTTCGCCTTCTCGCACAGCGCGAGCATGTCGTCCCAGGTCTCCGGGTACGCCGCGTCGAGCTTCTCCAGGTTGGTCTGCGAGTACCAGACGCCGTAGACCGTGTACGCGTAGTACATGATCCAGACCGGGTCACCGTCGAACTGGCCCATCTCCAGGACACCCGGACGCAGCGTGTCGCGGACCTTCTTGGAGGGGTCGTCGTAGGACGGGGCGTCCATCAGCGGCGTCAGGTCGGCCAGTTGCTTCTTGCCGACCAGGACGCCCATGTCCATCTGCTCGGCGCCGGAGTTGTCGATCAGGTCGGGCGGGGTGCCTCCGTTGAAGCGGGGCTGCAGCGTCGACTGGATCTTCTCCGTGGCGGCGTGCTTGACCTTCGGAGCCTTGGGGAAGGCCGCGTTGTACTTCTTCTCCGCGTCGATGGCGTACTGCTCGCCGAAGCCACCGTTGAAGATGACGACCTCGAGGGCGGCGGTCTCGTTGACACCGAGCGGGTTCTTCGCGCTCTTGGTGCCCTTCTCGACCTTCTCGTCGCTTCCGCTGTCGCTGCTCGCGCACGCCGAAAGGAAGCTCATCGTCGGGACGGCGATCAGGCCGAGTGCGGCAGAACGCTTGATCACATCGCGACGGCCGAGGCCCTCATTCGTACGGCCTGAGGTGGATCCCATGCTCAAGTCCTCGCCTTCTCCAGGACTCAGGCGGTGTACCGGTCACCCGTAAGGAATTCGCCTAGGCGAAGGGCCCCGCCACCGCGGTCAGTTGCGCTTGGGTCGTGCAGATTGCCGGATTACCAGGTGCAGTGGAGGAGATCCGGGGGAACGCACGGCGGGCCACCTCGCGCGCCCACAGCCGTTCCACCCTCCCCCGCGCCCGCGCGCCGTTGTGAAGCGGCTGTGCAGACGCCGACAGGTATAGTCCACTTGCCGCCAACTCAGCAAGATCGAATGCATGGTTGAGCGGCAGTCTTTCCCGAGTTGAGACCTCACGGACACCTCGGCACCGCGCGCCTGCGCACGGAAACGGCCTTTTCCGCAATACGGTCGAATCACCGGCGTCGCCCCCGTGCAACACCCTTGACACACACCGCCACTTGGCTCCCTACTGGAACTCGCATCCCCCGATGACAACGTTGTCCACGCATGCCCCCAGGAGGAACGGCTCCGTATGCAGCCCCTACGTGGTCCTCAGCACGGCTCGCGCCAGAGACGCGGCCAGTCCGCCGCGGTCCTCGCCGCCGCTCTCGCCATGACCCTGGCAGCCCCCACCGCAGCCCTCGCCCAGCCGTCCGGAGCCGCGAAGAAGCCCTCCGGCGGGACGACGTTCAGCTCCTCGTTCGAAACCGACGAGAAGCAGCCGGACTGGCGCAACACCGTCGAGGAAGGTCCTGACGGCAAGAAGAAGGCATCGGGTGTCGACGGTGGCTTCTCCGCCGGCATACCGGGCAGTGTCAACGACCAGGTCACGGATCTGCGCGCCAGCGGCGAGAACGCGGCCGGCGGTGAGGTCAAGGAGAACCTGACCGACGGGGAGTCCGGCACCAAGTGGCTGGCCTTCGCCCCCACGGCCTGGGTCGAGTTCGACCTCGCCGCGCCCACCAAGGTCGTGACCTACGCCCTCACCTCGGCCAACGACCACGCCGAGCGCGACCCGAAGGACTGGACCCTGAAGGGTTCCACCGACGGCAAGACCTGGACGGACCTGGACACCCGTACCGGCCAGACGTTCTCCAAGCGCTTCCAGACCACGTCGTACGACTTCAGCACGGACACCGCCTACCAGCACTTCCGGCTGGAGATCACCAAGAACAACGGGGCGTCCGACGCACTCCAGCTCGCCGACGTCCAGTTCTCGAACGGGGACACCTCCGCGCCCGCCCCCGACGACATGCGCACCCAGGCCGACCGGGGGCCCTCCGGGTCCCCCACCGCCAAGCAGGGCGCCGGGTTCACCGGGAAGAAGGCCCTGCGCTACGCGGGTACGCACAAGCCGGACGGCCGCGCCTACTCGTACAACAAGGTCTTCGACGTCGACACCGCGGTCACGAAGGACACGCAGCTGTCCTACCTGGTCTACCCGCAGATGGGCGAGACGGACCTCAGCTACCCCGCGACGCACGTGGCGGTGGACCTGGCGTTCACCGACGGCACCTACCTGAGCGAGCTGAGGGCGACGGACAGCCACGGCGGGCTGCTCACCCCGCAGGGCCAGGCGGACGCCAAGCGGCTGTACGTGAACCAGTGGAACAAGGTGGCCTCGCGCATCGGCACGGTGGCGGCCGGCAAGACCGTCGACCGGATCCTGGTGGCGTACGACTCCCCCAAGGGCCCGTCGAAGTTCCAGGGCTGGGTCGACGACATCTCGATCGCGCCGAAGGCCCCGGAGAAGCGCAAGGCGCACCTCTCCGACTACGCGTCCACGGTGCGCGGCACGAACTCCAGCGGCGGCTTCTCGCGCGGCAACAACTTCCCCGCGACCGCGGTCCCGCACGGCTTCAACTTCTGGACGCCGGTCACCAACGCGGGCTCCACGAGCTGGATCTACGACTACGCGCGCGGCAACAACGACGACAACCTGCCCACGCTCCAGGCGTTCAGCGCCAGCCACGAGCCGAGCCCCTGGATGGGCGACCGCCAGACCTTCCAGATGATGCCGTCGGCGGTCCCGGGCACGCCCGACGCCTCCCGCACGGCCCGCGCGCTGCCCTTCCGGCACGAGAACGAGACCGCGACCCCGCACTACTACGGGGTGACGTTCGAGAACGGTCTCAAGGCCGAGATGACCCCCACCGACCACGCGGCGCGGATGCAGTTCACCTACCCCGGTGACGACGCGAGCCTGGTCTTCGACAACGTCACCAACGACGGCGGGCTCACCCTCGACGCGAAGACCGGCAGCTTCACCGGGTACTCCGACGTGAAGAGCGGCGGATCCACCGGGGCGACCCGTCTCTTCGTGTACGGCACCTTCGACGCGCCGGTCACCGACAGCGGCAAGCTGAAGGGCGGCGGCGGGGACGACGTCACCGGGTTCTTCCGCTTCGACGCGGGCAAGGACCGCAAGGTCGGCCTGCGCCTGGCCACGTCGCTGATCAGCGTCGACCAGGCGAAGAAGAACCTCGCCATGGAGCTGCCGGAGAAGACCTCCTTCGACAAGGTCAGGAAGAACGCGCAGAGGGCCTGGGACAAGATCCTCGGAAAGATCGAGGTCGAGGGTGCGAACGCCGACCAGCTGACCACGCTCTACTCCAGCCTCTACCGTCTCTACCTCTACCCGAACTCGGGCTTCGAGCAGGTCGACGGCCGGAGCACGTACGCGAGCCCGTTCTCGCCGCGGACGGGCACGGACACCCCGACCCACACCGGCGCGAAGATCGTCAAGGGTGAGGTGTACGTCAACAACGGTTTCTGGGACACCTACCGCACGACCTGGCCGGCGTACTCCTTCTTCTCCCCGAAGCAGGCCGGGAAGATGGTCGACGGCTTCGTCCAGCAGTACAAGGACGGCGGCTGGATCTCCCGCTGGTCCTCCCCGGGGTACTCCGACCTGATGACCGGCACCAGCTCGGACGTGGCCTTCGCGGACGCGTACGTCAAGGGTGTCGACTTCGACGCGGAGGCGGCGTACGACGCGGCGGTCAAGAACGCCACGGTGACCCCGCCGTCCTCGGGCGTCGGCCGCAAGGGCATGGACACCTCGGTGTTCACCGGCTACGCCAACACCTCGACGCACGAGGGTCTGTCCTGGTCGCTGGAGGGCTACCTCAACGACTACGGCATCGCGCAGATGGGCAAGGCCCTCTACAAGAAGACGAAGAAGCAGCGCTACAAGGAGGAGTCGGAGTACTTCCTCAACCGGGCGCAGAACTACGTCAAGCTCTTCGACGAGAAGGCCGGCTTCTTCCAGGGCAGGAAGGCGAACGGTGACTGGCGTCTGCCCTCCGACCAGTACGACCCCCGTGTCTGGGGCTACGACTACACGGAGACCAACGGCTGGGGTTACGCCTTCACCGCCCCGCAGGACAGCCGCGGACTGGCCAACCTCTACGGCGGGCGTGACGGTCTGGCGAAGAAGCTGGACACGTACTTCTCCACTCCGGAGACCGCCGGGCCCGAGTTCGTCGGTTCCTACGGCGGCGTGATCCACGAGATGACCGAGGCGCGCGACGTCCGGATGGGCCAGTACGGCCACAGCAACCAGGTCGCCCATCACGCCACGTACATGTACAACGCGGCCTCGCAGCCCTGGAAGACCCAGGAGAAGGTCCGCGAGGTCCTCGGCCGGCTCTACACCGGCAGCGAGATCGGCCAGGGTTACCACGGCGACGAGGACAACGGCGAGCAGTCGGCCTGGTACCTCTTCTCCTCGCTCGGCTTCTACCCGCTGGTCATGGGCAGCGGCGAGTACGCGATCGGCTCGCCGCTCTTCACGAAGACGACGGTGCACCTGGAGAACGGCCGCGACCTGGTCGTCAAGGCACCGAAGAACAGCGCCGCGAACATCTACGTCCAGGGCCTGAAGGTCAACGGCAAGAAGTGGAACTCCACCTCGCTGCCGCACGACCTGCTCGCCAAGGGCGGGGTGCTGGAGTTCGACATGGGCGCGAAGCCCTCGGCGTGGGGAACGGGCAAGGACGCCGCACCGGTCTCCATCGCGCAGGACGACAAGGTGCCCGCGCCGAAGGGCGACACGCTCAAGGGTGACGGCGCGCTGTTCGACAACACCTCCGCGACCTCGGCCCAGGTCGAGTCGGTGGAGCTGCCGGCCGCCGCGGGCACGAAGGCGGTCCAGTACACGCTGACCTCGGCGACCGCGGCGAAGGCCCCCACGGGCTGGGTGCTGCAGGGGTCGACGGACGGCACCTCCTGGAAGGACCTCGACAAGCGGTCCGGCCAGACGTTCGCCTGGGACAAGCAGACCCGGGTGTTCTCGGTGCAGGCGCCGAAGGCCTACGCGAAGTACCGGCTGGTCAGCACGGAAGCGGCGACGCTGGCGGAGATCGAACTGATCTCCTGATCGTCGACACGGAGTTACGGGCCGGGGGCGGCCACCCGAAGTCAGGGTGGCCGCCCCCGGTGTCATAGTGCTGCGCATGCTGTCATGGATACGGAAACGGATACCGGCGCGGATCACCGGGCGTCTGGCTCCGGTCGCCGCCGCGCTCACCGTCGCCTGCACACCGGTCACGGCACCCGCGCCCGCCCCCTCCGCCGCCGAGGTCGCACTGAGCCTCGACGACGTCCCGAGCACCTTCGTGGTGTACAACGCGGACGAGGGCGCGAAGGCGACGAGCCGGGACTTCGAGGTGCCTGTCCACCTCGACCCCCCGGAGAGCGGGCCGGCCCTCGACCTCAAGGTCGTGGTCGACGCCTCCGGCCTCGAGGGCATCGCCCGCGTGGCGGACGACGGCAACTGCAAGGGCAGCGGCTGGGTGTACACCTGCGAGTACGGCAGCCCGCAGAACGACGGCGAGAGCTACGCCCCCTTCCAGCTCCTCGGGCTGGACGGCGTGAAGCCGGGCGACAGCGGCACGGTCACCTACACGGCGAGCGCGGACAACGCCCCGCCGGTGACCGGCACCACGCGCATGGTCATCGGCGGTCCGACCCTCGGTTCACCGGACGAGGAGCTGGAGGTCAGCGGTGTCGTCCCGGGCCGGGACACGCCGCTGACGCCGAAGTTCGCCAACCGGACCCGTTTCTCCGCGGACCGGGGCGTCGCGCTGCGCGTCGAGGCCGCCGGCGGCCTCACCCTCGAACCCCGTCACGGCAACTGCTCCTACGACGCGGCCACTCCCACGTCGGCGTGGTGCCTGTTCCCGGCCGGGGCGGCGCCGAGGACTGCCTACCGCACCCGTGCGCCGCTCACCTACGTCGCGCGGGACGAGCAGTTGACCGGCACGATCACCTACAGCTGGTCGTCGACGCCCGAGAAGCCGGCCGGCCACCCCGTGCGCGGCACGGGGGCCCCGCTCACACTGACCGCCACCGCGGACGAGGAGTTCGGCAGCCCCAGCGGCGCGGTCCGGGTGAACACCACGGTGCAGGCCGACTACCGGCCGGTCACCGGGACGGTCCGGGGGCGCGTGGGCGACACCGTGGAGGTGCGGCTCGGGGTGCTGGACCTGGGTCCGGGCCGGCTGGTGAACGACGAGCCGAAGGGACGCTTCGAGGTGGTCCCGCCGGAGGGCACCACGGTCACGTCCGTCCCGTACGCCTTCGAGGACCTGAACAGGATGTGGGGCTGCGAGCAGCCGAAGAGGCCCGGCGGGGCGTTCGTCTGCGACCTCGACAGCGAGGCGTTCTCCTGGGCGCGGCAGGACGACGGGACGACCGTCATCGCGTTCCGCGTCCGCGTGGACCGGCAGGTGACGGGGGCTCACGGCACCATCCGGACGTACGGCGCCTACGACCGCACCCCCGGCAACGACACCGCGGCGATTCCGCTCGAAGCCTCGCCCGCACCGCCCCACCGGTCCGGCCTTCACCCGGTGACCTGGGCCGCGGTCGCCGTGGGCGCCGTCGCGGCCGTGGTCCTGGCGACCGGGTACCTGCGGCGACGCCGACGAGCGGGCTGAGCCTTCCGCCGGGGCGCACGCCGATCACTATGGGCCAGTCAGGGTATTTCCTGGCGTTTCGTGGTGTCCCGACGCACTCTCGCGAAGATCCATGTCATTTCTTGGGCGATCAGGTGATCAGTACGACAATCATCTCGGCTTGAAGGAGCCCAGCATGCGCACTTCCGCTTCCCACCGTTCCCGCAGCGTCCGCACGGGCACCAAGGTGGCGGCCGCGGTCGCCATCGCCGGCGCCGTCTCGGCCGCCGGGGCCCCGGCCGCCTTCGCCCTCGGCGAGAGCGGCGACATCGACGTCCGTTCCGTCAGCTGGCACTCGCGTGGTGACCGCAACGGCGTGGAGGTCTGCCAGTTCGTCCTCGTGGCCAACAACTTCGGCGAGCTCCCCCAGCTGGTGTGGACGATCACCGAGCGCCCGCCGGGCAACACGCTGACCAACACCCTTCCGCTCGTGGACGGCAAGGCCCGCAGCCAGGAGTACCTGCTCCCGGAGGGTACGTACACGCTGTCCTGGACCGCCGGCACCCTGAAGAACAAGAGCTTCGAGGTCGACTGCTCCCGGCCCGAGCGGGAGGGCGGCCAGGGCGGCAGCCGCGGGGAGGGCGAAGGCCGGGGTTCGTCCGAGTCCGGTGCGGCGGCGAACAAGGGCGACAAGGCCGCCGGCGAGATCTACGACAAGCCGTCCGGCGCGGTGCCCGCGGGTGGCGGCGGCGTCCCCGACATGGAGAGCGTCAGCTCCGAGGGCGAGTCGAACGTCGGCGCCTCGGCCGCCCTGGTCGCCGGTGCCGCCGGCATCGCAGGGCTGATCATGGTCCGTCGAACCGCACGTCGTCGTGCCCGCAACGAGGCCTAGGACGCGCGGCCGACGGCGGCGGGGTCCGAGCCGTGCATGCCGGCTCACGATGACCCTGTGCGTGACCTTCTCGCTGGTGACCGGCATCGTGTGGGCGAGTTCGGACTCGTCCGAGGACACCTCGTCGGTCACCGCCGCCCGCGGCAGCGATGCCGCGGGTGGCGGGGCTCCGCCCTTCCGCAGAGCACCTCACGCACCGGCGAAGAAGGTGCCCACCTCACACGCACCGCTGGTGCACTCCCGTCCGGTGAAGGTCGCCGTGCCCGCCATCTACATCGAGGCCCCTGTCACCGGCCTCGGTCTGGACGCGAAGGGCCGGCTCGGCGCCCCGCCGCTGAGCAAGCCCAAGCTGGTGGGCTGGTACCGCAAGGGACCGTCCCCCGGAGAGGCGGGCACGTCGCTCATCGTCGGCCACCGGGACACCGCGACGGGGCCGGCGATCTTCCTCAATCTCAACGTCCTGCGCCGGGGTGACACCGTGAAGGTCACGCGGGCCGACCGGCGGATCGCGGTCTTCACCGTCGACGAGGTGAAGACCTACACGAAGGACAAGTTCCCCGACGAGAAGGTGTACGGCGCGACCGGCCGTCCGGAGCTCAGGCTCATGACGTGCGGCGGGCGCTTCGACAAGAAGAACGGCTACTCGGCCAACGTCGTCGTCTTCGCCCACCTCACGTCGCTCAAGAAACAGGCGGCCTGACCACGGACCGCCGCACGGAACCGGCCGGCACCTCGGGGGCGAGGTGCCGGCCGTCCGCGGACGGTGACCCGCGCAGGCAGCGGGGCACGGTCCGCCTCACACTGCGGGGGTCAGCCCACCCTGCAGCCGAGCCGGAGAGCGGAGTCGGGAGCACCGCCCTGCGAGACGTAGCCGAAGGTGGTGGATTCACCGGGGTCCAGCGAGCCGTTCCAGCCCGCGTTGTGGACCATCACCTCCTGCCCCTGGGTGGTCATGTCACCGCTCCAGAGACTGGCGACGCTCTGCCCGGTAGGCTGTGTCCACTCCACCATCCAGCCGAGCATGGGGACGGTGCCGGAGTTGGTGACCTTCACCTCCGACTGGTAACCGCCGTTCCAGCTGCCGGTGGTGGTCCGGGTGGCGGTGCAGGCGCCGGGCGGGGGCTCGGTCGGGGTGCTGCCGGATCCGTCCTTGACCCCGGTCACCTCCCCGTTGCCGCCGTCGAAGACCACGTCGGAGCAGGAGTAGAAGGTCTCCTGGCTGTCGGAGCGCTGCCACACCATGTAGATCACGTGGCGGCCGTCCTTGCCCTCGGGCAGCGCACCGGTCCACCTGTAGTCGGCCTCGACCGTGCCCGGGCTGCCGTTCAGCGCCGGGTGGTCGATGGACAGGAAGGGCGATGCCTCCATGTCGGCCCAGGTGAGCGCCTTGGTCGGGTCGTAGCCATCCTTCGTGACGTACACGTAGAACCAACCCGGGTGCGCGGCCCAGGCGTTGTACGAGAAGTCGATGGTGGCGCCCTCGGTCAGGTGGGTCACCGGCCAGTCGGCACTCGGCTTGTTGAACCCCGTGAAGTTGGTGTTGCCACCACTGCACAGCTCGCCGTCGGGCACGAAGCCGCGGGTACGGCCGGCGCCGTCGGAGCGCAGCACGGAGAACCAGTTGTAGAACGGGGTGGTTCCGCTCTGCTGCGCGGCGGACTTGCAGGCGGGGTTCACGGGCTTGATCTCACCCGTGGCGGTCAGGCCGTCCTGCCAGCAGAGGAAGGTGCGGCTGGCGGGCTTCATGGGGGTGCCGTGCGCCTCGGCCTTCTCCCCCGTGGTGAGGACGAGCCCGAGGGCGGGGACCGTCGTCAGCAGGGCGAGCAGGGTGAGGAGAAAGGCTCTCCTGCGGGTGCCGGCCAGTAATCGGTGTCTGGACAGATGGATCACGATGTACGTCCCTTCGCTGCGGCGCCGGGTGGGGCCGGGATGCTGTGCGAGTTTGGGAGCGCTCCCATTATCGGAGGCTAACGCCGACCCCAGATCATGTAAACGCCTTGCGCTTAAGGGCTTCCGCCACTCTTCCGGGTGACCGTGATCGATGCCCGACATACGGGGGCGGGGTACCCGTTACCGTGCGGAGCATGCCGCTGCCGAAGGACCTGGACCCGTACGCGAATCCCCGCGCCTTCTACGGTGCGGAGTTGCGCCGCCTGCGGGAGGCCGCCGGGCTGTCACAGAACGAACTGGGCGAGCGGGCCTTCTGCTCCGGCACCTACATCGGCCTGTTCGAGGCGGCCGAGCGACGCCCGCAGGTCGAGATCTCCCGCGCGCTCGACGCGTTGCTGGGGAGCGGCGAACACCTTCAGCGGCTGTGCCGGCTGGCACGGACGTCGAAGGTGGCGGGGTACTTCGCGGATGCGGCGGAGCTCCAGCAGCGGGCGTCGTCCATCGGGAGCTTCAACTCGATGCTCGTCCTCGGCCTGTTGCAGACCGAGTCCTACGCGCGCGCACTCACCCGGTCCGCGCACCCGTTCGCCGACCGGGAGGTCGTCGAGGGTCATGTCCGCGCCCGGATGGAGCGGGCATCGCTCCTGGACTCCCCCACCGCCCCCGTGCTCTGGGTGGTGATGCACGAAGCCGCCCTGCTCGTTCCGGTCGGCGGGAAGGCCGTGATGGCCGAGCAACTGCTCCACCTTGCCGAACAGAGCGCGTCCCGCCCCCGGCTCATCACTCAGGTACTCCCGTTCGCCGCCGGAGCACATCCCCTCCTGCACGCGTCGATGACCCTGATGCAGTTCACCGAGGCGCCTGCCGTCGTGTACACGGAGGCCGCGTACAGCGGTCAACTCGTCGAAGAACCGGCCCTGGTGGAGCAGCACAGCTCCGCCTACGATCTGGCCAGGGCTGCCGCGTTGTCGCCGGAGGCCTCCCTGGACCGGATCGCCTCAGCGGCAAAGGAGTTCTTGACGCCATGACCACCACGCCCGAACTGAGTACAGCTGTCTGGCGTAAGGCGTCCTACAGCAATGGCGACGGCGGCGAGTGCCTCGAAGTCGCCGACGGCCTCCCCGGTCTCGTCCCCGTCCGCGACAGCAAGACGCCCGGTGGCCCTGTTCTCGCCTTCACCGCCTCGGGCTGGACACGCTTCGTCGACGCCCTCGGGAACGGTTCGCTGCGGGGGTGCGGGACGGCCTGAGCGGGGATCGGTTCAGGCCGGCGCCGCGCCGCGTCAGTTGATGGCGTTGAACAGCCTTTCGGGAAGGGACATGTTCAGTGCGGTGACGACCGGCTTGCCGTGTTCCGTGCCGAGACGGGAGACCGCGCCCGTGGCGAGCTGGAACAGTTCACCGCTCGCGGGTGTCAGCCGCAGGTACCGCGCGGTGAGCACGCGCAGGAAGTGCGAGTGCGCCACGAGAGCGATGTCCGCGTCGCCCAGGCGGGATGCCGCCGCCCGGACCTCGGCCAGGATCCGGTCCGCCCGGTCGCCCACCTCCTGCGGGCTCTCACCGGGGTGCTCGTCGGGGCCGGGGGCGACGCCGTCGGTCCAGAGGTTCCAGTCGGGGCGGGTGCGCCGGATCTCGACCGTGGTGATGCCCTCGTAGGCCCCGTAGTCCCACTCCCGCAGGTCCGGGGTGTCGCGGGGTGCCTTCAGTCCGGCCAGCTCGGCGGTGCGGCGGGCCCTGAGCAGAGGACTGACCAGGGTGAGCCCGATCTCCCGTTCGGCGAGGAGCGGGACGAGGGCTCGGGCCTGCCGTTCGCCCAGCTCGGTCAGGGGCAGGTCGGTCCAGCTCGTGTGCTGCCCGGACCGGGACCATTCGGTCTCGCCGTGCCGGATCAGGATCAACTCGCCCATGGGTGCTTCCGCTCTGTGCGCCGTACTCGTACTCGTGTGCCACTGGTGGCAACCCGCCGGCCCACGATCGCATTCCATCCGGCCCCGCACGGGGCGGCTCGCCCCGGCGTGGTCGGTCCTTACGGCGCGTGCCGCCCCGGCCGTGGTGCGGCGGGCACCGGGATCACTCCGGTGCCCGCCGGGACAGGGGTCGGGTGCCGGTGACCCGTCAGTCCCTCTCCCCCACGACGGTGACCGTGTACGGCCGGTCCGTGTCCGTCGTGACACGGACCTCGCCGCCCTCCCGGACGACCTCGTACGTGGCGGCCACCGCGCCGGTGCGGTCCGGGACCGTCACCGTGCGGGTGAAGTCACCCGTTCCGGCGGGGGCGAACACGCGGAGTTCGAGGTCGTCGAGCCACTCGCCGTCCGGGCGGGACTCGTCCGCGCCCAGCGCCAGGACCGCGCCCTGGCGGACCAGTAGGGGCAGGCTGTCGAAGCCGTGCGTTTCGCGGTGCCACGCGGGACCGGTGACCGTGTCGCCTGTCAGCAGGTGGGTCCAGGTGCCCTCGGGGACGTAGTACTCGACCTCGCCGTCGTCGGTGAAGACGGGTGCGACCAAGACGTCCGGCCCCAGCAGGTACTGCCGGTCGGCCGTGCGGGCCGTCGGGTCCTCGGGGAACTCCAGCAGCAGCGGGCGCATCGTCGGGACGCCGGTGCGGTGCGCCTCGACGGCCACGCCGTACAGGTACGGCATCAGGCGGTGCTTGAGGCGGGTGAACTGCCGTGCCACGTCGACCGCTTCGTCGCCGAACTCCCACGGCACGCGGTACGACGACGAGCCGTGCAGCCGGCTGTGGGAGGACAGCAGGCCGAAGGCGAGCCAGCGCTTGAAGACGGCCGGGTCGGGGGTCCCCTCGAAGCCGCCGATGTCGTGGCTCCAGAAACCGAAGCCCGACAGGGACAGCGAGAGACCGCCGCGCAGGGACTCCGCCATGGCCTCGAAGGAGGACCAGCAGTCGCCGCCCCAGTGGACCGGGTACTGCTGGCCGCCGGCGGCGGCCGAGCGGGCGAAGAGCACGGCCTCGCCCTGGCCGCGCTCGTTCTCCAGGAGCTCGAAGACGGCCTTGTTGTAGAGGTGCGTGTAGTAGTTGTGCATGCGCTCCGGGTCGGAGCCGTCGTGCCAGACGACGTCCGTCGGGATGCGCTCGCCGAAGTCGGTCTTGAAGCCGTCGACGCCCTGGTCGAGGAGGACCTTCAGCTTGGCCTGGAACCAGGAGGTGGCCTCGGGGTTGGTGAAGTCGACCAGCGCCATGCCGGCCTGCCACTTGTCCCACTGCCAGATGTCACCGTCCGGCGTCTGGACGAAGTAGCCCTTCTCCGCGCCCTCTTCGTACAGCGGGCTCTTCTGCCCGATGTACGGGTTGATCCAGACGCAGATCTTCAGGCCCTTGTCCTTGAGCCGGGTGATCATGCCCTCCGGGTCGGGGAACACGGCGGGGTCCCACTCGAAGTCGCACCACTGGTACTCGCGCATCCAGAAGCAGTCGAAGTGGAAGACGCTCAGCGGGATGCCGCGCTCGGCCATGCCGTCGACGAAGGAGGTGACGGTGGCCTTGGTCCTCGACGCTGAACTGCACCTGGCCGACGGCCTCGGAGCCGACCTCGAAGGAGACCTTGCCGGGGTGGTTGACGAAGACGCCGTAGCCGCGGGAGGACAGGTAGAACGGGATGTTCTTGTACGCCTGCTCGCTGCTGGTGCCGCCGTCGGCCTGCCACATGTCGACGGTCTGGCCGTTCTTCACGTACGGCGTGAAGCGCTCACCGAGGCCGTGGACGGTCTCCCCGACGCCGAGGGCGAGCTGGGCGAACATGTGGTGGCTGCCGTCGTCGACGGTGGCGAACGCGCTGCCCTTGCGCCCGGCCGAGGTCAGGACCCGGCCGTCCCCGTCGAGGAACTCCAGGCCGAAGGTGCCCTCGGTGGGGAGCCGCAGGGTGAGCGGGCCGCTGGTCAGCTCGGCGGTCGCGCCCTGGGTGCGGGTCGTGGCGGCGGACTGCGCTGACGCGCCCGGAAGTTCGAAGTCGGGACCCTTCCGGCGCCGGCCGGCGTGATGGGTGAGCCGCACCGCGATGACGCCCTCGGCCGGGGCGTGGGCCTCCACGGTGATCAGGGGGGCGTTCAGCGTGTCGCCGCGGCGCTCGACGCGCTTGACGGCGGCGTAGGCGGCGAGGCGGTCGTCGTCGAGGCGGACGTCGCGGACTTCCGTGGCGTACGAGGCGTGCACACCACTGCGCATCTGCCAGAAGCCGTCGGTGAACTTCATGGGGGTGGTCCTTAGCCGATCAGGGGAGTGCTGGGCGGGACGTCGGGGCGCCTGCGGCGAGCGCGGCTGCGGGTCCTCTCGATTTTGATCGTACACAAAACAAATGCGCCCGAGAAGGCCGGAACATGACAGCAGTTCCCGGATTGCCCCGAGAAGCGGAACCCCTGACAGAGCCCCGGATCTGCCATGTTTGCGCCACGTGACCGACATGTGACGGAAACGGTCTAGAAACCCTCGACCGGATGGCGTATTAGTACTGCAAGCAAACAAATTGATGCGCCCGGCAGCGGATGCCGTCCGGGCCCGACGCCGACAAGAGGCTGTGCAATGACGGACCGCTTCACTCCCACTCCCGCGGACAGGTTCACGTTCGGTCTGTGGACGGTGGGCTGGCGTGGCAACGACCCGTTCGGTGACGCGACGCGT
>NZ_JNYQ01000010.1 GCF_000717245.1 Kitasatospora papulosa
TGGTCAGCGTGACGACCGTGGTGGCCGTCCCGCCGGCGGCGGCTTCGACCGTCGCGACGACCGCCCCCGCGGCCCCCGTCGCGACGACGACCGCGGTGGCGGTTTCCGCCGCGACGACAGCCGTGGCGGCGGTACCGGCGGTGGCTTCCGCCGCGATGACAGCCGTGGCGGCGGTACTGGTGGCGGTTTCCGCCGTGACGACCGCGACCGTGGCCCCCGCCGTGACGACCGTGGCGGCGACCGCGGTGGCTACCGTGGCCGCGACGACCGGGGCGGCTACCAGGGGCGCGACGACCGCGACCGCGAGCCCGTCAAGCGGCTCCCGATTCCTGACGACGTCACCGGCGACGAGATCGACAAGGATGTCCGGCAGGAGCTCATGAGCCTGCCGAAGACCCTCGCCGAGGACGTCGCGCGGAACCTCGTCATGGTCGCCCGACTGATCGACGAGGACCCCGAGCAGGCTTACGCCTACTCCCGGATCGCCCTGCGGCTGGCGTCCAGGGTGGCCGCGGTGCGTGAGGCCGCGGGCTTCGCCGCGTACGCCACCCAGAAGTACTCCGAGGCCCTCGCCGAGTTCCGGGCGTCCCGCCGGATGACCGGTTCCGTGGAGCTGTGGCCCGTCATGGCCGACTGCGAGCGTGGCCTCGGCCGCCCCGAGCGGGCCATGGCCATGGCCGGTGAGCCCGAGGTCCAGAAGCTGGACAAGGCCGGCCAGGTCGAGATGCGTCTCGTCGCCGCCGGCGCCCGCAGGGACATGGGACAGATCGACGCCGCGATCGTCACCCTGCAGAGCTCCGAGCTGGCGTCCAGCGCCGTCCACTCCTGGACTCCGCGCCTGCGGTACGCCTACGCCGACGCTCTCCTCGAGGCGGGCCGTGAGGACGAGGCCCGTGAGTGGTTCGGGAAGGCCCTGGAGGCCGACAAGGACGGTGCGACCGACGCGTCCGACCGGCTCGCCGAACTCGACGGTGTGGAGTTCGTCGACGCGCTCGGCGACGACGAGAACACCGGCGACGCTGCCGACGTCGAAGTCCCTGCCACCGAGGCGCACGACAGCGACGAGGACCACGACAGCGACGAGGACGACCGCGACGAGGACGGGCCCGCGAAGGCCTGAGCCCCGCTGACACGCGGCATGTGAGAAGAGGGCGGCACCCACCACGGGTTGCCGCCCTCTTCCGCGTTCCGCCCAGGGCCCCGTAACAGGAGTCCTGGCACCGGACTCAGTCGAGGTCGAGACTCCGCAGTACCAGCCCCGTCGCCGGCTTGGGGCCGAACGACGTCGACTTACGGGGCATGGTGACCCCCTGTCGCGCCAGGTCCCTGACCACTTCCTCGCGCACGGGGTGCATCAGCACGGCCGTGGCCCCACGCCGTTCCGCCTGCTCGACCGCCGCCTCCGCCGCGTGGATGTAGGCGATGTGCTCCGGGGCGTCCGGGACCTGCCACACGTCGTCGAGGAGCGCCGAGTGCAGCACGGTCGCGTCGAGCGTGCGCCACGCCGCCGGCCGGTCGGCGCGGACCGTGCGGGCCAGCAGTGCCTCGTCCGCACGGTCGATCAGGTGGAAGCCACCGTCGCCCGCGAGGAGGAAGGCGTTGCCGTCCGCCGCGGCGGCCCCCAGAGCGTCGAGCGCCCGGGGCAGCGGCCCGTCGACGGACCGGACGCGGAACAGCCCGTCGACGGCGCGGAGCGCCTCGTCGACCGGAAGGCGGTGCAGGAGCCGGTGGATCGCCCGCACCCGCAGCGGATAGCGGGCCGTGTCCACGAGCAGGACGAGACCGAAGTCCCAGGGCCCGGGGGCGGACTGCTCCTGCTGCAGCCGCAGGTAGGTCGCCCAGCGGTGGTGGCCGTCGGCGATCAGGGCCTGGCGCCGGGACAGATCGGACTGGACCTCCGCCCGCTCGGCGGCGTCGGTGACGGCCCAGAGACGGTGGTCGACACCGTCCTCGGTCGTCGTGGTGAGAAGCGGGAGGCGCTCCACCACCCGCTCGATCACGGCCGTCGCGCCGCTCGGCCCGCCCTCGCCCTCGTAGCTGAGAAGCAGGGGTTCGAGATGGGCGGCGGCGGCGCGCATCAGGTCGGCGCGGTCCTCCACGACGTCGTCCATGACGTCCTCGTGCGGCAGCACGACACCCTCCGACGCGGGGGAGAGCGCCAGGGCCCCGATCACACCGCGCTGAAGGATGTCACCGGCCCGCTGCTCGTACACGTAGAGCGCGGGAACCGGGTCCGGGGCGAGGACGCCCTCCGCCAGCCAGCGCTTCAGGGTGTCGGCCGCCTGCCGGTGGCGCTCGGCGGCCGTGCCGGCCTGCGGGAGGATCAGCCGCACGATGTTGTGCGGATCCGCGGACTCCAGGTGGTGGAGACCGTCGGGCCGTACGACCACGTCGTACGGGGGCGAGGTCACCGCCGCGAGGCTGCCGACCTGCTCGGGGACGTACCGCAGTCCGCGGAAGGGAATCAGCCGCAGCCCCTGGCCTGCGGCGGGCCCGGATGTGTTCATTTCAGCATCGTATGTGCGCTCCCACGATGCGCGATGATCGGGGGAGAAGCATGGCAACGAGGAGCAGAGACATATGAGTCAGCAGTACAGGTCCCGGCCGCTGGGGAGTGACGTGGCGCTGAGCGAGGCGTACGACACGGCTCTGCTCGACCTCGACGGAGTGGTGTACGCCGGTGGGCACGCGATCGTGCACGCCGTCGAATCGCTGGGCAGCGCCCGTGAGGGCGGCATGCATCTGGCGTACGTGACGAACAACGCACTGCGGACGCCCGACGCGGTGGCCGAGCACCTGACGGAACTCGGGGTCCCGGCGGACGCCACCGACGTGATCACGTCCGCGCAGGCGGTGGCCCGGCTGATGGCTGATCAGCTGCCGTCCGGGGCGAGGGTTCTCGTGGTCGGCGGCGAAGGGCTGCGGGTCGCTCTGCGCGAGCGCGGGCTCGTGCCGGTGGAGTCGGCGGACGACGATCCTGTCGCCGTGGTGCAGGGGTTCGGCGGGCCCGACCTGCCGTGGGGGCGGTTCGCCGAGGCCGCGTACGCGATCTCCCGCGGAGCCGTGTGGTTCGCGTCCAACACCGACCTGACGATCCCGGGCGCCCGGGGCATCGCTCCCGGCAACGGCGCGGCCGTCGAGGTCGTGCGCATCGCGACCGGGGCCGAACCGCAGGTGGCCGGCAAGCCGCTGCCGCCGATGCACCGCGAGACCGTGCTGCGGACGGGAGCGAAGCGGCCCCTGGTCGTCGGGGACCGGCTGGACACCGACATCGAGGGCGCGTTCAACGGCGGCGTCGACTCGCTGCTCGTCCTCACCGGCGTCACCGACGCGGCGCAGCTGATCGCGGCCGAACCCCGGTACCGCCCGACCTATGTCGACCGTGACCTGAGGGGACTGCTCACAGGCCAGCCCGAGGTGTCGGAGGACGTTGACGGGTTCCGCTGCGGAGGCTGGACGGCGGGGGTGCGCGGCGAGGCACTCGTGCTGGACGGCGGGGGTGACGCGATCGACGGGCTGAGGGCCCTGTGCGCGGCGGCCTGGACGCACGCGGGTGAGGGCGCGTGCGGCCTGGACGCGCAGAAGGCCGTGGCCCGGCTCGACCTGTAGCGTGCCGGATCTTGTGCGGTACGGGGGAGTTGAGCGAATTGGAGGATAGGCTAACCTAACCAGGTGTTGGTCGAGAGTCCCCCTGAATCGAGTTCCGGCCCCCCGGCCATGCCGGGCACGGGCGCGCGCGCCGGGCGTCACGCGGCGAGAGCGGCCGGTCTGCTGGTCGCCGTCGCGGTGCTGGTGCTGGTGTGCCTCGCGAGTGTCGCGATCGGAGCCAAGGCCCTTCCCCTCTCCGAGGTGTGGCACGGCCTGTTCCACTACTCGGGCACCAACGGTGACGTCCTCGTACGCGATGTGCGGGTCCCGCGCACCGTGCTGGGGCTGATCGTCGGGGCAGCGCTCGGGCTGGCCGGCGCGGTGATGCAGGCGCTCACCCGCAATCCGCTCGCCGAGCCCGGTCTGCTGGGCGTCAACGCGGGCGCGGCGGCGGCGGTCGTCTCCGCCATCACCTTCTTCGGCGTCACGTCGCTGACCGGATACGTCTGGTTCGCGTTCGGCGGCGCCGCGCTCGTGTCCGTCGCGGTGTACCTGCTGGGCGGCAGCAGGTCCGCGAACCCCGTGCGTCTCGCGCTCGCCGGTACGGCGGTCACCGCGGCCCTGTTCGGTTACGTCAACGCCGTACAGCTGCTGGACTCCGCGGCGCTGGACCGGCTGCGGTTCTGGACCGTCGGGTCGCTCGCCTCGGCGAACCCGGAGACCGTCGGCAAGGTGTGGCCGTTCATCGGGCTCGGTGTGCTGCTGTCCCTGCTCATCGCCCGGCCGCTCAACGCGCTGGAGATGGGCGACGACACGGCCAGGGCGCTCGGCGCCCACCTGACCCGCACCCGGGTCCTCGCGATGGTGGCCGTCACCCTGCTCTGCGGGGCGGCGACCGCCGCGTGCGGGCCGATCGTCTTCATCGGGCTGATGATCCCGCACCTGGTCCGGACGATCACGGGCCCGGACATGCGGTGGATCCTGCCCTACGCCGCCGTTCTCGCGCCCGTGCTGCTGCTCGTCGCCGACGTGGTGGGCAGGGTCGCCGCCCGCCCCTCCGAGCTGCAGGTCGGCATCGTCACCGCACTGCTGGGCGGGCCCGTGTTCATCCATCTCGTACGCCGCAAGAGGATGGCCCAGCTGTGAAGGCCACGCAGGACACCACGAAGACGGTCCACGCCGTACGGACGGCCGGCGGCCTCTCGTTCCGGGTGGACGCGCGGGCGCTCGTCGTGATCGCCCTGCTCGTCGCGGCGGCGTCCTTCGCCGCCGTGGTACTGATCGGCAGCGGCGACTACGCCATGTCACCCGGGCAGGTCGTCACCACCCTGCTCGGCGACGGAACGTTCCAGCAGGAGTTCATCGTCACGGAGCTGCGCCTGCCCAGGGTCCTGGTCGGGCTGCTCGTCGGCGCCGCGCTCGGGGTCGGCGGCGCCGTCTTCCAGAGCGTCTCCCGCAACCCCCTCGGCAGCCCCGACGTCCTCGGCTTCGGCCAGGGCTCCGCGGTCGGCGCCCTCGTCGTGATCGTGCTCTTCCAGGGCGGACCCTCCGAGGTCGCCGCGGGCGCCGTCGCCGGCGGCATGCTGACCGGCGCGGCCGTCCACCTGCTGGCCTGGAAGCGCGGGGTGCACGGCTACCGCCTCGTCCTCGTCGGCATCGGCGCCGCCGCCATGCTCACCGCCGCGATCCACTACCTGATCACCAAGGCGAACCTCGTCGACGCCACCCGCGCCGTCGTCTGGATGACCGGCACGCTGGACGGCCGCGACTGGGCCCAGGTCTGGCCGCTGCTCGCGGTGTGCTGCGTCCTGATCCCCCTCGTCCTCGGACACGGGCGGGCGCTGCGCATGATCGAGATGGGCGACGACGCCGCCCACGCCCTGGGCGTGCGGGTGGAACGCACCCGCCTCGTCCTGCTGAGCTGCGCGGTGCTGCTCGTCGCCGTCGCGACCGCGGCCGCCGGACCGATCGTCTTCGTCTCGCTCAGCGCCCCGCAGGTCGCCCGACGCCTCACCCGGGCCCCCGGTCCCAACCTGGCGGCCGCCGCCGCCACCGGCGCGGCCCTGCTGCTCGTCGCCGACTGGACCGCCATGAACGCCTTCGGTGACCGCCAGCTCCCGGTGGGCGTCGTCACCGGCGTCCTCGGCGGCTGCTACCTGCTGTGGCTTCTCGTGGCCGAGCGCAGGGCGGGACGCATATGAGACAGGACACACCGGACACCGCGCAGACCGAACCCACAGACCCCGGGAGTACGACCATGCAGCGCCTCACCGCGGACTCGGTGACCCTCGGCTACGACCAGCGGGTCATCGCCGAGAACCTCTCGGTGGAGATCCCCGACAACTCCTTCACGGTCGTCGTCGGCCCCAACGCCTGCGGCAAGTCGACCCTGCTGCGCGCCCTCTCCCGGATGCTGAAGCCGACCGCCGGAGACGTCCTGCTGGACGGGCGGTCCATCCACCGGATGCCCGCGAAGCAGGTCGCCAGGACCCTGGGCCTGCTGCCGCAGTCCTCCGTGGCCCCGGACGGCATCACCGTCGCCGACCTCGTCTCGCGCGGCCGCTACCCGCACCAGGGGCTGCTGCGCCAGTGGTCGCCCGAGGACGAGCGGATCGTGAAGGAGTCCATGGAGTCGACCGGCGTCGGCGGGCTCGCCGACCGCTACGTCGACGAACTGTCGGGCGGCCAGCGCCAGCGCGTCTGGATCGCCATGGCCCTCGCCCAGCAGACACCGCTCCTGCTGCTGGACGAGCCGACGACGTACCTCGACATCCAGCACCAGATCGACGTGCTCGACCTCTGCGCCGAACTGCACGAGACACAGGGCCGCACGCTGGTCGCGGTGCTGCACGACCTCAATCACGCCGCCCGGTACGCCACCCATCTGATCGCCATGCGCGGGGGCGCGGTCATCGCCGAGGGTGCTCCCGGCGACATCGTCACGGCGCGGCTCGTGGAGGAGGTGTTCGGGATACGGTGCCAGGTCATCGACGACCCCGAGACGGGAACGCCCCTCGTCGTCCCCGCCGCCCGCGGGAAGCGCGCCGGTGCGTCCGTCTGACGAGGCCCGGAGGCCGGTGTCTCCGTCCGGCGAGGGCTAGAGGAGGGACTTGAGCTTCAGCAGGTCACGGAAGCCCGCCTCCAGCCGCACCCGGCCCGATGCCCAGGCCTTCGCGAAGTTCAGCTCGCCGTCGACCATGGCGACCAGGTCGTCGCCGGTCATCGCGAGCCGGATCTCCGCCTTCTCCCGGGGCGGGCCCTCGTGCGTGTCCAGCACCGTGATCCGGCCGTGCGCCAGCCGTCCGGTGAACGTCGCGTCGAGATCCCTGATGTGGCAGCTCAGCGAGCGGTCGAGGTCGGCGGCGCCGCGCACGTCGCCGTCGGCCCCCGCCAGGTTGCCGGAAAGTGTGTCGAGTGCGCTGCGGCACTCCGCCATGGTCGCCATCGTCACCGACGGTACACCGGCCCTTCGGGGTAGCGTTCCCGCATGAGCGACTGGATGCCGGGGCCGGACACGGTGGAGCAGGGGCAGGCGGGCGAAGAGGCCGGGACACGACCGGACGTACCTCCCGTCCCCTCCTTCGCCCCCGTCCCGCCCGCGCCCCTCGGAGTCGCCCGGACCCCCACCGGGCACGCCGGTGTCGACGCGCGGCTGGAGCGGCTGGCCGACGCGGACCACCTCCCGGCGGACGGCCACACCGAGGTGTACGAGGATGTACACCGTGGGCTGCGCGACGAGCTGACCGCGCTGGACGTCCGGCCCGCACCCGCACCGACGCCCGCGCACGACAACAGGAGCTGAACCGAACGTGGCAGGAGTGGCACGTCGCCGCCTCGACGCCGAGCTGGTACGCCGCAAGCTCGCCCGCTCGCGTGAACACGCGAGCCAGCTGATCGCAGCGGGGCGGGTGACCGTCGGCGGGAACACCGCGACCAAGCCCGCCACCCAGGTCGAGACCAGCGCCGCCGTCGTCGTCGTCAAGGACGACAGCGACCCCGAGTACGTCTCGCGCGGCGGACACAAACTCGCGGGCGCACTCACCGCCTTCGTGCCGCTCGGACTGGAGGTCCAGGGGCGCAGGGCGCTCGACGCCGGGGCCTCCACCGGGGGCTTCACCGACGTGCTGCTGCGGGCCGGCGCCGGCCATGTCGTGGCCGTGGACGTCGGCTACGGCCAGCTCGCCTGGTCCCTGCAGTCCGATGAACGGGTCACCGTCAAGGACCGTACCAACGTACGCGAGTTGACGCTGGAGCAGATCGACGGGAAGGCGGTGGACCTGGTGGTGGGCGACCTGTCGTTCATCCCGCTCGGCCTGGTGCTGCCCGCGCTCGCGCGCTGTGCGGCACCCGACGCCGACCTGGTGCTCATGGTCAAGCCGCAGTTCGAGGTGGGCAAGGAGCGCCTCGGCAGCGGCGGTGTGGTCCGCAGCCCCGAGCTGCGGGCGGAAGCGGTACGGGAAGTGGCACGCCGGGCCGGTCTGCTGGGCCTCGGCGTCCGCGGGGTGACGGCGAGCCCGCTCCCCGGACCGTCGGGAAATGTCGAGTACTTTCTGTGGCTGCGGGCCGGCGCACCCGAGCTGGATCCCGCGGACGTCGACCGTGCAGTGGCGGAGGGGCCCCGTTGACGGACCATGCGGCACACTCAGGGAACGTGGAACGCTCCGGGAGCGCGGAACGGGCCGGGACACCGGAACGCACCGTCTTCCTGCTCGCGCACACCGGCCGTCCGGCCGCGATCCGCAGCGCCGAACTGGTGGTGCAGGGCCTCCTGCGGAACGGCCTCGGGGTCCGGGTGCTCGCCGCGGAGGCGGAGGACCTGCCGCTGCCGCGGTCCGTGGAGACGGTCATCGACGCGACGCCCGACGCCGTGGACGGCTGCGAGCTGCTGATCGTGCTCGGCGGGGACGGGACGCTGCTGCGCGGAGCCGAGATCTCCCGCGCCTCCGGCGTCCCCATGCTCGGCGTCAACCTCGGACGGGTCGGCTTCCTGGCGGAGGCCGAACGTGACGACCTGGACAAGGTCGTCGACCGGGTGGTGACGCGCGCCTACCAGGTCGAGGAGCGGATGACGCTCGACGTCGTCGTGCACAGCAACGGCGACGTCGTGCACACCGACTGGGCGCTCAACGAGGCCGCCGTCCAGAAGGTCTCGCCCGAGCGGATGCTGGAGGTCGTCCTGGAGATCGACGGCCGCCCCGTGACCGGCTTCGGATGCGACGGGATCGTCTGCGCCACCCCCACCGGGTCCACGGCGTACGCCTTCTCCGCGGGCGGCCCCGTCGTCTGGCCGGAGGTCGAGGCCCTGCTGATGGTGCCGATCAGCGCCCACGCGCTCTTCGCGAAGCCACTGGTGACGTCACCCGACTCCGTGCTGGCCGTGGAGGTCCAGCCGCACACCCCGCACGGAGTGCTGTGGTGCGACGGCCGCCGCACCGTCGAGCTGCCCGCCGGGGCCCGCGTCGAGGTTCGGCGCGGCGCGGTCCCCGTACGGCTGGCACGGCTCCACCAGGCGTCGTTCACCGACCGTCTGGTGGCGAAGTTCGCGCTTCCCGTGCAGGGCTGGCGGGGTGCTCCGCACTGACGTCCCGGGCCGTTGCTCACACCCGCGTGAGTGAATCCGCCACCGGGGTCCGTCGCACACCGGGCCCGGGACCTCGTAAGGTCATGTCCGTGTTGGAGGAGATGCGGATACGGTCGCTCGGAGTCATCGACGACGCGGTGGTGGAGCTGTCACCCGGTTTCACCGCGGTGACGGGTGAGACCGGCGCGGGCAAGACCATGGTCGTCACCAGCCTCGGGCTGCTGCTCGGGGGGCGCGCCGACCCCGCCCTGGTGCGGATCGGTGCCAAGGCCGCGGTCGTCGAGGGGCGCATCACCGTGTCCCCGGGCGACGCGGCGGCGGTACGCGCCGAGGAGGCCGGGGGCGAGGTGGAGGACGGTGCGCTGCTCGTCAGCCGCACCGTTTCGGCGGAGGGGCGTTCCCGCGCCCACCTCGGCGGGAGATCCGTGCCCGTGGGGGTCCTCGCCGAACTCGCCGACGAACTCGTCGCCGTGCACGGCCAGACCGACCAGCAGGGCCTGCTCAAGCCCGCACGGCAGCGCCAGGCGCTGGACCGCTACGCCGGGGCCGGTGTCGACGGCCCGCTCACCACGTACGCGGCGGCCTACCGGCGGCTGCGCGCCGTCGTCACCGAGCTCGACGAACTGACCGTCCGGGCCAGGGAACGCGCCCAGGAGGCGGACCTGCTGCGCTTCGGCCTCGACGAGGTCGCCGCCGTGGAACCGCTGCCGGGGGAGGACACCGAGCTGGCGGCGGAGGCCGAACGGCTCGGCCACGCCGAGGCGCTCGCCTCCGCGGCGGCCCTCGCCCACGCGGCTCTCGCGGGTGATCCCGAGGACCAGGAGGGTGTGGACGCCACCACGGTCGTGGCCGCGGCCGGACGGTCGCTGGACGCCGTGCGGGCGCACGACCCGGCCCTGGCGGCGCTCGCCGACCGGACCGGCGAGATCTCGATCCTGCTGGCCGACGTCGCCGGGGAGCTCGCCGGATACGCCGACCAGCTCGACGCCGACCCGCTGCGGCTGGCCGCCGTGGAGGAACGCCGTGCCGCGCTCACCGCGCTCACCCGCAAGTACGGCGAGGACATCACCGCCGTGCTCGCCTGGGCGCAGGAAGGCGCCTCCCGGCTGACCGAGCTGGAGGGCGACGACGACCGCATCGGGGAGCTGACGGCGGAGCGCGACGCGCTGCGCGGCGAGCTCTCCGTCCTCGGGCAGCAGCTGACCGACGCCCGGACGGAGGCGGCGGACCGCTTCGCCGCGGCCGTCACGGAGGAACTGGCGTCGCTCGCCATGCCGCACGCCCGGGTCTCCTTCGCCATCGGGCAGTCCGAGGCGCCGGACGAGGCGTCCGGCATCGACATCGGCGGCCGGAGCGTCCTCTACGGGCCGTCCGGCGCGGACGAGGTGGAACTCCTGCTGGCGCCGCACCCCGGAGCGCAGCCGCGGCCCATCGCGAAGGGCGCGTCGGGCGGTGAGCTGTCGAGGGTGATGCTCGCCGTCGAGGTGGTCTTCGCCGGCTCCGACCCGGTACCGACGTACCTCTTCGACGAGGTCGACGCCGGGGTCGGCGGCAAGGCGGCCGTCGAGGTCGGCCGGCGGCTGGCGAAGCTCGCCAGGTCCGCCCAGGTCGTCGTCGTCACCCACCTGCCGCAGGTGGCGGCCTTCGCCGACCGGCAGCTGCTGGTCGAGAAGACCGTGGACGGGTCGGTGACCAGCAGCGGCGTCACGGTCCTGGAAGGCGAGGACCGGGTGAGGGAGCTGTCCCGGATGCTCGCGGGTCAGGAGGACTCCGAGACCGCGAGGGCCCACGCCGAGGAACTCCTGGAGACCGCCCGGACCAGCGGCTGACGGCCCACAGGCGTCAGCTTCACGCGGCCCACTTCACTCGTACGGGTGGGGTGGGCCGCGCCGCTGTCGACGCGAGGACGGGAACAACGTTTCGTCAGTCCCGGAACGTGCGTACGGACTGGCATCCTTGGGACTGTACTCATCACCTACTCGGGATCCCCGGGAGCCGATCAGCCGTGTCACAGTTGCGTACGGTCCAAGTCCTGGGCGGCGGTGCCGGAAGCAGCGCTCGTGTCAGCTCGCTCGCCGCGGGGCTGGTCGCCAGAGGCGTGCAGGTCACCGTCTGCGCCCCGGCCGGTTCCGGTCACGCCCACGGTCTCCCCGCCTCGGGAACCCGCTTCGTCGCGGTGCCCCGGCGCAGTGATCCCGCCGCCGTCGCCGCCCTGCGCACCGCGTGCGCCGGGGCGGACATCGTCCATGCCCACGGCCTGCACGCAGCCGTGCGCGCCGGTATCGCGCTCAGCGGCCAGGGCACCCCCCTGGTCGTGACCTGGCACACCCGCGCCCACGCGGAAGGCGCCCGCGGGCGGCTGCTGCGGATGCTGGAGCGGAAGGCGGCCCGGGCGGCGGCCGTCGTGCTGGGCACCTCGTGGGAACTGGTCGACCGGGCCCGCCGCCGAGGTGCGAGGGACGCACGGCTCGCGCCGGCGGCGGTCCCCGCGAGCCGTGTCACCGTATCCCCGGACGACGGCAAGGTGCGCGCCGAACTGGGAGCGTTCGGAAGGCCGTTGCTGGTCTCGGTGGCCCAGCGCGACCACGACGCGCTGCTGGACGCGGTGCGCGGCTGGCGCGCGCTGGACCCCGCGCCCCTGCTGGCCGTCGTGGGGGAGGGGCACCGGACCGGCGCCCTGAGCCGCCGGATCGCGGCGGAGGGCCTGCCCGTCGTCCTGGCGGGCGGCCCGGAGGACATCGGTGATCTCCTCGCCGCCGCCGACATCGCCGTCCTGTCCGGCCGGGGGGACGGCGGTACGCTGCTCGCCCACGAGGCGCTGAGGCTCGGCATCCCCCTGGTCGCGGCCCGGACCGACGGACTGCCCGAACTGGTCGGTGACGCGGCGGAACTGGTCCCGCCCGGGGACGCCGAGGCGCTCTCCGAGGCCGTCGTCCGCCTCCTCGCCGATCCCGGTCGACGGCAGCGGCTCGCCGAAGCGGGGCGCGCGCAGGCCGCGGGCTGGCCGACCGAGGACGACACGATCGCCCATGTGCTCTCCGTGTACGACGAGTTGGCGACCCCTGTGGCGGCCGGCTGACCGGTAAGGGCGCCCGATTGCCACCACGCGCGCTGAGGCCCGTCAGCCGGTGTGTCTGCGGGCCCGCAGGGCCAGGCTCAGGGCCAGTACCGACTGGGGGTCGTCCAGGTCGGTGCCGAGCAGCTCGCCGATGCGGGCCAGCCGGTTGTACAGCGTCTGCCGGTTCAGATGGAGTTCGCGTGCCGCCTCCGCCTTGCGCCCCGCGTGCGCCAGGTACGCCTCCAGCGTGGGCAGCAGGGCGGGGCGCGCGGTCCGGTCGTGTGCGAGCAGCGGCCCGACCGACCGTTCGACGAAGGACGCCAGATCCGGCTGGTCCCGCAGCCGCCACAGCAGCAGATCGATGTCCAGACGTCGCGCGTCCCACCAGGGACGGTCCCCGAGCCCGCGCGCGGCCGTCGCCGCCTCGGCCGCGTGCCGCAGTCCCGCGCCCGCCGCCTCCCAGCCGCCCGCGTCCCCGACCACCACGGCCGACGGCGTACGGTCCCCGGGACGTTCCAGGCCCGCCCGGTCGGCCCCGGCCCGCAGCGCCGCCGCGACCCGGTCCGCGAGCGCCGTGCGGGTGGTCCCCGGGCGCAGCGCCAGCAGCAGCGGCACCCTGCCCTCCACCGGGCGCACCCCCACCAGCACCGGCGCCCCCACCCCCGCGAGCTCCTCCGCCACCGCCCGGGCCAGCAGCGCCCAACTGCCCGAGGGCGCGGACTCCGGGGCGAGCCGCATCACCACCGGGAGCAGAGGATCTCCGCCCGGCCTGAACCCCAGGACGCCGGCCTGCGCGGGGGCGTCCCCGGGAGCGATCCGCCCCTCGGCGAGATCGGTGAGGAAGTCCCCGCGGCCCCGCGCCGCGAGCTCCTCCTCCTGCCGGGCCTGCATCAGCACGACCGCCAGGATGCCCGCGGCCCGCTCGGCGGCCATCCGGTGCACCGTCAGCAGAGACCCGGACACCGCGAGCAGGACCAGACGGGCGCGGACGGACCCCGTCCCCGGCCCGCCACCGGGCACCTCCACCAGGACCGCGCCGGCGGGGGGCGCCGCGCGTGCCGCGCGTGCCGCGCGTGCCCCGCGCAGTCCCTCCCAGACCTGCAGCGGACCGGCGCCCGCCGGGCCGGTCCCCGGGCCGGCCGCGAACAGCAGCCGGCCGTCAGGGGTCTCCAGGAAGACCGGGTTGCCGGCGAAGTCCGCCAGGATCCCCAGGACCTGCGGGACCCCACCGCCGCCCAGCACCGCCTGCGTGCACCGCCGGTGGACCTCCTCCGCCCGCCGGAGCAGGGCGTAGTGGCCGTTGACGATCTCGGTGTGGATCTCCTCGGTCACCGCCACGAACGGGACCTCGCGGTGCAGCTGGACGAGCGGCAGCCCCGCCGTACGGGCCGCCTCCACGATCGCCGAGGGCAGCCGGCCGAAGCGCGGGCCGAGCTCCACGACCAGGGCGGCGATGCCGCGGTCCGCCAGCCTGCGGATGAAGGCGCGCTGTTCGGCGGGCCGGGTTCCGAGACCCAGACCCGTCGTGAGCAGCAGTTCCCCGCCCTTGAGGAGGGCGGGGATGTTGGGGGCCTCACCGGCGTGCACCCAGCGCACCGTGCGGTCCAGCCGGTCCGCGCAGGTCAGTACCTCCGGGAGCCCACCGCGCAGCCCCGGCAGCTCCAGTGCCTGCCGCACGGTGATCCCGCCCTCTGTCTCCACCGGCTCCGGCCTCGTGCTTCCACTCGTGCGCACCCGCGCTGGTGTACCCGGGGCGCGAACCGCCCACGGTCAGGAAGCTACCGGGCTCCGCCGGGCCGGTCACACCATGGCCACCGCGGGCTTGACGTTGTGATTGAGGTGGAACACGTTGTCCGGGTCGTACCGTGCCTTCACCCGGGCCAGCCGTTCGTAGGCCTCCTCGCCGAACCCGGCCATGACCCGCTCCTGGCCCTCGCGCCCGATGAAGTTGAGGTACACCGCGCCGTTGGCCCACGGCATCATCCCGGCGCGCACCGTGCGCACCCACTCCCTGACCCGCTCGTCGTCGGCCTCGTCCTCCCAGACGCCGAAGGGGTGCACGGCCCAGGGCGAGGAGCGCCAGGGCAGCGGGTAGTCGGCCGGCCCCCGCGCCACCGCACCGCCCAGCGGGAACAGCACGTGCTGGCAGTTCGTGGGGACGGGCAGCGTCGCCGCGCCCGCGCAGAAGGCGGCCGCGGCCTCGTCGGGGAAACCGTCCAGGTACTCGGCCGACCAGTAGTTCCGCATGCCGGGCGGGTCGTCGAGCATGCACTGCAGGTCCGCGTAGGGAAGCGTGTCGAGGATCTCAGCCTCGTGCTCCAGCGCCAGCAGGGGCGCCGCCACGTCACGTGCCTCCGCCCGTGGCCCGGCGTAGGTGAGCAGCACGGCACAGACGAGGTGGCCCACCAGGGGTTCGGGCACCCACTCCTCGGGCGGCCCGGTGATGTAGATGCAGCCGCCGCCCGCCGCGTCCGGAGCGGACTCCAGCACGTCCCGGTACGCACGGACCGCCTCGGGACCGTTCTCCGGGCGGAACAGGAGCATCACGATGTTCATCTCGGGCAGTTCGTGCAGTTGCAGCGTCAGTGACGTGACCACACCGAAGTTGCCGCCGCCGCCGTGCAGGGCCCAGAAGAGCTCGGGGTTCTCGTACGCGCTCGTGTGCACGGAGATGCCGTCCGCGGTCACCACGTCGGCCGCCAGCAGGTTGTCGCACGCCAGCCCGAACTTCCGCTCCAGCCATCCCGAGCCGCCGCCCAGGGTGAAGCCGCCGACGCCGGTGGTGGACACCCGCCCGCCCGTGGTCGCCAGGGAGTGGGGCTGGGTGGCCCGGTCGAGGTCGCTCATGACCGCACCGCCGCCGACCCGGGCCGTCCCGGCGCCGGGATCGACGTCGACGGCGTGCATCCGGCGCAGGTCGATCACGAGACCGCCCTCGCTCAGGGCCATGCCCGCGACGCTGTGGCCGCCGCCCCGCACCGCGACCTCCAGTTCCTGGTCGCGTGCGACGCCGAGCGCCTTCGTCACGTCCGCCTCGGACGCGCACTGGGCCACCACCGCGGGTCTGCGGTCGATCATGCTGTTGAAGACGGTACGGGCCTCGTCGTAACCCGGGTCGCCGGGAACATGGACCTCACCGGCGAAGCCGGAACGAAGGCCGGTCAGAGCGGCGTCCGGCACAGAGGTTCGGGGCGTCATGTCGTGCCCCCTTCGCAGGGCCTTGCAGGACCTCTCCATCGTAGGTCCGGCCGTGGACATCGGCCGTTCCGCGGAGCCGGCGGACCCGTGAGGTCACCACCGGCGGCGCACGGCCGCCTTGCCGCCGGTCACCAGACTCGCCGCCGGGACGTCGTCGGCCACGACCGCGCCGGCCGCGATCACGGCGTCCCGGCCGATGCTGACGCCGGGAAGGATCGTGGCACCGGCGCCGATCCACACGTTCTCCGCCACGTCGATGGGCGCGCCGCTCAGCCACCCCCGCCGCTCCCCGGGATCGACCGGGTGGCCGACGGTGATGAAGGTGGCCTTCGGGCCGACCATCACACGTTCGCCGAGCCGGATGCCGGCGTAGTCCAGGAACGTGCAGTTCTGGTTGATGAACACCCGCTCCGCGAGGTCCAGGTGGAGGCCGTGGTCCGTGAAGAAGGGCGGGTAGACCGTGAGTCCGGCAGGCAGCGGCCTGCCGAGGATCCGGCCGAGCAGTTCCGCCCTGCCGTCCTCGTCCTCGAAGGGCAGGACGTTGAGGCGGGAGGTGAGCTCGGTGACCCGCAGCACTCGCTCCGACATGGCGCGGAACTCCGGGCTGTGGATACGCATGAGACGGTTCCGGGACATGCCAGGGGTCCTTTCCGGTGTGCCCGACGACGGTCTCCGGCCGTCGGGTGCTCGTGGTGCGACAAGGGGTGTCAGCGGTGCCCGGACCCGGGCGGCCGGGCTGCGTCGGGCTCCGTGGCCCAGGACGGGCGCCAGACCTTGCCGGAGGGCCTCGGCAGGCCTCCGAGGCGGGCGACGACGCCGCCGAGCGCCGGGTGCGGATTCTCGGCGGGCAGGACGAGGGAGAGCGGGTACGCCAGGACGGGCCGCGCCACGGGGATGCGCCGCAAATCGTGGGCCACCGGCCAGACGTACCGGTCGCGTGACCCGACGAGGGTGGCCACGTCCGGCGACTCCGCGAGGGTCTCCAGAAGCACCTCGTCCCCGAAGTGCGGGCCCACGGCGTCGATACGCAGGTCGAAAGCGGTGGTGAGCTGGTCGTAGAAGTCCGCCCATTCGCTGCGGGGGGCGATCCCGGGAACCCAGATCCGGTGCTTGCGCAGCTGCGCCGGCGTCACCTCCCGCGCGGAGGCGAGCGGGTGTGCCGGGCCCACCAGGAGTTCCAGCGGTGAGTCGAACGCGTGGATCATCCGCACCCCGGGCGGCAGCGCGCCCGGGTCCGTGACCGTACGGAACGAGGCGTCGACCTCCCCGGCGGCGACGGCCGCGGCCGCCACCTGCGGGTCGTCGACCCGCAGGGTCACCACGTCGAGGCCGGTCCCGGGACGTGACCGCCAGTACGCGTGCAGGACGACGGCCTGCGCGCTCCGCAGGCCGAGCACGTCGATCCGCAGAGCCCGCGAACCCGGCCTGACCGCGGTGACGGCACGGCCGACGGCCGCGACGACGCTCCGCGCGTGGGGGAGGAACGCCCGGCCGTCGGGGGTCAGCTCGACGCCCCGCGCGGTGCGCGTGAAGAGACGCACGTCCAGCCCGCGCTCCAGGGCGGCGATCCGCTTCGAGACGGCCTGCTGCGTCACGCCCAGCTCGTCGGCCGCGCGCCGCACCTGCCCGAGCTCCGCGGCCCGGACGAACGATCGCAATCCCTCGGTGTCCACCGTTTCACCCTAGGCGCGTACAACCGATGGTTGTGTCCCGCCGGGATCCGGTTGTCCCGTCGTGTTCCGCCGCAGGAGAGGTTCCGCCCGAGGACAGGTTCCACCGCGGGCGCGCGGTGTTGCGTCCGCCGGACGCAGCAGGACCGCCCCGGTCGTGCGACCGGGGCGGTCCTGTCGAACACGGGGGAGCGGCGGCGGGTCAGCCCACGTACGCCCCGCTGGCCGTCAGCCGCAGCGCCGTGTCGATCAGCGGCACATGGCTGAACGCCTGCGGGAAGTTCCCGACCTGCCGCTGCAGCCTGGAGTCCCACTCCTCGGCCAGCAGACCGAGGTCGTTGCGGAGGGACAGCAGCTTCTCGAAGAGCCGGCGGGCCTCGTCGACCCGGCCGATCATCGCCAGGTCGTCCGCCAGCCAGAACGAGCAGGCGAGGAAGGCGCCCTCGTCGCCCTCCAGACCGTCCACACCCGCGTCGTCGCCCTCGGTGGGATACCGCAGGACGAAGCCGTCCTCCGTGGACAGCTCCCGCTGGATCGCCTCGATGGTGCCGATGACGCGCTTGTCGTCGGGGGGAAGGAAGCCCATCTGGGGGATGAGCAGGAGCGAGGCGTCCAGTTCCTTCGACCCGTAGGACTGGGTGAACGTGTTGCGCTCGGGGTCGTAGCCGCGCTCGCAGACGTCCCGGTGGATGTCCTCGCGCAGCTGGTGCCAGCGCTCCAGGGGCCCTTCCGCGTCGCCCGCCTCGATCAGCTTGATCGTGCGGTCCACCGCGACCCAGGCCATCACCTTGGAGTGCACGAAGTGCCGGCGCGGCCCGCGGACCTCCCAGATGCCCTCGTCCGGCTCCTCCCAGTGCTTCTCCAGGTACTCGATCAGCTTGAGCTGGAGCCCCATCGCGTAGTCGTTGCGGGTCAGGCCCGTCATGTGCGCCAGATGCAGCGCCTCGGTGACCTCGCCGTACACGTCCAGCTGGAGCTGGTTCGCCGCACCGTTGCCGACCCGGACAGGGGCGGAGTTCTCGTATCCGGGCAGCCAGTCCAGCTCCGCCTCGCCGAGCTCCCGCTCGCCCGCGATGCCGTACATGATCTGCAGGTTCTCCGGGTCGCCGGCGACGGCACGCAGCAGCCACTCGCGCCAGGCACGGGCCTCCTCGCGGTACCCCGTGCGCAGCAGGGAGGAGAGCGTGATCGCCGCGTCCCGCAGCCAGGTGTAGCGGTAGTCCCAGTTCCGCGAGCCGCCGATGTCCTCCGGGAGGGAGGTGGTCGGGGCCGCCACGATGCCGCCGGTCGGCGCGTAGGTGAGCGCCTTCAGCGTGATCAGTGAGCGGACCACGGCCTCACGGTAGGGGCCGTGGTACGTGCACTGCTCGACCCAGTCGTGCCAGAACTCCTCCGTCGCCGTGAGCGACGACTCGGGTTCCGGCACGCTCGGCGGCTCGTGGTGCGAGGGCTGCCAGCTGATCGTGAACGCGATCCGGTCGCCCGGGGCCACGGTGAAGTCGGAGTAGGTGGTCAGGTTCTGGCCGTACGTCTCCGCCTCCGTGTCCAGCCACACCGAGTCGGGCCCGGCGACGGCGACCGTACGGTTGTCGACCTTGTGCACCCAGGGGGTGACCCGCCCGTAGCTGAAGCGCATCCGCAGTTCGGAGCGCATCGGAACCCGGCCGCTCACGCCTTCCACGATGCGGATGAGCTGCGGAGCTCCGTCACGCGGCGGCATGAAATCGGTCACGCGGACCGTGCCGCGGGGGGTGTCCCACTCCGATTCGAGGACGAGTGAGTCGCCGCGATAGCGGCGCCGGTCCGCGGTCGGGGGCTCCGCGCCCTCGGGACGGGCGGGGCCCAGCCGCCAGAAACCGTTCTCCTCCGTTCCGAGGAGTCCGGCGAAAATTGCGTGTGAATCGAAACGTGGGAGGCACAGCCAGTCCGCTGTGCCGTCCCGGCAGACCAGGGCTGCGGTCTGCATGTCTCCGATGAGTGCGTAATCCTCGATGCGCCCGGCCACGTGCTTCTCCAGTCGAACGGCCATGTCGCCCCGCAGGGCGCTTACTGCTGGTCAAGGGGTCGTTGTAGTAGAACCGACGAGCTCTTGCGCGGGTGAGCGGGCTGGGGTGGAGCCGCTGGGCCGGCCAACTCGGCAGCGAGTGTCCGAGCAGGATACGACGCGCCCGGGGGTTCCGCGCGACTGTCCACAAGTTGTCCGTCGTCTGTCACCGGCGAATGGGTGGGACGTGAAACGGACGTGATGATCTTGTGACGGCGAGGGGGGAGGCATGGTCGGAAGCGGCCTCGGTTTGTCGCTGTTACCCTGGTAGCCCGTGGACCGGTGGTCGTCCCGACAGTGGACGAGGCCCCCGAACCGCAGCGACGGCACCTCCGGAAATCTCCGTGAGGCACGCCGGAACGCACCTCACGATCGCGACCACGGGAGCCCCCTTTGGCTATGCAGCCCACATCCACGACGACCAAGCACATCTTCGTCACCGGGGGTGTCGCCTCCTCCCTCGGCAAGGGTCTGACTGCCTCCAGCCTGGGTGCCCTGCTCAAGGCACGTGGCCTCCGGGTCACCATGCAGAAGCTCGACCCCTATCTCAACGTCGACCCCGGCACGATGAACCCCTTCCAGCACGGTGAGGTGTTCGTCACCAACGACGGCGCCGAGACCGACCTGGACATCGGCCACTACGAGCGCTTCCTCGACGTCGACCTCGACGGCTCGGCCAACGTCACCACCGGCCAGGTCTACAACACGGTCATCGCCAAGGAGCGCCGCGGCGAGTACCTCGGCGACACCGTGCAGGTCATCCCGCACATCACCAACGAGATCAAGCACCGCATCCGCCGCATGGCGACCGACGACGTCGACGTCGTCATCACCGAGGTCGGCGGCACGGTCGGCGACATCGAGTCCCTCCCCTTCCTGGAGACGGTCCGCCAGGTCCGCCACGAGGTCGGCCGCGACAACGTCTTCGTCGTGCACATCTCGCTGCTGCCCTACATCGGCCCGTCCGGCGAGCTGAAGACCAAGCCCACCCAGCACTCCGTCGCCGCCCTGCGCAACATCGGCATCCAGCCGGACGCCATCGTGCTGCGTGCCGACCGTGACGTCCCGACCGCCATCAAGCGCAAGATCTCGCTGATGTGCGACGTCGACGAGACCGCCGTGGTGGCCTGCAAGGACGCCCGGTCGATCTACGACATCCCCAAGGTGCTGCACACCGAGGGCCTGGACGCCTACGTCGTGCGCAAGCTGGACCTGCCGTTCCGCGACGTCGACTGGACGACCTGGGACGACCTGCTGGACCGGGTCCACAACCCCGACCACGAGGTCACCGTCGCCCTGGTCGGCAAGTACATCGACCTTCCCGACGCCTACCTCTCGGTCACCGAGGCCATCCGGGCGGGCGGCTTCGCCAACAAGGCGCGCGTCAAGGTCAAGTGGGTCGCCTCCGACGACTGCAAGACCCCGGCCGGCGCCCAGAAGCAGCTCGGTGACGTCGACGCCATCTGCATCCCCGGCGGCTTCGGTGAGCGCGGTGTGGTCGGCAAGGTCGGCGCCATCCAGTACGCGCGTGAGAACAAGGTGCCGCTGCTCGGCCTCTGCCTCGGCCTCCAGTGCATCGTGATCGAGGCCGCGCGGAACCTCGCCGGGATCGCCGACGCCAACTCCACCGAGTTCGACGCCGCCACGGCCCACCCCGTCATCTCGACGATGGAGGAGCAGCTCGCGTACGTCGAGGGCGCGGGCGACCTGGGCGGCACCATGCGGCTCGGCATGTACCCGGCGAAGCTCGCCGAGGGCTCCCTGGTCCGCGAGGCCTACGCGGGCGAGCCGTACGTCGAGGAGCGCCACCGCCACCGCTACGAGGTCAACAACGGCTACCGCGCGGAGCTCGAGAAGAAGGCCGGACTCGTCTTCTCCGGCACCTCCCCGGACAACAAGCTCGTCGAGTACGTCGAGTACCCGCGTGAGGTCCACCCCTACCTGGTGGCCACCCAGGCGCACCCGGAGCTGCGCTCCCGCCCGACCCGCCCCCACCCGCTCTTCGCCGGCCTGGTGAAGGCGGCCGTGGAGCGCAAGGTCGCGGCGCACGGATCGGGCGCCGACGCGTAAGGCGATACGGTTGACCGGGGTACGGATCCTTCACGGGATGCGTGCCCCGGTTTCTGTTTGTTCGTGGGAGGACGTACATGGGTTTCCAGGACACACCCGAGGAGTGGCAGGTCACCGCGACGGTGACGCCCTTCACCGGTAACAAGACCAGCGTCCGCACCGACGACGTCGTGATGCCCGACGGAAGCGTCCACAGCCGTGACTACCAGGTCCACCCCGGTTCGGTGGCCGTGCTCGCGCTCGACTCGGACAACCGCGTCCTCGTCCTGCGGCAGTACCGGCACCCGGTCCGCCACAAGCTCTGGGAGATCCCGGCGGGGCTGCTCGACATCCCCGGCGAGAACCCGCTGCACGCCGCCCAGCGGGAGCTGTACGAGGAGGCCCACGTCAAGGCCGAGGACTGGAGGGTGCTCGCCGACGTCTACACGACTCCCGGCGGCTGCGACGAAGCCGTACGCGTCTTCCTCGCGCGGGACCTCTCCGAGGCCGAGGGCGAGCGCTTCGAGGTCTCCGAGGAGGAGGCCGACATGGAGCAGGCGCGGGTGCCGCTGGAGGAGCTCGTGCGGGGGGTCGTCGCCGGGGATCTGCACAACAACTGTCTGGTCGTGGGCGTCCTGTCGCTGACCGCGGTGCTCGCGGGTGACGGGGTGGAGTCGCTCCGCCCGGCCGACGCGCCCTGGCCGGCCCGGCCGTTCGAGGCCTGAGGCCGAACTCTCCGTCCTCCGTCCTGTCTGCGGCCCGGCTCCTGTCGGGCCGCAGGCCGTTCCGGGCCACAAGGGGCCGATCGTACGAAAAGCTGATCCGATCGAGGGATCCGTCCGCCGCGCTCGGCCATGATCGTCCGCATCACTGAACTACGCTCGAAAGGCCCCGTCCGGACTTCCGGCGGGCAACCGCGTGCAGTGAAGTGGAGCGTGGCCCGTGACGGATCAGGCGGTGGACACCAACGGCCCGGCCGGAGTGGCGGGGACGGCGGGAGCCAAGGAGCCGCCGGATGTGACGCCACCTCACTTCTTCGGGCGCGAACGTGAGTTGAAGGCTCTCGAGGAGGACATCGAGGGTGCGGGACTGGACACCCTGGCCGGTCGTAAGGCCGCCCGCGCCCGGGTCCTGCTGATCGCCGGACGACCCGGATCCGGACGCACCGCGCTCGCCTCCGAACTGGCCCGCCGGCTCGCCGAACCCGGCGACCACCCCGACGGGGTCTTCCGGGTCGCGCTCACCGAGCCCGGCGGCGAGCGGGTACCCGCGGAACGCACCGCACGCACGCTCCTGGAGCTGCTCTCCGTCGCGGCCCCGCCCGGAGCCGGCGAGGACGAGCTGTCCGAGATGGTCCGCGAGGCGTTCTCCGCACGGCGTGCCCTGATCCTGCTCGACGACGCGGTGGACGCCGAACAGGTCGACCCGCTGTTGCCCGACAACCCGGACTGCCTGGTCGTCGCCACGTCGACCGGTCCGCTCACCGGGATCCCCGGCGTCCGGCCGTGCACCCTCGGCGGGCTGGACCCGGGTTCGGCCGTGCACCTGCTCGCGAGCACCATCGGCCAGGTCCGGATCACGGTCGACCCGCGGACGGCCGAGGCCCTGGCGGAGGAGTGCGGGGGACAGCCCGCGGCGCTGACCCTGGTCGCGGGCTGGCTCGCCGCACGCCCCGGAGCCTCGGTCGCCGACGTCCTCAAGCAGCTGCGCGACCAGCCCGACGACCCCGAACAGCCCTCCGGGGACCGGCCGCTGGCCCGCGCCTTCCGGCTGGTCCACGACTCGCTCCCGCCCGCCGCCGCCGGGATACTGCGCCTGCTCGCCCTCGCCCCCGCCGGGCTGGCCGACGCCCACACCGCCTCCGCGCTGGCCGGCTGCTCGGTCACGGTCGCCCGGACGACCCTCGACGACTTCGTCCGGTTCGGACTGCTCAGGACGAACGGCGCCGCGCTGCCGCAGTACGAGGTGCCCGGCTGCCTCGCCCCACTGGTCCGTTCGGCCCTGGAGGAGCGGGAGCGGCCCGCCGAGATCCAGCTGGCCAGGGCCAGGATGCTGGAGCGGACCGTACGACGGCTCCAGGCCTGCCGCGCGGTCACCGATCCCGAGGACTCCCCGGCCCGCCTCCGGCTCGCGGGCCTTCCGCGCTCGTTGCGCTTCCCCCACCCGGAGGCCGCCGCCGAGTGGCTGCGCATCCGTGAACCCGCCCTGCTGGCCGCCGCCCGGGCGGCGGTGCGCGACGGGGACCTGGACACCCTCGCCCGCCGGCTGGTGGCGGCGCTCGTCCGCGCGCTGGCCGTGCACCGGGGCACCGAGGAGGCCGCTCCCGTCCTGTACGGGCTGCACAGCCTGGTCCTCGACGTGGCGGAGCGCCGCGATCTGCCCCGGGAGAAGGCCGCCGCCCTGCTCAACCTCGCCGATCTGGACGCCCGGACCGGCCGGACGCGGGAGGCACTGGCCCGCTACCGGGCCGCGCTCGACGCCGGGCGTGCGGCGAAGGACCTCTACGCGACCGGCAGGGCGATGGAATCCGCGGGCGGCGCCTACGCGGAGCTCGGGGACTACAACCGGGCGTCCGACTGGTACGGCAGGGCGCTCGCGCAAAGGCTCACGCAGGGGGAGCGGGCCGACGCGGCACGGCTGTACGGGCGGCTCGGAGCCGTCCACACCTACGCCGGCCGCTACGGCGAGGCGCTGCGCGACTGGCGCGCGGCGGCGGCCGGCCACCGCAGGCTCGGGGACCGGTCCGCCCAGGCGCGGGCGCTCAGCGAGGCGGCCCGGGTTCAGGAGTACGCGGGCAGGCCGCAGGAGTCGCTCCACACCTGCCGGGAGGCGGTCGACCTGGCTCGCGGGGCGGGTGACGTGCGGCTTCAGGCCGCCCTGGAGCTCAGGCTGGCGGACACTCTGGACCGGCTGGGGGACCCGGCGGCCGCCCGGCTGCACCGGGCGACGGCGGACAGACTGCTCGGCGAGGAGGGGTCGGCCTACGAAATCCGTAGTGCTTCGAGTGAAACTTAATGCTTTGTAAGGCTAGACAGTGAGAACTCCTTCATTAATGATGGCTCTGCCGCACATCACCGCGGTGTCTCCCCCTATGCTTGGTTCATGCGGGTACATCCCGTTATGCCCGAGCGACTCTCCGAGCCAAGGACCGTGATCGACGTGAAGGTCGGCATCCCCCGCGAAGTCAAGAACAACGAGTTCCGGGTGGCGATCACCCCTGCCGGAGTGCATGAGCTCGTCCGTCACGGCCACCAGGTCCTCGTCGAGCGGCATGCGGGCGAGGGCTCCTCCATCCCGGACGCGGAGTACGTCGCCGCCGGCGCGCAGATCCTGCCCACCGCCGACGAGGTCTGGGCCGCCGCGGACCTGCTGCTCAAGGTCAAGGAGCCCGTCGCCGAGGAGTACCACCGCCTCCGCAAGGGCCAGACGCTCTTCACCTACCTCCACCTCGCCGCCTCCCGCGCGTGCACGGACGCCCTGCTCGAGTCGGGCACGACCGCCATCGCCTACGAGACCGTCGAGACCGCGACCCGCGCGCTGCCGCTGCTCGCCCCGATGTCCGAGGTCGCCGGCCGTCTCGCCCCGCAGGTCGGCGCGTACCACCTGATGCGCTCGGTCGGCGGGCGGGGTGTGCTCCCCGGCGGTGTCCCCGGCACCGGGTCGGCCAGGGCCGTCGTCATCGGCGGCGGGGTCTCCGGCTGGAACGCCACGCAGATCGCCGTCGGGCTCGGCTTCCACGTCACGCTGCTCGACAAGGACATCAACAAGCTGCGCGAGGCGGACAAGGTCTTCGGTACGAAGGTGCGCACGGTCGTCTCCAACGCCCTGGAGCTGGAGAAGGCCGTCGTCGAGGCCGACCTCGTCGTGGGCGCCGTGCTGATCCCGGGTGCGAAGGCACCGAAGCTGGTCACCAACGAGCTCGTCGCCCGGATGAAGCCCGGAAGTGTTCTTGTCGACATCGCGATCGACCAGGGAGGCTGCTTCGAGGACTCGCATCCGACGACGCACGCCGAGCCGACCTTCCCGGTCCACGACTCGGTCTTCTACTGCGTCGCGAACATGCCGGGTGCGGTGCCCAACACCTCCACCTACGCGCTCACCAACGCCACGCTGCCCTACATCCTGGAGCTCGCGAACCGGGGCTGGGTCGAGGCCCTGCGCCGCGACGCCGCGCTCGCCAAGGGTCTCAACACCCATGACGGCCAGGTGGTTTACCGCGAGGTCGCCGAGGCGCACGGTCTCGACCACGTCGAACTGAGCACGCTCCTCGGCTGAGTGGTCAACCCTCTCCGTCAACCTCATGCGTCCGGCCGGACCTTGCCCAGCAAGGTCCGGCCGGACGCATGAGAGGCTTCGGTCCAACTCGCCGGAGTCGTGACCCCGCACCCGATTTGCACCCCTGGGAAAGATGCGCTCGGAGTGCTCCACGCTCTTGACAGACCGGTGTTCGATTGCCGACACAACGGGCCGGGTCCGGTGGATTGTGTTGCTGCGAACCGGTGACACGCCATAGAGTCGCCAATCGTCGGCATGGTGCCACGCTGACCTATCGATAAGTGTCCTGGTCACATCCAAGGAGGTAAGACGACTTGTGAATGAGTCGACAATTACTCCCGGGGGTGGTCAACCAGGGATGCCTGCACGGGGTCTGAGCCCGATCGGGCTCGAAGCTGTCGGCTCCGTCGCGGTCCGCACCTTCGCCACCCAACAGCACATGACGACAGCCCCCCAGATGATGGACGGCCTACACGTGAACGCCATGGCCGGCAACGAAAGTGGCCGAGAGACCTCCCACTTCGCCGACTTCGCCGAGGTGCCCGAGGGGCACTTCTACGACCCCGATGCCGAATACGAGCCCGATCCGGAGTACGCGGCCACCCTCGCGCCCGACGCCGCTCGCCAGCGCCGCGAGCGGATCGGCCCGACGGGCCGGCCGCTGCCGTACTTCCCGATCCCCGGTCCGCTGACCGATCACGGCCCCGCCAAGATCATCGCGATGTGCAACCAGAAGGGCGGCGTCGGCAAGACGACGTCGACCATCAACCTGGGCGCCGCGCTCGCGGAGTACGGCCGGCGCGTCCTGCTCGTCGACTTCGACCCGCAGGGAGCCCTGTCCGTCGGCCTCGGGGTCAACCCGATGGAGCTCGACCTCACCGTCTACAACCTGCTCATGGAGCGGGGCATGGCGGCCGACGAGGTCCTGCTGAAGACGGCCGTGCCCAACATGGACCTGCTTCCCAGCAACATCGACCTCTCCGCCGCCGAGGTGCAGCTGGTGAGCGAGGTGGCCCGGGAGTCGACGCTGCAGCGCGCCCTCAAGCCGCTGCTGGCCGACTACGACTACATCGTGATCGACTGTCAGCCCTCGCTCGGCCTGCTCACCGTGAACGCCCTGACGGCGGCTCACAAGGTGATAGTCCCGCTCGAGTGCGAGTTCTTCGCGCTGCGTGGTGTGGCGCTGCTCACCGAGACGATCGAGAAGGTCCAGGAGAGGCTCAACCCCGAGCTGGAGCTGGACGGCATCCTCGCCACCATGTACGACTCCCGCACGGTCCACAGCCGTGAGGTGCTCGCGCGCGTCGTCGAGGCCTTCGACGACCACGTCTACCACACCGTCATCGGCCGCACCGTGCGTTTTCCGGAGACCACGGTCGCCGGTGAACCCATCACCACGTACGCGTCGAACTCGGTCGGTGCCGCCGCCTATCGCCAGCTCGCCAGGGAGGTGCTCGCCCGGTGTCACGCCGAGTGAGTCTGCCGGGGGCCGACGAGCTGTTCCGTACCACCGGGGGCGTGGGCCTGCAGGCCTCGTCCCCAGCCGAGCGGCGACGCAAGGCGAACGGCGAGGCGCGGATCCCCGCGCCGGCCGGAGCGAGTGATCCGGCGCCGGACGCCGGAGGCCAGGGCGGAGCGGCGACCGGCGGTGACGCCCCCGCCGAGGCGTCCCAGGAGGAGCACTCGGCGGCCGACGCCGACGGCGGAGGCTCGCGCAACCGCGGCGACGGGGACGACCGCGCCGCAGCCGCCCAGCCCCGCACCCGTGGCGCGGCCCCGCAGGAGCCGGCTCCCACCGTCCAGCCGCAGCGCGGACGCGGGGGCGGGGGCGGGCGCGGAGCGAACCGCCGACCCAGCGGCCGGGAGCGTCACGACGAGAAGATCACCGTGTACGTGTCGGCCGAGGAACTGATGGACCTCGAGCACGCGCGCCTCGTGCTGCGCGGTGAGCACGGACTGGCCGTCGACCGCGGGCGCATCGTCCGGGAGGCGGTCGCCGTCGTACTGGCCGACCTGGAGTCGCGCGGCGACGCGAGCATCCTCGTACGGAGGCTGCGGGGCCGCTGAGCGGTGCCGCGCCGGTAGCCTGCCGGGGGAGGGCCGCCGTAGGGGCGGCCCCGCCCCCGGGGCCCGCCGCCCGCCCTCCGCCGCATCCTTGGACCCCCGCACATGCCGACTGCCGACGACACGCCCCGCCCGACCCGCCGTGCCCTCGGCCGCGGACCGGGGATACGGCCCGCGCCGGCTCCTCCGGGTCCGTCGGCTCTCCCGGCGCCTGTCGCGGCCCCTGCGGTCCCCGCGGCTCCGTCCGGGCCCCCGGAGGCCTCCACGGCCGTGCCGGCCGCCGCCGAGCCCGTCGAGGGCCCTCCCGCGGCCGCACCCCGGTCCACGGAGGCGGCGGAACCCGGTGGGGCCTCCTCCGAGGGGACGGCCGCCGCGGTGGAGGCCGGGGGAGGGGCCGTCGACGACCGGCGGTTCACCGTGCGGCTCGTCAACTTCGAGGGGCCCTTCGACCTCCTCCTCCAGCTGATCTCCAAGCACAAGCTCGATGTGACCGAGGTCGCGCTGTCGAAGGTCACCGACGAGTTCATGGCGCACATCCGGGCCATGGGACCGGACTGGGACCTCGACCAGACCACCGAGTTCCTCGTCGTCGCCGCGACCCTGCTGGACCTGAAGGCCGCCCGGCTCCTGCCCACGGCCGAGGTGGAGGACGAGGCGGACCTCGCTCTCCTGGAGGCGCGGGACCTGCTCTTCGCGCGGCTGCTGCAGTACCGCGCGTACAAGCGGATCGCGGACATCTTCGGCGACCGGCTGGAGTCCGAGTCCCGGCGCCACCCCCGCACCGTCGGGCTCGAACCCCAGCACGCCGAGCTGCTGCCCGAGGTCGTGATCAGCATCGGACCGGAGGGTTTCGCGCGGCTCGCCGTGAAGGCGATGCAGCCGAGGCCCGAGCCGCAGGTGTACGTCGACCACATCCACGCCCCGCTGGTCAGTGTGCGGGAGCAGGCGGAGATCGTGGTGGCCCGGCTGCGGGCGGAGGGAGAGATCAGTTTCCGGGAGCTGACCGAGGACGCCGGGGACACCCTCACGGTCGTCGCCCGCTTCCTGGCACTCCTGGAGCTCTACCGGGAGAAGGCCGTCGCGCTCGACCAGGAGGAGGCGCTCGGCGACCTCCTGGTGCGCTGGTCGGGGGCCGAGGACGCGGAACCGGTGGTCACGGACGAGTTCGACCAAGAGGCGCGCGAGCCGGAGGAGGACGTACGGACATGAAGACGGACGACGACGGACACGGGAGCCCGGTCGCCGGGCTCGACCTCAGGCCCGCCCTGGAGGCGGTCCTCATGGTCGTCGACGAGCCCGCGACCGAGGAGCACCTCGCCAAGGTCCTCCAGCGGCCGCGCAGGGCCGTCGCGGACGCCCTGCGGGAGCTGGCCGACGAGTACACCGTGCAGCGCCGTGGCTTCGACCTCAGACTCGTCGCCGGCGGCTGGCGCTTCTACACGCGTCCCGAGTACGCGGAGGCGGTCGAGGGCTTCGTCCTGGACGGCCAGCACGCCCGGCTCACGCAGGCGGCGCTGGAGACACTCGCCGTGGTCGCGTACCGCCAGCCGGTGAGCCGGTCGAGGGTCTCGGCGGTACGCGGAGTGAACTGCGACGGCGTGATGCGGACCCTGCTCCAGAGGGGTCTCGTCGAGGAGGCGGGCGCGGAACCCGAAACAGGTGCGATCCTGTACAGGACGACGAACTACTTTCTGGAGCGCATGGGCCTGCGAGGCCTGGACGAGCTCCCGGAGCTCGCGCCCTTCCTCCCGGAGGCGGACGCGATCGAGGCTGAGACGCTAGAGGGTGTGCCGTCGTTCGATCCGGACGCACCGGACACCCCGGATACTCACGCAGACGACAAGACGGATTTTTGATGCGAAGCAGTGGCAGGAACAGCGGAAGCGGCAGCGGCGGCAACAGCGGCGGCGGCAGGAGCGGCGGCCCGGGCAGCAGGAACAACAGCGGCACCGGCCGGAACAGCAACCCGAACCCCCGGGTCTCCGGCTCCGGGCGGGACGACAAGCAGGAGCAGCGCCCCCGCCGCCCCCGTCCCGAGGAGCGCCGTTACGACGTGGGCTCCGACAAGCCGGGCGGCGACGGAGGCCCCCGCAAGGGCCGCGGCGCGGCGGCCCGCGGCGGCGCCAAGGGCGGCCCCAAGCCCGCGCAGAACGTGAGCAAGGGCGGCCGCCGCCAGGGCGCGCCCGCCCGGCCCCGGGAGCTCGACGCCAAGATCGAGCAGCGCAACCGCGACCGGTACGCCGACAAGCCCGAGATCCGGACGCCGAAGACGCACCCGGGCGCCGAGCAGGAGGGCGAGCGTCTGCAGAAGATCCTGGCCCGGGCCGGCATGGGCTCGCGCCGGGCGTGCGAGGAGCTGATCGAGCAGGCCAGGGTCGAGGTGAACGGCGAGATCGTCCTGGAACAGGGCATGCGCGTCGACCCGCAGAAGGACGAGATCAAGGTCGACGGGCTGACCGTCGCCACCCAGTCGTACCTCTTCTTCGCGCTGAACAAGCCGGCCGGCGTCGTCTCCACCATGGGTGACCCGGACGGCCGTCAGAACCTCGGTGACTACGTGAACAACCGCGAGACGCGGCTGTTCCACGTCGGCCGTCTCGACACCGAGACCGAGGGCATCATCCTGCTCACCAACCACGGAGAGCTGGCCCACCGGCTGACGCACCCCAAGTACGGGGTGAAGAAGACCTACCTGGCCGCCATCCAGGGCCCGCTCCCGCGCGACCTCGGCAAGCGGCTCAAGGACGGCATCCAGCTGGAGGACGGGTACGCCCGCGCCGACCACTTCCGGGTCGTCGAGAACACCGGCAAGAACTACCTGGTCGAGGTCACCCTCCACGAGGGCCGCAAGCACATCGTCCGCCGGATGCTCGCCGAGGCGGGCTTCCCGGTCGAGCGGCTCGTGCGGACGTCCTTCGGGCCGATCCCGCTGGGCGACCAGAAGTCGGGCTGGCTGCGCCGCCTGACCAACACCGAGGTGGGCATGCTGATGCGCGAGGTCGGCCTCTAGCACCCCTGCCACCCCGAACGGCCCGCGGCCGGTTCCTCGTTCAGTTTTTCGAACGGGAACCGGCCGCGGGCCTTTCGCGCGCCCCGGTTCTTCTTTATAGTCAGAGTGACCATTAAGAAGGAGAACGGCGTGACGCTCGCGGACATACTCGACCCCCTGCAGCAACCCCTGGTGACCGTTCTGGACACCCCGGTCAGCTGGACCGAGGTGCTGGGATTCGGCAGCGGTGCGCTGTGCGTCTGGCTCGTGGCCCGCCAGCACCTCGCCAACTGGCCCATCGGCATCGCCAACAACCTCTTCTTCGTCCTGCTGTTCACCCAGTCCGGTCTGTACGCCGACGCCGGTCTGCAGATCGTCTTCATCGCCCTCGCCGCGTACGGCTGGTGGACCTGGACCCACGGGGGTGGACCAGGTACCGCGGTCCTGCCGGTGCGGAGAACGACCCGCACCGAATGGACCTGGCTGCTCGCGGCGGGGGCGGCGGGGACCCTCGGCCTGACCCTGCTGCTGTCCCGGGCCACGGACTCGACCGTGCCGTTCTGGGACGCCCTGACCACCTCCCTGTCGCTCATGGCGACGTACGGGCAGTGCCGCAAGCGCGTCGAGTCCTGGTGGCTGTGGATCGCCGCCGACCTGGTCTACATCCCGCTGTACGCCTACAAGGAGCTCTACCTGACGTCCCTGCTGTACGTCGGCTTCCTCACGCTCTGCGTCCTCGGGCTGCGCGGCTGGAGCAGGGACCTCGCGTCCGCCCGGCGCGCGGACGCGGAGGTGCCGGCATGAAGCGCCACGGACACGGCCTGGTACTCGGCAAGTTCTACCCGCCGCACGCCGGCCACCACCACCTCGTCCGCACCGCACGGGACCGGTGCGAGACACTCACGGTCCTGGTCTGCGCCGCCTCCGTCGAATCCGTCCCGCTCGCCGACCGGGTGGCCTGGATGAGGGAGGCCCACCCCGACGTCCGGGTGGTGGGCGCGGTCGACGACATCCCCATGGACCTCCACGACGCCGCCGTCTGGGACGCCCACATGGAGGTGTTCACCACGGCGGTCCCCGAACGGGTCGACGCCGTCTTCACCTCGGAGTCGTACGGTGAGGAACTGGCCCGCCGCTTCGGTGCGCAGTCCGTCCTCGTCGACCCCGGCCGCACCCTCTTCCCCGTGTCCGGCACCGCCGTCCGCGCCGACCCCGCGGGCTGCTGGGACTACCTGGAGCCCCCCGTGCGGGCCGCCCTCGCCCGCCGCGTGGTCGTCCTCGGCGCCGAGTCGACCGGCACCACCACCCTGGCCAGGGCGCTGACCGAGCACTACCGCCGGCGCGGCGGCGTCTGGGCGCGGACCCTGTGCGTCGACGAGTACGGACGGGAGTTCAGCGAGCGGAAGCTGGCGGACCTGCGGAGCCGGTGGCCCGGCGCGCAGTGGGAGGACGTCTCCTTCACCACCGACGACTTCCCCCTCATCGCCGAGACCCAGAACGCCAGGGAGGAGGCCGCCGCCCGGGCCGGCTCCCCGCTGCTCCTGTGCGACACCGACTCCTTCGCCACCACCGTCTGGCACGAGCGCTACATCGGCGGGCGCAACCCGCTCGTCGAGAGGACCGCCGACCGGCTCACCCACCACCTGTGGCTGCTCACCGACCACGAGGGCGTCGCCTTCGAGGACGACGGCCTGCGCGACGGCGAGGAGCTGCGGCCCTGGATGACGGACCGCTTCCGCGCCGAACTCACCCGCACGGGACGCCGGTTCGTCGAGATCACCGGCTCGCACCGCGAGCGCCTCGACGCGGCGGTCGCCGCCGTGGACGCGCTCCTCGCCACCGGGTGGCACTTCACCGCACCCCTGCCGGAGAAACGATGAGCACCGCACCCGAGGGATACGACCCCCACGCCTTCGTCCCCTTCGCCGTCACCGTCGACCTCGCCGTCTTCACGGTCCGCGACGCCCGGCTCCACGTCCTGCTCGTGGAGCGGGGGCAGGCGCCCTTCAAGGGCCACTGGGCCCTGCCCGGCGGCTTCGTCCTCCCCCGGGAGTCCGCCGAGGACGCGGCCCGCCGCGAACTCGCCGAGGAGACCGGCCTCACCCAGAAGTCCGTGTGCGCCTTCCACCTGGAACAGCTCCGCACCTACACCGACCCGGACCGCGACCCCAGGATGCGGGTCGTCTCCGTCGCGTACGCCGCGCTCGTGCCGGACCTCCCCGAACCCCGGGGCGGCGGGGACGCGGTCCACGCGCGGTGGTGGGAGGCGGACGGCACCGGGCCGCTCGCCTTCGACCACGACCGCATCCTGGCCGACGCGCACGACCGGATCGGCGCCAGGCTCGAGTACTCCTGCCTGGCCACCGCGTTCTGCCCCGCCGAGTTCACCCTCGGGGAGCTCCAGCAGGTCTACGAGACCGTCTGGGGCGTGGAGCTGGACCGGCCCAACTTCCGGCGCAAGGTCCTCACCACTCCCGGCTTCGTGCAGGCCGTGGACGGACCGCCGCGCCGCACCGGCGGACGGGGAAAACCCGCCGCGCTCTACCGGGCGGGTGCAGCCACCGCCCTCCATCCACCACTGCTGCGCCCGGAAGGACGCCCCGAAGGACGGACATCATGATCCCGACACGGATTCTCACCAAACAGGCCGCCACCGGCGCGCTGACCGGGCTCGCGCTCGGCGACGCGCTCGGTTTTCCCACCGAGTTCAACAACGTGCCGTCGATCCTCGCGAAATGCGGGCCCTGGCGGCAGATGCCCCTGCCGAAGCCCGCGTTCGTCACCGACGACACCCAGATGACCCTCGCGCTGGGCCGCGGGATCCGCACCGCCATGGACCGGGGGCTGCTCACCCCGACGCGCCTGGTGGGGCCGGTCCGCCAGGAGTTCGTCGACTGGTGCCACTCGCCGGACAACAACCGCGCGCCCGGCCGCACCTGCATGACCGCCTGCCGCCTGCTCGACAGCGACCGTCCCTGGCAGGAAGCCAGCCAGACCGGCTCCAAGGGCTGCGGAGCGAACATGCGGGTCGCCCCCGTCGGCCTCGTGCCCGGCCTCAGCGAGGAACAGCGTGCCGGAGCCGCCCAGCTCCAGGCCGCGCTGACCCACGGCCACCCCACCGCGCTGGCCGCCTCCGACCTGCTGGCCCGCGCCGTGTTCCTGCTGGCCCAGGGAGCGGAACCGATGGGCCTGGTCGGCCAGTTGCGCAGCTACGCCTACGAGCACGGCAGCCGCTACCCGGAGCGCTGGCTCGGCGACCTCTGGCGGTACGCGGGCGACCCCTCGCCCGAGGCGTACATCCGGCGCGGCTGGGACGAGTGCCTCACCGCCCTCGCCCGGGTCCAGGACGCCCTGCGCGCCCCGTCACCCGAGACCGATCCCTGCGAGGCGACCGGCGACGGCTGGATCGCCGAGGAGGCCCTCGCGACGGCCCTGCACTGCTTCCTGCTCTTCCCCGAGGAACCCGTCACCGCCCTGCGCCGGGCCGCCTGCACCCGGGGCGACTCCGACTCCCTCGCCTGCCTGACCGGGGCCCTGGCGGGAGCGCACCTGGGGGCGGGCGCCTGGCCCAAGGAGTGGTCGGAACGCATCGAGTACCGCAGCGACCTGCTGTCGCTCGCCGCCCTCTGGGACGCTTGATCTATGCACATGGACACGACGCTCCTGCGAGGGGCCGGCCTGCCGGACATCGATCCGGCGCGGATACTCGGCGGGGAGCCCAGCCCGCTCCTGTTCGCCACGGTCTCGGGCGCCCACCTGTACGGCTTCCCCTCGCGGGACTCGGACGTGGACCTGCGGGGGGTCCACGTCCTGCCCGCAGAGGACCTGGTCGGCCTCCGCCCGCCGGAGGAGACACGGTCCCGGATGTGGGACCACGACGGGACCGAGATGGACCTCGTCACCCACGACCTCCGCAAGTTCGTCCGCCTCATGCTGAAACCCAACGGCTACGTGCTGGAGCAGCTGCTCTCCCCGCTGGTGGTGCACACCACGCCGCTGCACGCCGAACTCGCCGCACTGGCACCGTCGGTGACGACCCGCAACCACGCCCACCACTACCGGGGCTTCGCGGGTACGCAGTGGAGGCTGTTCGAGCGGACCGGCGAGCTGAAGCCGCTCCTCTACACCTTCCGCGCGCTGCTCACCGGCATTCGTCTCATGCGCACCGGCACGCTGGTGGCGCATCTGCCGACCCTGCTGGACGACGTGGCCGCGCCGGCCTACCTGCCCTCCCTGATCGACGCGAAGACGGAGGCGGAACACGGGGCGGCGCACCTCGCGGACGGGGCGGCCGTCGCCCGTGACGTCCAGGCGCTCCACGCGGCGCTGGACGAGGCGCAGGCCGCCTCACGGCTCGCCGAGACGCCCTCGGGCTTCGACGCCCTGCACGATCTGGTGGTTCACGCGCGGCTGGGGGTGCCCGCCGTTCCCTGAAGGCCGTCCGCCGCCGACGCCCGCCGGGCCCGGACCAGGAAGTCCTCGACGCGCTCCCGGTCCGGCTCCTGCGGCAGCGGGGAGCGGTCGGCGGCCTCGTCGTTCTCCTCGGCCAGGCGCGTCATCCGGCGTTCCACCTCGCTCCACGGGACCTCGCCCCGCTTCACCGCCAGCAGACCCTCGCGGGCGTCCCCGACGTCGATCCGCAGCTCGCCCGTCCGCAGCAGGTCCCGGCAGGACGACAGCAGCCGCAGCAGGTGCATGGCGTGCTTCCAGCGCGGAGCACCGTGCACGCGGACATCGGCCTCCAGCTTCCGCCGCTGCCCCAGGGCGTAGCGCACGAACGTCTCGTGGGCCCTGCGGGACAGGAAGGCCGAGCGCAGCGCGACCAGTTCCCGGCCCGTGGCGTCGATCCGTTCGACGAGCGGTGAGTGCAGGCACTCCAGCACGTTGGGGTTCGCCCGCAGGGCCAGCTCGCAGAAGCGCTCCAGCTCCCAGGAGAACTGCTCCTCCGCCGGCCCCTCCACATGGGACGGCGGCTTCGTGAAACCCCAGAACAGCTGTGTGGGCGCGAGGAACACCCCGCGCCGGTCCGTGTCGCTGCCGGCCGTGGCCAGGCCGAAGGCGCGGGAGCCCATCACGCAGGAGTAGACGGTGTGCTCCCGCACGAGCCGCGCGCCGTCAGGAGTGATCATGCGCGGCAGCGTAACGCGCCCAGCCCGAGCCGGGTGCCGGAGCCTCGACGGTGATCCGCCCGGCGGGCAGCCGCATCGTCGCCGGGCCGCTCTCCCGAGGACGGAACAACCGGGCGGGTGGCCGCGGGGAGACTTCCTGTACAGTCGTCCAGAAAGTATCGCAGCAGGAGGCCATGCCATGCAGACCGCCGCCCACGCGCTGGTCGCGCTCGTCGCGCTGATCCACGTCTACTTCCTGGTCCTGGAGATGTTCCTGTGGGACACTCCGCGTGGCCGCAAGGCGTTCGGCACCACCGAGGAGTTCTCCGAGCGGAGCGCCACGCTCGCCGCCAACCAGGGGCTCTACAACGGCTTCATGGCCGCCGGGCTGGTCTGGGGCCTGATCGCCGGCGACCCCGTCGGGTACCAGGCACAGATCTTCTTCCTGAGCTGCCTGGTGGTCGCGGGCGTCTACGGGGCGGCCACCGTCAGCCGCAAGATCCTGTACGTCCAGGCGGCGCCCGCCGCGCTCGCCCTGGCCTTCGTGCTGGCGGCGGGCTGAGCCCGTGACGCCCCCGGTGACGGACGGCAGCCGTGACCCGAGAACCGCGCGCACCCGCGCCCGGCTGAGGGCCGCGCTGCTGGAGGCGTGCGGGACGCGGCCTCCGGACCGGGTCGCCGTGGCCGAGGTGGTGCGCCTCGCGGGCGTGGGACGGGCCACCTTCTACCTGCACTACGACGATCTGCACGCCCTCGCCCTGGACGCCTGCGCGGAGGTCGTGCGGGAGGCGGTCGAGGCCCTGCACGCCTGGGACCGAACGCCGCCCGGCCCCGAGGCCCCGCCGGCGGAGCTCGTCACCCTGCTCCGTGAGGTCCGGTCCGGGGCCGCCGTGTACCGGAGCCTGCTGGGGCCCGGCGGCGGGCCCCTCGGCGAGCTGCTGCACCGGGAACTCCGCAGCCGGAGCCTCGACGAGCTCCGCCGCCGACGGCCCGCCGGAAGCGGCCACGACCTGACCGCGAGCGCCGTGGCCGGACTGTTCACCGGCGTGCTCACCGACTGGGTGCACGACCGGACCGACGCCTCGCCCGAGCGGCTCGCCGGACAGGTCTGGCGCATGCTCCTCGCCGTGCACGCCGCCTCCGCGTCTCACGGACAGAGCACGGTGACCGGGGGCGCCGCCGCACCTCTAGGCTGAAAGGGCACGCAGCACGAGGCGACAAGGGGAACGACGTGGCGGTACGAGCAGTCCGTGGAGCCGTCCAGCTCGAGCGGGACGAGGCCGGACACATGGACGAGCGGGTGAGCGAGCTGCTCACCGCGGTCCTGGAGCGCAACCAGCTCGTCGCCGACGACCTGATCAGTGTCTGGTTCACCGCCACCCCCGACCTGCACAGCGATTTCCCGGCGGCCGCCGCCCGGGGCCTCGGCATCGTCGACGTACCGCTGATCTGCGCCCAGGAGCTCGACATCGCGGGGGCCATGCCCCGGGTGGTCCGGATAATGGCCCACGTCGAGACGTATCTCTCCAAGGCGGAGATCAGCCACGTCTACCTCGGCGCCACCGGCGCCCTCCGCAAGGACATCGCCCAGTGAGAACAGCCCTCGTCATCGGCACCGGCCTGGTGGGCACCTCCGCCGCCCTCGCCCTCGCGGGGCGCGGTGTCCAGGTGCACCTCGTCGACCGCGATCCGTCCTCGGCGCACACCGCCGCCGCGCTCGGCGCGGGTACGGACGAGGCGCCCGAGGGGACCGTCGACCTCGCGGTCGTCGCCGTGCCGCCCGCCCACACCGCCTCGGTGCTCGCCACGGCCATGCGCGACGGGGTCGCCCGGGCCTACCTCGACGTCGCCAGCGTCAAGGGCGGCCCGCGCCGTGAGCTGGAGTCGCTCGGCGTCGACCTCACGCCGTACATCGGCACGCACCCCATGGCCGGCAAGGAGCGCTCGGGCCCGCTCGCGGCCACCGCCGACCTCTTCGAGGGCCGCCCCTGGGTCCTCACACCGACCCGGGAGACCGACACCGAGGTCCTCAACCTCGCCCTGGAACTGGTCGCGCTCTGCCGCGCCGTCCCGGTCGTCATGGACGCCGACGCCCACGACCGGGCCGTCGCCCTGGTCTCCCACACCCCGCAGCTGATCTCCTCGATGGTCGCCGCCCGGCTGGAGGAGGCCGACGAGACCGCCGTACGTCTGTGCGGCCAGGGCATCAGGGACGTCACCCGCATCGCGGCGTCCGACCCCCGGATGTGGGTGGAGATCCTCTCCGCCAACCCCGGCCCGGTCGCCGACGTGCTCGCCGGCGTCGCCGCCGACCTGGACGAGACGGTACGGGCGCTGCGCGGCCTGCAGTCCGCCGACGAGGACAAGCGCCGCACGGGCACCGAGGGCATCGAGGACGTCCTGCGGCGGGGCAACGCGGGCCGCGTCAGGGTCCCCGGCAAGCACGGCGCGGCGCCGGCGTCGTACGAGGTCGTCGCCGTGCTCATCAGCGACCGCCCCGGCGAGCTCGCGGCGATCTTCGCCGACGCGGGGCGGGCGGGCGTCAACATCGAGGACGTACGCATCGAGCACGCCACCGGTCAGCAGGCCGGACTCGTCCAGCTGATGGTCGAGCCCAGCGCCGCTGCCGGACTGAGCGCCGCCCTCGCCGAGCGCGGCTGGTCGATCCGCCCGTGACGGGCCCGGGGACGGCCCGGAGGCAGGGGTACAAAGCCGCTTCGCGCACTCGGTAACCTTGGGGGAGGCCGTCCCGTGGCCCGCTCCGCCCGTCCCCGTGTACCAGGAAGGTGTCCACCACCGTGGAAACCGTAAGCGCCGCCGCCCGGACCGCCCCGGCCGCAGTGATCGTCGCCATCGACGGCCCCTCCGGCACCGGCAAGTCGAGCACCTCCAAGGCCGTCGCCGCGCAGCTCGGCCTGAGCTACCTGGACACCGGCGCGCAGTACCGGGCCATCACGTGGTGGATGCTGAACAACGGCATCGACGTGACGGACGCGGCGGAGATCGCCACGGCCGCCGCCAAGCCGGTCATCGTCTCCGGCACGGACCCGTCCGCCCCGACGATCACCGTCGACGGCGAGGACGCCTCCGGTCCGATCCGCACCCAGGAGGTCACCTCCAAGGTCAGCGCCGTCAGCGCCGTGCCCGAGGTGCGCGCCCTGATCACGGAGCTGCAGCGCACCATCGCCACGGAGGCCGGGCGCGGCATCGTCGTCGAGGGCCGGGACATCGGCACGACCGTGCTGCCCGACGCCGACATCAAGATCTTCCTGACCGCCTCCCCGGAGGCGCGCGCCGCCCGCCGCAGCGGCGAGGTCAAGGGATCCGACCTCGCCGCCACCCGGGAGGCGCTGATCAAGCGGGACGCGGCCGACTCCGGGCGCAAGACCTCGCCGCTGGCCAAGGCCGCGGACGCCGTCGAGGTGGACACCACCGACCTGACGCTCGCGCAGGTCGTCGAGTGCGTCGTCACCCTCGTCGGGGAGAAGCAGGCCGCGAAGTGACCGCAGCCACCGCCGCGCCGACGCTGCGCGGAGCGGCCGTCGGGCGCGGTATCGGCATCGGGCTCATGTACGGGCTGTTCAGGCCCCGTGTGCTCGGTGCGTGGCGCGTCCCCACCACGGGACCCGTCATACTCGCGGTGAACCACGCGCACAACCTCGACGGACCGATGCTGATGGGCACCGCGCCCCGGCCCGTCCACTTCCTGATCAAGAAGGAGGCGTTCGTCGGCCCCCTCGACCCGTTCCTGCGCGGAATCGGGCAGCTGAAGGTGGACCGTACGACCGTCGACCGCAACGCCATCACGCAGGCACTCGGCGTGCTGGACGACGGCGGGGTCCTCGGCATCTTCCCCGAGGGCACCAGGGGCGAGGGCGACTTCGCCTCCCTGCGCGCGGGGCTGGCGTACTTCGCGGTGCGCGGCGGGGCGCCGATCGTCCCCGTGGCGGTCCTGGGAAGCACCGAGCGCCGTGGACGGTTGATATCGGCACTGCCTCCGCTGCGCAGCCGGGTCGACGTCGTCTTCGGCGACGCCTTCCAGGCCGGTGACGGCAGCGGGCGGCGGACCAGGAAAGCGCTGGACGAGGCGACGCTGCGCATCCAGGGTGAGCTGACCGCCCACCTGGGGAACGCCAGGCGTCTCACCGGACGCCTGTGACACTTGAGTAGTGGGCCGCGCGATCGTGGCCCATCGATGATGATGCAAAGAGGAACGGACTTCATGAACGACCAGATTCACTCCGGCGGCTCGGACCACGAGCACGGAGCACTTGGCGATGCCGAGTACGCGGAGTTCATGGAGCTCGCCGCGCAGGAGGGGTTCGACCCCGAGGAGGTCGAGGGCGCGATCGGTGACGCCGGTCACGGCCCGCTTCCCGTGCTCGCCGTCGTCGGCCGCCCGAACGTCGGCAAGTCGACCCTGGTGAACCGGATCATCGGCCGCCGCGAGGCAGTCGTCCAGGACAAGCCCGGCGTCACCCGCGACCGGGTCAGCTACGAGGCAGAGTGGGCCGGCCGCCGCTTCAAGGTCGTCGACACCGGCGGCTGGGAGCAGGACGTGCTGGGCCTCGACGCCTCCGTCGCCGCCCAGGCTGAGTACGCGATCTCGACGGCCGACGCGGTCGTCTTCGTCGTCGACGCGACGGTCGGCGCGACCGACACCGACGAGGCCGTCGTCAGGCTGCTGCGCAAGGCCAAGAAGCCCGTCGTCCTGTGCGCGAACAAGGTCGACGGACAGAGCGGCGAGGCCGACGCCACCGCGCTCTGGTCGCTCGGCCTCGGCGAGCCGCACCCGGTCTCCTCCCTGCACGGCCGCGGCACCGGCGACATGCTGGACGCCGTCCTGGAGGCCCTGCCCGAGGCCCCGGCGCAGAGCTTCGGCACCGCGCTGGGCGGCCCCCGCCGCATCGCGCTCATCGGCCGCCCGAACGTCGGCAAGTCCTCCCTGCTGAACAAGGTCGCCGGTGAGGACCGCGTCGTCGTCAACGAACTGGCCGGCACCACCCGCGACCCGGTCGACGAGCTGATCAACCTCGGCGGCATCACCTGGAAGTTCATCGACACGGCCGGTATCCGCCGCAAGGTGCACCTCCAGGAGGGCGCGGACTACTACGCCTCGCTGCGCACCGCGGCCGCCGTGGAGAAGGCCGAGGTCGCCGTCATCCTGATCGACTCGAGCGAGTCCATCAGCGTCCAGGACCAGCGCATCGTCACCATGGCCGTCGAAGCGGGCCGTGCCGTCGTGATCGCCTTCAACAAGTGGGACACGCTCGACGAGGAGCGCCGCTACTACCTCGAGCGCGAGATCGACACGGAGCTCGCCCAGATCTCCTGGGCGCCGCGCGTCAACGTCTCGGCCGTCACCGGCCGGCACATGGAGAAGCTCGTCCCGGCGATCGAGACGGCGATCGAGGGCTGGGAGACCCGTGTCCCCACCGGCCGGCTGAACGCCTTCCTCGGCGAGATCGTCGCCTCCCACCCGCACCCGGTACGCGGCGGCAAGCAGCCCCGCATCCTGTTCGGCACCCAGGCGGGCACCAAGCCGCCGCGGTTCGTCCTCTTCGCGTCCGGCTTCCTGGAGCACGGCTACCGCCGCTTCGTGGAACGCCGGCTGCGTGAGGAGTTCGGCTTCGAGGGCACCCCGCTGCACATCTCGGTACGCGTGCGCGAGAAGCGCGGCCGCAAGAAGTAGGGCCACAACACGGCGAAGCCCCGGACCGTCCGCGCGGAGCGGACGGTCCGGGGCTTCGCCGTGCACCTCAGGCGTCGGCGGCCCCGGGCGGCAGGGCCGCCGGGCGTGCACGCCCCGCGTGCCGTCCCACGCGCTGCCAGGAACCGGGGTTGGACCCACCGCCGGAGCTGTGGCTCCCCTGGGCGTTCGCCGCCGTCCGGCCGCCCAGCGGTGCACGGCTGCCGAACATCCCGATGCCGAACGTTCTGAAGCCGAGATTCTCCTCGCCGGTGCGGTCCCCGGGAAGCGCCCGGAACGATCGCCTGTACTCGGAGTACAGGGCGTCGTAGATCGGGGTGGGGGACTTACCGCCCGAGGGGTCCTGCGACGGACGCATGGCCGGGATCGGGGTCTGCTGCTGGCGAGAAGGGTCGTATGAGTGCACGTAGGTGCCAACGACCTCACCGCCCGTCGGATGCGGGCCGGACCGAGAAAACGCTGTCCGGCGGGCGGAGGAGGGCGGTACGGACATGCTCAGGTTCCGGCGAGCGGCATCGTCGCGGCGACCAGCAGCCCGTTGACCGCGGCCTTGTCGAGCGCGTCACGGAGCAGGTCCTCGCGCGGCTGCTGGCCGATGGAACCGGCCGGTGCGGCGAAGACCAGCACGCTCTGCGCCTTGTTGGCGGCCGTCCTCCACCCCTCGGTGACCTGGAGCGGCTGGTGCGCCTGCCACCAGGCGACGGGGCTCCCGCCGCCGGCGCCCGGCTGCAGGACGGCGTGCAGCCGGCCCATGGCCAGGAGGACCGACCAGCCGGGCAGGACACCCGGCAGCCGGTTCAGATGAGGCGTCGGCAGGAAGCCCTGCTCCAGCAGGAGCTGGAGGAACTGGTCGCCGCCGCTGCCGTCCGTGCCCGGCCGGGCGATCGGCCCGGTCGGTTCGACGACCAGGGCCGGGCGGAGGTCGTCCTCGATGAGGACGAGACCGCTGGTGATGCCGAGGACGGCCTGTTCGGGCATGAGGCCCTCCGGATTCTGTGGCTCGCTGCCGGTGATGGACCGCACCGCGCCCTGGAGCTGGTCCTCCGCGACCTGGACGACCTGAGAGGGGATGCAGGTCGCGTGGGCGAAGGCGAGCACGGCGGTCTCGTCGCCCACGAACAGCACCGTGCTGGTGCGTTCCTGGTCGGAGTCGCCGGGGGTGCGGCACGAGGTGCAGTCGTAACTGCCTGGGGCACTGTCGCCGACGAGCAGCCGGTCGGCTTCGGCATCGCCGATCTCGGCGCGTACGTCCTCGCTGACGTCGAGCATGCGCGGCACGGGTGGCTCCTCGAACTCGGTGCGTGAGCCGGGCGGTTCCCGGCTCATGAAGACAACGGAAGACCGGGGGCCGGGGTCACGCGCGAATCGGGGGGAGTGGACACCGGAGCCGGCGGGCCGCAGAACCGGAAGTCCGCTCCGGAGATCCGGAGTTCGCCATTCCGGACAATGGCCCCTTCTGCGCCGGTGCTTGTTCGAAACGTCACGGGTCTGTACGACTCGTGTGCGAAAGCCGTGTCGCCATCCGACCCCGCGTAAGGTCCGTCGCAGACCAGTCGATCAGGGGAAACGACTACGTAATGCACATTTCTTTTCTGCTTCACAACGCGTACGGCATCGGGGGAACGATCCGTACCACCTTCACGCTCGCCAGGACCCTGGCGGAGCAGCACGACGTCGAGGTCGTCTCCGTCTTCCGGCACCGCGACGACCCGAAGCTCGGGGCACCCGCCGGGGTGCGGATGAGCCACCTCGTGGACCTGCGCAAGGCGAGTCCGGGGTACGAGGGGGAGACCGCCGAACACGCCCTGCCCGCATCGGTGTTCCCGCGGGGCGACACCCGCCACAGGCAGTACAGCAGGCTCACCGACAGTCGTATCGCGGCTCATCTGGCCGCGCTGGAGTCCGATGTCGTCATCGGCACGCGACCCGGTCTGAACGTCCACATCAGCCGGCAGGCGCGGCGCGGCCCGGTGCGCGTCGGCCAGGAGCACCTCACCCTGGAGAGCCACGGCTACCGGCTCCGCCGGGAGATAAGCCACCGGTACGGCCTGCTCGACGCGGTCACGACCGTCACCGAGGCCGACGCGCGGGACTACCGCACCAGGCTCAGGCTCCCCGGCGTGCGGATCGAGGCCATCCCGAACAGCGTGCCCGAGCCGGCCGGCCCGCCGGCCGACTGCGACGCCAGATGGATCGTGGCGGCGGGCCGGCTGCACCGGGTCAAGCGCTACGACGTACTGATCCGGGCCTTCGCGGAGGTCGCGGCGGTGCGCCCGGACTGGCGGCTGCGGATCTACGGCGCCGGCGACGCGTCGGGCGACGAGCAGCAGCCGTTGCGCGGGCTCGTCGACGAGCTCGGACTCCGGGACCGCGTGTTCCTGATGGGATCGGTCGACCCGATGGAGGCGGAGTGGCCCAGGAACTCCATCGCGGCCGTGACCTCCGAGCGTGAGTCGTTCGGCATGACCATCGTGGAGGCGATGCGCTGCGGTGTGCCGGTCGTGGCCACCGACTGTCCCCACGGGCCCGCCGAGATCATCGACGACGGCACCGACGGCCGCCTCGTGCCGCTGGGGGACACCGGCGCCTTCGCCGAGGCGCTGCTCGGACTGGTCGACGACGACGCGCTGCGGCACCGGATGGGCCGGGCGGCACGGGCCTCCGCCGCACGGTTCGACCCCGCACCGATCGCCGAGCGGCACGAGAGGCTCTTCTCGGAGCTGGCCGCCCGGGGCGGGAGACGGCGGTCGCAGGGCGTGCTGCGCGGCGCGGTCCACCGCTCCCGGGGCGCGGTGCTGGACGGGGCGTACGCGCTGCGTCACAAGGCGGGCGCGGCGATCCGGAGAGGCCGGGCCTGAGCCCGCGGCGCCCGGAACCACGGTTCCGGGCGCCGCGGCCCGGACGGTTGCATTCCGCATGGCACCGGACGGCGCGACGGTCCGGGCACTCCTGGGCCCGGGGATCGACGGGTGCCGGGCGGGCGCGAGTAAGGCTCGCACAAGGGAAAGTGAATTCCCGGTGACCTGTCCGTGTAATTCGATTTCCCTGGACGCCCGGCGTAAATGGACCGCGCCATACCCGGCCTGCGGCAATTCCCGCCCGGTGACCCTCCGTGGCTTTTCGGCGGAGCCGGTCGACGGGTTACGGGGCGGCCCCGCTGTCCATTCGGGTGAAGGGGGCGGGCGTGCACGAGCGTGGACGTCCTGTGACACAAGCGTGACAGGCGGGGTACACGGGGATGCGTAGGACCCATGGCCGCCACCGCTTCCGCCGGGGCGCGAGGCGGCCTACGGTGAGACGTATGGCACCTGTACCGACCCCTCCCGCCCAGCCGGAAGACACCACCGACTCGTACGTCGGCCTCGACGCCGAGGCCGCCGAACGGCAGGCCAGAGCCCGTGGCTGGAGCACGGTCCGCGCTCTCCCGCCGGGCACCGTCATCACCATGGAGTTCCGCGGCGGGCGCATCAACTTCGAGGTGGACGCCTCGACCGTGACCCGCTGCTGGGTCGGCTGAACCCGGCCCCCGACGAGTGAAGGCCCCGACCGGAGTCGGGGCCTTCGCCGTGTGCGGGAGCCGGTGCGTCCGGCGTCCGCGCAGGTGCCTGGGGTGCGGCGGTCAGGGAGCCACCGGGCCGCCCGCCACCGGCCGGGCCGGACCCGCGCTGCTCCGCGGAGGACGCTCCGCGTGCGGCGGACGGCGCGTGCCGGCCGGCGGCGTACGCTCCGCGCGCACCGGGTGTCCCTGGTGCGCCCGCGCGCGGGCCGCCGTGCCCGCACGAGCCGCCGCCCCGGATGCCGTGCTCCTGCTGTTCATGGCCTCCCGGGCCGCCGCCTCGGGGCCCGTCCCGCTGCCCGGTGTGCGGGGCAGCAGGACCGGCTCCGGACTCACGGGGGCCGGCGGAACGGACTCCCGGAGCCGGCGACGGGCCCGCCACTGCTCACGCACCGCGAGGATCCAGGCCTCGGTGCGGGTGATCAGCGGCTCGAACCACGGCAGGGCCAGCAGGATCAGCAGCCCGGCCGCCCAGCCCAGCAGGACGTCGCTGAGCCAGTGGGTGCCGATGTAGACGGTGGTGAGACCCACGCCCAGCGAGACGAAGGCGGAGAGGGCCGACAGATAGCGCCTGGCGCGCGGTGTGGTCGCCAGATAGGCCAGGATTCCCCAGGTCACCACGGCATTGGCGGTGTGTCCCGAAGGAAATATATCGCCGCCGGCGAAGAGCTCCGCCGAGCCGATCTGGGTGGCGTAGTGCGGTCCGAGCCGCCCCAGGCCGAGCTTGACCGCCCCCACCGACAGATTGAGCAGCAGCAGGGAGGTGCCCAGGGTGAGCAGCGGGCGCAGCGTGTGCTGCCGCCAGGAGCGCCAGCCGAGCCAGGAGGCGACCATCACGGCCGTCGGGCCACGCTGGCCGAGCACGACGTAGTAGTCGAGGAAGGCGTGGAGCTCCGGCCACTGCTGGTACGGCCGGAACAGCATGACCTTCCAGTCGAGGGCCACCAGCCAGGACGAGACGAGCACGGCGAGGACGATGGCGAGATAGAACGCCAAAGTCCCGCCGAAGAGAGCGATGCGGTGACGGCTCATCCGCGGGGTCTCTATCTTCGGCGGTTCCGGCTCCCGGTCCAGACGGGCAAAGATGTCGGTACGCACGCAATGGACGTTACAGCGAGTGAGTGTGTGATCCGGCCGATCCCGCGTCTTTGTGATGACGATGTGATGTGGACTTTGTCTCAGGCAGGTATCCATTCCCCGCGCTCCGGGGAATGTCTTCGGGTCGTCGGCTATTCGTTCCGGCTGCTATTCGCAGAAATGTTTGAGGGTCGCTGAAATGATTGCGCGCGGCCGCGCGACGTGGCCGCGGGCTCATTCACGGGTGCTGCCGTCCGGGCGGACCGTGCCTGCCCGGGACACCGGTGTGCGGGTCCGGACGTCACCCCGGGTGCAGGCGGTGACGTGGTGTACGCCACACCGGGTGCCCGGTGAACGTATGAGCTGCACCACGCGTGACCACCGGGAACTCGCGTACGCTGACGGCTCACTCGCCCGTCGATGCCGGGCCGGGGGATGCCGGAGCCGGATCCCCAGCGGGTCTGCCGAGCGCGAGGGACACACTGTGGGAGGTACGTACATGAGCGGGACGTCCACGGCCGCGAGCAGGCTGCGCGCGGCAGCCGACGGTGCCAACCGGTGGGCCGTCCTGGTCGTCCTCTGCCTCAGCCTGCTGCTCGTCGCGCTCGACGCGACCGTGCTGCACGTCGCCGTACCCGCCGTCACCGAGGACCTGCGGCCCAGCGCCGTCGGCCTGCTGTGGATCGTGGACGCCTACCCGCTGGTCTGCGCCTCGCTGCTGATCCTCTTCGGCACGCTGGGTGACCGGATCGGCAGACGGCGCGTCCTCCTCCTCGGCTACGCCCTCTTCGGGATCGCCTCCGCGCTCGCCGCCACGGCGGACTCGCCCGGTGTGCTCATCGCGGCGCGCGCCCTGCTCGGTGTGGGCGGCGCGATGATCATGCCGGCCACCCTGTCGATACTGCGCCAGGTCTTCCCCGACCGCCGCGAGCGGGCCATGGCCATCGGCATATGGACCGCGGTGGCCGCGGTCGGCGCCGCCACCGGGCCGGTCATCGGCGGCTTCCTCGTCGAGCACTACTGGTGGGGTTCGGTCTTCCTCATCAACATCCCGCTCATGGCGCTGATCCTCCCGGTCGCGCGCTGGCTGCTGCCGGAGTCCCGGGGGGAGAGCGACGGCCCCTGGGACGTGCTCGGCGCGCTGATGGCCGCCGCCGGGGTGCTCGGGGTCGTTCTCGGGATCAAGCGGATCGGCGGGCGGGAGGGGCTGACCGACCCCGCCACGCTCGTCCCCCTGCTCGTCGGAGCCGCGCTCGTCGTGCTCTTCGTGCGCAGGCAGAAGCGGCGTACCCACCCGTTGATCGACATCGCGATGTTCTCCCGGCCCGCCTTCAGCACGGCGGTGGGCTGCATCGTGCTCGCCATGCTGGCCCTGGTCGGCCTGGAGCTGATCGCGGTCCAGTACCTCCAGCTCGTCCTGGACCTCAGCCCGCTGGAGACCGGCCTGCGGCTCCTTCCGCTGACCTTCGCCGCGATGGCGGCCGGTGCCACGGGTTCGTACACCCTCAGCCGTGTCGGTCCCCGCCGGATGGTCGGCTGGGGCTTCGTCCTGACGGCGGCCTCGGTGCTCCTGCTGACCCTGATGGGCCAGCACGACCGGCCGGTGCTGCTCACCGCCGGGTTCGTGCTGCTGGGGTTCGGGCTCCAGTCCACGCTGTTCGGGGCGTACGAATCGATGCTGAGCGAGGTCCCCGCAGAGCGCGCGGGAGGCGCGGCGGCGATCGGCGAGACCTCGTACCAGCTGGGTGCGGGCATGGGGATCGCGCTGCTCGGCAGTGTCATGAACGCGGCCTACGCCCCCGGGCTCTCCCGGGTCCACGAGGAGGGCGTCCCCCCGGCGGCGGGATCGGCCGCCTCGCACTCGCTGGGCGAGGCCTACCAGGTGGCCGGCCGGCTCGGCGGCCCGCTGGGCGACCTGCTGCGGAACACCGCCCGGCACGCCTTCGTCGACGGTCTCCACCTCACGCTGCTGGTCAGCGCAGGCCTGCTGCTGCTCGGGGCGCTGGCGGCGCTGCGACTGCCGCGGGTCATGGACTGCACCGAGGCGAAGCGGGCCTGCGAGGACCGGACCGCCGCGGTGCCGGAGCAGGCCGCCGCACACCACGAGGCACGTCCCGTCCCGGCGCCCGACGGTCCGGGACGGCGGCGGGTCCCCCCGCCCTCCCGGCGTGAACCCGCCGAGGTCACGGGCTCTGGACGGGCGGCACGCTGAGCCGTACCGTCGGCACGGCGCCGTAACTATCACTGCTAGTTTCAGTACCGTGGCGTGTTTCTGTACCGAGCGAGCCGCCGGAGGCACTCATGTCCACCACCGAGTCCGTGAAGCCGTCGGAGCCCTCGAAGGCCCCGCCGTTCGATCCGGGCGACCCCCTCGGCATCGACGATCTCCTCGACCCCGAGGACCTGGCGATCCGGGACACCGTGCGCACCTGGGCCGCGGACCGGGTCCTGCCGCACATCGCCGAGTGGTACGAGAACGGCGAACTCCCCGGCATCCGCGAGCTGGCCCGCGAACTGGGGTCGCTCGGCGCGCTGGGCATGTCCCTCAAGGGGTACGGCTGCGCGGGCGCGAGCGCCGTCCAGTACGGCCTGGCCTGTCTGGAGCTGGAGGCCGCCGACTCCGGCATCCGCTCGCTGGTCTCCGTCCAGGGCTCCCTGGCCATGTACGCGATCCACCGTTTCGGCTCCGAGGAGCAGAAGGAGCGCTGGCTGCCCGGCATGGCGGCCGGCGAGACCATCGGCTGCTTCGGTCTCACCGAGCCCGACCACGGCTCCGACCCCGCGGGGATGCGGACCCGCGCCGAGCGGGACGGCACGGACTGGGTCCTCACCGGCCGCAAGATGTGGATCACCAACGGGTCGGTGGCCGGGGTCGCCGTCGTATGGGCGCAGACCGACGAGGAGGGCGGCGGCTCGGGGATCCGCGGATTCGTCGTGCCCACGGACAGCCCCGGCTTCTCCGCCCCGGAGATCAGGCACAAGTGGTCGCTGCGCGCCTCGGTCACCAGCGAGCTGGTCCTGGACGGCGTCCGGCTGCCCGCCGACGCGGTCCTGCCCGGGGCCACCGGGCTGCGGGGGCCGCTCAGCTGTCTGAGCCACGCCCGCTACGGCATCGTCTGGGGAGCCATGGGCGCGGCGCGCGCCAGTTTCGAGGCGGCACTGGACTACGCGAAGTCCCGTGCGCAGTTCGGCCGGCCGATCGGAGGATTCCAGCTCACCCAGGCCAAGCTCGCGGACATGGCCCTGGAGCTCCACAAGGGCATCCTGCTCGCCCACCATCTGGGCCGCCGTATGGACGCCGGAAGGATCCGCCCGGAGCAGGTCAGTTTCGGGAAGCTCAACAACGTGCGGGAGGCGATCGAGATCTGCCGCACCTCGCGGACGATCCTCGGCGCCAACGGAGTCTCGCTGGAGTACCCGGTGATGCGTCACGCGACGAACCTGGAGTCGGTCCTCACCTACGAGGGGACCGTCGAGATGCACCAGCTGGTGCTGGGCAAGGCGCTCACCGGTCTGGACGCCTTCCGGTAGGGCGTCCGGCGAGCACCTCGCTCAGCTCTGGTTGAAGAAGCCGTCGGCCGACCGGCCGCCGGCTTCGCCGTTGACCACCTCGGTGTGGGCCGGGGACAGCAGGAAGACCCGGGTCGCCACGCGTTCGATCGAACCGTGCAGTCCGAAGATCAGACCCGCGGCGAAGTCCACGACGCGCTTGGCGTCACCCGGATCCATGGCGGTGAGGTTGACGATCACCGGAACACCGTCCCGGAAGAGCTCACCGATGGCGCGTGCGTCGCGGAAGCTGTCCGGGGTGACCGTGGCGATCCGGCGGCCCGTGTCCTCGGCCTTCTCGGAGGCGACCCGGACCCGGGGGTCGGTCACCCATGGCTGATTCGTGCCGGTCTCAGCATCCTCGGAGTACTCGTCGTCGTAGTACCGCTCGTCGTTGTCCTCCACGAGGCCCAGCCAGGCGCTCGCCTTGCGCACCGATCCCATGGACGCCTCCTCTCACCGCGGTTCGTTGGTGTTCCGTATCTCTTTCCTATCCCTATGGTCGTCCATGATGCGGAGCGAGCGCCAAGGGGATAGTCGCCGCACAGACGATTCGTGACGCTACTGGTGCAGAACATGTGGCGATTCGTCAGGGTACCTACCGCATCAGGGGCCTTGCGGAACGAAAATATGATCCAGCCGGTCCGTACGGGTGATATGGGGGGCGTACGGGTGAACGGACCGCCCGATACGATGCACGCCGCGCAGGTGCACGAGCGCTGCTCGTCGGATGAACGGCTACCGGGGGATCGTTGTGTTCGGAATCGTGAGGCCATGTACCCATCGGCTCTCCGAGGGGCTCAAGACCGAGTGGATGGCTCATCTCTGCGGGTTGTGCCTCGCTCTGCGGGCGGACCACGGCCAGTTCGCACGCGTCGTCACGAACTACGACGGCCTCATCGTCTCGGTCCTGACGGAGGCTCAGGCCGAACGTTCGGACGGGCGTCGGCGCACCGCGGGACCCTGCCCGCTGCGCTCGATGCGGACGGCTCCGGTCGCCCGCGGGGAGGGCGCCAGGCTGGCCGCGGCCGTGTCGCTCGTACTGGCGTCGGCGAAGGTCCGCGACCATGTGGCCGACCGGGACGGACTGTTGAAGCGGCGGCCGGTGGCCGCCGCCGCGCGCCGGGTCGCGGCGGGCTGGGACAGGGCCGGGGCACGCACCGGGGCGGAGCTCGGCTTCGACACGGCGGTCCTCGTCGACGCCGTCGACCGGCAGACCGGGATCGAGTCCCTCGCCGGGCCGGGCACCCCGCTCCTGGCGGTCACCGAACCCACCGAGACGGCGACGGCCGCGGCGTTCGCGCACACCGCCGTGCTCGCGGGCAAGCCGCAGAACGCGGCCGCGCTCGCCGAGGCGGGCCGGCTCTTCGGCCGGCTCGCCCACCTGCTGGACGCCGTGGAGGACAGGGAAGCTGACGCCGCGTCGGGTGCCTGGAACCCGCTCACCGCGACCGGCACACCGCTGACGGAGGCCCGCCGGCTGTGCGACGACGCGTTGCACGGCGTGCGCCTCGCGATGCGGGACGCGGAGTTCACCGACGCCGCACTGGCGCACGTGCTCCTGGTGCACGAGCTGCGGCGCTCCGTGGACCGAGCCTTCGGCTCCACGGCGTGCTCCCACCAGCCGGGCGGTGCGCCCTCGGGGGCGTTCGGCCCGCCGCCCGGCAATCCGTACGCGCCCGCCGGCCCTCCGGGGCCGCCCCTCCCGCCCGAGCCGCCCCGCAACCGCCGTGGTCTGATCGCCGGCTGCCTGGTCTGGGCCGGGCTCGCGTGCACCTGCCAGATGTGCTGTGCCGGCACCTTTAACGACCCGTGGACCGGCCAGGAGCGTGAGGGGCTCTGCCACAAGAACGACTGCTGCGACTGGTGTGAAGGCTGCGGCGAGGGGTGCAACTGCTGCAACAACTGCTGCAGCTGCTGCGAGGGCTGCGACTGCGGGTGCGACTGCTGACGGTCCGTCAGGCAGCCGCCTTACGGTCTCACCCGATCTCGGGCGGCGAGATCTGCGAGGTGCGGATCGCCGACTCGGAGGTGCCCCACTTCTTCAGGATGCGGTCGTAGGTGCCGTCGGCCTTGAGGGCGTTGACCGCCGCCTGGAAGGCCGGCGCCAACGGGGTGCCCTTCTTGAACGCGAAGCCGACGTCGAGCCGCTTGAACTCGTTGAGGAAGCGCAGCCCCTCCTGCTGCGCCACGGCGTAGCGCAGCCCGTTGATCGTGGACATCAGGACGTCGCTGCGGCCCTGCCGGAGCGAGATCCAGACCGCTGCCTGATCGGCGTACGTCTTGACCTCGTACGGCTTCTTGCCGGCGTCGGCGCACCGGTGCCTGTTCTCCTCCAGGGTCGCCTCGAAGGTGGTCCCCGCGCCGGTGCCGACGGTCAGCCCGCAGAGCTGGGTGAGGTCGGTGACCTTCTTCAGATCGCTGTCGTCGCGGACGGCGAACCCCTGCCCGTCGTTGATGTACGTGACGAAGTCGATCGTCCTGCGGCGCTCCTCCGTCACCCCGAAGTTGCCGGTGCCCAGGTCGTACTTGCCGCTGCCGAGGGCCGGCAGGATCGCCTCGAAGGAGGCGACCTCCCGCTTCAGCCTCAGCCCGAGCATCCTGGCCACGGCGTCCGCGAAGTCGATGTCGGCGCCCGCGAGCGTCCTGCCGTCCTCCTCGTAGAACGCCCCGGGCGGGGCGCCGACGCTGGACGCGAGGGACAGGGTGCCCGAGGCGCGCACCTTCTCGGGCAGCAGCTTCGCCGCGTCGTCGTCCCGCTTCACGGACGAGACCACATCGGTCGTCGGGGTCTTCCCCCCGGCGGCTGCCCCGGCTCCGGCCGGCGCGGCGGCGGGGTCACCCGACCCGCACGCGATGAGCGAGAGGGCGGCCACGGTGATCAGCGCGAAGGCAGCGGTGTGCCGGGTTCGGGGCATGGCGGAGTTTCTCCGGGTTCGTCGACCGCGCTCCGGTGCCTGGGCGGCACGGAGCGTCGGGGCGGGAGATCAGCGGTACGAGGGGAGGGCGGAGCGAGGTTGTGTGCGCGAAGGAACGCGGGGAAGTCCGCTCGAGCGCCCGAGGCGCGAGCGGGAGGAACGACGACGCAGGGGGGTCAGCTCAACAGGAACAGGACCACACACGACCGAAGTCGATGTGGGAGCGGGTGACCAGCCACAGCTGCGGATGCATGGCCCAAGTGGAACAGGCATCCGGTTGCGCGTCAACCGAGGTGAGACGTACGGCTCACACTGTGGACAAGCTTGACAACGGCACCGGGTGACGCTTTTCTCGGAGGCGGACCGGCGCTGAGGGGCCCGGTCCACGTTGTGTCACGCGTCGAAGGCACGCCCCGTGTTCGATCTCTGCATCCACGGAGCCTTCGCATGTCCGCGCAGACAGAAACCCATGCCCCGTCACTTCCCGCCCCGCCGGACGCACATGCCGGGGAGAGCGCCCCGCGCATCGTCCCCGTACGCCGAACCGGCCGGTGGGCGGCCGCTGTCCTCGTCCTGCTCCTCCTCGCTGGCGCCCTGGTCTCCGTCGTACGCAACGACGCCTTCCAGTGGGACGTCGTCGGCGCCTACCTCACGACCGACTCCGTGCTCCGGGGCCTCGGCCTCACCCTCTGGCTCACCGGCCTCGTCATGGTGCTGGGCTTCGCCCTCGGCACCCTGCTCGCGGTCCTCAGGCTCTCCGGCAACCGCGTGCTCCAGGCCGTGAGCTGGGGCTACATCTGGCTGTTCCGGTCCACCCCGATCCTGGTCCAGCTGCTCTTCTGGTTCAACATCGGCGCCCTCTACCCGCAGATCCTGGGCATCAGCACCGTCAACCTGCTCGGCCCGGTCACCGTCGCCGTCATAGGACTCACGCTCCACGAGGCCGCGTACGCCGCCGAAGTGGTCCGCGGCGGCATCCTCTCCGTCGAACGCGGCCAGCTGGAGGCCGCCCAGTCGCTCGGCCTCGGTCCCTGGCGCCGGCTCCGGCGGATCGTGTTGCCGCAGGCCATGCGCTCCATCGTCCCGCCCGCGGGGAACATGCTGATCGGGACCCTGAAAGGCACCTCGATCGTCAGCATCATCGCCGTGCAGGACCTGCTGTACTCCGTGCAGCTCGTCTACCACCGCACCTACGAGGTCATCCCCCTCCTGCTGGTCGCCACCCTCTGGTACGTGGCCGTCACCTCCCTGCTCTCCCTCGGCCAGTACTACGTCGAACGCCACTACGCACGCGGCACGGCGGGCACCCGATGACCGGCGCACCGGCGCTCGTCGTCATCGGCGGCGGACCGCGCGGCACCGGGATCATCGAGCGCATAGCCGCCAACGCCGCCGAGCTGTACGGCGGCCTCCCCCTGGACATCCACCTCGTCGACCCGTACCCGCCCGGCGGCGGCCGGATCTGGCGGCAGGACCAGTCCCCGCTGCTGTGGATGAACTCCATGGCCGAGGACGTCACCATGTTCACCGACGACTCCGTGCTGATGGACGGCCCCGTCCGCCCGGGCCCCGCCCTGCACACCTGGGCCGACGACGTGCGCGAGGGGCGGACCGCCGTCGACGCCGGCCCCGCGGTCCTGCGGGAGATACACGCCCTCGGCGCCCAGGACTTCCCCAGCCGACGGCTGCAGAGCGTCTACCTGCGGTGGGTCTACGAGCGGGCGGTCGCCGCGCTCCCGCCCGGCATCACCGTCCACGCGCACACCGGCCGCGCGCTGCGGGTGTCCGGACCCCGCGGCGGCCCGCAGCAGGTCCGGATCGAGGGACGCGCCGAGCCGCTCAACGCCGACCTCGTCGTCCTCACCGTCGGGCACCTCGACGCCGAACCGGACGCCGGACAGCGGGAGCTGTCCGCCTTCGCCGACCGCCACGGACTCGTCCACCTCCCTCCCGACTTCACCGCCGACACCGACCTCTCCGCCCTCCCCCCGGGGGAGCCCGTCCTCGTGCGGGGCTTCGGCCTCGCCTTCGTCGACCTGATGGTGCTGCTCACCGAGGGACGCGGCGGACGGTACGAGAACGGGGCCTACGTCCCCTCCGGCCGGGAGCCCGTCCTGTACGTCGGCTCCAGACGGGGCGTCCCGTACCGGTCCAAGATCGGCTACACCCTGCGGGGCGAACGCCCACCGCTGCCGCACCACTTCGGCGCCGACCAGGTGGCGGAGCTCGCCGGCCGCCCCGGTCCCGTCGACTTCCGGCGCGACGTGTGGCCGCTGGTCGCCAAGGAGCTGGGCCACGCCCACTACCACCGGCTGTTCACCGCGCACCCCGAGCGCACCGCCATGGACCGGGGGGACTTCGAGGAGAAGTACGCCGTCGCGGAGCCCGGCAGCGCCGAACTCGCCGCCCTCGTCGCCTCGGCCGTCCCCGACCCCGCCGACCGGCTCGACCTCGCCGCCCTCGACCACCCCCTCGACGGGGTGCGCCACGACTCGTACGACGCGCTGCAGGACGCACTGCGCGCCCACGTCACCGCCGACCTGGAGCGCAGGCACGACCCCGGGCACAGTCCCGACCTGGCCGTGTTCCTCGGACTCCTCTCCGTCTACGCGCAGTTGACCGGCCTCGGCGACACCGGCGAGCACTGGCACGGCTTCTTCAGCTACCTCGCCTCCGGGCCTCCCGGCCCCAGGCTGCGCCAGCTCATCGCCCTCTCCGAGGCCGGCGTCGTCCGCTTCCTGGGCGCGGACATGACCGTGGAGACCGACGAGGAACAGGGCGTCTTCCGCGCCCGCGGCACCACCGTGCCCGGTGCGTACACCGAGGCCCGTGCCCTGGTCGAGGCCCGGCTGCCCGACCCCTCGCTGCGCACGACCCGCAGCGCGCTGCTGAGCGCCCTCCACGAGGAGGGCGCGGCCGTCACGGGCACGGGGCTGCTCTCGGTCGACCCCGCCGACGGCCGGATCCTGGACCGCGAGGGCCGCCCCCACCCGCGACGCTTCGCCCTCGGCCCGTACACCACCGCGCGGTCCGGCGGGGCCTTCACCCGGCCGCGCACCGGCGGCCCGGCGTTCCGGCAGAACGACGCCACCGCCCGGACGGCGCTCGCCTTCCTGCGCGACCACTCCTGTCGGGACCACCTCACCGCGTGAGCGCGGCCCCCCTACCTTTCCCCTGCCGCAGAAGGAACCACCCCATGTCGCTGACCAGCGATCCACCCGTCCGTCCGCCCGCCGTGCCCGACATCGCCGGGAGACATGCCGCCGACGACCACGTGGCCCTGGAAGTCGTCCCCGTACGCCACCCCTGGCGCTGGGTGGCCGTCGCGGCCACCGCCGTGCTGCTCGCCCAGTTCCTGAACGGCCTGATCACCAACCCGGGCTGGGAATGGGACGTCTTCGCCCGCTTCGTCACCACCGAGACCATCCTCCACGCCGTCTGGGTCACCCTGCAGCTGACGTTCTACGGCACGGTCACCGGCTTCGCGCTCGGCATCGTCCTGGCGTTCATGCGGCTGTCCGACAGCCCGTTCCTCAGGGCGGTCTCGTACGCCTACATCTGGGCGTTCCGCTCGATCCCGCTCATCGTCCAGCTGCTGTTCTGGTTCAACCTCGCCTACCTCTACAAGGAGCTCCAGTTCGGCATCCCGTTCGGGCCCGGATTCGTCTCCTTCGACACGATGAACCTCGTCGGCGCGATGAGCGCCGCCGTCCTCGGACTCGCCCTGCACCAGGCGGCGTACGCGGCCGAGATCGTGCGGGGCGGCGTCCTGGCCGTGGACGGCGGCCAGCTGGAAGCGGCCGCCGCGCTCGGCATCCCACGGCTGAGGCAGCTGCGGCGCATCGTGCTCCCGCAGGCCATGCGCTCCATCCTGCCGAACGCCGCCAACGAGATCATCTCCCTCTTCAAGGGCACCTCGATCGTCTCCGTGATGGCGATCGGCGAACTCTTCTACCAGGTCCAGGTCGTCTACGGACGCAACGGCCGGGTGGTGCCCCTGCTCATGGTGGCCACCGCCTGGTACATCCTCCTCACCACCGTGCTCTCCGTCCTCCAGCACTACGTCGAACGTCACTACGCCAAGGGGGCCGTGCGATGAGCGCACCCACCGAAGAAGCGACCGGGGCCCCGGCCATGGTCGAGATCCGCTCCGTGCACAAGAGCTTCGGTGCCGTCGAGGTGCTCCGCGGCATCGACCTCTCCGTACGCGCCGGGGAGGTGACCGTCGTCCTCGGCCCGTCGGGATCGGGGAAGTCCACGCTGCTGCGCACCGTCAACCACCTGGAGAAGGTCGACCAGGGCTGGATCAGCGTCGACGGCACCCTGGTGGGCTACCGGAGGTCCGGCAACAAGCTGTACGAACTGCGCGAACGCGAGGTCCTGCGCCAGCGCACCCGGATCGGGTTCGTCTTCCAGAACTTCAACCTCTTCCCGCACCTCACCGTGCTGGAGAACATCATCGAGGCCCCGGTCGCCGCCCTCGGCCGTCCCCGCAAGGACGCCGTCGCCTCGGCGGAGAGACTCCTGGCCCGCGTCGGGCTCGCGGACAAGGCGGGGTCCTACCCCAAGCAGCTCTCCGGAGGCCAGCAGCAGCGCGTCGCGATCGCCCGCGCCCTCGCCCTGGAACCGAAGCTGCTGCTCTTCGACGAGCCGACGTCGGCGCTCGACCCCGAGCTCGTCGGCGAGGTCCTCGACGTCATCAAGGACCTGGCCCACGCCGGCACCACGATGATCGTCGTCACGCACGAGATCGGCTTCGCCCGCGAGGTCGCCGACACCGTCGTCTTCATGGACGAGGGACGGATCGTCGAACAGGGGCCGCCCGCCGACGTACTCGACCGCCCTGCCCAGGAGCGCACCCGCGCCTTCCTCTCCAAGGTCCTCTGAACCATGTCCCCGCAGCCAAGGAGCAGCCACATGTCCGGCCGACGCACCCTCACCGCAGTCCTCGCCACCCTCACCGCCGCGGGGCTGCTCACGGCGTGCGGCACCGCCGACGGCACCGAGGACGTGATCCGTCCCGAGGGCCGGAAGGACACGGGCATCAACATCGGCCCCGACCAGAACCGGATCAGAGGCAAGAAGGTGGACGCCATCGCCGCCCAGGTCCCCGCCGCCGTACGCGAACGAGGCACGCTCCGGCTGGGAGCGAGCGCCGACGCCTCGCCACCCCTCGGCTTCTACGCGACCGACGACCGGACCCGGATCGGGAGCGAGATCGACCTCGCCACCCTGATCGCCGACACCCTGGGACTGAAGCCGCGGTTCGAGCAGGTCTCCTGGGAGAACCTCTTCGTCGGCCTCGACAGCTCCAAGTTCGACGGGGTCCTCTCCAACGTCACCGTCACCGAGGAGCGCAAGGAGAAGTACGACTTCGCGACGTACCGGCTCGACAACATCGCCTTCGAGGCCAGGAAGGGATCCGGCTGGAAGGTCGAGGGACCCGCCGACGTGGCGGGCAAGACGATCTCGGTCGCCTCCGGCACCAACCAGGAGAAGATCCTCGTCGACTGGAGCGAGGAGAACGTCGAGGCCGGGCGTGAGCCGGTGGACATCAAGTACTTCCAGAAGGACACCGACTACTACCTCGCCCTCCAGTCGGGCCGCATCGACGCCTATCTGGGCCCGAGCCCCTCGGCCAACTACCACGTGGCCTCCGCCGGACAGTCCGAGATCATCGGCACGCTCTCCGGCGCCGGTGACGGCGTCCAGGGAAAGATCGCCGCCACCACGAAGAAGGACAGCGGCCTGGTGAGGGCGTACGGCGCCGCGATCGACCACATCATCCAGGACGGCTCGTACGCCGAGGTGCTCGAGCGCTGGGGCCTGTCCAACGAGGCCGTCGAGAAGTCGGAGATCAACCCGCCCGGCCTCCCCAAGACCGAGAACTGACCCCGAGAGGTCCCGCATGTCCGCCACCAGGCCACTTCACCTCGCCGCCGAGATCGGCGGCCCGCCACGCTACGACGCCGGCTCCCACGTCGCGCTGGCCCGGCTCGCCGAAGGAGGGGCGCTCGACTTCGTCACCCTGAACGACTCCTTCGCACGCCCCGGCCCCGACGCGCTCGCCGTGCTCGCCCGCGTCGCCCCCGCCACCACCCGGATCGGCCTCGTGCCGACCGTCACCACCACCCACACCGAGCCCTTCCACGTCTCCTCCGCCGTCGCCACCCTCGACTGGGTCAGCAAGGGCCGGGCCGGCTGGCACGCCGACGTGTCGACGACCGAGGCCGAGGCCCGGCTGTTCGGCCGGCGCCCCGCCGCTCCCGCCTCCGCGCTGTGGCAGGAGGCGGGGGAGGCAGCCGACGCCGGAGCACGGCTGTGGGACAGCTGGGAGGACGGCGCGGAGATCCGGGACGTGGCCACCGGCCGCTTCATCGACCGCGACAAACTGCACTACGTCGACTTCGAGGGCAGCACCTTCTCCGTCCGGGGCCCGGCCATCGTGCCGCGCCCGCCGCAGGGCCGGCCCGTCACCGTCATCGACGCCACGAGCGGCCCGGCCCGCGAGCCCGCCGCACGGTACGCCGACGTCGCCTACGTACGCGCCGCCTCCCCCGAACAGGCCGCCGCGCTCCGCGACGAGCTGCGCCGCGCCGCCGCGGCCCACGGCCGCGCCCCGGACAGCCTCAGGGTGCTGGCCGCACTCACCGTCGACCTCGGGGACGCCGAGACCACCCCCGAGCCCGGACTCGGGACCGGCCCGCAGCACGCCGGGCGGGGGACCTACTTCCGGGGCGGCCCGGTGGACCTCGCCGAGCTCATCGCCCGCTGGCACCGGGGCGGGGCGGTGGACGGCTTCCACCTCATCCCCATCACACCGGAGCGTGACCTGGAGAGGATCGTCAACGGGACCGTGGCCCTGTTGCAGCACCGCAGTCTGTTCCGCACCTTCTACCCGGGCGGCACGCTCCGCGAGCACCTCGGCCTCGGCCGCCCCGCCAACCGCTACACGCGCGCGAGCACCTCAGGGGCGACCTCATGAAGCAGATGCACCTCGCCGCCCACTTCCCGGGCGTCAACAGCACCACCGTGTGGGCCGATCCCCGCTCGCGGAGCCAGATCGACTTCACCTCCTTCGAACACCTGGCCAGGACCGCCGAGCGGGGGAAGTTCGACTTCTTCTTCCTCGCGGAAGGGCTGCGGCTGCGCGAGCACAACGGCCGCATCCACGACCTCGACGTGGTCGGCCGACCCGAATCCCTCACCGTCCTCAACGCCCTGGCGGCCGTCACCGAACGTCTCGGGCTCGCCGCCACGGTCAACGCGACCTTCAACGAGCCGTACGAACTCGCCCGCCGTCTCGCCACGCTCGACCATCTCAGCGAGGGCCGCGCCGCGTGGAACGTGGTGACCTCGTCGGACGCCTTCACCGGCGAGAACTTCCGCCGCGGCGGCTACCTCGACCGTGCCGACCGGTACACCCGCGCGGCCGAGTTCGTCTCCACCGCACGTGAGCTGTGGGACTCCTGGACGCCCGACGGCACCTCCCGTCCCTTCGCGCACTCCGGACAGCACTTCGAGATCTCAGGGGAGTTCACCGTCCCCCGCCCGCCCCAGGGCCACCCCGTCGTCATCCAGGCGGGGGACTCCGACGAGGGCCGCGAGTTCGCGGCCTCCACCGCCGACGTCGTCTTCACCCGGCACGGCACCCTGGAGGCGGGCCGGGCCTTCTACGCCGACGTCAAGGCGCGCCTCGCGACGTACGGCAGGCAGCCGGCGGACCTGAAGATCATGCCCGGGGTCACCGTCGTCCTGGGCGGGACCGACGAGGAGGCACAGCGCAACGCCGCCGCGATCCGCCGGCAGCAGGTCTCCCCGCAGAACGCGATCCTCGCCCTCGAACAGGTCTGGGGACGCGACCTCTCCTCCTACGACCCCGACGGACCGCTCCCGTCGGTCGACCCCGACCCCGGATCGAGCCTGGTCCAGGGCAGGGTCCGGGTCGCGGACCCGCTGGCCGTGGCGGCGAGGTGGCGGGAACTCTCCGAGGCCAAGGGGCTGTCCATCCGCCAGACCGTCATCGAGTCGACGGCGCGGCAGTCCTTCATCGGCTCCCCGGAGACGGTCGCCGCGGAACTGGAGAAGTTCGTCGCCGACGACGCGGCCGACGGCTTCATCCTCGTACCGCATCTCACCCCGGGCGGACTCGACGACTTCGTCGACCTGGTCGTTCCGCTCCTCCAGGAACGCGGATCATTCCGCTCGGAATACGCCGGCTCCACGCTGAGGTCGCACCTCGGACTGACCGAGCCGGTATGGAAAGGTTGACCGCATGAGCACGGACGCACAGCAGGACAGCGAGGAGTTCCACGACTGGCAGCGCTGGCACGAGGGACGGATCGTCGCCGTGGCCGCGCCGCACGGCCCGCTCTCCCTCACCGGCACCCACTGGCTCGCGGACCATCCGGAGGGGCGAATTCCGGCCGTACCCGGGCTGTGGCGGGAGGACGGGGACGAGGTGGTGCTCGTCGCCACCCCCGAGGACGGGCTGACCGTCGACGCCGAACCACTGGACGGAGAGGTCCGCCTGGGCGCCGACCGGGGCCCCGTCGACGCGTCCAGGGTGGCTCAGGGCGATCGCCGACTGGTCGTACTGAGCCGTGAAGGCCTCTGGGCGGTAAGGGACTTCGACCCGCAGTCGCCCACGCGCCAGGCGTTCCGGACCGTCGACGCCACCCCGTACGACCCGAAGTGGTCGCTGGACGGGACCTTCCGCCCCTACGACTCCGACCGGACCGTCCGTGTCGAGAACGCCGACGGGCGCGAGCGGGGGCTGGGACTGTCCGGCGAGATCGCCTTCACCGTGGACGGCGCCGAGCACACCCTTCAGGTGGCGGTCGAGCCCGACGGCTCGCTCTGGGCCGTCTTCGCCGACGCCACCAGCGGGAAGAGCAGTTACCGCTTCCGCTTCCTGCGGCCCCCGGCACCCGACGGGGACGGACGGGTGCGGGTCGACTTCAACCGCGCGCTGCTGCCGCCGTGCGCCTTCGCCGACCACTTCATCTGCCCCTTCCCGCCCCCCGGCAACACCCTCACCGTGGCCGTGCCCGCGGGGGAGCGGAACCGCATCGACGGCTGATCCGTCCCACCCGGGACGAGAAGGCCGACCCCACCGGCCCCGGCAGCCCCAGGGCTGCCGAGGCCGGCCTCGGTGTGTGCCGATACGGCCGAAAACACACCCTTGCATGGCATATCGGCACCCCTCGATACTCCCGATCAGCGCCCGTCAGGAGCGCGACACCTCCGGAATCCGCATGTCCTCCGGAGCGCGCTCGCGCCCCTGACCGCGCCTCACGGGTCCGGCCACCCCACGGGCGGGCCCCCGATTCCCCTCGGGAGGAACGAGAAGTGAGGATCAAGCGCAGCACCCCCCGCAACGGCGGCATCACGAGACGCGGCCGGATCACAGCCGTCGCCGCAGGCTTCGTGGCCGTCGCCGCCCTCGCCGTCCCCGCGGCCGACGCCGACCAGTCCGGGACCTACAGCACGAGTCAGCTCACCGCCGCGGGAGCGGCGGTGCTCCGAGCCGATGTCGCCGGCACGGCCTGGAACGCCGACCCGGCGACCGGGCGGCTCCTCGTCACCGTCGACAGCACCGTCTCGCAGACGGAGATCAAGAAGATCAGGAAGGCCGCCGGAGCCGACGCGGGCGCCCTGCGGATCGAACGTACCCCCGGAACCCTCAGCAAACTGATCTCGGGCGGCGACCCCGTCTACGCCTCCGGCTGGCGCTGCTCCCTCGGCTTCAACGTCCGCAGCGGCACCACCTACTACTTCCTGACGGCCGGTCACTGCACCGAGGGCGCCGACACCTGGTGGGCCGACGCGGCCCACACCACGGTCCTCGGCACCACCGCCGGATCCAGCTTCCCCGTCGACGACTACGGCATCGTCCGCTACACCGACGCCACCGTCGCCAAGCCCGGCACGGTCGGCAGCCAGGACATCACCGGCGCCGCCGACGCCACCATCGGCATGTCCGTCACCCGGCGGGGCTCCACCACCGGCCTCCACAGCGGCACCGTCACCGGCCTCAACGCCACCGTCAACTACGGCGGCGGCGACATCGTCTACGGCATGGTCCGCACCAACGTGTGCGCCGAACCCGGCGACTCGGGCGGTCCCCTCTACTCAGGCACCCGGGCGATCGGTCTCACCTCGGGCGGCAGCGGCAACTGCACCTCCGGAGGGACGACCTTCTTCCAGCCGGTCACCGAGGCGCTGAACGCGTACGGCGTCAGCGTGTTCTGACCCGGCGGGCACCGACGCACTCCCGTGAGCCCCCACCGATCCACGGCGGGGGCTCCCGTTCGACCCGCGGCTTTTGAGAGGATGTCGGTACGGTCGGTCGCAGAGGTACCACGGGGGCGGACGCTGTACCGGTCCGGAGGGACGACGCCCTCCGGGACCCCCGCAGACACCAGGGGGTTCCAGGTCCGTGAAACGCATCGGAGTGACCGGTCACCGCTCCATCCCCCAGGAGGTGCACACGCACGTGCTGGAGGAGCTGAGGGCGGCACTGTGCGGACACGAGGGATCCCTGGAGGCGCTCTCCAGCCTGGCGGTCGGGGCCGACCAGCTCTTCGCGGACCTGGCCCTGGCGCACGGCGCCGAGCTGACCGTGGTCATCCCCAGCGGGGACTACGAGGCCGGCTTCGCCGACGAGGCTGACCTCGCGCGCTACCGGGCCCTCAAGGCGCGAGCGGCCCGCGAGATCCGGCTGGACTACCCGCACTCCACGGACGAGGCCTACTACGCGGCGGGGGCCTACATCGCCGACCACTGCGACCGTCTGCTCGCGGTCTGGGACGGCCTGCCCGCACGGGGCCTGGGGGGCACCGGCGACATCGTGACGTACGCCCGCAGCCTCGGCCGGCCGGTCACCGTCATCTGGCGCGAGGGCGTGGAGCGCGGCTGAGGCCGACCGTCCTCACATCCGGTGCCTGACCAGCCAGTCGGTGTGCTCGGGGGAGACGATCCGTTCGGTCTCGAAGACGGCGGCCGCCCACTGGCGCTCGGTGAGGGTGGTCTCCATCGCGGCCTGCATGTTCTCCAGGTCCTCCTCGACCAGGGAGTGCGCGGTCACCAGCGGATGATGACGGCGCGTCTCGTTCCAGGCGAGACAGGCGGCCGCCGCGGCGGAGAACGTCCCCGTGAGCGCGAACGACCCGGCACCGCCGAAGGTCCGCAGCACGGCGAGGACCAGGGCCGGGAGCGTCAGCGCCGCGATGGTGCTGGACCACACGAGCGCCCCCCGGCGCGAGACCAGCATGCGCCTGCGGTACCACCGCCGCTGCTCTATCAGCCGGTCCCGGACGTAGGTCTCCTTGCGTACGGTGAACGCCTTCTCGCGTAACTCCCGCATGGACGCCGTGATGAGAACGCCGCCGGAGTCGGCCATCTCCTCCCTCGGATCGTTCCACCCGACCTTCCGTAACTCCTGGAGCCCCTCCTCGAGCCGGCTGGCGAACACCGCCTCGGGATGCCGGACGGAGGAGTCGAAGGGGGAGCCGTGGACCGCGTAGCGCCAGCAGTTGGACTTGATGAACTCGGCGGCGGAGCGGTTGAGTTGCCAGTGCGACTTTGCTTTGCGCCGGGAGGCGAGATACGTCGCGATCAGGACACCGAGATAGGCCAACACCGCTATACCATCCAGGAGTTGGATGCCCGAGCCGATCTCGGCGTGCCAGGGGAGGGCCGCGGGCAGGGTGCCGAGGACGAGCAGGGCCAGCTGACCCCGGGTGGTGTTGACCGCCTCGCGCTGGCGTGCGACGGCGACGGCGTCGGTGTGGTGGAAGAGTTCGGGCAGGTCCTCGCTCCGGAAGACCATCGACTGTAGTGGTCCGGGAATCGCCGTCATGTCACCCCGTCTGCAGTTGTGGGTATGCCCGTCCGGGCCGCTCGGCCGTCTCCGGCTCGGGTGTGCTGTCCCGGGGCTCAGGGAATGTGCGCGAAGCGCTGCCGAGGCCACGAGAGTAGAGTCGCGCCCCGGAGACTGCAATGGCGCCTCAGAAGTGGCAGGTTCCCGCCGGTCCCGTCGGGGTGTCCTCGTGTGATCCGACTCTCTGTGGGAAAGTCTGACTGCTGAAATCATGCGCGGGCGAGTCACCTGGGTGCCGGGTCGGGGGCCGCCCTCTCGGCGGGGGGAGAGATTGTGACCGAGGCGGGGCAGGGCAACAGCGAGTCGTTCTCCGACGCACAACGCAGGGTCCGCCGAAGCCCTTTGTTGTTCACCACGCCACTGGTACTGCTCGGACTCCTCATGGCCGTGCTGGTCTGGGAGTCGGTCCGCGCCAACGTCACAGGCGATGCCCGGACGGAATGGCCGTGGCGCCTTCAGCTCGTCGACATGGAAGCGCTGGGAAGCCTCCTGGCCGTCGCGGCCGGGGCCGTCCTGGCCCGGGCTCAGTACGCCCGCACCGTGCGGCCCTACCTGGGCTGGCGGGCGGTGTGGGCCAAGGGGGACCTCAAGGGCGATGTGCAGGCGTGGCGGGTCGGCATACTCAACGGTGGGCAGCACATCGCGGCGATCGAGTCCTGGGACTGCCGAGTAGTCCTGGCAGGGCAAGGTGACTCCGCCGACGGCCGGTGGGTCGACATCGACGACGCCGTGGCCGAACTGACCGGGGCCGGCCTGACGGTCGCCGAGGACTTCCAACTCGTGAAGTTCGGGCAGGGGTTCCCCTTGGTAGGCACCGGAAGCTACGAGACGGTCCTGGTGGGCGCGTTTTCCAAGCGGTTCGTCGAGACCGTCGAGTCGCTGTACGTGCGTGTGCGGGTGACCGACGTCGTAGGCGACAGCCACGAGCGCATCGGGGACTGCATGAAGGGCGCGAGGGCTGTTGCCCAGGCTCCGCTCGACTGACGTTCGACCGGGCCGTGCCCGGGGTGGCGCCCGTGCGCGCCGGTGCGTCGACGGGGTGCAGGGCTGACGAGGGGTGAGCCCAGAGCTGTCGTGCGAAATGTCCTGAACTTGCCGTCCCGGCCGCTTGGGTGGACCGCAATTTGCCGGGAACCTACTCCCTGCCGAGACCATTTTCCTGTTCATCGGCGGAGTCCAAGGGGTGAGGGATCGGTTTTCGAGGGGACGTCAGCCCCGATCCGCCCGTTCCGTTGTCACCCGGGTGGGTCAATCCCTGCCGGATATCCGGATGCCGTAATGCGTGTGAACAGTAGATTTCGTGTCACGCCGAAGTGTGCGGAGGGCTGGGTTGGGAGTAAAGTCATGCCGCCGGACACTGTGCATATGCAGGTGCCGGTAGTGATCCAGTGTCCGGAAACAATCCATCAAGGACGGCCGTGAAGACCTACGAAACCTCCCCCTCCTTCGCCATTGCGAAGAAGAGCCGTGTTCCTCTCACCGAGATCGACGCCCGGAGCACCGATGCCTCCAGGAAGCTCGGTCGGGTATTCGGCATCTCGACCGGTCGCCCCCTGCAGACTTCGACCTTCAGTTCGGCCCTCTGAGAAGAGTGCCGACGTGGCTAGACTGGGGGAATGACAGGACCCCTGGTCCCCTTCCGCGAGATCGTTCTGAAGGTACACAGCCGTTGTGATCTCGCGTGTGACCATTGTTATATCTATGAACATGCAGATCAGAGCTGGCGTACCCGCCCGAAGACAATCTCTGACGAAGCCATTTCATGGACAGCCCGAAGACTGGCCGAGCATGCTTCGGCGCATGCGCTCGATTCGATGTCAGTGATCCTGCACGGAGGCGAGCCGCTCCTGGCCGGCCCGGCACGCCTGCGCCGCGTCTGCGAGGAGCTGACAGCGGCCTTGAACGGTATCGCTGAGCTGGACCTCAGGATCCACACCAACGGCGTCCAGCTCAGCCCCCGGTATCTCGATCTCTTCGACGAGTTCGATGTGAAGGTCGGTATCTCCCTCGACGGTGACCGGGCGGCCAACGACCGGCACCGCCGCTTCGCGAACGGGCGCACCAGTCACCCTCTCGTACTCAAGGCCGTGGAGTTGCTCCGACAGGAGCGATACCGCCACCTCGATCTCGGGTTGCTGTGCACGATCGACATCGAGAACGACCCCCACACGGTCCTGGACGCCTTGGTGGAGCTCGATCCGCCCCTCATCGACTTCCTGCTCCCGCATGCCACGTGGGACGACCCCCCTCCGCGCCCGAACGGGTCGGAGACGGCCTACGCCGAGTGGCTCCTCAAGGTTCATGACCGCTGGCGGGACCTCGGCAGCCCGGTGCCCGTACGTCTCTTCTCCTCGGTCCTGTCCACCCTGGGCGGTGGCCCCAGTTTGACCGAGTCGCTGGGGCTCGCGCCCACCGATCTCGTGGTCGTCGAAACGGACGGCCAGCTGGAACAGGTCGATTCACTCAAGAGCGCCTACGAGGGCGCGGCGGCCACCGGATTCAACGTGTTCGCCCACTCCTTCGACGATGTAGCCGCGCATCCAGGCGTCCGTGCGCGGCAGCTCGGTCTGGCCGGGGTCAGTGGGACGTGTCGTGACTGCCCCGTCGTACGTTCGTGCGGTGGAGGCCTGTACACGCATCGGTTCAGCTCGGCTGACGGTTTCGACAACCCGTCCGTGTACTGCCGCGATCTGGAGGCGTTGGTGCGCGGTATCGAGGCGCGTGCCGAGGTGCCGCCTTCCGTGACGGATCACGCGGAACTCACATATGCCCAGCAGGACCTGACCCGCACCCTGCTCGCCAGGCTTCATGCGGACCTCGACGGCCGTGGTGGCGCGCGGTGGGAGGAGGCCTGGCAGCTGGCAGGCGTACTCGAGTCGTCCGAACAGGGTGCCGCAGGGCTCGATCACGTGCTGTCGCACCCGTACACGCGGACCTGGCTCCTGGAGACGCTGGAAGGGCTGCACGCCGGACGGGCCGATGCGGTGGACGAGGCGCTGCGCCTGCGTGCCTGTGCAGCCGCTGCCGCCGTGCGTTCGGGCCTCGAACTGGACGCGGGGGCCGACTACCGGGACGGGCTGCTTCACCTCCCCACGCTCGGAGAACTGCGACTGGGCGGGGCGGGGGAGCACGGCACGGTTCAGCTGAGGACGGGTGAGGGCGTCGTTGTGATCCGGCGTGACGACGGTGCCGGGGAATGGTGCGTTCGTCACGGGGAGGACACCCCGGGCTGGAAGCCAGTGCGCCACCTCGGCCAGGGCGGCGTGCCCCCCTTCGCCCTGGACGATCTCGACCCGTACCGGGACTGCTTCGCTGCCCCCGCCTCGTCCCGGCTGGGTCCCGCCGACGCGGACGAGTGGGAAGCCGGGCTTGCCGAGGCGTGGGCACTGCTGGAGAGGGAAGCGCCGTCACACGCCCGAGTGGTGGCCGGCAGCCTGACGACGCTGACTCCCCTCGCCACGGGACGACACACCGAGCGCCGGCACGGATACGGGGCCATCGGTCTGACATCGGCGAACGACGCGAAACGACTGGCACTCGAACTTCTTGGCGGTTTTCGGCGGACCACATTGCGTGCACTGCTGGAGGTCACGGATCTCTACGCGGCGGACGGCGCCTGGGTGTATCACCCGCTCTGGCAGGACGGGGTTGTTCCGTTCTCCCGGCTGTTGGCCGAGACCCATGAACGGGTGGCGCTCGCGACGCTTGACCCCTGTTACATGGGCGGAGTCGAAGAGGCACTCGACATGATGGACTCGGCCGCCGAGCCCACGCTCGCAGGACGGCGGATCATTTCCGTACTCAGGAATGAGGTGAAGCAGACGCGGGACAAGTGGGCGGAATAGACTCAAGATTGTTACGCCCTGGAACGTTCGCGATGAATCCTGGGTATGGATGACTGAAAAGCGGCGTTGAATGACCGAACGCCGTGGGGGTGGAGGAAGGTCCGCTCCGGAATGATGAATTCGCTCGCACCCCCTCCATAGCCCTGGGATGCGGGTGCTCACACAGGACGGGGGTCGTGTGCACGCATCGACGCAGCAGCGAGCGGCGGACCATCGGCCGTACTTCTTTCTGAGCTACGCGCATACACCGGGGTACGGCGGTGGAACGGACCCGGATATGTGGGTCGAACGGCTCTTCCAAGATCTCTGCGGCCACGTGATGGCCATGACCGACCTGCCGGCAGGTGCTTCCGCCGGCTTCATGGACCGGGAAATACGCTCCGGCGAAGGCTGGTCGGAACGGCTGGGCAGCGTACTGGCCACTTGCAGGGTCTTCGTCCCGCTGTTCTCGCCGCGATACTTCGCCAGCGAGATGTGCGGAAAGGAGTGGTACGCCTTCGAACAGCGCGCCATTCATCACCGGGCCCGGTCGAACCAGTCCGCCGAAGCCATCGTTCCGGCACTCTGGGTTCCGGTACCGCCCAGCCAACTGCCGGGTTCGGCTGAGCGCTTGCAGTTCAACCACCGTGATTTCGGGGAACGTTACGTCAGTGACGGGCTGTACGGGCTGATCAAGCTGCGGCTGTTCGCCCAGGAATACGAACGGGCCGTCTACGAGCTGGCCAAACGCATCGTCAGCGTCGCCGACACGGTGCAGATCGACAGCGTACGGCCCCTGGACTGGCGCCTCGCACCCAGCGCCTTCGGGTCACCGAGCAGCGGGGTGGGCGCTCCCCGGCCGATGCAGATCACCATTGCCGCGCCCACTCGGCACGATCTGCCCGAGGGGCGTATCGCCGACTACTACGGCGACCATCCGCATGACTGGAACCCCTACCATCCGGCTGCCGCGAGACCACTGGCCTACGTAGCGGAGGAACTGGTCCGCTCACTCAACTACCAAGCTGTCATCACCTCGTTCGACGAGGAGTCCGGGCAGCGCGAGGGCAAACAAGCTCCCAGCACCCCGGAGATTCTCCTCGTCGACCGCTGGGCCCTGCAGGACGAGGACCGCAGGCGCCGGCTCGCCGCGTTCGACGCGGAGAACCGGCCTTGGGTGACCATGGTGGTGCCTTGGTGCCGCGACGACCACCAGAGCCGGGCAGCCGAGGCGGAACTCACCGAGAAGCTCGAACAGACGATGCCGACCAAGATGCGGCAGGGGAGGGCCTTCTGCCGGGCCGCGGCCAAGGGGGTGCCCACCATGGAGGCGTTCGGCCAGGTCCTCCCGCAAGTGGTCGAGGCCGCCGCCCAGCAGTATCTGAGGCATGCGACGGTCTATCCGCCGGCGGGCGGACGGCACAGCGAGCGGACGCGGCTGATGGGGCCCATGGGCAGCACCCGGTTCATACCTGACATGCATGACCTTGCGACGGATGCGGAGGACGTATGACAGCGGGTCGTGACGGGCGCATCGTCACTTTCTACTCGTACAAGGGCGGCACGGGGCGCACCATGGCCCTGGCCAACACCGCCTGGATCCTCGCTGCCAACGGCAAGCGGGTACTGGCCGTCGACTGGGACCTGGAAGCCCCCGGACTCCACCGGTTCTTCCATCCCTTCCTCGATCCGTCGACGCTCGGTGCCACCACCGGCGTGATCGACCTGATCACGGAATACGCATGGGCCGCGACCAATCCCGCCCAGCGGTCCGACGACTGGCACCGCGACTACGCCCGCATCCAGCCGCACGCCGTCTCGCTCAATCCGGAAGCGCTGGGCTGGCAGTTCCCGCGGGGTGGCACGCTCGACTTCGTCTCGGCGGGACGGCAGAACCGCGAGTACTCCGCCACCGTCTCCACCTTCGACTGGGACAACTTCTACGACCGGCTCGGCGGCGGGCATTTCTTCGACGCCCTGCGGGACGACATGAAGTCCAACTACGACTACGTCCTCATCGACAGTCGTACGGGTCTCAGCGACATCGCCGACATCTGCACCGTCCACCTCCCGGACGTACTGGTCGACTGTTTCACCCTGAGCGACCAGTCGATCGACGGCGCGGCCTCCGTCGCCCGGCAGATCGCGGAGCGCTACACCGGCCGGCCCATCTCCATCTTCCCCGTCCCGATGCGCATCGACGAGGGCGAGAAGGAGAAGGCGGACGCCGGCCGCGCGCTGGCCAGGCTGAAGTTCGACCGGCTGCCCCGCGACCTCTCGGGGGACGAGCTCACGGCCTACTGGGGCGCCGTGGAGATCCCCTACCGGCCCTACTACGCGTACGAGGAGACGCTCGCCACCTTCGGTGACGAGGCGGGACTCAGCAACTCGCTCCTCTCCGCCTTCGAACGCCTCACCGCGGTCGTCACCCAGAGGGAGATCACCTCGATGCCCCCCGTGGGCGAAGAGGTCCGGCTGCGTATCCGCGACGCATTCACCCGACGCCGGCCTGCCCTGCCCGCCGATCTCTTCCTCAGCTATGTGGCGGAGAACCGTATGTGGGCCGACTGGATCGAATCTGTTCTCACGCGGGCGGGATTCCGGGTGGTCCCGCGTGACGTGTCGGCCGACCCCGCTCTCACGGACGGCTCCTACCCGACGGCCGAGACCGCGAGTCGTACGGTCGTGCTGCTCTCCAACGCCTACCTCAAGTCCCAGCGTGCCGTGGACCTCTGGGACCGAGCGGTGTCCGAGGACCCCGGTGGTGGGCGGCGTCAGCTGCTTCCGCTGCGCATCAGCGACGTCCGTCTGTCGGCGCCCTACATCGACCGCAACCCGGTCGACCTGTTCCGGCTCGACGAGGTGCATGCGGCCACCGCGCTGATGCGGGCTCTGGACAGACCGGTGCAGCTAGGCGACGGCGTGGCGCCCGGGCCCCGGTTCCCCGGCACGGTGCCGAGGATCTGGAACGCACCGCCTCGCAACCCCGGCTTCACAGGGCGTTCCCTGGTCCTCGAGCGGATGCGCGATCAGCTCGGCGGAGGTATGGCCGTCGTGCTGCCCCAGCCGCAGACGCTGTACGGTCTCGGCGGCGTCGGCAAGACACAGGTTGCGCTGGAGTACGTGCACCGCTTCATGGCCGACTACGACCTGGTGTGGTGGATCTCGTCCGAGCAGACCGACGACGTGATCGCGGGCCTTGCGGAGCTCGCCGTACGGCTCGGTGCCCAGGGCGGAGACGACATGGCGGCGGCCTCGCAGGAGGCCGTCGACCTCCTGCGGCGGGGTGTTCCGTCGGACCGCTGGCTGCTCGTCTTCGACAACGCCGACGATCCGGAGCGTCTGAGGCGGTACTTCCCGCAGGGCGGATCCGGGCACATCCTGGTGACCTCCAGGAACCAGGCATGGTCCCAGCACGGTGACGCGCTGCCCGTCGACGTCTTTCTGCGGGAGGAGTCGATCGAGCATCTGCAGCGAAGGGCTCCGGGTCTGAGCGCCGAGGACGCCGCGCAGGTGGCGACCGCCGTCGGTGACCTGCCGCTCGCCGTCGAGCAGGCCGCGGCCTGGATCGCGGAGACCGCGACCCCCATCGACACCTATCTGGAGCAGCTGGCCCGCCAGGCCCCCCAGGTCCTCGCGCTGAACCAGCCTGCCGGGTATCCGCAGCCCGTCGCGGCGACCTGGAACATCTCGATCGAACGCCTCAAGGAGCGCTCACCGGCCGCGGTGAGGCTGCTCCAGCTCTGCGCGTTCTTCGCGCCCGAGCCGATCTCCGCCAATCTGCTCTACAGCAAGGAGATGATCGAGGCACTGAAGCCGTACGACGCCTCGCTCCAGGAGAAGCTGGTACTGGGCCGGGTCATCCGGGAGATCGGCCGCTTCGCCCTCGCCAAGGTCGACCAGGTCTCGAACTCCATCCAGGTGCACCGCCTGGTGCAGGCGGTGATCAGGGCCCAGCTCAGTGAGGAGGAGCAGAGTGAGGCCCGGCATGTCGTCCACCGCATCCTGGCCGGGGCCAGGCCCGATGACACCGAACCGATCGACAACCCGGAGACATGGCCGCGCTTCGCCGCGATCTGGCCTCACCTCGGTCCGTCCGACGCGCGCAACTGCAGGGACCACGAAACCCGCAGACTCCTGATAGACCGGGTGCGCTACCTGTGGAAGCGAGGAGACGTCCGGACCGCGGGCAGTCTCGGCGAAGAACTCCGGGAGACCTGGCTGGAGATGCTGGGGGAGCGGGACATCCAGTACCTGTACCTCTGCTTCCACCTCTCCAACATCCTGCGCACCCGAGGCAGGTACGTGGAGGCGCGGGAACTCGACGAGTTCACCCTTGCGCTGCAGCGTGAGGTGCTCGGGCCGGAACATCCGCACACGTACATGACCACCAGCAGCCTCGCCATCGACCTGGGCCTCCTCGGCGACTACGGGCGTGCGATCGAGCTGGCGACCCAAGCGCATGACGGCTTCAACCAGATCTTCCACGAGAGGCACGCCCGCACCCTGGCGGCCGCCAACAACCTTGCACTGAACCTGCGGAGCGTAGGGCAGTACGCCAGGGCCAGGGAGATCGACCAGGACTGCTACGACCTTCGGTCGGAGGTGCTCGGCCAAGAGCATCCGCACAGCCTGTCCTCCGCGCTGAACCTGGCCCGTGACCTGCGTGAGGTCGGGAGGTACGAGGACTCCGTCGGCCTGCTGAGCCGCACCTACGACAGCCTCAAAGCCACCCTGGGCAGGACCTATCCCACCACCCTGAGCGCCGCGAAGAGCCTGGCGGTGTCCCTGCGCAGGGCGGGGCAGTTGGAGGACGCCCGCAGACTGACGGTGGCCACACGCGCCAGGTACCGGGCGAAGTACACCGCGGCCAACCCGGAATCACTGGCCTGCGATCTGAACATGGCGGCCGACCTGTTCGCCGCGGGGGAGCCGGCGGAGGCGCGGGACGCCGCGCACGAGGTCGTCGACCAGTACATGAAGGTGCCCGGGGAGCAGCATCCGTACACCCTGGCCGCGCAGAACAACCTCGGTGTCTATCTCTCGGGGACGGGAGTGCCCGGAGAGGCTGAGAGGCTGCTGACGAAGGTGGTCGCCTCGATGCGCGAGGTGTTCGGGCGGGAGCATCCGAACACTCTCTTCTCCGTCATGAACCTTGCCAACGCGACGGCGGAGGGCGGCGATCTGGGCATAGTACTGGAGACCGAACAGCGGGTGTCCGGGCAGCTCAGGGAGGTTCTCGGGGCGCACCATCCGGAGGCCCTGGCCATGGCGTCCAACCTTGCGGTCACACTCGATGCCCTGGGACGCAAGGACGAGGCGCTCCGGGTACGGGCGGAGACCGGTGACGAATTGGCACGGCAGCTCGGGGACGATCATCCGCTGACCCGGATAGCGAGGAGCGAGCGCAGGTTCTGGCGTGAGCTGGAACCGATGTCGGTGTGAACCGGTGGGTGGGTGCTCCAGGCCGGAGCGCTCACCTCGCGGCTCAGGCTGCTGCTTCCCGTTCGTCCAGCAGCCAGTTGAGGATGTCGGGAAGCACGGACAGCGCGTCGAAGTGGGCCGCCGCCGGTTCCAGCACGGCGGTGGCGCCCGGGATCTGTCCGGCCAGCCAGCGGGAGTGGCCCACGGGGGAGAACACGTCCTTGACGCCGTGCCACAGCATCACCGGGCACGTGATGTCCGCGGGGTCGAACCCCCACGGCCTGCAGAACGCGAGCGCGTCGTCGATCCACCCGTACGCCGACGTGCGCAGCCCCTCGCGGAAGTTGGCGAGCAGCATGGTGCGGATCCCGGCGTCGTTGACCACGGTCCGGTCGGAGTCCGTCAGTTCCCGGCGGAGGTCGTCCAGAAGCCGTACCGGGTTCTGCCGGATCTCCGCCGAACGGCTGATGAAGGACTCCGCGAGCCCGTCCGGATCCGCCACGGCCCGGGAGTAGGCGAGCACGTTCGACGCCGCCATCCCGTCGAACCAGTCGAGTCCTTCGGCGTCCCTGGGGGCCAGGCTGACCAGGGCCGCGCTCCTGGTGACCCGGTCCGGCATCAGGGCGGCGCAGGCCAGTGCGTGCGGGGCGCCGCCCGAGCGGCCGACCACCGCGAACCGCTCCAGGCCGAGCGAGTCGGCGATCGCCCGTACGTCCTCGATGACGTCTTTCACCCTGCGCCCCGGCAGCCGGTCGGATCCGCCGTATCCCGGCCGGTCGTAGCTGATCAGCTGCATCCTGCGCTGGTAGAGGACCATCCCGCGCGGAGCCGGGCCCAGCCGGCTGCCGGGCATGCCGTGCAGGAGGAACACCGGTCTGCCTCGGGGGTCCCCCTGACGCTCGACCAGCAGATGCCGTCCGTCCGCCACGCGCACCCGACTTCGCACGCCGCTCCTCCGCTCGGTCACCCCACCCGATCCGGGCGTCAACCACCCGGCGTGTACTGCCTGTTCGATGATGACCTATCGGAAGCGATACCGGCACTCCCTGTCGGAACGCGCCGGTGGTGTTCGGGGCGTCCTGAGGCACTCGGGTGGTGTTCGGCTTCAGGAACGCTCTCCGCGACATCCGGACTCCAGGCGCGATTACAGGACAGGACTAGTCCTCACCCGTTGCCCATCGTCCGTTGCACCGGGTGTTCGCAATCGGAACCAAAGTGGTGGGACGACCGGGTTGTGAACGCCTCGCGGGTGAAGCGTCGTCGTCGTGTGCGCGTCCGGAAGTCGACCTTGTGTGCTATCGGCTGCATCGGAATAGTGGGCGCCCCATCCTCCGTGTTCCGGACACCCCACTTGTCCGTGCACGGCCCCACAGGAGGTCGAAGTTGAAGCACCGACGCATATCCAGGAAGCGCGTGACGTTGGCCGGATCGGCCGTACTCGCCCTGGTCGCAGCAGGCGTGACGTTCCAGACTGCGAACGCCAGTGACGACGTACCCCAGTTCAGCGCGAAGACCCTCACCGCTCACTCGGCCGGAAGTCTCGCCGCGACCCTGGGCAAGTCCCTGGGCGGGGACGCCGCGGGCTCGTACTACGACGCCGAGGCGAAGAACCTCGTCGTGAACGTCGTCGACGAGGCCGCGGCCGAGCAGGTCCGCCAGGCGGGAGGCAAGGCCAGACTGGTTCAGCACACGCTGGCCGAGCTGACGACCGCCCGGCAGACCCTCACCGACAAGGCGACCATCCCCGGCACCTCCTGGGCTGTCGACCCGGTCAGCAACAAGGTGGTCGTCACAGCGGACAGCACGGTCCACGGAGCGGCCTGGGACAAGCTCGGCAAGGTGGTCGAGGGGCTCGGCTCCAAGGCCGAACTCAAGAAGACCGCAGGGGAGTTCAAGCCGCTCATCGCGGGCGGCGACGCGATCTGGGGCAACGGCGGCCGCTGCTCGCTGGGCTTCAACGTGGTCAAGGGCGGCGAGCCGTACTTCCTCACCGCCGGCCACTGCACCGAGTCGATCACCAGCTGGTCCGACTCGCAGGGCGGCTCGGAGATCGGTGCCAACGAGGGATCCAGCTTCCCGGACAACGACTACGGCCTGGTCAAGTACACCTCGGACGTGGAGCACCCCAGCGAGGTCGACCTCTACGACGGTTCCACCCAGGCGATCACCAAGGCGGGCGACGCGACGGTAGGCATGTCGGTGACCCGCAGCGGCTCCACCACCCAGGTCCACGACGGTGAGGTCACCGCCCTGGACGCCACCGTGAACTACGGCAACGGCGACATCGTCAACGGCCTCATCCAGACCACGGTCTGCGCCGAGCCGGGCGACAGCGGCGGCTCGCTGTTCTCGGGCGACACCGCGATCGGCCTGACCTCGGGCGGCAGCGGCGACTGCTCCGCCGGCGGCGAGACGTTCTTCCAGCCGGTGCCCGAGGCACTGGAGGCGTTCGGCGCCGAGATCGGCTGACCTGCGGATCCCCGCTCCGGTCCGGAAAGCGGCGAGCCCGCCCCCTCGTGCGAGGGGGCGGGCTCGTTCCGGTTTTCGGGACCCGTACGGCACTCGAAAACCACGTGCGGGCCCCGGAACGCGCGCGTAGGCTGCCGCCCATGAATCCCTGTCAGATCTACGGCTGACACCGGCCGGGGCAGCGCCCCCGTTCCCGTGCCGCGCACCCGTGCGCGCTTCCCGGCAGGCTGTGCCCCCGGGTGGCGGCGCGCCGGTCCGGTGTGTCCTTCTCGCCGTAGACCTGAAACGAGTGATTCCGCTTGTCCAGTCGCCGTACCCACATCGCGATGATCGGCGTTCCGGTCGTCAGCCACGTCCTGCCCGGCCTCGAGATCATGCGTGAGCTGGTGGCCCGTGGCCATCGGGTGACGTATGCCAACGACCCCGCCGTGGCGGACCTGATCAAGGCCACCGGAGCCGAGTTCGTCCCGTACGGCTCCAGCCTGCCGTTCGCCGACAACACCTGGCCCACCGACCCGATCGCCGCCATGGACGTCTTCCTCGACGACGCCGTCCAGGCGCTGCCGCAGCTGCGTGCCGCCTACGGCACGGACCGGGCGGATCTCTACCTGTACGACATCGGCGCCTACGCCGCGCGCGCCCTCGCGGAGTCGCAGGGACGGCCCGTCCTCCAGCTCTCCCCGACCTTCGTGGCCTGGGACGGTTACGCCGAGGAGATGGCGGCGGCCCTGTGGGAGCTGCCCGGTGCCGACGCGTACCGGGCGAAGTTCGCGCACTGGCTCGCCGGGTCCGGGGCGGCCACCACGGATGTCGACGCTTTCTCCGGCCGGCCCGCGAGGGCCCTGGCGACGATCCCGAGGGCCATGCAGCCGCACGCGGACCGGGTCGACACCCATCGGGTGTCGTTCGTCGGCCCCTGCTTCGGTGCGCGTACGGACCGGGAGGCCTGGACCCGGCCGTCCGGTGCGGAGAACGTGCTGCTGATCTCCCTGGGGTCGGCGTACACCAGGCAGCCGGACTTCTACCGCCGCTGCCTGGAGGCGTACGGCGACCTGGCGGGCTGGCACGTCGTGCTCCAGATCGGGAAGTACGTCGACCCGGACGAGCTGGGCCGCGTCCCGGACAACGTCGAGGTGCACTCCTGGGTGCCCCAGCTGTCGATCCTGGAGCAGGCCGACGCGTTCGTCACCCACGCGGGGATGGGCGGCAGCAGTGAGGGGCTGTGCACCGGTGTCCCCATGATCGCGGTCCCGCAGGGCGCCGAGCAGTTCATGAACGCGGACCGGCTGGTGGAGCTGGGCGTGGCCCGCCGCATCGACACGGCGGACGCCACCGCCCCGGCGCTGCGCACCGCGCTCACCGAACTCGTCGCCGACCCCGAGGTCGCCCGGCGCTCGGCACGGCTGCGTGCCGGTGTCCGGGCCGAGGGCGGCACCGCCCGGGCCGCCGATCTCGTCGAGGAGATGCTGGGCTGACCTCGGGCCTCAGGCGAGGCTCGAGCCGTTCCCGGGGGAGGTGGTCGCTCCTCCCCCGGGAACGGCCGCCTGCCCCGCCCCGTCCGCTTCCCGGCGGCGCATCGACAGCAGCAGGGTGAGCACCGTGCCCGCGACCGCCCAGGCGGAGAGCACCAGCAGCGGGCCGGTGACCGCGTTGCCCTCGAAGTAGGCGATCGAGCGGGCCACCCAGGTGCCCGCGCCGGGTGGCAGGGCGGGGCCGATCGCGCGCCAGAAGTCCGGCAGCATCGGCAGCGGGAAGGCGCCGCCCGCGCTCGGGTTGCCCGCGATCACGATGATGAGGACGGCCAGGCCGATCCCGACGATGCCGGTGAGCGCCTCCAGGGCGAGCGTGGTCATTCCGACCGCGAAGACGACCAGGGCGCCCAGGCCCGCCAGCGCCCACACGCTGCCCGGGAGCGCGCCGAGGACCGGGCCGATGATGACCGCGCCGCCGATGCCGCCCGCGATCGAGTACAGCGCCATGACCCCGGTGCGGATCACCGCGCGCTGCCGGTTGGCGGGCTTGGTGCCCGCGCTGATCGCCAGGATCGAGGCGCAGAGGTAGCCGCCGACGCACCAGCCCACGACCAGGTAGAACGAGGAGAGGCCGTCGAAGTCGTCCGGGGAGGCGGGGGCCACGTCCACGGTCCGTACCGTGCGCTGCCGCGGCCCCTCCGCCTCCTTGACGATCTTTGCCAGTGAGGTGGCCAGTACGGTTCCGCCGCCGGAGGCGACGAGCACGGTGTCGGTCGACCCGCGAGGGCTGACGACCAGGGCTCCGTCGATGTCCCGGTTCTGGATCTGCCGGCGGGCCTCCGCCTCGTCGGACACCGCGCGTGGGTCGAGCGGGCCGCCGGGCAGGCTGTCCAGCTGGGTGACGAGCTGCCCGGACACCTGCTGCGGGGCGACGACCCCGAAAGGGACGTCCGTCGGGTCCGGCCGGTGCAGCGCACCGACGTAGGAGGCGATGAACAGCAGCTGCAGCGCCAGTACGCCGACGACCAGCAGGGCGGCTCGTGTGGTGACGGCGTTCTTCACCTCGTCAGCGAAAGTCATGCCCCCACGGTCCGGGCAGGGCGCTGCTCATGCAGGCGGAGGCGGGCCGAATGGCGGAGGGGGGCCACGCCCTCGGTTATCGTACGAATGTTCGAAACTTGGTTTATGGTGGAGAGCGAGGGGGGTGAGTGCGGATCGGTCCAGGAGGTGCGGATGTCAGGGTTCACGCATCTGCATACCGTTTCCGGGTTCTCCCTGCGGTACGGGGCGTCGCACCCGGAGCGGCTGGCCGAGCGCGCCGCCGGGCGCGGGATGGACGCCCTCGCGCTGACCGACCGCGACAGCCTCTCGGGTGCGGTCCGCTTCGCCAGGGCTTGCGAGAAGGAAGGCGTGCGGCCGATCTTCGGGACGGAGCTCGCGGTGGAGCCCCAGGTGGCGGAGGGGGCCCCCGCGCACCGGCCGCGTACACCGGCGCGCGGGGGTGCCTTTGTCGATGAATCGGCACCTCGGGTCACCTTCCTCGCCCGGGACGGCGCCCGTGGCTGGGCCGAACTGTGCCGGCTGGTCACCGCCGCCCACTCCGGCGCCGCGGACCGGGGCGCGGGCCGCCCCCTGGCCGGCCGGGACGCGCTGCCCGCCGAAGGGCTCACCGTGCTGCTCGGCCCCACCTCCGAGGTGGGCGCCGCACTGGCCGCCGGCCGGCCCGACCGGGCCGCCGCGCTGCTCGTCCCCTGGCGTGAGATCTACGGCGACGCCCTGCGCCTCGAAGCCGTCCACCACGGCCGCGAGGGCACCGGCCCCGGATCGCTGCGGCTCGCCGCCCGTACCGTCGGCTTCGCGGCCGAGCAGGGGGTGCGGGCCGTGCTGACCAACGCCGTCCGGTACGCCGACCCCGGGCAGGGGCCCGTCGCCGACGTGCTCGACTCGGCCCGCCGGCTCGTCCCCGTCGACCCGCGCCGTACCCCGCTCGACAGCGGGGAGCGCTGGCTCAAGGACGACGCCGCGATGCGCGGGACCGCGGAGCGGATCGCCTCCGCGGCAGGACTCGGCCGAGGGGCCGGTGAGCGGCTGCTCGCCGAGACCCGGCACACCGCCGACGCCTGTCGCGTCGACCCGGCGCGGGACCTGGGTCTCGGCAGCGTCCACTTCCCCGAGCCGCGCCTCGTCGGGGCGGAGCGGCGCACCGCCCAGCGGGTGCTGGCCTCCCGCGCCGCCGCGGGCATGGTGCGGCACGGCTACGACCGCAGACGCGACTACTGGGAGCGGATGCACCGCGAGCTGGACATCATCGCCCACCACGGCTTCGCCACCTACTTCCTGACGGTCTCCCAGGTCGTCGACGACGTGAAGGGGATGGGCATCCGGGTCGCCGCACGAGGGTCCGGGGCCGGCTCCCTCGTCAACCACCTGCTCGGGATCGCCCACGCCGACCCGGTCGAACACGGGCTGCTCATGGAGCGCTTCCTGTCCAAGCGGCGCTTCGTGCTGCCCGACATCGACATCGACGTCGAGTCGGCCCGCCGTCTGGAGGTCTACCGCGCGATCATCGACCGCTTCGGCACCGAGCGGGTCGCGGCCGTCTCCATGCCCGAGACCTACCGGGTGCGCCACGCCATCCGTGACGTCGGTGCCGCGCTCTCCATGGACCCGGCCGAGACCGACCGGCTCGCCAAGGCCTTCCCGCACATCCGGGCCAGGGATGCCCGCGCCGCGATGGAGGAGCTGCCCGAACTGCGGGCCGTGGCAGGAAGCAAGGAGAAGTACGGCCGGCTCTGGGACCTGGTGGAGTCGCTGGACGCACTGCCGCGCGGCATCGCCATGCACCCGTGCGGGGTGCTCCTCTCGGACGACTCGCTGTTGCGGCGTACCCCGGTCGTGCCCACCAGCGGCGAGATCCCCAGCCTCGACGGCGGGGGAGGTTCCCCCATCCCGATGTCCCAGTTCGACAAGGACGACGTGGAGCACCTCGGGCTGCTCAAGCTCGACGTGCTCGGCGTACGGATGCAGTCGGCGATGGCGCACGCGGTGACCGAGCTGAAGCGGGCCTCGGGACAGGAGCTCGACCTGGACGCCGTACCGCAGGGCGACCCGGAGACGTACCGGCTGATCAGGGACGCCGAGACGCTCGGCTGCTTCCAGATCGAGTCGCCGGGCCAGCGCGACCTGGTCGGCCGCCTCCAGCCCGCCACCTTCCACGACCTCGTGGTCGACATCTCGCTGTTCCGGCCGGGGCCGGTCGCCGCCGACATGGTGCGGCCGTTCATCGAGGCCAGGCACGGCCGCGCGCCCGTGCGCTACCCGCACCCCGACCTGGAAGGGGCGCTGCGCGACACCTACGGGGTGGTCGTCTTCCACGAGCAGATCATCGAGATGGTGAACATCATGACCGGCTGCGGACGCGGCGAGGCGGACCGGGTGCGGCGCGGGCTCTCCGACCCCGAGTCGCAGGCCCGGATCAGGGTCTGGTTCGCACGGCGGGCCGCGCAGAGGAAGTACGACGCCCAGGTGATCGTCCGCGCCTGGGAGATCATCGAGGCGTTCGGGAGCTACGGCTTCTGCAAGGCGCACGCGGTCGCCTTCGCCGTGCCGACGTACCAGTCGGCCTGGCTCAAGGCGCACCACCCGGCGGCCTTCTACGCGGGGCTGCTCACGCACGACCCCGGGATGTACCCGAAGCGGCTGCTGCTCGCGGATGCCCGGCGGCGCGGGGTGCCGGTGCTGCCCCTGGATGTGAACCGGTCGGCAGCCGCTCATAGGATCGAACTGGTGTCTGGTGACAAGGGTGAGAAATGGGGATTGAGGCTGGCCCTGTCGGACGTCCACGGCATCAGTGAGGCCGAGGTCGCCCGCATCGAGTCCGGGCAGCCCTACAGCTCCCTGCTGGACTTCTGGCAGCGGGCCAGGCCGGGGAAGCCGGCCGCGGAACGGCTGGCCCAGGTGGGCGCGCTGGACTCCTTCGGCGCCAACCGCCGAGACCTGCTGCTGCACCTGTCCGAACTCCACCGCGCCCAGCGGCGCTCCGGCTCCGGTGCGGCGGGTGCCCAGCTCCCGCTCGGCGGCGGACACCGGACCGGGAGCGTGGGGCTGCCCGACCTCAACGACGCCGAACGTCTCAGCGCCGAACTCGGCGTCCTCAGCATGGATGTGTCGCGCCATCTGATGGGCGATCACCACGGCTTCCTCGAGGAGCTGGGCGCGGTCTCCGCCAAGCGGCTGCGCGAGGCCAGGCACGGGGAGACCGTGCTGGTCGCGGGCGCCAAGGTGGCGACCCAGACCCCGCCGGTCCGCTCCGGACGCCGGGTCATCTTCACCACCCTGGACGACGGGACGGGCCTGGTCGACCTCGCCTTCTTCGACGACAGCCACGCCGCCTGCGCCCACACCGTCTTCCACTCCTGGCTGCTGCTGGTGCGCGGGGTGGTCCAGCGGCGTGGTCCGCGCAGCATGAGCGTGGTCGGCGCGGTCGCCTGGAACCTGGCGGAGCTGGCCGAACTCCGGAGCACCGGCGGCCTCGACGCGGTCGCGGCACGGCTGGCGGAGGAGCCCGCCGCGCAGGAGGGGGAGGAGGAGGCCCCCGACGACGGCCGCCGCATCCAGCTGCCGACCGGTTACGAGATGAATCCCTGGTCCGACCTCCAGCCGGCCGGCGAGGGGACGCCCACGGGGAGGAAGCTGTGGCACCGGAGCCAGGGGAGCGCGGGATGAACGACCGGCCCGCCGTCCTGTGCCTGCGGTTCTGCCGGATCGGCGGCGGACTGCCGGACAGCGCGGCCTACGAGGGACTGCTCGCCCTCCTCGGGGCGTTCACCCCGGTCGTCGAGGCGGCCCCGCCGGGCGCCGCGCTGGCCGATGTCGGCGGCGCGCTGCGCTACTTCGGACAGGACGCGGCGGGTCTGGCCTCCGTGATCCGGGTGCGCGCCCTCGCCCTGCACGGGGTGGACTGCGCGATCGGCGCGGCCTCCAACCCCATGCTGGCCAGGATGGCCGCACGGCAGGCAACGGCCGGAACGACCTTCGTGGTGGCTCCCGGTGAGCACGCCGGCTTCCTCGCGTCCAAGCCCGCCGCCGCACTGGACGGCGTCGGGGCGGCGACCGCGCGCACCCTGTGCGGATACGGGCTCGACTCCATCGGCCGGATAGCCGCCGCGCCGCTCGCCACCCTGCAGCGGATCACCGGCGTGCGGACCGGACGCGAGCTGTGGGAGCGGGCCAACGGCATCGACCGCACACGGGTCGTCCCGAACGCGGCCGCGCGGTCGATCGCCGCCGAACGCTCCTTCCCCCGCGACGAACTGGACCCCGAGCAGCACCGTCGCGCGCTCCTCTCGCTCACCGAGGAACTGGGGGCCAGGCTGCGCGGCGACGGGCAGGTGTGCCGGTCGCTCGCGGTCTCCGTGCGTTACGCCGACCGGACCGGCTACGCGACGCTGACCCGCAGCCGTACGCTCGCGGAGCCCACCGCCCACTCGGTGGCGCTCACCTCGCTCGCGTACCGGATCCAGGACTCGTTCGCCCTGCAGCGGGCGAGAGTGCGGGGGATCGGACTGAGGGCCGAGGGGCTTCACGACGCCGAACGGGCGGCACACCAGCTCACCTTCGATCCGGTGGACGAACGGGCACGGCGGATCGAGGCGGTGTCCGACCGGCTGCGGGCCAGGTTCGGCCCGGGGGCCGTGAAGCCGGGGCGGCTCGCGGCCTGACCCGGGACACCGGGATGTTTTTACCGACGCGTAACTTCCCCAGCGGCCCTACCGGTGCGTAACTTGGCATGAGCACGTTAAGACGTGAGATCCGCTGTGGTCCGGACCGCAGGGCGCACCGACATCGCAACTCCCTTGAGCCGCAAGGAGAACACCCGATGCTGCCCTGGACCCGCCCCCCGCGCACCCCACGCGCGCGCCGCACGCTCGCCGCACTGCTCCTCACCCTCGCCGTGCTCGTCGCCCCCACGGCGACCGCGGCCGCGGCCCCCACGCAGGCCGCCGCTCCGTCACGGGGCTGGAACGACTACTCCTGCAAGCCCTCCGCGACCCACCCCCGCCCGGTCGTCCTCGTCCACGGGACCTTCGGGAACTCGATCGACAACTGGCTGGTCCTCGCGCCGTACCTCGTCAGCCGGGGCTACTGCGTCTTCTCGCTCGACTACGGCCAGCTGCCGGGCGTGCCGCTCTTCAACGGGCTCGGCCCGATCGACAGGTCGGCAGGGCAGCTGGACGTCTTCGTCGACAAGGTGCTCGGTGCCACCGGCGCGCCGAAGGCCGACCTCGTCGGCCACTCCCAGGGCGGCATGATGCCCCACTACTACCTGAAGTTCCTCGGCGGCGCGGAGAAGGTGAACGCCCTCGTCGGGATCGCCCCCGACAACCACGGCACCACGCTCCTGGGCCTCACGAAGCTGCTGCCCTACTTCCCCGGTGTCGAGGACCTCCTCACCACCAACACCCCGGGCCTCGCCGACCAGATCGCCGGATCCGCGTTCATCACCAAACTCAACGCGGGCGGAGACACGGTGCCGGGGGTCCGCTACACGGTCATCGCGACGAAGTACGACGAGGTCGTCACCCCGTACCGCACGCAGTACCTGAGCGGGACGAACGTACGCAACGTCCTGCTCCAGGACCTGTGCCCGGTCGACCTGTCCGAACACGTCGCGATCGGGACCATCGACCGGATCGCCTTCCACGAGGTGGCGAACGCCCTCGACCCGGCGCGCGCCACCCCGACCACCTGCGCCTCTGCCGTGAGCTGAGAGCACGCTGCCCGGCCCCCGAGGACGGGGTCCGGGCAGCCGTGTGGTCAGGCGCGGTGCGCGCCGCCCGCGGACCGGCGGCGGACCGAGACGAACAGGGCGCTCGCGCCGAGGGCCAGCGCGGCGGCCCCGCCCATCGCGAGGTACGAGGTGCTGCCGCTGCCACCCGTCTCGGCGAGGGTCTCGTCGGCGGGCGCCCCGCCCGCCGGGGACGCGGCGACGTTGTTCGGCTCGGGGGCGTTGGCCCCGGTGTCCTCGGCCGGGGCGGCCGGAGCCGCTTCGGTGACCTCCGCTCCCGTCGAGGCGTCGTCGTCACCGTGCCCGTGGTGCTCGACGGACGACTTGCCGGCGCCCGCGTCGATGTCCTCGTCGGACGGGGCGGACGCGGCCGGCGCCGGCGCCTCCTCGGTCGTGTCGTCCCCCGTGCTCGCGCCGCTTCCGGCGCTCTCGCCGCCGAACACCACGTCGGAGCAGGCGTAGAAGGCCTCGGGGGAGTCCGACCGCTGCCAGACCGTGTAGACCAGCTGTCGCCCGGACGCCTGCGGCACGGTGCCGTCGAAGACGTACGACCCGTCCTGCAGCGTCGGGTCGGTGGCCGTGGCGAACGGCTTCTCCTGGAGGTCCGACCACTTCAGGGGCTGCGTCGGGTCGTAGCTCGCCTTGGTCAGGTACAGCTCGAACTTCCCCTTGTGCGGGGCGGTGGCCCGGAACCTGAAGGTGTGGCCACCCGCCTCCATGGGCGTGGACGGCCAGTCGGCGCGCGGCAGGTCCAGCCCCCTGAACTTGTCGTTCCCCGCGCTGCACAGCTTGCCGTCCGGGATCAGCTCACGGTGCTTGCCCGCCGCGTTGGCGATGTTCACACCGTTCCAGTCGTACAGCGCCTGGGTCCCGCCTGCGGCCACCGCCGCCTTGCACGCCGCCGACCGAGGGTTCTCCGGCCCTTCCGCGAAGCAGGCCGAGACCCGGCTGACCGGATCGCTCAGCGAACCGTGGGCGGCGGCCGGTGCGGCGGAGAGCCCGGTCAGCGCGAGCGGTGCGACGCCGAGCGCGACGATGCCTCCGGCGAGCCTGCGGCGGGTGGTGGTGTGGACGGCCATGGTGGTGTTTCTCCTTCGGCGGCACGGCTGTTGGCTGCTGTCGACCAGGTCTGGTGATCAGCAAGCTAGCCGCCTCCGGGGACGGATCCGGGCGGGAGAAGGCGCAGGTGGGGAACGTTATGGCGCGCTTAAGGAAGGGTTAGGCGAGGGCTCAGGTAGGGCCGGTCGGGCCGTACCCGGGGCGTCGAGCGGCGGCTCCGGTGAGCGGGGAGCCGCCGGCCACGGGGGAGGCGTCAGACCTGGACGCCCGGAGTGCCGTCCTCCACGACCACGCTCGCGCGCGTGCTGATCGTGGCGTCCGGCTTCGTCACGAAGGGCAGGATCCGGAAGTCGGTCGTCCACCGGTCGCGGTTCACCGTCACGCGTGCGTAGCCGCGCTGGCTGTTGAAGAACTTCATGTGCGGGTTCGCCGCGAGGAACGTCTCGCCCTGGGCCGTCATGTCGGCACCGTCGCCGCCGCTCGTGACCGAGGTGCCGACGAACTCCGAGCCGACGGTCGCCGACTCCGGGTCCGTGTAGTCGCGCTTGAGGTCCCAGGCGTAGTTCTGGTGGCGGTCGCCCGTGACGACGACCAGGTTCCGTACCCCACGGGTGTCCGCCTCGGCGAGCAGCCGGTTGCGTTCGGCGACGTAGCCGTCCCAGGGGTCGGTCCAGACCGTCGTACCCGGACCCGGGTCCTGGTCGGTCTGGCCCATCGGTGCCTGGTTGCCGAGGATCTGCCAGCGGGCCTGTGAGCGGCTGAAGCCCTTGAGGACCCAGTCCCGCTGGCGGGGGCCGAGCAGGGTGCGGTTCTCGTCGAAGCGGTCGGCGCAGTCGGCGGAGGTGCCGTCGCCGCAGGCCTGGTCGTCGCGGTACTGGCGGGTGTCGAGCATCGTGAAGTCGGCGAGCCGGCCGTAGGGGAGCCTGCGGTACATCTGCACGTCCGGGCCGTTCGGCAGCTGGGTGCGGCGCAGTGGCGCGTGCTCGTACAGGGCCTGGAAGGCGGCGGCCCGGCGCAGCAGGAACGTCTTCGGGTCCTCGTCGTTCTCGGAGGTCTCGTCCGCCCAGTTGTTCTCCACCTCGTGGTCGTCGAACGTCATGATCCAGGGGAAGGCGGCGTGCGCCTCGCGCAGCGGGGCCTCGGACTTGTAGAGGCCGTACTGGAGGCGGTAGCGCGCGAGGCCGACCGTCTCCGTGTGGAACTTCGGATCGGTCGTCACACCGCGCTTGTTCGTCCTGACGCCCGACTCGTACAGGTAGTCGCCGAGGTGGACGACCAGGTCCAGGTCCTCCCGCGCCATGTGGTGGTAGGCCGTGAAGTAGCCGTCCTGCCATGCCTGGCAGGAGGCGAAGGCGAACTTCAGCTCACGCGGGGACTGCCAGGGGGCCGGCGTGGTGCGCGTACGGCCCACGGGGGAGATCGCGGAGCCGGCCCTGAAGCGGAACCAGTACGTGCGGTCGGGGGCGAGCCCGTGCACCTCGGGGTGGACGGAGTGGGCGAGCTCGGGGGTCGCGACGACGCTGCCGCGGCGCGCGATCCGGCGGAACCGCTCGTCGAGCGCCACCTCGTAGTGGACGCGTACCGGCTTCGCCGGCATCCCGCCGAGACCGTCCTGGGCGAACGGGTCGGGAGCCAGGCGCGTCCAGAGCACGACACCGTCCGACGTCGGGTCACCCGAGGCCACACCCAGGGTGAACGGGTCCCCCTTCAGCGCGGGCGCGGCGAACGCGGACTGCGCCTCCCACGCCCCCGTCCCGAGCATCAGCGCGGCGGCTGCCGCTCCGCCGAACCCGAACATCTGCCTGCGGGACACGGAATTCGCGAACACGGGTCCTCCTCGGTCGATCTGCGCCAACCGGGAACACGCTGCCGGGCATTGATGTCATGCTCACGCGCAATGTGTGGCCGGGGGCCGAGCGACGCGTGAACAGGACAGCCGCCGGACGGCCGGTTCAGGACACCGCGCGGTACCGGCGCTCGGGCCGCCCCGTCCCGCCGTACCGCAGGGACACCTCGGCCCGTCCCGTCTCCGCGAAGTACTCGAGGTAACGGCGCGCGCTGACCCGTGACAGGGCGCCCGCCGCGGCGCATTCGGAGGCCGACAGCCCCGCCGGGTGGTCCCGCAGCACGCGTTCGACCAGCTCCGCGGTGCGGGCCGCCAGCCCCTTGGGGAGTTCGCGGGAGCCCGGGGGACGGGTGCCGAAGATGCGGTCCACGTCCTCCTGGCGGGCCTCCCGGCGGGCCTCGTCCAGGGCGTCCAGACGGTTGCGCAGCGAGGCCACGTGCTGCAGTTGCTCCTGCAGGGCCGAGCGGTGGAACGGCTTGATCAAGTAGTGCTGGGCGCCCGCCCGCAGGGCCGCCCTGACCACACCGGCGTCGCGCGCCGCCGTGATGAAGAGGGCGTCCGCGCTGCGGCCGTCCCCCTCGCGTTCCTCGGCCGCCCGCAGCTCCCGCAGCACCTGGATGCCGTCCATGTCGGGAAGGAAGATGTCGAGCAGGACCAGGTCGGGACGCAGCCGGCGGGCCGCGCGCAGGGCCTCGGCGCCCGTGTGGGCCACGCCGACGACCGTAAAACCGTCCACGGCGGACACATACCGGCTGTGCAGCTTCGCGACCATGAAGTCGTCGTCCACCACCAGCACTTTCGTCACGCGGACACGCTAGGGCGCGACCACAACGACCACAACGTCCATTGATTCCGGAACGGCGACAGCTCGTTAACGCGCAGGCAACATGTGGGCCACCTCACACGCCCCCCACCGAGCTCGAAAGGCGGCACCCGGTGCGACTGCGCACTCCACTCGCCCTGTTCGGGGCAGCGCTGCTGGTGTTCGTCGGGCCACCCCTGCTCTCCACCGGCAGCGGCTCCGACACCGGCACCCAGATCCCCGGACTGCGCTTCATGGTCCCCAACACACCCGGCGGCGGTTACGACATCACGGCGCGCACCGCCGCGAAGAACGCCGAGGACGCCGGACTCACCCACGGCATCGAGGTGTTCAACCTGCCCGGCGCGGGCGGCACCGTCGGTGTGACCCGGCTGGTCGCCGAGCACGGCAACGGCAAGCTCGCCATGTCCATGGGCCTCGGTGTCGTGGGCGCCGTGCGCACCAACAAGTCACCCAGGACGCTGGCCGACACCACCCCGATCGCCCGGCTCACCGAGGAGCAGGACATCGTCGTCGTCGCCAAGGACTCCCCGTACCGGACGATCGGCCAGCTGCTCACCGCCTGGAAGAAGGACCCCGGGAAGATCCCGGTCGGCGGCGGCTCCTCTCCGGGCGGACCCGACCACCTGGCGCCGATGCTGATGGCGAAGGCCGCCGGGATCGCCCCCGGGCAGGTCAACTACATCCCCTTCGACGGCGGCGGCGAACTGCTCGCCTCCATCCTCGGCAACAAGGTGGGCTTCGGCGTCTCCGGAGTCGGTGAGTACCTCGACCAGATCGAGGCCGGAGAGCTCCGCCTGCTCGCCGTCACCGGGCCGAAGCGGGTCCCGGGCCTCGACGCGCCCACCCTCCGCGAGGCCGGCCTCGACACCGACTTCACCAACTGGCGCGGCATCGTCGCCCCTCCGGGACTCTCCGACGCCGAACGCGACAAGCTCGTCGGGCTGGTGAGCGAACTGCACGACTCGGCACAGTGGCGTGAGTCCATGGAGAAGAACGGCTGGGACGACGCCTTCCTCACCGGCGACGACTTCGGCGAGTTCCTGGACGCCCAGGACCGGCGCGTCGCCACCGTCCTCAGGGAGCTGGGACTGTGACCGACGACAGCACTCCTCCCAGGCCCGCCACCGCGCGCTCCTGGCTGCGCGAGCACTCCGAACTCGGCGTCTGCGTCCTGCTGCTCGTGCTGGGCGTCCTCGTGCTGACCGACGCCCTGACGATGAACGTGGACATCACCCAGCGAGGGCCCGTCGGCCCCAGGACCGTCCCCCTGGTCGTCGGGACCGGGCTGCTGGCCGTCGCCGTGCTGCTGGCCGTCGACGTCCTGCGCGGCGGCCGGGGCGAGGCGGAGGCCGGCGAGGACGTCGACCTGGACGCCCCCGCCGATCTGCGCACCGTGGCCCTGCTGACCGGTGTCTTCCTCGCCTTCGCCGCCCTCATGGGCCCGCTCGGCTTCCCCGTCTCCGGCGCCCTCCTCTTCTGGGGCTCGGCCTACGCGCTGGGCAGCCGCCACCTCGACCGCGACCCGCTGATCGCGGCCGGGCTCTCCCTGCTGACCTACTTCGTCTTCGACAACCTGCTCGGGGTGCCCCTCCCGGGCGGCCCGCTGATGGGGGTGCTCTGACCGATGGATTCCCTCAACTCCCTCGTCGACGGCTTCGGCACGGCGCTCACGCCGGTCAACCTGCTCTGGGCCGCGCTCGGCGTCCTGCTCGGCACGGCGATCGGTGTGCTCCCCGGCATCGGGCCCGCCATGGCCGTGGCGCTGCTGCTGCCGGTGACGTACGGGCTCGAACCGACCGGCGCGTTCATCATGTTCGCCGGGATCTACTACGGCGCGATGTTCGGCGGCTCCACGACCTCGATCCTCCTGAACACCCCCGGGGAGAGCGCGGCCGTCGTCGCCGCGATCGAGGGCAACCCGATGGCGAAGGCCGGGCGTGGTGCGCAGGCACTCGCCGCGGCCGCCGTCGGACACTTCGCCGGAGGGATGATCGGCACGATCCTGCTGGTCGTCCTCGCCCCCACCGTCGCCTCGCTCGCCGTCGACATCGGCGCACCCGACTACTTCGCCATCATGGTGCTGGCCTTCATCGCCGTCACCTCCGTCCTCGGCTCCTCACGCATCCGCGGCCTCGCCTCGCTCCTCGTCGGCCTGACCATCGGCCTCGTGGGCCTCGACCAGATGACCGGACAGCAGCGGCTGACCTTCGGATCGCTCCAACTGGCCGACGGCGTCGACGTGGTGATCGTCGCCGTCGGACTCTTCGCCATCGGGGAGGCACTCTGGGTCGCCGCGCACCTGCGCCGCTCCACCGGGAAGCCGATCCCCGTCGGCCGCCCCTGGCTGGGCAGGGCCGACGTCCGGCGCACCTGGAAGTCCTGGCTGCGCGGGCCCCTCATCGGCTTCCCCTTCGGCGCGATCCCGGCCGGCGGCGCGGAGATCCCCACCTTCCTGTCGTACGTCACCGAGAAAAGGCTGTCCAAGCACCGCGACGAGTTCGGCAAGGGTGCCATCGAAGGCGTCGCCGGCCCGGAGTCGGCGGCCTCCGCGTCCGCCGCGGGAACCCTCGTCTCCATGCTGACGCTCGGCCTGCCCACCACGGCCGTCGCCGCCGTCATGCTGGCCGCCTTCCAGCAGTACGGCATCCAGCCCGGACCGCTGCTGTTCGAGCGTGAACCCGAGCTGGTCTGGGGCCTGATCGCGTCGCTCTTCGTCGGCATGGTGCTGCTGCTCGCCCTGAACCTGCCCCTGGCACCGCTCTGGGCGAAGCTGCTGCGGATCCCGCGCCCCTACCTCTACGCCGGCATCCTGTTCTTCGCCGCCGTCGGCGCCTACGCGGTCGGCGGGGAAGCGGTCGACCTCGTGATCCTGCTGGTGATCGGACTGATCGGCTTCGGGATGCGCCGGTACGGGCTGCCGGTCCTCCCCGCGATCATCGCGGTCATCCTGGGACCGTCCGCCGAACAGCAGCTGCGCCGCGCCCTCCAGATCAGCGACGGCAGTGTGACCGGTCTGGTCAACACCCCGTTCTCGGTGACCGTGTACGTCGTCGTCGCCCTGATCCTGGCCTGGCCGCTGGTGAGGAAGGCACTGGGGCGGAACCGGACGTGACGGGCTGTCGGCGGCGGCTGAGAGGATCGTGGGTATGACCACGACCGACTGGGACGCCGCCGCCGACTCCTTCGACGACGAACCCGACCACGGGCTCCACGACCCGGTGGTCCGCGGCGCCTGGGCACGGCGGATGGAGACCTGGCTGCCCACGGCGCGCTCCACGGTCCTCGACCTCGGCTGCGGCACGGGGAGCCTGTCCCTGCTCGTCGCCGGCCAGGGACACCGCGTCACCGCCGTCGACCGGTCACCGCGCATGGCGGAGCACGCGCGGACCAAGCTGGCGGGGACCGGCGCGGAGGTGCTCGTCGGCGACGCGGCGCTGCCCCCGGTCGGCACACAGCGGTTCGACGTGATCCTCGCCCGGCACACCGTGTGGCTGCTGCCGGACCCCGCGGCCGCCCTGCGGCACTGGTTCTCGCTGCTGCGACCGGGCGGCCGGCTGCTGCTGATCGAAGGCGTGTGGAACGGCACCGGTCTCTCCGCGGCCCGCCTCACCGCCCTTCTCCACGCCCACACGGAGCGCGTCCACCACGAGCCGCTCTCCGGCGACCCCCTGCTCTGGGGCAAGGAGGTCGACGACGAGCGGTACGCCCTGGTGGCCCGCGCCGAGCCGCCCCGCCGGCACCGCGAGATCGTCGACGTCCATCTCGTCCTGCGCCGGGGCCCCGACGTGCTGCTGGCCCGGCGGGCCGGCACGGGATACGCCGACGGGCTGCTCCACGCCCCCTCGGGCCACGTGGAGGACGGCGAGGACGTGCGGGCGGCGGTGATCCGGGAGACGGCCGAGGAGATCGGCGTCGAACTCGACCCGGACGAGCTCCGGGTGGCCCTGGTGATGCAGCACAGGGGACCGGGCGGCAACCCCCGGACGGGCTGGTTCTTCGAGGCGGACCTCGACCCCGCCCGTCCGCCCCGCAACGCCGAGCCGGACAAGTGCTCCGAGCTGGCGTGGTACCCGCTGGACGCCCTGCCGGACGACATGGTGGCGTACTGCCGAGCCGCACTCGACGGATACCGCGCCGGACAGCGCTTCCTGGTCCACTGGCACGATGACAGCGACACGGTCGCGTACGCACCCCGGGCGCCCCGGCGTGCCGTCCCGCTGCCGGTCGCGTCGGCCGCCACCGGAGGGCTGCACCACGTGGAGCTGTGGGTGCCCGATCTCGCCGAGGCCGGCGCGGAGTGGGGGTGGCTGCTCGGCCGGCTCGGCCATCTCCCCTACCAGCGCTGGTCGCACGGCCGGAGCTGGCGGCGCGGCGACAGCTACGTCGTCGTCGAGCAGTCACCGGACGGCACCGGGGGCGCGCACGACCGGCTGCGCCCCGGGCTCAACCACCTGGCGTTCCACGTCCGGGACCGGGACACGCTCGACACCCTGGTGGCCGACGCGCCCGGACACGGCTGGCGGCTCCTCTTCCCGGACCGTCACCCGCACGCGGGAGGCGGCGGCCACTACGCCGCGTACCTGGAGAACACCGCCGGGTACGAGGTGGAGCTGGTCGCCCCCTGAGCCTCCCCGTTCCCCGGGCGCCGTGACCGGCCCGACCGGCCCCTCACCCCTCAGGTGAGCAGTCCCGCCAGCCCCCCGGTGCGGGCGAGGTGTTCCAGCTCGTCCAGGGCGCGGACGGCGGCCTCCGCCGCCGGGGCGTCACGGCCGGCGAGGCCGCTCTCCTCGAACTCGTCCTCGTCCAGCCGCAGGACGGACGAGCCGTCGGCCGATACCCACAGATCCAGGTCCAGGTCCTCGACCAGGAGTTCACCGTCCCGGAGCACGGCGGGCCGGATGATGTCGCAGTACCAGCCCTTCAGCTCCCCGTCCCCGGTACGGACCTCCTTCACCGCGTACATGGGTGCACCTCCCGTGCCCTCACGGCCAGGGGACGGGTCGGGCCAGTAGTGCTCGGTGAAGACGTCCCCCGGCTCGAAGCGTACGAATCCGAAGTCACGGACCCCCGGGGCCGCCCACGGGGCCCGGACGGTGATCCGGGTCCCGTCGTCCCGGACCAGCTCGGCCGGGTAACGGATCTTCGTACGGCCCGCCTTGACCAGGACCACCGTCAGGGTGGTCCCGGGATCAGCCGATCGCGCGGACATGACGTACCTCCGTGGCACAGATCTCGTAGCCGAACCAGCGGTTGACCGCCAGCATCGGGCCGTTGCCGGCGTCGTTGCCCGTGAAGGCGTCCGTGTACCCGGCGGCGCGCGCCCGGTGCAGGGAGGTGTTCTTGGCGAGCTTCGCCAGCCCTCTGCCCCGGAAGGCGCGCAGGGTGCCCGTCATGGCCGACCAGTAACGGTCCAGACCGTCGGTCTCCGCCGCGCTGAACGCCGCGACCTGTCCGTCCACCGTCACGACCGTGGTGAGCGCGCGATCGAAGCCGGGGCGCCGCCAGGTCGTCGCCAGCCAGTCCTCGTAGTCGGAGAACTCCACCGGGACGTCACTCGGCTCGTCCGCGGTCGTCTCCGCGTCGGCCTCGAACAGCGGACGCGGATCGTCCTCGAAGTCCGCCGCGGTGAGCAGTTCGACCCCCGGGGGGACGTCCTGGAGCGGCGGCAGCGAGCCGTCCGTCAGGCCGAGCCGCAGGAAGTGCGCGGTCCGCCGCGCCGCGTACCCGCGCTTCGCGGCGAACGCGCGGCCGGCCGGCTCGTCGAGCACCCAGGTGTAGACGTCGGTCGCCCCGGCACCGGCCAGATGCTCCTCACCGGCCCGCAGGAGCAGCGCCCCCGCACCCCGCCGTCTGCTGTCCGGATGGACGTACGGGTTGCAGAAGCCCTGGCCCGGCTTCGGGCTCCCGTGAGAGATCCCGACCTGCGCCGTCCCGATCACCTCGCCGTCCTCCTCGGCGACCAGCAGCCGGTACCGCCGGTCCGGATGGGCGTCGGCCAGGTCGCGCAGGACCTGTTCCGGAGTCGTCACCATGTACGGAAGGGCGGCACGCCGCACCCGCACCCAGGCCTCCGCGTCGGCGGGCAGGAAGTCACGCACACGTACCGTCATGCGCGGACGCTAACGCGGGCCGCCGCGCGGCCGCCTCCGAATTTCCGGCGGCGAGGTGCCGTAGCCGTCGCCGTGCGCCCGCCGGGGACGACGGGACGGCCCTGAGGCCGGTGCACGGGCCCCGGGGTGGGAGATAATCGGCGCGTGACCCTGAAGATCGCCGTTGACCCGGACTCCGCCACCGCCCCGTACGAGCAGCTGCGCGCCCAGCTGTCCGAACAGACCCGCTCCGGGGACCTGCCCGTCGGCTACCGCCTTCCGACCGTGCGCGGCCTCGCCGGGGAACTCGGCCTCGCCGCCAACACCGTGGCCAAGGCCTACCGTGCCCTGGAGGCCGACGGGGTGATCGAGACCCGGGGCCGCAACGGGACGTTCGTCGCCGCGGCGGGCGACGCGGCGGCCCGCAACGCGGCGACGGCGGCCCAGGAGTACGCCGAACACGCCCGGCGCCTCGGCCTGTCGGAGGCCGACGCGCTCGCCCGGGCCGAGGACGCCGTACGGGCGGCCTACGCGCGGTAGGGCACTGCCGCCCGCCCGCCCGGGGTCAGAGATACAGACCGGCGTCGGCGCCCGCGTCCTGCTTCGGCACGGACGCGGGCCCGCTGCCCCGCCGCAGGGCGAACAGCTCCGCCAGCGTCGCGCCCTCCCGGCCGACCCCCTCCTCCGCGCCCAGCCAGGACACCGACTCCGCGCGGGTCAGCGGACCCACCTCGATGCGGGCCAGGCAGCGGCCCGGCCTGACGACGGCCGGGTGCAGCCGCTCCAGGTCCTCGTTGGTCGTGACCCCCACCAGCACATTGCGTCCCTGGCCCAGCAGACCGTCGGTCAGGTTGAGCAGCCGGGACAGCGCCTGGCCCGCCGTGTGCTTGGCCTCGCCGCGGATCAGCTCGTCGCAGTCCTCCAGCAGGAGCAGCCGCCAGCGTCCCTTCGACGAACCGTCGTCCTCCCCGATGGCGATGTCCATCAGATAGCCGACGTCGTTGAACAGCCGCTCCGGGTCCAGCACGCAGTCGACCTGGCACCAGTCGCGCCAGGACCGGGCCAGGGTGCGCAGCGCCGAGGTCTTGCCGGTGCCCGGCGGACCGTGCAGCAGGAGCAGCCTGCCGGCGATGTCGTCGGGGGTCACCTTCATCAGCCGGTCCATCGCAGCGGCCACCGGAGCCGTGTAGTTGGACCGGACCTCGTCCCAGGTGCCGGCGGCGATCTGCCGGGTCGTGCGGTGCGGGCCCCGGCGCGGTGAGACGTACCAGAAGCCCATGGCCACGTTCTCGGGCTGCGGTTCCGGCTCGTCCCTGGCGCCGTCCGTCGCCTCGGAAAGGATCTTCTGCGCCAGCTCGGGGGAGGTGGCGGTGACCGTGACGTCAGCACCCCGGTTCCACCGGGAGACCAGCACCGTCCAGCCGTCGCCCTCGGCCAGCGTCGCGCTGCGGTCGTCGTCGCGGGCCGACCTCAGCACCTCGGCCGCCGCGGGGAGCAGGGTCGCCCCCGGCCTGACCCGGTCGAGGGAGGAGCTGTGCGAATGAGGCTGCTCGCCCGTCGCGAAGCGGCCCAGGAACAGCGCGTCCACGACGTCGGACGGCGCGTCGCTGTCGTCCACGGTGAGCCGGATCGGCAGTGCGGACTCGGGGTTGGCAGACATGGCGCCCATGATCCGGCACGGTGTCCTCCCGCGCACCCGGGTTTCATGAGCTGCCCCCGGGTGGCGGGACGGGGTCACGGACCCGGTCCGGCGCCACGGCACCGGACCGGGAACCCGGGATCAGCAGGACCGGGAGCCGTCCGGCCCGCGACGCACCCGGCGTGCGCCGCGTACGACGGCGAACCCCTTGGTGAGTACCCGGTCCACCGCGAACGTCCGTGCGACCGCCCGGCCCTCCACCAGCCGCGCGAACTCGGCGGCGCCCGTCCGGCGGCGCACGGTCGTCCGCTCCAGGGCGTACGGCCCCTGGCGGCGCCGTGCCAGGGCTTTGCCCACCGCCAGGGACTGGGTGAAGCCCGCTGCCCGCACCGACCGCCGCACCCGGCGGGTGGAGTAGCCGTCCGGATAGGCGAAGGAGGCCGGGGGAGCATCCGGTTCGGCGGCGACGACAGAGGGTGAAAAGGCGCGCGGTGGCGAATCGTGCGCCATCTCTCGCCGGATGATCCGTGCGGCCCGCTTTGTCATGTGACGGGCTGAATGCCGGGCCTGGACGTGAGGGGTCGCCAGGCGTGCCGAGAGGAAGTGTTGTTCAAGCTTCTTGGCATGGACACTTCCGGAATTCATGTCGGTACTGCTACCACGGAGTAGGCAGAGATCCTGCCCAAGGAGGTTCCATGAAAATGTCCAGACTCGTGGCGTTCTCGTCGTCTCTTCTGCTCGGTACCGTTCTCGCCCTGACCGGCGCGGGCGTCGCCCAGGCCAAGGAGTCCGCCGCGGCCGTCGACTACGTCGCGCTGGGGGACTCGTACTCGTCGGGTGTCGGTGCCGGCAGCTATGACAGCGCGAGTGGTGACTGCAAGCGCAGCACCCGTGCGTACCCGGCCCTCTGGAAGGCGGCCAACAACCCCGCATCCTTCGCCTTCACGGCGTGCTCGGGCGCCAGGACCGGTGATGTCACGGCCGGTCAGCTCGGCCCGCTCAACTCCGCCACCGACCTCGTGTCGATCTCCATCGGCGGCAACGACGCGGGCTTCGCCGATGTCATGACCACCTGCGTCCTGCAGTCCGAAGCCACGTGCCTGAACCGGATCGCCACCGCCCGCGCCTACGTGGACTCGACCCTCCCCGGCAAACTGGACTCCGTGTACTCGGCGATCAGCGCCAAAGCGCCCTCGGCCCGCGTCGTCGTGCTCGGCTACCCCCGCTTCTACCAGCTCGGCGGCAGCTGCATCGCCGGTCTCAGCGAGAAGGAACGCACCGCCATCAACGGCGCCGCCGACTACCTCAACGCCGCCACGGCCAAGCGTGCGGCCGACCACGGCTTCACCTTCGGCGACGTCACCTCCACCTTCACCGGACACGAGATCTGCTCGGGCAGCGCCTGGCTGCACAGCGTGAACTGGCTCAACATCGGTGAGTCCTACCACCCCACCGCCGCGGGGCAGTCGGGTGGCTATCTGCCCGTCCTGAACTCCAGGGCCTGACCCGTCCCCGCGCTGCCGGCGCCGGGAATCAGCCGTGCGCCGAGGAGGGGGCTCCGTCCCGCGGAGCCCCCTTCCCGTGCGTCGTGGAGGCGTTCGCGGGCGCCCCGGCGGGCGGGCTCGCCGACCAGACCGTCACGGCCGCCGTGCCGCCGCTCCTGTCGTCCTGGCCGTCGTCCCCCGCCAGCGCCCACACGAGACCCAGGGCGACGAGCAGCGTGACCACTGCCGCGACGGCCACCAGGACGCCGGTGCGCTGCGCGGGCCCGTCGGGTTCCGGCGGGTCCGCGGCCGACCCGCCACCCCCGTCCGTCGCGTCCGTGCCGTCCCCCGGCGGAGCGGCGGGAGGGCCGGTCGGGGAGCCGGTGCCGCCCGCGGCCAGGATCCGCAGCCGGCGCTCCGCCTCCCCGGCGGTGAGCCGTTCGGCGGGATCCCCGCGCAGCAGCCCCTCGATCACCGGGCCGAGCACGCCGGCCCGGTCCGGAGGCGGCGGCTCCTCGTCGGCCACCGCGCGCAAGGTGTCCGCGGGGGTGTCACGGCCGAAGGGGGACCTGCCTTCGGTGGCGGCGTACAGAAGCACTCCGAGCGACCAGAGGTCGGATTCCGGCCCCGGCGTGCGCCCCGTTGCACGTTCGGGCGCCACGTACTCCGGTGTGCTGATCGGCTCACCCGCCAGGGTGAGTTCCGGCGTCCCCCGGTCCGCGGTGATGCCGAAGTCCTTCAGCATCACCCGGCCGTCGTTGGCCAGCAGGACGTTTCCCGGTTTCACGTCGCGGTGCAGCACGCCGGCCGCGTGCCCGCCGCGCAGCGCCGCGAGCACCTCGGCCCCGATCCTGGCCGCACGCCGCGGGGACAGCGGGCCGTCGGCCTCCAGGACGTCGGACAGGGTGAGTCCGCGGACCAGTTCCATGACGATCCAGGGCCGGGAGTCCTGGGTGACCACGTCGTGGACGGTGACGACGTTGCGGTGCGTGACGCGCGCCGCCGCACGGACCTCTCCCTCCAGGCGCGCGTGCAGCCGCTCCGCCCCGGCGGCGGGCAGGTCCGCCGGGATCCGTACCTCCTTGACGGCCACCTCGCGCCCCAGCACCTCGTCGCGGGCGCGCCATACGGTGCCCGCCCCGCCCTCGCCCAGCGGGTCCAGGAGACGGTAACGATCGGCGATCACACGTCCGGTGTCCGGAACTTCGCTCATCGGTGACCCTCCATCAGCAGCGTTGCGCGGTAAGGCGAATCACCTCCAAGCTAACCCAACCCGTCCCGGGGTCGACAGGACGTGGTGACGGGCCGTCAACCCCCGTGTACAGGCGTGCAATCCTGCGGCCGGGATACACGAGTGTCACTGCGGGACGATAGGGTTAACCTGCCCGGGCCGGGTGCCCTCGTACGGGTGGGGAGTGACATGGAACAGATAACGGTGCGTAGCAGGCCGCGTGTGCCTGCGATCACATGTGGGAGCGGTGCGACCAGTTCGCGCCTCGACCGCCATCTCGCGGTGCTGGGCGGCCCTGCCGTTCCGCGGCGGGAGTCGGCCGAGGCGACGCTGCTCATGCTCGAGCTCACCTCGCGCGACGCCGCGCACACCCGCAGGAGCAGGAGCGCGCGTGTCTCGCTCTTCGCCCCCCTGCGGCGACTGCGTCGCTCGCTCTTCGGCAGCCGCCACTGACCGACGGCTGTCACGACAGGTCCGGCCCTCCGCTCAGGGCCGTGTCCACGATCACTCCGTTCCGGCGCAGTGCTGCTGTCCGCCCGTCCGTCATCCCCAGGGCATGGCAGCGTTGCGTCGGTGTGTTCCCCCGCGCCGGTCCGGCACCCATCGGCGTCTGCGCCCCGGCCCCGCAGCGGCCGTGAGCACCCGCGTACGAGCACATCCCGCCCGGTACCTCCGGCACGACGGCCCCCGGTCTCACAGCAAGGCGAACTGCCCCTCCGGGCCCTCCTCGCGGTGGTCCAGCACGGAGGCGGGCCGACGGGCCCACGCGGGCACGGGAAGCACCCCGGCCGTACGCAGCCCGTCCCGGGTGAGCGTGTCCGCGCTGTCCAGCGCTTCCCGCAACGCCTTCTGACGGGGCCCCAGTCCGGCCAGCAGCGCCAGGACGGTGATCAGCTCCAGCAGTTCCGACGTCCGCTCCCGCGGCCAGTCGCGCGGCCCGACGGCGGCGAGGCCCTCCGCCGCCGCCGTACGGCGCTCGAACCAGAGTTCCAGCACACGCACACCGCCGACGCGGAAGTCCCAGGCCGCGGCGGGAACGGGGGAGACGCGCCCCTCGCCGATCACCAGCGTCTCCTCCCCGGCGTCGAAGCGGATGCCGTCCGGCCGGGGCCGGATCGCGGCCCGCACGTACGGTCGTCGGCCGCCGGGCAGGCGCGGACGTTCCCCGCCGTGCGCCCCGCGCAGCTGGATCCGCAGCAGCTCCTGTCCGAGCTCCACACCCATTGCCCAGAGGCCGCCGTCCAGGGGCAGCGGGACGAGGGGGCCCGCGGGGGAGTGCCGGGCGGCGGCGAGGATCCAGGCGAGCACCGATCCGGCGGTGACCGTGGTCCCGTACCGCTCGGCCAGCAGGGCGGTCAGCCCCGGTGCCAGATTGGGCTCCTGCCCGCCCGGCCGGCGGTACAGGGGCCTCGTCCGGCCGGGCCGTCCGGCGGGTGAGTGCCCGTCCGGCAGCAGCGCCGTCGCGGACAGGCAGGGTCCGTCGTCCTGGGGCACGTGTCCGTGCTCGACTGCGAAGATCTGGTGTCCGTCGGCGACCCGCCACAGCTCGGGGCGGGCCGCGTCGAGCAACCGGTGGTCGGGAATCAGCCACTGCTCGTCGAAGGGGCCGTGCAGGACGCGTACGGGTTCCGGGTAGGGGCCCGGGTCCCGGGCGAACGCCCCGGTCCCGGTGGCCGTGCCCGGCAGCGCCGCGGCCGGGGCCAGTGGCGTACGGGAGCGGCTGGGCCGGAACAGGCGTTCCTGTTCCGCTCCTTCCGCCCGTGCCAGCAGGTCCCAGCGGGCCCGGAGCGAGGCGGCGTCGGGGGCCGTCACCCAGGGGCGCCCCGTCCTCAGCGGGCGCACCGACCAGGGCATGAGGTCGTCCAGCAGCGGGAAGTCGTCGCCCCCGCCGGTTCCGGCCGCAACCCGTGCTGCCACCGTGTCGTCCTCCCCGTCGCCACGTCCGCCGCCTCCGGCATCGTAACGACCCCGCCGTGCCGGTCCCTCCGTCAGTGCGCGTCGACGGTCACCGAGAAGGAGAAGCGGTCCCCCCGGTAGCGGATGCGCGCCACGTCCACCACGGTGCCGTCCTCGTCGTACGTCACCCCGGTGTAGTGGAGGATCGGGCTGAGCAGCGGGACCTGGAGCAGCTCGGCCGTCGCGGGGTCGGCGAGGCGCGCCTCGACGGTGTCCATGATCCGGGAGATGCGTACGCCGACGACGTCACGCAGCACCTTGGTCATCGGCCACCGTTCCAGATCGGTCACGTCGAGCCGGGCGGCGGTCTCCGGGCGCAGCGCGTTCTCCGCCCAGTTGGTGGGCTCCCCCGTCCCCTCGTCGCAGCGCAGCCGCCGGTAGCTGACCACCTCGGAGCAGCCGGGGAAGAACTCCGCGAGATCACCGGGCACGGGCGTCCGGCCGTGGCCGAGCACGGTCGTCCGCTCGCCCGACTGCTGGGCGACGATCGTGTCGATCGACCCCAGCAGCCGGACCGGTGAGACCCGCCGGGCGCGCGGCTCGATGAACGTGCCGCGCCGCCGGTGTCTGCTGATCAGCCCCTCGCCCTCCAGCTCCTTGAGGGCCTGGCGCATGGTGAGGACGCTGACGCCGTAGTGCGCGGCGAGCTGTTCCTCGGTGGGCAGCCGGGCCGAGGCGTCCTGGGGCCGGCCCAGTATGGACGCCCGCAGGGACTGCGACACCTGGTACCAGAGGGGCAGCTTCCGGTTCAGCACCAGGGAGTCGGGGGCGAATCCGGGCCGGCTCGCCTCGTTCACCTGATTCATCCGGTTCACCCGATCTCTCCGAGGAGCGGCCGGCGGTGCGGTCTCACGGCCGGAAGTTGCGGCTCAGACCCTGCCACACGTCGTCGTAGCCGCGCTGCAGATGGTCCGCCTCCGCGGCCTGCGCGGTCGCCGTCACCGGCCAGCGGGTCTCGAACATGAACGCCAGTCCGTCGTCGATCCGCTGCGGCACCAGCTCGGCCGCGCTCGCCCGGTCGAAGGTCTCCCGGTCCGGGCCGTGCGCCGACATCATGTTGTGGAGCGAGCCGCCGCCCGGCACGAATCCGCCGGCCTTCGCGTCGTACGCGCCCTCGATCAGGCCCATGTACTCGCTCATGACGTTGCGGTGGAAGTACGGCGGCCGGAAGGTGTCCTCGCCGACCAGCCAGCGCGGCGCGAAGACGACGAAGTCGACGCCCGCCAGCCCCGGGGTGTCCGACGGCGAGGTCAGCACCGTGAAGATCGACGGGTCGGGGTGGTCGTAGCTGATGGTGCCCATCACGTTGAAGCGGCGCAGGTCGTAGACGTAGGGCGTGTGGTTGCCGTGCCAGGCGACCACGTCGAGCGGGGAGTGGTCGTACGTCGCCGACCAGAGGTTCCCGCAGAACTTGTTGACCACCTCGACCGGACCCTCGCGGTCCTCGAACGCCGCGACGGGTGCCAGGAAGTCCCGCGCGTTGGCCAGGCCGTTCGCCCCGATGGGGCCCAGGTCGGGCAGGACGAAGGGCTGCCCGTAGTTCTCGCAGACGTAGCCGCGGGCCGTGGTGTCCAGCAGCTCGACGCGGAAGCGCACACCGCGCGGGATCAGCGCCACATGGCCGGGCTCGGCCCGCAGCAGGCCCAGTTCGGTGCGGAGCAGCAGACCGCCGCGCTCGGGGACGATCAGCAGCTCCCCGTCGGAGTCGCCGAACACCCGGTCCGTCATGGAGGCGTTCGCGCTGTACAGGTGCACGGCCATGCCGGTGCGCTGCGTGGCGTCCCCGTTGCCCCCCAGCGTCCACAGACCGGCCAGGAAGTCCGTGCCGGGCGCCGGGTCGGGGAGGGGATCCCAGCGCAGCCGGTTGGGATCGGGCACCGTCTCGGTGAACGGGCCGGTGCGCAGGGTGCCGTTGTCGACGCGCACGAAGGCGGGGTGGGCGGCCGAGGGGCGGATCCGGTAGAGCCAGGAGCGGCGGTTACGGGCGCGGGGCTCGGTGAAGGCCGAGCCGCTGAGCTGTTCCGCGTAGAGTCCGAGGGGGGCGCGCTGGGGCGAGTTGCGGCCGTGCGGCAGGGCGCCCGGGACGGCCTCGGAACTGTGCTCGTTGCCGAAGCCGGACATGTGGCCGAGATTCTCCGCCGCTTTTCTCGCCTGCTCGATGCCGCTCATCACGCGCTCCCGTCGGAAGGGGACCCTGTGGATCCCCGACCAGGAATCCTATGGATCACCGTAGGAATCGAAGCGGGGCCCGTCAACGGCATACGGGCATCATGGAGCCGTGTCCCACGCTCATACGAACCTCCGGCGCGTCCCCGTGCAGCAGCGCAGCGCCGACCGCCTCGCCCGGATCCTCGACGCCGGAGCCGCGCTGCTCGACGAGGCCGGCTACGAGCTGCTCTCCACCCGGGCGGTCGCCGACCGGGCCGGCGTCCCCATCGGTTCCGTCTACCGCTTCTTCCCCAACAAGAGGGCGCTCGTCGACGCCCTGGCCGAGCGCAACCTGGAGGTCTACGCCGGGCGGGTCGTCGCCCGGCTCGAAGGGATCCCGGAGCGTGAGTGGCGTGCGGCCATCGACGCCGTGCTCGACGAGTACCTGGCGATGAAGCGCTCCGCCCCCGGCTTCGCGCTCGTCGACTTCGGCCCGCCGGTGCCCACCCCCGGCCCGCTGGACGAGGAGGCGAACCGGCGCGTGGCGGGGCGCCTGACGGAACTGCTCTCCGGCCATCTCGGCCGGGGCCGCGACGGTGCGCCCGGCGACGCCGCGCTCCTGCGCACGGTGCTGGTCTGCGTGCAGGCCGCCGACGCCCTGCTCCAACTCGCCTTCCGCACGGACCCGGTGGGCGACGCGGACCTGATAGCGGAGACCCGGACCCTGCTGCGGGCCTACCTCGCGGGGATTCTCGACTAGACGGTGACCGGGCGGCGGCACAACGGGCCGCTCCAAGGCCTCGCCCCCATCCGTACCGGTCGGTATGCTCGGTCACCCGGGTGCCGCGACCGCCGGACGCGCCGCGGGACGCCGGATCACGCCCGCGCGCCACCGCCGCCCCGGGGAGGGCCCATGTCCCACGACTCCCGCACCGCTCCGCGCATCTGCCCGCTCTGCGAGGCCACCTGCGGACTCACCCTCACCATCGAGGGAACGACGGTCACCGGCGCCCGCGGTGACCACGACGACGTGTTCAGCCAGGGCTTCATCTGCCCCAAGGGCGCCTCCTTCGGCGGCCTGGACGCCGATCCCGACCGGCTGCGCACCCCGCTCGTCCGTACGGACGGCGTCCTGCGCGAGGCGACCTGGAGCGAGGCCTTCGACGCCGTCGCAGCGAAGATCCCCGCCCTGACCCGGGAACACGGCGAACAGGCCGTCGGTGTCTACCTCGGCAACCCCAACGTGCACACGATGGCGGGCGGGCTCTATCCGCCGCTGCTGCTGTCCGCGCTCGGCACCCGCAACGTCTTCACCGCCAGCACCCTGGACCAGATGCCCAAGCACGTCTCCAGCGGACTGCTCTTCGGGGACGCCCAGGCCATCCCCGTACCCGACCTGGACCGCACCGCCCACCTGCTGCTGATCGGCGCCAACCCGCTGGAGTCCAACGGCAGTCTGTGCACCGCCCCCGACTTCCCGGGCAGGCTCAGGGCGCTGCGCAGGCGCGGCGGCACCCTCACCGTCGTCGACCCGCGCCGGACCCGCACCGCTCGCCTCGCCGACCGGCACGCGGCGATCCGTCCCGGCACCGACGCCCTCCTGCTCGCCGCGCTCACCCAGGTCCTCGTCGAGGAGAAGCTCACCGACCCCGGAGCACTCGGCGAGCACCTCGAAGGCCTCGACGAACTGACCGAAGCCATCGCGGACTTCACACCCGAGGCGGTGGCGGCGGCCTGCGACCTGGACGCGGAGACCATCCGTGCGATCGCCCGGGAACTCGCCGCGGCGCCCGCCGCCGCCGTCTACGGGCGCATCGGCAGCTGCACCGTCGAGCACGGCACCCTGGCCAGCTGGCTCGTCGACGTGCTCAACATCCTCACCGGCAACCTCGACCGCCCCGGCGGCGCCCTCTTCCCGCTCTCCGCGACCGCCCGCGCCCCCCGCGCCGCCGCCCCGGGCAAGGGCTTCGCCCTCGGCCGATGGACGAGCCGGGTCTCCGGGCACCCCGAGGCCAAGGGAGAACTGCCCGTCAGCGCCCTCGCCGAGGAGATCGAGACGCCGGGGGAGGGCCGGATCAGGGCCCTGATCGTCGTCGCGGGCAACCCCGTGCTCTCCGCCCCCGACGGCGACCGCCTCGACCGGGCACTCGCCGACGGCCTCGACTTCATGGTCAGCGTGGATCCGTACCTCAACGAGACCTCTCGTCACGCCGACGTCGTCCTGCCCCCGCCGCCTCCCTCGCAGGGCGCCCACTTCGACTTCGCGCTCAACTCCCTCGCGGTGCGCAACCAGGTGCGCTACAGCCGCCCCGCCGTCCCCCTGGAGGAGGGCCGGATGGACGAGAGCGAGATCCTCGCCAGGCTGGTCCTCGCCGTCGGCGGCATGCACGGCGCGCCGCCGGAGGCCGTCGACGACCGGGCCATCGGAGCCGCGCTGGCCAAGGCGGGAGCCCCCGCGTCGCTCGCCGGCGAACTGACCGGCCGCACCGGTGCCGAACGGCGCCTCGACCTGATGCTGCGCCTCGGCCCGTACGGGCTCACGCTGGAGCAGCTCCTCGCGCATCCGCACGGGATCGACCTCGGCCCGCTGAAGCCGCGCCTCCCCGAAGTGCTCAGGACCCGCAGCGGACGCATCGAGCTGCTGCCGGCACCCATCGCGGCCGACCTGCCCCGGCTCCGAGCGTCGCTCGGCGCGCGGCCCGCAGGCCTCGTCCTGGTCGGGCGCCGCCATCTGCGGTCCAACAACAGCTGGATGCACAACGTCCCCGCCCTGCGCGGCGGCTCGAACGTCTGCACCCTGCAGATCCACCCCGACGACGCGGCCCGGATCGGGCTGGCCGACGGCGACACGGCCCGGATCACGGCTGCGGGCGGTGAGGTGGAGGCGTTCGCGGAGATCACCGACTCCGTGCGGACCGGAGTCGTGAGCCTTCCGCACGGCTGGGGGCACAGCCGCCCGGGCACCCGCATGTCGGTGGCCGGAGACGATCCGGGCGTCAACGTGAACCAGCTTCTGGACGGCACGCTCCTGGACCCGCTGTCGGGCACCGCCGTGCTCAACGCCGTCCCCGTCGCCGTCACGCCAAGTCGTTGACCTGGGGTTTTGCTCGTATTGCTCACACGTCAACGTCTTGTTAACGCCGTGTAAGGGCCCCTAACGTCACTCGCACCGCCGGCACCGGTGAGAGTTCAAAGGTGAACGTTAGGTAGCCCATATGTTGACAGTCCTCGGCTTCGCCATGATCGCGACCTTCCTGGTCCTGATCATGACGAAGAAGATGTCCCCGATCGCGTCCCTGGTCCTGATCCCCGCCCTGTTCTGCGTGGCCGTAGGACAGGTCGCGAAGCTCGGTGACTACGTCATCGAAGGGGTCGGCACCCTCGCGCCGACCGCGGCGATGCTGATGTTCGCCATCGTCTACTTCGGCGTGATGATCGACGTCGGCCTCTTCGACCCGATCGTCCGGGCCATCCTGCGCTTCTGCAAGGCCGACCCGATGCGGATCGTCGTCGGTACGGCCCTGCTCGCCGCGATCGTCTCGCTCGACGGCGACGGGTCCACCACCTTCATGATCACGGTCTCGGCCATGTACCCGCTCTACAAGCGGCTGAAGATGAGCCTGGTCGTGATGACCTGCGTGGCCGCCACCGCGAACGGGGTCATGAACACGCTGCCCTGGGGCGGTCCCACCGCCCGGGCGGCCACCGCCCTCAAGGTGGACGCGGCCGACATCTTCGTGCCGATGATCCCCGCCCTGGCCGTCGGACTCCTCGCCGTGATCCTCCTCGCCTTCGTCCTGGGCCGCCGCGAGCGCAAGCGGCTCGGCACGCTCACCCTCGACGAGGCGCTGGTGACCGAGCCCGAGACCGTCCTGGTCGGTGCGGGCGGCGGGGACCGGCTCACGAAGGCGCCGAGGGGCACCGGCACCGGCACCGGCACCGGTGGCGCGGGCGGTGCGGACATCGCCGAGGGCGACGACAAGGAGCAGGAGTTCAAGGGGCTCGACCCCGACAGGCCCACGCTGCGTCCCAAGCTGTACTGGTTCAACGCCGGTCTCACCGTGGCCCTGCTGGCCGCGATGATCCTGGAACTCATGCCGATCCCGGTCCTCTTCCTGATCGGCGCGGCCCTGGCCCTCACGGTCAACTTCCCGCGCATGCCCGACCAGCGGGCCAGGATCGCGGCCCACGCCGACAACGTGCTCAACGTCTCCGGCATGGTCTTCGCCGCCGCCGTCTTCACCGGCGTGCTCACCGGCACCGGTATGGTCGAGCACATGGCGGACTGGCTCGTCGGGGCGATCCCCGACGCCATGGGCCCGCACATGGCCGTCGTCACCGGCCTGCTGAGCCTGCCCCTGACCTACTTCATGTCCAACGACGGCTTCTACTTCGGCGTGCTGCCCGTGCTCGCCGAGGCCGGCGCCGCCCACGGCGTCTCCCACCTGGAGATCGCCCGAGCCTCCATCGCCGGACAGCCGCTGCACATGTCGTCCCCGCTCGTGCCCGCCGTCTACGTGCTGGTGGGCATGGCCAAGGTCGAGTTCGGCGACCACACCCGGTTCACCGTCAAGTGGGCCGTGCTCACCTCGCTGGTGGTCCTCTGCGCCGGCGTCCTCTTCGGCATCATCTGATGCCTGCGGAACCACGGCCCGGCAGGGGCTGGCTGCTGCGCCTCGTCATCGCCTTCGCCTTCGCGCAGGGGGCGGTGTCGATGGCGCGGCCCGCCGTCTCCTACCGGGCCCTCTCGCTGGGCGCCGACGAGCGCGCGATCGGCGTCATCGCCGGCGTGTACGCGCTCCTGCCGCTCTTCGCCGCCGTACCGCTGGGCCGGCGGACCGACCACGGCCGCTGCGCACCGCTCCTTCCGGCCGGGGTCCTCCTGATCGGCGGCGGCTGCGCGCTCAGCGGCACCTCGGGCTCCCTCGCGGCCCTGGCCGCCTGGAGCGGGGTCATGGGGCTCGGCCACCTGTGCTTCGTCATCGGCGCCCAGTCGCTCGTCGCCCGGCAGTCCGCCCCGGCGGAACAGGACCGCAACTTCGGCCACTTCACCATCGGCGCCTCCCTGGGCCAGCTCGTCGGACCGATCGCCGCGGGCTACCTCATCTCCGAGAAGGACGGCGCGATGGCCCGTACGAGCGCCCTCGCGCTGCTCGTCTCGGCCGCCGTCGCCGCCGTCTCCCTCACCTCGCTGTGGCGCATCGAGCACCGCGGGGCCGCCGGATCGTCCCGGGGCGCGGCCCCGAAGGTGCCCGTCGGCAGCATCCTGCGCACCCGCGGGGTCCCGGCCGGCATCTTCATCAGCCTCGCCGTGCTCAGCGCCACCGACATCCTCACCGCCTATCTGCCGGTCGTCGGCGAGCACCGCGGGATCGCACCCGCCACCGTGGGCCTGCTGCTCAGCCTCCGGGCCGCCGCCACCATCGCCTGCCGGCTCGTGATGGCTCCCGTGCTGCGCCTGGTCGGCAGGACCGCCCTGCTCTCCGCCACCTGCCTGCTGGGCGGTCTCCTCTGCGCGGCCGTCGCCCTGCCCGTGCCGGTCCGGTGGCTGGCCGTGGTGCTCGCCGTGCTGGGCTTCTGCCTGGGGTTCGGCCAGCCGCTCTCGATGACCACCGTCGTCCAGGCCGCACCCGCGGCGGCCCGGTCGACGGCGCTCGCCCTCCGGCTCACCGGCAACCGGCTCGGCCAGGTCGCGGCCCCGGCCGCGGCCGGGCTGATCGCCGGTGTCGCGGGCACGGCGGCGCCGTTCGTCATGCTGGGGGCCCTGCTCGTGGGCGCGGCGGGACTCGGGCTGCGGGGCGGCGGAGCGGACGCGACGGCCCCGGGCCCCGCACCGTCGCCCCCGCCGCCCGAACCCGCCCCCGCCCCCCGTCCCGGACGCTCCCCGGCCGAGCGCGACTCCGCCTGACCCAGGCCGCCCGGCCCGCGCGTCCACGCGAACCGGTCCCGCCCGGTCCGGAACGGTCCGTGACGGCCCCCGGCCGGGCGTGCGAGGGTTGCCTCGGCCCGCGCGTGATCTGTGTCTCCGGCGCTTCTCCGGCACTTCCCTGGCGCCGAAAAACTAACAGCGCTAGTTTGGGCCCGGGACGGCATCCGTCCGTACGAGCACGGCTTCGGCGGCAGGCACAGCGAGCCCGGGAGGGACAGCCATGAAGGCGCATGACGGGATGTACATCGGCGGGGAGTGGCGGCCCGCCGCGGGCCCGGACACGATCGCGGTCGTGAACCCGGCGGACGAGCAGGTCATCGGCCATGTCCCGGCGGGTACGGCCGAGGACGTCGACGCGGCCGTACGTGCCGCACGGACCGCCTTCCCCGGCTGGGCGGCCACCCCGCCCGCCGAGCGCGCCGGGAGGATCGCCGCGCTGCGTGACGTACTCGCCGCCCGCAAGGACGAGATCGCCGGGACGGTCACCGCGGAGCTCGGCTCGCCGCTGCCGCTCTCCCAGGCGGTGCACGCCGGCGTGCCGGTGCTGGTCGCCGGTTCCTACGCCGAACTCGCCGCCTCGTACGCCTTCGAGGAGAAGCTGGGCAACTCGACGGTCCTGCTCGAGCCCGTCGGCGTCGTCGGCGCGATCACGCCCTGGAACTACCCGCTCCACCAGATCGTCGCCAAGGTGGCCCCGGCGCTGGCCGCGGGCTGCACCGTCGTCCTGAAGCCGGCCGAGGACACCCCGCTCACCGCGCAGCTCTTCGCCGAGGCCGTCCACGAGGCCGGTCTGCCCGCCGGCGTCTTCAACCTGGTCACCGGCATCGGGGCGGTCGCAGGTCAGGCGCTGTCCGAGCACGAGGGCGTCGACCTGGTCTCGTTCACCGGGTCCACGGCCGTCGGCAGGCGGATCGGCGCCACCGCGGGAGCGGCCGTCAAACGCGTCGCCCTGGAGCTGGGCGGCAAGTCCGCCAACGTGATCCTGCCCGGTGCCGACCTCGCCAAGGCCGTCAACGTCGGCGTCGCCAACGTGATGTCCAACTCCGGCCAGACCTGCAGCGCGTGGACCCGGATGCTGGTCGACGCCGAGCGGTACGAGGAGGCCGTGGCACTCGCCGCCACCGCCGTCGCCAAGTACGTGCCGGGGGAGCGGATCGGCCCGGTCGTCAACGCCGAGCAGCAGGCCCGGGTCCGCGGATACATCGAGAAGGGCGTCGAGGAGGGCGCCCGCCTCGTCGCGGGAGGCCCCGAGGCGCCCAGGGACCAGGGCTACTACGTCAGCCCCACGGTCTTCGCCGACGTCACCCCGGACATGACGATCGCCCAGGAGGAGATCTTCGGCCCGGTCCTCTCCATCCTGAGGTACGAGGACGTGGACGACGCCCTGCGGATCGCCAACGGCACCGTCTACGGGCTGGCCGGCGCCGTCTGGGGCGCGGACGACGAGGAGGCCGTCGCCTTCGCCCGCCGCATGGACACCGGGCAGGTCGACATCAACGGCGGCCGCTTCAACCCCCTGGCCCCCTTCGGCGGTTACAAGCAGTCCGGGGTGGGCCGTGAACTCGGCCCGCACGGCCTCTCCGAGTACCTCCAGACCAAGTCCCTCCAGTTCTGATCCGCCCGACGACCCACCGAGGAGTCTGTTCGTGGTCCGCGCCGCCGTACTGCCCGCCGTCGGAGCTCCCCTGGAGATCACCGACATCGAACTCCCGGAGCCCGGCCCCGGCCAGGTGAGCGTCTCGCTCGCCGCCGCCGGTGTCTGCCACTCCGACCTGTCCCTGTCCGACGGCACCATGAGGCTGCCGGTACCGGCGGTCCTCGGCCACGAGGGCGCCGGCACGGTGCTGGCCGTCGGCGAGGGCGTCACCCATGTCGCCGCCGGTGACCCGGTCGTCCTCAACTGGGCGCCGTCCTGCGGCGCGTGCTTCCACTGCGGGATCGGCGAGGTCTGGCTGTGCGCCGACGCGCTGAAGGGCGCGGCGAACATCCACGCCCGTACGGCCGACGGCACCGAGCTCCACCCCGGCCTCAACGTCGCCGCCTTCGCCCAGGAGACCGTCGTCGCCGCGAACTGCGTGCTGCCCGCCCCGGCCGGCATCCCGCTCGACGACGCGGCGCTGCTCGGCTGCGCGGTGCTGACCGGGTACGGGGCGGTCCACCACTCCGCCCGGGTGCGTGAGGGCGAGAGCGTCGTCGTGTTCGGGATCGGCGGGGTCGGGCTGGCCGTCCTCCAGGCGGCCCGTATCGCCGGGGCGTCGAAGATCATCGCTGTGGACGTGTCCCCGGAGAAGGAGGAGCTGGCCCGCCGCGCCGGGGCCACCGACTACGTCGTCGCCTCCGACACCACGCCGCGCGCCGTACGCAAGCTCACCGGCGGCCAGGGCGCGGACGTCGCCGTGGAGTGCGTCGGCCGGCCCGCCACGATCCGCGGGGCCTGGGAGTCGACCCGCCGCGGGGGCCGCACCACCGTCGTCGGCATCGGCGGCAAGGACCAGCAGGTGACCTTCAACGCCCTGGAGATCTTCCACTGGGGCCGCTCCCTCACCGGCTGCGTCTACGGGAACAGCGACCCGGCCCGCGACCTCCCGGTGCTCGCCGATCACATCCGCGCCGGACGGTTCGACCTCTCCATGATGGTCACGGAGCGGATCTCCCTGGACGGCATCCCGGCGGCCTTCGACCACATGATCGCGGGCAGGGGCGGACGCGCGCTGGTCGTGTTCTAGACGGCGCGGCGGGGCCGCACGGCACGCGGCCCCGCCACACCGTGCCGCAGGGCAGGGGCCCGCACGTCGTCCCTCCGCGCTGTGGCGGCCGGGGGCCGGGAGGACGAGTGCCTCAGGCGGTGGCGCTCTCCGCCTCCTCCCGTGCCCGGCGCGCCCGGGTACGCGAGACCGCGACCCCGGCCAGGCAGAGCAGCCCGCCCGCGACGGTGAGCAGCGCGGGCACCTCGTCGAGCAGCAGCCACGACATCAGCACCACCAGGGCGGGCACCGCGTACGTCGTCGCGCCCATCCGCCCCGCCGTGGTGCGGGCCAGCGCGTAGGCCCAGGTGGTGAAGGCCAGCGCGGTCGGGAACACCCCGAGATAGACCATGTTCAGGGTGGCGGACACCGGGGCGTCGGCCGCCTCGGAGACCAGCACGCCGGTGAAGGGCAGGCAGGCGAGCGTACCGATCAGGCAGCCGAACGTGGTGATCTGCAGCGGCGATCCGTGCCGCAGCGCCGGCTTCTGGATGACCACCCCGCCCGCGTACGACAGCGCGGCCACCAGGCACAGCACCACACCGAGCACCGACGAGCCGCCGTGCCCGGACATGGAGAGACCGACGACCACGGCGCCCGCGAACGAGATCCCCATGCCCGTCAGGAGGCGGCGCGGCAGTTCCTCGCCGAGCAGCCTGGCGCCCAGCAGCGCCATGAGGATCGGGCCGATGTTGACGATCATGGCGGCCGTGCCCGCGTCGACCTGCTGCTCGCCCCAGTTGAGCACCACCATGTAGAGCCCGAACCAGAGCAGCCCGGAGCCGATGACGCCCGGCCACGCCGCCCGCGACGGCAGGCCCTCCCGGCGCACCAGCAGGATCGCGCCGAGGGTCAGGGTGCCGGCGAGCAGCCGCCCCAGGGCCAGCGCGCCCGGGGAGTACGCCTCACCCGCGCTGCGGATGGACACGAACGCGGAGGCCCACAGGAGGACCGTGATGCAGGCGGCGGCCGGCGCCCGCCAGTTCCGGCCGGTGGCAGGCGCGGCGGGACGCGCCGTCGGAGTGGTCGTCATGGGCCCGACGGTAGGCGGGAGACGCTTCGGCGCCCAACGAATTGACCGCTCACGTCAAGTGTCCGGGCTCGATGCCCAGATGCTGGGACAGGGCGCGCAGCCCTGCGGGGGTCGGGCGTACCGCTCTGCCCGTCCCGACCCGTTCGCACCATCCCGCGTCGAGCATGTGCCGGCACAGGGCGGCGCCCGAGGTCCCGGCCAGGTGCTGCCGCCGCTCGGTCCAGTCGAGGCAGCCGCGGGCCAACGGCCTCCGTGACGTGGTGGCGAGGTCGATGCCGAGGGCGGCGAACCACGCCAGGCCCTCCTCGGTCAGCGCGAATCCGGTGTCCTGCCGCAGCAGTCCGCGCCCGGTCATCGCGTCGGTGACGCGGATGCCGAGCCGCCCGGCCAGATGGTCGTAGCAGGTGCGCCCCCGGGCCAGCGCGTGCCGGAGGCTCGCCTCGCGCAGGGTGCGCGGGGGCGTGGGCGCGCCCGCGTGGGCGTGCGCGGCCAGCTCCTCGACCAGCTGCGCGGTCCGGCCGTCGGCGAGCCGCAGATAGCGGTGGCGGCCCTGGCGTTCCTCCGCGAGGAGTCCGCCGCCCACCAGCCTGCCCAGGTGCTCGCTGGCCGTGGAGGGGGCCACCCCGGCCGCGCGGGCCAGTTCACCGGCGGTCCAGGCCCGCCCGTCGAGCAGGGCCAGGCAGAAGGAGGCGCGGGTCTCGTCGGCGAGCAGGGCCGCCAGCGCGGCGAGCCGTGGCGCGGCCGGATCGTGCGGTGTCGTACGGGCCATGCGTCCAGGATGCGTCAGGCACCGTTCGGCGCGTGCCGAACCGTTCGCCCGGTGGTCCGCTCGTACTGGAGGGCGAGGCCGTCCAGCAGGGCTCGCAGCCCGGTCTCGAAAGCGCCCTCGTCGACCTGCTGACGGCGGTCGGCCAGCAGATGGGCCTGGCCGAGGTGGGGGTAGTCGGCGGGGTCGTACGCCGTCTCGTCGTCGACGAACCCGCGCGCGAAGGAGCCGAGCGCCGAACCGGTGATGAAGTAGCGCATCAGCGCGCCGATGTAGGTGGCCTGGGCGGCCGGCCAGCCGGCCCGGACCATGGCCCCGAAGACGGCGTCGGCCACCCGCAGCCCCGCGGGACGGCGACCGGGCCCCTGCGCGAGCACCGGGACGATGTGCGGGTGGGCGGCGAGCGCCGCGCGGTAGGAGACGGCCCAGTCGTGCAGGGCGGCGGGCCACTCCCGCGGGTCGTCCTCCTCGAACATCGACAGGTCGACCTGGGCGGACACGGCGTCGGCCACCGCGTCGAGGATCTCGTCCTTGTTCCGGAAGTGGTTGTAGAGCGAAGGGCCGCTGACGCCGAGCCCGGCGGCGAGGCGGCGGGTGGAGACGGCGTCGAGCCCTTCGGCGTCGACGAGGGCGCTCGCCGCCTCGACGATGCGGTCTCTGCTGAGGAGGGGCTTGCGCGGTCGGGCCATGCGGCACATAGTAGGGCCTGCAAGCCTAAAACTAGCAGTGCTAATTAAAAGTGGGGTGTCACAGGATGAACCTGGAGCTGAGCGAGGAGCAGGACGCCGTCCGGCAGCTCGCCGAGGACTTCGTCGCACGGGAGATCACCCCGCACGTCGTCGAATGGGATCGTGCCGAGAGTGTCGACAAGGCGATAGTCGAGAAGCTCGGCGCCCTCGGCTTCCTCGGACTGACGATCCCGGAGGAGTACGGCGGCTCCGGAGGCGACCACCTCGCCTACTGCCTGGTCACCGAGGAGCTCGGCCGCGGTGACTCCTCGGTGCGCGGCATCGTGTCCGTCTCGCTCGGCCTGGTCGCCAAGACCATCGCGTCCTGGGGCAGCGAGGAGCAGAAGCGGCAGTGGCTGCCGAAGCTCACCTCGGGCGAGGCCGTCGGCTGCTTCGGCCTCACCGAGCCGGGCACCGGCTCCGACGCGGGGAACCTCGGCACGAAGGCCGTGCGCGACGGCGACGACTACGTCATCAACGGTTCCAAGATGTTCATCACCAACGGGACCTGGGCCGACGTCGTCCTGCTCTTCGCCCGCACCGGTGACACCCCCGGGCACCGGGGCGTCTCCGCCTTCCTGGTGCCGGCCGACGCGCCCGGACTGACCCGGCGCACGATCCACGGCAAGCTCGGACTGCGCGGACAGGCCACCGCCGAGCTGGTGCTCGAGGACGTCCGTGTCCCCGCCTCCACCCTCATGGGGCCCGAGGGCAAGGGCTTCTCCGTCGCCATGTCCGCCCTGGCCAAGGGGCGGATGTCGGTCGCGGCGGGCTGCGTCGGCATCGCCCAGGCCGCGCTGGACGCGGCCGTGCGCTACGCGGGCGAGCGCGAACAGTTCGGCAGGTCCATCGCGAGCTACCAGCTCGTCCAGGAACTCATCAGCGACATCTCCGTGGACGTCGACGCCGCCCGCATGCTGACCTGGCGCGTCGCCGACCTCGTCGACCGCGGCCAGGACTTCGCCACCGCGGCCTCCACGGCCAAGCTCTTCGCCTCCGAGGCCGCGGTCCGGGCCGCCAACAACGCGCTCCAGGTGTTCGGCGGCTACGGCTACATCGACGAGTACCCCGTCGGCAAGCTGGTCAGGGACGCCCGCGTCATGACCCTGTACGAGGGCACCAGCCAGATCCAGAAGCTGATCATCGGCCGGGCGCTGACGGGGGTCTCCGCCTTCTGATCCCGCCGCCACTTCTGAGTACCGGGTGAGTACGCCGGCGGATACCGGCGCACTCCGTCACGCCGGATGCTGTGCGGCATGAGTGAGACAACTTCGGTCAAGCAGCAGGGCACCGCCGCCTTCTACGGACAGGCCGTCCTCTCCTTCGGTGTGGCGATGGGCGCGGTGGCCCTCGGCATCTTCTTCCTCGACGCCGACGGCTGGGTGCGGGCCTTCCTCGCCATCGGCGTCCTCTATCTCGTCACCTCGTGCTTCACCCTCGCCAAGGTCATCAGGGACCGGCAGGAGGCGGGGCAGATCGTCAGCCGCGTCGACCAGGCCAGGCTGGAGAAGATCCTCTCCGAGCACGACCCCTTCCAGAAGCTCTGACGATCTCACCCCACGAGCGCTCTAAGCGCTTGCTCAGGTTCGGGGTATGGTGTTCGTCCTGCGGGCGAAAGGGGCATGTGGCGATGAGCACGGCGGAGGAGACCGACGGCGAGAACACGCCGTGGAGCGAGGTGACGCCCGAAGCGGCCCGGCGACTGCTCGTCGCCGCCGTCGAGGCGTTCGCCGAGCGTGGCTACCACGCGACCACCACCCGTGACATCGCCGGCCGGGCCGGGATGAGCCCCGCCGCGCTGTACATCCACTACAAGACGAAGGAAGAGCTGCTCCACCGGATCAGCCGGATCGGCCACGACCGGGCGCTGCGCCTCCTGGAGACCGCGGCCGACAGCGGTGGCACCCCGTCCGACCGGCTCGCCGACGCCGTCCGCTCCTTCGTCCGCTGGCACGCCGAACGCCACACCACGGCCCGCGTGGTCCAGTACGAACTGGAGGCACTCGGCGACGGGCACCGTGCCGAGATCGTGGCCCTGCGCAGGAAGAGCGACGCCGCGGTGCGCCGGATCATCAGCGAGGGCGTCCGGGCCGGCGAGTTCGACGTCCCCGACGTCCCGGGCACCACGCTCGCCGTGCTGTCGCTGTGCATCGACGTGGCGCGCTGGTTCAACGCGCAGGGCAGCCGGACGCCCGAGGAGGTCGGCACCCTCTACGCGGACCTCGTCCTGCGCATGGTGGGCGCCCAGAAGTGACGCCGGGCGCCCCCGCCGGCCCGGCGCACCGGGACGGCGGCGCGCCTCAGAAGTAGTAGCGCGAGACCGACTCCGCGACGCAGGCCGGCTTGTCGCCGCCCTCGCGCTCGACCGTGACGAGCGCGGTCACCTGGACGCCGCCGCCCGCCTCCTCGACGTTCTTGAGCACGGCCGTGGCGCGCAGCCGGGAGCCCACCGGGACGGTCGAGGGGAAGCGGACCTTGTTGGTCCCGTAGTTGATGCCCATCTTCGCGCCCTCGACCCGCAGGATCTGCGGGACGAGGACCGGCAGCAGCGACAGCGTCAGATAGCCGTGCGCGATCGTCGTGCCGAACGGTCCGGCGGCGGCGCGCTCCGGGTCCACGTGGATCCACTGGTGGTCACCGGTGGCCTCGGCGAACTGGTCGATCCTCTTCTGCTCGATCTCCAGCCAGTCGCTGTGACCGAGTTCCTGGCCCACCCCGTCCCGCAGTTCCTGTGCGGACGTGAAGATCTTCGGCTCTGCCATGTTCGTGGTCCCTGCCTTCCGGGCTGTCGGCCGCCCTGTCCGGGGCGATGTCTAAGCGCTTGCTCAGCATGGTTGGGCCGCGCGCCCCTGTCAACGACGGACCGCGCGGTTTCCGAAGTGGCCGCAGCGGCCGAGGGGCGGCCACTAGGGTTCGGGGAGTGCCGCAGATCCCGCAGTCATACCAAGAACTCACCGTCGGCCAGCTCTCCGCCCGTAGCGGTGCCGCGGTGTCGGCCCTTCACTTCTACGAGTCCAAGGGGCTGATCAGCAGTACCCGCACCAGCGGCAACCAGCGCCGTTACAGCAGGGACGCGCTGCGCCGCGTGGCGTTCGTCAGGGCGGCCCAGCGGGTGGGCATCCCCCTGGCCACCGTCAGGGAGGCGCTGGCCGAGCTCCCGGAGGAGCGCACGCCGAACCGAGAGGACTGGGCCCGGCTCTCCAGGGTGTGGCGCTCGGAGCTCGACGAGCGCATCCAGCAGCTCGGGCGGCTGCGCGACCACCTCACCGACTGCATCGGCTGCGGGTGCCTCTCGCTGGAGACCTGCGTGCTGTCCAACCCGGACGACGTCTTCGGGGACCGGCTGACCGGGTCGCGGCTGATGCCCGAGCGGAAGGCGGCGGACCGCAGCTGAGCGCGCCCCGGCGCCGGCCGGTGCGCCGGGCCCGCCCGCTGTCCGTGACGCGGGCCCGCCGGGCCGTTCCGGCCCGCTTCCGTCCCGCCCGTCAGGCCGCCGACGCCAGTTCCCTCGTCCGCGCCCTCCTCGCCTCGGACAACGCGCCCGGCGTCAGGACGGGCCGGGGGACCACGATGCCGCACCCCGTGCAGACCGGACCCGCCCACGGTTCGCGGTCCAGGTCCTGCCGCCAGACGATGCCGGTCCCCGCGCAGACCGGGCACGCCGCGCCCGGCTCGGCGCCCAGGGCCGAGATGAGCCGCCCCAGGACCTCGCCGAGGGGCGCGCTGGGGTGGACCTCGGGATCCTCGCAGTGCGCGATCCCGTTGCCGCCCCAGATCCGGCGGTGCCAGTCGTCGAACGTTCCGGGCCTCCGCAGCCCGTCGTGCTTCTCACGGCGCCGCCGCTCGGCGAAGCCCGCCTCGTACGCGAGCCAGACGGCCCGCGCCTCCTCCAGTTCCTCCAGCGCCCGGATCAGACGCCCCGGGTCGGGGGCCCTGTCCTCGGGCTCGATCCCGTGCCGGGCGCACAGATGATCCCAGGTCGCCCGGTGACCGTAGGGGGCGAACCGCTCCAGGCATTTGCGCAGCGAGTACCGCCGCAAAGCCATATCGCCCCGTGGATCGCGGACCTGTCTCGCAAGACTCCGGAAACCGGCCATGGCACTGCCACCTCCGTCGCTCGTACTTCGGCGTCAAGGGATGGACGTACGACTGCCCTGTTCGGCTCCATCCAAGGGTGAAATCCGTCCGCGGAATGAGACGGTCCTTGTGAGGGCGTGCGAGGGCGTGTGGCGATTCGGAAAAAGTGACTGATGTTCATCTTACCGACGGGGCCTACCGCCAGTAACCTCCGGCGCATCGGCCACCCGGAGGAGCACGCATGCCCCCACGCACCCGCACGCTCAGAGCCGCCACAGTCGCGGCCGTTCTCGCTCTCGGTACGTCCCTGCTCGCCTCGGTGCCCAGCGCCGGAGCCGCGGAGCCGGAACCCCTCGCCGTCACCGACCACTGCCGCAGTCAGTGTGCCGACATCCTGCCGCCCGGTGAGAACGGCAACGCCACGCTCGTGGAGATCCTCGGCAACAAGGCGTTCGGCACGCACCCCGCGCACAGCGACGACCAGATCGACCGTTACGACGCCCTGGTCGCCGGCCACACCGGCCTCACCGACCAGAAGCTGACCGACTTCTTCAACGACGCCTCCTTCGGGGTCGCCGCCGACCAGGTCGAGTCCACGACGAAGCCGCGCGAGGACGTCACGATCACCCGGGACAAGAAGAGCGGCGTCCCCCACATCAAGGGCACCACCCGCTACGGCACCGAGTTCGGCGCCGGGTACGCCGCCGGGCAGGACCGGCTGTGGCTGATGGACCTCTTCCGGCACATCGGACGCGGTGAGCTGACCTCCTTCGCCGGGGGAGCGCTGGCCAACCAGGGCCTGGAGCAGCAGTTCTGGCCGCAGGCCCCGTACACCGAGGCGGACCTCGAAGCCCAGGTCGAATGGATCAGGACCACCGAGGGCGCGCGGGGCGAGCAGGCGATGGCCGACGCGCAGGCCTACGTCGACGGCATCAACGCCTACCGGGTGAAGTCGAAGAACGGCCGCTACTTCCCGGGTGAGTACGTCCTCACCGGCAAGATCGACTCGATCACGAACGTGGGCGAGATCCAGCCGTTCAAACTCACCGACCTGATCTCGATCGCCTCGGTCGTCGGCGGGCAGTTCGGCGGCGGCGGGGGCGGCGAGGTCCAGGCCGCGCTCTCGCTGCTCGCCGCCCAGCAGAAGTACGGGGTCCAGGAGGGTACCCGGGTCTGGGAGTCCTTCCGCCAGCGCAACGACCCCGAGGCCGTCCTCACCGTCCACGACGGCACCTCGTTCCCGTACGCGGGCAAGCCCGACAGCGCCCGGGGCACCGCCCTCCCGGACGCGGGCTCCGTCACCCCGGAACCCCTGATATACGACCGCACCGGCTCGGCCGGCACCGGCGTGAAGGCACCCGTGAAGGCGCCGGCCGCCCTCGCCCCGCTCCAGGGCATGTACGACGACGGCGTGATCCCCGAGGGCTCGCTGCCCGGATCCGGTGACGGCGCACAGAAGCGCGGGATGTCCAACGCCCTCCTGGTCTCCGGCAAGCACACCGCCAGCGGCAACCCGGTCGCCGTCATGGGCCCCCAGACCGGCTACTTCGCCCCGCAGCTGATGATGCTCCAGGAGCTCCAGGGACCCGGCATCAGCGCCCGAGGCGTCTCCTTCGCGGGCGTCGGCATGTACGTCCAGATGGGCCGCGGCCAGGACTACGCCTGGAGCGCGACCTCCGCGGCCCAGGACATCACCGACACCTACGCGGTCGAGCTGTGCGAACCCGACGGCTCCGCGCCCACCAAGAACTCCACGCACTACCGCGCCGACGGTGCCTGCACGCCCATGGAGAAGCTGGAGCGCAGCAACTCCTGGAAGCCCACCGTCGCCGACTCCACCGCCAAGGGCTCCTACCGGATGCAGGTGTGGCGCACCGACTACGGGATCGTCAGCCACCGCGCCACCGTGGGCGGAAAGCCGGTCGCGTACACCTCGCTGCGCACCACCTACCGGCACGAGGCCGACTCGATCATCGGCTTCCAGATGCTCAACGACCCGGCGGTCGTGACCGACGCGGCCTCCTTCCAGCAGGCGGCGAGCAACATCGACTACGCCTTCAACTGGTTCTACGCCGACTCGCGCACCACGGCCTTCTACAACAGCGGCATGAACCCGGTGCGCGCCGCCGGGGTGGACGCCGCTCTGCCGGTCAAGGCCGAGAAGGCGTACGAGTGGCGGGGCTACGACCCGGCGGCCAACACCACCGACTACACGCCCTTCGCCGAGCACCCGCACTCCAGCGGCCAGGACTACTACATCTCCTGGAACAACCGTCAGGCCAAGGACTACGCGACCGCCGCGTTCGGGTTCGGCGCCGTGCACCGGGGCGACCTGCTCGACGACAGGGTGTCCGCACTGGTGGCGGCGGGCGGGGTGACCCGCGCCTCCCTCACCCGCGCCATGGAGGAGGCGGCCCTCACCGACCTGCGCGGCGAGCAGGTGCTGCCCGAACTCCTGAAGGTGCTGCGCTCCCAGCCGGTCACCGACCCCGCGCTCGACGCGGTGGTCCAGCAGCTCGACTCCTGGCGGGCGGCCGGTGCCCAGCGCAAGGAGACGAGCCCCGGTTCGCACACGTACACGCACGCCGACGCGGTGCGGATCATGGACGCGTGGTGGCCGAAGCTGGTCGAGGCGGAGTTCCGTCCCGGCCTCGGAGACGGCCTCTACACGGCGCTGACCGCGAGCCTGGCCACCGACGAGTCCCCGGCGGCCAGCCACGGACCGAGCGGGGCGCACAGCGGATCAGCGTTCCAGTACGGCTGGTGGGGCTTCGCCGACAAGGACCTGCGCCAGGTCCTCGGCCAGTCCGTCAAGGGGCCGCTGGCGAAGACCTACTGCGGCGGGGGCGACCTGAGCGCCTGCCGTTCCGCCCTTCTCAGCACCCTGAAGGCGGCGGCGGCCGAACCGGCGACCACGGTCTACCCGGGGGACGACAACTGCAAGGCCGGTGAGCAGTGGTGCACGGACACGATCGTGCACCGGCCGCTGGGCGGGATCTCGCAGAAGTCGATCCACTGGCAGAACCGCCCGACCTACCAGCAGGTCGTGGAGTTCCCCTCGCACCGCTGAGTCCGCGCGGCTGCCTCGACCGTCCTGCGGGCCGGGTTCCCCCGGCCCGCAGGACCGCGGCACTCAGCGGTACAGCAGGTGCTCCTTCCGCACCTTCCGGAACGCGGCGAGGTCGGCGGCCCAGGCTCCCACCACCTCGTCCGTGTCCGCTCCCGCGTCGATCATCGTGCGGACCCGGGTGTTGCCCGAGAGCCGGTCGATGGCGTTGTCCGCCCGCCAGGCGAACCCGCTCCACGTCCGCCTGGCCGTGACCAGCAGCGCGATGCCGGTGCGTACGGGGTCGAACGCCTCCCGGTCCTGGACGTGCACCTGCACCCCTCCGACCGTCTTCCCCTGGAACTTGGAGAACGTCGGCGCGAAGTACGCCTCGCGGAAGGCCACTCCGGGCAGATCGAGGGCGTTCGCGGCCGCCGCCCACCGGTGGTCGACGCCCTCCGCGCCCAGCAGTTCGAAGGGCCGCGTCGTGCCCCGGCCCTCGGAGAGGTTCGTCCCCTCGAACAGGCAGGTCCCCGAGTAGACCACCGCCGTCTCCGGCGTCGGCATGTTGGGGCTGGGCGGCACCCACGGCAGCCCCGTGGCGTCGAAGAAGTCCGAACGCCGCCAGCCGGACATCCTGACGACCTCCAGCTCCACCGGACGGTCCGCCAGGAACTCCGCGTTGAAGAGCAGTGCCAGCTCCGCCACCGTCATGCCGTGCGCCTGCGAGATCTCCCGTCGTCCGACGAACGACGCGAAGGCCGGATCGAGCACGGGCCCCAGGGCCGCCCTGCCGGTGACCGGATTCGGCCGGTCCAGGACGACGAAGCGCTTGCCGGCGAGCGCGGCGGCCTCCATGCAGTCGTACAGGGTCCAGATGTACGTGTAGAACCGGGCCCCGGCGTCCTGGATGTCGAAGACCACCGTGTCCACACCGGACGCCGTGAAGATGTCGGCCAGCGGCCGGCCGCTCTTCAGATACGTGTCGTAGACCGGCAGCCCGGTCGCCGGGTCGTCGTACCGCCCCTCCGAACCGCCCGCCTGCGCGGTGCCCCGGAAGCCGTGCTCGGGACCGAAGACCGCGGTCAGGTTCACCCGGTCGTCGGGGTGCATCACGTCGACGATGTGCCGGACGTCGGGGGTGATCCCGGTCGGGTTGGTGACGATGCCGACCTTCTCGCCGGCGAGCAGCCGGTAACCGTCGGCGGCCAGCCGGTCGAAGCCGGTGCGGACCCGGGTGCGCCCGGCTCCGTGGCCGGCGGCAACGGCCGCCCCCGGCCCGGCGGCGGTCGTCGCGAGGGCTCCCATCGCACCGCCGGCAGCCAGCAAACCACGCCTGGACAGGGTCATTCCGCTACCTCCATGATCGCTTCGACTGTCATGGTCACGCACGCTAGCGCGGGTGCGGGCCACACGGAACGGCCACGACGGGGCAGATTCCCAGTCCTGCCCCGAACCCCTTCCCCGATCACATACCGACTGGTTAGTCTGCCGAGGAGGACGGCTGAGAGAGGCGGGATCGATGAGTACGGTGCAGGGCGCTGGAGTAGTGGTGACCGGAGCCGGGGGCGGGATCGGAGCCGCCCTGGCCCGGAGGTTCGCCGCGGAGGGCGCACGGGTCGTCGTCAACGACCTCGACGGCGGCCGGGTCGAGGCGCTCGCCGAGGAGATCGGCGGCCTCGTCGTGGCCGGTGACGCCTCCACCGTCGTGGACGCCGCCCGCGACGCCCTCGGCGGCACGGTGGACGTCTACTGCGCCAACGCCGGCCTCGCGTCGGGCGGGGACGCCTTCGCCGAGGAGGACGTCTGGGCCGCGGCCTGGGACGTCAACGTCATGGCCCACGTGCGCGCGGCCAGGGCGCTGCTGCCGGACTGGCTGGAGCGGGGCAGCGGCCGTTTCGTCTCCACCGCCTCGGCGGCCGGGCTGCTCACGATGATCGGCGCCGCCCCGTACAGCGTCACCAAGCACGGAGCCGTCGCCTTCGCGGAGTGGCTCTCGCTGACCTACCGCCACCGCGGCGTCAAGGTCCACACGATCTGCCCCCAGGGCGTACGGACGGACATGCTCACGGCCGCCGGTTCCGCCGGCGACCTCGTGCTCGCGCCCACCGCGATCGAGCCGGAGGCCGTCGCCGACGCCCTGTTCGACGCCATGGAGCAGGACCGTTTCCTGGTCCTGCCGCACCCCGAGGTGGCCGGCTACCACCGCGCCCGCGCCGAGGACCCCGACCGCTGGCTCGGCAACATGAACCACCTGCAGCAGAAGTGGGAGGGGGCCGGCGCATGACCGACTCGATCTACGCGGCGAAGCCCTGGACCGCCCTGCTCAGCGAGGCCCAGCTGGCCCCCGTGCACCCCGCCGAGACCGTGGTCCACGCCTTCCGCGCGGCCGTCGGGCGGGCCCCCGAGCACACCGCGCTCGCCTACTTCGACGGACGCCTGAGCTACCGCGAGACCGACGAACTGTCCGACTCCGTGGCCGGGCACCTCGCCGCCGAAGGGCTGCGGCGCGGCGACCGCGTCGCCGTCATGCTCCAGAACACCCCGCACTTCGTCCTCGCGCTGCTCGGCGCCTGGAAGGCGGGCGCGACCGTCGTGCCGCTCAACCCGATGTACAGGTCCGGCGAGGTCGGTCACGTACTGAAGGACGCCGAGGTCACCGCGCTGATCTGCTCCGACCGCGCCTGGGACTCCTACCTGCGGGCCACCGCCGAGGCCGCGCCGAGCGTGAGGATCGCCCTCACGGCCTGCGAGCTCGACCTCCAGTCGGCCGACGACCCGCGCGTGCTCGGCTTCGAACGGCTCCCCGCGCCCGGCCCAGGCGACCGGGCCCGCGACCTGGTGACCGTGGCGCGCGCCGGACTCGCCGCACCGGACGGCCGGGAGCTCACCGCCGAGGACACCGCACTCATCAGCTACACCTCCGGGACGAGCGGCACCCCCAAGGGAGCCATGAACTCCCACGGCAACATCATGGTCAACGCGGAGCGGCAGCGGGCCGGCCACCCCGTCGACGAGGGCTCGGCCTACTTCGCGCTCGCCCCGCTCTTCCACATCACCGGCATGGTGTGCCAGCTCGCCGCCTGCGTGGCCAACGCGGGCACCCTGGTCCTCGCCTACCGCTTCGAGGCGAGCGTCGTCCTGGAGGCCTTCGCGGAGCACCGCCCGGCCTACACGGTGGGCCCCTCGACCGCCTTCATGGCGCTGGCGGCGCACCCGGGGGCCACCCGGGAGCACTTCGCCTCCTTCAAGGTCATCTCCTCCGGCGGCGCGCCGCTGCCGCCGGCGCTGGTCGAGAAGTTCCGCGAGGGCTACGGCCCGTACATCCGCAACGGCTACGGGCTCACCGAGTGCACCGCGCCCTGCGCCTCGGTCCCGCCCGAGCACGAGGCGCCCGTCGACCCGGTGTCGGGGACTCTCTCCGTCGGCGTACCCGGACCGGACACCCTGGTCAGGATCATCGACGAGAAGGGCGACGACGTCCCCTTCGGCGAGCGGGGCGAGATCGCGGTACGCGGACCGCAGGTCGTCTCCGGCTACTGGAACCTGCCGGAGGCCACCGAGGCCGCCTTCCCCGACGGGGAACTGCGCACCGGGGACATCGGCTTCATGGACACGGCCGGCTGGCTGTACGTCGTGGACCGCAAGAAGGACATGATCAACGCCTCCGGTTTCAAGGTCTGGCCCCGGGAGGTCGAGGACGTCCTCCACACCCATCCGGCGGTCCGGGAGGCGGCGGTGGTCGGCGTTCCCGACCCCTACCGCGGGGAGACCGTCCGGGCCTACGTCAGCCTGCGGCCGGGCGCCGGGACCGAACCGGGCGAGCTGACCGCGTACTGCAGGGAACGGCTCGCCGCGTACAAGTACCCGCGCGAAGTGGAGATCCTGGCGGAGCTCCCGAAGACGGCGAGTGGGAAGATCCTCAGGCGGGAACTGCGTTCCCCTCGCTAGAACGGTTCACGCACGGTACGAGAGGGCAGGTGGCGGCTCATGGCCAAGGCGACGGACGGGAACGGTGCACCCGTCCCCCAGAGGCTGCTGGCCGCCGCCACCAGGCTCTTCGCGGAGCGCGGCTACGACCGCACCTCCGTCCAGGAGATCGTCGAGGCGGCTGGAGTGACCAAGGGGGCGCTCTACCACTACTTCGGTTCCAAGGAGGATCTCCTCCAGGAGGTCTACGCCCGGGTGCTGCGGCTCCAGCAGGAGCGCCTCGACGCCTTCGCCGACGCCGAGGCGCCGGTCGAGCGGCGGCTGCGTGACGCGGCGGCGGACGTGGTCGTCACCACCATCGAGAACCTCGACGACGCCTCGATCTTCTTCCGCTCGATGCACCACCTGAGCCCGGAGAAGAACAAGCAGGTGCGGATCGAGCGCCGCCGGTACCACGAGCGCTTCCGGGCCCTGATCGAGGAGGGGCAGCAGGCCGGGGTCTTCTCCACGGCCACCCCGGCGGACCTGGTCGTCGACTACCACTTCGGCTCGGTGCACCACCTGTCCACCTGGTACCGCCCCGACGGCCCGCTCAGCCAGCAGGAGGTCGCGGACCACCTGGCCGACCTGCTGCTGAGGGCGCTGCGGCCCTGACGTCACGGTCGTGACGTCCGTCCGGCCGTGAGGGGTTCTCGGTCCGGACGTCCTTTCGCCCCCGGCGGCGGTCCGCCGGATCGCGGGCCGATCGCCCCGGGGTCCCGCTGCCGCGACCGCCGCATCCTCGGCACCCGTGTCCGCTGAGCGGACACCTCTGTCCGAATTCCACCCTTGACGGTACGCGGACATTACTTGAGCATCGGGGGCGCACTGCGCACCGCCAGCTCCAGGCCCCGGTCGTGCACGCCCGGGGACCCCCCGCACGTTCCGTCAGTCCCCGAACGGAATCCGGAGCCCTCGATGAAGCTCGCCCGACTCAGATCCCTTCCCGTTGCCGCGCTCGCCGTCGCGGCCCTGCTGGGCACCGCGGCCCCCGCCGCCCAGGCCACGCCCGAGGCCGTCGCCGCGGCCCCCGACATCCCGCTCGCCAACGTCAAGGCGCACCTCACCCAGTTCCAGTCGATCGCCACCGCCAACGGCGGCAACCGGGCCCACGGCCGGACCGGTTACAAGGCGTCCGTCGACTACGTGAAGGCCAAGCTGGACGCCGCCGGATACACCACGGCACTCCAGCAGTTCACCTCCGGCGGCGCCACCGGGTACAACCTGATAGCCGACTGGCCCGGCGGTGACCCCAACCAGGTCCTGATGGCCGGTTCCCACCTCGACTCGGTGACCTCCGGCGCCGGCATCAACGACAACGGCTCCGGATCGGCGGCCGTGCTGGAGACCGCCCTGGCCGTCTCGCGGGCACAGCTCGCCCCGGACAAGCACCTGCGCTTCGCCTGGTGGGGCGCCGAGGAGCTGGGCCTCGTCGGATCGAAGTACTACGTCAACAACCTGGCCACCACCGAGCGTTCCAAGCTCGCCGGCTATCTGAACTTCGACATGATCGGCTCGCCCAACCCCGGCTACTTTGTCTACGACGACGACCCGGTCATCGAGCAGACCTTCAAGGACTACTACGCCGGGCTGTCGATACCCACGGAGATCGAGACCGAGGGCGACGGCCGTTCCGACCACGCCCCGTTCAAGAACGTGGGCGTACCGGTGGGCGGGCTGTTCTCCGGCGCGGACTACACGAAGACCAGTGCCCAGGCCCAGAAGTGGGGCGGAACCGCCGGCCAGGCCTTCGACCGCTGCTACCACGCGTCGTGCGACACGACGGCGAACATCAACGACACGGCCCTGGACCGCAACAGCGACGCGGTGGCCCACGCGATCTGGACCCTGTCCGCCGGGACGGTCACCCCGCCCACCGGAACCGTCTTCAGCAACGCCGCCGACGTCTCCGTACCCGACAACGGCGCGGCGGTGACCTCCTCGGTCGCGGTCACCGGCCGCACGGGCAACGCCCCGTCCGCGCTCAAGGTGGGGGTCGACATCAAGCACACCTACCGTGGCGACCTCGTCGTCGACCTGCTGGCACCCGACGGCACCGCGTACCGGCTGAAGAACTCCAGCAGCAGCGACTCGGCCGACAACGTGATCGCGACGTACACCGTCAACGCGTCCGCCGAGACGGCCAACGGGACCTGGAAGCTCCAGGTCAGGGACGTCGCCGCGCAGGACACCGGCTACATCGACAGCTGGCAGCTCACCTTCTGACCTGCCGGAAGACCTGCCGGAAGACCTGCCGGAGGAGCTGCCGGAAGGCAGGCCGGCAGGACCTGCCGGAAAGACCCGCCGGGGAGGCGCCGCACGGGCGTCTCCCCGCAGCGGGTCAGAGGTACTTCTTGATCTCGCGCCGCGCCAGCGACCGCTGGTGCACCTCGTCCGGTCCGTCCGCCAGCCGCAGCGTCCGGGCCGAGGCCCAGAGTTCGGCCAGCGGGAAGTCCTGGCTGACGCCGCCGGCGCCGTACAGCTGCACCGCCTGGTCCAGGATGCCGACGACCGCGCGCGGCGTGGCGATCTTGATCGACTGGATCTCGGTGTGCGCCCCGCGGTTGCCCACCGTGTCCATCAGCCAGGCCGTCTTCAGCACCAGCAGCCGGAGCTGCTCCACCGTCACCCGGGCGTCCGCGATCCAGTTCTGCACGACGCCCTGCTGGGCGAGCGGCTTGCCGAAGGCCGTCCGGGCCACGGCCCGGCGGCACATCAGCTCGATCGCGCGCTCGGCCATCCCGATCAGCCGCATGCAGTGGTGGATGCGGCCCGGACCCAGCCGCGCCTGCGCGATGGCGAACCCGCCGCCCTCCTCGCCGATCAGATTCGCGGCGGGCACCCGTACGCCGTCGAAGACGACCTCGGCGTGGCCGCCGTGGGAGTGGTCCTCGTAGCCGTACACCTGCATGGCGCGCCGGACCTCCAGCCCCGGGGTGTCGCGCGGGACGAGGATCATGGACTGCTGGCGGCGGATGTCCTCGCCGTCCGGGTCCGTCTTGCCCATCACGATGAAGACCGCGCAGTCCGGGTTCATCGCCCCGGAGATGTACCACTTGCGCCCGTCGACCACATAGGAGTCGCCGTCGCGCTCGATGCGCGTCTCGATGTTCGTCGCGTCCGACGAGGCCACCTCCGGCTCCGTCATCGCGAAGGCCGAGCGGATCTCGCCGGCCAGCAGCGGCTCCAGCCACTGCTTCCTCTGATCCTCCGAGCCGAACTGGGAGAGCACCTCCATGTTCCCGGTGTCCGGGGCGGCGCAGTTCAGCGCGGTCGGGGCCAGGTGCGGGCTGCGGCCGGTGATCTCGGCCAGCGGGGCGTACTGCAGGTTCGTCAGCCCCGCCCCGTACGCCGCGTCCGGGAGGAAGAGGTTCCACAGTCCCTGCCGGCGCGCCTCCGCCTTGAGGTCCTCCACGATCCGGGGGGTGTCCCAGGGGGACGCCAGCCGGGCGCGCTGCTCCTCGGCGATCTGCTCTGCGGGGTACACGTGCTCGTCCATGAACGTGAGCAGCCTGGTGCGCAGCTCTTCGGTACGGGCGTCGAATGCGAAGTCCACGGGGTGATCAGCCTTCCTGGAGGGTGGTGAGGCCGTGCGCGATGAAGACGGGGACCAGGTCGCCGATGCGGTCGAAGCCGGCGCCGACGGTCTGGCCCAGGGTGTAGCGGTAGTGGATGCCCTCGAGGATCACGGCGAGCTTGAACCACGCGAAGGCCGTGTACCAGGCGATGGCGGAGGTGTCACGGCCGGAGCGGGCGGCGTAACGCCCGATCAGCTCGGCGGGGCTCGGGTGGCCCGGGGCGCCGCTCGTGGTGGAGACCGGCGACTCCGGCAGCCCCAGGTCGGAGCTGTACATCACGAGCAGGCCGAGGTCGGTCAGCGGGTCGCCCAGGGTGGACATCTCCCAGTCCAGGACCGCCGTGATCCGGTCGTCCCGGCCGATGAGGACGTTGTCCAGGCGGTAGTCGCCGTGCACGACGGTGGGGGCGGGGGAGGCGGGCAGCTCCCGGCCGAGCGCGGCATGCAGTTCGTCGATCCCGGCCAGCTCGCGGTTGCGTGAGGCGTCGAGCTGCTTGCCCCAGCGCCGCAGCTGCCGGTCCAGGAAGCCCTCCGGCCGCCCGAAGTCACCGAGCCCGACGGACGCGGGATCGACGGCGTGCAGGTCCACCAGGGTGTCCACGAGCCCCAGGACGACCGCCCTGGTGCGCTCGGCGCCCAGCGGGGCGAGCTGCTCGGCGGTGCGGTAGGGAGTGCCCTCGACGTACTCCATGACGTAGAAGGGCGAGCCGATGACAGCCTCGTCCTCGCAGAGAAGCAGGGTCTCCGGTACCGGGACCGCTGTCGGGTGCAGGGCGCTGATCACCCGGTGCTCACGCTTCATGTCATGGGCGGTGGCGAGCACGTGGCCCAGCGGAGGCCGGCGCACGACCCACTGCCCGGAACCGTCGGTGACGACGTAGGTGAGGTTCGAGCGGCCGCCCTCGATCACCCGGGCGTCGAGCGGCCCGTTCACCAGTCCCGGCCGCTCACGGTCGAGATGGCCGCGCAGCAGGTCGAGATCGAGACCTGGCGGGTGGACTGGGCTCATGGGGCACACCTCCGGGGCGGTTGGACGGTCGAGACCATGATGCCGACCAGTCGGTATGTCGTCCAGTGCCCGCCCGCGATCCGAGAAGTGATCCGAGGCTCCCCGCTCCGGGCCCCGCAGGAGTTGCGGGGGCCCCGGCCCGCCCTGATCGTCGGAGGATGAAGGCGATCAGCTACAGCAGGTACGGCTCGGCCGACGTCCTGGAGTACGGCGAGCGCCCCGACCCGAAGGTAGGGCCCGACACGGTCCTGGTGAAGGTGCGGGCGGCCGCCGTCAACCCGGTCGACTGGAAGGCCCGTGAAGGCTACCTCCAGGCGGGCCTGGAAGCGGTCTTCCCCGTCATCCCCGGCTGGGACGTCTCCGGGGTGGTGGTCCAGCCCGGCGCCGCCGTGGACGAGTTCGCGGTGGGGGACGAGGTCATCGGCTACGTCCGCGAGGACTTCCTCTCGCGCGGCACCTTCGCCGAGTACGTCGCCGCCCCCGTGCGCACCCTCGCCCGCAAGCCGCTGAGCATCGGCTTCGAGGAGGCGGCGGGCCTCCCGCTGTGCGGCCTCACGGCCTACCAGGTGCTGCACCGCACCCTGAAGGTCCGGGAGGGCGAGACCGTGCTCGTCCACGCGGCGGCCGGAGGGGTCGGCTCGCTCGCCGTCCAGCTCGCCCGGCACGCGGGCTGCCGGGTCATCGGCACGGCGGGACCCCACAACCACGACTACGTGACCCGGCTGGGCGGCGAACCCGTGGAGTACGGCGACGGGCTCGCCGCCCGGCTCCGGGACCTCGTCCCCGGCGGCTTCGACGCGGCGTTCGACACCGTCGGCGGCGAGGCGCTCCGCGTCTCCGCTGAGACCCTGGCGCCCGAGGGCCGGCTCGCGTCCATAGCCGACGCCGAGGTCTTCTCCTACGGCGGGCACTACGCCTTCGTGCGCCCCGACGCCGAGGACCTCGCCCACCTCGCCGGACTCGCCGAGCAGGGCATCGTCACCGTCCACGTGGACCAGGTCTTCACCCTGGAGCAGGCCGCCGACGCCTACCGGCTCAACGAGCGGGGACGGACCCGCGGCAAGATCGTCGTGACCGTGCCCTGGGAGGACTGAGGCGGGGCGGGCCCGGCGCGCGGCCGGGTCCCCGGACCGTCGGAAGGGCGACGCCCCCTCAGAAGAGGGTCGCGGCGGCGAACACCGCGAGCGCGACCGTGCAGGCGACCGCCGCCAGGGCGAGGCGTGGCGGCAGCGGGGCCGGGCGCGCCGTCCCCATGCCCGTCACCCGGCGGTGCGCCACCGCGAGGAAGCCCAGCCAGGCCAGCAGGCTCGCGGCCACCGCGAGCGCCCCGGCCCCGGTCGCCCCGCCGACCAGTGCCTGGCGCACCCCCAGCACGGCCACCACGGTGCACGCCAGGGTGGTGCGGCGCCAGGCCAGTCGCGTCCGCTCGGGCTGGAGCCCGGGATCCCGGACCGGGCCGGTCACCGTCCCTCCCAGCCGAACACGACCACCACCACCATCGCGACCGCCACCAGTGCGACCACGAGGCTGAGCAGGGCGGGGAAGCGTGACGCCGGAAGGTCCTCGCCGCGGCGCATCGCGCGCTCGCACCGCACCCAGTGGCCGACGGCGCGCAGGGCGCAGAGCACCCCGGCGGCCAGCAGCCCGAGGGCCAGACCCGCGCGGATGCCCCAGGCCAGCCCCGGCAGGAACTGGTCGACCGCGAACCCGCCGCCGATGAGCGCCAGAGCCGTCCGGATCCAGGCGAGGAACGTGCGTTCGTTGGCGAGGGAGAAGCGGTAGTCCGGGGTGTCGCCCTCCTCACGGATCCGTTCCGGGGCGAACCACAGCCGCAGTCCGCGGGTGAAGTCGCTCATACGGCGGGCCCCGCGCCGCCGGCCCGGAAACTGCGGAGCCGGTGGTAGGCGGCGAGGCCGTCCGGGACCCACGCCCGGTCGCCCAGCCGGTCCTCCAGCTCGGCGTCGGTCAGGAAGACGTGCAGGTCGACCTCCTCCACCTGGGGCCGCACGGGCAGGTCGCAGCGCACCTCGTACACGGAGCACCACCAGCTGTGCCCGGTGCCCTCGTCCTCGTAGAGGAACTTGAAGAGCGGCGTGGGGCGGGGGAGGCCGGACACCCCCAGTTCCTCCTCCGCCTCGCGCAGGGCCGCCTCGTCGTACGACTCGCCCGCCCCCACGACCCCGCCGACGAACATGTCGTAGTGGGAGGGGAAGACCAGCTTCGTCGCCGTCCTGCGGTGCACGAACAGCCGGCCCGCGGCGTCCCTGGCCTCGACGAAGACGGCGCGGTGGCGCAGGCCGCGCGCGGTCGCCTCGCCGCGGGGCGCCTGCCCGACGACCTCGTCGTGCTCGTCGACGATGTCCAGGATCTCGTCAGCCGGAGTCATGGGGTCCATCCAACATCAACCGGTCCGCGGCCGTGGAACCGTGCCGCTCCTTCCCCTCCGGCATCGCCGGGTGGAGCCCCAGCAGCACGATCCCCGTAACGATCGCGGCCAGTCCCGCGGCCTGCCAGGCCAGCGCGCCGGTGTCGGTGCGCACCTGGTCGCCGAGGAAGCCGATCCCGCACACGATCCCGGCCAGCGGCTGCGCGGCCGTCAGCGCCGGGAGCGACATCCGCAGCGGCCCCGCCTCGAACGCGCTCTGGACGAGGATCAGGCTGGTCACCCCCATGACGACGAGGGCGTAGGGCTGCCAGCCGGTGAACAGGGCGCCCAGGCCGCCCTCGTCGAACCGCAGGGCGCTGACGCGGGTCAGCGCGTCCTGGAGGCCGTAGAGCAGTCCACCCGCCAGCCCGAGCATCGCGGGTGCCCACGGCGTACGCGGATGCCGGGCGAAGGCGGCGAGGGCCATCGCGAGCCCCACCACCACACCGATCACCAGCCAGTGCCGCAACGGTTCCGTCACCGCCTCCCCGCCGCGCGGCTGGCCGGCCAGCAGGAACGCCGTGACGCCGCCGGCCAGCAGCCAGAGGCCGCCCCAGCCCTGACGTCCCAGGCGCTGGCCGGTGAAGAAGCGCGCCAGTGCCAGGGCGAACAGCAGATTGGTGGCCAGCAGCGGCTCCACGACCGACACCTCGCCCTGCCCGAGCGCGAACGCCCCCAGGGCCATGCCGCAGATCATCAGACCGATACCGGCCAGCCAGCTCGGCACCCTCATCAGGTCCAGCAGCAGCCGGGGGGACAGGAAATCGCTCTGCGGCGCGCGGCGTGCCGCGTCCTGCTGCAGGACGAAACCGAAGCCCGTGCAGCACGCGGCGCCCACGGAGAGCAGGATTACCAGCAAGGACACGGTCCGACGATAGCCCCGCGGCGGTACGGGAAGCGTGAAGCCGCCGCCGACCGGACGGTTGACGTGAGGGGCGGCCGGTACCCAAGATCTGACGCACCAGTAACTTCTCACCGGGCCGTGACCCGCGCCGGGCCGCCCGCATGCCCCGAAGGACGGAACCCCATGGCGTACGACGCTGATGTGATCGTGATCGGGGCAGGGCTCGCGGGGCTGGTCGCCACCGCCGAGCTCGTCGACGCGGGCCGCACGGTGATCCTGCTCGACCAGGAGCCCGAACAGTCCATGGGCGGCCAGGCGCACTGGTCCTTCGGCGGCCTCTTCCTCGTCGACTCGCCCGAACAGCGCCGTATGCGGATCAAGGACAGCCGTGAGCTGGCCCTCCAGGACTGGTACGGCACGGCCGGCTTCGACCGCGAGGAGGACCACTGGCCACGGCGGTGGGCCGAGGCGTACGTCGACTTCGCGGCGGGGGAGAAGCGGTCCTGGCTGCACGCCCAGGGGCTGCGGCTCTTCCCGGTCGTCGGCTGGGCGGAACGCGGCGGTTACGACGCGAGGGGCCACGGCAACTCCGTCCCCCGCTTCCACATCACCTGGGGCACCGGCCCCGGCGTCGTCGCCCCCTTCGAGCGCAGGGTCCGCGAGGGGATGGCCAAGGGTCTCGTCCAGGCACGGTTCCGCCACCGGGTGACCGGTCTCGGCCGGTCGGGCGGAGAGGTCGACACGGTCACCGGCGAGGTCCTCCAGGAGAGCGGCGCCGAGCGGGGGACCGCGAGCAGCCGCGAGACCACCGGCGCCTTCGAACTGAGGGCCCAGGCCGTGATCGTCACCTCCGGGGGCATCGGGGGCAACCACGACCTCGTGCGCGCCCAGTGGCCCGCGCGGCTGGGAACCCCGCCGGAGAAGATGCTCTCCGGGGTCCCCGCGCACGTCGACGGACTGATGCTGGGCATCGCCGAGAAGGCGGGCGCCCACCACATCAACCGCGACCGGATGTGGCACTACACCGAGGGCATCGAGAACTGGAACCCGATCTGGGACAAGCACGGCATCCGGATCCTGCCCGGCCCGTCCTCGCTCTGGCTGGACGCCCGCGGCAGGCGGCTTCCGGTCCCGCTGTTCCCGGGCTTCGACACCCTCGGCACCCTCGAACACATCATGCGGTCCGGCCACGGCTACACCTGGTTCGTCCTCGACCGGAAGATCATCGGCAAGGAGTTCGCCCTCTCCGGCTCCGAGCAGAACCCGGACCTGACCGGGAAGTCGGTGCGCGACGTGATCGGCAGGGCCCGCGCCGACGTCCCCGGACCGGTGCAGGCGTTCATGGACAAGGGGGTGGACTTCGTCGTCGAGAAGGACCTCGGAGCGCTCGTCCGGGGGATGAACGCGCTCACCGGGGAAGCGCTGATCGACGAGGACGAGCTGCGCCGCGAGATCACCGCCCGGGACCGTGAGATCGCCAACCCCTTCACCAAGGACCTCCAGATCACGGCGATCAACGGTGCCCGCTCCTACCTCGGCGACAAGCTGATCCGCACGGCGAAGCCGCACCGCATCCTCGACCCCGCGGCCGGCCCCCTGATCGCCGTACGGCTCAACATCCTGACCCGCAAGTCCCTCGGGGGCCTGGAGACGGACCTGTCCTCCCGCGTCCTCACCGAGGACGGCACCCCGCTGGCCGGGGTGTACGCGGCGGGGGAGGCGGCGGGCTTCGGCGGCGGCGGGGTCCACGGCTACCGGTCGCTGGAGGGCACGTTCCTGGGCGGCTGCATCTTCTCCGGCCGTGCCGCGGGCCGTGCGGCGGCGAAGGCGGTCGGCTGACCGGCCGGGGGCTCCCGGGAGCGCCCCGCCGGCCTCCCGGGAGAGCGCCCGCCGTCAGGCGAGGCGCTCCACCACCCGGAACCGCTCCGCCACGATCATCGTGTCGTCGTCCACGGTGAATCGCGGGTCCCCGAGCGCCTCCCGCATCTCCTCGCTGTGCCAGAACTCCTCGTGCCCCGCCCGCCACTCGGCCACGGTCGCGTAGCCCTCACCCTCGTCGAGGGCGTGCTGCAACCCCACCGACCCCAGGGGCAGCACGCGCACCTCCGTCACTTCGACCACGGCGACCTCCCGCCCGTCGGAGTCGATGACCGCCGACCGCTCGCCCACGGGCGGCAGCTCCTCGCGCTCCACCTCGTACTCGACGAGCAGCCCCGAGGTGGAGACCTTCTCGCCCGAGAGCACGGCGGCCACCAGCCGGTCGCGCAAGGGCCCGGGGAAGGCGAGCAGGAACGGTTTGAGCGGTTCACGGTTCTCCATGGCGGCAGTGTGGCACGCGTCACCCCTGCCCCGTCCGCCACTCCTGTGGACGGCTCGCGAACTGCGTGAACGGTCGCTCCGGTACTCCCCGATGCGCCAACTGGGCGGTGTGTGAACGCAGTTGCGGAGGGGGTCGACCTTGACGCCGAGCCTTGCCTAGCGCTTTGCTGTGCGCGATCGTCTGCTCGCACAGAGCATCGAAGACGTGCTGATCTCACGCCGAAGCCGAAAAGGAAGCCTGCGGATGTCTCCGCCTCCGCCGCCCCTGGGCCGCTCCCGTCGCAGGGGCGGGCGCACGGGCCGCGCCTTCGACCCGGCGCTCGGGGACGGCGAACTCATCGACGTAAGGAGCCAGTTCGCACAGGGCCGCTGGACCCGGGCCCGTTCCCTGCTGGTCGCGACCGGCAGCGACTGGGACCGCCGCGGCCACCGGATCCTCGCTCTCGCCGCCGTCCCGTCCGCCGCCGGCTGGGCCGCCGACTGGCTGCTCGCCGAGCCCGACAGCGCCGACGCCACGACACTGCTCGCCTGCGCCGGCGTCGTCCGCTCCCGGCGCCCCGGGGCCGGTGCCGAGGAACGTGACCGGGCGCGCGAGGCGTGCCTGACCGCCGCCGCGCTCGACCCCGCCGACCCCACCCCCTGGCTCGGTCTGATGGCACTGGAGCGGGAGCACGGCACCCACGAGGCGGCAGCGGGACACTTCGAGGAGATCCGTGCCCGTCACCCCGAACACCACCACGGCCATCACCTGATGACGGCCTCCCTCGCCGAGACGAACCCCGGGAGCGATCCCCTCCACGCGGTGTACGACTTCGCCGCGTGGGCCGCCGAACAGGCGCCGGCCGACTCACCGCTCGCCGTGCTCCCCGTCGTGGCCCACGCCGAGCGCTACCGCGTCCTCGCCGCCGCCGGAGCCGTGCCCGACGACCCGGCGGCCTCGGGCCACTGGTCGGGGCGCAGAGCCCGGCAGGTCATGAAGGCGGCCTTCGACTGGTGGCTCGAATGGGAACGCGAGGACCATCCCCGCCACCACACCGACCTCAACTTCCTGGCGCACGCCAAGATCTGCGAAGGCCGGCCCGCCGAGGCAGCCGCACTCTTCCACCGCATCGGCCCGCACGCCACCGAGGTTCCGTGGTCCTACGCCGGACGCGACCCGTACCCCGCATTCGTCGCCGCGCGCACCCTCGCGCTCGGTGCCCCCTGACACGTCTCCACCGACGAAGGGACCACCCCCGCCATGTCGACGGGCAGAACTGACACCGGCGCGACCCGCACCACCGGCGGCATCAGCACCTACAAGGGTGAGGAGCGCGCGCTGCGCGCCGACCGGCTCGGCACCCCCGGGCTGCTCCTGTCCGTCCTCGCCGCCAGCGCCCCCCTGATGGTCGTCGCAGGGGTCATGCCCACGGTCTTCGGCGTCATGGGCATCGTCGGGCAGCCCCTGCTCTACGTGATCCTGGGCATCGTCCTCATGCTGTTCGGAGTGGGCTACGCGGAGATGAGCCGGCACGTCCACAACGCCGGTGCCTTCTACGCCTACATCGCCCGCGGGCTCGGCCCCACCGCCGGCGCGGGCGCCTCGCTCGTCGCGCTGGTCGCCTACAGCGCCATGCAGGTCGGCGTCTACGGCATCCTCGGCTTCGAGGTCTCGGGCCTCTTCGCCACCTATCTGGACATCGACCTCCGGTGGTGGATCCCCGCCCTCGTCTCCGTGGCCGTCGTCGGCGTACTCGGCTGGCTCAAGATCGACCTCAACGCCAAGGTCCTCGGGGTCCTGCTGGTCGTCGAGTGCGCCCTCGTGGTGATCTTCGACATCGCCGCCGTCGGCAAGCCCGGCCCCGAGGGCCTGTCCCTTCACGCCTTCGACCCCGCCACCCTGACCGGAGCCGGCCTGGGCACCGCGCTCTGCTTCTGCATCGCCGCGTTCGTCGGCTTCGAGCAGGCGCCGGTGTACGCGGAGGAGACCAGCCGCCCGCAGGTCGTCGTGTCCCGCGTGATGTTCCTGGCCGTCGGCTACGCCGCGCTCTTCCTCGCCGTGAGCTCCTGGGCCCTCACCGTCGCCGCCGGCCCCTCCTCCGTCGCGGACACCTCCCTCGAGGAGGGCCCCGGGATGCTCTTCGGCCTCACCGAGGAACGGCTCGGCGCCACCTTCACCGACGTCCTGCACGTCCTGTTCGTCACCGGCATGTTCGCCGCGCTGCTCAGCTTCCACAACGTGGTGGCCCGCTACGCGTTCGCCATGGGCAGGGAAGGGCTGCTGCCCGCCGGCTTCGGCCGCACCAGCAAGGCGAGCGGAGCCCCCGCGACCGGATCCATGCTGCAGTCCGCGGTCTCGGTCGTCATCGTGCTCGCCTTCGCCGTCACCGACGACCACCCGGTCGGTGACCCCACCGCGCCCGTGCTGCACCTGTTCACCTGGATGGGCAACGTCGGTGCGCTCGGCGTCATCGTCCTGATGGCCGCGGCCTCCTTCGCCGTCATCGCGTTCTTCGTGCGGCGCGGCGCCGGACGGGCCCAGGCCCCCCGGCTCGTCGCCTCCGGCCTCGCCGGCCTCGCCCTGCTGGCCATCGCCGTGTTCACCGTCCGGGACTTCGGCGTCCTGGTCGGCTCGGGTCCGGGCTCGGCACTGAACTGGCTGCTGCCCGGTGTCATCGTGCTGGCCCTCGCCGGAGGCCTGGCGTACGGGGCGGTGCTGCGCCGCACCAGGCCCGAGGTCCACGCGCGGATCGGCCTCGGGAACGAGGCGTTCCAGCTGGAGAAGGCGGCCGGGGGCGCGGCGGCCCCCATACGCTGACCGACCTTCCTTACCGAAGCGTGACGTGTGCCCGCGGCCCCTGGTGACGGGGGACCGCAGGTGTTCGAATGGGTGGGTGAACAGTCCCCTTCCCGACCGTGACCGCTCCTCCCCGGACGACGGCGGCGCGCCCGTCGGACGCCGTCTGGTCCTCGCCATGCTCGGCCTCGGCGCCGCCGGGGTGGTGGCCGCGCCCGTCCTCCAGCGCACGCTGGAGGACGGACTGGGCGCGGTCGCCGACAAGGACCCCACCGGACTCACCGGTCTGCTGCCCAACGGCGGCGGCTTCCGCTACTACTCCGTCACCACGTCGGTGCCCGAGAAGACCGCCGCCGACTACCGCCTCACCGTGGACGGCCTCGTCGACCGCCCGGCGACGTACACCCTGGACTCCCTGAAGGCGCTGCCGCAGACCCGCATGGTGCGCGACGTCCAGTGCGTCACCGGCTGGCGGGTGCCCGAGACCCCCTTCGAGGGCGTCAGGCTCTCCGCCCTGCTGGACGCGGCAGGCGTACGGCCGGGTGCGAAGGCGATCCGCTTCACCTGCTTCGACGGTGCCTACAGCGAGAGCCTCACGCTCGAACAGGCCAGCCGGCCGGACGTCCTGGTCGCCACGCGCATGCGGGACGAGCCGCTGGCCCACGCCCACGGCGGGCCGATCCGGCTGTACGTGGCCCCCATGTACTTCTACAAGTCGGCGAAATGGCTCTCCGGGATCACCGTCACCGACTCCGTACGCCCCGGATACTGGGAGGAGCTCGGCTATGACGTCGACGCCTGGGTCGGCCGGTCCAACGGCCGCGACGACGCCCCCACCGTCTGACCCCTCCCCGAGGGTCAGGCGCTTCACCACCGCGGAACGCCTGGTACACCGCGCCACGGCCTGGCTGGTGCTGATCTGCGTCGCCACCGCCGCCTGCCTGTACGTCCCCCAGCTCGCCGAACTCGTCGGCCGCCGGCGCCTCGTGGTCACCGTCCACGAGTGGTCCGGGCTGCTGATTCCGGTGCCGCTGCTGGCCGGACTGGCCTCCCGCGCCCTGCGCGCCGACCTCTCCCGGATCAACCGGTTCGGTCCGCACGACCGCCGGTGGCTGCGGGCGGCCCTGCGCCGCGACCACGCACCGGGATCGCGTCCGGCGGGGAAGTTCAACGCCGGCCAGAAGCTCTACGCCGCGTGGACCGCGGGGGCCGTGCTCGTGATGCTCGGCACGGGGCTGCTGATGTGGTTCACCGGGCTCGCCCCGCTGGTGTGGCGCACGGGCGCGACCTTCGTCCACGACTGGCTGGCCCTCGCCCTCGGCGTGGTGGTCGCCGGCCATATGGCGAAGGCGCTCGCCGACCCGGAGGCACGCCGTGGCATGCGCACCGGGTCGGTCGAGCGCCTCTGGGCCCGTTCCGAGCACCCGCTGTGGCGGGAGACCGAGGAGTGACGCCGGCTACAACACCAGCGACAGCAGCAGGATGAAGGCCAGCGAGACGACGGAGATGATGGTCTCCATCACCGACCAGGTCTTGATCGTCTGCGGGACGTCCATGCCGAAGTACTCCTTCACCAGCCAGAACCCCGCGTCGTTGACGTGGCTGAAGAAGAGGGAACCCGCACCGACCGCCAGGACGAGCAGCGCCGCGTGGGACGTGGACATGTCGGCGGCCAGCGGGGCGACCAGACCGGCCGCGGAGATGGTGGCCACGGTCGCCGAACCGGTCGCCAGCCGTATCGCCACCGCGATGAGCCAGCCGAGCAGCAGGGCGGGGATCGACCAGTTCTCGGAGAAGTCGAGGATCATCTGGCCCACACCGGCGTCGATGAGGGTCTGCTTGAACCCGCCGCCGGCGCCCACGATGAGCAGGATGCCCGCGATCGGGGCGAGGGACTTCTCGACGGTGCCGGCGAGACGGTCCTTGGTGAACCCGGCCGCGCGGCCCAGCGTGAACATGCCGACCAGGACGGCGGCCAGCAGGGCGATCAGCGGCGAGCCGATGACGTCGGTGACCCGCTGGACGTGGTTCTCCGGGTCGTCCACCACGATGTCGACCAGTGCCTTGACCAGCATCAGGACGACGGGCAGCAGGATCGTCGCCAGGGTCGCGCCGAAGTTGGGGCGGCGGTCCAGCTCCTCGGACGGGCGCTGCGGGATCATCTTCTCCGGCGCCTCGATGTCCACCCAGCGGGCGGCGTAGCGGGAGAAGACCGGGCCCGCGATGATCACGGTCGGGATGGCCACCAGCACACCGAGGGCCAGGGTGACACCCAGGTTCGCGCCGAGGGCGTCGATCGCCACCAGCGGGCCGGGGTGCGGGGGGATCAGCCCGTGCATCACGGACAGGCCGGCGAGCGCGGGGATGCCGATCCGCATCAGCGAGTAGTTGCCGCGCTTGGCGACCAGCAGCACCACCGGAATCATCAGCACGATCCCGACCTCGAAGAACAGCGGAAGCCCGATGATCGAGGCGATGAGGACCATCGCCCACGGCATCGCGCGCCCGCTCGCCTTCGCGAGGATCGTGTCGACGATCTGGTCGGCGCCGCCGGAGTCGGCGAGCAGCTTGCCCAGGATGGCGCCCAGGGCGATGAGGACACCGACACTCGCCACGGTCGAGCCGAGGCCCGTGGTGAAGCTGGTGATCGTCTTCGCCGGGTTGGCCCCGGCGAACGAGCCGAGGGCCAGCGTGCCGATGGTCAACGCGAGGAACGCGTGCATCTTGAGCTTGGTGATGAGCAGGACGATGACGGCGATGCCCGCCAGGACGGCGATGCCCAGCTGTGCGTTGCCGGCCGAAGTGATCGGTTCGACGGCGTCCGCTGCCAGCATCTCGACGCTGAGACTGGTCACGGTGGTGATCCTTAGTTGGTGAGCCGGCGCAGCGCGGCGACGGCCCGGTCGGTGATTTCCTCGGGGGTGCCGGACACGTCGACCGAGACGCCCGCCTCGTCCTCCTGCAGGGGCTGCAGGGTCGCGAACTGGGAGTCGAGCAGCGCGGTCGGCATGAAGTGGCCCTTACGGTCCGCCATACGGCGTTCGATGAGGGACCGGTCGCCGGTCAGATGCAGGAAGACGGCACCGGGGGCCTCGGCCCGCAGCCGGTCCCGGTAGGCGCGCTTGAGCGCCGAGCTGCTGACGACGCCGCCGAGCCCGGCCCGGCCGTGCGCCCACTGCCCGATCGCGTCCAGCCACGGCCAGCGGTCGTCGTCCTCCAGCGGCGTGCCGGCGGACATCTTGGCGATGTTGGCCGGCGGGTGGAAATCGTCGCCCTCGGCGTAGGGGACGCCCAGGGCGTCGGCGAGCAGGGGGCCGATCGTGGTCTTGCCGGTCCCTGCTACGCCCATCACCACGACGACGTGGGGGGTGCTCATTGCTGCCTCGCTGTCTTCATCGACATCGGTCCGCGACATCGGTCCGTCGCGCTACTGAAACCCATTACATACGACTTATTCAAGAGGCTGTGACATAAACGTCGTACTTTTGATCCCGAAAGCGGACCCGTAGGCTTGCGGGCATGACCACACCTGCCCAGGGGCTCCATACGCACGTGCTGGACACCCTGGGTCTGGAGATCGCCGCGGGGGAGTGCGCGCCGGGTCTGGTCCTGCGCACCGACGAGCTCGCGCAGCGCTTCGACGTGTCGCGCACCGTCGTGCGCGAGGTGATCCGCGTCCTGGAGTCCATGCACCTCGTCGAGTCCCGGCGCCGGGTCGGGGTGACCGTGCGGCCCACCGAGGAGTGGAACGTCTACGACCCCCAGGTCATCCGCTGGCGGCTCGCCGGCGCCGACCGCCCCCGGCAGCTGCGCTCCCTCACCGTGCTGCGGTCCGCGATCGAACCCGTCGCCGCGGGCCTCGCGGCCCGGAACGCCACGGCCGAGCAGTGCGCCGCACTGACGGAATGCGCCCTGGGCATGGTCGCGACCTCGCGCGGCCAGCAGCTGGAGGGCTACCTCCGGCACGACATCGCCTTCCACCGCGTCGTCCTCGACGCGTCCGGGAACGAGATGTTCGCCCGGCTCGGCGACGTCGTCGCCGAGGTCCTGGCCGGCCGCACCCACCACCAGGTGATGTTCGAGGACCCGGACCCCGCCGCGGTCACGCTGCACGTCCGGCTCGCCGAAGCCGTCCGCGAGGGGGACGCCGAAGGCGCGGAACGGCTCACCAAGGAGATCGCGGTCGGCGCGCTGCACGAACTGGACGTGCTCGCCCCGTGAGCGCCCTCCCGTCCGGGTACGGTGGACGGGATCTATCTTCAGCACAACGGGGCAGTCGGAATGGGAGACCACGGCATGGCGCAGCAGGTACGAGGGGTCATCGCACCGGGGAAGAACGAGCCCGTGCGGGTGGAGACGATCCTGGTGCCGGACCCGGGCCCGGGTGAGGCCGTGGTCAAGATCCAGGCGTGCGGTGTGTGCCACACCGACCTGCACTACAAGCAGGGCGGCATCAACGACGACTTCCCGTTCCTGCTCGGTCACGAGGCCGCGGGTGTCGTGGAGTCCGTCGGCGAGGGCGTCACCGACGTCGCGCCCGGCGACTTCGTCGTCCTCAACTGGCGCGCGGTGTGCGGCCAGTGCCGCGCCTGTCTGCGCGGCCGTCCCTGGTACTGCTTCGACACCCACAACGCGAAGCAGAAGATGACCCTCCTGGACGGCACCGAGCTCTCCCCGGCGCTCGGCATCGGCGCGTTCGCCGAGAAGACCCTCGTCGCCGCCGGCCAGTGCACCAAGGTCGACCCCGAGGTCTCCCCGGCCGTCGCCGGACTGCTCGGCTGCGGAGTCATGGCGGGCATCGGCGCCGCCATCAACACCGGCCAGGTCGGCCGCGGTGACTCCGTCGCCGTCATCGGCTGCGGCGGCGTCGGCGACGCGGCGATCGCCGGCGCGCGGCTCGCCGGAGCGGCGAAGATCATCGCGGTCGACATCGACGACCGCAAGCTGGAGACGGCGAAGAAGATGGGCGCCACCCACACCGTCAACTCCCGCTCCGGCGACCCCGTCGAGGCGATCCGCGCCCTCACCGACGGCAACGGCGCCGATGTCGTGATCGAGGCGGTCGGCCGCCCCGAGACGTACAAGCAGGCCTTCTACGCCCGGGACCTCGCGGGCACCGTCGTCCTCGTGGGCGTGCCCACCCCCGAGATGCAGCTCGAACTCCCGCTCCTCGACGTGTTCGGACGCGGCGGCTCCCTCAAGTCGTCCTGGTACGGCGACTGCCTGCCCTCGCGCGACTTCCCGATGCTGATCGACCTGCACCAGCAGGGACGCCTCGACCTCGGCGCCTTCGTCACCGAGACCATCGAGCTCGGCGAGATCGAGCAGGCCTTCGCCCGGATGCACGACGGCGACGTCCTGCGCTCGGTGGTGGTCCTCTGATGGCCGCCCGGATCGACCACCTGGTCACGTCCGGCACCTTCGCCCTCGACGGCGGCGAGTGGGACGTGGACAACAACGTCTGGATCGTCGGCGACGACACCGAGGCCGTCGTCATCGACGCCGCCCACGACGCCGCCGCGATCGAGGCCGCACTCGGCGGACGTACGCTGCGCGCGATCATCTGCACCCACGCGCACAACGACCACATCGACGCCGCTCCGGCCCTCGCGGACGCGACCGGTGCGCCGATCCTGCTGCACCCGGACGACCTGCCACTCTGGGAGCGGACCCACCCGGACCGCTCCCCCGACGGTGAACTCGCCGACGGTCAGGAGCTGGAGGTGGCGGGGACGCGCCTCACGGTGCTGCACACCCCGGGCCACGCCCCGGGAGCCGTCTGCCTCCACGCCCCCGAACTGGGCACCGTCTTCACCGGGGACACGCTCTTCCAGGGCGGTCCGGGCGCCACGGGGCGGTCCTTCTCCCACTTCCCGACGATCATCGACTCGATCAGGGACCGGCTGCTCACCCTTCCGCCGGAGACCGCCGTCCGCACCGGCCACGGTGACTCCACCAGCATCGGCGCGGAGGCGCCGCAGCTGCAGGACTGGATCAACCGCGGCCACTGACCGCGGCGGGACTCACCGGTCCGGCCACGCGGAGAGCCGCAGGCCGCTCTCGAAGCGGCGCGGCTCGCCCGTGACCGGGTCGGTGAACTCCAGCACCCTCGCCAGCAGTTGCAGCGGACGCCCGAAGTCCTCGCGTTCCGGGTCCGGTTCCACCACGGGGTAGACCGGATCGTTCACCAGCGGCAGCCCCAGCGCGTTCATGTGGACCCGCAGCTGATGGGTGCGGCCGGTCGCGGGCAGCAGCCGGTAGCGGCCGAGGGCACCCCGGTGCTCCAGCAGTTCGATCCGGCTCTCGCTGTTCGCCGGCCCCGGCTCCTCGCGTGCCGCGATGACCCCCCGCTCCTTGACGATCCGGCTCCGCACGGTCCGGGGCCGCGCGAGCCCAGGATCGTACGGAGCCACCGCCTCGTACTCCTTGCGCACCAGCCGGTCCCGGAACAGCGTCTGGTACGCCCCGCGGTCCCCGGCCCGTACGACGCAGAGCACCAGGCCCGCCGTCAGCCGGTCCAGCCGGTGCGCGGGCTGGAGTCCGGGCAGTCCCAGGGTGTCGCGCAGCCGCGCCACCAGGGTCTCGGTGATGTGCCGGCCCCGTGGGGTGGTGGCGAGGAAGTGCGGCTTGTCCGCGATCACCAGGTGGTCGTCGCGGTGGACGACGCCGACGGGGAAGGGCACCGGCCTCTCGGGGGCGAAGTCGCGGTGGAACCAGAGGTGACGCCCGGCGGTGTACGGCTCGTCCGCGCGCACGGCGCACCCGTCCGCCCCGACGAACCCGCCCTCGGCCAGCATGACGTCCACCCGTCCTGAGCCGATGGCGCCCGCGAACCGGTCCAGCAGGTGGTCCCGGACGGTGGGCCAGGTCCCCGCCGGGTCCGCGGGCAGCCGCACCCGCACCGGGTCGACGCCCGCGCGCTGGGGGAGCGGGGCGGCCGGGGGCTTCGCCCGTCCTCTCATCGCATGGGTCCTTGTCGCCGGAGGGCCCGGAACGGACGGGCCCGGTCCCTCCATCATCCCATCGCGAAGAGCGCCGGCAGCCGCCCGTGCGGAGCGAGAGGCGTCCGGCCGCGGACCCGCGCGCAGCCGCTCGGCTGCCGGCGCACCGGCGGCGGACGCCAGGACCCGGATCGGCCTCGGGGCGAAGCCGTCCTCGCGGACCGCCCGCCCGACCACACTCAGCAGTAGCCGGAGAAAGCGAAAACCCCCAGGGTCACCTGGGGGTTTTCCGCTGTGTCCGAGGGGGGACTTGAACCCCCACGCCCGATAAAGGGCACTAGCACCTCAAGCTAGCGCGTCTGCCATTCCGCCACCCGGACCGGGTGTCTGTCGTCCGGGCCCTGCCCGTTCCGACGTGGAAAACAATAGCAAACATTCGGGGGTGCTCGATCACGCCCCCGGCCATGTGAAGGGCGCATGACGGGGCCCGGGCGGTCTTGGGCGCGCGGGGGCGGGCGCGCGAGTATGGGGGAGAGCACCACCGCGACAGTGGAAGGAAGCAGCGTGAGCGAGACCAACACGGCCCGGGCCGGCATCGGCGAGACCGCCGAGAACGAGGTCGTGGACCTCTGTCGTGACCTGATCCGGATCGACACCAGCAACTACGGCGACCACTCGGGCCCCGGTGAGCGTGCCGCCGCCGAGTACATCGCCGAGAAGCTCGCCGAGGTCGGGCTGGAACCGAAGATCATCGAGTCCCACAAGGGCCGCGCCTCCACCGTGGCCCGGATCGAGGGCGAGGACCCCTCCAAGCCGGCACTGCTGATCCACGGGCACACCGACGTCGTCCCGGCCAACGCGGCGGACTGGACGCACGACCCGTTCTCCGGGGAGATCGCGGACGGGTGCGTGTGGGGGCGCGGCGCGGTCGACATGAAGGACATGGACGCGATGACCCTCGCGGTCGTGCGCGACCGCATGCGCAGCGGCCGCAAGCCCCCGCGCGACATCGTGCTGGCCTTCCTGGCCGACGAGGAGGCCGGCGGCACCTACGGGGCGCGCCACCTCGTCGACCACCACCGGGACCTCTTCGACGGCGTCACCGAGGCCATCGGTGAGGTCGGCGGCTTCTCGTTCACCGTCAACGAGAACCTGCGCCTCTACCTGGTGGAGACCGCGGAGAAGGGCATGCACTGGATGCGTCTCACCGTGGACGGCACCGCCGGGCACGGCTCGATGACCAACACCGACAACGCGATCACCGAGCTCTGCGAGGCCGTCGGCAGGCTGGGGCGCCACCAGTGGCCGGTCAGGGTGACCAAGACCGTGCGGTCCTTCCTCGACGAGCTGTCCGACGCGCTCGGCACCCCGCTCGACCCGGAGGACATGGAGGCCACGCTCGCCAAGCTCGGCGGCATCGCCAAGATGATCGGCGCCACCCTGCGCAACTCCGCCGCCCCCACCATGCTCGGCGCCGGCTACAAGGTGAACGTGATCCCCGGACAGGCGACCGCGCACGTCGACGGCCGCTTCCTGCCGGGCTTCGAGGACGAGTTCCTGGCCGACCTCGACCGCATCCTCGGCCCGCGGGTGAAGCGCGAGGACGTGCACGGGGACAAGGCCCTGGAGACCAGCTTCGACGGGTCGCTCGTGGACGCGATGCAGATCGCCCTGAAGGCCGAGGACCCGATCGCGCGCGCCGTGCCCTACATGCTCTCCGGCGGCACCGACGCGAAGTCCTTCGACGACCTCGGCATCCGCTGCTTCGGTTTCGCGCCGCTGAAGCTGCCGCCGGAGCTGGACTTCGCAGGGATGTTCCACGGCGTGGACGAGCGGGTCCCGGTGGACGGCCTGAAGTTCGGAGCCCGGGTGCTCGACCGGTTCATCGACCACTCCTGACCCGCCCGACCTCACCGGACGGCCATATTCGCCAGCCTGTACGAATCTCACTGGTACGAGTGAAAGGGATCACTCGCACGTAGCCACCTCCTGCTCTCCTCGTTTCACCTGATGCGGTCCGCGGCTGGGACCGCACTTGTCAACACAGGAGGAATCATGATCAAGAAGGTCGTCGCAATCGCGGCTGCTACCGGTGGTCTCGTGCTCGCGGGTGCGGGTATGGCGTCCGCCGACGCCGGTGCCCAGGGTGCCGCCATCGGCAGCCCCGGCGTGCTCTCGGGCAACGTCGTCCAGGTTCCGGTTCACGTTCCGGTGAACGTGTGCGGCAACACGATCTCCGTGATCGGGCTGCTGAACCCCGCCTTCGGCAACACCTGCGTCAACGCGTGACGATGCGCGTCAACCCGTAAGGGTTTGAGCCCGGTCGGCCTCGGAGTGCGTTCCATGCGCTCCGGGGCCGCTGGGCATTCGGCCCCGCGCACGGCTGCGTCCGGGGCAATTCGTGAGTGCAGAAGGCAGGAAGACAACCTATGCGACAGGTCACACGCAAAGGCCTGATCACCATGGCGGCGGCGGGCGGAGTGCTCGCGCTCGGCGGCGGCTACGCGCACGCCGACGCGGGTGCGGCAGGTGCCGCGTCGGGTTCACCGGGGGTGCTCTCCGGGAACTCGATCCAGGCCCCGATCGACGTACCCGTCAACGTCTGCGGAAACTCCGTGGACGTCGGCGGTCTGCTCAACCCCGCGAGCGGCAACGACTGCGGAAACGGATCTTCGGATTCCGGACACGCTCGCGTCTCGGACGACGGGGCGTCGTCCGGTCACGGCTCCGGGAGCCGTGCGTCCGGCCACCAGGACGCGCGCGACAGCGGGGCGGGGACCGGCAGGCACCGTGCTTCCGGCACCTCGGCCCAGGCCGAGACGACCGGGTCCCCCGGGATCCTCTCCGGCAACCAGGTGCAGGCGCCGGTGGAGATCCCCGTGAACCTCTGCGGCAACAGCATCACCGTCGGCGGACTGCTCAACCCGGTCTTCGGCAACTCCTGCGAGAACGACACGGAGCCGGCCCACCCTCCCGTCGTACCGCGGACGCCGCACACCCCGGAGAAGCCGGTCACGCCGCACGCGCCCCCGGCTCCCGAGACCCAGCTCGTGGCGGGTGAGCAGCTCGCGCACACCGGCGGGGGAGGGCTCGGCGTGCTGATCCCGGCGAGCGCCGGCATGCTGCTCGCCGGCGCGGGCACGGTGCTGTACCGGCGTTCGCGCAGCGCGGCCTAGCGGTACCGCGACCGACGGCCCGAGGGGCGGGCTCCGCGCACGCGGAGCCCGCTCTCCGCTACCAGGTGGCCCGGAGCTGGCGGATGATGCGCCGCCGCAGCCGGACCCGGCGGCTGCCGTCCAGGCGCAGCGTCAGCCGGTCCAACTCCCAGTGCCCGTACTCGGCATGGTCGGTCAGCAGGCGGGCCGCCTCCTTGCGGGACACCCCGCGCGGCACGTACACGTCGATAAATTCGTATTCCGGCATCGCATCTATTGTGCGGGCAGACCCCCGGTACGGATAGCGTCTGTCCTATGTCTGATGCTGCGCAGCCCACCGCTGCCGAGGTACGCGCCGCCGCCGATGCAGTCAAAACCGCGCTCGACCGCCACCTCCAGGCGGTCGAACGCCGTACCGGGGACGACGACCCCGCCGTCTACGACGCGTTCAACGCCCTGGCCGCCGCTGCCGAGGTCTACGACGAACTGCTCTACGACCGCTACGACGAGGTCACCCCCTTCGAGATCCCGGCCGCGGAGGACTCCCTCCCGCCCTACGCCGGCCCCGAGGAGCCGCACGCCGTGAGCGTGCTGATCAGGCGCGACTACGCGGTGGCGGAGCCGGCACGGCTGCTCGCCCAGGCCCAGCGGCTCGCGGAGCTCGACCCGGACGGGCAGGACGGCGAGGCGGCTGCCGCCGGCGCCGGTGTGCACGCCGCGCTGGGCGTGGTGTTCGGCGAGTACGAGGCGGACGAAATCGCCTCCCGGCACGCGGAGTTCGGTCTGGAGGAGGGGGACTCCACCCTCTGGGTCTCCGCCGCGGACGAGCTCCCCGAGCCGGGGGAGTGGCTCGCGGCACCGTTCGACGAAGCGGACCCCGCCCTCGTCGTCTGCCGCTTCGACGCCAGCTCGGTCTTCGACGAGGAGGACGACCTGGACGGAGACCCCGACGGCGTCGTCCCCCAGCGCTCCTGACCCCACACCGGCCGACGGCCCCGGCGCGCAGCGCACCGGGGCCGTCGGCATGTCTCCGAGGGCCCTACGAGGCGTCCGGGGTGGGCAGCGCCTCCAGGAGGGCAGCCAGCCTGGTCGTCCGCTGCTGGGCCGGGACCTCGGCCACCGCGCGCGGCAGGGCCTGGTCCACTCCGTGCACCACGGACAGGTGCCGCTCCCCACGGCTGAACGCCGTGTACACCCAGGGCCTGCTGAGCCCCTGCGCCGCGTCGCCCGGCAGGACCACGACGGCCGCGGGCCAGCGCATCCCGGCCGCCTGGTGGGCACTGAGCGCCCAGCCGTGGCGTACGGCGGTCTCCACCCGGTCCTGCGGTACGACGACGGGTGTGCCCGCGCAGTCCAGGTGCAGACCGTCGGCGTCGGCCGAGACGACCGCCCCGGGGACCGCCCTGCCCGGTGCGGGGACATGGACCACGCGGTCGCCGGGGTCGAAGCCGCCGAACCGGCCCGGCCCCGGATTGAGCCGCTGCTTCAGCGCCGCGTTGAGCGCCGTCGTGCCGGCCGGGCCGCCGTGCCCGACCGTGATCACCTGGGTGTCCGAGGACGGTACGCCGATGGCGCGCGGCACCGAGTCGGCGACCAGCTGCACCGTGCGGTGGACGGCCTCACCCGCGTCCCGCACGGGCACGATCACCACTTCCCTGCCGGGCGCCTCGACCTGGGCCAGCTCGCCGATCCCGATGCCGGAGACCAGCTCGCCGATGGGCCCCGGGTCGGGCGTGCGGGAGACCACGTGGGGGCAGGCGCGCGACGCGATCACGTCGGCGAACACCCGCCCCGCACCGGCCGATCCGAGCACCCCCGGGTCGCCGCTCAGGACCAGCCGCGTCCCGTCGGCCAGCGACTCCACCAGCATCGCGGCCGTCTCCACGTCGAGCTGCGGGGCGTCCAGCACGACCAGGACGTCGAGGGCGAGGGCGCCGTCCGCGTCCCGCCCGGGCCCGCCCTCGCCCGACAGCAGGGCGGAGAGCGTCACAGCGGCCTCCGGGTCACCGGCGGCGGCGGCCAGCCTGCGCTGTCCGTCGGGGCTGTGGGCGGTCCCCAGCGCCCGCAGACCGAGACCACGCGCCGCGGCGACGAGGGCGGCGGGTTCCGCCCGGGCGGTCTCCCCGCCGCTGTGGGCGACCAGTCCGGCGCTCGCCGCCGCCCTGATCAGCTCGCCCGCCGAGGCGGACGGGGCCGCGGTGGCGGCGTCCGTCCAGTCGGCCCCCTTCTCGCAGGAGTTGACCAGCCGGGCCAGGCCGTCGGCCAGGCTCTCCTCGGCCAGGGCATACCGGTCGAGGCCGAGCAGGACCCGCACCGGCTCGTCGTCGCCCCCGGCCCCGTCCTCCGACGCCTCCTCGGTGTCCTGCGCCGTCCCCTCCGCCTCCGTGGCGTCGACGCCGTCCTGGAAGACCAGTGCGACCCCCTCGGCCACGGCGTGCTCGACGGCTCCGGCGGGATCGGTCACCGCGAACCCGGCCAGCGCCTTCCGTGCCTCCTCGGCGTCCAGCGCGGTGTGCCCGCGCAGCGCGGCCCGCTCCAGCAGCCAGCCCACGAGCGCCGCCGTGCGCCGCTCGTCGTCGGGGCCGCACTCCGCGCCCAGCAGCGCCCGCGCGAAGCCGTCCGCCTGCTCGGGCCGCACGCCGGGCAGCGACAGGAGCTGCCACGGGTCCTCACGGAGGAGGCCGGCGGCCCCCTCACCGAGCGTCGTCACGGCAGGGCGGGCCAGCGCCTCGGGAGCTCCGCCCTCGGCGAGCACCGCCGCGGCCGAGGCGGCGGCCTCGGGCGGGACGGCCCGTGGGGCGGGCCGCTCGGGGACCCGGGGCGCGGGCGCGGCCGGGGCCGCGGGGGCCGCCCTGCGGGGTGCGGGAGCCGAGGCGGGTGAGTCGAAGAAGGCGGTGCCCGGCTTCTCGCCGCTCTCCACCGCGCGCACCGCCGCCAGCAGATCGGCGGCCGGACCGCTCAGCTTCGCACCGGCCTCGATGGGCCCTTCCTTCTCGGCCTTGCGCCGTTCGATCCGCTCACGCAGCTCACGCTGTGCGGCCAGTTCCGCCTCGGCCTCCGACAGGGCGGGCGCGGCGGGCGTCTCCGTCCCCTGCTCCTGGCCGCCGGCCTCCTCCGTGCCGGCCTCCGCATCCCGCGCGTCGTCGTCCGTCCCCTCCGCGCTCCCCGCGCCGCCCTCGTGGGGCGTGCCGGGCGTGTCGGCGGCCCGGCCACCGGCGTCCTCGCCGGCCTCGTGGTCCTCGGCCGGGGGGTCCGTGGCTTCTCCCCGGGAATGCGCAGTCACAGCGTGCTCCAGTCCTGGTCCGGATAGCGGTGCACGGGCGCCGACACGTCGTCGAGCGCCTGGCAGATCTCGTCAGGAAGACTAAGCGCCTCCACTGACAACGCCTCGCCCAGCTGCCGCGCGTTGCGTGCCCCGACGACCGGTGCGACCACCCCCGGCCGGTCCCGCACCCAGGCGAGCGCGACCTGGAGGGGCGTCGTGGCGAGGCCGTCCGCCGCCGTGGCCACCGCGTCCACGATCCTGCTCGCGGCCTCGTCCAGATACGGCTCCACGAACGGGGCCAGCCGCTCGGACGCGCCGCGCGAACCCGACGGCGTCCCGGTGCGGTACTTGCCGGTCAGCACCCCGCGCCCCAGCGGGGACGACGGCAGCAGCCCCACTCCGAGGTCCCTCGCCGCAGGGAGGACCTCCCGCTCGACGCCCCGCTGCAGCAGCGAGTACTCCATCTGCGTGCACGCCAGCCGGGTGCGCACCCCGGGCGCGGCGAGCTGCCACGTGGCGGCCTTGGCCAGCTGCCAGCCGCTGAAGTCGGCCACTCCGGCGTAGCGGGCACGCCCGGAGGACACGGCCAGGTCCAGGGCCTGCAGGGTCTCCTCCAGCGGCGTCCCGGGATCGAAGGCGTGTATCTGCCACAGGTCGACGTAGTCCGTGCCGAGCCGTTCGAGGGAGGCGTCGAGCGCGGCCAGCAGATGCCCGCGCGACCCGTCGACGCGGCGGTGCGGGCCGGGCACGCTGCCCGCCTTGGTGGCGACGACCAGATCCTGCCGGGGCACCAGGACGTCCAGGAACCGCCCCAGCAGGTACTCGGCCTCCCCGCCGCCGTACACGTCGGCGGTGTCGACGAGGGTGCCGCCCGCGTCCCAGAAGGCTTTGAGCTGGTCCGCGGCGTCGTGTTCGTCGGTGTCCCGGCCCCAGGTGAGGGTGCCCAGCCCGATCCGGGACACACGAAGGCCGGTACGGCCGAGATGCCTCTGCTCCATGGGCGCTGAGATTACTGGCCGGGACCCCACGGGGTGGAGGCCTGTGGACAACCGCGGCTCCGGGGCGAGCCTGCCGGATTCCGGCGCCCCGCGCTAGAGTCCCCGGCACAGGAACGTTACTGATCAGTAGAGGGAGTGTGGGTATGCGGCTCGGCATCAATCTCGGTTACTGGGGTGCGGGCATGGACGGCGACAACCTCGCCGTCGCCCAGGAGGCCGACCGGCTCGGCTACGACGTCTGCTGGGCGGCCGAGGCGTACGGCTCCGACGTGCCGACCGTGCTCGCCTGGGTCGCCGCCCGGACCGAGTCCATCGACGTGGGCTCCGCGATCATGCAGATCCCGGCCCGTCAGCCCGCCATGACGGCCATGACCGCGGCCACCCTCGACTCGCTCTCCGGTGGCCGCTTCCGCCTCGGCCTCGGCGTCTCGGGACCCCAGGTCTCCGAGGGGTGGTACGGCGTCAAGTTCGACAAGCCGCTGGCCCGGACCCGCGAGTACGTCGAGATCGTGCGCCGGGCGATGTCCCGCGAGCGGCTGTCCTACGAGGGGGAGCACTGGACGCTGCCGCTGCCCGACGGCCCCGGCAAGCCCATCAAGCTGACCGTCCACCCGCAGCGCGAGCACATCCCGCTCTACATCGCCGCGATCGGCCCCAAGAACCTCGAGCAGACCGGCGAGATCGCCGACGGCGCCCTCCTGATCTTCCCCTCCGCCGCCCACCTGGAGGAGACCGCGGTGAAGCACCTGCGGGCGGGGCGCGAGAAGGCCGGGAAGACGATGGACGGCTTCGACGTCTGCCCCACCCTGCCGCTGGCGGTCGGCGACGACATCCCCGGCCTGGCCGACATGTTCCGCCCGTACACCGCGCTCTACGTCGGCGGCATGGGCAGCCGCAAGCAGAACTTCTACAACCAGCTCGCCCGGCGCATGGGGTACGAGAAGGAGGCCGCCGAGATCCAGGACAAGTACCTGGCCGGTGACAAGGCGGGCGCGGCGGCGGCCGTGCCGCACCAGCTCATCGACGAGACCACGCTGCTCGGCTCGGTCGACCGGATCGCCGACCGGATGCAGGCGTACGCGGCGGCGGGTGTCACGACCCTCACCCTCGCCCCGGCGGGCTTCACCCTCGACGAGCGGCTCGCGGCCCTGCGCGCCGGTACCGACGCCCTGGAGCGCTCCGGCCTCGCGGCCTAGGCGCAGGGAGGGTCCAGCACTACGGCCGTGGTGGGGGCTCGGGGGTCCTCCCCGCCACGGCCGTCACGGGGTGCAACGCGGGAAAGCCCCTCAGGGTTACGCCCCGGGCCCTCCCCGGACGCCCGGACGCCGGCCCCGCGGCCGTGCGGCACCCCGTTCGGCCCTGCCGGCTCCCCGCTCGTGTTGCCTACCCGCGCGTACCGAATTTGACTGTCGCTCTGCGGACACCGGTGCGAAAGGTGGCAGTGATGCTCTCGACCAAGAGTCTGTTCCAGGAGATCCTCGACGACGACGAGTCGTTCCGGCTGTTCTGCTCGATCGCTGCCGGCGGGGAGGCGCAGGGCGGGTGGGAGAACGGCCGCATCGCCGCACTCCTGCCGCCGGGCCTGCGGGAGCTGGCCCCCAAGGCCGCCCGGCACGGTGCCGACGAGGACAAGCACGGCCGGATCTTCAACGCCCTGCTGAAGCAGCGGGGACTCCAGCCGGTGGCGGTGCCGTACGAGACCGACTACACCCTGCTGCTGGAGCGCCGGGGCATCGGCCTGGCCCACGAGCGGCTGAGCCGTGAGGAGCCGCTCACCGAACGGGACGTCATCGTCTACCTGGCCCACAGCCGGGTCACCGAGCAGCGGGCGTCCGAACAGATGCGTCTCCTCCTCAAGCACTTCGCCGGACACCCCGTCCTCGGCCGGGCCGTCAGGATGATCTCCCGGGACGAGGACAACCACCTCGCCTACTGCCACGAGGAGCTCCTCCGCTTCGCCCGGGCCGGACACGGCCGGACGATCCAGCACGTCCTGCGTGAGTGCGCCCGCGCAGAGATCCGGGTGTACCGCGACGTCAGTCTCGCCGTGATGAGCCACATGGGCGGCGTGCTGCGCTGGCCGCGCGCCAAGGCCGCCGCGCTGGCCGCGGGGATCCACGCGATGTACGCCTACGAGCGGGTGGTGGGCTGGCGGCGCATGGTCAGCCTGGAACAGCCCGCGCTGCGCGACGCGCTGGGCGGCCCGCCCGTGCCCGAGACCGAGTACGCCTGAGACGCCCGCGCCTACATCCAGCCGCGGCGCTTGAACAGGCGGTACAGCCCGGCGACCGCGACCCCCATCAGCACGATCACCGCCGGGTACGTCCACACCCAGTCCAGCTCCGGCATGTGCTCGAAGTTCATGCCGTAGATCCCGGCCACCATGGTCGGCACGGCGGCCATGGCGGCCCACGCCGAGATCTTCCGCATGTCGTCGTTCTGCCGGACGCCGACCTGCGCCAGATGGGCCGACAGGATGTCCGAGAGCAGCCGGTCGAGCCCCTCCACGTGCTCGACGGCACGCGTCAGATGGTCGTTCACGTCCCGGAAGAACGGCTGGGACCCGTCGTCGACGAAGGGCACACCCGCGCTCGACAGCCGCGCCATGGGTGCTCCCAGCGGATTGGTCGCCCGGCGGAACTCGAGCACCTGCCGCTTGAAGGTGTAGATGCTCGCCGCCGTGTTCTTCGAGTCCGCCGACCCGGTCGGGGCGAAGACCTGGGCCTCCAGCTCCTCCAGGTCGATCTGGAGCTCGGCCGCGACCTCGATGTAGTGGTCCACCACCGCGTCGCTGACCGCGTACAGCACCGACGTCGGCCCGTGCCGGAGTACCTCCGGCTCCGCCTCCAGGCGGCTGCGCACCGCGGCCAGGGGCGCGCCCTCGCCGTGCCGCACCGTCACCACGAAGGAGTCCCCTATGAACAGCATCAGCTCGCCGGCGCTCACGGTGTCGCTCGTCGGCTCGTAGACCACCGGCTTGATCACGACGAACAGGGAGTCGTCGTAGATCTCCAGCTTGGGCCGCTGATGCGCGCGCAGGGCGTCCTCGACCGCGAGCGGATGCAGCGCGAACTCACTGCTGACCAGGTCGAACTCCTTCTCCGTCGGCTCGTGCAACCCGATCCAGACGAAGGCGTCCCCGGTGGCACGTGCCTCGTCGAGGGCATCGGAGAAGTCGGCGGGACCCTCGGTCCGGCGCCCGTCCCGGTAAATTCCGCAGTCGACGATCACCCGCGCATTGTTCCCTGCCGCGAGGCCTTCACGCACCTCTACGCTGGCAGGTATGCCCACGCTCATCCTCGTACGCCACGGACGCTCGACCGCCAACACCTCCGGAGTGCTCGCGGGCCGGACCCCCGGCGTCTCCCTCGACGAACGCGGCGCCGCACAGGCCGCCGCACTCCCCGGCCGGCTGTCGGCCCTCACCTTCGCGGCGGCCGTCAGCAGCCCGCTGCAGCGCTGCCGCGAGACCCTCCAGCCGCTGCTGGACGCCCGCCCCGGCCTCGCACTGCACACCGAGGACCGCATCAGCGAGTGCGACTACGGCACGTGGTCGGGGCGCAAACTCGCCGAGCTCTCCGACGAGCCGCTGATGAAGGTCGTCCAGCAGCACCCCTCGGCCGCCGCCTTCCCGGACGGTGAGTCCATGCGGGCCATGCAGGCCCGGGCCGTGGAAGCCGTGCGGGACTGGAACGCCCGCATCGAGGCGGACCACGGCGAGGACGCGGCCTACGTGATGTGCTCGCACGGCGACATCATCAAGGCCCTGGTCGCGGACGCGCTCGGGATGCACCTCGACCTCTTCCAGCGCATCCAGGCCGACCCGTGCTCCGTCACCGCGATCCGCTACACGCGGCTGCGCCCGTTCCTCCTCCGCCTCGGCGACACCGGCGATTTCGCGTCCCTGGCACCGCGTGAACAGGCCATCGGGGCCGACGCGGCGGGGGACACGGGGACGGACGCGGCCGTAGGGGGCGGCGCTGGGGCACCGTGATCGCTCGGCGCAGTAGGGTGGACGCGCCGTAGACCCCTTGCGGGACCTCTCGCGGGGCCCCGGGGGCAGCCCCCATCCGCCATCTCATTCTCAAGGGAGCAGGACGTGTCCCGTCAGGTGTTCCTGTACGACCCGCCGGACCGTTTCGTGGCCGGTACGGTCGGGCTGCCTGGCCGCCGTACGTTTTTCCTGCAGGCATCCTCGCGGGGCCGGGTCACGAGCGTGGCCCTGGAGAAGACGCAGGTCGCCGCGTTGGCCGAACGGATCGACGAACTCCTCGACGAGGTCGTGCGGCGGACCGGCGGAAACTCGCCGGTGCCCGCCGTCGCCCCTACGGACGTCGCCGACACCGCGCCGCTCGACGCCCCCGTCGAGGAGGAGTTCCGGGTCGGCACGATGGCGCTCGCCTGGGACGGCGAGGAGCAGCGCATGATCGTCGAGGCGCAGGCACTCGTCGAACTGGACGCCGACTCCGAGGACGACCTCGCGGAAGCCGAGGAAAGGCTTCTGCAGGACGAGGAGAACGGCCCGCCGATGCTGCGGGTCCGCCTGAGCGGAGCCCAGGCCAGGGCCTTCGCCAAGCGCGCGCTCGACGTCGTCAACGCAGGCCGTCCGCCCTGCCCGCTGTGCAGCCTCCCCCTCGATCCGGAAGGACACGTATGCCCGCGCCAGAACGGATACCGTCGCGGGGCCTGACGGAGGCCGGGCTGCGCACCCTGCTCACGGAGGGGGAACTCACGGTCCTCGGCCAGGTCCGGGGCGCCTCCAACGCGGTGCTGTACTGCACGGTCGCCCACGAGGGCGAGGAACGGACCTGCGTCTACAAGCCGGTCGCCGGTGAGCAGCCGCTGTGGGACTTCCCCGACGGCACCCTCGCCCGGCGCGAGGTCGCCGCGTACGAGATCTCCGAGGCCACCGGCTGGGGTCTCGTGCCTCCCACGGTGCTGCGGGAGGGCCCCTACGGCGAGGGGATGTGCCAGCTGTGGATCGAGGCGGAGGAAGCGGAGGAAGGGGCGGACAACGCCGGCGGACTGCCGCCCCTGCTCGCCCTGGTCGAGGACGACGAGCCGGGAGAGGGCTGGAAGGCCGTCGGATTCGCCGAGGTGGGGGAGGGGCGGACGGCCCTGCTGGTGCACGCCGACGATCCCCGCCTGCGCCGGCTGGCCGTGCTGGACGCGGTGATCAACAACGGTGACCGCAAGGGCGGGCACCTGCTGCCCGCCCCCGGTGGACGGCTGTACGGCATCGACCACGGCGTCACGTTCAACGCCGACGACAAACTGCGGACGCTGCTCTGGGGATGGGCGGGCGAACCTCTGACCCCCGAGGCCGCCGAGGTGCTCGACCGGCTGTCCACCGCCCTGGAACCGGGCGCGGAGCTCACCACCCGGTTGGCCGAACTGATCACGGCGGCGGAACTCGACGCCCTGCGCGTCCGGGTGGAGGGTCTTCGCACCTCCGGCCGGCACCCGCAGCCGAGCGGTGAGTGGCCGCCGATCCCGTGGCCGCCCGTGTGACACCACGGTCCCGGCACCTGTTTGGTCCGCCCGCAGGCGTGGGCCGCGACCGGTCGGGCACCGGCTGATAGAGCATCGCGGCCCCGGGCGCAAGACCGCCTCCTCGGCCATGATCTGCCATCCGGTTCGTATCCGGAAGCATCGTCCGGTTACGCTCATGTCATGCATGCCTGGCCCGCTTCTGAGGTCCCCGCCCTGCCTGGCAAGGGCCGCGACCTTCGGATCCACGACACCGCGACCGGCGGACGGATCACCCTTGACCCCGGTCCCGTCGCCCGCATCTACGTCTGCGGCATCACGCCGTACGACGCGACCCACATGGGTCATGCGGCGACCTACAACGCGTTCGACCTCGTCCAGCGCGTGTGGCTCGACACCAAGCGGCAGGTCCACTACGTCCAGAACGTGACCGACGTGGACGATCCGCTGCTGGAGCGGGCCGTGCGCGACGGCGAGGACTGGACCGAGCTCGCGGAGCGCGAGACCGCCCTGTTCCGGGAGGACATGACCGCTCTGCGCATGCTCCCCCCGAAGCACTACATCGGGGCGGTCGAGGCGATACCCGGCATCGTCCCGCTCGTGGAACGCCTCCGGGACGCGGGCGCCGCCTACGAACTCGACGGCGACGTGTACTTCTCCGTGGAGAGCGACCCGCACTTCGGTGAGGTCTCGAACCTCGACGCCGAGGCCATGCGGCTGCTCTCCGCCGAGCGCGGCGGCGACCCGGAGCGCCCCGGCAAGAAGAACCCGCTCGACCCGATGCTCTGGATGGCCGCCCGTGAGGGCGAGCCGAGCTGGGACGGCGGCTCCCTCGGCCGCGGCAGGCCCGGCTGGCACATCGAGTGCGTCGCCATCGCCCTGGACCACCTGGGCATGACCTTCGACGTCCAGGGCGGCGGTTCCGACCTGGCCTTCCCGCACCACGAGATGGGCGCCTCGCACGCGCAGGTGCTGACCGGCGAGCACCCGTTCGCCAAGGCCTACGTGCACGCCGGCATGGTCGGCCTCGACGGCGAGAAGATGTCCAAGTCCAAGGGCAACCTCGTCTTCGTCTCGGCGCTGCGCCGGGCCGACGTGGACCCTGCCGCCATCCGGCTCACCCTGCTCGCGCACCACTACCGGTCCGACTGGGAGTGGACCGACCAGGTGCTCGCCGACGCGGTCGAGCGTCTCGCCCGGTGGCGTGCCGCCGTCTCCCGCCCGGACGGACTCTCCGCCGACGCCCTGGTCGAGGAGGTCCGGGAGGCCCTGGCCGACGACCTCGACACCCCGGCCGCACTCGCCGCCGTGGACCGCTGGGCCGAGCTCCAGACCTCCGGCGGCGGCACGGACGAGGGGGCACCCGGCCTCGTCTCCCGCACCGTCGACGCCCTGCTCGGCGTCGCGCTCTGACCCACGGACACACCGACGGCCCCGGACTTCGCGAGAGATCGCGAAGTCCGGGGCCGTTCCGTACCCGTGTGCGGTGTCAGTCGTCCGAGGCGCTCCCGTCCGGGCCGGTGGCCGGCGGGTCCTCGGGCGGGTCGCCGCCGTCGCCGTCCTTGGGACGGCCCTTCTCCGGGCGCTGCGGCTTCGGCGGCCGCGTACGTCCGCCGGAGGTGTCCCGCAGGTAGGGCATGTCACCGCTCTCCGTGGCATGGCCGCCCGGCGCCTGGCCGGGACCGCCGACGTCCCTGCGCCGCAGATAACGCTCGAACTCGCGGGCGATGGCCTCGCCGGACGCCTCGGGCAGCTCGGCGGTGTCCCGCGCCTCCTCCAGCGTCTGCACGTACTCCGCGACCTCGCTGTCCTCGGCGGCCAGCTGGTCGACCCCGAGCTGCCAGGCGCGGGCGTCCTCGGGCAGCTCGCCCAGCGGGATCCGCAGACCGAGCAGATCCTCCAGGCGGTTCAGGAGCGCGAGCGTCGCCTTCGGGTTCGGCGGCTGCGACACGTAGTGCGGGACCGCCGCCCACAGGCTGACCGCGGGCACGCCCGCGTGCGTGCAGGCCTCCTGGAGGATGCCCACGATGCCGGTCGGGCCCTCGTACCTGGTCTCCTCCAGGTCCATGGTCCGCGCCAGGTCCGGATCCGACGTGACGCCGCTGACCGGGACGGGGCGGGTGTGCGGGGTGTCGCCGAGCAGCGCCCCCAGGACGACCACCATCTCGACGCCCAGCTCATGGGCGAAGCCCAGGATCTCGTTGCAGTACGAACGCCAGCGCATGGAGGGTTCGATGCCACGGATCAGCACCAGGTCACGGGGCTTCTCGCCGCCGACCCGGACCACGGAGAGCCGCGTGGTGGGCCAAGTGATCTTGCGGGTCCCGCCGTCCATCCAGACCGTGGGCCGGTTGACCTGGAAGTCGTAGTAGTCCTCGGCGTCGAGCGCCGCGAAGACCTCGCCCTTCCACTCCCGGTCCAGATGCGCCACCGCGGTGGAGGCGGCGTCCCCGGCGTCGTTCCAGCCCTCGAACGCGGCCACCATGACCGGGTCGATCAGCTCGGGTACCCCCTCGAGCTCGATCACCCAGGCCTCCTTCCGAAGTTCCCTTGTGTACGGACCAACCTTACGGGTTCCGCCCTGCTCCGACGCAGCCCGTTTGCGTGCGGAGATGAACCGTGCAACCGCTTGATTCATCCGAGCTGTGCCAGGCCGGAAGTGATCGAGATTCCTCCCGCCCCTGGACTGTGAGGCTCGATAGGGTTTATACATCGGATGACCACAGAGAGATCCGATGTTATTCCCCTGGGGGCGCACATGAGTCTGACCGTCATGGATTTCGAGGTCGAGGACATCCGGTTTCCCACCTCGGAACACCTGGACGGCTCGGACGCCATGAACCCCGATCCCGACTACTCCGCCGCCTACGTCGTCCTGCGCGCCGACGGTGGCGGACCGGGCGGCGCGGGCGAGGAAGGGCACGGGTTCTGCTTCACCATCGGGCGTGGCAACGATGTCATGGCCGCGGCCATCAGAGCGCTCCGCCCCTACGTGGTGGGTCGCCCCGTCCCGCGTGACGCGACCGGCCTCGCCGCCCTGTACCGCACGCTCACGCACGACTCCCAGCTGCGCTGGCTCGGCCCGGAGAAGGGCGTGATGCACATGGCGGCCGGAGCCGTGGTCAACGCCGCCTGGGACCTCGCGGCGAAACTCGCGGGGAAGCCCGTCTGGCGGTTCCTCGCCGGGATGACACCCGAGGAGCTCGTCTCCCTCGTCGACTTCCGCCACCTCACGGACGCGCTCACCCCGCAGGAGGCGCTCGGCATCCTCCGTGCCGCGGAGCCCGGCAGGGCCGAGCGCACCGAGCGGCTCCTCGCCGAGGGCTATCCCGCGTACACCACCTCACCCGGCTGGCTGGGATACGACGACGACAAGCTCGTGCGCCTGGCCGAGGAGGCCGTCGCGGACGGCTTCACCCAGATCAAGCTCAAGGTCGGCGCCGACCTGGACGACGACGTCCGCAGGCTGGCGGTCGCCCGCCGGGCGGTCGGCCCCGGCATCCGGATCGCCGTCGACGCCAACCAGCGATGGGACGTGGCCGACGCGGTGGAGTGGATGAAGGCGCTCGCCCCCTACGACCCGTACTGGATCGAGGAACCGACCAGTCCCGACGACGTGCTCGGCCACGCAGCCGTGCGGGCCGGGCAGCCGGTCAAGGTCGCCACCGGCGAGCACGTCGCCAACAGGGTCGTGTTCAAGCAGCTGCTCCAGGCCGGCGCGGTCGACTTCGTCCAGATCGACGCCGCACGGGTCGCCGGGGTGAACGAGAACCTCGCTGTCCTGCTGCTCGCGGCCAAGTACGGCGTCCCGGTCTGCCCCCACGCCGGTGGCGTCGGACTGTGCGAGCTGGTGCAGCATCTGTCGATGTTCGACTACGTCGCGGTGTCCGGCAGCCGCGAGGACCGCGTCATCGAGTACGTCGACCACCTCCACGAGCACTTCGCCGACCCCGCCGTCGTCGAGGACGGCCACTACGTCGCCCCCCGCGCACCGGGCTTCTCGGCCCGGATGCTCCCCGCCTCGATCGCCGGACACCGCTACCCGCAGGGCCCCGTCTGGCAGGCCCGCCGCACACACGAGGAGACGGGCCGATGACCGGCGCACGGGATTTCGAGGGACTGTCCGCCCTGGTGACAGGGGGCGCGTCCGGTATCGGGGCCGCCGTGGCCGCCCAGCTGCTCACCCGCGGGGCGCGCGTCGCGGTGCTCGACCTCGATCCGGAGGGCGCTCCCGCGGGCTGCCTCGCCCTTCGCGCCGACGTGACGGACGACGACGCCGTACGCGACGCCGTCGAGCGGGCGGCCGCCGGACTGGGCGGCCTGCACACGGTGGTCTCCAACGCGGGGATCGGCTCGATCGGCACCGTCGAGGACAACGCCGACGAGGAGTGGACCCGCGTACTGGACCTCAACGTGCTCGGCATGGTCCGCACCGCCCGCCACGCGCTGCCCCATCTGCGCAGGGCCGCCGCCGCCCGGCCCGGCGCCGTGTCGATCACCCAGACCTGCTCCATCGCCGCCACCGCCGGGCTGCCGCAACGCGCGCTCTACAGCGCGAGCAAGGGCGCCGTGCTCTCCCTCACCCTCGCGATGGCGGCCGACCACGTCCGTGAGGGGATCAGGGTGAACTGCGTCAACCCCGGCACCGCGGACACCCCCTGGATCGGCCGGCTGCTCGGGCAGGCCGAGGACCCGGCCGCGGAGCGTGCCGCGCTCGACGCCCGTCAGCCGCTGGGGCGGCTGGTGTCCGCCGACGAGGTGGCCGCCGCGGTCCTCTATCTCGCGAGCCCGGCGGCCGCGTCCGTCACCGGCACCGCGCTCGCCGTCGACGGGGGGATGCAGGGCCTGCGCCTGCGTCCCGCTTCTCCGCGGGGCTGAGCGCGGCTCACAGGGTCGAACGCAGCCACTGCTCCACACTCGCCACGTGCACCGTCGCCCAGGACCGGGCCGCCTCGGCGTCCCGGTCCCGCATCGCGGCCAGAATGGCCCGGTGCTCGCGCAGCGTCCGGCCGACCGCGTCCTCCTGGGTCAGCCCGCGCCACACCCTGGCGCGGGTGGTCGGTCCGGACAGGCCGTCGAGGAGGGAGCAGAGCACCGAGTTGCCGGAGTGCCGGGCGATGCCCCGGTGGAACTCCAGGTCGCCGGCGACCAGCGCCTCCACCGAGGGATCGGGGCCCAGCGCGTCCAGCTGGGCGCCCAGCGCGTCCAGCTGTTCCTCCCCGATGCGCAGCGCCGCCATCGCCGTGGCCGCCGGCTCCAGGATCCTGCGGACCGCGAAGAACTCCAGCACGGTGTCGTCGCGGTGGAAGTCCACCACGAAGCTGAGCGCCTCCAGGAGGAGTTGGGGGTCCAGGCTGGTGACGTAGGTGCCGTCGCCCTGACGGACGTCGAGGATCCGGATCAGCGACAGCGCGCGCACCGCCTCGCGCAGCGAGTTCCGCGAAAGGCCCAGCTCGGCGGCGAGCTCGCTCTCCTTGGGAAGCCGGTCCCCGGGAGCCAGCGCACCCGAGACGATCATTCCCTTGATTCTCTCGATCGCTTCGTCGGTGACGGCCATGCAGGGCCTCCTCGCGCACAAGACATCCGATGTATGCCCTCATTATGCGGCCAGGACGGGAGGCGGACGGCCGGGGGGCCGGGAGGTCCCGGTCGTTCCCGGAGCGCGGCCCTGCCGCGGAGACCGCCCGCACGGCCGACAGGGGCGGCCTCCCGCCGGGAGGCCGCCCCTGTCGCCGTGTGCCGCCGCCGTCAGCGGCCTTCGGCCAGCATGTCCTCGACCTTGGACCGGACGTCGTCGGTCGCGAGGCCCCGGATCGTCAGCGTCGTCCGGCGGCGCAGCACGTCGTCCGCCGTCTCGGCCCACTCGCGGTCGCGCGCGTACGCCACCTGCGCCCAGATCTCCGGGGCGTCGGGGTGGATGCGCTCGCCGAGGGCCGGGTTCTCGTTCGCCAGCCGCGCGATGTCGAACGACAGGGAGCCGTAGTGGGTCGCGAGGTGCCGTGCCGTGTCGGCGGACATCCGCGGCCCCGGCGTACCGCCGTCGACCAGCAGCCGGTGCGCGACCGCGTTCGGGTTGGCGATACCGGGCAGCGGCAGCTTCCTGGGCAGCCGCGCCATCGGCTCCATGTCCTCGCCGAGGGGGTGGCCGGGCAGTTCGGCCAGCTTGTTCATCACCGTGCGGCCGATGTGGCGGAACGTCGTCCACTTGCCGCCCGCCACCGACAGCATCCCGCCGCGGCCCTCGGTCACGACCGTCTCGCGCTTGGCCTTCGAGGTGTTCCCGGGACCACCGGGCAGCACCCGGAGTCCAGCGAAGGAGTAGGTGATCAGGTCGCGGGAGAGCTGCTGGTCCCGGACCGAGAACGCCGCCTCGTCGAGGATCTGCGCCGTGTCCTTCTCGGTGACCGCGACGTCGGCCGGGTCACCCTCGTACTCCTCGTCCGTCGTACCGAGCAGCAGCATGTCCTCCCACGGCAGGGCGAACGTGATGCGGTACTTGTCGATCGGCGTCGCCAGCGCGGCCTTCCAGGGCCGGGTGCGCTTGAGCACGAGGTGGGCGCCCTTGGACAGACGTATGGAGGGAGCCGCGTTCGGGTCCTCCAGCTTCCGCAGGTGGTCGACCCACGGGCCGGTGGCGTTCAGCACGAGACGGGCGTCCACGCCGAACTCCGTACCGTCCTGACGGTCCTCCAGCTCGGCACCGGTGACCCGGCCCTTGGTGAACCGCAGGCCGGTCACCGCGGCGTGGTTGAGGACGACGGCGCCCGCGTCCACAGCCGCGCGTACCGTCATCAGCGCCATCCGGGCGTCGTTCATCTGGTCGTCGCCGTAGACCGCGACGGCCTTCAGGTTGTCCGTACGCAGTTCCGGCACGTCACGCTGTGCCCGGGCCGGGCTGATCACGTGGCCGACGCCGTCACCGAACGCGGACAGCGCCGAGTAGGCGAAGACACCCGCGCCGAGCTTGGCCGCGCCGTGCGGCCCGCCCTTGTAGACGGGCAGGTAGAAGGTGAGCGGGTTGGCCAGGTGTGGGGCGACCTGACGGGACACCGCGCGCCGCTCGAAGTGGTTCTCCGCGACCAGCTTCACCGCGCCGGTCTGGAGGTAGCGCAGACCGCCGTGGAGCAGCTTGGAGGACGCGGAGGAGGTGGCGCCGGCGAAGTCGCCGGCGTCCACCAGGGCCACCCGCAGCCCGGACTGCGCGGCATGCCAGGCGGTGGAGATGCCCAGGATGCCGCCGCCGATCACCAGGAGGTCGTACGTCGCCTTGGACAGCTGCTCCCGGGTCTCGGCGCGGCTCGGGAGGGAGCCGGAGGCCGGATGCGTCCCGAGGGCGGGGACGCTCTGCAGGGTGGTCATGTGATTGCTCCTCAGCTCTCTTCGTCCTCGATCCAGCCCATGGTCCGTTCGACGGCCTTGAGCCAGCTCTTGTACTCGCGGTCGCGGGTGTCCGCGGCCATGCGGGGTGTCCACTCGGCGGCGCGGCGCCAGTTGGCGCGCAGCGCGTCGGTGTCCGGCCAGAAGCCGACGGCGAGACCGGCGGCGTAGGCGGCGCCGAGGCAGGTGGTCTCGGCGACCATGGGGCGCACCACGGGCGCGTCCAGGAAGTCGGAGAGCGTCTGCATCAGCAGGTTGTTGGAGGTCATGCCGCCGTCGACCTTGAGCGCGGTCAGTTCGACGCCGGAGTCCTTGGTCATGGCGTCGCTGATCTCGCGGGTCTGCCATGCGGTGGCCTCGAGCACGGCACGGGCGATGTGCGCCTTGGTGACGTACCGGGTGAGTCCGGCGATCACACCGCGGGCGTCGGGACGCCAGTACGGGGCGAACAGGCCGGAGAACGCGGGCACGAAGTACGCGCCGCCGTTGTCCTCGACGGAGGAGGCGAGCGTCTCGATCTCGGCCGCGGACTTGATCAGGCCCATCTGGTCGCGCATCCACTGGACCAGCGAACCGGTGACGGCGATGGACCCCTCGAGGGCGTAGACCGGCTTCTGGTCGCCGATCTGGTATCCGACGGTCGTCAGCAGCCCGTTGTACGAGTTCACCGGGGTGTGGCCGGTGTTCATGAGCATGAAGGTGCCGGTGCCGTACGTGGACTTGGCCTCGCCCTGCGCGAAACAGGTCTGGCCGAACAGCGCGGCCTGCTGGTCGCCGAGCGCGGAGGCCACCGGGACGCCGTCGAGGACGCCGCCCTTGGCGTTGCCGTAGACCTCGGCGGAGGACCGGATCTCGGGCAGGACGGAGGGCGGGATCTCCAGGGACTGGACGATCTTGTCGTCCCACTGCATCGTGTGCAGGTTCATCAGGAGGGTGCGCGAGGCGTTGGTGACGTCGGTGACGTGGACGCCGCCGTCGGTGCCGCCGGTCAGGTTCCAGATGACCCAGGAGTCCATGGTGCCGAAGAGGATGTCGCCCCGCTCGGCGCGCTCGCGCAGCCCTTCGACGTTGTCGAGCAGCCAGCGGACCTTGGGGCCGGCGAAGTACGACGCGAGCGGCAGGCCGGTCTCGCGGCGGAAGCGGTCCTGGCCGACGTTGCGGCCGAGCTCCTTGCAGAGCGCGTCGGTGCGGGTGTCCTGCCAGACGAGGGCGTTGTGGACGGGCTCACCGGTGTTCTTGTCCCACAGCAGCGTGGTCTCACGCTGGTTGGTGATGCCGATCGCCTTGACGTCGGCGGAGGTGATGCCGGCCTTGACGATGGCCCCGGCGACGACTTCCTGGACGTTCTCCCAGATCTCGGCCGCGTCGTGCTCGACCCAGCCGGGCTTGGGGAAGATCTGCTCGTGCTCCTTCTGGTCGACGGAGACGATCCGGCCGTCCTTGTCGAAGACGATGCAGCGGCTGGACGTGGTGCCCTGGTCGATGGCCGCGATGAACGGGCCGGTGGTGTGTGCGTCGGTCACGGTTGGCTCCCGGAGGTCTGTGTGAGGTGCGGGTGTGGCTCAGGCGAAGGCGAGGTTGTAGAGCCCGCCGGCGAGTGCGGCCCCGATGAGCGGTCCTACCACCGGTACCCAGGCGTAGCCCCAGTCCGACCCGCCCTTGTTCGGAAGCGGCAGCAACGCGTGCACGATGCGGGGTCCGAGGTCACGCACCGGGTTGATCGCGTAACCGGTCGGGCCGCCGAGCGACAGACCGATCCCGACGACCACCAGCGCGGTGATCAGCACACCGAGGGCACCGAGGCCGTTGCCGTCGTCGTTGAGGCCCTGCGTGAGGATCGCCAGGACGAGCACGAACGTGGCGATGATCTCCGTGACGACGTTCTGCACGCCGTTGCGGATCTCCGGGCCCGTGCTGAAGACGCCGAGGACGGGGCCCGCCTTCGGAGCGGCGGTCTGGTCGACCATGCCCTCCTCGGCCGGCTGGTCCTTCACGACCTCGGGGTCGGTGAGGTGCGCGTGGAACTGTCCGTAGTAGACGGCCCAGACGAGCACCGCGCCGATGATCGCGCCGAACAGTTCGGAGGCGAGGTACAGCGGCACGTCGCTCCACGCGGTGCCGCCCTGGATCGCCAGGCCGATCGTGACCGCCGGATTGAGATGGGCGCCGGACACGCCGGAGGCTATGTAGGCGCCGGTCAGCACGGCGAAGCCCCACCCGAAGGTGATGGCCAGCCAGCCGGCGTTGTGCGCCTTGGAACGCCTCAGTGTGACGGCGGCACAGACACCACCGCCGAGCAGTACGAGTACGGCGGTACCGATGGTCTCGCCGATGAAGATGTCGGAGCTGGACACCCGTGACTCCTTTGTCCTTCGTCCAGGGGAAGGCGAAACACCGGGTCCCTCCGGTGGATCGCACCCGAGGTGGGTACTCGTTCGGTACGGGCACCTCACCTGCCGGGCTTGACCGGCCCTCGGCACTGTCACACTCTAACGCGTATTGCCGTTAAGTGTTCGGCAATGCCGACCGGTGAACGGCAATGTTTCTCCCCGATGAAGAGTGCGTCAAGGGGTGTGTGACACGCGACTCGATCGTTACCGACGTCGCGGGGGTGGTCAGAAGCGTCCGGCGCCCAGGTCCCGGGAGACGGCGCGGGCGCAGTCGCGCACGGCGGCGACGAGTTCCGGGCGCAGCTCGCCGCCCGCGCAGACGCGTTCCACGGCCCCCGTCACGGCCACGGCGCCGACCGGCATCCTGCGCCGGTCGTGGATGGGGGCGGCCACCGCCGCCACGCCCTCCCACGTCTCCTCCACGTCGGCGGCCCAGCCCTGCGCCCGGATCAGGTCGAGCAGCGACTCGAACTCCGCCCCGCCCGTGACCGTGCGCGGGGTGAAGGGCCGCAGTTCCACCTCGGTGGCCTCGCTGTGGGCGACCGGGTCGTAGGCCGCGATGACCTTGCCCAGGGCGGTGGAGTGCAGCGGCTGCATCGCACCGACCTCCAGGACCTGGCGGCTGTCGTCGGGCCGGAAGACGTGGTGGACGATCAGGACGCCGCGCTGGTGCAGCACGCCCAGGTGCACGCTCTCGCCGCTGGAGCGGGCCAGGTCGTCGGTCCACACCAGCGCGCGGGCCCGCAGCTCGTGCACGTCGAGATAACTGTTGCCCAGACGCAGCAGCTCGGCGCCCAGCTGGTAGCGGCCGGACGCGGGGTCCTGCTCGACGAAGCCCTCGAGCTGGAGGGTGCGCAGGATCCCGTGCGCGGTGCCTTTGGCCAGCCCCAGTGAGGACGCGATGTCGGACAGGCCCAGCCGGCGCTCGCCGCCGGCCAGCAGACGCAGCATCGCCGCTGCCCGCTCGAGCGACTGGATGTTCTTGGCCATCGCGCCGTACTCCTCCACCTCGGTTCGACAATGCTGAACACTATCGGTCGATGTCGACCTCTGTCCGGTGGCGCGAACATTATGCGCCACCCGCCGAGGGTCCGTTTCACCGCACAGCATGCAGTCCGCCCCGTGGGACACGACGACCGGCCCGGGCGCGTCCCGGCTACGCTGGCCGCGTGCCCCCTCCACAGAAGGGCGCAAAGCCGACAGCCGTCGCATCCCAGGGAGAACATCCATGGCCTCGTTGCCGACCCCCTCAGCTGACAGCCGGACCCGAGCCGCAGCGCTCCGTGAGGCGCTCGCCACCCGGGTGGTGGTGGCCGACGGTGCCATGGGCACCATGCTCCAGGCCCAGGACCCCACCCTTGAGGACTTCGAGAACCTCGAAGGCTGCAACGAGATCCTGAACGTCACGCGCCCCGACATCGTCCGGTCGGTCCACGAGGAGTACTTCGCGGTCGGCGTGGACTGCGTCGAGACCAACACGTTCGGAGCCAACGCCTCCGCCCTCGGCGAGTACGACATCCCCGGCCGGATCCACGAGCTGTCCGAGGCCGGCGCGCGCATCGCCCGCGAGACCGCCGACCGGTTCACCGAGTCCACCGGGCAGCAGCGCTGGGTGCTCGGCTCCATCGGCCCCGGCACCAAGCTCCCGACGCTGGGGCACGCCCCCTACACGGTCCTGCGCGACGGTTTCCAGCAGAACGCCGAGGGCCTGATCGCGGGCGGCGCCGACGCGCTCATCATCGAGACCACCCAGGACCTCCTGCAGACCAAGGCCGCCGTGCTCGGCGCGCGGCGGGCCCTGGAGGCCATGGGCAGCGACCTCCTGGTGCTCTGCTCCCTGGCCTTCGAGACGACCGGCACCATGCTGCTGGGCTCCGAGATCGGCGCGGCGCTGACCGCGCTCGAACCCCTCGGCGTCGACATGATCGGGCTCAACTGCTCGACCGGCCCCGCCGAGATGAGCGAGCACCTGCGCTACCTCACGCGCCACTCCCGCATCCCGCTGCTCTGCATGCCGAACGCCGGGCTGCCCGTGCTCACCAAGGACGGCGCGCACTTCCCGCTCGACGCCGAGGGCCTGGCCGACGCCCAGGAGACCTTCGTCCAGGAGTACGGCCTCTCCCTCGTGGGCGGCTGCTGCGGTACGACGCCGGAACACCTGCGCCGGCTCGTCGAGCGGGTCCGCGGCGCCGCGCTGTCGACGCGCGACCCCCGCCCCGAGCCGGGTGCCGCGTCGCTCTACCAGACCATCCCGTTCCGGCAGGACACCTCGTACCTCGCGATCGGCGAACGTACGAACGCCAACGGATCCAAGAAGTTCCGCGAGGCCATGCTCGACGCCCGCTGGGACGACTGCGTGGAGATGGCCCGGGACCAGATCCGCGAAGGCGCCCACATGCTCGACCTCTGCGTCGACTACGTGGGGCGCGACGGCGTCGCCGACATGGAGGAACTGGCCGGCCGTTTCGCCACCGCCTCGACCCTGCCGATCGTCCTCGACTCCACCGAGGTCCCCGTCCTGCGCGCAGGCCTGGAGAAGCTGGGCGGACGCGCCGTACTGAACTCCGTCAACTACGAGGACGGCGACGGTCCCGAGTCCCGCTTCGCGAAGGTCGCCGGGCTCGCCGCCGAGCACGGCGCCGCGCTCATCGCGCTGACCATCGACGAGGAGGGCCAGGCCCGCACCGTCGAGCACAAGGTCGCCATCGCCGAGCGGCTCATCGAGGACCTCACCACCAACTGGGGCATCCGCGAGTCGGACATCCTCATCGACTGCCTGACCTTCACCATCTGTACCGGTCAGGAGGAGTCCCGCAAGGACGGGATCGCCACCATCGGCGCCATCCGCGAGCTGAAGCGGCGCCGCCCCGACGTCCAGACCACGCTGGGCCTGTCCAACATCTCCTTCGGCCTGAACCCCGCCGCCCGCGTCGTCCTGAACTCCGTCTTCCTCGACGAGTGCGTGAAGGCCGGCCTGGACTCCGCCATCGTCCACGCCTCCAAGATCCTCCCGATCGCCCGGCTGGAGGAGGAGCAGGTCAAGGTCGCCCTCGACCTCATCCACGACCGCCGGGAGGAGGGCTACGACCCCCTCCAGCGGCTCATGGAGCTCTTCGAGGGCGTCAACATGAAGTCGATGAAGCAGGGCAAGGCCGAGGAGCTCCTCGCCCTGCCGCTGGACGAGCGGCTCCAGCGCCGCATCATCGACGGCGAGAAGAACGGGCTGGAGGCGGACCTCGACGAGGCGCTGCTGACCACACCCGCGCTGGAGATCGTCAACGACACGCTGCTGGCCGGCATGAAGGTCGTGGGCGAACTGTTCGGCTCCGGCCAGATGCAGCTTCCCTTCGTGCTCCAGTCCGCCGAGGTCATGAAGTCCGCGGTGGCGCACCTCGAACCGCACATGGAGAAGACCGACGCCGAGGGCAAGGGCACCATCGTGCTGGCCACGGTCCGCGGCGACGTCCACGACATCGGCAAGAACCTCGTCGACATCATCCTGTCCAACAACGGCTTCAACGTGGTCAACCTGGGCATCAAGCAGCCCGTCTCCGCGATCCTGGACGCCGCCCAGGAGCACCGCGCCGATGTCATCGGCATGTCGGGCCTCCTGGTGAAGTCCACCGTGATCATGAAGGAGAACCTGGAGGAGCTGAACCAGCGCAAGCTGGCGGCCGACTACCCGGTGATCCTCGGCGGGGCGGCCCTGACCCGTGCCTACGTCGAACAGGACCTCCACGAGATCTACGAGGGCGAGGTCCGTTACGCCCGCGACGCCTTCGAGGGGCTCCGGCTGATGGACGCCCTCGTCGCGGTCAAGCGCGGTGTCCCCGGCGCCGCCCTCCCCGAACTGAAGCAGCGCAGGGTGCCCAAGCGGGACACCCCCGTCGCGGAGGCCGTGGAGCCCGAGGAGGGCGTGCGCTCCGACGTCTCCGTCACCAATCCGGTCCCGGAGCCGCCCTTCTGGGGCACCCGCGTCATCAAGGGCATCCAGCTCAAGGAGTACGCCTCCTGGCTTGACGAGGGAGCACTCTTCAAGGGCCAGTGGGGCCTCAAGCAGGCCCGGGCCGGCGACGGGCCGACGTACGAGGAGCTGGTGGAGCGCGAGGGCCGTCCGCACCTGCGCGGCTGGCTCGACAAGCTGCACACCGAGAACCTGCTGGAGGCCGCCGTCGTCTACGGCTACTTCCCCTGCGTCTCCAAGGGCGACGACCTGATCCTGCTGCACGAGGACGGTTCCGAGCGCACCCGCTTCACCTTCCCGCGCCAGCGTCGCGGCCGCCGCCTCTGCCTCGCGGACTTCTTCCGCCCCGAGGAGTCCGGGGAGACCGACGTGATCGGTCTCCAGGTCGTCACCGTCGGATCGAAGATCGGCGGGGCCACCGCCGAGCTGTTCGAGGCGAACTCCTACCGCGACTACCTGGAGCTGCACGGGCTCTCCGTGCAGCTCGCCGAGGCACTCGCCGAGTACTGGCACGCCCGGGTCCGCAGCGAGCTCGGGTTCGCCGGCGAGGACCCGTCCGACGTCGAGGACATGTTCGCGCTCAAGTACCGCGGGGCGCGCTTCTCGCTGGGCTACGGGGCCTGCCCGGACCTGGAGGACCGGGCGAAGATCGCCGCCCTCCTGGAGCCCGAGCGGATCGGGGTGAAGCTCTCCGAGGAGTTCCAGCTGCATCCCGAACAGTCCACGGACGCCATCGTCATCCACCACCCGGAGGCGAAGTACTTCAACGCACGGTAGCCGGAAGTTCGACGCGCGGTCACGCGGGACTCCGCGCGCGGCGCGGCGACGCGTCGTAGAATGGTCGGTCCAGTGCAGGCCGGTCGCCGTTCCCACGGGAAGGCGGCCGGCCTTCTCGTCCCTCATGGAGGTGTGCCGGATGACCAGTACGGTCCCCGCGTCCCTGACCCGTACGGCAGAAGGGTCGGCGCTCCAAGCCGTCCTCCTCGACATGGACGGCACACTGGTCGACACCGAGGGGCTCTGGTGGGACGTGGAGGCGGAGGTCTTCGCCGACCTCGGTCACCGGCTGGACGAGGCCTGGCGTGACGTGGTCGTCGGCGGGCCGATGACCCGCAGTGCCGGCTACCTCATCGAGGTCACCGGCGCCGACATCGCCATCGAGGAACTGACCGTGCTGCTCAACGACCGCTTCGAGAAGCGCATCGGCCGCGGTGTGCCGCTGATGCCGGGCGCGGCCCGGCTGCTCGCCGAACTCGCCGCGCACGAGGTACCCACCGCCCTGGTGTCCGCCTCGCACCGGCGGATCATCGACCGGGTCCTGGACTCCCTGGGTCCTCAGCACTTCGCGCTCACGGTCGCGGGCGACGAGGTGGCCCGCACCAAGCCCCACCCCGAGCCCTACCTCGCCGCGGCTGCCGGCTTCGGGGCGGACCCCTGGCGCTGCGCGGTCGTCGAGGACACCGCGACGGGCGTCGCCGCGGCCGAGGCGGCGGGCTGCCGCGTGGTCGCGGTGCCCTCCGTGGCGTCGATCGCCCCCGCGCCGGGGCGCGCCGTCGTCTCCTCCCTGGAACAGGTGGATCTCGCCTTCCTGCGAGGCCTGGTCGCGGACGAGTGACGACCCGCCCACCGAGGGTGTTCTAGTCGGCAGGTGACAAGAACTCCGGTGCCAACTCTGTCAGTTCCCTGCTTTCGCTCACCCCGTGAATCAGGTCCATGTCAATGCGGTCATTCCGGTCCGGGCGTGACGTTCGTCACTCGACGTGATGTCCGCGGGTTTCCCGGGACCGATCGGCGTGCCCGTTTCGGGAACCCTTACGTCCGCATTCATTAAGACGTGTACGAAACATTCCCGGCGGTGACATGGACAACCCGTCATCGGTGATCACCGAGTGGATACGGGGCGGATCCGCACCGGTCAAGCCGTCCTGCGGCGCCTACTAATCTCGGTTTTCTCACATGACGGAATGAGGGAGATCGTCCAGATGAACCGTAAGACGCTGGTGCTGCCGGCCGTGGTGGGCCTGCTCGCACCCGTTCTCGCCGCCTGCGGCGGGTCGGACGACGGGGGCGATGCCATCGTCGTCGGGACGACGGACCAGTTCATCGCCTCGAAGGACAACCCGGCCCCGCTCGACCCGGCCATCGGCTACGAGGCGGGTGTGTGGAACCTGCTCCGCCAGACCGTGCAGACCCTCACGCACATACCGCGAGGCGGCGGCGAGCCCGTGCCCGAGGCGGCCGAGAGCTGCACCTTCACGGACATGGAGAACGAGAGCTACCGCTGCACGCTGCGCGACGGTCTCACCTTCGCCGACGGCACCCCCGTCACCCCGGAGGACGTGAAGTACTCCATCCAGCGGGTCCTCGACATCAAGGACGAGAGCGGCCCCTCCGCCCTCTTCGCCAACATCGACACGATCGAGACCAAGGGTGAGAAGGAGATCGTCTTCCACCTGAGCACCCCGGACGCGACCTTCCCGTACAAGCTCGCCACGCCGCCCGCCGGCATCGTCCAGAAGGACAAGTACGGGGCGAAGACCCCCCGCGACGGCTTCCAGATCGACGGGTCGGGCCCGTACACCATGAAGCCCGAGGTCAAGGACGATCGCATCGTCAAGGTCGTCTTCACCAAGAACCCGAAGTACAAGGGCGACCTGAAGATCCGCAACAACAAGGTCGAGCTGAACCTCTTCCCCGACGCGGACGCGATGGGGAAGGCGCTCGACGACAAGAAGATCGACATGATGACGCGCACCATGTCGCCCGAGCAGGCCCAGGACCTGCTGGCGGAGCCCAAGGAGGGCATCAAGCTCACCGAGATGCCCGGCCTGGCCATCAGCTACATGGCGTTCAACACCGAGGACCCCGCGGTGGAGGACAAGGCCGTACGCCAGGCCGTCGCGCAGGTCATCGACCGCGGCGCCATCGCGAACAAGGTGTACGGCAGCACTGCCGAGCCGCTCTACTCGCTGATCCCGTCCGGCATCACCAGCCACACCAACTCGTTCTTCAACAAGTACGGCGAGCCGAGTGTCGCCGGGGCCGCGCGGACCCTGGAGAAGGCCGGCATCAACACCCCGGTCAAGTTCACCCTGCACTACACGACCGACCACTACGGCCCCGCCACCAAGGCCGAGTACGAGACCCTGGCGAAGCAGCTCAACGCGTCCAAGCTGTTCGACGTCGACGTCAAGGGAACCCCCTGGGACAAGTACCGTCCCGCCCAGAAGAAGGGTGAGTACGCGGTCTTCGGCATGGGCTGGTTCCCCGACTTCCCGGACCCGGACACCTACATCGCGCCGTTCCTCGACGAGGGCAACTTCCTCAACTCGCCGTACAAGTCGACCGAGGCGCAGAAGACGCTCATCCCGCAGTCCCGTCGCGAGGCGGACCGCAGCGCCGCGTCGCCGGCCTTCGAGAAGCTCCAGGACATCGTTGCCACCGACGTCCCCGTGCTCCCCGTCTGGCAGGGCAAGCAGTACGTCGCCTCGCTCGACGAGCTGACCGGTGTGGAGTGGGCCGTCAACTCCTCGGCGGACCTCCAGCTCTGGGAGCTCGCGCGCGGCGCGGTCTGACGCGGCGTCTCCGGAAAAGGACCGGCGCGGTCCGGGGCCCACGGCCCCGGACCGCGCCGGTCCCGCGTTCAGCGCCGGCTCACTGGGCCCCCGGACGCACCAGTCCGCTCTCGTACGCGTACACGGCGGCCTGTACGCGGTCGCGCAGGCTCAGCTTCGTCAGCACGTGTCCCACGTGCGTCTTGACCGTCGTCTCGCTCACGAACAGGTCGGCCGCGATCTCCGCGTTGGACAGGCCGCGAGCCACCAGCTTCAGCACCTCCACCTCACGCTCGGTGAGGGTGTGCAGGGCGTCCGGGACGGGCTCCTCGCCCGAGGGGAGGTGGTCGGCGTACTTGTCGAGGAGACGGCGCGTGATGCTGGGGGCCAGCATCGCCTCGCCCGCGGCCACCACCCGGATGGCCTGCACCAGTTCGACGGCCGGCGCGTCCTTCAGCAGGAAACCGCTGGCACCGGCGCGCAGCGCCTCCACCACGTACTCGTCGAGGTCGAACGTCGTCAGCACCAGGACCTTCGCCGGGCCGTCCCGCCCGGGACCGGTGATCTGGCGGGTCGCCTCGACGCCGTCCATCCGCGGCATCCGGATGTCCATGAGCACGACATCCGGCTGGAGCGCCCTCACCTGGTCGATGGCCTGCAGACCGTCACCGGCCTCGCCGACCACCGCGATGTCGCCCTCCGCCTCCAGAATCATCCGGAAACCGGTGCGCAGCAGTGGTTGATCATCGACGAGCAGGACGCGGATAGCCACGTAATCTCCTTAAGGGCCTTCGAGGGCCACCGGCCGACCGGCCTCGGCCGGCTCCATTCTGCCCTGCACAGCCTCCACGGATCCGGCCGGGCGGACGGACAGCGGATAGACCGGGGGAGTCCCGCCGAACTCGGGACAGACCGCCCGGTGGTCGCACCAGCCGCACAGCTTCGTCGGCCGCGGCCGCCACTCGCCCGTCTCGGTGGCCAGCCGGATCGCCTCCCACAGCGCCAGCAGCTTGCGCTCCACCCGCTCCAGGTCGGCCGGCACGGGGTCGTACGTCAGCACGTCACCGCTGCCGAGATAGACGAGCTGCAGCCGGCGCGGCACCACGTTCTTCAAGCGCCACACCACCAGGGCGTAGAACTTCATCTGGAACAGGGCGCCCTCCGCGTACTCCGGCCGCGGCGCCTTGCCCGTCTTGTAGTCGACGATGCGGACCTCGCCCGTCGGGGCCACGTCGACCCGGTCGATCACCCCGCGCAGCCGGAGCCCCGAATCCAGCTCCGTCTCGACGAACAGCTCCCGCTCGGCCGGCTCCAGGCGCGTCGGGTCCTCCAGCGAGAACCAGCGCTCCACGAGCCGCTCCGCCTCGCCCAGCCACCCCGCGAGCCGCTCGCCTTCCGGATCCCCGTCGAACAGCTCCGTCAGCTCGGGCTTCGACTCCAGCAGCCGGTTCCACTGGCCGGGAATCAGGGCCTTGGCGCCCGGCACCGTACGGTCGGCCGCGGGGGCGTCGAACAGGCGCTCCAGCACCGCATGCACCAGCGTGCCCCGGGTAGCAGCCTCACTGGGCTTCTCGGGCAGCCTGTCGATCACCCTGAAGCGGTACAGCAGGGGGCACTGCATGAAATCGTTCGCGCGCGACGGCGACAGGGACGAAGGTGGCTGAGGCGGGCGCGGTACGGACGTCATGTCGAAGACCCTACGGCCCGCCACCGACACCCGGCGGCATACCATCGACCACAGAGCTCGCACACAGCATGATCGTGGCATAAGCCACCTACCGGAGGGATCCCGTGGACGAGAGCGGCGACAGCGGGCGCCCGCAGCCCGGCGCAGGGGGCAAGGACCCCGGCACCGGACCGGACAAGGGCAAGCCCCGGCGCCCGGCCGAACCGGGCGGCGGCCTGCTCATGGGCCGTCCCTTCGGCGTGCCCGTGTACGTCGCCCCCAGCTGGTTCGTCGTCGCGGCCCTGATCACCTGGGTCTTCGGCGGACAGCTCGACCGCGTCCTGCCCGAACTCGGCGGGGTCCGTTACCTGGTGGCGCTCTTCTTCGCCATCGCCTTCTACGCGTCGGTGCTCGTCCACGAGCTCGCCCACACCGTCGCCGCCCTCCGCTACAAGCTGCCGGTGCGCCGCATCCAGCTCCAGTTCTTCGGCGGCGTCTCCGAGATCGAGAAGGAGACCGAGACCCCCGGCCGCGAGTTCGTCCTCGCCTTCGTCGGGCCCCTGCTCTCCCTCGTCCTCGGCGGCGTCTTCTACATCCCGCTCCAGTTCGTCGAGGCGGGCACCGTCCCCGGCGTGCTCCTGGCGGGTCTGATGATCTCCAACCTCATCGTCGCCGCCTTCAACCTGCTGCCCGGTCTGCCCCTGGACGGCGGACGGATGCTCCGCGCCGTCGTCTGGAAGATCACCGGCAAGCCGATGAGCGGCACCGTCGCCGCCGCCTGGGTCGGCAGGGGACTGGCCATCGCCGTCTTCGTCGGTCTCCCGCTCCTCACCCACACCGGCGCCCTCGGCAACGCCACCGACGACATCAGCGGCTTCGAGACCGTCACCGACGCGCTCCTCGCCGCCATCCTCGCGGCGATCATCTGGACCGGGGCGGGCAACAGCCTGCGGACGGCGCGGCTCCGCGAACACCTCCCCGAACTCCGGGCCCGCACCCTGACCCGGCGCGCCGTGCCCGTCGAGTCCGCCACCCCGCTCTCGGAGGCACTCCGCCGTGCCAACGAGGCGGGCGCACGCGCCCTGGTCGTCGTCGACGGACAGGGCACCCCCAAGGGCGTCGTACGGGAGGCCGCCATCGCCGGGGTCCCCGAGCACCGTCGCCCCTGGGTACCGGTGAGCGGCCTCGCCCAGGACCTCACCGACGGCATGAAGGTCTCCGCCGAGCTCGCGGGCGAGGCCCTCCTGGACCGGCTCAAGGCCACCCCCGCCACCGAGTACCTGGTGGTCGAGGACACCGGCGAGATCTACGGCGTCCTCTCCACCACCGACGTCGAGCGCGCCTTCATCAAGGCCATGGCCCGTCCCTCGGCCTGACGCCCCGGAAAGGGGCCCCCGAAATACCGGTACGCTGTTCACATGTCCGAACCGACCGGTGCCGCCCGCCGTCGCGGCCCATTCAAAGTCGGGGACCAGGTCCAGCTCACCGACCCCAAGGGACGTCACTACACCTTCACGCTCGAAGCCGGGAAGAACTTCCACACCCACAAGGGTTCTTTCCAGCACGACGAGCTGATCGGTGCTCCCGAGGGCAGTGTTGTCCGTACCACGGGAAACGTCGCCTATCTCGCGCTGCGCCCCCTGCTCCCCGACTACGTCCTGTCCATGCCCCGCGGTGCCGCCGTGGTCTACCCCAAGGACGCGGGGCAGATCCTGGCCTTCGCGGACATCTTCCCCGGCGCCCGCGTCGTGGAAGCGGGAGTAGGCTCCGGAGCGCTCAGCACCTTCCTGCTGCGCGCCATCGGTGAGCAGGGCATGCTGCACTCCTACGAGCGCCGCGAGGACTTCGCCGAGATCGCCCAGCAGAACGTCGAGCGCTACTTCGGCTCGCCGCACCCCGCGTGGGAGCTCACGGTCGGCGACCTCCAGGACAACCTCTCGGACACCGACGTCGACCGCGTCGTCCTGGACATGCTCGCTCCGTGGGAGTGCCTCGAGGCCGTCTCCAAGGCCCTGGTGCCCGGCGGGATCCTCTGCGCCTACGTCGCGACCACGACCCAGCTCTCTCGGACCGTCGAGTCCATCCGCGAGATCGGCTGCTTCGCCGAGCCGCAGCCGTGGGAGTCGATGATCCGGAACTGGCACGTCGAGGGCCTGGCCGTCCGGCCGGACCACCGGATGATCGGCCACACCGGCTTCCTCGTCACCGCACGACGCCTCGCGGACGGCGTGGAGCCCCCGGTCCGCCGCCGACGCCCCTCCAAGGGCGCCTACGGTGAGGACTACAAGGGCCCCGGCAGCCGGAGCGGCAGCGCGGACCGCGACTGACCCGCCCCACGAGCCGGCGCCGCCGCCGAGCTCCCGGACCGACCCGGGAGCACGGCGGCGGCGCCTTTGTACGGCCACCACGACCCCGCCGTTCCCTCCGGGTGTGAGGTGTGGCACGATGCTGGCCACCCCCGCCCGCCGGCCTCCGTCCGGCACCGCCTCCCAGGCCTCCAGGAACCACAGGAGACATACCGCGTGCAGACCTCCGCGCTCCCGGACCTCGCGCACACCGACGCCAAGCCGGTGCACTGGCTCGCCACGGCGACGGCGATGGCGGCCGTCGTCGCGGCCGCGGGCCTGCTCCAGCCCGAGGCGGCCACCGCCACGGCCTCGGCGTCCGAGCACCGGGTGACCCAGCAGCACGGCGGCGCTCCGGCCGCCGAGGCCCCCGACCCGGCCGGCGTCACCTACCCGCTCGACTGCGGAGCCGCCGGACGGACCGTGGCCGAGAGCGCCACCGGAGACCTCGACGGCGACGGCGGTCCCGAGACCGTGGCCGTCGTCCGCTGCGCCGCCGGATCCGGTACCCCGCCCAGCGGCATCTACGTCGTGACACAGGGGAACGGGGCCGCACCCCGGGTCGTGGCGACCCTGGTGGACCCCGCTCAGAAACTCTCCGTGACCGACTTCACCGTCCGTGACGGCACGGTGTCGGCGACCCTGCTCGGCTACTCCTCCGCGGCCGTGCCGCGCTGCTGCCCCGACGAGCTGGAGAGCGCCGCCTGGCAGTGGAAGGGCAACGCGTTCGTCAAGACCACCGCCCCTGCGGGAAGCGCCTCCCGGAACGCCTGATCCGTCACTGCGCGTCCGGCCCGTACACTTCCACGTTGTCCGAAACGCGACGTACGTGAATGCAGTCGCCCGGGCACTCCTTGGCCGAGTCGACGACGTCCTGGAGCAGCGGCAGCGGCACCGGCGTGGTGGCGCCCTTGTCCTGGAGCAGTTCGTCCTCGTCGCTCTTCACGTACGCCAGACCGTCGATGTCCAGCTCGAACACCTCGGGTGCGTACTGCACGCAGATGCCGTCCCCCGTACACAGGTCCTGGTCGATCCAGACCTCGAGATCCTGTGTGCCGTTGTCGCCCGGGGCGTCCTGCTGCACGCTCATGTGTCCTGCCGTTCCCTGCGTATCTGCACCCATTGAAGCCAGCCCTGAAGGGTGTTGAACGCTTCGACGATACAACCGGCTGCTTTCCGGTGCCGAAGGGTGGGTATTCCCTTGGCGTGAGGGAGAGCGCAAGGGTGAAGATCGGACACACTCCCGGGTCTTTGTGATCTAGGGGTTTCAATCATCACCCACCCAGGTAGGGTCAGGAAGCGTCCAGCTCCCCTTGGAGGAGGTGAGGACCGTGGCAGCCCACGACGACGACATCAACCGCGGCACCCGGCCCGCGCGCGGGTCAGAAGACCCGGCCGGCCAGGTCGCCTATCTCGAGCAGGAAATCGCCGTCCTGCGACGTAAGCTCGCCGACTCTCCGCGTCATACGAGGGTTCTCGAAGAGCGGATCGTCGAGTTGCAGACCAACCTGGCAGGCGTGTCCGCGCAGAACGAGCGGCTCGCCAACACGCTCCGCGAGGCCCGCGACCAGATCGTGGCCCTCAAGGAGGAGGTCGACCGGCTGGCCCAGCCACCGGCCGGCTTCGGTGTCTTCCTGCAGGCCAACGAGGACGACACCTGTGACATCTTCACCGGGGGCCGCAAGCTCCGGGTGAACGTCAGCCCCAGCGTCGAGCTGGAAGGCCTCCGGCGAGGCCAGGAAGTGATGCTCAACGAAGCGCTCAACGTGGTCGAGGCCATGGAGTTCGAGCGGGCCGGGGACATCGTCACCCTCAAGGAGATCCTCGAGGACGGCGAGCGTGCCCTGGTCATCGGGCACACCGACGAGGAGCGGGTGGTGAGGCTCGCCGAGCCCCTGCTGGACATCACCATCCGTCCCGGCGACGCCCTCCTGCTCGAGCCCAGGTCCGGGTACGTCTACGAAGTGGTCCCCAAGAGCGAGGTCGAGGAACTCGTCCTCGAAGAGGTCCCGGACATCGACTACGACAAGATCGGCGGCCTGGGCGACCAGATCGAACTGATCCGCGACGCGGTCGAGCTCCCGTACCTCCACCCCGACCTCTTCAGGGAGCACGAGCTCCGCCCGCCGAAGGGCATCCTGCTCTACGGCCCTCCCGGCTGCGGCAAGACGCTCATCGCCAAGGCCGTCGCCAACTCGCTGGCCAAGAAGGTCGCCGAGGTCACCGGACAGCCCGCGGGCAAGAGCTACTTCCTCAACATCAAGGGCCCCGAGCTCCTCAACAAGTACGTCGGTGAGACCGAGCGGCACATCCGCCTGGTCTTCCAGCGCGCCAGGGAGAAGGCGAGCGAGGGGACCCCCGTCATCGTCTTCTTCGACGAGATGGAATCCCTCTTCCGCACCCGCGGCTCCGGTGTCAGCTCGGACGTGGAGAACACCATCGTCCCCCAGCTGCTCGCCGAGATCGACGGTGTGGAGGGCCTGGAGAACGTCATCGTCATCGGCGCGTCCAACCGCGAGGACATGATCGACCCCGCGATCCTGCGCCCCGGCCGTCTCGATGTGAAGATCAAGATCGAGCGCCCCGACGCGGAGGCCGCGAAGGACATCTTCGCGAAGTACCTCACCCCCTCGCTGCCGCTGCACTCGGACGACCTGGCCGAGCACACCGGCTCGAAGGAAGCCGCCGCCCACGCGATGATCCAGTCCGTCGTGGAGCGGATGTACACGGAATCCGAGGAGAACCGCTTCCTCGAGGTCACCTATGCGAACGGCGACAAGGAAGTCCTGTACTTCAAGGACTTCAACTCGGGAGCGATGATTCAGAACATCGTGGACCGGGCGAAGAAAATGGCCATCAAGGCATTCCTCGAGCAGGGCCAGAAGGGCCTGCGCGTCTCCCACCTCCTCCAGGCGTGCGTGGACGAGTTCAAGGAGAACGAGGACCTGCCGAACACCACCAACCCGGACGACTGGGCCAGGATTTCCGGAAAGAAGGGCGAGCGGATCGTGTTCATCCGCACACTCGTCACCGGAAAGCAGGGCGCGGACACCGGTCGCTCCATCGACACGGTGGCAAATACCGGACAGTACCTGTAAAACGCAGACCGGCTGCGGATGCCCGGCAGGGTATCCGCAGCCGGCCGTTTTCCCGGCAGCTCCGGCCACACCCGAACAATGACGCAATTGATCTCCCCACCGGCGCAGAGGCGCTCTAGGCTCTGCCGTACCGCCGAGTCGCGCAGTGCGGGGACGGGCACCGCGGACCAGCAGCGGTACTTGAGCGCCGCTCCCGGAGGGGAGCGCCGCCGGGCAAGGAGGGCCGCATGACCGTACGGCGAGTGATGGGCATCGAGACGGAGTACGGGATCTCCGTCCCCGGTCAACCCAACGCCAATGCCATGCTCACCTCGTCCCAGATCGTCAACGCCTACGCGGCGGCGATGCACCGGGCGCGCCGCGCCCGCTGGGACTTCGAGGAGGAGAATCCGCTGCGGGACGCGCGAGGCTTCGACCTCGCCCGTGAGACCGCCGACTCCAGCCAGCTCACCGACGAGGACATCGGCCTGGCCAATGTCATCCTCACGAACGGTGCGCGGCTGTACGTCGACCACGCGCACCCCGAGTACAGCTCACCCGAGATCACCAACCCGCTGGACGCGGTGCTCTGGGACAAGGCCGGCGAGCGGGTGATGGCGGAGGCGGCCGAGCGGGCCGCCGCGATCCCCGGGGCCCAGCCGATCCATCTCTACAAGAACAACACCGACAACAAGGGCGCGTCCTACGGCACGCACGAGAACTACCTGATGAAGCGGGAGACCCCCTTCTCGGACATCGTGCGCCATCTGACGCCGTTCTTCGTCTCGCGCCAGGTCGTCACCGGCGCGGGCCGGGTCGGCATCGGCCAGGACGGCCACGAGCACGGGTTCCAGATCAGTCAGCGCGCGGACTACTTCGAGGTCGAGGTCGGCCTGGAGACCACGCTCAAGCGCCCCATCATCAACACGCGCGACGAACCGCACTCGGACGCCGAGAAGTACCGCAGGCTCCATGTGATCATCGGCGACGCGAACCTCTCCGAGATCTCGACCTACCTGAAGCTCGGCACCACCTCGCTCGTCCTGGCCATGATCGAGGACGGGTTCATCAACGTCGACCTGGCGGTGGACCAGCCGGTCCGCACGCTCCACCAGGTCTCGCACGATCCGACGCTCGAGCAGCTGGTCACGCTCCGCAGCGGCCGGACACTCACCGCCGTCCAGCTCCAGATGGAGTACTTCGAGCTGGCCCGCAAGTACGTCGAGGAGCGGTACGGTGCGGACGCGGACGACCAGACCAAGGACGTCCTGTCCCGCTGGGAGGACACCCTCAACCGTCTGGAGAACGACCCGATGAGTCTGTCGGGGGAGCTGGACTGGATCGCCAAGCGCGAGCTCATGGAGGGCTACCGGCGCCGTGACGGCCTGGACTGGGACGCCCCGCGCCTGCACCTCGTGGACCTCCAGTACGCCGACGTACGGGCCGACAAGGGCCTGTACAACCGCCTGGCGGCGCGGGGGAAGATCAAGCGGCTGCTCGACGAGAGCGACGTCGAGCGGGCCCGCACGAAGCCTCCGGAGGACACCAGGGCCTATTTCCGCGGCCGCTGCCTGGAGCAGTACGCGGACGACGTCGCGGCGGCCTCCTGGGACTCGGTCATCTTCGATCTCCCCGACCGTGACTCGCTGCAGCGGGTTCCCACGATGGAACCGTTGCGAGGTACACGCACCCATGTGAAGGAGCTCCTGGACCGCTGCCGCACGGCGGAGGAGCTGGTCCGGACGCTGACGGGGGCCTGAAAGGCGTCCCGGCTGGGAATCAATCAGATGACCTCCGGACGTTGAGGAAAGTAGCGGGCCGATGTCGGACCCCGTGGGTAGGGTCTGATCAAGTGCTTCGAACCGAGCGGGGTGAGCTATATGGCGACCAAGGACACCGGCGGCGGACAGCAGAAGGCGACACGTTCCACCGAGGAGGCCGAGGAGCAGGCGCAGGAGGCGCAGGCGTCCGAGGACCTCAAGGAGCGGCAGGAGAAGCTCAGCGACGACGTGGACGACGTCCTGGACGAGATCGACGACGTACTCGAGTCCAATGCCGAGGATTTCGTACGCTCGTTCGTCCAAAAGGGCGGCGAGTAGCACTCGGCGGCCAGGACCGCCGGCCGACGCCTCCGGGCCGTCGGCCGGCGCTCCTTGAGGGACGTCCCCGTCCGTGCACGGGCGTCCCGCGGAGGGCGCTTCCGCAGCCGGGATCATGTTGATCACCGTCACAGTGCGGGTAGGGTCCGTGGCGTAGTGCTTCAACTGCAATTCGGCCATCGGCAAGTTGGGGATGATCCTGACTCCTTGCGCAGGGCCATCGCATACCTGGAGGGAAACGCGTGGAAGCCAACACTCGTAGCACCGGGCGTCTACCAGCTGCCTTCCTGACGCCGGGTTCGTCGTCGTTCATGGACTTCCTGTCCGACCACTCACCCGAGATCCTTCCCGGCAACCGCAGCCTGCCGCCGCTGCAGGGCGCCGTCGAGGCCCCGCACGGCACCACGATCGTCGCGGCCTCGTTCCCCGGTGGGGTCGTGCTCGCCGGCGACCGGCGGGCGACCATGGGCAACATGATCGCGCAGCGCGACATCGAGAAGGTGTTCCCGGCCGACGAGTACTCGGCGGTGGGGATCGCGGGCACGGCCGGTCTCGCCGTGGAGATGGTCAAGCTGTTCCAGCTGGAGCTGGAGCACTTCGAGAAGGTCGAGGGCGCCACCCTCTCCCTGGAGGGCAAGGCCAACCGGCTCTCGACGATGATCCGCAGCAATCTGGCGATGGCCATGCAGGGGCTGGCGGTCGTCCCGCTGTTCGCCGGCTTCGACGTGGACCGCGAGAAGGGCCGGATCTTCTCCTACGACGTCACCGGCGGGCGGTCCGAGGAGCACGGCTACGCGGCCACGGGCTCCGGCTCCGTCTTCGCCCGGGGTTCGATGAAGAAGCTGTACCGCGCCGACCTGACGGAGGAGCAGACACTCACCCTGGTCGTGCAGGCGCTGTACGACGCGGCCGACGACGACTCGGCGACCGGTGGCCCGGACGTGGCCCGCCGGATCTATCCGATCGTCACCGTCATCACCGACGAGGGCTTCCGCAGGCTGAACGACACGGAATCCTCGGAGATCGCGCGCGCGATCCTGGAGCGCCGGCTCGAGCAGCCCGACGGCCCCCGTGCCGCGCTGCTCTGACCTGCCCGATGCTTCCGAGATGCACTCGTCACTGACAGAAAGGGACGGATAGCCGGTGTCGACGCCGTTCTATGTCTCACCCCAGCAGGCCATGGCCGACCGGGCGGAATACGCCCGGAAGGGCATCGCCCGTGGTCGCAGCCTGGTCGTGCTGCAGTACGCCGACGGCATTGTGTTCGTCGGCGAGAACCCGTCCCGTGCGCTGCACAAGTTCAGCGAGATCTACGACCGGATCGGCTTCGCCGCCGCCGGGAAGTACAACGAGTACGAGAACCTCCGCATCGGCGGGGTCCGGTACGCCGATCTGCGCGGATACACCTACGACCGTGACGACGTGACGGCCCGCGGGCTGGCCAACGTCTACGCGCAGACGCTGGGAACCATCTTCTCCAGCGCGGCGGAGAAGCCGTACGAGGTGGAGCTGGTGGTCGCCGAGGTCGGCGCCGGGCCCGAGGGCGACCAGATCTACCGGCTGCCGCACGACGGCTCGATCGTGGACGAGCACGGCTCGGTCGCGGTCGGCGGGAACGCGGAACAGATCAGCAGCTTCCTCGACCAGCGCCACCGCGACGGGATGTCCCTCGCCGAGGCGCTCAAGCTGGCCGTGCAGGCGTTGTCCCGCGAGGCCAACGGCAACGAGCGGGAGATCCCCGCCGAGCGGCTCGAGGTCGCGGTCCTGGACCGGACGAGGCCGCAGCAGCGCAAGTTCAAGCGGATCGTCGGCCGGCAGCTGACCAGGCTGCTGGACGCGGACGGCGCGGGGGCGACCCCGACGGACGCGCCGTCCGACGCGGAGGACGCGGACGGCGGCAGCACCCCTGCCGCCGGGACCGACACCCCCGCGAAGGGCGCCGACGCCCCGGACGAGGGAACGAAGGAGTAGGCGACTTCGCAGGATGCCCTCCGGACACCGCGCACGGCGTCCGGAGGGCATTCTCATGCCCTGGGCGGGGGCGCGGTGGAGCCGCGTGCCACCAGACGGACGGGGAGATCGCCAGGCTCCGCACGACGGCCCTCCAGGACGTCCAGAAGAGCCGTCATGCCCCGCTCGCCCACCTGTTCGGCCGGGAGGCGCACGGTGGTGAGCTCCGGTTCCACCGCCGTGGCGAGTGCCAGGTCGTCGAAGCCGGTCACGGAGATGTCGTCGGGGACCCGCAGACCCCGTCTGCGCACCGCCTTGCAGGCGCCTGCGGCCAGGATGTCGTCGTCACAGACGAGGGCGGTGGGCAGGGGGCCGGGGGAGCTCAGGATCTTCTCGGCGGCCTCGCGTCCGGCGGTCACGTCCAGAGGGGCGGTCACGGTGTGCAGGACGGCGCCCGGGACGCTTTCCACCGCTTCCCGCAGGGCACGGGCACGCACCGCGAAGGTCCAGGTGTCCACGGCGGACGCGAGGTGCGTGAACCGGCGGTGACCGAGGCCCAGCAGATGTTCCGTCACCTGGCGCATGCCGTCGGCGATGTCGAGGTTCACGCGCGCCGCCGCCCCATGGTCCTCGGGGTCGCTGTCCAGCATCACCAGCGGCAGCTCCGCGCCCCGCAGCGCGCCCAGGGCGTCCGCCGCCATGGACGAGGCGATCACCCCGTCGAGCGCCGCGCGGGCCGAGGCGAAGGGGTCCCTGGCGGGGCCGGTGCCGTCGGGGGACGGGTAGAGGACCACCCCGAAGTCGTGCTCGGCGGCCACGGCCGCCGCCCCGGTGTACACGCGGGCGAAGAACTCGTTGGTCAGCGCGGGGACGACGAGCAGCGCCGTACGCGTGCGGCCCATCCGCAGGCTGCGGGCCGCGAAGTTCGGCCGGTACCCGAGTTCCCGGGCGCTGCCGCGCACCCGCTCGGCGGTCGACGTGGACACCCGTCCGCGCCATTTCCCGCCGAGCACGAGCGAGACCGTGGCCTGCGAGACACCCGCGGCCCGTGCCACGTCACGGCTGGTGGGCCGGGTCGGTGCGGGCTGCCGCGCGCTGCTCACTCGTGCCTCCGTGCTGGTCCGGTCGGATGGGGCGGGATGGACTCCCGGGCTGCCCACATGGTACGTATGAGCCTCGACGTTATACGTAAAACCCCGAGGTCGTGGGACCGCCGGGGGAGAGGGGCGGACATGGCCGCGGGGTACCTGGACATCCTCCGGACACGGCACGCCGCCCGGCTGCTGACGGGGACGCTGGTGGGGCGGCTGCCCAACGGCACCGCCCACATCGCGATCGTTCTCTTCACCCGCGCGGAGGGCGGGAGCTACACACTGGCGGGCGCCCTCGCGGCGGCCTACGGCCTCGCCACGGCGGTGGGGCAGCCCCTGCTGGGCCGCGCCGTCGACCTGTACGGCCAGCCGCGCGTCCAGTTCCCGGCGGCCGTGGTCTCCGCGCTCGGCATGGCGGTGCTGGCCCTCATGGGCCTCGGGTCGCTGCCGGCCGCGTACGCCGCGGTCGTGGTGGCGGGTGTGTTCACACCGCCGCTGGAAGGCGGGCTGCGAGCGCTCTGGCCGACCGTCCTCGGCCGCGAGGACCGGGTGCACCGTGCCTACGCCATGGACGCGGTGGCCCAGGAGGTCATGTTCACCGTCGGCCCTCTCCTCGTGACGGTCCTGGTGTCGCTCTGGTCGCCTGCCGCGGCCCTCCTCGTCATCAACGCCGTAGGCGTCCTCGGCGCGCTGTCCGTCGTCCTGTCCGAGCCCTCCAGGGTTTGGCGCTCGGCGCCCCGTGAGGCGCACTGGCTGGGCGCCCTCCGCTCGCCCGGACTGCTCGCGCTGCTGGGCGCCTTCTTCTTCGTCGGGCTCGCGCTCGGCTCCATCACGGTGGCCGGTGTCGCCTACGCCGACGACCACGGCCGGGAGTCCGTGTACGGCTGGCTGATGGCCGCCCTCGGCCTCGGCGCGCTGGTCGGCGGAGCGGTGTACGGGGCGCGGCAGTGGGCCGGGGCGCCCGAGCGCAGACTGCGGGTCATCGTCGCGCTGCTGGCCCTGGGCTATCTGCCGCTGATGCTCACCCCCGGGGTGCCCGCCATGACCGCGCTGGCGGCGCTCGCCGGGGTGTTCCTGGCCCCGGCGATCGCCTGCTCGTTCATCGTCGTGGACAGGCACGCGCCGCGGGGCACGGTGACCGAGGCGTTCTCCTGGCTCGTGACGACCTTCGGCGTCGGCGCGGCGGCCGGAACGGCGGTGGCCGGCCCGGCCGTCGAGATCGGCGGCACGGGCTGGAGTTTCGCCGTCGCGGGGGCCGGTGGAGTGGCCGCCCTGCTGGTTCTGCTGGCCACCGGAAGGGTCCTCGCAGCTCCCGGGCGTACGCCCGCGGTCGTGGCCGGTTCGGAAAATGATCGAAACGGTGCCGCCGAACCCGGTTTCAGCTCAGGCCATAAGGCGTAATGTTCAGTCATGGACCGCCGCATTTTCGGGCTGGAGAACGAGTACGGCGTCACGTGCACGTTCAGGGGACAGCGCCGACTGTCACCTGACGAAGTGGCGCGCTACCTCTTCCGCCGTGTCGTGTCATGGGGCCGCAGCAGCAATGTCTTCCTGCGGAACGGCGCCCGCCTCTACCTCGACGTGGGATCACATCCGGAATACGCAACACCGGAATGCGACAACGTGACCGAACTGGTCACCCACGACAAGGCCGGCGAGCGCATTCTCGAAGGCCTGCTCGTCGACGCAGAACGCCGCCTGCACGAGGAAGGAATCGCGGGCGACGTCTATCTGTTCAAGAACAACACCGACTCGGCAGGAAACTCCTACGGGTGTCACGAGAACTACCTCGTGGCACGGCACGGGGAATTCTCCCGGCTCGCGGACATCCTCATTCCCTTCCTCGTCACCCGTCAGCTCATCTGCGGAGCCGGCAAGGTGCTGCAGACACCGCGCGGTGCCGTCTTCTGCGTGAGCCAGCGGGCCGAGCACATCTGGGAGGGCGTCAGTTCCGCGACGACGCGCTCCCGCCCGATCATCAACACCCGGGACGAGCCGCACGCCGACGCCGAGCGGTACCGCCGCCTCCACGTCATCGTCGGCGACTCCAACATGTCCGAGACGACCATGCTCCTCAAGGTCGGCGCCACCGACCTGGTGCTGCGCATGATCGAGGCGGGCACGGTGATGCGCGACCTGACCCTGGAGAACCCGATCCGGGCCATCCGGGAGGTCAGCCACGACACCACGGGACAGCGCAAGGTGCGCCTGGCCAGCGGCCGGGAGGCGTCGGCCATCGAGGTCCAGCGCGAGTACTACGAGAAGGCCGTCGACTTCGTCGAGCGCCGGGGTATCCGCACCGGCACCGTCGACCAGGTCCTCGAGCTGTGGGGCCGCACGCTGGACGCCATCGAGGCGGAGGACCTCGACCGGATCGGCACCGAGATCGACTGGGTCATGAAGTACAAGCTCATCGAGCGGTACCGGGCGAAGCACAACATGACGATGTCGAACCCGAGGGTCGCTCAGATAGACCTCGCCTACCACGACATCCACCGCAGGCGCGGGCTCTACTACCTCCTGGAGCGCAAGGGGCAGGCCGCGCGCATCTGCAACGACCTGAAGATCTTCGAGGGCAAGTCCGTGCCCCCGCAGACCACCAGGGCACGGCTGCGCGGCGACTTCATCCGCCGGGCCCAGGAACAGCGGCGGGACTTCACCGTCGACTGGGTGCACCTGAAGCTCAACGACCAGGCGCAGCGCACCGTGCTGTGCAAGGACCCTTTCCGTTCCGTCGACGACCGGGTGGAGAAGCTCATCGCGGGCATGTGATCCGGGACCGGAATGTCCCTCCCGAATGCGACCGGGCCCCGTACGTTCCTCGTACGGGGCCCTTCGCTCGGCCTAGAGTGTCGGGGACCGTTCACGTGCCGTCTGAGATCTGAGGAACCAGTGCGCCGACTTGCCGGCCTTCTCGTCGTCCCCCTTCTGCTGCTGTCCACGGCTGCATGCGGCGATGACAAGGCCTCCGACTCCGCCTCGACCGAGAAGGGCTTCCCCGCGATCACCGCGGGCGCGAAGTTCGGCGAGAAGCCCACTCTGGCGAAGGGTGAGGGCGATCCCCCCAAGGAGCTGAAGACCGACGTCATCAGTGAGGGTGACGGCGCGAAGCTCAAGAACGGCGACGCGATCCAGGTCAACTACCTCGGGCAGGCGTGGGACTCCACCAAGCCGTTCGACAACAGCTTCGACCGCAAGCAGCCGTTCGATCTGACGCTCGGCGCGGGCATGGTCATCCAGGGCTGGGACAAGGGACTCGTCGGCAAGAAGGTCGGCAGCCGCGTCGAACTGGTCATCCCGCCGGATCTCGGCTACGGCGAGCAGGGCCAGGGCGACATCAAGCCCAACGCCACCCTCGTCTTCGTCGTCGACATCGTGAAGGCCACACAGATCCCGGCGTCCGCCGAGGGATCCGAGGTGGCCCAGGACAACATCGACCTGCCCAAGGTCGGCACGAAGACCGACGGCAAGGCCCCCACGGTCACGATCCCCAAGAGCGACCCGCCGAAGAAGCTGGTCTCCAACTACATCCTGGAGTCCAAGGGCGAGGTCATCAAGGAGACCGACAGCGTCGTCGTGAACTACGTCGGTCTGCTCTGGAAGGACAGCAAGGCCTTCGACAGCACCTACCAGACCGGCAAGACGCAGACCTTCCCGCTCGCCCAGGTCACCCTGAAGGGCCTCAAGAACGGACTGGTCGGCAAGAAGGTCGGCAGCCGCGTGCTGCTCGTCATCCCGCCGGACCAGGCCTTCGGCAACGAGGCGCAGCAGTCCATCCCCGCCAAGTCCACCCTCGTGTTCGCCGTGGACCTTCTGGCGAAGATGTAAGACTGTCCCGGTTACGCAGTTCATCAGTAAGAGGAGCAGCTCAGTGAGCATCGACAAGCCCGAGATCGACTTCCCGGGTGGCGAGCCGCCGGCCGACCTGGAGATCAAGGAAATCTGGGAGGGCGACGGACCGGTGGCCCAGGCGGGACAGACCGTCTCCGTGCACTACGTCGGTGTCGCCTTCTCCACCGGCGAGGAGTTCGACGCCTCCTGGAACCGCGGCACCCCGCTGCAGTTCCAGCTCGGTGCCGGCCAGGTCATCGCCGGCTGGGACAAGGGCGTCCAGGGCATGAAGGTCGGCGGCCGTCGCCAGCTGACCATCCCCGCGCACCTCGCCTACGGCGACCGCGGCGCGGGCGGCGGCGCGATCGCCCCCGGCGAGACGCTGATCTTCGTCTGCGACCTCGTCGGCGTCTGATCGGTCGGTCGACAGCAGCCAGGGCCCGTGCCGCAAGGTACGGGCCCTGGCTTTTTCCCTGGCTTCGGCCCTCGCTTTGGCCCGGACACCCCGGGGCGGTACGGTCGACGGTCGGAGAGCACGTCGAGAAAGGGCGTCGATGGCGATTGCCAAGGCCGAACGGCTGATGAACCTGGCACTGTGTCTGCTGGGTACCCGGCGTCCGCTCAGCAAGCGTGAACTCCGCGGGTCCATCGAGGCCTACCTGGAGGCGGGCAACGACGACTCCTTCAACCGGATGTTCGAGCGCGACAAGGACGATCTGCGCGAACTCGGCCTGATCATCGAGACCGTCGAGAACCTGGACGGCGACACGGGGTACCTCGCCCGCCGTGACAGCAACCGGCTGCCTCCCATCACCCTGGACGCGGAGGAGGCCGCGGCCCTCGGGCTCGCCGCCAAGGTCTGGCAGCAGGCACGCCTGGCCGGTGCCGCGAGCGGTGCCCTGCAGAAGCTGCGTGCGGCGGGCATGCCCGAGGCCGAGGACACCTACGAGCCGCACAGCGCGCTCGAACCGCGCATCCCCGTGCACGAAGCCGCGTTCGAGCCGCTGATGCTCGCCTGCCGGGACCGCCGGCCGGTCACCTTCGACTACCGCAAGGGCAACGCCGCCCGCCCCGAACAGCGCCAGGTCGAGCCCTGGACCCTCGAATGCTGGCGCGGCCACTGGTACCTGGCCGGCTGGGACCGGGACAGGGGCGCCGAGCGGGTGTTCCGGCTGTCCCGCATCGCTGGCCGGGTCCGCTCCCGCGCCGGAGCGTTCACAGCCCGTGTCCCCGACGTCGTCACCGTCCGCGAGACCGTGGAGAGCTGGGCCGGCGAGACCGCCACCCGGACCGCCCGCATCCGGCTGCGCACCGGCTCCGGCTACCCGCTGCGCTCCCGCGCGACGTCCGTACGGGAACTCGGCGACGGCTGGGACGAGTTGGAGATCCCGTACGGGCACGGGCTGGACGCCTGGCTCGTGGAGTTCGGACCCGACGTGATCGTGAGCGAGCCCGCCGATCTGCGGGCCGACGTGATGGACCGGCTGCGCGCCGTGGCCAAGGACTGAGGGGACCCGTACTCGTGGCCACGAACGCGATCGACCAGACCCGCCGGATGCTCTCCCTCGTCACCTACCTGCGCGAGCGCCCCGGCGCACACGTGCAGGACGTGGCCCGGGCCTTCGGGATCACCGAGGACGAGCTGATCTCCGACCTCGACGTCCTGCCCATGTGCGGGACCAGCTTCCGCGGCGGCGACCTGCTGGACATCGACACCGACGGGGACCGGATCTGGTGGCACAACCCCGACGACGTCGCCGAGCCGCTCCGGCTGGCCGCCGACGAGGCGACGGCCCTGCTCGTCGCCGCCCGCGCGGTCGCCACCCTCCCCGGCCTGCGGGAGGGCGACCGGCAGGCGCTGGTCCGGGCGACCGCGAAGCTGGAGACGGCGGCCGGTGAGGTGGGGGCGGCCAGCTCACGGCTCTCGGTCACCTTCGAGTCCGAGGGCGGCGTCTTCGCCGACGTGGACCGGGCGATCTCCGAGCGGCGCCGCCTCTGGCTGCGCTACTACTCCCCCGCCCGTGACGAGCTCACCGAGCGCGAGGTGGATCCGATCAGGCTGTTCGCGGTCGGCCACACCTACATGGAGGGCTGGTGCCGGCTCACCGAGGCCCGGCGTACGTTCCGGCTCGACCGCGTCGCCGAGATCAGGCTTCTCGACGCCCCGTCGGCTCCGCCCGAGCTGGAGCTGCGGGACCTCTCCGAGGGACTGGTGCAGCCCGCCGCCGAGGATCCGGAGGTCGTGATCGAGGTCGGCCCCGGCGGCCGGTGGGTCGCCGAGTACTACCCGCACGACAGCGCCGAGGAACTGCCCGACGGCGGTCTGCGGATCACCCTCCGCACCCCCGACCCCGCCTCCCTGCGCAGGCTCGCCCTGCGGCTGGGCGGCGAAGGACGCATCACCTCGCCCCCGGACCTGGCCGAGAGCGCCAGACTGGCGGCACGTGAGGCGCTGGCCGCCTACGACTCCGCGCTCTGAGGGGCCCGGACCGGTGGACCGAGGAGACGAAGGTCGTATGACTGCGATATCGAGCACACCGGGCGGGCCGGTCACGGTGCCCGGCACCGTACGCTTCCGGGCCGCGTGCCCGGACTGCCGTGAGCGGTTCGAGCTCGCGGCAGGAGCGCTGCGGCTGGCGATAGGGGCCAGCCGCCGCACCACCTTCTACTCCTTCACCTGCCCCGAGTGCGGAACCGCGGTCCGCAAGCCGGCCGGGGAGCGCATCATCGAGCTCCTCAGCGGCGGCGGCGTGCGGACGCTGCGCCTGCACAGCGCCCTGCGGTGACGAGACACGTCCTGCGGTAACGAGAAACGTCGAGGAACCGTCCATGTTCTGGCCCATGCTCGCCATCGCCCTGGGATTCGCCGGCCTGGCCGTGCTCGGTGTCCTGGCCGTCAAGGTCTTCGTCGAGGCACAGCGACTCGCCGGGCAGGTCGCCGCCACCACCCAGCGGATCAACCGAGCGGCGGAGGATCTCGAACGAGCGGCCACCACCCTCGCCGACACCGGAGAAGCGCTTCGATAGCAGAGCGCGGCCTCCTGATTCACCGTTTCGGGGGGTACGCTGCTGGAGCGGCCCAGGCAGGGAGGTGTGGGCCGCAAGCGGGAGTACGCACAGGCATTGCCCGGCGTTTACCCCTGCGGGTTACGATCGCTGCCAGCGCGAAGGTCGGACATCTGTCCGGTCGAACGGGTAGCGAGCCCACCCTCCAGACGCCTCAGTGAGAAGGAAGTCGCACATGATCGGCAATCTGAAGCCCCTCGAGATCGTTCTGATCATCGCTGTCATCCTGCTGCTCTTCGGTGCCAAGAAGCTCCCCGACATGGCGCGTTCGCTCGGTAAGTCGGCCCGCATCCTCAAGAGCGAGGCCAAGGCCATGAAGAAGGACGACGCGGAGCCCGCGGCGCCCACCACGGAGACCGTCGCGGACACCACGCCGCCCGCGGCCACCGCGCGCACGATCCAGGCCGCTCCGGGAGACGTCACCAGCTCCCGCCCGGTCAGCGAGGCCAAGCCCACCACCCAGAGCTGACAGCTGATTCCGGACACCGGAAGCTGTCGCACGAGACGAGGGAAGTGGGTTGCTCAAGTCTGCCCGCAAGCAGGAGAAGGACGACGAGGGGCGGATGCCCCTCCTCGATCACCTGCGTGAGCTGCGCAACCGGCTGCTGAAGTCGGTCCTGGCGATCGTCATCGCCGTGATCGTGGCGGCGTTCTTCCAGAAGGAAATCTTCGAGTTCCTGATGAAGCCGATCCTGGACTCGGTCGGCTGCAAGAACGGCGCCGTGACCATGGTCAACGGCCGTCCCTGCGCGGAGATGACCACCAACGGTCTGCTGTCACCGTTCACCATCGCGCTGAAGGTGTCTCTGATGGCGGGTGTGCTGGTGGCCACTCCGGTGTGGCTGTACCAGCTGTGGGGATTCGTCGCCCCCGGTCTCCACAAGCAGGAGAAGCGTTACTCGGTCGCCTTCGTCGCCGCCGGAGTGCCGCTGTTCGTCGCCGGTGCCTACCTGGCGTACGCGATCCTGCCGCAGACCGCGGAGATCATGCTCGGCTTCACGCCCGACAACGTGAAGAACCTGCTGCCGCTGGACGACTTCCTGGACCTGATCACCCGCATGGTGATCGTCTTCGGGCTGGCCTTCGAACTGCCGCTGCTGCTCATCCTCCTCAACATGACCGGCGTCCTCTCCGGTGCCCGCATGCTGCGCTGGTGGCGCGGCATGATCGTCGGACTGACCGCCTTCGCGGCCATCGCCACCCCGGGCGGCGAGCCCATCTCGATGCTGCTCCTCGCGGGCCCGCTGGCGGTGCTCTACTTCATCGCGGTCGGCATCTCGCTGCTCAACGACAAGCGCAGGCGGCGGGCGAACCCCGACGCCGAGCTCGACGACGACGAGGCGTCGAAGCTGGATCTCACCCCCGAGAGGGTCGGCGCGGTCGAACCGGTGTCCCGGCCGGCCCTGCCCGAGCAGGCAGGCGGCGAAGCGGACGGTGGGCGTTCGCACCGGCTCAACGGTTACGACGACATCACCTGACCTTGTAAGGTCCCGCGGGTGACCAGCGAGATCACCCTCTTCGTCAATCCCACCGCGGGAAGCGGCCGGGGCGCGCGTGCCGCGCAGCCGGCCGCTTCCGCGCTGCGGGACGCCGGCTTCTCCGTACGGACCGTCCTCGGTGAGGACGCGGACAACGCCCTGCGGAGGGCCCGGGAGGCCGTGGCCGGCGGGACCGGAGCGCTCATCACCGTCGGCGGGGACGGCATGATGTCCCTCGCGCTGCAGGCCGTCGCGGGTACGGCTACGCCGCTCGGTGCCGTCGCCGTGGGCACCGGGAACGACTTCGCCCGTGCCCTCGGTCTGCCGATCCGTGATCCCGCCGCCGCCGGGCGGCTGGCCGCCGAGGCGCTCAAGGCCGGCACGGTCCGCTCGATCGACCTGGGCCGGGTCGGGGAGCGCTGGTTCGGCTCGGTGCTGGCCTCCGGCTTCGACTCGCGGGTCAACGACCGGGGGAACCGGATGCGCTGGATCGGGGGCCGCTTCAAGTACGACCTGGCGATCCTCGCCGAGCTGGCGGCCTTCCGGCCGATCCCCTACCGCCTCCGTCTGGACGACGGCCCGGTGACCGAGGTCGAGGCGACGCTGATAGCGGTGGGCAACGGCACCACCTACGGCGGTGGCATGCGGATCTGCGCCGACGCGGTCATGGACGACGGGCTCCTCGACGTCACCGTGGTCGGTGACTGCAGCCGGACCACCCTGCTCAAGGTCTTCCCCAAGGTGTACAGGGGGACGCACCTCGGCCATCCCGCGGTCACCGTCCACCGTGTGTCGTCGATATCGCTCGCCGCGGCCGGGGTCACGGCGTACGCGGACGGCGAGCCGCTGGGCCCGCTGCCGCTCGACGTCACCTGCGTACCCGGCGCGGTGCGGGTCCTCGCACCGTGAAACAAAGATCGGGCTGACTGTCATACGAGGCGGGTAGGCTCGTATCAAGATGACAGAGGACCTCTCACCAGCTGAGCGATACCAGGCGTCCCGGGTCCGTGCGGCCGAGCAGGCCACCGCCCTCGGGCCCTTCCGCGAGATGTACGAATTCGGACTGGACCCGTTCCAGATCGAGGCCTGCCAGGCGTTGGAGGCCGGCAAGGGGGTGCTGGTCGCGGCCCCCACCGGGTCGGGCAAGACGATCGTCGGTGAATTCGCCGTTCACCTGGCTCTGCAGCAGGGCCGCAAGTGTTTCTACACCACGCCGATCAAGGCCCTGTCCAACCAGAAGTTCGCCGATCTCGTCCGGCGTTACGGCGCGGACAAGGTCGGTCTGCTGACCGGTGACAACAGCGTCAACGCGGACGCTCCCGTGGTCGTGATGACGACCGAGGTCCTGCGCAACATGCTGTACGCGGGCTCCCAGGCCCTCACCGGCCTCGGCTACGTGGTCATGGACGAGGTGCACTACCTCTCCGACCGCTTCCGGGGTGCCGTGTGGGAGGAAGTGATCATCCACCTCCCGGAGTCCGTGACTCTGGTGTCGCTCTCCGCGACCGTGTCCAACGCCGAGGAGTTCGGTGACTGGCTGGACACCGTCCGGGGCGACACACAGGTGATCGTCTCCGAGCACCGGCCCGTGCCGCTGTGGCAGCACGTCATGGCCGGACGCCGGATGTACGACCTCTTCGAGGAGGAGACCGACCACGGCGGCAGGGGCACCGGCCGGCGTGAGGTCAGCCCGGATCTGGTCCGGCTCGCCCGGATGGAGAACCAGCGCGGATACAACCCGCGCGAGCGCCGGCGCGGGAAGATGGTGCGCGAGGCGGACCGCGAACGCGAGCGCCGTCAGCGCAGCCGTATCTGGACCCCGTCCAGGCCCGAGGTCATCGACCGGCTCGACGCCGAGGGGCTGCTGCCCGCGATCACCTTCATCTTCAGCCGGGCCGGCTGCCAGGCGGCCGTCCAGCAGTGCCTCCAGGCCGGGCTGCGGCTGAACGACGAGGACAAGCGCCAGCTGGTGCGGGAGATCGTCGAGGAGCGGACGGCGTCCATCCCGCCCGAGGACCTCCACGTCCTCGGGTACTACGAGTGGCTCGAGGGCCTGGAGCGGGGCATCGCCGCGCACCACGCCGGGATGCTGCCGACGTTCAAGGAGGTCGTGGAGGAGCTGTTCGTCCGCGGCCTGGTCAAGGCGGTCTTCGCCACCGAGACCCTGGCCCTCGGCATCAACATGCCCGCACGCTCCGTGGTACTGGAGAAGCTCGTCAAGTGGAACGGCGAGCAGCACGCGGACATCACGCCTGGCGAGTACACCCAGCTGACCGGCCGGGCCGGGCGCCGGGGCATCGACGTCGAGGGGCACGCGGTCGTCCTGTGGCAGCGGGGAATGGACCCCGGTGCCCTCGCCGGACTCGCGGGCACGCGTACGTACCCGCTGCGTTCCAGCTTCCGGCCCTCGTACAACATGGCCGTCAACCTCGTGCAGCAGTTCGGACGGCACCGTTCGCGCGAGCTGCTCGAGACCTCGTTCGCGCAGTTCCAGGCGGACCGGTCCGTCGTCGGGATCTCCCGGCAGGTCCAGCGCAACGAGGAGGGCCTCGCGGGCTACAAGGAGGGCATGACCTGCCACCTCGGGGACTTCGAGGAGTACGCGCGGCTGCGCCGCGACCTCAAGGACCGCGAAACGGAACTGGCGAAGCAGGGGGCGGCCCAGCGTCGTGCGGCGGCGGCGTCGTCCCTGGAGAAGCTGAAGCCCGGTGACGTCATCCACGTGCCCACGGGCAAGTTCGCCGGGCTCGCGCTGGTGCTCGACCCGGGGCTGCCGGCGGGGCGGACCGACAGGCACCGGGGGCTGGAGTACCACGACGGACCGCGTCCGCTGGTGCTGACCGCCGAGCGGCAGGTCAAGCGGCTGGCCCACATCGACTTCCCGGTGCCGGTCGAGCCGCTGGAGCGGATGCGGGTGCCCAAGTCGTTCAACCCGCGTTCGCCGCAGTCACGGCGTGACCTCGCCTCCGCGCTGCGGAGCAAGGCGGGGCACATCGACCCGGGCCGGCACCGCAAGCAGCGTGCCGCCGCGGCCGACGACCGGGAGATCGCCCGGCTGCGGACCGAGCTGCGCGCGCACCCCTGCCATGGGTGCGACGAGCGCGAGGACCACGCCCGTTGGGCGGAGCGGTACCACCGGCTGCAGCGCGACACCCGGCAGCTGGAGCACCGGATCGAGGGCCGGACGAACACCATCGCCCGGACCTTCGACCGCATCGTCGCGCTGCTGACGGAGCTCGACTACCTGCGGGGCAACGAGGTCACCGAGAACGGCCGCCGGCTGGCGCGGCTCTACGGCGAGCTGGACCTGCTGGCCAGCGAGTGTCTCCGGGACGGCGTCTGGGAAGGACTGAATCCCGCGGAACTCGCCGCCTGCGTCTCGGCGCTGGTCTACGAGGCACGCCAGGCGGACGACGCGGTCGCCCCCAAGCTGCCCTCCGGACCGGCGAAGGCCGCGATGGGCGAGATGGTCCGCATCTGGGGCCGGCTCGACGCCCTGGAGGAGGAGTTCAAGATCAGCCAGACGGAAGGAGTCGGCCAGCGCGAGCCCGACCTCGGCTTCGCCTGGGCGGTCTACATGTGGGCCTCCGGCCGGTCGCTCGACGAGGTGCTCCGCGAGGCGGAGATGCCGGCCGGTGACTTCGTGCGGTGGTGCAAGCAGGTCATCGACGTGCTCGGGCAGATCGCGGCCGCGGCTCCCAGGGACGGGAGTTCGGTCGCGAAGAACGCGCACAAGGCCGTCGACGCCGTGCTGCGGGGCGTGGTGGCGTACAGCTCGGTGGGGTGAGACCCACCGAGGACGGGTGAACCGACGAGTGGCCACGGGCGGGCTGTCCCTGCCGGTGGCCACTTCGGTGTGTTCTCCTGTCAGGTCTTCTTGTTCTTCATCGAAAGTCCCGCGCAGGCCGCCCCCAGCACGACCGCCAGTCCACCGACGATCACGTTGTTGAGGATGACGCCCGTGTCGGGGCTCTGTCCCACGACCCAGGTCGAGACGATCAGCCAGGCGCCGAGCGCGACGATGGCCAGGCTCATCCCGGTCATCCGCTCCGGCATGGCCGTGAAGCAGAGGGCCAGCACGGCGATCGCGATACCGATGACGAGGTTGTGCGTCACCAGGTCGGGCTGGTTCGCGGTGAAGTGGAGCACCCACGGGGAGACCGCGCAGTACAGACCGACCAGGAAGACCGGCGCGTCCGCCATCGCTGTGGTGCGGCGCCCGCTGATCACGCGGTCGTGGCGCGCGCGCATCTCGTCGGCGTCGGGGTGCCCGGAGATGTCCCTTCCGGTGTGACCGGAAACGTCCCTTCCGGTGTGCGAGATGTTACTCATGAGGAGGTTCTCCTTCGCACTTGCTGGAGCGACCGCGACGAGGAAGCGCGGTCATCAGCTCTCCCCACCAGTGTGCTCTTATATGACCCTTATGTGTAGTTCTCCCGGCGGCCGAATCCTGCGGATCCGTCGAGGCGGCGGGGTTCGATTTCAGAGCATCCGGGAGTGTGTGGCGGGAGCCCTGGGTGCGCCGATGCCCGCGGAACCGGCCACTACGCCGACGGCACGAGCCCCGCGGTCCGCGCCGCTCCGGTCAGGTCGGAGAGCGCGGTCCTCGGGGCTCGTCGGCGTCATCCCGTCAGCGGACCGACGGTACGGCGGGGGGTCAGGCGGCCGGCATCAGGACGGTGTCGACGATGTAGACCGTGGCGTTGGCGGTCGGGACGTTGCCGCAGACGACCTTGGAGGAGTCGTTCACGGTGTACTCCTCGCCCGATCCCGCCGTCGTCAGCTTGGTCTTGGCGAGCGTGTCGAACGACCCCTTCTCCAACTGCATCGGCGTCAGCTTCTCGCCGACCACGTGCGCGGTGAGCACCTTGGTGAGCTCGGCCTTGTTCGCGAGCAGCTTGTCCAGGTCGGCCTTCGGGATCTTGGCGAAGGCGTCGTTGGTGGGGGCGAACACCGTGATGTTCTCGGCGCTGTTCAGGGTGTCGACGAGGCCGGCCTGCTTGACGGCCGCCACCAGGGTGGACAGCGCCGGGTTGTTCGACGCGGCCGTGGCGACCGGGTCCTGCGCCATGCCCTTGAACGAGCCCGCGCCCTCCTTCGGGACCGACGCACAGCCCGGGCCGAACGGCTCGTCCATGGTCGCGGCGCTCTCGGTCGCCTTGGCGGGAGCGCTCGACGCGGCCTTGTCCGCACCGGCGTCGGACGAGGTGTCGGAGTCGCCGGAGCAGGCGGTCAGCGCCAGGGGCAGCAGGGCGGCGGCGGAGACGGCGACGGCGACGCGGCGAAGGTGACGGGTGTTCATGATGTTCTCCTGAGTGGATCGTTGTTGACAGAGGGAAGGGAAAGAGAGATTCGGTGGGAGCAGCGGTGGTCAGGTCACGTCGACCACCACCGAGTGCCACCCGGTCGCACCGTCGGGCACGGTGCCGACCCGTTTGTCGGTCTGCGTGGCGCCGGTGCGGTCCGTCGCCCGGACCTCGAGGGTGTGGTGGCCCGTCGTGGCGGGCCACTCCCACACCCACTGGCGCCAGGTGTCACGGCCGGCCTCCGCCGCCAGCTTCGCGGTGTGCCACTCGCCGCCGTCGACCCGGACCTCGACCCGGGCGATGCCGCGGTGCTGGGCCCAGGCGACACCGGCGACCGGCACCGTCCCGGCGCGCGGTGCGGCGAACGGGCGAGGCGTGTCGATCCGTGACTGGGTCTTGATCGGAGCCTCGCGGGACCAGTCACGCTTGACCCAGTAGGCGTCGTACGCGTCGAACGTCGTGAGCTCGATGTCCTGGATCCACTTGCACGCCGAGACGTAGCCGTAGAGGCCCGGGACGACCATCCGGACGGGGAAGCCGTGGTCGAACGGCAGGGGTTCGCCGTTCATACCGACCGCGAGCAGGGCGTCGCGCCCGTCCATGACGTCCTCGACCGGCGTGCCGATCGTCATCCCGTCCACGGAGCGCGACACGATCTGGTCCGCCGGCCCGCCCTTCGACGGGGGCTTCACACCCGCCTCGCGCAGCAGATCGGCCAGACGCACGCCGATCCACCGCGCGGTGCCGACGTACGGACCGCCCACCTGGTTGGACACACAGGTCAGGGTGATGTCGCGCTCGACGAGCTCGCGCCCCAGGAGGTCCTGGAAGGTGAGGGTGACGGGTCGCGCCACCCCCTTCCCGTGGATCCGCAGCCGCCACCGGTCGGCGTCGACACGCGGGACCACCAAGGCGGTGTCCACCCGGTAGAAGTCCTTGTTCGGGGTGGTGAACGAGCTCAGGCCGCGGATGCCCAGGTCCGCTCCGCCCGGTATCGCGGGGGCGGGTGAGCCCGGTGCGGGGAGCGCGATGTCACCCCGCGAGGCGGAGACCCCGGCCAGCCGGTCCGCCTGGAGCCGTCGCCCCAGAAGTCCCGCACCGGCCGAGGCCGCCGCCGCTGCGGTCGCCGCGACGACGAACCCGCGGCGGTCGAAGGCGCCCTGTTCCCCGTCCCCGCCCGTCTCCCCAGCCGCGGGAGGCGGAACGGTGACGGGGGCCAGCCGTCCGGTCAGGAGATACAGCACTCCTGCGGCCACCAGCGCGCCCACGACCGAGGGCAGTACGTCGAGCGGACGGCCCTCGGGCCGCCCGGCCGCGGACACTGCCCCGACCACACCGAAGACCAGGACGGCCGCCGCGCCGGTCCACCGGTGCCGCAGCGCGAGCACCCCCACCGCCATGGCGAAGACCGCCAGGAGGACGAGGATGCCGAGCTGCAGGACCAGCTTGTCGTCGGTGCCGAAGTTCCGTACCGCGAAGTCCTTGACGGCCGCGGGAGTGCGGTCGATGACCGCCCCGCCCACGGCGGTGACCGGACCCGCTTCTGGACGCACGGCAGCCGCGACCAGTTCGGCGACGCACAGGGCCGTGAACCCGGCGATCAGACCGCCGAGTGCGGCGAACGCGGCGCGCACCCGGCGGGATCGCCGGGAACGGGCGGCCCCTTGCTTCTGCGAAACGTCTTGGTCTGTTGTCACGCCGGGAATTCGGCGCGGATCGCCAGGCGGATTGGTCATTCACTCGATCGAAGGAAGTCCGATCATCGGCCAATCCGCGAGGCCCGCTGCTCCGAATGACCTCTGAGGGGCACTGGGAATCGGCCCCCGCACGGCATGCATGACCGGAAGGAACCCGAATGACAGGCGAGCGGCGGCGCACAGCCGTAGTGGGCAGCGGGGTGGCGGGACTCACCGCGGCGCACGTCCTGGGCAAGGCGCACGACGTGACGCTCCTCGAGGCGGACGGGCGCGTCGGCGGCCACGCGCACACCCACGATCTGACCTCGTCGGACGGCCGGACGCACCGCGTCGACTCCGGGTTCATCGTGCACAACCGGCGGACGTACCCGAACCTCCTCCGGCTCTTCGGCGAACTCGGCGTGGCCACCCAGGAGTCCGAGATGAGCATGTCCGTGCGCTGCGAGGGGTGCGGACTCGAGTACGCGGGAGCCCGGGGCGCCGCCGGGCTCTTCGCCCGCCCCGCGTCCCTGGTCCGCGGCCCGTACCTCCGGATGCTGACCGAGGTGCCGCGGTTCCACCGGGCGGCCCGGGCGCTCCTCGCCATGCCGGAGGGGACCGGGGCCATGACCCTGGGGGAGTTCGCGGCGCGCGGACGGTTCTCGCCCTACTTCTGCGCGCACTTCCTCACCCCGATGGTCTCCGCCGTCTGGTCCTGCGACCCGGTGACCGCGCTGCGCTACCCCGCCCGCTACCTGTTCCGTTTCCTCCAGCACCACGGGATGCTCACGATCGGCGACTCCCCGGTCTGGCGGACCGTCACCGGCGGGTCGCGCGAGTACGTCGACCGCATCGTCAAGCAGGTCCACTCCGTCCGGACGGCCACCCCCGTCCGGACGGTCCGCAGGCACAGCGACGGCGTGGAGATCGTCACCGAGGACGGCACCACCGAGGACTACGACGCCGTGGTCCTCGCCACCCACCCCGACCAGGCGCTCCGGCTGCTCGCCGATCCGACCGAGGAGGAGCGCCGGACGCTCGGGGCGTTCCGCTACTCCCGCAACCCGACGCTCCTGCACACCGACACCACGCTGCTGCCCCGCAGCCGGGGGGCCGCGGCCTCCTGGAACTACCTGATGCCGTCGTGCGCCGCCGACGCCGACCGGGTCACCGTCAGCTACGACATGAACCGCCTCCAGAGGCTGGACGCGCCCGAGCGGTTCGTCGTCACGCTGAACGGCGCCGACCGGGTCGACCCGGACCGCGTACGGGCCCGGATGGTGTACGAACACCCCGTCTTCACCCCCGAGTCGGTCGCCGCCCAGGCCCGGCTGCCCGCTCTGTCGGGACCGGTCACCGCCTACGCCGGGGCGTACCACGGCTGGGGGTTCCACGAGGACGGCTGCCGTTCGGGCGTCGAGGCGGCCGCAGCCCTCGGGGTGGCCTGGTGAACAGCTCCCTCTACCCGTGCACCATCACGCATGTGCGGACGGCGCCCCGCAGGTACGCCCTGCGGCACCGCACCTATCTGTGGCTCATCGACCCCGACCGCCCGCCCGAGCTGCCCGCGCTCCTGCGCCCGCTGGCCGGTTTCGACGCCCGGGACCACTTCGGGGGCACGGCGCCCACCGTCCGCGCCGGACTCGAACGGTTCCTGAGCAGCAGGGGGGTCGACCTCGCCGACGGCACCGTCACGATGCTCACCCAGGCCCGTGTCCTCGGCCACGTCTTCAACCCTCTGACCGTCTACTGGTGCCGCCGCTCCGACGGCAGCCCGCTCTGCGTGGTCGCCGAGGTGCACAACACCTACGGGGAGCGCCACTGCTACCTGCTGCGTCCGGACGCCGCGGACCGTGCGGAGACCCGCAAGGACTTCTACGTCTCGCCGTTCTTCCCGGTCGACGGCGACTACCGCATGCGGCTGCCCGAGCCGGACAGGCGGCTGAGCCTGACGATCCACCTGGAGCGCGAGGACGCCCGCCCGTTCACGGCGACCGTCCACGGCACCCGGCGCCCCGGCACGCCCGGGCAGCTGCTGAGGCTGTTCCTCCGTCACCCCTTCTCCACGGCGGTCGTGTCCGCCGCGATCCGGCTGCACGGCATCCGGCTGTTCCTGCGGCGGCTGCCCGTACAGCCCCGTCCCTCCCACCACACCCAGGAAGGCATGCAGTGAAGGTGCCCACCTCTCCCACTCCGCCCACCTCTCCCGTCGCGCCTGCCCGCAGCGGCACGATCCCGGCCCAGACACGGGCGGCCACGAACTCCCTGACCGGGGTGGACGCGGCCAGATGGCCCGATGTCGCCGCACAGCCACGGGCCTCCGGGATGAGGACGGCCGTGGCCGAACGGCTCGTACGGCACGCGCTGTCCCGGCTTCCGCTGCGTGCCCGGCTGGCCGGCCGCGACAGCATCGGGCTGGGCGGCCCGCTCATGGAGATCCGCCGGCCCGACGCGTTCTTCCGGCGGATCGGCGCGGGCGGGCTCATCGGCTTCGGTGAGTCGTACATGGCCGGTGAGTGGGACTCGCCCGACCTCGTCGGGGTGCTGAGCGTCCTCGCCGCGAACGCGGCGGACCTCGTCCCCGCACCGCTGCAGAAGCTGCGCGGTCTGTGGGCCCTGCGGCAGCCCGCCTCGCAGGCGAACACCCCCGAGGGCTCACGCGACAACATCAGCCACCACTACGACCTGTCGAACGACCTCTTCGCCCTCTTCCTCGACGACACGCTGACCTACTCCTCGGCGGTCTTCCGCGGTTTCCCGGCGGAGTACGACCTGCTGCCCGCCGCCCAGCACCGCAAGATCGACCTGCTGCTGGACCTGGCCGGCGTGGGCCCCGGCACCGAACTGCTGGAGATCGGCACCGGCTGGGGCGAACTCGCCCTCCGTGCCGCCGCGCGGGGCGCCCGCGTCACCACCCTCACGCTCTCCAGGGAGCAGCAGGAGCTGGCCAGGGGCCGTATCCGGGAGGCCGGCCACGAGGACCGGGTGGACGTGCGGCTCTGCGACTACCGGGACGTCACCGGGGAGTACGACGCGATCGTCAGCGTCGAGATGATCGAGGCCGTCGGCGAGGAGTTCTGGCCCGTGTACTTCCGGACACTGGAGCGCTGCCTCGCCCCCGGCGGCCGCATCGCGCTCCAGGCCATCACCATGCCGGACGACCGGATGCTCGCCAGCCGCAGCACCTACACCTGGATCCAGAAGTACATCTTCCCGGGCGGACTCCTCCCCTCCACCGAGGCGGTCGAACGCGTCACCACCGCCCACACGGGACTGCGGACGAGACAGCGCAGCACCTTCGGCATGCACTACGCCGAGACCCTGCGGCTGTGGCGGGAACGGTTCGAGGAGCGGGCCGCCGAGGTCGACGCGCTCGGCTTCGACGCGACCTTCCGCCGTATGTGGACCTTCTACCTCGCCTACTCCGAGGCCGGATTCCGGTCCGGTTACCTCGATGTGCAGCAGCTTCTCCTGACCCGTGAGGACACCGCGTGAACACCTTTACCGACACCCCGGGCACCGGAGCTGCGCAGCGGATCGCGCCGGTGGTCGAGCAGTTCCTCGGCGGCCCGCCGCCGGTCAGGATCAGGATGTGGGACGGCAGCGAGACCGGTCCCGAGGACGCTCCCACGGTCCATGTGCGCTCCCGCCGCGCGCTGCGCCGACTGCTGTGGCAGCCGGGCGAGCTCGGTCTCGCCGAGGCCTACATCACCGGTGACATCGACATCGCCGACGACCTCGCGGAAGGGCTGCGCGCCATGCGCCGCGCCTCACGGGAACAGGGTCTCGACCTGCCCCGTCCCGGTGTCGCCGACCGCCTCCGGGCGGCCGGGACCGCGCTGCGCCTCGGCGCGGTCGGCCCGCGCCCGCCGGTTCCCGCCGCCCGGGCCGGGCTCAGCGGGGCACTGCACAGCAAGGCCCGCGACCGTGCGGCCATCAGCCACCACTACGACCTGTCGAACGCCTTCTACTCCCTGCTGCTCGACGAGACCATGGCCTACTCGTGCGGCTACTGGACCGGCACCGGCCCGGACTACGGCCCTGCCGACGCCCAGCGCGACAAGCTGGAGCTGATCTGCCGGAAGCTGGGGCTGACTCCCGGCGCACGCCTCCTCGACATCGGCTGCGGCTGGGGTTCCCTGACGCTCCACGCGGCGGCCCGGCACGGGGTCCGCGTCACGGCGGTCACCCTGGCCAGGGAACAGGCGGCGTACGTACGCGGACAGGTGACGGAGCGCGGCCTGGAGGACCTCGTCGAGGTGCACTGCTGCGACTACCGTGACGTCGCCGGCCTGCCGGACTTCCGCGGCGGGTACGACGCGGTGTCCACCGTCGAGATGGGGGAGCACGTCGGGGACGCCGAGTACCCGGCCTTCACCGCGCTGCTGCACTCGGTGCTCCGGCCGCAGGGCCGCGCCCTGGTCCAGCAGATGTCCCGCGGCTCCACCGCCCCCGGCGGCGGCGCCTTCATCGAGTCGTACATCGCCCCGGACATGCACATGCGCCCTCTCGGGGAGACGGTCGGGCTCCTCGAAGGGGCGGGTCTCGAGGTGCGTGACGTGGAGTCGATGCGCGAGCACTACGTGCGGACCGTCGAGGCCTGGCACCGGACGCTGGAGGAACGCTGGCCCCAGTTCACGGCCCTCGTCGGCGAGGAGACCGCCCGGGTGTGGCGCCTCTACCTGGTGGGCGGTGCCCTCGCCTTCGAGGAGCGGCGCATGGGCGTGGACCAGATCCTCTCGGTCCGGCCGGACGCGGAGGGTGCGGTGGGCATGCCCCCGACCCGCCACGGATGGTACGAAGGCCTCGGCGTGGCCGGACGGGGCGGCGACGCTCCGGACGAGCCCGTCGTCGCCGGGCCGCGTGCCGGGGCCGGCCGGTGAACGGCTTCGCCTGGCAGGCGTTCGCCACGAATCTGGGCGCGGCCGCGGGAGCCGCCCTCGGCGTGATGCTCGTGACGTTCCTGATCGCCCTGCGCAAGCGCGTGCACCGGATCGTCGACGTCGCCTGGGGTCTCGGCTTCGCCGCCGTCGCCCTCGCCTCGTACGTCATGTCGGCCGACGGCGACGGCGACCAGGGGCGCCGCCTGCTGCTGACCGTGCTGACCGCGGTCTGGGGCGTGCGCCTGGCCGTGCACATCGGCCGGCGGGGCCGTGGCCACGGGGAGGACCCCCGCTACGCGGCCATGCTGGCCAAGGCGCCGGGCCATCCCGACCTGTACGCCCTGCGGAAGGTGTACCTGCTCCAGGGCGCGCTGGTCTGGCTCATCTCCCTGCCCGTGCAGGCCGGGTACTACCTGCCGGGGCCGCTGGACGCGTGGGCCTGGGCCGGTGCGGCGGTGTGGGCCGTGGGGCTCGCCTTCGAGGCGGTGGGGGACGCGCAGCTGGCCCGGTTCAAGCGCGACCCGGCCAACAAGGGCCGGATCATGGACCGGGGGCTGTGGTCATGGACCCGGCACCCGAACTACTTCGGTGACTTCTGCGTCTGGTGGGGACTGTTCCTCGTCGTCTGCGCCGACCCCGCGGTGGCGGCCACCACGCTCGTCTCACCCGTGGTGATGAGCCTCCTGCTGACCAAGGGGAGCGGCAAGGCGCTGCTGGAGCGGCACATGGAGGGCCGGCCGGGCTACGCCGAGTACCTCGCTCGCACCAGTGGCTTCTTCCCGCGGCCGCCCCGCAGGCGCTGACCGGACCGCGTGTGCCGCCCGGTCCGGCACCGCCCGCCTCGCCACGAGGCGCGCGGTGCCGGGTCCCTGGGCGGCCTCGGGACACCGACCGGCCCGGGCTCGTCCGCGCGGTGGGGCCGGGCGTCGCGTGACGGGCGCGGCCGGCTTCGGCTACCCCCTCGGCTCCAGCCGGACGACCATGCCCTTGGCGGTCGGCTGGTTGCTCGACTCGGCGACACTGTCCAGCGGCAGCAGCACGTTGGTCTCGGGGTAGTAGGCGGCGGCGCAGCCGGGGGACGTCGGGTAGGCAACCACCGTGAAGTCCTCCGCGCGGCGATCCGCGCCGCCGGCCCAGACACTCACCAGGTCGACCTTCTGCCCCGGTGCCAGTCCGAGACGGGTCACGTCCTGCGGGTTCACGAGGACCACGCGGCGGCTCCCGTGGATGCCCCGGTAGCGGTCGTCGTCCGTGTAGGGGACGGTGTTCCACTGATCGTGGGAGCGCAGGCTCTGCAACACCAGATGCCCGTCGGGAGCGTGCAGCATCTGCCAGGCGTTGCGGGTGAACATGGCCTTGCCGGTGGCGGTGCCGTAGACGCCCTCGTTGACGGGGTTGGGCAGCCTGATGCCACCGGGACGGGCCACCCGCCGGTTGAAGTCGTGCAGCCCGGGCACGATGCGGGCGATCCGGTTCCGGATGGTGCCGTAGTCCGCCTCGAACTCCGCCCAGGGGATTCCCGCGCTCGCGTCGAGGGTCCGGGCGGCGAGCCGGCACAGGATGGCGACCTCGCTGAGCAGGACCTTGGAAGCCGGCTCAAGGCGCCCGTGGGAGCTGTGCACCTCGCTCATCGAGTTCTCCACGGTGACGAACTGCTCGCCCGTCGCCTGGATGTCCCGTTCGGTGCGGCCCAGGGTCGGCAGGATCAGCGCGGTCTCGCCGCACACCGTGTGGGACCTGTTGAGCTTGGTGGAGACGTGCACGGTGAGACGGCAGCGCCGCATGGCGTCCTCGGTGACGTCGCTGTCCGGAGCGGCCCGGACGAAGTTGCCCGCGACACCGACGAACACCTTGACCCGGCCTTCGCCCATGGCCCTGATCGCGTTGACCGAGTCGAACCCGTGGGCGCGGGGCGGCTCGAAGCCGAACTCCTCCCGCAGCGCGTCGAGGAAGGAGTCGGGCATCTGCTCCCACACGCCCATCGTCCGGTCACCCTGGACGTTGCTGTGCCCGCGGACCGGGCACGCCCCGGCCCCCGCCTTGCCGAGGTTGCCGCGCAGCAGCAGGAAGTTGACGATCTCCCGGATCGTGGGGACCCCGTGCCGGTGCTGTGTCACGCCCATCGCCCAGCAGACGACGACGCGCTCGCTGCGCAGGACCTCGTCCCTGACCTTCTCGATCTCGCCGCGGGTCAGCCCGGTCGCGACGAGGACGTCCTCCCAGGCCACGGTCCGGGCGTGGCGGGAGAACTCCTCGAAGCCACTGGTGTCGGAGCGGATGAAGTCCTGGTCCAGGACGGTGCCCGGCCGCGCGTCCTCCGCCTCCAGCAGCAGCCGGTTCAGGCCCTGGAACAGCGCGAGATCGCCACCGCTGCGGATCTGGAGGAACTGATCGGCGATCGGTACCCCGCGTCCGATGATCCCGCGTGCCTTCTGGGGGTTCCTGAACCGCAGGAGACCCGCCTCCGGCAGGGCGTTCACCGCGATGACGCGGGCGCCGTTGCGTTTGGCCTCCTCCAGAGCCGACAGCTGACGCGGGTGGTTGGTCCCGGGGTTCTGCCCCACCACGAGGATCAGGTCGGCGTGGTGGAGATCGTCCAGACTCACCGTGCCCTTGCCCGTGCCCAGGGTCTCGTGCAGGGCGAACCCGCTGGACTCGTGGCACATGTTGCTGCAGTCGGGCAGGTTGTTGGTGCCGAAGGCCCTGGCGAAGAGCTGCAGGAGGAACGCCGCCTCGTTGCTGACCCGGCCCGAGGTGTAGAAGACCGCCTCGTCCGGTGAGTCCAGCGACCTCAGCTCGTCGGCCAGCAGTCCGAGGGCGTCGTGCCAGCTGATCGGCTCGTAGTGATCCGCGCCGGGCCGCTTGACCATCGGCTCGGTGAGCCGGCCCTGCTGGTTGAGCCACCGGTCGGACCGACGGCCCAGTCCGGAGACCGTGTGCCTGCGGAAGAAGTCCGCCGTGACACGCCGGGACGTCGCCTCGTCGTTGATGTGCTTGGCGCCGTTCTCGCAGTACTCGTTGACGTGCCGGTGCCCAGGAGCCGGATCCGCCCAGGCGCACCCGGGGCAGTCGATCCCGCCCACCTGGTTCATGGTCAGGAGCGTCAGTCCGGTCCGCCGCACCGACGTCTCCGCGAGGGAGTACTCCAGGGCGTGCGTCACGGCGGGCACCCCGGTGGCCCATGTCTTGGGCGGAGTCACGTTCAGCCGTTCGTCCGGCTCTTCACGCGGGGCCTTCTTCATGGGACGTGCCCTCTCGCTCTCGTGCTCTCCGACGGACGGACGGTCAGCCGACGGGCCAGTGAGGGACCCGGCTCCTGGCCGGCTCCGTCCCCAGGGGCCGGACGTGGCCGCCGCGGATGGTTCCGCGCCAGGCCCCGCCCTCGCGTCCCAGGCCCTCGATGAACTCCTTGAAGTGACCGAGTTCGGCCCGCAGCGCACGACGTACGAGGCGGCCGGCGTGCGTGCGAGGATCTGCGGCGCCGTGGGACCTGAGGTCGATGCGTACGGACACCTCGGTGCGGTCCGCTTCCGTCGCGCGGAACGACACCTCGCCCCGGTGGGCGAGACGCGGACCGAGACTCCGCCACCTCACGAGGGAGTCGGGCCGCTGGTCCACGATCTCCGCGTCGAACTCGTGTCGCACCGGGCCGAGGCCGATCACCCAGCGGGTCAGATTGGGGCGGATCTGCTCGACCCCCTTCACGACGGCCATGAACCGGGGGAAGCTCTTGAACTGCGTCCACTGGTTGTAGGCGGTGCCGACCGGCACGGCTACGACGATCGTCTCCTCGACGGTGCTCATGGCCCCACCTGCCCCTCGGGCGCTGTGATGGTCGGTGTCGCCGCGCGTGCCCCGCCCCGTGATCGGCGATCGGAGACGGACGCGCCCCTGCTCACCCTGCATCAGCTCCCCGGACGCCGCTACTCAGGAGAACGCGGACTCCCCGGTCCCCGCCTCGTACGGAGGCGGGGACCGGGGAGCGCGGACAGCGTGGCGGGATCGGGGATCAGGCGTCGCGGAAGTCCATCAGCGCCACCGGCGACGAGGTCGGCTCGTCGGAACCGCCCGCCGGCTCCACCGTGATGCCCATGCCGGAAGCACGGTCCACGGGCCCGTCCAGCAGCACCGCGTCGTCCGTCGCGGACGGGTTCATGAGTCCGGCCGAACGCATGGCTCCGGCGTCGTTGAACCACAGCTGGTAGACCTTGCCGCCCGGTGGCTGCGCCATGTCCGAAGCCAGGAAGACCGCCCGGTTCACGCTCTTCGAGACGACCACGGTGCCCCGGGCGCCGCCCCCCAGGTCCGCGGTGGTCGTCCGGGCATCCGACGCGGTGAGCACCCGCGCCACCTGCTCGTTGTGCTGCTGGGCCCGGTCGGTCTCCTGCCGGGCGTCCTGGGCGACCTGGTTCTGCCACACGGCGACCCCGCCGAAGGCGGCAGCGGCGGCGACACAGGCGGCGAGCGCGTACGTCGACCAGCGGCCCGCCCGCCCGGTGACCGCCCCGGCGCGAGGACTGCGGCCGTGCGGCGGGGGCTCCTGCCGCACCGTCGTGATCTCCCGCAGCACCCGGTCGCGGAGCGCGGGCGGCGGAGTGGCCGACACGGCGAGTCCGAGCCGCGCGGCGGTGGCCGACAGCTCCCGTACCTCCTGGGCGCACGCCTCGCAGGCGCCCAGATGCCGTTCGAACGCGATCCGCTCGTCCTCCGGCAACGCGTGCAGTGCGTAGGCCCCGGTCAGCGTGTGCAGTTCGGCCGTGCTCATGCGCTCACCCCCAGGCAGTCGCGCAGCCGGATGAGTCCGTCGCGCAGCCGTGTCTTGATGGTTCCCAGTGGTACGGACAGCAGTTCGCCGACCTCGCGATAGGTCAGCCCGCGGTAGTACGCCAGCGTCACCGACTCCCGCTGGAGCTCGGAGAGGGTCCGCAGACAGCGTCGCACCTGCTCGCGCTCCAGACGGCTCTCCACCTGCTCGGACACCTCGTCGAAGTCCGGGGTGCGGTCGAGCAGCGCGGCCTTGTGCTCGCGTGCCGCGGCCGCCTCGGCCGACCGGACCCGGTCGACCGCGCGGTGGTGGGCGAGCGTCAGGACCCAGTTCATGGCGCTGCCGCGCGAAGGCTGGTAGCGGGGGGCCGTGCGCCACACCTCGACCAGGACCTCCTGGGCCACCTCCTCCGACTGCGCCGGGTCCCGGAGCACGCTCCGCACCAGTCCGAGGACGGGTCCGCTGACCTGGTCGTACACCTGGGTGAAGGCGTCCTGGTCGCCGCGGGCCACCTGGACGAGCAACTCCTGCAGGCCGGGGCCCGGTGAGGGCACCCCACTGATGTGTACGGCTTCTTTCACGCGGACGTTCCTCCCGGAGCATGCATCGTCTTCTAGGGTGATTCGGAGCCGCTGTTCCTCCGGATTGGTCGAACAGGCTACGGATTCGTGGGCCTGGCCGCGTGACGGGGAAACGCGGAACCCGGCCGGCGTCCAGGACGGCGACCGGGTTCCGCGGGCGGTGGAGGGCTTACCTGGCGGCGCTCTCCTGCTCGCGCTCCACCTGCTCGTTCCACTCGCGCTTGACCGCGCGCCACGCGTCGTCGTTCTTGCCGAGACGCCAGTAACCCGAGATCGACAGCTGCCGGAGCGGGACACCGCGGTCCAGACGGAGGTGGCGCCGGATCTCCTTCACGAAGCCCGCCTCGCCGTGGACGAAGGCCTGCACCTCGCCCTCCGGGAACTCCAGGCCGGTCACGGCCGCGACGAGGGCCTCGCCGACCGGCCGGTCGCCGCGGTGCAGCCAGGTCACCGAGACACCGTCCGGCGCCACCAGCTTCTGCTCCTCGGAGGCGTCCGGCACCTCCACGAACGCGTGCACCCGCGCACCCTGGGGCATCTGCTCCAGCGACGCGGCGATCGCGGGCAGCGCGCTCTCGTCGCCCACCAGCAGGTGCCAGCCGGCCGAGGCCTGCGGGGCGTAACCGCCGCCCGGTCCCAGGAAGGTCACCTGGTCGCCGGGCTGCGCCCGGGCCGCCCAGGGGCCCGCCAGACCCTCGTCGCCGTGCACCACGAAGTCGATGGCCAGCTCGCGCGAGGCGGGGTCCCAGGAGCGAACGGTGTACGTACGGGTGGTGGGCCACAGCTCGCGCGGGTACTCCTCGCGGATCGCGGCCATGTCGAAGGGGTGGCTGTAGCCGGCGCCCTCCGGAGCGAAGCACAGCTTGACGTAGTGGTCGGTGTAGCCCTCCAGGGCGAAGCCGGCCAGGGCGTCGCCACCGAGGACCACGCGCACCATGTGCGGGGTGATCTGCTCGGTGCGCAGGACCTGCGCCCCCTGCGCCTGCGGTGTCCGGCGTTGCGGCTGCTCTGCCACGAGGTTCTCCCTGCTCTGGGCACAAACGATGTCCTGCGCACTTAGGCTTACCTAAGCTAGCATCTTCACGCCTGGAGCGTGAGAAGCAGGCGCTGAAGGGAGTTCCCGAGGCCCCACCGGGCCGCGAGGGCCTCCAGGGCGGCCGGATCGCGGGGTTCGCGGGGGAGCGCCGGGTCGAACCCGGGGAGCGGGACGTCGTCGGCGACCCGGACGACCTTCGGCGCCACCGCGACGTAGTCCCGGGCCTCGTCCAGACGCCTGCGCTGGGACGGGGTCAGCCGGGCGGCGGGGTCGTCCACCGCCGCCATGATTCCGGCCAGGTCGCCGAAGGCGTCCAGCAGCTTCGCCGCCGTCTTCTCTCCGATGCCGGGGACCCCCGGGAGGCCGTCGCTCGGATCGCCGCGCAGCAGCGCCAGATCGACGTACCCGGCACCGTCCACGCCGTACTTCCCGCGCAGCCACTCCTCGTCCGTCACCTGGAGCGTCCCCACGCCCTTCAGGGGGTAGAGCACCCGCACACCGCGGGCGTCGTCGACCAGCTGGTAGAGGTCGCGGTCCCCGGTCACGATGTCCACCGGGCCGGTGGCCCGCCCGGTCAGCGTGCCGATCACGTCGTCCGCCTCGTACGGGGAGACCCCCACCCGTGCGATCCCGAGGGCGTCCAGCACGGCCTCGATCACCGGGACCTGCGGGGAGAGCGTGTCGGGGACCTCCTCCTCGTCGGGAAGGCCCTCGGCGGTCTCGGCGGCCACCCGGTGGGCCTTGTACGTGGGGATCAGGTCGACCCGCCACTGAGGGCGCCAGTCGGCGTCCATGCAGGCCACGAGGTCGTCCGGACGGTGGTCCTGCACCAGCCGGGCGATGAAGTCGAGCAGCCCGCGCACGGCGTTGACCGGGGTGCCGTCCGGTGCGCGCACCGAGTCCGGGACGCCGAAGTAGGCGCGGAAGTACAAGGAGGCGGTGTCGAGGAGCATCAGGCGTCGCGTCACCCCCCGATCATGCCGCACCCCACCGACACGGCGCCCGGGGCGAGTGCGCGGTTCCCGGATCCGGCGGGTTTCCGGGTGACCTGGATCACACATGTGTTTGGGTCGTGTAAGTGGGGGCAGGCGCGGCACCGGAGCGGACCACGTCCATTTTTCAACCAGTGGTACGTGCTCTGCGGACCGAATCCGCACCGCTCCACGGTCTGCCGAAGGGGGTGGCAGACCGTTTTCGGTTCAACGCGTGAGGTGTATGTGTCCAGGCTGCAAGCCGAGCACTTGTACAAAGTGTTCGGCAGACGACCCGATCAAGCCGTGCGGAAGCTCGAGGGCGGTACCCACCGCGACGAGCTGCGCGCCGACGGAACGACCGCAGCGGTGATCGACGCCTCGTTCACCGTGGAACCGGGCCAGATCTTCGTCGTCATGGGACTCTCCGGTTCCGGGAAGTCCACCTTGCTCCGGATGCTCAACGGGCTGCTGGAGCCCACGGCCGGCCGTGTGCTGTTCGACGGGCAGGACCTGACCGCCCTGAGCCCCCGTGACCTGCGCAGCGTCCGCTCCAACAAGATCAGCATGGTCTTCCAGCACTTCGCCCTCTTCCCGCACCGCAGCGTGCTCGAGAACGCGGCGTACGGCCTGGAGGTCCAGGGCGTCCCGCGCGCTGAGCGCGAGGCGCGTGCCGCCGAGGCGCTGGAGCTGACCGGACTCGCGGGCTGGGAGAAGTCCTGGCCCGACGAGCTGTCCGGCGGAATGCAGCAGCGCGTGGGTCTGGCCCGCGCGCTGGCCACCGACGCCGACCTGCTGCTCATGGACGAGTCCTTCAGCGCGCTCGACCCGCTGATCCGCCGTGACATGCAGGACCAGCTCCTCGAACTGCAGAAGCGTCTGAAGAAGACGATCGTCTTCATCACCCACGACCTCAACGAGGCCATGCGCCTCGGTGACCGCATCGCCGTGATGCGGGACGGCGAGATCGTGCAGCAGGGCACCGCCGAGGACATCCTCGTCCGGCCCTCCAACGACTACGTCGCGTCCTTCATCCAGGACGTCGACCGCTCCCGGGTGCTCACCGCGGGTTCCATCATGGAGGCGCCCGAGACGGGCCGCTCCGACGAGGACCTGCTGGCCGAGGCCCCGGCGACCGTGACGTCGGAGACCCCCATAGCCGAGCTCTTCACCCCCTTCTCCACCAGCGGGGCGGCCGTCGCCGTCACCGGTGAGGAGGGCGACGTCATCGGCGTCGTCCCGCGCGAGAGGCTGCTCGCGGCCCTCGGCGAGGAACCGCAGGTGGAGCCACAGGAGGACCCCCGGCCCGACACCCAGGTGCCGGCCCCCCGGGACGAGGCCAAGAAGGTGATCGCCGGTGCCTAGGCTCTCCTTCGGCAGCTGGGTCGAGGACGCGGTCGACTGGCTCCAGTCGAACCTCACCTGGATCTTCGACTTCATCAAGACCGTCCTCGGCGGCATGTACGACGGCGTCAACGCCGTGCTCGGCGGCGGTGAGCCGCTGTTGATGGCCGGCATCTTCGCCGTCATCGCCTTCTGGCTGCGCGGTGTGATCCCCGCCGTGGCCACCTTCGTGGGCTTCGCGCTCATCGACTCCCTCGCCCTCTGGGACGAGGCGATGGCCACCCTCTCGCTGGTGGTCGTGGCAGCGGTCATCACCATCGTGATCGCGGTCCCCACCGGTATCTGGGCGGCGCGCAACAGCCGGGTCAGCTCCGCGCTGCGGCCGGTGCTCGACGTCATGCAGACGATGCCCGCCTTCGTCTACCTGATCCCCGGCGTCATGTTCTTCGGCGTGGGTGTCACCCCCGGCGTGATCGCCACCATCGTCTTCGCGATGCCGCCCGGCGTCCGTATGACCGAGCTGGGCATCCGCCAGGTCGACAGCGAGCTGGTCGAGGCGGCCGAGGCCTTCGGCACCTCGCCCAAGCACACGCTCACCCGGGTGCAGCTCCCGCTCGCCCTGCCGACGATCATGGCCGGTATCAACCAGGTCATCATGCTGGCCCTGTCGATGGTCGTCATCGGCGGCATGGCCGGCGCGGGCGGCCTCGGCGAGAAGGTGTACGCCGCGATCACCCAGCTCCAGGTCGGCCTCGCCGCCGAGAGCGGGATCGCCGTCGTCATCCTGGCCATGTACCTGGACCGGATGACCGGTGCGCTCAACGAGCGGGTCTCCCCGCTCGGCCGCCGTGCCGCCGCCAAGGTCGCCGCCGGTGCGCGACGGCTGAAGTTCACGCACTACAAGCCGGGAACCGCCGTCGCCATGACCGGTGTCGTCGTCCTCGCGCTCGTCGCGGGCGGCCTCAACATCGCCGGCTCCTCCGACGCGAAGGGCTCGCAGGCGGACGCCTCGGACGTCGGCCAGGGCCAGAAGATCAACATGGGCTACATCCCCTGGGACGAGGGCATCGCCTCCACGTTCCTGTGGAAGGAGATCCTGGAGCAGCGCGGCTACGAGACCGGGATCACCCAGCTCGACGCCGGTCCGCTCTACTCCGGTGTCGCCCGCGGTGACATCGACTTCCAGACGGACTCCTGGCTGCCCACCACGCACAAGGACTACTGGGACAAGTACAGCGACCAGCTGGACGACATGGGCGCCTGGTACGGCCCGACGTCCCTGGAGCTGACGGTCCCCTCGTACGTCAAGGGCATCGACTCGCTCGAGGACCTCAAGGGCCAGGGCAAGAAGTTCGACGGCAAGATCATCGGCATCGAGGCCAGCGCCGGGATGATGGGCACCCTCAACAAGAAGGTGCTCAAGGAGTACGGCCTGGAGGGCGAGTACAAGGTCGTCTCCTCCAGCACCTCGTCGATGCTGCAGCCTCGAGAACGAGATCCAGAACGCCGGCCAGGGCAAGGAGCAGGACGGCGTCCGCGCCTGGCTGAAGAAGAACGACGGTCTCGTCGACAAGCTGGCCCCGGTGCCGGGTGGCGCGGGCGGCTCGCAGCAGGGCAAGGACGCGGGCAAGACCGTCAACATGGGCTACTTCCCTTGGGACGAGGCCATCGCCTCCACCTACCTCTGGCAGAACATGCTGGAGGACCGGGGATACAAGACGACGGTCAAGCAGCTCGACCCGGGTCCGCTCTACACGGGTCTCGCGCAGGGCCAGCTCGACGTCCAGTTCGACTCCTGGCTGCCGACGACGCACAAGGACTACTGGGACCGGTACAAGGACAACCTCACCGATCTCGGTTCCTGGTACGGCCCCACCTCGCTGGAGCTGAGCGTCCCCTCGTACGTCAAGGGCATCGACTCGCTCGAGGACCTCAAGGGCCAGGGCAAGAAGTTCAAGGGCAAGATCATCGGCATCGAGTCGAGCGCCGGGATGATGGGCACCCTCAACAAGAAGGTGCTCAAGGAGTACGGCCTGGAGGGCGAGTACAAGGTCGTCTCCTCCAGCACCTCGTCGATGCTGCAAGCTCAGTGAGGCGCAGCTGGCCTCGCTGGAGGTGGAGCTCCAGAAGGGCGGCGCCGGCAAGGAGAAGGAGTCCGCCCGCCGCTGGATGAACGCCAACCCGGACGTGGTCGCGAAGCTGGCGCCCGTCAGCTGACCCGCCCGGTCCACGGACCGGACACGACGAAGGGGACGGCCCCGGTAGCGAACCGGGGCCGTCCCCTTCAGGCTTGTCTGAGGGAGTCCCCGAAGGTTTCCCGTCCGTCCTCGTCCGCCGGCTTCCCCTCCATCACGCGAACGACATGCGTAGGGTGCTGGCAACCGGCAGGATGGCGAACCGGGGAGGGAGCCGGACATGGACGACAAGGAAGCCCTTCGAGTGGGTGCCGCGGTCCGCCGACGCCGCAGGACCCTCGGACTCACCCTGGCCGCGGTGGCCGGGAGGAGCGGACTGTCCGTGCCGTTCCTCAGCCAGATCGAGAACGAACGTGCCAGACCCAGCCCCCGGTCCCTGGACCGGGTGGCGCAGGCGCTGGAGACCACGACCGAGCGGCTGCGGGCCGCCGCGGACTCGGCGCGCGCCGTGGACGTCGTGCGCGCGGGCGACGAGGACGGCGTGCGCCGGCTGGTGCGCGGGCGGCACCAGCTCAGCGCGCTCGAGTTCATCGGCGAGCCGGACCTCGGACGCGAGTTCCAGCACCGCAACGACGAGGTGATGTACGTCGTGGAGGGCGCGGTCGAGGTCGAGGCCGAAGGGCGGGCCCACCGGCTGGGCAGGGGTGACACCCTCTTCCTCTCGGGCGGGGTCCGGCACCGGTGGCGGGCGACCGTGCCGGGTACCCGGCTGCTGGTCGTCTCGGTCGCCGAGCACATCGACGCGACGTACGACGCGCGCCGCTGACGGAGGAGTCCCGGCGGCTGTCCGGCACGTCCCGGACGAGCGGGACGCCTCCGGTCCCGAGCCGGCGCGGTTCAGGCGGCAGGGGCGGGAGCCTGCCGGAGCGGCCGGGGCGCCGCCGGCAGCGTTCCGCCGAACAGGCCGCCCAGCGTCCGCACGCCGGCGACGGCCCAGGCGGTCAGCAGCAGGACGTAGAGCGCCACGGCCAGCCAGCCGAACGCGTCCAGCCCGGTGTGCCGGGCCAGCCCCGCCGCGCCGGTGACACACGTACCGACCGGGAAGGTGAATCCCCACCAGGTCATCGTGAACCCCATGCCCCTGCGCAGCGCGCGGACCACCATCGCGGCGGAGAGGGCCAGCCAGAGCAGGGCGAACCCCATCACCGGCACCCCGTACAGCACCGCGAAGGCGCCGAAGGCCGAGGCGTACGGAGCGGGGACCGCGCCCGGCGCCACATCGGCCAGCTGGTTGACCGCCGTCGTGGACTGGCCCAGCGGACCGAGCACCAGGAACAGCGTCGGGGTCAGCGCGAGCGGCAGGGGACCTTCGTGGACCAGCCGGGCGAAGATCAGCGGGAGTACCACCAGGGTCGCCAGCAGGGACAGCCCGAACATCGCGTAACAGGCGAGCAGCAGCGCCTCGCGTCCCTGGCCGGGAGCCAGCTCGGGGACGAGCAGCGGTCCGACCGCGGCCGAGACCATCGGGGCCACCAGCGGCAGCAGCCACACCGGCGACGCGCTGCCCGGCGCGAGACGGTGGCGTACGACCATGAGGAAGGGGATCGCCACGGCGGCCGCGAGGCCCGCGACCGTGCCCGCCGTGAACAGCAGCGCGTCCACCGCGACGGCCGCCGGACGCCCGAGGACGTCCCGGCCGACCACCAGCGTGCCGGCGCCGACGGCGAGCAGGGCCATGGACATGCATCCGTGGAACGGGGCGACGGCCGGATCCAGGAGATGGGCGCGGGCCTGGTCCCGGTGCAGGATCCAGTGCCCGGCCCGCGCCGTCGCCACCACGGCCAGCAGCACCGCCGACAGGGCCCACACCACCACGCAGCCGGCCCGCAGCCCCGGCACGTCGACGGGCAGCGCGGCACCGGCCGTGGCCACGATCGCCGTGCCCATGACCGTCGCGTACCAGTTGGGGCCGAGGTGGCGCAGGGACGGGAGCCGGGGAGCGAGGGAGTGGGACACGGGGGTCCCGGTCCGGTTCCGCAGAAAGATGGCCATGCCACGATTCTCGGCGGGCGGGCCGGCGCCCACCAGGGAGCGCCGGGCTATGAGGTCATAGGCTGGAGTTATGTCCAGCCCCGTGCCCCCGCGCTCCTCCCTGACCCACCGTGTGCCCGACCTGGGGGCCATGGTGCTGCTGCTCGCCGTCGCACGGCACGGGAGCCTGGGCAGGGCGGCGAAGGAGGTCGGCATCAGCCAGCCCGCCGCCTCCGGCCGCATCCGGTCGATGGAGCGGCAGCTCGGCGTCGCGCTCCTGGACCGCTCGCCGCGCGGATCGAGGCTGACGGACGCGGGCGCCCTCGTCACCGACTGGGCGCGCCGGGTCGTCGAGGCGGCCGAGGCGTTCGACGCGGGGGCGCAGGCGCTCCGGGACCGGCGGGACTCCCGGCTCCGGGTGGCGGCCAGCATGACCATCGCGGAGTACCTGCTGCCCGGCTGGCTGATCGCGCTGCGGGCCGAGCGTCCGGGGACCGCGGTCTCCCTGCTCGCGGGCAACTCGGCGGCGGTCGCCCTGCGGCTGCTGGCCGGTGAGGCGGATCTGGGCTTCGTCGAAGGCCTCTCGACACCGGAGGGGCTCGACGGCACCGTCATCGCGCACGACCGGCTCGTCGTCGTGGTCGCCCCCTCCCACTCGTGGGCGCGCCGGGAACGGCTCACCCCCGGGGAACTGGCAGAAGCCCCGCTGATCCTCCGCGAACACGGCTCGGGAACCCGCCAGATCCTGGACGCGGCACTCGCCGTGCACGGCGGACTGGCCCGCCCGCTGCTCGAACTCTCCTCCACCACCGCGGTGAAGGGGGCCGCCGGGAGCGGCGCCGGACCCTGCGTGCTGAGCGAACTCGCCCTGGGCGAGGAACTCTCCGCGCGGCGTCTGGTCAAGGTCCCGGTCGCGGGCGTCCGGCTGCGCCGTCAGCTGCGCGCGGTCTGGCCCGCCGGCCACCGGCCCACGGGCCCTGCTCGCGACCTGCTCTCCCTGACGGCCCGTGAGACGGGGGCCTGACGACCGGGGTGCCCCCGACGCCCCGCTCCCGCGCCCCTCAGGCCGACGGGACGACGGCTCCGCGCCGGGCCGCGGCCACCAGGGCCCGCATGATGCGGAGGTCGTCCCCCATCTCCGGGTGCCACTGCACCCCGAGCACCCACTGGGCCCCCGGCAGTTCGACCGCCTCGACGGTGCCGTCCGCCGCGTGCGCGGAGGCCACCAGCCCCGGCGCCAGCCGGTCCACGGCCTGGTGGTGGTACGTGGGTACGGACGCCTCCTCGTCCACGAGTGAGGCGTACAGCGTCCCCGGCACGGGCGTCACGGTGTGCTCGCCGAGGATGCCGGTCTTCCCGAACGGGCCCGCGTGGCCGTCCAGATGCTGGGTCAGGGTGCCGCCCATCGCCACGTTGAGCAGCTGCATGCCCCGGCAGATCCCGAGCACCGGGGTCCCGGCCGCGCGGGCGGCGCGGAGCAGGGCCACTTCCCAGGTGTCGCGTTCGTGCGCCGGCGGTCCCGTCCTGAAGTCGCGCTCCGCGCCGTACAGTCCGGGGTCGACGTCGGCGCCGCCCGCGATCACGAGGCCGTCCATCCGGGCCACGACCGCCGCCGCCTTCGCCGGATCGTCCGGTGGCAGCAGCGCGGCCGTCCCGCCGGAGCGCTGGACCAGCTGGGGGTAGGCGGAGGGGAGCACCGCCGCGGGGAGTTCCCAGACGCCCCAGCGAGCCGCCGGCTCCAGATAGGTCGTGACGCCGATGAGCGGTTCGTGCATGGTGCGGTCCCTCCGGCGGCCGGTCTGCGGGCCGGCCCGGTGCAATGGTGTTGCGATATACCTTTGTTCGTACCGGGCCGCCGCGCAAGAGGAGTGATCCGGAAAGGCTGGATCAAGCCAGGAAGCCGCGGAGCAGCGCGGCCGTTCCCGCGCAGTGCTCGCGCATCACCGCCCGCGCCGCCTCCTCGTCGCCGTCGAGCACCGCTTCGACGAGGACCGTGTGCTGATGCTGCGAGTGTTCGAGGTTCCGGACGAGCAGGGGGATGCAGTCCAGGAGGTCGTTCACGCTCGCCCGCACGGTCGCGTAACGGGCGGAGAGGGAGGGCGAACCGGAGAGCTCGGCGAGCGTCAGATGGAAAAGGGTGTCGATCCTGCGGTAGTCGGGCAGAGGTGCCTCGTGTGTCGCCGCCAGAGCACCGCGCAACCGCTCCGCCCCCTCGTCGTCGAGGCCACGCGACGCGCAGAGCCCGGCCGCCCCCGACTCCAGCACCTCGCGGAACAGCAGGACGTCCTCGAGGTCCACGTCCGCCACCCGGCGGCGCAGCTCGTCCCCGTCGGCCGGTCCGGTGCGGCCGAGCACGAACGTTCCGCCGTACCGGCCCCGCCTCGCCTCGATCAGGCCCTGGTCCTGGAGCACCTTCAGCACCTCGCGCAGGGTCACGCGGCTGATGCCGAGGAGACCGGCCAGCTCGCGCTCGGCCGGCAGCCGCCCGCCGCCGGGCACCAGACCCAGCCGGACCACCTGGAGGATCTGCTCCAGCGCCTCCTCGAAGCCGTTGCCCGCACGGACCGGCCGCAGCGCGGACAGCAGCAGGCCCGGGTCCCCGGGGTCCCCGGTTTCATCCGCCACGTCCTGATTCCCTTCCTCCCAATGGTTCTCTCCCATACCTTAGACCGACCGGCTGACCGAACGAGGAGTATCCCGTGGCAGACCGAACACCCCCGCTGGGGACCGACGAGCTGCGCGTGCGCGTGGAGCGCGGTGAGATCGACACCGTGGTCCTCGCCTTCCCCGACATGCAGGGCAGGCTCCAGGGCAAGCGGTTCGCCGCCTCCTTCTTCCTCGACGAGGTGCTGGAGCACGGCACGGAGGGCTGCAACTACCTGCTGGCCGTCGACACGGACATGAACACCGTCGACGGCTTCGCGATGTCCTCCTGGTCCAACGGCTACGGGGACTTCGCGATGCGCCCCGACCTGACGACCCTGCGCCCGATCCCCTGGCACGAGGGGACCGCCCTGGTCATGGCCGACCTCTCCTGGGAGGACGGCTCCCCGGTCGCCGCCGCGCCCCGCCAGATCCTGAGGCGGCAGCTGGAGCGGCTCGCCGCACACGGGCTGACCGCCCACGTCGGCACGGAACTCGAGTTCATCGTCTTCAAGGACACCTACGAGCAGGCCTGGGACCGTGCCTACCGCGGCCTCACCCCGGCGAACCAGTACAACATCGACTACTCGGTCCTCGGCACCGGCCGCGTGGAACCGCTGCTGCGCCGCATCCGCAACGAGATGGCGGCCGCCGGGCTCACCGTCGAGTCCGCCAAGGGCGAGTGCAACCCCGGCCAGCACGAGATCGTCTTCCGCTACGACGAGGCGCTCGTCACCTGCGACCAGCACGCCGTCTACAAGACCGGCTCCAAGGAGATCGCCGCCCAGGAGGGTGTCGCGCTCACCTTCATGGCCAAGTTCAACGAGCGCGAGGGCAACTCCTGCCATATCCACCTCTCGCTCCAGGACACCGACGGGCGCAGCGTCATGGCGGGCGAGGACGGTGCCATGTCCCCGGTGATGCGGCACTTCCTCGCCGGCCAGCTCGCCGCGCTGCGCGACTTCTCCCTGCTGTACGCCCCCAACATCAACTCCTACAAGCGCTTCCAGCCCGGCTCCTTCGCCCCCACCGCCGTCGCCTGGGGCCACGACAACCGCACCTGCGCCCTGCGCGTCGTGGGACACGGCCGTTCGATGCGCTTCGAGAACCGGCTGCCCGGCGGCGACGTCAACCCCTACCTCGCGGTCGCCGGCCTCGTCGCCGCAGGACTGCACGGCATCGAGCACGGACTGGAACTCCCCGACGCCTGCGAGGGGAACGCCTACACCGCCCGGTACGACCAGGTCCCCACCTCGCTCCGTGAGGCCGCCGCCCTCTGGGAGGACAGCCAGGTGGCCCGGGAGGCCTTCGGCGACGACGTCGTCGCGCACTACCGCAACATGGCGCGCGTCGAACTGGAGGCCTTCGACGCAGCGGTGACCGACTGGGAGCTCCGCCGCTCCTTCGAACGCCTGTGAGGAACCCCGTGATCCACGAGCACCGCGTACTGAACCCGGCGACGGAGGAACTCGTCGCCACCGTCCCCGCCACCTCCGCCGCGGAGGTGTCCACCGCAGTCACCAGGGCCGCCCAGGCCCAGCGCACCTGGGCCGCCCTGGCACCCGCGGACCGCGCCCGGCTGCTGCGCCGCTTCGCCGTCCTCGTCGACGACCACCGGGAACGGCTGGCCCGACTGGAGGTCACGGAAGCGGGACACACCCTGGGCAACGCCCGCTGGGAGGCCGCCAACGTCCGGGACCTGCTCGACTACGCGGCCGGGGGAGTGGAACGGCTGACGGGACGCCAGATCCCGGTACCGGGCGGGATCGACATCACGTTCCTCGAACCGCTGGGCGTCGTCGGAGTGATCGCCCCGTGGAACTTCCCCATGCCGATCGCCGCCTGGGGCGTCGCCCCCGCCCTCGCGGCCGGCAACGCGGTCCTCCTGAAACCGGCCGAGACCACCCCGCTGACCGCCCAGTACCTGGCCCGGCTCGCCCTGGAGGCGGGCCTGCCCGAGCATCTCTTCCAGGTGCTGCCCGGCGCGGGTGACGTGGCCGGCAGGGCCTTGGTCGAGCATCCGGGCGTGGCCAAGATCGTCTTCACCGGCTCCACCCGCGTCGGCAAGGAGATCATGGCCGGGTGCGCGGACCGGGTGAAGCGGCTGACCCTCGAACTCGGCGGCAAGAGCCCCAACATCGTCTTCGCCGACGCCGACATCGAGACCGCCGCGGCCGCCGCGCCGATGTCCTTCCTGGACAACGCGGGCCAGGACTGCTGCGCCCGCAGCCGCATCCTGGTCCAGCGGACCGTGTACGACCGCTTCCTGGAACTCCTCGTCCCGGCCGTCGCCTCGGTCGTCGTGGGGGACCCGTCGGACGAGAAGACCCAGATGGGACCGCTGATCTCCCTGGCCCAGCTGGAGCGCGTCCGCGGGTTCGTCCCGGACGGCGCCGACGGCATCCGGGGCAGCGCGCCCACCGGCGCCGGCTTCTGGTTCCCCCCGACCGTCCTCACCGGTGTCGCCCCCGACGCTCCCGTCGCCACGCAGGAGGTCTTCGGCCCCGTCGCCGTCGTCCTGCCCTTCGAGGACGAGGAGGACGCCGTCCGGCTGGCCGACGCCACCGACCACGGCCTGGCCGGTTCGGTCTGGACCCGCGACGTGGGGCGCGCCCTGCGCGTCTCCCGGGCGGTCCGGGCCGGGAACCTCTCGGTCAACTCCCACTCCGCCGTCCGCTACGGGACCCCGTTCGGCGGCTACAAGCAGTCCGGACTCGGCCGCGAACTGGGGCCCGACGCCCTGGCGGCCTTCACCGAGACCAAGAACGTCTTCATCGACACGGAGGCCTGAACACATGACGGACGAATCCGGCACGATCTGCCGCCGCCTGACCGGCCGCACCGCCGTCATCACCGGGGCGGGCAGCGGCATCGGGCTCGCCACCGCACGCCGGCTGGCGTCCGAAGGAGCCCATGTCGTCTGCGGGGACATCGACGAGAGCGCGGGCAGGGCGGCCTCCGAGGAGGCGGGCGGTACCTTCGTCCGCGTCGACGTCACCGACCCCGGCCAGGTCGAGGCCCTCTTCGCGACGGCGCACGAGACCTACGGCTCCGTCGACATCGCCTTCAACAACGCCGGTATCTCCCCGCCCGAGGACGACTCCATCCTCACGACCGGGCTGGAGGCGTGGAAGCGCGTCCAGGACGTCAACCTCACCTCCGTCTACCTCTGCTGCAAGGCCGCCCTTCCCTACATGCGCCGCCAGGGCCGCGGCTCGATCATCAACACCGCCTCCTTCGTGGCCCGGATGGGCGCCGCGACCTCCCAGATCTCGTACACCGCCTCCAAGGGCGGCGTCCTCGCCCTGTCCCGCGAACTCGGGGTGCAGTTCGCCCGCGAGGGGATCCGGGTCAACGCCCTGTGCCCCGGGCCGGTCAACACCCCCCTGCTCCAGGAGCTGTTCGCCACGGACCCGGAGCGCGCCGCCCGCAGGCTCGTGCACATCCCCCTCGGCCGGTTCGCCGAGGCGACGGAGATCGCGGCCGCGGTCGCCTTCCTGGCGAGCGACGACTCCTCGTTCGTCAACGCCACCGACTTCCTCGTCGACGGCGGGATCTCGGGGGCGTACGTCACACCGCTCGACTGACGCTCACCGGGGCGGTCCGCGCCGGCCGCCCCACCACGGACGCCGGCCCGGCCGTGCCGTCCGCACCGGCGACGGTGCGGACGGCACCGTCACCGCTGGACGGCGCCCTACAGGAAGGCGTGGCCCTCACCGCGGTACGTCGGGACGGTGGCGGTGATCCGGTCGCCCTCGATCAGCCGCAGTTCGTCGAAGCGTTCGCACAGCTCACCGGCCTTGGCGTGCCGGAACCACACCTTGTCGCCGATCAGCAGGTCGTCCGCCGGAGCACCGAGCAGCGGTGTCTGCACCTCCCCCGGGCCCTCCTGCGGGTCGTAGCGCAGTCCCTCGGGCAGATACGGCACCGGGAGCCGGTCGGGACCCGCCGCCCCGGACGCCGGATACCCCCCGCCGAGCACGGTGACCACGCCCACGCCCGGCCGCCGCACCACGGGCTGCGCGAACAGCGCCGCCGGACGCCCCGTGAAGGAGGTGTAGTTGTCGAACAGCCTCGGTACGAAGAGACCGGATCCCGCCGCGATCTCGGTCACCGCGGCCTCCGCGGCGGTGTGCTGCACGCTGCCGGTGCCGCCCCCGTTGACGAACTCCAGGCCGGGTGCCACCGCGCGGACCGCCCGCACGACCTCCGCCCGCCGGACCGCCAGCTCCCTGCGGGCCGCCGCCTGCATCAGCCGCACCGCGCGGGACCGGAAGGGCCGCCCGGCCACCGAGTCGCCCACACCGGCGACATGCCCCTCGTACGCCATCAGCCCCACCAGACGGAAGCCCGGTCGGCGCTCCACCGAGCGGGCCAGCTCGGCCAGTTGCGCGGGGGAGCGGAGCGGGGAGCGCAGCGCGCCGATCCTGATCCGGCCGCCGAGCATCCGCAGCGAGGTGTCCAGCTCCAGACAGACGCGGATCTCCTCGGTGCCGCCGGCCCTCGCCGCGTCGATGAACTCCAGCTGCGCGTGGTCGTCCACCATCACCGTCACCGCGGCGGCCGGCTTCGGATCCGCCGCCAGCTCGGCGTACGCGGACCGGTCGGCCGACGGATAGGCCAGCAGCACGTCGTCGAATCCGGCGCGGGCCAGCCACAGCGACTCGGCGAGGGTGAACGACATGATCCCGGCGAAGCCCGGACGCGCGAGCACACGCTCCAGCAGGGCTCGGCAGCGCACCGACTTGCTCGCCACCCGGACGGGTTTTCCGCCCGCCCTGCGCACCAGATCGGCGGCGTTGGCGTCGAACGCCTCCAGGTCGACGACGGCCACCGGGGCGTCGAGGTGGGCGGTGGCCCTGTTGTAGCGGCTCCGGTCAGCGGCGCGGGCAGTCATGGCCGCAGCTTGCCAGACGTCCGTACCACTGGGTAGGGGACGTTCGGTGCAGATCGTGCCGCACCCCGCGTCCCGTCCCCACGGGGTCCCGTCCACCCCGTAGAGTGACCGTCACACGATCGACCGGCGGGCCCGCGCGGACGGCGGTCCGTGGGCGGTGCGGGGACGTGGACCAGGGGGGACGGATGAGTACCGAAGCGCGACGCGCTCCAGTCCCGCCCCGACCGGCCGGCCCGCCCCTCATACCCGGCAGCGCCCCCGTTCCCGCGGCCCCGCCCTCCGGATCCGTACCTCCCGGCCCGCCCTCGGAACCCGGACCACCGGCCCGGCGTCCCGAGACCGGACCACCGGCCCCTCGTCCCGAACCGCCGGTGGAAACGACCACCCGTCTCAGGCCCGTACCGCCCGTACCGGCCGCACCGCCCGCCGGGCACCCCGGGCCGCCGCCACCGCCCCCCGCCACCAGGCGCAGGCCCGTCGGCGCCGTGGACCTCACCCCGCGCCCGGGCGCCGCCCCGCCCCCGCCGTACGCGTACCACCCGTACGCCGCCGAGACCCCCGTCGAGACCACCACCCGGCTGCGCCCCGTCAAGGCCGGGAACCCCGTCAGGACGATGGCGGCGGCCGTCTGCGCCGTGCTCGGCCTCGGACTGGTCGGAGGCGCGGTCACCGGCAGATGGCTCACCGGTGACTCCGCCGCCGAGCCGGGTGCCGGCAGCGCGTACACCGTGGGCCGCTCCGCCTGGCACACCGTGCCCGTCGACTCCCTCTTCCCGCGCACCCTCAAGGGCGACGGCGCGGGCCCGGGAGCCACCGACCGCGTGTGGACCAGGGTCGCCGTCGCCGCTGACGGCGGCTGTGCGGCGGGCCTGGACCCGCTGCTGCTCAAGACGCTCCGGCCGGTCGGCTGCGAACGCCTCGTGCGCGCCACCTACACCGACGCCACCCGCAGCAGCGTCACCACCGTCGGCATGGTCTTCACCGAGGGCGACGCCGAGGCGATGGGCGCGCTCGACACCCGGTTCACCACCCAGCACCTCGCCGCCCGGGCCGATCTCATGCCGCGTACCTACCCGGCCGAGGGCACCGTCGCCGCGGGCTTCGGCGAGCAGCAGCGCGCCAGTTGGACGGTGCACGTCCTGACCGAGGTGCCCGTCGTCGTGTTCGCCGTCTCCGGCTTCGCCGACGGCCGGGCGGTCGCCGAACCGCAGCCCGCGGCCGAGGCCATGGCCGCCGACGCCACGAACGCCGTCGCCCAGGCAGGGCTCGGCCACGAGGCGAAGGGCATCGCCGACCGGGTGGAGCGCACGCTGCGCAGGACCGTCACCGACCTCACGGAGAAGCCGGAATGACCCGTCCCCGCCGGTCCAGGGCGCTCGCCGCCGTGACCGCGGCCACCGCCTTCGCGCTGCTGCCCGCCGTCCCGGCCCACGCGGACGCCATCCGCGACCAGCAGTGGGGCCTGGAGGCCCTCCACACCGGCGCCGCCTGGCAGACCACCCGGGGCAAGGGCATCACGGTCGCGGTCCTGGACACGGGCGTCGACGACGAACACCCCGACCTCGCCGGCCAGGTGCTCCCGGGCAAGGACCTCATCGGCTTCGGAGCCGAACGCGGCGACGGGTCCTGGGCCCTGCACGGCACCGCCATGGCCGGCATCATCGCCGGCCGCGGGAACGGCCCCGGGCGGGGCGACGGTGTGCTCGGCGTCGCCCCGGAGGCGAAGATCCTGCCCGTGCGGGTGATCCTCGAATCCGGTGACCCGTCGCGCTCCAAGGCCCGTGAGTCACGCGGGACGGCGCTGGCCGACGGCATCCGCTGGGCGACCGACCACGGTGCCGACGTCATCAACCTCTCCCTGGGGGACGACAGCGAGTCCGCCCACCCGGAGCCGGGTGAGGACGCCGCCGTGCAGTACGCGCTCGGCAAGGGCGTGGCGGTCGTCGCCTCCGCCGGCAACAGCGGGGACAAGGGCGACCGGGCCTCCTACCCTGCCGCCTACCCCGGTGTGATCGCCGCCGCCGCCGTCGACAGGTACGGCACCCACGCGGCCTTCTCCACCCGGCGCTGGTACGCCACCGTCAGCGCGCCCGGGGTCGACATCGTCGTCCCCAACCCCGACGGGCACTACTACATCGAGTGGGGAACCTCCGCCGCGTCGGCCTACGTCTCCGGGGCCGTCGCCCTCGTACGCGCCGCACACCCGGGTCTTACGCCCGCGCAGATCAAGACCCTGCTCACGGACACCGCCGGCAACGCGCCCGAGGGTGGCCGCGACGACGCCAGGGGCTACGGACTGGTCGACCCCGCCGCCGCCATAGCGGCAGGGGCGAAGCCACGCTCCGACGACCTGGGCGCGCGGGCAGCCGAAGCGGCCTACGGCAAGCGGTACTTCGGTTCGGGCCCCGACCCGGAGAAGGAGGAGGGGAAGCCCGCCGGGTGGCTGGCCCCCTCGGCGGGCGGCCTCGGAGCCGTCCTCCTCGCCCTGGCCGTCGTGCTGTGGCGCGGAAGGAACAACGGCGGGCGGTCCGGCGGCGCCCCGTTCCCCGCAGGCCCCTACCGCTGAGCGGACCGCGTCCGGCACCCCGGCCGGTCTCAGCCCGCCGCGGCCACCGCACCGGTCACGCCCACCGCCGCCTTCGCGACGGACTCGACGAGAGCGATGCCCGCCTCCTTCGTCGCGTGGCCGCGCGAAAGGACCGCCACCAGCACGGTGTGACCGCCGCTCTCCACCCGGCCGATGCTGTTGACGTCCCACAGCCCCGTCGTCGTCCGGGGCATCCAGCCGTTCTTCAGCACCGCGCCGGTGCCCGCTGCGGACACCCCCCACCGCTGGTCCGCCTCCACCTGGCCCATCAGCTCCGTCAGGTACGCGCGCGAGGCCGCCGACAGCTCCGAATCCGTCCCGGACACCGCCTCCAGCAGCCGCACCTGGTCGGCTGCCGTGGTCCGGGTGAGCCCCCACGCGTGGGCCGCCCTCGTCGCGGTCAGCCCCAGCCGCCCGTTGGCCGCGTCGAGCCCCTCCTCCCCGCCGATCACCTTGAGCAGCTCGGTGGCCGAGGTGTTGTCGCTGCGCCTGATCATGGCCTCCGCGTACGCCTGCTCCGCGCCGTTCAGCTGACGGCCCTCGTCCTGTGCCAGGAGCAGCAGGGCCGCCAGGATGTCGACCTTGACGATGCTGGCGGTGTCGTACGCCTCGTCCCCGTACGCGGCACCCGCGCCGCTCTCCGTGTCCAGCACGGCCACCGACACGTCGGCGCCGTCCGCCAGGGGTGCCAGCGCGTCGGCCAGCTCCGCGTCGAGATCCACCTGGGGCTCCTCGCTCCGGCCCGCCTCGGCCGGCGGGCTCGACGCGGACGATACGGCGGCCACGGAAGCGGCCGCGTCATCCGACGGGCGACCCACCAGATACGCACCTCCCGCGGCGGAACCGGCCAGCAGGACGGCGGCGGCGGTCACCAGGCCGGACAGCGCCGGCCCACGTGTTCTGTGACGGGACATGTGCCGGACGCCAGGCAGCGTGGCCGGCAGCAGCCTGTGCCCGACCTGTCGCCGAGGTGAGAGGACCGACCCACTACGCTCGTCGTGTGGCGCTCAAGAACATCCCGGACCCCGGTTTCTCCGACGACGACGGCACCGCCTCGCCCGAACTGACGGCGGCCCTCGCCGCCTGGGCCGAGGACCGGACGGCCGTCGGACCCGTCCTCGCGGCACTGCGCGGAGCCCGGCTGCTCGTGCCGGTCGTCGCCGTGCTGGGGGAGGTCGAGGAGGGCAGCGAAGCCGGCGGGAAGGATGGCGGCGGACGACGGGGAGCCGGGCTGCGCCGCGAGAAGACCAGCGACATGGCCGTGCCGACGCTCCAGGCGGGCGACCGGCGCGCCCTGCCGGCCTTCACCTCCACCGACTCGCTGGCCCGCTGGGACCCGCAGGCGCGCCCCGTCGCCGTACCCCTGCACCAGGCGCTGCAGGCCGCCGCGCACGAGAAGGCGGACACGGTGGTGCTCGACCTCGCCGGGCCCGTCGCCTTCGAGCTGACCGGACCGGTGCTGCTGGCCCTGGCCGAGAACCGGGCCAGCGCGGACCCGCTCGACGACCCCGCGGTCGTCGAGGCGGTGCGGGAGGCCGTGGCCGCCGAGCCCGCGGTGCTGCGTGCCCACCTGGGCCCCGGCGCGGCCGACGGCACCCTCGCACTGGTCCTCGCGCCCGACGCCGTGGTCGCGGAGGCCGCCCGCCGGGTCGCCGACGCGCTCTCCGGCAGCGAGGTCCTGCGGGCCCGGCTGGTGCGCGGCATCGACCTGGCGCTGCTGCCGGCCGATGCCGAGGCTCCCGGCGCGCCCCTGTTCACCCGCTGACGCACGCGAGCCCGCCACCTGTCGCAGGCGGCGGGCTCTCCGGGGCCGTGGTCCCGGCCGGAGGATCAGCCGTAGACCGGGCCGGTGTACTTCTCGCCCGGGCCGTGGCCGGGCTCGTCCGGTACGAGCGAGGCCTCCCGGAAGGCCAGCTGCAGCGACTTCAGGCCGTCGCGCAGCGGGGAGGCGTGGAACGTGCTGATCTCGGTCGCGCTCGCGTCGAGGAGCCCGGCCAGCGCCTGGACCAGCTTGCGGGCCTCGTCCAGATCCTTGTGCTGCTCGCCCTCCTCGGTCAGGCCGAGCTTCACGGCCGCCGCGCTCATCAGATTGACGGCGACGGTCACGATCACCTCGACCGCGGGGACCTCCGCGATGTCGCGGGCCATGTCGTCGAAGCCGGGGTTCTCGGTGCTGGGAGTGGTCGCGTCGCTCATGCCCCACACGATAAGGCCAGGCCACGCGCGCCCCTCCCGCGGGACGGGGCGGAGCACGGGATTAGCGCACGCGCGAGCGGGCTGCTAACCTTGTGTAACGACCGGCCGGACACCTGTGTGACCGGCCCACAAGTGGAGGCTCCGATCTCCCACCTGACCGTCCTCCGGGACGGCGGGTCACCGGTCAGGTGGCAGCCATCGTTCCGTACGGACGATGGGGCCGCCCGATTGCGCCCCGCGGTTGCACGCGGCGGTGTTCCGGTAGTTCCAGGAGCCCCGCCTGTGTCCCGTCCGGGGCATTTTTGGTATCCCGGCTCGGTTGGTCTTTACACAAAAGACGTTACGCGGCTGTCCGCCAGGCGGTCGCGTGGTGCTACCGAGGAGGATCCATCAGCGCCGAGCCCCGTATCAACGACCGGATTCGCGTTCCCGAGGTGCGACTTGTCGGTCCCAGCGGCGAGCAGGTCGGGATTGTCCCGCTTGCCAAGGCCCTGGAGCTCGCACAGGAGTACGACCTCGACCTGGTCGAGGTGGCGGCGACAGCCCGTCCCCCCGTGTGCAAGCTCATGGACTACGGGAAGTTCAAGTACGAGTCGGCCATGAAGGCCCGTGAGGCGCGCAAGAACCAGGCGCACACGGTCATCAAGGAAATGAAGCTCCGGCCGAAGATCGACCCGCACGACTACGACACCAAGAAGGGTCACGTCGTCCGGTTCCTCAAGCAGGGGGACAAGGTCAAGATCACGATCATGTTCCGTGGTCGTGAGCAGTCCCGCCCCGAGCTGGGCTTCCGACTGCTCCAGCGTCTGGCTTCGGATGTCGAGGAACTCGGCTTCATCGAGTCGAACCCGAAGCAGGACGGCCGGAACATGATCATGGTTCTGGGCCCGCACAAGAAGAAGACCGAAGCCATGGCCGAAGCCCGTGAGGCCCAGGCCGCCCGCAAGGCGGAGCGTCAGGGACCGACCCCCGACGCCGAGCCCGAGGGTGACACCGCTGAGGCTCCGGCCGCAGCGGCCGAGGCTCCGGCCGAGACACCTTCCGAGGCGTGACCTCCGGGGGCAGCCATCCAGGCGCCCCCGGGTCCCTCGGGAACCACCCAAAGATCTGACGCCCCTGCAGTCCGGTGCCCGCACCGTGAGGGGCGCCACTGACGAGGAGATAACGGCGCGATGCCGAAGAACAAGACGCACAGCGGTGCCAGCAAGCGCTTCAAGATCACCGGCTCCGGCAAGGTGCTCCGCGAGAGGGCCGGCAAGCGCCACCTGCTCGAGCACAAGTCGTCCAAGAAGACCCGCTCGCTGACCGGCACGGTCGTCGTGGCTCCGGCCGACGCCAAGAAGATCAAGAAGCTTCTCGGCAAGTGAGGCGCGGCCTCCGGTGAACCCGGAGGCGCCCTCGATCCGACCGGGACCTATTCGTTTCCGGGTCGGGTGAGTCTGACTTCCGACCACCCGGCCCCGCTGCAAGGAGTTAAAAGTGGCACGCGTCAAGCGGGCAGTAAACGCCCACAAGAAGCGCCGGGCGATCCTCGAGGCCGCCAGCGGTTACCGCGGTCAGCGTTCGCGCCTGTACCGCAAGGCCAAGGAGCAGGTCACCCACTCCCTGGTCTACAACTACAACGACCGCAAGAAGCGCAAGGGCGACTTCCGTCAGCTCTGGATCCAGCGCATCAACGCGGCCGCTCGCCAGAACGGCATGACGTACAACCGCCTCATCCAGGGTCTGAAGGCCGCCAACATCGAGGTGGACCGCAAGATCCTGGCCGAGCTCGCGGTCAACGACGCCAACGCGTTCGCCGCCCTCGTCGAGGTCGCCCAGAAGGCCCTCCCGAGCGACGTCAACGCCCCGAAGGCCGCCTGATCCAGGCCGCACTTCCGAGCGCTCCGAGCCGGACCCGCAGGCGCATGCCGTCTGCGGGTCCGGTGCGTTGCACCACGTGCCGCGTACGTCGTCAGCCGTACGCGGAGAAACGTACGCAGAGAAGCTGACATACGCAGAGAGGCTCGCCGCCGACCATGGGCACCCCCGAACTGATCTCCGCGCGATCGCCGCGAATCGCCGCCGCACGCCGACTGGCCAGGCGTAACTTCCGCGGCAAGGAGCGCAGGTTCATCGCCGAGGGGCCGCAGGCCGTGCGGGAGGCCGCCGCGCACCGGGGCGGCGACGGAGAGCCCACGCTCACCGAGCTCTTCGCCACCGTCGAGGCGGCCGACCGGTACGCCGACATCGTCGACGCCGCCCGTGCCGCCGGCGCCCGCGTGCACCTCGCGGACGGCGACGTGCTGGCCGACGTCTCCCAGACGGTCACGCCGCAGGGCCTGATCGGCGTCTGCCGCTTCCTGGACTCGCCCTTCGAGGAGATCCTCGCGGCGAAGCCCACCCTGGTCGCCGTCCTCGCCCACGTACGTGACCCCGGCAACGCCGGCACGGTGCTGCGCTGCGCGGACGCCGCCGGCGCGGACGCCGTCGTGCTCACCGACGCCTCCGTCGACCTCTACAACCCGAAGTCGGTCAGGGCCTCCGTCGGCTCGCTCTTCCATCTGCCCGTGGCCGTCGGCGTACCCGTGGAGGAGGCCGTGCGCGGACTCCGGGACGCCGGGGTGCGCATCCTGGCCGCCGACGGCGCGGGTGAGGACGACCTCGACGACGAACTCGACGCGGGCACCATGGGCGGGCCCACCGCCTGGGTCTTCGGCAACGAGGCGTGGGGCCTCCCGGAGGAGACGCGCGCCCTCGCCGACGCCGTGGTCCGCGTCCCGATCCACGGCAAGGCCGAGAGCCTCAACCTCGCCACCGCCGCCGCGGTGTGCCTCTACGCCTCCGCACGGGCCCAGCGCCCGCGCCGGGCGGACTGATCCCCGCCGGCACCCCACCGATCGATACGGGCCACACCCCGCCGGTGCCGGTCCGGAGGGTGTCGCCCGGCTGCTGACGCCTAGTAGGGTGACGAACTCGGGGGCCCACTGCACCGGTTCGAGAGGTGGGGTACGGGAAGATGGCTGTCGGCATGAGCAGGCCGCGAGCGACACACACGGCCGCCGTGCGCGCCCTCCCCGACGAGGCCGGCCTGAGCCGGACCGCCGGGGACCCCACTGCCGGCATCGACCCGGACGATCTGCCCGACGGTCTCGTCGTCGCCGACGAGAACGGCGAGGTCATCTGCTTCAACACGGCAGCGGCCCGGATCACCGCCACACCCCGGGAGTCCGCTCTCGGCACCTCCATCGGGCAGGCACTGCCCCTCGAGGACCTCAAGGGACGCCGCTGGTGGGACCTGACCGACCCCTACGGCGGCCTCGCCACCCGCGTCGGACAGCCGGAGCGCAACCTGCTGCTCCCCGGCGGCCGTGAGGTCCTGGTCTCCGCCCGGTACGTCCGCGAGAGCCCCACCGGCCCGGTCAGGCGTCTCGTCGTGTCCCTGCGCGGCACCGAGGCCCGCCGCCGCACCGAGCTCAGCCACGCCGAGCTGATCGCCACCGTCGCCCACGAGCTGCGCTCCCCGCTGACCTCGGTCAAGGGGTTCACCGCCACGCTCCTGGCCAAGTGGGAACGCTTCACCGACGACCAGAAGCGGCTGATGCTGGAGACCGTCGACGCCGACGCCAACCGGGTCACCCGGCTGATCGCCGAGCTGCTCGACATCTCCAGGATCGACTCCGGCCGGCTCGAGCTGCGCCGTCAGCCCGTGGACATCTCGGCCGCCGTCGAGCGCCACGTCCAGGCGCACACCGCGAACGGCCAGTCACCCGACCGCTTCCTCGTCCGCACCCGGCAGCCGCTGCCCGCGCTCTGGGCGGATCCGGACAAGGTCGACCAGGTGCTCGGCAACCTCCTCGAAAACGCGGTGCGCCACGGCGAGGGAACCGTCACCATTGAGATCGCCCCTGCGCCCGCACCGGCGAAGAACGACGAGAGCGGAACGGCAGTCACCGTGAGCGACGAAGGTCCCGGCATCCCCGAGGAGTCGATGGGCCGCGTCTTCACCCGGTTCTGGCGGGGCAGCAAGCGCGGCGGCACCGGGCTGGGCCTCTACATCGTGAAGGGCATCGTCGAGGCCCACGGCGGGACGATCACGGTCGACCGCGCGCCCGGCGGCGGCGCGGAATTCCGATTTATCCTGCCCGTGAGCGCGCCGGCCTACCTGGCCTGAGCGGCCCACGGGCTCCTTCGTCCCCCGGCGGCCCGTAGACTCGACTTTTGGCACCTTTGCGTCCTCAGTCGTCGAACCAGGGTCGCCACCAGCCAATCGGAAGCACGGGAAGAGATGTCGGCACCGAACAAGTCGTACGACCCAGTCGAGGTCGAGGCACTGAAACCGGAAGAGATCGAGCGCATGCGGGACGAGGCGTTCGCCGCCTTCGCCGCCGCCGGCGACCTCGACGCGCTCGCCCAGGCGAAGACCGCGCACACCGGTGGTACCTCGCCCCTGTCGCTCGCCAACCGCGAGATCGGCGCCCTGCCGCCGCAGGCCAAGGCCGAGGCGGGCAAGCGTGTGGGCCAGGCCCGCGGCGCCGTCTCCAAGGCCCTGGCCGCACGCCAGACCGAGCTGGAGGCCGAGCGTGACGCCCGGGTGCTCGTCGAGGAGGCGGTGGACGTCACCCTGCCCTACGACCGCACCCCGGCCGGTGCGCGGCACCCCCTGACGACCATCATGGAGCGCGTCGCCGACGTCTTCGTCGCCATGGGCTACGAGATCGCCGAGGGGCCCGAGGTCGAGGCGGAGTGGTTCAACTTCGACGCCCTGAACTTCGTGCCGGACCACCCGGCGCGGCAGATGCAGGACACCTTCTTCGTGCAGGGCACCACGCCCGAGGGGAAGCCGACCGAGGGCGACGAGTCCGGTGTCGTGCTGCGTACGCACACCTCGCCCGTCCAGGCGCGTTCGCTGCTCAGCCGCAAGCCCCCGGTCTACGTGGTCTGCCCCGGCAGGGTCTACCGCACCGACGAGCTCGACGCCACGCACACCCCGGTCTTCCACCAGATCGAGCTGCTCGCGGTCGACGAGGGCCTCACCATGGCCGACCTCAAGGGCACCCTCGACCACATGGTCCAGGCGCTCTTCGGCCCGGACATGAAGACCCGGCTGCGGCCGAACTTCTTCCCGTTCACCGAGCCGTCCGCCGAGATGGACATGGTCTGCTACGTCTGCCGCGGCGAGTCCGTCGGCAACCCGGACCGCCCCTGCCGCACCTGCGGCAGCGAGGGCTGGATCGAGCTCGGCGGCTGCGGCATGGTCAACCCGAAGGTGCTCGTCGCCTGCGGGGTGGACCCGGAGAAGTACAGCGGATTCGCCTTCGGGTTCGGCATCGAGCGGATGCTGATGTTCCGCCACAACGTAGAGGACATGCGAGACATGGTCGAGGGTGACGTCCGGTTCACCCGGCCGTTCGGGATGGAGATCTGATGCGCGTCCCGCTTTCCTGGCTGCGGGAATACGTCGACCTGCCGAAGACGGAGACCGGCCGCGACGTGCAGGCCAAGCTCGTCTCCGTCGGCCTCGAGGTCGAGACCGTCGAGCAGACCGGCGCCGGGCTCAAGGGCCCCCTGGTCGTCGGCGAGGTCCTGACCATCGAGGAGCTGGAGGGCTTCAAGAAGCCCATCCGCTTCTGCACCGTCGACGTCGGCACCGCCAACGGCACCGGCGAACCGCAGGAGATCGTCTGCGGCGCCCGTAACTTCGCTGTCGGCGACAAGGTCGTCGTGGTCCTCCCGGGCGCCGTGCTGCCCGGTGACTTCGCGATCGCCGCGCGCAAGACGTACGGCAAGACCTCGCACGGCATGATCTGCTCCACCGACGAGCTCGGCATGGGCGACGACGGCACGCACGGCATCATCGTGCTGCCGCCCGAGTACGAGCCCGGCACCGACGCGATCGAGCTCCTGGAGCTCGTCGACGAGGTCCTCGACATCGCCGTGACCCCGGACCGGGGCTACTGCCTGTCGATGCGCGGGGTCGCACGCGAGACCGCCATCGCCTACGGGCTGCCGCTGCGCGACCCGGCGCTCCTCGACGTGCCCCCGCCCAACGCCCACGGCTACCCGGTGAAGGTCTCCGACCCGATCGGGTGCGGGAACTTCACCGCGCGTACGGTCACCGGCCTGCAGCCCGAGGCGCGCTCCCCGATCTGGATGCAGCGCAGGCTGCAGAAGGCCGGGATGCGCACGGTCTCGCTGGCCGTGGACATCACCAACTACGTGATGCTCGAGCTCGGCCAGCCGCTGCACGCCTACGACCGCACCCGCGTCCAGGGTCCGATCGGCGTGCGCCGTGCCCAGCAGGGCGAGAAGCTCACGACGCTCGACGGTGCCAAGCGCGTCCTGGACGCCCAGGACCTGGTCATCACCGACGACCGCGGGCCGATCGGCCTCGCGGGCGTCATGGGCGGCGCCGACACCGAGATCGCGGACGCCGCCGAGGGCACGGGGACGACCGAGGTCGTCATCGAGGCCGCGCACTTCGACGCGATCGCCGTCGCCCGGACCGCTCGACGGCACAAGCTGAGCTCCGAGGCGTCCAAGCGCTTCGAGCGCGGCGTCGACCCGCAGGCCGCCGCCGCTGCCGCGCAGCGCACGGTCGACCTGCTGGTCCTCCTCGCGGGCGGCACGGCCGAGGCCGGCGTCACGGAGATCACCGCCCCGTCCGCACCGCGCACCATCGCGATGCCGGCGAACCACCCCGACCGGGTGGCCGGTGTCGCGTACGGCCGCGAGACCGTCGTGCGCCGCCTCCAGCAGGTCGGCTGCGACGTCTACGGACAGGACGAGCTGATCGTCACGGTGCCGTCCTGGCGCCCCGACCTCGCCGAGCCGAACGACCTCGCCGAAGAGGTCATCCGGCTGGAGGGGTACGAGAACCTCCCGTCCACCCTGCCGACGCCGCCGTCCGGTCGCGGACTCACCGACCGCCAGCGGCTGCACCGCCGCGTCGGCCGGGCCCTGGCGGGCTCCGGTTACGTGGAGGCGCTCAGCTACCCGTTCATCGGTGACGCCGTGCTCGACCAGCTCGGCCTGGAGAAGGACGACGCGCGACGCCGCACGGTCACCCTCGTCAACCCGCTCTCCGACGAGGAGCCCGCGCTGCGCACCACGCTGCTGCCGGGCCTGCTCGGCGCACTGCGGCGGAACGACGGCCGGGGCAGCCACGACCTGGCACTCTTCGAGACCGGGCTGGTCTTCAGGCCCACCGGTCAGGAGACCGAAGCCGTACGGCTGCCCGTCGACCGCCGTCCCACCGACGAGGAGATCGCCGGGCTGGACGCGGCGCTCCCGCGTCAGCCGCGCCGCGCCGCCGTCGTCCTCGCGGGCGCCCGCGAGCAGGCCGGCTGGTGGGGCAAGGGCCGCCCCGCCGACTGGGCGGACTCCGTCGAGGCGGCGCGCGTCATCGCCCGTGAGGCGGGCGTCGAGGTCACGGTCCGCGCCGACAGGCACGCACCCTGGCACCCCGGCCGCTGTGCCGCGCTGTACGTCACCGTCGACGGCGTGGAGACCCTCTTCGGACACGCGGGCGAACTGCACCCGCGTGTCGTCAAGGAGCTCCACCTGCCCGAGCGGAGCTGCGCCATGGAGGTCGAGCTCGACGTCCTGGAGCAGGCCGTCGACGGCGCGCTCCAGGCGCCCCGTATCTCCACCTTCCCGGTGGCCACCCAGGACGTCGCACTCGTCGTCGACTCGGGTGTGCCCTCCGACGCGGTGGAGAACGCGCTCCGCGAGGGGGCCGGAGACCTGCTCGAATCGCTGCGGCTGTTCGACGTCTTCACCGGCGAGCAGCTCGGCGAAGGCAAGAAGTCCCTGGCGTACGCGCTGCGGTTCCGTGCCCCGGACCGCACGCTGACCGTGGAGGAGGCCTCAGCGGCCCGTGACACCGCGGTCGCCCTGGCGGCCGAGCGCACCGGCGCGGTGCTGCGCGGCGCCTGACCACCGAGGGCAGTGAGGAGGGGCGTGTCCGGCCACCGGACACGCCCCTCCTGTTCTCGCCGGCGGCCGTGGGACCGCGGACGGTCACCGCTGCCGTCGGGACAGCGGGCCGTGCGGTCCGGCGCCGCCCGCCTGCCACGGAGTGTCGGGCAGGCCGGCAGGACGAACGGCGCGGGGCGGGTCGTCGAACTGTACGAGGGGGAGCCGACGACCAGGCCGCCTCTTGCGAGGCACTTATTCAAGCGAGCGGCGCACCGGCGCGGCAGAGCGCACAGCAGGACGGTTCGGGCATTCCGTTCACACCCCGTGTGAATCGTGCTCCACTAGGCTCATTGCGACGCGCACATGGGGGGGGCGATGGAGCCCAATGTCCTGCTCGAATCCCTGATCGACGAGGCGGGTGTGTCCCGCGCCGGGCTCGCCGGTCATGTCAACCAGGCCGGCCGCTCCCGCGGGCTGTGCCTGCGCTACGAGCACACGGCGGTGGCCCGCTGGCTCAAGGGCCAGCGCCCGCGCGGCCAGGTCCCCGACCTGATCTGCGAGGTCCTGGCCCGCCGGCTCGACCGGCCCGTCACGCTGGACGACATCGGGATGGGCGTCTCCGGGACGCACACGCCGGCCCGGGAAGCCTGCCTCTCCGGGTTCGTCGAGCACGCGACCGCCCTGTGGCGCTCGGACGAACAGCAGCGGCCCCACCTCGCCACCACGCCCGCCGTCTCCGGCACCATGGCCGTGATGCCGGTCTGGGAGTGGGAGAACCCTCCCGAGGACGCCGACGTCTCCCGCCCCGGACCTCCCCGCGTGAGCATGGCCGACATAGCGATGCTCCGCGCGGCCCGCGCGCACTACGAGCAGATGTACCGGAAGGCCGGCGGCATCGCGACCAAGTCCCGCATCGTCGGCTTCCTCAACGCCGAGACCGCCCCGCTCCTGCGCGGCGGGTACAGCGACGCCACGGGCCGCCGGCTCCACCGCGCGGCCGCCGGCCTGGTGGCCGTCGCGGGCATCTGTGCCTACGACTCCGACGCCCACGGGCTCGCCCAGCGCTACTTCCACCAGGCCCTGCGCCTGGCCAAGGCCAGCGGGGACCGGGGCCTCGGCGCCTATGTGATCGCCCTGCTGGTCAACCAGTCGCTCCACCTGGCCGAATTCCGCCGGTCCGTGGCCTTCGCCGAGGCGGCTCTGCGGGCGGCCGGCCCCCACATCACCCCCGCGCTGGCCACCGATCTGCACGCGATGCAGGCGAAGGCCTACGCGGAGCTCGGCGACCACCGGGGCGCCCTGGAGTGCATCGGCCGTGCCGAGGCCGAGGCCGGCCGCATCGGCAGCGGGGACGAACCGGACGAGACGGGGTACGTCCAGCCGGGCCTCGTCAACATCCAGGTGGCCGAGGCGCTGTTGTGCCTCGGCGACCTCGCCGCCGCCCGGGAGCACGCGACGGCGGCCGTACGCTCCCCGGCGCACGATCGAGGGACCGTGCACCGGCTCGCCACGCTGACCCGCCTCGAACTGCTCCAGGGAGAGGCGGACAGAGCGGCCCGCACGGCCTCGGAAATGGCGGAACGCGCCCGCGGCGTGGAGTCCCAGCGGCTCCGCGACCGGCTGCGCTCCGTGCGGAGTCATCTGGCCGCGAGCGGAAGCGCCGAGGCCGCCGCGGCGGCCGTCCTCATCGAAGGGGCGCTGCGCGTGCCCCTGTGAGCCTCGGTCCAGGCCCCTCCACTCGTTCCGCTGCGAAGCCGGTCCTGCTCCGATGTTGCCATCGACCAGTCGGAAGGTGGCAGAACTGTGCAGTGGACGAACTTAAACGAACAGACGGTGTACGAGAATCCCTGGTTCCGGGTCAACCTGGCGGACGTCGCGCTTCCCGACGGCCGGCACCTGGACCACTACCTCATCCGGCTCCGGCCCGTCGCCGCGGCCACGGTCGTCAACGAGGCCAACGAGGTGCTGCTCCTGTGGAGGCACCGGTTCATCACCGACAGCTGGGGCTGGGAACTCGCCGCGGGGGTGGTCGAGGACGGGGAGGACATCGCCACGGCGGCGGCACGGGAGATGGAGGAGGAGACGGGCTGGCGCCCCGGCGAACTGCGGCCCCTGATGACCGTGGAACCGGCCAACGGCCTGGTCGACGCCCGGCACCACCTCTTCTGGTCCGCGGAGGCGACGTACACCGGTCATCCCTCGGACGACTTCGAGTCCTCACGCCGCGAGTGGGTCCCGCTCAAGCTGGTCCCCGACCTGGTCGCGCGTGGTGAGGTGCCGGCCGCCAACATGGCCGCCGGCCTGCTGATGCTCCATCACATGCGGCTGGGCTGACGGCTCCTCGCTCCGCGCCGGGCGGGCCGGGCTGGCTCCCGGCCCGCCCACCGCCGAGCGGAAGAAGTTCACCCGTACGGGTCGGGTAGAAGCCCGAGCCCGTCCTGCGGCCGAGCCGGCCCGCGTCGACCACGCGCCGGCGACGGACCTCGGTGTTCCCGAGAACGTTTCCGCGCGCCCTGAGAGACTCACCCCGTGATCATCGAACATGTGTACGCAGATATGGCCTCGTACGACCGGTCCGAGTGGCCGTGGTCCTTGCCCTGTGTGAGCCGGCTGCTGGAGGACGGGCTGCGGATCACCGCGCCGGTGACGTTCCTCGTCGGCGAGAACGGAACGGGGAAGTCAACTCTGGTGGAGGCCGTCGCCGAGGGCTTCGGTCTGGATTCCTGGGGTGGTTCGCACGACTGGCGCTACGCGAGTCATCGGCCCAAGTCGGTGCTGGGTGAGCGGATCCGCCTCGACGCGACCCCGTACGGGCGGCGCATGATGGGCAGTTGGTCAGCCCGTAAGGGGTTCTTCCTGCGTGCCGAGACCGCGCTGGATGCTCTGGACCGGGAGGGGTTCGCACCTCATTCCGTCAGCCACGGCGAGGGCTTCCTCGCCGCGTTCCGGGGAAAGTTCTTCCAGCCGGGGCTGTACGTGATGGACGAGCCGGAGGCCGCGCTGTCCTTCTCCTCGTGCCTGGAACTGCTCGGTCATGTCGAGCAACTGGTGAAGAACGGCGGCCAGGTCATCTGTGCCACCCACTCGCCGCTCCTGACCGCTCTTCCCGGCGCGGACATCGTGGAGATCGGTGAGCACGGTATGCGTCGCGTGCCCTGGAGCGACCTCGCTCTGGTCGATCACTGGCGCCGTTACCTCGCCGACCCGCATTCCTATCTGCGGCATGTCCTCGACTGAGCGGGCGCGCCCGGTGGGCGAGGAGATCACCTGCGGCCACGGCGGAGGCAGCCGTGGCGACGACGAGAGGGAGGCTGATATCGCCGTTGCGGGCCCGGCGGCGTGAGCGCCGGGCCCGCAGGCGGGAGGTCAGGCGTACGGGTAGAAGCCCGAGCCCGTCTTGCGGCCGAGCCGGCCCGCGTCCACCATCCGCTGGAGCAGCGGGGGAGCGGCGTACAGGGGCTCCTTGTACTCCGCGTACAACTGGGCGGCGTTGCGCGTAGCCCTGTGACCTGCTGTTTCTTCGGTTGTGTGGCGGCTTTGACGGCGCCAGGGACTTCTCGGGGACTTTCGATCCCGCATCACACGAGCCACGTATCCATCGCGGCCAGTCCGCGCTTGCCTGCGCCCGGCATGAAGTGAGCGTAGTAGTCGAGCGTGACCTTCGGGGAGGAGTGTCCCAGCCAGGTCGCCACGCTCACGATGGACTCGCCGGCCTCCAACTGCACACTCGCGAAGGTGTGGCGCAGGACGTGGAACATGTCCGGCCGTGAACGCTCGTAGACGGGGTGGAGGCGGACGCGGGAACCGTAACTCTCCGCCTTCTCGCCGACCTGGCGCAAAACTCCTGCGGCTACGAGAGCGGGCTTCCAGCTGCGCTCGTTCCAAGTCCCGGGATTGATCCGAAGCCCGTGGGAGGTGCTCAGCACGAGTCGAACGGTGATCGGCTTGCGCTGACGCTCTTCCAACTCGGTCGCCGGCGTCTCAGGATTACGCCACGGCAGGGTGCACTCGACCGGCGGGAAGAGCTGGAAGTGGAGCCGAACGCGGCGGGCGAGGTTCGGCGGAAGGGGAACATCACGGGTCTTGCGGCCCTTGGGGAGGCAGAAGTACGGCCGCCCTTTCCCATCCCAGCGGAGTTGGCGCCGTATGTGGACCACCTTCGCCCTGAAGTCGAAGTCCTCTTCCGCGAGGCCGAGCGCCTCGCCTTGGCGAACTCCGAGTGCGAGCCCGAGGTCCACGGCGATCCGGTACCGCTCCTGTAGTCCGGCCCGCACCGCGTCGACCGTGGTTTGAGACCACGCCTTCGCCTTCTTGCCGACCGGCTTGGGCCGCTTGATCGATCGGTGGGCAGCGACGGGGCTCTTCAGTAGGCGCTTGTCATCAACCGCGGCATTCAGGATGGTGGTGAGGTGTATCCATATGATCTCGGCGGAAGACTCCTCGACTCGAGAGAGCAAGTCGGCCTTGAAACGGCGAAGGGCCGAGGCGTCGATCTCGCGCAGAGGATACGAGCCGAGCAGGGGAATCAGGTGGTTCCAGATCCGGCTCCGCATGGGACCCGCAGTTGACGGCTCATCCGTTCGGCTGGGCCACCAGTGGTCGGCGATGTAATCGGCAAGCAAGATGGCACCATTCCGTGGGTCGACGAAGTCGCCCCTGCTGGAGTCCGTCTGGGCCTCAGCGAGCCAGCGCTTGGCGTCTTCACTTGTGTCGAAGGACCTGTCCTGAATACCGGGAATGCCCTTGACTCGGTACCGCTTCCCCTTTCCCCAAATGGAAGTACGCTCTCGCTTGCCGGTCGCCTCGTCCGGCCTCTTCTTGAGCCAACGATCCTCGATGTAGCCCGACATGAGGGCCTCCTACCTGTGCAAATGATGCGTTCCGAGTGCTTGACGGTGTTGGGAACGCTTCTTCGCGACAGGTCATATCCCGCTGTGGCAGGTGGAATTGATGTCGAGTTGGTGTCGATGCTCTGTGCTGCTGTGGACGTCACGATGTGCGACGCAGTGGCTTGCGATTCAGTGGATTCAAGGCAGGATTCGATCGAGAGTCTGCCCTTTCTTGCCGGGCCACCCACTCGTCAAGCGCAGAGATCCTGTACATCACGCGTCGGCCCATCTGAAAGCTGGGCGGCCCTTGTCGGCGATGGCGCCACACATAAAGGGTGTTGGGGGAAATGCCGAGATAGGCAGCCGCCTTGTGCAACGTGAGGAATGCAACTTCGGGCATGCGGGTCTTGCTCTCGTCCATGGTGCGCTCCTGCGTGTCGAATTGACGACTGCAAGAGTCCCTGACGAGTCGCGGTTTGGGCGTACCGTGCTTTTGTGGTAAGCGGGGGTCTCACATTTCTAGTTCGATGCAGTTCACATGCTTTGCCCAGGCGTCGAGCAAAGTCCTGCCCAGCATCGTTACGCCTACTGCAGGACCTCTTAACGCCCTCTCAGGAGGGGCTGAACTACACCACACAGGGCGGTCCGCATTTGCTTGATGCGGCACTAGGCCGTGTATCGAAAGTGGATCTTGAGCTGTGAATGATCGTGGTCCATGGCGCGGGGAGATCTCACGGACGAGCAGTGGGCGGCGTTGGCAGCGTTGCTGCCAACTGGCAGGAAGACGGGCAGGCCGCCGGTCTGGCCGCGACGGCGGCTGATCGACGGCATACGGTTCCGGGTCCGGACCGGTGTTCCGTGGCGGGACGTGCCCGCCGAGTACGGGCCGTGGGGCCGGGTCTACGACCTGTTCCGCCGTTGGCAGCGAGACGGCACCTGGCACCGGGTCCTCACCGGCTTCAGTCCCTGGCCGACGCGGAGGGTGGGATCGTGTGGGACCTGAGCATCGACTCCACGGTGTGCCGTGCCCATCAGCATGCGGCTGGGGCCCGCAAGCGGGGTGACCTGCAGATGGAACCACCGGGCGGTGTGCATGAAGAGCCCTGTGATCGCGGGCTGGGGCGTTCACGCGGTGGGTTCACCACCAAGCTGCACCTGGCCGTCGAGCAGGGACAGAAGCCCATGGCAATCGTGGTGACCGCCGGGCAGTGCGGGGACTCGCCGCAGTTCGAGCCGGTGCTGGAGAAGATCCGTGTGCCTCGCATCGGGCCGGGTCGGCCGCGCGTCCGTCCTGATCGTGTGCGGGCGGACAAGGCGTATGCCTCCCGGAGCAACCGTGCCTATCTGCGTCGGCGGGGGATTCGCTGCACCATCCCGGACAAGGCCGACCAGGCGCGCAACTGCCAGCAGCCCGGCTCGCGCGGCGGCCGGCCTCCGCATTTCGACCCGGTCGACTACCGCGAGCGTCATGCGGTCGAGTGCGGGATCAATCGCCTCAAGAGGCACCGCGCTGTCGCCACCCGGTACGACAAACTTGCGGTCCGCTACGAGGCGACCGTGCTGGTCGCGGCCATCAACGAATGGCTGTGATCAGCACGCGGCCACGTCTCAAGCCCATACCGCTTTGACCACCGCGTGGCCTGCCGAAGCCGCCTGCCCGTAGAACTCTTGGAGGTCCCTGTGATGTTCGAGGTGTTCCTGCTTGGTCCAGCCGAGGGCGCTGAACCTTGCCTCGACGACGCTCCACAGCTCGTCGAGAGAGACAGTCGTAAGGAACTGCGCGGCTTGTGACACCCCGGGCGGCTCCAGAAGCATCAGCGGGGGATCGGAGGGGTCGGCATCAGCGCTGTGGGGTACCGGGCGGCCGCCGTAGATCGGCAAATTCCAGGGCTCGTCAGCGCCTGCATAGAGGGCATCGGCGGCGGCATAGAGGTCGTGGACAGCGTCCCAGCTCTTGTTGATCGAGTGGGCGATGCCCGCGGCGTACTCGGCCTCGTCGTTTTCCCACGCCTCAGACATGAACGCAGCGAGCCAGGTGTGGTCATCCCGGATCTCGGACTCAGCCACGGCACGAAATTGCAGGTAGATGCTCACTACGACGGATCCCCCAGCTCAACGACCCACCTGTCAGGCCGAACGGGCAGAACCTACTTGACGGCACTGACAGCCACGTGTCGTCGATATCGGCTCGCGGCATCCGGCAAGACTCTTTCGATACACGGCCTAGCCGCCGAATTGGCCAGCGAGGGCTGCTCCGGCCCAGGGGGCGAGGGCTGCCGAGATGTGGGTGGGTGCGCCGAGAAGCCCTGAGAGGTGGCCGTAATGCGTGGTGCCCCAGCGGTCGGTGACCGCGGTGACCTGCAGGAGCGTGTGGTTCCCGCGGACGACTCCGGCGACGATCGGGAGGGAGGTCAGGAGCGACATGGGGCCTGGGGTGAAGGCCAGCGGTGCCGTCGTCACCCCGCCGAGGGCGATCAGGGTGGCGGTGCGGGCCGTGACCGAGGTACGGGTCGCGAGGGTCGAGTAGAGGGTGCGGCCGAGGGTCTGGCCTGCCCCACCGAGCCCCAGAGCCCAGGCGGCTTGCGTGGCTGTGGCTCCACGTTCGGTGAGGAGGGGGATCAAGCCCATGACGACGGCGTACATGGCGAAGCTGGCGAGGGTGAAAGCCGTGGCCAGCAGGATGAAGGAGCGGCTGCGCGGGATGGATGTGGTGAGGTCCCCGGAGGACGGAGGACGGAGGACGGAGGACGGAGGACGGAGGACGGCGGACGGAGGACGGCGGAGGCGGGGCGGCAGGCCACGGGCACGCAATGCCAGGGCGTGAGCCGGGATCGTGATGGCGGCGAGGATCACCGCGAGGACGGCGTATGTTGTACGCCAGTTCAGGTGGTCCGCGATGGCTGCCGTGAGGGGGCGAAGACGGTGGAGGCGAGGCCGCCTGCGAGGGTGGCGATGGTCAGGGCGCGGATGCGGTCCGGGCCCCACCAGCGGGTGAGGGCGGCGAACGCGGGCGGGTAGAAGGTGTCGGCCATGGTCAGACCTGCCAGGACCCAGCCCGGGGTGAAGACGGCTCGATTTCCCAAAAGGCAGCACTCGGCGCTCTGACGGCCGACCTCACCACCGAGCTGGAGCGTCGGCGCCTCGAACTGGACGACCGCCGCCTGACCACGATCAAGGCCCTGGCGGACACCCTCGGCATCGAGGTTGACGGCACCCCGGAAGGCGCCTTCTTCCTCCTCGCCGACGTCTCCGGCACCTACGGCCGCACCCTGGCGGGCTGCACCATCACCTCAGCGGCGAGCTTCGCTGAATTTCTCCTCGCGGAGGCCAACGTCGCGGTGGTCTCTGGCGCCGACTTCGCCGCTTCCCATCACGCCCGCATCTCCTACAGGGTCCCGCCGGACCGCCTCGCGGAGGCCCTGCCCCGGATTGCGGACTTCGCCGAAGGACTCGGACGGGCCCCGACCGGATCTGACTCAAGTCCAGGGCGTCTCCTCGGTCTCACCGGCCCAGCCACGAATCCGTGCCAGGTTCTGGTGAGGCCCCCGGTAGCCCAGTGACTCGAGGACGAGCAGAGACAGGTAGTGCCGGGTGAGCAGCCATGTCTCCGTGACGAGGCCCGGGATCCCGTAGATGTTCTCCTGAGCTTCCTCAGGGTGCACGAGCGAGTTCCGGATCCTCGTCACGGCTTCCGGGCCGTCCAGTTGCTCCCCGCTCCGTTGTCGGGCGTCGTCGATGAAGCGGGCTATGGCGGGCAGCTGGGTCCGGTCAATGTCCAGAGAGACGTTGATCCCCTGAAGGACTTTGCGCAGCTTCGTGTGCGCCTTCCAGACGCGGGTGTTCTTGTACTCCCTGCGGGTGAGCACGCCAGCCAGGACGAGCCTCTGCCACATGGCGTGCTCCAGCCCAGCGGCGCCGATCATCACCCGCTGCTCAACGAACCCCTTGTCCTGGATCGCGGTGATGGCGTAGCTGATCTGGAGTTGCAGTGGTTTGACCTTGATGGGGTCGGAGAGCGCGGGGACGAGTCCGTCCATGAATCTGGCGAGTGCTTCAGGGTCCCAGGGCTGCCACCAGCCCGAGGACAGCGACTTGGCGGGATCGCAGAGTAGGGCGCCCCACTCCTCCCAGATGACTTCGTCGAGGGGCCCGAGACCAACCGGAAGGAGCGGGGCGACCCACCGGCCCAGGCAGAAGGACATACCGAAGTGCATGGCCACGAGGACGTGTGCCGCCTCGGTGGCGGTGAACTGCTGCCCGTCGGCGCGGCTGATCTCCATCGTGTGGGTCATCGCGTAGAGCCGGGTCTTGAGTAGTTCGTCCCAGATCTTTTTGTGATCCGGCCGGACATCCAGAAGGATCTTCCATCCGTCAATCTCGTGCGACCAGCGGCCGGCTGACCAGAACCGATCAGCGCCGTCGATCCTGTCCGTCAGGTGCTGGTGGCCTTTAAACCGCGGAAGGTTGAACCAGTGGGCCACGACGCGGGTAATGGGTGCTTCGCTGTCGCCGAGAGCGGCTCCATTGATCCACCCCTCATCGTAATTCCTGGCCCAGGCTCCCACCTCGGCCTGCCCATGTGGCCGCCGGAGCCGGAGGGTAGCCGTGTCCTGGGTGCGGGGGCGTACGTCCGGCTCGGGAGTGATGCTCCAGTCGAGGCTCAGGACAGGCGAGCACCGGATGCTGATCTCCCCGGGCATGTCGGTGTCCTGTACGCCGCCGATCTCTCCACGGTGAAGAGTGATCGACTCGCCGACGCCGTTGAACGGGTAGAAGGGCTTGATCGGCGGGAGAGCCGAATCCCAAGGTGAATCGGTCATGACGCCCCTGCCTTCGAACTAGAGCCACCCGTTGAGTGAAACCTGTGCCCCGTCGGAGAGGAAAGCGGCCAAGGCGCTACGGGTTGTGGGGACGAACTCCGTAGGCAGAGCGGCAGTATCGACCCAGTGGACCCGGGCGTGCTTGCGGGGTTCGCGGTTCTCGGGTTCGCCGCTCCACTCGTGGGCGGCGAAGACGACGGTGAGGAATCCGTTGGGTGCCTCGACGCCCCAGGCGCCGTGGATGATGTGGGCGACCTTGAGGGACTCGGGCTTCACCGTGAGTCCGGTCTCCTCGTAGAGCTCACGGACCGCGGTCTCGGTGATGGGTTCGCCCGGTTCGCTCTTGCCGACGGGCAGGTCCCACATTCCTTGGGCGAACTTGGCGTTCTCACTGCGCTGGAGGAGCACGACCCGGTCGGTGGCCTTGTCGTGGACGATGACGGCCGCGACCAGCAGGGTCATCGATTCGAGCGCCGGCTTGATGGCGAGGGAGCGGTCGTCGGTCTGCTGAGCCACGGAGCATTTCCCTTCATGGGGCTGATTGTTGGGCATGTTAGGCGAGGGCGTCACGGGCGCGGCGAGCGAGATCGGCGGCGCCGGGGACACGACGGCGCTGGTAGACCGCGAGGGTGGAACGGATCGAGGAGACCGCCTTGCGAATGCGACTTCGCACGCGCCTTCACCGGGCCCGGCCTGATCGACCTCGCCTCATACCACGGCACCACCGACACACCGAGCCTCGTCCGGCTGCGGGTCTTCTTGGAGCAGTACGTCACCGTAGGCGGCCACGAGGGCGCTCTCGCCGCGCGGGGTGGCTTGGCCGCCGAGGCGTGGGCTCTGGGATGGCGCCGCATGTGGGCCGTCGAGTGGTGCATGGAACAGGCCGTCCGCTGGATCAACGATCTGGCCAAGGACCCCGCATACATTCCCGTCGTCCGCCGCCACCTGAACGACGTGTTGCAACTCCTGGGGGTCTAGGTGCTCGCCCAGGTCTCCCCCCTGGTACGCCCACGCCGCCCAGCGCCTCGCCACCGCCCCGGCTCACGCCCTCACCGCACCGGTCCGGATGGAATGGAGCACCCACCCGGGCCTCGGCCCCGGCGCCGAGATCCTCGGCCTCGACCTCGACCTGCGCTGCAAGCGCATTCTGGAGCTTGGCTGCGGCCCCGGCCACAACGTCGCCCACCTCGCCAAACACCACTAGGCCGTGTTTTGAAAGTCGGCTCTGTTCCTCGTCCCGCATCGTGATGATCTCGGTGTGGGGCGAGGGGATCTTTCTGACGAGCAGTGGGCGGTGCTGGAGCCGTTGTTGCCGGTTGCGGTGTTGGGGCGGCCGTCGTTGGGCCGGCGGCGGCTGATCGACGGGATCCGGTGGCGGGTGCGGACTGGTGCTCCGTGGCGGGATCTGCCGCAGGAGTACGGGCCGTGGCAGACGGTCTACGGACTCTTCCGCCGCTGGCAGCGTGACGGCACCTGGCCCGAAGTTCTGACCGGGCTGCAGGTCCGGGCGGATGCGGCGGGGCTGATCACGTGGGAGGTCAACGTCGACTCCACGATCTGCCGGGCTCATCAGCACGCTGCGGGCGCCCGCCGTGACGGACAGGCTCAGAACGAGCCGCCGGGCGGAACCCGCGACGAGCCTGACGACCACGGTCTGGGCCGGTCCCGGGGAGGCTTCACCACCAAGATTCATCTGGCCTGCGAACAGGGCCAGCGTCCGTTGTCCTTGCTGGTCACCGCCGGTCAGCGCGGTGACAGCCCTCAGTTCACCGCTGTCTTGGATGCCATCCGGGTTCCCCGCACCGGACCTGGCCGTCCCCGTGTCCGTCCGCTGCGGGTGCGGGGCGACAAGGCCTACTCCTCCCGCGCCAACCGGGCCTATCTGCGAAAGCGTGGGATTCTGTGCACGATCCCTGAGCCTGCCGACCAGGCCGCCAACCGCAAACGGCGCGGGAAGACCGGCGGGCGGCCTCCGGCTTTCGACCGCGAGGACTACAAGGCCCGGCACGCGGTCGAGTGCGGGATCAACCGGCTCAAGCGCAGCCGGGCGGTCGCCACCCGGTTCGACAAACTCGCGGTCCGCTTCGAGGCCACCGTCTTGGTCGCCGCAATCGGCGAATGGATATGACGGGCCTGAGCGGGCGGTTCCTGCACGAGAACGATGCTGCATGGCTCACTGCAGGCTTGGACGGGGCGCCGTTGCCCTCACGGTCGCGCAGCGGCTTCCCAGGCGGCAGTGACACACCCTTCTTCCCAGTGCCACCAATCCTTCGTCTCGCCGTGCTCCAACAGCTCGCGGATTTTCGGCAGGTCTGCCTGTGGCGGGACGTCCAAGACCACCATCCCGAACCGCTCGATGCCTTCGCCTGTCGTGCCGAGGCGATGGAAGACCTCCAGCACGCTCTGCCGGGCGGCGGCTGAGCCGTCGTCCTTCAGCACGATGAGTCGGATGGTGCAGTTCTGAGAAGGCTGCACCGTTTCTCCGGCCCAAAGAACACCGTCATCATCCGGTTGAACCCTGATGATGTCGCCACTGGCGACTCCGCGGACGAACCAGGGAGTGTTGTCCAGCCGCACCGTGTCATCGCTGAGGTCGACAGCCCACAGGCTCTCGACACTCGCCGGCGGCCACCCGTCTTCGCCTATCTCCATGCGGAAATGGACCTTCACATGGTCGTCACTGATGTTCGTCACCGAACCATCATCCACTTCGCATCCACCAGACCAGACTGCGGAGCACGCAGGTGCGTGTCTCCGGACCCGGCTGGCAGCCTGCCACGATCGCCGACCGCCGCCAGATGATCGGCTTCTAAAACACGGCCTAGGCCCGCGCCACCGGCGTGGACCTAGTCGGCCTCCAGATACGCCGCGCCCGCTCCCACTACGGCCACATCGACGGCGCCACGTTCGCCGCCGGCCACGCACTGCACCACCTGCAGGCCACCGGCCAGACCTTCGACGCGATCTACTCCGCCTTCGGCGCCTTCGGCGCCATCGGCCTCGTTGCCCACGAGCTGCTGCTCGCCGCCATTTCCCGACGTCTCAAGCCGGGCGGTGTCCTGGCCTTCTCCGTCCCGCACCCGGCGCGGGCCGGAAGACATCCGTCCACGGACGACCGTCCGCACGAGGACTACGTGACTATGCCCGACCACACCCGACTCCATCGCTCGATGGGACTTCGACGCCCACCGCTGGAGCGCCTACCTCTCCCGTACCGACCTGCGCATCACCTCTGGGCTGGACCTCCACCACCCGCACCGCGACCCGTGGCCCACCACCCTCCTGATCACCGCCCGCAAACGCTGACCCCGGAGGCACCAATGGCTCTGCCCTACCTGCTGCTGGACATCGACGGCGTCCTCATACCCTTTCCGGCCGCAGACGGCACCACCCCGCTCACCCACGTCCGCCACACCGTCCTGCCCGTCGGCCGACACCCGGACGACCCCGTCCCCATCTGGCTCAACCCCAACCATGGCCCGTTGATTACCGGCCTCTTGACCAGCGGCCTCGTCACCCGGTGTGGTGCACGAGCTGGCGCAAGGACGCCACCACGATCATCGGACCCCTCCTGGGCCTGCCGGACTTCCCCTACCTCGACCTGCCGCGACTCTAGATCGCCACCAGCCACCCCAACGGCTACCTCTGGAAACGCGATCACGTCGATGCCTGGCTCGGCACGGCCCCAGTCATCTGGATTGACGACGACTTCACCGCCCTCGACCACATCTGGGCCGCAGATCGGACAGCCCAAGGTTGCGTAACCGTGCTGATCCAGCCAGACCCCTATGTCGGTCTCCAAGCCAGAGATCTCGTATGCGTTCAAAACTTGGTAGCGCGATTGTTCGAGAATGACACCACGTCCGATGAATGGCTGTGCGGGCAATCTCCGAGTGGCTGCTGCGGTTTTTGTGACGCCTGTTAACTTGTGTGGTTGCAGTTGCGGGCGATGTTGGCTGGAAGTTCAGGTCGAGTAACCCCGCTTCGGATGGCACACTCGGCACGTGAATTTAACGGCGACTCGGCTCATCCTCTCTCCGGTCATTAGTTTGAGAGCGCTACGCATGATCCAGAAATCGCGCTGGACCATGACGTTCGACGTGGCCTGGCGGACTTCGCGGGTCCTGAGATGCCCAGATGAGCTGGTCTTTCGTGCACACGGGCACCGGGCTCATTCAACTCGAGAGCCCGGGCTCCCTGAGGTGGCGCCCCCGCCTCACGAGTCACAATAGTTGCGCGGCGGTGTCGCTCGAAAGTAATCGAGTATGTTTTCGAAGATCGGCTAGGTGTTCACTTCCGGTCCTATTTAAGCCAGGATTGTTTGAATCGGCATACGCCTTCGCCCCGTGAAGGTATGAATAGCTCCTTGTCTCGATTCGGATGTGTTCAGGTCTACGAGGGTGGGGCTTCATGCTGGATGGTGCGGATTTTTCCATGGTCGCAAGCAGTGCGCTGCCGGCGGCGTTCGCGTTCCTCGGGCAGAGGCTGGACGCGGTCCTGTCGCGTCGCCGCTCTGGCGGAACGGTGGAGGCGGAAGCGGACCCGGAGGTACCCGCCGAACTGGTGGGCGAGCTGGAGCTGCCGCTTCGAGCCGACTCGGAGCGGCTTGAGGCCCGGCTTGAGGTGCTGGAGGCTTATGCGCTCGGAATGGCCCAGTATCAGCGCGACTCCTCCCAACTCACTGTCGAGAATGCTGTGCTTATGCGGACCCTCGGGCAGGTGCGTGTGGCCCTAGAAGACGTCTACGGCCAGCGGTTCACCTTCGCGGGTGAGGCTCGTGAACAGACTGGCCCCGTGAGTGCTCAGCACTACGACACGGTGGCCGGTGAGGTGACGGGTATCGAGGCGGAGGACGCCATTCGCGGCTCCGTTACAAGCACTATCAGGGCGAGGAGCGTGGAGGCCGGGGGAAAGGTCATCGGGATGAAGGCGCCCATCATCGACGGCCGCGTGTGAAGGCCCGATCCCGCCTCTGACTTCCCTCCCCGACCAGCTAAGAGGAGTCCGCGCATGGCTGAGCCCGCTACTGAGTACGTGCAGGAACCGAGCGCCGACGGGCGAGGGAAGACACTCGCGCCCGGCTTGAACGGTGGCACTGTGGATGACACTGCAGTCCCACCTGCGCCCTCGGATTCGGCGGGCTTGGCGGAGGAACTGGCATCCAGCACCCCCATCCCTGTCGCAGTCGACGACACCGTGGAACTTCCGGCCTCGCCCTCAGCTACCGACGCAACACCGATCCAAGCCGAAGCCGAAGGGGATCCGGTCCCATCGGCGGCGGCTCTCCGTAGCGGCCCGTACGCCAGCGTGCACTCGGATGCCAATCACGGCACCATGATCGGTCAGCTCTTCGAGGCAGTGCAGCGCCACAGCGGTGCGCCCCTGCGCGCAGAATCAGTGGCTCGAGAGCTAGCGGACTACCTACCCATTGGGAATGAAGGGGAGGTCGCTCAGGTCCTGAAGGACAACCGCGTCGCGGTGCTCGTCGCGGACCACCTTGGCAGTGGCCGCTGGACTTCGGCACTGCAGCTGCTGACCAACGTTCAAGGTGAGCCCCTGATCCTGCGGCGGGTCCGTCGAGAAGTCGGGGACAGCTTCAGCATGGAGGGTCTCAGAGGAAACAAGCGCACCGGGTGGATCCTGGACCTGCGCGAGACTGAGGAAAGTGTCCCTGCCAGCTGCGACTTTGGCCTGGAGCTACAGCAAGCCGACGACTTACGTGATGATGACTCCTACCTGATCGTTCTGGTGGGTGCAGAGCTATGGGCTCGGATCGGGAACGGTGCCGGCGGCCTCGCGAAGATTCCCGCGGCGCCGGATGCGATCGAGCTCTTCACGAAGTACCTGGAGACGGCAGGGATCACCGACCCGAAGTCTTGGGCTGAAGACCACCGTCTCTGCAAGGACTTGCCTCAGTTGCGCCCAGGTCAGGTGAAGGAATGGGCCCAGACCTTGGTACGCGCCGAGTCCCAGTACAGGTCCGCCACAGGACGCAGCACTGAACGAGACTCTGACGGGTTCGACAAGGTCGTGCAGGCCGTCGCAAACGCAGTCGCCGGCTGGATGGATGTCCTGTGGAAATGGCACTCCGAGCCCGGCCGAACCAGCTACGACCGCAACTACTTGCTGCTGGCTTCGGTCTACGACGGCGCACCCATCGAGAACGTCCACGACAGGATCACCTCCCTGGGGCATGCCCTTGGTGAGAAGAACGAAGGTCCCCGGCTGACAGGGCAACAGGGACCCGGTCTAATTCAGCTGGCGCGCCAGATCGATGCGATACCTCTGCCTGACGGCAACCTTCGGTTCCCTGGGCCTGGCTTCGCCGAGGCTGTGGTCCGCTACTTCTGGCGGGACCGGCCAGAACTCATCGGGCCGTTCACGAACTGGACGGCCAAACTCTGCTTGGGCCTCCAGCCGGACCAGCAGGCGCGTCTCGCACAGCGTATGGTCCCGTGGGCCCTCCGCCACGCCCAGGCGTCCAGGCAGACGAAGTTGCTGTACCGGGTGGCTGAAGACTGGTCGCAGGACGGCGGCCTCGTTGGGCACGCCCATGATCTCTTGGTCGCTGCCATTCTCGACCCAGAGGTCGGCCAGCTCACCCGGAACGCAACTACCAGGTGGGCCTCGAGCGAGGAGAGCAGTGCTCATCTCCTGCGGACACTTGCCCGTGTATTTCAGACTCTCGTTCCTGCTCACCCCGGGCTGATGTTGCGCCGATTGGGTGACCTCGCCGTCTCGCAGAAGGACGGCGTTGCGGAGGCCGTCGGGACGGCCCTCAACGCGCTCTGGGAGGAGGACGAGCTGCGTCCCCAAGTGCGTAAGACCCTCGATTCCTGGTTCACCAGTGATCACCACGGCCTGCAGCACTCTGCTGCGAGCGCTTTCATGAATCTGGCACTGCAACATGACGATTCTGGTCAACCAGCTCTGCTGAGCACCCCGGAGGGAGGGGTTGTACCAGACTGGGTGATCCGTGGCTGGCGAACCGCTCTGGAGGCGGAGGAGCCCACTGCGCTTGGCCGGCGAGCTTGTGCCGTGTGGTTAGACGCCGCTGCGGCAACGGGAGACGACGCAGCAGATCGGATTGTGGCCACGTTCGTGCGTGCAGTTCACGAGACCCACGGTGATCATCTGCGGGGCCGACGCGTCCTGAACCTCTATCGACTGGCTGAGCACTGGTTGATTCGCGGGGAGGCGCTGGATTGGGAAGGGCGTAGTAGGTTCCGTGTTGCACTGGTACGAAGCGTGGAGGCCGCCGATCCGCGTGCGCCGAGCGGGGAAAGGGAGGGAGAATCGGCGAGTGCTTAGATTCTGGGGGCGGCCAACAAGGCGGGGATTGTTCTCGGGCAGCTTCACCGTCTCGAGCGCAGATGATGGTTTCCGCTTTGATGTGCGCGTAGAGGGCCGATGGCAGAGAAGCCGAAGCCGGCACCACAATCCGGAAGCCGTTGCGTCGTCCTATGTGATTGGCGAGTTCACGAGGCTGGCGGCTGACTGCCGCATCCTTGACTACGCCGAACTCCAACATCGTGCTAACGCACGCTTGGGCAGGGAAGCGGTACTAGCCGATGAGGGAGTGCGGGTGCGCTGGGCCACCGTGCGCGTACACGTCACCGCTGAGGATCTGAATTCCGCCCACGCCCAGATGCGCCTCCGGGCACGCGCGCGTGCGGACTCGGAAATCAAGCAACTGAGAGTGGCCCAGGCGGTGGCATATCGTGACCAGCTGCGCACGGACCCGACGCTTGTCCTTGCGCAGCTGTTGCTCGAGTCGCCGGAGACGGTTAACGCGGACACGGTCAAAATCGTCCCCATAGTTGCTGAACAGGTGGCTATGTTCGCCCCGGGTGCTGCGTGGGTGCAAACAGCGCATCTGCTGGAGGAGTGGTACGGGAAACTGAAGCCCGACGCCAAGCAGTTCGTCATCGGGCGTTTGTGTACTGCGCTGACCGAATTCGAGGGCGAAGCTGCGGCTGAGCGGTTGAAAGAGATCCATGGCCTCCCCTCTCCCGGCGCCGAACGACCGTCCTAGAAGTGGAGCAGCTCAAGTGGAGCGTCCCGGCCGCCACCCTTCGCAGAGTCCGTCCGCCATGTAGCCACCTCAACCCGGCAGACGGCGACGACATCCGATGGCTGGCGATGTCGAAGGCTCGGACGGAGCCGTAATGGAAGGACTTGCCAGCCCCAGGGCGGTGAACCCATGGCACGCCGCCGGATGAGATGATGAGTGGTGCTCCGGCGGGAGGTGCCGCTGGGCTGGGGAGGGCGAGTGGCCGGGGACGGAAACCGTGCACGGGTGGACTTCGTCTGGTCCGTGGCAGATTTGCTGCGGGGCGACTTGAGGTCAAGTCAATACGGCAGAGTGATCCTGCCTTTCACCGTGCTGCGGCGCATGGACTGCCTGCACCGCAACGAAGTCAGCCCGCAGCTGTTTACGACAGCGGGTGAGAGTGTGGGTGACTCGTTGACCGATGAGGCGGGCAGTGTAGGAATCGGCTCTACACAGGGACCTTTGGCCGAGGATGAGAGTTGCCCCACGGTTACAGGCTTGGACGAAACGCCGGCCGGATCGGGTGAGAACGCCAGCTTCCCAGACGCCTCAGGCGGCCTTGCCGGACTGCTTCTGGCGGTCGACGATGAGACTTCACCTGATGCCGAGCTGGTCCTGGCTGAGGCAGTGGACCGGTTTGTGCGGGGATTTCCCGCCGAGGTCGTGGATGTACTGGACTCGTTTGAATTTCCGTACACCGTCCGACATCTGGCGAATGTGCGGGTGCTGCGACAGGTGGTGACGCGGTTTGCTGAGCTTGATCTGAGCCCCGCCACCGTTTCCGACCAGGAGATGGGGCGGGAGTACGAGGAACTCGTGCGGCGCTTCACCGAAGCGTCGCCGGAGAGCTCAGCCGAGCACACGAGTCCCCAGGACCTGAGTGCGTTGACCGCCAGGTTGCTGCTTGGACCGGACACGGCAGCGATGATTTCGCCAGGGTCCTCGATCACCGTCTACGACCCGTGCTGCGGTACCGGCGGCATGTTCTCTGCCGTCGAAGGCTTCCTGCGTGAGGTGGGAAACTCCGCCGTGACGTTGGTCTCCGGTCAAGAGATCAATCCGGAAACCTACGCGACAGCCCGCTCCCTACGGATGATGAGAGGCGCGGATCCCACAGGCATCTTGCACGGCGACGTCCTGTCAGACGACCGACACCGAGGGGAGACATTCGACTATCTGCTGGCGGCCCCTCCTAACGGCCTGGAATGGAAGCGGCAGCACGATGAAGTGACCCGCGAGGCGAGAGAGCTGGGATTCGAAGGGCGTTTCGGCGCAGGGCTGCCTCGTGTCAGCGACAGCTCCTTGCTCTTCGTCCAACATCTCGTCGCCCATATGCGGCCCACGGACATGGGGGGTGCCCGAGCCGCAGTCGTGTTCACCGGTTCGTCCCTGCAGAGTGGAGGCGCGGGCTCCGGCGAGTCGGAGATTCGCCGGTGGCTGGTGGAGAACGACCTGTTGGAGGGTGTGGTTGCTCTGCCCACTCACCTGTTGTGGAACATCAGCATCCCGATGTACGTATGGCTGCTGTCCAACCGGAAATCGCCCCAGCTGCGAGGGAAGGTCGTCGCTCTGGACGCACGCAAGCACTCCGCGACGCTGCGCAGGCCGCTGGACAGAAAGCGCCACTACCTGACGGACCAACATATCCGCGAGATCGTGGAGCGGTACGAGGTGGCATGCGGCGTTACGTCAGAAGGGGACCGGGGAGTCGACACCGAGGGTGCAGCGTTGCTGCTCGATGCCGATGACCTCGTCTATCAAGAGGTCACGATTGATTGGCCTCTGCGGCAGCATTTCGCCGTGAGCGCCGACGTCGTCGCTGACGTCGAGTCATCGAGAATGATGACGCGTTTCGACCAGGCGCCAGCCTTGCTGCGTGCCCTGCGTGAGCTGACCGGTGAAACCTGGCCCACATGGGCTGCGTTCGAGGGTGCGTTCTCGACCGCACTGAAGAATGCTGGTCTGTCGACTGAGCTCCCGCGCTCACTGTGGGACCGCGTACGCAAGGCCGTGGCCGTATCGGACGCGGGAGGCGAGGTCCAGACGGACTCGCGGGGGCGCACGCTTCCGGATCCTGAGCTGGCCCACACGGTGCGGGTACCCCTCGGGCAGGACGTAGAGGAATTCGTACAGCGTGAGATGGTTCCCGAGCCTCCCGATGCGCGACCTGACCTGAGCAGCATCAAGATCGGGTGTGCGCTGCCGCAGGCTCCTTTCATAGTCGGTGGGCCCGGTAATGGCTTTGGGTCGCTAGCCACGGTGGCGCGGCGCGTAAGCCGATGGCTTAGCCAGAGGGCGACGGAGGGCATGCCCCTGCTGAGCGGAAGCGACCTTCAGACTGCCGCCACGGCGGCGGATCTGCCGGAGGCTCCCGAGACGGCGCAGGCTCTGGCCGTCTGCACCGGCGGAGATGTGGTGGGGCAGGCAGGCAACTGGCGGCTGCTGCCAGCCGACTTCGGGGATGCCGTGACACGGTTGACCGTGCTGCGTCCCCTCGGCAACGGCGGGCGCGCTCTGTGCGAGTGGCTGCGGACTCGGGCAGGCGAAGAGGGAGGTTTGCATGCCCGCGTCTCCATGAACTCGCAGGTGCCCGTCGAGCTGATCAAGGACGCCGAGTTCAACTCACTCTTGGTCGACCTCGACGGGGGCAAGGAAGCCCTTGCCCGCACCACCTCCAGGATCCTGCCGAATGTGTTCCGTGACCCGCAGGCCGGCCTTGACGAGATGCGCCGCACTGCGAAGGCTTCGGCGTACGAGGCTCGCATCATCGGTGAGCTCGTCCAGCCGCTCGGAGACCCGGTGTGGCGGGCCGAGTGGAGCTACCCGTACCACATGGCAGCGCTGGCCCGGCAGTACCGCATCGCAACGACACTCGCCCAACGCAAGGACGCCTTGCTCAAACTCGCGGAGAGCGTGGCGCGCTGTGTCGGTGTTCTCGCTCTCGCGGTTCGGATCCACCGTCGGCAGAGCTTCGAGGACGCTCTGCGCGGTCCCTTTAAGAAGGGTGGTGGAGCAACATTCTGGACGTGGCAGAGCCAGATTTCAGACCTGGTCAAGGATGGACCCATCCCCGAACTCCCGGAGCTGGAGGGGGCTCTGGACTCCGATGGGGTGTTCAGTCTGCTCAACCAACTACGCGGGATGAGAAACGACTCCAGCCACGCGAGTAGGGTCCAGCCGGAACATGAGCTGGAGCGGGAGGTTCAAGCTCTGGAGCCGGTAGTCGTGGCTACTCTGGAATCAGTGGGATGGCTGTCTGGCCTCCACTGGGACCTGGTCGACACGTGTGCGTACACCGGCAATGGCGGGTTCACGCTGATCGGGCGGCGGTTGCGGGGCAGCCACCCCGACTGGGAGACTTTCGAGCGCCCATATCCAGGCACCCTCGACCCGAACCGCATCTATGTGCAGGGCCCTTCATCCGCTGAACCACTGGCGTTGTGGCCCATTGCACGGGCTGAGGTGTGCACGGAGTGCGACGCGCGGGAGCTGTTCCTGCTGCACAGGATCACCAAAGAGAACGGGGCGATCACTTCGCGCTGTGGCAGGGATCATGAGTTCCCGCGACACGGCGCCTGAGGCGCGGTGGTCGTCTGAAGAGACCGCGGGGGCAGGAGTTGGCCAGCTTCCCGGAACGTTCCTGAAGCAGCCTGTCACTACCTCCGGCCGCAGAGCGGCTCGTCGGTAGCGATCTACTCATACGCTCAGTCGTGCCGATCGAGCCGTACGCCGGCCGCCTGGGCGGGCCCCACCAGCGCACGTTGGTGGCCCTCCTCCTCGCCCAGGCCCGGCCAGGCAGCCTCGTCATCGCCCCGCGCGGCGGCTGCCGCATCAGATCAACCTGATCGCCCACTGCTTGACGGAGGCGTCCGCGCTGCGGTGTACCCGCCGCCTGGAACCGCATGCCGCTCCGGTAGTGATCCTGACCGTGTACGGGGCCGACGCGCTCCTCGCGGATGGAGGCACCTTCGGTGCAGGCCGCACTCGAGGCAGAAGGGCTTGATGCTCCAGGAGTGAGACACGACGACTGGAGCGCACTCGGCGGACCGGAGCGTGTTCGCAGGGACCGCTGGCTCCCGCGCCGGCGGATATCGCCCATCCAGCGAGCGACTGGGCCTGACTGAGGAAGTGATCGAGTGGACAGGTCTCAGCGTGGTCGACTGGGGTCGGCGAATGGGGTCATTCGAGCCGTGGGGAGTGAGAGGTCCTGCGCGTCTATTCGGGGGGACCGTGAGCGCCCCACCGCAGCCCTGGTCTCCACGAATTCAGCATGAGGCACGGTGTGAGATCTTCGAGCCTCTGACCTGCCGGGGTACGCGCGGCTGCAGCGCTTCGTCAGCCGCGAGGTCCTCACCGCCATGCCCCCGAGCGTCAGCTACTCCCTCACCCCCTGGGGGAGACCACCGCCGACCACCTCATGGCCCTCATCGGCCACATCGAAGCCAATATGCCCGCCGTCCTCGCCTCCCAGGAACAGGACACCACCACCCCGGCCTGATCCCCGGCTCGCAGCCGGGGCAGGTCACGCGCCTGCACGTCAAGCCGCCGGTCATACCGACGACATGCTTCACACGTCCTTGCGCCGCCGCCGCATGGCCGGTGAGACGGTCGAGCGGATCCAGCCTGATCTGATCACCCCACCGGTCGCCATAAGGAGCGGCACCCGAGCTGCCGGGCGTCTACCGGGCGCCCGCCGAGCACGAGGCAGAGCGGGTTGGTGCGGCGGGAGCTTGCAGCGGCGATCACCCTCGCGGGCGATGATGGGGGCTTAACCCTGATCTCGAATGTCCGTCAAAGCGGATCAAGCCCAGCCCTGGGATGCTCCCTGAATCCGAGTATCAGAGGAGGTGCCGGTTCGGCGCCTGTGCAGCGTTTGCGTACTCAGGAAGTGCAAGAACTATGACGCCGGCGTCTTCGAGGGTCTCGGTGCCATCGGCGCCGACGACGAACGTATCGGGTTCGCTCCACGCGGTGACGACGCGGCAGAGGCCCACGTCGCGGATGAGCTGGGCGCAGGGGCGAGGTCGGGACGCTCGCTTGGCGCAGGGCTCCAGGGAGCTGTAGATCGTGGCGGTGGCGAGCCGGGCGTCCTCGGCGGGGAGCTTGGCGAGGGCCCCTTCCTCGGCATGGTCGTGGGGATCGTTCTCGCGGGAGTAACCGCGGGCGAGTTCGGTCCCGTCGGCCGCGACGATGACCGCCCCCACGCTGAAAGCGGTCTCCGAAGGTGGGCAGAGGGCGGCCAGCTCACAGGCGAAGGCGAGCCAGTTCCGGTCTGCGGTGTTGGGCTCGCGGCCGGTGCCGGGGGCGCCGGCTGAAGAGGTGGTGCTCATCGGGGCTCCGTCGAGGTGTCCTTGGGGGCGTACCTCAGGAGTACCACGTCACCGATCTGGCGGGCATCGAGGAGCCGGAGGCGGGCGGCGGGGCCGCCAGGGTAGCTCGCGGGGCCGAGCATTCTTACCGCATCGAATTGGCCGACCAGGAGCGGGGCGATGACGAGTTGGAGTTCGTCGGCAAGAGCTGCTTCGAGGAGCTGTGTGTGAACGGTGCCACCGCCTTCGACCATGAGCCGCTTGATGGCGTATTCGTCGCCGAGGATGTCGAGCGCGGCCGGCCATACGGCCTCGGCGGGGACGCTGTGAACGGTGGCCAGGTCACCGAGGTTGGCGCGAGCTTTCGCGGTGGCCTCGTGGCCCACGGCCAGGACGAGCTTGTCCCCGCCGTGGTGCCAGAACTTCCAACCGGGGTCGAGGTCGCCCGTTCCTGTGATGGTGACCTTTAGCGGGTACTCGGGCTCACCGGCGGCGACCCGGGACGCCCTGCGTTCCGCCGAGTTGACGAGGAGGCGGGGGTTGTCGGCACGCAGTGTGCCGGCGCCGACAAGGATGGCGTCGACACTGGCTCGTACGGAGTCGACGCGCTCGAAGTCCTCCTTGTTGGAGAGCAGGAGCCGGTCCTCGCCCGGGCGGGTGTCGAGGTGGCCGTCGATCGATACAGCTGCGGACAGCAAGACGTACGGGCGGGGCACGGTATCTCCAGGCGGTGTGCGCGGGTGAGTCAGGCGGGATGCAGAACGATCCGGTCGAGTGAGGCGCGGAACTCGGCGACGCCGTCCTCGCCGGTTGCGGGGGCCAGCGCCTGGTCGAGCCGGCCGAGCTGACCGAAGATGCGCGCGGATCCGGTCTCGGCGGCGATCCCGACGGCCTGCCCACCGATTCGGGCAGCGAGGGTCACGTTGCCTGTGCCCGCATGGGCACGTGCAGCGCGAGCGAGGTAGACACCGCGGTCCCGGCGATATGCGGACGGGAGCACTGCGAGGGCGCTGTCGAAGCCTGCCGCGGCCTGCTCATACTCGCCGAGCGCGGCGAGGGAGCGAGCTCGGGCGGTGCTGATGTACGCCGCATCGAGCCAGGAACCCCAGACACCGTCGGAGCCCGCGCGCCCGAGGAGAGCAAGCGCGGTGTCGTAAGCCCTGTGGGCTTCACCGCCTTCACCGAGTACGGCACGCGCGTGGGCCTCGTGCAGAACGGCGATGACTTCGAGGCGGCTCCCGGGTCGGGCGGTGCGTCGGGCGGCTGCGGCGAGGCCGAGAGCGTCGGCAGGATGGCCGGTGTCGACGGCGAGCTGGGCCTTACGGCCGAGGATGTACGCGGTGAGATCGGTGTCGCCGGTGATGTGGGAAGCGTCCAGTGCTTTCGCGGTGTGGCCGTGGGCGGTGCGCTCGTCGCCGATGTCCTGGGCGAACCAGCCTGCCAGCTCTTCGTATCGCGTCTCCAAGGCGAGAAGCTCGATGGCGTCGGTGCCACGAGCGGATCGACGTCTTGTGGCAAGGGAGACGAGGTGTTGTTGCAGGGCGGGCAACACGTGCCGGGGGCCGATGAGGTTGTCGGTCTGGATCATGACCCGGCGGAGTTGCGCGAAGTGCTCGAAGGGAGACCCCATGTCGGCGAGTTCGGTGGCAGCCGCCGGCGTCGCGGCCGGCAAGGCTGTCGCAGCCAGGCCGGCGATCCCTGATGCGAGAACAACGCGGCGGGGCACGGGCACGAACAGGATCCTTCCGTGGATGCGGGCGGGGACGACGACCGTGTCCGTGTCGTCTCCAAGCGAGCCTGCCCGCACGACCGCGTTCATGGCCAGGGCCTCCGGGGCGCTGGCCCCATGGCCCCGTGGACTGGCCCCATGAGTCGCTGTCGCGGCTCTGGACACCGGGACAGAGCAATCCTGGGGGGCCTCGCGCTCCGCGCTGTCCCAGCCACGAACCAATGCACCGGCGGCATCGAGGATGTCGTCGAGAGTGATGGCCGCATGTTTCGGGACGGGACGTTCAGCGCGCTCGAAGCGCCCGAGATGTGAACGGTCGATCAACGCCCTGCGAGCCAGAGCCTGCTGTGACAGCAGACGGGCCTCACGGAACTGGCGTAGCTCATAACCCCAGCGGTGCCATGGGCCGGCGTCCGGAGTCAGCTCGTTCGGCTGCTGCCCCACGCTTCCTCCTCCACCGTGGACTTTCGTTCACCCGCGGTCGATGTCAGCGACAGGGGCGGCTCTCCATGGGGCCTGCGGAGCCAGCGTGTGAGGCTCCATCTAGGGCCTGCCCACCGGGGTTCCGTACCGCTTTCATCGTCGGTACGAGCTGATCACACGGTATCCGAACGGCGCCTGGCAGGGACCTGATTCACGTCAGGGGCGAACGTAGTGGTCGGTCGGACCGAACGCATTGCGCAACCGTCGGATGAGCCCTGCGCGGGCGGAGCGCGATCTAGGGCCTGTGTGAGGTCGTGATCAATATCTGCGTTCCGCTGCCGTGCCGGGACGGATCACGGTAGAACGCCGGTGTGACGCGCCGACAGCTCAGTG
>NZ_JNYQ01000011.1 GCF_000717245.1 Kitasatospora papulosa
ACTGCAGGGGGGACCCTGTGGGAGAGTAGGACGCCGCCGAACAATTATTCCGGGAAAGCCCCGTGCCCTTGTGGCACGGGGCTTTTCTGCGTTCCGGGCCGCCATAGGCGTCCGGTCGGATCATTGCCCGGAGCTGCCGGCCGCCGGCACCTCGGCGGACTTCGTGTGCGCCGGTGAGTGGCACTCCAGCAGCTTGCTGGACACCTGCAACAGCCCGCTCGGCACAGGCGACAGACAGCGCGTCACGTTGGTTTTGAGTACCCCCTCGTTCGGGGTATGCTTTATCTCGTTGCCGCAGGGCAACAGGCCCCAATAGCTCAGTCGGTAGAGCGTCTCCATGGTAAGGAGAAGGTCTGCGGTTCGATTCCGCATTGGGGCTCCGAACGGAAGAAGGCCCCCGCCCACGGCGGGGGCCTTCTTCCGTTACCCGTCGCCTTCTCAGGGATTCTCAGGGACTGGCGGGCAGAACCGCCTCCAGGTCGTCCGTGGTGGTGCCGTCCGGTCTCCGGCGGAAGGAGGCCAGGAGGACCGCCTGGAGGTCCTCCTCGGGCACGCCGGCCCGGACGTGCTCCAGCACGGCGGGAAACTCCTCGTCGCTTATGACGCCCAGATGTTCCTGGCGCAACCCACGGACGACCTCGACCAGTTCGGGCCGCAGACGCATCCAGTCGCGGGAGGTACGGATCTCCGCCTCGACCAGGTCCATGAACCAGCGGATCACCGCGTAGGGGATGTCCAGATGATCCCCGTGGACGTCGAAGCACACCGTCGGCTCCCGCGCCGGATCCTCGTCGGGGACGATCGCGGTGACCACGGTCCGCCGCGTGGCGACGAGGTCCAGCTCCAGGTACCAGGCGTCGTCGGGCACGGAGTACATCGTGGTGATCGAGTAGTCGCCGTCGGGCGAGAGGATGGCCATGGCGGCATGCTGCCAGGCATAGGCGGCCCCCGTGGCCCGAGCCGGTGCGGAACGGGGCGGGAGCTCGAGAGGGAGCTCCCGCCGTGCATCGCTTCCTGCCGGCGCCCAGCCCTCCGGATGCGCCTCGGTGGGACGGCTAGAAGTTCTGCGGCTCCGGGACCCGCATGGCCAGGATGGCCATGTCGTCGGACGCGGGTTCCGCGGCGAAGCGCTCGACGGCCCGCAGGATGCGGCCCGCCACGGCGCCGGCCGTCAGACCCGTACACATGGACAGGACGTCGGCGAGGCCGTCGTCACCCAGCATGCGGGCACCCTCGCGGCGTTCCGTGACGCCGTCCGTCACGCACAGGAGCACGTCGCCCGGGTCCAGGGTCACCTCCTGCTCGTACAGCTCGAGGTCGTCGATGACGCCCAGCAGCGGCTGAGGTTCGGCCGCCGGCTCCACCGACCCGTCCTGGCGCAGACGCAGAGGAAGCGGATGGCCGGCGCAGACCACCTTGAGGAGAGCGCTTCCGTCCTCCTGGGGCCACAACTCCCCGTAGAGCAGCGTCAGGAAGCGACTGCGCGCTCCCTCGTCCAGGATGGCGGCGTTGAGCCGCTCCAGCACCGCGGGTCCGTCGAAACCCTCACGGGCCAGCAGACGCAGTGCGTGCCGGGCGAGACCCGTGACCGCCGCCGCCTCCGGGCCCGTACCGCAGACGTCCCCGATGGCGAAGCCGTAGGCACCGTCCCGGATGGGGAACACGTCGTAGAAGTCGCCGCCGACCTCGTTGCCCTCGCCCGCCGCCCGGTAGATGACCTCGATCTCGACGTTGGGGACATCGGGAAGGCCGGGCGGCAGGAGGCTGCGCTGGAGCGCCTGGCTGATGGCCATGCGCTCCGAGTACAGGCGGGCGTTGTCGAGGGCAAGAGCGGCCCGTCGGGACAGGTCCTCGGCCAGTTCCAGGATCTCCTGGCGGAAATGATCGTCGGACGGCTTGCCGAGCGTCAGCATGCCGATCACGCGGTTCCTCGCCACCAGCGGCAGGACCACGGTCTCCCCTCCCACGGCGACGGCCGTGGCCAGGACCGTGCGGGCGGCCGCCCCCATGCTCAGCGGTGCGTCCGTGCCCAAGGTCCGCTTGGACGTGCGGAGGGCCGCCTCGTGACCGGCTTCGGTGGGCACCGGCCAGAGCCGGGCGCCGGGGGCCGGAACCGGGTCGGGCGGATCGATGGAGGAGAGCAGCGCCTTCAGGCCGTCGATGCGTTCCTCGTCCTCGTGCAGCACGTACGAGAGGTACGGCTCCGACGACTGGTCCGCGATGGTGTAGACGGCGCACCAGGTGGCCAGCGTCGGCACGGTCATCTGCGCCATCAGAGCCAGTGTCTGATCCCGGTCCAGGGTTCCTGCCAGCAGGTCGGACGCCTCCACGAGGAAGGACAGTGAGCCGCGCCGCAGGCGCTCCAGCTCTCCGAGCCTCGCCGACTCGACGGCCAGCGCGATGCGGTCCGCGGCGAACTGCAGGCGCAGTGCCTCCTCGTTGGAGTACCGCCCGGCGGCTTCGGCCGCGACCCCGAGGGAGCCGGTGAGACGGCCCTCGACCTTGAGGGGCACCGTGACGACAGAGCGCATCCCGGTGTCGACGAGCAGTGGCACGGCGCCCGGTACGACGGTGAGGTCCTCGTGGACGGCGGGCATGCGGGCCGAGCCGTAGCGGCCCGTGCCGGCCTCGACGGGGACCCGTGCGAAGCGCTGGCGGGCGGAGGGCAGGCCGGTGGTCGCGCGTACCTCCAGCTCGGTCTCGTCGTCGGTGGCCAGGAGCAGGAAGGCGGCGTCGGCGTCCAGCATGTCGCGTGCCCGCTCGACCGTGCGCTGGAGCAGTCCGTCGAGGTCGTCGGGAGCGGGGGAGCCGATGAAGATCTCGAAGGGGTCCGTACTGCGGTTCTCGGCCGAAGTGTCGGAGACGGGAGCGCGTACCGGAGTCTGGAGCACCGCGCGTTCGTAGTCGCGGACGAGGAGACAGACGGTGGACGGCTCGCCGTCGGCGTCGCGGACCCTGAGGTGCGAGGCGTACACCGGGATGACACGGCCGTCCGCGCCGCGGATGCCGTAACTGCCCTCCCAGCGGGACAGCTGCAGTGCGTCGGCGATGCCGGTGGAGGTGCCCGGGGTGTGCGGCCACGCCACGAAGTCCGTGAACTGCTTGCCGTCGACCTTCTCGGCGGCGTGTCCGAAGAGGAACGTGGCGTCGTCGTTCCACGCGGCGACGGAGCCGGCGCCGTCGATCTGGACGACGGCCACCCGTACGCGCTGCTCTGCCACCGGCAGGAGAGCCGTGGGCAGGACGGGGCTCGCCGAGCGGATGCCCACGGGGCGTTCCGGCAGGTCGAGCTGGAACCAGACGTGTTTGTGCGTCGGGGTGTACTCGACGCCCCAGCGGGAGGCGAGGGCCGCACAGAGCAGCAGGCCGCGGCCGCCCTCCCGGTCGGGACTCCCGAAGTCGAGGCCCGAGCTCTGGAGCGGGACCTCGCGCTCCGGGTAGTGGTCCGCGACCTCGACGCGTACGCCGTCCTCGGTGCGCAGACAGAGCACGTCGGCGGCGGTGCCGGCGTGCACGACCGCGTTGGTCACGAGTTCACTGGTAAGAACGACGGCGTCGTCAACGACGTCGGTGTAGCCCCACCCCTGAAGGGTGTCACGGACGAACGCGCGGGCGGTCGCGACCGAGCGTCCGACCGGATCGAAGGTGGCAGCCGCGCGCGCGGTGATCACAGCACTCCCCATTTGGTGTCTCGTCGCTTCCCCGAGTCCTGTGCCCGTATGTCGCCGCTTCGATTCGCCTGCCAGGCTAGACGCTCGCCCGGTGTCGCGGGTACACGAGGGCGGACTTGGGTACGCAGGACACGCGTGGTCGTGCGCCGGGCGCACAACTATGGGGTCCCCGGTGAGGGAAATGGGACGACCAGGAGACTTTCCCCGTCCTCCCGTTCCGGCCTGGTACGTTTCAACGATTTGACGACCGCATGGTCACCCGTCGACGGTGTGCTGTGGCGGTGAGCCAAAGTGGAAGTGGGCAAGCTTCCGACAAGGCCCGAGCGATACGGTCAACCCCTGCGGGAGGGACACGGTGGAGTCTGGCGTGGCGGCGCGGGGTTCAGGAACGCGCACAAAAGGCGGGCAGTCCGTGAAAAAGCAGCGCAATGGAACCGTCGATGTGGACGCGGCAGCTCTCAACAGACTGCTCGCGGCCCTCGTGGCGATGCGTGACGGCAACTTCCGCAGGCGGCTCACCGTCTCCGGCGACGGGGTGCTCCCGGAGATCGCCGCGGTCTTCAACGAGGTGGCCGACCGCAATCTGCACCTGACGGGCGAGCTCGCCCGTGTGCGGCGGGTGGTCGGACGCGAGGGGAAACTCACCGAGCGCCTGGAGACAGGCGCCTGCGAGGGCTCCTGGGCTGCCGCGATCGATGCCTCCAACGAGCTCGTCGACGACCTGGCGCGCCCCGTGTCCGAGGTCGGACGCGTACTCTCCGCGGTCGCCGACGGTGACCTCGAGCAGCGGATGGAGCTGCGCACCCACACGGCCGACGAGACGGTACGCCCGCTGCGCGGGGAGTTCCTGAAGGTCGCCCGCACCGTCAACAACCTGGTCGACCAGTTGTCCGCGTTCACCGAGCAGGTGACGCGGGTCGCCGTCGAGGTGGGCACCGAGGGCAAGCTGGGAGGCCAGGCCCAGGTCCGTGGGATGTCCGGGTCGTGGAAGGACCTCACGGACTCCGTGAACACCATGGCCTACCGGCTCACGGCCCAGGTGCGCGACATCGCCCTGGTGACGACCGCCGTGGCCAAGGGCGACCTGTCACGGAAGGTCACCGTCCATGTGGCCGGTGAGATGCTCCAGCTGAAGAACACCGTCAACACGATGGTCGACCAGCTGTCCTCGTTCTCCTCCGAGGTGACCCGGGTGGCCCGCGAGGTGGGTACCGAGGGCGAACTCGGCGGGCAGGCGACGGTGCCCGGGGTCGCCGGGGTCTGGAAGGACCTCACCGACTCCGTCAACACGATGGCCGGGAACCTCACGTCCCAGGTACGCGGCATCGCCGAGGTGACGACCGCTGTGGCGAACGGTGACCTCTCCCAGAAGGTCACGGTGAGCGCCCGCGGTGAGGTCGCGCAGCTCGCCGAGACGATCAACCAGATGACCGAGACGCTGCGTACCTTCGCGGACGAGGTGACGCGCGTCGCGAGCGAGGTCGGCGGTGAGGGTCTCCTCGGCGGTCAGGCCCAGGTGCCGGGCGCCGCGGGCACCTGGAAGGACCTCACGGACTCGGTCAACACGGTCTTCCGGAACCTGACGACGCAGGTGCGTGACATCGCCCAGGTGACCACCGCGGTGGCCAGCGGTGACATGACGCAGAAGGTCACGGTCGACGTGGCCGGCGAGATGCTGGAGCTGAAGAACACCGTCAACACGATGGTGGACCAGCTCCAGGCCTTCGGTTCGGAGGTGACCAGGGTCGCCCGGGAGGTCGGCGTCGAGGGACGCCTGGGCGGTCAGGCCGAGGTCCCCGGAGCGGCCGGGACCTGGAAGGACCTCACCGACTCGGTGAACACCGCCTTCCGGAACCTCACCGGCCAGGTGCGTGACATCGCGCAGGTGACCACGGCCGTCGCGAACGGCGATCTGTCGCAGAAGGTCACCGTGGACGTGGCCGGCGAGATGCTGGAGCTGAAGAACACCGTCAACACGATGGTGGCGCAGCTGTCCAACTTCGCCGACCAGGTGACACGGATGGCCCGGGACGTGGGCACGGAGGGCCGCCTGGGCGGTCAGGCGCGCGTCGACGGTGTCTCCGGTACCTGGAAGGAGCTCACCGATTCCGTCAACTTCATGGCGGGCAACCTGACCTCTCAGGTGCGCCAGATCGCGCAGGTCACCACGGCGGTGGCGCGGGGTGACCTGTCGCAGAAGATCGACGTGGACGCCCGGGGCGAGATCCTGGAGCTGAAGAACACGATCAACACCATGGTCGACCAGCTCTCCGCGTTCGCCGACCAGGTGACGCGGGTGGCCCGCGAGGTGGGCACGGACGGACGGCTGGGCGGCCAGGCCCAGGTGCCCGGTGTGGCCGGTGTGTGGCGCGACCTCACCGACTCGGTGAACGGCATGGCGGGCAACCTCACCGCCCAGGTCCGGAACATCGCGCAGGTCGCGACGGCGGTGGCCCGGGGTGACCTGTCGCAGAAGATCGACGTGGACGCCCGGGGCGAGATCCTGGAGCTGAAGAACACCCTCAACACCATGGTCGACCAGCTCTCGAACTTCGCGGAGCAGGTGACGCGGGTCGCCCGTGAGGTGGGTACGGAGGGCATCCTCGGCGGGCAGGCGGAGGTGCAGGGCGTCTCCGGTACGTGGAAGGACCTCACCCAGTCCGTCAACGGCATGGCGAACAACCTGACGCTCCAGGTGCGCAACATCGCCGAGGTGACCACGGCGGTGGCGAAGGGGGATCTCTCCAAGAAGATCACCGTCGACGCCAAGGGCGAGATCCTCGAACTGGTCACGACCGTCAACACGATGGTCGACCAGCTCATGAACTTCGGTGACGAGGTGACCCGGGTCGCCCGTGAGGTGGGCACCGAGGGCATCCTCGGGGGTCAGGCCCGGGTGCGTGGCGCCACGGGCATCTGGAAGGACCTCAGCGAGAACGTCAACCTGATGGCCAACAACCTGACCAGCCAGGTGCGCAACATCTCCCGGGTCTCGTCGGCCGTCGCCAACGGTGACCTCACGAAGAAGGTGACGGTCGAGGCGCGCGGCGAGGTCGCCGAGCTCGCCGACACCGTCAACACGATGGTGACGACCCTGTCCTCGTTCGCGGACGAGGTGACCCGGGTGGCCCGTGAGGTGGGTACCGAGGGCGAACTCGGCGGGCAGGCGCGTGTGCCGGGTGTCTCGGGCACCTGGAAGGACCTCACCGAGTCGGTGAACTCGATGGCGTCGAACCTGACCGGTCAGGTGCGCCAGATCGCCACGGTGACCACGGCCATCGCCAAGGGCGATCTCACGAAGAAGATCGACATCGACGCGCGCGGTGAGATCCAGGAGCTGAAGAACACCATCAACACGATGGTCGACCAGCTCTCGTCCTTCGCCGAGCAGGTGACCCGGGTCGCCCGTGAAGTGGGTACCGAGGGTCAGCTGGGCGGACAGGCCCGGGTCCGGGACGTCGACGGGACCTGGCGCGACCTCACCGAGTCGGTGAACGAGATGGCCGGGAACCTGACCCGTCAGGTACGTGCCATCGCGGCCGTCGCCACCGCGGTGACCCGGGGCGATCTCAACCTCAAGATCGATGTCGACGCAGCGGGCGAGATCCAGGTCCTGCAGGACAACATCAACACGATGATCGCCAATCTGCGCGACACCACGCTGGCCAACAAGGAGCAGGACTGGCTCAAGGGCAACCTCGCCAGGATCTCCGGCCTGATGCAGGGCCGCCGCGACCTCGACGACGTCGCCTCGCTGATCATGAGCGAGCTGACGCCCGTCGTCTCCGCCCAGCACGGCGCGTTCTTCCTGGCCATGAGCACGGGGGACACCGACGAGGTCGGCGAGGGCGGGAAGGACAGCTCGTACGAGCTGCGCATGCGCGGCAGTTACGGCTACTCGGCGGGCTCCATGCCGACCTCGTTCCGGCCCGGTGAGACGCTCATCGGCACGGCGGCCGAGGAGAAGCGGACGATCCAGGTGGACAACGTGCCGCCGGGGTACCTGAAGATCTCCTCCGGCCTCGGCGAGGCGCCGCCCGCGCACGTGATCGTGCTCCCGGTGCTCTTCGAGGGCCAGGTGCTCGGTGTCATCGAGCTGGCGTCGTTCCAGCCGTTCACGCACATCCAGCGGGACTTCCTCAACCAGCTGGCCGAGATGATCGCCACCAGCGTCAACACCATCAGCGTCAACACGAAGACCGAGAAGCTCCTCGAACAGTCGCAGGAGCTCACCGAGCAGCTTCGCGACCGTTCGCAGGAGCTCGAGAACCGGCAGAAGGCGCTCCAGGCCTCCAACGCCGAGCTGGAGGAGAAGGCCGAACTGCTGGCCCAGCAGAACCGCGACATCGAGGTGAAGAACACCGAGATCGAGGAGGCGCGGCAGGTCCTGGAGGAGCGCGCCGAGCAGCTCGCCGTCTCGATGCGCTACAAGTCCGAGTTCCTCGCGAACATGTCGCACGAGCTGCGTACGCCGCTCAACTCGCTGCTCATCCTGGCCAAGCTGCTCGCGGACAACGCCGAGGGCAACCTCTCGCCGAAGCAGGTGGAGTTCGCCGAGACGATCCACGGTGCGGGTTCCGACCTGCTCCAGCTGATCAACGACATCCTCGACCTGTCGAAGGTCGAGGCGGGCAAGATGGACGTCAGCCCGACGCGGATCGCCCTGGTGCAGCTGGTCGACTACGTGGAGGCGACCTTCCGGCCGCTCACCGCGGAGAAGGGGCTCGACTTCTCCGTGCGGGTCTCCCCGGAGCTCCCCGCCACGCTGCACACGGACGAGCAGAGGCTGCTGCAGGTCCTGCGCAACCTCCTGTCCAACGCGGTCAAGTTCACCGACAGCGGCGCGGTGGAACTGGTCATCAGGCCGGCGGGCGCCGATGTGCCGAACGCCATCAGGGAGCACCTGCTGGAGGCCGGCTCGCTGCGTGACGCCGACGGCGACCTGATCGCCTTCTCGGTCACCGACACCGGTATCGGTATCGCGTCGAGCAAGATGCTGGTGATCTTCGAGGCCTTCAAGCAGGCGGACGGTACGACCAGCCGCAAGTACGGGGGCACGGGCCTGGGTCTCTCCATCAGCCGGGAGATCGCCCGTCTGCTGGGCGGCGAGATCCACGCGGCGAGCGAGCCGGGACGTGGTTCCACCTTCACGCTGTACCTGCCGCTGCACCCGAGCGAGCTGCCGCCGCAGGGGTACCCGCAGTTGGGGGCCGGGCCGGCGGAGGCCCACGAGGGTCCGGCCGAGGGCGCCCCGCACCTGGAGGCGTCGCAGGGCACCAGGGCCGAGCCGCCGCTCGGGGACCCCGCCAACTCGGCCGGGGTGTTCCGGCGCCGTCGCAAGGCCCTGGGCGGAGCGGCGCAGCGGCCCGCCCTGGCGAACGGCAGCTCCCGGGAGGAGACCGCCGCGACCCCGGAGGAGTGGGTGCAGAGCGATCAGGAACAGCCGGAGAACCGCCGGACGTTCCGCTTCCGCGGGGAGAAGGTGCTGATCGTCGACGACGACATCCGCAACGTCTTCGCCCTCACGAGCGTGCTGGAGCAGCACGGGTTGTCGGTGCTGTACGCCGAGAACGGGCGGGAAGGCATCGAAGTCCTGGAGCAGCACGATGATGTGACGATCGTTCTGATGGACATCATGATGCCCGAGATGGACGGCTATGCGACGACGACGGCGATCCGCAGGATGCCGCAGTTCGCGGGGCTGCCGATCGTCGCGCTGACCGCCAAGGCGATGAAGGGCGACCGCGAGAAGGCGATCGACTGCGGAGCTTCCGACTATGTGACGAAGCCGGTCGATTCCGATCATCTGCTGTCGGTCATGGAGAATTGGATGCGCGGAGAGTGACCGTGCGGGGAGCCGCTCGCCGGAATCCGCCGGCGGGCTGCGCCCTGAGGGGTGTGAGTGGGTCGATTCCGGGGAACCTTCTGGTCTTCAACCGCGTTTTCGCTATGTGCACAGTGACATCGCGGTGACAGGGTGTGGTGACGGGCGGGGTGCAGCTACCATGACCGGCACAAGGACGGACGGCGTAAGGGAGTCGTCCCCTGGGGCGGCACCCGGTGCGATTCCGGGGCGAGGAGGGCGGGCCATGGTGCAGAAGGCCAAGATCCTCCTGGTCGATGACCGGCCGGAGAATCTGCTGGCGCTGGAGGCCATCCTCTCTGCGCTCGATCAGACACTGGTCCGGGCATCGTCAGGGGAGGAGGCGCTCAAGGCGCTGCTCACAGACGATTTCGCGGTCATCCTGCTGGATGTGCAGATGCCCGGTATGGATGGGTTCGAGACGGCCGCGCACATCAAGCGGCGCGAGCGGACCCGGGACATCCCGATCATCTTCCTGACGGCGATCAACCACGGCCCGCATCACACCTTCCGGGGTTACGCGGCGGGCGCGGTGGACTACATCTCGAAGCCCTTCGATCCCTGGGTGCTGCGCGCCAAGGTCTCGGTCTTCGTCGAGCTGTACATGAAGAACTGCCAGCTGCGGGAACAGGCGGCGCTGCTGAGGCTGCAGCTCGAGGGCGGCTCCCCTCATGGTGTCGACGAGAAGGAGCCGGCCGGCCTGCTGGCCGAGCTGTCGGCGCGGCTCGCCGCGGTCGAGGAGCAGGCGGAGGCCCTCTCCAAGCAGTTGGACGACGAGTCCGCAGACGCGGCCGCCGTGGCCACCGCCGCGCACCTCGAGCGCAAGCTCACCGGTCTGCGTCGTGCCCTGGACGCACTGGAGCCGGGCGCGGGCGGTTCCGCGGCCACGCTTCCCTCGCAGAGCTGACCTGCCTCGGCTGAAGGGGCGTCAGTTCGGCGTCCGTACAAGGGCGACACGGACGGGTGAAGCAGTGGGCACACGTGTCCACCGGCGTAAGCACCGGTAACCTCAGTCACATGGCCTCACGTACGTCCGGCAAGGGTTCCCTGGGCACGGCGGGCACCGCGAAGGGTGCCGGCCGTACGCAAGGACCGGCGAAGAAAGCCGCGCCCGCCAAGAAGGCGGCTGCGAAGAAGGCGGCGCCCGCCAGAAAGGCGCCTCCCAGGAAGGCCGCGGCGAAGAAGCCCGCGCCGAAACCCGCGCCGTCCCCCACGGGAGGCGTGTACCGGCTCGTGCGCGCGCTCTGGCTCGGCACCGCGCACGGTGTCGGGGCGGTGTTCCGCTCCATAGGGCGCGGCGCGAAGGGACTTGACCCGGCCCACCGCAAGGACGGACTCGCCCTGCTGCTCCTCGGCCTCGCGCTGGTCGTGGCGGCGGGCACCTGGTCGCACCTGAAGGGCCCCGTCGGCGACCTCGTCGAGATGCTCGTGACCGGCGCGTTCGGCCGGCTCGATCTGCTGGTGCCGATACTGCTGGGTGCCGTGGCCGTGCGGCTGATCCTGTACCCGGAGAAGCCCGAGGCCAACGGCCGTATCGTCATCGGGCTCTCGGCCCTGGTCGTCGGAGTGCTCGGCCAGGTCCACATCGCCTGCGGGTCGCCCGGCCGTGAGGACGGCGCCGGCGCCATGCACGACGCGGGCGGACTCATCGGCTGGGGCGCCTCCCAGCCCCTCGTCTTCATGATGGGCGAGGTCCTCGCCGTACCGCTGCTCCTGCTGCTGACCGTGTTCGGGCTCCTCGTCGTCACCGCGACCCCGGTCAACGCCATTCCCCGGCGGCTGCGGCAGCTGGGTGTCCGGCTCGGCATCGTCGACCCGGTGGACGTACCGGGCGAGGACGGGAGCGACGACGAGCGGTACGAGGAGCAGTGGCGCGAAGCACTGCCCGAGCGTTCACGCCGGTCCTCGGGACGCCGCTCGGAGGCGGACGGCGTCTTCGACCCGGATCAGGCCGAGGGCGAGGCGCTGGCCAAGCGCCGCCGTCCGCGCAGGCCGTCCGCGCAGCCCGCGATGAACCGCTCCATGGACGCCGTCGACGTCGCGGCCGCCGCCGCTGCCGCACTCGACGGGGCCGTGCTCAACGGGATGCCCCCGTCGCCCGTCGTCGCGGATCTGACCCAGGGCGTCTCCACGGACCGGGAGCGGACCGGAACCCCGGTCCCCGGCGCGCGGTCGGCCGAGAAGGCGACGCCCGGGGGAGCGGAGAGGGACACCTCGCCCACCGGCGGTGTCCCCGATCTCACGAAACCGGCACCCGAGCGGTCCGGGTCGCTGCCCGCCCGCGCCGAGCAGCTCCAGCTCTCCGGTGACATCACCTACTCGCTCCCCTCGCTCGACCTGCTGGAGCGAGGCGGCCCCGGCAAGACGCGCAGCGCCGCCAACGACGCGGTCGTCGCCTCACTGACCACCGTCTTCACGGAGTTCAAGGTCGACGCGGCCGTCACCGGCTTCACCCGCGGCCCGACCGTCACCCGGTACGAGGTGGAGCTCGGGCCCGCCGTCAAGGTCGAGCGGATCACCGCCCTCACCAAGAACATCGCCTACGCGGTGGCCAGCCCGGACGTCCGGATCATCTCCCCGATCCCCGGCAAGTCCGCCGTCGGCATCGAGATCCCCAACTCCGACCGGGAGATGGTCAATCTCGGGGACGTGCTGCGCCTGGCCGACGCGGCCGAGGACGACCACCCCATGCTCGTCGCGCTCGGCAAGAACGTCGAGGGCGGCTACGAGATGGCCAACCTGGCGAACATGCCGCACGTCCTGGTCGCCGGTGCGACCGGCTCCGGCAAGTCCTCCTGCATCAACTGCCTGATCACCTCGGTCATGGTCCGGGCGACGCCGGAGGACGTGCGCATGGTGCTCGTCGACCCCAAGCGGGTCGAGCTCACCGCCTACGAAGGCATCCCGCACCTCATCACCCCCATCATCACCAACCCGAAGAAGGCCGCCGAGGCGCTCCAGTGGGTCGTGCGTGAGATGGACCTGCGCTACGACGACCTCGCGGCCTACGGCTTCCGGCACATCGACGACTTCAACCACGCGGTACGCACCGGCAAGGCCAAGGCTCCCGAGGGCAGCGAGCGGGAGCTGTCGCCCTACCCGTACCTCCTGGTGATCGTCGACGAGCTGGCGGACCTCATGATGGTGGCCCCGCGGGACGTCGAGGACTCCATCGTCCGGATCACCCAGCTGGCGCGCGCCGCCGGTATCCACCTGGTGCTCGCCACGCAGCGGCCCTCGGTCGACGTCGTCACGGGCCTGATCAAGGCCAATGTCCCGTCCCGGCTCGCCTTCGCCACCTCGTCGCTCGCCGACAGCCGGGTCATCCTCGACCAGCCCGGAGCCGAGAAGCTCATCGGAAAGGGTGACGGTCTGTTCCTGCCGATGGGGGCGAACAAGCCGACCCGTATGCAGGGGGCCTTCGTCACCGAGGACGAGGTCGCGGCCATCGTCCAGCACTGCAAGGATCAGATGGCGCCGGTCTTCCGCGAGGACGTGGTGGCCGGCACCAAGCAGAAGAAGGAGATCGACGAGGACATCGGCGACGACCTCGATCTGCTCTGCCAGGCGGCCGAACTGGTCGTGTCCACCCAGTTCGGCTCGACGTCGATGCTGCAGCGCAAGCTGCGGGTCGGCTTCGCCAAGGCCGGTCGGCTGATGGACCTGATGGAGTCGCGCAACATCGTGGGTCCCAGCGAGGGTTCCAAGGCGCGCGATGTCATGGTGAAACCGGACGAACTCGACGGAGTGTTGGCCGTCATCCGCGGGGAAACCGCTTCGTAGGAGTTTTGCGGGCAACCGTTTCGCCCGGCCGTACGTCAAGTTGAAGAAAGGAGCAACGGGATGATCCGTCCGGTGCTCCGCCCACCGTCCAGCCCGAGGGGCTGCCCGGCGAACCCGATGGCGTACAAAGTCGTCGCTCCCGGTTGCCCCACCCTTTCGTACCACCCCTAGACTGAACATCCAGCAGGTGGCTCACGCTCGAAAGGCGCCCCCCGTGTCCATCGGCAACTCCCCCGAAGACGACCGGCCTTCGATCGGTCGCGCGCTTCAGCAGGCTCGCATCACAGCGGGTCTGACGGTCGAGGAAGTCAGCAGCTCCACCCGGGTGCGCATCCCCATCGTGCACGCGATCGAGGAGGACGACTTCTCCCGCTCCGGCGGCGACGTGTACGCCCGCGGTCACATCCGCATGTTCGCCCGCGCCGTCGGGCTCGACCCCGATCCGCTGATCGCGGAGTTCGACGCCGAGCACGGCGGTCGTCCCGCTCCCACACCGGCGGCGCCGTTGTTCGAGGCGGAACGCATCCGTTCCGAACCCCGTCGGCCGAACTGGACCGCGGCCATGGTCGCCGCGATCGTCGCCGTGGTCGGATTCGTCGGCTTCACGCTCTTCAACGGTGAGGACGAGGGTTCGGGTCCGGCGCAGGTGGCCGAGGGCTCGACGCCCGACAAGACCACGTCCAAGCCCGCCACGACCAAGCCGGCCGACCCCAAGCCGGCACCCTCCGAAAGCGTCATCGCCGCAGCTCCGCGGGACAAGGTGACGGTCCGGCTCAGCGCCACCGAAGGCAAGAGCTGGATCTCCGCCAAGGACCACAACGGGCGGCTGCTCTTCGACGGCCTGCTGAACCAGGGCGACTCCAAGACCTTCCAGGACAAGGAGCGGGTCGACCTCGTGCTCGGCGACGCCGGAGCCATCGATCTCTTCGTGAACGGCAAGAAGGTCGACGACGAGTTCGAATCCGGTCAGGTCGAACGGCTCTCGTACACCAAGGGTGACCCCGAGGTCGGCTGACCTCCTCACCGACGAGTTCGAATCCGGTCAGGTCGAACGGCTCTCGTACACCAAGGGTGACCCCGAGGTCGGCTGACCTCCTCACCCGTGACTCTCCGACGGTGTGTGCCCGGCAGAAGTGCCGGACACACACCGTCGCCGTCGTCCTGGCGTTTCTCGCGATTCAGCGGCGTTTCGGTCACTCCGCGTAGCGGTGAACCCTGCTCGGCAGGGCGAGTGCCGGGACAAAGTAGTCTTGAGCCCATGCCCGAACGCCGTACCGTCGCCCTTGTCACTCTTGGCTGCGCCCGTAACGAGGTGGACTCGGAGGAGCTCGCAGGCCGCTTGGCAGCGGACGGCTGGGACCTCGTCGAGAACGCCACGGACGCGGATGTCGCCGTAGTCAACACCTGTGGGTTCGTCGAGGCCGCCAAGAAGGACTCAGTCGACGCCCTGCTCGAAGCCAACGATCTGAAGGATCACGGCAGAACCCAGGCCGTGGTGGCCGTCGGCTGCATGGCCGAGCGCTACGGCAAGGATCTCGCCGAGGCCCTGCCGGAAGCGGACGGGGTCCTCGGATTCGACGACTACGCCGACATCTCCGACCGCCTGCAGACGATCCTCAACGGGGGCATCCACGCCTCCCACACCCCGCGCGACCGGCGCAAGCTCCTCCCGATCAGCCCGGCCGAGCGGCAGGACGCCGCCGTCGCGCTGCCCGGGCACGCCCAGGAGATCACGCCGGCGCCCGCGGACCTCCCGGAAGGGATCGCGCCGGTCTCCGGGCCGCGCGCCCCGCTGCGCCGCAGGCTGGGCACCAGCCCGGTCGCCTCGGTGAAGCTCGCCTCGGGCTGCGACCGTCGCTGCTCCTTCTGCGCCATCCCCTCCTTCCGCGGCTCCTTCGTCTCCCGTCGCCCCTCGGACGTACTGGGAGAGACGCGCTGGCTGGCCGAGCAGGGCGTCAAGGAGGTCATGCTCGTCTCCGAGAACAACACCTCGTACGGCAAGGACCTCGGGGACATCAGGCTCCTGGAGACCCTGCTGCCCGAGCTCGCCGACGTCGACGGGATCGAGCGGATCCGCGTCAGCTACCTCCAGCCCGCCGAGATGCGGCCCGGGCTGATCGACGTACTCACCTCGACGCCCAAGGTCGCGCCCTACTTCGACCTCTCGTTCCAGCACTCCGCGCCCAAGGTGCTGCGGTCGATGCGCCGCTTCGGGGACACGGACCGCTTCCTCGAGCTCCTGGACACCATTCGGTCGAAGGCCCCGCAGGCCGGTGCGCGGTCGAACTTCATCGTGGGGTTCCCCGGTGAGACGGAGGCCGACGTGGCCGAGCTGGAACGCTTCCTCACCGGCGCGCGCCTGGACGCCATCGGTGTCTTCGGCTACTCCGACGAGGACGGCACCGAGGCGGTCGGTTACGAGAACAAGCTGGACGCCGACGTCATCGCGGAGCGCCTCGCGCACATCTCCCAGCTCGCCGAGGAGCTGACCTCGCAGCGCGCGGAGGAGCGGGTCGGCGAGACCCTCCAGGTCCTCGTGGAGTCCGTCGAGGACGAGGAGGACGGGCCCGTGGCGGTGGGACGCGCCGCACATCAGGCTCCCGAAACGGACGGCCAGGTCATCTTCACCACACGCGAAGGGCTCGTGCCGGGCCTTATGGTCGAAGCGAAGGCAGTGGGCACCGAGGGAGTGGACCTCGTGGCCGAACACCACGAGCTTGCGGAGGCAGCCAGATGACGGGAGCCCCGGCATCCGCGGCAGGCGGCTCCGGCGCGACGCCGGTGCCTCGCGGCGGCAAGCTGGGCGCGGCGGCCGTGAACCAGGCCGGCCTGTGGAACATCGCGAACATCCTCACGATGGTGCGACTGCTGCTGGTTCCGGGCTTCGTCATGCTGCTCCTGCACGAAGGCGGGTACGACCCGGTCTGGCGGTCGTTCGCCTGGGCGGCCTTCGCCGTCGCGATGATCACCGACGTCTTCGACGGCCACCTGGCTCGGACGTACAACCTGGTCACCGACTTCGGGAAGATCGCGGACCCGATCGCGGACAAGGCGATCATGGGTGCTGCCCTGATCTGTCTCTCGTCGCTGGGGGACCTGCCCTGGTGGATCACCGGGGTGATCCTCTTCCGTGAGCTCGGCATCACGCTCATGCGCTTCTGGGTCATCCGGCACTCCGTGATCCCGGCCAGCCGCGGCGGCAAGGTGAAGACCCTGGCCCAGGGCATCGCCGTGGGCATGTACGTCCTGGCGCTGACCGGCCCCCTGGCCACCTTGCGCTTCTGGGTGATGATGACCGCGGTGGTGCTGACGGTCGTCACCGGTCTCGACTACGTGCGTCAGGCCGTCGTCCTGCGCCGGCGCGGGCTCGCGGCGGAGAGGGCCGCGGCCATGGAAGCCGTCGCGATGGCCACGGCCGTCGACATGGAGGGCTCCGCCGGAGGGCAGTGCGCCACGGACCAGGTCCACGGAGCGGCCGAGGGAGTCGTGGAGCCGGTCGTGGAGCCCGCTGCGGAGTCCCTCGGGGAACCGATCGGGGAACCGGTCGCGGAGCGCGTGGCAGGTGGCCGGGGCGCCACGGAGGCGGAGCGGTGACGTCCGGTGCGGCCCGGGTGCTGCGGCGGCTCCAGGAGCGCGGGGAGACGCTCGCGGTCGCCGAGTCGCTCACCGGCGGCCTGGTGGCCGCGGAGCTCACCGACGTACCCGGGGCCTCGCAGAGCTTCCGTGGGTCCGTCACGGCCTATGCCACGTCCCTGAAGCGGGATGTGCTGGGCGTCGACGGCGCACTTCTGGACGAGCGCGGAGCGGTGGACCCCGCCGTCGCCGAAGCGATGGCCTCCGGCGTGCGCCGGGTCCTCGACGCCGACTGGGGCGTCTCGACCACCGGGGTAGCCGGCCCCGAGCCCCAGGACGGCAAGGCCGTCGGCACGGTCTTCATCGCCGTTTCCGGGCCACATGAGGTACGTAAATGCGTCGAGCTGAGGTTGAACGGTGGGCGTGCGGACATCCGTAAGGAGAGCGTACGGAGTCTCCTCGCGCTGCTCTCCGGCGAACTCGGCGAAAATGCGAGGGCACAGGATACGGAACAGAACGGGGGGAATTGATGTTTGCAGCCCTGAGTGAACACGACATCGCTCCCCGCACGGCCGCAGCGCAAGGCGGTACGGTGGGGCGTGAAGGATGCGGCTACGCGGTCCGAGGAGGGAGCCACCGATGATTCTGCTCCGTCGCCTGCTTGGTGACGTGCTGCGTCGGCAGCGCCAGCGCCAAGGCCGTACTCTGCGCGAAGTCTCCTCGTCCGCCCGAGTCTCGCTCGGCTATCTCTCCGAGGTGGAGCGGGGGCAGAAGGAGGCATCCTCCGAACTGCTCTCCGCCATTTGCGACGCGCTGGACGTACGGATGTCCGAGCTCATGCGTGAGGTGAGCGATGAACTGTCGCTGGCAGAGCTGGCCGAGTCGGCAGCGGCCAGTGATGCGGTGCCTGTACCAGTACGTCCGATGCTCAACTCCGTCTCCGTCGCGTCGGTCGCCGGCGTACCGACGGGCCGGGTGACCATCAAGGCGCCCGCGGAAGCGGTGGATGTCGTCGCCGCCTGACCGCACGGTTCGTGGTGTACGAAAGCCCCGGCCGGCCCCTCGTGGGCCGGCCGGGGCTTTCGCGTTGCCAGGTGTGTGGCTGTCGATTCGCGGGGCAGGCGCCTGGTGAGACCGGAGGACAGCTCTCCGGAACAGCCACTCGGATGACCGTTTTGCTCTATATGTGACATTGTGGACGAGTGGTCAGTCGAACAGCTATGTGAACGGAGAAGTGCATGTCTGTCGTGAAGAGCGCCTTGTCCGACGGCGACCGCAAGGTCGTGGGGGATGCGCTGCAAGGAGCGCTGGTCGACCTGGTCGACCTCTCCCTGGTGGCCAAGCAGGTCCACTGGAACGTGGTCGGCCCGCGCTTCCGCTCCGTGCACCTTCAGCTCGACGAGGTCGTCGACACGGCGCGTCAGCACTCGGACACCGTCGCCGAAAGGGCTTCCGCGATCGGCGTCAACCCGGACGGCAGGTCCCGCACGCTCGCGAAGACCACGGCCATCGATTCCGTGCCCGAGGGCTGGATCAAGGACGGCGACGCGGTACGCGTGCTCGTGGACGCCCTCCGCGTGGTCATCGACCGGATGCGGGAACGGATCGAGGCGACCGACGGGCCGGATCCCGTCAGCCAGGACATCCTGATCACGCTCACCGCGGAGCTCGAGAAGCATGCGTGGATGTTCCAGGCCGAGAGCGCCTGAAACCGAAGTCGAGAGGAAGGAATCGCTGTGACGGACAAGAAGGCCATGGACAAGCTCAAGGGCAAGGCCAAGGAAGCCACCGGGAAGGTCACGGGCGACCGCCGCATGGAGGCCGAGGGCAAGACCGATCAGGCCAAGGCCAAGGCGGAGGGTGCTCTCGGTGCCACCGGCGACCGTGCCAAGGGCGTGAAGGACTCCCTCAACGACGACGACAGGTGATACGAAGGCCCACGCCACGCTCGGTGTGCCCCCGCGGATCCCGATCCCGGGGGCACCGGCATGTCCGGGGCCGGGCGGGTCTGCGGATGCGGTGGCCGAGGGTCTGAGGCCGTGGGATGCAGTCGGCGCCGATGCGGGGGAAACTGCGGAGGAGGCCCGGGGCCTCCCTGCCTCGCAGCAGCCCCAGGACAGGAAGAGGGGCGCAAAGCCGTTCAGCTCGCGCCGGTGGCGCACCGATGCGCCCTCCCGGCGGGAGATCGTGCCGTACTAGCGTCGGCCGGAGGAGGCAGCCATGGTGCGGCGATACATACCGGCGCTCGTCCTCGGGGGCGTGTGGTGGTGGGCGGTCCTGAGGCTGCTCCTGGAGCCGGAACACACGGGGCTGGTCGAAGGCGCGGTGGCCGCCGGGGGATGGGGGCTCAGTCTGCTGCCGGTGCATGTGGCGGCCGCGGTGAGGCCGGAGCGGTCCTCCGACGAGTCCGGGGCGGACCGGGCGGACATGTCCACGTAGCTCCTCCGCTCCACCTGGCTCCTCGGCTCCACCTGGCTCATCGACGGCCGTCGGCCTGGTGTCAGGAAGGGCGTGCGCACGGACATCGGCAGGGCACCGACGTCGCGTGCGTGACGGACAAATAGGGGGCCTCAGCCGGTGGGACCGGACTGACAGCGTGGACACCAGTAGGTGGGGCGGTCGTCGCGGACGGTCTTGCGGATCGGGGTGCGACACCGCAGACAGGGGCGTCCGACCCTTCCGTAGACGAAGAGACGTTCCCGGGGGAGTCTGCGTGACATGGCGGGAGTGGCCGCGGTCGTGGTCCGCACGGGGCGATCGCGGTTTGCGTCCAGGAGCTGCTTGGCCGTGCTGACCAGACGGGTGGCGAGGGGCAGGGAGAGCTCGCCGACCGGGAGCCAGGGTGTAGCCCGCGCCATGAAGCAGAGCTCGCACATGTAGACGTTGCCGACACCTGCCAGATTCCGCTGGTCCAGGAGTGCGTCGCCGACGCGGCGGCCCGGGTCGGCCAGCAGATTGCGCAGAGCGGTCTCCGGATCCCAGTCCGGTCCCAGAAGATCGGGGCCCAGATGGCCCACCACCTGCTCCTCGTCCTCCGTACGGAGAAGCTCCAGGACGGGGAGGCGATAACCGACGGCGGTGTGCTCCGCGGTCGCGAGCACGGCGCGGATCTGGTGATCGGGGCCGCCTCGCCAGCGCTCCCCGTGGTCGAACACACGCCAGGCCCCCTCCATGCGCAGATGGCTGTGGAGGGTGAGCCCCCCTTCGAACCGGGTCAGCAGATGCTTGCCGCGCGCTGTGGCGTCCAGCACCGTCCGGCCGGTCAGGTCGGCTGTCGCGAATCGTGGGACCCGTAGGTCGGAGACGGTCAGTACGCCGCCCGCGAGCGCGGAGTCGAGACGCTTGGCGGTCTGGAAGACCGTGTCACCTTCGGGCATGCGTCCATCATGCGCGGTCACGGCGGTCACGGCGGTCACGGCGGTCACGGCCGTCGCGGCGGTCGTGGTGACGCACCGTCCGGGCCGGAGCCGCACTCAGGCGCGCAGCCGCAGACCTCGCGGCGTGGCCAGGAAGCCCGCGGCCTCCAAGGTCTTGCCCAGCGGGGACGTGAGGGAGGAGACGCCGTTGGTGCGTTCCACTGTGACCGTGCCGAGCGTGCCCGCGCGCGCTGCGGAGGCGAGCGCCTGGGCCGCGGCGTGGAGCGCGGGATCGGCCGGATCGGTGGGCCACGCGAGAAGGGACTTTCCGCCACGCTCCATGTAGAGCGTCAGCTCGCCGTCCACCAGGACCACCAGCGCTCCCGCCTTGCGGCCGGGTTTGTGACCCGCGCCGTCCGGCGACTCGGGCCACGGCAGAGCGGCACCGTACGCGTTCGCGGGATCGGCCGCCGCGAGGACCAGGGCGCGGGGGGCCGAGCCGGGGTCGGCCCGGTCGCGGGCGGTGGAGGCCGCCCTGAGACGGTCCACGGCGCCGTCCATCGCGAACTGCGCGGCGCCCAGCCCTTCGACGACGTAGCCACGGCGGGCCTGACCGCTGTCCTCGAAAGCGGCGAGGACGCGGTAGACCGCCGAGAACCCGCCCTCGACGCCCTCCGCCTGCACCGCGCCCCGGGTCACCACGCCGTGGCGGTCGAGGAGTGTCCGGGCCAGGGCATGTGCGCGATGGGTGGGCTCGGCCTCGGCCGAGGGGAGCCGTGACCACCGTCCCGACACGGTCGGCGGGCCGGTGCGGGATGTCGGACGGGCGGCCGCGGTCAGTGAGCCGTAACGGCCGCGCGGGACATTGCGTCTCGCCCGGTGCGCGGTGGATCCGGCCGTGCGACCGGAGCCAAGGAGCGAACGCAGGGGGGCGAGCGTGTCGTTGGTCAGGCGGCCGGACCAGACCAGGTCCCAGAGGGCGTCGGCCAGCTGCGGATCGGTGCAGTCCGGGTGGGTGGTGGCCCGGACCTGGTCGGCGATCTGGCGGAAGAAGAGTCCGTACCCGCCGGAGAGCGCGGTGAGGACCGACTCGTGCAGCGCGGTCTCCTCCAGCGGGTGGGGCGGCGGGAGCAGCAGTGGCGCGCTGTCCGCGAGGTAGACGGAGAGCCAGCCGTCCTTGCCCGGGAGGGCCCCTGCCCCTGCCCAGACGACCTCCCCGGTGGTCGTGAGCTCGTCGAGCATGGCGGGGGTGTATCCCGCGACACGGCTCGGCAGGATCAGTTTCTCCAAGGCGGACGCGGGGACCGGGGCACCCTGCAACTGCTCGATGGCGCGTGCCAGTCCGTCGATCCCGCGCAGGCTGGTGTCGCCGAGATGCTGCCACTGGGGGAGGAAGCCGGCGAGCGCGGCGGGCGGAACCGGCTCCAGCTCCTGGCGCAGCGCCGCGAGGGAACGGCGGCGCAGCCGTCGCAGGACCGTGGCGTCGCACCACTCCTGGCCGATGCCCGCAGGGTGGAACTCTCCCTGGACCACGCGGCCCGACGCGGCGAGTCGTTGGAGTGCCCCGTCGGTGACGGCGACGCCGAGGCCGAAGCGGTTCGCGGCCTGCGTGCTGGTGAACGGGCCGTGTGTACGGGCGTAGCGGGCGAGGAGATCGCCCAGGGGGTCCTTGACCGGCTCGGTGAACGCTTCGGGGACGCCCACCGGAAGCGCTGTGCCGAGTGCGTCGCGCAGCCGGCCGGCGTCCTCGACGGCTGCCCAGTGGGCGGCTCCTCCGATGCGGACCCGGAGGGCGCGACGGGACGTCTCCAGCTCCGTGGCCCAGGCGGCCTCCGCGCCGCGCTCCGCCAGCTCGGCGTCGGTCAGGGGGCCGAGCACGCGCAGCAGGTCGGCGACGCCCTCGACGTCCTTGATCTTCCTGTCGTCGGTCAGCCACTGGAGCTCACGCTCCAGCTCGCCGAGGACGTCGGCGTCGAGCAGCTCGCGCAGCTCCGCCTGGCCGAGCAGCTCCGCCAGGAGATGGGAGTCCAGCGACAGAGCCGCCGCCCTTCTCTCCGCGAGAGGCGAGTCGCCCTCGTACAGGAACTGCGCGACGTACCCGAACAGGAGCGAGCGGGCGAAGGGGGACGGCTCCTGCGTGGTCACCTCGACGAGGCGGACCCGGCGTGCCTCCAGGTCACCCATCAGCTCGGTGAGGCCGGGTACGTCGAAGACGTCCTGGAGGCATTCGCGGACCGCTTCGAGGACGATCGGGAACGAGCCGAACTCGGAGGCCACCTGGAGCAGCTGGGAGGCGCGCTGACGCTGCTGCCACAACGGGGTCCGCTTCCCCGGGCTCCTCCGGGGCAGCAGCAGGGCACGCGCCGCGCACTCGCGGAACCGGGAGGCGAACAGCGCGGATCCGCCGACCTGTTCGGTGACGAGCTGACTGATCTCCCCCTTGTCGAAGACCACATCGGCGGCCGCCACAGGAGGCTGATCGCTGTCGTACCCCGCTGCGGGGAATCCCGGGCCGGTGTCGCCCCGTCCCGCTTCCCCGCCGGCCCCGGCCGCGTCCGCCTGGACCGGGTCGAAGTCGAGGAGGTCGAGGCCCATCAGATCGGCGTCGGGCAGCCGCAGCACGATGCCGTCGTCGGCGTGCATGACCTGGGCGTCCATCCCGTACCGCTCTCCGAGCCGGGCGGACAGGGCGAGTGCCCACGGGGCGTGAACCTGGGCCCCGAAAGGTGAGTGGACCACGATCCGCCAGTCACCCAGCTCGTCCCGGAACCTCTCGACGAGGACGGTCCGGTCGTCCGGGACGTGGCCGCAGGCCCGCCGCTGCTCGTCCAGGTAGGACAGGATGTTGTCCGCGGCCCAGGCGTCGAGTCCGGCCGTGAGCAGCCTCAGCCTGGCGTCCTCGGCGGACAGCCCACCGAGCTCGCGGAGGAACGCGCCCAGTGCGCGGCCCAGCTCCAGGGGCCGGCCCAGTTGGTCGCCCTTCCAGAACGGCAGTCGGCCCGGGACGCCGGGGGCGGGCGAGACGAGGACCCGGTCCCTCGTGATGTCCTCGATCCGCCAGGACGTGGTGCCCAGGGTGAAGACGTCGCCGACCCTGGATTCGTAGACCATCTCCTCGTCGAGCTCGCCGACGCGTCCGCCGCCCTTCTTCGGGTCCGCGCCGGCCAGGAAGACACCGAAGAGCCCTCGGTCGGGGATGGTGCCGCCCGAGGTGACGGCGAGCCTCTGGGCACCGGGGCGGCCCGTGACGGTGCCGGTGACGCGGTCCCACACCACGCGGGGCCGCAACTCCGCGAAGGCGTCGGAAGGGTAGCGCCCGGCGAGCATGTCGAGCACCGCCGTGAACGCGGACTCGGGGAGCGAGGCGAAAGGAGCCGCCCGGCGGGCCAGGGCGAGCAGGTCGTCGGCCTGCCAGCTGTCGAGCGCGACCGTGGCGACGATCTGCTGGGCGAGCACGTCCAGGGGGTTGGACGGGATCCGCAGGGCCTCGATGGAGCCCTCGCGCATCCGCTCGGTGACGACGGCCGCCTGCACGAGGTCGCCCCGGTACTTGGGGAAGACCACGCCGGTGGAGACGGCGCCGACCTGGTGTCCGGCACGCCCGACCCGCTGCAGGCCCGAGGCCACGGACGGCGGCGACTCGACCTGGATCACCAGGTCGACCGCGCCCATGTCGATCCCCAGCTCCAGACTGGAGGTGGCGACCACGGCGGGCAGCCGGCCCGCCTTGAGGTCCTCCTCGACCTGCGAGCGCTGTTCCTTCGACACCGAGCCGTGGTGCGCGCGGGCGAGGACGGGCGGTGCCCCTTTCGCCGCCCCGGACTGCGCCATGATCTCGGCGGGGGAGTGGGCCTCGGGCAGTGACCCGCCGGCCCCCGGCTCCTCCTCGAACGCGGAGCCGGTCGCCCGCTCGTAGGCGATCTCGTTCAGCCGGTTGCACAGACGCTCCGCCAGCCGGCGGGAGTTGGCGAAGACGATGGTGGAGCGGTGGGACTGGACGAGATCGGCGATCCGCTCCTCGACGTGCGGCCAGATCGACGGCTTCTCCGCCTGGCCGCCCTCGTCACCGGTGGCGGGGGAGCCGCCCAGCTCGCCGAGGTCCTCCACCGGTACCACGACGGAGAGGTCGAACTCCTTGGCGGACGGTGGCTGGACGATCTCGACCTTCCGCTGCGGCGACAGGAACCGCGCGACCTCGTCGACCGGGCGGACCGTGGCCGAGAGACCGATACGCCGGGCGGGTCGCGGCAACAACTCGTCCAGGCGCTCCAGCGAGACGGCGAGATGGGCGCCGCGCTTGGTGCCCGCGACGGCGTGCACCTCGTCCACGATGACCGTCTCCACCCCCGCCAGCGCGTCCCGTGCCGAGGAGGTGAGCATCAGGAACAGTGATTCCGGCGTGGTGATCAGGATGTCCGGCGGCTTCGTCGCCATCGAGCGGCGCTCGGCCGGAGGGGTGTCGCCGGAGCGGATGCCCACCCGTACCTCGGGCTCCGGCAGGCCCAGGCGCACCGACTCCTGACGGATCCCGGTCAGCGGCGACCGCAGATTCCGCTCCACGTCGACGGCGAGGGCCTTCATCGGTGACACGTACAGCACGCGGCAGCGCTTCTTCGCCTCGGCGGGGGGCGGGGCCGCCGCCAGCCGGTCCAGGGAGGCCAGGAACGCGGCCAGGGTCTTGCCCGATCCGGTCGGTGCGACGACCAGGACGTCCGAACCCTCGCCGATGGCACGCCAGGCCCCCTCCTGCGCGGCGGTGGGCGCGTCGAAGGCGCCCGCGAACCAGCTGCGGGTCGCGGGCGAGAACGAATCGAGTGCGGAACCGGCCATGCCCCCCATCGTGCACCCCACCACCGACAACGGCCGGTGGACAGGCCCGCCACTCATCTCCGCGGACTCCTCGCACCGCCTGGACCTGCGAGAATACGAACATGGCAGAGGCGGACGCGACACAGGAATGGGCGCGGTACTGGCAGTACGCGGAACTGCCCCACCTCGATCTGCTGCGTGCCAGGTACGTCCGCCACACCTTCCCGCGCCACAGCCACGAGGGCTTTGTCTTCGGCACGATCACGAGAGGCGTGGAGGACGTCGGTCTCCCCGGCGGCACCGTGCATGCCGGCCCCGGCACCGTGGTGATGATCAACCCGGAGGTGCCGCACACCGCCCGCGCCGGAGTGCCCGAGGGATGGGTGTACGCCACCCTGTACCCGTCCGCACAGGTGGTCAACGACATCGCGGCCGACCTGACGAGCCTGCGTGGCACGGTCGGCTTCACGGAGACCGGGGTAAGGGACCCGCTCGCGGCCCGGCTGATCGTGCAGGTCCACCGAGCGGCCGAGGAGGGCAACGCCCTGGCCGCCGACAGTGTCCTGCGCGTCCTGGTCGCCCGGCTGCTCGATCACCACGGGGGCGTGCTGACGGCCAGGGTCTCGCACAGCGCCGGTGCCCGTGACGCCGCCCGTGCGCGGGCCGTGCTGGAGGAGCGGATGGAGCGCCCGCCCACCCTGGAAGCCCTCGCCGCGGAGCTGGGGACCAGCCCGTTCGCGCTGCTGCGCGCCTTCAAGAAGGAGTACGGGATGCCCCCGCACACCTGGCTCACCGACGCCCGGGTGCGCCGAGCGCGGCGCATGCTCGACGCGGGTACCGCACCCGCCGCCGCGGCCGCCGTCGTCGGCTTCACCGACCAGCCCCACCTCAACCGTCACTTCACCCGGATCGTCGGGGTACCTCCGGGCGCCTACCAGCGCGAGCGTGCAAGAACGTACAAGACCGGCGGGGACACCCGCCCGTAGCGTTCCGGGCGTGGCAGAACAGACAGCACCCCCTCAGAGCACCGGCGGCCCCGGTACGCCCGGCACCGGCACCGGGAAGCCGGACGCCGCCGTCGTCCGGGACGCACTCGGCGTGGGCATAGCCGTGGGCCTCTCCGGGTTCGCCTTCGGCGTGACCTCGGCAGGCTCCGGACTCACCCTCCTCCAGACGTGCGCGCTGAGCCTCCTCGTCTTCACCGGCGCCTCCCAGTTCGCCCTCGTGGGCGCCCTCGCAGCGGGCGGCAACCCCTACACCGCCGCGGCCGGGGCCTTCTTCCTGGGCATCCGCAACGCCTTCTACGGGCTCAGGCTGTCGCAGCTCCTCGCCCTGCCACGCGCGCTGCGTCCCTTCGCCGCCCAGTGGGTCATCGACGAGACGACCGCTGTCACCCTGCCCCAGCCCACCCGGCGTGCCGCGCGCATCGGGTTCACCGTCACCGGGCTCACCCTCTACACCCTGTGGAACCTGACCACGCTGGTCGGCGCGCTCGGGGCGGAGGCGCTCGGCGACACCGACGCATGGGGGCTGGACGCCGCGAGCCCCGCCGTCTTCCTCGCCCTGCTCGCCCCGATGCTGAAGAGCACCACGGAGCGAGTCACGGCGGGGCTCGCGGTCCTGCTGGTCCTCGGCCTCCTGCCGATGCTCCCGGCGGGCGTGCCGGTGCTCGTGTCCGCGCTGGCGGCTCCGGTCGTCCTCGTCCTCAAGGGCCGCCGAGGAAGCGGCACGGACAGGACCCTCACCGAAGGTACGACACACACGAAGGACAGCCGATGAACATCTGGATCGCCATCGGGCTGACCGCCGTCGGGTGTTACCTCGCCAAGCTGCTGGGGCTCCTGGTCCCCGCCGGAGTCCTGGAACGCCCGCTGGTGCAACGGCTGGCGGCTCTCCTGCCGGTGGCGTTGCTCGCGGCCCTCACCGCCCAGCAGACCTTCGGCGACGGCCGGCACCTGGCACTGGACGCCAGAGCTACGGGCCTCGCCGCGGCCGCCCTCGCCCTCGTCCTGCGGGCTCCCTTCCTGGTCGTCGTCGGGTCCGCGGTGGTGGTCACCGCCGTCGTGCGCGCCCTGCTGTGAAGGCGGGGCGCGTCAGCGCGGAGCGCGACCGTGGTCCCGGAGGGTCCGCAGAGCTCTGAGGGTCTCGATCGGACGGCCCTCCAGGGCCGTTCCGGGCGCCCACTGCCGCCAGTTGACCGGCCAGCCACCGTCCTCCTGCTGCTCGGACTCCAGGTGGTCCAGGGACCTCTCCATCTCGGCGTCACTGAACCAGCGCCGGGCGAGCGACCCTGGGGCGCGGGCGTAGTCGTAGGGGAAATGGTGTTCCTCCGGAGCGTAACCGGGGGCCACGGGATACTCCGCGCGGCGCCGTGGGTCGAGCACCACCAGCCGCTGGTCCCGCACCAGCCGGCCCAGTCGGTCGGCGGCCGCCTCGGCACGCGCACGGTCGGGGACGCCGTCGAGGAAGGCGACGGCCGCCTCGATCTCGTACGGATGGGAGTGCTCCAGGGCGTCGACGGCGGCCCAGCAGAAGTCGGTGGCCCGGAAGAGCCAGGCATGCCACACCTGATTGCGGTGCAGGAGTCCGACCACCGGTCCGGTCGCGAGGAGTTCGGCGGGCGGGTCGTCGACGACGGGGATGAAGGGGGCGGCGGGGTAGCCGCGCTGGGAGGGGAGCAGCGCGGGCAGCGCGCCCTCCTTGGTCGACACGTCGGTCAGATAGCGGCAGATCCGTTCCACGCGCAGACCGCCGCAGCGGCCGATCGAGTCCAGGACGCTCAGCGCGTGAGCGGTGTGCAGCGGCTGGCTCACAGGTCCGCGGAGGTCGGGTTCGAGCGCGTGACCGTAGCCGCCGTCCTCGTTCAGGTAGGCGGCCAGCGCGGTCTCGACGACGTCCGCGCCGCCTCCCAGGAAGAGATGGGCGAACCGCCGCTGCTCGAGGACGCGTGCGGTGAGCCAGACGAACTGCTCGGCTCGGGCGAGGGAATGTGCTCCGGTTCCAGCCATGGACCGACCGTAGAGGGGAAAGTGCCGTCGGCAGGGGCTCCCGGCCGGGCTGCACTCGCAGGAGCGGGATACTGGGGGCATGCGGTTGACGATTTTCTGGGAACGGATGGCGGATCACTTCGGCGAGACGTACGCCGACTCCTTCGCACGTGATCACGTCATGGCGGAGCTCGGCGGGCGTACGGTGCACGAGGCCCTCGCCGCAGGCTGGGAGGCCAAGGACGTCTGGCGCGGGGTCTGCACGGCGGTCGGCGTGCCCCCCGACAAGCGCTGAGCGGCCGGGGCACCGCACACCGGTACGAAAGCCACATGTGGTCGCTCCGGCCGGGCACGCCCTCGGCGAGGGCGTTCCGGGCCGGGCGGCCGGCTGTCACCGCGGTGAGCGAGACTTGTCCCGTGGCATCGACAGACGAGACCGCCCAGACCCAGCCGCCCGCCTCGCCGCCCGTCCCGCCGGCCGCTTCCCCCGCCTCGCCGCCCGGCACAGGCCCCGTCCGCATGCCCGGCTGGCTGCCGCGCGCGATGATCCTCGCCCTGACGCTCTACGGGTGCTTCCAACTGGGCAGCTGGGCTTTTCACCAGCTCATCGGGCTGCTGACCAACATCCTCATCGCCTTCTTCCTCGCGCTGGCCATGGAGCCGGCCGTCAGCCGCATGGCAGGGCGCGGGATACGCAGGGGCCTCGCCACCTTCCTGGTCTTCATCGCCGTGCTGGTCGCCGCCATCGGTTTCGTCGTCCTGCTCGGCTCGATGCTGGCCGGACAGATCGTCGACATGGTCGAGGAGTTCCCCAAGTACCTCGACTCGGTGATCAACTGGGTCAACCAGACCTTCCACACGGAGCTCTCCCGGGTCGAGGTGCAGGACAGCCTGCTGCACTCCGACTGGCTCCAGAGATATGTGCAGAACAGCGCGACCGGCGTGCTCGACGTCTCCACCACCGTGCTGGGCGGGCTGTTCCGTCTGCTGATGATCTTCCTGTTCTCCTTCTACTTCGCCGCCGACGGCCCGCGGCTGCGGCGCGCGCTGTGCTCCGTACTGCCGCCGTCCCGGCAGGCCGAGGTCCTGCGTGCCTGGGAGATCGCGGTCGACAAGACCGGCGGCTACATCTACTCGCGCGGGCTGATGGCGCTGATCTCCGGCGTGGCGCACTACGTCCTGCTGGTGGTTCTCGACGTGCCCTACGCGCCCGCGCTCGCCGTGTGGGTCGGCCTCGTCTCGCAGTTCATCCCCACGATCGGCACGTATCTGGCCGGCGCGCTCCCCATGCTGATCGCCTTCACCGTCGACCCCTGGTACGCACTGTGGGTGCTCGGTTTCGTCGTGGTCTACCAGCAGTTCGAGAACTACGCGCTGCAGCCGAAGCTCACGTCCAAGACGGTCGACATCCACCCCGCGGTCGCCTTCGGCTCGGTGGTCGCGGGCACCGCGCTGATGGGTGCCGTCGGTGCGCTGATCGCCATCCCCGCCGTCGCGACGCTCCAGGCGTTCCTGGGCGCCTACGTGAAGCGGTACGACGTCACGGACGACCCGAGGGTGCAGGGCGGCCACCGCTGGCGCCGTGGCGAGCCGGTGCTGTCCAGGATCCGGCGCGCGGTACGCGGCCACCGGTCGGAGGGCGACTCGCGGTAGCGGGGCAGCGGGTCCGGGCGTACCTCGCGGCAGCGGGGGCAGGGGCCTGTCCACGGAGTCACCCTGGCTTCCCGGTACGCATTTCATGAGATATGTCCGTACATCGCGTGAAACTAGAATGAGTTCTGGCGCGATTCGTCGGCTTCCCCGCTTCGTGGACGCCGGCCGCCGTGAGCGGGGCTCCCGGTCCACGCAGGCCCGGCGTGGTGCGCTTGACACTAAAATCGAACATCCATTCTCATGGAATTCCGGCCGGGTTTGCCGGGCCCGACCGCGGAGTTGTCCACAGGCCGGGAGGACGTCGAGGCCCATTGTCAGTGGCAGGGGTTAGCGTCTGTGACGTGAAGCGATCGACTCAAGCAAATCGGGTGGAACCCATGGCAGGAACCGACCGCGAGAAGGCGCTGGACGCCGCACTCGCACAGATTGAACGCCAATTCGGCAAGGGCGCGGTCATGCGTCTCGGCGAGCGGCCGAACGAGCCGATCGAGGTGATCCCCACGGGATCCACCGCGCTCGACGTCGCTCTCGGCGTCGGCGGTCTGCCGCGCGGACGTGTGGTGGAGGTGTACGGCCCGGAGTCCTCCGGCAAGACGACGCTGACCCTGCACGCCGTGGCGAACGCGCAGCGGCTGGGCGGCTCGGTGGCGTTCATCGACGCGGAGCACGCGCTGGACCCGGAGTACGCGAAGAAGCTGGGCGTCGACATCGACAGCCTCATCCTGTCGCAGCCGGACAACGGCGAGCAGGCTCTGGAGATCGTGGACATGCTGGTCCGCTCCGGTGCGCTGGACCTGATCGTCATCGACTCCGTGGCGGCCCTGGTGCCCCGTGCGGAGATCGAGGGCGAGATGGGCGACTCGCACGTGGGTCTGCAGGCCCGTCTGATGAGCCAGGCGCTCCGTAAGATCACCAGCGCGCTCAACCAGTCCAAGACCACCGCGATCTTCATCAACCAGCTGCGCGAGAAGATCGGTGTGATGTTCGGCTCCCCGGAGACCACGACCGGTGGCCGGGCGCTGAAGTTCTACGCCTCGGTGCGTCTCGACATCCGTCGCATCGAGACGCTGAAGGACGGCACCGACGCCGTGGGCAACCGCACCCGCGTCAAGGTCGTCAAGAACAAGGTCGCGCCCCCGTTCAAGCAGGCCGAGTTCGACATCCTCTACGGCCAGGGCATCAGCCGTGAGGGCGGTCTGATCGACATGGGCGTGGAGCACGGCTTCGTCCGCAAGGCCGGCGCCTGGTACACGTACGAAGGCGACCAGCTCGGCCAGGGCAAGGAGAACGCCCGCAACTTCCTCAAGGACAACCCCGACCTCGCCAACGAGATCGAGAAGAAGATCCTGGAGAAGCTCGGCGTCGGCGTCCGCCCCGAGGACCCGACGGCGGAGCCCGCAGCCGATGCCGCGGTCACCGCCGGTGCTCCGGCCGATGCCGCTGCCAAGTCGGTGCCGGCGCCCGCGACCAAGGCCAAGACCGCCAAGACCGCAGCGGCCAAGAGCTAGTCCGTGACGCGTCGCACGGAGTGGCCGGGCACCGACGCCGGTGCGGTACCCGGCCCCGAGTACGCCGCAGAACCGTCCGGGGAGTTCCCGGAGCCCGGCCGGGGGGCCGGGTTCGGCGAGGGGGCGGGCCGTCGTTCCCGCTCCCGCTCCAGAGACAGCGGTTCCCCCTCCTCGTCGAGGGCCGAGAAGGGGGAACCGCGAGACCCGGTCGAGCAGGCTCGCAACATCTGTCTCCGGCTGCTGACCGGGACCCCGCGGACCCGTAAGCAGCTGGCCGATGCCTTGCGTAAGAAGGAGATCCCCGACGAGGCCGCGGAGGAGGTGCTCTCACGCTTCGAGGACGTGGGACTGATCGACGACGCCGCCTTCGCGGACGCCTGGGTCGAGTCCCGGCATCACGGCAGGGGACTGGCCCGCCGCGCCCTCGTACGGGAACTGCGCACCAAAGGGGTCGACCCGACGGTGATCGACGAGGCGGTGGGGCAACTCGATCCCGAGCAGGAGGAGGAGACCGCACGGGAGCTCGTGGCACGAAAGCTCCGCTCCACCCGGGGGCTGGACCGTGACAAGCGGCTGCGCCGACTCGCGGGCATGCTCGCGCGCAAGGGGTACGGCGAGGGGATGGCCCTGCGTGTGGTGCGTCAGGCGATCGAGGCGGAGGGGGAGGACACGGAAGGGCTGGACGAGCCCTTCTGACACGTGACCGAGGGGAAGCGGGGGGACGGCGGGGGCGGCAGGCGACGGGGCCCCGCTCTCGGGCTCGAGGAGAAGGGGCCGGGGCTGGCCGTGCGCACCGGGACGGGGACGTGAGACGGGTGCACGGGGCACGGTGAAGAGGGCTGCGGCGGTGGCGGAGGGGGCCACCGACGGCAGGCTGCGCAGCGGTGCCGGGTGGGTGCCTAAGGCACCGGTGGATCCGATCCCGCCGGTCTCCTGATCTCCCCGCTCCCGATCGGTCTCCTGGCCGAGCCTGTTCGGCCAGGAGCTCAGTGACCTGCCAGGGAGGCCCGGCGGATGGTGGCGTCGATCAGGGCCAGCGCGTCCTCGACGGTGCGGCCGGGGTGGCGGTTCCAGGGGCCGATCAGGCCGGTCCAGCCCTGGGCGCGCAGCTCGGTGATGAGCCAGGCGCCTGCCCGGTCGACGGTGTCGAGCGACCCGTAGCCGAGGCGGTGAGCGGTCAGCATGGCTCCGCAGACACAGCGCGCTCCCCGGGCGTTGCGCAGGCGGTAGGGAGTGTTCTGCCAGCCCCACTCGGTGAGGATGCGCCGCGCGTAGCCGAGGTGTGTCGACGGGCGTACGTCGGGTTGTCCGATGCGGCGCCAGGCATGCAGACGCTCGGGCAGCACGGCGCCCAGGCGTCCGGGGAGCGGGCGCTCGTGGGGCTGCCCTGTCGGCAGGGCACGCAGGGAGTCCTCGACGAGCCGGTCGACGGGCACGGACAGCAGCTTCCGCCAGTCGTCCGCGTGCACGTGCGGTGCGATGGGCCGTGCCTCACCGGGGGGTGCGGCCGGCGGGGGAGAGGGTTTGTGGGCAGTGCGCTCCCAGCCGGTGACGATGCGCTGCCAGGCCTCCGTGTCATGGAGACGGGAGGACTGCGCGTCAAGCTGTTCCGGGGTGAGCTGTGAAGTTTCCATCGACGCGGCATCTCCGTACATTCCGGACCTCGGGTATGAGGCGAATGTCCGTCGAGCGCGGCGATTGCTCCACCGGAGTGGAGCGTTCGGGTTGGGTGGAGAGCCGTTCGGTCCTCCGTTCGGCCGTGTCCACGGGCGGTCGTGCGGTCGTGCGGGAGAAGCCGGTCAGGGCAGAGACGGGCCGAAGGGACCGTAGAGACCGAGGAGGCTGCGTAGGGGATGCAGCGCTGGTGACAGTTCGTGTCATGCGGCGCGGAATCGGCCGCTGCCCCGGCTACCGCCGCGGGCTGCCGGTAGCCGGGGGAAAGGCACTACGTGGTGCGCCCCGGTGGACATGGCCATGGGTGTGCAGGAACCGGGCCATGCGGGCACGAGGCCGACGGCGCGGCACCCGCCCGGCCTCGCGCCGCCGGTCAGAGGGAGACAGGAAGGCCTGCCGCGCGCCACGCCTGGAAGCCGCCCGTCAGGTCCGTGGCCCTGTGCAGCCCCAGTTGGTGCAGGGAGGCGACCGCGAGACTCGACGCGTATCCCTCGTTGCAGATCACCACGACCCGCAGGTCGTGGCTCGTGGCCTGTGGGGCTCGGTGGCTGCCCTGAGGGTCGAGCCGCCATTCCAGCTCGTTGCGTTCGACGACCAGAGCGCCGGGGATCAGCCCGTCCCTCTCGCGCAGCTCCGCGTAGCGGATGTCGACCAGCAGCGCCCCCTCGGCCGCTGCGGTCGCGGCCTCCTCGGGGCCGACCCGCTCATAGGCGGCCCGCACCTGTTCGAGGAGTTCGTCGATGCCCACCGGGCCTTGCCGTGTCTTGCTGCGTTCGCTCACTGCCAGTCCTCCGGGCGCTCCGTCTGCTCCAGCCGCAGCACCGCGCCCGAGCGGCTGTAGCGGCGGATCTGAGGCAGGGGCGGATAGTAGGCGTGCACCGAAACGGCGTGTTCGTGTCCGGACTCGTTGAGCACCTCGTGGACGTGGTGCCGGCCGAAGGCCCTGCCCTGGCCGGTGGCCAGAAGCCGGGTCCGGTCCACGCCCTCGCTCAGTTCGAGGGTCTTCCAGCCGTCGGTGGGCAGCCGCGCGGCGAGCGAGTGTTCCCTGAGGGTGCCCGCAGCGATGGTGAAGGCTCCTGTGGACTCGGCATGGTCGTGCCAGCCGGTGCCGGTGCCGGGCGGCCAGCTGATCAGCCACGCCTCGCTGCCGCCGGGACCGTCGAGTCTGAGCCAGGTCCGCCCCTCGGGGTCGAGAGGGAGTGAGGCGACGAGCGCGGCGTCCTCAGCGGTGCGGCGCACGAAGTCGAGCAGCTCCGCGACGGTCGGTCCCGGGGCGCCCGTGCCGCGGTCGGCCGGTACGACGTCCGTGCCGGCGGTGCGCCGGGCAGTCGCGTCCGCGTCGACGACCGGCGCTGAGACGACGAGCGCTGAGTCGGCCGGCGCTGAGTCGGCGGGCGGTGAGTCGATCACCGGCGCGGTCACCGGCTCGGAAACGGACGTGGACGTGGGGAGGGAAGGAGAGGATGCAGACACAGTGGCCGTCCTGAGAAGTTCGCGTGGGAGCACAGCCGCGCGCGAGAACAGCGCGGCGTGCCGGGAAGGCGATTCAGCAGGACGGGCGACACACGCAGCCCGCGTAGCGGACGAGGTCCATATGGACCCTCCGCCACAGGCGCACATCGGTGTCGGTCATGGAACGGAGTACACCATGTGCGCCTGCGACGGTCAATTGACGTCCGCAGTCCGGTCGGAGCTCTCACGGGAGCCGGTCCGACCGCCCGGCACCGTGTCCGGTCCGCCTCCGCGGGCGGCGTCGGCAGCCGCGTACAGCTCGGCCGGCCGCACCCCGCTGAAGGCCGCGACGAGGTGCCCGTCCGGCCTGACGAGCAGCACCGTGTGGGCCGTCGCGCCGGGGTAGTTCTCGGTCACCAGCAGCTCGGCCTTCACCGGGAGGGCGCCCACCGCGTCGACGAGCCGGGGCATGACTCCCGCCGTCAGCCAGTGACGTCTGTCCCACACCCCCGTACCCGGTGCGACCAGGACGACCAGCAGATGTCCCACGCCGAGGCGGTCACGCAGCCGCACGGCCTTTCCGTCGGGGGCGGTTACCCGCACATCGGCGACGGGCGCCCCCGGGGCGGTCCCCACCGGTGTGTGCCCGTCGGCGCGTTGAGGTGAAAGGGGGGAGTGCGTGTACGAAGGGGGCGCGCCCAGGGGCCCGCATCCCAGGTGGCCGTCGGCCAGCAGTGTGTCGTGTCCGCGTGAGGCGCCGGGGACGAGGGTCCTGAGGCCCGCACCGCCGCGCAGTATCGGCAGCGACTGGTCTGCTGCGCGCAGCCGGGAGGCGACGGCGGCCCTGCGTTCGGCCTGGTAACTGTCGAGGAGGAGTTCGGAGGCGTCCTGGTGCCAGGCATGGGCCAGCTTCCAGGCCAGGTTCTCGGCGTCCCGCAGCCCCTCGTCGAGTCCCTGGGTGCCGAGCGCGCCCAGCAGATGTGCCGCGTCCCCGGCGAGAAACGCCCGCTTGGAACGCCATCGCCTGGCCAGCCGGTGGTGCAGCGTGTACACGCCCGTGTCCAGCAGTTCGTAGGCCGGTGTCTCGCCGCACCAGCCCTGCAGGGTGTCGCGGATCCTGGTGATCAGGGCGTCGGGGGTGACGAGTTCACCACGTGGCGGAAGGAGCCAGTCCAGCCGCCAGACCCCGCGGGGCAGCGGGCGGGCGGTGACCTCCGTACCGCCCGAGCGCCAGGGCGGGGAGCGGTGCAGGACGGCTTCGCCCGGCCAGGGAAGTTCGGCGCGGAGGGCGGCGACCGCATGCCGTTCGACCGCCGTGCGCCCGGGAAACCTGATCTCCAGGAGCTTGCGCACGGTGGACCGTGCGCCGTCGCAGCCGACCACGTAACTCCCGCGCCACCAGGTCGATCCGGGCTCGCGGGTGTGGACCGTGACACCGTGTGCGTCCTGCTCCAGTGTGTCGATCCGGCTGAAGGGCACCATCTCGACCAGATCGTGCGCGGCCACCGCCGCCCGCAGGCTTCCGGTGAGCGTGTGCTGGGGCAGGTGGACGGGCGAGGGCAGCGGAACCGTGCCCTCGTCGTCGCCCAGGGGCACGGCCCGCACCAGTTGCTTCCGCCGTACCGAGCGCCATCCCGACCACCGCAGTCCCTCATGGTGGAGCGACGTGCAGCCGAGGCGTTCGACCAGGTCAGCAGTGTCCTCACGCAGCACGACGGTGCGTGCCGGACGTGGTTCGTCCTTGCCGGGGCCCTCGTCGAGCAGGACGGAGGGGACGCCCTGGGCCGCCAGGGCGAGCGACAGCGCCAGCCCGACCGGGCCCGCGCCGACGACGATCACCGGGTCCACGGTGTGATCCCTCCGGTGCTGGTCGTCGGGGTCGAGGAGGAGAGGGGGGTGGCGGCCGGAATCGTTCGAGGCGGGATCACAGAACGTATGCAACCCACTGGCGGTGCGCGCGTCAAGTGACCCCGGAACGTGGCGAGGGGCGCGGCGTGAGCGCCGCGCCCCTGGAGCATGTCACTGCGGACAGCCTGTCAGATCTTGTCCGTACCGCCGGTCTTGACCGGAGGCGCGTCAGTGATCTCGAGACCACCTGCGGGTGCGGCACCGACCACCGCGCCCGTGCTCTTCTTACCGCGCCGCAGCCGGCCTTCGAGCCAGCTCGCGAACGACGTCAGAGCGAAGTTCAGCGCCATGTAGATCAGCGCGATGATCGTGAAGCACGCGATGGTGTTCGCACCGTAGTTCGCGCTCATCGGACGGACCGACGCCAGCAGTTCGGGGAAGGTGAGCACCGCACCGCCGAGGGCGGTGTCCTTCACGATGACGACGATCTGGCTGACGATCGCGGGCAGCATCGCGGTGACCGACTGCGGCAGCAGCACGTACCGCATCGTCTGGCCCTTGCGCATGCCGATCGCCTTGGCGGCGTCGGTCTGCCCGCGCGGGAGGGAGAGGATCCCGGCCCGCACGATCTCGGCGAGAACCGAGGCGTTGTACAGCACCAGGCCGGTGACGACGGCGTACAGCAGCCGGTCCTCGGTGGCGAGGGTCGTGAACTCCGCGTAGGCGGCGTTCGCGGTGATCATCAGGATCAGGACCGGGATGGCGCGGAAGAACTCCACGACGACGCCCGAGGGCATCCGCATCCACCGGTGGTCGGAGAGACGGCCGATCCCGAAGAGAGCACCGAGCGGCAGGGCGATCAGCAGGGCGAAGAACGCGGCCTTCAGGGTGTTCTGCAGCCCGGGCCAGATATAGGTCTCCCACGGCTGGGGGCTCGTGAAGAACGGCTCCCACTTGACCCAGTCGAGCTGCTGCTTCTCGGCGAGGCTGCTGAACACCCACCACGCCGCGGCCACGAGGACTGCCACGAAGACGACGGTGTACAGAATGTTGCGCTGTTTGGCGCGGGGGCCCTGCGCGTCGAAGAGGACGGACGTCGTCATCGCTTCACCGCCACCTTCTTGCTCACCCAGCCGAGGAGGAGCCCGGTCGGGAGGGTGAGGCAGATGAACCCGAACGCGAAGACTGCGGAAATGAGGATCAGTTGAGCCTCTGCTTCGATCATGTCCTTCATCAGGTACGCCGCTTCGACCACACCGATCGCCGCGGCGACCGTGGTGTTCTTGGTCAGCGCGATCAGCACGTTGGCCAGCGGATTGACGACCGCGCGGAAGGCCTGCGGGAGGATGATCAGCCGAAGCACCTGGGTGAAGCTCAGGCCGAGTGCCCGTGCGGCCTCGGCCTGGCCCGCCGGCACCGTGTTGATGCCCGAGCGCAGTGCCTCGCAGACGAAGGCGGCGGTGTAGAGGGAGAGGCCGAGCACCGCGAGCCGGAAGTTGATGACCTCGAAGTCACCCCCGCCGCCCAGTTGGACCTGCAAGGTCTGGAACAGGCCCAGCGATGCGAAGACGATGATGACGGTCAGCGGGATGTTGCGGATGACGTTCACATAAGCGGTTCCGAAACCGCGCATCAGGGGGACCGGGCCGACCCGCATACCGGCCAGCAGCGTTCCCCATATGAGGGAACCGAGGGCGGAGTAGACGGTGAGTTTCACCGTCACCCAGAAGGCCCCCAGTAGGTCGTAACCTTCAAGAAAGTCGAACACGATCTCCCGTGCTTCCACGTGTGGGGAGGGCTCGGTGCGCCGCCTCGGCGGCGGCGCACCTCGTCAGCCCGGCTTCGGACCGCTCTGGGACGGAAGAGCTACTTGACGACGTTGCCGATCTTCGGCGCGGGCTCGTTCTTGTAGTTGGCCGGACCGAAGTTGGCCTCGACCGCCTTGTCCCAGGAGCCGTCCGAGACCATCTTGGTCAGCGCGGCGTCGATCTTCTTCTTGAGGTCGGCGTCGCCCTTCTTCAGGCCGATGCCGTAGTTCTCGTTGGTCATCTTGAAGCCGGCGAGCTTGAACTTGCCCTTGTGGGCGTCCTGCGCCGCGTATCCGGCGAGGATGGAGTCGTCCGTGGTCAAGGCGTCGACAGCCTTGTTCTCCAGGCCGGTGAGGCACTCGGAGTAGCCACCGTAGTTCTGCAGCTGGGCCTTCGGCGCCAGCTTGTCCTTGACGTTCTTCGCCGAGGTCGAACCGGTCACGGAACAGAGGTTCTTGGAGTTGAGGTCCTCCGGCGACTTGATGGAGTTGTCGTCGGCGCGGACGAGGACGTCCTGGTGCGCGAGGAGGTACGGGCCCGCGAAGTCGACCTTCTGCAGGCGCTCGTCGTTGATGGAGTACGTGGCGGCGATGAACTTCACGTCGCCGCGCTCGATCGCGGTCTCTCGGTCGGCGCTCTTCGTCTCGACGAACTCGATGTTCTTCGCGTCGTAGCCGAGTTCCTTGGCGACGTACGTGGCGATGTCGACGTCGAAGCCGGCGAACTTGCCGTCCGGGGTCTTCAGGCCGAGGCCGGGCTGGTCGATCTTGATGCCGATGGTGATCTTCCCACCGCCGTCGGAGCCCGCTGCGTCGTCCTTGTCCTCGGAGCCACAGGCGGTGGCGGTGAGGGCGAGGGCGAGCACGGCGGCGGACGCGGCGGTGACCTTGCGAAGCTGCATGATGGGATTCCTCGGGTTGGCGCGATGTGGGTGTTCAGCCGGCACTGGACCAGCCGTGCGGGATCAGTGGTGAAGGATCTTCGACAGGAAGTCCTTGGCCCGGTCGCTCCGCGGGTTGCTGAAGAACTGGTCCGGCGTGGCCTCTTCGACGATCTTTCCGTCGGCCATGAACACGACCCGGTTGGCTGCCGAGCGGGCGAAGCCCATCTCGTGGGTGACGACGACCATGGTCATCCCCTCCCGGGCCAGCTGCTGCATGACCTCCAGGACCTCGTTGATCATCTCCGGGTCGAGCGCCGACGTGGGCTCGTCGAAGAGCATGACCTTGGGGTCCATGGCCAGCGCGCGGGCGATGGCGACGCGCTGCTGCTGGCCGCCGGAGAGCTGCGCGGGGTACTTGTCCGCCTGTACGCCGACCCCCACGCGGTCGAGCAGCGCCCGGGCCTTCTCCTCGGCGAGCTTCTTGTCCGTCCTGCGGACCTTGATCTGGCCCAGCATCACGTTCTCGAGCACCGTCTTGTGCGCGAAGAGATTGAACGACTGGAAGACCATGCCGACATCGGCACGCAGCCTGGCGAGCTCCTTGCCCTCCTGGGGCAGCGGCTTGCCGTCGATCGAGATCGCGCCCGAGTCGATCGTCTCCAAGCGGTTGATCGTGCGGCACAGCGTGGACTTCCCGGACCCAGAGGGTCCGATGACTACGACGACCTCGCCACTGGCGATGGTCAGATCGATGTCCTGGAGCACATGCAGCGCGCCGAAGTGCTTGTTGACGTTGCTCAGTACGACAAGGTCGGCCCCCGCAGGCGCGGCATCCTCGGCGGCCTTGGTCACTGAAACTCCGCTCATCGGCTTCTTGCTCCGTCCTCCTCGGTTAGGGAAGGACCCTAGTGACGGAGTGCGACGATCGTCATTACATCTGAGCGGAAATTGAGCATAACGATCAGGCCTCGGCCGGACACTCCATGTGAACGGAACACCACGGGGCGCTCGGCGGCGTACCGGGTGGGTAACGGAAACCCCGTGGTAACGGGGATGGTCTTGACTGGCACACCTGTCATCGGCGTGGATGCCCTATGACGGGGCGGTGTGAACCGGCGCCGTACGCGAAGATTCCCCTGGTGGAACATCCGCCGGCCATCACGGCCCGGCGGAACGTCCGCAGGCAGTCACGGACAGTTCCGACCGTCCTGGAAGACAAGAACGGAGAGGGGGGCCATGAGGCTGCTGCTCGTCGAGGACGACGACCACGTCGCGGCGGCCCTGTCCGCCGTTCTGGCGCGGCACGGCTTTCAGGTCGTGCACGCCCGCAGCGGTGAGGAGGCGCTGAAGGCGCTGCTGCCCGCGGACAAGGAGCCCTTCGGCGTCGTGCTCCTGGACCTCGGGCTGCCCGACCAGGACGGCTACGAGGTGTGCGGGAAGATCCGCAAGCGGTCCGCGATCCCGGTGATCATGGTGACCGCGCGTTCCGACGTACGCTCCCGGATCCACGGTCTCAACCTCGGTGCCGACGACTACGTCGTGAAGCCGTACGACACCGGTGAACTCCTCGCCCGCATCCACGCCGTCGCCCGGCGCCGGACAGCCGGAGAGGACACCGGCCCGACGCCGCTCGCGGCCCTGCGGATCGGGCAGGTCCACATCGAGCTGCCCACGCGCAGGGTCAGCGTCGACGGCCAGGAGGTCCAGCTCACCCGCAAGGAGTTCGACCTGCTCGCGCTGCTGGCCCAGCGCCCCGGTGTGGTCTTCCGCCGGGAGCAGATCATCAGCGAGGTGTGGCGTACCAGCTGGGAGGGGACGGGACGCACCCTGGAGGTGCACGTCGCCTCGCTGCGCTCCAAACTGCGGCTTCCCGCACTGGTCGAGACCGTACGAGGCGTCGGCTACCGGCTCGTCCCGCCGTCGGGCTGAGGACGTCACGCCCTGTGCGCACCCGCCTGCTTCCCCTGCTCATCGTCCTCATGGCCGCCGTGCTGCTCGCCCTGGGGTTCCCGCTCGCCGTCCGGGTGGCCGCCGCCGAACAGCAGCGCGTCGTCATCGACCGCATCGACGACACGGCCCGCTTCGCCGCACTCGCCCAGTTCGTCAGCGAGCCGGTCGAAGGCTCGGACGAGCGGCGGCGGATCCTGCAGACCGAACTCGAGGCCTACGACTCGGTGTACGGGATCAGGGCCGGCGTCTTCTACCGGGACGACAGGGCCCTCGCCAAGGCGCCGGACGGCTGGATCCTGCCGGACGAGGGGGAGGGACGGGACGCCTTCCGCGAAGCCCTGCTCGGCCGGCGGTCCCACGACCCCGGGCAGGTCTGGCCCTGGCAGAACGGCCGGCTCGCCGTCGCCTCACCGGTGGTCCGGGACGGTGACGTCGTCGCCGTGGTGGTGACCGACTCGCCCACCGGCGAGATGCGCTCCCGCACCATGCGCGGCTGGCTCCTCATCGCCCTGGGCGAGGCCGCAGCCATGCTCGTCGCCCTCGGCGCCGCCTTCCGGCTCACCGGCTGGGTGCTGCTGCCGGTCCGCACGCTGGACGCGGCCACCCATGACATCGCCAGCGGCAGGATGCGCTCCCGGGTCGTCGTGTCCGAAGGCCCACCGGAACTCAGGCGTCTGGCCAAGTCGTTCAACGAGATGGCCGACAACGTCGAGGACGTGCTGGAGCAGCAGCGTGCCTTCGTCGCCGACGCCTCCCACCAACTGCGCAACCCGCTGGCCGCCTTGTTGCTGCGGATCGAGCTCCTGGCGCTCGAACTCCCCGAGGGCAACGAGGAGATCGCGTCGGTGCGGACGGAGGGCAAGCGCCTGGCGAACGTCCTGGACGATCTGCTGGACCTCGCGCTGGCCGAGCACGCGGAGGCCGACCTCCGGCTCACCGACATCGGCGCCCTCACCGGTGAACGCGTCGCGGCCTGGCGTCCCCTCGCCGAGGAGAAGGGCGTCGGCCTCACGCTCGACGGAGCCCCCGCGGTCACCGGATGGGCCGACCCCATCGCGCTCTCCAGCGCGCTCGACGCCGTCATCGACAACGCGCTGAAGTTCACGCCCGAGGGCGAGGAGGTCCGGGTCACGACGGGCATCGACGGCACCGGTGCGACGGTCGTCGTCGCCGACCGGGGCCCCGGGCTCACCGAGCAGGAGCTGGAGCGCGTGGGCGACCGGTTCTGGCGCAGCGGACGGCATCAGAACATCAAGGGTTCCGGTCTCGGACTCTCCATCTCGCGCGCCCTGCTCACGGCGGGCGGCGGAACGATCCGCTACGGCACGCACGAGCCGCACGGCCTGCTGGTGACGGTCACCGTGCCACGTGAGGCCCCACACGCCTGAGCCGCCTCGTACGCCCCGCGTCGCGTCCTGCCGCGCCGCTTTCACGGCCCGCCCGCCCGATGCCGCGCGGACGGTGTCAGGGCTTGGACGAGCGGTAGTAGCGCCTGGCCCCTTCGTGCAGCTCCAGCGGATCGGTGTAGATCGCCGTGCGCAGGTCCACGAGCTGCGCGGCGTGCACCTCCCGCCCGATCCGGTCCCGGCTGTCGATCACGGTGCGGGTGAAGGCCTCCGTCATCCGCGGATCGGTGCGGTCCGTGGTGATCAGCAGGTTGGCGACTGCCACCGTCTGGACGGCCTCACCCCGCTGCGCGTGGTCGTAGGCGTCGGCCGGTATGACCGCGGACCTGTAGTGCCGGGTGGACCCGCCGGCCGCCTGGAGCCTGCTGATCAGGGGCGACTCCAAGGGCACCAGCCTGATGTCGAGCCTCTGCGAGAGCTCCTCCACCGCACCGGTCGGCAGCCCGCCGGACCAGAAGAACGCGTCGAGCTCCCCGTCGACCAGCCGCTGCGGCATCGTGTCGATCCCGGCCTCGACCGGTGTGATGTCCTGCGAGGGATCGACTCCCGCCGCGGTCATGAGCCGGTCCGCGACGAGCAGCACGCCCGAGCCCTTCTGCCCGACGCCGACCCGCTTGCCCCGCAGGTCCGAGACCTGGCGGATGTCCGAGCCCCTGGGGACGACGAGCTGGACGTAGTCGTCGTACAGCCGCACGCACCCGCGCAGCCGTTCGCCGCCCGGCTTGCCGCTCTGCAGATAGGTGGCCACCGCGTCGACGGTGGCGATGGTGAAGTCGGCCTTGCCCGTGGCGACCCGTTCGATGTTCTGCTGCGAGCCCTCACTGTTCTGCAGCCGTATCGACACCTTGGGCATGTCCTTGGCCAGCGCACCCTCGAGCCGCTGTCCGTAGCGCTGGTAGACCCCGCTGCGTACGCCGGTGGAGAAGGTGAGGGAACCGGTCGGCTGCTCGTCACCGAGCGGCAGCACCCACCACAGCAGCAGTCCGAGCACGACCACGGCGGCGGCGCCCCCCTGAAGGGTGCGGCGCCGGCCGAATCTGGACAGTGCGTGCAGCATGGCGCGATCCTGCCAGGCGGTGCCCCGTCCTGGCCAGGCCGGACCGGGGCACGGGCTCCGGCGGCGGGAGAGTCGCGGTCACCGCCTACCCTTGTCCCATGACCAGCGGCAACCGGAGCGAAGCAGTGGACGTCCAGAAGAGCTACGAGGTGCGCACCTACGGGTGCCAGATGAACGTCCACGACTCCGAACGCTTGTCGGGGCTGCTGGAGGGCGCCGGCTACGTGCGCGCCCCCGAGGGCTCGGACGGCGACGCCGACGTCGTCGTGTTCAACACCTGCGCGGTGCGGGAGAACGCCGACAACAAGCTCTACGGCAACCTCGGCCGCCTCGCCCCGATGAAGACGAAGCGCCCCGGGATGCAGATCGCCGTCGGCGGCTGCCTGGCGCAGAAGGACCGCGACACCATCGTGCGGCGCGCACCCTGGGTGGACGTCGTCTTCGGCACGCACAACATCGGCAAACTGCCGGTCCTGCTGGAGCGCGCCCGCGTCCAGGAGGAGGCGCAGGTCGAGATCGCCGAGTCCCTGGAGGCGTTCCCCTCGACCCTGCCCACCCGCCGCGAGTCCGCCTATGCCGCGTGGGTGTCGATCTCCGTGGGCTGCAACAACACCTGCACCTTCTGCATCGTCCCCGCGCTGCGGGGCAAGGAGAAGGACCGTCGCACCGGCGACATCCTGGCCGAGATCGAGGCCCTCGTCGCCGAAGGGGTCAGCGAGATCACGCTGCTCGGGCAGAACGTGAACGCCTACGGTTCCGACATCGGGGACCGCGAGGCCTTCTCCAAGCTGCTGCGGGCCTGCGGCACGATCGAGGGCCTGGAGCGCGTCCGCTTCACCTCGCCCCACCCGCGCGACTTCACCGACGACGTGATCGCGGCGATGGCCGAGACGCCGAACGTGATGCCCCAGCTGCACATGCCGATGCAGTCGGGCTCGGACACCATCCTCAAGGCGATGCGCCGTTCGTACCGCCAGGAGCGCTTCCTCGGGATCATCGAGAAGGTGCGCGCCGCCATGCCGGACGCCGCCATCTCCACCGACATCATCGTCGGCTTCCCCGGGGAGACCGAGGAGGACTTCGAGCAGACGATGCACGCCGTGCGCGAGGCCCGTTTCGCGAACGCCTTCACCTTCCAGTACTCCAAGCGCCCCGGGACCCCCGCCGCCGAGATGGAGGGACAGATCCCCAAGGAGGTCGTGCAGGAGCGCTACATGCGCCTGTCCGCCCTCCAGGAGCAGATCTCCTGGGACGAGAACAAGAAGCAGGTCGGCCGCACCCTGGACGTCATGGTCGCGGAGGGCGAGGGCCGCAAGGACGGCGCCACGCACCGGCTGTCCGGCCGCGCTCCCGACAACCGGCTCGTCCACTTCACCAAGCCGTCCGAGGACGTGCGCCCCGGTGATGTCGTCACCGTCGAGATCAGCTACGCCGCCCCGCACCACCTCCTCGCCGAGGGCGCGCCCCTCGGGGTCCGGCGTACGCGGTCCGGGGACGCCTGGGAGAAGCGCACCGCGGCTCCTGCCGCCCAGCCCGCAGGCGTGATGCTGGGTCTGCCCGGCATCGGCGCCCCCGCCCCGCTGCCCGCGGCCGCCACCCCGGGGTGCGGCTGCGACTGAGTACGCTGACCGGCATGCTTGTCGCCGCCGCTGTCTGTCCCTGCCCGCCGCTCCTGGTGCCCGAGGTGGCCAGGGGGGCCGGGCCCGAGCTCGACGCCGCGAGAAGCGCGTGCCTCGACGCACTGGGCGTGCTCGCCGCCGCACGGCCGGACCTGCTCATCGTGGCCGGTCCCGCGGGGCCCGACGGCCGGGGCCCGTTCCCGCCCGGTTCGTCCGGCTCCTTCGCCGGGTTCGGCGTGGACCTGACCGTACGGCTGGGTGAGCCGCCCGCCGGTTCTCCGGCGCCGGAACGCCCGCTCCCGGCGTCCCTCGCCGTCGGCGCCTGGCTGCTCGGCCTGGCCCGGTGGGACGGCGCCCCGGCCGAAGGGCTCGGAGTCGAGGAGACGCTCCCCGCCGACCGCTGCGTGCGCGTCGGCGCGGACCTGGCCGCCCGGGCCGAACGCGTCGCCCTGCTGGTCATGGGCGACGGCAGCGCCTGCCGTACGGTCAAGGCGCCCGGCTACCTGGACGAGCGGGCGGCCGGCTTCGACGCGGCGGCCGTACGTGCGCTGGCAAGCGCCGACCTCGCCGCGCTGGAGGCCCTGGACGAGTCGCTCGCGTACGAACTGAAAGCGGCGGGCAGGGCGCCCTGGCAGGTGCTCGCCGGCGCTGCCCGGGGCGCCGGCCTCGGCGGCCGGCTGCTGTACGAGGACGCTCCGTACGGCGTGGGATACGCCGTCGCCGCCTGGTCCTGACGGATCGACCGGTCCGGAACGCACCGAGGGCCGCGGAGCGGCTTCGCTCCGCGGCCCTCGGTGCCGCCGGGCCCGGGTCAGGAAGCGGGCGGCGGAGGCGGCGTGCCGCCCTCGTTCTTGCTGCCCAGGCGGTCGACCGCGTCCTTGGCCTTCTGCGTGCCGGACACGATCTTGTCGCTGTACTTGCCCTTGGTCCTCTCGTCGACCGTGCGGGCGGCCCTGTCGAGGCCCTGGTCGATCTTGTCCCCGTGCTGCTGCGCGAGGTCGCCGACCTTCTCCTTGGCCGGGGCCAGCTTGGCCTTCAGGTTGTCCAGGAAACCCATGGGGCCACCTTCCGTGCTGGGGGGACTGTGGTCACATTTTACCCGTCTGTGAGCAATCTCGCGTCACTCGCCGTGTCCGACGGCAGCGGGTGGAGTGAACGGGTCCGTGCCGGGCGGAGCAGTGAGGGGGCCGCCCTCCCCGGTCGGGAGGTGTCCCGAAGTTTGGGACACTGTCCCGGTGAGAACACCAGCTCCCACCCCCCGTGTCATCACCGTCGTCGGTCCCACCGCGGCCGGAAAATCCGACCTGGGAGTGTTCCTCGCCCAACAGCTCGGCGGCGAAGTGGTCAACGCCGACTCCATGCAGCTCTACCGCGGCATGGACATCGGCACCGCGAAGCTGACCCCGGCCGAGCGTGACGGCGTTCCCCACCACCTGATGGACATCTGGGACGTCACCGAGGCCGCGAGCGTCGCCGAGTACCAGCGGCTCGCCCGCACCGAGATCGACCGGCTGCTGTCCGAGGGGCGGACCCCCGTCCTGGTGGGCGGCTCGGGCCTCTACGTGAAGGGCGCCATCGACGCCCTCGAGTTCCCCGGGACGGACCCCGGTGTACGCGCCAGGCTCGAACAGGAGCTGACGGAGCACGGCTCCGGCGCCCTGCACGCCCGGCTTGCCACGCTGGACCCCGGAGCGGCCCAGGCCATCCTGCCGAGCAACGGGCGCCGGATCGTCCGCGCCCTGGAGGTCATCGAGATCACGGGCAAGCCGTTCACCGCCAACCTCCCCGGTGACGAGGCCGTCTACGACGCCCTCCAGATCGGCGTGGACGTGGAACGCCCCGAGCTCGACGAACGGATCCGCACCCGCGTGGACCGGATGTGGGAGGCCGGACTCGTGGACGAGGTGCGCGATCTGGAGGCCCGGGGGCTGCGCGAGGGACGCACCGCCTCGCGGGCGCTCGGCTACCAGCAGGTCCTCGCGGCGCTCGCGGGGGAGTGCACCGAGGACGAGGCGCGCGCGGAGACGGTACGGGCCACCAAGCGTTTCGCGCGCCGTCAGGACTCGTGGTTCCGCCGCGACCCGCGCGTCGAGTGGCTCAGTGGTGCCGAGACACAGCGCGTGGAACTCCCCGGCCGGGCGCTGGCGTTGGTCGAACGAGCGGTTACAGCCTGATCACGTGATGGCATCGGGAAGCTCCGCCCGTCATTTCGGCGGTCGGGGGCGTGCCATCATCGAGCATCGATCGACCAGTGGAGTCCGAGTTGGGAGGGCGCGTGGCGATGGAGGCCGGCCCTCGCGACACAGACCGAGACGCACCGCACACGCGTCATGAAGCGGGACGTCTGAACCCGGACGGACCCGACGATCTCGACGTCGTCCCCGAGGTCGAGGTCGAGCTCCGACCCGCCCGCCGCATGCGCATCTGGCAGCTCGCGCCGATCGTGCTGCTGGCTGCGGTCGGCTCCCTGATGTTCGCCTTCCCGCTCGCCTTCGAGTTCGGCGGCGGCGGCGCCGTGGTGGCGATGCTGGGACTTCTGATCAGCTGCTGCGCCGCGGGCTGGGGCATGATGGCGGCGCGCCGGGTCGGGAACACCTGGCCCGGTCTGCCGCCCAGAGGGGCGAACGAGCGCCCCGACTGGCGCGTGGTCGCGTTGTACGTCGCCGTGTGCGCAGTGCTGGTCGCCCTGGCGGTCTGGCGCGTGGCCCGCCTCCGCTGAGGGCCCGACGGCCGGCGGCGCGGGCCCCGGACCGGCGAAGCGTCGCCACGGCCTCGTACAGTTGCTCCGTGAGCACTTCGCAGATCGCCTTCCTCAAGGGACACGGCACCGAGAACGACTTCGTGATCGTTCCGGACCCGGACAACGCCCTCGACCTGCCTGTTCCCGTCGTCGCCCGGCTCTGCGACCGCCGCGCGGGCATCGGCGGTGACGGACTCCTGCACGTCGTACGGTCCGCCGCCCACCCCGACGCCAGGGACATGGCGGACGAGGCCGAGTGGTTCATGGACTACCGCAACGCCGACGGCTCGGTCGCCGAGATGTGCGGCAACGGGGTCCGCGTCTTCGCCCGCTACCTGCAGCGCGCGGGGTTCGTGGCCGAGGGCGACCTGGCCGTCGCGACCCGGGGCGGGATCAAGCGGGCGCACATCGACAAGGACGGCGACATCACGGTCTCCATGGGGCGTGCGGTGCTCCCCGGCAGCGGGGTCACGGTCACCGTGGACGGCCGCAGCTGGGACGCCCGGAACGTGAACATGGGCAACCCGCACGCCGTCGCGTTCGTGGAGGACCTGGACCACGCCGGGGACCTGTTCTCCGTACCGCCGTTCAGCCCGCAGTCCGTCTACCCGGACGGCGTCAACATCGAGTTCGTCGCGGACCGCGGACCGCGGCACGTCGCGATGCGCGTCCACGAGCGCGGCTCCGGCGAGACCCGCTCCTGCGGCACGGGCGCCTGCGCGGTCGCCGTCGCGGCGGCACGCCGGGACGGCGTGGACCCCGCGCAGACCGGAGCCCCCGCGACGTACACGGTCGACCTCCCCGGAGGCACCCTGGTGATCACCGAACACCCCGACGGCGGGATCGACATGACCGGACCCGCGGTCATCGTCGCCGAGGGCGTGATCGACCCGTCGTGGGTCGAAACGATGATCGGTTAGAGCTTCGCTCGAATGGGTGATCCGTTTCACGCTGGGCGAGAGCGGGACTGCGCCACGTGGTGGGGTCGATAGCATCAAGCACCGGCCCGGGGGTGTATCCGCATCCCTTCCCTGCCGGTCGACGTCGCCGGAGGTGCCCCCATGAGCGCAGAGGCCGCCAATCCAGGTGCTCCCCTTCGCAAGCGCGGTCGCGCACGGATCGATCTGCGCCGACTGGGCCGTGTCGCCCTGCTCGGGCCGGTCTCCCGTGACCGGCTCCCCGACGCCATCGGGCACGTGGCGGACGCGCACCGTGCGCACCACCCCGACGCCGACCTGGCCATCCTGAGCAAGGCCTACGTCCTCGCCGAGTCCTCCCACCGCGGCCAGATGCGCAAGAGCGGTGAGCCGTACATCACCCACCCCCTCGCCGTCACCCTGATCCTCGCCGAGCTCGGCGCCGAGACGACGACCCTGACCGCCTCGCTGCTCCACGACACGGTCGAGGACACCGAGGTGACCCTCGATCAGGTGCGGGAGGAGTTCGGCGACGAGGTCTGTTACCTGGTCGACGGCGTCACCAAGCTCGAGAAGGTCGACTACGGGGCCGCCGCCGAGCCCGAGACCTTCCGCAAGATGCTCGTCGCCACCGGGAACGACGTCCGTGTCATGTCGATCAAACTCGCCGACCGGCTGCACAACATGCGCACCCTCGGCGTCATGCGGCCCGAGAAGCAGGCCAGGATCGCCAAGGTCACCCGGGACGTACTCATCCCGCTCGCCGAACGCCTCGGCGTGCAGGCACTCAAGACGGAACTCGAGGACCTCGTCTTCGCGATCCTGCACCCGGAGGAGTACGAGCGCACCCAGGCCCTGATCTCCGCCTGGGAGGGCGCGCAGGACCCGCTCACGGAGATCGCCGACCGCGTCAGATCCACCCTGCGGGACGCCGGCATCAACGCCGAAGTGCTCATCAGGCCACGTCACTTCGTGTCCGTGCACCGGGTCAGGATCAAACGCGGCGAGATGCGCGGCACCGACTTCGGGCGGCTGCTCGTGCTCGTCGGGGAGGACGCCGACTGCTACGCGGTCCTGGGCGAACTGCACACCTGTTTCACGCCGGTGATCTCCGAGTTCAAGGACTTCATCGCCGCTCCCAAGTTCAACCTCTACCAGTCGCTGCACACGGCGGTCGTCGGCTCCGAGGGCGCGGTCGCCGAAGTCCTCATCCGTACGCACCGGATGCACAAGGTCGCCGAGGCCGGTGTCGTCGCCCTCGGCAATCCCTACACCCAGGACGGCACCGCCGCCGCACAGCAGCTGGAACCCGCGGACGGCGAACGTGCCGACCCGACCAGGCCCGGCTGGCTCTCCCGGCTCCTGGACTGGCAGGAGTCGGCCACCGACTCCGACACCTTCTGGGCCACGCTCCGTGCCGACCTCGCGCAGGACCGGGAGATCACCGTCTTCCGCACCGACGGAGGGACGCTGGGCCTGCCCGCGGGCGCCAGCTGCGTCGACGCCGCCTACGCGCAGTACGGTGACGAGGCCCACGGCTGTATCGGGGCCCGCGTCAACGGCCGGCTGGCCACCCTCAGCACCGCACTGAACGACGGCGACACCGTTCAGCTGCTGCTCGCCCAGGACGCCTCGTCCGGTCCCTCCCCGGAGTGGCTCGACCACGCGCGCACCCCCGCCGCCCGGATCGCGATCACCCGGTGGCTCGACGCCCATCCCGACGGCGCGCAGGGGCCTCAGAAGAGCCGGCCCGACGCACCGAAACCCCAGGCGCAGCCGGCCGATGACGCGGCGGGCACCCGGAGCCGGGCCGCCGACCGGGCGGCGGGCGTGGTCGTCGACATGCCGGGGGCACCGGTCCGGCTCGCCGGATGCTGCACTCCCGTCCCGCCCGACACCATCATCGGTTTCACCGTGCGCGGTGGGGCGGTCACGGTGCACCGGGAGGAGTGCCCGGCGGTGGCCCGCATGCGAGGGACCGGCCGGGCGGCCGTCGGGGCCCGCTGGGACGATCCGGGCGACTGGAGCGGAACCACCGACTACAAGGTCACCCTCGTCGCGGAGTCCTTCGGGCGCCCCCGGCTCCTCGCCGACCTCACCGAGGCCATCGCCACCGCCGACGCGGCCATCGTCTCGGCGACCGTCGAGCCGCCCAGCGAACAGCGCGTCCGGCACACCTACACGCTGCAGCTGCCGGACGCGGCGGGACTGCCCGGCCTCATGCGGGCCATGCGCGACGTCCCCGGCGTGTACGACGTGAGCCGCGCCCAGCAGCCCGCCGCCACCGGCTGACCGCGGCCTCCCCTTGCCGCTGCCGGGCGACCCCGTTCGGGTGGTGCGGCGCGCGCCACTCCCGTGCGGACGGCGCGCGCTGGTAGCCGTAGTCCATGCCGCTCACCTCCCGCCGACTGCGTGCAGCCCTGCTCGCCACCGCGTCGGTCACCCTCGTCGCCGCCACCCTGCCCGCACCCCAGCCGCTCGGCATCGGCGACCGGCTGTTCCCCCACCTGGGCAACCCCGGTTACGACGTCCTCGCGTACGACATCTCACTCACCTACGGGGGCAGCAACACCGAGCCCCTCGACGCCGTCACCACCATCGACGCGCGGACCACCGCACCCCTGGACCGGATCAACCTGGACTTCACCCGCGGCACGGTCCGGTCCGTCGAAGTCGACGGCCTCGACTCCGAGTTCGCCGCCGCGGGCGAGGACCTCGTCGTCGACCCGCCCTCGCGGCTCCCCGCGGGGACGCCCGTGCGGATCACCGTGCGGCACACGAGTGACCCCTCGGGGGACAAGGACAACGGGGGCTGGGTCCCGACCTCCGACGGCCTGGCGATGGCGAACCAGGCCGACGCCGCCCACCGTGTCTTCCCCGGCAACGACCACCCCGCCGACAAGGCGTACTTCACCTTCCGTGTGACCGCGCCCAAGGAGTACACGGTCGTCGCGGGCGGTCTGCCCACCGGGAGGCGGGAACACGGCGCATCGACCACCTGGACCTACCGCACCGAGCACCCGATGGCCACCGAACTGGCCCAGGTGTCCATCGGCCGCTCCGCCGTCCTGCGCCGCACCGGACCGCGCGGGCTGCCGGTACGCGACGTGGTGCCCGCGGCCGACCGGCGGAAGCTGGAGCCGTGGCTGAGGAAGACCCCGGCACAGCTGGCCTGGATGGAGGAGCAGGTCGGCCCGTACCCCTTCGAGACGTACGGGCTCCTGGTCGCCGACACCGAGACGGGGTTCGAGCTGGAGACCCAGACGCTCTCGCTCTTCGAACGCTCCCTGTTCACCGACGCGGGGCATCCCGAGTGGTACGTCGACTCGGTCATGGTGCACGAGCTCGCCCACCAGTGGTTCGGCAACAGCGTCTCCCCGCGGTCCTGGTCCGATCTGTGGCTCAACGAGGGACACGCCACCTGGTACGAGGCCCGCTACGCCGAGGAACACGCCCGGAAGCCGATGGAACGCCGGATGCGTGAGGCCTACAGCCGCTCCGACGCCTGGCGCGCCGCCGGCGGCCCGCCCGCCCGTCCCGACGCGCCCTCCCCCGATCACAAGATCAGCCTGTTCAGGCCGGTCGTGTACGACGGGAGCGCGCTCGTCCTGTACGCCCTGCGTGAGGAGATCGGCGACGCCGCGTTCGACCGCCTCGAGCGCACCTGGGTCCGGGTCCACCGGAACGGTTCGGCGACCACGCGGCAGTTCACGGACCTGGCGTCGGGAATCGCCGGGCGGGATCTGACGGCGTTCTTCGACGGGTGGCTGTACGGGACCAGGACTCCGCCGATGCCCGGGCACCCCGACTGGCGCAGCGAGAAGCCCCGGAGCGCCGCGGGCGGCCGGATCCCCGCGCCGGCGGAGCACGGGCAGGACCCCCGGCGGGCACCGAAACCCGAGTGACGGGCCGCGCGGGGACATGCCACTATCGACGCGTCGGCACGGCGGCCGGCCGGTGGGGCGCCCCGTGGGGAATCTTCCGGCGGGGTCACGCGTTGTGACTGACGTAGCGGACATCTATCGACGTAAGGATCCAATGACCTCCTCTTCCTCCCTTCCCCAGGACGCGCAGAGCGCCACGGATGCGAACTCCGAGAGCTTCACCGAGAGCCTTCGGGCCGACGCCCTGATGGAAGAGGACGTCGCCTGGAGCCACGAGATCGACGGAGAGCGGGACGGGGACCAGCTCGACCGCTCCGAGCGTGCGGCGCTGCGCCGTGTCGCGGGACTCTCCACCGAACTCGAGGACGTCACCGAGGTCGAGTACCGACAGCTGCGCCTGGAGCGCGTGGTCCTCGTCGGTGTCTGGACGTCGGGGACCGTGCGTGACGCGGAGATCTCCCTCGCGGAGCTCGCGGCCCTCGCCGAGACGGCGGGCGCCCAGGTGCTCGACGCCGTGTTCCAGCGGCGCGACAAGCCCGACCCGGCCACCTACATCGGCTCGGGCAAGGCGCTGGAGCTGCGCGACATCGTTCTCGAGTCCGGGGCCGACACCGTCGTCTGCGACGGTGAGCTCAGCCCCGGCCAGCTGATCCATCTGGAAGACGTCGTCAAGGTCAAGGTGGTCGACAGGACCGCGCTGATCCTCGACATCTTCGCCCAGCACGCGAAGTCCCGCGAGGGCAAGGCGCAGGTGTCGCTGGCACAGATGCAGTACATGCTCCCGCGCCTGCGAGGCTGGGGTCAGTCGCTCTCCCGTCAGATGGGCGGCGGCGGTTCCAGCGGCGGTGGCGGCATGGCCACCCGTGGTCCCGGTGAGACCAAGATCGAGACGGACCGGCGACGGATCCGCGAGAAGATGGCGAAGATGCGCCGGGAGATCGCGGAGATGAAGACCGGCCGGGAGATCAAGCGCCAGGAACGAAAGCGCAACAAGGTGCCTTCGGTGGCCATCGCCGGATACACCAACGCCGGGAAGTCCTCGCTGCTCAACCGGCTCACCGGTGCGGGTGTCCTCGTGGAGAACGCCCTGTTCGCGACCCTCGACCCGACCGTGCGCCGGGCCGAGACGCCGAGCGGCAGGCTCTACACCCTCGCCGACACCGTGGGCTTCGTACGGCACCTTCCCCACCACCTGGTCGAGGCGTTCCGCTCCACCATGGAGGAGGTCGGCGACTCCGACCTCATCCTGCACGTGGTGGACGGCGCACACCCGGTGCCCGAGGAACAGCTCGCCGCCGTGCGTCAGGTGATCCGGGAGGTCGGCGCGGTCGACGTACCCGAGATCGTCGTGATCAACAAGGCGGACGCGGCAGACCCGCTGGTGCTGCAGCGCCTGCTGCGCACCGAGAAGCACGCGATCGCGGTGTCGGCACGTACGGGCGCCGGTATCGACGAACTGCTGGCACTCATCGACGCCGAGCTTCCGCGCCCGTCCGTCGAGATCGAGGCGCTCGTGCCGTACACCCAGGGCGCGCTCGTCTCCCGGGTGCACGCCGAGGGTGAGGTCCTCTCCGAGGAGCACACCCCGGAGGGCACGATCCTCAAGGCACGGGTCCACGAGGAACTGAGCGCCGACCTCGGGATGTTCGCACCGGTCGCCCACTGACACGACCGACGCGGAAGGCCGGGCTCCCCTCCGGGGGCCCGGCCTTCCGCGTGCTCACCGCTCAGCCGTGGGGCCCGGGTACGGCACGCGCCGTACCCGGGGCCCACGGTCGCCGTCCTACCGCCCCGCGTACTTCTTGCTCACGGCCTCGTAGACACCCTTGGCCTCCGTGCCCAGGCGCGGACCGGCCAGCCAGCCCGCCGTCACCGGGCCGATCGAGGTGTTGGAGACCAGGGCGGGCTTTCCGTCCTGCCCCTCCGCGACCCAGCCGCCACCGGAGGAACCACCCGTCATCGTGCAGCCGATGCGGTACATCGTCGGCTGCGCCTCGAAGACCGCCAGGCGGCCCGGCCGGTCGGTGCACTGCAGCGCCTTCTGGCCGTCGTACGGCGGAGCCGCCGGGTAGCCGGTGGCCGTCATGCTGTCGATCTCCGGGACGGCGGGGGCGTTGAACTCGACCGGGAGGGCCGAACCGACGGTCTCCTCGAGGGACTTGCCCGTCGAGCCCTTCTCCGGGGCGACCTGGAGTACGGCGAAGTCGTACGGAGCGCCCTGCCCGCCGGTCGCGGCGCCCTGGCTGATCCACTGGTCGGAGGTCTGCGCCCACTGGCCCCACCACACGCCGTACGGAGCGATCTGCTCCTTGGACGCGTTCTGCAGCTCGGCCGTCGACATGCCGGTGTCGTTGTACGAGGGCACGAAGGCGATGTTGCGGTACCAGCCGCCGTTCTTGCCCGCGTGCACGCAGTGGCCGGCCGTCCAGACCATGTTGGACCTGCCCGGGTGGGCCGGGTCCTGCACGACGGTCGCCGAGCAGACCATCGAACCCTCGGGGCCGTCGAACAGGAGCTTCCCGGACGCGGGGGCGCTGTCGTGGTACGGAGTCTTCAGGCCCGCCGCCTCGACCGGTGCGGGGGTCGGGTCCGTCACCCCCTCGTCGCCGGAGATGTCGTTGTCGACGGGGTTCTCCGGAGGCTTGTCGGCCTCGCGCATCCGGTCCGGGTCCCAGAGGTCCTCGATGATCGGGTTGACGTAGTCCTTGGCCTCACGCAGCCAGGTGTCCTTGTCCCAGTTCTTCCACTCGCCGTCCCGCCACTCGTCGAGGTTGATCCCGTGTTCCTTGAGGCGGTCCTTGAGATCGTCCGGGATGGTGACCTTCCCGTCGGACGACTGGCCGGTGGAACTGCTCGGCTCACCGGTCGCGCCGTCCTCCTCCGGCCCGCAGGCGGTGGCGGTGAGCGTCAGGACAGCGGCGAGGGCGGCTGCGGCGAACACCCGGGGGGTGCGACCGGCGCTCCTCCCGCGGCGTGCTGTGTCGGTAGGGCGCATGGGTCGCATCTGGTGATCCCCCTGGGACTTCGTCACTGACGTCGGTACTGCACTGCGGACTCGGGGTGCGCGACACGGACGCGCCGCAACCGCACACACTTCTGAGCGGCGGCCCCCGCCCCCGGTGCGGCCTCCACTATGCCGGTGCCGATGGGGACGGCGTGCGGCAGGGCCACGGTTCCGCCTGCGCAAGGATCTTCCGATTTACCCGTGATCTCCCGCGTTCCGCGTCGTTGGTACGTACGGGGGACACCCGGACGGCGTTCATCGGCGCGGTCCGCCTTCGCGGGACCGTACGAATGGCAACCCAACTGTTACAGCAGGAGGACCGAACAGCCGTGGCCGTGACCGAACCAGCTCCGGTGGAACTCCCTCCTGCGCACGAAGGGATCCTGCGGCGTCAGGCCCTCCGTGAATCGGCCGCCCGCACCTACGCGCGGTCCCTGCCGATCGTGCCGGTACGCGCGCGCGGCATGACCATCGAGGGCGCGGACGGCCGGCGCTACCTCGACTGCCTCTCCGGAGCCGGGACCCTGGCCCTCGGCCACAACCACCCCGTCGTACTCGAAGCCGTCAGGAAGGTCATCGACTCCGGCGCACCGCTGCACGTGCTGGATCTGGCCACCCCCGTCAAGGACGCCTTCACGACCGAGCTGTTCTCCACGCTGCCCCGGGAGTTCGCCGACAACGCCCGGATCCAGTTCTGCGGCCCCGCGGGCACCGACGCCGTCGAGGCGGCTTTCAAGCTCGTCCGGGCGGCGACCGGACGCAGTGAACTCCTCGCCTTCACCGGCGCGTACCACGGGATGACCGCGGGCGCCCTCGCCGCCTCGGGCGGTGCCACGGACGTGCGGGTGACGAGGCTGCCCTTCCCGCACCGCTACCGCTGTCCCTTCGGCACGGGAGGAGAGCGGGGCGCCGACATCGCCGCGCGCTGGACCGAATACCTCCTGGACGATCCCAAGAGCGGCGTGCCGGAACCGGCCGCCATGATCCTCGAACCGGTCCAGGGCGAGGGCGGGGTGAATCCCGCCCCGGACAGCTGGATGCGCCGGATGCGGGAGATCACCCGGGAGCGCTCCATCGCCCTGATCGCGGACGAGGTGCAGACCGGCGTCGGCAGGACCGGCACCTTCTGGGCGGTCGAACACAGCGGTATCGTGCCCGACGTGATGGTGCTCTCGAAAGCCATCGGCGGTTCGCTGCCCCTCGCTGTGATCGTCTACCGCTCGGAGCTCGACCTCTGGCAGCCGGGTGCGCACGCGGGCACCTTCCGGGGCAACCAGCTCGCCATGGCGGCCGGCGCCGCGACTCTCGCGTACGTACGGGAGAACCGGCTCGCCGAACGCGCGGGCACGCTGGGCGCGCGCATGCTCGCCGCACTCCAGGCCCTGAGCGCGGACCACCCGAGCATCGGCGACGTCCGGGGCCGCGGTCTGATGATCGGCATCGAGCTCGTCGACCCCGAGGCAGGGCCGCCGACCGTCACCGCGGAGAACGGCTCCGCCCCGCCGCCCGACCCCGCGCTCGCCACGGCTGTGCAGCAGGAGTGCCTGCGCAGAGGCCTCATCGTCGAACTCGGCGGTCGCCACGGCGCCGTGGTGCGGCTGCTCCCTCCCCTCACCCTCACCGACGAACAGGCGACGGCGGTCGTCGACCGTCTCGCCGACGCGCTGAGAGCGGCCGAGCGCTCGCCGTACCGCCGGGCCGCCGCCGGTCCGACCCGCTGATCCCGGACCCCTCACAAGGAAGACCGCTGTGAACCCCACTCCCGCGCCCGAGGCCGACGGCCCCCTCACCAGCCAGCAGCGAGGACACGACCTGCCGGAGGGCCCGCTCGCCGTCGAGTCGACGACCGTGCCGCGCCAGAAGGCCGGTCCGCACGTGACCCCCCGCGCCGGCTCGGCCGTCCCCACAGGCCTCCCCGCCGACCGCGTCCGCCCGGCGGAACCGCTGGACCACCCGGACCCGCTCTGGGCCGCCGACTCGGCCGGTACGGAGAATCTGCTGCGCTGCTGGACCAGGGAGAACGACCTGCCCCGCCCGCAGGGAGACACCCTGCGCATCCCGCTTCCCGCGAGCGGCACCGCGCTGCTCGTCCCGGTCACCCACTGGTCCGCCACCGGCTGGCACCGCTTCGGGACCCCGGCCCTGGAGAACGCGCCCGCGGGAGCCCCGGGTGTCGACGCCGTCACCGTGGCAGCGCTCCTGAGCCGCGAGAACGAGCGGAACTCCGCGGTCGATCTGGTGGCCAGGGTCGCCGACTCCGTACGGCACACGGCTGCCTTTATCGCGGCGCGGCGCCGCACCCCCACCGTGTCGACCGAGGCCGACCTCTTCCTCACCGCCGAGCAGTCCTTGGTCCTCGGCCACCCCCTGCACCCCACACCCAAGAGCCGGGAGGGTCTCTCCGAGGCCGAAACGCTGCTCTACTCACCAGAGTTGCGCGGTTCCTTCCCGCTCCACTGGATGGCCGTGGACCGCTCCGTGCTGGCCACGGAGTCGACCTGGACGAAGGCCGGCAGGCCCGTACCGGCGGAGGCACTCCTCGCTCCCCACACCGAAGGCCTGAGCCTCCCCGAAGGGAGCGCGGCCCTCCCGCTCCACCCCTGGCAGGCCGCGGAGGTCCTGCGCCGCCCCGACGTCGTCGCACTGTGCGAGAAGGGCCTGCTGCACGACCTCGGTCCGCACGGCGAACGCTGGCACCCCACCTCCTCCGTCCGCACGGTGCACCGCACCGGCTCCGACCTCATGCTGAAGCTGTCCCTGGGTGTGCGTATCACCAACTCCCGACGGGAGAACCTCCGCAAGGAGCTGCACCGCGGAGCCGAGGTCCACCGGCTGCTGCGCACCGGTCTGGCCGACCGGTGGCAGGAGGCGCACCCGGGCTTCGACATCGTCCGGGACCCCGCATGGCTGGCGGTCGACCACCCGGACGGCGGTCCTGTCCACGGCCTCGACGTGATGCTCCGACACAATCCGTTCGGCCCGGCCGACGACGCCGTGTGCATCGCCGGACTGACCGCCCCCCGCCCGTGGCCCGGCCGGCCGGGCACCCACTCGCGGCTCGCCGACACGGTCCACTCGCTGGCCGCGCGCACGGGAAGGACGACCGGAGCGGTGTGCGCCGAGTGGTTCCTGCGCTACCTCGACCGCGTCGTCCTCCCCGTCCTCTGGCTCGACGGGCACGCGGGCGTCGCCCTGGAGGCCCATCAGCAGAACACGCTCGTCATCCTCGACGCGGACGGCTGGCCCGTCGGCGGCAGGTACCGCGACAACCAGGGCTACTACTTCCGGGAGTCCCACCGGTCCGCGCTCGAACGTCGGCTCCCCGGCATCGGCACCGTGAGCGACACCTTCGTCCCGGACGCCGTCACCGACGAACGGCTCGCCTACTACCTCGGCATCAACAACGTGTTCGGGCTGATCGGAGCATTCGGGGCCCAAGGGCTCGCCGACGAACAACTCCTCCTCGCCGCGTTCCGCCGCTTCCTCGAAGGAGCCGTCCCGCTGGGCTCCCCCCTGCCCGCCTACCTCCTGGAAACCGGGCAACTGCGCTGCAAGGCGAACCTGCTGACCCGGATGCACGGCCTCGACGAACTGGTCGGGCCGGTCGACACGCAGTCCGTGTACGTCACCATCGCCAACCCGCTCCGCGGCGACCAGGCATGACCGTCTGAACCCACGAGAGGAGAGCGTCATGGTGCATCACGCCGATGCCCACACCGGGCCCGGTGGCGACCTGACCGACGCCACCGGCACCGAGGACACCCTGGAGCTGCGGCTCACCGAGGAGCTCCTCGTTCTGCTCGGTGAGCCTCCCGCGGCGGACGCCACAGGAGGCGACGCCTCCGCTCTCGTCGGCTACCCCGGGGGATGGAGCCCCGTCACCACCTCCGCAGGGGTGTTCCGACTCGTCACCGTGGTGCCGGACCGCGATCTGGCGCTGATCAGCCGCTGGATGAACGACCCCGCCGTCGCCGCCTTCTGGGAGCTCGCCGGACCGGATTCGGTCACCGGCGCCCACCTCGGCCGACAGCTCACGGGGGACGGCCGCAGCGTCCCCTGCCTCGGCGTCCTCGACGGCAGGCCCATGAGCTACTGGGAGATCTACCGTGCCGATCTCGACCCGCTGGCCCGTCACTACCCGGCACGCCCCCACGACATGGGGCTGCACCTCCTCATCGGCGGCGTGGGCAACCGCGGACGGGGCATCGGGAGCACGCTGCTGAGGGCCGTCGCCGATCTCGTACTCGACCATCGTCCCCGCTGCGCACGGGTCGTCGCGGAACCCGACCTGCGTAACGACCCGTCCGTGTCCGCCTTCCTGAGCGCCGGCTTCCGCTTCTCCGAGGAAGTGGACCTTCCCGACAAGCGCGCCGCCCTGATGGTCCGTGACCGAGCCCACCGCGAACACCTGTGAACAACTCGCCGAACCGTACAGCCCGCTCGAACCCCATCGGTCCCACCCGGAGGAGTCCCCGTGCCTGCATATCCCGCGAGTCACCATCAGACGGAGCCGCACACGCCGATCGACACACCGGAGCTCGACCGGACCGTCTGGGACCGGGCAGCGGCAAGGCTCCTCGCCAAGATGCTCGGTGAGTTCGCCTACGAGGAGATCATCGAGCCCGTGCCCCGGACCGGCGACGGCGCGGGGCGGACCGGCCACTACGCCGTGCGGCTCGACGACGGGGCGGCCCTGGTCTTCCACGCCGGACGCGGTGTCTACGGTGGCTGGCGCGTCGACCCCGCCACGATCCGTGAGGTCGCCCGCGACGACCTCGAAGACCGGGGCGGGGACGGGACACCCTTCCGGGACCCGCTGCGCTTCCTCGCCCGGGGCCGCCGGCTCCTGGACCTCGACGGCGCCACGCTCGCCCACCTCATCCGTGAGCTCACCGCGACACTCACCGCGGACGCCCGGCTCGACCACACCGCGCTCAGCGCGGCGCAGCTCGCCGAACTGCCGTACGCCGAGCTCGAGGGGCACCAGACGGGACACCCCTGGCTCGTGGCGAACAAGGGGCGCATCGGGTTCTCCTCCTCCGACGCCGCCCGCTTCGCACCGGAGGCCCGGTCCGCCACCGCACTGCCCTGGATCGCCGTCAGCACCCGCATAGCGGGCTACCGGGGAGTGGGACCTGTCTCCACCCCGGAAGACCTGTACGGCCAGGAACTCGACCCAGACGTCCGCGAGTCCTTCGCCACGATCCTGCGCCTACGCGGACTGGACCCCGCCGACTACCTGCTGCTCCCCGTGCATCCGTGGCAGTGGGACGAATGGGTCGTCCCGCTCTTCGCCCCGGCCCTCGCGGACGGTGACATCGTGCCCCTGCACGCCGACACCGACCTCCGGCTGCCGCAGCAGTCCATCCGGACCTTCACCAACGTGGGGAGTCCCGACCGGCACACGGTCAAGCTGCCCCTGTCGATCCTCAACACCCTGGTCTGGCGCGGACTGCCCACCGAGCGCACGCACGCCGCCCCCGCCGTGACCGCGTGGGTCCAGGGAATGTGCGAGAGCGATCCCTTCCTCCGCGACACCTGCGGCGTCATCCTCCTCGGAGAGGTCGCCTCGGTGACCGTCGAGCACCCGCTCTACGACCACCTCCCCGAGTCGCCCTACCAGTTCAAGGAGATCCTCGGGGCGATCTGGCGGGAGCCCCTCCAACCGCGGCTCGCACCGGGCGAGCGCGCCCGCACGCTGGCGTCGCTGCTGCACACGGACCCCGAAGGCCGCTCCTTCACCGCCGAGCTCGTCATCCGCTCGGGACTGGCTCCGGAAGCCTGGCTGACCCGGCTCTTCGCCGCGATGCTGCCGCCGCTCCTGCACTTCCTGTACCGCTACGGCACGGTCTTCTCCCCGCACGGCGAGAACGCCATCGTCGTCTTCGACGCCGACGACGTGCCGGTACGCCTCGCGATCAAGGACTTCGTCGACGACGTCAACGTGAGCGCCCGAAAGCTGCCCGAGCACGACACCATGCCGGCGGACGTCCGTGCCGTCCTGCTCACGGAGGAGCCCTCCTTCCTCACCCAGTTCATCCACTCCGGGCTTTTCGTGGGCGTCTTCCGCTATCTGTCGCCGCTCTGCGATGAGCAACTGGGCGTACCCGAGGGTGAATTCTGGTCACTCGTCCGTGCCGAGATCCTCAGGCACCACGCCCGCTTCCCGGACCTCAAGGAGCGGTTCGAGATCTTCGACATGCTGACGCCGACGATCGAGCGCCTGTGCCTCAACCGCAACCGTCTGCATCTGGACGGCTACCGCGACCGGTCGGAGCGGCCCCACGCCGCCGTCCACGGCACCGTACCCAACCCGCTCCACCCCTCCGCGTGAGTCCGGGACCGGCCGGCGCTGTCAGTGGAGCGCCGTAGGGTGGACGCGCTATGACGAAGCCATCTCTCCCCGAGCTCCTCCACGCCGCCGTCACCGCCGTCGGCGGTACGGAACGGCCCGGCCAGGTCTCCATGGCCGAGGCCGTCGCCGAGGCAGTCGACGACAACGCCCATCTGCTCGTCCAGGCCGGCACCGGGACGGGCAAGTCGCTCGGCTACCTGGTGCCGGCGCTCGCCCACGGCGAGCGTGTGGTGGTGGCCACGGCGACGCTGGCACTCCAGCGCCAGCTGGTGGAGCGGGACCTGCCGCGCACGGTCGAGGCCCTGCACCCGTTGCTGCGCCGGCGGCCCCAGTTCGCGATGCTCAAGGGCCGGTCGAACTACCTCTGTCTGCACCGGCTCCACGAGGGGGCGCCGCAGGACGAGGAGGAAGGGCTCTTCGACCAGTTCGAAGCGGCGGCGCCGTCGAGCAAGCTGGGCCAGGACCTGCTGCGCCTGCGCGACTGGTCCGACGAGACGGAGACCGGTGACCGCGACGACATGACGCCGGGTGTCTCGGACCGCGCCTGGTCCCAGATTTCGGTCTCCTCGCGTGAGTGTCTCGGGGCCACCAAGTGCGCTTACGGTGCGGAATGCTTCGCGGAGGCGGCCCGTGAGCGGGCGAAGACCGCCGACGTCGTCGTCACCAACCACGCCCTGCTCGCGATCGACGCGATCGAGGGAGCCCCCGTGCTCCCCAAGCACGAGGTGCTGATCGTCGACGAGGCGCACGAGCTGGTCTCCCGTGTCACCGGAGTGGCCACCGGCGAGCTCAACCCCGGCCAGGTGAACCGGGCGGTGCGCCGGGCGGCCAAGCTGGTCAACGAGAAGGCGGCCGACGCCCTGATGACGGCGTCGGAGGGGTTCGAGCGGGTCATGGAGCTGGCGCTCCCGGGGCGCCTCGAAGAGGTGCCGGAGGACCTCGGCTACGCACTGATGGCCCTGCGTGACGCCGCGCGTACGGTGATCACCGCGCTCGGCGGTACGCGAGACAAGTCCGTCCAGGACGAGGACGCCGTGCGCAAGCAGGCCATGGCGTCGGTCGAGTCCATCCACAGCGTCGCGGAGCGCCTGACCCAGGGCTCCGAGTACGACGTCGTCTGGTACGAACGGCACGACCGCTTCGGCGCGTCGGTCCGGGTCGCGCCGTTGTCCGTGTCCGGGCTGTTGCGGGAGAAGCTCTTCGCCGACCGGTCCGTGGTCCTGACCTCGGCCACCCTCAAGCTCGGCGGCGATTTCAACGGGGTGGGAGCATCGCTGGGGCTCGCTCCCGAAGGCACGGCGGGCGACGACATCCCGCAGTGGAAGGGCCTCGACGTCGGCTCGCCCTTCGACTACCCCAGGCAGGGCATCCTGTATGTCGCCCGCCACCTGGCCACGCCTGGGCGGGAGGGGTCCCGTACCGACATGCTCGACGAGCTCGCCGAGCTGGTGGAGGCGGCGGGCGGCCGCACCCTGGGGCTGTTCTCGTCGATGCGGGCGGCTCAGGCGGCAGCCGAGGAACTGCGCGGCCGCCAGGACAAGCCGATCCTGCTCCAGGGCGAGGAGACGCTCGGTGAGCTCATCAAGAATTTCGCGGCGGACCCCGAGACCTGTCTGTTCGGGACGCTGTCCCTCTGGCAGGGCGTCGACGTCCCCGGCCCCAGCTGCCAACTGGTCGTCATGGACCGGATCCCGTTCCCCCGGCCGGACGACCCGCTGATGAGCGCCCGGCAGAAGGCGGTCGAGGAGGCCGGCGGCAACGGATTCATGGCGGTGGCGGCGACCCATGCCGCGCTGCTGATGGCGCAGGGCGCCGGACGGCTGGTCCGGGCGATGGGCGACAAGGGTGTGGTCGCCGTGCTCGACCCCCGGCTGGCCAACGCACGGTACGGAAGCTACCTCCGTGCCTCGCTGCCCGACTTCTGGTACACCACGGACCGCAACCAGGCGAGGCGCTCGCTCGCGGCCATCGACGCGGCGGCCAAAGCCGCGCAGTGAACCATTGGCAGACACACGTCAGGGCCCCGGGACCGGCGCAGAGGTCCCGGGGCCCGGTCCGGACCGGCGGAGCTCAGACCCGCCGCAGCACCGCGACGACCTTGCCCAGGATCGTCGCCTCGTCACCGGGGATCGGCTGGTAGGCGGCGTTGTGCGGGAGCAGCCACACATGGCCGTCCTCGCGCTTGAAGCGCTTGACGGTGGCCTCTCCGTCCAGCATGGCGGCGACGATGTCGCCGTTCTCCGCGACGGGCTGGCGGCGGACCGTGACCCAGTCGCCGTCCATGATCGCTGCCTCGATCATCGAATCACCGACGACCTTCAGCACGAAGAGCTCGCCGTCGCCGACGAGCTGGCGGGGGAGCGGGAAGACGTCCTCGACGGACTCCTCGGCGAGGATCGGTCCGCCGGCGGCGATCCGGCCGACCAGGGGGACGTACGACGCCGCGGGCTTTCCGGTGGTGTCCGTCTGCTGCGTGCTGGGCTGGTCCGAGCCCCGGACCTCGTACGCGCGCGGCCGGTGAGGGTCGCGGCGCAGGAAACCCTTCCGCTCCAGAGCCATCAGCTGGTGGGCCACGGACGAGGTGCTGGACAGCCCCACCGCCTGGCCGATCTCGCGCATCGACGGAGGGTACCCACGCCGCTGGACGGAATCCCGGATCACCTCGATCACGCGCCGCTGCCGGTCGGTGAGCCCCGAGCTGTCCGCCCTGATTCCTGGAGGGCGGCCGGGCAGGGATCGCGCGGGTCGTGCGGGCTCTGGCCCCTCCGCGTTCATGACTGAGTCATTCATGGCATGCACCGGCTCAAGTCGGCTCTGGGAGCGGTGGTCATGGGCAGTGATGGTGGCACTGTCTGCGGTGGTGGTCACGTCGGCCCCTCTCGAATGTTCTCCCTAGTTAGCCAACGGTAGTAGCTTTCGAAAGGTTGCGCCAAACACACGTTCGAGTGAAAAACAAATAAAGGGCTGTTGCGGACTTACCGAGAGGTGTATGAGCTGGTCCTGCGGGCCGCAATCAGGGGGTGGCTCCGGGGGTTCACGCTAACGTCCGGCGGGTCCGTCCTCGCGTGCGGGGTGGGTGTCCCGGGCGCGCCGCGACGGCCCCTCCCGGCTCCCGCCGGGCCCGGTCGCGGGCCGGGCCCGAGGCCTCGCCCTCCGCTCGCTTCCCGTACCCTCGTGGCTGGCCGTAGGCTGCCCCCCGGTCCTCGGGAAAGCGCGACACGCGCGGGGGCGAAGTCGGGGCGAAACCCTAGATGTAGTGGTTGCATTGCTGTCGCCACCCACAAGTAGTGGTCCCCGGTCGGGCGGGGTCTGGTTCATCGCCTATGCTTGGGACCGTCCTCAGGGGCCCTGAACAGGGCACGGAGGGCTATTCAGTCGTGCTGTGAAGGAGGGTTCGGAGACATGCACTGCCCCTTCTGCAGGCACCCCGACAGCCGGGTCGTGGACAGTCGCACGACGGACGACGGGACGTCGATCCGGCGGCGGCGTCAGTGCCCCGACTGCTCCCGTCGCTTCACGACGGTGGAGACCTGTTCGCTGATGGTGGTCAAGCGCAGCGGCGTGACCGAGCCCTTCAGTCGCACCAAGGTCATCTCGGGAGTCCGCAAGGCGTGTCAGGGCCGTCCCGTCACCGAGGACGCCCTGGCGAAGCTCGGCCAGCGGGTCGAGGAGGCCGTGCGTGCCACGGGGAGCGCCGAGCTGACGACCCACGACGTGGGACTGGCCATACTCGGCCCCCTGCAGGAGCTCGACCTCGTCGCGTACCTGCGTTTCGCCTCGGTGTACAGGGCGTTCAATTCGCTCGAGGACTTCGAGGCCGCCATCGTGGAGCTCCGCGAGGAGCTGCCCCGTGCAGAGCAATGCGGGAGTGCTGGGACCCCCGGGGTCCCCGCCCCCGCCGTAGCCGCCGCTGATTGATCACCGAGTCGGCCGCCGGAGGCGGCGGCGGGCGGCACCAGACCTGTTCCGGGACGCTGTGCGCGGCGTCCGGAACATCAGACACACACTGTGCCCTGGGAAGAACTGGGCACTTCAGGGCGTTTTTGCCCACATATGGGAGGCGGCATGACAGAGACGGCGAGCGGCCCGGCACGAGGTTCCCGCACCAAGGGAGCCAAGTCGACTGCGACCAAGCAGGGCCTGCGCATCGAGCGCATCCACACGACTCCCGGCGTGCATCCGTACGACGAGGTCGCGTGGGAGCGCCGTGACGTCGTCATGACCAACTGGCGCGACGGCTCGATCAACTTCGAGCAGCGTGGCGTCGAGTTCCCCGACTTCTGGTCGGTGAACGCGGTCAACATCGTCACCAGCAAGTACTTCCGGGGGGCTGTCGGCACGCCGCAGCGCGAGACCGGTCTGCGGCAGCTGATCGACCGGATCGTGAAGACGTACCGGAAGGCCGGCGAGGACTACAACTACTTCGCTTCCCCCGCCGACGCCGAGGTCTTCGAGCACGAGCTGGCCTACGCCCTCCTGCACCAGATCTTCAGCTTCAACTCCCCGGTGTGGTTCAACGTCGGTACGCCCCAGCCGCAGCAGGTCTCGGCCTGCTTCATCCTGGCCGTCGACGACTCCATGGAGTCGATCCTCGACTGGTACAAGGAAGAGGGCATGATCTTCAAGGGCGGCTCCGGCGCCGGCCTGAACCTCTCCCGCATCCGTTCCTCCAAGGAACTGCTCTCCTCCGGCGGCAACGCCTCCGGTCCGGTCTCCTTCATGCGCGGTGCCGACGCCTCCGCAGGAACGATCAAGTCCGGTGGCGCCACCCGCCGCGCGGCCAAGATGGTCATCCTCGACGTCGACCACCCCGACATCGAGAACTTCATCGAGACCAAGGTGAAGGAGGAGGAGAAGATCCGCGCCCTGCGCGACGCGGGCTTCGACATGGATCTGGGCGGCGACGACATCACGTCCGTCCAGTACCAGAACGCCAACAACTCGGTCCGTGTGAACGACGAGTTCATGAAGGCCGTCGAGGCCGGCGGGAAGTTCGGTCTGCGCGCCCGGATGACCGGTGACGTCATCGAAGAGGTCGAGGCCAAGTCCCTCTTCCGCAAGATGGCCGAGGCCGCCTGGGCCTGCGCCGACCCCGGCATCCAGTACGACGACACCATCAACGCCTGGCACACCTGCCCGGAGTCCGGCCGGATCAACGGCTCGAACCCGTGCAGCGAGTACATGCACCTGGACAACACCTCGTGCAACCTCGCCTCGCTGAACCTGATGAAGTTCCTCAAGGACGACGGCCTGGGCAACCAGTCCTTCGAATCCGAGCGCTTCGCCAAGGTCGTCGAGCTCGTCATCACGGCGATGGACATCTCCATCTGCTTCGCGGACTTCCCGACGCAGAAGATCGGCGAGAACACCCGCGCCTACCGCCAGCTGGGCATCGGGTACGCCAACCTGGGCGCCCTGCTGATGGCCACCGGGCACGCGTACGACAGCGACGGCGGCCGTGCGCTCGCCGGCGCCATCACCTCGCTGATGACCGGCACCTCCTACCGCCGTTCCGCTGAGCTCGCCGCGGTCGTCGGCCCGTACGACGGCTACGCCCGCAACGCCGAGCCGCACCAGCGCGTCATGAAGCAGCACTCCGACGCCAACGCCGTGGCCGTCCGTATGGACGACCTCGACGCACCGGTCTGGGCCGCCGCCACGGAGGCCTGGCAGGACGTGATCCGTCTGGGTGCGAAGAACGGCTTCCGCAACGCCCAGGCCTCGGTCATCGCGCCGACCGGCACCATCGGTCTCGCCATGTCCTGCGACACCACCGGTCTCGAGCCCGACCTCGCGCTGGTCAAGTTCAAGAAGCTCGTCGGCGGCGGATCGATGCAGATCGTCAACGGCACGGTCCCGCAGGCACTGCGCAGGCTCGGCTACCAGCCGGAGCAGATCGAGGCGATCGTCGCCCACATCGCCGACCACGGCAACGTGGTCGACGCCCCGGGCCTCAAGACCGAGCACTACGAGGTCTTCGACTGCGCCATGGGCGAGCGCTCCATCTCGGCCATGGGCCACGTCCGGATGATGGCGGCCATCCAGCCGTGGATCTCCGGCGCGCTGTCCAAGACGGTGAACCTGCCGGAGACGGCCACCGTCGAGGACGTCGAGGAGGTCTACTTCGAGGCGTGGAAGATGGGCGTCAAGGCGCTCGCGATCTACCGCGACAACTGCAAGGTCGGCCAGCCCCTCTCCGCCAAGACCAAGGAGAAGGAGAAGGAGGCGGTCACCGCCAAGGCCGAGGACACCATTCGCACGGCCGTCGAGAAGGTCGTCGAGTACCGCCCCGTCCGCAAGCGTCTGCCCAAGGGCCGTCCCGGCATCACCACCTCCTTCACGGTGGGCGGCGCCGAGGGTTACATGACCGCCAACTCCTACCCGGACGACGGTCTCGGCGAGGTCTTCCTGAAGATGTCCAAGCAGGGCTCCACCCTCGCGGGCATGATGGACGCCTTCTCCATCGCCGTCTCGGTCGGTCTGCAGTACGGCGTGCCGCTGGAGACCTACGTCTCCAAGTTCACGAACATGCGCTTCGAGCCGGCCGGCATGACGGACGACCCGGACGTGCGGATGGCGCAGTCGATCGTCGACTACATCTTCCGTCGCCTGGCGCTCGACTTCCTGCCGTTCGAGACGCGTTCCGCGCTCGGCATCCACTCGGCCGAGGAGCGTCAGCGCCACCTCGACACGGGTTCGTACGAGCCCGCGTTCGGGGAGGAGGACCTGGAGGGCATGGCCCAGTCAGCTCCGCTGCCCGTGGAGCCGCTGAAGGCCGTCGCCCCGGCCGAGGAGAGCGTCGCGGAGAAGCCGGCCCCCAGGACCGCGCACACCTCGGCCGAACTGGTCGAGATGCAGCTCGGTATCAGCGCGGACGCACCGCTGTGCTTCTCGTGCGGTACGAAGATGCAGCGTGCGGGCTCCTGCTACATCTGCGAGGGCTGCGGCTCGACCAGCGGCTGCAGCTGAGCATGACCGCAGCCGCACCGGACAAGGTGTCCGGTGCGGCTCGCGCGGACCGCTGACCAGCAGTTCACGAAGGGGACCGGCCGACGGCCGGTCCCCTTCGGCGTGCCGCCACTCCGTGCCGCCGTGGCACGCGCCGTGCCAGTAAGCGGTGGCGGATGAGCACGACACCGCAGCCGGAGGTGTGGGTACCGGGTGCGAGCGTGACCTGCCGGCGCGGGCCCGGGCGGGCCGCCCGTGGGTCAGCCCGCGCGGCTCCCCATCACGGAGGCGAACGCATCGGGGTCGCCGTCGAATCCGCGTACGGCCCCGCGGAAGCCCCAGGAGCCCGAGGAGTCCCGCACGAACTCCGCGACGACCGCGGCGGTTGCGCTCCCCACCGAGGAGAAGTCGTCCTCCGCCAGCGTCGTGTAGCCCTCGCGGATCTGCACGGCCGTGTGCGCTATCCGGTCGAAGGTCTTGCGGCCGTCGCGCTGCTGGATGGCCACGCCCACCACGACCCTGGCGTAGGCGTCCGACAACCGGTCCAGTTCCAGCGTCATGACCTCGTCGAAGCCGAAGCCCTGCCCCGTCCGGCTGTCGCGGTTCAGCGTGATCGTCCCGTCCGGTGACCGACTGTCGAAGTGCACGAGATAGGCAGGGCTGCCGTAGGGCGCGTCCGTCCCGTACGTGGCCGCGATGATGTCGAGGTCATTGGCCGGCTCACCGGCGGCGCTGGGGTCCCACTTGACCCTCACCTCGACCTTCTCGATGTCCTTGTTGGGGGTGCTCATCACACGGCCTCCTCGCTGCTGGATCCACGGGCCTCATCCATCCTCAGATCATGTCCGTAACTGTCGGTGAAACCAACCGTGTTGGAAATGGACGGCACTTTCGGGCCACGGTGTGGCCGGAGGGCGCGCCACACGGCGCACGCAGGCCCCGGGCCGCCCAGAGCGTGACCCGCGCCACGCCGGGCGCCGTACGATGGCTCGGTGCTGGTCAAGTGGATTCGCTGCACCGTGGTCGACCGCCACGGTTTCGAGCGGGAGCAGCGGAAGTGGGCGGGACTGCTCGGCGAGCCGGGATTCCGGACGCAGAGCGGCGGGTGGAGCCGACGGCAGCCCGATGTCGCCCACGTGTTCGCTTTCTGGGAGAACAGGGTCTTCTACGACTCGTTCATGGCCCGCGCGCACGACCGGTTGGCGGCCCCGCAGGCCGGCACGTACAAGGACATGCAGGTCAAGCTCTTCGAGTACCGCTTCGACGTGAAGACCGGATTCGAGCCGGACTTCACGGACGCGGACGTGGTCAGGATCGCGCACAGCCGGGTGTACGAGGACCGCGTCGACCACTTCGCGCTCATGCAGCAACGGGTGTGGAATCCGGCCATGGCGGGCTCCCCGGGAATGCTGCGCGGAGTCTTCGGGGAAGCGCCGGGTCCGGAGTTCCTGGTGCTCTCCATGTGGCAGTCGAGCGCCGAACGCGGCAAGTACCGCCCCGGGAGCGCGGCCCGGCTCGAGGCGCGTGCGGAGACGGAACGGGACGTCGAGGCGCTCACCGGGGACGTGGTGCAGCTCGAGCCGTCGTGGACCGTCCGACCGGAGCGCGCGTAGGCCGTTTCCTTGGTCACATACGCCCGATGGGGCCCGCACGGGTGCTCGATATCACCGGACGGCATCTAGGGTCGGTGCATGGCACGACCGCAACGCATCGTTCTCGTCCGGCACGGTGAATCCGAGGGCAATGCAGACGACACGGTCTACGAACGCGAGCCGGACCACGCCCTGAGGCTCACGGCGAAGGGCCTCGACCAGGCGCGGGCCACGGGTTTCCGCCTGCGTGAGACCTTCGGCGACGAGCGTGTGAGCGTCTACGTCTCGCCCTACCGGCGCACCCACGAGACCTTGAGGGCCTTCGATCTCGTACCGGGACACGTACGCGTCAGGGAGGAGCCCCGGCTGCGCGAGCAGGACTGGGGCAACTGGCAGGACCGTGACGACGTCAGGCTGCAGAAGGTCTACCGGGACGCCTACGGACACTTCTTCTACCGCTTCGCGCAGGGCGAGTCCGGGGCCGACGTGTACGACCGGGTGGACGCGTTCCTGGAGAGCCTCCACCGCAGCTTCGAGGCGCCGGACCATCCGCCGAACGTCCTGCTGGTCACGCACGGGCTCACCATGCGGCTCTTCTGCATGCGCTGGTTCCACTGGTCGGTGGCGGAGTTCGAGTCCCTGTCCAATCCTGGGAACGGTGAATCGCGGACACTGCTGCTCGGCGAGGACGGCCGTTACACGCTCGACCGGCCCTTCGCGCAGTGGCGCACCCCTGAGCCGTACGGCAGCACCGGATAGAGTGGAAGAGCGATGACCGCTGACTCCGCTTACGACCGCTTCGAACGCGCTCTGGCCAGCCTGCGTGGACTGTCCGTGGGAGATGCCCTCGGCTCCCAGTTCTTCGTCCCGGCCAACTACCCCCTGCTCAAGAACCGGGCTCTGCCGCCCGGCGACTGGCAGTGGACCGACGACACCGAGATGGCCTCCTCCGTACTCTCCGTGCTGGCCGCGCACGAGCGCGTCGACCAGGACGCGCTCGCCCACTCCTTCGCCCGCCACCACGACTTCGACCGGGGTTACGGGCCCGCGGTCAACCGGTTGCTCAGGCTGGTCAGGGAAGGCGGGGACTGGCGCGAGCTGGCGTCCGCGCTCTTCCAGGGCCAGGGTTCCTGGGGCAACGGTTCGGCGATGCGCATCGCCCCGCTGGGTGCCTGGTACGCCGACGATCCGGAGCAGGCCACCCATCAGGCCGAGGTCTCCTCGTACACCACCCATCAGCACCGCGAGGCCGTGGTGGGTGCCATGGCCGTCGCGGCGGCGGCCGCCCTTGTGGCCGCGCCCGGGCGGCCGCCTACGCCGGAGGGCCTGATCGACGGTGTGGTCGCCCTGATCCCGCGCAGCGCGGTCGGCGCCGGGCTGCGACGGGCGCGCGACATGCTCGACTACCGGGACGCGGGGACGGTCGCGGCGGTGCTCGGCAACGGGCGTCGTACGAGTGCGCACGACACGGTGCCGTTCGCCCTCTGGTCCGCGGCACGGAGCCTCGGCGACTTCGAACAGGCCTTCTGGGTGACTGCTCAGGCTGGTGGCGACGTGGACACCACCTGCGCCATCGTCGGCGGCATCGTCGCCGCGGAACCGGTCGGTGCGCCTCCGGCCGAGTGGCTGGCCCGGACGGAAGAACTCCCCGATTGGCTCCCGTCGGCTCCTGCGCGCCGCTGAGTTCCAGGTCTCCGGCGGACTGTCGGCCGCCGCCTCGGGTGGAGCGTCGATCGCCGCCTCGGGTGCACTGCTGACCGTCCGGCGGAGGGGCTGCGCTCCGGGGGCGGTCGCCCGGGAGGCCGGCATCTCGTCCTGGCACTTCTACTGTCACGGTCCTGCCACAGGGGCGGACCTGGTCGGCCGAAGAACCCGAACGGGACTTACTCTTTCGCCCACGCCGCCCTCATCGATCTTGGTGGGTGCGCGCCTAGAGACGCCGGGGCCGACGCGCCGCGATGGAGCCGTGCGAGCGGACCTCGGTGGGGGAGGGGTCCCATGTCCGAACAGTCGTCCGATGCGTCCAGCCGACCCGATGTGCCGCCGGAGTCCGGTGGAGGGGCGGGGGCCGAGGGCTCTGCGGAGCCCGGTGGCGCGGGACAGCCCGCGTCCGTCACCACGCACACGCCCGGGCCCGAGCCCGTGTCCGTGTCCGAGCCCGTGTCCGCGTCCGTTTCCGAGGGGCCTGGCCGGGCGAGGGCAGCCGCGGCGCCGGCCTCCGGTCCGTCGGTTCCACCGCAGAACGTCGGCCCGGACGTGCCGAAGGTGCCTGCCTACCTCCGGCCCGCACAGCCGGCGGACGCCTGGCAGCGCCGCGGGCAGCAGCCACCCGGTGTGATGACCAGGCTGCGGGCAGCCTCCCCGCCCGCGATCGGACCGGGCACCCTCTGGTCGGTCCTCGCCACCGCCTTTCTGAGTGCGTTGCTGCTCGGGGACGGCCTGGGTCTCAACCTGCTGATCGTTGCCGTGCCCGCAGCCCTGGGAGCCTTCTTCGCGGCCCGCTCGGCAGGACGCCGACTGCGGCCCTGGACCGCGGTCTGGGCGCTGGGCGGGCTGATGCTCCTGGCGGTCCCCGCCCTTCGCGATGCGGGGTGGCCGGTGTTCCTCGCCATGGTGTCGGCCCTCGCTCTGGGTTCGCTGGCCCTGCACGGAAGCCGCAGCTGGCCGGGCGTGCTGCTCGGGTCGGTGGGCCTGCTTCCCTCCGTGGCGGGCGGGGTGCGCTGGGGGTGGCGCGGAGTGCGCGCCCGGGCGGACGACTCCCGCGGCCGGGTACGCACCGTGGCGCGCACCACGGCCGTGGCCGTCGTCCTGCTCATCGTGTTCGGCACACTCTTCGCGTCCGCGGATGCCGCCTTCGCCGATCTGCTGGGCAGCCTCACCCCCGACATGTCGATCGGGGACAGCCCCTGGCGCGTGTTCCTCTTCGTCCTCGGTCTCCTGGGAGCGCTCGCCGCCGCCTACAGTGCCGCGGCACCGGTGCGCTGGGACGGCATCACCGTCCGACCGGGCAAGGCAAGGAACCGGGCGGAATGGGCACTGCCGCTGATCGTGCTCAACCTGCTCTTCGCCGTCTTCATCGGACTCCAGCTCGTCGTTCTCCTCGGCGGATACGACAAGGTGCTGGAAGAGACTGGTCTCAAGCCCGCCGAGTACGCACGGCAGGGCTTCTGGCAGCTGCTGTGGGCCACTGTGCTGACCCTGCTCGTCATCGCGCTGGCCCTGCGCTGGGCTCCGCGGGGCAAGGCGGGTGACCGTACGCTGGTCCGGGGCGTTCTGGGTGTCCTGTGCGTGCTCACGCTCGTCGTCGTGGCGTCCGCGCTGCGGCGCATGGACCTGTACGTGGACGCTTTCGGCCTGACTCGGCTCCGGATCTCCGTTGCCGCCGTCGAGCTCTGGCTCGGCGTGGTGCTGGTGCTCATCCTCGCGGCCGGGGTGTTCGGCGCCAGGCTGCTGCCGCGCGCGGTCATGGTGAGCGCGGCCGTCGGTGTGCTCGCCTTCGGGCTGATCTCGCCCGACGGACTGATCGCCGAACAGAACGTCCAGCGGCACGGCAACGGCGGGACGATCGACATCGAGTACCTCGAGGGACTCTCCGCAGATGCCGTGCCGGCTCTGAACGAGCTGCCGGAACCTCTGAGGTCCTGCGCGCTGGAGAACGTCCAGCGTGACCTCGGCCTCCGGGACGCTCCGTGGTATGCCACGAGCTGGGGCGAAGCCAGGGCCCGGGACATCCTCGAGGAGCATCCCGCGGCGCACCAGGGGACCCGCTGCTACGACCTCGGCCGGGACGCCGACGAGCGGGACGGTTTCGAGGAGGACGATTCCTACGATCCGTACTGAGGGGCGGACCGGGACCTGGACCGGTTCCGGGCCCGGGCCTGGGGCCTGCCCCGGACTTGGCCCTGGCCTTGGTCCGGGGCCTGACCTTGGCCCGGGTAGGCGGCACGGCTCCCGGCGCCCGCCCCCGATCAGGTAGCCGCTCGCCTGTCGAACAACTCCCGGCGAGGCAGATGTTCGAGGAATCGTCATGGGATGGTCCGATGCATTCGACGCACCTGCCGCCACCGGTGCCCGGTGGGGAGCGGCCTGCGCTGGGCCAGCCCGGGTGGGTCGGCCGATGGACGGAATCACTCGGCAAGCCGACGTTCGCTTCCGCTATTCGGTGATCGGATGGTGTCGCAAGGGCGTGTTCGGGTGGTGGTGCGCCGCTCCGGCCGAGTCGTCCAGCGCGGCCCACGAAGTGCATTTCATCTCCGATCAGGCGCTGGAGGCGGACCTCCGATGTGCGGTCTCCGATGTCTGCAGACGATCGCGCGCATATGTGCAAAAGTGAAAGTGCGGGCCATGGTGCGGGAGGTGCGATCGGCCGGCAGCGCAGTCGTTCCGTTGTTGCGGCGGAGTGGTGCCGGTGAGCGGTGCGTCGTCGACGGCCGCGGGTTCGCGGCGTTCCGGGCGAGGCCGGAGGCGTGCCGAACTGTTGGACGGTGCCCCGGGGTGTTCTTGCCGTGGCCATCGGCGTAACCTGGCAGGCGCCATGCCGTACGAACCACCCACGCACACCGTCGAGCGCTCACTGCGCGCCACATCCGGTGCCAGGACCGTCGCCGGTGTCGACGAGGTCGGACGCGGAGCGTGGGCCGGCCCCGTCACCGTGTGCGCGGCCGTCACCGGTCTCCGCAGGCCCCCCGAGGGCCTCACCGACTCCAAGCTGCTCACTCCCAAGCGCCGGGCGGAACTCGCCCCGACCCTCGAGAAGTGGGTCACGGCCTACGGGTTGGGACACGCGTCGCCACAGGAGATCGACGACGTGGGTATGACCGCGGCGCTCCGTCTCGCGGCCACAAGGGCGCTGGACATGCTGCCCGTTCGGCCTGACGCCGTGATCCTCGACGGTAAGCACGACTACCTGGGCCCGCCCTGGAACGTCCGTACGGTGATCAAGGGGGACCAGTCCTGCATCGCCGTCGCTGCGGCCTCGGTGATCGCCAAGGTCCACCGGGACACGATGATGGCCGAACTGGGCGCGGAATCAGGGCAGTACGCAGACTTCGCCTTCGGCGCGAACGCCGGTTATCCGTCACCGGTGCACCGGGCAGTGCTGGAGGAGCGGGGGCCTACGCCTCACCATCGCCTCAGTTGGGCCTATCTCGACGCGTTGCCCAGGTGGCAGCACCTGAAGAAGGTCCGGTTCTCCGCCGAGGCGGCGGCACTGGAAAGCGGGGGCCAGCTCGGCTTCGATTTCTGATCGCGCAGGCGCACCCGTCCGCCGACGTCTTCGCGTCGGCAGTGATAAAGACAACCATTCATGCCTCTCATCCCCGAGGAGCCTCAGATTCCCGAGAGCGCCCAGGGTCCCCGCGTCACTCCGGCCGCCGGCCGTACCGCGCCGACCCCCCGTCCCGTACCCGGCCCGCGTTCCGCGGCCACACCGCGTCCCGGAAGCCCGGGCCGTGGACCCGTGCGGCCCGCGCCCCCGGCGCAGCGCCCGCACCCCACCCCGGTATCTCCCGCAGCCCCGGCCTCGGCAGCTGCTCCTGCCGTGCGCAAGCCGGGGGCGGAGACTTCCGCAGCACAGTTCCAGCTGATCCCGGCGACCGCCGGCGGGGCGGTCGAAGCTGCCGACGAGGCCGTCGACCTCCTGCTCGACTCCGGTCAGGCACCCGGCGGCATCGTGGTGCTCACCACCGGTGAACAGCATCCCTGGGCCGCTCACGAACTCTCCTTCGGAGAGGCCGCGTACTGGGCGCAGCACGAGGCGGGTGACGACGTCTTCTTCGCCGACATGGCGAATGCCGACCGCTGTGCCTCCCGTTCCGTCGTCGTCGTCGCCGTGAACGGCGACCTCGACGAAACGGCTGCCCGTGCGCTGTCCGGCCTGCGGGAACGATCCTGTGGACTGCTGATCGTGTGCGGAGACCCGCAGAAGATCAACTCCGCACTGGGTGCGGCGGTCTGAACCGTTGGTCCGTGGGCCCCGGACGTCGTCTGTGACGACGTCCGGGGCCCACGTCCTTTTTCACCGGGCGGCGCTCCGCCGCAGTGCCTGGGCGGCCCCGCCGCCGGTGCGCAGCGGAACGGGATCGTGGTCGGTGGAGGTGTCCGCCAGGGGCGACGGCCTGGACAGCAGCGTCGGCCTGCGACCGCCCCGGCCCTCGCCGAGCACCTGCCAGCCTCCGCGCGTCAGGGTGATGTAGGCACCGCAGCGAAGGCCGTGCAGCGTGCAGGCGTCCCTGAGCCCCCACATCCATGCGCCGTCCTCCTCCGTCCAGCGTTCGTCGCCTTCGCGGCAGTAGAGCAGGACCGCGGTGCGCACCGGGGTGCGGCGGCGCAGGTCGTGCGGGATGACCCGGCGCAGATGCGCCAGCAGGGCGTTGCGGAACTCCCAGCCGTCCGCGGGCGCCGTGGAGCGCTTGACGAACGAGGCGCTGGCCGTGAGGCGTTCCTCATGGTCGAGTACGGCGACGACCGCGGTGGCCGGGGTCGGCCGGTGCCGCGCGTGGAGGCCGCTGACGACCTCACGCGGACTGCGCAGCAGAGGTATGCCTGCCGCTGCCCATTCGGCCGGTTCGAGCATCCTGGCGACGTGGTTGACGGAGCCGGCGGACGCCGACAGTGAGGTGGCTGCGGACGGAGCGAATCCGAAGGTCACGGTCCTCCCTTCGCTACGCGCCCACGGTGCGGGCAGGGTCGAATGAGGGCGCGCCGCGGCACAGCCCTTCCGGGCCCGCGAAAAGACCGTGCGGGGAGCGCGTCCAATTCTTCCTGTCGTATGGGCAGGCGGCAACGAGCAATTGGCTCGGCTGACGGGTATCTGACGGAATGACACGGATATCCCTGCCCGTTTCGGTGACGAACAACGCCAGGTGTCAGCCTTGAACCGCGAGGACCAGCGGAAACACCCCCTCCGCTCCCGCACGTCGGAGCAGTCGTGCCGCCACGGCCAGCGTCCATCCGGTGTCGGAGAGATCGTCCACGAGCAGGACGGGCCCTCCTGCGGCTGCGAGAACCTCCGCCAGCGCGGGCTCCACGACGAGTGTCTCGTGCAGTGTCTTGACCCGCTGCGCGCTGTTGGTCTGCGAGATCCGCAGATCCTCGGACCCCGGAGCGTAGGTGACCGTACCGAGCAGAGGCATCCGTCCGACCTCGGCGATGCGGCTGCCGAGCGAGTGGACCAACTGCGGTCTCCGTCGCGAGGCGAGCGTGACGACACCGACCGGCCGGGGTGCCGCGTCCGGAGCCCCCGATGCCCAGCCGCCTGGCCCCTTCGCCCAGTCCGCGATCACCGTGACCACCGCGCTCGACACGTCGTCGGGGACCGGAGCATCCGGTGCCTGTGCCGTCAGCAGCGGACGGAGCCGGTTGCCCCAGCCGATGTCCGAGAGCCTGCCCAGGGCCCGGCCCGAATGGGCCAGCTCGCCCGCCGGGATCCGGCCCTTGAGATCGACACCCACCGCGGAGAGCCCCGTGGGCCACATCTTGCGTGGTTCCACCTCCACCCCTGGCCGGCCCAGCTCACCGCGAGCCCCGTCGAGAGCGGCCGTGGAGACCTTGTCGTCGAAGCGCGCACCGGCGCAGTTGTCACAGCGTCCGCAGGCGGTGGCCTCGTCGTCGTCCAGCTGGCGCCGGAGGAACTCCATGCGGCAACCGGTCGTCGACGCGTAGTCGCGCATGGACTGCTGCTCGGCGGCCCGCTGCCGTGCGACCCAGGCGTAACGCTCCGAGTCGTAGACCCAGGGTTCGCCCGTGGAGATCCAGCCGCCCTTGACCCGTTTCACCGCACCGTCGACGTCGAGCACCTTGAGCATCGTCTCCAGGCGGGTGCGCCGCAGATCGACCATCGGTTCCATGGCGGGGAGCGACAGGGGACGGCCGGCCTGGGCGAGCACATCGAGAGTCCGGCGGACCTGCTCCTCCGGAGGGAACGCGACCGAGGCGAAGTACTGCCAGATGGCTTCGTCCTCCTTGCCCGGGAGCAGCAGGACCTCGGCATGCTCGACGCCGCGCCCCGCGCGTCCGACCTGCTGGTAGTAGGCGATGGGCGAGGACGGCGACCCCACGTGCACGACGAACCCGAGGTCGGGCTTGTCGAAACCCATGCCGAGCGCGGACGTGGCCACGAGGGCCTTCACCCGGTTGGCCAGGAGATCGTCCTCGGCCTGCTGCCGGTCCGCGTTCTCCGTCCTGCCGGTGTACGAGGTGACCGGGTGCCCGCACTGGCGGAGGTAGGCGGTGATCTCCTCGGCGGCTGCGACGGTGAGCGTGTAGATGATGCCGGAGCCCGGCAGCTCCCCGAGGTGGTCACCCAGCCAGGCAAGCCGGTGCGCCGCGTCGGCCAGTTGCAGGACGCCGAGGCTGAGGCTCTCCCGGTCCAGCGGCCCCCGCAGCACCAGGGCGTCCGTGCCGGCTCCCGTGCCGAGCTGCTCCGCGACGTCCGCGGTCACACGGGCGTTGGCGGTGGCCGTCGTGGCGAGCACGGGGACGCCCGCCGGGAGATCGGCGAGCATGGTCCGAAGCCGCCGGTAGTCCGGGCGGAAGTCATGACCCCAGTCGGAGATGCAGTGCGCCTCGTCGACCACCAGCAGACCCGTGGCAGCGGCCAGGCGAGGCAGCACCTGGTCGCGGAAGTCGGGATTGTTGAGGCGCTCCGGGCTGACCAGCAGGACGTCCACCTCGCCGGCCGCCACCTCTGCCTGGACCGTGTCCCATTCCTCCGTGTTGGAGGAATTGATCGTGCGGGCGCTGATGCCGGCCCTCGCAGCCGCCGCCACCTGGTTACGCATCAGGGCGAGCAGGGGGGAGACGATCACTGTCGGTCCGCTTCCCTGAGCGCGCAGCAGTGACGTGGCGACGAAGTACACCGCGGACTTGCCCCATCCCGTCCGCTGGACGACCAGGGCTCTGCGCCTGTCGGCGACGAGGGCCTCGATGGCCCGCCACTGGTCCTCGCGCAGCCGGGCCGTGCCGGTGGTGTCCCCGACCAGTCGGGCGAGTACGGAATCGGCCGAGGCCCTGAGTTCTGCGCGGTCTGCGTTGGTCATGTCCCCATGCAACCCGATGCCTACGACAAACCGCGAACGGTGGCCGACTCCTGTGGACAAAGTTATCCACAGGGGTCGCGGAAATCGGCGCCCCACGGGACGGTCGAGCCATGAACAAGCGCGATGCAACCTCCGGACCGTCCGACGTGCAGCAGATCACCCTGCGCGGCCCCGCGGAACTTGCCGACGCCCTGCCCTATCTCATGGGCTTCCATCCGAACGACAGTGTGGTCATGGTGGCCCTGCACGGAGGCCGGGGCCGCTTCGGCGGCCGGCTCAGGCTGGGCATTCCCCAGGACCCGGGCGAGTGGGCTCCGGTCGCCGACCAGCTGGCGCAGAGCCTGATCGAGGGGAGCGAGCAGCGCGACACGCGCCCCGACGCGATCGTCGTCTTCCTCTGTCAGGACCCGGCCGAGGGGGAGAGCGCCTCTCAGACCATGGAGAGGCTGAGGCCGCTCGCGCAGCGCCTGCGCAGGGCCTGCGGGGCGCTCGACGTTCCCGTACTCGAGGCGCTGTGCATCTCCGACGGCCGCTACTGGTCGTACTGCTGCCCCGATCCCCGCTGCTGCCCGGCCGAGGGCAACCCGCTGGCGCTCCCCGGCACCACGGTGATGGCGGCGGCGGCCGCGTACGCCGGTGTCCAGGTGCGCGGATCGCTGAGGGACATGGAGGCGAGGCTCTTGCCGTGGGAATCAGCAGCGGCACAGGAGCAGGAGCGGGCCCTCGACTCGGCGGGCGCCGTTCTTGTCTCCCGCATCCTCGACGTCGACGGCCGCGGGGAGGTGGCGGGGGAGACCCTGAGGGTCGCGCGTGACCTCATGGAACGCCTCGGGAGCGCACCGGTGGCAGCTCCCGCCGAAGCGGACAGGGCTGACGACGGCCTGATCACTTCCGGTGAGGCGGCGGCCGTGATTCTCGGGCTGCAGGACCGTGAGACGAGGGACCGGGCCGCCGAGTGGATGGAGGGCCGCGAGGCCGACACGGCACTGCGGTTGTGGCGGGCCCTCGCCCGTCGGTGCGTCGGCCCTTACGTGGAACACGCCGCCGCCCCGCTCACCCTGGCCGGCTGGGTCTCCTGGTCCAGCGGCGACGAGGCCGCCGCGCGGGTGGCTCTGGGGCTCGCGCTCCGGGCCGATCCTGATTACACGTTCGCTCAACTCCTGCACCAGGCGTGCAATCAGGGCCTGGACCCGGAGACTCTGCGTCGCTGTCTCCGCGGCGAGCGCGTGGTGCGTGACGGGCGCAGCGACGACAGTGCTCCTGGGCCGGAAGGCGTACGGCGGACGGAGCGGATGTCCGGGCCGCGGCCGGCGCGCGCTGCGGCAGGTAGGCGGAGGAGCGCAGGGACGCATCGGCGGGCACCGGGTGCTTCCTCCCGCCCGGGCTCGTCCGCTGGCCGGGGCCACGCCCGTGACAGGCGACCGCTGGGGCAGCGCGGAGCCAGGAGCCGCGAGTGACCGACCGCTTTTCCCGGGGCGGGCCAAGTCCCATGCCGGGCATACCGATGTCGGGAGGCAAGAGCCGGACCCGGGAGGGAACCGGTGTCGCGAAGGGCGTGTTTATCGTCAGGAAGACGACTATGATTTCGGCATGCCGCCCTACGACCCGTCGACCTTCCCGCCCTTCGCCGTCACCGTCGACCTGGTCGTCCTCACGGTGCGACGTCACGCACTCTGTGCGCTCGTGGTACGCCGAGGCGAATCGCCGTTCCAAGGGCGGTGGGCGCTGCCGGGCGGATTCGTCAGAGCCGATGAGGATCTCGGTGCGGCGGCGGCGCGTGAACTCGTCGAGGAGACGGGGCTCTGCGCACACGATCCGACCGCCCCGGCCGCAGGGAACGGCGCGCACCTGGAACAGTTGGCCACGTACGGCGACCCCGGCCGCGACCCCCGCATGAGAGTCGTCAGCGTCGCCCACCTCGCCCTTGCGCCCGATCTTCCCGCACCGCGGGCGGGCGGTGATGCGAACAGCGCCCGCTGGGCCTCGGTCGGGGACCTGCTCGGACCCGGCGGCGGTTTCGCCCGGGAGGACGAGCAGAGCGCACCACTGGCCTTCGACCACGCGAGGATCCTCGAGGACGGCGTGGAGCGGGCCCGCTCGAAAATCGAATACTCCTCGCTGGCCACGGCGTTCTGCCCGCCCGAGTTCACGGTCGGCGAGCTGCGGCGGGTGTACGAGGCGGTGTGGGGCGTGGTCCTGGACCCCCGCAATTTCCACCGTAAGGTCACGGGTACTCCAGGCTTCCTGGTCCCGTCAGGGGGGACGACCACACGTCAGGGAGGACGCCCCGCACAACTCTTCAGGGCCGGGGCGGCGACGGTGCTGAATCCTCCGATGCTGAGGCCGGAAGTCTGACGGGCCCGGAGCCGGGCGCTCACGCGAGACGAACCTGCGGAACGCCCACAGAAGCACTAGTACACAGAAAGTCCGAAATGTCGCGTTATCTTGCTCGGGTATCCCGCCCTGCCGCCAGGCGGTCTCACCCTTCTCGAGGGAAGCGATGCTCCAGGCCATCGGACTCACCAGCACCCCTCGCCGCGACGGTCCGCCCGTCGTGGACGACCTGACCTTCGAAGCCCGGCCCGGCAGCGTCACCGCGTTGCTCGGGGCTCCCGGCTCCGGCAAGACCACGGCCCTTCGTCTGATGCTCGAACTCGAAGCGGGGAGGGGGGTCGCCTACTTCAGAGGGCGTCCGCTGCACCGCATCGGTCACCCGGCCCGTGAGGTCGGGGTGCTGCTCGGAGACGTACCGGGCCATCCGGCACGCACCGCGCGTGGCCAACTCCGCATGCTCTGCGCCGCAGCCGGGGTTCCCGCTTCACGAGCCGACGACCTGCTGGAGGTCGTCGGGCTCGCGGGGCTGGGGGATCAGCGCATCGGAACCCTCTCGGCAGGGATGGACCGACGGCTCGGGCTCGCCTCCGCGCTGCTCGGCGACCCCCATACGCTCGTTCTCGACGAGCCGGCCGAAGGGCTCTCGCCGCGCGAGAGGAGCTGGATCCACGGACTGCTCCGCGCACACGCGGCGGAGGGCGGAACTGTCCTGCACACGACCGGTGATCCCAAGGAGGCGGCACGCGCGGCCGACCGTGTGGTCACCATCGACGGGGGGCGCCTCGTCGCGGACCAGGACGTCGCCGACTTCTCCCGCACCCGTCTGCGACCTCGGGTCGCCGTGCGTACCCCGCACGCGGCCAGGCTGGCCTCCGTGGTGAGCCGTGAGGCCCGCGCGGCCCGGCGCTCGGTCGAGGTGGTGGCCGAGGGCGGCAGCAGGCTGTCGGTGTACGGCAGCAGCTGCGCGGAGGTCGGGGACACGGCGTACCGGCACGGTGTCCCGGTGCACCAGCTCGCCGACGAGACCGGGGATGCCGGCCCGGTGGCGGTCCCTGACGGCGGCCCCGGTGGCGCGTCGGGAGGCGGGTCGGTGAAGGCCGTCCTCCCCAGCCCCGCATCGACCGTGGCGGTCTCGCAACTACCCCCTCCGATCCTCGTGGGCCCGGCTCGGGGTCCGCTCCGGCCGCTGCGGTACGAACTGCGGCGCCTCTTCGGGGTCAGGACAACCGCTCTGATCATGGTGGCTGTTCTGGCCGTCTCCGCAGCTCTGTCCGTGCTGCTGGCCCGCTCCGGGAAGGTGCCCCTTCCCGACCTGCTGGTCGCCTGGCCCGACGTGTTGCCTCTACCGCCTGTCGCGTTCGCCGCCGGACTGCTGGGCGCCCTTTCCTTCGGCGACGAGTTCCGCTATCCGGCGCTCGCCGCGGGGCGGGGGACGGTGCCACGCCGCCTCGGCCTCCTGATCGCCAAGTTGGCGGTCTCGGCGGGCGTCGCGCTGCTGCTCGCCCTGCTCGCGGTGCTGGCGGACGCCCAGGCCCTGCGTCTCGTGTACGGCGGGGAGTTGGTCCGCGTGCCGGAGAACGCCGCTCAGATGGGACTGAGTTGGGCCGGGTTGTCGGTCGGATGCGCCTGGGCGGGGCTGCTGGGGGCCGGAGTGTTCCGGCTCGCCGTCGCCGGTGTCGCGGCCGTGTTGGCGGTTCCCGTGCTCGTCGTACCGCTGATGCAGAAGCTTCTCGAGGCGCCGTCCGCCCGCTCGATCGGCGGGCTGTCGGGGCGACTGCGTGAACTCGGCTGGCTGCAGTGGCCGTACGAGACGGACCGATGGGCCATGGTCGCCGTACGGGTTGTCGCCCAACCTGCGGGGTTGGCTCTCTCTTTGTCGCTGTCCGCCTTGGTCTGTGCGTATGTGTTCACGAGCCTTCGCGGGAAGGCCCGTTGGTGACCACATCGGTGATGCTCGAGGCAGAACGGCAGGCAGCAACGGACAAATACCCTTAAAAGATGTGATTTCTGCCGGTAACCCGTCAATTGAGAGGGGAGTGGCGATCACCCTTTCGTGTGCTTTTCAGCAAAGACCTCAAGGGGCGGGTGAGCCACGCCGACAAAGGATGCGTGAGTACCCTTGCGCACACCATGATGACCGCCGCCCGCTCCGCCGACTCCGGCCTCGCCGGCCCGGGCGAACTCGACCGCTACCCCTACACGGAGGCGCCGGCCGGCGAGCGCGCCGCCCTCCGTTCCTGGGGTGGCGCCGAATCCGAGCTGGGGCGGGCGAGCCGGCGCGGCACGGCCAGTCGCGGCCGTGGACTTCACGGTCAACTGGTCCAGCAGTTGGGGCAGATGATCGTTTCCGGTGACCTCGGTGCCGACCGCCCGCTCGTCCCTGAGGAGATCGGCCAGCGATTCGAGGTCTCCCGCACCGTTGTGAGGGAGTCCCTTCGCGTTCTCGAGGCCAAGGGGCTGGTCAGCGCCCGGCCGAATGTGGGTACGAGGGTCCGGCCGGTGAGTGACTGGAACCTGCTCGACCCCGACATCATCGAATGGCGCGCCTTCGGCCCTCAGCGGGACGACCAGCGTCGCGAACTGGACGACCTCCGGTGGGTCATCGAGCCCCTCGCGGCCCGGCTGGCCGCAGGTCACGGACGCGAGGACATTCAGCAGCGTCTCGGCGACATGATCGAGATCATGGGGCACGCCATGGGGCAGGGGGACGCCATCACGTTCTCCCGGGCCGATGCCGAGTTCCATGCCCTGCTGATCCAGGCGGCGGGGAACCGCATGCTGGAGCACCTTTCCGGGATCGTGTCGGCGGCCCTGCACGTCTCCGGCGGGCCCGTGACTGGCTGTGACCGCCCCGCCGAGGCTTCTCTCGGCCACCATGCGCGGATCGTCGAGGCCCTCGCCTCGGGTGACTCCGCCGCTGCCGAGACCGCCATGCGGCAGCTGCTGATCGGTCACACCGACGGAGAACGGGTGGTTCCTGCGCCTCGCGAGCACTGAGCGCTGCGGGACCGGGTATACGGACCGTGTGCCGTCGGGCCTGAGCGGCTCGGCGGCATGATTACACGGAAATGTGACCTTTCGTTCTGTTTGTCGCGAATGAGGTGTGACTGGGGCCACGCGAATTGGGCGTAACACTCCTCGAAACAGTGCGATGACCTAAGAGGTGACCGCCGCGGAAGGAATACAGCAGCCACGCAGTGCGCTGTGCAGTTCTGAGGCCAAGCCCGCGACGTCGGCGACATCCCCAGCCGACGGTCGTCGGTTCCAGCCCTCCCAGGGCCGGGCCGGAAGCCGTTTCCATCGTTCCGAGAGGTTGTTCGTGTCGGCCAGCACATCCCGTACGCTCCCGCCGGAGATCGCCGAGTCCGAGTCTGTGATGGCGCTCATCGAGCGGGGAAAGGCTGATGGGCAGATCGCCGGCGATGACGTGCGTCGGGCCTTCGAGGCTGACCAGATTCCGCCAACCCAGTGGAAGAATGTTCTGCGCAGCCTCAACCAGATCCTCGAGGAAGAGGGTGTGACGCTGATGGTCAGTGCCGCGGAGTCGCCTAAGCGCGCCCGCAAGAGCGTCGCAGCGAAGAGCCCGGTCAAGCGCACCGCCACCAAGACCGTCACCGCCAAGACGACCGTGACGCGCACCGTCGCGGCGTCTGCCGCCCCGACGGCCCCGAGCGCGGACGTGGCGGCCGACGACGCCGCCGTTGCCGCTCCTGCGAAGAAGACGGCAGCCAAGAAGACGGTTGCCAAGAAGACCGCCGCGAAGAAGACCGCGGTCAAGAAGACCGCGGCGAAGAAGGCCGGCAAGCAGGACGACGAGCTTCTCGACGGCGACGAGCCGGTCGAGGAAGTGAAGGCCGGCAAGGGCGAGGAAGAGGAGGGCGAGGGCGAGAACAAGGGCTTCGTCCTCTCCGACGACGACGAGGACGACGCACCCGCGCAGCAGGTCGCCGTCGCCGGCGCCACGGCCGACCCTGTCAAGGACTACCTGAAGCAGATCGGCAAGGTTCCCCTCCTCAACGCCGAGCAGGAGGTCGAGCTCGCCAAGCGCATCGAGGCCGGGCTCTTCGCCGAGGACAAGCTGGCGAACTCCGACAAGCTCGCACCGAAGCTCAAGCGCGAGCTGGAGATCATCGCCGAGGACGGCCGCCGCGCCAAGAACCACCTGCTGGAGGCCAACCTCCGTCTCGTGGTCTCGCTGGCCAAGCGCTACACCGGTCGCGGAATGCTCTTCCTGGACCTCATCCAGGAGGGCAACCTCGGTCTGATCCGCGCGGTCGAGAAGTTCGACTACACCAAGGGCTACAAGTTCTCCACGTACGCGACGTGGTGGATCCGCCAGGCGATCACCCGCGCCATGGCCGACCAGGCCCGCACCATCCGTATCCCGGTGCACATGGTCGAGGTCATCAACAAGCTCGCCCGGGTGCAGCGCCAGATGCTCCAGGACCTGGGCCGTGAGCCCACTCCTGAGGAGCTGGCGAAGGAGCTCGACATGACCCCTGAGAAGGTCATCGAGGTCCAGAAGTACGGCCGCGAGCCGATCTCTCTGCACACCCCGCTGGGTGAGGACGGTGACAGCGAGTTCGGAGACCTGATCGAGGACTCCGAGGCGGTCGTGCCCGCGGACGCGGTGAGCTTCACGCTCCTCCAGGAGCAGCTGCACTCCGTGCTCGACACGCTTTCCGAGCGCGAGGCAGGCGTGGTCTCGATGCGTTTCGGTCTCACCGACGGTCAGCCGAAGACCCTGGACGAGATCGGCAAGGTCTACGGGGTGACGCGTGAGCGCATCCGGCAGATCGAATCCAAGACGATGTCGAAGCTGCGCCACCCGTCGCGTTCGCAGGTGCTGCGCGACTACCTCGACTAGATCGTCGGTACGCACATGGGCAGGGGGCCCGGAACCGGAAGGTTCCGGGCCCCCTGCCCATGTCCGCGTAGGGGGCCCTGTGGGTGTCCGCGTGCGGCGGGCACCGGCGCGGATGACGCTGAGTGGGCACTGCTCACCTCGGCGTAAGGAGCCTCCATGCCCCGCATTCCGGTACGTGTCCTCCCGGCCGCCTGCACTCTGGCGGTCACGGCGGCGGTCATACCCCTCGGCCCTCCGGCCTCGGCCGTGGCGGACAGCATCATCGTCGGCGGACAGGCGGTGCCGGTCGAGGCCAGCCCCTGGGCCGTGGCGCTGTCGAGCCGTGACCGGTTCGGAGGAACCCGCGCCGGTCAGTTCTGCGGAGGGGTCGCGATCGCGACCACCAAGGTGCTGACAGCCGCGCACTGCCTGAGAGAGGACGTCCTGGGGTCTGCCGTCGCCGAGGTCACGGATCTTCGGATCATCGCCGGGCGGGACGAGCTGGACGGGCCAGGGGGGCAGGAGGTCCCTGTGCGTTCGACATGGACCAACCCCGGCTACGACCCCCACACGAACGCGGGCGACCTCGCGGTCCTCACTCTGGACCGGGCCCTGCCCGCGGGCAGCGTCATTCCGATGGCAGATGCCGGGAGTCCCGCGTACGAGCCGGGCACCGCGGCGACGGTGTACGGCTGGGGGGATACGACCGGGTACGGGGCCTACGCGCCCGTGCTGCGGGCCGCCAAGGTCCGGGTACTGCCGGACAGCGACTGCGTCCGGGCCTACCCCGGCGGTACACAGGGCGCGTACGACGCCTCATCGATGCTCTGCGCCGGTGACACCCGGGGTGGGCGGGATGCGTGCCAGGGGGACAGCGGAGGCCCTCTGGTGGCCCGTGGGCGCCTCGTGGGGCTGGTTTCCTGGGGGAGCGGCTGCGGGAGTCCGGAGAGCCCCGGGGTGTACACACGGGTGTCCGCGGCCATCCGGTGGATGGCCGCAGGCGACTGACCGCCGGGGCCGCGCCGACACGGCCGACGGTACGAGAACGGGCGGCTTTCCCCTGGGGGAGGCCGCCCGCCGGCCGGTCCTGGACCGTGCCCGTAGCTCGTCGTGGATGCGAGGTGTCAGTGTTGTTCCTCGTCGGCGGCACTTGCCTGTACGGCTGTGAGCCGGTCCGTCTCATCCTGTATTTCCGCGGCGATCTTCTTGAGTTCCGGCTCGAACTTGCGTCCGTGGTGGGCGCAGAAGAGCAGTTCACCGCCACTGATCAGGACGACGCGCAGATAGGCCTGGGCGCCGCAACGGTCACAGCGGTCTGCTGCGGTCAGCGGGCTCGCGGGGGTCAGAACAGTAGTCACGTCGCCTCTTCTCTAGCTCGACGAGCTGTCGTACCAGGGTCAACATCCAACCAGGCCGAAAACGTTCCCGCTCGTGGCATTTCTTCGAAACTTCTTCTCGGGATGGCTGTCTGTCGCCGGTTGGCGGCGAATGTGCCGTATTGCGTAGCGCTACGGTTTCGCGTTGCTTGTGTGGGCCGGTCCGCCGGCTGGGTTGCCGGTTGTTCATGAGGACGTGCCCGGAGCCTAAATGGTTCATGCCTCGAAGGGAACGTGATGTGCACGTCACCCTGACGAATGATCGAACGTGTATGCGAGGCTGCACTAGCATGAGGATTCCCCCTGGGTGGCGTTACAACCGCTCTACCAGGCCTCGGTAGGCTCTCAGCGGCCACCGAGGCCGAGCCCGCCACCCACCGGGCCCCAAAAGTAATTCAGCGAGGAGCGAACTGCGTGACCGCCGATTCCGTGCCGTCCACTGCGCTGCTGACCGGAGCAGGCGGCGCAGACAGGGACAGCTCCAACTACACCGCGCGGCACCTTCTCGTCCTCGAAGGGCTCGAAGCCGTCCGTAAGCGCCCCGGGATGTACATCGGGTCGACGGACAGCCGCGGACTCATGCACTGTCTCTGGGAGATCATCGACAACTCCGTCGACGAGGCTCTCGGAGGCTACTGCGACACCATCGAGGTCATCCTCCACGACGACGCCTCCGTCGAGGTCCGCGACAACGGCCGCGGCATCCCCGTGGACGTCGAGCCGAAGACCGGGCTCTCCGGCATCGAGGTCGTCATGACCAAGCTGCACGCCGGCGGAAAGTTCGGCGGCGGCTCGTACGCGGCGTCGGGCGGCCTGCACGGCGTCGGCGCCTCGGTCGTGAACGCGCTCTCCGCCCGGCTGGACGTCGAGGTCGACCGCAACAGCGCGACCCACGCCATCAGCTTCCGGCGCGGTGTCCCGGGCATGTTCACCGAGCAGGGGCCCGACAGCCCCTTCGACCCGGCCAACGGCCTCCGCAAGGGCAAGCGCGTGCCGAAGACGCGGACGGGTACCCGGGTGCGGTACTGGGCGGACCGGCAGATCTTCCTCAAGGACGCGAAGCTCAATCTGGAGACGCTGTACCAGCGGGCCCGCCAGACCGCCTTCCTCGTGCCCGGTCTCACCATCGTCGTACGCGACGAGCGTGGCGTCGACGGCGAGGGCAAGACGGAGGAGACCTTCCGCTTCGACGGCGGGATCAGCGAGTTCTGCGAGTACCTGGCGCAGGACAAGGCCGTCTGCGACGTACAGCGCCTGAGCGGAACGGGAACCTTCAAGGAGACCGTTCCGGTCCTGGACGACCGCGGCCACATGACGGCGACCGAGGTCACCCGCGAACTGGGCGTCGACATCGCGCTGCGCTGGGGCACGGGCTACGACACCAACCTCAAGTCCTTCGTCAACATCATCGCCACCCCCAAGGGCGGCACCCATGTCACCGGGTTCGAGCGTTCCCTCACGAAGACGGTGAACGAGGTCCTGCGGTCCGCGAAGCTGCTGCGCGTCGCCGAGGACGACATCGTCAAGGACGACGCGCTGGAAGGCCTGACCGCGGTGGTCACGGTGCGACTCGCGGAGCCGCAGTTCGAGGGGCAGACCAAGGAGGTGCTCGGAACCTCGGCCGCCAACCGGATCGTGGCCAATGTGGTCTCCAAGGAGCTGAAGGCCTTCCTCACGTCCACCAAGCGTGACGCGAAGGCCCAGGCCAGGGCGGTACTGGACAAGGCGGTGGCCGCTGCCCGCACCCGCATCGCCGCCCGCCAGCACAAGGACGCACAGCGCCGCAAGACAGCGCTCGAATCGTCCTCGCTGCCCGCGAAGCTCGCGGACTGCCGGAGCGACGACGTGGAGCGCAGCGAGCTGTTCATCGTGGAGGGCGACTCGGCCCTCGGCACCGCGAAGCTGGCCCGGAACAGTGAGTTCCAGGCGCTGCTGCCGATCCGGGGAAAGATCCTCAACGTCCAGAAGTCGTCCGTGTCGGACATGCTCAAGAACGCCGAGTGCGGGGCGATCATCCAGGTCATAGGAGCGGGCTCCGGGCGCACCTTCGACATCGACGCGGCTCGCTACGGCAAGGTCATCATGATGACGGACGCCGATGTCGACGGCTCTCACATCCGTACGCTGCTGCTCACGCTCTTCCAGCGCTACATGCGGCCGATGGTCGAGGCGGGACGGGTCTTCGCGGCCGTGCCGCCGCTGCACCGGATCGAGCTGGTGCAGCCCAAGAAGGGCCAGGACAAGTACGTCTACACCTACTCCGACAACGAGCTCCGGCAGACCCTGCTGGAGCTGCAGCGGAAGAACGTCCGGTTCAAGGACTCGATCCAGCGCTACAAGGGCCTGGGCGAGATGGACGCGGACCAGCTGGCGGAGACCACCATGGATCCGCGCCACCGCACGCTCCGCCGGATCAACATCGGCGACCTGGAGTCCTCCGAGCAGATCTTCGATCTGCTGATGGGCAACGAGGTCGCGCCGCGCAAGGAGTTCATCACCAGCTCCGCGGCCACCCTGGACCGTTCGCGTATCGACGTCTGACGGCTCCACCCGTGGGTGGAGAGCTCTTCTCCACCCACGGTCGGCCCAGGAGCCGATCCCGTGGTCCCCGCGCTTCCGCAGCGTCGAAGACATCGCATCTTCACGCCACTCGGAGGCTGTCGTGCCGGAGCCCTTCGACGTCCTGGCGATCGTCGCGGTTGTCGCGCTCGTCGTCCGTCGGTTCTCGGCCTTTTCCGCGTCCTCCCGGTGCGCAGGGCCGGCACCCCGCTCCGCGCCAACGGCATCGCCGCGAGGCCCACGGGCCCGGGGCCGCGCGCTATGCGTACGGCCCCGGCCTGGCGCACCCACCCGGCCCTTCCGTCACCTGAAATGGTGAAGCACGGCGGATGAAGTGCCCGAGGTCTTCCCGATCTGCCCATTCTTGGCTACGCGGCCGAAAAGGCTCGTGGACAAGGGAGTTGTCGGTGGAGAAGGAAGCAGGGCCGGACACCGCTGTGCTACGGCTCGACGACCCGTGGGACGAGGCGTCGGCTGCCGGGTGGAGCGAGCCCGACGGTGCCGGTGCCACGGCGGCCGACGGGCGGCCCCGGCCGGTGGAACGGCGCGGCCACACAGCGGCGGAGGTCTATCTGGAGGTGCAGGACAGCCCGGCCTTCCGCGAAGTGCGCCGTCGCTACCGACGGTTCGTGGCCCCCGCCGCCGCTGCCTTCCTGCTCTGGTACCTCGCCTATGTGATCGCGGCGACCACCGCGCACGACCTCATGGCGCGGCCGGTGGCCGGCGTGCTCAACGTGGCCATGGTGGCCGGTCTCGGGCAGTTCCTCACCACGTTCCTGCTCACCTGGGCGTACGCCCGTCACGCGCGTCTGCACCGTGACCGTGTCGCTCTCGAACTCCGCTGGGAGACGCAGGAGATGACGAGAGGTGCCGAACGGTGAGAGGGGACCATCAGACGCTGGCGCTGCTGCTGTTCAGCGTCTTCATCGCCGTGACGCTCGGCATCACCACCTGGGTCGGCCGGAAGAGGCAGGGTTCGGCCGAGGAGTTCTACGCGGGCGGACGGCTCTTCTCGCCCATGGAGAACGGATTCGCCATCGCGGGTGACTACATGTCCGCCGCGTCCTTCCTCGGCATCTCGGGGCTCATCGCCCTGTACGGCTACGACGGCATGCTCTACTCCGTCGGATTCCTCGTGGCCTGGCTCGTCGTCCTGCTCCTGGTCGCCGAACTCGTACGCAACTGCGGCCGGTTCACGCTCGCCGACGTGGTCGCCGCGCGGATGGCGGAGCGGCCGGTGCGTACCGCGGTGGGCATCTCCTCCGTCACCGTCTCGGTTCTCTACCTGGTGGCTCAGATGGTGGGTGCGGGGAGCCTCGTCGCGCTGCTGCTCGGTGGCACGAGCGACACCGTCCGGGCGTGGACCGTGGTCGGGGTCGGAGCGCTCATGGTGGTCTATGTGTCGCTCGGGGGTATGCGCGCGACGACCTGGATCCAGATCGTCAAGGCCGTCCTGCTGATGGCCGGAGCCGTCACCCTCACCGTGCTCGTGCTGGTCCGGTTCCACGGGGACGTCAACGCCCTGCTCACGTCCGCCGCCGACCGCAGCGGACACGGGCGCGACTTCCTTTCGCCGGGGCTCCGGTACGGCGGGAGCTGGACGGCGCGGTTCGACTTCGTCAGTCTCGGTCTGGCGCTCGTCCTCGGAACGGCCGGCCTGCCGCACATCCTGTCGCGCTTCTACACCGTTCCCACCGCACGTGCGGCGAGACGCAGCGTCGTCTGGTCCATCGGGCTGATCGGCAGCTTCTACCTGATGACCGTCGTCCTCGGGTTCGGAGCGGCCGCGCTCGTCGGTTCGGCTGAGGTGCGGACGTCCAACGCGTCCGGGAACACCGCCGTTCCGCTCCTGGCGCTCGTTCTGGGGGGTGGAGAGGGTTCCACGGGAGGCACGGTGCTCTTCGCCGTCGTGGCTGCCATCGCCTTCGCCACGATCCTCGCCGTGGTCGCCGGGATCACCCTCGCTTCCTCCGCCTCCGTCGCCCACGACCTTTACGCCTCGCTCAGGCGCCGGGGAGCCAAGCCGCGCAGCGAAGTGGCTGTGGCCCGCGTGGCCGCGGCGGGCGTCGGAGTGGTCGCCATCGGACTCGGTCTTCTCGCCCAGGACCTCAACGTGGCGTTCCTGGTGGGGCTGGCCTTCGCGGTCGCTGCCTCCGCCAACCTGCCGGCGCTGCTCTACTCCCTGTTCTGGCGGAGCTTCACGACCAGGGGCGCGGTCTGGGCGGTCTACGGCGGACTCGTCCCCGCCGTCCTGCTCGTCCTGCTCTCACCCGTCGTCTCAGGAAGTCCGACGTCGCTCTTCCCCGGTGTGGACCTGGCGCTCTTCCCCCTGGAGAACCCGGGGCTGGTGTCGATCCCGGCAGGCTTCCTGGCCGGCTGGCTCGGCACGGTCACCTCGTCCGAGCCGCCCGACCCGGCCAAGCACGCGGAGACGGAGGTCCGGTCCCTCACCGGGGCGGGGGCGGCCTGAGGCCGGACCGCTCGGGCCCGGGCCGCGGCAGCGGCCTCGTCAGGCGCCGGACGCCCAGGTGTACCGGTGTTCCGGCCGGCCCGTCTCGCCGTACTTGAGGGACAGCCGCACCCTGCCCGTGCGTTCGAGCAGCTTCAGATAGCGCTGCGCCGTCTGGCGGCTCATCCCGGCGCTCTCCGCGATCTCCTGCGCGGAGAGCGGCCCGGTGGCCGAACGGAGGGCCTGACGGACCAGTTCCGCGGTCGTCGTCGAATGCCCCTTGGGGAGGTCGGACCCGCCCGTGGTCCACAGGGCTCCGAACAGCCGGTCCACCTCGGTCTGCTCGGCGTCCCCACCGCCCTCGAAGCTGCGGCGCAGCGCCGCGTACGCCTCCAGTTTGGTACGCAGACCGGCGAAGGCGAACGGCTTCACCAGGTACTGGAGGGCTCCGTGGCGCATCGCCGCCTGGACGGTCGCGACGTCGCGCGCGGCCGTCACCATGATCACATCGGTGTGGTGGCCGAGTCCGCGCAGTTCCCGCACCACGGCCAGCCCGTTGCGATCCGGCAGGTAGTGATCGAGCAGGATCAGATCGACGGGAACGTCGTCGATCCTGGCGAGAGCCTCGGCCGCCGTGTGGGCCACCGCGGCCACCCGGAAGCCGGGCACCTTGGCGACGTAGGCCGCGTTGATCCGGGCGACCCGTACGTCGTCGTCCACGACCAGAACCTCGATCATGGGGTTTCTCCTGACGTCGGGGGGCGTACGGGCGCGGACGCGCGGCCGGAGTCCCCGCGCTCGCCGGCATCGCCCCGGACGGGATTCGTCTGCCGGCCGTTCGCCCCCGGTCCGAGGGCGCCGGGCCGGTCCGGTTCGCGCAGGGCCTCCGGAAGGACCACGGTGAAGACCGCTCCGCCCTCGGGCGAATCCGACACGGACGCGCTGCCGCCCTGCCGCTCGGCGAGCCGCCGTACCAGAGGCAGTCCCAGGCCGCGCTTGCCGTGCGCCGGGAGTTCCTTCGTCGACCACCCCTCCATGAAGATCGACTCGTGGTCATCGGCCGGTATACCCGGGCCGCTGTCACGCACCCGCAGTACCACCGTACGGCCGTCGGCCCTCAGCCCGACCTCGATCCGGGAGGCCGCGGAACCCGCGGCCGCGTCCAGCGCGTTGTCGACCAGGTTGCCGAGAACCGTGACGAGTCCGCGTGGATCCACCAGCCGGTCCGGCAGCACGGACTCCTCCGCCATCCGCAGGGCGACGCCGCGCTCGGCGGCCACGGTGGCCTTGCCGACCAGGAGAGCGGCGAGCAGGGGGTCGTGCACCTTCTCGGTGACCTGCTCGGCCGTTGCCCGGTGGACGCCGACGACCTCCGTGACGAACTCGACGGCGTCGTCGTGCATCTCCAGTTCCAGCAGTCCCAGAAGGGTGTGCAGCCGGTTGGCGTGTTCGTGGTCCTGGGCGCGGAGTGCGTCGATCAGACCGCGGGTGGAGTCGAGTTCGCGGCCGAGGTACTCGAGCTCCGTACGGTCGCGCAGCGTGGCCACGGCCCCGCCGTCCTCGGTGGGCATCCGATTGGCGAGCAGGACCCGGCTGCCGCGGACAGCCACCAGGTCGTCGCCGGTCACCCTTCCCGCCAGCACGTCGGTGGTCCGGCCCTCGCCCAGAGCCTCTTCGAGATGCATCCCCGCGACGTCGGGGCCGAGGCCGAGCAGGCGTTGGGCCTCGTCGTTCAGGAGCCTGATGCGCCCGGTGCGGTCGAGCGCGACCACACCTTCGCGGATGCTGTGCAACATCGCCTCACGCTCGGTCAGGAGGGCCGAGATGTCGGAGAACGCCAGGTCGTGGGTCTGCCGCTGAAGTCTGCGGGAGATCAGATAGGCGGCGAGAGCTCCCGCGGCGAGCGCTCCGCCCGCGTAGGCCAGCAGTCCGGGGATCGCGGCGAGCAGCCGGGCCCGGACGCTGTCGTAGGCGATACCGACCGAGACCGCGCCGACGATCCGGTCCGACCCGTCGAGCAGCGGTACCTTGCCGCGGGCCGAGCGGCCGAGCGTCCCGCTGTCGATCTCCATCACGGATCTGCCGGCGAGAGCCGTGCTGGGGTCGGTGGACACGACGTCCCCGATGCGCGAGGTGTCCGGGTGGGACCAGCGCACGCCCCGCCTGTCCATGATCACGACGTACTCGGCGCCGGTCGACCGCCTGACCCGTTCCGCCGCGGTCTGTACGGGGCCGTCCGGGCGGGGCTCGGTGGCGAGCAGAGAGTCGGCGATCCGGGGCTGCGCCGCCGTGCTCTGCGCGATCGCCAGGGCGCGGCGCATCGCCTGGTCGTCGAGCTGGTCGCTGAGGGGAGCCAGGAAGAGGCCCGTGACGAGGACCGTGACGCCGGTGATGATGGCCAGCTGCATCAGCAGGACCTGCGAGAAGACCCGCTTCGGCCAGCCGATCCGGCGTGGTCCCCGGGAGGTGGTCGATGGGGGGCTCATCGTACGAACGGTAAGGGGCGAACCGTGCTCACCGAAATCCCCGTCGGTCGGCAGCCCTCGCGGTCACCCACCCCTGTCGGTCGGCAACCCCGCAGTCACCGCCCGGTCGGCGGTCCCCCTCCGGCCGACAGGCCCCCGGGCGACGGTGCCCCGGGCGAGGGCCGAGCGACTGCCGGCCGTCCCGCAGCCCGGAGCCCTGTGCGCACCCCGTTCCTTGCGTCACCGTGTCCGCCCGCTTGCGCGGCTCGGTCGCTGGAACGGGGGTGTACCGCCGCCCGGCAGCTGTCCGGCCTTCTGCTTCCGCTTCCGCTGCTCCGGGCCGGTCGGCCGACAGGCAGCAGGACCCTTGCCCTCGCGCCCTCGATCTGTGAGCGTTCTACAAGTATCCGCAGTAACGCAATCTTCTTGCGTTTTTTGCGCTAATCTTGCGTTCATGACGCGACGACTTGCTCAGGTTGCCCAGAAAGTAGGAGTCAGCGAGGCCACGGTCAGCCGCGTGCTGAACGGCAAGCCAGGCGTCTCCGACGCCACGCGGCAATCCGTTCTGTCCGCACTGGACGTGCTCGGTTACGAGCGACCGACGCAGTTGCGTGGTGAGCGCGCCCGGCTGGTCGGGCTGGTCCTGCCCGAGCTCCAGAACCCGATCTTCCCGGCCTTCGCCGAAGTGGTCGGCAGCGCGCTGGCCCAGCAGGGCCTGACCCCCGTGCTCTGCACGCAGACCAAGGGCGGGGTCTCCGAGGCCGATTACGTCGAACTCCTTCTGCAGCAGCAGGTCTCCGGCGTGGTGTTCGCCGGCGGGCTGTACGCCCAGGCCGACGCACCTCACGATCACTACAAGGTGCTCGCCGACCGAAAGATCCCCGTCGTCCTGATCAACGCCGCGATAGCTCACCTCGGATTCCCGGCGGTCTCCTGCGACGACTCGGTGGCGGTCGAGCAGGCATGGCGCCATCTCGTCTCGCTCGGCCACGAGCGGATCGGGTTCGTCCTCGGCCCGGCCGACCACATGCCCTCGCAGCGCAAGCTCGCCGCCGCCCGCGCGCTGGCCGCCCAGTCGGGAGCGACCGTGCCGGACGAATGGGTGTTCCGGGCCATGTTCTCGCTCGAGGGCGGACAGGCCGCCGCCACGCGGCTGCTCGACCAGGGTGTCACCGGCGTCATCTGCGCCAGCGACCCACTGGCCCTGGGCGCGGTCCGCGCGGCACGCCGCCGTGGTCTGTCCGTGCCGGGGGACGTCTCGGTCGTCGGCTACGACGACTCGGCGTTCATGAACTGCACCGAGCCGCCGCTGACGACGGTGCGCCAGCCGATCGAAGCCATGGGCAGGGCCGCCGTCGAGCTCCTCGCGGTGCAGATCGGCGGGCGTACGGTGCCGTCCGACGAGCTGCTCTTCGAGCCGGAGCTGGTGGTTCGCGGCTCCACGGCCCGCCTGCCCCAGTAGGGACCGGCGAGAATTTGCGTCAGCTGTAGCTAATTTGCAGGGCCGACCCCTCGCGGGCTCGGCGTTGGCGGCCGGCACCGCGCCCGGAACCGTCGGCTGGTCATGTGACGGCGAGGCGTGGCTGACGCAGCGGTCGCCTGACCGAGGAGGTCCCGGAGGCCGCCCGACGGCCGGGCTGTCCGGGCAGCGCGAGGAAGAACACGCTCAAGGGCTCGCGTGCGGTCGCCGCCCGGCACGACGGGCGCGGCTGCCCTGCCCTCACCACCGCAGCCGCACCGGTCATCCGGGCACGGGCCTGCCGCTCCCTCGCGGCGCGAGGTGCCTGTAGGCGAGAGCTTGCTCCACCACCTCTGCCGCGGTTGGTTCCCGCCCCTCGGGCCAGAAGATCAGGTTGCAGACGTAGCCGCTCGGACAGGCAAGGCCCCGGTCGAGTGCCTCCAGCACACCGTCCGCCTCGGCGTCGTCGGCACAGCCCCCATCCATGATCTTCTGCACCATCGCGACGGCAGTTGCCCGCGTCATCATCGCAGCGGTCACCCCTTCCCGAAGGGCGAGCGTACCGAGTCACATGTCCGGCCGGATCGCTCCGCTCGCGCTTCCCGGCCCGGTTCCTGCTCAGGCGCCTACAGGGCTGTCGCGTCCGGGGCCGACGGTGCGGGCAGCGGCCGAGGCGGGCGCGGCCCGACGTACTGTCCGCTCGGCCGCATCCGCAGCGGCCGTTCCGCGTACTCCTCCATCGCATGGGCGATCCAGCCCGCCGTACGGGACACGGCGAACACCGTCTCGCCCGTCTGGACGGGCAGGCCGCACGCGACCGAGAAGACGGCCAGTGCCAGGTCGACATTGGCGTGCAGGGGTGCGTGGCGTGCTGTGGTCGCGACCACGTCACGGGCCGCCTCCATCGCCGGGGCCGCCTGTGGCATCTCGTCGAGCAGCGCGAACAGGGCGGTCGCCCGCGGATCCTCCCCGGTGTAGAGACGGTGCCCGAGTCCCGGTACGCGTCGGCCCGCACGCAGGTGATCCGCGACCACCGGGGCCGCGCCGCCCCGGTCCACGACCTCGGACAGCATGCGGTGCGCCGGCCCGCTCGCGGCGCCGTGCAGCGGTCCCTCCAGCACACCCAGTCCCGCGGAGACGACGGCGTACGGGTGTGCGTGGGTCGACGCGGCGATGCGGGCCGCCAGCGTCGAGGCCGCGAGGTCGTGATCGGCCAGCAGCGCGAGTGCGGTGTCGAGGACGGTCAGCGACGCCGCGTCGGCGGGCCGAGCGGAGAGCTTCGGCCACAGCCGCGCGGCGAGCGAGCCGTCGCCCTCGCCGACGTCGTCGGAAGCACCGGCTGCCGGCAGCGCGCCGACCAGCGTGGGAATCAGGCTGCGGGCGCTGATGAGCACTCCCTCGGCCGAGAGGTCGAACCGCAGGGGATCCGAGGCCGCGGCTGCGGCGACAGCGGCCCGGAGCCGGTCCGTCGAGCTGCTGTGCCGTGGCAGTGAAGCGGCGGTGAGCCGTGCCGCCGCCAGGGACTCCGCGGACGCGGTGAACCGGGTCTCCGGACGGAACTCACCCGTCCAGATCCACTCGGCGACCACCTCGTAGCCGTGGTGACGGGCGAGCTCGGTCGCGTCCACGCCCCGGAAGTAGTAGCGGTCCGGCTCGATGAGGGTGAGGGCGGTACGGAAGACCAGGTCACCCGCCGGCGGCGGTGGGGATTCACGGCGCCCGGTACGGCGGGCCAGGGCGTCGACCTCGGTGGCGTCGAACGTGCTCCCGCGTCCGCCGGGAGTCCGCCTGCTGGCCAGTTGGCCCCTGCTCACGTACGCGTACACGGTCTCCGGCTTCACCCCCAGCCGCTCGGCCGCCTCCCGGGTGGTGAGCCTGTGCGCCGAGGGGCCCCCGCCGTGTTCCGCGGCCTGCGTGCCGGTGTGGTGCACCGCGTCATGCGTCATGGCGTCCACCGTATCCGTATCCGTTGATGACGGATCACCTCCGACGAGGTTTCATATTGATTCAATCAACATTGACAGTGCTTCAGTCAATCATGGACAGTCGAATCAATGTGCAACTCATCGGTGGAGGAGAGACCTGCCATGCCTGCCACGCACACGGAAACCACCCCGCTCGACGTGCCCCGGGGGCTCGCCGGCGTGATCGTCACCGACACGGGACTCGGAGACGTGCGCGGACGCGAGGGCTTCTACCACTACCGGCAGTACTCGGCGATCGAGCTGGCGGAGAGCCGCAGCTTCGAGGACGTCTGGTTCCTCCTGTTCTACGGCGAACTGCCCGGCCGGGAGGCGGGCGCCGACTTCGCCGTCCGCACCGCCGGACTGCGCCGACTGCCCGAGGAGGTACGGGAGGCGCTGCCTGCGATCGCCCGCGCCGGTGTGGTCTCCGGGCCTCTCGCCGGCCTCCGTACCGCCCTCTCGCTGCTCGGCGCCTCGGCCGGATTCCGCCCGGTCTACGACATCGGCGCCGACCGTCGCCGCGAGGACGCGCTCGCCGTGTCCGCCGCGGTTCCCACCCTGCTGACGTCGCTGTACCGCCTCGGCCAGGGACTGGAGCCGGTCGAGCCGCGCGACGACCTCCCGTTCGCCGCCAACTACCTCTACATGCTCACGGGCGAGGAACCGGACGCCGCGCGGACGGCGGCCGTCGAGCGCTACCTCGTCTCCACCGTCGACCACGGCTTCAACGCCTCCACCTTCACCGCCCGGGTGATCGCGTCCACCGGTGCCGACGTCGCCGCCTGCCTCGTCGGAGCCGTCGGCGCGCTCTCCGGTCCGCTGCACGGCGGAGCGCCCAGCCGCGCTCTGGACACCCTGGACGCCATCGGCACCCCGGACCGCATCGACGGCTGGATCCGCGAACGCGTCCTCGCGGGGGAGCGGATCATGGGCTTCGGGCACCCCGTCTACCGCACCGAGGATCCGCGCTCACGCATGCTCCGCTCGGTCGCCCAGAGCTTCGGCGGCCCGCTCGTCGACTTCGCGGTGGAGGTGGAGCGACAGGTGGAGGCGATCCTCGCCGAGCTCAAACCGGGGCGTGAGCTGCACACGAACGTGGAGTTCTACGCCGGTGTCGTCATGGAGCTCTGCGGACTGCCGCGCGCGATGTTCACCCCCACGTTCTGTGCCGCGCGCATGATCGGCTGGAGCGCCAATATCCTGGAGCAGGCGGAGGACTCGAAGATCATCCGTCCGGCGGCCCGCTATGTGGGGACCCCGCCCCCCTGCCCCGTGCCCGCGCTCTGAACGACCCCGAGGAAGGCCCCGTTGACCCCGCCAAGCGCCCCGCAGATCCCGGTCGTCGTCCTGGCGGGGTTCCTCGGATCAGGCAAGACGACCCTGCTCAACCATCTGCTCCGCAACAGGGCGGGCAACCGCATCGGCGTCGTCGTCAACGACTTCGGGTCCATCGAGATCGATGCCATGACCGTCGCGGGGCAGGTCGGTTCCACGGTCTCGCTGGGCAACGGCTGCCTCTGCTGCGCCGTCGACGCGAGCGAGCTCGACACCTACCTGGAGACGCTGACCGCGCCTGCCGCCAGGCTCGACGTGATCGTCATCGAGGCGAGTGGTCTCGCCGAGCCCCAGGAACTCGTACGGATGCTGCTGGCCAGCGACAATCCGCACATCCGGTACGGGGGACTGGTCGAGGTCGTCGACGCCGCCGAATTCCCCGCCACACGGGAGCGTCACCCCGAGATCGACCGCCACCTCGCGGTCGCCGACCTGATCGTGCTGAACAAGACCGACCGGGTCACCGAGGCCGGACTGCGGGCCGTGCGGGAAGCGGTGGACGCGGCGGGCGGGAGCGCGGCGGTCATCTGCTCCGCCTACGGGAGGATCGACCCGGAGGTTCTCCTCGACCCCGTGACGAGGGCCGACGAGGACGACTCCTTCCGCCAGCTGACGTTCGAGGACCTGCTCCCCGAGGCGGACCGCACACACGCGGACCATCTGCACGCGGCGTACGACAGCGTCTCCTTCACCGCCGACGTACCGCTCAGCCCCCGCCTCTTCATGGCGTTCCTCGACTCCAGGCCCGCAGGCCTCTACCGGATCAAGGGATTCGTGGACTTCGGCGCGGGCGACCCCGGAAACCGGTACACGCTGCACGCCGTCGGCAGGTTCCTGCGCTTCGTGCCGCAGCGCTGGGCCCGCGACGAACCGCGGCGGACCCAGCTCGTCCTGATCGGCGCCGGTGTCGACGCCGCCTCGCTGCGCAAGGAGCTCGAGGGATGCCGGGACGAGTGGCACGACGCCACCGAGGAACTGGAGCGCAGCATGTGGGGCGTCCTGCGGTACGTGCGGCAGCCGGGCGACGACGAGGCCTGAGGCCCGGTCCCCGCGTCCGGACCGGCATGGAGATCCGGACGCGGGAGACCTCGTCAGCCCGTCTCCTACAGCGGTCCGGCGATCACCGCGATCCGGCTCGTCATCGGCGTCCCCGAACCGTCACGGCGCGGATCCGGCGCCGGCAACTCCGCCGGAGCGCCGTTCTTCTGCGCCGCCCGGGCCGGGACCCGTCCGGCCCACGCGAACACCAGGACGTCCTCACCCTTGAGGAAGCGCTGGCAGCGCACCCCGCCGGTGGCCCTGCCCTTGCGCGGGTACTGGTCGAACGGGGTCAGCTTCCAGGTCCGCTCGGAGTCGTCGAGCGTGCCGTGCGACCCGGCGACCGTGAACACCGCGGCGTCCTTCGAGGGATCCACCGCCGTGAACGAGAGGACCGTGGCGCCCTCCGTCAGCTTGACGCCGGCCATGCCTCCCGCCGGGCGTCCCTGCGGACGGACCGAGGCCGCCGGATAGCGCAGCAACTGCGCGTCCGACGTGATGAAGACCAGATCCTCCTCGCCCGTGCGCAACTGGGTCGCGCCGACGATCCGGTCACCGTCCTTCAGCGTGATGACCTCCAACTCGTCCTTGTTGGCGGGATAGTCGGGCACCACACGCTTCACCACCCCCTGCAGGGTGCCGATGGCGAGTCCGAGCGCCTCCTCGTCGAGCGTGGTGAGACAGATCAGCTGCTCGTCCGCCTCCAGCGTGAGGAACTCCGCGACCGGGGCCCCGCCCGACAGGTTCGGCGCCGCATGGGTGTCCGGCAGCTGGGGCAGGTCGATCACCGAGAGCCGGAGCAGGCGTCCCGCGGACGTCACCGCCCCCACGTCGCCGCGTGCCGTGGCCGGGACGGCCGACACGATCGCGTCGTGCTTCGTGCGCCTGGCATCCTCGGTCTGCTCGATCGGCTCGGCGTTGGCCGTACGGGCGAGCAGGCCGGTCGAGGAGAGGAGCACCTGGCACGGGTCGTCGGCGACCTCCAGCGGCACCGAGGCGACCTGCGAACCTGCCGACTCCAGCAGGACCGTACGCCGGTCGGTGCCGAACTTCTTCGCCACCGCGGCCAGTTCGGACGAGACCAGCTTGCGCAGCTCGGCGTCCGACTCCAGGATCGCCGTCAGCTCCGCGATCTCCTGGGAGAGCTTGTCGCGCTCGGTCTCCAGCTCGATCCTGTCGAAGCGCGTGAGCCTGCGCAGCGGGGTGTCCAGGATGTACTGGGTCTGGATCTCGCTCAGCGAGAAGCGCTCCATCAGGCGTTCCTTCGCCTGCGCGGAGTTGTCGCTGTCCCGGATGAGACGGATGACCTCGTCGATGTCGAGCAGCGCCACCAGGAGGCCCTCGACCAGGTGCAGCCGGTTGCGGCGCTTGGTCCTGCGGAACTCGCTGCGCCGGCGCACCACGTCGAAGCGGTGGTCGAGGTAGACCTCCAGGAGCTCCTTCAGCCCGAGGGTGAGCGGCTGCCCGTCGACCAGCGCGACGTTGTTGATGCCGAAGGACTCCTCCATCGGCGTCAGCTTGTAGAGCTGCTCCAGCACGGCCTCCGGCACGAAGCCGTTCTTCACCTCGATCACCAGACGCAGGCCGTGCGCCCGGTCCGTGAGGTCCTTGACGTCCGCGATGCCCTGGAGCTTCTTCGAACCGACCAGGTCCTTGATCTTGGCGATCACCTTCTCCGGGCCGACGGTGAAGGGCAGTTCGGTGACGACGAGGCCCTTGCGCCGGGCCGTGACGTTCTCTATGGCGACCGTGGCACGGATCTTGAACGTGCCCCGGCCGGCGGCGTAGGCGTCCTTGATGCCGCCGAGGCCGACGATCCTGCCACCGGTGGGCAGGTCGGGGCCCGGTACGAAGCGCATCAGCGTCTCGAGGTCGGCGCCCGGGTGCCGGATGAGATGGCGGGCGGCGGCGATGACCTCGCCGAGATTGTGCGGCGGCATGTTGGTGGCCATGCCGACCGCGATCCCGGAAGCGCCGTTGACCAGGAGGTTCGGGTACGCCGCCGGGAGGACGACCGGCTCCTGCTCCTGGCCGTCGTAGTTCGACTGGAAGTCGACGGTGTCCTCGTCGATCGACTCCGTCATCAGTGACGTGGCGTCGGCCATCCGGCACTCGGTGTACCGCATCGCGGCAGGCGGGTCGTCGTTGCCCAGGGAGCCGAAGTTGCCGTGCCCGTCCACGAGGGGCAGGCGCATCGAGAACGGCTGTGCCATGCGCACCAGTGCGTCGTAGATCGACGCGTCACCGTGCGGGTGCAGTTTGCCCATCACCTCGCCGACCACGCGTGCGCACTTCACGTAGCCGCGGTCGGGGCGCAGCCCCATCTCGTTCATCTGGGACACGATGCGGCGGTGCACGGGCTTCATGCCGTCGCGGGCGTCGGGCAGAGCCCTGGAGTAGATCACCGAGTACGCGTACTCGAGGAAGGAGCCCTGCATTTCGTCGACGACGTCGATGTCGAGGATCTTCTCCTCGAAGTCGTCCGGCGGCGGGGTTTTCGTGCTGCGGCGGGCCATCGCGGCTGCGACTCCTTCACAGATTCTGTCGGGCAACCTCAGGTTCTGACGCCGACCATTGTGGCCCGCCGCACCGACAACGCCGACCTCGACCCGTCCGAAGCGGCCCACGGGCCCTGCACGGAGCCCCTGATTACGGCAGCATCTACGACAACACTCACCCGACGGGAACTTCGCCAGGCGCCCGTGCGCTTGCCTAGAGTGGCAGGTCCGGCAGGAAATCCTGTACCGATCGAAGGGACGTACATGCCCATGGGTCACACGGCCACAGCCCAAGCCGGTTCCGGCGGCTTGACGGCGACCGAGCACCGTCTGGCCAACGGCCTGCGCGTGGTGCTCTCCGAGGACCATCTGACCCCCGTCGCCGCGGTCTGCCTCTGGTACGACGTCGGCTCCCGGCACGAGGTCAAGGGACGCACGGGCCTGGCTCACCTTTTCGAGCACCTGATGTTCCAGGGCTCGGGCCAGGTCAAGGGGAACGGGCACTTCGAGCTGGTGCAGGGGGCCGGTGGTTCCCTGAACGGCACGACCAGCTTCGAGCGCACCAACTACTTCGAGACGATGCCCACGCACCAGCTGGAGCTGGCCCTGTGGCTCGAGGCCGACCGGATGGGCTCGCTGCTCGCCGCGCTCGACGAGGAGTCCATGGAGAACCAGCGGGACGTCGTCAAGAACGAGCGCCGTCAGCGCTACGACAACGTTCCCTACGGCACGGCCTTCGAGAAGCTCACCGCGCTCGCCTACCCGGAGGGCCATCCGTACCATCACACGCCGATCGGCTCGATGGCCGATCTGGACGCGGCGACCCTGGAGGACGCGCAGGCGTTCTTCCGCATGTACTACGCGCCGAACAACGCGGTCCTCTCCGTCGTCGGGGACATCGACCCGGAGCAGACGCTTGCCTGGATCGAGAAGTACTTCGGTTCCATCCCCTCCCACGACGGCAAGCAGCCCCCGCGCGACGGCTCGCTGCCCGGCATCATCGGCGAGCAGCTGCGCGAAGTGGTCCGCGAGGAGGTCCCCGCGCGTGCGCTGATGGCGGCCTATCGCCTGCCGCAGGACGGTACGCGCGAGTGCGACGCCGCGGATCTGGCGCTGACCGTGCTCGGCGGCGGCGAGTCGTCCAGGCTGCACAACCGCCTGGTCCGGCGTGACCGTACGGCCGTCGCCGCGGGGTTCGGGCTGCTCAGGCTGGCCGGCGCACCCTCGCTGGGCTGGCTGGACGTCAAGACGTCCGGCGGTGTCGAGGTGCCGCAGATCGAGTCGGCGGTCGACGAGGAGCTGGCCCGCTTCGCCGAGGAGGGCCCGACCCCGGAGGAAATGGAGCGGGCACAGGCGCAGTTGGAGCGCGAGTGGCTGGACCGGCTGGGCACGGTCGCCGGCCGCGCGGACGAACTCTGCCGGTACGCCGTCCTGTTCGGTGATCCCCAGCTCGCCCTGACCGCCGTGGGCCGCGTCCTCGACGTGACGGCCGACGAGGTGAAGGCCGCCGCCCGGGCGCATCTGCGCCCCGACAACCGTGCGGTCCTGGTCTACGAGCCGGTCGAGGCGGCCGAGGAGACCGACGGGGCCGACGGCACCGACGCGCACGAGGGGGCCGACAAGTGACCGACGCCGCCGTGACTGGAGTAGCGATGGAGTACCACCCGCAGCCGACCGCCGGCGAGGCCCGTCCCTGGGCCTTCCCCGCGCCCGAGCGTGGCGCCCTGCCCAACGGGCTGACCGTGCTGCGCTGCCACCGGCCCGGCCAGCAGATCGTCGCCGTGGAGATCTTCCTCGACGCCCCGCTGGACGCCGAGCCGGAGGGCCTGGACGGTGTGGCCACGATCATGGCGCGCGCCCTGTCCGAGGGCACGGACAAGCGCTCCGCGGAGGAGTTCGCCGCCGAGCTGGAGCGCTGCGGTGCCACGCTGGACGCCCACGCGGACCACCCGGGTCTCCGCGTCTCCCTCGAGGTCCCGGTCTCCCGGCTGGCCAAGGCCCTCGGCCTCGTCGCCGAGTCCCTGAGGGCCCCGGCCTTCGCGGAGAGCGAGATCGAGCGGCTGGTGGGCAACCGGCTCGACGAGATCCCGCACGAGCAGGCCAACCCCGCCCGTCGGGCCGCCAAGCAGCTCTCCAAGGAGCTCTTCCCCGCCACGGCACGGATGTCGCGTCCGCGCCAGGGCACGGAGGAGACGGTCGGCCGGATCGACGCGGCCGCCGTACGCGCCTTCTACGACGCCCATGTCCGTCCGTCCACGGCGACGGCGGTCGTCGTCGGCGACCTCACCGGGGTGGACCTGGACGCGCTGCTCGCCGACACCGTCGGGGACTGGTCGGGCAACGCCGGACAGGCCCGGCCCGTTCCCCCGATCACCGCGGACGACACGGGCCGCGTGGTCATCGTGGACCGTCCCGGAGCCGTGCAGACGCAGCTGCTGATCGGCCGCATCGGCGCGGACCGGCACGACCGCGTGTGGCCGGCCCAGGTCCTCGGCACGTACTGCCTGGGCGGCACGCTGACCTCGCGGCTGGACCGCGTACTGCGTGAGGAGAAGGGCTACACCTACGGTGTCCGGGCGTTCGGCCAGGTGCTGCGCTCGACCGCGCCGGGCTCCTCCTCCGGGGCGACCGGCGCAGCGATGCTCGCCATCAGCGGCTCGGTCGACACCGAGTCCACCGGTCCCGCGCTAGACGACCTGTGGAAGGTCCTGCGCACCCTGGCGTCCGAGGGACTCACCGACGCCGAACGCGAGACGGCCGTCCAGAACCTCGTGGGCGTCGCCCCGCTGAAGTACGAGACGGCGGCCTCCGTCGCGGGGACCCTCGCCGACCAGGTGGAGCAGCACCTTCCGGACGACTACCAGGCCGAGCTGTACGCCCGCCTGGCCGCGACCGGCACGGTCGAGGCGACCGCCGCCGTGGTCAACGCGTTCCCCGTCGACCGGCTCGTCACCGTCCTGGTCGGGGACGCCGCGCAGATCGCGGAGCCGGTCAGGGCGCTCGGCATCGGCGAGGTCTCGGTCGTCAGCGGCTGACCGAAGGCCGACAGAACAGGACATGACGGGGGCCCCGGCGGGCATGCGCTCGCCGGGGCCCCGCCATGTGTCTGTTTTGGGGTCTATAGCGTCATTCATCCTGTGGGATGTGCGACAAAAGGCCCTTTCCGTTTGGTGAGGGAAAGCGCCCCGCTCTAGCGTCGGCCCGGCTGTCCGCCGGACGACTGCCGCGCCCGCGGCGCCGGACAGCCATCGCCGAGTCCCCGTCAGGCGCGAGCCTGGGGAGCCGGGGACCCACGAAGTCCCTGGGGTGAATCGGATCTCCGTGCCTCGTCAGAGGTCCGGCGGCCCGTAGGAGACCTTCCTGCTCCGAACCCGTCAGCTAACCCGGTAGGCGAGAAGGAAGGAAAGGACCAGCCCCTCCATGGCGTTCATCCGTGCCACCGGGAAGCACCGTGCCCCGAGCCGACTGACGCGCAAGAGTGCCAAGGTCGCCGGCATCGCCGCCCTGGCCACCACCGGCGTCATCGGTGCCACGGCCTCCCCGGCCCTCGCCGCGGACTCCGAGGTCACCGCCGGCAGCACCGGCCTCACCCAGACCGTCGCCCTCGACACCACCCTCGCCGCCCAGATCGAGGCCCAGGCGAAGGCCCAGAAGCAGCAGGCGGACGCCGCCGCGAAGGCCGCGGCCGAAGCCAAGGCGAAGGCGGAGGCCAAGGCCGAGACCGAGCGCAAGGCCGAGGCCCGCGCCAAGGAGGCCCGCGAGGAGAAGGCACGTGCCGCCCGCGCCGCCGAGCGCGCCCGGCTGAACGCCTTCCACCTGCCGGTCGCCGGATCCCACGTCACCACCGGATACCGGTCCGGCGGCGCCCTCTGGTCCTCCGGCAGCCACTCCGGCGTGGACTTCCAGGCCGCTTCCGGCAGCTCCGTCCTCGCCGTCGGCGCCGGCACGGTCGTCGAGGCCGGCTGGGGCGGCGCGTACGGCAACAACATCGTGCTCAGGATGAAGGACGGCACGTACACCCAGTACGGCCACCTCTCCTCGATCGGCGTCTCCGTCGGCCAGAGCGTCGGCTCGGGCGAGCAGATCGGCCTCTCCGGCTCGACCGGCAACTCCACCGGTCCTCACCTGCACTTCGAAGCCCGCACCACCCCCGAGTACGGCTCGGACATGGACCCCGTCGCCTACCTCCGTGCCCACGGCGTCCAGGTCTGACCCCACGCAGCGCGACACCGTGTCCGGACGGACACGACGAAGGCCCCGGCATCCGCCGGGGCCTTCGTCGTGTCACCTTCGAAGGCGCCCGCCGGAGTCCTCGCGGAAGTGCTTCCTGGCCAAAAGATATCCATGGATTCCACCCCGCCGTCGGAAATTCAGGCCGGTTGCAATAGAGTCACAGAACAGGCGTCGATCGGCCGCGTTTCGCGGGGATTAAGGCGGAGGTTCGGACATGCGCATTCCCGCGCATTCGGTATGCACGGCAATCCGTGACGACATCGTCTCCGGTGTCTTCGAGCGGGGTGGCCGCCTCACCGAAGAGGTGCTCGCGCGCCGGTACGGCGTCTCCCGCGTCCCGGTGCGAGAGGCGCTGCGCACCCTGGAGTCCGAAGGGTTCGTGGTCACCCGCCGGCACGCCGGCGCCTGCGTCGCGGAACCCACGGAGCAGGAGGCCGCGGACCTCCTCGAGATGCGCATGCTCCTGGAGCCCCTCGGTGCCGCCCGAGCCGCCCAGCGCCGGACCGAGGCACATCTCAAGGTGCTCCGCGGCTTGGTCAGGCTCGGGCAGGAGCGGGTGCGCAGGGGTGAGGGGGAGGACCTGCGTTCCCTGGGAGGCTGGTTCCACGAGACGCTCGCCCAGGCGTCGGGCAGTCCCGCGCTGATCGCGCTCCTCACCCAGCTCCGGCACAAGATCGCCTGGATGTACGCCGTCGAGGCGCCGGTCCGCCCCGCCGACTCGTGGGCCGAACACGGCGCCCTCGTCGACGCCGTCGCGCGCCGTGACGCGGAGCGGGCCCGGGCACTCGCCGCCCAGCACGCGGAGCGGGCCGCCGCCGCGCACCGGCTGCGGCGCCCGGACCACTCCGTGCGCGCGGCGGGCGCGGCCCGGGTGAGAAGTTCGCAACACCCCGTAAACATCGCGGGAGTCCGCCATTAACAATTGCGCCGTATACAAAGAGAGTAATTGCCGGAGGGCTTTCTTTTCGCTGCCCTGATTCAGGTTTTTGCGGGTGCTGTGTATGCCGTTTCGGCGAGTGTGCGGTGCCGGATCCGGATCCGGATCCGGAAAAAGAGAAAGCCGCAGACCCCCTGGGGGTGCCGCGGCTTTCCATGAAAATGATTCCGGCGGGAAGTGGCCGGGATCAGACGGTCTCCGGGAGCTCCTCGAGCCCTTCGGCCACCAGCTTCGCCAGACGGTCCAGGGCGACCTCTGCGTTGTCGGCCTCGGACGCGAGCACGATCTCCTCGCCGCCCTGGGCGCCCAGGCCGAGCACCGCGAGCATCGACGCGGCGTTGACCGGGTTGCCGTCGGCCTTGGCGATCGTCACGGGAACGCCGGAGGCCGTGGCGGCACGGACGAAGATGGAAGCGGGGCGGGCGTGCAGGCCCTCGGCCCAACCGACGTTGACGCGGCGCTCAGCCATGGTTCTGCCCTTCACGTAACGATGAGTTGTCTAGACCAGTCTCTCATGCGGTGCGGACTGCTGTGCCGGGTACCGGCCGACCGGTCGCCCACCGCCCGCCGGCTCCCCAGCGTGCCCCTGTCACCGTCCGGCCGAGACCCGTGCCCCGGGCCGTAGGCTTTGCCCATGGAGCCCACTCCGGAGCAGAGTCCGCATCACGCGTACCCCGACCACTGGGAGGCGGACGTGGTGCTCCGCGACGGTGGCACCGCGCGCGTCAGGCCCATCACCACGGACGACGCCGAGCGGCTGGTCAGCTTCTACGAGCAGGTGTCCGACGAGTCGAAGTACTACCGCTTCTTCGCCCCGTATCCACGTCTCTCCGCCCGGGACGTGCACCGCTTCACCCATCACGACTACGTCGACCGGGTGGGGCTGGCCGTCACGGTCGGCGGCGAGTTCATCGCCACCGTCCGCTACGACCGGATCGACGACCGGGGCAGGCCCGCCTCCGCCCCGGCGGACGAGGCGGAGGTCGCCTTCCTCGTGCAGGACGCCCACCAGGGCCGCGGGGTGGCCTCGGCCCTCCTCGAACACATCGCCGCGGTGGCCAGGGAGCGGGGCATCCGCCGCTTCGCCGCCGAGGTGCTGCCCGCCAACAACAAGATGATCAAAGTGTTCCGGGACGCCGGGTTCACCCAGCAGCGCAGCTTCGAGGACGGCTCCGTCCACCTCACCCTCGACCTGGAACCCACCGCCGAGTCGCTCGCCGTCCAGCGCGCCCGCGAACAGCGCGCCGAAGCGCGTTCGGTCCAGCGCCTGCTGGCCCCCGGATCCGTCGCCGTCATCGGCGTCGGCCGTGCGCCCGGCGGCGTCGGCCGGACCGTGCTGCGCAATCTCCTCGGCTCCGGCTTCACCGGACGCACGTACGCGGTGAACACGTCGTTCGCCGACGACCTCGGCACGGTCGAGGGGGTGCCCGCCCACCGCTCCGTGGGCGGGATCGGCGAGCAGGTCGACCTCGCGGTCGTCGCCGTCCCGGCCGACCGGGTGCCCGAGGTCGTCGCCGACTGCGGGGAACACGGTGTCCAGGGAATCGTCGTCCTCTCCGCCGGCTACGCCGAGCGCGGCGCCGAGGGGCGGGAGCGCCAGCGGGAACTGGTGCGGCAGGCGCGTTCGTACGGCATGCGCATCATCGGCCCGAACGCCTTCGGCATCATCAACACCTCCGAATCGGTCCGCCTCAACGCCTCCCTCGCCCCCGAGTCGCCCAAGGCCGGGCGCATCGGACTCTTCACCCAGTCCGGAGCCATCGGGATCGCCCTCCTGTCCGGGCTGCACCGCCGGGGTGCCGGACTGTCGGCCTTCATCTCCGCAGGCAACCGTGCCGACGTCTCGGGCAACGACTTCCTGCAGTACTGGTACGAGGACCAGGGCACCGACGTCGCCCTGCTGTACCTCGAATCACTCGGCAATCCGCGCAAGTTCACCCGGCTCGCCCGGCGGACCGCCGCCGTGAAGCCCGTGGTCGTGGTGAAGGGCGCCCGGCACAGCGGGACCAACCCGCCCGGCCACGCCGTACCCGTCAGCCGCATCCCCGACGCGACGGTCTCCGCGCTGATGCGTCAGGCCGGGGTGATCCGCGTCGACACCGTGACGGAGATGGTCGACGTCGGCCTGCTCCTCGCCGGCCAGCCCCTGCCGGACGGTCCACGGGTGGCGATCCTCGGCAACTCGGAGTCGCTCGGCCTCCTCACCTACGACGCCTGTCTGGCCGAGGGGCTGCGCCCGCGCCCGCCCCGCGACCTCACCACGGAGGCGAGTCCGCGGGACTTCCGGCGCGCACTGGCCGAGGCGCTCGCCGACCGGACGTGCGACGCCGTGATCGTGACCGCGATCCCCTGGGTCGGTGAGAACGGCGAGGCGCTGACCGGCGAGGGCGAGGTCCTGGCGGCCGCCCTGCGTGAGGCGGCGACCACCGGCCCCGCGAAGCCGGTGGCGGTGGTGCACGTGGAGATGGGCGGCCTTGCCCAGGCCCTCGCCGCCGCCACGAGCACGGCCAACCAGCCAGGGCCGGCCAACCAGCCAGGGCCGGCCGACCGGCCCGGGCCGCATCCGGCCGCCGCGGCCCCGCAGGCGCGGACCTCTTCCCCGGCCGCGTCCGCCGCCACTCGGCCGGGCAGGTCCGGCGCGGGCGCCGCCACCGACAGCGCCGACACCACCGACAGTGCGGACGCCACCGACGGCACCAGGCCCTCCGCCGGGCGGATCCCCGCCTACCCCGCCGCCGAGCGAGCCGTGCGCGCGCTCGCCGAGGTGGTGAAGTACGCCCAGTGGCGACGTCACGCGGCGGCTCCCGGCAAGGTGCCCGAATTCCTGGACGAGACCATCGACGAGCACGCCACCGCCGGGCTGATCGAGACGCTCCTCGGCCCGGACCCCGACCCCCGTGGCCGTCCCCTCACCCACGACGAGGCGCGCGAACTGCTCGCCGGCTACGGAGTGCCGGTACGGCCGGCGCTCCCCGCGCCCGACCCGGAGGCCGCCGTCGCCGCCGCCGCGGAGCTCGGCTACCCGGTCGCCCTCAAGACCACCGCACCCCATCTGAGGCATCGCGCCGACCTCGGAGGTGTCCGGCTCGACCTCGTGAACGAGAACGCCCTGCGCAGGGCGTACGACGAACTCACCGAGCTGCTCGGTACACCCGCCGAACTCCGGCCCGTCGTCCAGGCCATGGTGCCCAGGGGGGTCGACACCGTCGTCAGGGCGTCCATCGACGCGGCCGCCGGAGCCGTCCTCTCCTTCGGCCTGGCCGGTGCGCCCTCCGAGCTGCTGGGCGACACGGCCCACCGCCTGGTACCCGCCACCGACCGCGACGTCGCCGAGCTGATCCGGTCCATCAGGGCTGCTCCGGTGCTGTTCGGCTGGCGCGGCGCCGCTCCGGCGGACACCGCGGCGCTCGAAGAGCTGCTCCTGAGGGTGTCCCGGCTGGTCGACGACCACCCCGAGGTGGTCTCGGTGGCCCTGGAACCCGTCGTCGTGGCCACGCAGGGCCTGACGGTCCTCGGGGCGACCGTCCGGCTGGCCCCGCCGCCCGCCCGCAGCGATCTCGGCCCCCGCCGGCTCCCCAGCTACTGAGCGGGCACGGGCCCGCGAGGGAACCCGCGCACGGAGTCCCCGGCAGTCACCGGCCCCCCGTAGGATGGTCTGCATGGCAAAGACCGGTACGACGACCCAGGGGCTGCGCGCGGCGATCGAGCGCAGCGGCTACTACCCGGCCCTCGTGGCCGAGGCGGTGGAGGCCGCCGTCGGCGGGGAGCCGGTCGCTTCGTACCTGGTGCACCAGGAGACCACCTTCGACTCCAACGAGGTCCGCCGCCACGTCACGGTCCTCGTCCTGACGGACACCCGCTTCATCGTGAGCCACACCGACGAGCAGGCCGCCGACACGAGCTCCCCGACGCCGTATGCCACGACGTCCACCGAGTCGGTCAAGCTCGACCGGATCTCGTCCGTCGTGGTCAGCCGCGTGGTCGCCAACCCCGAGAAGTACGTGCCGGGCACGCTGCCCCGCGAGGTCGTCCTGACCATCGGCTGGGGCGCCGTCTCCCGCATCGACCTCGAGCCCGCGGCCTGCGGCGACCCCAACTGCGAGGCCGACCACGGCTACACCGGCAGCTCCACCGCCGACGACCTGAGCCTCCGTGTCAGCGAGGCCGGGGACGGCCCGGACACGGTGCGTCAGACCCTCGCGTTCGCCCAGTGCCTCTCCGAGGCGACGGCCGCGACAGCGCCGGCCACCCGCTGATGGTCCAGCCCGCCTGGCAGGACCCCGTCCTGCTCGCTCCCGAGGCCGCGCCCGTACCCGAGTACGGCACCGGATCTCTCGCGGATCTGCTGCCGACGCTCGTCGCGGGGCAGGGCGTACCCGGCTTCGAGGCGATGATCCCGGAGCTCACCCCCGCCGACCGGAACTGCGTCTTCCTGATCGACGGGCTCGGCTGGGAGCAGATCAAGGCCCACCCGGACGAGGCCCCCTTCCTGCACTCGCTGCTGCCCACCTCCCGCGGCGGCACCGGCCGGCCGATCACCTCGGGGTTCCCTTCCACCACGGCGACCTCGCTCGCCTCGGTCGGTACGGGCCTCCCCCCGGGCGAGCACGGCCTCCCCGGCTACACGGCGCGCAACCCGGAGACGGGCGCGCTGATGAACCAGCTCCGCTGGAAGCCGTGGACGGCGCTCAAGCCCTGGCAGCCGTACCCCACGGTCTTCCAGCTGGCCGACGCCGCGGGCGTCCGCACCGCGCAGGTCTCCGCCCCCGGCTTCGAGCAGACCCCCCTGACCAAGGTCGCGCTCAGCGGCGGCTCCTTCCTCGGCCGTCTCACCGGCGAGGACCGGATGGACCTCGCCGCCGAGCGGCTCGCCGCCGGTGACAGGTCGCTCGTCTACACGTACTACAGCGAGGTCGACGGCCAGGGGCACCGCTTCGGCGTCGACTCCGACGCGTGGCGGGGCCAGCTCATGTACGTCGACGGACTCGCCCGGCGCCTCGCCGAGCAGCTGCCTCCCCGTTCGGCGCTGTACGTCACCGCCGACCACGGCATGATCGACATCCCGTTCGACGAGGAGTCCCGTATCGACTTCGACGAGGACTGGGAGCTCGGCGCCGGCGTCGCCCTGCTGGGCGGCGAGGGCCGCGCCCGCCACGTCTACGCGGTCCCCGGTGCCCAGGCGGACGTGCTGACCGTCTGGCGCGAGGTGCTCGGCGAGCAGTTCTGGGTGGCGAGCCGCGACGAGGCCATAGCGGCGGGCTGGTTCGGCCCGAGGATCGACGAGCGGGTGTACGGCAGGATCGGTGACGTGGTGGCGGCCGCGCACGACGACGTGGTGATCACCGCTTCGGCCAACGAGCCCCACGAGTCCGCGATGGTGGGCATGCACGGTTCGCTGACCCCCGTGGAACAGCTGGTCCCGCTCCTCGAAGTACGCTCGTAGCCCACGTTTCCGTTCCCGCACCTCCCCCCCCACCTTCGAAAGGCGCCCACCTTCTCATGCCCGAGCTCGTGTTCTTCTCCGGAACGATGGATTGCGGAAAGAGCACACTGGCTCTCCAGATCGCCCACAACCGGTCCGCGCGCGGGCTGCAGGGTGTGATCTTCACCCGCGACGACCGGGCGGGGGAGGGGAAGCTCTCGTCACGGCTCGGCCTGGTGACGCAGGCGGTCGAGGCCGCCCCGGGGATGGACCTCTACGGCTACCTCGTGGGCCGGATGTCGAAGGGCGACAAGGTCGACCATGTGATCGTGGACGAGGCCCAGTTCCTGGCTCCCGAGCAGATCGACCAACTGGCGCGTGTGGTCGACGAGCTCGGTCTCGACGTGTTCGCCTTCGGCATCACCACGGACTTCCGCACCAAGCTCTTCCCCGGCTCGCAGCGTCTGATCGAACTGGCGGACCGGCTGGAGACGCTCCAGGTCGAGGCGATGTGCTGGTGCGGCGCCCGCGCCACGCACAACGCCCGTACGGTGGGCGGGGTCATGGTGGTCGAGGGGGAACAGGTCGTCGTCGGTGACGTGGACCGGCCGGCCGCGGACATCGGTTACGAGGTCCTCTGCCGCCGCCACCACCGCCGCCACATGACGAGCGCCGCGTCCCACGCGGGTGCGCTGTCGCCGGACGTCCTTCCGGTCAACCACGCCTGACCGCAGGCCTCAGGGGCACCCGCGGCCGCCGGGGAACTCCGGCGAGCTCGCTCCGGCACGGGGCGCCATCCGCCCGGCTTCCGCGCAACATCCCTGTGGGCGGACCCGGTTGGCGCCGTCACGCGCACGCCGTCGCCGGGGCCGCGGCCCGGAGGGGCTCAACTCCCCGGCGGACGGACGATCGTGAAGACGGCGCCCTCCGGGTCCGCCACCGTGGCCAGCCGGCCGCTGGAGGCCTCCCGAGGGGGCTGGAGCACGTGTCCGCCCAGCTCCACCACCCGCGCCGCCGCCTCGTCCGTGTCGGCGACCTGGAAGTAGGTCATCCAGTGCGGGCCCCGGTCGCGTGGCAGGCCGTGGCCCACACCGTGCAGGGCGGCCACCGGGCGGCCCTGGAGGTGGAGTGTCTGGTAGTCGAAGTCGGCCGAGACGACCGGCTCGGCCTCGAACCCGAACACGGCCTGGTAGAACTTGGCGACCGAGGCGGTCTCCCGGGTCACCAGTTCGTTCCACACCGGGGTGCCCGGTGTTCCCGCGAGTGCGGTGCCGAGGTGCTCCGCGGCCTGCCAGGCGCCGAACACGGCCCCGCTCGGGTCGGACGCGAGCAGCAGGCGTCCGGCCTGCCCCGCGTCGAGGGGGCCGACGGCCACCGTCCCGCCGCAGGAGCGGATCGCCTCCGCGGTGACGTCCGCGTCCTCGGTGGCGAGATAGGTCGTCCAGGCGATCGGGAGGTGCCGGCCGGGCGGGAGCTGTCCGATGCCCGCGACCTCCTTGCCGTCGAGGAGGGCCCGGACGTACGGCCCCAGCTGCTCGGGTCCGGGACGGAACTCCCAGCCGAAGAGCCGACTGTAGAAATCCTGCGTCGCAGTCAGGCCGTGCACGATCAGACTCACCCAGCACGGCGCTCCGGGAATGCGCCGGGTGGCAGCCTCGGTCATCTTCTTCTCTCTCCTCGTACCGTCGGGATCGCCGTACGGGGGACGGGGCCTGCGCGGCGTCCAGCGGTACGGATACGGGTGCGTACGCTCCGTGCAGATGCTCGCACCACTGAGGCTCCGAGGCACCCCGGCCGCGCCGCGTTTTCCGGCATCCGCCCGAGCCGAGGGCCGAATTGAATCGGTACGTCCTCTTCTGTGCGGCTGATCGCGGGCTGCCCCTGGGCGAGGATGGCACCCATGAAGCCCATCATCACCGAATCCGAATACATGAGCGAGTCGGCGGGACCGAGGCCGCCGGTACTCCTGGACGTCCGCTGGCAGCTCGGCGGGCCGAACGGCCGCGCCGACTACGAGGCCGGCCACATCCCTGGCGCCGTGTACGTCGACCTCGACTCCGAACTCGCGGGCCCCGCCGGTAGCGGCGGCCGGCATCCCCTGCCGGACCCCGAGGCGTTCGGGGCCGTCATGCGGCGTGCCGGGGTGGGCCGCAGGAGCCCCGTGGTCGTCTACGACGGAGGCCAGGGCTGGGCGGCCGCCCGCGCGTGGTGGCTGCTGCGCTGGGCCGGGCATCTCGACGCGCGTGTACTGGACGGTGGTCTCGCGGCATGGACCGGTGAGCTCTCCACCGACGTCCCGAAGCCCGAGGAGGGTGACTTCCGGCCGCAGCCGGGCGCTGTCGCCCTCCTCGACGCGGACGGCGCCGCGGCACTCGCCCGCTCCGGGCTGCTGCTCGACGCCCGGGCCGCGGAACGCTACCGCGGAGACGTGGAGCCCATCGACCGCGTCGGCGGCCACATCCCGGGCGCGGTGTCCGCCCCGACCACGCAGAACGTCGACGAGGACGGGCGCTTCCTGCCCGCGGGCTCACTCGCCGCCCGGTTCTCGGCCCTGGGCGCCGACGGAGCCACCGGGATCGGCGTGTACTGCGGCTCCGGCGTCTCCGGTGCCCATGAGGTGCTGGCGCTGGAGCTCGCGGGACACCGGGCCGCCCTCTACGCCGGGTCCTGGTCGGAATGGTCCTCCGACGAGTCCCGCCCCGTCGCCACGGGCCCGGAGCCCGCCTGACCCCCGCCGACGCCCGGCGCCGGAACGGAGGAGGGCCCGTACGCACAGGCGTACGGGCCCTCCTGGCGACGCGGTCGCCGGACCGGCGCTCAGTCCTGCTTCTTCCGGCGTGTGCCGAAGACGATCTCGTCCCAGCTCGGCACCGCCGCCCGACGGCCCGGCCGTACGCCGTCGGCCTCGGCCTGGCGGTCCGTCGTCCCCGTCAGCCGGTCGCGGTGGCCCGCCACGGCGCGAGGCATCAGCACATCGGCGTACGCCGAACCCGCGCCGGCCGCGGCGGCCGGGGGCTCGTCCGCCTCCGGCTCCTGCTGCGGAGCGGGTTCGAGCGCGGGCGGCTCGGGCTGCGACGGCCGCTCCGGGACGACCATGTCGCCGCGGAAGCTGGGCACCGCCTCCAGCAGGCTGGTCAGCGAGTCGCGCTCACCCGCGGACATGCTGCTGACGCGCTCCTCCGGGTCCGGGGGAGCGGGACGCTCGATCTGGCGGTCCAGCGTGCGGTCCAGCGGCCGGTCGCGCGGCAGCCGTGCGATCCGCGGTACGAACGGGAAGCTCGGCTCCGGGGCGGCGACGTCGTCCGACTCGCCGATCAGCGAGCGCGCCTCCTCGTCCACGGCCTGGACCAGGCGCCGCGGCGGGTCGTACGTCCAGCTCGCCGAGTGCGGTTCGCCCGCGACGCGGTAGACCAGGAGGACCTCCCAGGTGCCGTCGTCACGGCGCCAGGAGTCCCACTGGACGGTCTCCCTGTCGGCGCCACGCAGCAGCAGACGCTCCTGGACGGCCTCGCCGAGCTGGGGTCCGGTGTTCTCGCCGGGACGGCGCACAGGTGTCTTCCGGGCGCGCTCGGCCATGAACGCGCGCTCCGCGAGCACCGGGCCCTCGAAGCGGCGCACCCGGTCCACCGGGATGCCCGCGAACTGGGCGACCTCCTCGGCGGAGGCGCCTGCGCGTATACGCGCCTGGATGTCACGCGGGCGGAGATGGCTCTCCACCTCGATCTCGATCTGGCCGAGCCGGGCGCGGTCGTTGCGCACGGCGGCACGCAGCCGCTCGTCGATCGGAAGCGTGTACTCCGTGCTGTCCGCAGCCTTGAGCACCAGTCGTGTGCCGTCGTTCGAGACGGCCACGACACGCAGTTCGGGCATGGGAACCTCCCGGGTGGTGCCTGCCGACGTCACGTGCGTCGCTGCTTCCGCTAGTCGAGTGTGACCTGCCCGGGTTCAGCCTGCCACAACCTTGCCAAGTTACCCGGCGTGTCGGGCCTTGGCCCTGGAACGCCACGATGGCACGGTTACCTGGTTACGACGCGGGGCGACCGGATGGTCGCTCCATGTAGCAGGCGCCCGTGCGATGCCGCGGCGCCGCCGGTTCGGAGGCCTCCTTCGGCCCCCTCCCGTAGGTCCGGGACACCCGTGCGGGAGTCCGGCCCCAGGGCTCGTCACAGTACTCCATTCGGGCCACCTGGGTGGACCGGCGCGCCGTCGAAGTTCTCGCCGGGCACGGGAGTTGGGTTACCCCGTTGTTCGCGGTATGCCCCTGATGCGTGTGCTGCTTCACAATATCTCCAGAATCGGAACTATCCGATTCGCTCAAATGTCTCTTCCTGGTGCAAGGTGGGCTAGTTGTCGAGCAGGGGCAGATCATGGTGCAGAAGCCGCAGAGTGATGCGGAACGCAAGGAAAGGCGCATAGATCTGAGCCTGCCCCAGGTCGCGGGCAGTGCCGTGGCAGCGGTTGCCGCGGCGGTGATGGCCTCGCAGCTCGGTGTGTACGGCACGATCGCCGGAGCGGGCGTGATGAGCGTGGTGGCCACCTGCGGAGGCTCCGTCTTCCAGCACTTCTTCCGTCGTACGGGCGAGCAGATCCGCGAGGTCACCGTCCAGGTCAAGCATCCGGCGGGCCGTCAGGTCACCGTGCGCACCAGGGAGACGTCTCCCGCGCCCCGGCGGCCGGAGGACGACGCCACGCGGGTGCTGGGCGCCGTGGGACTGTCCGGGTCCGCGGACGCCGACCGCACGACGGTGCTGCGCACGGTCGAGCGGGGCGAGGCTGCCGGTCCGGACCGCACGACGGTGACGCGGCAGTTCCGTCCGGGCGGGCCGGACACCGGCGAGCGGTCCGACGCAGCCGTTGCCGGCGGAGACGCGTTCAGCGAGGAGACCTGGTCCGAGGCCCGTACGCACGGCACCCGGGTCCGCGGCTGGAAGCGATCGGTCCTCGCGGCGGCGGGGGTCTTCGTCCTGTCGATGGCCGGCATCACCGTGTACGAGATGGTCTCCGGCCACGATCTGGGGGGTAGCGGGCGGACGACCATCGGCTCCGTCGTCAGCGGCGGGGGCCACGGGGGGTCGGGTTCCCCCTCGCCCTCGACCTCGGACGGTACGGGCCAGGACGACGGCGCGGACCGGGGTGACCGCGGGGACGACGGGTCCGTACCGGACAGCGGGAGCACCACGGCGCCCGGAGGCGACGCGGACCGAGGCGGGAGCGCGCAGCCCGAGCCCTCCGGCGACGGCTCTGCCGACCCCGCCCCCACGCCCTCGGCGTCCGGCGGTGCCTCGGCACCCGCGAGCCCCGCCCCGAGCACACCGGGGACGGACGGCACCACTCCGGCCGCGCCGGATCCGACCGGCGCCGACGAGGTACCGGACCAGCAGGGCGGGGCCGGAGCGGCCGCGGACCGGTGATCCCGTCCGGCCCGCCCGGGTGGACTCACTCCCCGAGCACGCGCCGCAGGTAGTCGTTGGCGAAGAGCCGGTCCGGGTCCAGCCGGTCGCGTACGGCGGTGAACTCGCCGAACCGGGGATAGGCCCCGGCCAGATAGCCGGAGTCCCTGGTGTGGATCTTGCCCCAGTGGGGACGGCCGTCGTAGCCGGTCATGATCCGCTCGACGGCGGTGAAGTACGCCTGGTACGGCGTGCCCCGGTAGAGGTGCACCGCGATGTAGGCGCTGTCCCGGCCCGAGGCGGTGGAGAGCGTCATGTCGTCCGCCGGGGCCGTGCGGACCTCCACGGGGAAGCTGACGCGCAGCGGGGAACGCTCGATCATGGCCTTGAGCTCGCGCAGGGCGTCGACCGCCGCCTCGCGCGGCACGGCGTACTCCATCTCGACGAAGCGCACCCGCCGGGGGCTGGTGAAGACCTTGTACGGGATGTCGGTGTACGTACGGGCCGACAGGGCGCGGCTGGAGATCCTGGCCATGGAGGGGATGGCGGCGGGGACCGCCCGGCCGACCGCGCAGGCGACCTGGAAGATCCCGTTGGAGAGGAGCTCGTCCTCGATCCAGCCGCTGACCCGCCCGGGCGGAGCGGCGGGGCCGGCACTGCGGTTGTTGCGCTTGGTGTTGCAGTTGCCGGTGTGCGGGAACCAGTAGAATTCGAAGTGCTCGTTCTCGGCGACCAGCTGATCGAAATCGGATGTGACCCGGTCGAAGGCCATCGGCTCCTCGCGGGCCGTCAGGAGGAAGACCGGTTCCACGGCGAGCGTCACCGCGGTCACCACGCCCAGCGCGCCGAGCCCGATGCGGGCGGCCGCGAAGACGTCCGAATGCTCGTCGGCCGAGCAGCGCAGCACCGTGCCGTCGGCGGTGACCAGCTCCAGTGCCCGGATCTGCGCGGATATCGACGCCGAGTCCCGCCCGGTGCCGTGGGTGCCCGTGGACGTCGCGCCGGCGACCGTCTGCTCCATGATGTCGCCCATGTTGGTGAGGGAGAGCCCCTCACGGGCGAGCGCGGTGTTCAGGCGCTTCAGCGGGGTCCCGGCCTCGACCGTCACGGTCATCGCCTCGCGGTCGACGGCGCGGATGCCGGTGAGCAGGTCCGGGCGTACGAGGACCCCGTCGGTGGCCGCGGCCGCGGTGAAGGAGTGGCCGGTGCCGACGGGCTTGACCGTCAGACCGTCCTCGGACGCCCTGCGGACGACCTCGGCGAGCTCGTCGACGGACGCGGGGGACTCCACGCGTACGGGCCTGGCGGTGACGTTGCCCGCCCAGTTACGCCACGTGCTCGCCGTTCGTGCGTAGGTGTCGGTCATCTTCCCCGCGCCCTCCCGTAGGCGCCGGCTCCGCGAGCCGGCGATACCCCAGGAGCGCCACCGCGGCCGCGAGCGCTCCCGCCACGACGGGCACCGCGTACCCCGCCACGGCCCCGGAGGCGTCGACCACCCAGCCTGCGGCGGACGAGCCGAGCGCCACTCCGACGGCGAGCCCGGTACTGGTCCAGGTCATGCCCTCGGTCAGCCGGGTGCGCGGTACGTGCTGTTCGACGAGGGCCATCGTGGTGACCATCGTCGGTGCGATGGCGAGGCCCGCGACAAAGAGCGCCACGGCCAGGAACGGCAGGCTCCCGGCCAGTTGGAGGGGGATCATACTCACGGCCATCGCGCACACCCCCACCAGCCACCTGGTGGACGGCTTCCCCTGGAGGTGGAGCAGGCCGAAGACCGCTCCGGCGAGGCAGGAGCCCAGGGCGTAGACCGCGAGGACGAGGCTCGCCGCCGCCTTGTGACCGCGCTCCTCCGCGAAGGCCACCGTCACCACGTCCACCGCGCCGAAGATCGCCCCGGTGGCGACGAAGGTGAGCACCAGCACCTGGAGCCCCGGCGAGCGGAGCGCCGAGCCGCCGGTGCTGTGCTCCTCGGGATGCGGCCTGGGCTCGGTGGCCCGTTGCGCGGTCAGCCAGAAGACGCCCACCACCAGGAATCCGCCGGCCAGCAGCGGTCCCGCCTCCGGGAACCACGCGGTGGACAGGCCGATCGAGACGATGGGGCCGAAGATGAAGCACACCTCGTCGACGATCGACTCCCAGGAGTACGCGGTGTGCAGCTGCCGCCCGGACCCCCGGTAGATCTCGGCCCAGCGGGCCCTGACCATCGACCCCATACTCGGGACACACCCGGCGCCCGCGGCGAAGACGAACAGCGTCCAGTCGGGGAACCGCTGCTGGGCGCAGACCAGCAGCCCGGCGACCGAGGCGGCGGCGAACAGGGTGACCGGGCGCAGGACGCGGCGCTGTCCGTACCGGTCGACCAGCCGTGACACCTGCGGTCCCATGACCGCCGCCGCCATGGCGAGCGTCGCCGAGAGCGCGCCCGCGAGCCCGTAGCGGCCGGTGAGCTGGGAAACCATCGTCACCACGCCGATCCCCATCATGGACAGCGGCATCCGGCCGAGGAATCCGGCGGCCGAGAAGGCCCGTGTTCCGGGGGCGGCGAAGATGGCGCGGTAGGGGCTGGGCACGGGGTAGCTCCGATGAAGCCTGTCAGGTGTACGAATGGCTGACACAGCTTACGGGGGGCCGGTGACACCGGACGCCTGCCGATGGCGGGTGCCGCGTTGTCGGAGGCGGGTGGCAGGATCGGGTACATGTCCGATCTGCGTGATCCCGCTCCCTACGACGCCCTTCTCCTGCTGTCCTTCGGTGGTCCCGAAGGCCCGGACGACGTCGTCCCGTTCCTCGCGAACGTGACGCGCGGCCGCGGCATCCCCGAGGAACGGCTCAAAGAAGTCGGCAAGCACTACTTCCTCTTCGGCGGCGTGAGCCCGATCAACGCACAGAACCGTGCGCTTCTGGAGGCGCTGCGCGAGGACTTCGCGGACCACGGCCTCGAACTGCCGGTGTACTGGGGCAACCGCAACTGGGCCCCGTACCTCACCGACACCCTCCGCGAGATGGTCACGGACGGCCACCGCCGGATCGCCGTGCTCGCCACCAGCGCCTACGCCTCGTACTCCGGCTGCCGCCAGTACCGCGAGAACCTGGCGGAGTCGCTGTCCGCGCTGGAGGCGGAGGGGCTGCCGGTGCCCCGGGTGGACAAGCTGCGGCACTACTTCAACCACCCCGGCTTCATCCGCCCCATGGTGGACGGCGTCCTCGCGTCCCTGGCCGACCTCCCCGAGGACGTCCGGGCGGGGGCACACCTCGCGTTCACCACACACTCCATCCCGACCGCCTCGGCCGACACCTCCGGACCGGCCGAAACGCACGGCGACGGCGGCTCCTACGTGGCCGAGCACCTGGACGTCGCCCGGCTCATCACCGACGCGGTGCGCGAGGAGACCGGCATCGACCACCCCTGGCAGCTCGTCTACCAGTCGCGCAGCGGCGCCCCGCACATCCCGTGGCTGGAGCCGGACATCTGCGACCACCTGGAGGCACTCCACGGCGACGGTGTCCCGGCGGTCGTCATGGCCCCCATCGGCTTCGTGTCGGACCACATGGAGGTGCTGTACGACCTCGACACGGAGGCGACCGCGAAGGCCGCCGAGGTCGGACTCCCGGTGCGCCGCTCCGCGACCGTGGGGGCGGACCCCCGGTTCGCCGCCGCCGTCCGCGAACTCCTCCTGGAGCGCGCCGCCGCCGAACAGGGCCGCCCCGTCACGCCGTGCGCCCTGGGCACGCTGGGGGCCTCGCACGACCTCTGCCCGGTCGGCTGCTGCCCGGCCCGGGCCCTCAAGCCGGCCGCCGCCGGCGCCGACAGCCCGTTCTAGCCCCGCCCTCCCGCCGCCCGGCGGGCGACGAGCCCGTCCCGGCACACCACCTCTGGAGCGTTGTGACCGACCCCCTCCTGTCCGAACTGCTCGACCTCGCCCTGGAAGCGGCCCGCAGGGCCGGTGCGCTGCTGCGCGACGGCCGTCCCGCCGACCTCGGGGTGGCCGCGACGAAGTCGAGCCCCATCGACGTCGTCACCGAGATGGACATCCGGGCGGAGAAGCTGATCACCGGCTACCTCTCCGAGCACCGCCCCGGAGACGGCTTCCTCGGCGAGGAGGGCGCCAGCGCCGAGGGCAGCAGCGGGATCAGATGGGTGATCGACCCGCTCGACGGCACGGTCAACTACCTCTACGGCCTCCCGACCTGGTCCGTCTCCATCGCCGCGGAGCGCGAAGGCGAACGGGTGGTCGGTGTCGTCGAGGCCCCGATGCGCCGCGAGACGTTCCACGCGGTCCTGGGACGCGGCGCCTACGGCAACGGGGAGGCGCTGCGATGCCGCCCCACGGCCCCGCTCGACCAGGCCCTGGTGTCCACCGGCTTCAACTACGTCACGGAGGTCCGCGCCCACCAGGCCACCGTCGCCCAGCAGCTGATTCCCAGGCTGCGGGACATCCGGCGCGGCGGATCCGCGGCCATCGAGCTCTGCGACGTCGCCGCCGGCCGTCTCGACGGCTACTACGAGCGCGGACTGCACCCCTGGGACGTGGCGGCCGGCGACCTGATCGCCCGCGAGGCGGGCGCGCTCACCGGAGGCAGGCCCGGCCTCCCCGCCGACGGGAACCTCACCGTCGCGGCGACCCCGGGCGTCTTCGAGCCGCTGCAGGCGCTCCTCGAGGAACTGGGAGCCTGGCACGACTGACCGACGGTCTCCCCGCGCCCGTTGAGGCCGCAGGGAGACCCGGCAGATACACGAGAGGGCCCCGGGAGCCGTGACGGCTCCCGGGGCCCTCTCGTAGCGGCTCAGACGCTCGTGGCGCCGATTTCCACGCCGTGTTCGGCGGCCAGGCGGTGCAGGTCGTCGAGCTCACCCTGCTCGACGTCCGCCAGGAAGTCGTCGCCTGTCTCGCGAGCCCTCGTGAGGTCGGACTCGGTGGTCTTGATTCGATGCAGCAGACCTGCGGTGAAAGCGTCCATGAAGCGCCCCCTCGTCGTGGGTCGGTGGCACGGGGGTGTGCCCGGTGGTTCCCCGCCAGGGCGGCCGGGGTGCGGGTGATCACGCAGTCCCTCTGGATGCAGGACGGGCTGTGGTACGCCACATACATGGCGTGATCGCGGGTGTGAGAGCGTCCTCCCCGCCGTGAACCTCTGAGAAACCTCAACTGACCGGGAAATCCGATCAATTCCCTTGAGCGACGGCCCGGTCCGCGTCGTCTTACCGCCGGTTTATGCGCGTTGCGGGCAGGATGGACGCGCACAGTCGGTGCCGCTGACGTGCAGCGAGCGGCCGTATCCAGGGCCGCTCGCCGTTTTTTCGGGATCTAGGGAAGGACTGCGCCGTGCGCGTACTCGTCGTCGAGGACGAGCAGCTGCTCGCCGATGCGGTGGCCACCGGACTGCGCCGGGAGGCCATGGCCGTCGACGTCGTCTACGACGGAGCGGCGGCCCTCGAACGCGTCGGGGTCAACGACTACGACGTCGTGGTCCTGGACCGGGATCTCCCGCTGGTCCACGGCGACGACGTCTGCCGGAAGATCGTCGAGCTGGGCATGCCCACCCGGGTGCTCATGCTCACCGCGTCCGGCGACGTCAGCGACCGGGTCGAGGGGCTGGAGCTCGGCGCGGACGACTACCTGCCGAAGCCCTTCGCCTTCAGCGAGCTGACCGCACGGGTGCGCGCCCTGGGGCGCCGCACCACGGTCGCGCTGCCGCCCGTGCTGGAACGGGCCGGCATCAAGCTCGACCCCAACCGCCGCGAGGTCTTCCGGGACGAGCAGGAGATCCAGCTCGCCCCCAAGGAGTTCGCGGTCCTGGAGGTCCTGATGCGCAGCGAGGGCGCGGTCGTCTCGGCCGAGCAGCTGCTGGAGAAGGCGTGGGACGAGAACACCGATCCCTTCACCAACGTGGTGCGGGTGACCGTCATGACCCTGCGCCGTAAGCTCGGCGAGCCCCCCGTCATCGTCACCGTCCCCGGCTCCGGATACCGGATCTGAGGGCGTGATGGCAGCCTCCCCGGCGCCCATGAAGGCACCACCGAAACCGACCTGGGAACCCAAGGCGCAGGAGTCCCCGTACCCCTGGCTGCGCCCGACCATCCGGATACGGCTCACGCTGCTGTACGGCGGCATGTTCCTGATCGCGGGCATCCTGCTGCTGTCGATCATCTACATGCTGGCCGCGCAGGCCCTGCACGACGCCGGTGGGCTGGAGTTCCAGGTCAAGGGCACGAACGTGCAGATCTCCAGCGACATGTGCCCTCAGCTGGCCTCGGCGCTGAACAACACCCAGCTCAACGAGATGATCAAGGACTGCACCGCCGCGCAGCGGCAGCACGCCCTCGACAGCCTGCTGAACAGGGCGCTCCTGGCCCTCGTGGGCCTCAGCATCATCGCCTTCGCCTTCGGCTACGCCATGGCCGGGCGCGTGCTCTCGCCCCTGGGCCGGATCACCCGCACCGCCCGCAGGGTGGCCGGGACCGACCTGACGCGGCGGATCGAGCTGGACGGGCCCGACGACGAGCTGAAGGAGCTCGCGGACACCTTCGACGAGATGCTGGACCGGCTGGAGCGGGCCTTCACGGCCCAGCAGCGGTTCGTGGGCAACGCCTCGCACGAGCTGCGCACGCCCCTGGCGATCAACCGCACCCTGCTGGAGGTGCATCTCTCCGACCCCGGTGCCCCGCCGGAGCTCCAGCAGCTGGGCAAGACGCTCCTGGCGACGAACGAGCGCAGCGAGCAGCTCGTGGAGGGTCTCCTCCTGCTGGCCCGCAGCGACAACCAGATCGTGGAGCGCAAGCCCGTCGATCTGGCCGAGGTCGCGGACCGCGCCATCGACCAGACCAGGTCGGAGGCCGCGGACAAGGGCGTGCGGATCCTGGGGGAGCGCGCTTCCGCCGTCGTCCAGGGCAATGGAGTCCTCCTGGAGCGCATCGCGCTCAACCTCGTGCAGAACGCCGTGCGCTACAACGTGGCGGAGGACGGCTGGGTGGAGGTGACCACCGAGCTCCAGCACGGACAGGCGCTCCTGGTGGTGTCCAACACCGGGCCCGTCGTGCCGGCGTACGAGATCGACAACCTCTTCGAGCCGTTCAGGAGGCTGCGGACCGAGCGCACCGGCAGTGACAAGGGCGTGGGGCTCGGCCTGTCGATCGCGCGATCCGTCGCGCGGGCGCACGGAGGCCGTATCATCGCGGAGCCTCGTGAGGGTGGTGGTCTCGTGATGCGTGTCACCCTGCCGGTCTGAGAGGCTTCACGGCGTGAGGTCGCATTGGATCGCTCTGTTCGCTTTGGGCGGAATTTTTGAACCCTGTTTCCGTTCTGTCCCTGTGTGATCGATCACAGAAGCGGTTTTTCGCCTCTCTACTCTCCGTGAGCACATCTCCGCACGAAAGCCTGGAAACATCCGGGTTTTCGGGGGGCGATATCACGGGAAGTACACGGGGTGGCGCCCGTGAACTGCAGTAATGGGACCGTGTACGGTCCCCATCGCCACCCAAGCTGATCGCTCACGAGAGATCCGGTTGGGTGTCGATTGAGTAACAGACCTTGATGTGAGGCAAAATCTCCGCCTCAGGTCGGGCACAAGTCCGGCCTCTCACGCGTTACGTGCGCTGAGACACCGCAGACACCCATGAGGGGGAGAGCGACATGGCAACGGATTACGACACCCCACGGAAGACCGACGACGACGTCGATCAGGACAGCCTCGAAGAGCTCAAGGCTCGTCGGAGCGACAAGACGGCATCCGCCGTCGACGTGGACGAGTTCGACGCGGCAGAGGGACTTGAGCTGCCCGGCGCGGACCTTTCGAACGAAGAGCTCGCCGTGCGGGTCCTGCCCAAGCAGGCCGACGAGTTCACCTGCATGAGCTGCTTCCTGGTGCACCACCGCAGCCAGCTGGCGCGCGAGAAGAACGGCCAGCCCATCTGCCGCGACTGCGACTGAGGCAGGCCGGCCGTGGCAGGCGACACACCGTTCCGGAAGCGGCGCTTGCGGCGCACGAAGTCGTCGGAGGCACATCAGGGCGGCGCGGGCCCGGCGAAGGGCGAGAGCCCCACAGCCGAGCACCGGACCGCCCTGCCCGCCTCTCCCGGCAGTACACCTGACGACGAGCGGGGCCTGACGGCCTCGCTCGAAGCGGTACGGGCGGCCGATGTGCCACCCGGGCAGGAAGGGCACTCCGGAGCCTCCGGACGCCTTCACGGCCTGAGACGAGGCGTCGCCAGAAGCAGGCGGGGCGCCGTGGCCGCCGTGGGCGCGGTGGCCGACAGGATCATCGACATCGCCCCGCGAGTCCCGGTGCGGGACCTCGCCACCCTGCGCGGACAGTTCCCCGGGCTCGGCCCCGAAGAGCTCGCCGACAAGCTTGTCGCGGGCGCCTGCAACGCCACGGCGACCGTCGGCGCGGGTATCGGTGCCGCGGCGATGATGCCCGTCCCACCCGCCATGCTCGCCGAGCTGGCGGCGGAGATCACCGGAGTGGCCACCGTCGAGCTGAAGCTCGTCGCCGAACTCCACGAGGTCTACGGCCAACGTCCCCGGGGCAACCTCGGCCAGCGCAGCACCGCGTACCTGACGTCCTGGACGGAGGAGCGCGGCATCGACGTCTCCCGCCCCACCACGCTCAACGCGGCGCTGGGCGGACAGATGAAGCGCGAACTGCGCCAGCAGATCATGAAGCGCACCGCGCGCGACCTGCCGAACCTCATCCCCTTCATGATCGGCGCGGCCGTCGGCGCGATGATGAACCGCCGGGACACGAGAAAGCTCGCCGACCGGGTCAGGAACGACCTGCGGCGCCAGCAGATCCCCTGGGACCGTCTGCCGGAACTCCCCCCGCTGGAACAGCCCGCGAAGCCCCCCGAGGAACTCCCCGAAGGGCTCGACGACGCCGGCCGCTGACCCCCGGTCGTGTCAGGCGGCCACCGGTGCGAGGGCCGCCACCAGTGCCTGCGGCTCGCGGGTCGACAGGTAGACGTACGGTGTCGGGTCCTGCGGGTCCGTGACCTTCACCCGTACCGCGGTCGGGATGTAGCTGCGCAGCAGCATGAAGGCCCGCGGGTCCGCCTTGTACGAGCGCCAGGCGCGCGCCTCCTCCCCGTCCAGCACCTCGGCGTCGCCGAGCGCCTCCAGGGGGATCCGGGCATCGCCCGCGACCAGGGCGCCCGCCACCACACGGATGCGGGCCGAGCCGTACGAACTGACGGCCACGCACGCGGCGGCCGTGCCGGCCACCAGGCCGCCGAGCATGGGCAGGGCGCCGAGCGGCAGGAACACCAGCGCGCACGCGACGCCGATCCCGAAGGCGATGAGCCACCACGAGCGGGGCGCTGTGAGACGTTCGTCGAAGGGCGGTGCGGAAGGCTGCATGGGAGCAAGCTTGGCACGGCGCGCCCCGCGGCCGGCCGCGCGGGTAAGGTCTGCGGCTGTGAGTGGAACATCTGCACGTCTGACACCCCCGGCCGACGCGGTGAAGCCTGTCCGCCATCCTGACGCACCCGCGCCCGGGGAGCTTCTCGGCTCCCACTACGAACACTGTTTCGGCTGTGGTGGCGGCCAGCCGCACGGACTGCATCTCCAGGCGACCGCCGGGGAGGGCGTGAACGTCACCGCCGAGTTCACCGTGAAGCCCGCCCACCAGGGCGCTCCGGGACTCGCGCACGGCGGTGTCCTGGCCACGGCGATGGACGAGGCGCTCGGCGCGCTGAGCTGGCTGCTGCGGGTCATCGCGGTGACCGGGCGGCTGGAGACCGACTACGTCCTGCCGGTCCCGGTGGACACGGTGCTCTTCCTGGAGGCCGAGGTCACCGCGGTCCACGGCAGGAAGATCTACTGCCGGGCCACGGGTCGGACCGGCGGCGCCGAAGGGCCCGTCGCGGTCCGTGCGGAAGCCCTCTTCATCGAGGTCAAGGTGGAACACTTCATCGACAACGGACGGCCGGAGGAGATCCAGGCCGCCATGTCCGACCCGGACCAGATCCGGCGTGCCCGCGCCTTCGAGGTGAACCCCTGATGCGCCACCCCGTCGACGTACTCATCCGCCGGGTCGACCCGGACGTGCCGATCCCCGGCTACGGACACCCCGGTGACGCCGGTGCCGACCTGGTCACCACCGAGGCCGCGGAGCTGGCCCCGGGCGAACGGGCGGTGCTCCCCACCGGGGTGTCGATCGCCCTGCCCGACGGGTACGCCGCCTTCGTGCACCCCCGCTCCGGCCTCGCCGCCCGCTGCGGAGTGGCCCTCGTGAACGCCCCAGGGACGGTCGATGCCGGGTACCGTGGGGAGATCAAGGTCATCGTGGTCAATCTCGATCCACGCGAGACCGTGAGGTTCGAACGGTTCGACCGGATTGCCCAACTGGTCGTCCAGCAGGTCGAGAAGGTGCGCTTCCACGAGGTGACGGAACTCCCCGGCTCGGCGCGGGCCGAGGGGGGCTTCGGATCCACCGGCGGCCACGCCGCGGTGGACGGTGTCACGGGCGGTAACACCCAGGGTGGGAACAGCTACGCTTCGGTCGTATCCGACCGGGAAGGACGTTGACGTGTTCGGACGTCGCAAGAACAGTGGTTCCGCCGAGGACACGGCGGACGAAGCGCGCGAGGCCGAGCAGGTCGCCGACGAGCTCGACGGCACAGGGGCCGAGAACGGCTCGCGCCGCACGAACCTCCCTCCGGCCCCCCGCCCCGACGGGCCGTGGGACATCTCCGAGGTCTCGAAGCCCGGCGAGGGCCGGGTGGACCTGGGCGGCATCTTCGTGCCCGGCGTCGAGGGCATGGAGCTGCGCGTGGAGGTCGCCGGTGACGCGATCGTCGCGGCCACCGTCGTGCTGCGCGACAGCGCGGTCCAGCTGCAGGCCTTCGCAGCCCCCAAGAAGGAGGGCATCTGGGGCGAGGTGCGCGAGGAGATCGCCTCGGGCATCACCCAGCAGGGCGGGGTCATCGACGAGGTCGAGGGCCCGCTGGGCTGGGAACTGCGCGCCCAGGTCCCCGTACAGCTCCCGGACGGCAAGAACGGCGTACAGCTGGTGCGCTTCATCGGTGTCGACGGGCCGCGCTGGTTCCTGCGCGGTGTGATCTCCGGCCAGGGCGCGGTGCAGCCCGATGCCGCCGGGCTGCTGGAGACGATCTTCCGGGACACCGTCGTCGTCCGTGGTGACGGCCCGATGGCTCCGCGTGACCCCATCGTCCTCAAGCTGCCCGACGACGCCCAGATGGTGCCCGAGGGCGTGCAGCAGGAGGACCAGGAGAGCTCGAAGTTCTCCGGTGGCATGGGCCAGCTCCAGCGCGGGCCCGAGATCACCGAGGTGCGCTGACCGCGCCCCGGTCCGTTCCGGCCGGTGGGCCGCGCCCCGGGGAGGGGGCGCGGCCCACCGGCCTTTCCATTGCCTCACCGGGTGCCGTACACACATACTGGCCGCTGCCTAGGGAGCGGTACGCACGGCCGCGTACGCACGGGGGAGAGCGATGACACGGAGCACCGAAGGACAGAGCGGCACGGTCCTGGCCGGGAGTCCGGCCGACGGCCCCATGGTGCGTGTCGAGGACCTGCGGCGTTCGTACGGCACCGGTGCCGCGGCCGTGCACGCCCTGCGAGGGGTCTCCTTCGAGGTCCCCCGCGGGGAACTCGTGGCGCTCAAGGGCCGCTCGGGATCGGGCAAGACCACCCTGCTCAATCTCGTCGGCGGCCTTGACGCACCGGACGGCGGCCGGATCACCGTCGGCGGCACCGACCTCGCCGGGCTCGACGAGGACGGCCTGCTGGAGCTGCGCAGGGACCGGATCGGCTTCATCTTCCAGTCGTTCGGGCTGATCCCGATCCTGACCGCGGCGGAGAACGTCGGTGTGCCCATGCGGCTGCGGAAGACCGATCCGCACGAGCGTGAGGAACGGGTGGCACTGCTGCTCTCGCTGGTGGGCCTCGGCGACCACACCCGGCAGCGCCCCGGGGAGCTGTCCGGCGGCCAGCAGCAGCGCGTCGCCATCGCCCGCGCACTCGCCAACAGGCCCGCCTTCCTGATCGCCGACGAGCCCACCGGGCAGCTCGACGCGGAGACGGGCCTCGCGGTCATGCAACTCCTGCGGGCCGTCGTACGCAGTGAGGGCGTCACCGTCCTCGTCGCCACCCACGACCCCCAGCTGCTGAGCTTCGCCGACCGGGTCCTGGAGCTCAGCGACGGGCACATCGTCGAGCACGTGTAGCCGGGGGACCGGGGCTGTGACCTCGGTCCCGCCCCGGGGGCCGCCGCATCAGAATCCCGTCAAGACGTTCCCCGCGTCCGGCCCTGACCCCATATGCCGGATTTCCGCGAGGTAGCTTCGACATCGGCTCCCGTGTCGGCGGCAGCCGGTACAGAGAAGACAATGGGGCCATGGCACGCGGCAAGCTTCGGATCTACCTGGGTGCGGCACCCGGCGTCGGCAAGACGTACGCGATGCTGTCCGAGGCCCACCGCCGGGTGGAGCGGGGCACGGACTGCGTCGTCGCGTTCGTGGAGCACCACGACCGGCCGCGCACGGAGGTGCTGCTGCACGGCCTGGAGCAGATCCGGCGCCGCGACATCGAGTACCGCTCGGCCGTCTTCGCGGAGATGGACGTCGACGCCGTCCTGGACCGGGCGCCCGCCGTGGCGCTCGTGGACGAACTCGCCCACACCAACGTGCCCGGCTCCCGCAACGCCAAGCGCTGGCAGGACGTCGAGGAACTCCTCAAGGCCGGCATCGACGTGGTCTCCACCGTCAACATCCAGCACCTGGAGTCCCTGGGTGACGTCGTGGAGGCGATAACCGGGGTGCGGCAGCAGGAGACCATCCCCGACGAGGTCGCCCGGCGTGCGGACCAGATCGAACTCGTCGACATGTCGCCCCAGTCGCTGAGGCGCCGCATGGCCCACGGCAACATCTACCAGTCCGACAAGGTCGACGCCGCCCTGTCCAACTACTTCCGCCCCGGCAACCTCACCGCCCTGCGCGAGCTGGCGCTCCTGTGGGTCGCCGACCGGGTCGACGAGTACCTCCAGCAGTACCGCGGCGAACACGACATCAGCGCGCCCTGGCAGGCGCGCGAGCGCATCGTCGTCGGACTGACCGGGGGACCGGAGGGCCGCACGCTCATCCGCCGCGCCTCCCGGATGGCCGCCAAGGGATCGGGCAGCGAGATCCTCGCGGTGTACATCGCCCGCAGCGACGGCCTGACCTCCGCGTCGCCCAAGGAGCTCGCGGTCCAGCGCACCCTCGTCGAGGACCTCGGGGGCACCTTCCACCACGTCATCGGCGACGACATACCCTCCGCGCTCCTGGCCTTCGCCCGGGGGGTCAACGCCACCCAGATCGTCCTCGGCTCCAGCCGTCGCAAGACCTGGCAGTACGTCTACGGCCCCGGGGTGGGCGCCACCGTCGCCCGGGAGTCCGGCCCCGACCTCGACGTGCACATCGTCACGCACGAGGAGGTCGCCAAGGGACGCGGCCTGCCCATCGCCCGCGGGGCACGGCTCAGCCGGGCCCGGATCATCTCGGGCTGGCTGGCCGGCGTCGGCGGACCGGCCCTCCTGACCCTCCTCCTGCACGGCATGGAGAACGGGCCGGGGCTCGCCAACGACGTCCTGCTCTTCCTCTTCCTGACGGTCGCCGCCGCGCTGCTCGGCGGGCTCACACCCGCCCTGGCCTCGGCCGCCGTCGGCTCCATGCTCCTGAACTACTGGTTCACGCCGCCCACCCACACGCTGACCGTGCAGGATCCGGAGAACTTCGTCGCCATCGTGATCTTCTTCGCGGTGGCGGTCGCGGTCGCCTCCGTGGTCGATCTGGCGGCCCGCCGTACCCACCAGGCGGCCCGGCTGCGCGCCGAGTCGGAAATCCTCTCCACCCTCGCCGGGAGCGTCCTGCGGGGCGAGACGGCTCTGGACGCCCTGCTGGGCCGGGTCCGCGAGACTTTCGGCATGGAATCCGTCGCCCTCCTGGAGCGGCAGAGCGACGTCGAGCCCTGGACCTGCGCCGGATCCGTCGGCCCCGCACCGGTGGCCCGTCCCGACGACGCGGACGTGGACATGCCCGTCGGTGACCACATGGCGCTGGCGCTCTCCGGCCGTGTGCTGCCCGCGGAGGACCGCCGGGTCCTCGGCGCCTTCGCCGCGCAGGCCGCCGTCGTCCTGGACCGGCAGCGCCTGGTGGGAGAGGCGGAGGCGGCCAGGCGGCTCGCTGAGGGCAACCGGATCAGGACCGCCCTGCTCGCCGCCGTCAGCCACGACCTGCGTACCCCGCTGGCCGCCATCAAGGCCGCCGTGAGCTCCCTGCGCTCGGACGACGTCGCGTGGTCCGACGCGGACGAGGCGGAGCTCCTCGCGGCCATCGAGGACGGGGCCGACCGCCTGGACCACCTCGTCGGCAATCTGCTCGACATGTCACGCCTGCAGACCGGCACGGTCACCCCGCTGATCCGTGAGCTCGACCTCGACGAGGTCGTCCCCATGGCCCTCGGCGGCGTACCGGAGGGCAGCGTCGACCTCGACATCCCCGAGACGCTGCCCATGGTGGCCGTGGACCCGGGGCTGCTGGAGCGGGCCGTCGCCAACATCGTCGAGAACGCCGTCAAGTACAACCCCGGCCGGGAACGCGTCACGGTGGCGGCCAGCGCCCTGGGGGAACGCGTCGAGCTGCGGGTGGCCGACCGCGGGCGCGGAGTCCCCGACGAGGCCAAGGAACGCATATTCGAGCCCTTCCAGCGCTACGGTGACGCTCCGCGCGGTGCCGGCGTCGGCCTGGGTCTCGCGGTCGCGCGCGGCTTCGTGGAGTCCATGGGCGGCACGCTCGACGCCGAGGACACCCCCGGTGGAGGCCTCACCATGGTCCTCACCCTCACCGCCGCTCCCGGACAGGTACGGGCCGGCCCCGTACCGCCCGCGCAGATCAGCTCATGACGTCTCCCCAGCTCATGGTCCCCAGCTCATGAGACTCCCGGGGTGTCCTCCCACCCCGTACACGTACTTCCGAAAGGCAGGTCCGCGATGACCCGGGTGCTCGTGGTCGACGACGAGCCGCAGATCGTGCGCGCCCTCGTGATCAACCTCAAGGCGCGCAGGTACGAGGTGGACGCCGCGCCCGACGGGGCGACCGCCCTGCAGCTCGCGGCGGCCCGTCACCCCGACGTCGTCGTCCTCGACCTCGGCCTGCCGGACATGGACGGCGTCGAGGTGATCAGAGGGCTGCGCGGCTGGACGAGGGTGCCGATCCTCGTGCTCTCGGCGCGGCACACCTCCGACGAGAAGGTCGAGGCCCTGGACGCCGGGGCCGACGACTACGTCACCAAGCCGTTCGGGATGGACGAGCTCCTGGCCCGGCTGCGCGCCGCCGTACGCCGGGCGGAACCCGTCGGCCAGGACGGCGGGGACGACCTGGTGATCGTCGAGACCGAGGGTTTCACCGTCGACCTGGCGGCCAAGAAGGTCCACCGTGAGGGCCGCGACGTACGCCTCACGCCCACCGAGTGGCACCTGCTGGAGGTCCTCGTCCGCAACGCGGGGCGGCTCGTCAGCCAGAAGCAGCTGCTCCAGGAGGTCTGGGGCCCCTCGTACGGCACCGAGACCAACTACCTGCGCGTCTACATGGCCCAGCTGCGCCGCAAGCTGGAGGCGGACCCCTCGCACCCCAGACACTTCGTCACCGAGCCCGGCATGGGCTACCGCTTCGAGCGCGGACGTCCCGTTCCGGAGTGATCGGGCTTCACTCGTCCGAGTGGATCTGTCCAGGCCCGCCCCCACCACGGGAGACCGGTACCCTTCGGGTATGAGCGCTGTTCCCCGATTCGAGAAGCCCGGCAGGGCGGCGAAGCCGTCAGGCCGCTTCCGCCGCATGCTCGACCGGCTGGCCAGCTCCCAGGAGGACCTCGAGTCCGAGGAGCTGCAGGAGGACACGCACGCGTCGGGCTGCACGCGCATCTCCGAGTGCACGGACCGCCAGATCGTGAAGGTCACTGGTACCTTGCGGACCGTCACCCTGCGTCCGCGGGCCGGAGTGCCCGCCCTGGAGGCGGAGCTGTTCGACGGCACCGCGCCGCTCGACGTGGTCTGGCTGGGCCGGCGTTCCATCGTCGGCATCGAGCCGGGCCGCAAGCTCATCGCGTCGGGACGCGTGGCCATGAGCCACGGGCGCCGGGTGCTGTTCAACCCCAAATACGAACTCCGACCGCTCGGCAAGGAGTAGCCGGTGACGTCTCTCGACAAGCCGACGTCCGATACGGACCAGCCCCACCGCACCGACCAGCAGGACGCCGACGCGAAGGCGGTCACGGAAGCCGCGCTCTTCGAGGCCTTCGGCGGCGTGCGCGGCATGGTGGAGACAGTCCTTCCCGGGCTGCTCTTCGTCACGATCTTCACCATCAACAAGGACCTGACGGCCTCGGCGGTCGCCGCGCTGGCCGTCTCCCTGCTCCTCGTCGTCGTCCGGCTGCTCCGCAAGGACACCGTCAAGCACGCCTTCAGCGGCGTCTTCGGCGTGGCTTTCGGTGTGCTCTTCGCGAAGATGACGGGCAACGCCAAGGACTTCTACCTGCCGGGCATGATCTACACGCTCGGCCTGGCCCTCGCGTACCTGGTCACGACCCTCGCGGGTGTGCCGCTGATCGGGCTGATCCTCGGACCGGTCTTCAAGGAGAACCTCTCCTGGCGCACCAGGAACCCCGGCCGTAAGAAGGCGTACGCCAAGGCCAGCTACGCGTGGGGGCTGATCCTCCTCGCCAAGTGCGCGATCCTCTTCCCCCTGTACTGGTGGGCCGACACCACCCAGCTCGGCTGGGTCCTGGTCGCGCTGAAGATCCCGCCGTTCCTGCTCGCCGTCTACCTGACCTGGGTCTTCCTGGCCAAGGCGCCGCCGCCGATCGACGTCTTCGCCGAGATGGAGGCGGAGGAGAAGGCCGAGAAGGCCCGCAAGGCCGCAGCGGACGCCCGGGCCGTGGAGGCCCGCAACTCCGAGTTCTGACGCGGCGCGTACACGTGTGGGGCCCCGGACCTGTACCAACGGTCCGGGGCCCCACACGTGTACGCGCCGACTCAGTCCTCGGACAGCTCCCGGCGGACCGACAGCAGGTCTTCCAGCTGCTCCTCGCGCGCCTGGGCGGCCACGAACAGCAGCTCGTCACCGGCTTCCAGGGTCTCCTCGGGGCTGGGCGTCAGCACCCGCGTGCCCCGGATGATCGTGACGAGCGAGGTGTCCTCGGGCCAGTCCACGTCGCTGACCCGGATGCCGGCCAGGGCGGACTCCGGGGGCAGCGTCAGCTCGACCAGGTTGGCGTCGCCGTGGCTGAAGCGCAGCAGCCGGACCAGATCACCGACGCTCACCGCCTCCTCGACCAGCGCCGACATCAGGCGCGGGGTGGAGACCGCGACGTCGACACCCCAGGACTCGTTGAACAGCCACTCGTTCTTCGGGTTGTTGACCCGGGCCACGACCCTCGGGACGCCGTACTCGGTCTTCGCGAGCAGCGAGACGACCAGGTTGACCTTGTCGTCGCCCGTCGAGGCGATCACGACGTTGCACCGCTGGAGCGCCGCCTCGTCGAGCGACGTGATCTCACAGGCGTCCGCCAAGAGCCACTCGGCCATGGGGACGCGCTCCACCGAGATGGCGGTCGGCGCCTTGTCGATCAGCAGCACCTCGTGCCCGTTCTCCAGGAGCTCGGCCGCGATGGAACGGCCCACCGCACCGGCCCCGGCAATCGCGACGCGCATCAGTGACCGCCCTCCTCGGGACCTTCGGCGAAGGCCTCCTCGACCTTCGCGATCTCGTCCGTACGCATCATCACGTGAACGAGGTCGCCCTCCTGCAGAACCGTCTGCGAGGTGGGCAGTATGGCCTCACCCAACCGGGTGAGGAAGGCGACGCGGACGCCCGTCTCCTCCTGCAGGGTGCTGATCTTGTGCCCGATCCAGGACGGCGTCGTGTGCACCTCGGCGAGCTGCACACCACCGCTCGGGTCGCGCCACAGCGGCTCCGCGCCCGACGGCAGCAGACGCCGCAGCATCTGGTCCGCCGTCCAGCGGACGGTCGCGACGGTGGGGATGCCCAGCCGCTGGTAGACCTCCGCACGCCGCGGGTCGTAGATGCGCGCCGCGACGTTCTCGATGCCGAACATCTCGCGGGCCACCCGGGCGGCGATGATGTTGGAGTTGTCGCCGCTGCTGACCGCCGCGAACGCGCCGGCCTCCTCGATCCCCGCCTCACGCAAGGTGTCCTGGTCGAAACCGACCCCGCTGACACGACGGCCGCCGAAGCCGGAACCGAGACGACGGAACGCCGTGGGGTCCTGGTCGATCACGGCGACCGTGTGCCCCTGCTGCTCCAGGGTCTGCGCGAGAGCGGCTCCGACGCGCCCGCAGCCCATGATGACGATGTGCACCTCGCGCCTACCTCGCCGTCCTGGTCGTCCGGATGACCTGCGAAAACACCCTGCTCACACTTCTCTCTCAGCTTGCGGGGCAGACAATGGGGCAACCGCCTCCGGCGTCGCCCGTGGATGAGCTTATGCGGCGACGTCCGTGCCGCCTCAACCGAGTGTGCGTACGCCGCGGGCCGATGAGCAAAAGCGGGACCGGCCGGAGCTCCGGGGAGCCGCTGAACCGCAAGGATTTCGTTAAGGATTCCATGGACTTTTGCGGTGAGGGCGGGTAATTATGAAGGTTTTCGGGGTTCCGAGGGGGTGGTGCCTCGGCGGCGTGTCCCGGCAGCGCTTACGATCCTCACCGTGTCCAAACTGACCGACGTGCCCAAACGGATCCTGATCGGCCGGGCGCTGCGCAGCGACAAGCTGGGGGAGACGCTCCTCCCCAAGCGCATCGCCCTCCCCGTCTTCGCATCCGACCCCCTGTCCTCCGTTGCGTACGCACCCGGGGAAGTCCTCCTCGTGCTGTCCATCGCGGGCGTGTCGGCGTACCACTTCAGCCCCTGGATCGCGGTCGCGGTCGTGGTCCTGATGTTCACCGTCGTCGCCTCGTACCGGCAGAACGTGCGTGCCTACCCGAGCGGGGGCGGGGACTACGAGGTCGCCACCACCAACCTCGGGCCCAAGGCCGGCCTGACCGTGGCCAGCGCCCTGCTCGTCGACTACGTCCTCACCGTGGCCGTGTCGATCTCCTCGGGCGTCGAGAACCTCGGCTCCGCGATCCCCTTCGTCGTCGAGCACAAGACGGCCTGCGCCGTCGGCGCCATCGTGCTGCTGACGCTGATGAACCTGCGCGGCGTCAAGGAGTCGGGCAAGCTCTTCGCCATCCCGACCTACCTGTTCGTGGCCGGTGTCTTCGCGATGATCCTCTGGGGGGCGTTCCGGGGGCTCGCCCTCGGGGACACCATGCACGCGCCCACCTCGGACTACGAGATCAAGCCCGAGCACCAGGGGCTGGCGGGCTTCGCGCTCGTCTTCCTGCTGCTGCGCGCCTTCTCCTCCGGCTGTGCGGCCCTCACGGGTGTCGAGGCGATCAGCAACGGGGTCCCCGCCTTCCGCAAGCCGAAGAGCAAGAACGCGGCGACCACCCTCGCGGCGATGGGCCTGCTCGCCGTCACGATGTTCTGCGGCATCATCGGCCTCGCCATGGCCACCGACGTGAAGATGGCGGAGAACCCGGCGAAGGACCTGATCCACAACGGTTCCCCGGTCGGCGCGGGCTTCACCCAGGACCCGGTGATCTCCCAGGTCGCCGCAGCCGTCTTCGGTGAGGGCACGTTCCTCTTCGTCTTCCTCGCGGCGGCCACCGCCCTCGTGCTCTTCCTCGCCGCGAACACCGCGTACAACGGTTTCCCGCTGCTCGGCTCGATCCTCGCCCAGGACCGGTACCTGCCGCGCCAGCTCCACACCCGCGGCGACCGGCTGGCCTTCTCCAACGGCATCGTGCTGCTCGCCGGCGCCGCGATCCTGCTCGTCTGGATCTACGGAGCGGACTCGACCCGGCTGATCCAGCTCTACATCGTCGGTGTGTTCGTCTCCTTCACGCTCAGCCAGACCGGCATGGTGCGGCACTGGAACCGTCATCTGCGTACCGAGAAGGACCCCGCGGCGAGGCGGCACATGATCCGCTCCCGGGCGATCAACACCTTCGGCGCGTTCTTCACCGGCCTGGTCCTGGTCGTCGTGCTCGCCACCAAGTTCACCCACGGCGCCTGGGTCGCGCTGCTCGGCATGGTGATCTTCTTCGGCACGATGACCGCGATCCGCAAGCACTACGACCGGGTCGCGGAGGAGATCGCCGCTCCGGAGACGCGTCCCGACGACAGCATCCGCCCCTCGCGCGTCCACTCGATCGTCCTGGTCTCCAAGCTCCACCGGCCCACGCTGCGCGCCCTCGCGTACGCCAAGCTGGTGCGGTCCGACCAACTGGAGGCGCTCTCCATCAGCGTCGACCACGCCGAGACGAAGGCGCTCAAGGAGGACTGGGAACGTCGCGGCATCGACATCCCGCTCAAGATCCTCGACTCGCCCTACCGCGAGGTGACCCGGCCGGTCATCGACTACGTCAAGAGCCTGCGCAAGGACCGGCCACGCGACGTGATCAGTGTCTACATCCCGGAGTACGTCGTCGGGCACTGGTACGAGCACCTGCTGCACAACCAGAGCGCGCTGCGGCTGAAGGGCAGGCTGCTGTTCACGCCCGGCGTGATGGTCACCTCGGTGCCGTACCAGCTCGAGTCCTCCGAGGCGGCGAAGCTCCGCGCGCGCAGGCGTGCCGACTGGATCGCTCCGGGCTCGGTCCGCCGCGGCCCCGTGGAACGGCGGCAGCCCAAGGAGCCCAGCCAGAAGGGCTGACTCCGGACTCCGCCTGTGGTAAGCGGCCGGCTTCCGCCCACGTAGACTGGTGGGCTGTTGTCCGGCCGTTTCCCGTTTTCCGTTCCGGCTTCCGCCTCTCCTCTCCCACCCCGATCTCTGGAGCCACCCCCTCATGCAGAACGAATCCACGTCGTCGCAGGCCGGGGAGGTTCAGGCCGGGGAATCCCTGGTCGGCCGGGAGTACGAGGTCGAGGTCGGGCCCGTCGCCCACGGCGGCCACTGCATCGCCCGGACGTCCGAGGGCCAGGTCCTCTTCGTGCGCCACACCCTCCCCGGCGAGAAGGTCGTCGCCCGGGTCACCGAGGGCGAGACCGGCGCACGTTTCCTGCGGGCCGACGCGGTCACCGTCATCGAGGCGTCCAAGGACCGGGTCGAGGCCCCCTGCCCGTACGCCGGTCCCGGCAAGTGCGGCGGCTGCGACTGGCAGCACGCCAAGCCGGGTGCCCAGCGCCGCCTCAAGGGCGAAGTGATCGCCGAACAGCTCCAGCGCCTGGCGGGCCTCACGCCCGAGGAGGCCGGCTGGGACGGCACGGTCATGCCGGCCGAGGGTGACAAGCTTCCGGCGGGCCAGGTCCCGGCCTGGCGCACCCGGGTGCAGTACGCCGTCGACGCCGACGGCCTGGTAGGCCTCCGCAAGCACCGCTCGCACGAGGTCCAGCCGATCGACCACTGCATGATCGCCGCCCCGGGCGTCTCCGAGCTCGGCATCGAGAAGCAGGACTGGCCGCAGATGGCGACGGTGGAGGCCATCTCCGCCACCGGCTCCCACGACCGCCAGGTCATCCTGACCCCGCGCGAGGGCGGCCGGCTCCCGCTGGTCGAGCTGGACAAGCCCGTCTCGGTGATGCGCGTCGACGAGAAGGACGGCGGCGTCCACCGCGTCCACGGCCGCGCCTTCGTGCGCGAGCGGGCCGACGACCGTACGTACCGCGTCGGTTCGGGCGGCTTCTGGCAGGTCCACCCGCAGGCCGCGGACACCCTGGTCCGCGCGGTCATGCAGGGCCTGCTGCCCCGCAAGAACGACACGGCGCTGGACCTGTACTGCGGTGTGGGCCTCTTCGCGGGCGCCATCGGCCAGCGGATCGGCGAGAAGGGCGCGGTGCTGGGCATCGAGTCCGGCAAGCGCGCGGTCGAGGACGCCCGTCACAACCTGAAGGACCTGGACCGGGTCCGCATCGAGCACGGCAAGGTCGACCAGGTCCTGCCGCGCACGGGCATCACCGAGTGCGACCTGATCGTCCTGGACCCGCCGCGCGCGGGCGCCGGCAAGGCCACGGTCAAGCAGCTGGTCGCGCTCGGCGCGCGCCGCATCGCGTACGTGGCGTGCGACCCGGCGGCCCTGGCCCGGGACATCGCGTACTTCCGGGACGGGGGGTACCGGGTGCGGACGCTGCGGGCGTTCGACCTGTTCCCGATGACGCACCACGTGGAGTGCGTGGCGATTCTGGAGCCGGTGAAGAAGGACGACTGACCTGCGGTTACGCGGTCGCGGCGCAGACGACTGCCGTCTTCGGGCCGGGGCCGCACGCGGCCCCGGCCCGAGCGCGGCGAGCGGTCACCCCGGGAGCGGAGCCGAGGAAGCGGGCCCGTGGCCTTCGGCACACGACTGCGCCTTCACTTTCACACCCACCGCGTGCACCGCTTCCCTCTCCGCGCCCCTGTACCTAGTCATCGGACAGGACGAGCTCGTCGGTGGTATCCGCTCCGGCCGTCCTGACCACCGCCCGGCAGAACTCCACGGGAGGGCAGTAGCGGTGTTCGGCGATGTAGTGGATGACGAGGTTAGGAGCCGAGTAGACGGTGCCGTCGGCCCCCCGCGCCCGGATCTCGGCGGAGCCGAGCCACACCTGGGTGTCGAGGGCGGGACCGCCGAGAATCACGGGCCGCTCGGTTGAGCAGAACTCGCAGTGGTGGACACCGCGCATCTGGTTGTCGTATGCACTGCAGAGCGCCTTCAGGGCATCGGTCACACGGTCGTCCACGATTCCCGTGCGGTAGGCGTGGCCGGGCGTCAACCAGCCGACGTTGAGCATCTCCTGGCCCGACGCGTCGTACTCGTAGGTGGTCAGGTCGGGGTAGTAGGTCACGGCCGCTCCTCGACGCGGGGCATGGTGTTCTCGGCGGAAGCTCGGGTGCTCGGGGGCCGGATCGCGGCGAGTCGCGTCGACGCCGGGGACCCGGCCCGGGCCGGGCACGTACGGCAGTGTGCCCGGCCCTGAGCCGGTGGGGGACGGGTGGTTACTTGACGTAGACGATGCCGTCGGTCGTGACGGCCGCTGGTGCCGACCACGACGATCTTGAGCGGTCCTGGTGTTGCCGGCCCGGTTGTAGGCGATCATCGACCAGGTGGTCGCCACACCTGACTTCGCGGTACGGGCGGCACTGCAGGGACCCGGCTCCTCCGGGCTGATCGATTCGTCCGCGCCCCAGTCGGCACGTGACGTGACCGGGGGCTGCGGCGCCGTGGAAGGCGGCGCGGGCGGCGCACTCACGGTCGGTGTGGGGCTCGGTTGCCCGGAGGTGGAGGGCGACGGGGACACCGACTCGCTCGGTGACTCCCCTGAAGCAGCGGAGGACGGAGCCGTTCAGCATGGTGGGGGTGACATGGACGGATCCGGCACTGCACGTCCCCGGTGCGATCGAGGTGCGTACGCGGCTGGTGGAATCGGGGCAGTGGTCCCGATGGCTGCGGCTCGACGGTGACAGCGGTCATGGGGAGAGCGGCGCCGCACGCGGCGGCACCGAGCCGGCCTGGGTCGGCCCCTCCGACGGCATCGAGGCCCGGGTGCGGGCGGGCTCCGCACACGCGCGGTGGCCCCGACCGGAGAGAGCCGGTCGGGGCCACCGCGCTTTGCGGATCCAGGGTGCCGCCGGCGTTTTCCGGGCTCGGATGCCGTCCCTTGTGCGGCGGTGGAGCAGGTGTCCGTGCCTCGTCCCTGCCGGACCCGACCTGAGCCGTGTCTCCGCCCCCGGTCAGTCCGCCTGCTCCTCCATGTGCGCCAGGACGCGTTCGGATATGCGGGCGAGCTCCCCGAGCTGACTCGGTGTCAGGGCGTCGATGAACAGGCGGCGGACGTGCTCGACGTGCAGGCCCGCGGCCTCCTCGATCGCCTCGTAACCGGCCGGGGTGGCGACGATGAACGCGCCGCGTCCGTCGTCGGGGCAGTCCTCCCTGGTCAGGAGCCCGCGTTTCGTCATCCGCGTGACCTGGTGGGACATCCGGCTCTTCTCCCACTCCACGAGTTTGGCCAGATCCAGCAGGCGCATCCGCCCGCGGCCCCTTTCGGTGAGGCCGGCGAGCACGACGTAGTCGGACGCGGACATCCCCGACTCGGACTGGACGTGGCGGGACAGCCGGCCGATGAGCTTCTCCTGCATGCGGATGAAGTTGTCCCAGGCGGCTTTTTCTTCCCCGACGAGCCAGCGCGGCGGTGCGTCCATGGGGGCAGTTTACCGAGGGCCTCTGCCCTCCCAGCCGTCTGCGGGGACGGTGACGCGACGTCCGATGAGGCCGGGCTCGCCGTTTCCGGGGCGACGAGACCCAGGGGCGGGGATTTCCTGGCGATCGCCGAGGGCGGCGTACCCCTCGCACGCTCGTCGGGCCGATCAGGCGCGTCACGGGCGCGCTCGCGGGTCCGTGAACAGGGTGAACTCCGAATGCCAGGCAAGTAGTTGACACGTCCACCATCGCTGCTAACGTAGGTGACGTGTCAACCACTTGGTCGGGCCGGACGGTCTCGGTGCCGTTACCTCGCCGCTGCTGAGGCGATGTCGGGTGCGGTGCCGGCCGTCTCCGCGCGGTGGTCGGCCGACCTGGTCCCACGTCCGCCCCGCGCGGACGCGTACGGCCGTATTCCGGCGTCGAGATCGGCGGCGTCCTTCCGAACATCCCGAGCACGCGAAGACAGAACCCGGAAAGGGATCCCATGAGCAAGGAAGCGAAGTCCGGACTCCAGGCACTGCTGACGCCCGAGGAGAGCGTCGTCGTCCTGATCGACCACCAGCCGTTCCAGTTCGCCAACCTGAACAGCCACGAACCCACGATGGTCGTGAACAACGTCGTGGGGCTCGCCCGTGCGGCCAAGGTGTTCGACGTGCCGACCGTCCTCACGACGGTGCTGGAGGAGCGCGGTGGCTACCTCATCAAGGGGCTGCAGGACGTGTTCCCCGAGCAGAAGCCGATCGACCGCACGTTCATCAACACCTGGGAGGACGAACGTGTCGTCGACGCCGTCAAGGCGACCGGCCGCAAGAAGCTGATCATCGCCGGTCTCTGGACGGAGATCTGTGTCGCGATGCCGGCCATCCAGGCGGCGGGTGAGGGCTTCGAGGTGTTCGTCGTCACCGACGCCTCGGGCGGCGCCTCGAAGGAGGCTCATGAGATGGCCGTGCGGCGCATGGTCCAGGCGGGCGTGGTGCCGATCACCTGGCAGGCCGTCGCGGGGGAGTGGCAGCGCGACTGGGCCCGCGAGAAGACGTATCCGGGCATGACCGAGGTCCTGCTCCAGCACGGGGGCGCCACCGGCGTCGCCTTCGGCTGGGAGACGCAGCTGCTCGCGTCGGCGCGTTCCGGGGAGGCCTCCTGACGGTCAGGCACGGTGAGTCCCTCCGGCCGGGCGGGGGCCGCTGTGCGCGGGTCCGGTCTCCGGCGGCCCGTCGGCAAGGGCCGGCGGGCCGCCGCTCGCCGCGCCGACGGTCCGGTGCGCGCTCGTGGGCCGCCCGGAGCCGCCCGGAGCGATGGTGTCCGGTGGCGGCCCCGGGCGGCGGTGCGAGGGCCGCGGCGTGTCACCTGTCGCGTCGCATCTCCCTCTCGAGGACGGAGCGGAAGGTGTGCGGGGGGCGGCCGGTGACGCGCTGGACGGTGTCGGTGACGCGGTCCTCCGCCCCTCCGGCGATGCCGCGGTCCAGGCCGGCCAGCAGCGCGGCGAACTCCACCGGCAGCTCCGTGGTGAGGCGATCGCGCATCTGCTCGTAGGACAGCCGGTGGTGGGCCACGGGCCGGCCGGTGAACTCGGTGACGGCCGCGGCGATGTCGTCGTGGCTGAGGGTCTCGGGTCCCGTGAGGACCAGGTCGGTGTCGGGCGCCCGCTCGTCGGTGAGCGCGCGGGCGGCGACGGCTGCGATGTCCTCCGCGTCGACGAAGCCGACCCTGCCGTTTCCGGTGGCGGTCCGGATGACACCGTCGTCGCGGATGCTGCGGCCGTGCGCGTGGTCACCGGTGAAGTTCTGCATGAACCACGACGGCCGCAGGACCGCCCACTGGTCGATCAGGCCGGGCAGGGCCTGGTGCACCGTTCCCACCGCCGGCCCGCCCTCGGGAACGGCCGAGGAACTGAGCAGCACCGCGCGGCGCACGCCCATGGAGCGGGCCAGTCGCAGGAACGGAACCATGGTCGCCGCGGGGTCGGAGTCACCCACGGGCGGTACGAGGTAGACGCGGTCGGCTCCGTCGAGGGCGGCGGCGTGGGTGGCGGGGTCGTACCAGTCGAAGGCGACCGGCTCGGCGCCCGCGACCGGGCGGGCCCGACGGCTGGCCGCCCGCACGTGGTGCCCGGCGCTCGCCAGCCGGGCGACGGTGCGGCCGCCGGTGGTGCCGGTGGCGCCGACGACCAGAATCGTGGGGGTGGTGGTCATCGCGTGCTCCCGGTGAGGTCGGCGCCGCTTTCGAGGACGGTGAGGGGGTTCCAGTAGTCGCGGTAGGAGGTGAATCGGCCGTCCCGCACGGTCACCACGGCGATGTAGGTCATGTCGAAGGGCGCGTCGGTCCCGACCAGGCGGCCGACACCGCGCATCTCGACGACGATGGTCTCCGGATCGGTGGTCTCGTGTATCCGCAGTTCGGGGAAGTCGTGCAGATCGATGTGGTCGGGATAGTGGCGCATGTAGGCGGCGACGGCTTCCCTGCCCTCCAGTCGCCGGGGCCAGCCGTCGGGGGCGAACGGGAACTCCATGACCCCGTTCCCGGCCCACAGGCCGACCCACGCGGAGATGTCCTTGTCGAGCAGCAGTCGCAGGCTGTGGCGGTACAGATCCGCTGGGGACGTCGGTACGGACATGGGTATCCTTCAGGTCGCAGGATTCGGACCGGCGGTCCGCTTTGAAGATACGGACCCGTGGTCCGCTTTGCAACCGGAGGAGCAGCAACATGCCCGAGCGCAGGTCCCGCAGGGATGCCTCCCGCAACCAGGAGGCCGTACTGGCGGCCGCCGACGCCCTTTTCGCCGGCGGTGAGAGCCCCGAGGGCGTCACCATGGCCGCCGTCGCGACAGCGGCAGGGGTCGGCAAGGGCACGCTCTTCCGGGCCTTCGGTGATCGCGCCGGACTGCTCCGCGCGTTGTACGAGGCGCGGCTCGAACCGATCAGGGAGGCCGTGGAGAGCGGTCCGCCGCCACTGGGCCCCACGGCCCCGCCCCGGGAACGCGTGCCGGCGCTGCTCGACGCCGTCCTGTGCTTCAAGCTCGACAACCGGCGCCTCGCGCTGGCCCTGGAGGCAGGCGGGAGCGGCAGCCCCTACCGGGCCGAGCACTACGAGCGGTGGCACGGCATGCTCCGGTCCGTACTGGAGCAGATTCCCGGGTTCCCTGACGGCGACTTCACCGCTCATGCCCTGCTCGCCACCACGCGAGCCGACCTCGTCGAGCATCTGGCCGGAGAAGGGCGCGTGCCACGGGAGGCGATGCGGGCGCACCTGGCGACGTACGTCACCGCCGTGCTGGCCTCCGCCCCCGGCCGGGCGTGACCGCCGGGGAGCGCGGGGTGCCCGGGCCGGGGTGATCGGGTGTCCGGTTCAGTCCTGGAGCGTGCGGAGCCAGTCGGTCAGCAGCCGGTTGACCTCGTCAGGGCGTTCCTGCTGGATCCAGTGGCCGCAGCCTTCGAGCAGGTGGGAGGCGGACAGACCGGGCAGGGTGCGGGGGTGGGCGTCGACGGCGTCGGCCATCCAGGTGGTGGAGGCGTCCAGGGTGCCGCCGACGAACAGGGACGGCTGCTCGATCGGGGCCCCGCGGTGGGGAGCGAGGTCTTCCCAGTCCCGGTCCATGTTGCGGTAGCGATTGAGGGCCCCGGTCAGGCCGGTGCGCTCGAACTCCGCCGCGTAGACGTCGAGTTCGTCCTCGCTCAGCCAGGCGGGGAGCTCGCCCGCGGGGAAGCGGTCGCGCAGTCGGCCGTCGTGGGCGACGAAGTGCGGGTCGGGATCGCCCTCGGCGGGCATGGTGTCGGCGGACAGTGCCGCGTAGAAGCCGGCGAGCCAGCCCCGGACGTTGGGCTCGATCTCCGCCTCGGCGCGGCCGGGCTCCTGGAAGTATGAGACGTAGAACTCCTGTTCAGCGCCTCCGATCGTGCTGAAGACGTCGGTGGGGCGGGGGCCGCCCGGTGGTGCGTAGGGGACGCTCAGCAGGCCGACGGCGCGGAAGACCGCAGGGTGGAGCAGGGCGGAGGAGGCGGCGATGTTCGATCCCCAGTCGTGGCCGATGACCACCGCGCTCTCCTCGCCGAGCGCGCGCACCACGGCGAGGTTGTCCTCCACCAGGTCCAGCATCCGGTAGGCGTCGGTCGCGGCGGGCCTGGAGGAACGGCCGTAGCCGCGTACGTCGATCGCCGCCGCGCGGTACCCGGCGGCGGCGAGGGCCGGGAGCTGGCGGCGCCAGGAGTACCAGGACTCGGGGAACCCGTGCACCAGCAGCACCAGCGGGCCGGTGCCCTGCTCGACCAGGTGGATCCGCCCGGCGGGGGCCTCGACGGTGCGGTGGCGGAACTCGGCGGTGGGCTCGGGCCGCATGGGCTTCTCCTCGGTACGCGGTCGGACGCGGATACCCGTCGATCATGCGGCGCGGCCGTCTCCCGGCGCGATCGGTGTTGCCAGCCTGGCAAGATCGCAGCACAGGACGGGGAGCGGTACGACTGGAGGAGTGGGAACGGTGACGAGCGGCCATCCGGACGGCACGACGGCGGCGATGGGGCCCAGGCTGCGGGCCGCGCGCGAGCGGCACGGCTCCACGCTCGCCGGTGTCAGCTGTGCGACCGGCATCGCGCCGAGCACGCTCTCGCGAATCGAGACCGGCCGGCGCAAGCCCACCCTGGAGGTCTTGCTGCGGTTGGCCGAGGAGTACGGCGTCTCCCTGGACTACCTGGCCGGTACCGCCCCCGCCCCCGCGCCCGAGCGCCCCGCGCCCGCGCGGCGCACCTCCGGGGACGGCAAGACGGTGCTGCCGCTCACCCCGTACGTCGGCGGGCTGCACGCCCACAAGCATGTGCTGCCCGCCGTCGAGGAGGAGCCCAACCGGCCCCGGCAGGTCTCCCACGAGGGCCATGAGTGGCTGTGCGTCCTGTACGGGCGGCTCCGGCTCGCGCTCGGCAGCCAGGACCTGGTCCTGGCCGCCGGGGACGTCGCCGAGTTCGACACCCGCACCCCGCACGGGGTCGCGAACGCCGGCCCGGGCACGCCGGTCGAGTACCTGGTCCTGTTCGGGCCGCAGGGCGAACGACCGCGTCCGCGGACCCCACCCGTCCCCGGCCCCGGGGTCCACCAGGGCCTGTCCGGGCCGCGGCCACGAGATTCGACAGGCGCGCCCACATCTTCCACGGCACCGGCATCCTCGCCTCGACCGGACTCCGGCTCCGACCATGACCGCTGCTCAGGTGCGTCCTAGGACCTCGCCAGCTGCCTGACCACCTCGATCGCCCTCGCGTAGCGGTCCGGCTCACCCGAATGAGCCCGCCCCGCTGGACCTGCGTGCTCGCTGTGCGCGACGAGCCGGAAGATCAGTGCACGCACCAGCATCTGGGGCCACTCGGGATGGCTGCGGCCAGCCGCCGTCACCAGGTCGGACGGCAGGTCGAACCACAGCAGGCCGTCCGCGACCACGATCGCCTCGGCGAACACCGGCGGCCGCCAGTACGGGGAGAAGTCGATCACGGCGGGCACGTGATCCGGAGCGAACAGGACGTTGCCCGTGAGATCGCCATGGACGAGCTGAGCCGTGTCCTGCGTCACCGGGCGCCTCAGCTCCCGCAGGGTCGAGAACGGTGCGGCGAGGTCGTCGACCACGTCGATGTCCTGCTCGCCCCACGTGACCCGGTCGGCCACAGCCCACGGGTGCACATGCCGATCAAGGAATTCGGGCCGGGGCACATGCCGCAGAGCCCGGTGGAAGGAGCGACCGGCACCGAGGACACCGGTCCAGTGCCCTTCCGGTCCAGGTCGACCGGTCAGGAACTCGCAGGCCGTCCAGCCGTCCACAACGCTTCGCCCGTCGGCGGCCCGCAACGGCAGTGGAACGCGGAAGCCGCTGTCCGACGCCAGCTTCTCGATCAGGGAGGCCGCCCACTCGACCTCCTCGTCGGTGCCCTCGGCAGGCTTGAACACGGACCCACCGACGAGGACGCTTCGCCCCTGCCCACCTGCCAGGGGGACAGCAGAACCCGCCACACCAAAGGCGTCAAGGACCGCAGGGGCCGGCACGGCATTGCTCGGCATCTCGTTCACGCCGGGCATCCTGCCGACGTCATCGTGTCTCGCGCACCTTGTTTTCGCCCAACCCACCGAGCTCGTCCGCGACCGCAGAAGGCGACCCGGACGGGGCGATACGGCGGTGGCCGGGAGCGGCCGCGCCGTACACTCGCGGTGCGGGCGAAGCGCCAGGCCGGGATTCCGGCACCGGTGTGAGGGAGGGGCCAGGATGTTCGGTTCGAAGAAGAAGCGCAGGGCGTCTCCCCACGATCTGATGGCGCAGCTCAGGCCCGACCTGAGCCGGGAATCGCTCGGCGTCGGGCCCGACTTCCCGGGCGTCGCCCCGAACCCGCTTCTGAGCGGTGATGCACGCAAGCGCAACGCGGAACTGCGTACGGGGGCGCTCGCGCTCGGCGTTCTCGTCGACTGGCGGGAGGTCAACAGCAATCCACGCGTGGTCCTGATGTTCGACGTGGAGACCGTCGGCGGCGTCTCGTTCCGCGGTATCGCGGACGAAGACCTCACGATCACCGAGCTCACCCGGCTCGCCCCAGGACAGACGTTGCCCGTGCGCTACCGGCCGGCCGTCATGGACCACTACGTCGCCCTCGCCCGGGACGTGGACCCCGCCCAGGTGCAGCAGCTTTCCGACGAGATCGCGAGCCGCAAGCAGACCTGACCCGAAGTCAACGGCCTGCGGACCGGGGCCCGGGTGATCGATGCACCCGGGGCGCGGCCCGCGTGGCGACGACGGCCCGGGTGTCAGGAGGTGAGGCGGCGGACGGCTTCCAGGAAGGCGTCCACGTCCTGCTCGGTGGTGGAGAAGGACGTGACGAAGCGGCAGACCCCCGGCTCCCAGCGGTCGTGGTAGAAGGCGAAACCTTCCGCGAGGAGCTGGTCGATGACCGGCTGGGGAAGGTGGCAGAAGAGCATGTTGGCGTCGACCGCGTGGAGCAGGCGGGCGCTGGAGAGCGCCTTGAGGCCGTTGCCGAGGCGGGTGGCCATCACATTGGCGTGGGCGGCGTTGCGCAGCCACAGTCCGTCGGTGAGATAGGCGTCGAGCTGGGCGGACTGGAAGCGGGCCTTGGAGGTGAGCTGGCCGGCGCGCTTGGCCCTGAAGGACAGTTCCGGGGTGAGGGCGCGGTCGAAGACGACGACGGCGTCGGCCGTCATGGCGCCGTTCTTGGTGGCCCCGAAGGAAAGGACGTCGACGCCGGCCTGCCAGGTCAGTTCGGCGGGTGTGCAGCCCAGCGCGGCGACCGCGTTGGCGAAGCGGGCCCCGTCCATGTGGACGCGCAGGCCCGCCTCCTTGGCGACATCGCTCAGCCTGCGGATCTCGTCGAGGCTGTAGAGGGCGCCGGTCTCGGTCACCTGGGTGATGCTGACCACCGACGGCTGCGCGCTGTGCACATCCCCGGCCCGGCGGTGGGCCGCCACACGCAGCTGCTCCACATCGATCTTGGCGTCGTCGCCGGACAGGGGGACGAGCTTGGCCCCACCGGTGAAGAACTCCGGCGCTCCGCATTCGTCGGTGTTGACGTGGCTGTCGCGATGGCACAGCACGCTGCCCCAGGGCGGGGTGAGGGCGGCCAGGCTGAGGGCGTTGGCCGCGGAGCCGGTGGAGACAGGCAGGACATCGACGTCGCGTCCGAAGACCTCGGCGAAGCGGGCGCGCGCACCGGCCGTGTGGCGGTCGGCGCCGTAGGGCAGGTCCTGGCCGCGGGCCGCGTCGGCGACGGCCCGGACGATCTCGGGCGAGGCGCCGGCGGTGTTGTCGCTGGTGAATATCCGCTGGGTGGCGGGCGGGGCGGGGGTCGTGCTGCTCATGTTCCGGGGCGTCCTTCAGCTGATAATGGGGGAGGCGATGACGACGGTGACGTCGGCCGCCACGGGGCCGGTGCGGTAGAGGTGCGGAGCGTCTCCGGCGAAGGCGAGCAGGTCACCGGTGTACAGATCGCTGGGAGCGTCGGTGGGCCCGGCGGTGACGCGGCCGGAGGAGACGAGCAGGTGTTCGATGGTGCCGGTGGCGTGCGGCACGCCGTCCAGATCCGTTCCGGGAGGCAGGCGCAGCCGCCAGATCTCCAGGCTGTTGCCGCTGCTGATGCGGCGCAGCAGCTCGCGTCCCACTTCGCCGTCGGCCAGGTCGGTGCCGGGCACCAGCACCGGTCCGGGGTCGGTGTCCCGGGCGAGCAGGTCGGTCAGCGGGATGCGCAGGGCGATCGCGAGCGCGTCTAGGGTCTCGATGGTGGGATTGCCACGCCCTGCCTCCAGTTGCGAGAGCGTCGCCTTGCCCAGCCCCGCCCGGCGGGCCAGCTCGGCACTGCTCATGCCGCGCTGCTCCCGGCGCCGGCGGATCTGGGCTCCGACGGCGATCGCGGTGCTGCTGGCGGGCCGGCGCTCTCCCCCCGGCGTCATGAACGCTCCCGGTGCGCGGCGCTGGAGGAGACGCGGATCCGGCCCTTGCTGACCTTCGGCGTCGGCAGCGCCGCCACCAGGGTCCCGGCCTGTTCCTCGTACGCATCCGCTGGATCCGCGGAGCAGGCGCGAACCTGCATGGCACCCTCACTTGGTCATGTGGACGAACTATTCGTTCACTATACTGAACGCTGACGTCGTGCGCCGGGCAAACGCGTCGCCGTCCCGCCGTGTGCTCCGGCGCCGTGGGCGGCGCGGGGCCGGCCGCCTTCGTTCAGCGTGTGTCCGGCGCGCCGGACCGGACCAGGGCCCGTGCCAGGTCGGCGCTCCCGGAGAGGGTGTCGAGGGGGAGCGGCTGTGTGGCGAGGGTGCCTTCGTGCAGGACGAGGAGCCGGGTGGCGAGGGTGGTGGGCTCCCGGCAGCCCGCCGTGGTGGCGAGTTCCTCGAACAGTGTCCGGAGCCAGAGCTTCTGGTCCGCGGCGATGCGGTGCGCGGGGTGCGAGGGGTCCGGGAGTTCGGCCAGCGCGTTGATGAACGCGCACCCGCGGGTGTTGCCCGCGCTCCAGGTCCGCAGGGCGTCGAAGGGTGCCGTGACCTTGTCGACGGGGTCGGTGCGGGCGTCGACGGCGGCCAGGACGAGCGCCCTCCACCGGCGGTCGCGCTCCGTCAGGTAGGCCGCCACGAGGTGGTCCTTGGAGCCGAACCGGTTGTAGAGGGTCCGCTTGGTCACGCCTGAGCGCTCGGCGATCAGGTCCACGCCGACCGCCGTGATTCCGCGGGTGTAGAACAACTCCTCGGCCGCCGCCAAGATGCGGCGGCCGGCCGCTGTCATGGGCCGTGTGTTCTCCATGCGGGCATGCCTTCACTGATCGGTGTACCGTGGGCGAGGTATACAGATCAGTATACTTGTGAGGAGGTTCACGAGATGGGTGTGCCCGAGACCATGCGCGCGGTGCGGATCGCGGAGCACGGCGGACCGGAGGTCCTCCGTCCGGCGGAAGTGGCCGTGCCGGTACCGCGGACAGGAGAGGTGCTGGTCCGCGTTGCCGCGGTCGCGCTGAACAACACCGACCTCTGGACCCGGGAGGGTGCCTACGGCCGCCCCGGTGACCCGGAGGCGCTCTCCGGCTGGCGCGGCCCGATCGGCTTCCCGCGCATCCAGGGGGCCGATGTGGCGGGCCGCGTCGTGGCGGTCGGCGCCGGCGTGGACGCGGACCTGGTCGGCCTCCGGGTGGTCGTCGACCCGGCGGTCTACGACACCGAGGGGCCGGACGCGAACCCGGTGGGCCTGATGGGCAGCGAGCGCGACGGCGGCTACGCCGAGTATGTGACCGCACCGGCGGAGCGGGTGCACGACGTCACCGCGTCCCCGCTCACGGACGATCAGCTCGCGACGCTGCCGACCGCCTACGGCACGGCCCTGGGCATGATCGAGCGCGGCCGGCTGAGGAAGGGGGAGACCGTCCTGGTGTCCGGTGCGTCGGGGGGAGTCGGCGTCGCGCTGGTGCAGCTCGCCCGTGCGCGGGGTGCGAGGGTGCTCGCCATCAGCAGCGGATCGAAGATCGACGCGGTGCGGGAAGCGGGAGCGCACGACGTCGTCGACCGGGCCGGGGACGTCGCCGGGCAGGTCCGCGCCGCCGCCCCGGACGGCATCGACGTCGGCCTCGACGTCGTCGCCGGGGACCTGGTCGGTGAGGGACTGCCGCTGCTGCGCGAAGGCGGCCGGTGGGTCGTCGCCGGTGCGCTCGGCGGCTACGACGTGACGTTCGACGTACGCCGTCTCTACCTGCACAACGCGCAGGTGATCGGCTCCGCGATGCACACCCCCACGCACTTCGGCCTCCTCATGGACCTGGCCCGCGAGGGCTCGGTCCGTCCGCTCGTCGCCGCGACGTTCCCCCTGGACCGGGCCGCCGAGGCGCAGGAGGAGCTGGCCCGCAGGAGGCACGTGGGAAAGATCGTCATGCACCCGTAGGGGCACGCGCGACCTGTCCGCCGCGCGACGCTGATCCGCCGCTCATTCGCGCCGTGCACCGTGGTATCCGTCGGCCGGACGGACCGACGACAGCGCGAGTGAGAACAAGAGGTATCACCATGACCCTGACGATCCCCGGCTTCGCGTACAGTCGGCTGCCGGGCGCGCACGACGTGCGGCTGAACGTCGCGGTGGGGGGCAGCGGCAGCCCGGTCGTCCTGCTGCACGGCTTCCCCGAGACCCACCTGATGTGGCGGCACGTGGCACGGAAGCTGGCCGCCGACCACACGGTGATCGTCCCTGACCTGCGCGGATACGGTGCCAGCGACAAGCCTCCGGCCACCGGCGAGGACACCTACTCCAAGCGCGCCATGGCCGCGGACGTCGTCTCGGTCGCCTCGCGGCTGGGCTGCGAACAGTTCGCCCTGGTCGGCCACGACCGCGGCGCCCTCGTCGCCTTCCGGGCGGGCCTGGACCACCCGGAGACCGTCACGCACCTGGGCATCCTCGACGTCGTACCGACACTGGACATGTGGAACGTGCTGCAGGGCCGCTCGGCCGCGGTCGGCTACCACCTGTTCCTGATGGCGCAGCCCGCGGGCCTGCCGGAAACGATGATCGCCAACAGCGCGGACGCGTTCTTCGGCTCGTTCCTCGACACCTGGGCCAAGGACCCGGCGGCGATCCCGGACGAGGTGCGCGCCGAGTACCTGCGGGCGAGCGGCGGAGCGGTCGACTCGATCGTCGCCGACTACCGCGCCTCGGCCGGCATCGACGTGGTCCAGGACCAGGCGGACTTCGACGCCGGCTCCCAGTTCGCGATGCCCGTCACCGTGATCCAGCAGGACTGGGGCGCACAGCTCGGCTACGACGCCGCACAGGTCTGGCGTGCGTGGGCACCTGACCTGGACCACCGCCTCACCCGGGCGGGTCACTTCATGGCCGAGGAGGCCCCGGACGAGATCGTGGCGGCGATCGAGGACCTGCTGGCCCGCTGACGCGCGGTCCGCCCGGCTGTGGCAGGGGCTGTCGCCCGAGATCCCCTGCCACACCCGACCTAGGGTGTGATCAGGAGAGGAGGGAAGGCATGCGGATCGAGGTGCTCGGCGCGGTACGGGCGTGGCACGACGACGGCCGGCCGATCAGCCTCGGCGGTCCACGCCACCGAGAGGTGCTGGGCCGGCTCGTGGCCGCCCAGGGCCGCATGGTCACCACCGACGCCCTGGTCGACGACCTGTGGGACGACCCTCCGAGCAGCGCCGTCGGCGCACTGCGCACCTTCGTCGCCGCGCTGCGCCGTGCCGTCGAACCGGACCGGCCGCCGCGCACACCGCCGAGGGTCCTGGTCACCCAGGGGACCGGATACCTGCTGCGTCTGCCGCGCGAAGCGGTGGACGCCCACCGTTTCCAGGACGCCCTGACCGCCGCCCGCCGGTCTCCTGACACGGCGGCGGGCCTCGGCGAGACGCTCGCCCTGTGGCGCGGGCCGGCCTACGCCGACCTGCCCGGCTCTTCCTGGGTCGAGCACGAACGTCTCCGGCTGGAGGAACTGCGCCTTCAGGCAGTGGAGTTGAGGGCGGACGCTCTTCTCGCCTCCGGGGGCGGGGCCGGTCTGGCCGCCGAACTGGCCGGCCACGTCGCCGAGCATCCCTGGCGCGAGCCGGCCTGGGGTCTGCTGGCCCGCGCGCTCCACCGCGACGGGCGCCGGGCCGAAGCCCTGGCCACCCTGCGCCGGGCCCGCACGATGCTCGTGGAACAGCTGGGGCTGGACCCCAGCCCCCGGATGCAGCGCCTGGAGACCGACATCCTCACCGGGTCACCCGACCTGGATCCGCCGGGGGAGCAGGGTCCGACCGGTTCGACGACGACGCGGACCCCCCTGGGCCCGCGCACGACCGTGGACGTGGCCCGCACCCTCGCACTGGCCGGAGGCGACGCGCTCGTCGGCTCGCGACGCGACCGGCTGACCGCGATCGTCGCCGCCGAACGCACCGGAGACGTCACGCTGACCGCGCGCGTCATCGGCGCCTACGACGTCCCCGCGATCTGGAGCCGCGCCGACGACCCCGACCAGGCACGTGCCGTCGTCGCCGCGGCCGAACGCACCCTCCGCCGGATCGGCCCCGACGGCCCCGCCGACCTGCGCGCCCGGCTCCTCGCGACCGTCGCCACCGAGAGCCGCAGCGCCGACACCACCGGCGCCGCCCTCGAGACCGCGCACACGGCCGCACGCGCTGCCGAAGCCCTGGCACGGGATCTGAAGGATCCCGCGCTGCTCGCCTTCGCGCTCAACGGCGTGTTCCTGCAGTCGTTCACCCGCCCTGGCCTCGCCGCGCGGCGAGACGAGACAGGCGCCGAACTCCTCAGCGTGGCCTGCCACCATGGGCTGCCGGCCTTCGCGATCCTGGGACACCTCGTGCGCCTGCAGTCGGCGTCGGCGCTCGGTGAGCTGGGTACGGCAGCCGAGCACGCCGCGGCGGCGGAGGCGCTCGCCGCCGCCCACGAATCCCCGCTCGTCCCCGTCCTCACCGCGTGGTTCCGTGCCCGCGTCACCGCGGCTCGCAGCACCGAACCCGGCGGCCCCACCGCCGCGACGGCCGCGGCCGCCTACCGCGCCGCCGACGGCGACCTGGCCACATCCGGTATGCCGGGGCTGCACCGCGGCCTGCTCCCTCTCGCCCTGCTCGGCCTGCGCCTGCTGCACGGTCGCCCCGCGCCCACCGACCCCGGCCTCGACTGGGGGCCGTACCTGCCCTGGGCGGCACCGCTCGTCCTGCTCGCGCAGGACCGGGCCGAGGAGGCCCGTGCCGCACTCGCCGCCGCACCCGAACCGCCCGGGGACCACATGCAGGAAGCGCTCTGGTGCCTCACCGCGCACGCCGCAGCCGCCCTGGACCGGCCCGACGTCGCGGCTCGCGCGGCGACAGCGCTGCGCGGCGCACGGGCCGAGCACGCGGGCGCAGCGGGCGGCATGCTCACCCTGGGTCCCGTGGAGCGCTACCTCACCGAGGCCGAGGTCTGCGCCGGGACAGCCCGCTGAGCGCCACGGGGCTCCAGGGCTAGCGGCACTCCGGCAGCGCCGGCACCTCCCTGGTGCGTACCGCGGGCAGCCAGGCCGTGGAAGGCCCGGAGCCGGCCGGGAGGCGGATGCGGAACCAACGGGTGGACTGCCGGTCCTCCTCGTCGACGACCGGGTCCCCGCCGTGCATCTGACAGTCGGTCGTGAGGACGTCGCCGTGCCACACCCTGGTCTGTACGACGTTCTCCGCCGTGTAGGGCAACAGGGGATCGACCGCCAGACCCAGACTGCACCGCAGGTCCAGGTCGACCGGCTCCCGGCAGCCCCGTTCCGCGTTGTACACCCGGACCAGGCCGGGCGGTGCGCCCGGGGCGGTCCTCGCGGTGTCCGAGCACAGGGCCGCGACGCTCACCCCGCACAGCGCCGTGGCCAGCGCGGCGGTGCGGGCACGGCCGCCCCGCCGCCCCGCCCCCACGACGCGCGTCCGCCGGTGGGCGGTGGTCATCCGGGCGAGCAGGCTCTCCGCCGTGTGGCGGGCGCGGGCCTGATGGGTCGGTGCCAGACAGTCGGTGGCCAGCGCGCGCCAGAGCGGCGGAACGGCAGGATCCACGCGCAGCGCCGCACGCCCCTCGCCGTACTCCTGGACCGCGGCGCCCCGGGCCATCGGCGTCGCCCCGGCGAACAGCGGGACGCCGGGCGCGAACACCTCGTGGATGATGACGCCCAGGGCCCAGATGTCGGCGGTCGGCCGGATCGGTACGCCGAGTTCGCCGAGGGGCGCCTTCCAGCGCTCGGGCGGGAAGTAGTCCATGGTCCCCATGGGCGGCGCGTACCCGTGTGTCCCCGTCAGCTCGGTGGCGAGGCCGAAGTCGGAGAGCTTCACGGACCCGTCCCTGCCCAGTAGGACGTTCTCCGGCTTGAGGTCCGCGTGGACCCAGCCCGACCGGTGCAGATGGGCGAGTCCCTCGCAGATGCCGGCGATCAGCCGGCCGCGGTCCGTCTCGGGCACCCCCGCGTCGATCAGGTCCCGGAGGCTGCCGGTGGCCCGTTCCATGACCAGCACGATCGCGCCCTCCAGGAAGGGGCGTTCGGGGGAGGCGAGGACGAACCACTCCCGGAAGCCGATCAGCCGGGGGTGCCCGGCCCTGCGGCCCAGTTCGACCTCGCGGCGCGCGGACTCCACGATGCTGCGCACCTGGCGCGGCGAGAGACCGGCGGTCGGCATGATCTTGAGCGCGACGTCGCCCCGGTCCGGGGGAGAGGCGGCCGAGCCGCTCCGGCCCGGTCCCCGGCCGGCCGGTCGCGCCGCATAGACCGTGGACCAGCCGCCGGACCCGATCAGCCGGGTGACCACCCAGTCCCCGACGCGACAGCCGGGCGGGAGCACGTCGGTCAGGTCGTCCCCCGTGGTGCGCGCCGCGCTCATCGCGCGGCCTGCCGCTCCTGCCCGCCGGTGCGCGCCAGGGGCGGCAACAGCGCGAGGTGTTCCTCCCGCACGAGCCCGAACCGCAGCGCCAGCCCGACGATCTCCTCCCGCTTGCCGTTGCGGCGGTCGCTCCTGCCGGGCTCGGGGCTGTCCGGGGCGCCGACGCGCAGCTTCTCCTCGGCGAGGTAGTCGATGTGCGAGCTGACCGCCCGCGCGGTCAGTTCGCCGGAGGCGAGGTGACCGCTGAGACGTTCCACGATCCGGGGAGTGGTGGGAACCGCCACGCGCGACTGGTCGCGCAGACGCGGTTCGCAGAGGGCGACCAGGACGAGGAAGTACGTGGCCGTCTCGTTCAGGGAGTACGCGGTGACCGTGCGGTTCCCCCAGGGGACGCCCATGGCGTCCGGGTCCAGATAGAGGTGGTCGGGAGCGAACACCTGGAAGGAGACCGTGGCCTCACCGCGTGTGGGCAGCACGACGCGCGAGAACTCGAAGGGGATGGGCGCCCCGATCCGCCTGGGCGGAACCCTCAGGTATTCGCCCGCTCCCTCCGGATTCTCCACGAGGTAGCTGTGGGCGGTGCTGTGGTTGGTCAACTGCCAGTGGTCGTCGGTCACACGGATCTCCCCGGCCAGCCGGGAGATCGCCGGATCGTCGAGGCGCAGCTCGACGGGGACGCTCGCGGGGCCCCGCCCGAAGCGCGCGACCTCGCCCGGGCCGAGCCGTAACGTCACCGCGTCCGCACGCGGTTCGCCGTCTGCGCCGCCGCTCTCCCGCGGCAGATGGACGATTACGCCGCTCAACGCTCCCCCGTCCCGCGCGTCGCTTGTCGGACCAGCGGAACGATACTCATCTCGCGGGGGAGTTCACCGGCGTACTTCGGCCACATCGGCGCAACCGGTCACCATGGTCTGCGGATGCCCCTTTCCGGGCCGTGCGCAGTGGGGAAAGTCACCGCAGGAGGGAGGGCAGGGGGCCGGGTCGGGCGGAAGGGGCGGTGCGAAGGGGACCCCCGGATCCGTGAACGGAGCCCCGAAGCCCCCTCACCGTGGCGAGATCCGATCCTCCGCTCGGAGCGCGGGGCTGCCCGACAGGAGCGGTGCGACGGCGCGGTCCCCGAAGGCCGTCCACGGCTGCCATCCGCCGCTCGGCCGCGCCTGCACCCGGGTCCGCACCCGGCCCGCGTCGGTGACGGCGAACACGTGCAGCCGCCCGGTGGCGTCGAGCGCGGCCACGGGGGTGGCGACGAGCCGGATTCCGGGTTCGCCGAACTCCGCACCGGGATGCGTCTCCCCGCCGGGGGTGATCTGCCAGCGGTGGTCGAGGCGGGCTCCGCCGGGTGTCAGGGTGAACGCCTCCAGCCTGCCGTCGGCGTTCACGGCGAGCGCCGGGGCGGCGGCGCTCCAGCCGGACAACGGCACCCAGGCGTCCCAGCCACCGCTCGGGACGGCCTGCCGCCGGGCGAAGGCTCCCACGCCCGACGGTCCGATCGCGGCCACGGTGAGCCGGCCGCTGCCGTCCCCCGCCACGCGCGGCGCGGCGCCGGCCGCCGTGCCGAAGCGGTGCCATGACGCCGTCCACGGCCCGCCGGGCGGGGGCATGAGTTCCTTCGGAGGGGTCAGCCGACCGGGGGACCGGCGGAGTTGTTGAGCCAGAGCCAGTCGGACCACGTGGCGAAGCCGGTCTGCCATTTGTGGAAGGTGCCCGCGTGGCTCGTTCCGAAGACCTCGATGCGGCCGTCGGCGTTGGAGGTGGCGGTCACCTCGGTGCCGCCGGTGCCGAACACCGCCCAGTCGCTGTAGCGGGCGTTCACACCGGTCTGCCAGATGTGCATGGCGGTGGTGCCGTTCATCGCGAAGACCTCGACGCGGCCGTCGGGGGTGCGTTCGCTGGTGAGCTGCGAGTCGGTGGGGCCGCCCACGGGCTCCCACCCCGACCAGTTCGCCGAGCCCGTCTGGTACCTGTGGAACACGCCGACCGGGCCGGACGCGAAGACCTCGAGACGGCCGTCGGCGTTGTGGTCGACCGTCAGGTCGTGCCCGCCTTCACCGAATCCGGCCCACGGTGACCATCCGCCGCTGGGCGCGGTCTGGTACCTGTGCTGGAAGGTGGAGCCGTTGAGGGCGAAGACCTCCAGGCGTCCGTCGGGTGCCTTCCCCATCTCCACCCGGCTGTCGGCGGGTCCGCCGCCGGTGGGCTCCCACCCCGACCAGCCGCCGTTCGGAGCGAGCTGGTACCGGTGGAAGAGACCGGCGGGGCCCGATGCGTACACCTCGATACGGCCGTCGGCGTTGACACCGGCCGCGGCGTCCCGGCCGCCACCGCCGAAGTTCTCCCATCCCGACCAGCCGCCGGACGGGCTGGTCTGCCAGCGGTGTTCGAAGGTGTCCCCGTTGAGGGCGAGCAGTTCGAGACGGCCGTCGGCGTTCGGAGCGACGGCGAGTTCGGCGTCGCCCGGTCCGCCGAGCGACTCCCACTCCGACCAGTCGCCGTTGACCTCGCGCTGCCAGGCGTGGTGGATGCCGTCGGCTCCGGCGGCGAACAGCTCCAGGCGCCCGTCCGCCGACCGCGCGGACACGACCCGGCCCGACTCGGACGGGTACACCAGGGGTTCGGGCCGCGGACCGCTGCCCGGGGTGCAGGGAAGCACCACGCCGCGCTCCGCCAGGTGGACCTCGGGATCGATGCCGTAGGTGGTGGACCGGTCTCCCCAGATCCGCAGATGGAGGTGGGGACCCGTGGACTGGCCCTCGGAACCCATCAGGGCGATCTGCTGGCCCGCCGTCACACGGTCGCCGACGGAGACGTCCCGCCGGATCATGTGCCCGTACTCGGAGATCCGGCCGTCGGCGTGCTGGACCCGGATCCACTGGCCGTAACCGCTCTCGTAGCCGGAGATGGTCACCTCGCCGTCGCCGACGGCGTAGATCGGTGTCCCCACGACATTGGCGATGTCGGTGCCGTTGTGTCCGTCGTGGAAGTGCTGGGACACGAAACCGGCGGCCGGACAGGCCGCTGCGGCGGCGGTGCCGGCGGCTGCGGCGGGAGCGGCCGGCAGAGGTGTCCACGGCAGCAGTGCGGCCGCCGCTGACGCGAGGGACCAGGTCAGTGCACGTCGGGAAAGCCCTGGAAGCACGAGTGCTCCTCCCCTTGGCGGTCTCGGGGTGAGTGGGACGGTCGGTCGGGGCCGTGCGCTCGGGCGGTACGGAAGCTAGCAACAGGGCGGCTCCCGAAGACCCCGGAAGGTTACGGAATGACAGACGGGCGCACGTCGGTTAGTGGGCGCTCGCCACCGGTCATCGGGATTTCATCGCCCGTCCCTAGCGTGGCCTCCTTCGGGCGACGGCCCGTACGACAGGGGAAGGACAGCGATGGCACGGAGGAGACGCAGGGCGAGACTGCCGATGGCGGTCGTGGCCGCGGTGGCGGTGATGAGCACGCTGGCGGCCGGCGGTCCGGCGGCCGGGGGGACCGGGACGGCACCCGGCCCGGACGAGCCCACGATCCGCTGGACCGAGTACGGGATTCCGCACATCATCGCCTCGGACTGGGAAGGGCTGGGGACGGGCTACGGATACGCGGCGGCCAAGGACAACATCTGCACCCTCGCCGACACCTACCTGATGGTCGACGCCCAGCGGTCCCGCTATCTGGGGCCCGACGGCAGGGCGAGCCCCGGCCAGACCCAGAACAGCACCAGCAACCTCAACAGCGACCTGTACTTCCAGCGGATCAAGGACGACAGGGTGGTGGAGCGACTGCTGGACCAGCCCGCCCCCGACGGCCCGGAGCCGGAGGTCGAGGAGGCCATTCGCGGCTACGTCCGGGGATACAACAGGTACCTGGCCGAGACGGGCGCGGAGAACATCTCCGACCCGGCGTGCCGCGGCGCCGCCTGGGTACGGCCGATCACGGAGCTGGACGTCTACCGGCACGCGCACGCCGAGATCATCATGGGCAGCGCCGACCCCCTGCTCGACGGCCAGGTGAACGCCGCTCCCGCGGTGGGGGCGGACGCCGCGCAGCCACGGTCGACACCGGGGAGGACCGCGGCGAAGGTCCGTGAGGCGATGGCCTCGAGCCGTCGGGACAGCATGGGAAGCAACGCACTGGCCGTCGGTTCGCAGGGGGTGTCCGGTGGTACCGGCATGCTGCTGGCCAACCCGCACTTCCCGTGGCAGGGCAAGAACCGGATGTGGCAGAGCCAGCTGACCATCCCGGGCAAGGTCAACGTCTCCGGGGCGAGCCTGCTGGGGCTTCCCGCCGTGAACATCGGGCACAACGACGACGTCGCCTGGAGCCACACCGTCGCCACGGTGGCACCCTTCGGGCTGTTCGACGTACAGGTCGATCCGCTGAACCCGACCATGTACCTGGTCGACGGAGCCTGGGAGCGGATGACCTCGCAGCGGGTGGAGGTCGAGGTGCTGGAGCCGGGCGGCACCCTCTCCACGGTCACCAGGACCCTGTGGTCCACCCGCTACGGCCCGGTCACCACGTCGATGCAGGGCGTCCCGCTGCCCTGGGTGGTCAGCGCGCACGCGGTGCGCGACGTGAACATGCACAACCTGCGTGCGCTGAACACCTGGTTCGGCCTCGACCAGGCCCGGGACGTCCACGACGTGGTCGGCATCCTGGAGACCACACAGGGCGTCCCGTTCTTCAACACCGTCGCCTCCGACCGCACGGGCAACGCGCTCTACGCGGACATCCAGGCCACCCCGAACATCACCGACGCCCACGCGCGGTCGTGCCTCACCGAGACCGGCAAGCTGCTGTTCGACCAGGCGCTCCCGCTGTCGAACGTGCCGCCGATCTCCATCCTCGACGGCAAGCGCAGCGCGTGCGACTGGCCCGACGACCCGGACGCCGCGGCCCCTGGACTGCTGGATCCGAAGGAGCAACCACGCCTGATCCGGACCGACTTCGCGGGCAACGCCAACGACAGCCCCTGGCTCGCCAACCCCGCGCAGCCGCTGACCTATCCCCGGGTGATGGGCGACACCTCGGCACCCCGGTCCCTGCGTACCCAGGAGTTGATCCTGACCGCGCAGAACCGGATCAACGGGACCGACGGCCTGCCGGGCAAGGGCTTCACCCCCGAGACCATGGGGCAGTTGCTGTTCGCCGACAACAGCAGGGCGGCCGACCTCGCCCTCGACGCCACGGTGACCATGTGCCGGAACGTGGCCTTCGGCCTCATCCTGGTGGACGGCAACCTGGTGAACGTGAGCGAGGCCTGCCCGGTCCTCGCCGCCTGGAAGAGCCACGACTACACGTCGGACAGCAGGGGATCGTGGCTCTTCGCGAACTACTGGTCCCTTCTGCTGAACGGACAGGGAGTCGCGAAACTGCCGTGGCGGGTCCCCTTCGACCCCAAGGACCCGGTGCACACGCCCAACTCGCTGGACACCGGGAACTCCGCCGTCCGTGACGCGTTCGGCCGCGCCGTACTGGCGCTGCGCAAGGCGGGTGTCCCGCTGGACGCCCCGCTCTCGGACGTCCAGAAGGTCACCCGCGGTGGTGAGCAGATCCCGGTCCACGGCTCCATCGGCCAACTGGGGGTGCTGAACGTCATCACTCCCGGCCAGGTCGACGGAACACAGGACGTCGTCTTCGGATCGAGCTTCGTCCAACAGGTGCGGTTCACCGCGGAAGGTCCTCCGCAGGCCTTCTCCGTCCTGGCCTACTCCCAGTCGGCCGACCCGGAGTCGCCGCACCACGCCGACCAGACCAAGCTGTTCTCGGCCGGCGGATGGGTGACCGGGCGGTTCACGGAGGAGCAGATCGCGGCTTCACCGGACCTGCTGATCAAGGTTCTCGACTGAGCGTGCCTGCACATTCACAAGGGGGAACACAGTGACAAGGAAAGTCAGTTGGTGGAGGCCGGCGACGGCATGGATGCTCGCCGCCGTGGCCGTGGCCGTGGCCGTGGTCGCGCCGGCGGGCCCGGCGCAGGCCGCGGACAAGAGCTCCACGCCGCCGCCCATGGCGGACGGCTTCGGCCTGACCCGGGTCGGCGAGGCGACCGGGAGCGCCGACAACTTCTACCTCACGGTCACCACGCCCGAGGTCGCGGGCGAGCAGCACATCAAGATCATTCTGCCGGACGGCTACTACGACGATCCCGGCCGGCGCTACCCGGTGCTGTACTTCCTGCACGGCTCGCCCGACGACCCGGTCCAGCAGAACTACCCGGCCCTGTCGATGTCGGACGAGATGATCACCGTCGTCCCGGACGGCGGCGCCCGGGGCTGGTACGCCAACTGGCTCAACCAGAGGACCGCGGCCGGCGCCCAGAACTGGGAGAACTTCCACCTGAAGCAGGTGATCCCGTTCATCGACGCGAACCTGCGGACCATCCCCACCAAGAAGGCCAGGGCCATCGCCGGCGTCTCCATGGGCGGCTTCGGCGCCTTCCACTACGCCCAGGCCCGCCCCGACCTGTTCAGCCACACCGCGTCCCTGTCGGGGGACATCGACATGTCGGCGAGGTCCATGGACCTCCGGCTGGCCGTCGTCGCCTCCCTCATCGACGCGACGGGCGCGATCTGCGCCTCGGCGTCCGGAACCTGCGACCCGAACGACTCCCCGTACAAGCCCGGTGTCGACAGCGACGCCGCGTTCGGCTCGCCCTACCCGGTGTTCAACGCCGACTGGCGGTGGAACGAGGTCGACCCCTCGCAGCACATGGGCGTACTGGCCGAAGCCGGAGTCGGAGTGTCCGTCTACGTCGGTGACGGAGGCGGCTCGCCCCTCGAACCGGAGTTCTGGGTCGCGGGCGCGGCCAAGAACGTCAAGGCGGCCATGGACGCCCTCGGCATGTCCTACTACTACGTCAACTACGGCGACGGGGCGGCCTGGGGCACCCGGTGCGACGGTGGCCACAACGGCGGCTGCTGGGAACAGGACCTCCGTGACCTGATCCCCAGGCTGGAGAGGGAGTTCGCGGCCTGACGGACAGCGTCCGCCGTCGTCCCCGGCCACTGGACCGGCCTGCGGGACGACGGCGGATGTGCGCGCTGAACTCACCGTACCCGGACCGCCCCTCAGGTGACCGCGGGCCCGGAATCGTTCAGCCAGGCCCACTGCGACCAGGTGGCGAAGCCGGTCTGCCACCGGTGGTAGACCCCTGCGTGGCTGGTACCGAACACCTCGATGCGGCCGTCGGCGTTGTTGGCCGCGCCGATCGACGTGCCCCCGCCACCGAAGGTCTCCCACTGCGAGAACGCCGCGTCGGGAGCGGTCTGCCAGGCGTGGCTCGCCGTCGTGTCGTTGATCGCGAACACCTCGACCCGTCCGTCGACCGTCCGTGACGTGGTCAGCTCGGCGTCGCGGATCCCGCCGGTGCCGGTCCATGCCGACCAGGTGGTGGGGCTGGTCTGCCAGCGGTGGAAGACGCCGTTGGCGTTGGAGGCGAACACCTCCAGCCTGCCGTCCCGGTTGTGGCTCGCCGTGACGGAGCGACCTCCGTTGCCGAAGTTCTCCCAGGCGGACCATCCGCCGTTGACGCCGCTCTGGTAGAGGTGCTCGAACGTCGAGTCGGACAGCGCGAAGACCTCCAGCCGCCCGTCCGGTGCGGTCTCCATGGCGAGACGCGCGTTCGCCGGGCCCCCGTGCGTGCCCTCCCACCCGGACCAGCCGCCGCTCGGCGCGGTCTGCCAGCGGTGGAACACACCCTCGGTGTTGGACGCGAACACCTCGATACGGCCGTCGGCGTTGTTGCCCGCGGCCAGACGATGTCCCCCGGTGCCGAAGTTCTCCCAGGCGGACCACCCGGCGCTGGGCCCGGTCTGCCACATGTGGTCGAACGTACTGTCCGACAGCGCGAACAACTCAAGCCGCCCGTCCGCGTTGGGCGCCACGGCCAACTGGGCGTCGCGCGGGCCGCCGACGAAGCGCCACGTCGACCAGTCGCCGTTCACGGTGGTCTGCCAGGCGTGATGGACGCCGTCGGCACCGGCGGCGAACGCTTCGAGCCGTCCGTCCGCGGACCGCCCGGACACCACCCGGCCGGAGCCGTACGGATGCTCGGGGCCCGTGCTCGTGCCCGCCCACAGGGCGTTGGCGATCAGCGTGGCGTCGCCTGCCTCGATCCCGTAGAGGTGGCGCAGGTCCTCCCGTGGCTGCTGGACACGCCAGCACACGTCACCGATCGGCGCGGTGTTCCACGAGCCGCCCGGGTAAACCCGTTCCATGGCGTCGAGGAAGGCGTTCGTGGCGTAGGCCGGGTTCAGACGCTGCTCCCGGGTGCCCCACCAGTCCTGCTGCTGGAACAGCCCGATGCTGGTGTGGTCGACGGCCTGCGAGTAGTTGTTCATGCTGGTTTCCACGATGATCGTGGCGATGGCGATCGCGGCGGCTCTCGGGTTCAGCCCCCGGTCCTTCACCGCCTGGGTGACCATCCGCGCGCAGGACATCTTGTACGCGTCCAGATAGCCCGCCATCTTCGCGCCGAGCTGCGGGTTCAGCTGGCCGGCCATGATGCCGTCGGTGGCCGACGGCCCGGCCGGATCGCACGGTTCGGTCGGAATGGCCAGGCCTTCCGGGCCGGCGAAGTAGTGGGAGACACCGGACCGGTCGTCGCCCTGCCCCGGAACAGGGCCGGTGCGGGCGAACGAGACCGATGCGGTCGTTCCGAGGATCAATGCCCAGACACCGGCCATCAGAGCCAGTCCGGTGAATATGCGGGATAAGCCGCGTCTCGCCATGTTGTGCCTTCCGTCGTGCGGTCCGGTCGTCGGCGGCCGACAGTAGGAAGCACCGATGAAATGCCGATGGAATCGGGCCTGCCACGCGTTTCATCGCCATGTCATCGGCCCCTGCCAAGGTCGTGAGGCGTAGGCACCACACAGGGGAGAAGCGAATGCGAGTGAAGAGGACGACGGCCGCGGTGGCCGGACTTCTGCTGACGGCAGGCCTTTCGGTGGCACAGGCGTCCACGGCGCAGGCGGCGGAGACTGCGGCTCCGTGCGGGGGCACGTACACGATCGTCGTCGGCGGCACGGGAAGCGCGTGGAACAACGACGGCTTCACCGGCAACATCCAGCAGCACGTCGGGTACCCCACCCAGATCCCCAACGGCGCCAGCGCCCGTGCGGGCGTCAACGAGCTGAACCGGCTGGTGCGTGACCAGCGTGCCGTGTGCCCGGGCCAGCACGTCAAGATGGGCGGGTACTCCCTGGGCGCGGCGGTGGTGCACACCTGGGTCACCGAGAACTGGCAGACCTTCGGCAACGTGAACGCCGTTCTGATCGCGGACCCCAAGCGCCAGGGCGGCCCCGGCGCGAGCGGGGGATCGGTGCCGTTCGGCGGGATCATCGGCGCACCGCTCGCCGGAGCCGACACGTTCTACGGCAACGTGCCGGTCAAGACGATCTGCCACTGGGACTACGTCTGCGACGAGTCGGCCGGCATCTGGACGTACCCGGCCAACCACGTCAACAACTACCCCAACGACTTCAACATGGATCACCACAACGACAGCGCCAACGAGACCTGGTACAACGGCGCCTGGTATCCGGCCTCCTGGTGATCAGGCGCCCGTGACGGATCCGGCCGGGGGGAGGGTCCCCGGGCCGGCTTCGTCACCTCGCAGGATCATCCGGTGCGTCTCCCGCAGCATCCGGCTCGGAGAGACCCCCAGATCGTCGGCGAGGCAGCGGCGGGCGCGCTCGAACACCGTCAGGGCGTCGGCCTGGCGGCCGTTCCGCTGGAGCGCGTGCATCAGCATCGCGGCGAGCGGCTCGTCGAGAGGGTGTGCCGCGGACAGGGAGAACAGTTCGGCGATCGCCTCCGTGTCCCGGCCCAGGCGCAGCAGCCCTTGCACCTTCCGGCGCGCGATGGCGATCCTGCGCTCGGTGAGCCGCAGCCGCTCCAGTTCGGCGAGCGGCCCCGGCAGACCGGCCAGCGGTTCCTCGCGGAACAGTTCCAGCGCCCGGGCACAGAGGCGGACCGTCTCGTGCGGTCCGCCCGCCCGAGCAGCCTTCGCGATGCCGGCGACCAGTTCCTCCATGCGTGCCACGTCCACCTCGACCGCGCCGGGGACCAGCCGGTAGCCACGAGGCCCGCGCTCGATGACCGGGTCCGTGCCGTCCCCGGCGCGCAGCGCCTTGCGCAACCGGTAGATGTACACCGGCACCACGTTGGCGGCCGGTGTCTCCACCCCCCATACGTCGTCGAGGAGTTCCTGCCTGCTGAGGGGCCGCCCCGCGCCCAGGGCCAGGGCCGCCAGCACGGCCTGCTGGCGCAGATGTCCCAGGTCCAGGGGCCGCCCGTCCCGCCATGCCCGCAGCGGTCCGAGCAGGGAGATCCGCACCCTCGGTTCCGCCGCGCGTGCGGCGGCGGCCCCGCGCACCGGCCTCGTGTGCCGGGTGCGCGGGCCACGTCCGGGGACTACCAGACCGCAGTCGAAGGCGTGGACGACGGCAGCGGTACGGTCGCGCAGCCCGAGCTTGCGCAGGATCCCCGCGAGATGCTCGGCCACGGCGTCCTCTGGTAGGGCGAGCGCGGCGGCGATCTCGTCGTCCCGCAGGCCGCAGCCGACCGCGGAGAGCACCTGGCGCTCCTGAGGCCTGAGCGCGGCGGCGGGTGCGGAGAGGCGGTCGGTGGTGACAGTCGTCGGCATCGCTGCTCCCGGTCTCCGGACGCGTCGGTCTTACGGGCGCCTTGGAGAACGTACGGGGCGGGGCGTCGGGAGGGGCATCCGGAACGATCCGGAGTGACACCGCGACCGCGTCCGTGACGGACGCCTACCGCCCGTCCGCCTCACCCGTGCGGGCGTGCCACCGGATCAGCAGCGTGGACGTCAGCAGGCACAGCGCCATCGGAAGCGTCGGCAGGAGCAGGTCGGAGGCGTCGCCCTGCCACAGCTGCGCGTTGGTCGCCCACGCCAGGGACAGGTGCAGCAGGAAGAGGCTCAGCCCGACCGGCCAGAAGCGCCGCCGTGACTTCGTGACAGCGCCCCACGTCAGCAGCCAGCAGGGGACGACGAGCATGAGGACCGTCGCGGCGACCCGGCCGGGCTGCGGGGTGTACGAATCCCCCATCGGCAGGATCAGCGCGACGAAAGCCAGGAAGAGGCCGAGAAGCATCCGCTCGGTCCCGGGACGCCGCTCCTTCGGTGCGGCGGGCAGCGGATGCGGGCCGTGGGGCGGGGTGGCGGGGCCCCGGGAGCCGTACCCCGGAGAGACCGCGACGCGCCCGCCCGGAGCGGGACCGGTGTCCGCGGCGGGGTGGGGGGTGGCAGGGGAGGGCGCGCGTGTGTTCCGCTCCTCCACGGTGGCGGCGTCCCGGGCAGCGTCCCGGGCGGCGGAGTACGTGCGGGTGGTGCTCTCGGGTGCGACGGCTCCCGGTGCCGGTGCCGGTGCCGGTGCCGGTGCCGGTCCCGGTGCGCTCGTCGGTCGCCCCTCGGTCGTGGGCCGTCTGTCTGTCGCCGCGTCACGGGCCGCCGCCGCGAACCGCCGGAGCGCCTCCTGGCGGTCGGCCTTGGGGGCCTGTGCCGCTCCTGGGACGGGTCGCGTCTGTCCGACCGGCCGTCGTCCCCGGCTCCCGGCCCGCGCCTCGGCCGCGCGTGCGGACTCCGCGGCCCGGGCGCGGTCCATGATGCGCCGCGCCGGGGCGTTGCGCGCTTCCATCGACCCGTCGAGGCCGTACACGAACAGGGCGATGTCGTTCTCGAGGGCGTACTGGAGGGCGGGTGCGGCGTAACTGCTGCCCGTGAAGAAGAGCAACTGGCGGTCCAGCAGACGGCCACGGGCACCGAAGAGGAGTTGCAGCTCCGGGCGGCCCACGGCCGCCGCGACGTACTTCACCTGACCGAGTGCGCGCGCCGACCGCACGTCTATGCCGCCGTCGGGCCCGCCGGGCTTGGCCCGTGCGTCGGCGTAGCCCCAGTACCGCATCCAGGCCGCCGCATTGTGCTCGGCGTCCTGCCAGGACCGGACCGGGCGTCTCTCCGGTAGTGCGGGGCCGGTCCCGGCTCCCGTTCTCGTGTTGTTCTCGCTGGTCACAGCCGTGAATTATCGCAGGGCGTCCCTCTCCGGAGACGGGGAGTCCTTCTCCCGCGGCGCCGATCCGCGATCACGATGACCGATTCGAGGGATACGGGTCACCCTGCTGCTGTACTTTCCTGGCATGGTCACGGGCGAAATGAGCGAGAACGCGGAGTCCCGCTTCTCCGCTCTTCTGGCGGGCGCGGCAAGGCTTCCGGGTGTGCGGGTCGACCGGGAGGCGTACCTCCGGGCGGCGTTGGCCCGTCACTGCTCGGAGGATCAACTGCGCCAGGCGATGGCGGAGACCCCCGCGGCGGCGGGCATCCCTCTCGACGTTCTGGACAGGGTGGCCGACGCCTCCATCCGCTACGAGACGGCCAAGGTGAGCGCGCTCTCCGCGGCTGCCGGTCTTCCTGGAGTCCTCGCCCTGCCCGCCACGGTGCCGGCCGATCTGGCCCAGTACGTCGGCCACATGCTGCGCATCTCGCAGAAGCTCGCCTACCTCTACAGCTGGCCCGATCTGTTCTCCGCCGACAACGACGATCTCGATGACGACACCAAGGGAGTGCTCACGCTCTTCGTCGGCGTGATGTTCGGGACCCAGTCCGCGAACGCCGCCGTGGGGAAGGTGGCGGGGATGCTCTCCGAGCAGATGGCCAAGAAGCTGCCCCAGAAGGCGCTGACCCACGGTGTCGTCTATCCGATCGTGAAGAAGGTCGCCCAGTACCTCGGTGTGGAGATGACGAAGCAGACCTTCGCCAAGTCCGTCTCGAAGGCGATTCCCCTCGTCGGGGCCGCGGTGTCCGGCGGGCTCACCTTTGCGACGTTCCGCCCCATGTCGAAGAGGCTCAAGGCGCATCTGTCCGGCCTGGAACTCGCCAGGCCGGTCGGGGGCCGGGTCATCACGGGTGAGGTCATCACGGGTGAGGTCATCCAGGACGAGGGCCGTCAGGCGGCTGACGAGGTGAAGATCCCGAAGCCGGGCCGCGAGTGGCGTGTCCTGAAGCGTCGGTAGCCGGCAGATCGGGTCACGGGGGAGGGCGATCAGGAGTCGTCGGGTTCGCTCCCCGACCGTGCCGTGGTCGTGCGGTCTCCCTTTCCGGCGCTCGGATCTCGAATCTCGGGGTTCGAGCGTCGCGGTGCCCTCCCTCACTCGTTCGAGTTTCCAGGGAGGGGCCCCGGACCGGCGCTCGAGCTTCGGGTTCCGAGGGTCGGGCTTCGGGCTCCGGGATTCGAGCGGTGTTGTTCATCCGGGTGGTAGGTAAGGGCTCTTGGGAAAACCTGCCCCCCTCCCCTCCCCGTCACGGCCAGCAAGTATGACTAATCGTGATCGAGTTGCAGCGGAGAGTCGCGGCTGCTTACGGTGCCCACAACGAGACGACCCCGACGCGGTGTTCACTGCACCGGCCGGGGTCTGACCCAAGATCGAACACCCAATAAGGACGATCTCGTGGCTATCCAGCACCTTAGCTCCGCCCCGCCCGCCCCCGCAGCCTCGCGCCCCTACCGCAAGGCCCACACCGGCTACGGCAAGCAGACCGTCCCGGCCCAAGGCCCCTCCGGTGCAGGCGCCTTCGCCTCCCTGCCCGAGCGGGAACGCTATGTCGCCGGGTATCTCGACCACCTGCCCGACGGCGCCGCGATGGACATCAAGTCGCTGGCCAAGGACCTGCCGCTGTACGGCCAGATGGCGATCGGCACAGCGCTGCGCGCCCTCGCCGTCGCCGGTCATCTGCGCCGCGTGCGCTGCCGGGTCGAAGGGGACGGTCGATGCCGGTGGGTGACGCTCACCTACTGGTCCCGCACCGCCCACGACAACGAGTGGTGGACCGCCATGCTGGCTGGCGAGGCGGCCACCGGCCCGGAGCAGGCGCCCGTACGATCCGCCGAGCCGATCCTGCCCCGACAGCGCGGCGCGCAGGCGGATATCACCATGCGGACCTCCCCGAACCCGCCGCGGGACGAGCCGAACGCAGCCGGCCCCACGGCAGTCGCGGCCCCGTCCCCCGCCTGTCTCGTCCTCGCCGAACTCGGCCGCCGCGAGCCCCGCCTGGCGCTCTCCGCCGCCGACTGCGTCGCGCTGGAACCACTTGCCGCCGCCTGGTTCGCACGCGGTGTCAGCGCCGACTACCTGACCTCGGCGCTCACCGCCGGGCTGCCCGAGCGCATCGGATCACCCGTCGGCCTGGTACGCCGCCGCCTCACCGACAAGATGCCGCCCCACCTGCCCGCAGCACCCGCACCGACCCGGGGCCTCCCGCCCGGCACCCCCGTGCGCGGCCTCCTGGTGGAGTGCACCGAATGCGGCCGCCCCGGCCCGGTCGCAGCCCTCCCGGACGGCCTCTGCAAGCCCTGCCGCACGGCGCACCGGAAGCCGGAATCGTCCGATGACGCGGCTCCGGACGAGGCCGAGCGCGACGTTCCGGCTCTCGTCGCCAGTCTCCGCAACCTGATGCGCACGCCCTGAGCGGCCCGTGTGCCCTGCGCGCCCCGGCCTGCACCGGGACTCCGGCAAGTGAGTGCCTGCCCACCGCGGCTGCGCATGGCCGAGGCGCCCGGCCCGGGGTGGAGAGGAGGCCCCGGGCCGGGCGCCATGACGTCGGCGGGAACGCCGGACGTGTCGAACCGATCGAGCGAAGACGCCGTGCGGCGACGTCAGCCGCGGGCGTCGGGGAGGAGGGCCGCCCCGCTCCGGGTCAGCTGACGTTGACCGCGGTCCAGGCGGCGGCGACAGCCTTGTACTCGGTGCTGGTGGAGCCGTAGAGGGACGACGCCGCCGAGAGCGTGGCCGTGCGGGCGCCCGAGTACTTGGTCGTCGACGTCATGTACGTCGTCAGCGCCTTGTACCAGATCTGCAGTGCCTTGGCCCGGCCGATCCCGGTGACCGTGGAGCCGCTGTAGGTCGGCGAGTTGTAGCTGACCCCGTTGATGGTCTTGGAGCCACTGCCCTCCGCGAGGAGGTAGAAGAAGTGGTTCGCGACACCCGACGAGTAGTGCACGTCGAGGTTGCCGAGGGTCGAGGACCAGTAGTCCTTGGAGCCGCCGTCCTTGCTCGGCTTGTCCATGTAGCGCAGCGGTGTGCCGTCACCGTTGATGTTGATCTCCTCGCCGATGAGGTAGTCACCCACGTCGGAGGAGTTCGCCGCGTAGAACTCGACGCCCGTGCCGAAGATGTCGGACGTCGCCTCGTTCAGGCCGCCGGACTCGCCCGAGTAGTTGAGGCCCGCCGTGTTGGAGGTGACGCCGTGGCTCATCTCGTGGCCCGCCACGTCCAGCGAGGTCAGCGGGTGCGTGTTGCCCGAGCCGTCGCCGTAGGTCATGCAGAAGCAGCTGTCGTCCCAGAAGGCGTTGACGTAGGCGTTGCCGTAGTGGACCCGGGAGTATGCCGCCACGCCGTTGTTCTTGATGCCGCTGCGGTTGAAGGTGCTCTTGTAGAAGTCCCAGGTCTTCTGGGCGCCGTAGGCGGCGTCGACGGCCGCGGTCTGGTCGGTGGTGGAGCTGGAGGCGGCGCCGGTGCCCCAGACGTCGTCGGCGTCGGTGAACAGGGTGCCCGCGGAGGAGGTGCTGGCGTGCGCCTTGTTGTAGGTCTTGTGACCGCCGCGCGTGCCGTCCGTCAGGTTGTACGTCGAGCCCGACAGGGTGGTGTTGAGGGTGACCGTGCCCGAGTAGAGGCTCTTGCCGGTACCGGTCTCGATGCCCTGGTACTCGTAGAGCTTCTCGCCGGTGGCGGCATCGGTGATCACGTGCAGCTCGTTCGGGGTGCCGTCGTCCTGGAGACCACCGACGACGGTCTCGTAGGCGAGGGTCGGCTCGCCGGTGGCGGCCCAGACGACCTTGCGGGGCGCCTGGTCGGCCGCGGTCTTCTCCGAGCCCGCGGCCTCGGCGGCGGCGACCGCCTGCTTCTCGGCCTTCGAGGCGGCGATCGTCGGCTTGAGGGAGGAGACCTTGATGGCCGCCTTCGTGGCCTTGGTGACGCCCTCGGCCTTCCCCGCCTTGGTCTCGTGCACGACGAGGTCACCGCCCAGGACCGGGAGGCCGTTGTACGTGCGCTCGTACCGCGTGTGAACCGTGCCGTCGACGTCCTTGACGACGTCTCTGACGAGCAGCTTCTCCTGTGCGCCGAGACCTATCTCCTGTGCCGTCTCCGCCGTGGCGGCGTCGGCCTGCCGGATGAGGGCGGTGCGGGCTGAGGCGGAGAGCTGGAGGGGCGAGCCGGCGAGCGGGGCAGGCGTGTCGGCGGGGAGCGCAGCGGTCCGGGCCGCGGCACCGGTGGTCATACCGGTGGCGAGCAGGGATCCGGCGGCGACAGCGGTGGCGATCGCCAGAGTGGTCCGCTTGTGACGCGCGTAGAAGTGGGTCACAGGAGCTCCTTCTTGTGGGGGCGACCCGACGGGTTGGGGCAGCCGGAGGGGCGCCGAAAAGGGGGGTGCGGCGTGCGATGGAACTTTGGCACTTGTGCCCTGTGCATGTCATGAGGCGGCGAAGTGGTTGGCTGAAACACGCCTGATCCCGCAGTGTTTCGGTCCTGTGAACGCCGCGTCCCGACGTGGGACAAGCGCCGGTACAGAGCCCCGCTGCCGGTTGCTTGTCGCTGGTGAAACGGGCTGCGATGCAGTCGCCGGAGGGGCCTGTGCGACCGGAGTCGGTCGTGCGGGTGGCTTGAACTCGCCCCTGGGGCGCGCACCCCCTGTTCCGGGCCGTTCCCGTATGCCGGGAACGCCCGGCGCGGTGGGGATGGAGTGCGCCTCCGGCCTCCGCGCGGGGCCGGTGCGACGGAGGCCGATACTGGGAGCGGCGGCCCGGGGCCGCATTCCTTCGACGGTGCCCCCACCGAGGGGAGTACATTACCCCTGGGGGTATCTCATGAGGAGTGATGATGGAGCTTGATCTGGCGGGTGCGGAGCTGAAGGCGGTCCTGAACCGGCTGCGCCGGGCTCAGGGGCAGATCGCCGGGGTGATCCGGATGATCGAGGAGGGCCGCGACTGCGAAGAGGTCGTCACCCAGCTGGCAGCCGCGTCGCGCGCGCTGGACCGGGCCGGGTTCGCGATCATCGCCACCGGTCTCCAGCAGTGCCTGACCGAGACGGAGAACGGCATGCGTTCCGGTGAGGACCGTGACGAGATGCGCGGCCGACTGGAGAAGCTGTTCCTCTCCCTGGCCTGACCCGCGGGCGGCCAGGCCCGGCCGGCTGTCCGACCTGGTCGACCGGTCCGTCCGGCCAGGTCGGGATCGGGCCGGCCCGCCTGGCCGGCCCTGCCCGGTCGGGGGCGCGCGGCGGGCCGTGGCCTCAGGCGATCGCGTCGACGAGCATGAAGGCCGCGACCCCCAGCAGTACGAAAGCGAACACCCTCTGAAGGGTGGGGCCCGTGATCTTCGACGCGAGCCGCTTTCCGTCCCAGGCGCCGAGGATCGCGGCTCCGGTGAACGGGGCGATCACCTCCCATCGCAGATCGCCACCGGTTCCCGCTCTCGCGGTCAACGCGGCGAGGGAGTTGACGGTGATGACCAGCAGGCTGGTGCCCACGGCCTGCTTCATACGCAGACCCAGGACGCCCACCAGCGCCGGAACCGCGAGGAATCCGCCGCCGACGCCGAGAAAGCCCGTCACGGCTCCGAGCCCGGCGCCCGCTCCCGCCGCGCCGGTGGGCCGGATGTGCTCCGGCGGCTCGGCGCCGGAGGGCCGCAGCATCCGTACGGCTGCCAGCGCCGCGACGACCGCGAACGCCGTGGTGAGTGCCGCTGCCGGGAGGTGGCCGGCGGCGGCTCAGGCGAGGACCGCCGGAACGATGCCGGCCGCGGCGAACAGCGCGCCGGTCCTCCAGGCCACGTTGCCGTCCCGCGCGTGGGCGTAGAGCGCGGTCGCGGAGGTGACGGCGACGATGATCAGGCCGGCCGTGGTCGCCGACACCGGTGAGAACCCGAGCAGGTAGATCAGCGCGGGAACCGTGAGGACGCTGCCGCCACCGCCGAGGGCACCGAGGGCCAGACCGATGACGGCCCCGGCCACGAGTGCGAGGATCAGGGGGCTCACGCTATGGATCCGCTGTTCCCGCGCTCGTCGACGACCGGGAATCCGGCGGCGGCCCACGCGTTCATACCGCCCTCCACGTCCTTCACCTGTGCGCCCCGTGCGGCGAGAAGCCTCGCCGCCTGCCGTGAGCGGTGCCCGCTGCGGCAGATCACGGCGAGCGGGCGGCCCTGGGCCTCCTCCGGCAGGGCGGCGCCCGCCGTCAGTCCGGTCAGCGGGGCGTGTACCGCGCCCGAGGCGTGTCCGGCCCTCCACTCGGACTTCTCCCGCACGTCCAGCAGGACGGCCTCCGGCCGGTCGCCGCTGGTGCGGGCGCGTGCCTCGCCCACGGTCAGGCGCTGTTCGCGCTTTCGGAAGAGGAACATCGTCGGCTCCGCCTTTCCTGGCTCATGTCGGGTGGTTGGGGTTGCTGGGGTTGCTCAAATGGTTCGGGAGGTCCGGGTGTTCGGCCCGGTCGGCCGTACCGCGCGCACCGGTTCAGCCGGTGACGACGCTCAGCCCGGCCTCCGTCGCGGCGGCGAAGCCGTCGTCCACGGCGACGACCCGCCGTCCCGAGGCGTCCAGGAGCGAAGCGGCGATCCCGGCGCGCATTCCGCCCGCGCAGTGCACCCAGACCGTGCCGTCGGGAACCTCTCCGACACGGCCGTGCAGCTGGTGGACCGGGATGTGCACCGATCCCTCGATCCAGCCGTCCGCGCGCTCGGACGCGCGGCGCACGTCGAGCACGACGATCCCGTCGCTCTCCTGTGCCGCCAGTTCGGCGAACGTGGCGCGGGGGAAGGAGGCCGCGCTCTCGCCGTCGCGGAGCCATGAGGCGGGGCCGCCGGTCGCGGCGGCGGCCGGACGGTCGATGCCGACCCGTACCAGCTCCCGCTGGGCGGAGGCCAGTTGCCCGGCCGACTCCGCGAGGAGGGTGACGGGCTTGCCCCAGGGGATCATCCAGGCCAGGTAGGTGGCGAGTTTGCCGTCGGCCTCGAAGTTGAACGAGCCCGCCACGTGCCCCCGTGCGAACGCGACCCGGTTGCGCAGGTCCACCACCCATTCACCGGCCGCGAGACGCGCGGCGATCTCGGCCGGATCCGCGAACGCGGGCGGGGTCAGATCGACGGGAGCGGCCCCCGCGGCGTTGGCGGGACCCATGTGCGCGTAGTACGCGGGCACGTCCTCCAGCCCGGCGACCAGGTCGGCGACGAAGGTGTCCACGTCCACGGTGAGCGCCGTGTTCCCGGCCTTCTCCTTCCCGATGGTCGTGGAGTCGCCGTCCGCCTGCGCGGATGAGCAGAAGCTGCCGAAGCCGTGCGTGGGCAGGACCGCCGTGTCGTCGGGCAGGGCGTCGGCGAGGCGGTGCGCCGAGGCGTGCTGGGCACGTGCCAGCTGCTCGGTGAGGCGCGGCTCGACGAGGTCGGGCCGACCGACCGTGCCGATGAGCAGCGAGCCCCCGGTGAACGCAGCGACCGGCCGGCCCGCCTCGGCGAGTACGTACGCCGTGTGGTGCGGGGTGTGACCGGGCGTCGCCACGGCCGCCAGGGTGAGACGTGTGTCGACGTCGACGGTGTCGCCGTCGGCGACGGGGGTCCGGGCGAACGAGACGTGCGCACCGGCCGGGACCAGGTAGACGGCGCCGGTCAGGCGTGCGAGCTCCAGGCCGCCGGTGACGTAGTCGTTGTGGATGTGCGTCTCCACCACGTGGGAGATCCGCACCCCCCGTCGGGCCGCGACGGCCAGGACCTGGTCGACGTCGCGGGGCGGATCCACGACCACCGCCGACCGCTCGCCGCCGGCGAGATAACTGCGGTTGCCCAGGCCTTCGAGCTCGATGGTGTCGACGAAGAACACGGGTCGCTCCTCTCGTAGAAAAAGTACCCCCGGGGGTATGTTGTCACCGTAACACCTTACCCCCGGGGGTATATTTCCAGGAGGGTGGACGCCCTGCCGGGAGGTAGCGCCCGGCAGGTGGGGACGGCCGGGACGTGGTCCGCCGCCGCACCACCCGCCGACCCTTCGCAGGCCAGGCCCCCTGTGCCGGTGCGGCCCCGGATAGACTCGTCCGCATGGTCCGGTCGTCCGTGGTGAGGTGAGCTCCGGGATGTGGCTGCGTGAGGCGGACACGGTGGTGCGGCAGTCCGCGGCGCTGCCGGAGCAGCGGGCGCAGGACTCTTTCGTCATCACCGCGGGATTCCGGGTTCCCGCCGTCCCCACGGAGTGGTCGCCGCACTCCCATCCGATGCACGAGCTCGTCTGGGTGCGCGGGGGGACGCTGACGTCCCGGGTGGAGGACCGCATCTTCACCGTGTCCGAGGGGTACGGGCTCTGGATGCCCGCCGGGACGGTGCACGGGGGCCGGGCGACCGCGGGGGCGGAGTTCCATGACGCCTTCTTCGCCCCCGAACTCACACCGATCGCTTTCGGGGAGCCGAAGGCGATCGCGATGACGCCGCTGCTCGAGTCGCTGCTGACCCATCTGTCCCGCCCGGATCTCGATGCGGCGGCCAGGGCGCGGGCCGAGTCGGTCGTGTTCGACGTGCTCCAGCCGTCGGAGCACCAGTTCGCCCTGCAGCTGCCCGGCGACGCGCGGACCGCGGCGATCGCCGAAGCCCTGCTGGACGATCCCGCCGACTCCCGCTCGCTGGAGGAGTGGGCGCGGTGGCTGGGGGTCAGCGACCGCACGGTCACTCGCGCGTTCCGTCAGGCGACAGGTCTCTCCTTCGCTCAGTGGCGGCAGATGCTGCGTGTGCACCGGGCGCTGACGCTGCTGGCCGAGGGCTTCGACGTGACATCGGTCTCCGAGACGCTCGGCTACGCGCAGCCCAGCTCCTTCATCGCCGCGTTCCGCCGGGTCATGGGGACCACGCCGGGTGCCTTCTTCGACGCGTAGGACTCGCCCCGCACTCGTGTCGTGCGAGGCGCCCGCGAACCCGGCGTAAACCGGGGGCCGTCCGCCCTGTCGCGGGCCGACGGCCGGTGGCACCATCTGTCGGACGCTCCCTTCCGTCCAGGTCGGCCCGTACACCGTCACCGCGTTGCCCGACGGGGAGGGCCCTTTCTTCTCCCCCCGGTCGGAGGCGTTCCCCGGTGTCACCGCCGAGCAGTGGGCGGCGGCCGACCGGTTCGATCCCGGCGCGCTCGACGACGGCGGGCGCTGGTGGCTCCGGTTCCGCGCGTTCGCGATCCGCAGCGACCGGGGCGTGACCCTGGTCGACGCCGGGATCGGCCCGGCCGACGGCCCGGCGGCCTCCTGGGCTCCCGTGCCCGGTGTGCTCCCGGCTTCACTGGCAGCAGCCGGCGTCGCACCGGCCGACGTGGACACCGTCGTGCTCACGCACCTCCACACCGACCACGTGGGCTGGGCCGTCGTGGGCGGGGCGCGGGCGTTTTTCCCGAACGCCTCGTACGTGTTGCAGCAGGCTGAACTCGACGCGATCGAGGAGGTCAACCCGCAGCTGCGGTCCACGCTGATCGACCCGCTCCGCAGGGCCGGTCAGCTTCGACTGCTCGACGGCGACACCTCGCTGCGCGGCGGTGAGCGTGTGGTCGCCACACCCGGTCACACGCCCGGCCACCAGAGCGTGCTCGTCGCGTCCGGGCGCGACCAGGCCGTCGTCACCGGTGACCTGCTCGTGCACGCGATCCAGCTGCTCCACCCCGAAATCGCCTACGCCCACAAGATGGACCCGGAGCGGGCGAGGGAGTCGAGGCGGCAGGTGCTGCTCCGTCCGTCCGCCGGCACCTTCCACCTCGCGACCCCGCACCTGACCGAGCCGTTCATCACCCGCTGACCGGCTGACCGGCTGACGCGCTGACCTGCTGGCCCACTGACCGCTGACGCGCTGACCGGTTGGCCCGCTGGCGCCCGCTGGCGCGCTGACCGGCCCGGGGAGGCCGGTCCGCCTCTCCCGCTCGCGGGGCGGTACCTCCGCGCATGTCCGGAATCCCGTATCCCGTGTCCAGAACTCCTGATTGTCGACATGGCAAGCGGAATATAACCTTTTCCGAGTTAGGTGACCCTTAGTTGGTGCTCGCCGTGGACGGGGCTTTCCCGTGTGCGGGCGGGCGTGCCGCCCGGCCGGTGAAGACCGGGCGGAGGGTGCCGCACTCCTTGTCCCTCCGACTGTCCGGACCCAGCGATGTTCACGAGCCCCTTCCGGCAGACCGACCGCCCCGCGGCCGGCACCGCCGCGCCCGCAGCCGCCCTCCACGGGCACGACCTGGTGCTGCGGTACGGCGGCAGGCCGGTCGTCCACGGCGTCTCGATCGCCCTGGAACCCGGCCGTGCGACCGCCCTGGTGGGGCCGAACGGCAGCGGGAAGTCCACCCTGCTCCGCGCGCTGTCCCGGCTGCACCGGGTGGACGGCGGCCGGGTGACGCTCGGCTCCGGCGACGGACAGCCCGAGCGCGACGCGGCCCTGCTGAGCGCCCGCCAGTTCGCCCGAGAAGTCACGTTGTTCTCCCAGTCGAGGCCCGCGCCCCAAGGACTCACGGTCGCCGAGGTCGTGGCGTTCGGACGCCACCCCTACCGGCGCGGGTTCGCCGGACAGACCGCCGAGGACCGCACCGCGATCGACCACGCCATGGGCGTCACCGGTGTACGGGACATGGCCGGCAGGCCCGTCGGTGAACTCTCCGGCGGAGAGATGCAGCGCGTCTGGCTCTCCGCCTGCCTGGCCCAGGACACCGGTGTCGTCCTTCTGGACGAACCGACCAACCACCTGGATCTGCGCTACCAGATCGAGACGCTCGACCTGGTGCGCGATCTCGTCCAGGAACACGGCATCGCGGTCGGCATCGTGCTGCACGACCTCGACCAGGCGTCCCGCGTCGCGGACACCCTGCTCCTGATGCGCTCCGGCCGCGTGCACGCGGCGGGCGCACCCGCCGACGTCCTCACCGCCGAGAACATCGCCGAGGTCTACGACATCCGCGTCGAGGTCGGCGTCGATCCTCGCACCGGCCGTCTCCGTATCGACCCGCTCGGGCGGCACCTCGTCTGAAGCAGCGCCACTTCGAACGAGTCACGGCAGCGGCCACAGCCGCACACCACTCCCACCGAACACCTCCCATCGAAACGCAAGAAAACAGAGGCCCCTCAATGAACCGTGCCCATCGCCTCGCGGCGTCGGCCTCCACCGGGCTCGCCCTCCTCGCCGCAACGGCCTGCGGTACGACCGACGTCGACAAGGCAGCGGCCGGAAGCACCGCCGACGCGTCACCCGCGTCGAAGAGCTGCGCCGACGACACCACGGCCACCTCCACGAAGCCGGTCTCCTTCAAGGACGGCGTCGGCCGGCAGGTCGAGCTCGACAAGCCCGCCAAGCGGATCGCGGTCCTGGAGTGGCAGCAGGTCGAGGACGCGCTGACCCTGTGCGTCACCCCCACCGCGGTCTCCGACGCCAAGGGCTACAGCACCTGGGTCAGCGCGGAGAAGCTGCCCAGCGGCGTCACGGACATCGGCACCCGTGAGGAGCCCGACCTCGACACCCTCTACGCGGCCAAGCCCGACCTCATGGTCGTCGAGGCCTTCGACGCCGACGACGAGACCATCGCGAAGCTGGAGAAGCGCGGCGTCCCCGTGATGGCCACGCGGGGCGCGAACCCGAAGGACCCGATCGGGAACATGCGGGAGGTGTTCAGCATGATCGGTGAGGCGACGGGCCGCACCGAACGCGCCGACCAGGTGCTCGACGAGTTCGACCAGCACCTCGCGACGGCGAAGAAGCAGGTCACCGACGCCGACCTGCCCACGAAGGACTTCCTGTTCTTCGACGGATGGCTCCAGGGAGGCAACCTCACCGTCCGCCCCTACAGCGACGGCGCCCTCTTCACCGAGATAGGCAAGGAACTCGGTATGAAGCCCGCGTGGACCAACGACGTCAACAAGGCCCACGGCGACGGCGGCGTCGACCCCTCCTACGGTCTCGCGCAGACCGACGTCGAAGGACTCACCGCGGTCGGTGACGCCAACCTCTTCTACGCCAACGACGAGGGCGCCGGAGGCTACGTCGCCGCCCTGGCCAAGAACCCGATCTGGAAGACCCTCCCGGCCGTGAAGGAAGGACGCGCCCACGCGTTCCCGGCACGGGTGTGGGGCGCCGGCGGCCCGCGCTCCTGCGCGCAGGCGATCGACGCCTACGTCGACGTGCTCGACAAGAAGTGAGCACACAGCAGATACCGGCACCCGGAGGGAAGCCGCTGCCGCGCGCCGAGCGCGGTGGCGGCCCCACCGGGGTGCTCGTCCTCGTACTCCTCCTCGCCACCACCGCGCTGGTCGGCCTGTGGCACCTCACGCAGGGGACCTCGGGCGTCGGCGTCGGCGACCTGGTGCGCTACCTCGCCGGAGACCGGGACAACACCGGCGGGGCCCCGGTCGGCGAGATCTTCACCGGCTCCCGCCTGCCACGCCTCCTCGCCGGCATCGCGGTGGGCTTCGCCCTCGGCTGCGCAGGCGCGCTGCTCCAGTCGGTCACGCACAACGCGCTCGCCTCCCCGGACACCCTCGCGGTCACCGCCGGGGCCTACTTCACGCTCACCCTCGTCGCGGCCTTCGGACTCGCCGTCCCGCTCTGGGCGTCGGGTGCCGTCGCCTTCGCCGGCGGCCTGGTCGCGGCGGCGCTCGTGCTGCTTCTGGCCGGCCGAGCCGCGGGTACCGCGGGCACCCGCCTGATCCTCGCCGGATCGGCGACGGCGATGGCCCTGGACGCGGCGACCGGGATGATGCTCATCCTGTTCAACCAGAACACGACCGGCCTCTTCGCCTGGGGCAGCGGTTCGCTCGCCCAGCTGAACATCGACGCCTCGGTACGCGCCTTCCCTCTGGTGGCCGTGGTGCTGTGCGTCGCTCTGGCACTGTCCCGGCGGCTGGACGTGATGAACCTCGGCGACGACGCCGCGTCCACCCTCGGTGTGCCGATCCGTTCCACCCGTGTGGCCGCGGTCCTGTGCGCGGTACTGCTGACCGGCACCGCCGTGACGCTCGCCGGTCCCATCGCCTTCGTCGGCCTCGGCGCCCCCGTCGCGGCCCGCCTGATCGCGGGACGGGCGCGCGCGCTGCGCCGGCACTTCTTCCTCGTACCCGCGGCGGGGCTGCTCGGCGCGCTGCTCATCCTGCTCGCGGACGCCGTCCTGCGCGCGCTCCAGGGTGCGTCCGGTGCCGCCTCCATCCCCACCGGCGTACCGACCGCGCTGCTCGGCGCCGTCGTGATCATCGTTCTCGCGATGCGCCTGCGCGACACGGGCCGGCTCCGTCAGCCGCCCGCCGCCCGGGTCGCCGCGCGGTCCCGCCGCGCGTATCTCCTCGTCGTGGCCGTCACGGTGGCTCTGCTGGCCGGGGCGGTCGTCGTCGCGGTCCTGGCGGGAAGCCTCTGGCTGAAGACGGGGGACGTCGTGCTCTGGATCCAGGGCACGGCCCCCGACCTGATCGGCCAGGCACTCGACGACCGGTTCCCGCGTGTCGTCGCGGCGGTCCTCGCCGGAGCGGCGCTGGGCCTGGCCGGATGCGTCGTACAGAGCTCGGTACGCAATCCGCTGGCGGAGCCGGGAGTGCTCGGCATCACGGCGGGCGCCGGACTGGGGGCGGCGAGCGTCGTCACGTCCGGCCTGTCCGGCGGGCAGCCGGTGCTCGTCGCGGTCGCGGTCGCGGCAGGGCTCGCCACCTTCGGGCTGATCGCCCTGCTGGCCTGGCGCGGCGGCTTCCTGCCCGACCGGTTCGTCCTCATCGGCATCGGCTGCGGGTACGGCCTCAGCTCCGTCACCACCTTCCTCCTGCTGCGTGCCGACCCGTACAACACGCCCCGGATCTTCACCTGGCTCTCCGGCACGACCTACGGCCGCACACTGCCCGATGTCGTACCGGTCGCGGTCGCCCTGGCGCTCGCGCTCCCCACGCTGCTCGCCATGCGCCGTCAGCTCGACCTGCTCGCCGTCGACGAGGACACCCCGCGCCTCGTCGGCGTCAGGGTGGAACGCGCGCGCTTCGCCGCACTGGCGATCGCCGCGGTGCTCGCGGCGCTCAGCGTGATCGCCGTCGGCGTCGTCGGCTTCGTGGGGCTCGTCGCACCGCACCTCGCCCGGTCGCTGGTGGGTGCCCGGCACGGCCGCGCGATCCCGGTCGCGATGCTGCTCGGCGGGCTGCTGGTCTGTGTGGCCGACGCCCTCGGCCGCACGCTGGTCGCACCCGCGCAGGTGCCGGCGGGCCTCATGATCGCCCTGGTCGGAGCGCCGTACTTCGTCTGGGTGCTCCGGAAGTCCCGCGCATGACACCGCGAGGCGGATCCCGTCCCCGTTCCCTCCGACCCGCAAGGAGTTCCGCCATGGCGGCCCCGCAGGAAACGCCCGTGAGCAGCGTCGTCGTCCCGTTCGTACCCGGCACCACGCCGGCCCCGTTGCGGCGCCTCGGACACGACGAGGTGGTGGAACGCTGGCACGCCGTCGACCGGTCCGCCCAGGCTCCTCACATCGTGGCCGTCGCCGTCCGGGGCGACGAGGGCGAGGAATGGACCGCTGCCGCACTCGTGACGGCCCGCCCGCACACGGCCTATCTGAAGATCGTCGACGCCGTCGGCGACGTGCCGGCTGCCGTGGCGGCGGTCGTCGCACACGCACGTGACCGGGACCTCGCGCAGGTTAAGTGGGAGGGATGGACGGCGAGTCCGGAAGCCGCCGCCGCTGCGGGCTTCACGCCGCTGCAACCACCGCTCGCGCAGTCGGCAGGCGCAGCCGGACCCGCCACCGGTTACGTCCGCTGGCTGGGCGACGCCGAGGTGACGGAGCCCCCGTACTACGGGCAGAGCACGCACTTCACCTGCGGCGCCGTCACCGCGCTGGTCGCGCAGACGCAGGCGGGGGCGATGGCGCGGGAGGCGCTCGACCGCCGGGCGGAGCTGACGCTCTGGCGCGCCGCGACCAACTTCCAGGCCTGCGAACCCGTCGGACTGGGCGTCGCCGTGCGCAGGGCGTGGCCCTCGTCGCCGGTCGCGGTCCACCTCGACACGGACCTGCCCGTCATGCTCGGCCACCTCTCCGAGAGCGAGCAGGAGTGGCGTGCCTGCCTCCAGAGCATGTCGCGTACGGACGCCGAGAGCGTCGGCGTCCTGGTCGACCACCGCCCCCTGACCGTGGCCGCGATCCGGGACGCGGTCGGCCGAGGGGAGCACGTGCTGCTCCTGGTCTCGCTCGCCGGCATGCAGGGGTTCGAGGTCCCGCACTGGGTGCTCTGCCACGGCACCGCACCCGGCGCGGTCGTGATCGAGGACCCCTGGGCCAACGCGGCGACGGGGGACACCTGGGTCGACGCGCATCTGCTGCCGGTCGCCGACGCGTCGCTCGACACGATGTCGGCCATCTCGCCGGACGGCTTCCACGGCGCCGTGACCCTCGGGCGTCCGGAACGGGGCGAGGCCTCCGAGACCGGACCGGCGGGCGGGTAGGCCCTCGGGAGCGCTCCGCGGATTCCGGCGGTGCCGTTCGCCCGTGCGGGGCCGTCCAGGTGACCGCACACGGCTTCGGGGACGTGAGCCCGGGCGCGGTGAACCGGATCCTCCTATGCTGGAACCGCAGAGCGGGGCCGGGATCGAGGCGGTGGCGCATGAAGGAACCGCAGCTCGATTACGCGGCGGTCTTCCACGCCCTCCCCGGCATGGTCGCTCTGCTCACTCCCGATCTCCTGTACGCCGACGCGAACGAGGATTTCCTCCGCCTGGCCGGACGGAGCCGCGAGCAGTTGCTGGGCCGTTACATCTTCGACGTGTTCCCCGAGAACCCCAACGACCCGGCCGCAGCCGGAATGCGGGAGACCCGGGCGTCCATGCTGCGCGTGCTGGAGACCGGCGAGCGCGACACCATGGCACTCGTCCGCTACGACATCGAGGACCGCGAGCGCCCCGGCCACTGGGCGGAACACTTCTGGAGCCCGGTCAACGCGCCGGTCACCGATGCGGACGGGCATGTGCTGTCGATCGTGCACCGGGTGGAGGAGGTCACCGAACTCATCCGTGCCCGCGGCGCGTCCGACAGCGGCAGGGCCCGCGTGCTGGAGGCTGAGCTCTACACCCGCGCCCGTGAACTCCAGGACATCAACGAACGTCTGCGCAGGGCTCATGCGCGCGATCGGGAGGTCGCCCTGGCCCTGCAGGAGGCGATGCTCCCCGCCCCTTCCCCGGTCGGGCACCACCGTGCAGCTGTCCGCTACCAGCCCGCTGCCAGCACCCTGAACGTGTGTGGTGACTGGTACGACCTGGTCGACCTGCCGGGCGACCGCATCGCGGTGGCCGTCGGCGACGTCGTAGGGCACGGTCTGAAGGCAGCCTGCGTGATGGGGCAGCTGCGCAGCGCTCTGAGTGCGGCCGCCCGCGTCGCCGATGGGCCCGCCCGCGCCCTGGAGGCCGTCGGGCTGTATGCCCGCCGTGTCGACGGCGCCGAGTCGTCCACGGTGGTGAAGACGTTCATCGACTGGGCCGCACACACCATCGTGTACAGCAGCGCGGGGCATCCTCCTCCGCTCCTTCTCCATCCCGACGGCACCGTGACCCTTCTCGACCAGGCGACCGACCCGCCGCTGGGCGCCCGGCCCGACCACGTCCCTCGCCCTGAGGCGACCACGCCCTTCGTCGAGGGCGGAACCCTGGTCCTGTACACCGACGGCTTGATCGAGCGTCGTCACGAGGACATCGACCTGGGTCTCGCCCGTCTGTCCGACGCACTCGTCCGCCACGGGCAGGCAGGCCCGGAGGAGCTGGCGGACGCGCTGCTGGCCGACCTCCTCCCACCCGCCGGCAGCACCGACGACGTCGCCCTGGTGATCATCCGGCTGTGACCCGCTCGGGTCCGCCGGGTCCTCCGGCCGACGCCCCCGGGCGCCTGATCCAGGGCGCCCGGGGCCGTGCGTCACAGCGTCGGCGCCCGCTCGATGAACGTGTCGAGCACCCCGTCGGCCACCTTGATGGTGCCCTGCGGCCGGGTGGTGCCCGGGATGGTGGTGTACGCGGCTGCCTGCTTCGCCAGTTCCGCCGCCTCGGCGAAGTCCGCGTCTCCGCTCCCCGAGTGCAGCCGGGCCCGCAGGCCGTCCAGGGTGGCGTCCAGCGAGCCGCCCCATGCGTCGAGGGCGTCCAGCCACGGCTTCGTCTGCGCCAGGAAGGCCGGGTCCCCGACACCGGCGCGGATCTGCTCGGGAGCCCCGGCCAGCACGTCGGCGTAGGCACCGAGCTCACGCAGCGCGGCCTGCCGTCGGGCACGGGATCCGCTGTTCCACGCCTCGGTGAAGTCCGCGAGCCGCGCCGCCAGTTCGGGGGCCTGCGGCTGCCAGTCCGTGTCGCCGAAGGTCGGCGCGAGGTGCTGGGTGTCGAAGAAGGCGAGGAGCGCCCGGGTGGTGGCGGGGTCACCGCCGGCCAGGTAGCCGGCCGCCGCGCGCCAGGTGCGGGCGGGGTCGTAGTCCTCGTCGTTCCAGGCGAACGACGCCCCGCCGAAGAGGGCGACCTTGCTGGCGGCCGCCTGGTTCATCGGGTTGAGCACGATGCCGCTCAGCGCCTTGTGCAGCCCGGCCTCACGCTTGTCGTACGGGGCCATCAGCAGCCGGCCGGTCGTCTGCCCGTAGTCGTTGACCGGGTAGTTGTCCCAGAGGAACACCTTGCGTCCCCACACCGCCGAGGCGGCCTCGGCGTCCGCCACGCTGATCGACGGGGGAACGACGTCCGTGCCCGTCCACTGCACGACCACCTTCGGATCCAACTGCTCGCGCAGCACGGACTTGTAGGCGGAGTCGGCCGTGTCGGAGTACTCGGTGGGCACGAACTGGAGCGGGGCCGCGTCCGGGCGGGTGTCGATGAAGTCGTGCTGCACGGCGTTGAGCAGGTCGGCCTGTGCCTGCCCCGCGCTGCCCCTGCCCGGGGCGCCGTACTTCTCCTGGTCGGCCTCGCAGTTCCACTTGGTGTAGCTGATGTCGTCCAAGGCCACGTAGAAGCTGCGGGCCCCCTGGTCGTAGAGGGTGCCCAGCTTCGTCTTGAGGGCGCTCACGTCGGCGGGATCGCTGTAGCAGACGGACAGACCGGGGGAGAGGGCGTAGGTGAAGTCGACGTGGTGGGCGGTGGCCTGGTCGATCAGCTCACGCAGGTCTGCGAGTTTGTCCGCCGGGTAGGGCTCGCGCCACTCGTCCCTGAGGTAGGCGTCGTCCTTCGGCGTGTAGATGTAGGTGTTGGCCTTGATGTCGCCGTAGAAGGCCAGCTGGTCGAGCCGGTCGGTGTGCGACCAGGGCGCGCCGTAGAAGCCCTCGATGCTGCCGCGCAGGGGCATGGCCGGGTGATCGGTGATCGAGACGGCCGCCACCGTGCGCTTTCCGGTCACCAGTTGCCGCAGTGTCTGGGCGGCGTAGTAGACACCGTCACCGTCGTTGCCGGCGAGCACGATGCTGTCGCCGCGGGAGGCGAGGGAGTAGCCCTCGGCGACCAGGGTGCCGGGCACGGTGCCGCCGGTGGCCCGCAGGGCGGCGGCCACCACGCGGTCCTTGACGGAACCGGCCACGACGGTGAGTTTCGCTCGACCGGCGGGGGTCGCCGCGGTGGCGGCCGCGGCCGTGTCGATGTGGCGTGCGCCGGCCGAGGTCAGCGCCTTCTTGATGACATCGATGCTCGCGGCGTCCACGTCGTCGCCGAGGACGAGCCGCACGCGGTCGGGGACACGGAGGTCCCGTCCTGCCGATTCCATGTGCTGCGGGGTGGGCGTGACGACGGGCATGGCCGCGGACACGGTGGGCGCCGGCGTGGTGGCCGGTCTTCCCGCCGCCCACGCGGGAGCGGAGAGCGTACCCAGGGCGAGCAGGGCCGCGGCGCCGAGAAGGGGGAGCCGGGGGACACGGGACAGACAGTACGGATGGCTTGCAGACATACGGATCACTGCACCTCCACGTAAGTGGACCACCGCATTCAGGTGGAGTGGTCTAAACCACCACTCGGCGGCGTCGGTGTCAAGATCTCGCCCTCGGAAAGGGGGAACCGGCGGGACCGAGGCAGCCGGAAACCGCCGGATCCCATCGGCCGGTGACCGGCCCGGCGCAAACGCGGCCGGCCCGCACAAGGCGGGCCGGCCGGGCCACGACGGGGCGTCAGGTCGACCAGAGGACGTTGCCGTTCTCCTGGACGACCACCTTGCCGTCCGCCCGCAGGACGAGCTGGGCTCCCGGGTGGTCGTGGGTCTTGGAGGCCCATATCGCGCGGTCGTCACCGTTGTGGATCACGAGGTTTCCGTCGGGCTGGAAGATCGCCCGGTGGTTCTGGCCGAACGTCATCGCAGCCCAGATCGGCTTGCCCTGTTCGTTGAGGACCACGAGGTTGCCGTCGGTCTGCATGACCATCTTGATACGGTTCGTCGTCCAGGCCTGGTTGACCTGGATGACGCTGGGAGCCGAGACGACCACCGTGCTCCACTCCGGCTTCGGGGAGGGCTTGGGCTTCGGCTTGACCTTGGCCTTGGGCTTCGTCGCGGAAGGGCTGGGCTTCGGCGGCTCCGGTGCGGGGACCACGGGGGCCACGGCCTTCGGCTCGACCGCCTTCGGCTTCTCCTTGGTCGGGGAGGGGCTGGGCTTCCCGGCCACGTAGTCGTCGAGCGCGGCGGGGGCGGAGTTCGGGTTGAGGACGGTGTCCGCGCCCCCCGCCACCGGCCGCATCGGTGTCTCGTCCCCGCCCTTGTCGTTGGCGCTTCCGACCAGCAGCAGGGGTATGGCCACCAGGGCCGCGCCGAGGAAGGCGGCACCCGCCAGGACCGGCGTACGCGGGCGGCCGGCGTGGACGCCGGTGGCGGTCGTGGTGCCGGGCGCCGTCGCGGCTGCCGTCGTGACGCCGACCCCCTCCCCGGACGCCTCGGGGGCCGGGGCCTTGGCGGCCTGCGGAGGGGTGGCCGCGGTGTCCCCGGCCGGTGTGGCGCCGGACTCCGCCTCGGGTGCGGGGGCCGGCGCCCCCTCGGCCGGTGCCGGTGCCGGTGCCGGTGCCGGTTCCGGCGACGCGGGCCGGGGGCCGGCCGCCTCCGTGTCGGGGGCGGCGGCCGCTGTCGTGTTCGCGCCGGGAGTGGGGGGCTGGGAGGACATGCGGTTACTCCTTCTCGGTGGCGGAGCCGTGGGTGGGGCCGGAGGAACACCTGCGAGCCCTCGGCGCACGGGCTGACGTCCTGTCGAGGGGCCGGGACGCCCAGGGTCCTCACCGTCCGACCGCCGACCGACCCGGCGCGCGGTGGCGGCCACCGGTCCGACGCCCCTCCGAGCGGTGAGGCGGTGCCGTGGGGCCCCGGTCCGTGCGTCCGGACCGTGAGGCGCCGCACGTCGAAGAGGCCGATGGCGTACCCAACGTAGCCGTTCGGGGCGAGAAGGGCCGCGCCCTCACCCCGGGACTTCCCGTCACTATGTCCTCTTCCTGCTCACTGCTCCCGGAAAGTTCACCGACCGGGCAGGAAACGGGCACGTCGGAGGCCCAAACGGACCCGGTCCGAACTCCCATGGGTCCTGGCCGTATGACATCCTGTTGGTTCCCCGATCTGATCAATGCCGGCGTGCGCGCGTGGCGTTTCGACAGCCGAGAATTCGTACAGACCCAAGAGTTCAGGTGGAGATGCGGCCCGGAGAGCGACAAGAGGGCGCGGACGGCGCCTCGTTCGTCATGCCCGAAGCCCCGGACCCCGCCGCCGGACCGGGGCCGGGTGTCGGTGAGGACACCGTCGCAGCCGACACCTCCGGCATCCCCGAAGCAGTGAGGGCCGCGGCCCGCCGTGCTCCGGGTCACTGGGTCGGGGTGGTGGACCCGGAATGGACCGAGGAACGCACACCGGCCGAGTGGGCGGTGCTGGGGGAGTGGCAGTCGGACGCGAGCGGCAGGGTGGGCGAGTACCGCGCCAACCCGGCGTACCGGCCGTCGGCGCGGGTGCTCGGATGGCCGGAGCCCACCGATCCGGTGGACGCCGCGGCGCAGCGGGCCGCCACCGGCTACGGGTCGGTGGAGGAGGCTCTCGCGGTCCTCGCCGAGGCGGAGATCACCGTCGTGCGCGGACCGGACGGCGGGCCGCTGACGGCAGCCGGACGGGACGGGGCGCCGGTGGTCCTGTTGTTCACCTCGCCCGCACACGAGTTCATGTCGTCGGCACTTCACCATGACAGGCTGCCGGTACAGGAACTTGCCCGCTCACTGAAGGATCCCGGCACCTTGCTGATGGTCAACGCGGGAGCCGCGGCCCCCCTGCTCGTCCCGGCGGAGAGCCTCCCCGGCCCCGCTCACGTCGCGGGCGACGCCTGGGCGCCCGCCACGGAGTACGTCGCCGCCGCCTCAGGTACCGCGGAGCACGTCGGGACCGCCCCGGCGGAACCCTCCGCGGACCGGACCGCCAGCTCATCCGACCAACTGCCCCCCACCACAGGCAGGACCCCATGACGAGTTCGTCCCAGCAGCCCCCCGCCTCCCCGAAGGCACGCGCCGAGTCCTCCGCCTCCGGCGGCGAGGAGTCGGCCGTCGGCACCGCGTCCACCGCCTCAGCCGCACCCACGTCCGGATCCGCAGGGTCGACGACCGGGGCGGACGCCGGAAAGGCCGGTACGCGGACCACGGAGGTCGAAAGCACGTCCGGAGAAGCCGAAAAGGTTTCCGGAGAGGCCGCGAAGCCCTCGGGAGAGGCCGCGAAGGATCCCGGCGCGACGGGAGAGGAACCCGCAGGACCCGCGGCGGGCACGACGGCCGAGCCCGAAGCCGGCGCCCGGCCCGAGTCCGAGGCCGACCACGGCGGCACCGCCGCCGCGCAGAGCCGCTTGCCCGCACTCGTACGGACCATGACGGCGACCGCGATCGGCAGGCCGGAGCAGGACGCCGGCACCGTGGGCAGGCCCGGCAAGGCGGTACTGGCCGGGGCGGCGGTGGCGGGGGCGCTGCTCGTGTCGGTGCCCTTCCTGATACTCGTCGGGAACGACGACAAGGGCCCCGAGCGGACGTCGGTCGCCGCCGCGGGGACCGTGCTCGACGGGAGCGGCCCGGAGGCACCCGGTGACTTCGCGGTGACCCCCGCCGAGACCACCTCACCGGCCGCGGAGAAGACGAAGGCCGCCGACGAGCCGGTGAAGGAGAAGCCGGTGGAGAAGGCCCCGGTGCCGGAGAAGGCGAAGGACGTGCCGAAGAAGGCCGCCGAACCGGAGGAGCAGCCGAAGAAGGAGAGCACGGAGAAGAAGTCCGACGGCGCCAAGAAGCAGCCCGCGAAGGCTGCCGCTCCGGCCGTCACGCTCAGTGGGCCCGTCTCCTTCCGCAGCCATCTCTCGGGCCGCTGCATCGACGTACCGGGCCATGACTTCAGCGACGGCAAGGCGCTGCACGTGTGGGACTGCAACGGCGCCCCCGCGCAGAAGTGGCAGTTCGCCTCCGACGGCACCATCCGCATCAAGGGCCTGTGCCTGGACGTGGCCAACGCGAACTTCAGCGACGGCACCCCCATCCAGATCGCCTGGTGCAACGGCAACGCCGCCCAGAAGTTCGCTCTGAACGGCGCCCACGATCTGGTCAACACCGTCGTCGGCATGTGCGTCGACATCGCGGGCGCCAACCGGAACAGCGGGGCGGCGCTGCAGCTGTTGCACTGTTCGGGCAACCCCGCCCAGAAATGGAGCACCTGACCGCAGCTCCTCGATGCCGGGAGCACCCCTCCCGGAACCCGTACCCGCCGGGGACGAGGCATGATGGCATCGTCGGCTCGCCGGCACGCGTCCCCGGCGAAATCGGGGAGTCCGCAGAAGACGCCGCCGTAGCAAGGAGGTTGGTGCGTGTCGCGCCAGGTACTGTCGGTCGGCCCCGCCGACCGCTTTTCGACGATCGGTGAAGCGCTTGCCGCAGCCCGTACCGGGGCGCTCATCAGCGTCCGGCCCGGGACGTACGCCGAGAACCTGGTGATCCACACCAGGGTCACCCTCACCGCCGCCGAGGGGCGGGGCACGGTGGAGATCAGGCCGCGTTCGGGCAGCGTGATCGCATTGCGCGCCGATGCCGTGATGCTCTCCGAACTGACCCTGCGGGGTGGCGACGCCGAGCTGCCGGCGGTGGACGTACGGCGCGGGCAGGCCGCGTTCGACGGCTGCGAGATCATCGGCGCCGCATGGACCGCGATGCTGGCCGGCGGAACCGGCTCCCTCGCGCTGCGGAACTGCCGTGTGAGCAACCCGCAGGGCGCGGGCATCGTCGTGACCTCGACCACCCCCACCACCGTCGAGTCCTGCACGCTCGAACACCTGGGCACCAGCGGCCTGGTCCTCGCCGAGCAGGGCGAGGCCCGCATGCGGGACTGCACGGTGCGTGATGCCCGCGGCAACGGCCTGCTCGCCAACGGTGAGACCCGTGGCAACGTGGAGGACTGCGACATCTCCTCCACCGACAAGCCCTCCATAGCCCTGGAAGGGAACTGCTCCGTCTCGGTGGTCCGCACCGTGGTGCACGACACCAGCACGGGTGTGCACCTGAGCAGCTCGGGCCGTACGACCCTGGAGGACGTCCGCGTCACCGGGGCCTCCGGAAACGGGATCGCGCTGGCCGGGGGCACCGACCCGGTGCTGCGGCGCTGCCGCGTCTCACGCGCACGCGGCCACGGGGTGCTGGTCACCGACCGGTCCCGCGGCACCTTCGAGGACTGCTGGGTGGACGGCGCGCAGGGCGCGGCGCTGCGGGTCGCCGGGGCCGCCTCCCCGGCACTGACCGGCCTGACGGTCCGCGACTGCGACGGACCCGGACTGCTCCTGGAGGAGGACTCGGCACCGGAACTCGACCGCCTCGAGGTGATCGGCGGCACGCCCGCGGTCGCGGTCGTCGGAGGTGCCAACCCGTTGCTGCGCAGGGCCAGGCTGGTGGAGCCCTCCGGTGACGGCATCGCGTTGACCAAGGACGCCCGCGGCCGCGCCGAGGACTGCGAGATCGTCCGTCCGAAGGGCGCCGGTGTGCGCGTGGCCTCCGGCAGCACCCTCTACCTGGCCGGTGGCGGGGTCTCCGACCCCGCCACCAACGGGCTGGTGGTCGAGGACGGCGGCAACGTCACCGTCCGCGACTTCCGCGTCGAGACAGCCGGCGAGGAGGCCGTCGTGGTCGCCGCGGGCGGCGAACTGACGGCCAACCGCACCGCCGCGCACGCCCCCAAGGGGCATGGCTACCTGATCCGTGAGGGCGCGCTCGCCTCGCTCAGCGGATGTGAGGCCACCGGCGGATCCCAGGACGGCTTCCGGGTGGAGTCCACCGCGCCGGTCTCGCTCGTCAACTGCCACGCACGGGAGAACGAGGGCGGCGGTCTGGTGCAGACCGTGCCCGGCGAACGTCTCGCGGTGGACAACCTGAACAGCGTGAGCAACGGCAAACGGGACGCCTGGGGCACCGGCAGCGCCGAGAACACCGACCCGGCCGGCTCCGGCGCCGCGGACGCGCCCGCGCCGGACCGTGCGGACGGCCCGCTCGGCGCCCTCAACGCGCTGATCGGACTGGAGAACGTCAAGCAGCAGGTGCGGACCCTGGTCAACCTCACCCAGCTCGCCCAGCGCCGTGAACAACTCGGCATGTCGGCGCCGCCGATGAGCAGACATCTCATATTCGCCGGTCCGCCCGGCACCGGAAAGACGACCGTCGCCCGCCTCTTCGGCGCGATCCTGGCCGAGCTGGGCTCGCTGCGCAGCGGGCACCTGGTGGAGGTCTCGCGTGCCGACCTCGTCGCCCAGGTCGTCGGCGGCACCGCGATCAAGACCACCGAGACCTTCCAGCGGGCCCTCGGCGGCGTCCTGTTCGTCGACGAGGCGTACACGCTCGCCGCCGACAGCGGCAACGGCGGCGCCGACTTCGGCCGCGAGGCCGTGGACACCCTGCTGAAACTGATGGAGGACCACCGCGACGACGTGGTGGTGGTCGCCGCCGGCTACTCCCGCGAGATGGACTCCTTCCTCGCCTCCAACCCGGGTCTGGCCTCCCGCTTCTCGCGGACCGTCGAATTCGAGAACTACTCCGTGCCCGACCTGGTCGCGATCATGGAGAGCATGTGCACCCAGCACCAGTACGAGCTGGGCGAGGGCACCGCCGCCGCTCTGGCCGCGCACTTCGAGGCGATGCCACGGGACGCCGGCTTCGGCAACGGCCGTGCCGCGCGCGGGGTGTTCGAGGAGATGGTGGACAGACAGGCGGTCCGCCTCGCCGAGCAGCAGCAGGTCAGTGAGCACGATCTGCGGCTCCTGCTGCCGGAGGACGTCTCCGCCACCGCCGCGGCGGCGGCCACCGACACCGCCGTTCCGGCCGACGACCCGCTGACCCGTCTCGGCGACATGATCGGTCTCGCCGAGGTGAAGCGCGAGGTCGCCGACCTGGTCAACCTCATCACCACGGCCCGCCACCGCGCGGCTGCCGGACTCCCGGTCCCCTCGCTCAGCAACCACCTGGTCTTCACGGGCCCGCCCGGTACCGGCAAGACCACCGTCGCCCGCCTCTACGGGGAGGTCCTGACCCAGCTCGGGGTGCTCGACCGGGGCCAGCTGGTCGAGGCGGCCCGCGCCGACCTGGTCGGCCGCTACATCGGCCACACCGCGCAGCTCACCCGTGAGGTCTTCGAACGGGCCCGTGGCGGCGTGCTGTTCATCGACGAGGCGTACACCCTCACCCCGCGCGGGGGCGGTGCCGACTTCGGCCAGGAGGCCGTGGACACCCTGCTGAAGCTGATGGAGGACCACCGCGACGAGGTGGTCGTCATCGTCGCCGGCTACACCGACGAGATGGAGCGCTTCCTCGGCTCCAACCCGGGTCTCTCCTCCCGCTTCCCGCGCCGGATCGCGTTCGCCGACTACTCCTCCGAGGAACTGGTCACCATCGTGCGGACCCAGGCCGCCAACATGGGCTACGAGTGCGGGCCCGGCACCGGTCCCCTGCTCAAGGAGTACTTCGACGCGATGCCGCGGGACCGTTCCTTCGGAAACGCCCGGCTCGCCCGCCAGGTGGTCGAGTCCATGGTCACCCGTCAGGCGGGCCGGCTCAGTTCGCTGGCCGCGCCCACCCTGGACGACCTGCGTGTTCTCCTCCCCGCCGACGTCACGGCCGTCGCACCGAAGGTGGCACCCCGATGAGGCCGCCGGGGAACGGGGCGGCCCGCCTGCTGTCCGGTGCCGGCCTCGCCGCCGCCCTGCTGCTGCCCACCGCCCTTCCTGCGCAGGCGGCACCCCCTTCGCGCGTCCCCGCGGCCGACGGGAAGAAGGGCCAGGAACTGCCCGGCATGCCCTCCGCCCTCGACCCCGAGGCCGAGGAGGTGGTCTGCACCCCGGCCTCCCGGGAGACGGCGAAGAAGCAGGACTGGTCGCGCCAGCGCCTCGACCTGGACCGGCTGCACCAGCACAGCACGGGCGCCGGGGTGACCGTCGCGCTGATCGGCACCGGAGTCGCCCCCGGCGCGGCCGGTCTCAAGGGCCGGGTCACCGCCGACGGTGACGCCGCCGACGACTGCGTCGGAAGCGGCACGTTCCTGGCCGGCCTGATCGCCGGGACCGGCGGGGACAGCCCCCGGCTGGCCGGGGTGGCACCGGAAGCGAAGATCCTGGCCCTGCGCGGCACCGACCGGCGTGGCGCGGCGAGCGCGGACCTGGTGGTGGACGCGCTGCGTGCGGCGACCGAGGCCCGTGCCGAGGTGATCGCGGTGGCGGTGGCCCTGCCCCGGCAGGACGCGGCGCTGAGCAGCGCGGTCGCGGAGGCCCGCCGCGCGGGCGCCGTCGTGGTCGCGGCTGCCACCCCCGACCCGCCGTCCCGGGGCGGGTCCGACGAGATCCCGCCCCGCACGTACTGGCCGGCCGGTGAGCCCGGCGTCCTCTCGGTCGCCGACATGCTCCCCGGCGGCGTCCGTCCGGACGGCTCCCTGCCCACCGACGGCGTCGATCTGGCCGCCCCGGGCGCCGGTGTCGTCTCCGGCGGCCCGCGGGGCAAGGGCCACTACCTCGGCGGCGGCGTCCCGGTGGCCACCGCCTACGCCGCGGGAGCCGTCGCGGCCGTCCGCGCCGCCCACCCCGACGACTCACCCGAGGACGTCGTCCGCCGTCTGACGGCCACCGCCTACCCCGCCGACATCCCCCAGCTGGACGCCTACGCCGCCGTCACCTCCGTCCTCGGTGAGCCGGCCGCGGCCGCCAGGGACAAGCACGGAGCGGAACCCGTGACCGTCCGCGACACCGCCGCGACGGACCGCGCCACCGGCCGGGCCACGCTCTTCGTCCTGCTCGGCTCAGCGGCCGTCCTCGCCGTCCTCTGGGCCGGTTTCGCCCTGTCCCGGGCCCGCGCCCGGGGATGGCGCCCGGCGGGAGCGGCCGGAACGACGTCCGACTGATCGATCCGTGGCATGACGACGACACCCTCCCGAGGCCGGCCTCGGGAGGGTGTCGTCGTCATGCGTCCTGTCAGTGCGGTCAGTCCTGGCTCCGGCTCTCCTCGATCAGCGCCGTCTGCATGAGACGCGGCCGGCGGCGGGCGATGTGGAGGGCCCGGCCGGGCGGAAGGTTGAGGGGCTTCGCGTCGCCGAAGAGGCGGCCCTCCGTGGGCGGGCAGGAGAGCAGGACCGCGGGGTTGTTGGCCTCGTCCAGGCGGCGGATGAGACCGTCGCTGAGGCCGCGGCCGGCGCCCATGGCACTGCGGGCGACGACCAGGTGCAGACCCATCTCGAAGCCGAGGGTCAGATTCTCGAAGAGCGGCTCGAAGGGACTCTGGAAGGAGTTTCCGGAGACCATGTCGTAGTCGTCGACCAGGACGAACAGGCGGGGACCGGTCCACCAGTCGCACCTGCGCATCCGGGCGGGCGCGATGTCGGCGCCCGGGACACGGGACTTCATCGCGCGGGCCGCGCCCTCGATCGTCTCCTTGAGGTTGTCCAGGGAGATCACGTGCCCGATGCGGTACTCCTCGGGAATGGCGTCGACCAGGGTGCGGCGGTAGTCCACCGCGATGATCTTCGCCTCCTCCGGGGTGTAGCGGGTGGTGATGTTCCTGGTGATGCCGCGCAGCAGGTTGGTCTTGCCACTCTCGGTGTCGCCGACCACGATGAGGTGCGGTGTACGGCTGAAGTCGTGCCAGACCGGTTCCAGCGCGTCCTGGTCGATGCCGAGCGGGATGCGCATGCCGCCGCCCTCGGTGGCCTCGGGCGCCGGGAGGTCGGATGCCGGGAGCCTGTGCGGCAGCATCCGGACCTGAGGGGCGGGTGCGCCCGTCCAGTGCCGGGAGATCTCCGAGACCAGGTGCGTGACCCCGTCGCCGAGGTCGTCCAGGGAACCGCTGCCGTCCAGCCGGGGCAGGCCGGCGAGGAAGTGCATCTTGCTGTCCGCGGTGATGCCGCGTCCACCGCTGCGCGGCACCGAGCGGGCCTTGCGGGTGTCGATCTCGGAGTCCATCGGGTCACCCATCCGCAGTTCGAGGCGGGTGGCCGCCTGATCACGGACCTGGGCGGACAGCTCCACCCAGCGCGTGGTGGTGATGATCAGGTGGATGCCGTAGTTGAGCCCCCGGGCGGCGAGTTCGTTGAACTTCGTGATCAGGTCGTCGTAGTCCTGACGGACCGTGGACCAGCCGTCGACCACCATGAACACGTCGCCGAACGGCTCGTCGGGGAACTCCCCGGCGGCCCGGCGGCGGCGGTAGGACTGCATGGAGTCCAGCGTGTGGTCCACGAAGAACTGCTCGCGGCGGGCGAGCAGCGTCATGACCTCGGCGACGGTACGGTGCACCCGCTCCGGGTTGAGCCGTGCCGCGACCCCGCCGACGTGCGGAAGGGCGGCGAGCTGCGACAGACCGCCGCCGCCGAAGTCGAGGCAGTAGAACTGGATCTCGGCGGGGGTGTGGGTGAGGGCGAGGGCGGCGATGAGCGTGCGGGCGAGCGTGGACTTCCCGCTCTGCGAACCGCCCGCCACGGCGACGTGGCCGCCGGCTCCGGACAGGTCCACGACCAGCGGGTCGCGGCGCTGCTCGAAGGGCTTGTCCACGAGGCCGACCGGGACCCGCAGCCGTCCGGTGCCGGACCACCCGGCGGCGGTCAGGCCGCGCTCCGGGTCGGGGGCGATCCCGCGCAGCAGGACGTCCAGCGGGGAGGGCTCGTCCAGCGGCGGCAGCCACACGCGGTGGGCGGCGGGACCGGAACCGCGCAGCCGGTCGAGGGCCACGTCGAGCAGGGCCTCCTCCTCGCCCGTCTCCTCGGCCTCCGGCTCCGGCTCGGTGGCCGGGTCCAAGGTGCGCGGCACCACCCAGCCGCTGGTCCACGGCACCACCTGGCTGGCCACCCGGGCCTGGACGACCGCACCGGTGCGGCGCCCGTACGTCCCGGACGAGTAGGCGGCGCGGAACCGGGTGAGGGCCTCCACCCCGGACTTCAGGTAGCCGCTGCCCGGCTGGGCGGGCAGCTCGTAGGCGTCCGGGACGCCGAGTACGCCGCGGCTCTCCATGGCGGAGAAGGTACGCAGACCGATGCGGTACGACAGGTGGCTCTCGAGCTGGTGCATGCGGCCCTCGTCCAGGCGCTGCGAGGCCAGCAGCAGATGCACCCCGAGGGAGCGGCCGAGCCGGCCGATCATCACGAACAGGTCCATGAACTCCCGGTGCGCGGACAGCAGCTCACTGAACTCGTCGACCACCACGAAGAGACTGGGCAGCGGGGTGAGGTCCGTCCCCGCGGCACGGGCGCGCTCGTACTCCAGGGCGGAGGTGTAGTTGCCTGCGGCGCGCAGCAGCTCCTGGCGCCGGATCAGTTCACCGTGCAGGGCGTCCTGCATACGCTCGACCAGCGCGACCTCGTCGGCGAGGTTGGTGATGACGGCGGAGGTGTGCGGGAGTTCCTCCAGACCGAGGAAGGTGGCTCCACCCTTGAAGTCGACCAGGATGAAGTTGAGGGTCTCGGAGGAGTTCGTCAGGGCGAGCCCCAGGACGAGCGTGCGCAGGAGTTCGCTCTTGCCGGAGCCGGTGGCTCCGATGAGCATGCCGTGCGGGCCCATGCCGCCCTGCGCGGACTCCTTGATGTCGAGGTCCACCGGGCGGCCGTCCACGCCGACCGCGATCGGTACCCGAAGCCGTGCGGAGCCCGTGTGACGGTTGAAGAGGGTCTGCGGGTCGTGCCGGTGCAGGTCGGGGATGCCGAGCAGCGTGGTCAGCTCCACGTCCGTGTCCATCGGCTGCGCGATGTCGGTGCCCAGGCTCATCCGGCGGGGGGTGATCAGCCGGGCCAGCGACTCCGCGCCGAGGAGGCCGAGCCGGTCGGGCCGGCCGAGCGGCACCGAGCGCTCCTTGCGGCTGCGGTCGGTGCGCACCAGGCTCACCTGGTCGGTGCCCACGGTCAGCCTCAGGGTGTTGCGGCCGGGGCGCCAGCGCAGCGACCCGGATATGTCGAGGGCCAGTGCGTTGCGGTAGCCGTGTCCCTCCCAGCGGTGGCCCTCGGGCACGGAGACGCCGTCCAGGACGACGATCGTGTAGGGCTCGTCGCGGCCGGGGCGCGCTTCCGGGTCGAAGCCGGGGCGTTCGGCGAACTCGGCACCCAGGAGGTCGTCGAGTTCGGTGACGTCGGCGGTGATCCGGCGGGCCTGTCCGGCGCCGTCCTCCTCGTACGGGTCCAGCGTGTGCGGGAGCCACTTGGCCCATTCCCAGTCGGGCCGCCGCTCGTCGCTGACGCAGAAGGCGATCCACAGCTCCTCCGGCGCGTGGAACACCGCCAACTGGCCGAGCATGGCGCGCACCAGGGCACGCACCGCTTCCTCGCCGGGGCCCTCGCCCGCCTTCCCGGACGGGGTGCCGCCCGGCCCGGAGGCTTCCTGGTCGGGTGTCTCCTCGGGGCGCAGCAGCACCCGGGCCGACGAACGCAGGTAGAGGCCGAGGGGCTGCCCGGGGATGGTGGAGTAGGCGCGGACGAAGCGGCGCAGGGCGTGCGCGCAGAGGGGTTCGAGGTCCTCGACCGGCCGGGTGGAGACCGGGTTCAGGGTGAGTGCGAGCTGCTGCTCGCCGACCGCGAGACGGATCTCGCCGAAGTCCTCGTCGGCCGGGCGCCGCTCCCACAGCCGCGAGGTGCGGGCCAGTGAGCGAAGCGACGCGGGCTCCGGGTGGCGCCAGGCGAGCGCACGCTGCTGCTCCGTGATGGTGGCGCGGACCCGCTTGCGGATCTGGGCCAGGTACCGCAGGTAGTCGCGGCGTTCACCCTTCAGACGCTGCTTGCGCTCACTGGAGCGCCGCATCAGCTGACCCAGCAGCATGGCACCGGCGGAGAGCGCCATGACGCCCATCGCCAGGTACATGAAGACGCCGTTCCCGCCACCGGGGCGCAGGAACATCAGCATCATCGAGACCGACATCAGCGCCATCGGCAGATAGGTCCAGATCGCCGAGGTGTCGGGCACCGTCTCGGCGAGGACCGGCGGCTCCTGGAGGGTCAATTGCCCTTCGGGCATCTCCGGCCCGCGCCTGCGGGCCGGGCGACGAAACAGCACGACACTCAAGGGAACAGAACCTCCGGTTCACTGAACTCTCCGGCCCGCACCGGAATTCCGGCGCACCCGGCGGTGGAAAGGGCCGCACCGCACCGATTCTCCGGGCCCCACGCGACGCGCGGTGAACGCCGGATGAATGTTTCGAGCGGATGGCCGGGCGCGGGCAACTTCCGTGATGGCCAACCACATACCGGATAAATGGAGTCCGGTCCGCAGCGCGACCCTGTGGTCGTAGGCAGTAGTGTGCATTCACGGAACACGACCTGTCCACGCGGGACTGGTCGTCGCCGGGGTCAGCGGAGGCACATTCCGCACCCGGCCCCCCGGTTCGCGGCCGCGCGGACCTTCCGTACTGTTCGCACATCCCCCCTAGCGGGGAAGTCTCCTGTCAAAGCCTTTCGGAAGACGAGAGTTCAGCTGATGACCGACAGCGCGGTGGCCGAATCGTGCCGCCTGACCGTACGTGCACCGAGCGTCAGCATCGATCTGGCGGTGCCCGCCGACGTACCGGTCGCCGATCTGCTGCCCACCCTGCTGCGTTACGTCGGCGAGGAGGCCGAGGAGGCCGGACTCGACCACGCCGGCTGGGTGCTCCAGCGGCTGGGTGACGCCCCGCTCGACGAGGAGACCACCCTGGCGCGGGCCGGGCTGGCCGACGGCGCCGTGCTCTACCTGCGCCCGCACACCGAGGCGCTGCCCGAGGCACGGCTCGACGACCTGGTGGACGGCATCGCCGAGACCGTGGGAAGGCGCCTGCGCACGTGGTCCCCCGGCGCGGCCCGTGGCCTGCTCGTCGGTACGGCCGTGGCGACCGTGGCGACCGCCCTCGTGCTGGTCTTCTGGCCGGGGGTGACGTCCAGTTCCGGTGGTTCCAGAGCGGCCTGCGCGGCCCTGGTCGGCCTGCTCCTGCTCGCGGGAGCCGGCTCCGCCAGCCGGGCGGTCGGCGACCGCGCCTCCGCCGTCGCCCTCGCCCTGCTGGTCGCACCCTGCCTCGCGCTCGTCGGCTGGGTGCTGCCCGGCGGAGACCTGACCGGCCCCGACGCGGAGCAGGTCGCGGGCGCCCGGCTCCTGGCCGCGGGTGCCGCGGGCGCGGGAGGCGCGGTCCTCGCGCTGGCCGCCACCGCCGTCGGCGCCCCCGCCCTGCTGGCCACCGCCATGGTCGCGGTGGCCACGGCGATCGCCGGGGCGCTCATGGGATACACGGGCCTGGACGTGCCGGCCGCGGTGGCGCTGGTCGCGAGCTTTATTGTCCTTGCCGCCGGGGCCGTGGCGCCGTTCGCCTTCAAACTGGCCGGGATGCGGATGCCGGCGCTGCCGTCCACCGCCGGCCAGCTCCAGGAGGGCATCGACCCCTACGTGGGCGACGAGGTCGCCGAGCGCACCGAACTGGCCGGACGCTGGGTCACCGCCCTCTTCGCCGGCACCGGCACGATCGCCGCGGCCGCCCTGGTGGTCCTCGCCGAGAAGCCGGACCTGCCCGAGGTGCTGACCGGCCTCGCGCTGAGCCTGCTGCTGCTCCTCCACAGCCGGGGCCTGGTGCACATCGGCCAGCGCCTGACCCTGGCGCTCCCCGGGACCCTGGGGCTGCTGCTGATGGCCAGGGCCTGGGCGTTCGACAGCGGAGCCGACGGCCGGGTGGTGGTCTTCGGCGTGCTGCTCGCCGCGGCGGCGGGACTCGTCGTCGCGTCCTGGACGCTGCCCGGCCGCCGGGTCCTGCCCTACTGGGGCCGTGCGGCGGAGCTGGCGCACACCGGCCTCGCCGTCGCGCTGCTGCCGTTCACCCTGTGGGTGGCGGGACTCTTCGGCTGGCTGCGCGGCCTGTTCGGCTGATGAGGCCAGTCGGACGCCGTCACACGAGAACGAGTTGAGGAGAGGCTGTGCAGTCCAAGCGCGACCAGGTACAGGCCCACGGATTCATGATGGGCAGGCTCAGCTCGGGCCTGCTGACGGCCGACCCGGACGCCCCGGAGAGCCCGCTCGGACGCACCACCCGGGGCGTGGTCTTCGGCGTGCTGGTGACGGTCCTGATCGGAGCGGGCGCCACCGTGTACGGGCTGCTGCGCCCCGGTGGCAACGACGGCTGGCGTGGCGAGAGGAACCTGGTGGTCAACCGGGACACCGGAGCCCGCTACCTGTGGACCGGCACCGACGGCGTGCTGCACCCGGTGCGCAACTACGCCTCGGCGCGCCTGATCGGCGGCTCGGACCTGCCGACCGTGGACGTCGCCACCGCGTCGCTGCGGGACATCCCCGTGGGGTCACCGGCCGGCATACCCGGAGCGCCGGACAGCCTGCCCGGACCGGGACAACTCGACGAGGGCGCCTGGCACATGTGCGTCACCGGGCCGGGCGGAGCACTGGCCAGCACCTCGGGTGCCGCAGGGGGAACCGGGGTGGAGGAGCCGGGAGCCACGACCGTGGTCGCCGGAGCGCCCCTGGACTCCCGCGGTGTCGGTGCCGACCGCGGGGTCCTCGTGCGCGGCCCGGACCGCACCGAGTACCTGGTGTGGCGCGGCAGCAGGCTGGCGCTGGACCGCGCCTCCGACGCCCGTACCGCTCTCGGGTACGGCTCCGAGCAGGCCATGCCGGTCTCGGCGGCCTTCCTCGACGCCCTGGCCCCCGGGCCCGCCCTGAAGCCCCCGGAGGTCGAGGGGCGCGGTGCCGAAGGACCCGTGCTCGGCGGTGAGGCCAGCCGGACGGGCCAGCTGTTCGAGGTCAGCGTGCCCGGCGGAGGCAGCACGTACCACCTGCTCCGGAAGGACGGCCTGGTGCCGCTGACGCGGCTCGGCGCCGCGCTCGTGCTGGGCGACCCGGCCACCCAGAAGGACGCCTACGAGGGGAAGTCGCCCGAGGTGCGCGCGCTCGGCGCCGACGCGCTGCGCGAGCACAGGGCGCAGGACTCCGGCACCGCCGGATCCGCGGAGCTGCCCGAGACGCCGCCGACCCCGCAGTCGGCGCCCCGCGGCACCGCGCTCTGCGCGCAGGTGGACGGCGACAACGGCGGCGCGCGGATCAAGTCGGTGCTGGTACCGCTCGCCGAGCTCGCCCCGGTCGCCGTGTCGGAGGGAACCGCGCAGCCGCTGGACGCGGCCTGTGTGAGGACCGACGTCACGGTGGTGCGCCCCGGTCACGGAGCGCTCGTCCGCGCCCTTAACGCGAGTGGCGCCGCGCACGCCGGCACCACCTACCTGGTGGCGGAGAACGGTGTGAAGTACCGGGTTTCGGCCAAGGACTCCCTGGCGGCGCTCGGCTACGCGGAGAAGGACATCAGCTCCGTCCCCGCACCCCTGCTGGCAGCCCTCCCGACCGGTGCCGACCTGGACCCGGCAGCCGCGTCCGGTGCCGCACAGCCCAAGGTCACGGCTCCGCGGTGCGGTGCCGACGACCCGGATGAGCAAGGCGGCGGGAAGGCCGGGAAGGGCGAAGCGGAGCGTGTGGACCAGGCTGCCGCGGAGGGCGGGACCAGGGCGGCCGGCTCCACGTCCTGACACCCGGCGACCCGCTCCCGCGGCGCCGAAGAATGAGAAGCCGAGGCAGTGGTGACTTTATGCTGCGCTCTCGTCGCTCTCAGGTGGATTAGTCGCGCATCGGCCGCGACGGGAAAGCTCAGAATTTGCTCAAACTTTTTCGGGCGCCACCCTCGCGGGGGCCTGTTCCTGAGACCCGCCCGTTTCACCTGAAACGGGCGGCTCCGGTGACCGTTCGCGGACCGTCTGTGCCCGTTTGCTGACCGCATGATTCGGAACGGGGCGTTGGCGGCCCATCGGCCCCGTCCGCCGGGTAACACACGTTCATTTCGCGGAAACATCTCGACAACTCCATTGCCCCGCAGGGATTCCCGCGAGCTGACCTATGCTCAAATCTCCCCAGCATCCGTTGCGCCGGACGGTGGATTCTCTTTAGCCTCAGCGGGCAACGGTGCGAGGAGACTCGCCTGAACGAAGGGAGCGTGACATGGCGGACGGTTCCGGCAGGAAAGCGGAATATGCCAAGGGCTTGGGAGGTGTCTCCTCCCTGGAGTCGGCCCGGGCCGCGGTCGAGAAGATCCAGAACAACGTGGCCGAGGTCGCCGCGCGTTCGGGTGTCGGCGGCGACGAGGGCCAGGCTCTGCTGAAGCTCTTCCGCAGTTGGAACGCCGAAGCGCAGAAGGTGGTCATCCAGATCAGCAAGATGATCGACGCGCTCCAGGAGAACGTGACCTCGGCCAACCGCCTGGCGAAGGAGAACCAGGACCTGACCGAGGTGCTCAACAGCAAGACCAGCCAGGGTGTCTTCGAAGCGCTGCGCTGACCCAACCCCCCAGCGGCACCCGGCCCCCTGCGAAGAGGCCGGCACCCGTGAGCTTCCCGGGCCTCGACGCCCGGCCACCCGAGAGGAGACGTCATGGCCGACGGCATCATCGATGTGCAGTACGCCACGGTCCGGAACGCGATTGAGGAGCTGAAGGGCCAGACCCAGCAGATCATCACCACCCTCAACAACCTGGAGGACGAGCTGAAGCCGCTCGTCATGTCCTGGGAGGGTGAGGACCAGCAGATGTACCGCGGAGTCCAGGCGGAGTGGGACCAGGCCACCAAGAACATGGCCCTGCTCCTGGGCGACAGCGGTGACCTGGTCCAGAGCATCCACGACAACCACTCCCGTGACGAGCGCAAGAGCGCCGACAACTGGGGCAATGTGCGAGCTCGCTGAGGTCCTCCGTGCGGGTCGTGCGGGGGAGTCCCCCGGCACGGTCCGCACGGCAGGTCCCCGGGGCCGGCCGGACTCCACGTCGTCCGGCCGGCCCGCGTTCCGTCCGGTACCGAACGGCAGGAGGACGTCCCATGGCCGGTGAGAAGGCCGACGTCAAGCATTTCGACCTCAAGCAGATGGAGAACTTCCGGGACAACGAGGTGCAGCCTGTGTACACCAGGGCGAAGAAGCACCGGGAGGACGGCGAGCCGCCCAACATCCGGCCGCTCGGTGACCTCATCGACGGGCACACCAGCCCGGACAACCTCGTCCAGGGCCAGCAGCTGCTGCGCATCGGCAAGATGGCCACCGAGGCCCTGGTCTCGGGACCCAAGCTGATCGAAGGCGTCCGTACGGCGGCCGAGGCCATCGACAAGCTGCTCGGTGACCAGATGGAGCTCTTCAAGGAGCTGCAGGAAGCTCTCACCGACACCATCGAAGAGGCCAACAAGACCAAGAACAAGAACCTGGACGCGATCGACGCCCAGACGCTGCTGCAGACCTTCGACGAGGTCGACACGCTCACCAGCGGGTCCTCGGAGACGAACGAGACCTGATCCCCTGCCCCGCGAGGCATCGGTGCCCCGCCCGGCACACGCTGTGAGAGAGACCCGGCTGCACGTCCACACCACGGGGCGGCGCGCCGGCGCGGACGACAACAGACCAGAAAGGGTCCCCGGTGCCCGATAGGTACGATCCCACATCCGTCGAGAACGTCGACAAGTACGAGGACGTCGGTGGAGCATCGTCCGACACCTGGGCCGGCCTGGTCACCCACATCACCGGTTATCCGGTGCCCGACCGCACCACCATCTTCGACAAGCTCCGCTCCGACCACGGCGGCAAGCTCTTCCGGATGGACATCAAGGAGCGCAGCCTCGGCCTGCTCGTCAAGGACTCCGGCTTCCTGCAGAACAAGGGCGAGGACTACGACATATGGTTCTTCGACGGCGGCAAGAAGCGCTCCATCATGCAGGCCCGCATCGTCTTCGAGGGGCGGGTGAAGGCCGGTGAGGAGATCATCTTCGCCGGAACCGACTCCGACGACGTGCACAACGTCGACGTCCGTGAGGGAAACGAGTTCACGGACTACAACAAGGACAAGATGAGCACCGTCCCGCTCGCCCAGTACATGAACGGGCCGCGGGCAGCGCTTCTCGAACTGCTGACGGGCGACACGAAGAACGCCCGGTTCAGCAACCTCGGTGTGGCCGACGAGGCCGTGGTGGACCTGAACTCCTTCAACCGCGCGGGGGAGTCCTTCGACTTCGCGGCCAAGTTCTTCAAGGACCAGGCGCCGCTGCTCAAGGACTGGGAGGACCGCTTCGGCAGGGAGGACGCCAGCTGGAAGGGCGACGCCGCGGACGTCTTCCGGAGCCTGCTGAAGAAGGTCCGCGAGAACTACGACAGCTACGTCGAGACCTTCAACTCCTCGCCCGGCACGGGCGACGAGGCCGGGACGGGCAACACCCTCTACTCGCGGTCGCTGTCGCTGGGACGCTCGTACCTGGTGGACGCCGCCAACACGCTGCTGGCGGCCTGGCTGAAGTGGGCGAAGTCCCCCTACTACGACCCGCACCGGGTGCTGCGCTACGTCCTGGACGACCTCGCCCAGTGGGTGGACACCGAGAACGTGGCCAAGACGGAGATCAAGTCCTACACCAGCCGCTACTCGACGACCGTCAGCCACAGTCCGAAGGAGGGGTTCACACAGGTGCACCCCGAGTACGGGGACCTCACCGACATCGCCAACTGGGCCAAGGTCGGCGACAAGGCGGTCGAGATCTGGAACAAGGGCGTCGACGACCTGCTGATCACCCCCGCCCGTCAGGTGCAGTCCACCCTGAACAACCACTTCCTCGACCTGGGCAAGGACTTCGCCGAGAACGTTCCCAAGCCCAAGTCGACCAGCACGGCCTCGGAGGAGTACGAGAAGAAGAAGCTGGAGGAGGAGAAGGAGGAGATCAAGAAGGAGAACGAGGAGAACAAGAAGTACCAGGACGAGCTGCGCGAGGAGCAGAGGAAGCAGCGCGAGGAGGACAAGAAGTACCAGGACGAGCTCCGCGAGGAGCAGAGGCTCCAGCGCGAGGAGGACAAGCGGCTCCAGGACGAGCTGCGCGAGGAGCAGAACAAGCAGCGCGAGGAGGACAAGAAGTACCAGGACGAGCTCCGCGAGGAACAGAAGAAGGAGCAGGAGGAGGCCAAGAAGCTCCAGGAGGATCTGCGGAACGAGCAGAACCAGCAGCGCGACGAGGACAAGAAGTACCAGGACGAGCTGCGCGAGGAGCAGAAGCGCGAACAGGAGGAGGCGAAGCGGGAGGCCGAGGAGCAGCAGAAGCTGGTCGAGGAGAGCCTCGGCGGCCTCAACGATCCGAACGCGGTCAACACGCAGAACCTCGACGACCTGTTCAACGTGCCGGTCACCGAGAGCAACGGCGATCTCGGCAACCTGAACAATCCGGGTGGGCCCGGCGACCTCAACAACGCGATCACCGAGGAGCTCGGCAGCCTCGGCGACGTGAACAACCCCGGTGGCGAGAACCAGACGCCCCTGGGTGTCACACCGCCCGTGTCCCAGAACCTCGGCAGTCTCGGCAACCTCAACGGTGGCCCCGGCGGCACGAAGAACGCCACGGACGCGGCCAACCAGGCCATCAGCCAGAACCTCGGCAGCCTCGGTGATCTGAACAGCGGGGCCGGTGGTTCCCTGGACACGCCGACCGGGGGCAGCGCGCAGCTCGGTGAGAGCGGTCTGACGACGGACTTCCCGGACGGCAGCAGTTCGACGTTCGATCCGGACAGCGGTGTGCTGACCACCACGCATCCGGACGGCAGTGTCACCACGCAGGATCTGGGCAGCGGCGCGCGGGTGACGAACCCGGACGGGTCGGTGACCTCGCTGGGTGACGACGGGAAGCTGACGACGACGTTCCCCGACGGCACGAAGCAGGTCGTGGACCCGGCGACCGGCCAGGCCCTCCTCACTGCCCACCGACTCGATCGGTGACCTGGGCAGCCTCGGTGATCTCAACAGCGGGGCCGGTGGTTCCCTGGACACGCCGACCGGGGGCAGCATCGAGCTCGGTGAGAGCGGCCTGACGACGGACTTCCCGGACGGCAGCAGTTCGACGTTCGATCCGGACAGCGGTGAGCTGACCACCACGCATCCGGACGGCAGCGTCACCACGCAGGATCTGGGCGACCTCGGGCAGGTGAACAATCCGGACGGGTCGGTGACCTCGCTGGGTGACGACGGGAAGCTGACGACGACGTTCCCCGACGGCACGAAGCAGGTCGTGGACCCGGCGACCGGCCAGGCCGTTCGCGGACGGTGGCTCGACGCGCTTCGATCCGGAGAGCGGGATGCTCACCAGTACCGGCCCGGACGGCTCCGTCGTGGAGACCGACCTCACCCACGGGGCGAGGGTGAACAACCCTGACGGCTCCACCACCTTCCTGGACGACGGCCAGCTGACCACCACCTTCCCGGACGGCTCCAAGCAGGTCATCAACCCGGACACCGGTGTCGCCACCGTCACCGACGCCCAGGGCAGGACCGAGACGGTGGATCTGAAGGATCTCAACACGTCCATCCCCACCAACAGTTCGGGGATCTTCGACGATCTGGGCGGACTCGGCGACCTCGATGGTCTCAACGGCTCCGGCGGCGGTGGCGGCACCACCAGCCGCGACGTGCCGCTGTCCGAGCTGGGTCTCGGCGGGGGCCAGATCACCGCCGGCGCGTCGGGCGGCGGCATCCCGGGTGCCTCCTTGGACGGTCTGACCACGGGCCAGGTCGCCCCCCTCTCCGACAGCGTCTCCGCGGGCGCGGGAACCCCGCTCGCCGCCGCCGGGGGCGCCGGAGGCGCCCCTGGTGCCCCCGGCACGCCCGGCACGCCAGGCATGCCGATGGGCGGCGGCATGGGCGGCATGGGCGCCGGAGGGGACAAGGGCAACGGCGAGCGGGTGCGTTCCGTCCTGGTCGACGCGGCCGAGGAGAGCGAGCGCCGCACCCGCCGCAGGCGCAGCCCGTGGAACCGGCAGGAGGACAGCGACACCTTCCTCTCCCCGGCCTCCCGGGTGACGACCACCGGCGGCGATTCCCCCGAGGAGCCGGCCGAGCCGGGCCGCAGGGTCACCACGTCCGCCGACTACCTCGAGGAGGACGCGGACGTGTGGGGCACGGAGGAAGGCGGCACCCCGTCGGTGATCGGCCGGTGACCACCGTTCAGGAGCGGCGCCCGCTGCTGTGAGAGGGGCCCGGACCGACCCCGGCTTCCGCAGCGGGGTCGTCACCAGGCAAGATCAACACAGTCGCCGCACGACAGGAGACCGGGGCCGGTCACGGCCCTGAGGACGCCAGGGCGTCCGGACCCACGGAAACACGGACGGAGAGGGAGGGAACGAGCATGACGGAACCGCTGGAGAAGCGCCTCGAAAAGGCCATGGCCGAACTGCAGTCGGCCCAGGAGGCTGTCGCACGCACCGAACGAGAGTTGCGGACGGCGTCGTTCGCGGCACTCTCCTCCGACCGTGCGGTCCGGGCCACGGCGGGACCGCAGGGTGAGCTGACCGGGATCGACTTCCTGGAGAACAAGTACCGCGACATGTCACCGCAGGAGTTGGCCGCCAGTGTTCTGGAGGCGGCGAACGCGGCGCGCCTCAAGATGAACCGCCATGTGATGAAGGCGATGGCGCCCTTCACCGAGCCCAGCAGCAACGTGCCGGAGCTCAAGGGCTTCGAGATGGACTGGGAGCGTATCTTCGGTCCCGAGGTGCTGCGCGAGGACGACGGGGACACGGCGCGTGATGCCCAGGCGGCGCCTGCCTGGCGCGACGCGATCGGCGAAGAGGGGGAGGACTGACGATGGGACAGCGGTACTACGTAGACCCGCAGCGCATCGAGGCCCTGGCCAAGCAGTTGGAGGAGATCGGCACCCTGACCAGGAGCATGACCGAGGAGTTCCTCGACGAACTGGCGCCCACGGTCAGCTGGCCGGGCACGGAGGGCGAGTTCGCCGAGAAGGCGAAGCCGCAGGAGCAGAAGGAACGGCAGACCACCAAGGACACCATGCTGTCCATCCGTGACGCGCTGGTGGGCATCACCGACGCCACGCTCAGCAACGTACGGATGATGAAGGAAACCCGCGACCGCAACATCGAGAGCCTCGAGCGGAACACCAGCCGCATCGACACCGATGGACTCGACGGCCCGGGCGGGCATGGGCGTCGCTGACCTCCGCGCCGCAGGCCGCTCCCACGCCACGACGGGAGCGGCCGCTCCGTCCTGCCCGCACGGGCACGAGGACGGCCCCCGATGAGCATCCAGGTGTCGCCCGAGGTCAACGCCATGATCTTCATCCTCACCGGGGAGAGGCTCATGGACGCCGACGAGGATCTCGCGTACGAGAGCCGGCGGCCCTACTCCGGCCTGGGCCGGAAGCTGGACCGGCTGTCCTCGCTGATCGACAAGTCGGTCCACGACATCGGTGAGTCCATGCCGGACGATCTCGCCAAGTCGTACAGCAAGGCGATGGGCATGCTCATCGACGACGGCGGCAAGAACTACCTCCGCGACTTCGCCGAGCAGCTCGACAAGATCGCCGAGGGCCGGCGGAAGACCTCCATGGACATCATGGAGTCCAAGTGGCAGGTCATCGCCGAGATCATCCGGCTGCTCATCGAGATCGCCATCTATCTGGCCATGTCCTTCTTCACCGGAGGCGCCTCGGCCAGCCAGATCATGCTGGCCAAGATGCGCAGCCGGTTCTTCATCCTCACCACGCTCAGCCACCTGCTCCAGCGGCTGCACCTCGCTCCCTCGCTGACCGAGGCGTTCGCCGAGGCGTTCACGACCTTCGCGGTGCGGATGGCGATGATGAACTTCGCCCCGGACGGCCGCCGTCCCGACGGCATCGACTGGAGCGACATAGGCAAGGCCGCCGCGTTCGGAGCGGCGGCCGGCTTCCTCACCAGCGTCTTCGACAAGTTCGCGCGCGGCATCGTCAAGAGCTTCGACAACAACTTCCTCAAGAACCCCCCGGACCTCGACTTCAAGAGTCCCCCCAATCCGAAGAACACCCCCGACCTCGACCTGCCGAACGACCGGCCGAATCCGCGGCCGACACCCGAGCCCAGCCCGAAGCCCGACCGCGACAGCCTCTTCGACGACCGCCCCGGCCCGTACGGGAACGGCCCCGGCTCGTCGAGCAACCTGCCGGTCACCTTCCGGAACAACCCGCTGTCCTTCCGCAACAACCCCGAGCTGTGGCGCAACAACCAGATCCTGCGCTTCAACGCAGACCGGCCCGGTGCGCTGGCCGGGCACTACGGGCTGAAGGGCACGGCCGACTTCCTGGCCGCCGGCTCCGGTGAGGCGCTCGCCGAGATCCTGATCAAGGGAGCCTTCGACGGCGACTGGTCCACCAGCTGGTCCACCTTCGTCGGCGCGGGCATCAGCAGTCAGGTCGAGGCCACCCTCAGCGACACGGCCGTGAACAGTGCCGCCGAGCTGCGTCACGTCATCGACAAGCTGCGCAACCCGCCGCCCACCGTGTCCGGCGGCACCACCGGCTCCGACGACGGTGCGTCGCGCTCCGCGGGCGGCCGGGACCGCACCGACGGCCCCTCGCGTCCGGGCACCACGGGCGGGGACGGCCCCACACCCACCTCGATCACGCCGGTCTCCCAGCAGACCACCGGACCGGGGACCGCCACCGGCAGCCAGTCGCCTCCGCCCTACGTCTCCGAGAACCCGCCGCCGTACACGTCCCTGGACCCGCCGCCCTACTCGCCGGGCCCGCTGCCGGTGACCGCCACCGAGAACGCGCTGTGGCAGCAGGTCCACCAGGGTCCGGCCGAGGTGCGTGAGCAGGCGCTGCGTGACCTGGCCGCCCTGCGCGGATCCCAGCCGCCCGGCAGCTCCGAGATCGGTGTCCGCGACAGCCTGCACGGCAATCTGTCGCAGCTGCCCGAGGTCCGGGTGGTGCCCGCCGGGGGCAGCCCCGCGAACCAGATCGACACGGACGAGGTCCGCCGCGCCCTCGACGGCTTCGGCACGCAGGTCACGGTGGACGCCCCGATCGCCGCGGGCGCCACGCCCGGCGCGGTGGACGGGCCGGGCGCTCTGGGCCCCACGCCCGGCGCGGTGGACGGCCCGGGTGCCGTGAACGGTCCCGGTACGTCCGGCACGAACGCCGGGAACTCCGTCGCACGTCCGACCGGGGACAACGCCGACCTCGTGGTGGACCACGGCGTGGACGCGGCGCCGGAGCACGTGGAGAACGGGCCGGGCGCCGCGCCCGGAACGTCACCGGAGAACGCCACCGTGGACGTTCCGGTGGATTCCGCTGTGACATCGCCGACCCCGGAGGGCAACACGCAGGGGTCTCCCGAGAGCAACGCCCAGCGTGCTCCGGAGGGCACCACCGAGGGGGCGCCGGAGAGCGAACTCCAGACGTCCCTCGGGGAAGCGGCGGGCCGGAACGACGACACGGCCGCCGTACCGGGCGTCCAGGGGAACGCCACTCCCGTCGCCACGGGCGGCAGTCCCACGGCCTCCACCACCCCCGCGACGGGCAGCGGCGCCCGACCGGGTGGCGTGCCCACGGCGGGCGGTTCCCCCACGTCCTCCGCCCCTTCCCCGCAGGGCACCCGTGCTCCGGAGGGCGCAGCTCCGGTGGACGGCTCGCCGACCACGACGGACGACTCCCCGCAGAGCACCCCCGTTCCGGAGACCGTCGATCCGAACATGCCCGAGGCCACGACTGACCCCGACGTCACGACGAGCCCCGGCGCGAACGTCTCCGCCGCCGTCGGCGACAGCACCACGGTGGACGCCCCCACCGCTCCGGCCGCCGGCCCCACCACCGACACCACTCCCGGCCTCGCTGCCGACACCGTCACGGCTCCGCCGAAGGTGAGCACCGTCGGCTCGTTCGCGGACTCCGGGGACGTACGCGATGTCAGCGGCACCACCGACGTGAAGTCCGACCCCACACGCGCCGTGGATCCCGCCTCCACCACGGCGCCGCCCCTGACGATCGTGGTGTCGCAGGTGCCGCCGCCGGGGGAGGGGTCGCCGGAGGCGGCCGAACTGCTGGACGGAGCGGGCACCGACCGGGCGGTCGTGCTCGGGCCGGCCGTCACCCCCGACGGGACGGGACGTCCGGTACGCGCCGCGGTCGAGCTGACCCGCGAGGGACCGGGCGCCCCGGTCCAGGTCCGCACCCTCACGGGACCGACGCCCGCCGCGACGGCTGACGGCACCGTGGACACCGCGTTCCCCGGCGCGGACGTGCTGCTGCCGCTCGCCGACGCTCTCGGCCCGATGCCCCGCCCCGTCACCGAGAGCACCACGGACACCGACGCGGCCGTCACCTCCACCCCCACGCCCCCGCCGACGGGCCCCACGGAGAAGGTGGACCCCGCGCACGGCGACCCGGTCGCCCGGGACTCCACGCCTCCCGCGTCGTCCGCCGCCGACAAGCTCGCCACCCTGTCGCGGCCCTGGAGCGAGCCGGCCACCGACGTGTACCTGGAGGCGGGCGACAGCGACAGCGCCGGGTCCGGCGGACGGGCTCCCGGCCAGGGCACAGGACACGGCCCCGGTAGCGGCGGCACCCCGCCCCCGCTCGCCCCGGTCACCGCGGAGACCTCGCCCACGGCACAGCCCGTGGTCCTTCCCCCGCCGCAGGCCCGGATCGTCGTACGCCCCGTGAGCGGCGCAGCCTCCGGCGACACCGACGGGGACGGGACCGGGAGGCCGACGGACGAGCCGGCCGTCGTCACCCTGGACGGCATCACGGTGCCCCTCGCCCAACTGCGGCGCCTGGTACCGGACACGGCGGTGCAGACCCAGCCGGGCCGTGCCGTCCGCACCCTGACCATCTCGCAGAGCCCGGCCGAGGACGGCACGCGACGCGACGCGGGGCGCCGGGCGCTGCTCGGCCAGGAGACGTTCCGCGGGGTACGCACCGTGTCCGACGACGGTTCCCCCGCCTCGACCCCGCGCGCCGGGACGGACCCTGCCGCGGGTACCGAAGCCCAGCAGTCCTCCCCGCGCACGGTCTTCACCGGTCCCCCGGCCCCGCTCCCCGGTGCGGACACGGAACGGGGAGCCGACTACTTCGTGACCCACGGCACCCCCCGTACCGTCACGCTCGGCACCGACGACTCGGCGCTGCCCAGCGTGAAGATGAGCGGTGTCCAGCTCGGTGAGGTGCTCAAGTCCTGGGCGGTGGACGGGGACGAGGACCGGCCGCTGGTGCTCTACGCCTGCGAGACCGGACAGCAGCCGCAGATCGCCGGCCTGCCCGTGGCACAGCACGTGGCGAACCGGACCGGGCGCCAGGTGTACGCGCCGACCACCGAGGTGGGCACCGCCCGCGGCCGGGACGGCGAGGTCCGCGCGGTGCTCACCGAGGGCGCGGACGGGCCGGGCCGCTGGCGGCTGTTCACCCCGGAACCCAAGGGCGCGGACCTGGACCGGGCCGCGCGCGACGCCGGTCTGCACGCGGGCCCCGGTCCGGCCGACCCGTTCGCCCGGGCCCGCACCCTCCAGCAGATCCGTACACTGCGCGACGTCCTCGGACCGGACGCCGAACAGCGTCCCGAGAACGCGGAGTTGCTCGCCGGTCTCGCCTACGTGGACGGTCTGCGCTGGCTGAACGCGGACAGCGCCGCCCGCTACGGCGACGGCCGCATGACCCCGGATCTGCTGCGCCGCATGGTCACCGACTGGCACACCGCCACCGGTGCCACGACGGCCGACCCGTCCGCCGACCCCACGGTCGAGCAGTACACCGCTTTCCTGCGCGCGGCGGCCGGGCTCCGGGCCGGTGCGGGGCCCGGGACCACGCTCGGTGACCTGCTGCCCCCGCCGCCCGCCCAGCTGTCTCCGACCACGTCGGTCTCGCGGGAGGACGTGCGGGGACTCTCCTACGCACCCTCGGCCGACGTGGCCTGGTCGTTGTCGAGCGCACCGCTGCCGCTGTCCGAGCTTGCCCTCGGCCCCGAGGACACCGCCGAACTGGCTCGACGCCTGAGCGATCCGGCGCCCACGACCACCGGCCCGCAGGAACAGCCGACGCCCGAGCCGCCCAAGGCCGGTGAGGTCGATTCGTATGCGGCGCGTCATACGTACGGGATGGCGGAGAAGGGGTTCAAGGAGTTCCGTGATCTGGCGCGGGACAGGAACGTGGTCATCGATGTGCGGCCGACGAATCCTCTGGCTCCGAAGTGGCTCGAGGCGGGTGCGTTGCCGAAGCCGTCGGAGATCAAGGCGAAGACGATCAACGACGTCGACGTGCTTCTCGGGGCTGATCCTGCGGTCGTGGGGCTCGTCGGTTACTTCAAGCCGGTGCTGGCTGATGTGGGAACTGTTCCGGAGGGTGACCGGGACCGGGTCCTGTCGCGTTTCAACGAGCGGTCGACGGAGTTCCACGAGCTTGCCGGCAAGATGGCGGGGTTCGAGGCGGAGAACAGGTTCTTCGTCCGGGACGGTGTGGTCTACGGGACGAGGGAGGACGGCGAGAGGCGTCCGCTCACCGGTGACAACGACGTGTTCGACATCTCCACGCCTGAGGGGACGCGGGTCACACTTCCGGTGCATGACGCGCTGATCGAGGAGATGCGGGCGAAGGACATGGCCGTGATGCACGGCGCGCACATGTTCTGGAATCCGCCGACGGCTTTCGACAAGTCGCTTACGTACGGGATGGCGGAGAAGGGGTTCAAGGAGTTCCGTGATCTGGCGCGGGACAGGAATGTGGTCATCGATGTGCGGCCGACGAATCCTCTTGCTCCGAAGTGGCTCGAGGCGGGTGCGTTGCCGAAGCCGTCGGAGATCAAGGCGAAGACGGTCAATGACGTCGATGTCTTTTTGGGTGCTGATCCCTCGGTTGTCGGGCTGGTGGGTTATTTCAAGCCGGTTCTGGCGGATGTGGGGGTTGTTCCGGAGGGGGATCGGGACCGGGTCCTGTCGCGTTTCAATGAGCGGTCGGCGGAGTTCCATGAGCTTGCCGGGCAGATGGCGGGTCTGGAGTCGGAGAACAGGTTCTTCGTCCGGGACGGGGTGGTCTACGGGACGGGGCGGGATGGTGAGCGGCGTCCTCTCACCGGTGATCATGATGTGTTCGACATCTCGACGCCTGACGGTGAGCGGATCTCGCTTCCGGCGCATGACGCGCTGATCGAGGAGATGCGGGCGAAGGACATGGCCGTGATGCACGGCGCGCACATGTTCTGGAATCCGCCGACGGCTTTCGACAAGTCGCTGGCCCCGATCCGCTGCTGCCGGCGGCGCACAGCCGTCCGGACAGTCTCGTCGAGAGCCTGGCGCTGTTCAGCAAGGGCAAGGGCCCCGCGACGACGTCCGACCCCGCGGACCTCGTCCGGGCACAGGGCCTCGCCTTCCGCCGGGTGGACGTCCCGGGCGACGGCAACTGCCTCTTCCGGGCGGTGCTCGACAGTGCCCGCGGCCGCGACGTGCCTCCCGCCTGGGCCGCCCGGAACATCGCCGGGCTGCGCGGCCTGGTGCGTGACCGCGTCGCCGGGTCCGAACTCGGTACCGTCGCCGACGCCCTCGTGCCGGACCCGGTGTTCAGCGTGGTGGACGACCTGCGGACACGGGCCCTGGCCGGTGTGACCGACCCGGGGGAGCACCGCAGGATCACCGACGCCTGGAACCGCGTCGCACAGGCGGTCGTCACCGACGGCGACGCCGCCCAGTGGCGGCAGATCCTGGCCGACAGCGACTATCCGCAGCTCGCACACGTGGCGCCCACCCCCGCCGACGCGCGACGGCTCGGCGGACGCGGCCTGCTCGCCGCAGCCGCGGAGCGACCCGGGCTGTGGTCGTCGCCCTTCGCCGACCTGCTCCCGGACGCGCTGGCACACACCCTCGGCCTCGATCTGCGCCTCGTGCGGCCCGACCCGCACACGACCGGCGCGGTCCTCGTCACCGAGCTGCACCCCGGTGGCACCGGTGGCACGCTGCACCTGGCGTACAACGGGAGCGACCACTACGACGCGCTCGTCCCCGTCGCCCCGGAGCCCGTGTCGGAACCGGAGACCGGGACCGGGCCGAAGAGCGACCCGGGAGCGAAGCCGGGCCCGGAGACCGAGTCCGAGCCGGACCCGGCTCCCGGAACCGAGTCCGAGCCGGACCCGGTCGCACCGCCCGTGCCGCCGCTCACCTCGCAGCCCGACGGTTCCGACCCCTTCGGGGAGTGGCTGCGCAGCATGGCCGGGCTCACCGGTCCCGACGATGCCGAGACCCCCGACCGGGGCGACCCGGTGCCGCTGGAGACCCAACTCGAACGGCACCGACCCGCCCGTCTCCTGACCGGCGACGACGTCCGTCCGCCGGGGCCGGCACCGCGCACCGTCACCTTCGAGGACGGCAGCAGGCTGCCCGGCGTCCTCATCAGGCCGGGCGCCGACCCGCGTGACACCGCCCCGCCCGGGGCGCCCAAGGGCGCGTCCACGGGGCTGCTCGCCGGGCCCGGCACGCTCACGCTCCGCTCGCCCCAGCTGGTGGCGCGGGAGATCCTCGACAAGCTGCCGGCGTCGACGCGTGCGCACTTCGACGAGGCGGAGCTGCTGCGTCTGCTGACGTACCACCCCTCGGCGTTCACCGCCCCTCGCGGCGCCCGCATCGTGGGCCGGGAGAAGTCCGGGGTCGGCCTGGAGATGACGGTCGAGGCCGTCCCGTACCACCGGTGGGAACGCTTCTCCGACGTCGGTGGCGCCACGGTCCGGGTCGACACGATGCGGCGTGGGCAGGCCGGTACGGGTGGCGGGCGCAGTGTGGGCGTCGGGCGCCGCATCGCCGGTGGCGTGGGCATGGGGCCGCCGCTCAACTGGCTCCTGAAGATCGGTACGTCGCTGGGCTGGAGCCGCAGGACCGACTACACCCAGGGCACCACGGCGTACAACCAGGCCGAGCACCGCGCCCACGAGGGCTCGCACCTGCACCTGGACGACGTCCACTACCGGGTGACGGTGCGACGGGTCACCGAGGCGCCCAAGGCCACCCGGACCGACACCGCGGCGACCGGTCCCGCCGCGGGGCCGCGTTGGCAGCGCACCCGCGTGCACACCGCGGAGTTCGGCATGCGGGACGGCCTGACCTGGCGACTGCCGGACGACCTCACCGTGCCGTTCACGGGACCCCGCCGGGCACCGGAGACCCTGACGTTCCCGGACGGGGTGGAACCCCGGATGAACGACACCACCGCCCTTCACCTGACTACTCCGCCGGAGGACATCGCACTGGCCCTCTCCGGGGCACGCCCCGGCAGTTCGGCGCACCGCACGCTGGTTTCGTACGTCCGCCCGGGACGGCTGCTCGGGCTGTTCGGACGGCTCACCGGACCGGTCAGCGGTCCCGAGCTGACGCAGGGCAGCAGCCAGCACCCGATGGGGCACCTGGTCGTGGAACGCTCGGTGCCGCACCGGGCCGTGCTGGTCACCGAGTCGGTCAAGGCGGAGGTCCGTGACCTCACCCAGACCACGTACCAGAACCAGCGCGGTCACGTCCGCGAGACCAAGTTCGGATTCCAGGTCACCGCCGGTCCGAACCACACGCTGCCCGGGCTCGAGACCGACGTACGCCTCCAGGGCGGTCCGCTGGTCCGCGCGGACCTCGGCATCGGGCGGGGCCACTACCTGGGCACCGACGCGGCCCGCAAGGTCACCGGCCGGGTCCGCAACCACCCGATGGCGCTCTACCAGGTGGAGCGCACCCTGATGGTCCGCAGGGCCGGTGAACCGGCGTCCGCGGCCCGGCCGGTGCGCGTGGTCAGCCTGGACTGGATCTCCACCCAGGACGCCCGCCGGCTGGCGGGCTGGGACAGCCGTACGCCCGGCCGCACCGGACCGAACCCGGACGCCGAGCCCCCCGTGCCGTGGTACCTCACCCGGAAGGACCCGGTCCACCTCGGCGGCCAGGTCCGCGCGGAGGGCTTCCGCCCACAGGCACGCACCGTCACACAGCCGCCGACGACGACGCAGCAGACGCCGCCGCCCGTCACCGACGAGCAGACGCCTGCGACGACACAGGAGCAGGCACCCCCGAAGGAGACACCCCCGAAGACCGGCCCGCAGACACCGCCCCCGGACCAGCGGCAGCCCGCACCGCAGGACGGCACCGCCGCTCCTGACCCCATGCGCGCCTTCACGGACGCCGTCCTGGACACCCTGCACCGCTCGTACCCGTCGATGTTCGTGCCGCCGCTGATGCTGAAGCATCCCAAGCTGGCCCGGTTCTGGTACGGCGACGGACGGTTGCGGACCGCGTGGCACAACGAGCGGCAGGTGCGGGAGGCGCTGAACCGGCCCACCCTGACGCAGAGTCTGGACGAACTGACCACCACCGGCGTGCCGGTCACGCTCACGGAGGACGGCAAGGTGCGCCGCGGCCACCACACGCTGGTCCTGCGGGCGTCGCTGACCGACCGCCGGTTCGAGACCACCATGAGCGAGCGGTCGCTGCGCAACGCGGTGATCGGCAACGAGGTCTCCGGCCAGGGTCAGCAGGACTCCAGCACCTACTCCGCCGGTATCGAGGTGGGTGTCTCCCCGCGCGACCACGACAAGGTGCCCGGACCCGACCTGCCGGCCCAGGCGGGGAACGTCTCGGTCGGTGCCCGGCACGCCCGCACCTACCAGAAGGCCACCCGGAACACGGTCACGGTCGCCCACGACCACCTGACCTTCCAGAACGGTGCCGACCTCTACAGCTACCAGGTGGAACTCGGCGCGACCTTCGAGGGCCACCGCCGGCCGCGCGGCTGGGCGCGGCTGCTGACCGTCGGAGTGCTCGGTGCGGGCGTCTTCGTCAGCAAGGTCGAGGAGCGCCCGCTGTTCAGCCGGGGCACCGAGACCGTGGGACGGGTCGAGCTGGCCGTGCCCGCCGCCCACGGGTCCGACCGGCACGCACCGGCCGACCCGCCCGCCGACGGCACGACGGCCGCGCCGACTCCCGCCCCCGCGCCGCAGCGGCTCTCCACCGCGGAGGCGGACCAGCTCCTCGACGGCATCCGCCCGCTGCCCAGGGCGGACTCGGACGGCCGCCGGCTCGTGCGGCAGCTGCTGAGCGCACCGCACGTCGTGCTCAGTGCCGAGGGCGGCCCGCAGCGCCAGCAGCTGATGCAGGACACCGCCGACCGCGCGGCGGGCGGCACCTGGCACGTCAGCGCCCCCGGGGCGCCGGTGCGCACCGCGCTGCGACGGGCGATGGCCAACCTCGGTGTGGCCGGACAACTCGGCCAGTACCTCGGGCCGTTCGGCTCCCGGATCACCGGGCTCACCGGCGCAGGGCCGTTCCGGACGCACTACCTCAAGGCCGCGGTCCGCGGTGAGCTGGACAACCTGCGGGTCAAGAGCGATCCGAAGCCGGCCAGCCTCGAGACCACCATCGCCAACGACCACCGGGTCGTCGGCAGCACGAGCACCGGCTCGCGCACCACGCTGGGCGTCCAGGGCGGCTACATGCCGTTGCAGCAGCTCCCCGGCAAGGAGCCGGTCGTCGGCTCGTACTCCTCCGCCCTCCAGTACGCCTGGGGCAAGGGCCGCGGCTTCTCGCAGGCCCTGACCCGGGGCCGCAGCACCACCGTGACCTTCGCCGGCCGGATGTACCTGGTGGTCGCCGACGCCACGGAGACCGTGGCGGTGCGGGACCGCTGGACGGCCGCGATCGGCACGGTCGGCACCCGTGCCGGGGGCCGCGTCAGCTCCGCCGCCGGGAAGGTGTCCGAGAGGCTCGGACGCGGCCTGGCGCCGCGCCGGGCCGCCGCCGCGCTCCAGCGGATCCGCGACGCGGTGATGTTCCACCTGCCGATGCAGGACGCCATCGAGGCGGGACTGGCCCCCGACGGGCTGGGCAACACCACCCCGAAGAACCTCGGCGGCGGCTACCGGGTGCCGGCCTTCCTGCGGAACCGGCGGTTCCCGACCCACCCCAGCGGCCAGCTCGACGCGAGCCGGGCCGCACAGGTGCTGCTGCCGCGCCTGCAGAAGATCGGCGTGCCCTCGCACGACCGCGAACAGGTCCTGCAGCGGCTCTCACCGGACTTCCTGCGCGCCCACCTGCACGAGCTGACCACCGAAGGGATGACTCTGCCGGTCCGCTACCGCGCCTGGACCAGCCCGCACCTGCTGCCGGTCGGGGGAAGCCCCGGTCAGGTCCGGTTCAAACTGACACCGATCACCACGACGGTGCAGCGGCTGCGTACGGGGTTCGAGCTGGAGGACTACCGCAACATCTCCCGTGACGACGCGGACAACACCCACCAGGACCGTGGCGCCGACCTCACGCTGTCCGCCGGTGAGCGCGCGGCGGACAACGGGGTGCTCATCGCCAACCCCTCGCTCCAGGGAACGGCGGCCAAGCAGCGGGGGAGCACCCGGACCGAGACCGTGGGCACCACCTCGATGCCGAACATCGCCACCACGCAGGCGCACGCGGAGATCGTCACCGGCTACACCCTGACCGTCACCATGACGGACGCGGCCGGTGACCCGCTCGCCCCGCGTGCGGTCGCCCAGGTCGGCACCCTCAACGAGATCGCACCGGCGAGCCTGCTCACCCCGGTGGGCGACGGCGACGACGGCGCGGTCACCGAACAGGACGTGCCCGCACCGGACCGGTCGGTCCGCCTGCTGACGGCCGAACAGTCCCGGCCGGACGGCATCGCCGCCTGGCGTACCTCCGACGACGGCGCGAGCGGTCCCGACCCCGACATCCTGCCCTTCGACGACCGGATCGGCTCCGGCATCCTCGCCGTCGACATGCGCGGTGCGACCGGGGTGCACGACGCGCTGACCCTCGCCACCGCACGCGCCGACGGCCTGGGCGACACCGACCTCGGCAGCCGGCACTCCGGCAACGTCCTCGCCTCACGCGTGCGCATGGCCCGCCACACCCCGCTCACCGGCCTCGGCACGGCGCCCGCGCAGGCCCAGGCGGAGGCCACCTCCCAGGGCGGACTGACCGCCGGGTTCCGCGAGGCGCTCGGCGAGGGCGGCTCCCAGCTGCCCGCGCAGTCCTCCGCCCGCCTGCTGGGCCAGTCCCACACCGCCGACTCCCGCCTCTACGCGAAGATGCACCGCCGCGGCGCGCGGCTCCTCGCCGTGGAGAACAAGCCCCGCATGGAGGCCATGCAGCGGGCCAAGACCTCCGACGCGCTCGAGGCCGGCATCACCGACAACGTCGAAGGCGTGGCGGGCACCGCGCCGCTGGCCGGCAACAGCAACGCGGGTGTGACCAACCCCGGTGGTGCGGTACCGATCGGCGGCTCGAACGACGGCACCGCGCTGAAGGGCGCCACGGACACCACGCTCGGCACCCACGTCAAGGTCGTCACCGACCGCAGCATGCTGTTCGCGGTGCCGGTGACCTGGCTGGCGGTGGCCGAGGTGGACCACCGGATCACCGACAGCCGCCCGTTCCGCGCCCTCGGAGCGGCCCGGCGGGGACCGCGAGCCGCCGAGGCCGAGACCACCGCGCTGATCTGGCTGCGTGAGGACATCGCACGCGACTACGGCCTTCTGGACGACAGCTCGTTCCCGGCCGAGGCGAGCGCCGCCTGGGACGACATGGCCAAGGCGGCCGCCGACCTCGCCACGGCGGAGAAGGAGTACTACGACGCACGCGCGCGGGCCCGGGAGGCCTGGCTCTCCCTGAGCCCGGCCGAGCGGAGCACGCTCGGCGACCCGCCCCTGACGACCGCGCTGCCGCGGGAGTCGGCACAGTCCCCGGCCGTCGTCACCTGGCAGGCCGCCCGCGACGACGCACGGCTCTGGGAAGGGCGCATGGGGACGGCCGCCGCGGATCACCACCGGCTGCACCTCGCCGCCTCCCGGCTCACCTCCCACCACCAGGGCTCGACGTCCGTCCCGGTCGTGGACGCGCCGCAGGAGTACACGGCGCCCGGATGGCGGTCCGAGGCGCCGGAGCCGTACGCGATCACCGACGCCACCGACTCCGCCCCGCGCACCCTCACCTCGCCCGACGGCGCCACGGTGCGCGAGGTGCACGACGTGCCGCACGACGGCGCCTCGTTCTTCCACGCGCTGCTCGCCGTCGCCGAGGCCAGGGGGCAGCTGCCCCGCCTGCTCGGCGGCGATCTCGCCGCCCGCTTCGCCGAGTCCCCCGGTGACCCGGCGGTCGGCGCCGAGGCGATCCGCGCCGCCCGTGACCGCCTGGCCTGGGCCCTGGGCGAGGACGGCAACCAGGATCTGCTGGACGCCCTCGCCCTGGACACGGCCGACACCTTCACCCAGGCCGAACTGGACGGCGCGGGCGTGGTGCTGACCCCGGAGCAGCAGGCCGAGTTCGACGCCTTCGGCCGTCTCCCGCTGACGTTCTGGCCGACGCCCGACCAGCGTGTGGCGCTGGCGACCGCCGCCCTGTCCCGTCCGTTCACGAGCGAGCCGTCCGGCACCGGGCCGACGGGCGCTCAGGCCCCGCCCGAGCGCCGCGCCGGGGACCACGGCGGCGCCGACCTGCTGCCCGCCCTCGCCGCGCGGGTCCTCGGCACCCCGCTGACCGTGGTGACCGGTGAGGGCCGCGATCAGCTGTTCCTCCCGCACGGCACCGATCCCGCCGCCGTCGATCCGGCCGCCGACCCGGTGCTCCTCTCCACCGGGGGCTTCTTCCACGCCGCCCTCCCGCCCGGCTCCCCGGCCCCGTCCACCGGCGCGCTGCCCGCCCCGACGAGTGCCGGGACCTCCGGCACGGACACCACGGCCGGGGATCCGCCCGCGCACCGCAGCCACACCACCGCACCCTGGCTGCCGCCCGCCGACAGCAGCGGACCGCGCTACCGCCTCGCACGCGACGGCGTCCTCACCGCGCCCGACGGGGCCACCTACACCCAGGGCACGCCCACGGGACGCGGCAACGGCTTCTTCGGCGCCCTCTCCACGGCGCTGCGCGACGCCGCAGGACTGCCGGGCACGGACCGCCAGGTCGCCGCCCGGCTGCGGATGCGCTCCGACATGGTGCCGACCCGCCTCATGCGCCTGGCCGGCCTCCCGGGCGACCCGGCGGAGCGGGACACGCTGTTCGCGCCCCCGCCCCTCGTACCGCGCAGCGGAGATCCCACGCCGAGCAAGGACGCGCTGGAGGGACGCCTGCGCCGTCACCTCGCCGAGGCCCCCTGGGGCCCCGGAGCCGACCGGGCCGTCGCCGAGTGGGCCGCCGGAGCGACCGGCGCCACCGTCACCCTCGTCGAGGAGAACGGCACCGCCCACACCTACCCCGGCCCGGCAGGCGACAGCGGCCCACACATCCGGCTCCGCCGCCGTGGCGGCGACTTCGTCCCGCTGGTCCGGCGCACCGCGGCGACCGGCACGGGAACCGGGGCCACACCGAAGAAGGGGCCGAAGACCGACGGGACCACGCGGCCCACCACGACGGCACCGGGCACGTCGCCGTCCGTCGTCCCGCCGGTGGTCACCCACGAGCCGCCGGTCCCGCCGCCGCCGCGCGAACCCGCCCCCGACCCGCTGTCCCCGCCGCCTGCCCCCGAGGGAACGCCGGGTCTGCGGGACGCGGAGGAGGCGTACGAGCTGGACACGCTGTCCGGCAGGCCGGGACCCTCGCGGTCCGATGCCGAGGCGCTGGCGCAGTTCCGGTTCACCGACGACACCAGCGAATCCGAGAGCGAATCCGAGAGCGAGTCCGAGTCGGACTCCGACAGCGAGGACGGCACCACCGGGAGCACCCACGAGGCCTGGCTCGACTCCCTCTTCGGCCCCGCGGTCCGGGAGGACTACTCTCCCGAGATGCTCGTCGGCACGGCGCTGTCGCTGCGGGAGCTCGCCCGCAGGGCACCGCAGCCGGCCACCGGCACCCGCGACCCGCTCCACGACCTCACCAGGCGTGTGCTGAACCTCGGCCCCGGCGTCGCGGTGACCGACCAGCACCTCCTGCTCCTCGGTTCGCTGGCACTCGACGCGTCCCCGGCCCAGCTGGCCGACGAGCGCGCCCTCGCCTCGTACCTGCGACGGCACGACGCCGCCCTGGACCCCGGGGCCGCTCTGGTGTCGCAGGACGCCACCGTGCGCAACTGGACCGGGACCGGGGACCAGGTGCCGCCCCTGGACTCGTACGCGGTGGAGGGGGACGACGGCAGGACCAGCGCCTGGCCCGCGCCGTGGTCCGAGCCGTACGTGGTCCTCGCCCAGGACAGCGAGGATTCGGTCCTGCTGAACACGCCGCGCGGCACGTTGGCGCTGGACGACCCCGGAGAGTTCGCCCGGCTCCTCGCACGTGACCCCGCGCGGCCGGCGGGCGCCGACATCGTCCTGGCCTTCCCCCACCAGGACATCGAGGTCCTGGCGCGGCACGTCGCCGACCTGACCGGTTCCAGGGTCTGGTACTCGGAGCACGCCCCCCGCCCGTCCACCGACTGGCGGACCGGCACCGAGCGCATCACGCTGGGCCCCGTCGGGGACGACGTCGGCAGGGTGTGGACGTCCGTCCGGCCGGACCGGGACGCGGACGGCTCGGGCGACTTCGACGAGCTCATCGGTCTGTACGAGGACGACTCCGACCAGGCCGACGGGATCGCGGCACGCCGGCCGGACCCGCTGACCACGACGGACTACGGCGTCGTGGACGACAGCGGCGAGGGCGTACTGTTCCGCAGGCCCGGGGGGATCCGCGGCAGATGGCAGACCCCGCGGGCACTGAGCGGCACGGAGGACGCCCCCGAGATCGCCATGTCCGTACAGGAGTACAGCGACACGCTCGTCAGCGACCGGCCCGCCCTGCGGATCTCCCCGGACCGCACGCTCGCCGTCGAGAACGGCGCCTACGGGCAGCAGGTCTTCGCCACAGAGCAAGCCGTCGCGAACGCCTCCGTGAAGCTGGCACGGGCCGGACTCGCGGTGCGGCTGCGGGCCGATCAGGACCTGAGCATCATCCTGCCGACCCCTGACGGGGGCAGCAGGCGGCTGTTCCGTGTCGTCCCCGTCTTCCTGACCGGCTCCGGCGAGTCCACCGAAGAGATCTGCCGGGACTTCGCGGACATGCTGGCCGACGGTGCCCGCACCTCGCACATGGTCTTCCGTGGTCCGGGGGGCGGACCGGCGGTCACGGCGCCCGTCAACGCCTCCGACGGCGCGGAGGTCACCGGTACCCATCAGCTCGCCGACTCCCTGAGCCATGTCGCGGACGGCGACATACCGGCGGAATCGGCGGATCCGGCCTGGGCGGCGTCCCTCGCCCGCCGGGACGACCGGCCCACCGGCGGCGACGGCGGTCCGCTGCCCGGCCGCGCGTACGGAAGCGCGCTGAGCCTCGACCAGGCGGACGACCCGCGCCGCGACGCCCTGTCGGACGCCGCACGCCGGATCGGTGTCAACGAGCACGCGTGGGCCGACATCGGTGAGGGCTACGTCGTCCAGTCCGTCGCGGCGGCCGGGGCGCAGGGCCAGCCGAGCCTGGAGCAGAACTTCGCCAAGCCGCAGACCGCGGCCGGAGGCGCGCACTTCGGCTACCACTTCGCCACGGTCGTCCTGGCCAGCGAGGACGGCAGCCACCAGATCTCCCTGGAGAACCACGCCCGTTCCTCGGTACGCAACCACCGTCACCGCAGAGCGGTCCGGGCGAACCTGGACGCCCTCTCGGTGGACGAGATGCGGGAGAACGCGGCGTTCCTGCGACAGGAGATCGAGGGGCGGCAGGAGGCCGGGAACGACGAGCACCTCGCGGAGCTGCGCGGCCACCTCGACCTGACCCTGGCCATGATCAGGGCCGCCCAGGCCCGGGCGGAGATGCTGGCGGCGCCGGACGGTTCGCCGGAGCGCGCCGCGGCCGAGCGCACGCTGGAGGCGGCCACCCGGGCGGCCGCGACGCGCGTCGGACAGCTCGAAGCGGTCATCCCGGGCAAGCGGCAGTGGTACATGCGGATGTACGCGCAGCGTCCGGGCGAGTCCGCCCACGACACCAACGCGGAACTGCTGTCCGACCAGCCCTCCGCCGAGGCCAACCCGTTCACCGCCGTCGTGCTCCGCGGACAGCTGGCGCTGCCGGTCTCCGTCACCTTCGCCAAGGACGCGCACCAGACGCCCGAGAGCGCGAAGCACCCCGTCCGGCACCTCGCCAAGGTGGTGGCCAGGGCGGGGCTGTGGAACGCCGCGAACGGGCTGCCGCTGCCGGACGTCACGATCAGCGGGACACGCGGCGGGCGCCTGTTCGGCCGGGATCTCACCAGGACACGTGCCGAGGCGGTCGCGGCCTCCTTCCGGCAGGAGCTCGCCGACGCTCTCGCGGCTCACCAGGAGGGAGCCCTGCAACCGCACCTCACCGCGGACGACTTCACCGTGGAACCCGTCGCGGTGCGCGGCCGCCGGCCCTCAACCGGCGACGCGGCCACCACCACCGTCGACATCACGGTCGACGACCACCGCGGCGGGCCCAGGGAGGTCGCCACCCGCGGTCTCCGGACGCGCCTGCCGGGCGGCTCGCGCGACGACGACGCCGACCCGGTGGCGGAGCAGTGGCCCATCGGCCGCACGGTCACCATCGGGCGTCCCCGTTACGGGGTCGACCCGCGCTTCATCGTGTCCGCCGCCGACGTGCCCGCCGCGCCCTCCGCCGGCGTACCCGCGGACACCGGGAAGGGCAAGGGGCCGGCCGCCCAGGACACGGACGACGCGACGGCCCCGGCGGGCCCCCGGCCGAACCGGTGGTTCACGTACACGCGTGACGCCGAGTCCCGCCTCGAGCCCTTCCGCTACGAGGTCGCCGACACCGGCCACATCCGGCTCCCCGGAGGCGAAGAGGTACCGCCGACCGGATGGGTCAGGTTCGGTCACGACTTCGTCCACGCGACGGGCCTGATCCTGCGGGGCGACAGCGGCTGGATCGGCCGCGTGGACAACATGGACACGCTCTCGCTCTTCATGGCGGACATGGACCAGGAGCCCACGCCCCACCGGGTCGTCGCGGACGACTCGGCCCTGTACCTGGTCCCGGAAGCCGACGATGTGTCGGCGCTGCGCATCCCGCTGCGGGAGACCGCCGACGCCACGCCTCCCGGGCCGCCGCCGTCCGAACCGCCCCGTGCCCGCCTCGACGACCGGCCGCGCGTCGTCGTGCGGTCGGCCTTCGACGTGCGGCGCTTCACGCACGCCGGTGAGACCGTCACCGACCTGACCGTGCGGCTCGCCCTGCGTCCCGGGGACGGAGAGGCGGACACGGACGCCGTCCTGGCGCGGGTGCTCCAGGGCGTGGAGGAGTTCTACAACCGGCCTGGGCACAAACTTCCCGACGGGGACCGGTTGCACGTCACCGTCGAGCCGGTCCGGCCGGACGAGAACCCCCACCTGACGGTCGATCTCGTGGGCCGTGACCAGCGGATGAACCAGCGGGCGTGGTGGGCCGACGCGGACCCGGCGGAGTTCGCGCACGAACTCGCGCACCAGCTGTTCCTGCGGGACGAGACGCGCGACGCGAGCAACCCCGGGCGGCTCCACGCGCCGGGCAGCCTGCTCGGCCCGTTCCGGGAGCAGGCCCCCGACGGCCTCGCGCAGACCGGCCTGCGCCCGCGCCACCTCCAGCTGTGGGCCGCGGTGGCCGGGAACATCGATGTGCACACCTCGCCGGAGGGGACGAGCTGGGACGACGCGCGCACGGGCGCACCGGCGGAGAGCCGGGAGCCCGTGTGGGTCGACCCGGTGTCGCTCCCCGACGCCTCGCCGCAGTCCGGTCCGGACGGCGCGGTGCCGCCTCCGCTGCCCCCCGGACGCGACCTCTCCCCGCTCGCGGAGGAGTCCGAGGACTCCGATTCCGACTCCGACGACGAGGCGGCCGATCCAGGCTGGCTGGACACCGTGTTCGGCCCGCACCGGGGGAACATCCCGCGTGCCCGGCTCCGGGAGACCTCCGAGGCGCTGCTCGACCTGGTCCGGGAGGAGGCGGCCGCACACCCGACGTCGCGTGAGCTGCGCCACGGCCTGAACCGCGTCACCCGTCAGGTCCTGCACATGGCCGCCGGGGCCAGGCCGGGCCCCGCGGACTTCCTGCTGCTCGGTTCGCTGGCGCTCGACGCCTCCTCCGACGACCTCGCGAGCACCGAGCAGCTCGCGCTCTACTTCCTCGAGCGGCAGATCGAGACCGGCCGCGGCGCCATGGACGAGGGCACGCTGCTGCGCGACGACGACGGGACCGTCGTCGGGCGTGACTTCACCGGACGGGGGCTGCCCGCCCCCGAGCCCGCCTCCTACGCCGTGCGGGGCCGGGGCCGGGTCATCCCGCGTCCCGCCCCGTGGCGGAACCCGTACATGGTCGTGGCCAGGGCGGCCGGTCACGCCGTCGAGGTCACCATGCCGGGGCGTACCTTCCGGGTGGACAGCGCCGACGAGCTGGCCATGCTCATCTCTTACGACTCCCGGCGGCCCCGCGGCGCCGACATCGTCCTGGCGCTGCCCCCGGAGTACGCCGTGACCGTCGCCCTCCTGGTCACGGGGACGACCGGCCGCCGCGTCTGGTATCCCGAGGCACCGGTCGACGTCGCCACGCACCCGACCGCCGGGACGCGCCACCTCATGCTGGACCTGAACGACGGCAACACCGGGGCCGGCTGGGCATCGAGCGACCCCGCCGAGGGCGACGGCCTCCCCGGCGCCCGCGACTTCGACAGCGACACCGACGGCGACCAGGCCCCGGACAGCGACGACGACGGGTCGAGCACCGAGGGGGACGCGGAGTTCGACCGGCTCGCCGACCGGGCCGTCATCGAACGGCAGATCGAAGGGCTCCGCCCCAGGCCGCTGACGACGCGTGACTACGGCGTCATCGACAAGCGCGGCACCGGGGTCCTGTTCACCCGGCCGCTCCCGACCGCCGTCGGCGAGGTCCGGGCGGGCACCGGCTCCGACGCCCTGGTCCTGCCGCGTCAGGACCAGGAGGCCGTCCCCATGGCCGGCCGGCCGTCGCTGCACATCTCCGAGGACCGCACGCTGGCGATGCCCGCCGGCGACGCGGACACCACCGGCCGCGGCCGCCAGGTGTACGCCACCCGGGCGGCGGTCGCACGCTCCTCGGCGCGGCTGACCGCGGCAGGGGCCGGCGTCCGGCTGAAGGTCGACGAGTCGGCCGGCGTACTGCTGCCGAAGGAGGACGGTTCCTACGGCGAACCGCTGTACCGCGTGGAGCCGGAGTTCCTGACGGCTTCCGGCGACTCGGAACACGCCTTCACCCGGAGCTTCGCCCAGATGGTGGCCGGCTCCACGAACGCTCCCCTGTCCCACATCGCCTTCCGCGGGCCCACCGGCGCCGTCGTCTCCACCGCCCCGGTGAACGGACAGCACAGCCGCGAGGTCACCGGGACGCACCACCTGGCCCAGGCGCTGACGGAGATCGCCGAGGGCTCGCGCCCCGCCACCGAGGTGACCCCCCGCTGGGCCGCCCGCCAGGCGGGCCGGGACATGCGCTACACCGGTGGCGTGGTGGGCGCGCCCACGCCGGGCGAGCGCTACGGCCGGGCTCTGAGCTACGAGCCGGACAACGCGCTGCGCACCCCGCTGGCATCGGCCGCGCGGCGCATCGGCGTCAACGAGTTCGCGTGGGCGGGGGTCGGAGAGGGCTATCTGATCCAGTCCGTCAGCACCACGAACGACGGCGGCGCGCAGCTGTTCACGCACAACCACGCCAAGCCCGGCGACCGGGTGGGGCCCCACGCCCCCTACCACTTCGCGCAGGTCGTGCTGGAGAGCGAGAACGGCACCCACCAGATCACGCTGGAGAACGAGACCCACTCCCGGACCGTGATCTCCCCCGAGGTCCTCGACGACGTCATCGACGAGAACCTCGACCGCTACGGGGAGCACCAGCTCCTCCAGCTGGCCCGCGGCGCCGAACGGCACGTCGCCGAGGCGCGGGAACGCGGCGCGGACCGCTCGGAGACCGCCGGCCCTGAGGGCTTCGCCCGGGTGGCCAGGGCCCTTGCCGCCGTCCTCGACGCCGAGCAACTGCCGCCCTTCTTCGACGAGGACCGGCCCGAGCACGCCCTGGCCCTGGCCGAGGTGGAACGGGCCCGCTCCCGCGCGAGGGAGGCGATCCTGGACGCCGCCCCGGTGATGGACGACAAGGACCTCTGGTCCTTCCGTGCGTACAGCAAGCGGCCCGGTGAGTCCGCGCACGAGGTCAACGCGGCACTGCTGTCGGACGCCCCGCCCGCGGTGGCCAATCCGCTGACGACGGTGGTGCTGCACGGCCACGCGCCGCGCTGGCACCAGCAGGCGATCCACTTCGACGAAGGGGACCACGGCGTCCCCGCCGACGCGGACGGCACGATCGACGGCCTGGCGCAGTCACTGGCGCGCGCGGGACTGTGGAACCGCGCCCACGGACTGCCCCTGCCCAGGATCACCCTCACCGGGCACGGCAACCGGTCGCAGGCCAGCGGCCAGGACCGGGCGGACGCCGTCGCGAGGGCGCTCGCGGCCAGGCTGGGCCAGATCCTGACCACCCTTCAGGCGGACACGGACGGACCGCGGGTCGGCGTGAGGGACTTCGGTCTCACCAAGGCCGCCAAGCGGGTCCGCAGGGCCACCGACCCGGCCCAGGGGCGCGTGGTGACGATCGAGATCGACGACCAGCGGCTCGTCCCGCCGGGTTCGTCGCAGCCGTCGGGGACCACCACGCCCGTCAGGGAGAGCGCCGCGTCCGAACGGCCCGCACCCGACCGGACCTCCGGATCCCCGGTCACCGGGCAGGAGACCGGTGAATCGCCGTCCGCCGGGCCCGAGGAGACCGCCGAGTCCTTGACGGTCCCCACCCCCGAGCGCGGCAGGTCCCGCTCCCGGGGCCGTTCCCCGGTACCCAGCCCGGAGCGCAGGAACAGCGACGCGCCCCCGTGGGTCCTGGCACGCATCCGCTACGCCGAGGAGTCCGCCGCCTTCGACCGCCGCCTCGGCGAGTACCTGGCCGAACACGAGGCGGTGACGGCCGAGTTCCGGAAGATGGCGAGTGCCGCGTGGGCGGCCGCGCGCATGAGGCATCCGCGCGCGCTGGCGACGTTCGGAGACACCAGCAAGTTCAAGGCGGGCGTCGTCGGCACGTCCCGCGACGCCCTCCAGCGTGTGCTGAGGAGCGGAAACCTGCGGGAGCTCGTGGCGTTCCTGTACGAGGGGATCTCCGAGAACCTCGTGCCGGAGATGCTCGGCGGCGTGGAGGAGCAGCACCCGGAGATCGCCGCCGAGCGGCCGAGCCGCCGGCAGCGGGAGGCCTACGCCGAGTACATGCGGCGCGCCATCGAGATCCAGCAGTCGGCCATGACCCTCGAGGAGAAGGAGGCCGCCGTCAGGGAACTGCCGCGGCCCGTGGCCGATCCGCCGCACCCGGACACCGCGCGCCCGCCGCTGAGCGCGGCGGAGCGCCGGATCGCGGTCGACGAGGCCGGACTGACCTGGATGCCCGCGACGGCGGTGTACGACCTCGCGATGAGCGCCGACTTCCAGGGCCGGTCCGAGGACTCCGGCGGCCTGGTGGCGACCGGCACCGCCGGGTCCACGTACCGCTTCGTGCTGCACGCCGCCCGGATGCGGGACCAGTGGGGCCTCGACCTGGACCTCGGCCTGATCCGGGCCGGGATGCTGGCCATCTCGCTCACCGTGGGCCACCACACCGCCCATGAGGTGATGCGCGGCGCCCAGCTGGCACTGGACGGCGTCCCCGGCCACGACCCGGCCCTCGACTACACGGACAACTGGGGCCGGTACTGGAACGTCCATCCCCTCGGCGAGCGGGAGCTGAGGGAGAACGTCGCGCGGGACGGGCTCTTCCCCGACGAGCACGCGCAGGCCCTCCTGGACGAGCTGGAACCGAAGCCCGTCGGCGGCGTCGTACGGCAGGACGGCGCGCACACCCGCGCGACGCTTCCGCACCGTCCGGTGCACACCCGCCCCGTCGCCTCCCAGCCGAACCACCCGGCTCCCCAGATGCCGGACGCTCCCGCCCCGTACCAGGGCACCGCCGCCGCGCCGCCCCAGGTGTCGCCCGACGACGCGGAACGGCACCGCGAGGCGATCCTCGACGCCCTGTACGGCCTCGGCGCACTCAACGGCGTCGACCGGGGGCGGGCCGCCGAGGGGCTGGAGCGGCTCGACCGGCTGAGGGAGGCGGACCCGGAGCTGCGCGGCGGCTTCCTGGACCTGGACGCCCTGGTCCGCCGGACGCTGCTCCTCGATCCCTCCGACATGGTCACCGCCGCCGCCCGCGGTGCCCTGATGCGGCTCGTGACGGACCCCTCCACCGCGGGCGCCCGCACACTGAGCGCGGTGTCCGCCCACTACCTCGTCCGGCGCGGCGCCTTCCACGCGGACTTCCGGCTCACCGACGCGCAGGGCCGCCCGCGCGGCTGGAACTGGCTGGGCCAGGCCCTGCCGGCCGACTTCGATCCGGGCCTCACCGGCCGTGTCTCGCGCGCCCCTGACGGCACGACCGGCCACAGCGGGCCCGAGACCGCGCCGTGGCTCCCCACCCCGGGCGACCCCGACCCGTACCTCGTGCTGCTCGGCGGCCGGCCGGACGGGGCCGTGGTGCGGGGAGTCGGCGGCTTCGCGCGTCCCGTCCCGCCCGAGGTCCTGCACGAGCTGATGGCCCTCGACCGGGGCCTCACCGGCCGGCCGGGACCGCTGCTGCTGCACGTCGCCCGGTCCGGAGCCGCCTCCCTGGATCTGCCGCGCGGGCTCGCCGACCGCCTCGGCAGAGAGGTGTGGGCCACCACCGGCCGGTCGGCCATCGGGCGCCTCCCCGGAGCCCCGGACCGCTCGGTCGTCCTGCTGCTGGACGAGGAGAAGCAGGCGCCCCGGGGCCAGTGGTTCTCCAACACGCCCGCCACACAGCCCACGTCGTCCTCCGACGCGGTGGACGGCGAGATCAGCTCCCTGTCCGTCGCCCACCACGGGAACCGGTCCACGGGCTACATCTCCATGGACCTCGCCGACTCCGACGACGGGGGCTGGTCGCGGACGCTGACCCACAGCCGGCTGGGGACGGTCACCTCGTACACCTTCCAGCGCACCTCCTACGACGTCACGCAGCCCACGGCACCCGTGCCCTGGGTCGAACTCAACCTGCCCACGCCGTACTTCCCCAACAACCACGGCCTGCCGGGCTCCGTCATGTGGCACACCCCGCAGGGGGAGCGGACCGACGACGGGCCGCAGTTCGCCCGCAGGCTGGCCCGCCGCCGCAGCCTGGCCTCCCTCGCCCCCGAGCACCCCGTGGTCCTGCTCGTCTGCTACGCGGCGGCGCCCCCCGGTATCGGGGAGATGCACGGGCAGCACATCGACGGCCCGCTGCCGTTCACCCCCGACCCCCTCGCGGACGTCGCGGTCGGCCAGCACACGGCCAACGAGACGGGCCGCACGGTGTTCGCGACCACCCTCATGAACGCCGCCGTCCAGTCGCGGAACGGCGCCCAGGAGGCCTACCTCAGCCTCCACACCGACGCACGCGGCCGCGCCTACCCGTGGAGCATGTTCCGACCGGAGCCCACGGGGGCGGCACTGGAGCAGCGGGCCCGCGACGCGGGGCTGCACCACGGCCCCGGCCCGGTCCCCGAGGCCGTGCAGGAACGGACGCTGCGGCTGGTACGCGCGCTGCGCCAGATCTTCGGCCCCACGGTCGACGACGCCCCGGACCACCCGGTGCTGCTCCGCGGCATCGGCGCGCTCGACCTGATGCGCGAGGCCGATCCGTACCTGGACCGGGACGGCGCGCGCACGTTCACCCTGGACCTGTACGAGCAGCTCCTGACCGGCTACCACACCGGAGGCCCCGCGACGGGGCCGGCACCGCAGTTCACACCGGACGCCCACCGGAGCCTGCTGACGGAGGCGGCCCGGCGCCAGGACACGGGGCCGCTCGAACCCCTCACCCGCTGGATCGCGCTGCCGCACCTCGTCCACATGCTGACCGACCTCGCTTCCACGCCGCGCCGGGAGGACATCGCCCGCGACGTCCTGGGGCTCGACGTCTCGGCGCCGGTGGGAGAAGCGGAGTGGTCGCGGCTGGTGTGGGCGTCGTTCAAGGTCGCCCTGGTGACCGGGCAGACGGACCCGGGCGCGTTCGCCGCCGCCGTGCTGCACCTGCCCGCGCCCGACCCGACGCGATTCGGCGAAGCGGTCCTCGTGGCACGGCGGGCCGCCGCCGCCGGCCGCGACCCCCGGCAGCTGAGCGAGATCGCCGCGCACCACCTGGAGCAGCAGGGCGCACTGGACCCGGACCGGCTCCTGACGGACGACGACGGCACGGCCTGGGGCCGGGCGCTGGACGGCGTGTCCCGGCCGCAGGGCACGTTCGACCCGAGCGTCGTCACCCTGCTCGGGTACGCACCCGACGGCACGCTCGTGCCCGTCGGCACCGAACCCGCGCCCTGGGCGGCCGACCCGCACCGTCCGCGGCCCTTCGTGTACGTCGCCGACGGTGACGCCGACGGACTGCGGATGCAGGGACCGGTGCCGCCCGGCGAGTTCGGCGAACTGGTCTTCCGCGACCCCGAGCTGCTCTCCGAGGACGGGTACGCCGAGGTCATCGCCGTGGTGCCGCACGGCAGGCCGTCCGGCGCGCGGCCCGTCGAGGGCAGCGTCCCCGGTGAGGGCGCCCGCAACTCGGCCCGCAACTGGTGGTCCACGCACAGCGCGACCACGCTCCACCACGACCCGGCGACCGGGACGTACACCGTCGCGGTGCTGCCGGACCCCGACGGCCGGCCGGCCACGGCGGGTACCTGGGGACGGATCACGAGCGCCGAGGGCGACGGCCCCGGTGCCACCGGCATGGCGGTGGCCACCAACGCGAAGCACCCCCGCACGGAGGGGCGGACCTCCGCGGCCGACGGGGACCGCGCCACCGCCGGGACCGGCACCCCGGAGCTCGACGCCGCCCGGGTCGCGCACGCACGGGCGAGGAGCACGTTCGCCGAGGCCGCAGCCGGTGCCGCGACGGCGGAGCGGGCCGGCGGTGACGGGACGGAGAGGGCCGATGCCTGGGCCGAGGCCGATGCCGCACGTCGCCTGCTGGAGGACGCCGAGGCCCGTCTGTGGGCCCTGGGCGTCGCCCCCGACGCGCGGGACGCCGGGCCGGACGAGGCCGCCGACGGTGAGGCGGCCGCCCCGGTCGTCCCGCGGAACGACGGTGAACGCCTGTGGATCGCGGGGCAGTTGACCGAAGGCGACCTGCCGCCCGGTACGGCGGGGCCCGCCGGGGACGAGGCGTTCGGCCCGCGGGAACGTGAGGCGGCGGGCATCACGCTCTCCGTCGGCCAGCGGACCGAGATGATGCTGCGCGGCGACGACCGGCTGCCCGCGGCCGCGCTGTCGCCCCTGGACCTGATGCGGGTGCGGATGGCGCGCGACGGCGCCTGGTCGGACGCGATGGACACGGCCGCCGCGCACGCGTCGAGGCGGCTGTGGGCACAGGCCTACGCGGACTTCGCCGCAACGGCCCCGGAGGACACGGGCGGGAGCGGGACAGATCGCGCCTGGGCCGCCGCCGTCTCCCTGGTGCTCCCGGCGGAGCCGCACGCGGTCCTCGACGACTCCCGGTACGCCGGTGAGGACTTCCGCGACGCGGTCCGCCGGGTCGCCGGCCATCTGCTGGGTGCCTGGACCGGTACCGGGGCCGCCCCTGTGTCCGCCGTGGAGCTGGCAGACACGCTCCGCTCCGGGCTCGGTCTGCGACCGCGCTGGACGGCGCCTGCCACGGACACCGGTGCCGACGCGGACAACCGCACCGACGCCGAAGCGACCCCGGCCCCGGCCCCGGTCGCCCAGTCGGGCACCGACGCCGACATGCCGGACGCCGACATGCCGGACGTCGACATGACGGAACCGGACGAACCGGTACTCGACACCGGCGGCCTCGGCGATTTCGACCTCTCCGCATGGGACGGCGTCGACCTCGACGACTTCGACTTCGACTTCGGTGACTTCGACTTCGGCCTGCTCGGAACGGGCGACGACCTGGCCGCCCCCGACGTGGACATGGCCGACGCGGAGCCGACGGCGCTGGACACGGACGGCCCGCAGCAGGTGTTCGCCGTACCGACGACCGCGGTCCCGCCCCGCCCGCTCGCCCTCCTGCCCCGGCAGAGCCTCGTGACGTACGCCCCGGGGGAGACGCGGCCCTCGGCCGACGCGCAGGACGACGTCGAACGCCTGGCGTTGCGGGTCGCCCGGGCCGGGCTGCGCAACCTGCGTACACGGGTGCCGCTGCCGAAGATCGACATCGCGGGCTTCGGTGCCGACGCACGCGGGGCCGGAACCGCGCAGGAGCGGGAACAGGCCGCCCGGCAGCGGGGTGACCAGCGTGCCCGGACCGCGTACGACCTGTTCGTCCGGAAGCTCGACGACGCGCTGCGCACCCTCCAGACGAACCTGCCGGCGGGGCGGACCCGGCTGACCCCGAAGGACTTCAAGATCACTCAGCGTGGCCGGGCGCGCCTGCCCGGCCAGGGCGCCATCACCGGCCTGGCGGAGACGGTGAGCCGCGCGGACCTGGGCCGCCAGGCCACCATCGCCGTCACGTCGCCCGGGCACGCGGCGGCGGTCGAGGCCCTGGACGCGGCACGCCGCGACGACCCGGAGCTGCGCACCGGGACGTTCGACGTGGACGCGGTCGCCCGCCGCGTCCTCCACCTCGCCCCGTCCGTCCTCGTCGACCCCGAGATGCGCCGCGACCTGTATACGACGGTCGGGCGGGCACTCGCGGCCGGGCGGGCCGGCGGCCTGGCGTCCCTCACGGCGTTCTCCCTCGAGGAGCAGGGCGTCCTCGCCCCGGACCGCACCCGGCACGTCACCGTGGGCGGGACCCGGGTGGCAGGCCTGAACTGGGCCGGATCCGACGTCGTCGAACTGGACAGCATGTTCATCGAGGGCCTCCGGCCGGACGGGTCCGGCGGCTTCGAGTCGACGGGCATCACCGACTTCGCCCCGTGGACGTGGAGCGAGACCCCGTACGCCGTGCTGGCCGACGGGCGCCACGACACGGTGACGGTGCGGCTGCCCGACGGTACGGCCCAGGACCTCGACGCCGCCGAATTCGCCGAACTGGTCTCCGCCGACCCGGCGTTGCGGGCCCTCCCGGCCGACACCCCGATCGTGCTCGCCGTCCCCTTCGCCGGCGACCGGTACCTGGACCTGCCGCGCACGCTCGCCGACCGGACGGGCCGCACCGTATGGGTCCACAGCGGCCAGGCTCGACGCAACCCCGACCCGGCCGGGGCGGGCACCATCGCCGTGATCCGGCAGGACGGACTGCCGCACGGCTCCTGGTTCCCGGTCCGGCCCGGCCTCGCGCCCGACACCGACGACGGCGCACCGGACTGGCACCGTGACGTACTGACCCAGCCCGTCGTCAGCGCGCTGACCGGAGAGCAGATCGGCCGCAGCCTGCACACGCCCGGCGAACTCGCCGGGACGCGTGAGCACAACTTCAGCCGCCTCGACCAGATGACGCTGTACGTCCACTACGACCCCGCCACCGGGACGTACTCCGCGAAGCTCCCGCTGGACGACCCGGGGCCGAAGGACAAGGCGTACCACCTGGCCGGCCACGGCCTGCCGGGGCGGCTGGTGCTGCCGCTGGCCGACGGAGGGTCGAGGACGGCGGACCGGCACGAGGCGGGCGAGTGGCTGCGCCGGCGCAAGAGCCTGTCGAGCCGGCCCGCCGACCACTGGCTCGACATGGTGGTCTGCTACTCCTCGACCCCGCAGGACGGCACCACGCAGGACCTCTCCCAGGCCGGCCACTCCTTCGCCGTGCCGTTCGCCGCCGATCCGCTCGCCGACGACGCCCTCTCCCTGGGGCAGCACCTCGCGAACGAGACGCGGCGCACGGTGCGCCTCTCCTACGCCCTCCAGGGCGCTTTCACCTACCAGGACGACCCCGTCCGGGTGCTGTTCACCGACGCGAGCGGCCGCCAGTGGTGGTGGGAGACCCGCCGTCCGGAGCCCGACGAGGCCGAACTCGACCGGCTCGCGGAACTGGCCGGGTTCGAGGGTGACGCGTCGCCGCAGAGCCGTGCCGCGCTGCTGCGCCTGGTGCGGGCCATGCGGCTGCTCCTCGGGCAGGACGTGGAGGACGCGGACGACTTCACGACCCTGATCCGCGGAGCCGCCGCGGTCGTCAACATGTGGCACGCCGATCCGGACCTCGGCCCGACGGGACCGTTCTCGCACGACCTGCTGCGCCGGGTGATCGCCGCCCACCCCGAGGCCGCGTCCGGGGTGGACCGGGACGTCACCCGCCGTGTCCTGGCCGCGGCGGCACAGGCCTGGCAGTCCGGACAGTCCGTGCCGGTGAGCAGCTTCGTGGACCTGCCGGTGCTCGACTCGGCCGCCCGCTGGCTCGGCGACACCGCGGCGGTGGACACGGCGGCCGTCACCGCGCTGAAGCTCTCCGGTCCCGACGAGGTGGACGCGGCGGGGCGGGCACGGATGTTCTGGGCGCGGGTCAAGGCCGAGGAGACCCTGCTCGCTGCCCAGGACGCCGACGCGCTCACGACCAGGGTGCTCCACCTCGACCCCGCAGTCGAGGTGGACGAGGCGTTGCGCGACGAGGCGCTGACCTTGCTCACCAGGGGGTTCGCCGCGGGCCGGAACATGGCCGACGTCGAGGCGGCGGCCGCGTACGACCTGGAGACGCGGGGTGCCTTCGAGCACGCCTCGGCGGCCACGACCATGGGGTCCGCCCTGGGGGACGGCCGCGACTGGAAGGACGGTGCCGCAGTTCTGCTGCCCGGACTGGACACGTTCCGGGTGCCGAGCGGAGTCGTCGCCGCCCCGTGGGCCGGACAGGACGCCTCCGGCAAGGCCAAGCCGGTGCCCTACCTGGTGCGGGCCTCCGTGGATCTGCAGGACGGCAACGACCTCCATGTGACCTTCGACGGCGCCACGTACCAGGTGCGGGCCGCCGAGTTCGCCGAACTGCTGGCCTCGGACCCCGAGTTGCGCCGCAAGGACCTCACGACCCCCGTCCTGCTCATCCTGGACGGTCTCGACGGGCCCGCGCCCGGCGTCGCGGACCTGGTGGCCCAGCGGCTCGGCCGCAGCGTGTGGTGGAGCCCCTTCCCGGTCGAGCTGTCCGGTACGGACGACGCGGGTGTCACGGTGCCCACGCTCGTCGGTTCGCTGATGACACTGACCAGCCCGACGGCCGCCGACTGGCGCGAGGCGCGGCCCGTCGACCGGGGCGGGGTCCAGGAGGGCCGCCGACCGGTCGATCCGCCCCTGCCCGCGGCTCCGCCGTCCGGCATGCCGGGGGACGCGGCCGGCGACGGCCCGGCGGCCGGGACGGCGTCCGCGGACACGGACGAGGTGACCACCGGCGCCGCTGCCGCGACGGCTTCCCCCGGGAAGGCCCGCTCCTCGGCCGGGGACCCCATGCAGGGGGTGGAGACGGACTCCGACGCCATGGAGGGCGTGGAGCCGACCTCGGCATCCGTGACCACCACGCCCGTCCACACGGCCCCGGCCGCCCCGCCGCCGCCCGCACTGCCCACGCGCAGCCTGGTGGCGTACGCGCACGGCATCACGACACCGTCCGCAGAGGGCACGGAGACCCTGCGCCTGCTGGCGTCCCAGGTGGCCGCCGCGGGGCTGCGCAACCAGCGGGCGGGCGCGTCGCTGCCACGCGTCGCCGTCACCGGCTACGGCGCCGACGCGCGCCGTGACGAGCAGGCCGCCGCGGCCAGGCGGCGCGCACAGACCGCGCGGACCCTGTTCCGGCGGCTGCTGGCCGGCGCCCTCGACGACCTCCAGCAGGACCTGCCCGCCGGCGGACCGCGCCTGACCGTCGAGGACTTCACGGTCGGGGCGCGGAGCATGGCCCGGCCCCCCGAGGACTGGGTGGGCACAGGGCCCCTCGACGGCGTGACCCGCGCGGAGCTGGGCCGGCAGGCGACGATCGGCATCACCCAGCCGCCCGACGCGGCAGCGATGCAGACCCTGGAGAACCTGCGTCGCCGTGACCGCTCCCTGCGCGACCGCCCGCTGGACGTCGACGCGCTCGCCCGCCGAGTGCTGCACCTGGACCCCGGCGCGGGCGTCGGACCGGACCGGGCGGCGGAACTGTTCGCCCTGGTGCAACGGGCCACGGCCGCCGGCGCGGCCACGAGCCTCGCCGCCCTGGGCGCCTTCCACCTGGCCGAGCTGGGTGTGCGAGCCCCCGGCCGCGCGCGCCACTTCACCGTGCAGGGCCGCCGGGTCCCGGGCCTCAACTGGGACGACGACGCCGTCGCGGAGCTGGACACAGCCAGTGGTGACGTGCTGGAGGACAACCCCTCCGGTACGTACGACATCCTCGACACCGTGCGCACCCCGTGGCCGCAGGGCGTCACCCCGTACGTCGTGGCCGCCGCCGGGGCGCACGACCGGGTGGAGGTACGGCTGCCGGACGGCTCGACGCGCGAGCTGGACGTCGACGAGTTCGTGGAGCTGGTCGCGGCGGACGTGGCGGGGGAGACGCTCGCGCAGGGGACCCCCCTCGTGCTGGCCATCCCCTTCGCCGCGGACGCCTACCTCGACCTGCCGCGCAAGCTCGCGGACCGCACCGGACGGACGGTGTGGGCGCACAGCGGCGAGGTGACGCTCAGTTCGGCGCCCGGAGCGGCGAGCACCATCGACATCGTCCGGCGGCCCGGCGTCCCGCAGGGCGACTGGATCGCGAGCGTGCCCGGCCTGGCCCCCGACCCCGACGACGACGCACCCGCCTGGCACCGCGAAGTGGTGACGCGGCCCATCGTCAGCTCCCTTACCGGGAAGCAGATCGGCCGGGCCTCGCACCACCCCGCCGAGTACGCCGAGCACTTCGAGCAGGAAGGCCGCCACTTCGACCGGATGACGACGTTCGTGCACCACTACCCCGCCACGGGCGGGACGTCCCAGGAACACGACCTGCCGCGCCCCGGCCCCGAGGACACCGCCTACCGCCTGGACATCCACGGCGAACCTGGCGTCCTCCAACTCGCGATGCGGGACGGCGGCGTCCGGCTGGTCGACGAGCGGGAGGCCGGGCCGTGGCTCAAGCGCCGCAAGAGCCTGGCGAGTCTGCCCGAGGACCACTGGATCGACATGGTGGTCTGCTGGAGCGGAGCGCCCAAGGGAAGCGCCGTGCCGGCCCCGGACACCGTGAGCGACGCCTTCCCCGGCCCGTTCGTCCCCGACCCGCTGCGTGATGTCTCCATGGGACAGCACCTGGCGAACAGCACGGGACGGACCGTTCGCCTGGCGTACAGCTCGCAGGGAGCGCGGTCGGCCGGCGGCCGTTACATGCGCACCCTGTACGCGGACGCTCAGGGACGCCACCGGGCCTGGGACCTGTTCCGGCCCGAGCCCTCGGGCCCCGCACTGGACGGCCTGGCCGAGGCCGCCGGATACCGCGCGGGCGGCGGACCCGTCACGGACGAGGCACGCGAGAGGACGCTGCGCCTGGTGCGGGCGCTGCGGCTCACCTTCGGGCACGAGGTCGACGACGCGCCCGACTTCGGCGATCTGCTGCGCGGCGCGGCGGCGGTGGACCACATGTGGAGCAGCGACTCGGACTTCGACGCGGCCGGCCCGTTCACGCTGGACCTGCTGCGCCGGGTGACCGAGGCGCACGCGGGCGGCTCCGCCGCAGTGGACCAGCAAGCCACCCGCCGTGCGCTGACCGCTGCCGCCGAGCAGTGGTCCCTGTGGCCCGGCGACGTGCTGGTCGGTTTCGTGGACCTGCCGGCGGTGGAGGCCGCCGCACAGTGGATGCGGGACGGCGACCCCGTGGACGAGGCCTCGACCGCCCTGGACATCGACCCCGACGAGGTCGGGGTGACCGAGCGGTCACGCATCTTCTGGGCCCGGGTCAAGGCCGAGGAGACGCTGCTCGACACCGACCCCGACCAGCACGAGTTCATCGCGCAGGTCCTCCACCTGCCCCCGGGCGCCCGGACGGGCCGGGCGGAGCGCGAGGAGGCGCTCGACCTGGTCACCCGCGCCTTCGCGGTGGGCCGCGACGCGTCCGACCCGGACGCGGCGGCGGCATACGCCCTGGAGGAGTCCGGGGCGTACACCACCACCGGCCTGCGCACGGTTCAGGACGGCGCACACGGGGGCGGCCGCGACTTCACCGGCGTACCGATGCCGTCGGACGTGGACCTGGCGCAGTTCCGCACCCCCGCCGGAGTGCTGGACGCACCGTGGAAGCAGGGGACGGACACGCCGGTCCCGTACCTGGTGCGCGTCGCCCCGGACCCGCACGACCCCGACCTCCTCCGCCTGTCCTACGACGGCGAGACGTCCAGTGTGCCGACCCGCGAGTTCGCGGAGATGCTGGCGAACGACCTGAGACTGATGCGCCGGGAACTGACCACCCCCGTGGTCCTGGCGTTCTCGGGACCGCCCGCCGACGCCGGGGACGTCGCCCACCGGCTCGCCCAGCGGCTGGGCCGCTCTGTCTGGTGGACCGACTTCCCCGCGGACCTGTCGGCGGCCGGCGGCTCCGGACAGCCGGTGCTGGACCTGCGCGACTCGGCCGTCGCCGGGAGCGTGCCGACGGCCGACGTCTGGCACGAGACGCGCCCGGTCCGGTACACCTCCGCCGGGGACGCGCCCCGCACGCTCCCCGCGCCGGTACCCCGGTCCACCGGCCGGGGCGCCCGGCGCCCGGCCCTGTCCGAGTCGCCGTCCACCGACTCGCTCCGGTCCGTGGGCGCCGTCGACGCCGCGTCGGACCCGCTGCTGGCCGAAGCCACACTGCTGACCGACGCCCAGGGCGCTCCGCGCGGCCGCGACTGGACCGGAACCGGCGTCGGACGCGTCGACCCCGCACGGATCCGGCTCCAGGAACAACGGGGCGGCGAACTGCGGACGGTCTCCGAAGGGGCGTCACCCTGGGGCGAGGCGGCGTACGTGGTGGCGGCCGAGGCCGGTTACGACGAGGCCCTGTTCGCCGACGGCCGGGAGCTCGGTCCGCAGGCGCTGGCAGACCTCCTGGCCGCCGATCCCGTGCTGGCCTCGCTGCCCCGCGACGTTCCGGTGGTGCTGGTGAGCCCGTACGCGGGTGCGCAGTACGGGCCGTTGGCGCGGGCCGCGGCGGAGCGGCTGGGCCGCAGGGTCTGGGCCCCCAGCGGCGACGGCCGTGTCACCGGCGCCGAGGGCGATCCCGGTGCCACGACCACCGGGCCGGTCGCCTCCGTACCCTCGCTCGTCGACTCCGACCCCGACGACGCGTACGGCGACTGGGTGCCGTTCGACCCTCCGTCGGACGGTGCCACTCGGGCCGAGGACCGCGAGTGGGTCACGGTGGACGGCGTCCGGTTCCGGGACAGCGACGTGGAGACCCGGCCGCTGGTCGGGGCGGACCACCGCTTCGAGGGCCGCGAGTCGATGCCGGACGACGGCCGCAGGCGGCTGCGGGAGCGGCGGCTGAGGCTGTACCGGGGCATGCGGGAGCGCACACACGTGGTCCGCGTCGGCGACGCCTTCCACACGGTCGGCGCCGAGGAGACCGCCCCGGACCCCGAGGCGTCCGTCTACACCTTCCACGCCCACGGGGTCCCCGGAGGCCTGAAGCTGGCCGGCAAGGACGGCCGCGTCCTGCTGCTCGGCGCCGAGGACGGCGGGCGCTACATCGGCGGGCTGCCCGAGGTCGTCGCGCGGGCTGCCGGGGACGCCCTGCACGTCGCGAGCTGCTACGGCGCCGTGGCCGGTGACCCGCTGCGCAGCCAGTCCCTCATCAGGCCCGCCCCGCTCGTCGAGGACCCCCTGGAGGAGGTGGCGCTCGCGCAGCACGCCGCCAACCACAGCGGGCGCACCACCACCGCCGCCACCGGCAGGACCGGCTACAACGACTCCGTGCGGCTGCTCGCGGCGACGCCTGAAGGCACCCTGGCGCGGATGGAGACCTTCCTGCCCGAACCGGTCGGTGCGACAGCCGAGTTGGCCGAGGCGGCCGGCCTGCGCCCCCTGCCGCGTCCCGCCGGTCTCCCCGCCTGGGACGACGAGGCGCCGCGCGCCCTGCGGCTGACACGGGCCCTGCGCCTGGTCTTCGGCAACGACGTCGAGGCCGACCGCGGCGTGCCGGGGGGCCGTTACGAGCGGCTGCTGCGCGGCATCGGCGCGCTGGAGACCCTGCGGGCGAACGACCCGGCGCTGAGCGGGTACACCCCGCTGCGCATGGAGCTGTGGCAGCTCCTCGTACCGGCGCCCGACGAGGGAGCCGCACCGGGGCCGGCCGACTTCGAGGCCGTGCTCGACCGGGCCCTGGCCGCGCCGGGGGACGCCGCGCTCACCGACGTATGGGACGTGCCCGCACTGCGGGCCGCGTCCGGCCGGCTCACCGACGGTGGCGACGGCGCGGTCCGGCCGGTGCTGCGGATGCCCACCGGACCGCTCACCCGGCGCGCCTACGCCCGCGCGCTGTGGGCGATGACCGGCGCGGCACGGCTGCTCGACGCCGCTTCCCCGGCGGAGCGGGAGGAGAGGGGACGTGCGGTGCTCCACCTGCCCGCCGGCACCGCGTGGGACGCGGCCGCGGAGGCCCGGCTGCGGGAGCTGACCGAGCAGGCCTTCGCCGCCGGACGTACATCCGGCCACCCGGACGAGCTGGCCGTCTTCCACCTGGAGACGATGGGGGCGTTCGCCGAGGGGAGCCGGATGCGTGCGCCCGGCGGCCCCCTCCAGGGCCGCGACTGGGGCCCCGCGCCGACCCCCGGCGGGCCGGAGCTCCAGCGCCCGTTCACCGCTCCGGACGCCGGATCGCCTGACTCCGCCCCGTGGGCCCAGGAGGGCGCCGTCGCCCCGTACTTCGTGTCGGCGGAGACGAATACCGCCGGTGCCGTGGTCCTGCACCTGACCGGTGGCACCGTGCAGGTCGGCGTGCGGGAGTTCTACGCCTTGCTGGAGTCCGACCCGGAGCTGCCGCTGATCGGCCGGCACCGCCCCGTGGTCCTCCTCGTACCCGGTCTCGGCTCGGGGGAGCTGCGCGACCAGCAGCACTTCTCCCTCACGAACGACCGGACGGTGTGGAGCCACGACGATGCGCCGGCTGTCACCGAGGACGGCGCGACCCCGCCGGAGGCACCCAGCCCGGGCGTCTGGCGCAGGACCGTGCCGCAGTTGCCGTCCGCCGGGCCGTCCGCCACGGACGTGGTGCGGAACCCGGAGTGGAACGCGAGCCCCGCCACCGATCCGGACGCCGGAGCAGCCGCTGCGGGCCCGGCGGGGCCCTACTCGGTGGACGGGCGGTTCGACGAGCGGTTCGCGGAGACCCTGGAGGCCTTCCCCGTGGCCTCCGCCACCGACCGCCACACGGTGTGGGGTTACGGCCAGGAAGACGCGGAGTTCCACGTGTTCGTGGCCGAGATACCGTCCCTCGGACTGCGCGGCGAGTACACCTCGGACGGCCCGTCCGCCGGTGGTGTCACCGACATGGCCGGGAGGGTGTACTCCGACGGCCCTGCGTGGGACTGGTACCTGCCCGGCCGCGGACTCGTCGCCTCCTCCCGCCTGCTGACGGAGCCGCACACGGGCACCGAGGACGGTCCCCCGCCCGTGCCGGTCGTCTGGCCCGCCACCGGGCCGGTGAGCAGCGCTCCGCCCGTCGACCCCGCCACCGTCGCCGCCGACCCGGCCGCACTGGCGGGCAGCAAGCTCCCCGACGCACTGTGGCGCGACCACGACGGCCCCCTGTTCCGCTTCAGTCCCGACGGGCCCGAGCGGGTCTTCGGCGTGGGCCTCAGGGCGTACGGCCCCGACATGGTGCACCTCCTCGACCACGTCTACGGGGGCAGTTCCCTGGTCCCCACCACCGTCTTCGCGAGCACGACCGCGAACCGTCACTACGTGCGCGACAGCGCCCGCGCGAACCCGATGGGCGCCCACGCCCTGTACCACCGCTACCGCTGGCGCTACGACATCCAGGTCCCCGGCGGCATCGACGTGAACGCCACCCTCGGCCTTGCCTCGCCCTTCCCCGACCAGGAGGAAGTGCTGTTCCCCGGGGGCATCGACCGCCGGTACATCCGCGGCGCGCAGCCGATGGAGTACGGCATGCCGCTCGGACCGTACGTCGCCAACCCGCACTTCGCGCCCTCCGCACCGTCCGACGCCGCAGCGAAGGCCGACGGACCGGGGGCGGCCGACGTCGGCGGTGCGCGTGGGTGATGAGATGTCCCCGTGCCTTCCTCCGCGAGCCGGGCATCCGCGCGGCGCGACCGTATGGAGTGACCCCATGCCGACCACCAGCGGACAGCCGGACGGCGCCCCCGGGCCGGCACCGGCCTCCGGTGCGGCACCCGGGCGCGCCGCGGGATCCGCCCCCGTGGCCGCGCCGCCGCCCGTCACCGTCGCGCGCGGCGAGCCGGACTTCCCCGTACCGCCCGAGGACATCGTCGCCGCGGCCCGTACCGCGCCCGACCACTGGCTGTCCGTGACCGACCGGCACTGGCTGGGCGCGAGCGACGACGAGCCCCCGCCCCCGTGGGCCGTGCTCGGCCGCTGGCGCAGCAACGCACGGGGCCGGATCGTCTCCTGGGAGGCCAACCCGGACTACCGGCCCTCGCCCGCCGCGCTCGGCTGGGCCCCGCCGGTGGACGACGCCGACGCCGCCCTGCATCTGGCCGCCACCGGATACGGTCCGGACGAGGACGTCGCCGAGGCGATCGCGGAAGCCGGCACCGTGGCCGTGTGCGTCGCCGAGGACGGGGAGCCGGCATGGACCCGGATACCCGGGGGCGCCCACGCGGTGCCCGTCTTCGCACCGCCGCCGGGGGCGCCGGCGGACCGGATGCCGGCGCACGTGGTGATGACGCTTCCCGCTCTCCTCGACCGGCTGCCGTCCGGCCGTGACGTGCTCCTCCTCAGCCCGTCGGCCCCGGCCTCGCTGCTCCTCCCGGCGGGCGGACTGCGTGAGCTGTGGCAGCAGACGTCCGGTGCGTCCGTGGACCGGGTCCGGTCCACCGGGCGCTCCCGCACCGATTCAGGTACCCCCAGCAAGCGAGGCCAAGATGAGTGAGTCCGGCGCCGAACCCCCCGCCGCCCCCCAGGATCCCGTACCCCCCGAGGAGTTCGTCCAGGCCGCCCGGCTGGCACCCGACCACTGGCTCTACCTGTCCGATCCGGCCTGGCAGGGGGACGGCCCGCCGCCGGAGTGGGCCGTGGTCGGCCAGTGGCGTTCCGACTCCGAGGGCGAGATCGTCGAATGGGAGGACAACGAGGACTACAGGCCCTCACCCGAGGCGATGGGGTGGCCGGAACCCGCTGACGACGTGGACCGTGCGATCCAGCTCGCCACCACCGGGTACGGCCCGGTGGAGGACGTCACCTCGGCCCTGGCCAGGACCGAGGTCGCGGTGCTGATCACGGCGGACGGCGAGCCGGTGAGCGCGTCGGCGTCCGACGGCACGGCGGTGGTGCCGGTCTTCACCTCCCCCCGCCACCTCCAGGCCGCCGGGCAGCTGGGCTTCGAGCGGATGCCGGTGACGGACCTGCTCGGGCGCGTTCCCTCCGGTCACCACCTCTGCCTCAACAGCACAGCCGCCGTGAGCATGGTGCTGGCCGTGGACGGGCTGGCGGAGACGCTGCGCGACGCCGTGACGCCGCCGAGCGCCACACCGGCGGACGGCTGAACTGCTGAACTGCCGGACGGTTGAACGGCCGAACCGCTGAACCACTGACGGACACCGGTGCGCCGACCGGGCCGCCCGGACGGGGCGGTACTCGCCTTCGGCTGTCAGCTGTCCGCTGCCCACGCCCGACGTCACCGTCAGGTCTCCGGCCGGACGCTCCCGGACGGCCGTGTCCACTGCTGCGCCGCAGCGGTGGACACGGCCGTGTGCGGCGGGGGTCAGGGCTGGAGGGGCATCGTCCAGCAGTTGGATGTGGCGGGCTTGCCGGAGAGGCGGTCGGTCAGCCAGGAGATCGCGTCGCCCTGGTCGGTGACGAGGGGCACGAGGTGATTCGTCAGGATCTTGTCGCCGAGGTTCGGCAGCTTGACGGCTTCGTAGGTGATGTCGGCGCCCTTGCCGCACCAGTCGACGGCCAGCTGCCTGGCCTGGGCGTGGGGAACGATGTCGTCCTGGACGCCGGTCGCCAGACGCACCGGGCCGGCGGGCTGGAGTCCGCCGATGCGCTGCTTGTCCAGGGCGGCCTTCGCGCGGGGGTCGGCCGCGATGATGTCCCCGATGGACCGGCCGTCGGTGGTCCACTTGCTGCTCCTGGTGAAGCCGTAGCCGAAGAGCGCGTCGCCGACACACATGGTCGACGCGTCCTTGAGCGCGGCCTTTCCGGCGTCGCTGATGTGCGCGTCGACGACCGCCCGCAGGTCGGGGTCGGACTGGGCGAATCCGCTGATCGACCAGGCGAGCGCCCCGGCGAGCGCGCTGCCGTCGATGCCCTTCATCACCGAGGTCAGGTCTGCCGGCGGCGCGCCGGAGTACGTGCCGGCGAGCGGGACGTCGGGTGCGTAGGAGGGCTGGAGTTCGGCGGCGGCCGCGCTGGCACCGCCGCCCTGGCTGTAGCCGTACAGGCCGGTGCGTGACGCCGCGGTGACCGAGGCCCCGGGCACGGCGCGGGCGGCGCGGGCCGCGTCCAGCAGGGCGTGCGCCTGGTCGAGCCGGTTGACGTAGGTGTGCAGGCGGTCGGTGGTGCCCAGGCCGACGTAGTCGGTGACGACGACCGCCGCCCCGGTGGCCAGGATCCGGTAGACCGCCAGGGCCTCGTAGCCCACGGACACCGTGTCGCCCTTGAGGGTGAGCGGGTGTTGCAGGGCGAAGGACGGCGCGCACTGGTCGCCCTGGCCCATGGTGCCCGAGGCCAGCGCGACCAGGGGGCGCGGGCCACCGCCCTTCCAGGCGGCCGTGGGTTCGATGTAGGCACCGGTCACGGCGACGGGCAGTCCGGCCGAGTCGGTGGACCTGTACATCAGACGGGTCGCGGTGCCGGGCATGGGGCGGCCGTCGAGGCCGGGGATGGACAGCCCGAGAGGCAGGGCCTCGGTGCGGATCAACGCGCCGTTGACCGGGGGGAGTTCGGCCGGAGGGGTGTAGAACGCGGGGATGGTGACGCCGCGCGACACGATCGGTGGCTCCGTCGCCGCGGAGGCGGGTACCGCCGACAGGCCGGCGCAGACGGCGCCCGCGGCCACGAGGCCGGCCAGCAGGCGCCGGCCGGGTGGTGTGCCGCGGCGGCCCTTCCGCGCGGGCCGCGCGGAAGCCGGGTCCACGGGGGAGGTGTCACGGGAACGGACTCTCTTGCGGCTCATGCTGCGCTCCTCGGTGTGGGCTGGGTGATCGTGTCGATGCCGTGCGCGGTGACGGCGGCCGCCTCCCGCCGGGCCGTGGGCGCCGGCCGCAGCGGGGCGAGCGCTCCGTCGAGGACCTGGGTGGTGGTGCGGCCCGAACGCATGCGTCCCGGCCGTCGTACGCCATGTGCCGTGTGGCCCAACGGTGTTACTCGCTGGTCACTTACGGCAGCGTAGGTCTACGTGTCACGCAGTGACAAGACGTCGGCATGCGTCATTTCTCGGTGGCTGGCTATGCTGCGGTCACCGGGAGAGAGGGGGCGGGGGCGATCGTGCGCGAAGCGCCGTCCGTGGAACACGGGCCGACCACGCAGACGGATGCCAGGCCGTCGCTCGCGCAGCGGCGCAAGGAGGCCCTCCGCTTCGAGATCGCCGCCGAGGCGGTCCGTCTGTTCGCCGCACAGGGCGTCACGGCTACGACGGGTGAGCAGATCGCCCAGGCGGTGGGCATCTCCGCCCGCACCCTGTGGCGTCACTTCCCCACGAAGGAGAGCTGCGTACTGCCGCTCCTCTCGGCTGGGCTCGAGTCGGCCATCGACCAGCTGGGCGACTGGCCGCCGGACACGGGTCTGCTGGACTTCTTCACGGGGCTCTGCCGCACCGGCGTACTGCCCGCCGCGGCCCCCGTCATCCTCGACCTGATCCGCATGACCTCCACCGACCCGGCCCTCCGCGCCGTCTGGCTCCAGGCGCACGACGACGCCCTGCCCGTCCTCGGGGAACTCCTCGCCCGTCGCACCGGCGGCAGCCCCGGCGACCTGCGGATCAAGGTGCACGCGGCGACGCTCAACGGTGCGCTGCGCGCGGCGGCGGAGGACTTCGCCCACCGGTACGGCGACGATCCCGACGCGGCCGGGAGCGAGATCGCCGCGTGCCTCCTCGACGCCCTGCGCGCGGCCTCGGAGGGCCTGCCCTACTGACGGCCCGCACCGACGGCCCGCACCGACGGCCCGCACCGACGGCCCGCACCGACGGCCCGCACTGACGGCCCCCACCGACGGCCAGGACCGCCGGTCCTCCGGAGTCCTCCGGGACGGCACCCCCGGCGTGTGGTGGGTACGGCCCGCGCCGTCGTGCGCTTTGATCGGTGCAGGGAAGCGTCGCGCGGTGCGCGCCGGCCAGGCAACAGAACGTCATCGGAGCACTCGGCATGACTGAGGAAGAGTCCGGCACCCCCCACTGGCTGTTCGGCGACCAGCTCGGTCCCCATTTCGTCGATCCGGCGCGCGGCGGCCCGCACCGGGACGCCCCGCTGGTGATGATCGAGTCCCGCGGCGTCTTCCGCCGGCGGCGGTTCCACCGGGCCAAGGCCCACCTGATCCTCTCGGCCATGCGCCACCGGGCCGCCGAACTGGGCGACCGCGTGCGGTACGTCAAGGCCGACACCTACCGCCAGGGCCTGCGCGAGGCGGTGGGGGAGGGCCGGGTGACCGTGCACCACCCCACCTCCCACGCGGCCGACGCCTTCGTACGCTCGCTGCCCTCGGTACGGGTCCTGCCGGCGCGCGGCTTCCTGGTGACGCACGACGAGTTCCGCACGTGGGCGGACGGCCGGGGAACGAAGCACCTGAGGCAGGAGGACTTCTACCGGTGGGTCCGCGGGACGCACGACCTGCTGATGGAGGGTGACGGTCCGGCGGGCGGCCGGTGGAACCTCGACCACGACAACCGGCAGCCCCCGCCCCGAGGCTCCACCGACCTGGGAGTACCGGCGCCCTACCACCCCCGGGAGAGCGAGATCGACGACGAGGTGCGGTCCGACCTCGACCGGTGGGCGCGCGACGGGGACGTCCGGTTCGTCGGCGAGGACGCGCCCCGCCGCTTCCCCGCCACCCGCCGGGAGGCACTCGCCGGACTCCGCCGGTTCGTGGAGCACCGGCTCGCCACGTTCGGCGCGTACGAGGACGCGATGCTCGCCGGGGACACGACGATGAGCCACAGCCTGCTGTCCTCGTCGCTCAACCTCGGCCTGCTGGACCCCGCGGAATGCGTCGAGCGGGCCGAGGCGCGGTGGCGGTCGGGCGACGTGCCGCTCAACAGCGCCGAGGGATTCGTGCGCCAGATCGCCGGATGGCGCGAGTTCGTCTGGCACGTGTACTGGTACTTCGGCACGCGCTACCGCGAGAGCAACGCCCTGCGCCACCACGAACCGCTGCCCGCGTGGTTCACCGAACTCTCCTCGGACGCCACCGACGCGAACTGCCTCTCCCACGTCCTGGACCAGGTCCGGACGACGGGCTGGACCCACCACATCCCACGCCTGATGGTGCTGGGCAGTCTCTCCCTGCAACGCGGATGGGACCCCCGCGCCGTCACCGACTGGTTCCACCGCAGCTTCGTCGACGGCTACGACTGGGTCATGGTCCCGAACGTCGTGGGCATGTCGCAGTACGCCGACGGTGGCCGTATGACCACCAAGCCCTACACGTCCGGCGGCGCCTACATCGACCGCATGAGCGACTTCTGCGGCTCCTGCCGGTACAAGCCGTCCGTACGGGTCGGCGGGGACGCCTGCCCCTTCACCGCCGGCTACTGGAACCTCCTGCACCGCCACCGCGACCGGTTCGAGCACAACGCGCGGATGACCCGGGCGGTGCGCGGCCTGGACAGGCTCACCGACCTCGACGAGCTGCTGGAGCAGGAGCGCCACCGCGAGGACTGAGATCCTGGGGGACGGGGACGTCGTGCGCGGCCCCCGTCGCAGCGCGGAAGGGAAAGGACGGGCACATGGAACGGCCGGCGGCGGAACCCCCCTCGGGTGAGTCCGGACAGGAAGCCCTCTTCGGGTGGGAGGACACCGCCCCCCCGCAGCCCCCGCAGCCGTTCAGGGACAGCCCGCAGGCCCGTCGGCTGCTCGACGTGCGCGAGGTCTACGCGGAACCCGCCGCCCTGGACTCGCCGCGGGGCCGGCAGATCATGGCCCGGCTGCCCGGGGTCCGCGTGACCGAGATCGCCGGCCACTGGGGCATCCCCTCCCTCCACGGCAACGACGGCAACATCGCCCGCTGGGTACGGATCAAGAACGGAACGCTGGTCCTCGGGGTCAAGCAGACGCTCCGCACCCGCCCCAACGGCCGGTCGGCCGACTGGATCGCCCCCGGCACCTCCAACGGGTGCGCGATGGCCTGCGCCTACTGTTACGTCCCCCGCCGCAAGGGCTACGCGAACCCGATCACGCTGTTCACCAACATCGAGGCGATCGTGGCCCACGTCCGCCGCCACGTGAGGGCGCAGGGCCCCAAGCCGGAGCCCAACCAGTGCGACCCCCTGGCCTGGGTCTACGACATCGGCGAGAACGGGGACTGCTCCGTCGACGCCCTGGTCAGCGACAACACCGCTGATCTGGTCGCCGCCTTCCGCGGACTGCCGACGGCGAAGGCGTCCTTCGCCACCAAGTTCGTCAACCCCGACCTCCTGGCCCTCGATCCCCAGGGGCGCACCAGGGTCCGCTTCTCCGTCATGCCGCCCGACGACGCCCGGCTGCTGGACATCCGCACCAGCCCGGTCCACGAGCGGATCGCGGCGGCGGCCGACTTCCTCGACGCCGGGTACGAGGTCCACTTCAACCTCTCGCCGGTCGTCCTGCGCCCGGGGTGGCAGAGGGACTGGGCCGACCTGTTCACCCACCTCGACGACGTGCTGCCCGCCCGGGTGAAGGAGCAGGCGGCGGCCGAGATCATCATGCTGACCCACAACCAGGGGCTGCACGAGGTCAACCTCGGCTGGCATCCCCGTGCCGAGGAACTGCTGTGGCAGCCGGCCGCCCAGGAGACCAAGCGCTCGGAGAACGGCGCCCTCAACATCCGTTACGCCCGGGAGATCAAGCAGCGCTCCCTGACGCGTATCCGCGAACTGCTGGCAGCGCACGCGCCGTGGCTGCGGGTCAGGTACGCCTTCTGACGCCCGCGTGGACGCGGCACGCGGCGACTCCGGCGCGAGGAGCCCCGGACGGAACGGGTCCGTGGCTTCCGCGCGGCAGGTCCGCACGGGTACGTCCTGTATAGGCTCACCCCCATGCTGAGACTCGGAATGCCCGTCATCGGCGTCACGGACGTCCCTCGCGCGGTGGCCTTCTGGACCGCCGCCCTCGACCTGGTCGCCACCGAGGAACGGGCCAGCGAGACCTGGCGGACGCTGGAGCACGCCGACGGTTCCGGCCGTGCCCTCGGGCTGCTGCGCAGCGCGTCCCCGGCAGAGCCGCGCCCCCGGGTCCACCTGGACCTCTTCGCCGGGACGCGGGAGGAACAGCGGTCGGAGATCGAGCGGTTGACCCGCCTCGGTGCGCGAACCCTCGACTGGGACTCCTACCCGCCGGACCCCGACTTCGTCGTCCTCGCCGACCCCGACGACAACATCTTCTGCGTGGTGAACCTGAGCCACGCGGCCGAAGCCGGCGGCCGGCCCGGGGACTGATCGCGCCGGACCTCGGACCGGCGCACGGACAGACCGAAGGGCTCAGCCGCACCACGGGACGGATGCCGGACCCGTCCGGGTGCACCCGCGCCACGGACGGGACGTACGCCCGCCCGGCTCCGGCAGCGCTCGGGCGCGCGAAAACCGCTACCGCGGCGGGGGGAGGAGAGGGAGACTCGGCTCATGTCAGACATGGCGTCCTTCCGGGCAGCGGTCACCGCATGGGCGGCCGGTGGTCCCGGCGACCCCGCGCGGGAGCTGGCCCTGAGCGTGCCCGTCCGGGCGGTCGTCCTGCTCGAAGGCCCGAGCGACGTCGCCGCGGTGGACGCGCTGGCCGCGAGCCGTGGCCGGGACCTCGCGGCCGAGGGGGTCTGCGTCCTGCCGATGGGCGGCGCGATGAGCGTCGGGCGCTTCGCGCACCTCCTGGGACCGACCGGTCTCGGCCTTCGGCTCACGGGGCTCTGCGACGAGGCGGAGCGGGGTTACTACACCCGGGGCCTGGAGCGCGCCGGCGTGGCGGAGCAGACGTTCTTCGTCTGCGCGGCGGACCTCGAGGACGAACTGATCCGCGCGCTGGGTGTGGCCCGGGTGGAGGAACTGGTCGGGGTGGAGGGCGATCTGCGCGCTCTGCGGACCTTCCTGAACCAGCCGGCACAGCGTGGCCGCACCGCGCAGCAGCAGTTGCGGCGCTTCTTCGGCACCAAGAAGGGCCGCAAGATCCACTACGGCCGTGTCCTCGTCGAGGCCCTCGATCCGGCCCGCGTCCCGGCCCCGCTCGACGGCCTGCTCGCCGGTCTCTGACCGCCCGGCGGCACTCCCCGTCCGCACGGGCCCTCCGGCCGCGCACGGGGACCGGTGTCGACCACGGGCGCCCCGCCGGATCACCCCGGCGGTCCCGCCCTCCCCTGTCCCGGATCCGCGCTTCGGCACGTCCGTGTCCGCCCGACCTCCGGTGTTCGCATTCCGTGCAGGTGCTGTGTCCGCCTCGAAGTTGCCTGCTCGTAACCCTTGACGCTGCCCTTCGGCGAAAACTACGTTTTGTCTCGCGGAAATCAACTTCCACTTTATGGAAACCTCTGAAAACTCTCTCGGTCGCCAGGGCCCGTGGCGCGCAGCCTTCTCCGAAGTAGGCCGTCGACAGGCCTGGTTGCGACCCCTAGCGAATACTCGAGGGTTGATCGATGACTGCTGTGGAGGGCATGCCGCCGGGAACGGCCACCGGGGACACCCGGGCCGACGGGGGCGACGGAGCCACCAGCTCCGTGCTGTACACCTACGACCTGGCCCCGACGAAGAAGCAGGGGCGCCGCTGGGGCGCCTACAACGTGTTCACCCTCTGGGCCAACGACGTGCACAGCCTCGGCAACTACGCCTTCGCCATCGGCCTGTTCGCGCTCGGCCTGAACGTGTGGGGCATCCTGGCGGCCTTCGCGCTCGCCTCGGTCCTGCTCTTCCTGCTGCTGACGCTGTCCGGCTTCATGGGACACAAGACGGGCGTCCCCTTCCCGGTCATGAGCCGCATCGCGTTCGGCATCAGGGGCGCGAAGATACCCGCCGCGGTCCGCGGCATCGTCGCCATCGCCTGGTTCGGCATCCAGACCTACCTCGCCTCAGCGGTCCTGAGCGCCCTTCTCATCGCGATGTTCCCCGGACTCCGCGGACTCGACTCGAACTCCCTGCTCGGGCAGTCGACCCTCGGCTGGATCTCCTTCCTCTCCCTGTGGGCCCTCCAACTCCTCATCGTGAGTTACGGGATGCAGATGATCCGGAGGTACATGGCCTTCGCGGCACCCACGACCCTGATCACCATGCTCGCCCTCGCGGTGTGGATGTTCGTACGTGCCGACGGCTCGATCTCCCTGTCCGTGGACGCTCCGCTCACCGGGGGAGCCATGTGGCTGCAGATCCTCCAGGCGGCCGCCCTGTGGGTGGTGATCTACGGGACGTTCGTCCTGAACTTCTGCGACTTCACACGGTCCGCCAGGAGCCGCGGCTCCATCGTCCGCGGCAACGTGATCGGCATCCCGCTGAACATGCTCTTCTTCGCCGTCATCGTGGTGGTCCTCAGCGGGGCGCAGTTCAAGCTCGACGGGCACGTCATCACGAGCCCCACGGACATCGTCCGCACCATCCCGAACATGGTCCTCCTGGCGACGGCCTCGCTGGCCCTCATCGCCCTGACCGTCGCGGTGAACCTGCTGGCCAACTTCGTCGCCCCTATCTACGCCCTCATCGACCTCTTCCCGCGCCGGCTGAACTTCCGCCGGGCAGGTGTGGTGAGCGCGGTCGTCGGGCTGGTGATCCTTCCGTGGAACCTCTACAACAGCCCGATCGTCGTGAACTACTTCCTCGGCGGGCTCGGCGCTCTCCTCGGACCGCTCTTCGGCGTGATCATGGCCGACTACTGGCTGCTGAGGAAGTCCCGGATCAACGTTCCCGACCTCTACAGCGAGGACCCGCGGGGCGAGTACCACTACAGCCGGGGCTTCAACCCCCGTGCCGTCGCCGCCTTCGTCCCCGCCGCTGCCGTCGCCGTCGTCGTCGCCCTCGTGCCCTTCTTCCATGCCGCCGCCGGATTCTCCTGGTTCGTCGGCGCCCTCCTCGCCGCCGTGTTCTACGCCCTGATCGCGGACCGGGGCGCACAGATCCGGGACGTGGACGGCGAGTCCATCGCCGTCGCCGCCGAATGAACCACCGAACCGAAGGCCGCCCCATGCGCATCCTCGTCGTCAACGTCAACACCACACAGTCGATCACCGACTCGATCGGCGAGCAGGCGGCCGGTGCCGCGTCGCGTGGCACCGAGATCGTCCCGCTGACACCCTCCTTCGGAGCGGAGTCCGTCGAAGGCAACTACGAGAGCTACCTGGCCGCCGTCGCCGTGATGGAGACCGTCCGCGCCTACCCGGAACCCTTCGACGCGGTGATCCAGGCCGGTTACGGCGAGCACGGCCGGGAAGGGCTGCAGGAACTGCTCGACGTCCCCGTCGTCGACATCACCGAGGCCGCCGCCAGCACCGCCCAGTTCCTCGGCCGCACCTACTCCGTCGTCACGAGCCTCGACCGCACGGTCCCGCTGATCGAGGAGCGCCTCCACGCCGCCGGTCTGCGTGCGCGCTGCGCCTCCGTGCGGGCCAGCGGGCTGGCCGTCCTGGACCTGGAACGGGACGAGGAGGCGGCCGTCGAGGCGATAGTCGAACAGGCCGCCCAGGCAGTGGAGATCGACCGGGCGGAGGTGATCTGCCTCGGGTGCGGAGGGATGTCCGGCCTCACCGAACGCGTCGTCGAGCGCACCGGGGTCCCCGTCGTCGACGGTGTGAGCGCGGCGGTGACGATCGCCGAGTCCCTTGTCCGCCTCGGGCTGACCACGTCGAAGGTGCGCACCTACGCACCGCCGCGTCCCAAGCGCATCGTCAACTGGCCCCCGCAGGCCGGCTGACACGGCTCCCGCGGGACCGCGGGCCGCAGAAGGCGTGGAGGCCGGTCGTCGGCCGCCACGGGTAACGAGTTCGGAAGAGGAGGGCCCCTAGGTGCCCGAAGTACAGCTGGTGTTGCGTTCGACGCGTGTCGTCACCCCCGAGGGGATCCGGGCGGCTGCGGTGTTCGTCGCGGGTGGGGAGATCGAGGGGGTGCTGCCGTACGACGCGGTGGTGCCGGCCGGGGCCCGTGTGGTGGATGTCGGTGGCGATGTGGTGATGCCGGGGCTGGTGACCACGACGGTGGGGAATCTGCGGGTGAAGCAGGATGTGGCGCGGTCCAAGGCGCATGTGGATGTGGGGTTCTGGGGTGGTGCGCTGCCCGGCAACGTCAAGGTCGGGGGTGGAGGAGTTTCCGGAGCTGGACCAGGAGCAGTTGGCCCGTTCGATGGCGGAGATCGCGGGGTTCGGTGGGCTGCTGATCGTGCACGCGGAGGATCCGGAGCATCTGGCCGGG
>NZ_JNYQ01000012.1 GCF_000717245.1 Kitasatospora papulosa
GCAGGCCGACAAGTGTCTGGACGTGTCGGGTGGCAGCAGTGCGAACAGCACGCGGCTGCAGATCTGGACGTGCACCGGCGCCGCCAACCAGAAGTGGACCGCGCCGAGCGCCGGCGGGGAGACCCCCGGCCCGGGGGCGATGGCCGTCGCCCCGTACCTCTACAACGGCTGGGGCAGCCCGCCCAGCCCCACGACCGTGATGAACGCGACCGGCGTCAAGTGGTTCACGCTCGCCTTCGTCCTCAGCAACGGCTACTGCAACCCGCAGTGGGACGGGAACCGGCCGCTGACCGGGGGAGTCGACCAGCAGACCGTCAACACCGTGCGCGCGGCCGGTGGCGACGTCATTCCGTCCTTCGGGGGCTGGAGCGGCAACAAGCTGGAGAGCTCCTGCTCCAGCGCGGGTGAACTGGCCGCGGCCTACCAGAAGGTCATCAACGCCTACGGGCTGAAGGCCATCGACATCGACATCGAGGCGGCGGCATACGACAGTCCGGTCGTCCAGCAGCGCACGGTCGACGCGCTGAAGACGGTCAAGACCGCCAACCCCGGGATCAAGGTGTACGTCACCTTCGGTACCGGCCAGAACGGGCCCGACAGCAGCCTGATCGGCAAGGCGGCGGCCTCCGGGCTCACCGTGGACAGCTGGACCATCATGCCGTTCAACTTCGGCGGCGCGGGCCAGAACATGGGCACGCTGACCGTCCGCGCCGCCGAAGGGCTCAAGACGGCCGTCAAGAACGCCTACGGGTACTCCGACGACCAGGCCTACCGGCACACCGGAATCTCCTCGATGAACGGTGTCACCGACAACGGTGAGACCGTGACCGTGGCCGACTTCCGCACGATCCTCGGCTATGCGCAGCAGCGCCACCTCGCCCGGCTGACCTTCTGGTCGGTCAACCGCGACCGGCCCTGCACGGGAGGCGGAGCCGACACCTGCTCGGGAGTCTCCCAGCAGCCGTGGGACTTCACCCGGGTCCTCGCCTCCTACACGGGCTGACCCGCCCGAGGCGCACCCCCGCGTCCTCGCCGTGCACCGGGGCGAGGACGCGGGCGTGCCGGGTGACGGGAAGCGGGACCGCGCGGGCCCGGCACTTCTCCTGCGCGGCGCCTGCCGGCCCGACCGTCCGGCGGCCGTCAGACTCTTCCGGCGTGCTCCGAACGGGTGAGAGCAGAGGTGTCCGCGTCCGGTTCGGACCAGGAGCGGACCGGACGTGTCCGACAGCGCCAGGCCCGCCTCCGTGCCGTCCGGACCGGGCGGATCACCCGGTCCGGGTCACTTGCCGCGCTTGGTGACGGCGGACTTCTTGGCCGTGCGCCGGGGGCTGGCCGTCTGCTTCGCCGGGATCGTGTGCGACGTCCCGGCCGCGGCGGCTGCCTGCTTCTCGCTGCGGGCGTCCGTCGTGGCGAGCACCCCGGCGCTGTTCTCCAGGTGGGCGCGGACGAACCACTGGAACTGCTCCAGGGAGCGGAGGTGCTCGATGAGCAGGTCCTCGGTGACGGGGTCCAGGGAGGCGGCCTTCGCCGCGGCCTTGCGGTGATCCTCGATGATGCCGGTGTACACGAGGTCCAGCGCGCCGAGGTGGGCGATCGCGTCGGCCCTTCCCACGCTGTAGTCCTCCCACGTCCGCTCGGACACGAGAACGCCTGCGGTGCCGTGCGGCACACCGCCCAGCGCCGAGATGCGTTCGGCCGTGCCGTCGGCCATGTCCCTGACCGCGAGCGTCTGGGGGTCCAGCATCTCGTGCACGGCGATGAAGTGCGGGCCTGTCACGTTCCAGTGGATGTGCTTCAGCGTGAGCGCCAGGTCGTTGAGGGCGTGCAGGCGCATGCGCAGCACGTCGATCATCCGCCCGCCGTCCTTGGTGCTGAGGCCGGGAACGGTGTAGCGCGGGGTGGAGGTCTGAGGCGGCATGATGCTCCTGCTGCAGGGGACGGTCTACGCCATACCCCTGCCCTCGGACGTCATGCGACTACGCCTGTCCGCGCCGGACACCACTTGACCGGCGTATCAGGGACGACGCCGGCCGGCGCTCCCGCACGCGGTCTACCCCCCGGCGCGGCCTCCGGCGCCCAGGTCCGCACGGCCTCCGGCCCCCAGCAGCCCGGTGCCCTCGAACGACGTCTCCCGTTGCAGCCTGGGGATCTCCCGCTTCGAGAGGGCGGTGACCACCGGAGGCATCGCGGCACGCACCAGCTGGGTGACACGGAGCCACGCGGGCGCGTACACGGCGGCACTGCGCCGTTCGACCGCACGCGCGAGCGATTCCGCGACGGTCTCCGCCGGGTAGACCTTCCGTGCGGGCTTCGGCATGTGCGCCCTCAGCTCCCGCAGCACGGGGTGCTCGTCCGCGTCACGGATCATGTCCGTGTCGGTCCAGTTCAGATAGGCGATCCCCACCCCGACGTGCTCATGGGCGAACTCGGCGCGCAGCGAATGGGCGAACGACTCCACGCCCGCCTTGGAGGCGCAGTAGGCGCTCATCATGGGCGCGGCCCCGATGGAGGCCAGCGAGGCGATCTGCAGGTAGTACCCGCCTGTCGCCCTGAGATGGGGCAGGAAGGCGCGGGCGCTGATCGCGCTGCCGATCAGGTTGACCTCGATGACACGCCGCCAGGTCACCGGGTCGGACTCGGCGAAGGGACCGCCCTCGGCCAGGCCCGCGTTCGCCACCACGACGGACGCGGGCCCCATCCGGTCCCGGACCTCGTCGGCCACCCTGGCCATTCCGGCGTCGTCGGTCACATCGACCTCCCAGCACCGGGCCCCGGGGAGCGTCTCCCGTACCTGGGCCAGGGTCGACTCCTCACGTCCGAGCAGGGCCACCCTGGCTCCACGCCGTGTCAGTTCCCGCGCCATCGCCGCGCCCACACCTCTCGCGGCACCGGTCACGACGGCGACACGGCCTTGCAGGGGACGAGCTGAGCCGGACAAATGAACCTCCTCGACGGGTGCCACCCCAGCGGGTCCGCCTGCCACCGGGCTCACGAGCGGCCCGGAGCCGGCAGGGACCGTAGGGCGACGACCGGAAAACGTTGCATCTACGACATGTCCCATCTTGGTGCACAAGTGGGAAAGGCGCGTCTGCGGAGTGCTCCGGGGACCCGTTCCGTGGGGGAGCCCTCCCGGTCCGCCGCGGCGGGAGCACGACGCCCGGCCGTGCGCGACGACGTCGGCCGCGGCAGGATCGGGTTCCTGCGCTCCGGGGCGCTTGTCCAGGAAGCCTTCCGCATTCCGAGACGCCGGAACATCCGGAGCAGAAGCGTCCGTATATTCGCACGCATGTCTGTACCGGCCCCGACCCTGTGCCTCGCGCTGTTCGCGCACTCGGCATGGTGCGTCGACGACGGACTCTGTAGCGGCTGACGTCTCGCCGGCGGCACGTCCCGTGCTGCCGGCTCCCCAGCCCGCCGTCCGCCGCGCATCACCCCGGAGACCTCTCGTGACCACCGCGCCACCTGCCGGGCCGGCCGCGCCCCCGCGCGCTCTGCCCGCCCTGTTCGCCCCCTCTCCCACCTCGGCCCCGCGACCGGAGGCGCCGTCCCTGCCACCGGTGCGCAGGACGCCGCTCGTCGTGTCCGGGCTGCTCGCCGTCGCCCTGACCGCGTACGTCTGGTCGGCACACGGGACGAAACCCGGCGTACTGCTCCTGCTCGGGCTCGGTCTGGGCGTCGCCCTCTTCCACTCGCGGTTCGGCTTCACCTCCGCCTGGCGTCAGCTCATCGCCGTCGGCAACGGCACCGGCCTGCGGGCGCACGCTCTGCTGCTCGGTACCACCGCCACGCTGTTCGCGCTGCTCATCGGCAGCGGCACCGGACTGTTCGGCTCCCAGCCCGCGCCGTCCGCAGGGCCGATCGGGGTCGGACTGGTCGTCGGGTCCCTGCTCTTCGCCGTCGGGATGCAACTCGGCGGTGCCTGCGCCTCCGGCACCCTCTTCGCCGTGGGCTCGGGGCAGACCTCCGTGCTCCTGACCCTCGGCGGGTTCATCGCGGGCGCCACGCTCGCCGCCTGGCAGTTCGACCTCTGGAAGGACCTTCCCGCGTGGGAGCCGGTCGTCCTCTCCGAACACATCGGCTGGGCCGGTTCGTGGGCGGTGACGATCGCCGCGCTGCTTCTCGTCGTCCTCGTCACCCGACGCGTCCAGGCCCGCCGCAACCCGCCTCCCCTCGGACCTGTCCCCTCGGCCCGCACCGCGGCGGTACGGGCCCTCCGGGGGTCCTGGCCGCTGGCCGCCGGCGCCCTGGTGCTGGCCGTCCTCGGGGCCGGCGTCCTGGCGGTGTCCGGTGGCGCCTGGGGCGTCACGAGTGCGTTCAGCCTGTGGGGTTCGGAGCTGGTGGGCGCGCTGGGCGGCCACCCCGAGAACTGGACCTGGTGGCGGCAGCCCGGCAACGCGGAGATGCTCGCCGGCCCCGTACTGGCCGACAAGACGAGTCTCACCGACATCGGCATCATGATCGGTGCGGCCGTGGCCGCCGCCCTCGGCGGTACGTGGGCGCTGCACCGGGGGATCCCCTGGCGTACCGCCGTGGCCTCGGTGCTCGGTGGAGTGCTGATGGGCATCGGCGCCCGGCTGGCCGGAGGCTGCAACATCGGTGCCTACCTGGCCGGCGTGGCATCGGGCAGCCTCAGCGGCTGGCTGTGGGGCGCGGTCGCCCTGGCCGGGACCTGGCTCGGACTCAGGCTGCGGCCGCTCTTCGGCCTCGGTAATCCCAAGCCCGGCGACGGCGTCTGCTGAGCGGATCCGGACCGGCAACCGGCGGCCACGGTCCCCTCGGACGGGATGCTCCAGGACGGACGACGGGAGTGCACGGGGGCGGAGTCACCGATTGCGGGCCGGCCGAGCTGACGCGACGACCGTGGGCGGTCGGTCTCCCGGCCGGCGTGCGGCCGTCTACTGCCCGGGCGCCCGCCCGCGGACCGTGGGTGCCGGTGGGACCCACCGCCTGGTGCGTGGTACCGAGCCGGCGACGCCGTAGTCCTTCTTGAGGTGTTCGGGGATGGCGTAGTGCATGACGCGTCCACGGGTCAGCGAGGACAGCTCGAGAACGGTGGTGAGGTGGCCGAGCCGGTCCAGAGCCCAGGCTCCCAGCGGTGAACGGTCCTCGACGGTCTCCAGTACGCCGATCAGACGCGGCACGGCCTTGACGAGGGTGTCCCACGACGTGCGGGGCACGCCGAGCCAGTCGCCGCAGGTGTCGCCGACGAGGTGCCGGACGAGGGCGGACACGACCGGGTCGAAGAACGTGCCCGGCACGACCTCCTCGTAGAGGTCGATCAGTTGGCGGGTCAGGTGCGCGCCCTCCGGCGACGGGCCCATGTGCCGGAGCATGTACAGGTCGAGGAAGTGGCGGGCCTCGTCCAGGGTGCCGGGCACCGCGTCCTGGTCGACACCGAGCATGGCACCGACCACGCGCCAGGCGTAGTAGTACGACCGGGCCCCCTCCTCCGACATGTGGACACCGAGACGGTGCAGGCTGTCGAGCACGAGCAGGGAGAAGAACATCTGCCCGCCGATCATGTCCTCCTGGCAGATCGGCGTTCCGAGGGCCGCGGTGTCCCAGCGGCCCTCGCGCTCCAGATGGTGCCGGATGGAGGCGTGGAGGAGCCTCACCTTCTGCGCGGCGGGAAGGAAGCGGCCCCCGGCCTCGAAGGCGTCCGGCTGCATCAGATGGACGGTGAACTGGCCCGTCTCCGCCATCCGTTTCGAGGGGTAGTCGAGACCGTGGGTCGCGGACAGCAGTTTCGCCACGTGGGGGACGACGTAGCAGGCCGGCATGGAGGCGAAGGACAGGGCGGTGGAGATGTGCACGTTGTTGTCGATGAAGAACAGCCGTGCCCTCTCCATCTCACCCCAGTCGACCCAGGCCGGTGGTGCGCCCGTCACCTCGAGGTACTCGCGGGCGACGTCGGGCAGGCCGTCCGGCAGGGGAGCGCCGGCGGTGGAGACGTAACGCATCAGGGTGTTGAACTTCCCCACCTCCCCGCGTTCGAAGAGGGTGGCGACGGTGGCGTCGGCGAGTTCGTCACCAGCTCGGCGCATGGTGTCCAACGACGACTCGGTGTAGCGCACGGTGAGGCTCCCTGGGGCTGTGGGGGTGGTTCACGACGGGTACGGACGGGGGACGGGCTCCCCGAGGGCGAGGGCGAGGGCGAGGGCGAGGGCGGCGCGCGCCCGTGCCGCCCGCCGTGCGTGCGATCAGGCCCCACGGACCGCGACCGAGTGCGCCAGCGTGGTGAGAGCGGTGGTGGCGGGGGTGGACAGGCTCAGCGCGTCCAGGGCGGTGAGGGCTTCCTCGACCCGCTCTGTGATCATCTTCTCGACGCGTCCGGGAGCGTCGAGCCGGAGCATCAGCTCGCGAGCCGCGCGCAGACCGTCCGGCCCCGGATCACCCCGGCCCAGGAGGGCACGCAGCTGTCGGCGTTCGCCGTCGTCGGCGACCCGCCAGGTCTCCGCCAGAAGGGCCGTCGGGCGGTTGCCCCGCAGGTCGTCGGTGGCGGCCTTCCCGGTGTCCTGCGGGCTCCCGAACAGGCCGAGCAGATCGTCCCGCAGCTGGAACGCCTCACCCAGGGGGAGCCCGTACGCGGAGTATCCGGAGCGCACCCGTTCACCGGCTCCCGCGAGGGCACCGCCGATCAGCAAGGGCTGTTCGACCGTGTACTTGGCCGTCTTGTACCGGATCACCTTCAGCGAGTCGGCGGTGTCCGGAGGCGCTCCGGTGCGCAGGATCTCCAGACACTCCCCGGCTATCAGGTCCCGGGCCAGGGCCGACCACAGCGGCCGGGCCCGCGCGAGATACGCCGCTGGCAGACCGCTGGTGGCGAACAGCTGCCCCGCCAGGCCCATCAGCAGGTCTCCGACGAGCATCGCCAGCGACCTGCCGGCCGAGACGGAACGCGGGCGGCCGCGCACGGCACCCCGCAGCGCCATGTGCGCGGCGGGGAGCCCGTGGCGCAGCGGACTGTCGTCGATCAGGTCGTCGTGGACGACCGCGGCGGCGTGCACCAACTCCATGGACGCCGCCGCCCGGACCAGCGACTCGTCGTCCGGCTGCCCGGTCGCCCGCCAGCCCCAGTAGCAGAACGCCGCCCGCAGCCGCTTTCCGTGCGCGGCCGAGGACTCCAGTTGCCCGGCGACCGGATCCAGCACCGGGTCCACGGCTGCGAACCGCTCCGCCTCCCGGGCGACGAACACTCGCAGTACGTCGTCGACGCGTTCCTTGAACTCGGCCATGTCCCAACGGTCATGCGTCATCGGCGGCCCGCCGGACGACGGCTTCCCGAGCGAGAACCTCGAGGTGGGCCGGGGGAGCGGTGGACCAGCGGCCCAGCACCAGGCGGCCCCGGGCGATCAGGTCGCGCTCGGCCTCCGCCGCCAGTTCCGCGGTGTCGGAGCGCCGGAGCAACCCCCTCACCGCGCCCAGGGCCGAGCCCGCCGTGGTCACCGCCAGATCGGCCAGCCCCGCCACCAGCAGCACGGCCCGCCCGTCCGGCCCGGTGCGCCACTCCGCTTCCCGCGTCATGCCGTCTCCCCTCACCCGCAGAAACCCGGCGACGCCGGTCGCAGCGCCGTACTTCCGAGGATCGGGCCGCGGGCGGCACGCGGAAGGCGGAAGTCACCAACGAGTGAGGGCATCGCCCGGCCGTACGGTTCACGCCCACCACGCAGGCGTGGCGCCGAAACCTCGGCGTCCGCGTGTCGTCGAGCCGAACGGGCCCGGTGGGCGGGGGAATCGGCCCCGGCACCGGAATGGCCGGGGGCACCCGGGGCTCCCTTACGATCGTCCCCGTGTGCGCAAACGTCATAGTCGCGGAAGACGACGCGAAACAGGCCGAGCTGGTCCGCCGTTACCTCGAACGCGAGGGCCACGCCGTCACGGTGGTCTCCGACGGGCTCTCCGCGCTGGAACAGGCGAGGCAGGGGGCACCCGACCTGCTCGTCCTCGATGTGATGATGCCGCGGGCCGACGGGCTCGACGTGGTCCGCATCCTGCGTGCCGAGGAGCGCGAGCTGGCGGTCCTCATGCTCACCGCCCGGGCCACGGAGGACGACCTGCTGCTCGGGCTCGACCTGGGCGCGGACGACTACATGACGAAGCCCTACAGTCCGCGGGAGCTCATGGCACGGGTCCGCACCCTCCTGCGGCGCACCCGCCGGGACGGGGCCCGCGAGGACGGCGGCCAGGTGCTGCGGGTGGGCACACTCGCCGTCGACCCCGTGCGCCACGAGGTCTCGGTGGACGGCGTCGGGGTCGAGTGCACGCCGGGGGAGTTCCGCCTCCTCGCCACGATGGCGGCCGAGCCCGAACGCGTCTTCTCCCGTGAGCAGCTTCTCGCCGAACTGCACGGCTTCGACCGGTACATCAGCAGCCGCACGGTCGACGTACACATCATGAACCTCCGGAAGAAGATCGAGCGAGCGCCCCGGCGTCCGGTCCGGCTGCTCACCGTCTTCGGGGTCGGCTACAAGCTCATGGACCCGCAGAAGGGAGCCACGCGTGGCGCGGCGCGCCGATAAGGGCGGGCAGCGCCTGCGACCGCCGCTGCGCAAGAGTCTCCTCGGACGGTTCCTGGCGGTCTCGGCACTGGTCGCGGCCTGTTCGGTCGCCGCGACCGCGTGGCTGGCCGTGCAGACCACGTCCGGCGCGATCGAGCAGGAGCAGGGCCGCAACCTCGCCGCCGACACCCGGGTCCTCGACACCCTGCTCGCCTATGCCGCCCGGCACCCCACCTGGGACGGGGTGGGCGCCACGGTGGACGAGCTCGCCGACGCGTCCGACCGGAGGATCACGCTGACGACGCAGAGCCGGCAGATCCTCGCGGACTCCGCCGGTTCCTCCCCGCCCCCACCCAGCCTGCCGCCCCAGGCGTCGGCGGTCGTGGACCCGTTGTCCGTGGCGGACGTCTCCTCCGGTTCGGGCTCGGGGGCCGGCTCGGTGACGATCGCGGCACCCGGAACGGACGGGACGCAACGCCCGGGGACCGACCGGGTCGACCCGCGGGCCGTAGGGCCGTTCGAGCTGTCCGAGGCCGAGCGCACCTCGCTCCGGCGCACCGCGGACGAGGCGGTGCAGTGCCTCAGCCGGACCGGGATAGCCTCCGACGTCGTCGAGGGGCCGAGCGGCCGGCCCCGCATCCAGGTCGTGGGAAACGACCCCGACCGCCTGGACGGCAGCCGGTGTTCGACGGATGCGCTGGACCGCCCCACCGGGACCGAGGCCAAGGCGCTGGTCGCTCTCAACGAACTCGTCAACGCGTGCCTGGACCGGCAGGGACGCGAAGCCGTGGAGCTCGATCTCGACCTGTCGTGGAGGACGGGCGAGGAGCCTCTTCCCGCGACCGCCGTACCCGTGCCGACGCCCGCACCGAGCCTCAGTGTCCCGAGGGAGGCCATGCCGACCGAGGTGGCCACGCCCGCGCCCCTCGACAGCGACAACGACCGTGACATCGCCTCCTGCGTCGGCATCGCCCGCCAGGAGCAGCTCAGTTCGTACGTCGCCTCACCCGCCCTGCTCTTCATCAGCGACCCGGGCGGCGGCGAGGTGCCCGGCTTCGACCTGTCCCCCGGGAACACGGCGAAGATCACCGGGGTCGCCGCCCTCGTCCTCGCACTCACCGTGGGCGCCTCGGTGTTCGCGGGGGTCCGGCTCGTGCGACCGCTCCACGCCCTCACGGGAGCGGCCCAGCGCATGCGTGACGGCGAGGCCCCGTCGCAGGTCGTGGTCGCCGCGGACAACGAGATCGGCCGGCTGGCCACGGCCTTCAACGACATGTCCGCCCACCGCGCGCGGATGGAGGAGCAGCGCAAGGTCATGGTCAGCGACGTCGCGCACGAACTGCGCACCCCGCTGAGCAACATCCGAGGGTGGCTGGAGGGCGCCCAGGACGGCGTCGCCGACGCGGACGCGACGTTCGTCTCCTCGCTCCTGGAGGAGGCGGTGCAGTTGCAGCACATCATCGACGACCTCCAGGACCTGTCGGCCGCCGACGCCGGAGCCCTGCGTCTGCACCCCGAACCCGTGCGGATCGGGGACCTGCTCGCCCATGTCGTGGCGGCCCATCAGGCGCAGGCCGACGCTGCCGGCGTCGACCTCACCGTGACCGTCGCCGAGGAGCACGGAGCGGTCCCCGTGGTCGAGGCCGACCCGGTCCGGCTGCGGCAGGCGATCGGCAACCTGGTGTCCAACGCCGTGCGCCACACGCCCGCGGGAGGGCGGGTCACGCTGCGCGCGCACGCGACGGGGCCCGGGGGACCGGACGACGAGGTGCTGCTGGAGGTCGCCGACACCGGCAGCGGAATAGCTCCGGAGGATCTGCCGTACGTGTTCGACCGGTTCTGGCGTGCGGAGAAGTCACGCAGCCGGCGGACCGGAGGCAGCGGCCTGGGGCTGGCGATCGTCCGCAAGCTCGTCGAGGCGCACGGCGGAACGGCGGGTGTGGTCAGCACGGTGGGCAGGGGTTCGGTGTTCACCCTGCGGCTGCCCTGTTCCGGCCCTGATCCGATGAACACGGCGGCCTGACAGCTTCCTCACAACTTCACTCCAGTCTGAGGGCATGCCCGGCGCCCGACGCGCATCCGTGCGCGGGCACCACCAACGCCGGGCTGGAATCGGAGTCCTTCATGTCCCTTCGTCCCACCCTGAGGACCGCGGTCCTCGCCGCAGCCACCATGGGCGCGGTCCTCTTCCCGTCCATGGCCGCCGTGGCCGACAGCTCGCCCACGGCGGTACCCGCCGAGCGCCCGACCGAGCCTCCGGCAGCGTCCGAGCCCTCGCGGGCCACCCCCGTGCCCGAGCCGACCGACGCCGCCGAGTCGGCGACCCCGGCCCCCGCCGAGCCCGTGCCCGCCAGGACGGTGCCGCGCGGCGGTGTCGACGCCGGGGAACGTCCGGCCGGCGAGGCCGGGGGCACCGCGCTCTACGGGTCCGCGGCCGGTGCCGTGCTGCTCGCCGGAGCGGGTGTCCTCGTGATGCGCCGCCGCACCGCGGCACAGCGCGACCACGGCTGATCCTCTCCCTCTGGCGCCGCTCCCCGGACGGGAGCGGCGCCATCCGTCGTTCGACCCCCTTCGCCCGACCCCGCACCGGAGTACTCCATGCCCTTCACACCGAACTCGTCGTGGCGCACCGCGCTGTCCGCCGCCGCGGCCGGTCTGCTGATCACCCTGGCCGGCTGCGGCGCGCCCGACGCGCCCGAACCGTCCACCGGGGCGAAGGCCTCACCCGCACCCCGGGACGCGGACGTGCCCAAGGCACCCGCGCCCACGCGGCTGTCAGTCCCGTCGCTGGGCATAGACAGCGAGCTGCTGCGGCTGGGGCTCAACGAGGACGGCACGGTCGAGGTCCCTCCGGCCGAGAAGGGCATGACGGCCGGCTGGTACGCGGGCGGAGCCGTCCCCGGCGAACCCGGTGCGGCCGTGCTCATCGGCCACAACGACACGCGCTTCGGCAAGGCCGTCTTCCACGACCTGCACAGCATCACCAAGGGCGCGGACATCGCCGTGGCGGGCGGGGGAGGGAAGGAGACCCACTTCACCGTCACCGGGACGGAGACCGTCCGCAAGGACGAATTCCCCACCGACAAGGTCTACGGAGCCACCGGCGAACGCGTGCTCCGGCTGATCACGTGCGACGGGGAATTCGACGCAGCCGGCCACCCCGTGGACAACCTCATCGTGTACGCGACGCTGCGCTGACGGGGCGCGGGGAGTCGGTCCGCCCGCCCCCGAGTCCTCACGGCGACGCCTTCCCGCCCGACGGCGCATGCTCCACACGGGTGACGGCGACCAGAGCCAGATCGTCGGCGAGCACCCCGTCCGTATGGGTGTGCACCGCCCCGGCGAGCCTCTCCACGACGGCCGGTGGCCCGTCGCGCCAGCTCTGCCGCAGATCCTCGCCCGGTGTGTAGAAACGCCCGTCGGCGTCGCGGGCCTCCAGGAGGCCGTCCGTGCACAGCAGGAGCAGATGCCCCGGCCCGAACGGACGGGACTCGTCCTGCCACGGGCCGGTGTCCAACTCGCCGAGGCCCAGGGGGAGCCCGGCGTGCTCGGGCTCCCAGACCCGCAGCGCGTCCTCGCTCACGAGGAAGGCGGGACAGTGCCCGCGGCTGATGAGACGTACCTCCGTGCCGTCGTCCGGGATCTGTGCGATGGCCGCCGTGATGAAGTGCTCGCCGTCCACGTCGCTGCCACCGCTCACCGAGGCGGTCTCCCGTGTGTGACGGGACACCGCCTCGTCGAGGCGACGGGCCAGCTCCGGCAGGGTCGGCGTGTGGTGGGCGGCTTCGTGGAAGCTGCCCACCAGGGCGGCGACCCCGGGGATGGCGTTCAGCCCCTTGCCGCGTACGTCACCGATGAGCAGGCGCACGCCGTACGGGGTGTGCTCCGCCGCGTAGAGGTCACCTCCGACGGATGCCGCGGCGGACGCCGCCTCGTAACGGACCGCGATCCAGGTCTTCCCCCACCAGGCCCGCACGGGCGGGAGCACGGCGCGCTGGGCGCTCTCCGCCACCCGCTCGGCTCCCTGGAGCCTGCGCCGCAACGAAAGCCGCAGCCGGCACAGGGGCACGGTCGCCCAGGCGAGGACCACCATGGCGATGTAGTCGACCACCGCGTGACGGCCGTCGGACGACAGGTGTTTTCCGAAGAGGAGCACCAGCCCGGCCAGGCTGTTGAGGACGGCCACCCGGACCACGGCGCGCAGCGCGTACACACAGGCCGCGATCATGGAGCTCAGGATCAGGAAAACGTCCCCGCTGAACGCCCCCGGCGTCGGCAGGTCGACCGCGAGCGCCAGTACCACCAGGGCCAGGGGTGCGATCCGCGCCCACCAGGGCAGCAGTTCGCTCTCGTTCTGCGGTGCGTGCGACGTCAGCCCGGTCGTGGTGCGGTACGGGCTCACGTCATCGCCTCCGGGGTGCAGCGCGCGGACCGGTGCCCGGCAGGCCCCGTTTCCTCACTCGACCTTGGTGCCGGAAGCCCCGCCCCGCACGCCGAAGCCCGATGCCGCAACCCTTGACGAGTACACGTAGACGGGCAAAGAATGATCGCGAAGCACGCCTGACAACGTTGTCTACGTCTCGAGAGGCGCTCATTCCATGAGATGGACCCAGTGGATCCGCGGTGCGGGGACGGCGGCCGCCGCGGCGGCTCTCCTCGGTGGCGCCGTCGCCGCACCCGCCTCGGCGGACGGAGCGGGGCACGCCGGACGCGGCCGGCTCACCGATCTCGTCAACCCCTTCATCGGAACCGAGAACGAGGGCAACACCTACCCCGGCGCCGCGGTGCCCTTCGGCATGGTGCAGTTCTCGCCCGACACCGGGCACAACACGGGATACGACTACTCGGAGACCCATATCAGGGGTTTCTCCACCGTCCACATCTCCGGCGTCGGCTGCGGCCTCGGCGGGGACCTCCCGGTGCTCCCGACGACCGGTGACATCACGTCGACGGACAACGCCGTGTACGCGGCCGGGTTCAGCCACGACGACGAGAAGGCGGGACCCGGCACCTACCAGGTCGGCCTCGACACGGGCATCAAGGCCGAGCTGAGCGCCACCGAGCGCACCGGAGTGCAGCGGTACACCTTCCCCGCCACGGACAAGGCCAACGTCCTCATCAACGCGGGCCAGTCGCTCCACAGGACCGTGAACACCGAGGTCGAGATCCTCGACGACAGGACCGTACGCACGGCCATCACCGGCAGCGGCTTCTGTCAGGACACCAAGCCGTACACGGTGTACACGGTCACCCGCTTCGACCGGCCCTTCACCGTCTCCGGCACGTGGAAGGGCGAGACGGTCACCGAGGGGTCCACCGCCTCGTCCGCCGGGGCCGAGCGCAACGGCGCCTTCGTGCGGTTCGACACGTCCAAGGACCGCACCGTCGAGGCGACCACCGCGATCTCGTACGTGGACGCCAAGGGAGCGGCGCTCAACCTCCGCGCCGAAGGCGGCCGTTCGTACGACCGTGTCGCCCGCGCCGCGCAGGCCGCATGGGAGGACCGCCTCGACGACGTCCGGGCGAAGGGCGGCAGCGAGACCCTGCGCCGGACCTTCTACTCGTCGCTGTACCGCTCGTTCCTCGCGCCCAACATCGGCAGCGACGTCGACGGCCGCTACACCGGCTGGGACCAGAGGATCCACAAGGCCAAGGGCTTCACCTACTACCAGAACTGGTCGCTCTGGGACACCTACCGCACCCAGGCGCAGCTGCTGTCGCTGCTCGCCCCCCACGAGTCCCGTGACATGGCGATCTCCGTCATCAAGATCGACGAGGACAGCGGCTGGCTGCCGAAGTGGGGCTACGGCACGGTCGAGACGAACATCATGACCGGCGACCCGGTCACCCCCTTCCTCACCAACGCCTACCAGCAGGGCCTGCTCAAGGGGTACGAGGAGCAGGCGTACCGCGCGCTGAAGAAGAACGCCGACGGTGTGCCCCCGGCCGACTCCGCCCCCGTGGGCCGTGAGGCCAACAAGGAGTACCTGGCCGACGGCTTCGCGCCGTACATCAAGGGCCGGGCCCACGTGAAGCCCGGTGACTCCGACTACGACCACGGCGCCTCGGCGACCCTGGAGTACGCGCTGTCCGACGCGATGCTCGGCCGGATGGCGAAGGAGCTCGGCCACGACCAGGACGCCGCGCGCTATGCGGAGCGGGCCCAGAACTACCGGAAGATCTTCGACAGTTCGACCGGCTTCTTCCGTGCCCGCGACGCGAACGGCGACTTCACCGGCCCCGCCGACCCCGCCCGGAGCGAGGGCTTCCACGAGGGCACGTCCTGGCAGTACCAGTGGCTCGTCCCCCAGGACCTGCCCGGCGTGGTCTCCCTGATCGGAGGGACCGACGCGGCGAACGAGCGCCTCGACTCGTTCTTCGCCTACGAGCAACTGCTGCAGGACCCGTCGAAGACCGCCCGCGAGGTGTGGGTCAACGGGCCGTACGACTACTACAACGCGGACAAGTACAACCCGCAGAACGAGCCCGACCTGATCGCCCCCTACACCTACCTCTCCACCGGGCAGCCCTGGAAGACGACGGACGTGGTGCACGCCGCGCTCACCCTCTTCACGGACACCCCGACCGGGATGACCGGCAACGACGACCTGGGCACGATGTCCGCCTGGAACGTCCTCTCCTCGATCGGTGTCTTCCCGGTGCAGCCGGGGACGGACACCTGGGGCCTGTCGACGCCCGTCTTCGAGCGGGTCGACCTGACCCTCGACCGGCGTTACTACCCCGAGGGTGCCCTGACGGTGAAGGCGCCCGGCACCTCCGACTCGGCGCGCTACATCCGGTCCGCGCGCACCGACGGGGCCGCGTACGGGAAGACCTACCTGACCACCGAGGACATCCGCAGGACGCGGGAACTGTCCTTCGAGGTCGGGACCATGCCCTCCGGATGGGGCACCTCGGCGGACGCCGCGCCGCCGGCCCTGAAGTGACGATCTGAGGCCCACCGGCCGCATGCGCGTGGCCCGCCCCTCGACGAGGGACGGGCCACGGCACTGTGCCGGGACGCTCAGCCGTTGAAGCGGTCCGGGTCCAATCCGGTGCGCTCGTCACGGTTGAGGGCGTTGATCTCGCCGATGTCCCCTTCGGTGAGTTCGAAGTCGAAGAGGTCGAAGTTCTCCTCGATGCGCCGCCGGGTCACCGACTTGGGGAACACGATGTCCCCGCGCTGCAGGTGCCAGCGCAGGGTGACCTGCGCCGTCGACTTGCCGACCCGCTCCGCGATACGGACCAGCGTCGGATCGTCGAGCACCTTTCCCTGCGCGATCGGGGACCAGGCCTCCGTCGCGATGCCGTGTTCGGCGCCGAAGGACCTGACGGCGTCCTGGGTGAGGTAGGGATGGACCTCGATCTGGTTGACGGCGGGCACCACCACACTGCCGTCCAGCAGGCGGCGCAGGTGGTGCGGCTGGAAGTTCGAGACCCCGATGCTCTTGACCCGCCCCGAGCGGTAGATCTCCTCGAGTGCCTTCCAGGTCTCCACGAAGTCGCCCCTGTCCGGCAGCGGCCAGTGGATGAGGAAGAGGTCCAGGTAGTCCAGCCGGATCTTCTCCATCGTGCCCTCGAAGGCGTGGAGGGCGTCGTCGTACGCGTGGGCGCCGTTGTCCAGCTTGCTGGTGACGAAGACGTCGCCCCGGTCGAGACCGGAGTCCCGGACCGCCTCCCCGACCTCCTTCTCGTTGCCGTACATCTGAGCCGTGTCGATGTGCCGGTATCCGGCCTTCAGGGCCGCCAGGGTGGTCTCACGGGTTTCCTGCGGCGGGATCTGGAAGGTGCCGAATCCGAGCTGGGGGATCTCCACGCCGTTGTTGAGCGTGATGGCGGGTACTGAGGCCACGGGAGGCTCCTTCTCGTCGGTGTGAGGGTGCGGTGGTCGGTCGGGTTCCGGTTCACGGAATGCCTCATTCCGCCCTCACTGCGGCGTACCCGTCACCAAACGGGGCAAACAGCTTCAAAGTGCCTGATTGGTGAGGATGTACGGGGTGTGCGCGCGTGCCCACGCTCCGCACCTCGGTCGGGTCCTGCCGCCGCCCGGTGCGATGCCGCCGCTCCCTTCGCGTGTCCGGCCCGGGCCGGGCCGAAACATGGTCCGGCCGGGCGCCGGCGCCTGGTCCGCAGCTGTGACCGGCCCTGCCGGGGCGCGCGGACGCACCCCGGCAGAGCCTCGCCGTCAGTGGGCCGAGAGCTCGTCGCGGACGGTGCGGGCCGCAGCCACGAGGTTCTCCAGCGACGCGCGGGTCTCCGGCCAGCCACGGGTCTTCAGCCCGCAGTCCGGGTTGACCCACAGGCGCTCCGAGGGGATGGCTGCCAGCCCCGTGCGGAGCAGCGAGGCGGTCTCCCGCACACTCGGGACGCGGGGCGAGTGGATGTCGTAGACGCCGGGGCCCGCCTCACGCGGGTAGCCGTGGTCCGCCAATTCGTGGGCCACCTGCATGTGGGAGCGGGCTGCCTCCAGGCTGATGACGTCGGCGTCGAGGTCGTCGATGGCCTGGACGATGTCACCGAACTCGGCGTAGCACATGTGGGTGTGGATCTGTGTGTCCGGCCGTACCCCGCTCGTCGACAGCCGGAACGCCTCGGTCGCCCAGGCCAGGTAGGCGGGACGGCCGGCGGCGCGCAGCGGCAGCGTCTCGCGCAGAGCGGGCTCGTCCACCTGGATGACCGAGATGCCGGCCGATTCCAGGTCGTCGACCTCGTCGCGCAGGGCGAGGGCGACCTGGCGGGCGGTGTCGCCGAGCGGCTGGTCGTCGCGGACGAAGGACCAGGCGAGCATGGTGACCGGGCCGGTGAGCATGCCCTTGACGGGACGGTCGGTGAGCGACTGGGCGTACGTCGTCCAGCCCACCGTCATCGGTTCGGGGCGGGAGATGTCGCCGGCCAGGACCGGTGGGCGGACGTAGCGGGTGCCGTAGGACTGGACCCAGCCGTGCCGGGTGGCGAGGTATCCGCTCAGCCGCTCGGCGAAGTACTGCACCATGTCGTTGCGTTCGGGCTCGCCGTGCACGAGGACGTCGATGCCGGTCCTCTCCTGGTAGGAGATCACCTCGGCGATCTCCTTCCTGATCCGCTCGTCGTACCCGGCCGAGTCGGTCCTGCCGGTGCGCAGGTCGGCGCGCGCGGCGCGCAGTTCATCGGTCTGCGGGAACGAACCGACGGTGGTCGTCGGCAGCAGAGGAAGTCCGAGGTGGGCACGCTGGGCTGCGGCCCGGACCTCGTACGGCTGGGAGCGTCGGCCGTCGGCGTCCGTGACGGCGTCGGCCCTGGCCTGCACGGCAGGGTCGTAGGTGACGGGGGAGTCGGCGCGGGAGGTGAGGTCCGCCCGATTGGCTGCGATCTCGGCGGCGATGGCGTCGGTGCCCTCGGCCAGTCCCCTGGCCAGGGTGGCGACCTCCGCCGTCTTCTGCCGGGCGAAGGCGAGCCAGCGCAGGATCTCAGGGTCGATCTCCTCCTCGGCCGCCGTGTCGAGGGGGACGTGCAGGAGGGAGCAGGAGGTGGCGACGTCGACCCGGCCGGCGAGGCCGAGGAGCGTGGCGAGGGTGGCCAGCGATTTCTCGTAGTCGTTGATCCAGATGTTGCGGCCGTCGACCACGCCGGCGACGAGCCTTCGGCCGGGGAGTCCTCCGGCGGCCGCGAGGTCGTCGAGGTTGGCCGCCGCGGCGTCGGTGAAGTCGAGTGCCAGTCCGTCGATCGGGGTCCTCGCCAGGACGGGCAGGGCTTCCCCGAGCCGGTCGAAGTAGGAGGCGACGAGCAGTCCGGGGCGATCGGCGAGCCCGCCGAGCTGCGTGTAGGCCCGGGCGACGGCGTCGAGATCGGCCGGGGTGCGGTCCTGGACGAGTGCGGGTTCGTCGAGCTGCACCCACTCCGCCCCGGCCGCCCGCAGATCGGCGAGGACCTCGGCATAGACCGGAAGCAGACGGTCCAGGAGGGTGAGCGGCTCGAAGTCCGCGGCGACGCCGGGCGCGGGCTTGGCGAGGAGCAGATAGGTGACCGGGCCGACGAGGACGGGCCGGGCGGTCAGCCCCAGGGCGACGGCCTCGTCGAGTTCGGCGACCTGCTTCGCGGAGTTCGCGGCGAAGACGGTGTCCGGGCCCAGTTCCGGAACCAGGTAGTGGTAGTTGGTGTCGAACCACTTGGTCATCTCCAGCGGTGCGGCGTCCTGCGTGCCGCGCGCCATCGCGAAGTACCCGTCGAGCGGATCGGCGGCAACCGCCTCGCGATGGCGGTCCGGGACGGCTCCCACCATGACGCTGGTGTCCAGCACATGGTCGTAGCAGGAGAAGTCCCCGGTCGGGACCTCGTCGATGCCGGCCTCGCTCAGCTGCCGCCAGGTGTCGCGGCGCAGTCCGGCGGCGGTGGCGCGGAGGGCGTCCGCGGTGACCCGCCCCTTCCAATAGCCTTCGACGGCCTTCTTCAGTTCCCGGTTCTGTCCCTGCCGGGGGTAGCCGTACACCGTGGACCGCGTTGCCGCGGTCGTGTGTTCGGTGGTCACGGAGATCTCCTTCGCGAGATGAATCCCTGAGATCCCGGCGACGGGACGGGAGCGCGAAGGGGTGACCCACCTGGCGGAGGGCGTCGTGCGACGCGCGGATCCGCCCGGTACGTACGCCGACCCGCCCACGAGGTCACCGGGATGTCCGCGCACGGTTCGTCCGAGCGCGGGCAGTTGGCAGGTCTTCGGACTCGCGGGCACGCCCTCGAAGAGGACACCTAGTGGCCGTCGCTTCCCAGGCCCGGTTCGTCGGACCCAGTGCGTGATGACGGCGGTCGTTCCCGCTCACCGCTGCGGGGCAGTCCCGGATTTCCACCGGGTTCCCTCTTGCGACGCATCCCGTCTGGCGGACGGGGCGAACCAGCTGCGCCCACCAGCTTAGGGGGCGCCCGGGTGCGCGGTGCACCCGTTCCGGAATACGGATGGCGCGGGCGCCGTCCGCGTACCGAGGGCTCAGCCCCGATCGGTGTTCCGCGCCCAGACCCGTTGCAGGGCCCGATAGTCGATCACCGTGACGCCCTCCCGTGCGACGGCCTCCCGGGCCTCGGGCGATGTCAGGAACGCATGGTCCGTACGGCGTACCGGCCGCCCGCCGTCGAGGGTCTCGGCCCCCCGGCCGGCAGCGGGGTGGACGGCCCACTCGCTGAGCCCGGCCGGCAGGTCGTGGAGCAGCCGTCGGTAGTGCTCCGCCTTGCCTTCGGTCGGCAGGGAGAAACTGTCCAGGAAGTCATGGTCGACGACGGGCAGCCCTCGCCGGCGCATCTCACGGCGCCCGGGCTCCAGCCAGACCCGCACGGCGAGCCCGTACTCCGCGGCCAGTCCCACGGTCAGGTCCAGGATGTCGGCGCGCCCTCCGTCGGCCAGGCAGTGGAAGTCGAGGTGCGTCGGTGAGAGCCCGGCGTCCGCGACGGCGTCGATCTGCGCCCGGAACTCGGTCTCGATCTCGTCGGTCCGCGCCCGCCCCAGCAGGGCGGCGCGGCCGGCGGGGGTCGGTTCGAAGAAGGTGCCGGAGGGGTCCAGCAGCGAGGGAACCGTGTCCGCAGGGCTCAGCGGCCCCCAGCGGAGGTGGGACGACTCGCACACCAGCGTGAGGTGGACACCGAAGGGGATGGCGGAGTGCCGGCGGAGCAGCCGCATGGCGTCGGCGGCCGCCGGACACACGGTCATGAGGCTGCACGAGGCGGCGATCCCCTCCTCGATCGACTCGACCACAGCGGCGTTGATCGCGGGATGCATACCGAAGTCGTCGCAGTTGACGAGCAACAGGCGGGCGCCGGGCGGAAACCCGAGGACCTGGTTCGGCCACGGCGGGGGAGCGGTGTCCGGATGTTCCACGGGGATGCCGTCCATGCGCGCAGTCTGGTCCACGCACCGGCGGTCGCGCACCTGGATTCGGGTGCCCGTGCGGACGGGACCGCGCGGACCGTCCGCAGGGACACCCGGACCGTCCTACCTGTCCTGGGCGAGGGCTACCAGCTCGGCGAACAGGCCTCCCGCGTGAGCGAGTTCCTCGTAGGTGCCCTGCTCGACCACGCGCCCCGCGCGCATGACGACGATACGGTCCGCCAGGCGGGTGTTCTCGAGCTGGTGCGTGACGACGACCGTCATACGTTCCGCGGCGATGCGCCGGACCTCGAGGAAGATCCGGTGCTCCCCACGCGGGTCCATCTGGGACGTCGGTTCGTCCAGGATCAGCAGGGGTGTGCGCCGGTACAGCGCACGCGCACACGCGAGCCGCTGCCACTGGCCGCCGGACAGCTCGGCTCCGCCCCAGAGTTCCCGGGCCAGGAGGGTGTCGAGCCCGTGGGGCAGCTTCTCCACCGTCTCGCGCATGCCCACGGCGTCGACGGCTTCCCACACCGGCCCGTCGTCGTAGGTCCTGGGCTGGCCGAGGGTGACGTTCTCCCGGGCGCGTAGCGGCCAGCAGGCGAAGTTCTGCGGGACGAGGGCGGTGCGCCTCCACACGGCTTCGGGATCCGCGTCGGCGAGATCGGTGCCGTCCCACAGGACCCTGCCCTTGTCGGCCAGGAGGATCCCGGTGATGAGCTTGGCCAAGGTCGACTTGCCCGAGCCGTTCTCACCGACGACCGCGAGGATCTCGCCGCGCCGCAAGGTGAGCGACACGCCCGCCACGGCGGGTTCGTCCCGGCCGGGGTACCGGTGGACGACCTCGTCGAGCCGGATCTCGTCCACCCGGTCGGGCACGGTCGCCGTGCCGCGCTTCGGGGCGCGCTCGTCCGCCATGTCGAGGAAGGACCGCATGTCCGCCAGGTAGAGCGAGGTGTGGAACATCGCGGCCCCGTGGACGACGAACTGCGACAGGGCGGCCAGGGCGGTCTGCACGGCGACGACCGCGGTGGCCGCGACGGGCAGGGCGACCCGCCCCGAGACGGCCAGCCAGGCGAGTACGGCCCAGGTGCCCAGCAGGAACACGCCGCCCAGGGCGCTGGTCGCCAGGACGATGCGCAGCATGCGGGGCGCCGCGGTGAGGGTGCGCCGGTCGATGCGGTCGGACAGGGCGCGGTACCAGTGGATGAGGTAGCCGGTCATGCCGTTCGCCCGGACCTCGTCGCCGTGGCGGGAGTAGGTGGCCCACCAGCGCATCATGGAGCGCACGTTGCGGTCCGCGACGTTGTGGTAGTGCGTCTCGTAGTCCACGCGTGCCGACAGCACGGCGCCGAGGCCCGCCGGGAGCACGGCGAGCAGGAGCAACGGCAGCATCATCCAGTGCAGGGCCGTGATGACGCCGGTCGCCGCGACCATACGGATGAGGGCGGCCATGAACCGCTGGGCGTCCTGCACCATCGTCCGCGTCCGGGTGACACCGACCTCGGCGGCCTCCTGCCGGTCGGCGAACCCGTCCTCGCCGTACGCGGAGGCCTCCACACGGCAGACCGCGGAGACGAGCGAGAGGTCCGCCTCGGTCGTGAGCAGCGGGGTGATCCGCGCATCCGCGTACGAGGACAGGGCGGCACTGACGCGGCCGAAGCCGGCGGCGGTGGCGACCACGGCCAGCGCGGGCAGCGCGGAGTGCAGGCGTTCGGACACCGGGCCTGTGGCCAGCAGATGAGTCATGGCCCGCGCGGTGAAGGCGAGGACCAGGGCGGCCGCGGTGCCCGTGAGGAGCTGGCAGACCAGGAGCAGCACGGAGCCGGTCCTGTCGACGGCCCATGCCCTGCGTGCGGTGTGCGCGAGGATCGAGGGCAGGCGCATGCACAGCGCACCGAAACTGGCCTCGGCCAGGGGGTTCTTGCCGTGCTTGCCCTCGAAGGTGATGGTGGCCGGGGGCGGAGGGGGAGGCGTCTCCACGCCGGCGGCCGGGGAATCGGTGACCGTCACCTGCATCTCTCCTAGCGGGTCTCGTGCCGCGCCCGATCGGCCCGGCGGTGCACGGCATAACGACGCGCGCCGAGATTCGAACGCGCTCGATTCAGGACGTGCCGGACCCCGGGAACGGCAAGGTGTCCGCGGCCTCTTCGCCGTGCTGAGGCCTTCGGCAGGCGGCGCGGCATGGCCGAAACGCCGATGCCTGAAACGCCTGGGACGCACGAGGTTTTCGCCACCGTCCCACTCGCTGCCGGCCGCCGCGAGGAGCACGCGGGGGCAGATAAGTCGAAGCGCTTCGAAATTGCCTTGAGGGATGTCGCCAGCCGCAGCTGCCCGCGTACTCCGAGGAAAGTCTCGAAATCCCTTCCGGTCGACTCTATTGACAGCCCAACCGCCGACTGCCATCTTCGAAGCGCTTCAACGATCATGACCGTGGGACACGGTCCTGGCCCGAGCCCCCGAGGACAGATCATGGCGTTCTTCGACAATCCCGTGATACCCGGCTTCAGTCCGGATCCGAGCATCTGCCGCGTGGGCGAGGACTACTACGTGGCGACGTCCAGCTTCGAGTACGTGCCCGGCGTACCGCTGTGGCACAGCAGGGACCTCGTGCACTGGCGGTTGATCGGGCACGCGCTGGACCGCCCGTCACAGCTGACGCTGCCCGACGACGCCCCGTCCTCGTGCGGGGTGTACGCCCCCACGCTGCGGTACCACGACGGCCGCTTCTGGATGATCACGACGGTGGTGGCCGGTGCGGGCAACATCCTGGTCACCGCCGAGGACCCCGCCGGTCCGTGGTCGGAACCCGTGCCGGTCGGCATTCCCGGCATCGACCCCGATCTGGCCTGGGACGACGAGGGGAACTGCTGGTGCGTGTTCTCCCACGGCGGGATCCGCGGGGTGCGCATCGATCCGGAGACGGGCGAACTGCTGGGCGAGCCGGTGGAGATGTGGTCGGGCAGCGGGCTCCAGTACCCCGAGGGCCCGCATCTCTACCGGATCGGTGACTGGTGGTATCTGCTCCTGTCGGAGGGCGGGACGGAACGCGGGCACGCGATGTCGGTGGCCAGGGCCCGCTCGCTGCCCGGACCGTTCGAACCGCACCCGGACAACCCGGTGCTGTCCCACCGCAGTACGGGCCACCCGGTGCAGAACACCGGGCACGGTGATCTGGTGAGGGCGCACGACGACACCTGGTGGATGGTGCTGCTGGGCACCCGGCCCCGCGGTGACACCCCGAAGTTCCACGGCATGGGCCGGGAGACGTTCCTGGTGCCGGTGCGGTGGGAGGACGAGTGGCCGCTGCCGGGACCGCTGGAACTCCGCGCGGAGGCACCGCGGCTCGCCCCGCACGCCTGGCCCGCCGAGCCGCACCGCGACGACTTCGACGCGCCCGCCCTGGCGCCCTGCTGGGTCTCGCTCAGGCGGCAGGACCCGGACGCAGTACGCCTCGGAGACCGCCCCGGCCACCTGGTGCTGCGCGCCCGTGCGGACGGCATGGACAGGCCCGGAGCGCTGTTCGTGGGACGACGCCAGCGGGACGCTGACTGCGTCGCACGGACGCGGATCGACGTCGGTGACGAGGGCCGGGGCGGGATCGCCGTGAGGCTGGACGAGGCGCACCACTACCAGGTCGAGGTGGAGGGCGGCACCGTGCGGGCGGTCGCCCGCATCGGCCCGTCCCGTACGACGGTCGCCGAACGGAGGGTGCCCGCAGGACCGTTGACGCTGCGGGTCGACGTGACCACCGAGGACGTCCTGCCGCCCACCGTCACGGTACGTCCCGCGGACCCCGACGCGGAGGCCCCCTCCGGCCTCCGCGTCGGAGGCCCGGACACCCTCCGCCTCGGTTACGAGACCGAGGACGGCCACGTGGAGGTCCTCGCCGAACTCGACGGCCGTTACCTGACCACCGAGGTCGCGGGCGGCTTCACCGGCAGAGTCATCGGCATGTACGCCACCCGGGGCGAAGCGGCCTTCGACTGGTTCGAGCTGCGGCCGGCCTGAGGACCCGCCCCCGGCCGGGGGTCAGCGGGCCAGAGCGGTGTCCAGCCACTGCAGGACCTCGGGGGTGACCGGGTCGGTGATGTCGGCGAACTCCTCGTGCTTCTTGAGGAACTTCGCCACGTACGGGCAGACCGGCACGATCCGCCTGCCCGTGTCCCGCACATGGCTCAGGGCCTCCTGCACGAGGACGGAGGCAAGGCCCTGGCCCGCGAAGGCGTCGTCGATCTCGGTGTGGAAGAAGACGCGCTGCCCGTCGCGGTCGCGGTAGGCGGTGAAGCCCGCCGTCACCTCGCCGGCCAGGATCTCGTAGCGGTGCCGGGCGTCCACGTTCCGGACGAGGGGGGTGTCGGCCTGGGTCATCGTGTGCTGCCTTTCGGGCGGGTCGGGTTGCCACGCGGTGCGATGGTGGCGTTCGGGAGGGCCGGAGCGGGGATGCGGGCGCCGGGGTAGCCGTCGACGTGGCCGAAGCGGTCGGAGGAGGCCTCCCAGTCCTGGCGTGCCTCGACGATGTCCTCGTGCGTGCGGCCGACGAAATTCCACCACATGACGATCCGTTCCTCGAACGGCGTTCCGCCCACGAGGACGGCCCGCGCGGGGACGTCCGTCTCGTTGGCCAGGGTCATCGTGCGGTTCCCCGTCGCGGTGTAGCCGAGCTCGGCACCGCGCAGCAGCGTTCCGTCCAGACGGACGCTGCCCTGGTCGACGAGGAGGCCGTGCTCGAAGGCCGGATCGATGTCGAGCGTCGTGGTGGTCCGCGGTTCGAGGACGATCTCGGCGCCGAGCAGAGGAGTGAAGGCCGGGACCGGCGAGGTGTCCCCGGCGAGTGAGCCGAGGAACACCCGGATCACCGCTCCGTCCAGGTGGACGGGTGCCGGTACGTGGTGCCGGAAGTCGCGGCCGGTGTGCCGGTGCGCGTCGGGGAGTGCCACCCACAGCTGGACGCCGTGCAGGAGTGCGGTGCCGGGAGTGGAGACCTCGGTGTGGCTGATGCCGTGGCCACCGGTCATGAGGTTCAGTTCACCGGGGCGTACGAAGGCGTGACTGCCCAGGCTGTCGCGGTGCTCGATCTCCCCGCTGAACAACCAGCTGACCGTCTGCAGCCCGATGTGCGGATGCGGAGCCACATCCATCCCGCCCGTCTCCGCGACGTCGTCCGGGCCGTAGTGGTCGATGAAGCACCAGGCCCCGATGAGCGTCCTGGCCCGCTGCGGCAGCGTACGCCGCACCGTCATCGCCCTCGGGCCGCCCAGCGGGACGTCCCTGGGTGTGAGGACCTCGACGCCGGGGCCGGGGCCCGTCTCCGGTGCGACCCGGTCCGTGTCCACACCGCTCATCGCGGACCCCCCGCCGCGAGAAAGATGCTTACATGTTCAACAATCATGCTTGATCATACGTCGGCGCCCGCTCGGGCGGCCACGGCACGACGAGGGGCGGCACGCCCCGGTGAGGAGTCCAGGGTGAACGGTACGGAGGCGGATCGTGCGCACAAGCGGGTCTACGTGGACAAGCGGAGCCCGAAGGCCTACCACGCGCTGACCGCCACGGCCGAAGCGGTGCGCGCGGTCGCCCAGGAAGCGGGGCTGGAGCGCACTCTGGTCGAACTGGTCAACCTGCGGGTGTCGCAGATGAACGGGTGCGCCTACTGCCTGGACGTCCACACGCGGGCCGCGCTGCGCGAGGGGGAGACGACGCGACGGCTGGGCGTGCTGGCCGCCTGGCGCGACACCGAGGTGTTCACCACCCAGGAGCGTGCCGCACTCGCCCTCGCCGAGGCGACGACACACCCCGCCGACGCCGCCCTCCAGGAGGACGCCTACGCCACGGCACGCCGGACCCTCTCCGAGGACGAGATCTCGGCCGTGATCTGGGTCGCCGTCACCATCAACGCCTTCAACCGGGTCTCGATCATGAGCAAGCACCCCGTGCGCGGCGTTCCCCGGCAGTGAGGTGACCTGAGACTCGGCCCTTCCGAATCCCGCTGCCCGCCGTTCGGGTGAACTCCGCTGCGCCCCCGCCGTACGCAGGGCAGGCATAGACACATCCGCGGTCCTCGCGGCCGGAAACACCGGTGGACGCGGAAGCGGACAACCGAGCGAAAGGGGCTGTCCATGCTCGGTCCAGGGGCGATGCGGGCAGGCACCGGCGGGGGTGCCGGCCCCGAGCCCGGCACGGGGGGCCACTGTGTCCCGGACACGGTCGGCGGAACGGCGGCAGCGGTCGACGCCGTCCTTGTGGAGCACCTGCGCACCAGGCTGGGCGAGGCCCGTCGGACGGACGCCGTGTTCGCCGACGAGGTGGCGTCCCGGGTCGCAGCGTTCGTCCTGCAGGGCGGCAAACGGCTGCGGACGGCCTTCCTCCGATGCGGGTGGCTGGCGGCAGGAGGATCCGGCGACCCCGGCACCCCTCTGCGCGTCGGTGCCGCACTCGAACTGCTGCAGGCCTGCGCGCTCGTCCACGACGACGTCATGGACGAATCGCCGGTGCGCCGGGGCGCTCCCGCCGTGCACGCGCAGTTCGCGCGCCTGCACCGGGAAGGCCGCATGCGCGGCTCCGCCACCTCCTACTCCGCCACGGCGGCGGTCCTGGCCGGGGACCTGGCCCTGGTGTGGGCCGACGACCTGCTGACCGAGACCGCTCTGAGTTCCCCGTACGGCGGCCACCTGCACAGGGAATGGCAGGCGATGCGCGGCGAGATGGTCGCAGGGCAGTACCTCGACATGCGGGCCCAGGCGACCGGCTCCTCCGACGAGACCCAGGCCAGGAACATCGCGACGCTCAAGAGCGCGCTCTACACCGTGGAACGGCCGCTCGCGCTCGGCGCCTGCCTGGCAGGGGCCGGTGCCCCCGTCATGGACGCGCTGCGGTCCGCCGGACGGTGCGCCGGACTCGCCTTCCAGCTCCACGACGACCTGCTGGGAGCGTTCGGGGACCCCGCCGTCACAGGGAAGCCCGCGGACGAGGACCTGAGGACCCGTAAGCTCACCGGCCTCCTCGCGGCCGCTCTCCGTCTCGCCGGCGAGTCGGGCGACACCGACGCACTGGCCGTACTCGGTCACCAGGGGCCGGAACCCGGTGGCGGAACGGCCGACCGGATGCGCGCCGCACTGGAACGCACGGGCGCGCGGGCGGCGGTCGAGGAGGAGATCGCCCGCCTCTCCGCGTCGAGTCTTCGCCACTTCGCGGACACGGGGGCGGACGACCGCGCGCAGGAGGAGTTCGCCGCGCTCGTGGCACGGGCCGCGGGCACCGCCGCTCCCCACCCCGTCCCCGGCGGGGAGGGCGCATGAGGACCGTGCCGGGCGCCACGGACCACGTGGTGGTCGTCGGGGCCGGTCTGTCCGGTCTCGCCGCCGCACTGCATCTGCTCGGTGCGGGACGCCGGGTGACCCTCGTGGAACGGGACGCCGGACCCGGCGGCCGCGCGGGACGGCTGGAACTCGGCGGCTACCGGGTCGACACCGGACCGACGGTGCTGACCATGCCCCATCTCGCCGACGAGGCGTTCGCCGCCGTCGGCGACAGTCTCCACCGGCGCGTCGAGCTGATCCCGCTCCACCCCGCCTACCGGGCCCGGTTCGCCGACGGCACCGGGATCGACGTACACACGGACGGCGACGCCATGGAAGCCGAGGTACGCAGCTTCGCCGGGGACGCGGAAGCGGCCGGCTACCGCCGGCTGCGGCGCTGGCTGGAGCGGTTGTACCGGGCGCAGATGAGCCGCTTCATCGACACCAACTTCGACTCGCCGTTCCAGCTCCTGCACCCGGATCTCGCCCGGCTCGCCGCCCTGGGGGGCTTCGGGCGGCTCGATCCGCAGATCGGCAGATTCCTCAGCGACCCGCGGCTGCGCCGGGTCTTCTCCTTCCAGGCGCTCTACGCGGGAGTCGCCCCGGCCCGCGCTCTCGCCGCCTACGCCGTCATCGCCTACATGGACACGGTCGCGGGAGTCTGGTTCCCGAAGGGCGGCATGAACGCGCTGCCCCGCGCGATGGCGGACGCGGCCGCCGACGCCGGGGGTGAGTTCAGATGGTCCGCGGAGGTCGAGGCCCTGGAACGCTCGGCGGGACGGGTGCGGGCCGTCCGGCTGGCCTCCGGCGAACGCATCGCCTGCGACGCGGTCGTCCTGACACCGGACTTGCCCGTCGTGCACCGCCTCCTGGGCCGGGCGCCACGCCGCCCCGTGCCCCTCCGCCACGCACCGTCGGCCGTGGTCCTGCACGCCGGCACGGACCGCACCTGGCCGGAACTGGCACACCACACGCTCTCCTTCGGTGCCGCCTGGGAGCACACCTTCGACGAACTCACCAGGACCGGACGGCTCATGAGCGACCCGTCGCTGCTCATCACCCGCCCGACGACGCACGACCCGTCACTCGCACCCCCGGGCAGACACCTGCACTACGTCCTCGCTCCGTGCCCCAACACCACGACAGGCCCGTCGGCGGGAACCTGGCGCGGCGGCCTCGGCGAGCGCTACCGGGACAGCCTGCTGGCCGTGCTGGAGCGCCGGGGGCTGCACGGCTTCGCCTCGTCCCTGGACCGGGAGCTGCTGGTCACCCCGGCGGACTGGACGGCCCAGGGCCACGCGGCGGGCACCCCGTTCTCGGTGTCCCACACCTTCGCCCAGACCGGCCCCTTCCGGCCGCGCAACCTCGTACGCGGCTACGACAACGTCGTCCTCGCCGGATGCGGAACCACACCGGGGGTGGGTGTGCCGACCGTCCTGCTGAGCGGCAAGCTCGCCGCCGCCCGCATCACCGGTCTCGCCCGTACGACGGCGGCGCGCCGCCGTCCCCCCGTCCTCGAAGGGCAGAGCCGATGAGCCGCCGTGAACTGGATGCCGCCGGGATCTCCGGACCCGACCTGCGCGACGCCTACGCCCGGTGCCGGAAAATCAACGCCCGGCACGGCCGGACCTACTTCCTCGCCACCCGGCTGCTGCCGGTCGAACGACGCTGCGCCGTGCACGCGCTGTACGGCTTCGCCCGCTGGGCCGACGACATCGTGGACGACCTCGACCGCGGGCAGTCACCCGAGGAGCGCGACCGGCTGCTGCGGCTGCTGGAGAGCGACCTCGTCCACGGACTGCGCACCGGCGGTGGCGGGCAGCCCGTGGTCAGAGCCGTCGCCGACACCGCCGCGCGGTACGCCATCGACCACGGCCTGTTCGCCGACTTCCTGGCGTCCATGCGCAGCGACCTGACCGTCACCGACTATCCGACGTACGCCGACCTGCGCGCCTACATGCACGGTTCCGCGGCGGTGATCGGCCTCCAGATGCTGCCCGTACTCGGGACGGTGGTGCCCCGTGAGGAGGCCGCTCCGCACGCGGCGGCACTCGGGGTCGCCTTCCAGCTGACCAACTTCCTCCGGGACGTGGGCGAGGACCTGGACCGCGGACGCGTCTACCTGCCCGCGGACCTGCTCGCCGCCCACGGGGTGGACCGGCCTCTCCTGGAGTGGAGCCGCCGCACCGGACGGCACGACCCGCGCATCCGGAACGCCTTCTTCGAGGCCGACGCGGTGATCCGGACCGTGTACCGGGAGGCGGAGCCCGGCATCGCCATGCTGGAGCCCCGCGTACGGCCCTGCATCCGTACCGCGTTCGTCCTGTACCAGGGGATCCTTGACGCGGTCGCCGCCGACGACTACCGGGTCGTGCACCGCCGTTCCGTGGTGCCGCGCCGCCGGCGGGCCGTCGTCGCCGCGGCCGGGCTCGCCCGGATCCTGGGGGCACGGGTGCGGACGCGGACGACCGCCCCGGAGCCGGGCGTGGTCGCCGGGGCGGAGGGCTCCCTGCGATGAACGGCCCCCGGGCAAGGACGATGTGGACGTCACCGCTACGGGTACGGCGCGTGCCCCGCTGGGACCGGCAGGCTCCGACCTGGCGCGAGGCGAAGCCCGCCGTGATCGCCGAGGCACTGAAGCGGTCCGCCGCCCGGCCGTCCGGCAACTGGTACGTCGTCGGCGCGTCCCGGGAGCTGGAGGCACGGGACCGCCCCTACGGCCGCACGATCGCCGGGACGGAGGTCGTCCTGTGGCGGACGGGGGACGGAGAGCTGCGCGCGGGGCCGGGGGAATGCCCCCATCTGGGCGCGCCGCTGCGGGAAGGCCGGGTGGCGTGCGGGACGCTCCTGTGCCGCTGGCACGGACTCGGCCTGGACGGCGGCCCGTTCGCCGGCTGGGAGCCCTATCCGCTGCACGACGACGGGGTGCTGGTCTGGGTGAGGCTGGACCGGGCCGGTGGCGAGACCCCGCTGGACCGCCCGGTCGTCCCGGCGAGGCCCCTGCCGGGAGCGGCCGTCGACGCGGTGTACACCGCTGTGGGCAGGTGCGAACCCGAGGACGTCGTCGCGAACCGCCTCGACCCCTGGCACGGCTCCTGGTTCCACCCGTACGCGTTCGTCGGTCTGAGGGTGGCCGGCACCCCGGAGGACGGCGAGGACGACGCGTTCGCCGTCGACGTCTCGTTCAAGGTCGCGGGCCGGTTGGTGGTGCCGGTCCGGGCGGAGTTCACCGCGCCCGGACCGCGCACCGTGGTCATGCACATCACCGACGGCGAGGGCACCGGTTCGGTCGTGGAGACCCATGCCACGCCGCTCACCGCACCCGGCGCGGCGGAGCCGAGGACCGCGGTCGTCGAGGCCGTCGTCGCCGCCTCGGACCGGCGAGGATTCGCCCTGGCACGCGCGGCGGCTCCCGTCCTGCGCCCGTTGATGCGCCGGACCGCGGGCCGGCTCTGGCGGGACGACCTGGCGTACGCCGAGCGCCGCTGGTCGCTGCGGAGCACCGGGCGCTTCCCCGGCTGAGCGTCAGGGCGCCGCGAACCGCCCCGCGAGGGTACGCAGTACCCGGGAGCGACCGGCACGCGGGACGGTCCACAGGACCTGGCCCCGGATGCCCCAGCCCGCGAGCAGGGCGTTGGCGGCCAGGAAGCCCGAGGTCGCCGCGCGCTCCATCAGAGCCACGGGGAGACCGGTGCGGACCATGTCGCCGGCGAGGGTCACACGGGGATGAGGTGTGCGCACGGCCGGCCGGTGGCGGTAGCCGCCCACGGAGAACACGGGGCAGTCGTCACGCCACTCGTGGCGGACGTCCACGATCCGTGCTGCCGCGGTCTCGGGATAGATCTCGTTCAGCCGGTCGAGCATCCGGCGCTGGACCTTCTCGCGTTCCGTGCCGCCGTCGACGGCGTAGGCGTGCAGTTCGACCACCGAACCGCCCGTCCGCGCGGCCCAGCGAGCCGATTCGCCCTCCCAGCGGTCGAGGACGCTGATGTTGTCGAGCCCGTCGAACCCACTGGTGCCGAGGAACCCCGGCCGGTCCTCGCGCACCGGGCGGTCGAGCCACAGCCGGGACACGAGGAACGGCGGCGCCGTACGCAGGGACTCGACACCGGCCCGCCAGGACGCGTCCCCCAACTGCTCCGACGCACCGACGACATGACGCAGGCCCTGCGTGTCCAGCGCCAGGACCACCGCCTGGTGGCGGTCCACGGCGCCCTCGGTCTCCACGGTCAGGTCCCCTCCGGTGGCCGGGCGGACGCGGTGGACCGGGGTTCCCGTGCGCACCTGGGCGCCGAGCCCTCGCAGGTGGCCGCCGAGAGGTTCCCAGAGGGCCTGCGGGAACGGCTCGCGCGGCACGTCGAAGAGGAGCCCCTCGGACGACCCGAGGAAGTAGATGTGGAACATCAGCAGCAGTTCGGCGGCGGACAGCTCCCGCGGGTCGGCGAAGAAGCTGCGGGAGAACACCTCGAAGGCGAGATGGCGCGCGGCCTCGGGGAAGCCGATCCGCCGCAGGAAGTCCTCGGCACCGACCCCGTCGAACCGCTCGTACACCTCGGGGACCCGCACGTCCAGGAGGGGCAGCGCCTCGCGGGGGTTCATCGCCGCGAGGTCGCGCAGGCCGAACGACGGGCTGAGCGCGACGAATCCGAGCGCGCTCCACGGCGGGGTCCTCGGCACGCGGGCGAAACCGTCCGCCATGCCGTTCCGGTGCAGGAGCGGGTAGTCCGGCAGCGGTGTGAGCATGGACAGAGTGGGGTCCGTACGACGCAACAGCCCGCGCAGGTTGTAGTACTGGCGGAAGAAGGCATGGAATCCGCGGCTCATCGTCGCCGAGGACCCGTCGCCCAGACGGACGGGCCATCCGGCCAGACGGCCGCCGAGGGACTCGCCCTGCTCGTACAGCGTCACGCGGACGCCGCGCTCGGCAAGGGCCGTCGCCGCCGCGAGACCGGCGACACCTCCGCCGATCACCGCGGCCGACGGGGCGTCGCCGGTGAAGCGCTCGCGGCCCGGCTCCGGCACGATCACCTCGGCCCGTCGGTCACGTCCGTGCCGGGCGGCCCCGGGACGTCCTCCACGCGCGCTCACGCGGCATCGGTCCGGACGGGATCCGCGCCGTTCCGGGCGAGGAACGCGTGCACGATCCCCGTCTGCCAGCCGCCGACGGGAACGGTCCGCACGAAGGGGAACCCGGCCCGGGCGACCCGGCGCGCGAAGGCGGGCGCCGTGTCGAACGCGAGGACACTGCGCCAGAGGTGGTGGTACAGCTCCCGGTCACCCGTCAGCGTGCCCGCCGGGACGATCACACCGCGGCAGACCGTGTTCCACACGGCCCGGTGCACGCGAGAGCCGCTGAGGCTGTACTCGTGGGCGAGCAGACGGCCGCCGGGACGCAACAGGGCGCGCACGGCCCGGAGGACCTCGCCGGGCTCGGCGACGTTGCGGAAGAGGTAGGCGGCGAACACGGCGTCGTAGGAACCGTCGTCGTCGGTCGTGGGCAGCTCCTCCGCGGACCGGTGCAGGAAGCGGACGTTCGCCGGCCAGCGCTTGGCACGTGCCCGCTCCAGCATGCCCGCCGAGGCGTCGACCGCGGTGATCCGGGCGTACGGGGCCGCCCGCAGCAGCGCCCGTGTGGACGCGCCCGTTCCGCAGCCGAGGTCGAGCAGGCGCAGTCCCCTTCCGCCGCGCGGCAGCCGCAGGCGGTGCGCCGAGCGCAGGAGATCGGAGCGGTAGCCGGGATTCAGCGCGGTGAGCCGGTCGTAGGTGAGCGACGCGTGGTCGAACGCGCGCGCCAGGTCGTGGTCCCGCAGGAGGGTCATCAAAGGCTCTCTTCGGATCGGCCGGTGGCCCGGCGGACGAGGAAGGGGAGTTCGGCAGCGGTACGGAGCATCGGTGCCACCGGCGTGCGGAGGCCGATCCCGAACTCCTCCCACGGCGTGCTCCCGCCGTCGAGGAAGCGCAGCAGCCGCTCCATGGGGACGCGGCGGAAGAGGTCGGTGAAGAACCGGGGCCCGTCCACACGGCCCGTGTCCAGCGCCCGGAGCAGCACGGCGTCCATGGCGAGGGCCCTGCGGCCGTGCGGCGGCGGGACGTCCGGGCGCCCACGGCCCAGGGCCGAGGCGACGGCTCGGCCCTGGCGCTGCACGGCGGCGAACGTGTACCCGGTCGCCGGACGGGTGGCGCCCCCGGCGGCCCCGATCCGGAAGACCGCCCGACCGGCCCGGCGGGGGAACCGCGCGTCGGTCATGGGGATGACGCCCTGTTCGGCCGACTCCACGGTGAACCGCCCGAGCCCCAGGACGTCCCCGGCGTACTGCCGCAGCGAGGCCTCGTACGCGGCCGTGGGGAGGGGGGCGCGGGAGAACTCGGTGTACTCGACCAAGGCCCGGTCGGCGGCCAGTGGCAGGACGTAGCCGAAGGCCAGACCGTGGCCGGGCTGCGGGACCCGGAAGTCCATGAGGTCGGCCACCCCGGGGTCGAAGCGGGGGACGGCGGTGCGCACGAACCACCCGCGGAAGTGCTGCAGGAGAAGAGTGCGGTGCGGCGGGGTGTCCCGCACGGGCCGTGAGTCGAACACGTGTCTGCCGCGCAGGACGAGCGGCCGCCCGTCCGCCGCCGTGCAGCGCACCTCCGCGCCGTACGGCGCGTCCCGTACCTCATGGGCCGTGGCACGTACGACGCGGGCGGCCGGGGCCGCCGCCAGACGGGCGTGCACCAGGCGTTCGAACGGACCCGAGCGCACCATGCGGTACCGCAGCGGCGCGGGGTCCGACTCGACGACGGCACCGTCCGGCCCCCGTACCCGCAGTCTCCGCCAGGAGGCGACGACGGCCTCCTCGAACTCACCCGTGCCCGCCTCCCAGTAGCACCAGGTGCGTTCGGCCGGGCGCAGCGGTCCGTCGGGCGCCTCGACCAGGGTCACTCCCGTACCGGTCCTGGTCAGCCAGTGGGCCAGGCAGAGCCCGGCGGCGCCGCCGCCCACGACGACGGCGTCGTCCACCCGTTCCTGGGGGTGCCCGGTCACGTCCCGGTGGTCCGCGCGGCCGCGCGGTCGGCGAGAACCTCGCGTGCCGCCCTGCTGCCGGAGGCGAGCGCTCCCTGCACGGACCCGGTGGCCCGGTGGTCCCCGCAGACGTACCTGCCCGGTGCGAAACGGGTCGTACGGCTCAGCGGCCACGGAGGCCGCATCGCGGGCAGGGCGCCCTCCACGGTGTAGGCGGCCAGCATCTCCCAGGTGCTCGTGTCCGCGTCGTAGAGCTCGGCCAGCCGCGCCCGGACGGTCCTCTCCCCGCCGGGCGGGCCGGATCCCAGGACGGAGGTCGACACGAGCGCCGTGCCACGAGGCGCGTAGGAGGGGGCGACCTCGGTGAGGACGCAGCTGTTCAGGACGGCGAGACCGCTGTCGACGACCAGGGTGGGTTCGGTCAGCGGCGACCGGTCGGCCGCGTGGTAGTACGTCGTCACCGTACGGCCGTCCGGCACCGGAAGGCCCGGCAGCAGACGGGCCGCCGTGGCGGAGTCCGTGGCCACGACGACCGCGCCGCCGGGGCGCTCACCGCCGTCCGCCAGGAGGACCCCGGAGTCCGTGACGCCCGTGACGGCCGAGTCCAGCCTGAGCGCGCCCTCCGGCAGCCCGGCGGCGAGCTGGGCCGGCACGGCGCCGATGCCGTGGGCGGGCAGGCAGAGCGTGCCGCGGGCCATGCTCCGCCAGACCAGGTGCAGGAAGCGTGCGGACGTCTCCAGCCCCTCCTCCAGGAACACCCCGGAGAGGAACGGCCGCAGGAGGTCCTCGATCGCGAGCGGCGACAGCCCGGCGCGGACGAGCGCCTCCGCAGCGGTGCGATCGGTCATCCGTCCCACACGCTTCGCGGGGAGCAGGACGTCGCGCGCTGTCAGCGCCGCCAGCGCGGCGAGGTCCCGCGCGGGGAGCACGCGCCCCGGCAGGAGCGCGCCGGCGTCCCCCGGACGCCGGGTGGGGTCGGTGAGGCGCACCCGCCCCGAGGACGTGCGCGCGACGAGTCCCGGGGTGAAGGGGCGCAGGCGCAGGGCGCGCAGGTCGAGACGCCTCTTGACCTGCGGGTAGGACGTGTTGAAGACCTGGAAGCCACGGTCCAGCAGGAAGCCGTCGCGGCGGTCCGTGCGCATCCGGCCCCCCACCCCGTCGGAGGCCTCCAGCAGCTCGACGCGCAGACCCGCGCGGATGAGGTCGAGCGCGCAGGCCAGGCCCGCCAGACCGGCGCCCACGACGACGGCGTCCGGCGGTCGTGGGTGCTGTCGGTTCGTCATCCGTGCCCCTCGGCTTGGTCCCCCCGTGCGGCTGACGGGTTGTCAAGCCGATCACGTTCCGGGCCCGGAAGCCAGCCGCCGCCACGGACACCGCACCATCGTGTGACCCGTCTGCCGGACGCGACCGGCCGCCGGACGTGCCGGGCCGGCCGGTCAGGCCGTCAGATGACGCAGCACCGCGCCCATCGCGCGACGAACGGCCTCACGTGACTCGTCCGTCCGGTCGACCGTCTCGAAGGAGTGATGGCCGTTCGGCACGTCGATCACCTCGACGGCGGCCCCGCACGCGCGGGCAGCGCCCAGGAACCGCTCCACGGTGGCAGCGATCCCGTCGGACTCCAGCCCGGCCCGGACCAGGACCAGGGGCAGGGAGTCCGCGCGAGCGACCGCGTCCACCGGGTGGAAGCGGTCGGCGAGCCGCCCCCAGCTCGGCAGGGGCGCCATGACCGGGTAGTCGGCCGCCAGGCAGCGCAGCCACGGCGGGGGCTTTCCCAGCCAGTCCGCGGTGAGCGGGCCGGCGCCCGAGAAGAACCAGAGGGCGACCCGGTCCGCGTCCACCCTCGGATCGGCCCTGACCCTCTCCACCGCGTCCGCCACGTCGTCGGCGGCCACCGCGTAGTCGGTGACGGCGTGCAGCCGGTGGTCGAGGGTCACACCCACCACCCCGTGGTCGGCGGCGTAGCGCGCGTACCCGGTCAGCACCGGCCAGTCCCGCGGGGTCGGGCGGGCGTCGGGGGGCACCGGGCCGCCGTGCACGAAGAGCAGAGCGGGGCGGGGGCCCCCGGCGGAAGGCGGCAGATACAGGTCGATGGTGCCGGTGCGCTCGCGGGGCAGTTCGGGCACGTCGAGCAGGAACGGTTCCGGCTGTACCGCGCCCGCCGGAGTCAGCCGGTGCCCCTCCCCGGCGGCCGCCCTGAGCAGCGTGACGGCCAGCGCGTCCGGGTCGGACAGCATCGGCCAGTGGCCCGTGGGTAGTTCGAAGAAGGTCACCCGGGGGTCGGTCAGCGCCTGAAGGGCCGGTTCGCCGAAGTCCACCCGGGCCTGGACCATCGCGATGCTCGCTCCGCCGCCGGTGCACAGCACTCCGGCCATCGGCACCGAGGCTGCCGCGCCGGTCAGCTCCAGCGGCCGGAGCAGCGTGCCCAGCGGCTGGGGCGAGGCGAGGGCGGTGAGCCGGTCGAGCGCCGCGTCGGGGATCCCGGCGGTGCTGCCCCAGCGGTGCCACGCGTCCCTCGCAGGAGGCGGCAGCGCCGCTCCCGCGCCGTGCGCCCCGCCGCCGGCCAGTCGCAGCACCTCCTCGCGCAGGCCCTGGTCGGCCACCGCCGCCAAGGCCGGGGCACCGTCCTGGGGCAGCCCCGAATCCAGGTACACGACCCGTGCGACCGACCCGGCGCGCCGGTCCGCGGCACCCAGCACCGGATGGATGCCGTAGTCGTGGCCCACCAGCACGACCTCCCGGCCGTCCGGCCCCACGGTCCGGTCGACCACCCTGAGGACGTCCGCGATGTGCGTCTCCAGATCGATGTCCCCACCGTCGGCCGGGTGTCCGCCACCGAGCCCCGACAGGGCCACCGCACGGACCTCGGCACCCGCCGCGGTCAGCCGCGAGGCCGTGTCGTCCCACACGTGAGGGCCGGTGAACACACCGGACACCAGGATGAACACGGTCATGGTCGTCTCCTCGGTACGTCGTCGTCCGGAGGGACCCGATGACCGGGCCCCTCGCCCGGGTACCGTAGGAACTCCCCCTGAGGGAGGTTCAAGTGTTCTCGTCGGACGACGGACTGTGCGGCATCGGCGAGCTCGCCGAGCGGGCGCGTGTCAGCGTCAAGACGGTGCGCTTCTACTCCGACAACGGCCTGCTGCCCGAAGCGTCCCGCAGCGCCGGCGGCCACCGCAGGTACGGTCCCGACTCGCTCGAGCGGCTGCGGATGATCCGCTCCCTGCGCACCCTGGACCTGCCCGTCCCCACCGTGCGCCGCATCCTCGACGAGGGGGACACGGCGGGCCGGGCGGGCGGCGCCCTGGAGGACGCCGTCGCGGGGCAGTTGCGTGTCCTCGGTTCCCAGCTGACGGCCATGCGGTGGAGGGAGGCCGCCCTCCGCTCCGTCCAGGAGTGCCCGACGGCCGAGCGCCCCGGACGGCTGGCCCTGATCGGCGCGCTGACCACGCCGCCGGACACCGCGCCCCTGGCCCGGTTCTGGCGCGCGTGGCTTCCGGCGCGGATGCCGGCCCGCGCTGTCACGGCCTTCCTCGAAGCCGCCGTCCCGCAGCCGCCCGAGGACCCCGAGCCGGTCCAGGTGATCGCCTTCGCCGGACTGTGCGCCCTGGTGTCGCGTCCCTGTGAGGGGAACGAGGTGACCCAGCCCCACGCCCACGAGGCCGCCGGGGCGCGGGAGTCAGCCGTGCTGTACGCGGGCCTGGCCGAGGCGTACGACCTGGCCGGTGCCGAGATGCGGCGGGGGAGGGAGCCGTACGCGGGGGACGCGCTCGACGGATTCGTCGACGCCTACGCGAGCGTCCACCGGACCGCGGACACCGGTGCGTTCAGGTCGGGGCTCGCCCTCCGACTGGCCGCCGATCCGCGCATCGACCGCTACTGGGAGCTCACGTCGGAGCTGGTCGGCCGCCCGTCGGGGCGGCCCGAGCCGACGCCCGGATCGGCGCACGACTGGCTTCTCGCCGCGCTCGACGCCCAGCTGGCGAAGGAGCCGCCCGTCCGGCACGCCCCGTGACCGGCACGCCGGCCCGCCCTCGGGCGGCGAGGGACAGGTACCACGTGCCGTCCCGTCCGCCTGCCGGCGCCGTCCCGTCACTGCGGCCGGCCGAGCGCCCACCCCGACACATCGGCCAGACGGCCGCGCCACAGGGGCAGCCGCAGCGACCCCGCGCCTCCGGACATCAGCGTGGCGTCCCTGAGGTGGATCCACCGCGGCAGCTGCGACGACACGTCCCCGCCACCCAGCTCCCTGATGCCCTGGTCCACCGTCTCGGGGAACTCGGCGATCAGGTTCGCGCCCTCGCCCTCGACCTGGCGGAGGCTCCGTGCCCAGTCCGCCTTCCACGCCTCGTGACCGATCACGTCTCCGTGGAGTACGCCACCGGCCAGGGCGAGGGTGATCGGCAGACTGGAGCGCTGCTCCCTGTCCAGCAGCTGGATCAGCAGCTGCAACTGCAGATCGGGCACCGGCTCCGTCACCACCGGTGTCGCTTCCAGCCGTGTCTCGACGCTCTCACTCATGGACCGCTCCCTTCACCTGACAAGCGGCAGGTGACAGCCCGTATGCCCCGGTCGGCGGCCGTCACACATCCGTGTACCGGCCGACCGGGGGCGGCACGGGTACGCGACCACTTCTCGTGGTCGCGTACCGGCGTCCGACCGTCACAGGAAGCGGCGGATCGGCAGGACCGCCACCTCGCGCAGCCTCTGCACGGGGGAGCGGCGCTTCCAGCGGGCCCCGTCGATCAGTGTGCTCTTCTTCACGTCCTCCTCGAAGTGACCGTCCAGCGTGGCGGTGAAGTCCCGGTCCAGCACCGCCAGCATCACTTCCTCGTCGTGCTCCAGCGAACGGCGGTTGAAGTTGGTCGAACCGATCAGCGAGGCGACACCGTCCACCGTCAGCACCTTGGTGTGCAGCATGGTCGGCTGGTACTGGTAGATCTTCACGCCGCAGGCGGTGAGGTCCTCGTAGAAGTTCTGGCCCGCCAGCTGGCACACCCGCTTGTCCGTGTACGGCCCGGGGAGGAGGATCTCCACGGACACGCCCCGGCGGGCGGCGGCGCACAGCAGCTCGACGAAGTACGCGTCGGGCGCGAAGTACGCCGTGGTGAGCCGGATCCGCTCCTCGGCGGACTCGAGGACGACGCGGAGCAGCGTCTGCATGTCCTGCCAGCCGAATCCGGCCGATCCACGCACCACCTGGACGACGGCGTCGCCGTGCTGCGTGGCGTCGACGAACCTGTCACGGTCGGTGAACAGCTCGTCGTGGCACTCGGCCCAGTTCTGCGCGAAGGCGGCGGCCAGACCGTCCACCGCCGGGCCCTGCACCCGCACGTGGGTGTCCCGCCACTCGGTTTCGTCGCGGGCGTCGCCGCACCACTCCTCGGCTATCCCGACCCCGCCGGTGAAGGCCGTCTCCTCATCCGTGATGAGGACCTTGCGGTGGCAGCGGTGGTTCTGCTTGAGCGGCGACAGATACAGCGGCTTGCGGAACCAGGCCACCTCCACCCCCGCCTCCTCCATCATCGCCAGCTGGTCCTTCTCGATGAGCCGGGACCCGAACCCGTCCAGCAGCAGCCGGACGCGCACACCGGCCCGCGCACGCTCCGAGAGCGCCTCGGCGAAGTCGCAGGCGATCTCCCCCCGCCAGTACACGAACGTCATCATGTCGACGGTGTGTTCGGCGGCACGGATGGATTCCAGCATCGAGGAGAAGATCTGGTCCCCGTTACGGAGGGGGACGAGCTTGTTGCCCTCGGTCGCGGCGATGCCGATGAGGCGTTCCAGCCTCCGGCGCAGCCGCTGCGCGCGATCCGCGTACAGAGAGGCATCGTCAGGTCTGGAATGTTCGATCTGCTGGTCTATGTGACTGGACATCTCTCACCTTGTGTAATGACGGCAACGGGGCAGGGCGACTGTACTCCTGGGGGTGTCGCACCCTCCCGGGCCCGCTCGCCCGGCCGAAAGCCGTGGGAACGGGTGATCCGCAGCGGGGCGCGACCCTAGGATGCGTCCATGCCGGATCCTCTGCCCCGCCCTGAGCCGTTCATCCAGCAGGCCGCCCCCGCGGTGCTCGAAGACCTGCGCACGCGCCTGCGCGCGACGCGCTGGCCGGACGCGCCTGAGGACGCCGGGTGGTCCCTCGGGGCGGACCTGGACTACCTCCGGGAGCTCGTGGACCACTGGGCGGAGAGCTTCGACTGGCCGGCGCAGGAGGCGGCCCTCGCCCGGCTCCCGCGCTTCAGGGTCCCGGTGGGCGGCCTCGGGATCCATTTCGTGCACGCCCGCGCCGTGGACCCCGTCGGGCCGGTCCTGCCGCTGGTCCTCAGCCACGGATGGCCGGACTCGTTCTGGCGCTACTCCAAGGTCGTCCCGCTCCTCACCGACCCCGGCGCGCACGGTGGCGATCCCGCGGACGCGTTCGACGTGGTCGTGCCCGACATGCCGGGCTTCGGGTACTCCGACCGGCCCACCGGCCGGCCCCTCGACTCCATCGACGTCGCGGGTCTGTGGGCCGAACTCATGACCGTCCTCGGCTACGAGAAGTTCGGCGCGGCGGGCGGGGACGTCGGCAGCCACGTCAGCCGCTACCTCGGCCTCGACCACCCCGACCGGGTCGTCGCCGTCCATCGCACCGACGGCGGGCTGCCCGTCTTCACCGGTGACCCGGCGGAGCTCTCGCCGGAGGAGCGGTCCTGGATCGACGGCACGACGGCCTGGGGCGCGAGCGAGGGCGCCTACGCCGCGATCCACCGCACGAAGCCGCAGACCGCCGCCTTCGGACTCAGCGACTCACCCGCCGGCCTGGCGGCATGGATCGTCGAGAAGCTCCGGAGCTGGAGCGCCTGCGGCGGTGACATCGAGCGGAGCTTCACCAAGGACGAGATCCTGACGAACGTCACGCTCTACTGGGTGACGGAGACGATCGGCTCGTCCATGCGGATGTACCGGGCGAACGCCGCGATCCCGCCCGCACAGCACGCCCGGCGGGTCGAGGTGCCGTCCGGCTTCTCGCTCTTCTCCGGCGACGTCGTCCGCCCGCCGAGGCAGTGGCTGGAGCGCACCACGAACATGGTGCGTCTGACCGAGCCGGCGCGTGGCGGGCACTTCGCCGCGTTCGAGGAGCCCGAGCTCTACGCGGAGGAGATCCGCGCCTTCTTCCGCCCCTACCGCGCGGCGGCGGGCTGAGACCCGGCCGTCCGCACCGGTGCGCGTGGCCCACATCACATCGCGCGCCGGGAACTCGCACGCCCTCCTCTCCGACTACTCGACCGGCTGACCACGGGTCCGCCCGTCCCGCGCGTAGAGGAGACCATTCATGTCCGTCGAGCCGGCCGTCCGCACCCCCGGTGACCCGCAGGAGGGCGGGAGGCCCGATCCGCCGGGGACGCGTTCCGTATGGGCGCCGCTCCGGCCGCTCGTGCGGAGACTGCACTTCTACGCCGGAGTGCTCATCGCACCGTTCCTGCTGGTCGCCGCCACCACGGGCCTCCTGTACGCGGCCTCGTACCAGGTGGAGAAGATCGTGTACGCCGAGGAGCTACGGGTGCCCGTCGGCGGGAGCGAGCTGCCGGTCTCGCGACAGGTGACCGCGGCCCGGAAGGCGCATCCCGAAGGAGAGGTCGCCGCGGTCCGGCCCTCGTCGGAGGACGGCGCGACCACACGGGTCCTCCTGTCCGGAGTTCCGGGGGTGGACCCCGACCACACGCTCGCCGTGTTCGTGGACCCGTACACAGGCGAGGTGACCGGAGCGCTGGAGCAGTACGGATCCACCGGAGCGCTCCCCCTGCGCACCTGGATCGACGAACTCCATCGCGATCTGCACCTCGGTCAGCCGGGCCGTCTCTACAGCGAACTCGCCGCCAGCTGGCTCTGGGTGACAGCCGGCGGCGGGGTGGTGCTGTGGTTCGGTCGGCGTCGGGCACGACGGAGGATCCGCGGGGCGACAGGCCGTCGCCGCACCCTCTCGCTGCACGGAACGGTCGGCGTGTGGGCGGCGGCCGGTCTCTTCGTCGTGTCGGCGACGGGCCTCACTTGGTCGACGTACGCGGGACAGAACGTCACGGAGCTGCGCGAAGCCGTCGGCCAGACCACCCCGGTCCTCGACTCGGGCTCGTCGTCCGGCGGCGAACACGCCGAGCACATGGGGGCGGGCGCCCCCGCGGGGGCGCCGGGCGAGGACATCGGACTCGACGCCGCTCTGAGCACGGCTCGGGCCGAGCGTCTCTCGAACCCGGTGGAGATCGTTCCTCCTGCCGACTCCTCCGGGTACGTCGTGCGCCAGATCCAGCGGAGCTGGCCCGAGAAGCAGGACGCGGTCGCCATCGACCCGGCGACCGGCGAGGTCACCGACGTGGTGCGCTTCGCCGACTACCCGGTTCTCGCCAAACTGACCCGCTGGGGCATCGACGCGCACACCGGCGTCCTGTTCGGGCTGCTCAACCAGCTGGCGCTCGTCGCCCTCTGTTCCGGTCTGATCCTGTTGATCGTCCTGGGCTACCGGATGTGGTGGCAGCGCGGACGGGGCTCCGCCTTCGGCCGTCCGCTGCCGCGGGGCGCGTGGCAGAAGGTCCCGCCCCAGGTGCTCGTGCCGCTGATGGCGGCCGTGGCGGTCCTGGGGTACTTCGTACCGCTGCTCGGCATCCCGCTGGTGGCGTTCCTCGCCCTGGACATCGTGCTCGGTGAGTACGCCTACCGGCGTGGCAGGCGCAGCTACGCCACCGCCGACTGACCGGCGGACCGGACCCGCTCCGGATGCGGGCCTGCCCGTGCCGGCCCGTGACACACGTGGAGACGGCGGGTTGTTCACAGGTGCGGGCGGCCCGCGGCTTCCCGGCGGAGGCGGCGTACGACAGGATGGAGCTGTGCCTACCGACTCGGACAGGATCGAGCTGAGCGACGACGAACTTCGGGAGATCGCGGGCTATGCGGCCGACTGCGCGCGCACGGTGCTGCCGATCTACGAGGGCGGCCTTCCCGCCGACACCCGACCCCGCGACGCGGTCGACGCGGCGCGGACCTTCGCCGAGGGCGGGCCCCGTACGAACCGCTTGCGGCAGAGCGCGTGGGCGGCGTACAAAGCCGCGGCAGGCGCCGAGTCACCCGGCGCGGCCGATGCGGCACGCTCGGCCAGCCATGCGGCCGCCGCCGCGTTCCTGCATCCCAAGGCGAGTGCCCATCAGGTGAAGCATGTCCTCGGAGCGGCGGCCCACGCGCTGCGGGCGCGGGAGCTGGCAGCCACGGAGGGCCGGCCCGGCGTGGCGGAGAGCCTCGACCGGGCCCGCCGGGACGCGCCGGCGGCCGTCACCGCCGTCCTCGGCCGCCTGCCCGGCGCACCCTCCGGGGGCGGACGTGTGGGAGAGCTCATCCGTGAACTCGACGCCCTGCTCCGTGACTGAGGCCTGATCAGGTGCGGCGGGGACGCGGTGGAGAGTGTCTCCGTGCGGTACCGCGGGCGACGTCCGACCTCCGTCCCTCGCCGGGCCGCGGAGCACGCGCACCCGGCTGCGCGGGTCCGGACACGGGCGGAAGGACGGTGCCGCGATGAAGCCGGGCCGGTACTCCCGCGCCGTGCGGGCCGTGTTGTTCGCAACCGTCTGCGTGCCGCTCGCGGCGACGGGGCACGTCCTCATGTCGGGCACACCGGTGTCCGGGCCGGTGATCTTCGCAGCGCTCGGAGGCACGGCCGCGGCCGCCTGGGCCCTCGCCGGCCGTGAGAGGGGACTGCTCGCCGTCACCGCGGCCGCCGTGGCGGCACAGACGGCTCTCCACCAGGGATTCGCCTTCGCCCAGTCCTTGTCGGCCCAGCCGCCTCCGCTGCCCACGCAAACGTTCGCCCGCCAGTGGGCCGAGAGACTGCTGTGCGGGGACGGCGCCACCGTGCTCTCCGAGCGGGACGCGGTCGCGGTCGTCACGGACGCCGGGCTGGGGAGCGTCATCTCCCGTCCGCCTCCCGGGACCTTCGCCCCTGCCGCCGGTCCGGCCGGGCACGGCCTCCACGCGATGCACGGCATGCCCACCGACGCCGCCGGGACGGTGCAGGCGGCGCACGGAGGGCAGGGCGTGGTCGCCGCGGCGCCGACCGGGATGCTCGGGGCGCACCTGCTGGCCGCCGTGCTGTGCGGCCTGTGGCTCGCGTACGGGGAACGGGCCCTCTTCCGGGTACTGCGTGCCCTCGCCTGGCGCCTCCGGACGCCGCTCCACCTCCTTCTCCGTCTTGCCGCGCCCCCGGAGCGTCCAAGCCCCCGCGTCCGGTGGCGGCGTACACCGCAGTCGCTCACGCGGCTTCTGCTGGTCCACAGCATCACCTCGCGGGGTCCGCCGAGAGGAACGGCTGTCGCCTAGGCCTTCCGTGCGGAGCCGTGCCTGACCCTGCACGGCGTCCCTGTCCCGTCCGGCCCTGTCCGGGCGGACGGGCCCGGCGGCAGTGGGCTTCCCCGAGCGCGCGTGGAGCACCGAGCCGCGCCTCGGGCATCGGTGCTGCCCGAGGGCAGGCCGTCCCCCTTCACCGGCACGCCTCGGGCGTCGCCGGACATCACGCGTCTGTAAGGACCTTGTGGCGATGACTCATGTCCAGGACCCGTCTGCCGGCGGAACGCCGGCTCCGACACAGCCCACCCGCGCGTCCGACGCGACGGCGACCCGGTACACGGCCGCCTCCGACGCGGCGGCGACACGGCTGGCTCTCGCGGCCCGGGACGGGGACCCCGTCAAGGCGGACCGTTTCGTACGCGCGCTGCACAGCGACGTCTGGCGCTACGTCGCCCACCTCAGCGGGGAGACCCAGGCTGCCGACGACCTGACCCAGGACGTCTTCCTCCGGGCGCTCACCGGCCTGCCCGGGTTCGAGGGCCGCTCGTCCGCCCGCACATGGCTGCTCTCCATCGCCCGCCGAACCGTCGCGGACAGCTTCCGCCGTGCCGCCGCCAGGCCCAGACTCGCGGACCGTGACGACTGGCAGAGGGCGGCGGAGCAGGCCCAGCCGTGCGGCACTCCCGGCTTCGACGAAGGCGTCGCCCTCGCCGAGCTGCTGTCGTCGATCCAGGCCGACCGGCGTGAGGCGTTCGTCCTCACCCAACTCCTCGGCATCCCCTACAAGGAGGCCGCCACGGTCATCGGCTGCCCTGTGGGGACGGTGCGCTCGCGCGTCGCTCGAGCGCGCATCACGCTGATCGAACTCCTCACGGACGGCCCACCCACGCCCGATGACCTGACATCCGACCCGGCATCGACCGGCACGCAGCGGCCGGTGCGGCCGCTCCCCGTCGCGCGTATCTCGTCGCAGCCGGAGCAGCGCCCGGCCCCGGACATGCTCGAGATACCGGGGTGATGCGCGCGATCACGGTCTCAGTGCCCTTCCGCGCGCACGTGTTCCCCGGCCGGAGCGCGGTGGGGCACGGGCACGTCCGCATCCTCCTCCAAAGCCGGGAGAGGGCGCGGAGGGGTCGTCGCGGCCCGGCGACCGGCCACGCCGGGGAACGGCACGGTGAGCACGCCGAGGCAGCAGACGATCAGAGCGACACCGGCCCAGCCGGCGGGGCGGAGGCGTTCACCGACGACCAGGACAGCCAGCACGGCCGCGACGGCGGGCTCCAGAAGGGTCAGGGTGGTGGCGGTGCTGGCCCGTACGCGGGCGAGACCCCAGCCGAACAGGACGTAACCGAGGAACATGGGGACCAGCGCCATGTAGGCGCCGACGGCGGCAGCGGACCAGGAGTCCAGCAGTGGCGCGCCCGTGGCCGCCAGCACCGGTACGAGCAGCAGTCCGCCGATCCCGAAGACGGTGCCCATGGCCGCCCCGGAGGTGAGGCCGCGTCCGATCAGGCGGTGGGCCGCCCAGGAGTAGACGGCGTAGGTGAGCCCTGCCGTCAGACCGAGAACCACGCCGAGCACGGTCGAACCGGCGGAGCGTGCGCCGGGCCCGGAAGACGCTCCGGCAGTCGCCTCGGCCGCGCACAGCAGCACCGTCCCGGACAGTCCGAGCACCGCACCCGTGATCCAGCGGCGGGTGAGGCGACGGCCGTCGACGACCCGCTCGATCAGCGCGGAGGCGAGGGGGGCGGAGCCGATCGACACCACGGTGCCGGTGGCGACCCCGGCCAGGTGCATGCTGCTGTAGAAGGCCGGCGGATAGGCCGCCACGGCCAGGGCGCCGAGCAGCACCACACCGCGCTCAGCGCGCAACAGGGGTGCCTCACGCCGGATTCGGGGAGCGGCGACGACGGCTTGGAGCAGTCCGCCCAGCCCCATGGCGACGGCTCCGATCGCCAGCGGGCCCACGTCCGGTGCGAGCGCCGCGGCGGTACCCGTGGTGCCCCACAGCACCGAGGCGAGCAGCACGCACGCCGACGCCGCACCCACAGGCGCGGCCCCGCGTCCGGCGGTCCCGGTCACAGACGCTCCAGGAGATCCGAGGCCATCGTCCGCGCGTGCTCCACACGGGCTGCCGAGCCCTCCAGACCGGCCCGTGCCATGGCCCCTTCGAGGAGGAACGACAGGTGCTCCGCCACGGGGCCCACCTCCTCGGGTCGGCCGGCCAGCAGCTGCGCCACGTGTGCGGAGAGCAGCGCCTCGACGTGCTCCTTGTGACGACGCACCACAGCCCGGCCCTCGTCACCGGCCGGCAGCTCGGCGGCGGCGTTGAGCAGGCCGCAGCCGCGGAAGCCGCGCTCGTACGCGAACCGCGCGTGGTCGGCGTAGGCGTCGAAGACCGCCAGTACGCCGTCGCGGCCGTCCCGGGCGCTCTCCATCCGGCACCTGTACAGGTCCAGCCACTCCTCGTGCCGTGCGTCCAGGTAGGCGAGCACCAGATCGGCCTTGGAGGAGAAGTTGTTGTACAGGCTCATCTTCGCGACGCCCGCCTCGGCGGTGATCGTGTCGATGCCGGTGGCCGACACGCCGTCCGCGTAGAAGCGGCGCGCGGCCGCGTCGAGCAGCTTCCGGCGTGCGGCGCCTTGCCGCTTCCTGGGCTGTGGTGCTGCCTGGACGGGCCCGGTCATCTCACGCGCTCCTTGATTGGGTAGGTCAGTCTACATATTTAGGAGGGCTGCGGGTCCCGACCGGTTCCGGGGGTGCCCGGCCGCCTCGACGTGATGCGGGTCACTCTCCGGCCGCTCCGGGCCGGGCATGGCCGACCATGACCCGCATGGACTCCCGTTTCGTCGGCATCGCCGAGTTGGCCGAGACTCCGTCCGTGGCGGTCGTCGTCGACGTCATGCGAGCCTTCACCGTGGCAGCCTGGGCCTTCGCCCGGGGAGCGGAAAAGATCGTTCTCGCGGGGTCGCTGGACGAGGCTCTGGCCCTCAAGGCGCGCCACCCCGACCGGCTGGCGCTCAAGGACGGCGCGTCCGCACCCGGGTTCGACCTGGTCAATTCGCCGGGCCTGCTGCGGTCCGTCGACCTCGGCGGACGCACCGTCGTGCAGAAGACCACGGCCGGGACGGTCGGCGCCCTGGCGGTCGAGGACGCCTCGCTGGTGCTGTGCGCCGGCTTCGTGGTGGCGGAGGCGACGGCCCGGGTGCTGCGGGCACGCGAGTGCGACGAGGTCACGTTCGTGGTCACCGGCGAGGACGGGCAGGCCGACGAAGACCTGGCCTGCGCCCAGTACATCGCTCGCCGGGCCGCCGGGGAAGGGAGGGACGCGGCCGAGTTCCTCCGCCGTGCCGCCGGGTCACGGGCCGCGGCCGAACTGGCGGAGGGCGTACGTCAGGGAGTCCATCCTGACGATGTCGCACTCTGCCTGGAGCTCGACCGCTTCCCGTTCGCCATGGTGGCGGCCTCCGAGGACTCGCACATGGTCCTGCGCCCGTGCACCGTTCCGCGGCCGCCGGACGAGGGCGCGGTCTGAGCGCCGTTCCGGAGCGGTGCACCGGCTCAGAAGTCGACCGCCGACGCCTTGCGGATCGACGCGTCCATGTTGCGCTCCATCATCCGGAGGGCCGCCCGGGCCAGGTCCTGGTGGATATGGGCGACCGCGTCGTCCGCAACGGTCACCGCGAGGTGGCGGATGTGCGCATCGAGAGCCGAGTACAGGACGCACTGCTCGGTGACCTGACCGCAGAGCACCACGCGGCTCACGTCGAGCTGCGACAGCAGGTAGGTCAGGGGCGTCTCGTAGAAGATCGAATGCCTGGCCTTCACGACGAACAACGAATCGCCGTCCGGAAGCAGGGGCTCCACCAAGTCCCTGTGAGGACCGGCGAGGGTCGCCTCGATGATCTCGCCGTGGTGGGAGCGCCACTCGCCGAAGTTGTCGTTCGCATAGATCACCGGTACCCCGTCGGCCCGGGCCCGTTCGATCAGCCCGACGATGTGGGGCAGAGCCTCGCGCACCGACGGGATGAGGATCTCGGCATCCGGGTGGCTGTACGTGTTGAGCATGTCGATGACGACGAGGGCGCTTCGGCTCATGGTCGTCCATTCTGGTCGTGCCGCGGTGCCAGGCGAGCAGGCGACACGGCGCGTCGGCCCGCGGCGAGGGAAAGGGCGGCGGTCGGCACCGGCCGCCCGCCCACCCGGTGACGGGCGATCAGTGCCAGCAGAGGCAGAACGGATGTCCCGCCGGATCGGCGTACACGCGGAACGGGCGCTCCCCGCCCCGGTCGTCGAGATCCAGCGGCGTGGCGCCCAGCGTCAGCACCTCCTGCTGCGCACGCTCGATGTCCGTCACGTCGAGGTCCAGGTGCTCCTGCTGGGAGTTGCGATCGCCGCGCGGCCACTCCGGCGGCCGGTGGTCCGGTGCCTTCTGGAAGGCGATGCGCGCACCTCCCGGAGCGTAGAGGTCGTACCAGTCCGGGTAGTCGTTCCTGACCTCACCGCCCAGGACGCCCCGGTAGAACTCGGCCAGGGACCTCGGGTCGGGGCAGTCGAGAGCGACGAGACCGTAGGTGGCGACGGGCATGTCCGTTCCTTTCGTCGTGTGCGGCGGACATCCGCGTGTCTCCTCGCCGCGCGCATCCGTGTGTTCCGTCGGCGTTCACGCCTCCGTGCCCTCGCCCTCCTTGCAGACGCGCACCGTCCGCAGAGTGGGATCGGCCGCGTCGGGCACGTTCATGCCGGCGGCGACTCCCGTACGCAGGTACCGCAACGCCGGTGGCACACCTCGGCGATGGCACACAGGTCCGCCGCGGAACTGTACGGGGTGGGGCTGGTGACCAGGGCCCCGCAGGCGTCCGGGTGCTGGTCGAAGGCCCTTTCGTACGCTTCGGCGGACGGGGGATGGGCCAGATGACGCTCGGTGTCCCACTTCGGCCATCAGTGCCTCCGCCCGCCGGAGCACACCGGAGGTCTGACGGCGGTCGTCCAGCCCGCCGATGGCGAGCAGGTCCCCGAAGAACACGGCGTCGCCCAGGACGGCGCGTACCGCCGGATCGGCTCCACGCGCCCGTTTGTGGCCGGGCGGGGTGAACGCCAGTTCTCCCTTCCCCTTGTAGGCTGCCAGTGCGTCGAGAACAGGGGCTTCGCGGTGATCTGCGCGCATGTACGGCGCCTTCCCTCGGGTCCGACGGGTGAATCAGAGTCAGGGAAGCGGCGTCCCGCCTGTCGCGTTCATGATCTCCCCGGTGATGAAGGACGCGTTCGACGAGGCGAGGAAGACGTAGGCCGGTGCCATCTCGGCCGGCTGCGCGGGCCTTCCCAGGGGGCTCTGCTTTCCGAACTCCGTGGTGTCGGGCATCGTCGCGGGGATGAGAGGCGTCCAGACGGGCCCGGGCGCGACGGCGTTGACGCGGATTCCGTCCGACGCCAGCATCTGTGCCAGGCCCTGGGTGAAGGTGACGATGGCTCCCTTCGTCATGGCGTAGTCCAGGAGGTGAGGGCTGGGTTTGTACGCCTGCACCGAGGTGGTGTTGATGATGGAGCCGCCGGACGGGATGTGCGGAAGGGCGGCCTTGCACAGCCAGAACATGCCGTACAGGTTCGTACGCACCACGCGGTCGAACTGCGCGGTCGAGATGGCGGCGATGCCGTCCGGCTGCGACATCTGGTAAGCGGCGTTGTTCACCAGGACGTCGATCCGGCCGAACTCCGACACCGCCCTCTCGACGAGAGCCAGGCACGCCCCTTCCTCGCGGATGTCGCATTCGACGGGAACAGCCCTTCGCCCGGCCTGCTCGACGAGCCGAGCGGTCTCCTCCGCCTCGCTTTCCTCCTCGGGAAGGAAGGTCAGCAGCACGTCCGCCCCCTCACGTGCGAAGGCGAGGGCGACGGCGCGGCCGATGCCGGAATCCCCGCCGGTGACGACCGCCTTGCGGTCGAGCAGGAGCTCATGGCCCCGGTACGAGTCCTCGCCATGGTCCGGAGGCGGATCCATGGGGCCGGTCCGGCCGGGATGTTCCTGCTCCTGCTGGGGGAATTCGGGCCGCGGATGGAGCTGGGTCGGGTCCTGCGGTCGCTCGGCGTCGGGCATCGTCGCCTTCCCTTCTCCGTCGTCGTCTGGGGCGTCGTGCATGAGTCGCCGCGTTCCCTCGACGCGGTCGGTCAATCATCGCGAGCGGACGAACTGCGGGCATGTTGAGCAGTGCGGCCCCAGAAGGACCATGGAGACGCTAAATTCGAACAATGAGCTCACCCGCCGGGCCCGCGCCGCACACGTCGAACGGCGGTGGCAGGCTTCTCGCAGTCAGCGATCTCCATGTCGGCATCGCCGACAACCGTCCCGTCGCCGACCGGTTGCACCCGTCCGGCGACGAGGACTGGCTCATCGTCGCGGGGGACGTGGCGGAGGAGGCCGAAGAGGTCGAGCGCGCGCTGGAACTGCTCGCAGGCCGGTTCGCCCATGTGGTGTGGACCCCCGGGAACCACGAACTCTGGACGGTGGACAAGGACCCCGTACGGCTCCGCGGCCAGGAGCGGTACGAGCACCTCGTCAAGGTGTGCCGGGAGCTCGGCGTGACGACGCCCGAGGACCCCTACCCCCACTGGCAGGGCGACGACGGTCCGGTTGCGGTCGCCCCCGTGTTCCTCCTGTACGACTACTCCTTCAGGGTTCCGGGCGTGACGTCGAAGGAGGAGTCCCTCGCGCGTGCCCACGACGCGGGTGTCGTGTGCACCGACGAGTACCTGCTGCACCCCGACCCGTACGCGACCCGGGACGACTGGTGCCGGGCGCGGGTGGCGCTCACCGAACAGCGGCTGGCCGCCCATGACCCCGACGTGCCGCTCGTGATCGCCGGGCACTGGCCGCTCCTGCGTGAACCCACGTCGGTGATGTGGTACCCGGAGTTCGCCCAGTGGTGCGGCACGGAACTCACCGCCGACTGGCACCGTCGCTTCAACGTCGCCGCGGTCGTCTACGGACACCTCCACATCCCCCGTACGACCTGGCACGACGGCGTACGGTTCGAGGAGGTGTCGATCGGCTACCCCAGGGAGTGGCGGAAGCGGGGCCATCCGCGTGGACTGCTCCGGCAGATCCTTCCTTACGGGGGACAGGAGCCCCCGGCCACGAAGGGCGAGGGCTCGTGATCGAACGTCTTCTTCCCGCGTACGTCGCCTGCTCGGACACGCACGAGACGGATGCGCCGGAGGGAAGCCTGTACCCGGAGGAGGTCCGGCAGGTGGCCTCCAGCGTGGACCGCCGGCGACACGAATTCGCGGCCGTACGCGCCTGTGCGAGAAAGGCCATGGCCGACCTGGGACTGCCTCCGGCGCCGGTGCTCTCGGGGCATCGGGGCATGCCCCGGTGGCCCGAGGGAACCGTCGGCAGCATGACGCACTGCGAGGGGTACCGGGCGGCGGTACTGGCCAGGACGTCCGACGCGCGCGCGGTCGGTATCGACGCGGAGCCGAACGCGCCGCTTCCGCCCGACGTGTGGGAGGTGATCTCCCTGCCTTCGGAACGGGCGAGGAGGCCCTTGGGCGCGGACAGCGGGACGGTTCACTGGGACCGCCTTCTGTTCAGCGCCAAGGAGAGCGTCTTCAAGACGTGGTTCCCGCTCACCCGGATCGAACTCGACTTCTCCGAGGCGGACATCGTCTTCCGCTCGAGCCCCGACAGCGCCACGGAAGGCACCTTCACTGCGGAACTCCTGCGGGTCGCACCCGGGATGCCGAGCGCGTACGAGGGCCGATGGCTCGTCGACGACGGCTTCGCGGTGACCGCGATCGTGCTTCCCGCGACTCCATTCGTCTGACGGCAGCCGCGGCGCGCCGGCGTCGCGACGGGGCGCGGTGAACGGATGCCGTCGGCCGGTTCGGGCGGGGGAGGTGCGCGTCGGCCGCCGTTGACGTGCCTGTGGCGGGCGTCCTCGGCCTGTCTGTCCTACGCCTGACCTGCGCCTGTGCGACGCCTGTATGGACCGCCCGCAGGCAGGCGTGAGCGGTCGTACGTCCATAAGTTGATCATGACGTGGCCGGCACGTGCTGCGGGGCCGTCGCGGTGCCGTGCCGTGCCGTGCCGTCCGTGTCGTGTCGTCCACCGTGTGTCAGGGGAGGTGTATCGGCGCTCGCGCTCGGGGGCAGCGTCAGCGGTGCTCCGGGGTCCGCCACGATCGAGCGATAGCGGCGATAACGTAATGGTGTTAGCGTTGATTTTGCCCAGGTCCGTGGAACCGGCGGATCGTCCATGTCCTCAGGAGCATCGTCATGACCGAGCAGCACACCACCAGCACGCGCAGGGTCGCTCTTGTGACCGGGGGCTCGCGAGGTATCGGCCGGGAGAGTGCCGAGCGGCTGGCGTCCGACGGATTCGCGGTGGTCATCAACTACGCGGGGAACAAGACCGAGGCGGAAGCCGCGGTCGCGGCCGTCGTCGCTGCGGGTGGCCAGGCCGTCGCGCACCAGGCGGACGTCGCGGACGAGGCGGCGGTCGCCGCGCTGTTCGACGCGGCCGAGGAGGCCTTCGGTGGCGTCGACGTGGTCGTCCACGCCGCAGGGATCATGTCCCTCTCGCCGCTGGTCGATCTCGACCTGGACGCGCTGGACGGGATGTACCGCACCAATGTCCGCGGCACCTTCGTCGTCGACCAGCAAGCGGCACGCCGACTGCGGGGCGGCGGGGCCATCATCAACTTCTCCAGCTCGGTGCTGGCGCTGGCCATACCCGGATACACCGCCTACGCCGCCACCAAGGGCGCTGTGGAGGCGATGACGCTGATCCTCGCCCGTGAGCTGCGTGGCCGGGACATCACGGTCAACGCGGTCGCGCCCGGGCCGACCGCCACCGCCTTGTTCCTGGACGGCAAGGACGAGGAGACCATCGCGAGGATGGCCGCGCAGCCTCCCCTCGAGCGGCTCGGTGCCCCCGAGGACATCGCGGAGGTCGTGTCCTTCCTCGCCGGCCCCGCCCGCTGGGTCAACGGTCAGGTGCTGCGTGCCAACGGCGGCATCATCTGAGGCGGTGCCCCTGGTCCGCCCGGTCCGCGGGCCGGGAGGGCAGGCCGGTCACGGAATGGCTGCCGTCCGGTGCCACCGTCCGATCCGCGCAGCACGCGCCTTGATAGCGTCCCTCCGGTGAGTACACGAGCGCGCATCCTCGAAGTCGCGGCCCGGCTGGTCGCGGAGTCTCCTGACGGGGAGATCTCCACGCGCGCCGTGTGCGAGGCGGCGCAGGTCGGCGCGCCGGCCCTCTACCGGCACTTCGGGGACAAGGAAGGTCTGCTCTCGGCCGTCGTCGATCACGGCTTCGACGCCTACCTGGCGACCAAGCGGGAGCGAGGCGACACCACCGATCCCGTCGAGGACCTGCGGAACGGATGGGACAGCCACGTCGACTTCGCTCTCCGCAACCCCAATCTGTACCGGCTGATGAACTCACCGGCGATGCGGACACCGCCGGGATCCGCCATCGAGGCGCACCGCATCCTGACGCACGACCTCGAGCGGGCCGCCGCGCAGGGCAAGCTGCGCGTCGCCCCCGAACTGGCCGCCCAGATGATCATGTCCGCCACCACGGGTGTCGCGCTCATGCTGGTGTCCCGGCCCGTGACCTTCCCGGACGTCGGCATGTCCGCGCGCGTGCGCGACGCGGTGCACGCCGCTGTATTCACGGCGGACGTGTCCCCGGGTGCGCCTGTGGAGACCGCGGTACCCTCCGCGGCGGCGACGCTGGGTGCTCTGCTGCGCCGGTCGCACGGATCCGGGCTCAGTACGGCCGAATCGGCGCTGATGACCGAATGGCTGGACAGGGTCTCGAACGCCGAACGCTGAGCGGGCCGGGGAGACGGGTGCGGGGAGCGGCGTGTCCTCCGCCGCTCCCCGCACCCGCAACCGGTGGGATCGTCACCCCTGGATCCGCTGCTCCTGCGCGTGAAGCTCGGGCCCGAGATCCCCTGCCATCGCCTGGACCATCCGCAGGTGCGTGTCGGCCTCCGACTGCCGGCCCTGGCGCTCGAGGGTGCGCCCGAGCATCAGGCGGGCGTAGTCCTCGACGGGGTTGCGCTCCAGCACCTCACGCAGTTCCGTCTCGGCCTTGCCGAGCCGCGCCGAGTGGTAGTAGGCGCGCGCCAGCAGCAGCCTCGGGGCCACCTGCTCCGGCACCTCCTGCACCAGCCCGCCGAGGATCCGCGCGGCCGTGAGGTACTCCTTGGCCTCGAAGAACATCTGCGCCCGGTCCCAGCGGTCGGCGGGCGTGCCGAACTCGTAGTAAGTGTCTTCCATTTCTCCTCCTCGGCCGCAATGCTCTCGGTGGGCTGAACACCCCGAGGTAGTTAAACATTCCACTAAATATTCGGCGTGGGGACCGGCGCTCCACGGCCCTGCCGGAATAGGTTGTGCGCCATGAGCAATCTCGATCGCCAGGCCACTCCCTCCGTGTGCGGGGGACGCGGCTTCGTCGTCGCCGAGCCGGTGCGTGAACTCCTCACCCCGCGCCATGTCCAGCTCGGCGAGTCCACCGAGGTGCGCAGGCTCCTTCCCAACCTGGGGCGACGCATGGTCGGCGCCTGGGCGTTCGTGGACCACTACGGTCCCGACGACATCGCCGACGAGCCCGGAATGCAGGTCCCGCCGCACCCCCACATGGGCCTGCAGACGGTGAGCTGGCTTCACGAGGGGGAGGTCCTGCACCGTGACAGCCTGGGCAGCCTCCAGCAGATCCGGCCGCGCGAACTGGGTCTGATGACGTCGGGCAGGGCCATCAGCCACTCCGAGGAGAGCCCGAAACCGCACGCCAGGTTCCTGCACGGCGCCCAGCTATGGGTTGCCCTGCCCGGCTCCGACCGCCATGTGGAGCCCCGCTTCGAGCACCACACCGGTCTGCCCGCCGTCACGGCACCGGGCCTCACCGCAACCGTGATCCTGGGAGAGCTCGACGGTGCCGCGTCACCCGGTACGGCCTACACGCCGATCGTCGGAGCCGACCTGACGCTGACCGCCGGGGCCGAAGCTCGGCTGCCGCTGGACCCCGACTTCGAGTACGCCGTGCTGTCGATGTCCGGCGAGGCCGAGATCGACGGCGTTCCGGTCCTGCCCGGATCGATGCTCTACCTCGGCTGCGGTCGCACCGAACTGCCGCTGCGCGCCGCCTCGGACGCCGGGCTGATGCTGCTCGGCGGTGAGCCGTTCGCGGAGGAGATCGTCATGTGGTGGAACTTCGTCGGGCGCTCGCACGAGGAGATCGAACAGGCGCGCCAGGACTGGATGGAAGGGCCCCGGTTCGGCGAGGTGAAGGGCTACGACGGAGGTCGGCTGCCCGCTCCCGAACTGCCGCCCGTGGCGCTGAAACCGCGAGGAAGGGTGCGCTGAGCCGCACCGATGTGGCGCGCGAACGGACGTGGCCCGGACGCGCAGGGGCCGGGGACGGCGTCCACGCTGCGTGGTCACCGTCCCCGGCCCGGCGTGGTGCAAGAAGGCGAGGCCTAGGAGACCTTCACCCAGTCGAGGGTGCGTTCCACGGCCTTCTTCCAGCCCGCGTAGCCTTCCTCGCGCTGCTCCTCGGACCACTGCGGAGCCCACCGCTCGGACTCGTGCCACTGGGCGCGCAGTTCGTCGGTGTTCTGCCAGAAGCCCGTCGCCAGCCCCGCCGCATAGGCCGCGCCGAGCGCGGTGGTCTCCGCGACGACCGGGCGGCTGACCGGGACACCGAGGACGTCCGCCTGGATCTGCATGCAGAGATCGTTGGCGGTGACGCCGCCGTCCACCTTGAGCACGTCGAGGTGGACGCCGGAATCCTGCTCCATGGCTTCGACGACGTCACGGCTCTGGTAGCAGATGGACTCCAGGGTCGCCCGCGCCAGGTGGGCGTTGTCGTTGTACCTGGCGAGCCCGACGATCGCGCCGCGTGCGTCGGAGCGCCAGTAGGGGGCGAACAGGCCCGAGAACGCGGGGACGAAGTACATGCCGCCGTTGTCGTCGACCGACCGGGCAAGCACCTCGCTCTCCGCCGCGGTCTTGATGATCTTCATCTGGTCCCGCAGCCACTGCACGGCGGAACCGGTCACGGCGATGGAGCCCTCCAGCGCGTAGACCACCGGGCTGTCGCCGAACTGGTATGCCACCGTGGTGAGCAGCCCGTGCTGGGAACGGACAAGTTCCGTACCCGTGTTGAGGACCAGGAAGTTGCCGGTCCCGTAGGTGTTCTTGGCCTCGCCGGGTGAGAAGCAGACCTGCCCGACGGTGGCGGCCTGCTGGTCGCCGAGGACCCCGCCGATGGGGACGGCCGCGCGCAACGGCCGTGAGGTGCGGGTCGTTCCGTAGGCCTCCGCATGGGAGGAGGGGTTGATGGTGGGCAGCATCGACCGGGGGATGTTGAAGAAGCTCAGCAGCTCCTCGTCCCAGTCGAGGGTCTCCAGGTCCATCAGCATGGTGCGGCTGGCGTTGGTCACGTCGGTGGCGTGGATGCCGCCGTCGGGGCCGCCGGTCAGATTCCACAGGACCCAGGCGTCCGTGTTGCCGAAGATCGCGTGACCGGCCTCGGCGGCTTCCCGTACGCCGTCGACGTTCTCCAGGATCCACTGGATCTTGCCTGCGGAGAAGTAGGTCGCCGGCGGGAGTCCCGCCTTCCGGCGGATGACGTCGCCCCGGCCCGACCGTTCGAGCTCGGCGGCGATGGCGTCCGTACGGGTGTCCTGCCACACGATGGCGTTGTAGTAGGGGCGCCCGTTGCGCGGGTCCCAGATCACCGTTGTCTCACGCTGGTTGGTGATGCCGATCGCCGCCAGGTCACCCGGCGCGATGCCCCCGAACCTCAGGGCGTTCTGCATCACGGAGTTCGTGCGCTCCCAGATCTCCACCGGGTCGTGTTCCACCCAGCCCGAACGCGGCAGGATCTGGGCGTGCTCCAGTTGGTGCTTGGCGACCTCGTTGCCGCCATGGTCGAAGATCATGAATCGTGTGCTGGTGGTCCCCTGATCCACCGCGCCGATGAAGTCCGCCATGATGTACCACCTCTCCGGCCGGTGTGGTCAGTCCTCGGGTGCCGGGACGCGTCCCGGTGGCTCGGGCTCCGCGGACGGCAGGAACCGTCCGACGAATGCCTTGTACAGTCCGGCGCCGAGCAGGCCGCCGACGAGAGGGCCGACGATCGGGACCCAGAAGTAGAGGTTCCCGTACTGATCCCGCCAGGCTCCGTTGTATCCGGTGATGAAGCTCGCCAGCCGGGGGCCGAAGTCCCGGGCCGGGTTGATCGCGTAACCCGCGTTGGTTCCCCATGCCATGCCGATGGCCACCACGACCAGACCGATGATGAACGGGGCCAGGTTCGCGCCCGGCGGCGTGTTCAGCATGTCGGTGATGGCCATGATCAACAGCAGCAGGATGGCGGTGCCGATGACCTGGTCACGGAACGCACCCCACTCGTGCACCGGCAGGGCCGGATTGCCGTTGGCGGGGAGAGTGGAGAACACCGTCTGTGTCTTGGTGGTGTGCCCGGGGTCGGCCTTCGCCAGTGCCTCCGTGTAGTTCCAGCGGACGAGAAGGGCGGCCACGAACGCGCCGGCCGTCTGCGCCAGGAAGTAGGGCGCCACCTTGCTCCACGGGAAGCCCCGGAACGTGGCGAGCGCGAGGGTCACCGCGGGATTGAGGTGGGCGCCACTCAGCCGTGCCGCCACGTAGACACCCAGCGTGACACCGAGCCCCCACGCCCAGGCGATGCTGTCGTGGTCCCCGAGTCCGCCGGGCGGATCGGTCAGGGCTCCGCCGGCCACCACCTGGGCCACCACGCCACAGCCGAAAAGAATGAGGATCATCGTGCCCGCGAACTCGGCGGACAATTCACCGAGCAACCCGGACCGTGTGCTCCGTTTCGCCATGGAAACTCACCCTCCGCCGGCTGACCGGCCATCGACTGCCTGCGATCCCGGTCAGGCTAGGACGACTCGAAGAAAGCCGCATATCAGGATGAAAGGATTTTCTGGGTGCGACGCGCCGCAGAGGGGCACCGGAGCCCCGGCGACGTGCCGGAGCTCCTCGGGGGCGTCGCCGCCGACGCGAGGGCGACTTTGGGCTGTTGGTGGGAAGCGCCCCTCGGACCGGCCGGCCCTGCGTGCGCCTTCCACGCCCTCGATCAGCCCCGACCCGCCTGGCGCCGTGCCTGGATCACCTGCATCACGACCGGACTCCCGGCCTCGGGCGCTTGCAAGAGGTGGGTGGCAGTCACGGTGAAGTGGTGAGCGGCGAGCAACTCCTCCCACAGACCTGGGTCCAGGACCCACATGTGCGTGGCGATGGGTTCCTCGTCACGGAGCCGGATGACCTCCGGACGCGATTCCACCGAACCGGACGGTCCATGGCCATCGCTGTCGGTGTGCAGTGCGGAGAAGACGAGCGGCGCGCCGCCGGTCAGCCCGTCGCGCAGGGCGGGCAGCAGGTGGTGGGGATCGATGCAGCCGAAGGTGCGGACGCCGTAGGCCGCCTCGTAGAGCTCACTCCCGCGCAGGTGAGCGGCGATGTCCGCGCAGAGGAAGCGGACGCCCGGTTCGTCGCGATGAGCTCGCGTGGCGCGCCGGTGCTGGGTCGGCGAGATGTCGACGCCGCATACGAGGGCTCCGTGACCACGCGCCAGGTGGACGGCGTGGTGGCCGGGGCCTGATCCGATGTCGAGCACGCGTCTGCCCCGGATGTCTCCGAGGAGCTCGGCCCCCGGCCCTACGGCCGGCCAGAAGCCCCAGTCGATGCGCTGCGGTACAGGCGGCTGGAAACCATGGTCCAGCTGCCGCTGTCCGTAAAGGGTCCAGGTCTGTTCGTTCTGTCTCTGCGACGTCACCGTGTCTCCGTTCCGCCGGACGGGATATGCCCGTGCCGCCGCAGTTGAATTCCCCGAGGCGTGGATTCGGCTGTCCCGGGCACAGGCATGTGGACTCCTGGAAGCGGGTACCGGCCCGGGGGCGAGAGGTCGGAAGCGTCGCTGCGGGCCAATAGGGTGAATCGCATGTCAGTCACGATGAGCTCAACCAAGACCCGCGCGGCCCTCCGCGTCTCGGCACGCGTCTCAGGCGAATTGCTCCTGGTCCTTGTCATGACCGCAGTGGCGTTGTGGTTGCTGGGGCGCATGTGGTCCGTCGTCTGGCCGCTCGTGGTCGGCCTGCTGCTCACGACCCTGACGTGGCCGCTGACGCGATTGCTGCGCCGGCGCGGATGGCCACCGGCTCTCGCCGCTTCCACCGTGACGGTGCTGTTCCTCCTGGTGGCCGGGGGAGCGGTCGCGTTGATCGCGGTGCCCGTGGCCTCCCAGTCAGGGGAACTGGCCGACGGCGTGGTCGAAGGCATCCAGCGGCTGCGCGAGTGGGCCTCCGGGCCGCCCCTCAACATCGGTGACGACCAGATCACCGGCGCGTTCGACTCCGCGACCGCCCGTGTCCAGGACAGCGTCGGCAGCATGGTCACCACGGTCGTCACCGGCGTGAGCACGGTGGTCAACGGTGTGGTCACCGCAGTCCTGGCCGTCTTCCTCATGTTCTTCATGCTCAAGGACGGCCCCCGGTTCCTGCCGTGGCTCGCGCGTCAGCTGCCCGGCCGGCTCGCCACCGATGTTCCCACCGTGGCGGCGCGTGGCTGGGACACCCTGGGTGAGTTCGTGCGCTCCCAGGCCTACGTCGGCCTGCTCGACGCCGTTCTCATCGGTCTCGGCCTCTGGATCGTGGGTGTGCCTCTGGTGCTGCCTCTGGCCGTGCTGACGTTCGTCTCCGCGTTCGTGCCGATCGTGGGTGCGCTGTTCGCCGGCTTCGTCGCGGTTCTCATCGCCCTGGTGTCGAACGGACTGACCGACGCGCTGATCGTGCTGGCGATCATCGTGGTGGTGCAGCAGCTCGAGGGCAACGTGTTCCAGCCCATGATCCAGAGCCGGGGGCTGGGCCTGCACGCCGCGGTCGTCCTGCTGGCGGTGACGTTGGGCGGCAGCCTGGCCGGCATCGTCGGCAGCCTCCTCGCCGTACCCGCCGCCGCGCTGATCGCCGTCGTCTGGAACTACGTACGTGAGCAGCTCGTGGAACCGGGCGAGGAGCCGGAGGTCCAGACGTCACCCAGCCCTGTCGGTACCCCGTCATGAAGCGTGCCGACGCGTCCGGCCGCCCGGCCTGAGGGTGGGGCGGCCCCGCCTCGGGGGAGTGCCTCACAGCTGGTGGCCACCCAGAACACCACCTACAACTATCCGGCCGACCTGGCCCGCCGGCTGGCCGGCCTGGATCTGTTGTCCGAGGGCCGGGCCGGCTGGAACGTCGTCACGACCGACAACGCCTGGACCGGTGCCAACTTCCGCCGCGGAGGCTGGCTGGAGCACGAACGCCGCTACGAGCGGGCGGGACAGTTCGTCGAAGCGGCCAAGGAACTGTGGTCCTCCTGGGCCCCGGACGCCGTCGCGCCCGACGGCCGCGCCACGAGCTGGGCCAGGCCCGGTGCCGTCACCCCGGTGGAACGCGACACCGACCTCGTGCGCCTGCGTGCCACCGCCACCGTGCCGGGCAGCCGTCAGGGGCGCCCGGTGCTCTTCCAGGCGGGGGACCCGGACGGCGGCCGCGAACCGGCCGCCCGCCACGCGGACGTCGTCTTCTCCGCCAACACCGAGTACGGCAAGGCCGTGGCGTACGCCGCCGACCTCCGGGAGCGGCTGGCCCGACACGGCCGTTCACCGGACTCGCTGCGGATCCTGCCGGGCGCGAGCGTCGTGCTCGGGGACACCACGGCCGACGCGGAGGAGAAGGCCCGCTGGGTACGCGGCGAGCAGGTCAGCGGGCCGCGGTCGATCGCCTTCCTCGAGCAGTACTGGGGCACCGACCTGTCCGCCTACGACCCGGACGGACCGCTGCCCGACATCGAACCCGATGAGCAGGAGCTCGACCCCTCGCGCGGCACGATCTCCGTCGAACGCCGCACCGGCAAGCAGGCACTGATCCGGAAATGGCGAGACCTTGCCACGGAACGCGGTCTGACCATCCGTGAACTGGTGCTCGAAGTGTCCCCGGGACATCCGTCCTTCGTCGGAACACCCTCGTCCGTCGCCGACGAGTGGACGCGCTACGTGCGTACCCGCGCGGTCGACGGCTTCAACCTCCTGCCGCATCTGCTCCCGGCATCCGTCACCGACATCGTCGACACGCTCGTGCCGGCACTCCAGGAGAGGGGCGTCTACCGCACCGCGTACCAGGGCACCACCCTGCGCGAACACCTCGGCCTTCCCTCCCTGGGGTGAGAACGGCAGGGCCCTGAGAGGGCCGGCACCGGTCGGCGGGGGCACGCGCGCGGGCCCGCGCCGTCCGGGGTTCCCGGGGGAGTGGTCCGGGAACCCCGGCGGACGGCGCCGGTCCGCGCGAGCGTCAGAGGCGGCCTCCCGGAACTACCGTGAACGTACCGGGACCGGCCGGCAGCGGAACCGTGTACCGGAGCAGATAGGTGTCCAGATACGGTGACCGGGCCCCTCCCGTGGCGATGTCGTCGGCAGGGTCGTCCAGGGCCAGCCCGAGCCGTGCTCCCTCGACCCGGATCGTCCCGCCGGAAGGAGTGTCACGCCACGAGCCGGTCCGGATCGACCCGATCTCCACCGCCAGGACGTGCCCTGCCGCGAGGGTCCAGTCCGTCGCCTTGAGATCGACGGAGAGCTTCCCCGTCCTCAGCAGCGAGACCTGTTCGTCGAACATGACCGCCGTGCCGTCGGGGGCGACGTCGTACAGCTTGAGCATCACGTTGCCCTCTCCCCGTGCGGTCAGGGAGACGCGCGGGGTGCCGGTGACCCGCACGGCCTTCTCGAGCGCTTCGGACCACACGAAGAAGCTCGACGTGACCGCTCCGGGCCGTGGGAGCCGCGCCTGTTTTTCGGCAAGCCCCTTCGGCGCCGCCGGGTCGATCGCGGGCGCGTTCTCCAGGTCCCAGTCGCCCGAGGGCTCCACACGTTCCCGGGGCGCCTGCCCGTCGGGTCCGACGAGGCCGGCGATCGAGGAGAGGCCGCCGTCGTCCACGTACGATCCGCCACCGAGGGAGATCGACACGGAGCGCTCCACGGCGGGCCAGGTCTTCTGGGCCCGCCACGCGCCGGTGGAGTCCTCGACGGAGTAGGCCGGGTAGCGGACGGCCGGCCTGACGCCCTTGAGGTACTGGTCGTAGAAGGAGAGGGTCTCGTCGTACCAGCCCTCACGTCCCATCGCGAGGCGGCCGTCGCCGGTGCGGTCCCCGCCCCGGACGTGCTCCCACTGGCCGACCCAGCCGCGCTCGGGGCCCTTGTGGTTGTCGAGGTACTCCTGCATCTCCTCGGGCTTGGTGTTGTTCTCGATGAAGCCCTGGGTCACGAAGAGGGGGGTGTCCGTGCCCCTGGCGGCCTTCGCCAGGTCCCGTGAGGTCCAGAACGGGTCGTGCTGGTCGGCGATCCGGTACCCCGCCGAGTTCTCCGTGAGGCACTCGGGATGGGCTTCCTCGTAACGCGAGTTGGCCAGGTAACGCGCGTCGTCGTCCGGCAGCTGGTCCAGCGTGGCGATCGAGTTGTAGGCGTTGGCGGTGCCCGTGACGTTCGGGCGGGGCACGCCGTTCGAGTAGATGTACTGGTACATGTCCCACAGCGGCTCCTGGGCGACGACGGCCTTGAGAGCACGCTGGTCCAGGTTGTTGCCGATGAGGCCCGTCACGGCGTCGTAGGACTTGCCGTACAGGCCCACCGCGCCCGTGGACCAGGGCTGCTTCGCCGCCCAGTCGATCGCCGCCTTCACGTCGGCCTGTTCACCGGGGCCGCCCCAGTCGAGGCAGCCGGTGGAGCCGCCGAAGCCGCGCAGGTCGACCATCACGAAGGCGTAGCCCTGGTCGAACAGGTCGGTGCCCTCGATGAAGTCCTGGAACCGGGCCGAGGGGCCGGTATGTGACCATCCCTCGGCACCTGACTGCCCGGAGTGCCCGAAGTACGGGCCGACGGACAGGATGACGGGCACCTCGGCCTTCCGCGGAAGCCCCTCGGGAAGCAGCACGTCCGCGTGCAGTTCGGTGCCGGAGCGGTCCGAGGACGGGAAGTAGTGCTGCGTCCAGAGCGAGCCCTCCGGGACGCGGTCGTTCTCCTCGTGGGTGACGGGGTCGGTCGCGGTGGCCACCTGGGGACCCCGCGCCGCGGCCGGCCCGGAGGCGGCTGCGGGGGCGGCGAGGAGTCCGGCCGACGCGAGGACGGTGACGAGTGCTGAGGCGGCCCATCCGGCCGTTCGACGTGCTCTCACATGCTTCTCCCGGCTCGGTGGGTACGGGGTTTCGCAGTGGTGCGGGCCGAGCAGCGGCCCCGGCACGTCCGGTGGACGCCAAGCCGGTCGCGTACGTCCGCGGAGCTGGATCACCGCCGCGCACAGGAACCGGAGCCGACGGCGCAGGAGTCTAGGATCACTCCGGCCGCGCTACAACAGCCCGACGTGTCTTCGGTGTTACCGATGTGACCGGCGGGTGCTCCGCGGTGCGCTCGACGGTCCACCCGGTGGTGCCCACCCGGTGGTGCCCGCGCCGTGGCCGCACCACTACGGTGCGCGGATGCGTATGTACCTCTCTTCGTTCCGGACCGGGGACCGGCCGGAGGAAATGCTTGCGCTGCTGACCCGCCCCGCCCCCACGGCCGAGGTCGCCGTCGTCGCCAACGCGGTCGACGCGCTGCCGGCCGAAGAGCGCCGAGCGGCCGTCGAGCGGGAGTCCGCCCCGCGCGACGGCCAGGCCCTCGTGATCGACGGGGACCGCCGCCCCCGCGTGTGCCGAGGCGGGGATCACCGGTGGCTCAGCACATTGACCACGGTGCCGTCGGGGTCAAGGACCAAGAACCGGCGCACCCCCCACTCCTCGTCCCGCAACGGGTACACGATGTCCGCGCCGCTCTCCCGCATCACCGCGTACGCGGCGTCCACGTCGTCGACCTCGATGCTGATGTCGGGCACGACCGGTGCGCTCCGGTCATGGCTCGTCAACGTCACCTGCGCGGTGGGACAGGAGGAGGACGCGAGGGTCATGACCCATCCCTGGTTCATGACCTCCTCGAATCCGAGGAGTCCGTAGAAGTCCCGGCTCTCCTCCATGGCCTCCGAGCGGATGTCGGGCACGACCCGGCGGACGGGCATGGGCGGCTCCTGCGCAGGGGAGGGCGGACGCGTTCGCGGCTGCCCTCGGAACGGTGCGGACGTGAAGACCCGCCGGACCGGCGCCAACGGTAGCCTGTCCGATCATGACGCGTGCCTGGATCCTGCCGATGTCGCTCGTGCTGAGCGGTGTACTCGTCGCGACCGCGCAGGTCCGTGACGGGTCGCCCGTCCTCGCCGTGGTGCTGCTCCTGGTGTTCGCCGTTCTCGCCTGGCTGTACTCACCGCTGGCGTTCCCGCGCTCGATCGGCGCGGTGGAGGCACAACGCCGCAGCGCGGCCGACGGCAGGCCCGTCGTCTACTGGCGGGCCGGGTGCGTGTACTGCCTTCGCCTGCGGATCCGGCTGGGCAGGGACGCCCGCCGGTCGCACTGGGTCGACATCCGGCGCGACCCGGCCGGAGCGGCGGAGGTGAGGGCGGCCAACGGCGGTGACGAGACGGTCCCCACGGTCGTGGTGGCGGGCCGGCCGCACGTCAACCCCGATCCCGCGTGGGTGCGAGGACAGCTGCCGCCGTCCGCCTGAGGGGCGTTCGGATGTCCCGTGTGCCGCCGGGGACGACGGACGCCGGGACGGCCCTCGGTGGGGAACCGAGGGCCGCCCCGACGTTGCTCAACGCCTCGTGCGGACCAGCAGGTAGAGGAAGTACGGCGCACCGATGAGGGCCGTCATCAAGCCCGCACCGAGCTGCGCCGGGGCGATCACCGTACGTCCCGCGAGATCGGCGAGGCACACCAGCGCCGCTCCCAGGAGGAGCGCGACCGGTACCACCCGCACGTGCCGACGGCCGACCAGGGCGCGTGCGGCGTGCGGCGCGACCAGCCCGACGAAGGCGATCGTCCCCGCCGCCGCCACGGCGGTGGCGGCGAGCAGCACGGCCATGACGAGCAGGCCGAGCCGTGCCCGGGGGAGCCCCATACCGAGCAGCCTGGGGGTGTCCTCGTCGAGTGCGACGAGGTCCAGTTCCCGGCGACGGACCACGGCCAGGACGATGCCGACGGCGAGCACGACGGCCACCGGGACCACATCGGGCATGTTCCGCCCGTATGTCGAACCGGACAGCCAGGTGAGGGCCTTCGTCGTGTCGAACGGGTCGCTGAGCACGATGACCAGGCTGATCAGCGCCGCCGCTGCGGCGGAGACCCCGACGCCCAGCAGGACCAGCCTGTTCTGCTGGAAGCCGCCCCGCGCGGCCAGCCCGAACACGAACGTGGCGGTGACCGCGGCACCGCCGAAGGCGGCGCCCGCGATCTCCCACGAGCCGGGGGACTGCACGGTGGTCACCAGGAGGACGGCGCCGAGTCCGGCGCCTCCGGAGACGCCCAGGACACCTGGCTCCGCGAGCGGGTTGCGGGTGACGGCCTGCACCAGGGTGCCGGACAGCGCGAGCGCACCGCCGGCGAGGAGCGCGGCCGACACCCTGGGCACCCGGGTGTCGAGGACGAACGTGACGACCCTGCCGGACCTGCCCTGCGCCCAGTTCATGACGTCGCCGAGCAGCAGCTTCGAGTCGCCCAGCAGGACGGCCGCGAAGAGCACGCCCACCAGGACGACTGCCAGAACGGCCACGGTGACCAGGAACGCCGTCCGGCCGGGGATCCGCAGCCGGTCGGGTGCCTCGGCCGAGGCGGTGTCACGGAGGCGCAACGCCATGACGACGAGGAACACTCCGCCGACCACGGTGGTGACGACCCCGGTCGGTACCTCCACGGCGGTGTCGGCGGGCACGACGGCCCGCAGCAGGACGTCCGAGCCGAGCACGAGCGCGGCACCGACGAGTCCCGTGACCGGGAGGCTCACCCGGGAACGGACGAGCCCCCGGAACCGGCGGGTGAGGGGCCGGACGAGTGCGGGTGCGCAGAGTCCGACGAAGCCGATCGGGCCGGCGAGCGTGACCGCCGCGGCGGAGAGCAGGGTCGCGACCACGACGGTGGTGACCCGGGTCCCGCGCACGGGGACCCCCAGTCCCCGGGCGGCGTCGTCGCCCAGTGTCAGGGCGTCGATGCGGCGGGCGAGGAGCATCAGCCCCGCCAGGCCGGCCACCACGACCGGCGCCATCCGGACGACGGCGTCGAAACCGTTCTGGCCGACGCTTCCCTGGTTCCAGCTGTACAGGCCCTCGGTCTCCTGGGGGAAGAGGAGGAGCAACGCCTCGGTCACCGCGCTGAGTCCGAGGGCGAGCGCGGTGCCCGCCAGGACGAGCCGCACGGTGCCCTTGCCCAGTCCGGACAGGCCGAGCACGACCGCCGCGGCGGCGAGGCCGCCGACGAACGCCGCGCCGGACGAGGCGAGGAGCGGGAGGGAGACGCCGGTGACGGCGACGATCCCGAGTGCCAGGTAGGACCCGGCGTTCACGGCGAGGGTGTCCGGCGAGGCGAGCACGTTGCGGCTGACCGCCTGCAGGGCGGCGCCGGCCGTGCCGAGTGCCACGCCGACGAGGACGGCGGCCACCATCCTCGGGAGCCGGGACGCGATGACGACGGAGGAGTCCCCGGCCGCCGCGTTCCCGGTGAGCGCGTCCCAGACCTCGGACCCGCCGACGTCCGCGGTGCCCTGCGTGATGTCGACGGCGGCGAGGACCACGACCAGCAGCACGAGCGTGGCCGTCACGGCGACCGCGCCCGTCGTGGCCGCGACGGACCGGTCACGGCCGGCCACGGTCTTCTCGATGACGGCCACGGTGTGCTACTTCGTCAGCGCGTCGACGAGGGAGTCGATGTACGCCTCCATGGAGCGGGGACCACCGAACATCCAGACACCGTCGGGCAGTCGGTGCACGTCACCGGCCTTCACGAACGGCAGCGACTTCCACACGGCGTTCTTGGCGAGCGGGCCGGCGAAGGCGTCACCGTCGGCGTCGTTCGCGACGTAGGTGAACTGGACGTCGCCGAGACCCGTGAGGCCCTCGACATCGGTGGTGGCGAGGCCGTAGCTCTCGTCGCCCTTCAGGGTCCAGGCGTTCTTCAGACCGAGCTTCTCGTTGACCGCGCCGAGGAGGGAACCGCCGGTGTAGGCGCGGACGGACACCTGGTTCGACGCGACGTAACCGTCGGCGGAGGCGATCTCGGCGCCGCCGAGGCCGGCGTCCGCGAGGGCCTTCTTCCCCTCGGCCACGCTCGTGTCGAAGTCCTTCTTGAGGGCGGCCGACTCGGACTCCTTGCCCGTGGCCTTCGCGATGAGGTCGAGGCCCTCCGTCATCGTGCCGATCTGGTCGGCGGCGTCGGCCGACGTGATCTCGATGACGGGCGCGACCTTGCGAAGCTGCTTCACGACGGCGGGCGAGAGGTCGCTGGTGGCGACCACGAGATCGGGAGCGAGCGCCGCCACGGTGTCGATGCTCGGCTCGCCGCGGGTACCGATGTCCTTCGGGGACCCGGTGAGCGGTGCCGCGGTGTTCCACGCGGTGTAGCCCTTCACGTCCGCGACGCCCACGGGGTCCACTCCGAGCGCGACCAGGTCCTCGACGACGTTCCACTCGGTGGCGACGACCTTGGTCGCCGGGCCGTCGAGGGTCACCTTCGTGCCCTTGGCGTCGGTCAGGGTGATCTTCTCGGCGGGCTTGCCCGAAGCGGCGGATGCGTCGTCGGAGGACGGCTCGGTGGTCCCGCAGGCGGCCAGGGAGAGGGCGGCGACGGCGACGGCGGCCGTGGTGAGGAGGTGGCGTCTCATGAGGTGGTGCTGAGCCTTTCGGATCTGGAGTGGTGGCGGCCGATCGCGCGGGTGCGCAGGCTGCCGGTGGCGGGGTCGGTGTCCACGTCGATGCGGATGCCGTAGACGTCCGAGAGAAGGCCGGGTGTGAACACGTCCTCGGGCACGCCGTCGGCGACGACGCGTCCCGCGTGCAGCAGCGCGACGCGGTCGGCGACGGCGGCCGCCTGGTCGAGGTCGTGGAGGACGACGCCCACGGCGATCCCGTGGTCGTCGGCGAGATCGCGGATCAGGTCGAGGAGTTCGACCTGGTAACGCAGGTCGAGATAGGTGGTCGGTTCGTCCAGGAGCAGGACGCCTGTCTCCTGCGCGAGACAGCTGGCGAGCCACACCCGTTGGAGCTGGCCACCGGAGAGCTGGTCGACGCCCCGGGCCGCGAGGTCCTCCACACCGGTGAGGCGCAGCGCCCGGTCCACGGCGGCGGTGCCACGGGGATCCGGGCGACCCCAGCGGCCCCGGTGGGGGTAGCGGCCGAAGTCGACCACGTCCCGCACGGTGAGTCCGCCCGGCGTCGACCGCGACTGCGTCAGGAGGGCCACGCGGCGCGCGAACTCGCGGGCGCCGAGCGCGAAGCCGTCCTCGGCCGCGTCCGTTCCGGCGTCGACCGTGAGCGAGCCGGTCCGCGCGCTCTGCAGCCGGGCCAGCGTGCGCAACAGGGTCGACTTCCCGCTGCCGTTGGGGCCCACGAGGGCGGTCACCTCGGCGGGCCGCAGCGTGAGGGCCGCCCCGTGGACGACATCGACGCGGCCGTACGCCACGGTCACGCCGTCGGCGGACAGCCCGTGGCCGCGCCTGGGCGGCCCGACGGCGGACACAGGGGTGCCCACAGCCGTGGAAGTGCTCTCACCAGCTCTCATGGGCATTAGGTTAGCCTGCCCTTACGCGCCTTCGAACCGCGGCCCCGGCCCCGGGAGCCGTCGGGCTCTCCCCGCAGGCACGCGCCGAGGGTGAACGCCCGGCATGCCGATCCGTGGCGACGCCGGTGTGCGTGACGTCCGCGGCGCATACGGATCGTCGGCCTCCCGGGGACGGTCCCGGGAGGCCGACGAGGTGATCCGTGAGGCGAACGCGCCCGCGGGTGTGTCAGGGGCGGCCGGTGAGATAGCCGCCCATGGACGTGAAGTACTCGGTCGCGGGCAGTTCCCGGCCGTCCTCCGTGCGGACACGGGTGACGGCGAGGCCGTGGTTCCGGCCGGTGCGGGCGTCGGACCCGGCGACGATCACCACGCCCTCGCCCTCGCGGTAGAAGACGCGGCCCGGGGTTCCGCCGTACCTGCCCTGGGACACCACCGCGGCGAGGATCTCGACGCGCCTGCCCCGGTGGAAGGTGAAGGCGCTGGGATACGGCTCGGACTGGGCGCGGACCAGGCGTTCGAGGTCTTCGGCCGGCCAGTTCCAGTCGATGCGGATGTCCTCGGCCGCACGCTTGTGGAAGAAGGTCGCCTGGGAGCGGTCCTGCCGGGTGAACTCCGTCTGTCCCGCGGCGATGAGGTCCAGTGCGCCGATCGTGACCGGGCCGATGAGGTCGACGGTCTTGTGGAAGAGGTCGGTCGCGGTGTCCGTGGGGCCGACCGCGACCGCCTCCTGCCGGACGATGTCGCCGGCGTCGAGTTCGTCGTTCATCATGTGCGCGGTGACGCCCACTTCGGACTCGCCGTTGATCAGTGCCCAGATCAGCGGGGAGAAGCCCGCGTACTTCGGCAGCAGGGAGTCGTGGATGTTCAGCGTGCCGTGGCGCGGGAGGCCGAAGATGCGCGGAGGGATCCAGGTCCGCCAGTTGTTGGCCACGATGATGTCCGCGTCGGCCTCCTGGAGGCGCGCGAACAACTCGTCGTCGTCCGGCCGGTTGCGGATCAGCACCGGTACGTCCCGCGCTTCGGCGAGGTCGGCGACGGAGTCGCTCCAGATCTTCTCGTACGCGTGCTCACTCCTGGGGTGTGTCACCACCAGCACCACGTCGTGCTCGGAGTCCAGGAGGGCTTGCAGGGTGCGGTGCCCCCAGGTCTGGTACCCGAACATGACGACCCGCATGTGTTCCTCCTCGGTACAGGCAATGACGAGTACCTAGTAAAGCGAGGCTTGCCTTAGTACGCAACAGGGCTGCCTGATGGCCCTGTTGGGAGGCCTTGTGTCGGGCCGGCGTGTTCCGTGCCCTATCGACAGCCGCGCGAGATGAGCTTAGGCTCACCTAAATTACGGCGGGCCACTCAGTTCGGTGTGCCCGGACTTCGGATACCCCGCGACTTCAGGCGGCTTCCCCGCACGATCGGAGTGACATGTCTCAGGTTCAGCCTGGCGACGCACCTCAGGTCCTCGACCTCATCGGCATCGGCTTCGGTCCGTCCAACGTGGCCATGGCCATCGCGATCAGCGAGCACAACACGGACGCAGCAGCACAACAGTCCGTCTCCGCCCACTTCTTCGAGCAGCAGCCGCGCTTCGGCTGGCACCGCGGGATGCTGATCGACGACGCGACGATGCAGGTGTCCTTCCTCAAGGACCTGGTGACGCTCCGGAACCCGACCAGCGAGTTCAGCTTCCTCTGCTACCTGAAGAGCAGGGGGCGTCTGGTCGACTTCATCAACCACAAGAACCTCTTCCCCCTCAGGGTCGAGTTCCACGACTACTTCGAGTGGGCGGCGGCCAAGGTCGGCGACATGGTCTCCTACCGTCAGGAGGTCGTCGGTGTCACACCCGTCCTGAACGACGGCGGAGCCGTGGAGTACCTGGACGTGACGGTCCGTTCGGACGAAGGGCTGACGGTCCACCGGGCCCGCAACGTCGTCATCGGGACCGGGCTGCGCCCCCTCATGCCGGAAGGCGTGGAACGCGGCGACCGGGTCTGGCACAACTCCGAACTGCTGGCGAAGGTGGAAGGGCTGGAAGGCGCCTCGCCCTCCCGGTTCGTCGTCGTCGGCGCCGGACAGAGTGCCGCCGAGAACGTCGCCTACCTGCACCGCCGCTTCCCCGAGGCCGAGGTCTGCGCGGTCTTCTCCCGCTACGGCTACAGCCCGGCCGACGACAGCAGCTTCGCCAACCGCATCTTCGACCCGGGTGCGGTCGACGAGTACTTCGCCGCGCCCGGCGACGTCAAGCGCAGGCTGATGGACTACCACGGGAACACCAACTACTCCGTGGTGGACATCGACCTGATCGACGACCTCTACCGGCAGATGTACCAGGAGAAGGTCCTCGGCACCGAGCGGCTGCGCTTCCTCAACGTCTCCAGGCTCGCCGCCGTCGAGGAGAAGCCGGACACGGTCCACGCCACGGTGACGAACCTCGTCACGGGGGAGGAGGCCGTCCTGGACGCCGACATCGTGGTGTTCGCCACCGGTTACAGCCCCGTCGACCCGCTCGGCCTCCTCGGTGAGGCAGCCGGAAGCTGCCTGCGCGACGAGGAGGGCCGCGTGCGCGTCGAGCGCGACTACCGCATCGCCACCGAGGCCGGCCTGAGCTGTGGCATCTATCTCCAGGGCGGCACGGAACACACGCACGGCATCACCTCGGCCCTGCTCTCCAACACCGCGATCCGGGTCGGCGAGATCCTGGACTCGCTGCTCGCCCGTGGGGTGAAGGCCACGTCCGACGAGGCCCGGCCGCTGGCGGACGCCTCCTAGGAAGTCCGGGCTCTCCCGCACGTCCCGGCTCCCGCCGTCCCCGAGTTCCGCCGGGACGGGCACGCGGCGCCCGGCCCGGTGAGCGGACCCGGCGGCGGTCCCGCGGGTGCTTCCCGACAGGAGCCGGATTCCCCAACTGCCCCTGAAGCACCGGATGATCAAAGGGATATCGTACGTCGACATGAGCACGAGCGCAGTGGAGCGCCCCGTCATCAGGGGCGCGGCAGAAGCCCGTCGAAGGCGGGCGGTGGGCCTGGGCGCGCTGGTGGCGGTCCTGGTGGCCGGAGTGGTCGCGTCCCTGGCCGTCGGCGCGCGCGCGTTGAGTCCTGCCGAGGTCTGGCACGGGCTGTTCGCCGCGCCGGACTCCGATCAGCGACTCACCGAGATCAGGCTCATCGTGCAGACGGTGCGGGTGCCCCGGACGGTGCTCGCGGTCGTCGCGGGTATCGCCCTGGGTGTCGGCGGGGCGCTGATCCAGGGCTACACACGGAACCCGATCGCGGACACCGGCCTGCTGGGCGTGAACTCCGGTGCCTCCTTCGCCGTCGTGACGGTCATCGCCGTGTTCGGCCCCACCTCCCCGTTCCAGTACGTCTGGTTCGCGTTCCTGGGGGCCGGGGCCGCCGGCGTCGTCGTGTTCGGGCTGTCCAGCATCGGGCGGGGCGCCGGCAACCCGCTGACGCTAGCTCTGGCCGGTCAGGGGGTCACGGTGTTCCTCGCGGCGATGACCATGGCGATCGCGCTGTCGGACCTGAAGGCGCTGGACGCGCTGCGCTTCTGGAACGCCGGTTCGGTGGCCGGAGTCGGCTTCGACGTCATCGGGCCGGTCGGCGCGTTCGTCGCGGTCGGGGTACTGCTCGCGCTGACCACCCTGCCGTCGCTCAACCTGCTCAACCTGGGGGACGACGTGGCGCGCGGGCTGGGTGTCAACATCGCCCTGAGCCGCACCGTGGGCATCGTCGCCATCACGCTGCTGGCCGGCGCGGCGACCGCCGCATGCGGCCCCATCGCGTTCCTCGGGCTGATGGTCGCCCATGTGGCCCGCTATCTGACCGGGCCGGACTACCGCTGGCTGGTGCCGTACGCGGGTCTCCTCGGAGCCGTCGTGCTGCTGGTCTGCGACATCGTGGGGCGTCTCGTGGTGCGGCCGGGCGAGCTGGACGCGGGTGTGGTCGTCGCCCTGCTCGGCGCCCCGTTCTTCGCGGCGCTCGTCTGGCGAGGAAAGTTCAGGAGCGCATGAACGGCACGGATGTGAAGCGGCCCGTGGTGCCCGGCGTACGGCTGGGCAGCATGTCCTTCGTCTGGCGGCCCTGGCTCGTGTCCGTCACGGTACTGCTGGCCGGGGCCACCTTCCTGGTGTTCTGCGTGTCCATCGGGGTCGGGGACTTCCCCATCGGCGTCCCACGCGTGGTCGCCACGATCTTCGGACACGGCGAGCAGGTCGACGAGTTCGTCATCATGGACCTGCGGATGCCGAGAGCCCTGGCCGGGCTCCTCGTGGGCCTCGCCCTGGGGGTCTCCGGGGCCCTCACGCAGTCCATCGCCCGCAACCCGCTGGCCAGTCCGGACATCCTGGGGATCACCGGTGGAGCGGGTGTCGTCGCGGTGTTCCTGGTGACGGCCTCGGGCGGGGCGGCCGCGGCGGTCGTCAGCACCGTGGGCCTGTCCGCGGCGGCACTCGCCGGCGGCCTCGGGGCGGGCCTGCTGGTGTACTTCCTGGCGTGGCGGCGGGGAATCGACGGATTCCGGCTCATCCTCATCGGCATCTCGGTGACCGCCGTGACCGAGGCGCTCACGACGTGGCTGCTCGCCACCGCCGACATCAGGGACGTGGCACGGGCCCAGGCATGGCTGGTCGGTTCCCTGGACAACCGTTCCTGGGACGAGGTCCGGGTGGTGTTCTGGTGCTCGCTCGTCCTCCTGGCGGTCGTGACGGCCGCCGCGTTCCAGTTCAGGCCCCTGCACCTCGGTGACGAGGTCGCCGCCGGGCTCGGCGTCCGGTTCTCGAGGGTGCGGGCGGTCCTGCTGCTGTGCGCGGTCCTGCTGGCCGCCGCGGCGGTCAGTGCCGCGGGCCCCGTCCCCTTCGTGGCCCTGGTGGCCCCACAGGTGGCGATGCGGCTGGCCCGGCACCCCACGCCACCCCTGGTGGCCTCCGGGCTGGTGGGCGCCCTGCTGCTGCTCGGCGCGGACCTGGTCGCGCGGGCGGCGCTGCCGATCACCCTTCCGGTCGGCGTGGTCACCGCGGCGATCGGTGGCCCGTTCCTTGTATATCTGCTGGTGCGGTCGAACCTCAGACAGTGACGGCGCACGGCTGGACGAAGACGACTGTACGAACCGGACGACGGGGGACCCTGTGGGCGCTCAGCACGGCACGACGAAGCATTCCGCGGCCTCGGACGAAGCGCGGCTCGCCGCCAGAGGTGTCACGGTCGGATACGGCGGACGGACCGTCATCGACGGGCTCGACGTGACGGTGCCGTCAGGGCTGATCACCACGATCATCGGCCCCAACGGCTGTGGCAAGTCCACCCTGTTGCGCACCCTGACGCGGCTGCTCAAGCCCGCCTCGGGAGCGGTCGTCCTGGACGGCGAGGACATCGCCGGGCTCAGGACCAGGGACGTGGCGAAGAAGCTCGGCCTCCTGCCGCAGGCCCCGGTCGCGCCGGAGGGCCTGACGGTGGCCGACCTGGTCGCACGCGGGCGCCACCCGCACCAGAGCTGGCTGCGGCAGTGGTCCTCGGACGACGCATCCGTCGTGGAGCGGGCCCTGGCCATGACCGGGGTGTCCGAACTGGCCGACCGTCCGGTGGACTCGTTGTCGGGAGGGCAGCGCCAGCGCGTCTGGATATCGATGACGCTTGCTCAGGGCACCGACCTGCTGCTGCTGGACGAGCCGACCACGTATCTCGACCTGGCGCACGCGATCGACGTCCTCGACCTGGTGGACGACCTGCACGAGTCCGGCCGCACCGTGGTCATGGTGCTGCACGACCTCAACCTCGCCACCCGGTACAGCGACAACCTCGTCGTCATGCGGGCGGGTTCGATCCTGGCGCAGGGGCACCCGCGCGACGTGATCACGGCCGAGCTGCTGCACGAGGCGTTCGGGCTGAACGCCAAGGTGATCGACGATCCGGTGGGGGACCGGCCGCTCATCGTGCCCATCGGGCGGACCCATGTGCAGCTCAACTGAGCTTTTCGTAAAGGAAATCGCTATAGTTAGGCTAGGCTAACCTCACTCCGTATGGATAAGGTTTGGCTGCCCTCGCACGGGGTGTAGCGGACAGCGCGAAAGCAGGGGATTGACGGATGCTCTTCCACAGATCGACGTTTCCGAAGCCGGGGCGGCGGCTGGCGGCGGCCCTCGCCGCAGTGACGCTCGGCGTCGGCCTCCTCGCGGGGTGCGGTTCCGACAGCGAGGACGGGACGAGCGACAAGGCCCCCGCGGCCGCGTCCGGGGCCTTTCCGGTGACCGTGGAGCACGCCTTCGGATCCATCGAGGTCACCAAGGCTCCCGAGCGGGTCGTCTCCGTCGGCTACACCGACGACCAGGCCGTCCTCGCGCTCGGCATCAAGCCGGTCGGCATGGTCGACCAGTACCCGAACCCGGCCGGCACGTCCCCCGACATCAACACGCAGTGGCCCTGGGTGAAGGACAAGTGGGGCGACACCCGCCCCGAGGTCGTGATGAGCAACGGCGACTCCGGCCCCAACTACGAGAAGATCGCAGCCCTCAGGCCCGACCTGATCATCGCGGTCTACTCCGAGATCGACCGGGCCGCCTACGACAAGCTCTCCAAGATCGCCCCGACCGTGGGCCGCACCAAGGCCGAGAAGGAGCTCTTCAGCGCCCCCTGGCAGGACAACGCGGTCCACATCGCCAAGGCGCTGGGCAAGGAGGACGAGGGCACCGCGCTGGTGAAGGGCATCCAGGAGAAGCTGGACGCCGCGAGTGAGGCGCACCCGGAGTTCGCCGACCAGACGGCGGTCGCGCTGTCCTGGTACGAGGACTCGGTCGCGCCGTTCACCACGACCGACGTACGCGGGCGGCTGGTGACGGGCATCGGCTTCAAGGGAGCGACGAAGATCGACGAGATCGCCGGCGACTCGTTCTACACCAAGCTCTCCCCCGAGCGCATGGACCTGGTCGACGTCGACCGCCTCTTCGTCATCAACGACAAGGCCGACCAGGACGCGCTCAAGAAGTTCGAGCTGTTCACCAACCTCTCCGCCGTCAAGGCCGGAAAGGTGTCGTACATGCTCGACAGCGAGGGTCCGGCGGTCGGTGCGGCCATGTCCCAGGGCACCCTCCTGTCCCTGCCGTACGCGATCGACGAGCTCGTCAAGTCGGTCGAGCAGTGAGGCCCGTCGCCCGCGCCCGCCGTCGGCCCGGTCCGGTTCCCGAGTGAGCGGCACGGACACCCGCGTCGCCCCCGCCGCCACCCTGCGCACGGCGGCCGGAGGCGAGTCCACCCGGTGGGTCGCCGCGCGCTGCCGTGAGGTGCCCTGGCTGACGGCCGCCACCGTGTTCACCACGGTGGCGGGGGCCGCGCTCCAGGTGCTTCCGGTGCTCCTGCTGGGCCGGGTGGTCGACGGTGTGGTCGAGGGCGACGGGCGCTCGGTCCTGGTCACGACCGGGATCCTGATGGCAGCCGCCGCGCTGCTCGGCGCGGCGGCCACCGCGGTCTCGACGTACCTGATCGGACGGCTCGGCGCGGATCTCCTCGCGCAGCTGCGGGAGGCCGCCGTCCGGGCCGTGCTCGGGATGCCCAGCGCACGGATCGAGCAGGTGGGCCGCGGAGACGTGCTGTCCCGGGTCGGCGACGACGTGGCCGTGCTCTCCCGAGGCATCCGCACGGCCATCCCCACGGTCTTCTCGGCGGGCGTGCTGGTCGCCATCGCCACGGTGGGCATGTTCGGGCTCGACTGGCGACTCGGGCTGGCGGGCGCCGGAGCCCTGCCCGCCTACGCACTCGCCCTGCGCTGGTACCTGCCCCGGTCGGCCCCGCTGTACCAGCAGCAGAGGGTGGCCCAGGCAGACCGCGCACAGGCGCTGATCAGCGGCCTGAACGGGATCGACACCGTCCGGGCCTACCGCCTGGAGGGTGCCTTCCGTGAGCAGGTCACCGACAAGTCCTGGCGCGTGCGCGAGCTCGGTATCCAGGTCTTCCGGATCTTCGGCCGCTTCGTCGGCAGGGAGAACCGCGCCGAGTTCATCGGGCTGGTCCTGATCCTCGTGGTGGGCTACGTCCTGCTGGAGACCGGCGCCGCGACCCTGGGCGACGTCTCGGCGGCGCCCCTCATGTTCCACCGGCTGTTCACCCCGCTCGGCGCCATCATGTTCACCTTCGACGAGGCGCAGAAGTCCGGCGCGAGCCTCACCCGGCTGGTCGGCGTGCTGGGGGAGTCCTCCGAGCGGCGACTGGTGGGCGACGCTCCCGTGGCCTCCGGTGGGCCCGTGCCCCACGCGGTGACGGTGGAAGGACTGACCTTCGGCTATCCCGGAGCCGAGGAACCGGTCCTACGGGACGTCAGCCTGTCGATCCCGGCCGGCGGATCGCTCGCCCTGGTGGGAGCGACGGGCGCGGGCAAGTCCACGCTGGCCGCGCTGATCGCCGGCATCGGTACCCCGCAGGCGGGATCGGTCCGTATCGGGCCGCACGACCTCGCCGGCCTGGACGAAGCGGGCGCGCGGGCGCTGGTGAGCATCCTGACGCAGGAGACGCACGTGTTCTCCGGTCCGCTCGCCGAGGACCTGAGGCTGTCCGCGCCTGCGGCGACGGACACCGAACTGATGGACGCGCTGCGCGTCGTGGGAGCCCGTCCCTGGGCCGAGGAACTCCCCGACGGGCTCGACACCACGGTCGGTGAGGGCGGCGAACGCCTGGACGTCACGAAGGTCGCCCAGATCGCCCTGGCCCGGCTGGTACTGAACCAGGCGGGGGTGGTGGTGCTCGACGAGTCGACCGCGGAGGCCGGCAGCGAGGGCGCCGCCGAGCTGGAGAAGTCCGTGCGGGCCGCGTGCTCCGGCCGGACCACGCTGTTCGTGGCGCACCGGCTCACCCAGGCGATGGCGGCGGACCGCATCGCCGTGCTGGACGCGGGACGCGTGGTGGAGCAGGGAACCCACGAGGAACTGGTCGCCCTGGGCGGCCGGTACGCGCGCCTGTGGCGCGCCTGGCGCGAGGGCAGTTAGGCACACCCTGGGTGGGAGATCCTCCCACTCTCCTACGCTGGAAGGACGACGAGTCTCCGATGACGGATCCCACTGCTCGCACCGTGCTGCTCTCCGCCGCCGGTCTGGACGACGTACGCAGGCGGACCGGGGACCACTCCGACCGTACGATCACCGAGGCGTGCGCCATCGGGCTGTCGTACTGGGCGACGGGCACCAGCCCCGACGGGATCGACCTCACCCCGTCCACCCTGTTCGCCGACGTGCTCCGGTGGGTCGGCGAGGGCGGCACCGCGCCCGCCGGCTGGGAGGTCGGGGCGGACGGCCGCAGCATCCGGGCCTCCGCGGACGTGATGCCGCCCGACGCGCAGCTCGCCCTGGACGACCTGACCGACTTCCCCGACCGGCCGTTGGGCACCATCGCCCCCGTCGGCGCGGAGGCGCGGCTCAAGGCCCTGGACGAGTGGAACGACACCGGGGCCGACCGGCTCCGCCCCACCGTCGTCGAGATGTTCCAGGAGCAGGCACGGTCGCGTCCCGACGCCGTCGCGATCGTCGACGAGCACCGGTCGCTGACGTACCGGGAGACGGCGGAGCTCTCGGCACAGCTGGCGCACCATCTGATCGAGCGCGGGCTCACCTCCGAACAGGTCGTCGGGATATCGCTGGGCCGGTCGGCGGACATGGTCGTCGGGCTGCTCGGGGTGCTGCAGGCCGGATGCGCGTTCGTCCCGCTCGACCCGGCCTGGCCCGCCGAGCGCCGGGCCGTCGTCGTCGAGGACGCCCGCATCGTGCTGCAGCTCAACGACTCGGGCGAGCACCGGGACGGCGAACCGCCCGCCGCGGCCGTCGACCTCGGCGCCTGGCGGTACGCCTCCTGCCCGGCGGGGCCGACGGGCGTCACCGTCCCCGGAGCCGCCCTCGCCTATGTGATCTTCACGTCCGGCTCGACCGGCCGCCCCAAGGGCGCGATGATCCGTCACGAGGCCATCAGCGAGCGCCTGTTGTGGCAGTCGCAGGAGATCCTCGGCTTCGGCCACGACGACGCCTCCCTGTTCAAGGCACCACTGTCCTTCGACATCTCCATCAACGAGATCTTCCTGCCGCTCGTCCGCGGCGGCCGGCTCGTCGTCCTGCGTCCCGGCGGCGAACGCGATCCCCAGCACCTGCTCAGCGTGCTGTCCGAACAGCGCGTCACGTTCACCTACCTCGTGTCCTCCATGCTGGACGTCCTGCTGGAGATGACCGGCGACTCCGGCCGGCTGGACAGCCTGCGGCACGTCTGGTGCGGCGGTGAGGTCCTGACCCCTGAGCTGTACGAGCGCTTCCGGACCCGCCTCGACATCCCGATGTACCACGGCTACGGCCCGGCCGAGACGACGATCGGCGTCTCGCACGTCATCTACCGCGGCGAGGCGGAACGCCTGTCGACGTCGATCGGCAAGGCCAACCCCAACACCCAGCTGTACGTGCTCGACGACGAACTGCGCCCGGTCCCCGTCGGAGTGGGCGGCGAACTGTACGTAGGAGGGTTCCTCCTGGGGCGCGGCTACGTCAACGCCCCCGGCCTGACGGCCTCCCGGTTCGTCGCGAACCCCTTCGCGGGGGACGGGTCCCGGCTGTACCGGACCGGTGACCTCGCACGCTTCGCCCCGGACGGGTCGCTGGACTTCCTCGGCCGGGCCGACAACCAGATCAAGATCCGCGGAATGCGGCTGGAGACCGAGGACGTCGAGGCGGGGCTCGGGGAGCACCCCTCCGTCCGGCACACCTGCGTCGTCGCGAAGAAGAACACTGCGGGCGGCACCTACCTGGTGGGGTACGTCATCCCCGTCACCGGCAGCGAGGCGCTGCGGGGCGACGAGGTCACGGCGTGGGCGGCCGAGCACATGGTGGACTACATGGTGCCCGCCCACATCGTCGTGCTGAAGGAGTTCCCGCTCACCGCGAACGGCAAGATCGACCGGGCGGCGCTCCCGGAGCCCCGCGTCGGGGCCGGCCCGTTCGTCCCGCCCTCCACCGAGAACGAGCGCGCGGTGTGCGAGGCGGTCGCGACCGTCCTGAGACTCGACGAGGTCGGGGTCGACCAGGACTTCTTCCGGCTCGGAGGGGACAGCATCCTGGCGATCTCGCTGCTGAGCGCACTGCGCGCCGCGGGCCTCCACGTCACGGCACGGCAGATCTTCACCCACAGCGTCGTGGGGGCGCTCGCCGCGGTCGTGTCCCGTGAGGACGTCTCCACGCTGGGACACGACGACGTGGCCACCGGACCGGTCGTCGGATCGCCCGTCGTCCAGTGGCTCGGCGAGACCACGGACGCCGTCGACGGCTTCGTGCAGTCGGTCGTGCTGAACACCCCGGCGGACCTGACCGCCGGCGCCCTCGACGCGATCCTCGGCGCGGTGACCGCGCGGCACGACATGCTGCGCGCCCGGCTGGTCCGCGGCGACCGCTGGAGCTTCGACATCCCGCAGGCCGGCCGCGCCGCCGTGGGATGGCAGGAAAGCGGTCTGCCACTCGACGCCTGCGTGGCGCTCGCCACGGACGGGCTCGACCCCGAGAACGGCACGATGCTGCGCGCCGTCTGGCGCCGCGAGGCACGCGAACTCGTCGTGGTCGTCCACCACGTGGTCGTCGACGGGGTGTCCTGGCGGATCCTGATGGAGGATCTGGCCACCGCCTGGCAGCAGTTCGCGTCCGGGACACCCATCGAGCTCCCTCCGGTGGGCACCTCCTTCCGGCGCTGGACACAGCTGCTGGAGGGCGCCGACTTCGAGGCGGACCGTGCCGTCTTCGAGCGCCCCCTGCCCGGGGCCGACCACCCGGTGGGCCGGCGCGCGCTGTCGGCGGCCGACACTGTCGCCCGCGAACGCACCCGGACCGTCACCGTGGGCCCGGAGGTCACCGCGGCCCTGCTGGGGGAGATACCCGCGAAGTTCCATGCCGGCGTCAACGACGTGCTGCTGACCGGGCTCGCCGTCGCCCTCGCCCGGTGGCGCCGTGACCTCGGGCAGGACCAGACGTTCGCACACGTCGAACTCGAAGGACACGGCCGCGAAGCGCGGTTCGTCGCGGACGGCGCCGGCTTCGAGCCGGAACTCTCCCGGACCTTCGGCTGGTTCACCACCCTCTTCCCGGTGGTCGTGGACCCCGGTGCGACGGCCGACCCCACCGACCCCGCGTACCTGGCCGCCGCGCTGAAGGCCGTCAAGGACGACCTCGCCCGGGTGCCGGGCAACGGTCTTCCCTACGGCGTCCTGAGGTACCTGACCGACACCGGGCTCGACACCCCCGCCCCCCAGGTGCTGTTCAACTACCTGGGCCGCTTCGACTCGGGCACGGCCGGGGACTGGCAGTTCGCCGGCGCCGCGGGCCAACTGGGCGAGAAGCGCGACCCGATGATGCGCCTGCCGCGGGCCCTGGAGTTCAACGCGATCGCCGAACCCGCCACGGACGGCGCGTACGAGCTCGTCACCACCGTCTCCTGGCCCGACGGAATGTTCACCCACGAGGACACCGCGGCCATCTGCTCCTACCTGTACGAAGCCCTCACCGGGCTGGCCGCCCTCGAACAGGGCGGCCACTCGGCCGGCGACTTCCCCCTGGTGCCGCTCACCCAGGGCGACGTGGACGCGCTGGACGGACCGGCGCTGCTGGACATCCTCCCGCTGACCCCGCTGCAGGAGGGCCTCTACTTCCACTCGGTCTTCGACGACGACTCCGCGGGCAGCTACGTCGAGCAGCAACTCCTCACGCTGGAGGGTGAGGTGGACGCGGACAGGCTCGCAGCGGCGGCGACCCGGCTGCTCACCCTCTACCCGAACCTGGCCGCACGCTTCGTCGCCCTCGCCGACGGCCGGGTGGTCTCCGTACTGGAGAGCGGGGTGGAGGCGCCCTTCACCACACTCGACCGACCCGGCATCACCGAAGCCGGGATCCGCGAGCACGCCGAGCGGGACCGGCGGGCCGGGTTCGACCTCGCCACCGGCCCGCTCATGCGGTACACGCTCATCCGCGGCGGTTCCGGAGCTTCCGGACGGGCCGTGCTGGTGCAGACCGTGCACCACATCGTCGCCGACGGCTGGTCCGTCCCCCCGATGCTCCGTGCCCTGCTGGCCGAGTACCACGCACCGGGCAGCCGGTATCCGCTCGGCGGCTTCCCCGACCACGTACGCCGCCTCGCCGGGATCGACGACGAGGAGAGCGACCGGGTCTGGCGTGAACAGCTCGCCGGCCTGCCCGGCCCCTCCCTGGTCGCCGACGGCCACACCCCCTCCGACCGGTTCGCCGACACCGCGGTGGTCCCGGAGGACGACATCGACGCGGCGGTCCGCTCGGCCGGCGTGCCGCTGAGCGTGGCGGTGCACAGCGCCTGGGCCGTGACGCTGGGAGGCATCCTGCAGGGCAGGGACGTGGTGTTCGGTTCCACCGTGTCCGGCCGTGACGCGGAGCTGCCCGGTATCGAGGACATGGTGGGCCTCTTCATCAACACCATCCCGCTGCGAGCCCGTTGGGACGCGACCACCCGTGCCCGCGACCTCTTCACCTCGGTGCGGGAACACCAGAGCGCGGTGCTGGCGCACCAGCACGTCTCCCTGGCGAGGACCGGCCGCCAGCCGGGCGGGGGCGCCCTGTTCGACACCCTGGTCGTCTTCGACGTCGCGACCGATGTGGACGCACTGCGTCGGCCCGGCGACGAGTTCGCCGTCACCCGCATCGTGAACGAGGGAGCCCCCCACTACCCGCTGACCCTGGTCGTGGAACGCACCCCCGACGGCCGGGCGCGCTTCAACCTGATCTACGACGAGGAGCTGCTGCGCGAAGCAGGCGCCCGGTCCGTCCTCGACACGTTCGCCCGCACCTTCACCGGCCTGCTCGCACGGCCGGACGCCCTCGTCGACGACCTGGCGCCCGACGCCGGCCGCAGCCCCGCGCCCTTCGCCCCGACGACGCTGGGCGCCCTGTTCGACGCCGCGGCAGGACGCGACCCCGCGGCCACCGCCGTCACCCACTGCACCCTCGACGGCGCAACCCGGTCCCTGACCTACGGCGAACTGGCCTCCGCGAAGAACGAGCTGGCCTCGGCCCTGCGCGCGGCCGGTGTCGGTCCCGGCAGCCGCGTCGCCGTCGCCGTCCCACGCTCCCTGGACCAGGTGGTCGCCCTGGTGGCGATCGTCAGCGCGGGCGGGGCGTACGTACCCCTGGACCTCGCGTACCCGGACCAGCGGCTGGAGTACATCCTGACCGACGCCGCCCCGCAGGTGGTCCTCGTCGACCGTGACCAGCGGGACCGCTTCACGGCGCTGCTGGACCGGGAGGCAGGACCCTCGGCCCGTGTGCTCGTCCTGGGTGAGGAGCTTCCCCAGGAGGACGGAACCCCGACCGGAACCCCGGTGGCCGGATGGCACGATCCCGCCTACGTGATCTACACGTCAGGATCGACCGGCCGCCCCAAGGGCGTCGTCGTCCCGCACGCCGCCGTGGTGTCGCTGCTCAGGAACACGCAGCCCGACATGGGCTTCGGTCCGCACGACGTGTGGGTGCAGTTCCACTCCTACTCCTTCGACTTCGCGGTCTGGGAGCTGTGGGGCGCCCTCGCGCACGGCGGTGAACTGCTCGTCCCGGACTACGCCCTGACCCGCTCCCCGGTGGACTTCCACCGGCTGGTCCGCGAGCGCGGAGTGACCGTGCTCAACCAGACGCCCTCGGCCTTCTACCGGTTCGTCGAGGCCGACCGGCACGCCGGGGAGCCCGTGGGCACGCTGCGCCGGATCATCTTCGGCGGCGAGGCACTGGACCTCGCGCGGCTGCGCGGCTGGGTCGAGCGGCACGGCGCCGCCTCGCCCGAACTGGTCAACATGTACGGCATCACGGAGACCACCGTCCACGTCACCCACCGGGTCCTCACCGACGAGGACTTCGCGGGCGACGCCAGCCCCATCGGCGGTCCGGTTCCCGGCCTGACCACCTATGTGCTGGACGACCGGCTCCGCCCCGTGCCGCCGGGCCGCGCGGGCGCCATCTACGTCGCGGGCGACCAGGTCTCACTCGGCTACCTGGGCCGGCCCGGGCTCACCGCCGGCCGGTTCGTCGCGAACCCCTTCACGGCCGACGGATCCCGCATGTACCACACCGGTGATCTCGCCCGCCGCACCCTCGACGGGGAGCTGGAGTTCGTGGGCCGCGCCGACGACCAGGTGCAGCTCAAGGGGTTCCGCATCGAGCTCGGCGAGGTGGAGTCCGCGATCAGGGAGTTCGACGGCGTCGTCGACGCGGCCGTCACGGTGGCCGACAGCGAGGACCACCTGGTCGCGCACGTCGTGGGCCGGGTGCCCGACGACCTCCCGGACCGCCTGTCCCGGAAGCTGCCCGTGCACATGGTGCCTGGCCGTGTGATCGAGGCCGAGGCCCTGCCGCTGACGGTCAACGGAAAGCTGGACCGCGAGGCGCTCACCGAGCGTGCCGCGCGCGAGAGCGCACCGGTGGGGACGGACGACTCCGCGCTCCCCGTCCTCGTCGACATCTTCGCCGGGACGCTGCCCGGCGACATCGCCGTCGACGCTGACACCGACTTCTTCATGGCCGGCGGCGACAGCATCGTCGCCATCACCGTGATCAACAGGGCCAGGGCGCTGGGCCTGTCGATCGCTCCGCGGGACGTGTTCCTCCACAGGACACCGCGCGCGCTCGCCGAGCACCTCGCCTCGCGCGCACCGCGGTCCGTCACGCCCGCGTCCGCCCCCGCGACCCGGGAGGACGGGCCGCTGGCACCTACGCCGATCATGCTGCGCCAGCGCGAACTGGGCGGCTCCCTGATCGGGTTCGCCCAGGCCAGGACCGTCGAGGTGCCCGAGGGCACCGGGTTCGCGGAGGCCGGCCGCGCGGCGCGGGCAGTCGTCGCGGCGCACCCGGCACTCCGGCTGCGGCTCGGCGTGGAGCACGGCGTGTGGTCGCTGCGCACCGAGCCCGCCCGTGAGGTCACCGTCGTCCGGACGGACAGCGCGGACGCGACGGCCGTCGCGAACGACGCGGCCGGCCGCCTGGACCCGGAGTCGGGCGACGTCATCGCGTTCTCCTGGCTGGAGCCGAGCCGCACCCTGGTGGTCACCGTGCACCACCTCGCCGTCGACTCCGTGTCCTGGCTGATTCTGCTCGACGACCTGGACACCCTTCTGCGCGGCGGGACCCTCCCCGCGCCGACCACGTCCTACGCCGAGTACGCCGAAGCCCTGACCGTCCGCGCCACGCAGGTCACCGACGACCTGGACCACTGGGTGACCACACTCAGGGCGCCCGGGCTGCTGCCCGCGATCGGCGGGATCCGTGAGACCACGGTCGTGGTCACGCCCGAGGTGAGCGACCGGCTGACGCGCACCGCGCCCGCCGCCCTCGGGATCGGCCCGACCGAACTGCTCTGCGGCGCGCTCAGGACCGCCCTGACACACGTCCAGGCCTCGCCCACCGACCTCGCCGTCGAACTGGAACGGCACGGCCGGGTCCCCGCGCTGGACCACCACGACTACTCCCGCACCGTCGGCTGGTTCACCTCCATCGCCCCCCTGCGGCTCACCGCCCACACCGACCCCCTGGCAGCCGCACGCGAGGTCGCGGAACGCCGGCCCGACGAGGCCGGACACGTCGCCTACGGCCAGCTCCGCCACCTCAACCCGCAGACTGCCCCCCTGCTGACGGTCCGTCCGCAGGTGCTGTTCAACTACCTCGGCCGGGGCAGCGAGTCCCAGGCGCTGCACCTCACCGGCCCGGACCAGGACAGCCCGTACGCCGTCGAGGTCAACGCGTGGACCGACGACGCCGGAAGCCTGCGCGCCGTCTTCTCCCTCGCCGACGGCATCCCCGACGCGATCACCGAGCACTGGCGCGACGCCCTGCACCGCCTCGCGGAGGTCTCCGCGACGGCCGAACGCACGGCTCCGGTCACCCCGCTCCAGCGCGGCCTGTTCTTCCAGGCACAGATGGCCGGCACGGCCGGGCACTACGTCGCGCAGAGCTACTTCACCTTCGACCGGCCGCTGGACACCGACGCGCTGGCCGAGGCGATGGCGTACGTCATCGCGCGGCACCCCGTCGTCGGTGCCGGCTTCGCCACCGACGACGACGGGAACCCCGTCCAGCTCCTCGCTGCCGGCCGCCGCGTGGACGTCCGTACGGTCGAGGCGTCGACGGAGGCGGACGTCGAAGCCCTGCGCGCCAGGGACCGCGACACCGGATTCGACCCGGGCGAGCCGCCCCTGGTCCGGATGACCGTCGTCCGGCTGCCCGGCGGACAGGACGGCCTGCTGCTGAGCTACCACCTGCTGCTGTGGGACGGCTGGTCCCGGGAGATCCTGCTCCGCGACCTGTTCGGCGCCTACCACGCGGTCCTGGCGGGCGAGACGCCCGACCCGGTCCCGGCGACACCGGGCTTCGAGGGCTACGCCCGTGCCCTGGACGCCCTGGACCCCGCGGTGTCGGAGCGCTTCTGGGCGGAACACCTGGCCGGACTCACCGGACCCACCCTCCTCGCCGGGCCGGAGCCGTCCCTGACCCAGGAGCTGCCGCGCGCCCTCGTGCACACCCTGTCCGCCGAGGGGTCCGACCTCCTGCGGGCGGCGGCCAGGACCCACGGGGTCACCCTGAACACCGTCCTCACCGGCGCGTTCGGCCTCCTGCTGGGCGCGCACACGGGCCGTACCGACGCCGTGTTCGGCGTGACCGTGTCCGGGCGGGAGGGCGAAGGTCTCTCCGACATCGTCGGCGTGCTCCTCAACACCGTGCCGATGTGGACGCGGGCACGGCCCGCGGACACCGTCCGGGAGTACCTCTCGTCCGTACAGGCGGCCAGGGTCGAGGCCATGGAGCACGAGCACCTGGGCCTCGGCGAGATCCAGCGGGCCGCCGGGCACGGGAACCTGTTCGACAACCTCTTCGTGCTCCAGAACTTCCTGGACATGGACGCGTTCGCCGAGATGAACGCCCGGCACGGGATCACCTCGGTGAAGGCCGACGACTCGACGCACTACCCGTTCACCTGGGTCGTCACCCCCGGCGAGCGGCTCACCGTCAAGCTGGAGCACCGCGACGACGACAGCGCGAACGCCCGCCGCCTCCTCGACGACTACCTGCGCGTGCTCGACGACCTGGCCCGCTCCACCGGACCGGTCGGCGCACTGAGCGGACTCGGACCGGAGCCGGAGCTCTCCGCGCGCACCGACATCGGCACGGACACCGTGGTCGACCGGTTCGACCGGGCGGCCGACCTGGACCCGCAGCGGGTCGCTCTCGTCGCCCAGGGCTCGGCCATGACGTTCGCGCAGCTCCGTGACCGCAGCCGCGCGGTGGCCGGTGTGCTCGTCGGACGGGGCATCGGACCGGAGACGACCGTGGGTCTCGCGCTCCCGCGCTCCCTCGACTCGATCGTGGCGCTGTTCGCCGTGCTGCGGACCGGCGCCGCCTACGTGCCGCTGGAGCTCGACCACCCGGACGAGCGGATCGCCGCCATCGTCGACGCCGCCCGTCCGGACGTGATCCTCACGGTCAGCTCGGTGTCACCCCGGCTGAGCGGTGACCTCATCGAGCTCGACCGGCCGCTCCCGGAGACCGAACCGTACGTGACGTTCGCACCGGACTCCCCGGACCGCCTGCGGCACCCCGCGTACACGATCTACACCTCGGGATCGACCGGGAAGCCCAAGGGCGTCGTCACCGAGTACGCCGGCCTCACCAACATGCTGATCAACCATCAGCGCCGCATCTTCGGACCGGTCCTCGCGGAGCACGGGCACCGCACCTTCCGCGTCGCGCACACCGTGTCGTTCGCGTTCGACATGTCGTGGGAGGAACTGCTGTGGCTCGCCGACGGCCACGAGGTGCACATCTGCGACGAGGAACTGCGCCGTGACGCCCCCCGGCTGGTCGAGTACTGCGCGGAGCACGGGATCGACGTCATCAACGTGACTCCCACCTACGCGCAGCAACTCGTCGCCGAGGGCCTCCTCGACGACCCCGCGCGGCGGCCGGCCCTGGTGCTGCTGGGCGGCGAGGCCGTCACCCCGACGCTGTGGCGACGGCTCGCCGAGACCGAGGGGACCGTCGGCTACAACCTCTACGGACCGACCGAGTACACCATCAACACCCTCGGCGTCGGCACCTTCGAATGCCAGGACCCCGTGGTCGGCGTCGCGATCGACAACACGGACGTGTACGTCCTCGACCCGTGGCTGCGGCCCCTTCCCGACGGAGTCCCCGGCGAGCTGTACGTGTCGGGCATCGGCATCGCCCGCGGCTACCTCGGGCAGCCCGCCCAGACCGCGGACCGGTTCGTCGCGTGCCCGTTCGGCGAGCCCGGCGGGCGTATGTACCGCACCGGGGACCTGGTGTCCCGAAGGCCCGACGGGAACCTGGTCTACCTCGGCCGCACCGACCAGCAGGTCAAGATCCGGGGACACCGGGTCGAACTGGGCGAGGTGGAGGCCGCGTTCGCCGCCCACCCGGCCGTCCGGTTCGTCGCCGCGGTCGCCCAGCCCGACCCCCAGGTCGACGGCTCCCATCGGCTGGCCGCCTACCTCGTGCTGAGCGGCTCCGACCTGGCGGCCGTCGCCGCCGAGGCCGGCGGCGGGCTGCCGGACTTCCTGCGCCCGACGCACTACGCCCAGGTCGACAGCATCCCCCTGACCGTGAACGGGAAGGCCGACACCAAGGCGCTGCCCGAGGCCAGGCCACTCGGCGTACTGACCACAGTGGACGAACGCGGCCCCCGCACCGGGACGGAAGAGGTGGTCTGCGAGTTCTTCGCCGAGGCGCTCGACCTGGACGACGACGAGGTGAGCGCGGTCAGCGACTTCGTGGCCCTCGGCGGACACTCCATGCTGGCCGTGCGGCTCATCGGACTGCTCCGCCGGGAGTACGGTCCTGTGGTCACCATCCGTGACCTGCTCACCCTTCGAACCCCGGAAGCGATTGCCCGCCACCTTGATGACAACTCCTGATATGCAGCGCGGCCGCCCCGGCGCGGGCATCCTCCGCACCGCCCTGCGCCGCAACTCCGGCGCGGTCGCCCGGGGGACCGTCCTCATGGGCCTCTACCAGGCGGGCGAGACCGCCTTCCCCATCGCGCTCGGCCTGATCGTCGAGCACACGATGCAGGACCGGAGCCTCGGATCGCTCGGTCTGTCGATCGCGGCACTGGCCGTGATCATCACGACCGTGTCGCTGTCGTGGCGGTTCGGGATGCGTGTGCTGCAGAAGGCCAACACGACCGAGGCGCACCGCTGGCGCGTCAAGGTGGCGGCCTGCGGTCTCCAGCCGGTGGCCAGGGACGTCGACCTGAAGTCCGGCGAGGTCCTGACCATCGCCACCGAGGACGCCGACCAGACCGCCGACATCGTCGAGGTGGTCCCGCTGCTGATCAGCTCGCTGGTCGCGGTGGTGGTGGCGGCCGTCGCCCTGGGCATGGCCGACCTCCGGCTCGGACTGCTGGTGATCGTGGGGACCGTCGCGATCCTCTCCGTCCTGAGCGTGATGTCCCGACGGATCGGCTCCAGCACACGTGAGCAGCAGGCCCGCGTGGCACGGGCGGGCGCCAAGGTCGCCGACCTGATCACCGGGCTGCGCCCGCTGCACGGCTTCGGCGGGAACCACGCCGCCTTCCTCTCCTACCGGAAGGTCAGCACCGAGGCGAAGCACCAGGCGATCACCGTCGCCCGGGTGAACGGCGTCTACGCGGGCACTGCGCTGGCCCTCAACGCGGTGCTCGCCGCCGCCGTGACCCTGACGGCGGGATGGCTGGCGTACGGAGGCCGGATCACCATCGGAGAACTCGTCATGGCCGTCGGGCTGGCGCAGTTCATCATGGAACCGCTCAAGATGTTCTCCGAGATGCCCAAGTACGTGATGATGGCGCGCGCCTCGGCCGACCGGATGGCCCTCGTGCTCGCCGCACCGCCGTCGGCATCCCCCGGACGCGACCGCCCGGCCGCCGGGGGAGACCTCGAGGTCGACGGTGTGCACCACGGGGCCCTGCACGGACTCCGGTTCAAGGTCCACGCGGGCGAGTTCGTGGCCGTCGCCGCCTACCAGCCGCGCGCGGGCGCCGACCTCGCCGCGCTCCTGGGCGCCAACGTCCCGCCCCAGGCGTACGAGGGCGTGGTGCGGGTCAGCGGCCGGGAGATCAAGGACCTGTCGGTCGAGGCCCTTCGTGAGCACCTCCTGGTGAACCCCTACGACGGGGAGATCTTCGAGGGCAGCCTCCGCACGAACATCGACCCGTCGGGAACCAGCGGGCTGGTTCCCGAGGCCGTGGAGGCGTCACTCCTGACCGACGTCGTAGCCCTCCACCGGGAGGGACTCGACCACGCCGTACGCGATCGTGGCGCGAACCTCTCCGGGGGCCAGCGCCAACGGCTCTCGCTGGCCCGTGCCCTCGCCGCGGACTCCGACGTCCTGGTCCTGCACGACCCGACCACCGCGGTCGACGCGGTCACCGAACAGCTCATCGCACGGAACATCGCGAAACTCCGCAAGGGCCGCACCACCCTCGTGATCACCAGCAGCCCCGCTCTGCTCGACGCCGCCGACCGTGTCCTCGTCCTGGACGACGGCGCCGTCACCGCCGAGGACACGCACCGCCGCCTCCTCGCCACGGACGAGGACTACTGCAGGGCCGTGGCCCGGTGACGTGCCGGGCGGGCGGTGGCTCCGGCCGGGGGCGCTGCCGTGTCAGCCCGGTCCGGCCGCGTCTCCGGGCAGGAGCCGGCCGCGGATCGCCCGGGGAGATCCGCCGAGTTCGCGGTGGCACGCCTTGTTGAAGGCCTGGAGGTCGCTGATGCCCACCGAGCAGGCGATCGCCTGGACCGACATCGTCGACTCGCGCAGCAGGTGCCCGGCGTGCTCCAGACGGCGGGCCCGGATGTAGGCCGCCACCGTCGAGCCCGTCTCGGAGCGGAAGAGCCGGGTCAGATGGCTGTGGGAGACTCCGCTGCGGCGCGCGATCTCCGGCACCGTCAACGGAGCGGCGAGATGGGCCTCGATATGGGCCATGGCCGCGGCGACCGCCCCGTGGGCACCACCCGGTCGCTCACGCCCCGCGAGCCCCGCGACCCGCCACAGCGCCGTCCACATCTCGGCCGTCGCCTGGGCCGGCGCTCCCGGCATGGCGGCCAGCGCTCGCTTCAACAGCCCCGAGACGAGCGGGGCTTCCGTCCCCGCGTCCTGCACGACGGGCACGAGGCGACGCTCCCCGGCGTCCGCCACACGCAGATGCGCGTACAGATGCTCCGACCGGCCGCGGTAGTCGAAGGCGGCCTCGGTTCCCGGCGGGACGAGGCTGACCCGTCCCGGACCGATGGCGTGCCGGCTGCCGCCGACGGTGAGATGCCCGGTCCAGTCGTACAGGTGCAGCTGCCAGAGACCGGGCAACCGGAAGACGTCACGCGGACCGCTGACGCCGTGCACGCCGACTCCGATGTTCACCACGACCGGGGGCTCGGCCAGCGAGAGCGAGACCTGATCCATGACGAAAATCTACCAGCGGTCGATGAAAAGAACCCATGTCCTGAGCGGCGGGAGCTCATAGCGTTGCCCCATGACGACCAGAGAACACTTGCTGACCTCGGTCCAGGTCGCCCGCTTCGTCGCGAGCGGTTCCCTGCGCCTGGACGCGGTGGTCCCGCCCGGGATGAACGAGCAGGCGGTCGCGGTCCTGGACGCGGGGATACCGCCGGTTCCCTACGGGACACCGCTCGCCGAGGCGTTCGCCCCCGGATCCTTCGCCCAGCGGCTGACGTCCCTGCCGACCGTGGCCGGGGCGATCCGGAGCCTCGTCGGCCCGGGACCCACCGTCGACCACCACGCCGTGCACGTACGGGAACCCCACCAGGGCTCCGCCCAGCCGCTGCACGGCGACGCCATCATCGACGTACGGCCGGACGCCTTCGACATCCAGCTCATGTACTACCCGCACGAGGTCACCGCCGACATGGGCGGCACCCTGAGCGTTCCCGGCAGCCACCTGCGCCGCACCAACGAGACCGACACCGGCCGCTACCAGAACCTCCGCGGCCAGACCCGGCTCGTCTGCCCGGCAGGGACGGTCGTCCTCCTCCACCACGGCATCTGGCACGGCGGGCGCAGGAACGACAGCGACACACCCCGGTACATGTTCAAGATCCGGCTCAACCCCACGGTTCCTCAGGTCCGGCTGTGGAACACCGATGACCTCGGCGACCCGCGGGTCGGAGACGAACTGCGGACGGTCTTCGACTGGTACGAGCCGGCCGCGGGCCGGCTGGAGGTCCACAACCGGGTGCTGCTCTGGCGGGCGCTCACCGGCGACGACACCTTCGACGTCGACCACTGGGTCACCCGCGTCAACAACCGGCCGGCCCTGGGGAGCAACGCATGAGGCAGCAGGTACTGATCCTCTTCCTCGCCAACTCGGCGCTCGACGCGGAAGTGATCGGCTGGTCCTCCTACGACGGCACCGGCCGCACCCGCCCGACCACGGGTGACGGCGACGAACCCCCCTACGGGACGGGACTGGACGCCCTGTTGGACGGCTGGCGGCTGATCCAGGCCTCCCAGCTGATCCCGCCGCACCCGGGACACGAGTACGACACGTCGTTCCTCAAGCACGAGTTCATCTTCGAGAAGCTGCACGAGGAGAAGGGCGCCGCGGTGACCGACGCCTGAGGCGAGCGCTGCACGGGCGGACCGGGACCCGGTGCGGTCGGGGCAAGGAGAGGGGGCGGCAGCGCGGGGCGCGGCCGCACGGACGGGGGCCCGACCGAGACCGTGCTCCGGATCTCAGGCGGGCCCCCTCGGCTGCGGCGCGGTCCCTGGTCGAGCGCCCGCCACCCCGACGTCTTTCAGTAGATGTGCCCCATGTGGGCCAGAGCCTGCTTGAGGAGCGCTCCGTGCCCGCCCGGCATCTCGTTCTGCACGGCCGGTGAGGCCGCCTCCTGCGGGCTGAACCAGACCAGGTCCAAGGCGTCCTGCCGTGGACGGCAGTCACCGGCCACCGGCACGACGTAGGCGAGGGACACCGCGTGCTGGCGAGGGTCGTGGAACGGTGTGACGCCCGTGGTGGGGAAGTACTCCGCGACGGTGAAGGGCTGCAGCGAAGCCGGGACACGCGGCAGGGCCACCGAACCGAGGTCCTTCTCCAGATGGCGCAGCAGGGCGTCCCGGACGCGCTCGTGGTGCAGGACGCGCCCGGACACGAGGGCGCGGCTGATCGTTCCGTCGGTTCCGATCCGGAGGAGCAGCCCGATGCCCGTGACGTCGCCGGTCTCGTCCACCCGCACGGGGACGGCCTCGACGTACAGGACGGGCATCCGGGCTCTGGCCATGCCCAGTTCGTCTTCGGTGAGCCAGCCGGGCGTGGTTTCCGTCATGTCAGACATTGCTTGATCGTACTTACCCGGGCGCCTTTCTGGTGAGGGCGTGCGGAGTTTGATCTCTCCGCAGCGGAACACGCCGTGGTCGAAAGCCTCGATGCCGAGAGACGCGGGGTCGTGGTGCGTGCGTCCTACGGCCGCCACTCGGGCCGGTAGTCCGGGTGGCGGGCGTGCGCCCGCGCGAGGTGCCGCACCGCCGTCTCGACGGCCGGGCGTCGCGTGCCGGCCGTGCGGTGACCGATCCCGTCCGGAAGCCCTTCACCCGCCTCCGGTGCCGTGTACTGCTCCAGCAGACTCCGGATGGCCTCGACGTCGCGCAACACCTGTGCCGGGTCGTGCAGGGCGATGTGTGCGGCGCGGGCGGCGTCCTCGTCGGACCCGCCGACCTCGGGGCCGGTGGTGACCAGCGGCGGGACGTCGTCGTCCGGTGAGGACGTGGCGTAGATGCCCGTCCCCCATGCCTGCCAGTCCTCACCCGCGCCACCGGCGGCGACGGCGGCCGCCTCCCGCTCGTCCAGACGGGCCCGGACGAAGGCCACCAGCGCGGCGGTCATGCGGGGCTCCCGGGCCGGCGGGCGGAAACGTCGTCGTGCGGGTAGTCCCGGTGCTCGACGTAGGGCGCGGCGAGCAGTCGGAGCTGGAACTCCGCGTTCCGGCCGCCCGGCCCCGCGGTTCCCAGGTACGGAACCACGGTGTCGTCGAGCAGCACCATCCGGGCTTCGGCGGCGGCGACGGAGAAGCGGGCGTGCTCGGCGGCTTCCTCGGGGCCGACGCCGAAGCGTTCGGGCCGGCTGCCCACCACGTTCCCGGCGAAGCGGGCCTTCTCCAGCTCCTCGTTGAAACGAGCCCGGACGAAAGCCACCAGTCCGGCGGTCATGAGCCGCTCCTCGACGCGCTGAACCCGGCCGGCCCATGGGGCGGGCAGCCCGGATCCGTGCGGGCGACCCGCACGGTGTGGTCCTTCTCGATCATCCGGAACTCCTGGTCCGTCGTCTTCTTCGTCCGTCACGGCCGCGTCGGCTTCGACAGCAAGGGTGGCCGTCTGCGGCACGGTCGGCAAATCCGGCGTACGACGCCCCGCCCCGGCCTCCCGGAGTTGCGGCTGCGCGCCGCCGGCCGCCTTTCAGGCCCGGGCGTGCAGCCGCCGTCACGGCGCCATCGTCCGCCGAGGGAGCCTCGCGGCCGCGGTCAGGCGAGTGCCCAGGCGACGTCCCGCAGGAGGGCATGGCGCCAGCCCGCCCGGTCATGGCCCGAGGCCGACCGTGAGACGCGCACGCTCGCACCGGCCTGTTCGGCCAGGCTCTCCACGAGTGCGCAGTGAGGAAGCATGCGCGTCTCGTGTTCCCCCACGTCGAACGCGACCCGCAGCCCGGACAGGTCGGGGCGCTCGCGCAGTCGCCCGGCGATGCTGCCGCCTACCGGACCGTCGAGGGGGTCCGCCCGGTCCAGGGCGTCGGGTGTCCACCAGAAGGACGGTGACTGACAGGCCACCCGGGACACCAGTTCCGGGAACTCCAGGGCGGCGTACATCGCGCTCAGTCCTCCCAAGCTCTGCCCGGCGACGACCAGCCGGTCCGGATCCGCGTGCACACCGGACTCCACCACGAGCGGCAGCAGTTCGTCCCGCACCGCCTGCCAGAGCTCCCGGCCGCACCCGAACTCGGCCGCCCGGTCCTTGGACGGCAGGAAGACCAGGGTGACCGGCGGCATGTCGCCTGTCTCCACGGCCGATTCGAACGCGGTCATCGCCGGATGGAGGTACAGCCAGTCGTCCCCGTCGAGCAGCAGGACCACCGGCCCGCCGCCGCCCACCGGGTGGACCCGCACGGTGCGCCGCCCTCCGAGCAGGCCGCTCGCCCAACGGATCCGTGTGCTCGGGACGGGCAGGACGTCGTCGGCGCCGAAGGCGGGCCAGTGCGGCTGCCGCGGAGCGTCCGGAGTGGCGAAGACGGACCGGTCGCCACCCGCTCCCTCCGGGTTGAACGGGTCCCCGTACTCCCCTCTGTCCGCGAGGAACCGGTAGGTCACGCGGAGCCGAGGCGGCATGGGCACCTCCGCGTACCAGCAGTCCGTGTCCTCCCACCGGTGCAGGGGCACGGACTCCGACCAGCTCTCGAAGCTCACGCTCGCCGGAGACCCCCGCCACAGGAACAAGGTCGTCCAGCCCCCGCCGTCGGCGGCCACCGACGCGGGTGACCCGGCCGTCGCCCAGAACGCGTCGCTACCGGGCGTGCCCGACAGCCCGAACCGGGCCGCGAAGGCGGCCTGTTCCGTCACGCTGCGCATGAACGTCTCCTTGTGAGAGCGAGGGCGACGCACTGACGGTGCGTCGATTAGGTAACCCTAACTGGAGCGCCGGTGTCCCCACCACGGCGCCGTGACGCCCGGTCGCGGGAGGCGGAGGTCCTCACGGCGTGACATGCGGGAAGGGCGGCCGTACCACGGTGCGGGCAGAGGGTGCTGTCCCAATGCGCCGCCACAGGGCGGGTGTTACGCCGCACCCCCGTCACGGTTTCCTGGAGGTGGGCGACGTCCGGTACCGGCACCGTCGTGGACGGCGGTTGCTCCGCAGTCCGGCCGGCCCGGAATCATGGGTCCGGGGCGCCGCGCCAGGAACACGCCCCGGAGACACGACCGGGAGGACCCCGTGGCCGATCCCAAGAACTACATCATCGAGTCGTTGGACACCGGACTGCGCCTGATGCGCCTCTTCCTCACCCATGACACCCTCTCCGTCACCGACGCCGCCAGGGAACTGGACGTGGCGCGTTCCACCGCGCACCGCGTGCTCAGCACCCTGGAGTCGCGGGGCTTCGCCACCCGGGACGCTTCCGGCAGGGGGTACTCCGCAGGGCCCGAACTGGTCACGCTGGGCCGCCCGGCCGGCTACGGCCCCGAGATCAGGACCCGCCTGCAGATTGTGCTGGACGCGGCGGCCGCCGCCACCGGAGAGACCGTCAGCACCGCCGCGCTCATCGGCGACCAGGTGATCATCACGGACGGCCGGGAGTCCGCGCATCCTGTCCGCGCCGTGCTGGAGACCGGTCGCGCACATCCCGCGCACGCCACCTCGGCCGGCAAGGTGCTGCTCGCCCAGCTGACCACCGAACAGGTCTGTGCCCTCTACCCGGAGGAGCGGCTGCCCGACGTCAGCGGCACCACCCCGACGTCCCGTTCGGACCTGCTCTCCTCCCTGGCCGCCGTCCGCACCCTCGGCCGCGCCGACAGTGCCGGTGAGTCGGTGCGGGGGATGAACACCGTCGCCGTGCCCCTCGCCGGCACCAGCTGGCGTGACCGGCTGGCGCTGATGGCGTCCATGCCGGCCGACCGGGGTGATGAATCCCGACGCGGGCGGCACGCGCTGGCCTTGCAGGCCGCCGCGGGGCTGCTGCCGCCACCCTCCTGATCCGCTCGCGCACCGGCGGTGGCCCCGGCGACAGGCCGTGATTGCGGCACCGGTGACGGCACATCGCCTTGCGCAAGAATCTGAAAGAGCTTGCAGAATTCCTTGACGACCGCCCGGGGGAGCGGCAGGCTCCCAGACGTTCCCCCCACGGCAGCCTGGTGCGTGGCTGTCTTCGAGGGCACAGCCACGAAGACACGAGGATCCGGGCAGAGGATCCGAACCGAGAGGCACGAAGACCTTCATGCACCAGCAGACCGACGTGCTCGTCGTGGGCGGCGCAGGCGTCGACATCGTCGTCCACGTCCCCGAACTGCCGCTCCCGTACGCCGACAGCTACATGATCCGGCCCGGCATCGAGACCCGTGCCGGGCAGAGCGGTGACTTCGTCGCTCTCGGGCTGCACGCCCTCGGCCTGCGTACCCACCACCTCGACATGATCGGCGACGACCACGAGGGGGACCTGGTGCGCGCCCTCCACCGCGACCGGGGCATTCCCCTGACCGAGGCACACCAGGCGAGCGGCACGAAGCGCGCCGTCAACCTCGTCGCCCCGGACGGACGGCGGCTGTCCCTGTACGACGCCTCCCGCGGCGACGACGCGGGCCGGTTCGACGAGACGGCCGTCCGCCGGCTCGCCGCAGCGACCCGGCACGCCCACGTCGTCATCACACAGCCGTGCGCCCTCACGCTTCCCGTGCTGCGCGAGGCCGGTGTGACCATCTCCACCGATCTGCACGACTGGGACGGTGTCGACGGCTACCACGAGACGTTCGCCCTCCAGGCGGACATCGTGTTCCTGTCCACCACCGCACTGACCGATCCCGAACGCACCATGCGTGACATCGCCGGACGAGGCAGGGCCCGGATCGTCGTCGCGACCGCGGGTGCCGACGGTTCGTACCTTCTCCACGACGACGAGCTGACGCACACGCCGGCCGCCACACCGCCCGCTCCTGTGGTGGATTCCAACGGTGCCGGCGACGCCTTCGCCTCCGGCTTCCTCCTCGGGCTGCTGAGCGGTGAACACCCCCTGCGCTGCGCTCTCCACGGGACGGTGGCCGGTGCCTACGCCTGCACCGTCCCCTCGACCGGCACGGCCGCCATCGGCCGGGAGGAACTGCTCGCCCGGGTGGCCGAGCTCGAGAAGGAGCGGGCGGCCGGCTGACCCGCGGCCCCGGCTGCCCGGGCTCCGCGGTGGTGACGGAGGATATGCGGTGGATCATCCTTCCCGATCACTGACACCTGGAGATACGTGTGGCCGGCCGTGCCCTGTCCCTGCCCTCTTCCCGCCGTCGCGCGGTCGCCGGAGCGGCGGCGTTCCTCGCCTCCGTCCTCGGCGCGGGCCTGCTCGCCGGGTGCGCGGGCGACGCCGCGGCGTCCGGCGGTGACGAACCCACACGAGCGACCAGGACCGCCGACGTGCTCCTGCCGACGCCCGGGGCGGGTTTCGACTACCAGATCGGCGGCGGCTACACGCCCCCCGAGGGGGTGCGTGCGCTCTCCCGGGACCGCGAGGACGATCCGGCTCCCGGCCTGTACAACGTCTGCTACGTGAACGCCTTCCAGACCCAGCCCGGCGCCCTGAAGTGGTGGCAGGACACCCACCCGGACCTGCTGCTGCGGGACGGGGACGGGGAGTTGATCATCGACGAGGGCTGGGACGAGGTGCTCCTGGACACCTCCACGGCCGCCCGGCGCACCCAGCTGGAGAAGATCGTCGGGGAATGGATCGACGGCTGCGCAGAGAGCGGCTTCCAGGCGGTGGAGCCGGACAACCTCGACTCCTTCGAGCGGTCGAAGGGCAGGCTGACGCAGGAACACAACGCCGCCTTCGCACAGGCACTGGCGGAGCGGGCGCACGGCGACGGCCTGGCGATCGGGCAGAAGAACACCACCGATCTGCTCGACCGGCACGAGGAGATCGGTTTCGACTTCGCCGTGGCCGAGGAATGCGCCCAGTTCGACGAGTGCGACGCCTACGCCGACGCGTACGACGGCCGTGTGTTCGCCATCGAGTACGAGGGCGAGGGCGATGTGGGCTTCGACGAGAGCTGCGATCGCTGGGGCGACCGGATCTCCCTCGTCCTGCGCGACCTCGACGTGCTCCCCGCCGGTGAGAAGGGGTACGTCTTCCGGACCTGCTGAGCGGTCCGGGCAAGGCCCGGCCAGCCTGTTCCGGACCGGGGCGTACGTACCGTCATTCGGCCGGACGGCAGCCCGGGGTGTGTCCGAACGCGCGGCGGAAGGCGTCGATGAAGGCGCTCGCCGAGGACCAGCCGCATCGGTGCGCGACCGTGGTCACCGGTGTCCGCCCGGTCAGGAGGATCAGGGCGTGATGGAGGCGCAGTTGGGTGCGCCACTGAGGGAAGGTCATGCCGAGGTCGCTGCGGAACAGCCGGGACAGGGTGCGGTCGCTGGCTCCGACCTCACGGCCGAGCTCGGAGAGCGTACGGCTGTCGCCCGGGTCGGCGATCAGGATGTCGTACACGGCGCGCAACAGGGGCGTGGCCGGAGTGGGCAGATGGAGCGGCTGCTGGGGTGACGCCCGCAGCTGGTCGAGGAGGACGGCGCGCAGCCGGGCACGTTCGGGGCCGGCGTCGTCCTCGGTGCGCGTGTAGGCGATGATCAGTTCGCGCAGCAGGGGACCGACGGCCAGTACGGTCGGCGCGCCGAGTCCGAGGGGGTTCTCGGTGGCGGCCAGTCCCACCAGGTGCAGGTCGAGTTCGCCGTAGGCCCGGTGCGCGTGCACGGTCCCGGCGGGCACCCAGATGGCGCGTGTGCCGGGAGCCACCCAGGACCCCTCGCTCGTCGTGACGGACAGGACCCCGCGGCCCGCGTAGACGATCTGATGGTCGTCGTGCCGGTGGGCGTCGATCGCGGCGCCGGACGCCAGCCACTGGGTACGGGTGGGGGCCACGGGATCGTGGCGGATTTCCGTCATCAAGTGGCAGTTTATCGAAAGTGCGACACGGTGCCGGACGCCGAACATGGCGGGATGCGAAGGAACAGCTCGATCGTCCTGCTCTCCCTCGGCCACGCGTGTGTCGACGTCCACCAAGGTGCCGTGGCCGCTCTGGTGCCGTTCTTCGCCGCCGAGCGTGCCTACACCTACGCGGTCGCCTCGGGTGTGGTGCTGGCCGCCTCGCTGCTGTCCTCGGTGGTGCAGCCGGTGTTCGGCGCGCTCACCGACCGGTGGCCCATGCCCTGGCTCTTGCCGGCCGCCACCCTGCTCAGCGGTGCCGGCATCGGGGTGAGCGGACTGAGCGGCTCCTACGCGCTCACACTCGTGTGCGTCGCGGTGTCGGGTCTCGGCGTCGCCGCCTACCACCCGGAATCGGCCCGCGTCGCCCGGATCGTCGCCCGTGGCAGCCATCGGGCCATGGGCTGGTTCTCCACCGGCGGGAACATCGGCTTCGCGCTCGCCCCGCTGATGGTCGGAACCGTGGTGGGAGCCGGAGGACTGCACAGGACGCCGCTCCTGGCGCTCCCCGCCCTCGCCGGCGCCGCGATGTGCCTGCCCGTGGTGCACGCCCTGCGGCGGGAGCGGGCGGGCGGCTCGCACACGGCGCCGCCCACCGGGAACGACGACGTCCCCTCCTTCCTGAAGCTGTCCCTGGCCGTGGTCTTCCGGTCGATCGCGTTCGTCGGCCTGAGCACCTTCATCTCGCTGTACGCCCGACAGCGGCTGGGCGGCAGCGCGGCCGCGGGAACCGCGGCCCTGTCCGTGTTCTACCTCGGCGGTGCGGTCGGCTCGGTGCTGGGCGGTTCCCTCGCGAGCCGCTGGGACCGCGTGAGGGTCTCTCGCTGCTCGTACGTGCTCACGGCGGTGGCGGTCACGGGTGTCGTGTGGGTGCCGGGCCCGGCGATCCACGTCTTCGTCGCGCTGGCCTCCGTCGGCCTGTACGTCCCCTTCTCGCTGCAGGTCACGCTCGGCCAGGACTACCTGCCCTCCCGGGTCGGCACGGCGAGCGGGATCACCCTGGGCCTGACCGTCAGCATCGGCGGCCTCGCCGCTCCCGCCCTCGGTGCTCTCGCCGACGCCACGTCCCTGCGGACCGCCCTCGCACCCCTTGCCCTGATGCCCCTGCTGAGCTGGCTGCTGTTCCGCGCTCTGCCCGAACCTGCCGCCCCGAAGGCGTCGGCACCGCCGCCTGCGGCGGGAGACGGGGGCGGAGCCGCCGTCAGTCCCGCCGCCGGCGAACGCTCTTGACGCCCCGCCCCTGCTCCGCCGCGCGCCGCCAGGCCGCTTCGCGCAGCAGGCGGAGCCCGTTGAGACCCACGATGACGGTCGAGCCCTCGTGTCCGAGGACACCGAGCGGGAGCGGCAGATGACCGACCAGGTCCCAGACGACGAGTACCGAGATGAAGACGCCGGCGACGACCAGGTTCTGCACGACCAGTCGGCGGGTCGCCCGGGACAGTGCCACCACCGTGGGCACGGCGGCCAGTTCGTCACGGATCACGACGGCGTCCGCCGCCTCCACGGCGAGATCGGAGCCGGCACGCCCCATCGCGATGCCGACGTGCGCGGCGGCGAGAGCGGGGGCGTCGTTGACGCCGTCGCCCACCACCAGCACCCTGCGCCCGGCCTGCTCCTGTTCCCGGACAGCCGCCGCCTTGTCCTGGGGAAGAAGTCCCGCCCGGACGTCGGTGATGCCCGCCTCGGCGGCCAGCCGTGCGGCGGCGCGTGCGTGGTCGCCGGTCAGCAGCATAGGCGGGACGTCGGTCAGCCCGGCCATCGCGGCGACGGTCGCCGCCGCGTCGTGCCGCATACGGTCGGCGACACCCAGTACGCCCACCGGCTCGCCGTCGCGCAGGACGAGAACGGCGGTGCTCCCGGCCTCCTCCAGGACGGCGGCCGAGGCCGTGGCATCGGCCGACGCGGATGCGGCGACGTCCCGCAGGAGGCGAACGGGGGAGCCCACCGTGATCACCCGGCCGTCCACGGTGGCGGTCACTCCGGTACCCGGCGCCGAGTCGAACTCCGAGACCGGGGACAGGCGCAGCCCCCGCTCCTGGGCCGCCTTCACGACAGCGCGCGCCAGGGGGTGTTCGCTGGGGTGCTCCGCCGCGGCGGCCAGGGCCAGCAGCGCGTCGCCGGTCAGCCCGGACCCGGCCAGGGGGTGGACGCGGGTGACGCGCGGGGTGCCCTCGGTGAGCGTGCCGGTCTTGTCCAGCGCCACCGCGTCGGCCTGGCCGAGGCGTTCCATCACGACCGCGGACTTGACGAGGACACCGTGGCGGCCCGCGTTGGCCATGGCGGAGAGCAGGGGCGGCATGGTCGCCAGCACCACGGCGCAGGGCGAGGCCACGATCATGAACGTCATGGCACGCAGCAGGCTGCCGGTCACGTCGTCGCCGAAGGCCAGGGGGACGAGGAAGACGGCCAGGGTGGCCACGACCATGCCGAGCGAGTAGCGCTGCTCGACCTTCTCGATGAACAGCTGGGTCGGAGCCTTGGTACGGGCCGCCTCCTCGGTCATGGCCACGATCCGGGCGATGACCGACCCCGAAGCGTCCCGCTCGACGGCGACCCTGAGCGTGCCCGTGCCGTTCAGCGTCCCGGCGAACACCTCGTCCCCCGGCTCCTTCGCGGTGGGCAGGGGTTCACCGGTGATGGTGGCCTGGTCGACCTCGCTCGCGCCGTCGAGGACCCGTCCGTCGGCGCCGACGCGCTCGCCCGGCCGGATCCTGATGACATCGCCGACCGTGAGATCCCCGGTGGCGACGCTCTCCTCGGATCCGTCCGCGGTCAGGCGGGAGGCGGTCGCCGGGGCCAGGTCGAGAAGGCCGCGGACCGCGTCCTGGGTGCGCGCGGTGGCCAGCGCCTCCAGCGCGCCGGACGTCGCGAAGATCACGATCAGCAGGGCCCCGTCCATGACCTGGCCGATGGAGGCCGCGCCGAGCGCGGCCACGATCATCAGCAGATCCACGTCCAGGACCTTCTCCCGGAGCTCCCGCAGCCCCGACAGGGCCGGTTCCCAGCCTCCGGCGACGTAGACGAGGGCGTACAGCGGGCCCCAGGCCCAGCCCGGCGCTCCGGTGAGGTGCAGCGGGAGGGCGAGCAGGAAGAGCGCCAGGGCCGCCGCCGCCCAGCGGGCCTCGGCGAGCGCCAGGACCCGGGTGCGACGTCGGGGCGCCTCACCTCTGCCGGGGGAGGCGAGGCGCGTGGGGGGCGGGATGACGGCAGCGGGCATGGGTGGACGACCCCTCACGGGCAGCGGCGACGACGACGCGCCCACCGTACAGGAATACCTGAACAGGTGTTCATGTGTCATCCGTAGAATGGCGGCCATGGGCCACGGACGCGACGAGCAGACCAGCGCAACCACACGCGAGCGCCTGGACGCGGTGGGCGCGGCGGGTGTCGCGGCGACTCTCCAGGCGCTCGCCACCCCCTCCCGGCTGCGCATTCTGGCGCGCCTGCAGGAAGGGCCCTGTGCGGTCGGCGACCTCGCCGAAGCGGTGGAGATGGAGCCCTCCGCGTGCTCCCATCAGCTGCGTCTGCTGAGGAATCTGGGACTGGTCGCCGGTGAACGCCAGGGGCGTTCCATCGTGTACGCCCTCTACGACCACCACGTCGCAGAGCTGCTCGACCAGGCTCTGTACCACGTCGAGCACCTGCGCCTCGGCCTGCGGGACGCCCCCGCCGAGATCGCCGCGACGGCCACGGGGCACTGAACCGGGAGCCGGTGCGGAGGCCGGCAGGCCCCGTTCGACTGCCGGCTGCGGGAATCCCGGCGGGCCCGCGGCGTTGAAGGGGGAGTGACTTCTCCCATCGCCTCGACCCGGTTCTCCTTCCTCGACCGTTCCCGGACCCGCGAGGGGCACGACGCCCCGCAGGCCCTGCGGGACACCGTCGCGCTGGCGGGCACGGCCGAGGCCCTCGGCTACCACCGCTTCTGGGTGTCGGAGCACCACGGCGTGCCCGGCGTCGCGGGATCGGCGCCGACGGTGCTGGCGGCCGCCGTGGCGGCGGCCACCTCCACCATCCGGGTCGGGACGGGCGGGGTGATGCTCCCGAACCATCAGCCCTTCGTCGTGGCCGAGCAGTTCGGCGTGCTCGCCTCCCTCTTCCCCGGCCGGATCGACATGGGCCTGGGGCGGTCGGCGGGCTTCACCGACGGGATCCGCAGAGCGCTCGGCAGGGACAAGCAGGACCCCGAGGCGTTCGCCGGACAGCTGGCCGAACTCCTCGGATGGCTCGACGGCACCCAGCAGGCCCATCCCCAGGTGCACGCCCGTCCCGCCGAAGGACTGCTCGTCCCCCCGTACGTCCTGGCCACCGGTGAAGGCGCCACCGTCGCCGCGGCGGCCGGGCTGCCCCTCGTCGTGGGTGATCTGCGCGGCCGCGACAGGCTGGTCCGGGCGGTGGAGGCGTACCGCAGCGGATTCCGTCCCTCCGCGTGGGGCTCCGAGCCCTATGTGATCGTGGCCGGCACCGTCGCGGTCGCCGCGAGTCAGGAGGAGGCGCGGCGTCTCCTGGTACCCGAGGCATGGTCCATGGCCTACGCGCGTACCCACGGTTCGTTCCCGCCCCTGATGCCTGCCGAGCGGATCGAGGCGTCGGCCATGACGGAGAAGGAGCGCGCGCTTTTCGAGGAGGGGCTGCGCGGACATCTCGCGGGCACCGACGAGGCGGTGGAGGAAGGGCTCGCGGAGGTGCTCGAAGAGACCGGTGCGGACGAGATCCTGGTCACCACCAGCACGTACGACCGTGGGGCACTGGTGGACTCGATGCGCAGGCTCGCACGGATCGCGGGCCTCGGCTGAGGTCAGCCCCCGGGGTGGCCGAACAAGAGGTCGTATCCCGGGGGGAGTTGCAGCAGAAGGCGCTCCAGCAGCTCCTCGCCCGAGGCGTCGGCCACCACGCTGAGCACCGCACCGGTGTCCCAGGCGGCCGTCCGCTCGGTCGCGCCCTCGATCCACGCGGAGACCGCGCGCACGAATCTTTCGGAGCTGAGCGGCTCGGCGGCTTGCAGGGGGTTCAGGAGGATCAGCGCGAACGTCTCCGGAAGCCGGGCGGCCAGCTCGTTCCGTTCCTCGCCGACCAGATGCGCCCCGAGCAACGCCAGCACCACGCGTGAGGCCCGCTCCGCCTCCGCGACCGAGGGATAGTCGCCGCGTTCCTGGACGGCCTCGAGGAAGGGCCGCCACCTCATGTACGTCACCGGGATTCCCTTCGCGGGCGCGAGCGCATGCGCGGGCGGAGAGCGGGGCGGGGGAGGGGAAGCCCGTGCCCCGCCCTCCGCGTATCCACCGCAAGCCACCTCAGTCCCGGGATAACACGTCCCCCGGGTGGCGGCAAACGCAGCCCCCGGCCGCCGCACCCGGAGTCGAACCGCCCGCTCTACTCCATCGGGTAGATGTCCCCGCTCGCCATGCCGCTGACCTGCACACTCTGGGATTCGAGCCGGTGCGCCTCGTCCTGGAGACGGCGGCGTTCCGAAGGATCGGAAGCCTGCTCGGCGGCCTTCTCGAGATCTTCGGCCTGACCGCGCATACGCCGGAGACGGGCCCGTACGTCCTCTGACTCGCTCATGATCACTCCCTGCCACTGGGCGGAGCGGACCCCTCCACCGAACCAGGCGCCCAGGGGTGCGCGCATCTCGGCGGAGGGGCGGCAGGGGCGGAGTCACCGGCCGGAGCGGTCCTACTCGAACCGGCTCACGTCGCCCGCTCCCCGGCGTACGACCTCCAGCTCGCCTCCGGAGAAGTCGATGACGGTGGTCGGCTCGGTGCCGCAGTCGCCGGAGTCGAGTACGACGTCCACGACGTGCTCGAGGCGCTCCTTGATCTCCCAGCCCTGCGTCAGAGGCTCCTCCTCGTCCGGCAGGAGCAGCGTGCTGGACAGCAACGGCTCACCGAGCTCGGTGAGCAGCGCCTGGGTGACGACGTGATCCGGGATCCGGACGCCCACGGTCTTCTTCTTGGGGTGCAGCAACTGCCTCGGCACCTCCTTGGTGGCGGGCAGGATGAAGGTGTAACTCCCTGGTGTCGCCGCCTTGATCGCGCGGAAGACGTCGTTGTCGACCTGGACGAACTGGCCGAGCTGCGCGAAGTTCTGGCACACGAGGGTGAAGTGGTGGCGGTCGTCGAGGTTCCGGATCGACCGGATGCGGTCGATCCCGTCGCGGCTGCCCAGCTGGCATCCCAGGGCGTAGCAGGAGTCGGTGGGGTAGGCGACGAGTGCGCCGGACCGGATGCTCTCGGCCACGTTGGTGATGGTGCGGCGCTGGGGGTTCTCGGGGTGCACGTCGAAGTACTTGGCCATCCGCCGAGTCTACGGCCTCGCTCCGCTCGCGTTCCGGGGACCACGCCTGCGTCCGGGCAGGCAGGGAGGCGGTTCACCGCCTTCCTGCCCGGCGATTGCACGATGGTTCCACCCGGTCGACACTGGGACGTGAAGTTGCTGGACGGGGGTCGATCGAGGATGTGCTCGCATCATGCCCAGCCCGGACCGCGCCGACCGCGGGCGGCAGAACCCGGAAGACGGACGCGAGGTCGCGGTCCCGCCGGACCGGGGGCCCGGTGAGAGCCGGTCGGACGTCTTCCTGGACGTTCCCGCTCTCCATGTCGACGAACTGAACCTGGAGGTCGACGACCTCGAAGCCCATGTCTCCCTGCAGGCGGAGGTGTTGGACCTCCTCAAGCTGAACGTCGGGGCGGACGTGCGCCTCGGGCGGGTCGAACTGGACATCGAGGGGGTGGACGTCCAGGCGCAGCTCAGGGTGCGGCTCCACAACATCGCCGCCATCGTCACCCGGCTGCTGAGCACGGTGGACCGCAACCCGCAGATCCTCGAGCAGTTGACCCGTGGCGTGGGTGAAGCGGTCGAGAACGTCGGGGCCGGAGCCGGCACGGCGGTGGAGCGACTGGGTGAGGGGACGAGTACGGCCGTGAGTGATGTCGGGCGCGGTGCCGGGGAGGCGGTTGAGTCCGTCGCCGCCGATGCCGGCACGGCGGTGAAGGGGATCGGCGAAGGCGCGGGGGAGGCCGTCGAGGATGTGGGCCGGAGCGGGGCCCGGGCGGTGGAGGGTGCGGACGACGCGGTCGGCGAGATCACCGGGGACGTCGTCGGGAGCACTCGGGACGATGAGGGGCCCGGCGCCGCGAAGAAAACGGAATCCGGCAGGAAACCGCGGGCCAGGGGCGCACCCGCGTCAAAGGACGATGCGCCGGCGAAGAAGTCCCGTGCGAAGAAGGCACCTGCCAGGAAGGCCGCGGCCGGAAAGGCTTCTGCGAGGAAGGCCGCTCCTGCACGGAAGGCCGCGGCCGACGCAGGAGTGGCGGCGAAGCCCGCTGCGAAGAAGGCCGCCGGTGTCGCGCGGCGGTCGGGCGGCAAGGTCACCGGCGGCGCGGCAGGTCGCCGCCGGCGCCCGGCCTGAACGCGTCCCCCGCCCCACGACCGGCCGCGCGAACGGGTACCGCTGAGGGCGTACCCGGTCTGCCCGGACCGTGTGACGGTACGTCAGGCGCGCCGGCTCCGCCACAGCCATACCGCTGTGCCGGTCATCAGGGCCAGCATCCCCAGGTTCCCCACGAGAGCCGGGGTGTCACCCGCCGGGCCGCCGCTGGACAGGTTCCAGCTGGCTATGACGACGGTCGGCACGACACCGGCGAGCAGTACGCCGGTGGTCTTCCGGACGGTGGTCCAGTGCACCGAGGTGCAGAGGAGCACCACGCCGGCGATGCGGAACAGCAAGCCGAAAAGCGGGCCGGGGGACTCGGAGAACACCATCACGAAGGGCAGGGAAAGGGTGAGCATCAGGAGTGGCACCAGGGGGTGCACCTTGCCGCGCCGGGCGGGATCACCGGCACCGCCCTCGGCCGGGATCCCTGGCGCTCTGCCCGCCTCGGCCAGGGCCGTCGCCGCGATCGTGCGAGGGTCACCCAGTTCCGCCAGGATCTCGCCGGGCGTGGCGTCGGGGCGTTCGGCGCGTGTCACCTCCACGTGCTCCGCGAGATCGGCGACGAGCTCCTGGCGGCGGTCGGCAGGGAGCGCCGAGGCTTCGCGCTCGACGGCACGGAGGTAGTCGCGTACGGGATCGGCAGGGGTCTTCATGCGTGGTCTCCGGTGGAGGGGGGCGGGGTGGACAGGAAGGTGTCGACGGCGTCACGGAAGCCGGGCCAGACGCGGGTGAACTCGTCGAGCGCGGCCCGACCGCTGTCGGTGAGCGCGTAGTAGCGGCGAGGTGGTCCGGAGGCGGACTCCTGCCAGGTGGTGGTGACCAGGTCGTCCCGCCGGAGCCGGGAGAGCAGGGGGTAGACGGTGCCCTGGCTCGTTGCCAGGGCACCGGAGTCCTCCAGGGCCTGGAGAAGTTCCACGCCGTAGCGCGGGCGGTCCCGCATCAGGGCGAGCACGCAGTACTCCAGGACACCCTTGCGCAGCTGGGCGGCTGCCCGGGCCTGCTTGGTCGAATCACCAGGTTCCATGCGATGCAAGATACCTGGTCGCGCAAGAGCGTGCTCGGCGGGGTCGCCCTTCACCGTTCCGACTCTGCGGCCGTCCCCGCAATCCCTCGGACTGCTCCGAGGCCGCTCACCGGACAGCGCTGCGCCCCGGAACCCTCCGTCGAGGAGGGTTCCGGGGCGCAGTCGTCAGCGGTTGTCAGGCTCCGGACGCGTCCAGCATGGCCGCGCGCTCGACGACCTTGACGCGCTCGCGCCCCTGCTCCGCGCCGAGCGCCTGCTCGTGGGCGTCCAGGCGGTGCCAGCCCTCCTTGGTGGTGTACCGGACACCGCGCTGCTCCAGGAAGTCGACGACCGCGTCGGTGTCGGGCTGTGCGGGGGCGGGCAGCCGCCCGGCGACGTGGTCCTCCAGCAGGCAGGCGACGGTCTCGTTGGCGTCACCCTTGGTGTGCCCGATCAGGCCGATGGGGCCGCGCTTGATCCATCCGGTGACGTACACCGAGGGCATCGGCTCGTCACCGGCCAGCACACGTCCCGCCGCGTGCGGGACGGTTCCGGAGACCACGTCGAAGGGGAGCTTCGGGAGCTCCTCCGAGTAGTAGCCGACCGCACGGTAGACGCTCTGGACGTCCCAGTCGGTGTGGCGGCCCGTGCCCTTGACGTTGCCCGTCCCGTCCAGCTCCGTGCGCTCGGTGCGCAGGGCGACGACCCGGCCGTCCTCGCCGACGACCTCCACCGGGGACTCGAAGAAGTGGAGGAAGAGCTTGTGGGGGCGGTCGCCGACGTCGCGGATCGCCCAGTTCTCCAGCGTGGAGGCGACCATGTTGGCCTGCTTGTTCTCCCGCCGGGTGGCGATCGAACCCTCGTCGTAGTCGATGTCCTCGGGGTTGACGATGACCTCGATGTTCGGCGAGTGGTCCAGCTCGCGCAGCTCCATCGGGCTGAACTTCGCCTGAGCCGGCCCGCGTCGACCGAAGACGTGCACCTCCAGCGCCTTGTTCGCCTTGAGGCCGTCGTAGACGTTCGCGGGAATCTCGGTCGGGAGCAGCTCGTCCGCCGTCTTGGCGAGGATGCGCGCGACGTCGAGGGCCACGTTGCCGACACCGAGCACGGCGACCTTCTCCGCCTCCAGCGGCCAGGTGCGAGGAACCTCGGGGTGCCCGTCGTACCAGGCGACGAACTCGGCCGCGCCGTACGAGCCGTCGAGCTCGATCCCCGGTATGTCGAGAGCGCGGTCCGCGTCGGCGCCGGTCGAGAAGATCACGGCGTCGTAGAAGGACCGCAGGTCGTCCAGGCCGATGTCGTTCGGGTAGTCGACGTTGCCGAACAGCCGCAGCTGGGGCTTGTCCAGCACCTGGTGCAGCGCCTTGACGATTCCCTTGATCCGCGGGTGGTCGGGCGCCACGCCGTAGCGGATCAGGCCGAACGGGGCGGGCATGCGCTCGAACAGGTCGATCGATACGCCCGGCTCCTGGGCGGCCTCGGACTTGAGGAGCGCGTCCGCTGCGTAGATTCCGGCGGGACCGGCTCCGACGATGGCGACGCGGACGGGGCGTGTCATGGAGTGTTGTTCCTTAGGGCGGACGAGCGCGGGCAGAGTGCAGCGGGGTAAGGCATGGCTTACTCCGCTTCCCCCACGGTACGGCCTGTGCTCGGGAACCCCAGGAGCAGGGTGGGGTGATATTTCGGTAATAAATGGACGTACGTGTCTTAAGAGGTTCGGAATCTGTGAGCTTCTGTGCGCGGATCGCTCCCCAGTCGTCTCACGTCGGTCCAGGGAATGAGACGGAGATCGGCGGGCAGGCTGTACGACGGTGTCCTTCCGTGATCCCGGCCCGCGCCGGATCCATGATGGGCAGGCCACCGCAGCTGTCCGACGAGAGGAGCATGTGCCATGCCGATGGAAGGCGAGTACGAGCCGAGCCCGACGACGTGGGTCCGTGAACAGGTCGAACTCATCGAAAGCTCCGGCGGGACCCAGGGGACCACCATGCGTGGCATGCCCGTCATCCTCCTGACGACGCGCGGCGCCAAGAGCGGCAAGCTCCGCAAGACCCCGCTGATGCGGGTCGAGCACGACGGGCAGTACGCCGTCGTGGCCTCTCTCGGCGGTGCCCCCAAGCACCCCGTCTGGTACTACAACGTGCTGGCCGACCCCGAGGTGGAGCTGCGGGACGGGACCGTGCGGCAGGACATGACCGCCCGCGAGATCACCGGCGAGGAGAAGGCCCTGTGGTGGAGCCGCGCGGTCGAGGCGTTCCCCGACTACGCCGAGTACCAGACCAAGACCGACCGGGAGATCCCCGTGTTCGTCCTCTCCCCGTCCGGTAAGCGCTGAGGCGACATCCGTGACGGGGCCGGCCGGCCCCGTCACGGAACAGGACGGGAGCGGGACGGGCGGCCCCGCGCGGCCCCCGGGCCCACCGCTCCGGTCCTGCGCCCCGTGCGCGGCGTTGCGGGCCGCTACCAGCTGAGCCGGCCGACCGCCGAGGCGATCCGGTTCCGGTCCCAGGCGCCGTCGGCGACCAGCACCCGGTACCTGCGGGCCAGGGTCGCCCCCGGATCCAGCACCAGCTCCTCGTGGAAGGCGAACGACGGGGCGACAGCGGCGAACGGGGTGTTGCGCACGAACCAGTGGGCCGGGTGCGCACCGCCCGCGCCGGTGTGGTCGTTCCCGGGGGAGTGGACGAAGACGAGCGTCGCGTGCCCGTCGGACTCGTCGTGCTCACCGCTGTACGCGAGCCACGGGGCCTGCTGTCCCATGAGGTCCGGGCCCTCGGCCTCCGGCGAGATGATCCGCCCGTCCCGGAAGGCGCGCGGCCCGCGCCAGAACAGCCCGGTGTACCCGGCGTTCGGCCGGCCGTGGGTCGTCGGGCTGCCGAACCGCAGCGGCTCGTCGCGCCGGTTGGTGATCGCGGAAGACCAGGTAAGAGCCCAGCTGCCGGTCACCTCGTCCACGTCGTGCACCTCGACGCGGCGCGTCTCCTGCGCCCAGAGCCCGCCGTCGTGCGGATGCCAGGTCAGCCGCTCCGTGAACCGGACCCCGCCGTCGTGCACGGACACCTCGTCGAAACCGGCGTGCGCCATCGACCCGACGCGCTCCGGCAGGGCGAGATACCCCTCGCCGTCCACATAGCTGTTGCCGCCCCACAGGTTCGCCCCCGAGAGGTGCGAGGCGGTCATCTGCAGACCCTTGTGCCAACGGTGGTCGTTGGGCCGGTAGCCGGTCACCACCCGGCCGGACAGCGTGCGCAGGGGGTGGATGTACGGCTTCGGCGCCTCCCACGCGTCCTCCGCCCGGTAGACGTACCGCAGCAGTTCCACCCCGCTCCCCGCCGCCGTGACGGAGAGGTGGTCACCGTGCCGGTGGACGAGTTCCGCGGTCCTCGTCATGCCACCGCTCCCTCGGCGCGGTCCACGTTCCGCGGCGCCCAGTCGGGGACGTCGCCGTGCAGCGCCCCGTAGAAGGGGTCGCCGGGCCCGATCTCACCCGCGCGTACCGTTGATCCGGTGAAGGCGGCCTTGTAGAGCGCAGCGACCAGTTCGAGGCTCTTGCGGCCGTCCGGGCCGCTGCTGCGCGGTCGGCGTCCGGCCCGCAGATCCCCCAGCAGGCCCGTGAGCTGCGCCTCGTGCGAGCTGGGCACGTCGGCTCCGAAGACCCGCCAGGCGTCCGCCTCTTCGGACGTCACGCCAGGAGCCGGGGTGATGCGCCAGTCCGTGTTGCGGTGGCCGTACAGATGCGTGAGCTCGACCGTCGCGCGCTCGCAGTCGATCCGGATCCGGCTGACCTCGTCCGGGCTGAGCACACTGTTGACCACGGTGGCCATCGCACCGTTCTCGAAGCGGATGAGCGCGGTGGACACGTCCTCCGTCTCGACGTCGTGCACCAGGCGTCCGGCCATCGCCCGGATCTCCGCCCACGGTCCGAGCAGATCGAGCAGCAGATCCATCTGATGGATGCCGTGCCCCATCGAGGGCCCGCCGCCCTCGCTGCTCCAGGTTCCGCGCCAGGGGACGGCGTAGTAGGCCTCGTCCCGGTACCAGGTGGTCTGGCAGTGGGCCACCAGCGGCCTGCCCATGGCGTGTCCGGCCAGAAGGGCCCGTACGTGCCGCGCGCCCGATCCGAAGCGGTGCTGGAACACGATCGCCGCGTACGGCCCCTGGCCCGAGGGGCCCTCCGCCGCCTCGATGGCGTCGAAGTCCTCCAGGGAGGGGCAGGGCGGCTTCTCGCACCACACCCACGCCCCGGCGCGCAGCGCGGCGACGGTCTGGTCGCGGTGGAACCGGGGCGGGGTGGCGAGCGTGACCAGGTCCGGGCGTTGCTCGGCGAGCATCCGGTCGAGGTCGGTGTACGCGTGGGCGATGCCCGCCTCGGCGCAGAACGCCTCGACCGACGCCGCGTCGACGTCGACCGCGGCGATGATCTCCAGCGGTTGTCCGGCGGCGAGAGCGGTCAGCGCGGGCAGATGGCTGCCGCGCGCGATCGCACCCGTGCCGACGATCGCGACCCGGACCGGCTCCCGGCGCGAGGGATTGCTGGTCGTGACAAACACCCCTTCGGACGGAGACAGGTGCGCCCACTGGACAGCAAGCGCTTTCTCCACGGGAAACCTAGGCTTCGTCGCGAGGTGGGTCAAGGGGGTCCGGGCCGCGGTGCCCGTCAGGCCTTCAGCAGTCGCGGCAGCCGCGCGAGCTGGGCCGCGTGCTGGAAGGGACCGCCGCCCTCGTGGTCGTTGTACTCGTACACCTCGATCTCCTTGTCGGCGTGCGCGTAGGCGTTGTACGCGGCGAACACCGAGGACGGCGGGCAGGTCTGGTCCTCCAGGGCCACGGAGAAGAGCGCGGGTGCGCTGCCCCTGGCCGCGAAGTGGACCCCGTCGAAGTAGGAGAGCGTCCTGAACGCCTTCTCGGCGCGGCCGCGGTGGGTCTTGAGGTAGTCGATGATCTCGCGGTACGGCTTGCGGTCGGTGACCCGGGTGGCACGGGGGAAGTCGCAGAGGAACGGCACGTCCGGCGCGAGGGCCGCCAGGTCCGTCACCAGCCCGCCGACCGCGAGGGCGAGGCCGCCGCCCTGACTCGCACCGATCGCGGCGGTGCGGGACGCGTCGGCCAGCGGGTGGGAGCGGGCCGCTTCCACCGCGCGTACCGCGTCCGTGATCACTCTGCGGAAGTAGTAGGTGGCCGGATCCTCGATGCCCTGGGTCATGAATCCCGCCAGCGAGGGGCCGGACCCCACGGGATCGGCGGTGTCCCCCGGGGCCCAGCCGCTGCCCTGGCCCCGGGTGTCCATCACGAAGTGGGCCATGCCGGCCGAGGCCCAGAGCAGGTGGGCGTGGGGCAGGCTGCGTCCGCCGCCGTACCCGATGAACTCCACGAGGACCGGGAGGGGTTCGGTGGTTCCCGCCGGTATGACGAACCAGCCCTTGACGGGGTGGCCGCCGAAGCCCGCGAACGTCACGTCGTACACGTCGACGGTGGTCAGACCCAGGTCGGCGCAGAGTTCGAAGCGGGCGTCCAGGTCGTGGGTCCTGGCCTCGTCGAGGGTGGCGGACCAGAACGCGTCGAAGTCCTCGGGCTCCACCGACCGGCTGCGGTAGGCGTGCAGTTCATCGAGGGGGAGATCGAACAGGGCCATGTGGGACCGCCTCATGTAGCGAGGGTGAATGAATGGTCACACCGTACGACGGTCAGCCCGAACGTCAACACGTGCTCACTCTGCGGGAAAACGCGTTGCCCGGGTGTCCGCCCGCTGTGAGACTCCGGGGATGTCGGATTCCGGACTTCGCGGCTCCCGCCAGGTAGCCGCACTCTTCTCCGGCGGGCGCCTGACGGCGATCCCGCGGAAGCCCGCCCGCCGCGAGCAGTTGCTGACGCATCTCGCGCAGACGCTCTTCGAGCGCGACCGCGTCTACACGGAGCGCGAGGTCAACGACGCGCTGCTCACGGTGCATGACGACTGCTCGGCTCTTCGCCGCTACCTGGTGGTCGCCGGGCTGCTGGAGCGGCCCCGGGACGGAAGCAGCTACCGGCGCGGGCGCTGACGGCACCTGGCCGGGGCCGATCCCGCGCCCGCGGGACATGCCGGGGCGGGCGCGGCGCACCTGCCCCGACAAGCCGACGGCCGGGGTCAGTTGAGGGTGTCGGGGTCCGGGCCGGTGCGCATGCCCCGGTCCAGTCCCGCGATCGCCTCCATGTCGTCCGCCGAGAGCTCGAAGTCGAAGACGTCGATGTTCTGCCGGATGCGCGCGGGCGTGACCGACTTCGGGATCACGACGTTGCCGAGCTGGAGGTGCCAGCGCAGAACCACCTGGGCCGGACTCTTCCCGTGGCGTCCGGCGAGCGAGGTGAGCACCTCGTCGTCCAGCAGCGCGCCCTGCGCCAGCGGGCTCCATGCCTCCGTGGCGATACCCGATCCGGCGTGCAGTGAGCGCAGTTCGCGCTGCTGGAGTCCGGGGTGCAGTTCGATCTGGTTGACCGCGGGGACGAGGGAGCTCTCCTCCCGCAGCCGGCGCAGGTGCGCGGGCTGGAAGTTGGAGACGCCGGCGGCTCGGATCCGGCCCTCGGCCAGCAGCTTCTCCAGGGCCCGCCAGGTGTCGGTGTAGAGGTCGCGGGCCGGGGTGGGCCAGTGGATGAGGTAAAGGTCCACGTGGTCCAGGCCGAGCTTGGCCAGGCTCGCGTCGAAGGCCGTGAGAGTGGCGTCGTACCCCTGGTCCGCGTTCCAGAGCTTCGTCGTCACGAACAGTTCCTCGCGGCCGAGCCCGGACTCGGCCAGAGCGCGGCCGACCCCTGTCTCGTTGCCGTAGACGGCGGCGGTGTCGATGGAGCGGTAGCCCGCTTCCAGCGCCGCGGTGACCGCGGCGGTGGTCTCGTCGTCGGGGACCTGGAAGACACCGAAGCCGAGCTGCGGGATCGTGACGCCGTTGTTGAGCGTGACGGTGGGGACCGTGGACATGGTGCTGCCTCTCGTGGTGCCGGACCGAAGGGATCCGCGTGCGATGGTTACGTGCGTCCACAATAATTGCACACGCGGGCTAAGTGCAAGCGGGGGTAATTCTCCGGTGGGCTCATACGGCGGAGGGCGTACACAGGCCGCGACCGGCCGGGGTGGGGCCGTGTGCTGAACTGTCCGGGAAGCACCGGATATCAGGAGTCGTCTTGAACAGCTATCGCCAGCCCGGCATCGTCCTCACCGACCGACGGTTCACGGTCCCGCTCGACCACGACGACCCCGGTGGCGAGACGATCGAGATCTTCGGACGCGAGGCGGTGGCCGCCGGCAGGCCGTCCGAGGGCCTGCCGTGGCTGGTCTATCTGGAGGGCGGACCGGGCTTCGGTGCCCGCCGCTTCGTCGGTGCGGAGGCGTGGCTCGGGCGGGCGGTGCGTGAGTTCCGGGTGCTGCTCCTTGACCAGCGCGGCACCGGCCTGTCCACCCCGGCCAACCGGCAGACGCTGCCGAAGCGCGGCGGGCCGCGCGAGCAGGCCGACTACCTCGCCCACTTCCGTTCCGACAGCATCGTCCGCGACTGCGAACTGATCCGTCCACGGCTCACCGGCGGCGCGCCCTGGACCGTGCTGGGGCAGTCATTCGGCGGATTCTGCGCCGTCCACTACCTGTCGGCCGCCCCGGAAGGGCTCGAAGCCGTCCTCATCACCGGCGGCCTGCCTTCGCTCGACGCGCACGCCGACGAGGTCTACCGGGCCGCTTATCCGCGGATCGAGCGGAAGGTGGCCGCCCACTACGCCCGCTACCCGCAGGACGTGGCCCGTGCCCGCGCCGTCGCCGCGTACCTGGCCGAGCACCGCCCCGACAGCGCCGGGCACACGCTCACGCCCGAGGGGTTCCAGTCCCTCGGCATCATGCTGGGAAGCGGGAGCGGGAGCCACCAGCTGCACTACCTCCTGGAGAACGCCTTCGTCGAAGGCCTTCACGGCGCCGAGCTGTCCGACACCTTCCAGGAGGCGATGCGCACCTCCACCTCGTTCGCCGGGCATCCGCTGTACGCCCTGATGCACGAGGCGATCTACGGCCAGGGCGCGATGCCCACCGACTGGTCCGCCGAACGCGTCCGCGCCGAGTTCCCGCAGTTCGACGCGACCGCCGCGCTGGCGGGCGACGGACCCGTCCTCTTCACCGGCGAGAGTATTCACCCCTGGCACTTCGCCGTCGACCCGGCGCTCCGCCCGCTGCGCGAGACGGCGGAGCTCCTCGCCGCCCGCACCGACTGGCCCGTCCTGTACGACGCCGAGCGGCTCGCGGCCAACGAGGTGCCCGTGGCAGCCGCCGTCTACCACGACGACATGTACGTGGACACCGGCCACGCGCTGCGCACCGCGTCCGCGATCCGTGGACTGCGGACCTGGGTCACCAGCGAGTACGAGCACGACGGCGTGCGCGCGGGCGGCCCTCATGTGCTGGACCGGCTGCTCGCGCTGGTCCGTGGCGAGGCCGACCGCTAGCGGTCAGCCCTGGAGGGCGTCCAGCGTGGCGTCCAGGCCGGCCGCCTGGTGGGGCGCGCGGTTGTGCGGGAGCCTCGCGAGGGCGGCCGCCATGCCGCAGGTGTTGGTCACGGCGGAGTAGACGAGGCCCGCGCCTATGCCCGCGGACAGCCAGCGCGCCGCCGGGAGGCGTCGGCCCGCCACCAGGCCGGCCACCACCAGTGAACCGGCGGCGAAGCGCACCTGGCGCTCCATCGGCCAGGTGGCCCGGGCGCCCGCCGGGCGCTCCAGTCCGTTCCCGTCGCCCTCCCAGGCGGACGTTCCGCCCGCCAGGGTCGCGGCGTCGATGTCCGCGTCGGCGAGGATCTCGCAGGCCCTGGTGGACCTGACACCGGAGGCGCACACCATCAGCAGCGAGCCGCGGGCGGAGGCCGACTTCAGGGCGGGTACGGCCTCGGGAAGCCGGTCGAGCGGGATGTTCAGGGCGCCGGGTACATGGCCGGAGGCGTACTCGCCGGGAGCTCGCACGTCGATGACGGTGAACTCCTCCAGGCGTGCGGCGGCCTCGAAGGGGGAGAGGGATGCGGGGCTGATCACGGACTGAATTCCTTTCGGTCGCCGGAGCGGGACGTTCCGGGAGGCTGCTCCAGGCAGCCCCGAATTTCAACGATACCCCAGGGGGTATTGAATCGGTCCGGCCCGGCCGGTCGGCGGCACGTCCGACCGGAGCAACTCCTCGGCCCCTGCCCCGAACCGCTCCCGGAATGCGCGCAACCGTCCCCGCGCGCTGGCTAGCCTGCCGTGCATGACGCAACAGCTTGAGCCCATGCCCACGGACTGGCGCCGCGCGCTGGCCGTGGTCGCCCATCCCGACGACCTGGAGTACGGATGTGCCGCGGCCGTGGCCGGCTGGACCGACGAGGGGCGTGAGGTCGCCTACCTCCTGGTGACCCGTGGCGAGGCCGGGATCGACACGATCGCACCGTCCGCGTGCGCGCCGCTCCGGGAGCGGGAGCAGCGTGCGAGTGCCGAAGCGGTCGGTGTGTCCTCCGTGGAGTTCCTCGACCACCGGGACGGTGTGATCGAGTACGGCACCGCCCTGCGCCGCGACATCGCCGCCGCGGTCCGCCGTCACCGGCCGGAGCTGCTCATCACCCTCAACCACCGGGACACCTGGGGCGCGGTCGCCTGGAACACTCCGGACCACCGTGCGGTCGGCCGGGCCACGCTCGACGCCGCGGGTGACGCGGGCAACCGCTGGATCTTCCCCGAGCTGGGGCTCGAACCCTGGGACGGAGTGCGCTGGGTCGCGGTGGCGGGTACCGACCGGCCCACGCACGCGGTCGACGCGACACCGGGGTTCGAGCGTTCCGTACGGTCGCTGCTGGCCCACCGCACCTACATCGAGGTGCTGACGGACGAGGACCCGGAGGCGTACTGCCGCACGTTCCTCGCCGGTACCACCGGGGCGGCCGCGGAGCGCTTCGGCGGCCGCCCGGCCGTCGCCTTCGAGGTCTTCCCGCGCTGACGAGCCCGGCGGCCCCGGGCCTCCGGCGCACATGCGAGGCGCTTTCCCGCGCCTGGACGGCGGGTGCCTGATTGACAAACGGGATTGCTGATTCTGCAATGGACTGCATGAAGGAACAGAACCAGGACGACCCCGGACTCGACGCCGTGCTGACCGGGGTCGGCCCACGTCTGCGCCGGCTGCGCAAGGACCGGGGTGTGACACTCGCGGCGCTCTCCGAGGCCACGGGGATCTCCGTGTCCACCCTGTCCCGGCTCGAATCCGGCGGTCGGCGTCCCAGTCTGGAGCTCCTGCTGCCCATCGCCAGGGCTCATGAGGTGCCGCTCGACGACCTCGTCGGGGCGCCGCCGGTGAGCGACCCGAGGGTCAGGGCGAAGCCCATCGTGCGCGGTTCGAGGACCTCCCTGCCGCTCACCTCCCGGCCGGGAGGCCTCCAGGCGTACAAGGTGGTGCAGAAGGCCCCCTGTACCGAAGTCCCCGAGCAGCGCACCCACGAGGGGTACGAGTGGCTCTACGTACTCAGCGGCCGGCTCAGGCTCAAGCTCGCCGAGCACGACCTGGTCCTGGGGCCCGGTGAGGCCGCCGAGTTCGACACGAGGCTCCCGCACTGGTTCGGTCCCGTGGGTGACGAGCCGGTCGAATTCCTCAGCCTGTTCGGGCCCCAGGGGGAGCGGATGCACGTCAGGGCCAAGCCGAAGCGCTCGTGAGCGGGGCATGGCCGGTACGGGCCGGGGTGTTCCCAGGTGAGCAAGCGACCGCTTAGTATGCGCCGGAGCAGTGGTAATGCCGACAGTGTTGTGGAGGCCCCTCATGCAGGCATGGCGAGTGCACCGGAACGGCGAGCCGAGCGAGGTGATGGAGCTCGAGCAGGCGGACCGGCCGACCCCCGGGGAAGGCCAGGTGCTGATCGCGGTACGCGCGGCGAACATCAACTTCCCCGACGCGCTGCTCTGCCGCGGCCAGTACCAGGTGCGGCCACCGCTGCCCTTCACCCCCGGCGTCGAGATCTGCGGCGAGACGGCGGACGGACGCCGGGTGCTCGCCACCCCCGCCCTCCCGCACGGAGGCTTCGCCGAGTACGTCGTCGCCGACGAGGCGGCCCTGCTGCCTGCCCCCGAAGCCCTGGACGACGCCCAGGCGGCGGCCCTGCACATCGGCTACCAGACCGGCTGGTTCGGGCTGCACCGGCGCGCCCGTCTGCAGGCCGGTGAAACGCTGCTGGTCCACGCCGCCGCGGGCGGCGTCGGGAGCGCGGCCGTCCAGCTCGGCAAGGCAGCCGGTGCCACCGTCATCGGAGTCGTCGGAGGCCCCGAGAAGGCTGCCGTCGCCCGCGAGCTGGGATGCGACCTGGTGATCGACCGACACGGCGAGGACATCGTCGCGGCGGTCAAGGAGGCCACGGGAGGACGGGGCGCGGACGTCGTCTACGACCCGGTCGGCGGCGAGGCCTACGCCAAATCCGTCAAGTGCATCGCCTTCGAGGGCCGTGTCGTGGTCGTCGGCTTCGCGAGCGGCGCCATTCCCACCCCCGGCCTGAACCACGCCCTGGTGAAGAACTACTCGATCGTCGGACTCCACTGGGGCCTGTACAACACCAAGGACCCCGCCGCCGTCCGTGCCTGCCACGACGAGCTCACCGCGCTCGCGGCGAAGGGCGTCGTCAAGCCGCTGATCAGCGAGCGCGTGCCGATGGCCGACGCGGCACGCGCCGTCCAGCGGGTCGCCGACGGCACCAGCACCGGCCGTATCGTCGTCCTGCCGTCAGGAGGAACCCGATGAGTACCGCCGTCGACGCGGCGGGCATCCGCCGCCTCACCCAGCAACTGCTGGCGGACCGTCCGCCGGCAACCACCGACCGCACGGACTTCCTCGAGGCGCGCTTCGACGCCGGTCTGGCCTGGGTGCACTACCCCGTCGGGCTCGGCGGGCTCGACGCACCGCGCTCCCTGCAGCCCGTCGTGGACGCCGAACTCGCCGCGGCCGGAGCCCCCGACAACGATCCGCGCCGCATCGGCATCGGACTCGGCATGGCAGCGCCGACGATCCTCGGCTACGGCACCGAGGAGCAGAAGCGGCGTTTTCTCCGCCCGTTGTGGACCGGCGCCGAGGTGTGGTGCCAGCTCTTCAGCGAGCCCGGGGCCGGATCCGACCTCGCCGCGCTGGGCACGCGCGCGGTCAGGGACGGGGACGACTGGGTGGTCGACGGGCAGAAGGTCTGGACGTCCAGCGCCCATCTGGCACGCTGGGCGATCCTGATCGCCCGCACCGATCCCGACGTCCCCAAGCACCGGGGCATCAGCTACTTCATCTGCGACATGACCGACCCCGGCGTGGAGGTGCGGCCGCTGCGCCAGATCACCGGGGAGGCCGAGTTCAACGAGGTCTTCCTCACCGGCGTGCGCATCCCGGACAGCAGGCGACTCGGCCCCGTGGGCGACGGCTGGAAGGTCGCGCAGACCACCCTGATGAACGAGCGCGTCTCGATCGGCGGAGCCCGCATCCCCCGCGAGGGCGGCATGATCGGCACCGTCGCGAAGACCTGGCGCGAGCAGCCCGACCTGCGCACCCACGACCTCCACCAGCGGCTGCTCACGCTGTGGGTCGAGGCCGAGGTGGCCAGGCTCACCGGCGAGCGGCTGCGCCAGCAGCTCGTCGCGGGGCAGCCCGGCCCCGAGGGCTCCGGCATGAAACTCGCGTTCGCCCGTCTCAACCAGGAGATCAGCGGACTCGAGGTGGAACTCCTCGGCGACGAAGGCTTGTTGTACAGCGACTGGACCATGCGACGCCCGGAACTCGTCGACTTCACCGGGCGGGACGCCGGCTACCGCTATCTGCGGTCCAAAGGCAATTCCATCGAGGGCGGCACGAGCGAGGTCCTGCTCAACATCGTGGCCGAGCGCGTGCTCGGCCTGCCCGTCGAGCCGCGTAACGACAAGGACGTCGCCTGGAAGGATCTTGCCCGATGACCGTACAGACAGAAGCCGTCCAGGCGCCCGACCTGCTCTACTCGGAAGCGGAGGAGGACCTGCGGTCAGCCGTGCGCTCGCTGCTCGCCGACCGGGCCGACGCGCCGACAGTGATCGCCGGCATCGAGTCCGACACGCCGTACGACCTGCGGTTGTGGGAATCGCTGGCCGCGGGGATCGGGGCAGCGGGGCTGCTGGTCCCGGAGAAACTAGGCGGCCAGGGTGCCACCCATCGCGAGGCCGCCGTGGTCCTGGAGGAACTGGGGCGCAGCGTCGCCCCGGCGCCCTACCTGACGAGCGCCGTCGTCGCGACCGAGATCCTCCTCGCCCTGGGTGCCGACGGAGGGCCGGCCGCCGGCCTCCTCGCCGAGCTTGCCTCCGGCCGCAAGGTCGCCGTACTCGCCCTGCCGTTCTCCACACCGCCCGCCGACGCCGGCGCCGCGATGACCGGCACCCTGGAACGGACCGTGAGCGGAGTCGCGGAGGCCGCCGCGGCCGATGTGCTCCTGGTGCCCACGGCTGACGGCCTGTACGCGGTGGAGACCGCAGGGGACGGGGTCGACGTACGGGCCCTCGTCCCGCTCGACCTGACCCGTCCGCTCGCCACGGTCACCCTCGCCGGTGCGACCGGAACCCTGCTCGCGGACGCGGCCCCCGCTGCCGAGGCCGTGAGCAGGGGCCTGCTGGCCGGCGCCGGACTGCTCGCGTCCGAGCAGCTCGGACTGGCCGAGTGGTGCCTGACCGAGACCGTCCGGCACACCCGCGAACGCCACCAGTTCAACAGGCCCGTGGGCTCGTTCCAGTCGCTCAAGCACCGCATGGCCCAGCTCTGGCTGGAGGTCGTCTCCGCGCGCGCCGCCGCCCGCAACGCGGCCGACGCGCTGGCGGCCGGCAGCCCCGACGCCCCGCTCGCGGTGGCCGTGGCGCAGGCGTACTGCTCCGAGGTCGCCGTGCACGCGGCCGAGGAATGCGTCCAGTTGCACGGCGGGATCGGGATGACGTGGGAACACCCCGCGCATCTCTATCTGAAGCGGGCCAAGGCCGACTCCATCGCCTACGGCACCGCCGGCCGCCACCGTGAGGCCGTGGCCGCACTGGTGGAGCTGCCGGCTCCGTAGCGAGGTCATCGGCGGGGACACGTGCGCACACGTGTCCCCGCTCTGCCGTGCCGGGGCGGCGGAGCAGGGGAACAGCAGGCGCACCGCAGCCGACACGAGGGCGACAGCACGCTCAACTCTTGGCAGGTACCTGCCCCTGACGGGGGCGGCGCGCCCATACTCGTCGCGTCCCCCCGTCCGCTCTGCCCGCCCCCACGTCTCAGGGAGACCCCATGGCACACCTGACCCGCCGCAGAGTCGTCACCACCGCCCTCGCCACAGCGGCCGCGGGCGCGTTCGTGCCGGCCCAGGCCGCCGCCGCGGCACCGGCCGGCACCGTGCGCCCGCGCGGCCCCCACCCGCTGGCCCGTGCCCACGCGCACAACGACTACCTGCACCCGCGTCCTCTGCACGACGCACTCGCACACGGATTCACCAGCGTCGAGGCGGACATCTTCCTCGTCGACGGCGAGCTTCTCGTCGCCCACGAGGCCGGGAGCCTGGACCCCGCACGCACCCTCGTCTCGCTCTACCTGGACCCCCTGCTCGCCAGGGTCCGCGCCAACCACGGGTCCGTGCACGCCGGGCACCGTGACCCGCTGCAGCTGCTGATCGACATCAAGACCGAGGGGGCGGCGACCTACCTCGCACTCGACCAGGTGCTGCGCCGCTACCGGAAGATCCTCACCCGCTGCGACCGCGGGAGGGTCCGCCCCGGGGCGGTCACCCCCGTCATCTCGGGCGACCGGGCCGCCCGCGCCCCGATGGAGGCGCAGACCACCCGGTACGCCTTCTACGACGGACGCCCGGAGGACCTCGGCGGCGCGGCTCACGCCTCCTTCATCCCGCTCATCAGCGGCAACTGGACCACGAACTTCGGCTGGCCGGGAACGGGCCCCTTCCCCGCAGCCGAACGCACCAGGCTGCGCGCCTTCGTGTCGGCGGCCCACGCGAACGGACAACGGGTCCGCTTCTGGGCCACGCCCGACATCGCCGGCCCGGAACGTGACGCCGTGTGGAACGAACTCCTCGCCGCGGACGTCGACCACCTCAACACCGACGATCTGGGAGGCCTCGAAAGCTTCCTGCGCCGACGGGAGGACGGCGGCCGGCGCAGCGTCTGACCCCGGCCGGCGACCGGAAGCGCGGTCACCGAGAGTGAACCCCCGTTCGGCGGACACGCCAGTGCGCCGAACGGCCTCCCCGCTGCGCCACACTGGCGGCCGAATGCCGCAATTCCGGCGCGGCGGAGGAGGTTGGCCATGGCCATTTCGATCTCAGTGGTGCTGCTTCTGCTGGTCCTCGCAGCGATCTTCCTGCGAAACGGGGGACTCAAGATCTCGCACGCGATCGTGTGCGCCCTGCTGGGATTCCTCCTCGCGGGCACCAGCATGGCTCCCACCATCCACGAGGGGATCACCGCCACCGCGGACGTCGTCAGCGGCCTCCGGCCCTGACGCACACGTGTCCGGATCGCGGGAGAACGGCGACCCGATCGGGGTACACCGGCGCACATCACCCCACAGGGGCGTTACCGTCGTCAGGGGCCTTCGCGTGCCTCGTCGACATGGCGGGACCCCACCGGTCCTCGCCGCGCACCTGGAGAACGCACCAATGTCCTTCCCGCACCCCGGACGACAGTCGGGCGCCGCCCACCACGAGTACTGCAACAACGCCCTGTGCTGCCGCTGCCAGCAGCGGCAGTGGACGACGAAGCTCGGTGACGAACGCCTGTGCGGCCCCTGCGCGGCCTGCTGCCGGGACTGCGGGCGGGCGCCCGCACCCCATGTGGACGGACTCGACGACGGGCTCTGCGCGGAATGCCGTGGCCGATGCGGCCGGTGCCACAGCGCGCTGCCCGCCGAGGGCCCGTGTCCCTGCCGGAAGTGGCGCGAGCGCGCGGCCGGCGACCCCGTCGCATACATCCTCCAGGCCCTTCCGCAACCGCTGGTCCAGGCGCTCGGCCACCGACACCCCCGGACGGTCCACGACCTGATCCACCGCGAGCTCACCCGGCGCACCCCCGACCAGCTCCTCGAGCGGCTCGAACGCCGGTGGAACGTCCGCTGGTCACACGCCCTCCACGAGAAGGACGAGGACGGCCGGCGTCGCTGGGCACCCCAGGAGATCGCGGAAGCACTCGTGAGTCCCGGCAACTGCGGCGATCCCCAGTGCGAGGACGGCTACCTCCTCACCACCGACACGCCGTGCGGCCGGTGCCTGCGGCCCACCCACCGTTTCGTCACCTCGGTGGCCGACCGTACGGCGACCTCTGACCACGCCCGTGCCACCGCCGCGCAGATCCGGCGCGCCCTCGTGGAAGGCCGCTCCACCAAGCCGGGAAAGCGGCGGCCGACCAGCTGATCGCCCTCAGCCCTTGTCCAGAGCGCCCCGCACCAGCGCGGCGGCGAGCACGGCCGGGTCCTCGTCCCTCTCCAGCCGGGTGAGCGCGGCCGGCGTGCCGGGGAGCCCGAGTCGCTCCGCTCCCTGAAGCGCCTTCTTGTCGAGGTAGGGGGCCGTCTCCGGCCACACCGTCTGCACCTCACGCAGGAAGATGTCGGCGCCCGTGGGCCCGATCCCGGGAAAACGGCGTAGCCCGGAGCGGAGCGCGTGCACATCGCCGCCGGCCTCCCGGCGCAGACGCCGGAGGTCCCCGCCGAAGGCGTCGAGCAGCAGCAGGGCACCGTCCCCCAGCTGCGTCGCCGTACGCTCGTCGTACCTCCGGTAGCCACCCTCTCCCAGCGCGTCCACCCGCTCCTGCCAGGTGGCGTCGGCCATCCGGCGAGGGGTGCGCAGTCCGCGCGAGAACAGCGCCCGCGCGGCGGCCACCGCGATCCCGGCGCGTATCCGCGCGCTCAGCAGGTCGCTGAGGACGAGCAGCTGATACAAGGGCTGAGGCGTGTCACGCAGCCGGATGCCCGCCTCGGCCGCATACGTGGTGCCGTGCCGTTCCAGCAGCGCGTCCAGGGTCCGGCGACCGCTCACGCGAATCCGAAGATGCGGGCGATGAAGAACCCCGCGAAGACCACGGAGCCCAGCAGCACCAGACCGGCCCAGAAGGCAGGATGCTCCCAGATCCCGCCGTCGGGGCGTTCGACATGTGCTTCGCTTATGCAGCCCTCCGCCGGAGGTGTCTCTCCGGGGGGCGTGAGTGAGATAGCCATGTATCCACCATCACTCCAGGTGCCCGGCTTCGCGACAGCGGACGCCGATGGCGGCACGTGTACGTCCGTACGGAGTCCGGGCCGGGCCCCGAGCGGTGCCGGTGCCCCGGACGGGGCACCGTCTAGGAATGCCCGCAGTCGTCACACCCGAGCCCGTCGTCAAACTCGTCCAGCGCACCACCGAGCCCGCCGCGGCCCAGACCCTCAGATCGACGGCCGCCGCCGTCATCGCCTTCGCGGTGGCCCAGTCGGTCCTTCCTGAACCGCACCCGGCGCCGCTGACCGCCCCCCTCACCGCCCTCCTCGTGGTGCAGGTGACGCTCTACGCCACCCTCACCACCGGGATCCGGCGTGTGAACGCCGTTGTGGTCGGGGTGCTGATCGCCAGTGGATTCAGCTCACTGGTGGGGCTGAGCTGGTGGACCCTGGGGCTGACCATCTTCACCTCCCTCCTGATCGGACGGGTGGTGCGGGTCAACGAGTTCGTGCCCGAGGTGGCGATCAGCGCGATGCTCGTGCTCGGCGTCGCGCAGGTCGCCGACACGGCCTGGGAACGCGTACTGGAGACGCTGATCGGCGCCGGGGTGGGTCTGCTCTTCAACCTCCTGCTGGCACCGCCCGTCTGGGTCGAGTCGGCGGGTGTGTCGATCGGCGGCCTGGGGGAGCGGATGGGAAAGATGTTCCGCGCCCTGGGCGAGGAGATCGGCGGCAACCACCCGGTGCGGGAGGCAGCCGCACGCCTGCACGAGGCCCGCCGTCTGGACCACGACATCGTGGAGGTCGACGCGTCGCTGAGGCAGGCCGAGGAGAGCCTGATGCTCAACCCCCGCGTCAAGGAGGGTCTGCTCAACCGCGTCGTCCTGCGAACCGGACTCGACACGCTGGAGATCTGCGCCGTGGTGCTGCGTGTCCTGACCCGGACGCTGACCGATCTCGCCAAGGCGCGGACGGAGGAAGCGCTCTTCCCCGAGGACGTGGCCACGGACCTCCGGGAACTCTTCGGCCACATGTCGGACGCGATCGAGGGCTTCGCTCTGATGATCACCACACCGATGGCGCAGAGCGGCGAGGAGGCGGAGGAACGCCTGGCCGAAGCCCTCGTCCGCAGTCGCAGGACGCGTGACCACGTGGCCGACCTGCTGCTCGAGGACGTGCAGGAACACCCCAGGCAGTGGCAGCTGCACGGTGCGCTGCTGGCCGAGGTCGACCGCATCCTCGACGAACTCGACATCGACAAGCGCACGGAGCGACTGGCCGAGGAACTGGACCGCCGCTCGGCCGAGGCGCACGACCGCCACCCGAGGCTGCGGGCGATCTCCCGGCGGCTGCGCGGCGCCGCCCAGGCGCGGCGGAGGGAGGGTGGGTGAGGGACGTCAGCCGGTGTCCCGGCGGGACTTCTCGCCGGGCTGTGTGCGGCGCCGGTGACTGGTGTCGCACCACGGATACATCCGGCTCCTCCGGCACATGCACAGGGCGACGACGAACCGGTCGGAGACGGCCACGGTGCCGTCCGCGCACGTGACCTCCACGGGGCCTTCCACCAGGAGGGGACCGTCGTCACCGATCGTGATCCGGCAAGGGTGTTCAGAGCTGTTCGGCACGGATCACCACCAGTTCCTCCGCCGTGTCGCCCGCGCCCACCAGCCCCGTGTCCCGGAGCCATCGAAGCCGGGAACGCAGCACGGGCCCGAGGGGCACGAGCGCGCGGTCACTGACACGCGCACGCAGTCCCGCGTCGGAGAGCCGCCGCACGGTGATGTCGCTGTCGCACAGGCCGGAGTGCACGAGGAGGAGGCGGCCTCCCGGGCGCAGCGCCGCCGGGGCCGTCTCGCACATCCGGTCGAGGATCGCCCGGCCGTCACACCCCGCGTCCCAGGCCCGAGCAGCCCCGTGTCCCGGAATCCGGTCCAGGGGCGACGGCACATAGGGCGGGTTGCAGATCACCAGGTCGTAGGAACGTCCGGGCAGCGCCGACAGGAGGTCACTGCGCTGCACGGTGATGCGTCGGCGGTGCAGCAACGCGTTCAGCCGGGCCGTCGCCACGGCGCGCCGCGCGATGTCCACGGCCGTCACCCGCGCGCCCAGCCGTGCCGCGTGCAGGGCCAGGGCACCGCTGCCGGTACCGACGTCCAGAACCTCGGTCCCGGGGGTTATGCCCTCACGGTTCAGGGCGGCCACGAGCAGCCGCGTGTCGTGCTGGGGCGCGTACACGCCCGGCAGCGTCATCAAGGGAAGGGCGCGGGGGGCCTGGGCCAGATCTGCGGACATCTGTGACTCCGTTCGACGTTCCGGAGGGGAGGGTACGGACCCGGGTGGCGGTTCAGACCTTCCAGTCCGCCAGCATCCGGTCCCCGAGCCGTTCCTCGAGGTAGGAGGTGGCGGTGATGCCGAACGCGATGTCCGTCGCCATCGCGGGTTCGTCGTCGAGCAGACCGCCGATCACGTCGCGGCGCACGACCTGTTCGTGCACCGCGTCGGCCTCGACGTGCTCGGTGTAGAAGAACTCGGCCGCGGGGCCGGCGCCGTTGCGCTTCATGGCGTGGGCGAGGCGCCGCGAACCGGGGGACGAGGTGATCTCGACGGCGGCGAAGTGGCCCACCAGGGCCCCGCGCAGCCGGCGGTGCAGGCCGAACAGCGACATCACGTTCACCAGCGCCAGCATGGGGGCACAGCCCTGGTCCAGATAGCGGCCGTACGCGGTGTCGAGACCCAGATCGCTCATGAGACCGGCGAACAGCCCCGCGTGGACGCGGTCCGCGCGACCGGCGCCGAACTCGTCGTACTCGATCGCCGCCATCCCCGCCTTCGCCCGCCCGCTGAGCCGGGGCAGCACCCAGGCATGCGGGTCGGCCTCCTTGAGGTGGTACAGCGAACGCTGTATCGCGTACTCCCGCAGATGCCGCAGCTCGCCGAGGTCCTGGAGGAACCAGGAGACACCGGAACCGCGGATTGGTTCCACCAGGAGACCCTCCAGGACGCCGTCCAGCTCGTCGGTCGCGGGGACGTCGTGCCGCAGCGCCGTCAGGAAGCGGTCCTCGAGCGCGCCGCGAACCGTGAGCAGAGGAGGGTCCCACTCCAGCTCGGGACGGACACCGGCGAAGCCGCGGTAGTGCAGTTCGTAGCAGACGTACAGGGCGAGCTGCAGGTCGTCGCCGTAGGGATCGGCGTCCCGGGCGGCGCCGGGGTCCGGCAGGGCTCCGTCGTCCCGAAGGAAGGCGATCACCCCGGCGGAGAGCTCCCCGCGCGCTCGCGGGAGGGGAGGGCCTGCGCGGTGACGTGTCATGGTCCTCCTTCTGCCCCGGGTGTCCCGGAAGCCACATGGACAACCGCGATCGACTGTACGCCGAACCGCCGGGACCGGCCTGTGCTGGCTAGCTCCGTGCCGCCTTCCCACCGGTCCACTCCAGGAGGCGTTCCATGGTCCACGAGGTGACCACACGATCCACGGGGACGCCGCACTCCTCGGCCCGCGCGCAACCGTAGATCTGCCAGTCCAGCTGGCCCGGAGCGTGCGCGTCGGTGTCGATCGACAGAAGGGCACCCGACGCCACCGCCTGCCGGAGCAGGCCGCGCGGCGGATCGAGCCGTTCCGGGCGGCAGTTGATCTCCACGGCCGTCCCGGCCTCGGCGCACGCCGCGAAGACCCGTTCGGCGTCGAACAGCGACTGCGGCCTCTTCTTCCCGCCCAGGAGCCTCCCGGTGCAGTGCCCCAGGATGTCCGCGTGCGGATTGCGCACGGCCGCCAGCATGCGCGCGGTCATCGCCGCGGCGTCCATGCGCAGCTTCGAATGCACGGAGACGACCACCACGTCGAGCCGCCTCAGCACGTCCGGATCCTGGTCGAGCGAGCCGTCGTCCAGGATGTCGCACTCGATACCGGTGAGCAGACGGAAGGGCGCCCACCGCTCGTTCAGCTCCGCCACGACGGCCAGCTGATCGAGGAGCCGCTCGGTCGACAGCCCGTTGGCCACGGTCAGTCTGGGGGAGTGGTCGGTCAGCACCGCCCACTCGTGTCCCAACTCCTTCGCCGTCCGGCCCATATCGGCGATCGGGCTGCCCCCGTCGGACCAGTCGGAGTGCAGGTGGCAGTCGCCCCGGAGCGCGGCGAGGAGGGACTCACCGCCCGCGGCCAGGGGCGTCGACGCCTCCTCCTCCAACGCCTCGAGATACGCGGGCGTCGCGCCCTCCACGGCCTCACGGATCACCTTGGCCGTCTTCGGCCCGATGCCGCGCACGGACTCCAGCGAACCGCGCCTCACCCGGTCGTCGATCTCCTCACCGTCCATCGAACCGATCGCGTCCGCCGCCGTACGGAACGCCTTCACCCGGTACGTGGCCGCCTGGGACCGCTCCAGGAGGAACGCGATACGCCGCAGGGCGTCTGCCGGATCCACGGTCAGGGCCGAGCCGTGTGCTGCGGATGCCCACGCGTACGGCGGACCTCCTTCATCTGCGCCTCGTAGAGATGGCGCCGCCCTCCCACGAGTTCCTGCCGCACCCGCTCCTCGACCTCCACGAACGGCCGGTAGTACGTGTCGTCGTACGCCTCGACGAGCTGGAAGGTCCAGCAGCCCGGGATGACGTTGCGGCCCACGATCTCCCGCTCCACCAGGTCGGCGTGCTCCGGGTGGCCACCCATCCGCAGCAGTTCGACCGCTCTGTCCAGCGTCAGGTCCGCGCCGCCCATGAGCTGATGGAACCCGTAGAGCTGCCCCCGGGCACGCTCCACCTTCTCCAGGGCCTCGGACAGCGCTCCGAGCGCCTCGACGGTCGTGTCCCCCGTCCCGGGCGGCCGTACGTGCTCTTCATCGGGCCCACCGCTCTCACTCATGCATACGACTGTGCACGCGCAGCCCGCGGCACGTCGGTCCTGGACGCCGAAAGGGTGAGGGCCCTCCTGCCCCGGCCATCCTTCGAGATGCGCCGGAACCGAACCTGGCCAGACTGGATTCCATGGCAGAGAACAGGCCCGCCCGGTCGGGACAGACGGCGAAAAGGGCAGCGAAGAAGACAGCGAAGAGGGCGGCCCCCCGCTCGTCGGCCCGGCGCGGTCCCGAGGACGCTGCCCACGCCGCCTGCGAGAGCCTGGAACGGCTGATCTGCCACGCCGCGGAGGGCGTGTCCGCAGTGCGGCGGAAGGACGACGGATGGTGCGTCGTCGTCGACGTGCTGGAAGTCCCCCGCATCCCCGACACCACGAGCCTGCTCGCCTCCTACGAGGTGCAGATCGACGAGCGGGGCGAACTCATGGAGTACAGCAGGGTCCGCCGGTACCGGCGCGGCTCCGCAGACGAATGATCCGCTCGCCTCTCACCCGGAAGGACCCTTCATGACCACGACCATGTACGCCGACGAAGTCGCCCCGTGCCCGCCGAGGGCCGGCACGCTCTACGACGTTCTGGAACTCATCCTCGACCGCGGCATGGTCATCGACGTGTTCGTCCGGGTGTCGCTCGTGGGGATCGAGATCCTCAAGATAGACGCGCGCATCGTCGTCGCCAGTGTGGACACCTACCTGCGCTTCGCCGAGGCCTGCAACCGCCTCGACCTGGAGCGTGACTCGGGCAGCACCACCATTCCCGAACTGCTCGGCGGACGAGCCGCCAAGTCGGTCGGCAAGCGCAAGGTGCGCCAGGCGGCGGAGTCCGTCGGCGACACCGTGCGCAAGGCGGTGGGGGGCGACGACGACGAGGACGACGACGGGAACGAGCGGCCGAAGAAGCGCCGGGCCCCCGCACGCGACGGATCGAGCCGGCGCCGACGCGTGGAGGCATGATCCGTGTCCGGCAACGATGTGTACGTCTACGCGATCATTCCGGCGGGGCAGGCGCTCCCGCCCGGCGCGGTGGGGGTGGGAAGCCCGGCCGCCGCGCTGCGGCTGGTGGACGAGGGACGGGTCACCGCGGTGGTGAGCGCCGCCCCGCCACAACTGCGCGCCAGACGAAGAGATCTGATGGCGCACCAGGAGGTCCTGCAACGCCTCACGGACACGGGCCCCGTCCTGCCCATGCGCTTCGGGACGGTCGCACCGGACGACGAGTCGGTACGTGCCCAGCTGGCCCGATCGCAGGCGGAGCACCGCGCCACGCTGAGCCACCTGCGCGGCGGCGTCGAGTTCAACCTCAAGGCGCTCCCCGCCCAGGACGCGCTCGCCGCCGTCGTCGCCGAGGAGAAGAACGTGCGAAGGCTGCGCGAGGCGGTGCGCAGGCGTCCCGGGTACGAGGCGAACGTCAGGCTCGGTGAGGCCGTGTCCGCCGCCCTGTCCCGTCGTGCGGCCGAGGCCGGGAGGAAGATCCTCCACGAGCTCACCCCCCTCGCCCGTGAGACGGCCCCCGGTCCCGAGGTCCACGGGTGTGTACTCAACGTGTCCTTCCTCGTCGACCGGAGCCGCGGCGACTCCTTCCGGACCACGGTGCAGCGGTTCGCCGACAGACATCGCGACCACCTCGAACTCCGGGTGGCCGGGCCGCTGCCCTGCTACAGCTTCGTCTCCTCCCGTCCTCAGCGGACGCCTGTGGCGGGGGGCTGACATGGGACTGCTCTCCGGCGTGCTCCTGCTCCCGCTGGCGCCGGTCCGCGGCGTCATCTGGGTCGCGGAGAAGGTGGAGGACGTCGCCGACCGCGAACTCCACGACCCGGGCGTGATCCGGGCCCGGCTCGCCGAGCTGAACCAGGAGCTTGAGGACGGCAACGTCGGCCTGGAGGAGTTCGAACGGGAAGAGGAGGAGCTGCTCGACCGGCTCCATGCCGGAACGGTCCGCTCCTCACCGAACCATCGAAGGTGACTCACTCATGGAAGATCAGACCAAGGTGACGCTCGCGGCAGCCGTGGTGGGCGGATACGTACTGGGCCGCACGAAGAAGGGCCGTCTCGCGCTCTCCATCGCGACCTATCTGGCGGGCAGGCGCTTCGGCCTCGAACCGCGACAGATCGCCGCCGAAGGCGTGCGCCGACTGAGCGAAATGCCGCAGTTCGCCGAGCTGCAGGACCAGCTGAAGGGCGAAGTCCTCGAATCCGGCAGGAAGGCTCTGACGGCCGCGGCGGACCGCGGCATGAACTCGCTGGCTGACGCACTCAGCGACCGTACGGCCCGGCTCGGGGCGCCGGAGGAGGGGGAAGAGGAGGAGAACGAGGAGCACGAGGGCGAGTACGAGGACGAGGAGGAGCCCGAGGACGAGGAGGGCGACGAGTACGAGGAGGAGGACGAGGAACCGGAGGAACCCGAGGAGGAGGACGAGGAAGAAGAGCCCGAAGAGGAAGAGGAGGAGGAGTCCGAGGACGAAGAGCCGGAGGAGCCTCGACGGACCAAGTCCTCCGACGGGGCTTCGGGGCGCGGTGCCGGACCGAAGCCGGCCAAGAAGCAGCCGGCGGCCAAGAAGGCCCCGGCCAAGAAGGCGCCTGCGAAGAAGGCCGCGGCGGAGAAGCCGGCCGCGAAGAAATCGGCGCCTCCGAAGAAGACGGCAGCCAAGAAGTCCGCACCGGCGAAGAAGGCGGCGGCCAAGAAGGCGCCCGCGAAGAAGGCCGCGTCCGCTTCCAAGAAAACGGCAGCCAAGAAGTCCGCACCGGCGAGGAAGGCGGCGGCCAAGAAGGCGCCCGCGAAGAAGTCGGCGGCCCGGAAGGCCACTTCGGCCAAGAAGACGACGTCATCGAAGCGAACCGCGTCCAAGCGCGGCGAACGGCGGAGGTAGGCAGCCATGGCCAGGACGGACAAGGACGAACCCGAGGCGGGCGAGTCGGGTATCGACCGGCTTCGCGGGGAGTTCACGAATTTTCTGGGTGCGCAGACGGACAAACTCGCCCAGAAGGCAGGTGACAAGCTGACCGGTCTCACGGGTCAGCTGACCGACATCGCGGACAACGGCGGTTCGCTGCCGTCGATCGCGTCCCGCGTCATGCAGGGCGAATCCCCGGCCAAGGCCTTCGTCTCGGAGAAGGCCGGAAACGTCAAGGACAAAGTCGTGGACAAGGCGAAGGAAGCCTTCGGGGGCGGGAAGGGCAAGAGCCAGTCCGGCGGGGGCAAGTCCATGAACATCATCGAGGTCCTCGATGTGGGAGTGCCCCTCCGTGACGCGTACGACCACTGGACGCGGTACGACAAGTTCGGCAGTTTCACCAAGGGCGTCCAGAGCGTCTCCATGGACGAGGAGATGTCGAGCGACTGGAAGGTCAAGATCGGACCGTCCTCGCGCGGCTTCAAGGCGACGGTCCAGGAGCAGGTGCCCGACGACCGCATCGTGTGGACCTCCGAGGGCGCCAAGGGCTCGACGCGTGGCTGCGTCAGCTTCCACGAACTGGCGCCGAGCCTGACCCGGATCGTCCTGGTGATCGAGTACTACCCCTCCGGATTCTTCGAGAAGACGGGGAATCTGTGGCGTGTGCAGGGCCGTCGTATGCGGCTTGACTTCAAGCACTTCCAGCGCTTCGTGACGCTCACCGATGAGGAGCCCGAGGGCTGGCGTGGTGAGATCCGCGACGGTGAGGTCGTGGTGACGCACGAAGAGGCAATGGAGAAGGAGGAAGCCGAGAGCGAGGAGTCCGACGAGTCCGACGACTCCGAGGACTCCGAGGACGAGGAGTACGAGGACGAAGCGGGGCCGGAGGACGACGAAGACGAAGACGAGGAAGAGGAAGAGGAAGAGGAGGACTACGAGGACGAGGAAGAGGAAGAGCCCGACGAAGACACCGAGGAGGACTACGAGGACGAGGAGGACGAGGAGGAGGAACCGGAAGAGGAGGAAGAGGAAGAGGAAGAACCCGAGGAAGAGGACGAGGAAGAAGAGGAAGCCGCCCCCAGGAAGCGACGGGGCCGAAGGGCGTCAAGGTGACCGATCTCGACTTCGGGCCGGAGGCCTACCCCATTCCGGGGCCGCCGAACAGCAGCCTCGCCGACATCCTCGAACGCGTCCTCGACAAGGGCATCGTCATCGCCGGGGACATCAAGATCGACCTTCTCGACATCGAGTTGCTCACCATCCGCCTGCGTTTGTTCGTTGCGTCGGTCGACACCGCGAAGAAGGCCGGAATCGACTGGTGGGAGACGGATCCCGCGCTGAGTTCGCGCGCCGCCCAGAACTCCCTGCTGGACGAGAACCGCGCACTGCGTGAGCGTCTGGACGCGCTCGAGGCGAAGACCGGTGAGAAGGAAGAGACGTCGGACCGCACATGAACAAGGAGAATCGAGCCAGATGACGGACCGGGAAACCGAACAGGTCTCGGCTGAAAGCGCCCTCTACGTATTCGCGGTGTGCAGGCTGCCCGATCCGACGGCTTTCGCGGGCCTTCCGGGAGTCGCGGTGGGCGAGGCGCTGCGCCGGCTGCGGTTCGGTGAGCTGACCGCGATCGTCCAGACCGTCCGGGCGGCCGACTTCACGGACGAGGCGTGGCAGGCGCGTATGGCCGACCGGGGCGAGCTCGAACGGTACGCACGTGCGCACCACGACGTGGTCTCGGCAGCCGCCGCGTCCTGCCCCACGGTGCCGCTCCCCATGGCCACGCTCTACCACGGCGAGGAGCGGGCCCAGCAGGCGCTCCTTGCCGAGACCGAGCGCTTCCTGGCCGCTCTGCGGCGCACCGCTGATCACTCCGAGTGGGGGGTGAAGGTCTACACGGCCGCGCCCGCGGTATCGGTCCCGGCCCGGACCCGCCCGGCGACATCGCCCGGAAGTTCCCGCCCCACGCCGGGAGCGGGCCTCGCCTACCTGGAGCGAAAACGAGGAGCGCAGGCGCGGCGCGAACGGCGGCACGAGGACTCCCTCCGGCTCGCCGAGACGGTGGATGCCGCGTTCCAGGGCCTTGCCGCCGCAGGACGCAGACTGCGGCTCCACGTTCCTGAAACGACCGGAACGAGCCACGTCCAGGTGCTCAACGCTACGTACCTGGTGGCGGAGCACCGAGCGGCCGAACTCGGACCCCTCACCCGCGCGCTGCAGGAATCGACCGGTGCCCGGATCGACGTCTCGGGTCCCTGGGTGCCGTACTCCTTCGTCGGTGAGGTGTGATGGAACGCGAGGTGGTGCCCTGGGACAATCCCGAACCCTTGCGTGGCCCCGTCGGGGTCCCTCTGGTCGACCTGCTGGACCGGGTCCTGGCGACCGGGGTGGTGGTCAGCGGTGATCTGGTGATCGCGATCGCGGACGTGCCCCTCGTGCGGCTGTCGCTCCACGCCCTGCTCTCCTCGGTCAACGAGAGGGTTCCGGCCCCCTGGGCGGACGGAGGCCCGCTGTGACCGGCTCACGACTGGACGTCGACTCGGGCGAGCTGGGGCGTGACCTGGTGGCCCTGGTGCTGACGGTGGTGGAACTGCTGCGGCAGCTCATGGAGCGGCAGGCGATCCGCCGCATCGACCAGGGCGACCTCACCGACGGCCAGGTGGAGGAGATCGGTACGACGCTCATGATGCTGGACCAGCGGATGGCGGAGCTCTGCGAGCAGCACGGGGTGCGCCCCGAGGATCTCAACCTCGACCTCGGACCGCTCGGCTCACTGCTGCCCCGCGAGTGACGTACGCCGACCGGGCTGGCCCGACGGTGGGCCGCACGGCCGTGCGTGCAGCAGCGATCAGGGCATATGCTCATATATACGCACACTCTTCGCGCGCGGCATCGTGACCGGAGGCAGTCATGATCATCGTTGGGGCCATCCTTCTGATTCTCGGTCTGGTGACAGGACTCGGGGTCCTGTGGACCATCGGCATCATTCTTCTGGTGGTCGGGCTCGCCCTCTGGCTCCTCGGGGCTGTGGGGCATGCGGTCGGCGGCCGTCGCCACTACTGGTGATCCCGCCGGAGGCACGTTTGGGGCGGGGGTGACCGGGCATGGGGGGAGTGGTGCGGGAGCGCTCCCACACCGATCGACGAGTCCCCCCACCTCCACGAGAAGGAGATCACGGAATGAGGAAAAATTGTCATGAGCGCGTCAGTTTAGTCGGTTGGGCGCGGCGCGTCGGTGGCGTGTGCGTCGCCGCCGTCCTCTGTCTGCTCCCCTGGACGGGCACCGCGAGCGCCCACGGTTCCGTCGTCGACCCCGCTTCCCGCAACTACGGCTGCTGGCTGCGCTGGGGCGACGACTTCCAGAACCCGGCCATGGAGCAGGAGGACCCCATGTGCTGGCAGGCCTGGCAGGCCGACCCGAACGCCATGTGGAACTGGAACGGCCTGTACCGCAACGGCTCGGGCGGCGACTTCCCCGCGGCCGTGCCCGACGGGCAACTGTGCAGCGGTGGCCGCACGGAGAGCGGACGGTACGACTCGCTCGACTCCGTCGGTGCGTGGAAGACCACGGACATCACCGATGACTTCACCGTGAAGCTGTACGACCAGGCCAGTCACGGCGCGGACTACTTCCAGGTGTACGTCACCCGGCAGGGATTCGATCCTGCCGCGGAGGCGCTGACCTGGAGCGACCTCCAACTGGTCGCCGAGACCGGCCGCTACGCGCCGAGCCAGAACTACGAGATCCCCGTGACCACCTCGGGGCTCAGCGGCCGGCACGTGGTCTACACGATCTGGCAGGCGTCGCACATGGACCAGACGTACTTCCTGTGCAGTGACGTGAACTTCACCTGACCCGCCCCCGGCGCGTTGCCCCGCCGGCCGCTCCACGTCCGGCGGGGCGTACGACGACCCGCTGCACGAGCGCCCGCAGGTCCGCCAGATGATCGATTGGCGGTGCCGACGGGCCCGTCCTAACGTCGATGAGTGAGCTTTTCCGCTCACTCGTCGACGGTTTGGCATCGAGCACCATGACTGGATCCCGAGCTGAATCCGCGCAGGTCGCCGACTCCCCGGAACGGGGGCACGGCAAGGGGATCGCGCTGCTCATCATCGCGTCATGCCAGTTGATGGTGGTTCTCGACATCACCATCGTGAACATCGCCCTGCCGCACATCCAGTCCTCGCTCGGCTTCTCGACCGAGAACCTGTCGTGGGTGATCAACGCCTACACCCTGACGTTCGGCGGGCTGCTCCTTCTCGGCGGCCGGCTGGGCGACATACTCGGGCGCCGCAGGGTCTTCGTCTTCGGCGTGCTGCTGTTCGTCCTGGCCTCCCTGCTGGGCGGCCTCTCCCAGGAGTCCTGGCAACTGCTCGCCGCGCGTGCGCTGCAGGGCGTCGGTGGTGCGATCGCCTCACCGACCGCACTCTCCCTCATCACCACGACCTTCCGGGAAGGGCCCGAGCGCAACCGGGCGTTCGGGGTGTTCGCCGCCGTGTCCGCGGGCGGGAGCGCGATCGGCCTGCTCGCGGGCGGCGTGCTCGTGGAGTGGCTCGACTGGCGTTGGGTCTTCTTCGTCAACGTCCCCATCGGGCTGCTGATCGCTTTCGCGACGCCCCGGTTCATCAAGGAATCCCAGCGCCACCCCGGCCACTTCGACCTTCTGGGTGCCCTCACCTCCACACTGGGCATGGTGCTGCTCGTCTACGGTTTCATCCGGGCGTCCGAGGACGGGTGGACCGATGTCCTGACCATCGGTGCCTTCGCGGGCGCGGTGGTCTTCATGGCGGTCTTCCTGACCGTGGAGCGCCGGTCGAGGCAGCCCATCACGCCGCTGCACATGTTCCGTGACCGCAACCGGGCCGGGGCCTACGGGATGATGCTCAGCCTGGCCGCGGCGATGTTCGGCATGTTCTTCTTCCTGACGCTCTTCGTGCAGAACATCCTCGACTTCAGCCCGTTGCGGGCGGGGCTGGCCTTCCTGCCGGTCAGCGTGATCATCGCGATCAGCGCGGGACTCGCCTCACAACTGCTGCCCCGGTGGGGGCCCAAGCCTTTCATGGTCACGGGTGCGATCCTGGCCGCGGGAGGGCTCGCGTGGCTCACGCAGACCGATGTCAACAGCACCTACCTGGGCAGCATCCTCGGCCCCATCCTCGTGTTCGGTTCCGGTATGGGCATGCAGTTCGTGTCCCTGACGCTGATGGCCGTCTCCGGGGTCGAGCCCAGAGAGGCGGGGGCCGCGTCCGGCGTGCTCAACGCCACCCAGCAGGTGGGCGGTTCCCTGGGGCTGTCCATTCTGGTCACGGTCTTCGGAACGGCCAGCCGTAACGAGGCGATGGACCAGATACCCCGTTTCCTGGCCGAGGCCACCCCGGCTCAGCAGCTGCGGTTCCGTCGGACGGGCGAGCTGCCCGCGCCGTGGGGTGACCAGGTGCTGGCCTCGGGCGTCTCCACCGCCTTCGTCGTCGCCGCCGTGATCGCCGGCGTCGCGGCACTGATCGCTCTGTTCGTCATACAGGTGCGGTCCTCCGACCTGGAACGACTGCGCGGCGGAGGGGTTCCGGTGCCGGTGGACGAGCCGGAGGACGCCCTCGACGGCGCGGCGGGGGACCGCCCGGGGCACGGCGGTACGGACGGACCCCGGGGTCCCGCGGTCCCGCCCCACAATCGGGGCGGTTCCCCTCCGCCCGGATAGGGCCGGAGTCAGGCCAGGTTGACGAGACGGATGTAACGCACCCAGTCCCAGTTGACCCCGGGATCCGTGTGGTCGCTGCCCGGCACCTCGTGGTGGCCGATGATGTGCGCGCGGTCCTTGGTCAGACCGTGGCGGTCGCAGATGTCCGCCGTGAGCCTCGCCGAACGCTCGTACATCGCGTGCGTGAAGTACGACGGCTGATCGACCCAGCCCTCGTGCTCGATGCCGATGCTGCGGGTGTTGTAGTCCCAGTTGCCCGCGTGCCAGGCGATGTCCCGCTCCCGCACGCACTGCCCCACGAAACCGTCCCCCGAGCGCACCACGTAGTGGGCGGAGACCTGCTTGGCCGGATTCTGGAAGATGCCGATCGTCTCGGTGAACGTCTGCTGGGCGACATGGATGATCACGCGCTCGACCGGATAGGCCGAAGGCCGGCTCGACACCGTGTAGTTGGACGCGGAGGCGGGATACCACTGCGCCGAGGGGAAGTCCGTTCCCTCCGTCGGCGCGGCCACGGCGCGCACCGAGGCCGGCAGGAGCGCCGCGGCGGCGGTGACCGCGGCGCCCTGAAGAATCCGTCTGCGCTGCATCGGCACTCCCGGGTGTGAGGTGTGGTTCGGTCCACGGCACAACACGCACCGAACCACGGTACGGTTCCGGGCCGATGCGTACCCCCGGTTCTCAGGAGCCGGCCGGTGTCCCGGCCAGCGCGGCCGCCGGATCGTCCTCCGCCGGCCCGGCCGGCGTCCAGCGGCCGTGCTCCTTGACGAACGGCCACCACCGCCCGTCCCGCCCGTACCGCAGTTGCGCACCGGACCCGATCACGGTCCAGCGGTTGTCGGTGCCGCGCAGCCGCGGCCCCTCCCCGTCCTCCCACGCGGCGGCCAGCTGAGCCCTGGCCCGGGCGAGTTCGGCGGGGCCGGGCCGCCACTCCTCGTCGCACACCTCCAGCGCCGCCGTCCCGCCGTACCGCCAGGCCCGCACAGCGATGTCGAGGCCCGCCGGTGTACGTCCGGCGGCCGCCGCGAGGCGCGCCGTGAGACGTGGGTCGGGCCGGCCGTCGGCAGTGAGCCGTACCGCGTCCTGCTCCGGCGTCAGCCCGGCTGCCGGCGGCTGCCGTTCGTGACCCACGGCCATGGCCTCGGCCAGCATCGCGTACGCGCGTACGGCGCTGTCCGCCGCCAGGTACTCCAGGCCCGAGGCGTCGACACCCGCAGCCGGGGTGGTCCCGGTGTCAAGCGACGGCGGAAGGCCTGGTTCCGTGGGCAGGGGCGGGGGAGAGGGCAACGGCGGCAGGATGTCCCGTGCCGCGTACGCCTCGTCGGCCCGTACCCCTCGCGGTGCCGGGCCGACGGCCTGATCCTCCGCCGCCTCGGCCCCCGGTACACGGACGGCACGTGCCGCGCTGCGTACCTGCAACTCGTCCAGCAGCCGTCGCTCGTCCCGGCCCCGCAGCAACAGCAGCACGAAGGGGTCCTGGTCGAGCAGCCGCGCCACCTGGTAGCACAGGGCACCCGAGTGCGGGCAGTGGTCCCACGCCCCGCAGCCGCACTCCGGCTCCAGGTCGCCTATCCCCGGGAGCAGATGGAGGCCCGCCGCGGCCGCGTCCTCCACCAGGTGCGGTGGCATCTCACGGTCGAGCAGGGCGGCGATGTGACCGGACCGTTCCGACGCCATGTCCAGGAATCGGTCCCACTCCTCCTCGCTCAGCTCCTGCAGCAGCACATCACTGCGGCAGGCCGTCGCATCGTGGTCCTGGACGACCGCCGTGAGCCGGCCGGGCCGGACGGACACCGCACCGACCCTGCCCCCGCGGGCCAGCCGCCGGCCCCTCTTGAGCTGCTGACCGTCGAGCGCCGTGTCCTCCAGCGCCTTCAGCCACGCCCGCCCCCACCAGGAGCAGGCGAACCCGCGGCCCTGAGCGGGCGGAAGCGCGGCGAACGTACGCTCCGGCTCGTCACCCTTGTTCATCGTGCGCCCCCTCGTAGTTCGACCAGCTCGGCCAGTTCCGCGTCGCTCAACTCGGTCAGCGCCGCCTCGCCGCCTCCCAGCACCGCGTCCGCGAGCCCCTGCTTCCGGGCCAGCATGGCGGCGATCCGGTCCTCGATGGTGCCCTCGGTGATGAGCCGGTGCACCTGGACCGGCCGGGTCTGGCCGATCCGGTACGCGCGGTCGGTGGCCTGGGCCTCCACCGCCGGGTTCCACCAGCGGTCGACGTGCACGACGTGTTCCGCCCGCGTCAGGTTGAGCCCGGTGCCCGCGGCTTTGAGGGACAGCAGGAACACCGGAACCCGGCCGGCCTGGAAACGGTCGACCATGGCCTCCCGCTCGGCGACCGGGGTCCCGCCGTGCAGGAACTGCGTCGGAACACCCCGAGCCGCCAGATGCCGCTCCAGCAGGCGCGCCATCTGCACGTACTGCGTGAACACCAGCACGCCGGCGCCCTCGGAGAGGATCGTGTCGAGCAGTTCGTCCAGCAGCTCCACCTTCCCCGACCGGTCCGCGATGCGCGGCTGTTCCTCCTTGAGGTACTGCGCCGGGTGGTTGCAGATCTGCTTGAGCGCCGTCATCAGCTTGACGATCAGCCCGCGCCGCGCGAAACCGTCGGCGCCGGAGATCTCGTCGAGCGTCTCGCGCACCACCGCCTCGTACAGACCGGCCTGTTCCGCGGTGAGCGAGACGGCCCGGTCGGTCTCCGTCTTCGGCGGGAGCTCCGGCGCGATGCCGGGGTCGGACTTGCGGCGCCGCAGGAGGAACGGGCGTACCAGCGAGGCGAGACGCTCGGCCGCGGCCGGATCGTTGCCGCTCTCCACCGCACTCGCCCAGCGGGTACGGAAGGTGCCGAGCCGTCCGAGGAGCCCCGGGGTCGTCCAGTCGAGGATCGCCCACAGCTCGGACAGGTTGTTCTCGACCGGGGTGCCGGTCAGGGCGACGCGGGCCCGCGCACCGATGGTGCGCAGCTGTCTCGCGGTCGCCGAATGAGGGTTCTTGACGTGCTGTGCCTCGTCGGCGACGACCATGCCCCAGGTCACCTCGGCCAGCCGTGCGGTGTCGAGACGCATGGTGCCGTACGTGGTGAGGACGAACTCGCCGTCCGCCAGGCCCTCCAGGGAACGCGAACCGCCGTGGAACCGGCGTACCGGTGTGCCCGGGGCGAATCTCTCGACCTCCCGCTGCCAGTTGCCCATGAGGGAGGCGGGGCACACCACGAGCGTGGGTCCCGCAGCCGCTTCGATGGTCCGGCGGTGCAGATGGAGTGCGATCAGAGTGATCGTCTTCCCCAGTCCCATGTCGTCGGCGAGACAGCATCCGAGCCCGAGCGACGTCATGGTGTGCAGCCAGTTCAGGCCGCGCAGCTGGTAGTCGCGCAGAGCCGCGTCCAGGGCCTCGGGCTGTCCGACCGCACGGAGGTCCCCGGACTCCGGGTCCGCGATACGCGCCCGCAGTTGTTCCAGCCAGCCCGTCGCGGCCACGTCCACCCTGCGGCCGTCGACCTCGGTAGACCCGGTGAGCACGGCGCCCAGGGCGTCGATGGGGGTGACCTTGCGGTCCCGGGACTCACGGGCGCGCCGCGCGTCCTCCGGGTCGATGAGCACCCACTGGTCGCGCAGCCTGACCAGTGGTCTGCCCGCCTCGGCCAGCCGGTCGAGCTCCTCCCGGCTCAGTTTCCGGTCACCGAGTGCGAACCACCAGTCGAAGGCCAGCAGTGCGTCGGCGGAGAGGAAGGACGGCGTGTCGGACTCGGTCCGGGCAGCGGTCGCGTCCTCGTCGTCCTGTGGGCCGATCACCGCCCGCGCGGTGAGTTTCCTCGCCAGCTCCTTGGGCCAGTGCACCTGGACGCCCGTCGCGGCGAGTGCCCTGGCCGCCGGGCCCAGCAGCTCCGCGATCTCGTCGTCCGCGGGCTCGATCGCGTCCGGTACCGCGGCCGACAGAAGGGGCGTCAGCGGAGGCCAGGCGCGCGCGGCGCGACGCAGGGCGAGCAGGGCGTCCATGCGTGCGCGCGGGCCGAACGACGAGGCGGCCGGGGAGCGGTCGGCCCACACGTCCGCCGCGTCCGCGACCAGGGCCGGGTCCTGGATGCTGTGGATCTGCAGCACCGCGCGGAAGGAGGGGGCGCCCTCGGCATCCCCCTCACCCGCCGCAGCAGCGAGTCCCGAGACCTCGACGCGCAGCGAGAGACGCACCCCCGCATCGTGGCCGGCGGCCACATCGGCCGCCCACGTGCGCAGTCGGGGCAGCCGCTGCGCGCCCCGGGCGGCGAACGCCGGTGTGCCGGTGACGGCCGTGGCCGCGGGGGTGCGGGGCAGGCCGTCCGCCACCGCGTCGAGGAACGACCGCAGCAGCGACTCCGGATCGGGCAGCATCACAGGGCCGGCCGCCGCGTCGAGCGGGACTGCGTGGGCCTCCGGCGGCATGGACGCGGCCAGCACCCGGATCCGCTCGATGTCGTCCGCGGTCAGCGGGCCGGCACGCCAGGCATCGTGGTCCGCGGGGCTGAGCCCGGGCAGCAGCAGCCCCCGCGCGACGAGTTGGAGCGCGAGCAGCCCCGCCGCGCCCCAGAACGCCGTGGAGGGCGATGATCGCGCGCCGGTCCTGGCCCGTGTGAGGACCGGCAGTGCCTCACTCACGGGCAGCAGCAACGCCGGTACCACGTAGGGGCGGACGTCACTCCCGACGATCGTCAGGTCCGTCCGGCCACCCGCGGCGCCGGGGGGACCCTCCCCTTCGTGGAGACGAATCCCCGGATGACCGGGAGGGGTGCTACCGTCCGCATTCCAGAACGCGATCAGGCCGGTACGGGCCGGATCCGCGGGGAGGAAGACTGCGGAGCAGCGGGACAGTTCGGAGATCTCGTCGAGCGTTTCCGCAGGGAGCCTGTGCACAGCGATGTCAGATTCCTCAAATTTGACTAGTGAGCCCGGGGTCGCCGAGGGTACCCCACCCACGGCCCGTTCCGGGAGAAGCGCACAGTGACCCACCTCACTCGTTTCTGCCTTCTGAAGTCTGAGGTGCAGGTTCCACCACCACCGGACACGGGGGATTTCCCCCGCACGGCCGGGGTGATGGCGCCATGGCTGCCGCAGGCCCGCCCTCCGTACGTTTGACGAGGTCAGCGCAGATGCCGAGGAACCGGAGACATCATGCCCCAGGCGGTAACAGCAACCGTTGCGGAACACATACGCGACGGATCGGACGGCCCGGGGAGCGCCCAGGCTCCCGGGAGCGATTTCGCTCCGCTCCTCAAGGCGGTCCGGGGGCAGGGACTCCTGGAGCGGCGCACCGGCTGGTACGCCGCGGGCATCGCGGTCAACCTGGTCGCTCTCGGTGCCGTGATCACGGGCATGTTTCTCCTCGGCGACACCTGGTGGAACCTGCTGCTCGCGCTGCCGCTCGCCCTTCTCTGGACCCGCACCGCCTTCTACGGTCACGACGCGGGCCACGCCCAGATAACCGCCGGCCGCAAGGCCGGACGGGTCGTCGGACTCGTGCACGCCAATCTGCTCCTCGGTATGAACGAAGCCTGGTGGAACGACAAGCACGTACGCCACCACGCCAACCCGAACCACGTGGACAAGGACCCCGACGTCGGTGTCGGCGCCCTGGTGTGGACACAGAAGCAGGCCGCCCAGCGCGAGGGATTCGCCCGCTGGCTCACCCGCAACCAGGCGCGGCTGTTCTTCCCGATGCTGCTCCTCGAAGGCATCGCCCTCAAGATCTACGGCTTCCAGTTCCTCCGGCGGCAGCCCGCCCGTGAGCGCGCGCTCTCCGGCCTGCTCCTGACCGGCCACCTCGCCCTGTACGCCGCGCTCCTCCTGACCGTCATGTCGCCCGGGAAGGCCCTCGTCTTCGCCCTCGTGCACCACGCGCTGTTCGGACTTCACCTCGGCATGGCCTTCGCCCCGAACCACAAGGGCATGGAGATGCCCGACCCCGACGGCGACCGCTGGGGGCATCTCCAGCGCCAGGTCCTCACCTCGCGCAACGTCCGGGGAGCCGTCCTCACCGACTGGCTCCTCGGCGGTCTCAACTACCAGATCGAGCACCACCTCTTCCCCAGCATGCCCCGCCCCCACCTGCGTCTCGCCCAGCCCCTGGTGAAGGCCCACTGCGCGTCCATCGGGATGCCGTACGCCGAGACGGGGATCGTCGAGTCCTACCGACAGGCCCTGCGGCACATGCACGAGGTGGGCGAGCCGCTCCGGTAACCCCCGCCGACTCGTGCCGCGCGGCCGGAACCGACAGGGGCGCGCGAGCGTTCACACATCAGGAGCGGCTCAGGCCGCGGAGGAGGCACGGATCATGTCGAACGGTGCAAAGATCGCCATCGGGGGAGTCGTCGCCGCGGTCGTCCTGATTCCGTTCATCGGTTTCTGGTGGTCGCTGCTGGTCCTCATCGGCGTACCCGTGGTCGGGTACCTGATGCTCGACCCGTCCCAGCGGCGCCGGCTCCGGAGGATCAGTCGCAAGGAGATAGGACGCTGAACAGCACGGTCGCCTCGGTGAGCAGCAATGACGTGTACTCCTTCACCAAGCCGAGCAGGGACAGCGTCACGCTCCTGGCCGGACTTGGTGTGGAGGGTGACGTCCACGCGGGAGTCACGGTGAAGCACCGCTCGCGTGTCGCCCAGGATCCGACGCAGCCCAACCTGCGCCAGGTCCACCTCATCCACCAGGAACTCTTCGCCGAGCTCAGGCAGGCCGGATTCGAGGTCTCCCCAGGGGACCTCGGGGAGAACATCACCACGGAGGGGATCGATCTTCTCGGCCTCCCCGTGGGCACCCTGCTCCACCTCGGGGACGAGGCCGTCGTCGAGGTGACCGGACTGAGGAATCCGTGTCTGCAGATCGACACCTTCCAGGCCGGGCTGCTCAAGCAGGTCGTCGGGCGCGCGGACGACGGCACCGTCGTGCGCAAGGCCGGGATCATGAGTGTCGCACGGACCGGCGGAGTGGTGCGGCCCGGTGACGTGATCAAGGCCGTTCTGCCGGTCGGGCCCCATCGTCGGCTGGAGCGTGTGTAGTACCCACGATCCGTGCCGTCCCGGCCGTGCGCACCACACACGGTCAGGACGGACGGACCGCCAGCTCGTCGAGGGTCTTCAGCAGTTTCGGCAGCTCCGGGCCGCGGCCCACCGGAATGATCTCTCCCGGCTCCTCGTCCAGCAGCACGAAGGCGATGTCGTCGGTCCGGGCCACCAGGGACCAGCCCGGTCCGTCGACCCGCAGTGTGCGTGCCCCGCCCGGAGCGAACGCGGAGCGGATGCGGCCGGCCGGGGGCGGGGAGTCGATGTAGGCACCGGCCGCCTCGAGCGCCATCCGTACCCCGGGGTGCCGAGCCGGTCCGGCCGAGTCCGCCGGGCCTTCACCGGCCGGGCCGCCGTCGGTCCTCTCCCCGGCATCCGTCGCGTCGGACCGGCCGAACGCGGTCTCGTCGTCGATCCGGCCGCGCCAGGCCGACCACTGCAGGGCTATCTCGTCCGCCCCGAGGCGCCGCTGCGGAGGCCCCCACACGTCCGTGTCCGGCGGTGTCAGCGGCGCCGGATCGTCGCCGTCCGGTCCGGGTGGCGGGTCGTGGGGCTCGGGGACCCCGGGTGCGGCCACCGCCAGCGCGAGCGGCCATCCGGGGAGCGCGCAGACCACGGAGCGGTCATCGGGAGAGAGGTCGTACTCCATCCCGCAGTCCCACGAGGCGATGGCGACCGCCACCAGCGAGACGTCCTCCACGACGACCGTCCACCGGGCGCCCCCGCTGTCCTGGCCGAGCACCAGGCCGTACCCCTCGGCGTACGGTTCGAGACCGAGCGCGCCGCACGCGGCCACGTAGTCGTCGCCGAGCACGCTGGGGAACTGCGCGGGAGTCAGCAGCACCGCGGTCAGCACGAACAGTGCGTCGTCGTCGGCGGCCGTCCCGTCCGTCCCAGCCACAGCACCCACCCTCATCCCTCATTCCTTGTCGCTTGGTCCGTCGGCGCACCTTAACTACTCGGTAACCCTGGCGTCGAGGCCCTGACAAGCGATGACGGTCAGGGCACCCGGGGACGGCAGCCGACGGGGACGCGCGCCTCGGAGCCCCTCACACCGTGGTGCCGGCGCACCCGGCACCGTAGGGTTGTGGATCCGGACTACGAGGGGACAGCGTGGTGCAGCGGTACGAATGGCTCAAGGAGATCCAGCGCCTCGACCCGGAGCGGGACTTCCTCGAGATCTACCGGCTCACCGTGACGTACGAGTTCCCCTGGGACATCACCCGCGCTCTCGAACTGGCCCTGTACCGCACCTACGCCGTCCCCAGCATCGGACGGCTCCTCGCGGAGACGGCCGAACTGACGGAACGTTCACAGAAGAGGTACGACGACACCGCACTTCTTCTCGACGCGGTCGTGGAGCACGGCTTCGACAGCGAGAGGGGCCGTACGGCCGTCCGGCGGATCAACCGGATGCACCGCAGCTACGACATCAGCAACGACGACATGCGTTATGTGCTCTGCACCTTCGTCGTCACCCCCAAGCGCTGGATCGACGCGTACGGCTGGCGCCGGCTTTCGGGCCACGAACTGCGTGCCTTCGCCGCCTACTACCGCACCCTCGGCGCACACATGGGCATCCAGGACGTCCCGCAGACGTACGAGGACTTCGAACGCCTCCTGGACGCCTACGAGGACGAGCACTTCGGGTGGGACCGGGGAGCGCGCGCCGTCTCCGACGCCACCCTGGCGCTCATGGGCTCCTGGTATCCCCGCCCCCTCGCCCCGGTGGTGCGGAGAGCCAGTCTTGCCCTGCTCGACGACTCGCTGCTGCGCGCCTTCCGGTACGCACGGCCGGGTCCGCTCACCCGCGGGCTGACCCGCGGGCTGACCCGCGGGTCCCTGCGTCTGAGGGCCCGTGCCGTACGGCTCCTGCCGCCGCGCCAGAGCCCTCACTACGCCCGGCAGAACCCCGAGATCAAGGGCTACCCGCACGGGTACGAGCTGGCACGGCTCGGCACGTTCCCCACGCCGGGCGTGCGCGGCTGCCCGGTGCCGCACGGGCGGCCTCCCGAGGAACCGGCCGGGTGAAGCAGCGGCCGGCCGCCGGGGCGGCAGCACCCGCTCAGCCCGTCCGCACGGCCAGTGCCAGGAAACGGCTGTCCTCGTCGGTGTAGGCGTCCAGCCGCCAGCCGGCGTCCGCCAGCAGCGGCGTGAGACGCGGCTCCGCCCTGAGATCGTCGTCCGACAGGGGCCGGCCGTGCCGTGCGGCCAGCGCGGCCCGCCCGATGGGGTGGAACAGGGCGAGCCGGCCGCCGGGACGCACCACGCGTGCCAGTTCCACCAGCCCTCGCCCGGGGTGCGGGAGATGCGAGACGAGCCCGGCGGCGAGGACGGCGTCGGCAACCCCCGAAGGCAGCGGAAGCCGTGCGACATCCGACAGCAGCAGGGCGCCGCTCGCCTCTCTTCCCGCACGACGGGCGGCATCCAGCATCTCGCGCGTCAGGTCGACGCCGATCACCGTGCCCCCGGCGCCGACCGCCTCGCGCAGGGCCGGCAGCGCCCGTCCGGTTCCGCAGCCCGCGTCGATCGCCGTGTCGCCGGGCCGCAGGCCGAGCTCGCGGACGGCCGCCGCGTAGGCGGGGCCGTCGTCCGGGAAGCGCGTGTCCCAGCCCGCCGCCCGCGGGGCGAAGAAGTCCTGGACGTGTGAGTGGTCGTCGGCCATGAGGACATGATCGCGCAGTCCCCGACCGAGCGGAACGGTGCGAAGCAGTGCACTCGTTCGAGCGGTGCCCGATCGTCCGGGGGCATCTCTCTGTCATATGTCAGCACATTTCGAAATGAGCCCCCTGTGTGCGCCCATGGGCGGGCTAGCGTCCCGGACCCATGGGACACCTGGACCACGCCGCCTTCGGCTGGCTGACCCCCGTGCTGTCGTACGCGATGGCAGCGATCGGGGCCGCACTCGGACTGCGCTGCACGGTGCGCGCCCTCGGCTCCCGTGGCCGTTCACGCCGCAACTGGCTGATCACGGCGGCCTCGGCCCTCGGGACGGGCATCTGGACCATGCACTTCGTCGCCATGCTCGGCTTCGGCGTCACCGGTACCGACATCCGCTACGACGTCCCGCTCACCCTTCTCAGCCTCCTGGTCGCCATGCTGGTGGTGGGGGCGGGCGTCTTCACCGTGGGCTACGGAAAGGACCGCCCGCGCGCGCTCGTCGTCGGCGGTCTCACCACCGGTCTCGGTGTGGCGAGCATGCACTACCTGGGCATGGCGGCCCTGCGCCTCCACGGCTCGGTCGCCTACGACCCGTTGCTCGTCACCGTGTCCGTCGGCATCGCCGTCGTCGCCGCCACCGCCGCTCTGTGGGCGGCGCTCAACATCAGGTCGGCCGGGGCCGTGGTCCTCGCCTCCCTCGTCATGGGTGCCGCGGTGAGCAGCATGCACTACACCGGCATGCTGGCGGTCGACGTCCGGGTGGCGCCCTCGACGTCCGCGCTCCCGGGGGCCACGGTGATGCAGTTCATCTTTCCCCTCGCCGTCGGCCTCGGTTCCCACCTCTTCCTCACCTCGGCGTTCGTCGCCCTCTCTCCGGCCGCCCGGGAGCACACGGCCGCACCGCCTCCTGCGGTCGTCGAGGACGCCTCGGCCGAGCGGCACACGAGGACGACCGCGAGCTGACCACCGCCGGACCCGCGGCTCACACACCCCGCTCGCGGCGACCTGGCCCGCAGCTCACCCCTGGCGCCCGGCCTCCGGGCCCGAAGCCCGCTCCCGATGACCGGCCTCCGGGCCGAAGCCCACTCCCCGCGCCCGGCGTCCGGGCCTGGATCCCCCTGTCCGGAACGAGGAGGACATGCGCACACCCCGCACGACGACCCCGGGACCCGGCGCGCCCGCCGGCCGGCCCGCGACACCGCCGCGCGGACGGCGCGCACACGCCGGACGGCCCGCCGACGAACGTCCCGAGCCGGAGACCGGAGCGTCCGCAGGGCGGCGGCCGAGACACGGATCGCTGCGCCCCCGAACCGTACGGGCGAAGATCATCTCGCTGCTGATGGTTCCCATCGTCTCCCTTCTCGCCCTGTGGGGTTTCGCCACGGTCACCACGGCGCAGGACGTGGCGCGTCTCCGGGAGGTCCGGCGTCTGGACACCACGGTCCGCGGTCCGGTCACCGAGGCCGTCCGCGCGCTGCAGGACGAACGCACCGCGGCACTGCGCCAGCTGGCCGCCCCCGGCACCGGACATGCCGCGACCCTGCGGGAACGGGCCGGGCGAACGGATGCCGCGCTGAAGGCACTGAGCATCGGCGGCGGACACACCGTCGCCGACGCGGGCCTCCTCCCGGTCGGTACCGCCGCCCGGCTCACCGCGTTCCTGGACGAGGTGAAGCAGGTGCGCACAGTGCGCACCCGGCTCCTGAGCCCCTCGCGCAACGGTTCCGGCGCACCCCCGGCCACCGGTACCGGTGGGCCGGACACGGCTGCGGGGAGACCCGCGGGCACCGAGACGCCGAGCGCCTACACGCAGTACGGCGACGCCGTCACCGCGGCTCTCGGCGTCTGCGGATCGCTGACGGGAATTCAGGAGGCCGAGACCGGATCGAGGACACGTGTCCTGCTCGAACTGACCCGCAGCGGAGAGATGCTGGCGCGTGAGGAGTCACTGCTGGCATCGGCCGCACCGAAGGGCACGCTCGACGCGGAAGGACTGCGCGCGTTCGCCGGCGCCGTTGCGGCCCGCAGGGCCTTCGCCGACACGGCCGGCGCCGACCTGCCCGGCCCCGGGCGCCAGGCGTGGCGCGAGCTCACCGGACGCGACAGCTACGCGCGACTCGAAGCGGCCGAGGACACCGTGCTCGCCGTACCGGCCGGGCGCCGCGCGAAGGCGGTGCCCGTCGCGTCCTGGGAGCGGGACGCGGCCGCCGTGCGCACGGAGCTGCGTGCCATCGAGACGGCGGCCGGCCAGGGCTTCGCCGGCCGGACCGATCCTGTCGCGCGCGCCCTGCTCAGCCCGGCGGCAGCGGCCGTGCTGCTCGGATTCCTCGCAGTCGCGGCCTCGTTGGTGATCTCCGTGCGGATCGGACGCGGGCTCGTCGTCGAACTCGTGGGGCTTCGCGACAGCGCGCTTGACATCGCCCGGCGCAAACTGCCCCACGCCATGAGGCGTCTGCGCGCCGGCGAGGAGATCGACGTACGCGCCGAGGCACCGCCCGGCAGGATGTCCCACGACGAGATCGGACAGGTCGGTGAGGCGCTGGACACGGTGCACCGCGCGGCCCTCGACGCCGCCGTCGAACGTGCCGAACTCGCCGACGGTATCTCCGGGGTGTTCGTCAACCTGGCCCGGCGCAGCCAGACCCTGGTCCACCGCCAGCTCGCTCTTCTCGACGCCATGGAACGCCGCGCCGACGATCCGGAAGAACTCGGGGACCTCTTCCGCCTCGACCACCTCACCACCCGCATGAGGCGGCACGCCGAGAGCCTGATCATCCTTTCCGGTGCTGCCCCGGGGCGCGCCTGGCGGATGCCCGTGTCCCTGACCGACGTCGTACGCGCAGCGGTCTCCGAGATCGAGGACTACGCCCGGGTGGACGTGCCGGCGTTGCCCGACGCCGCTGTGCAGGGCGGGGCGGTGGCCGATCTCACCCATCTGCTGGCCGAACTCGTCGAGAACGCGGCCCAGTTCTCACCCCCGCACACCAGGGTGCGGATCACCGGCGAACCCGTGGGGAACGGTTACGTCCTGGAGATCGAGGACCGAGGGCTCGGAATGGGCAGGGAGGTGCTCGACGAGGCCAACCGCCGCATCGAGCAGGCCGGGGCCCTGGACCTCTTCGACAGCGACAGGCTCGGTCTGTTCGTGGTCAGCAGACTCTCCGCCCGCCACAGCGTCAAGGTCCAGCTGCGCACCTCGGCCTACGGGGGCACGACCGCGGTGGTGCTTCTGCCCACCGCGCTTCTCCAGGGCGGACTTCCGAGGGGCTCCGAGGCCCGCACGGCGGACGGCGCGGCCCCGGAGGACGTGGTGGGGGCGGGCGACGGCGGCCCGAGGACCGGACACCCCGGGGCAGCTGCCCGCACCCGCATCCCAGGTTCTCCGCGCCCCACCGCACGTACCGCACCGATCGCCCTACCCGCTGTCGGGCCGGGCGGCCGTCCCGCACCCCGCGAGGAGGGGCCGGTGCCGGCCCGGACATCCGCCCCGCACCGGCGCCCGGCATCCACCGAGGACGGCGAGCTGCCCCGCCGTGTCCGGCAGGCCAGCCTCGTACCCCAACTGCGCGACGGACCCGGGCCGCAGGACAGCGGGCAGTACCCCGGCCGGCGGGCTGTCCCGGCCGCATACACGCCCGAACAGGCGCGCGACCGGATGTCCGCCTACCGCGCGGGTTGGGTACGCGGCGGTGGGGCCCCACCGGGGAGCCCCGCCGAGGGCCGATCCGTACCCGTATCCCTCTCCCGCAGGCACACCGAAGGAGACCGGTCATGATCGTGAACGAGAGGCCCGGCAAGGCTTCCGGCCATTCCGGCGAACTCGACTGGCTGCTGGACGATCTGGTCGCCCGGGTCGCCGAGATCCGGCACGCGGTCGTGCTGAGCGACGACGGCCTGACCGTCGGAGCGTCCTGCGCGCTGAGCCGTCAGGACGCGGAGCACCTCGCGGCCGTGGCATCGGGCTTCAACAGCCTGGCCAAGGGCACGGGGCGGCACTTCGGGGCCGGGAGCGTCCGCCGGACGATGGTCGAGATGGACGACGGCTTCCTGTTCGTCGTGGCGGCCGGGCACGGGTCCTGTCTGACCGTGCTCAGCACGGCGCTCACGGACATCGGCCTCGTGGCGTACGAGATGGCGCGTCTGGTGAAGCGGGTGGGCGAACACCTCGTAGCCCCCGTCAGGTCCGCCGGGCCTCCGGCGACGGGCTGAGGACGGGCGCGTGCGGATGACCGCGGACGGAGAACCTCCGGAAAACACGGTCGGCCTGTCAGCGGGGAGCGGTCACCGTCCACCGCCGGGTGCCGGGCCTCCCGCACAGCCGGCTGCCGAGCGGGGTGTACCCGCCGCCGAGGAGGCCGTGCCGCCCGGCAGCCAGTGGTACGACGCCGAGGCCGGGCCGCTCGTCCGTCCCTACGCGGTCACCGGCGGCCGGACGCGGTCGGGGCCCGGCGGCGTGCGATTCGACCTCATCGCCCTCGTGGAGGCCGACGACGCGGCGGCCGACCGCCGGGGCGCTTCGCTGCTGGGGCCCGAACACCGGGCCTTGCTCTCGCTGTGCGGCCAGGACGCCCGGTCCGTCGCGGAGCTGTCCGCCGACGCCGATCTGCCCGTGGGCGTGGTGAGGGTACTCCTCGGCGATCTGCTGGAAGCCGGCTGCGTGCGGGTCAGCAGGCCCGTCCCGCCGGCCCGGCTGCCGGACGAGTGGGTGCTGCGTGAGGTGATCGACGGACTCCGGGCGCTCTGAGGGCTTCTGGAATCGTTCGCCCAACCATCCGTTCCCGACGGATTGCAGCCCTGTCCGGGCAGCGAACGGCTCCATCCGTACACATAAGTGAAAATCCGTTCACCGCCCTCGGTGATCCCCTCTGGTTGCCATGCTGTCGCCCCTACTGACGGCACTCGTGAGAGAAGAGATGGATGTCCTTGGAGCATGTGCACAGCACGGACGGGGAAGAGGCCGGGGACTCCTCGTCCCTCGCCCTGAAGATATTGGTCGCCGGCGGCTTCGGTGCCGGCAAGACGACCCTGGTCGGTGCCGTGAGCGAGATCCGGCCACTGCGGACCGAGGAACTCCTCAGCGAGGCCGGACAACTCGTCGACGACACCGGTGGGGTGGATCAGAAGACCACCACGACCGTCGCGATGGACTTCGGCCGCATCACCATCAGGTCGGGGCTCTCGCTCTACCTGTTCGGCACGCCGGGGCAGGACCGGTTCTGGTTCCTGTGGGACGAGCTGTCGCAGGGAGCCCTCGGAGCCGTCGTCCTGGCCGACACCCGGCGTCTCGAGGACTGCTTTCCCGCCGTCGACTACTTCGAGCACCGCCGGATTCCGTTCGTGGTAGCCGTCAACTGCTTCTCGGGCGCACGTACCTACGCCGAGGAGGATGTGGCGCGCGCCTTGGACCTGGACCGGGGCACGCCCGTCGTGCTGTGCGACGCACGTGACCCCGCCTCGGGAAAGGACGTTCTGATCCGCATGGTCGAGTACGCCGGCCGGATGCACACCGCGCGGCTCCTCGAATCCGTCGGCCAGGGCGCCGGACCGGAATGAACCGAGAACGCGGTGAGTCCGGCCCCCGGCCCCGCCCGGGGGCGGATTCCGGGCCGTGCGAAGGCCATCCGGTGGTGCGCGGACGCCGGTCCTCGGTGCGGGTCGGGCCGTGGCGCGAAGCAACGCCCCCGGGGAGGGGAGGCGCTTGCCCGCAGGGGAGCCGTGCGCAAGGCTTGCGCGCAACGCGGGGAACTGATGAACGGGGAGGACGAGCACATGGCGCTGGACCGGGGACTGGACTGGCTTCTTGACGATCTCACCAGCCGGGTGGAACACATCCAGCACGCACTGGTGCTGTCCAACGACGGGCTGGTGACCGGGGCCAGCACGAGCCTGGCCCGGGAGGACGCGGAGCATCTGGCGGCGGTCTCGTCGGGGCTGCAGAGCCTTGCCCGTGGCTCCGGCCGCCACTTCGGGGCGGGACGCGCACGCCAGACCATGGTGGAGTTCGACGAGGCGCTGCTCTTCGTGACGGCTGCGGGCGACGGCAGCTGCCTGTGCGTACTGACCGCCGCCGAGGCCGACATCGGCCAGGTCGCCTACGAGATGACCCTGTTGGTGAACCGGGTCGGCGAGCACCTCGGTGTGACGGTACGGCAGGGTGCCGACAGCGTCGACCACCTCTGACCTGCGGATTCAGTGGACAGCCAGGAGTTGTCCACAGGCGCGGCGCGCCCGTTCCCCTGACGCTACCGTGGTCACACAGAGTATGCGACCTCACGGGGGAGGAAGATCATGACTGTTACCGGGGCCGGACGGGCTCTCGCCGCAGGGACGGGGGCGCCCGTGTCCCTGGGCCGTGCCGCCCAGGAACTGGCACTGCGGCGGGGGGACTTCGATCTCGCCGTCCAGCTGGGGCTGATCCGTGCGGAGCCGCCGGGAGGCGGGACGAGGCCGCGCATCCGCAGGGAGGAGATCGACCGGCTGCGCGCACTGCCCGGATTTCCCGATTCCCTGCGGGAACAGGTGCGCACAGCGGGCACGGCGGAAGGCGCGTCCCTGCTCGGGGTAGGCACCTCGCGCTTCACCGGCCTGGCCCGCATCGGGTGCATCTCCCCGGTGGCGTTCTGCCTGAACCGCTATCGCACGGTGGTCTGGCTCTACCTGGTGGACGAACTCCTCGCCTTCGCCGCCCGCGAACCCCACCTCATCGCCGGGCAGAGCCCGGTGGGCATGCGGACCATGCTGGATTCCGGTACCGACCGGCGCGCGCGCAACTGGCGTTCACGCAGGATCGACCGGTTGCTGAACCGCACGGAGGACCCCTGGAGGCGTGCAGCCCTGCAGGCCACCGCGCTGGACCCGGTCCAGCTGGCCGAGGTGGTGGACGACCCTTACGAGCGGGCGTACCTGGCCCGGATGGCTCCCGATCCAGCCTTCGGGCGCCCGGCCTCCGTATCCGGCAGGGAGGCGATGGCGAGGCTGATACTGGCGGACGATCCCGACGAGATTCTCTGGAGGCGGGTGAATCTGACTCTGGAGCTCGAGCAGGCGCGCGAGACACGTTCCGCTCCTCGGCCCGGATACGATCCCGCGCTCCGGCCGCTCGAAGCCGGCTCGGCCCGGTCTCCGCGTGAGGCGAGGGCGCGGGACTTTCCGGTGCCGGACGGCCGCAGCTCCGCGTCCCGCGGGCCGGGCCGGTCGTCCCGAGGTCCCGCCGCACGGCGCGCTGCCTGCCGGGGGCTGCTCGTCAGGATCGGGTTGCGCGGCCACGGTCGCCGAGCAGGGTAAAGCGATTGCGTGGTGGTGCCCGCCCTGCCATCTTGCCCCCATGCTGATCAGAGAAGCCACGGAGAAGGACTGGCCTTCCATCTGGCCGTTCTTCCGTACCATCGTCACGGCCGGGGAGACCTTCACGTACCCGACGGATCTCGAAGAGGACCAAGCGCAGGGCTGGTGGCTCCTCGAGGAACCGAACCGCACCGTCGTCGCGGTCGACGACACCGGAGCCGTTCTCGGCACGGCCAAGATGAACAGAAACCATATGGGGAACGGCTCGCACATCTCCAGTGCCAGCTACATGGTTGCCCCGGAGCACTCCGGCAAGGGCGTGGGCCGTTCCCTCTGCGAACACACCCTGGACTGGGCTCGGGAGGCGGGATATCGCGCCATGCAGTTCAACGCCGTGGTGGAGACGAACACGAACGCCGTGAAGCTGTACCGGTCTCTCGGATTCGAGATCATCGGAACCCTGCCCGAGGGATTTCGTCATCCCGAACACGGCTACGTGGGACTCCACATCATGCACAAGTCCCTTTGACGCGCCCTCACGCTCCGCGGCGTCCCACGGTGAGAACAATGGCTTCCAGCCATCCTGGAGTGTCCGTGATGTCCCAAGTAACGGTGATGTGTGTGTGGTTGATGTGTCGTTGATGTGTGGGGCGGGTGCGCTTCCCGCGGCAGGGGGCAGTACTGTGCGCCCCACCGCCATCTCAGCGGTGCACTCATATGGAGGACGAATTTCATGACCATACCCAGGAGATCGTGGCGTGGCGCGGGAGCATTCGCGGCCGCCGCGGTCGTCGGTCTGGCCGGTGGAGTCATCTCCGCCGCGCCGGCCGCAGCTCACACACCCACCTGGGCCGTGACCTGCTCCGAAGTGACGCTCAACCTGACGGCCTATTCGAGCAAGGCCACCAACGAGGTGACCGTGTCTGTCGTGGGCGGCGAGGATCTGCTCGCCACGACCGAGTTCGGCCGTGAGTACCACACCAAGACCCCGCTCCAGCTCCCGAAGCACGACAAGGAGCTGCAGGTCCGCCTGGTCGTCAAGGCCGGCGACGACGACAAGTACTCCTTCGAGCAGACGAAGACCGCTCCGGTGTGCGAGGACGACGAGACCCCGCCGCAGGAGACGCCTTCGGAAACGCCTTCGGAGACGCCTTCGGAGACCCCGAGCACGGAGCCGTCCGCCTCGGAGACCGCCGAGCCGAGCGCGGAGCCGAGTGAGACCGCCACGGAGGCAGCGCCTGCCCCCGCGGAGTCGAGCAGCAGCGCGCCGGACCTGGCCGAGACCGGTTCTTCGTCCGCCACGCCCGTCATCGGTGGAGCCGCTCTCGCGGTTCTGCTCGCAGGCGGCGGCATCCTCTGGTCCGTCCGCAAGCGCCGCGGCGTGCAGCACTGACGCGTCCGGACTCTCCGGCACGACGGTTCTGATACACCGGCGGGCCGGGAAGGGGGCGCACCGCACCGAATCCGGTGCGGTGCGCCCCCTGTCGCGTTCGACTCCTGCCCGTCCGGCCCGGGTGCCCTGCGACACGTGACCCCCGGCAGCAGTCGCAGCACGTGCTCAGGCGTCGGGGCCGATCTCGCACCAGACGGCCTTGCCCTCGCCGCGAGGCTCGATGCCCCAGCGTTCGGCGACCGCGTCCAGCAGGAGCAGACCACGCCCGGAGGTCGACGTCTCACCCGGAGTGCGCCGCCGCGGCCAGACACTCGAACGGTCCTGAACCGAAAGCCTGATGCGCCGAACAGGTTCCGGCAGGACCTCCAGTGTCAGCACCGCCCCGCCCTCCGTGTGGAGCAGCACGTTGACCAGCAACTCCCCGGTGACCGTCTCGGCGTCGTCGGCCAAGCCGGCGAGACCCCAGTCCGTGAGAGCCTGGCGCACGATCGCCCGGGCCTCGGAGAGCCCCTGCGGATCAGCCTGATGGATGTACTGGTGCAGCCGGGGAGCCTGAGGGGAGCCGAGATCCGGGCTGCGCCGCAGTACCAGCAGGGCCACGTCGTCGCCCGAACCCCACCGTTCCCACAGCCGGTCGGACAGGTGGTCCGCCAACGCCTCTGCCCCGTCGGGCCCTTCGCTCACCTCGTGGATCAGTGCCGCGACCCCCGCGTCGACGTCCGCGCCCGGCTCCTCGACGAGCCCGTCGGTGTACAGGACGAGGGTCTCGCCCGGCACCAGGTCGAGACGGGTCTCCGGATACTCCTCGTCCCCGAAGTCCGAGGAGATTCCCAGCGGCAGCCCCCCACGCACCTGAGGAACACCGACCCGGCCGTCGGTATGGCGGATCAGCGGCCCGAAATGCCCCGCGCGCGCCACCCGCACCTCTCCCGTGGCGAGATCCACCTGCGCGTACGTCGACGTGGCGAACCGGTCGGTGTCCAGTTCCGCGAGGAAGCGGGACGCCCGCGCCAGGACCGTGGCCGGTGGGTGGCCCTCGGCGGCGTACGCGCGCAGGGCGATCCGCAGCTGCCCCATGATCGCCGCGGCGTGGGTGTCGTGTCCCTGCACATCACCCACCGCGACGCCGATACGGCCCCGGGGCAGCGTGACCACGTCGTACCAGTCGCCGCCGACCTCGCGCCCGCTCCACGCGGAGTGGTAACGGACCGCGATCTCGCCGCCCTCGATCTCCTGGATCCGCCGGGGGAGCATGGCCGACTGGAGACCTGTGGCGAATTCGCGCTCCTCGTCGAAGAGGATCGCCCGCTGCAGCGACTGGGCCACGATCGCGGCCAGGCCCAGACACAGGATCCTCTCGTCCGCGCTGAAGGCCGTGCGTTCGCGGTAGAAGAGGGCGAGGCCGCCCAGGGGGCGAGCCTGAGCGATCAACGGGAGGTACGCCACCGCACGGAACTTCAGCTCCCCGATGTGCGGTTCGAGGGCCGGATAGCGCTGGACGAGTGCCCCGAGCGACGTGATGAACCGAGGGCGCCCGCTGAGGATCGTGTCACCGAGCGGAAGCGTCGCGTCCAGCCGTCCCGCCCCGAGGCCTGCCAGTACCTCCACCGAGTCCCCGCTCAGTGCGATGATCTTGAGCGCGGAGTTCTCCACCAGCCCCAGCGCGAGCCCGTCGGCGCCGATGCCGACCAGGCCCCCCGGACCGGTGAGCGCCGCGGTGACGTCGTCCACGGTCACCGCGCGTGACATCGCCGTCGTGGTGCGTTCGACGATGCTCGTCTGACGCCGGCGCCGCTTTTCCAGATCCAGCACGAAGGCCGAATGGGTGACCTCGGCCGTCGCGTCCCGCACCACACCGATGACCCGGTGTGCCCGGCCGTCCTCGGACCGCAGGATCCGTGCCTGGACGTGCGTCCACTGGTGGGTCCCGTCCTCCATGGGCATCTGGAAGTGGACGCTGTAGGAGTTGCTCCCGTCGGCCACCGCCTCGTCGATGGTGGTCTCCAGGCGGGCCCGGTCCGCGGGGTCCAGTCGGTCGATCACGGCCGAGGGGGAGGCGTCGAAAGTCGCGGGATCCAGGCCGAAGACCATCAGCCCCGCATCGTCGACGTCCACGGTCCGGGCGTCCAGATCCCACTCGAAGCTGCCGGTCCGGTTCAGGGCAAGGCGTTCCACCGTCCCCGTCTCGCCGGCGCGATGCCGTTCGAGCGGGAGCCGCGACAACGCGTCGCCGTCTGCTCGCCGTGAAGAGTCGGTCATGCGTGCTCCGGAGGTCGTCCGGCGGGGCTGCTGGGCGCCGCGGCCCGTAGAAGTCAATTGTCGAGCCCGCGATGCGGGAGTGCCACAGCGATATCTGCGGGAGACCCGGCTCCGGCGCCCCGCGACACCCGTCGCAGAATGGCACCGAGAGATCGTCCACGGCTGACCGGAGCGCACACATGAACGATGACGAGCCCGTCCTGCTGCACACCGAGGGTCACATCCTCCACCTCACCCTCAACCGGCCGCGGGCCCTGAACGCACTGACCCACACCATGGTGCGCGGCATCGACGAAGCGCTCGTCCGGGCCGCGGACGACGACGCGGTCACCGCCGTCGTGATCGACGGAGCCGGCGGTCGAGGACTCTGCGCGGGCGGCGACATCCGCTCGATCTACGAGGACGCCCGCGCGGGCCGCAGCGCCTCCGTGGACTTCTGGCGCGACGAGTACCGGCTCAACGCCCGCATCGCCCGCTTCCCCAAGCCGTACGTGGCGCTCATGGATGGCATCGTGATGGGCGGCGGGGTAGGCGTGTCGGCCCACGGCGACGTGCGCGTCGTCACCGAGCGTTCACGTGTCGCGATGCCCGAGACGGCGATCGGCTTCGTACCCGACGTGGGCGGCACCCATCTGCTGGCCGCGGCCCCGGGGGAGCTCGGCACCCACCTCGCGCTCACCGGCCGGACGGTCGGCGCCGCCGACGCCGTCCTGTGCGGGCTGGCCGACCACTTCGTCCCGTCGCAGCACCTCGCCGACCTCGTCACCGAGCTGGCACGGAGTGCGACACCCACCGAGGTGCAGGAGACCGTGCGGCGGTACGCGACCACCGCACCCGAAGGGGAACTGGCCGCGCAGCGCACATGGATCGACGAATGCTACGCCGCCGACACCGTCGAGGAGATCATCGACCGGCTGTCCAACAGCGGTGTGACGGCCGCGAAGGAGACGGCCGCCGCGCTGCTCACCGCCTCACCCACGGCGCTCAAGGTCACGCTGGCCGCCGTACGCCGGGCCGCGCGGCTCGGCAGTCTCGAAGCCGTCCTCGACCAGGAGTTCCGCGTCTCCTGCCGGGCCTTCACCGGACATGACCTCACGGAGGGCGTACGCGCACGGATCATCGACAAGGACCGCACACCGCGGTGGAGCCCGGCGGAGATCCATGAGGTGACCGCTGCTGAGGTCGCCCGGCACTTCGAGCCGCTCGGGGACCGGGAACTGGGCCTGTTCACGAGCTGAACCCCCGGTCGGAGCACGGCACGGGCATACCGAAGCGCCCGGTCCGCCCCAAGGACGCCGCCCCGTCCCGTGCTCCGGCCGTGCACGAGGGCCCCCTCGGACCGCCGTCCTCGTCGGTTGCGCCGCCGGGCCCGCCTACGCCCGTGCCGTCAGACGGTCCTCCGCCCGGTCCCACGCCGCGGTGTCCCCCCGGGGCGCGTAGTGGCGGAGCTCCTGGGTGCGGGCGACCAGTCCCCGCATCTCCGTCAACCCGCCGACCAGCCCGTGGGCCCGCGCCTGGAGCAGTACGTTCCCGAGCGCGGTGGCCTCGGCGGGCCCCGCCGTGACCGGCAAACCGGTCGCGTCGGCCGTCCACTGGCACAGCAGTTCGTTCCGCGAACCGCCGCCGACCAGATGGACGCGGGTCAGCTCGCGGCCTGCCAGCCCGGCGGCCCGGCGCAGCGTCCTGCGATGCGCCAGCGCCAGGCTCTCCAGCACGCACCGGACATAGCCGCCGGGCCCGTCCGGGACCTGCTGCCCGGTCCGGACCAGTGCGGCGTCGATGCGGGACGGCATGTCGCCCGGCGCCAGGAACACCGGGTCGTCCGGGTCGATCACGGCGGCGAACGGCCGGACGCGCGCCGCGTCCCAGAACAGGGATTCGAGATCGGTCGCCACGCCGTCGCGCTCCCAGGTGCGCCTGCACTCCTCCAGCAGCCACATCCCCATGATGTTGCGGAGAAAGCGCACCGTGCCGTCCACACCGCGCTCGTTGGTGAAGTTGGCCGCCCTCGACTCCTCCGTCAGCACCGGCGTGTCCAGTTCGAGACCGGCCAACGACCAGGTTCCGCAGGACACATACGCGAACCCCGGCCCGGTCGCCGGGACCGCGGCCACGGCCGACGCGGTGTCGTGCGAGGCGACCGTCGTCACCGGAGTGTCCGCCGGGAGACCGGTGAACTCCGCGACGTGCGGAAGGAGGGTGCCGGCCGGCGCACCCGGTTCGCGGAGGGCAGGGAACAGGGAGCGTTCCAGCCCCAGCCGTCCCATCAGCGCGTCGGACCACTCACCGGTGCGCGCGTCGAAGAGCCCTGTCGTCGACGCGTTGGTCACTTCGGCTCCCACCGTGCCCGTCAGCCAGTACACCAGCAGATCGGGCATCATCAGCAGGGTCCGCGCCGCAGACCACTGCGCGGTGGAACGATGGGCCTCCAGTTGGAAGACGGTGTTGAACGGAAGGTGCTGCAGCCCGCCGACGCCGTACAGCTCCTGCGCGTCGCAGCGGGCCAGGACCGCCTCGGCGGCGGCGGCGTTACGTGCGTCGCGGTAGTGGAAGGGCAGCCCGAGGAGCGACCCGTCGGCATCCAGGAGGCCGTAGTCCACGGCCCAGGTGTCGATGCCCACCGACGTCACAGGGCCGCCGCGCGCCGCCACCCGCAGCCCGTCCAGCATGCCCTGGTACAGAGCGAGTACGTCCCAGTGGAGTCCGTCGGGCAGGTGCACGGGCGTAGTGGCGAAGCGGTGCGCCTCGGTCAGCACCAGTTCGTCGGGGCCGACCCGCCCGGTGATCACCCGGCCGCTGGTGGCGCCCAGGTCCACCGCGGCGAAGGCCGCGTCGTGTCGTGAAGTCGCAGGCATGGGAACTCTCATCCGATCAGGGCGAAGCCGCGCCCCGGTCATGCGCGGAACGGCGTCCGGGGTGCGGCAGGGTGGTGCACGGTCAGCGCAGGAAGGCCGCGGCCACACCGGCGTCGACGGGGATGTGGAGACCGGTGGTGTGTGTGAGATCCCCGCCCGTCAGGGCGAAGACGGCGTTGGCGACGTGCTCCGGGAGCACCTCGCGCTTGAGGATGGTGCGCTGGGCGTAGAACTCGCCCAGCTTCTCCTCCTCGATGCCGTAGGTCGCCGCGCGCTGGGCTCCCCAGCCGGCCGCGAAGATGCCGGAACCGCGCACCACACCGTCCGGGTTGACCCCGTTGACCCGTATACCGTGCTCGCCCAGCTCGGCCGCCAGGAGGCGTACCTGATGAGCCTGGTCGGCCTTGGTCGCCGAGTAGGCGATGTTGTTCGGGCCCGCGAAGACGGCGTTCTTGGACGTGATGTAGACGATGTCGCCGCCCAGGCGCTGTGCCCGCATCACCCGCGCCGCCTCGCGCGAGACCAGGAACGAACCGCGCGCCATGATGTCGTGCTGAAGGTCCCAGTCCCGGGCCGAGGTCTCGAGCAGGGGCTTCGAGATGGAGATACCGGCGTTGTTCACGACCAGGTCCACCCCTCCGAACGCGACCGCGGCGGCCTTGAACGCCTCTGCGATCTGCTCCTCGGACGTGACGTCGACGGTCACCGCGACGGCCTTGTCCGGACCGCCGAGCTCCTCGGCGACTGCCGCCGCGGTCTCCGTGTTCAGGTCCGCGACGACGACACACGCGCCTTCCCCGACGAGGCGGTGGGCGATGGCCCTGCCGATGCCCGACCCGGCGCCGGTGACCAGCGCGACCCGGGTGGCCAGCGCCTTCGGCCTCGGCATCCGCCGCAGTTTGGCCTCCTCCAGTTCCCAGTACTCGATGCGGAACTTCTCCGACTCCTCGATCGGCGCGTACGTGGACACGGCCTCGGCGCCGCGCATCACGTTGATCGCGTTGAGGTAGAACTCCCCGGCGACACGCGCGGTCTGCTTGTCCTTACCGAACGAGAACATGCCGACACCCGGCACCAGCACGATCGCCGGGTCCGCTCCGCGCATCGCGGGGGAGTCCGGTGCGGCATGACGCTCGTAGTAGGAGCGGTACGCCTCCCGGTACTCCTCGTGCAGCACCCCGAGCCGGGCCACCGCCTCCTCCAGCGGTGCGTCCGCCGGCAGGTCGAGGACCAGGGGGCTGACCTTGGTCCTGAGGAAGTGGTCGGGACAGGACGTGCCGAGCGCGGCGAGGCGGGGGTGCTCGGCACGGGCGAGGAAGTCCAGCACGGGAGCCGCGTCGGTGAAGTGCCCCACCTGCGGGCGGTCCTCCGACGCCAGACCGCGGATCACCGGGGCGAGCGCGGCGGCCCGTTCCAGCCGCGCCTCCCGGTCCAGCGCCTCCCTGCCGGGAAGGACGGCGCCGAAGGGCTCGGCCTTTCCACGCTCCTCCAGGAACGTCTCCGCGGTCCGGATCATCCAGAGGGCGTTGCGCTCGCACTCCTCCGAGGTGTCGCCCCACGCGGTGATGCCGTGGCCGCCGAGGATCACGCCGACCGCCTGGGGATTCCGCTCCTTGACGGCCGCGATGTCGAGTCCCAGCTGGAAGCCGGGCCGGCGCCAGCCGACCCAGGCGACCTGGTCGCCGAAGCACTCGGCGGTCAGCTTCTCACCGTCGGCCGCGCACGCCAGCGCGATCCCCGAGTCCGGGTGCAGATGGTCGACGTGCGTGGCCTCGACGAGCGCGTGCATCGCGGTGTCGATCGACGGGGCCGCGCCTCCTTTGCCGTGCAGGCAGTAGTCGAAGGCGGAGACCATCTCGTCCTCGCGGTCCACCCCCGGGTACACGTCTTTGAGCGCCCGTACCCGGTCCAGCCGGAGCACGGCGAGACCGGCCTCGGTCAGCGTCCCGAGGTCCCCGCCCGAGCCCTTGACCCAGAGGAGCTCGGCCTCTCCACCGGTGACCGGATCGGCCGCCGTCGCCTTGGCCGAGGCGTTGCCGCCGGCGTAGTTCGTGTTGCGGGGGTCGGAGCCGATCCGGTGGGCGCGCTCCAGGAGCGCGGCGACTTCGGCGTGCGTCGCGGACGTCATGAGTGTTCCTTCGCGAGGAGTGAGGGACGGGCGGGTGCGGCTGGACGTACGGAGGCGGGGGAGCGGGACTCAGGCGCCCCAGCCCGCCTGCTCGCCGCCGACGCGGTCGGCGGCGATGCGCTCCTGGTTGCCGGAGGCGAGGTAGGCGGCGAACGGGTCCGGGGCCAGGCCGAGTTCCTCGCGGACCGCGGCCAGCAGCGGCCGTACGTCCGTGTTGAAGGCGTCCATCAGCACCCCGTTGGCAGCGAGGACGTCACCGGAGAGCTGGGCCGCGGCCAGCGCCTCGGCGTCGATCAGCAGTGCCTTGGCGGTCGCTTCCTGGACGTTGGTGACCGAGCGGATGACGGCCGGGATCTTCGCCTCGATGTTGTGGCACTGGTCGAGCATGAAGTTCACGCCGGTCTCGCTCTTCAGCCCGCCGTTCTTGACCACCTCGTGCATGATCCGGAACAGCTGGAACGGGTCGGCGGCTCCCGCCATCAGGTCGTCGTCGGCGTAGAAGCGGGAGTTGAAGTCGAACGCGCCGAGCTTCCCCTCGCGCAGCAGGAAGGCCACGATGAACTCGATGTTGGTCCCGGGCGCGTGATGTCCGGTGTCGACGACGACCTGGGCCTTCGGCCCCAGCTTGAGGCAGTGGGCGTACGAGGTGCCCCAGTCCGGGACGTCGGTGGTGTAGAAGGCCGGCTCGAAGAGCTTGTACTCCAGCAGCATCCGCTGGTCGTCGCCGAGCCGTTCGTAGACCTCGGCCAGAGCCTCGGCCAGACGGTCCTGGCGGCCCGCTATGTCGTCCTGGCCCGGGTAGTTGGTGCCGTCCGAGAACCACAGCTTCAGGTCGGGGGAGCCGGTGGCGTCCATGATGTCGACACACTCGAGCAGATGATCGGTGGCCTTGCGGCGGACCTTCGGGTCCGGGTGGGTGACCGAGCCCAGCTTGAAGTCCTCGTCCTGGAAGACGTTGGAGTTGATCGCGCCGACCCGCAGTCCGAGCTCCTCGGCGTACCGGGTCAGTGCCGTGTAGTCCTCCACTCTGTCCCACGGGATGTGCAGCGACACCTTGGGAGCGACGCCGGTGTGGGCGTGCACCTGCGCCGCGTCCGCCAGCTTCTCGAAGGGGTTGCGCGGGACACCGGGCTGGGCGAAGACCTTGAAGCGGGTTCCGGAGTTGCCGTAACCCCAGGAGGGCGTCTCGATGACCTGAGACTTCAGAGCTGCCTTGACGGCCGACACATCAGACATGAACACCTCGTAAGCAGAGTCATCCGGCGACCGGTCACGATCGGGATGTGAAACGTTTCATCCAGGACGTACGCTAGATTTGGGCGACGCTGCTCGTCAAGCAGCTGGTCAGGTTACTTCTCGGTTTGAATCAATTCACCACATCGTGGCGGACAGCTTCCCAGCGACTTGTCCGCGGTGGCATGTGACCAAAAGGTCACCTATTTTGGGTGTATGGACGCTGTGTTCAAAGCCCTGGCCGATCCGACACGACGCCGCCTGCTCGACGAGCTGTTCCGCGACGACGGACAGACACTGGGTGCGCTGGAGGCCCGCTTCGCGATGACGCGGTTCGCGGTCATGAAGCACCTCAAGCAGCTGGAGGCGGCGGGGCTGGTCGTCACGCGACGGCGGGGGCGGGAGAAGCTGCACTTCCTGAACCCGGTGCCCATCCGGCTTGTCCACGACCGGTGGGTGAGCAAGTACGCCGAGCCCTGGGCAGCCGGGCTCGGCGATCTCAAGAGCCGACTGGAGAATCCCATGGAGAAGGTCTTCGAGATCTACATCCGTACCACTCCCGAGCGTCTCTGGGAGGCGATCACCGACCCCGAGATCAGGAGCAAGTACAACTTCGGCGCCCGTGTCGTCTCGGACTGGACCGAGGGCTCACGCTTCGAGATGGGCGCTCCCGGTGCCGCCGGCCCGCTGGGCGAGGGCAAGAACCTGGAGGTCGATCCGCCGCACAGGCTCGTACAGAGCATGGTGGCGCTCTGGAGCGACGACGTGAGGAACGAAGGGGCGACCCGCATCACCTGGGAGATCGAGCAGGTCGCGGACTCCTGCAGGCTGACCGTCACCCACGACGAGCTCCGCGACGGCGCCCACGAGGAGCTGTACGGCGGATGGCCGATGATCCTCTCCGGGCTCAAGACCTGGCTGGAGACAGGGGAACTGCTCACCACCCCCGGCTCGCTCATGTACGGCGACCAGTGACCGGAGTGCCGGCGTGACGGGCTCGCCCGAAAGGCCGCCCGTCACGCGGGCGCACGGAACCCGTCAGCGATCGGAGCCCGTCAGGGTCGGCTGAAGTTGCCGCACGAGAGCGAAGAACCGGTCCTCGTTGCCCGTCAGACCGGCGCTCCGCAGAGCCTCGTCGGCCTCCTCCATCGGCGAGGCCAGCACGGACATGTACAGCGGCGCCACGTCCGGGTCGGCGAGGGCGGCGCGGGTGGCGGCCATCAGACGGATGTACGCCTGAGCCGCGGTGATTTCGGCTTGGTGCATCTCAGCATCTCCCGGTCAGAGGTGTCGGACCGTCAAGCATTCCTCACGGGTCTGACAGTGAGTTCACGAACGGGCCGAGGGCGGCGCCTCGACCTCGAGGAAGCGCCGTCGCCGCGGTCCGCGGTACGACAGCGCCGTCCAGCCCAGCCGCCGCAGGACGGTGACACACCGGCCCAGTGCCTCCTCCTCGTCGTGCGCCGCTCCGCTGCCCGGTGGTCCGGCCCACTCGACCCGCACCGAACCCGGGGCCTCACCGTCACACACGCGGTAGCCCGAGGCGACGCGTTCACCGGACGTGCCGACCGCGGAAGCGGGAATCCCCGCCGCCTCCAGGGCCAACGCCACGGCCCGGAGGGGCCGGTTCAGCTCCCACGGGGCCGGGACGCCTTCGGGATCCGCGAGATCCGCACGGGTCAGGCGTCTGATCTGCAGCATCCCCTCGAAGGCGGTCCGCACCTCCGCGGCCCGCACCTCGGCGTCTGCCGGGTTCTCGGGACCGTCGCCGGTGGCGGGCTCGAACCCTCTCTCCTGCTGCGACGCACTCACGTCCCGTCCCCTTCCTCACCGTGCCGAGTTCCGCGGTCAAGTGTGCGCCCGGCCACTGACAGCGGCCGCCCTGTGGCCGTACCGCGCGCCCGTAAACTTGGCCGGTACCGCACAGAGGAGGACCAGGCACGTGCCCGACCACGATCCGACCGCCCCGGCAGATCTGCGCGCCGACTGCGCCAACTGCTTCGGACTCTGCTGTGTCGCCCTGACGCTGACGGCCTCGGCGGACTTCGCGATCGACAAGGACGCGGGCACTCCGTGCCCCAACCTCGCCGACGACTTCCGCTGCGGCATTCATGCCCGGCTGCGCACCGAGGGCTTCACCGGCTGCACCGTGTACGACTGCTTCGGCGCGGGCCAGAAGGTCTCCCAGGAAACCTACGGGGGGCGGGACTGGCGGTCCGCCCCGGACACGGCGCGCCAGATGTTCCAGGTCTTCCCCGTCATGCGACAGCTTCACGAACTGCTGCGGTACCTCACCGAGGCGCTCACCCTGCCGGCCGCCGAGCGCCTGTACGCAGACCTCCGCGACGTCCTCGCCACCACCGAACACCTCACCCGTCTGCCTGCCGGCGAACTGGCGGACCTGGACGTGTCCGCGCACCGGGACAGGGTCGCCTCGCTGCTCCTGCGCGCCGGTGAACTCGAACGCGCCACCGTTCGACGGCGCGACACCCGCAGCCGGCGGGGAGCCGATCTCATCGGGGCCTCGCTCAAGGGCGCCGACCTGCGCGGGGCCGAACTCCGCGGGGCCTACCTCATCGCCGCCGATCTGCGCGGAGCCGACCTCCGCCGGGCGGAACTCATCGGCGCCGACTTCCGTGACGCGGATCTGTCCGACGCGGATCTCAGCGGTGCTCTCTTCCTCACGCAGGCCCAGGTGAACGCGGCGAGAGGCAACGCCGCCACGAAGCTGCCGGATTCCCTCACCCGGCCTCCGCACTGGGCGGCGGACAGGCCCGGCACCGCCTGAAGCCGCCGGACTCCAGCCGGCGGCAACGGGGGCGACGACCCGGCAACCTTTCGCGTCCCGGCTGCCACTGCAATCCGACCCCCGCTCAACTCTCCCGGAGGGACGGTCGGATGAGCCGATCAGCCGTGAACAGCACCACCACCCGCAGGCGCTTTCTCCTCGGTGCCGCCGGCGCGCTCACCGCCGGTGTCGCAGGCACGCTGGGTGCTCCCGGCAGCGCCTCTGCCACCGGGCGAACGCCGACAGCCGCGGGGACCCTCTACATCGCGAGCGACTCCACCGCGCAGTCGTACAGCTCGGGGTACTACCCGCAGGCCGGCTGGGGCCAGAAACTGTCGTCGTACTTCACCTCCGCCGTCACCGTCGCCAACCGTGCCATCGGCGGGCGGAGTTCGCGGTCCTTCATCGAGCAGGGCCGGCTGGCCGCGATCCACGCGGTGATCAGGCCCGGCGACTACCTGTTCGTGCAGTTCGGGCACAACGACGCCACCGTCGGCAACGCAGAACGGTACACACCGCCCGCCGACTACAAGGAGTACCTGCGCAACGACTACATCCGCGCCACCCGTGCGCTGGGCGCCACCCCCGTCGTGGTGACGCCCGTGTCGCGCCGCTCGTACGACGCGTCCACCGGGAAGTTCAACGTCTCCTTCCCCGCCTACGTGGACGCCGCGAAGGCCGTGGCGCGGGAGGAGAACGCGCCCCTGGTCGACCTCTCGGCGGCCAGCCGCTCCTACCTCGACAGGACAGGGGTGGAGGCGTCCAAGGGGATCTTTCTGTGGCTGGACGCCGGGCAGTACCCCAATTTCCCCGGCGGCGTGCAGGACAACACCCACTTCCAGGAGCGGGGCGCCGCCGAGATGGCCCGGCTGGTCTCCCGCTCCGTTGCAGGTCTGGGGCTGCCGCTCTCGGGTGAGGTGGTGCCGACGGCCGCGCGCTGACCGCTCCGCACGGCGGGCGCGGCGGGACGGACGAGACCTCGGACGCCGGGCGCGCCGGGTGCCCCAGCCGGTCCGCTCCACCGCACGGGCCCCGAGCCTCGGCCCCGTCTCACGCCCCGCCCACGCCCGGACCGCCCTCCACGCGGACGTCCTCCGAGCCGTCTGCCTCCAGCACCGCCTTGAGACGTTCCAGCGTCGTGCGGATGTTCCGCCGCTGGAACTCGGCGAACGTGTGCCCCCGCGTCGCGACCCGGTCGAAGGCGTTTGCCACGAAATCGGGCCACGACCGCCGGTTGTCCGTCCAGGTCTCCGTGACACGGGTGAAACCGTCGACCGACTCGAACCGGTACTCCCACAGTGCGATCGCCCCGGGCAGGAGCGGGCGGCGCGCCCCGATCGCGTGCACACGAAAAGCGAACCGCTCACCCGGATCGGCCGCCGTCACCGTGCACTTCGTCGTCCACCGGAAGGAGCCCCGCTTGTTGCGCCCCTCGAAAACCATGCCTACATGAGCACCCCGGTGCTCCCCGAGCACCCTCGCGCCCCTGTTCTCCGGACTCCAGCGTCCCATCGCGGTGGGGTCGCTCAGCTCCCGGTACACGGCCGACGGCGCCATACGGATGAGGATGCTGTCCGAAACGGACATCGTGCGAGGCATCAGAGGTCTCCCTGCCCCGGCCGGCCGGGGCGTCTCCCGCAGGCCGGGCGGATCATCTGCGAACGGTTGGCGATACTGGTGCGTTGGACAGTGTGTCGTACACGCAACACCGTCCAGGACACCGGGCCCGAGCGCGCACATGCCGCCACACCGCGCCGTGCCGCACCCCGTCCGGGGCGCGGCACGGCACCGGTCAGGCGCGCCAGTCGGCGGTGCGCTCGGGGGACGCGTCCGCCAGGGCCTTCGTGATGGTCACGGCGTCACCCCGGTTCCCGTACACCGGCGTCCCCGGCTGCTGGCGCCAGGACTCGTCGATGCCGCCCGCGTCGACGGTGTCGAAGCCCAGCTCGTCGATCAGGTCACGGACCGCCTGCTTGGCCGCCGGGTCGTCACCGGCCACCGGAAGGGCCTGCCGTCCAGGCGTGCCCGGCGGGGTGCCCTTGTCCAGGATGTCCTGGGCATACGTCCCGTTGAACGCCTTCACCACGGCACGCCCGATCTGCTGCTCGGTCCAGCGGCTCTCCGTCAGCCCGTCCTCGATCGCGGGAATACGTCCGTCACGCTGCTGCGGGTAGTAGTTCCCGGTGTCGATGACGGCGACGTCGTCCGCCGCTCCGTCGAGAAGGCCCGAGGGGAGGTCAGGGACGGCCTTGAGAGGCACGGTCACCACGACGATCCGGGCCCCCTTGGCCGCTTCCGACGCCGTGACCGCCGTCGCCCCGGTCTCCTCGGCCAGCGCCTTCAGCGTCTCGGGACCGCGCGAGTTCGCGACGGAGACGTCGTGACCCAGCGCCGTGAGGCGCCGGACGAGATTGCCGCCGATGTTGCCTGCTCCGATGATGCCGATCTTCATGAATCCGACCTTCCGATGCGGAGTTCCTCGACTGAAAGGGTCTCGCCGGATCACCAACCCCGGGGGCGCGGACACTATTCCGGGTGCCGAATCGATTCTGTGGCAGTCCGGCGGATGCCGGGGATCCCGGTGGGCAGGTATGGGTGTGTCAAACGGAACCACAAGGCCCCACCCGGAGGTGGTGTCCGTGCTGCACGGCATCGATGTCAGCGCCTATCAGACGGAATTCGACACGGACGGTCTGGACTTCGTCTTCGTCAAGGCCACCGAGGGCCGCTCCTACGTCAATCCACGGCTGAGAAGCCAGGTGAAACGCGTCCGGGACGCCGAGTGCGTCGTCGGCTTCTACCACTTTCTCTGGCCGGGACACGCCAAGGATCAGGCGGAGTACTTCGTGGAGAGGACTCCGGACAAGGAGGGCGACCTCCTCGCGGTCGACTGGGAGAGGACGGGGGAGGGCACGCGCGCGAGCAGCGCGGACAAGGACCGCTTCATCCGGGAGGTGAAGAGGCTGAGGCCGCATCGCCGCGTCCTGCTCTACTGCAACCGCTCCTTCTGGGTCGGCCACGACACCAGTTCCTACGTCGGCGACGGGCTCTGGATCGCCGACTACGGCAAAGCGGCCGCACCGCGGATCGACGCCGACTGGCGTATCCACCAGTACACCGACGACCCCCTCGACAAGAACGTCGCCGACTTCCCGTCACGTGAGGCGCTGCGCGCCTGGGCCGAGGCCTGAGCCCGGCAGGACAGCCCGGCAGGACAGCCCGTGGACGGGTGCCCGGAACGGTGGTGCGCCCGTCAACACGGGCAGTACACCCTTCCGCCAGTGGAGTGTCCTTTGCCAGCCACTGGTGCAGTGCGCACGGAGATGACCTGCGGTACCGCCGCGGGGAGTCCATCCTGGTCGCCGAGTCAGCAACCGGCCGTCGACCGAAGGAGTGCCGCAGTGACGACGAGGGGTCCCGCAGTATCGGCGGAAGCCGATGACGCCTACCAGGACGAACTGCCTGTACGGCGTCGGCAGCCGGGCAACGTGGTCATCACGTGGCTGACCACCACCGACCACAAGACGATCGGCACGCTGTATCTGGGCACCTCATTCGCCTTCTTCATGCTCGGGGGTGTCCTGGCACTCGTCATGCGAGCCGAGCTGGCCCGTCCCGGTACGCAGATCGTCTCGAACGAGCAGTACAACCAGGCCTTCACGATGCACGGCACGATCATGCTGCTGATGTTCGCGACGCCGCTGTTCGCGGGGTTCGCGAACTGGATCATGCCGCTGCAGATCGGCGCGCCCGACGTCGCGTTCCCGCGGCTGAACATGTTCGCGTACTGGCTGTACCTCTTCGGCTCGCTGATCGCGGTGGCGGGCTTCCTCACCCCGCAGGGCGCCGCCGACTTCGGCTGGTTCGCCTACTCGCCGCTCACCGACGCGGTTCGGTCCCCAGGCGTGGGGGGCGACCTCTGGATCATGGGTCTGGCCTTCTCCGGCTTCGGCACGATCCTCGGTTCGGTCAACTTCATCACCACGATCATCTGCATGCGCGCGCCCGGCATGACCATGTTCCGTATGCCGATCTTCACCTGGAACGTCCTGCTGACCGGTGTCCTGGTCCTGCTGGCCTTCCCGGTTCTGGCGGCGGCACTGCTCGCCCTGGAGGCCGACCGCAAATTCGGTGCGCAGGTGTTCAACGCCTCCAACGGCGGCGCACTGCTCTGGCAGCACCTCTTCTGGTTCTTCGGCCATCCGGAGGTGTACATCATCGCGCTGCCGTTCTTCGGCATCGTTTCCGAGATCATTCCGGTGTTCAGCCGTAAGCCGATCTTCGGTTATGTCGGGCTGGTCGCCGCGACGATCGCCATCGCCGGCCTTTCGGTGACGGTGTGGGCGCACCACATGTATGTCACCGGTGGGGTGCTGCTGCCGTTCTTCTCGTTCATGACGTTCCTCATCGCTGTGCCGACCGGGGTGAAGTTCTTCAACTGGATCGGCACGATGTGGAAGGGTTCGCTGTCCTTCGAGACACCGATGCTCTGGTCGGTGGGCTTCCTCGTCACGTTCCTCTTCGGTGGTCTGACCGGCGTGATCCTGGCCTCGCCGCCGCTGGACTTCCACGTCTCCGACTCGTACTTCGTCGTCGCGCACTTCCACTACGTGGTCTTCGGGACCGTGGTCTTCGCGATGTTCGCCGGATTCCACTTCTGGTGGCCGAAGTTCACCGGCAAGATGCTGGACGAGCGGCTCGGGAAGATCACCTTCTGGACGGTCGACGACCCCTGGGGCTACGGCCGCTCGCTCGAATGGGCGACGTCGTGCCCGCCGCCCCGGCACAACTTCCTGACGCTCCCTCGTATCCGCTCGGAATCGCCGGCCTTCGACCTGCACTACCCCTCGATCCGCGCCCTCGAGGATGCGACGAACCGTCCTCACGAGTCCGTCACCGTGGCTCCCGGGGACAAGCAGGAATAGGCCGCAGACCAACGGTTCGAGGAGAGGAGGACCGCATGGAGCCGGACAAGGAGAGCGCCCGGGGCCTGGCTCAGGTGGAGGGCTACCTGCTCTGGAACGCCGAGGTCGAGGAGGCCCGCCGGCAGGCCCGAAGTTTCACGGGCTCCCTGCCCTGGCTGACCACCGCGCAGCGTGAGGACGTCGAGCGCGTCTACGTGGCGGACCGGGTGGAGCTCTGCCGGGACACGCTGACCAGGATCGCCGGACGCGCGGTGGAACTCCGGGGCGAGTACACGGAACGGTACGAGCGGCTGAGGGCCCGCTGCGTCGCGCTGTCCGTCCTGACCGTCGCCGGGATGGGCGGTGCCTGCGCCTTCCTGGCGCTGGTCAGCCGCTGACCCCTGGTTCCTGACCCGTGCACCATGGACCGTCGTCCGGGTGTACGGGTCAGTGTCGTACCAGGCAGAACGGATGCCCGGCGGGATCGGCGAAGACACGCCAGCTCCGGCGACCGTCGCCCTCGTCCAGCACGGTCGCCCCGAGGGCGACCACCTGCTCGTGCGCACGGTCGAGATCGGGTACCGCGAAGTCCAGGTGGAACTGCTGGGGCTGGGCGGGATCCGGCCACAGCGGAGGGCGGTACTCCGGGACACGCTGGAAGCAGAACACCTGCCCGGCCGGGGTGTGTACCGTCGCCCAGTCCTCACCGCGTGCCCAGCGTCCGTCCGGCCGGTCGGTCTCCCCGCCCAGCACGGCTGCGTAGAACCTGGCCAGACCGGCCGGGTCGGCGCAGTCCAGCACGACACACTCCAGTTCGGCGATCATGAACCGCATCCTAGGGGCCGGTCCGCGACAGGCGCTCAGCCGACGGGAACCGCCCGTGCCCGGTCGAGTTCCGACAGATGCGCGGCGAGCACTTCGGCGTGCGCCGCCGGCAGCCCGGCAGCCCGGTGCCCGAGCTCCACCGCACACGCCGTCGTCGTGTCGATGAGCTGTTCCAAGGCGCCGGCGACCCCTTCGGATCCGGCTGAGTGCCGGGAGACCGACGGGAGTTCGGCCGCCGACAGATCGATGGCCGTACGGGCCTTCGCCAGTGACCTGTAGGCGTCGCGGCGGAGTGCTCCTCCCAGCGCCTTGTCCTCCGGGGCGTCCAGGACATGTCCCAGGTAGCGGTGCGCCGCCCCCACCGCCGTGTCGAGAGCCGCCCGGACGCCGTGGCCACGCCGTCCCGGCAGGGGGAGATGGCCTGTCAGCAACACCGTCCCGCAGGCGAGGAGGGACTCCACGACCCGGGCCCAGGAGGCGGCCGGCTCACCGCCCAGCAGGACGAGGGACAGCACGAGCACGGTGACCACCGCGGTCTGCAGAGCGAAGTGACGGGTCGCCACCGGAAGGAGGGCGCCGCAGAGTGCCACCGTCGCGACGAGGGCGGAGGGGCCGGACGACAGCACGCCCAGGACACCGAAGACCGCGGCGCCCGCCACGGTTCCCACCGCCCGGCACACCACCCGTGAGGCGAGCGGTCCCAGATCGGGCTTGACGAGGAAGACGGTGGTCGCGGGGAGCCAGTACCAGTGCTCATGGTGCAGCCACTGCGCCAGGACCGTACTCGCCGCGCAGCTCACCGCGACCCGCAGGCCGTACTCGAGCCCCGCCGCGCTCCAGGCCCGGCGCAGAACGGACGTGCCCGGGCGTCCGGGGCGCTCTCCCGGGGGCACCCGGGCGGGACGGTCGAACACCGCCGCGGCACGGAGCAGGGCATCGTCCAGAGCCCGCAGTCCGGCGTCCGTCCCGGCCGGCGCCGGGAGGGGCCCGCAGGGCACTCCGGACCGTACGGCGGCCGCCAGCCTGCGCGGCCCTTCCGAAAACCTGACAGGCAGCGTGACGCCGGCCCAGGCCAATGCGGTCGCCGCCTCTGCCAGGGGAAGAGCCGCCGCGTACCGGGCGTGGAGCCGGCGCTCCGCCGCGGAACCGGCACGGCGCCGCAGCCGTGGGCCCGACAGAGCATCCTGGGCCTGGTCGAGCGTGGCGCTCAGCGCGGTCCGCCCCGCCCGGGCCCCCGGGCTGCCCGCGGCCAGCAGGAGCCCCGCCACGGCTTCGTAGACCGCGGCCACGGCCTCGCGTTCCCCGTCGAGCGCGTACGGTCCGCTGCGGCGCCCACCCGGCGAGGGCAGGACCAGCCGGAGCAGGAGGAGCCACCCCGCACCGGCCAGGAACAGCAGTGCGCGCACCGGACCGGGCTCCGGCAACGGCATGCCGGCCCCGATCACGACCGCGACGAGCACCTGGGTGCCGCACGCGGACGCGACCGGCCCCGTCGAGCTGATCGCCCCGGCACCCAGCCCCAGCAGTCCGAACACGAGCGGCACGACGACGAGGGAGCGGCCGTCGCCGACCGTCTCCGCGACTACCGATCCGCAGAGCAGACCGGCCGAGCCCGCCAGAGCCGGCAGACCCAGCCGGGCGACCGAGGCCCGGCGGCTGCCGGGCCGGTCGTTGATGCCGGCCAGCATCGCGCCCAGCGCCGCGGGAACACCGGCGGTCGGCCGCTCGGCGAGCACCGACAGCAGCAGTGGCACGGCGGCCAGCGCGCCCCGCAGCACGGCGCTCCACGGGACGGGGCCGCGCTGGGCACGCAGGACGTGCGCGAGCCAGGGAGGAAACCGAGTGGCGGGAAATGGGGGCGTGGGCACCGTGCTCCAGTCCGCTGGGGGAGGACGACTGTCGCCTGCGGACGCCTTCGGCCTGGGCTCGGTCCCAGCCTGCATGCCTCACGTGGAGAAGGTGCTACCTGCTCGTTTCCACGGTGTGACGGTTCCCCGGACTGCCGGCGTCAGAGCGCGGTGCCGAAGTTCTGGGTCCACACGGGCCCCCCGGACGAATCCACCCTGCCGACACCGAGCTCCTTGAAGGCGCAGTTGAGGATGTTCGCCCGGTGCCCCTCGCTGTTCATCCAGGCGTCCATCACCGACTCGGCCGTCTGCTGGCCCTTCGCTATGTTCTCGCCGTACGTGCTCCAGCGGTACCCGGCGGCGGTGATGCGCGCGCCCGGGTCCGTGCCGTCCGGTGAGGTGTGCGAGAAGTAGTCCCGCGCCACCATGTCCGCGGAATGGTCCGACGCCGCCTTGGCCAGCAGACCGTTTCCGCTGACGGCACCGCAGCCCTCCTTCGCCCGCTCGGTGTTGACCAGGGCGATGACCTCGTCGGCCACCGAGGGGGCCGACGAGGCCTCCGGAGCGGCCATCGGTTTCGAGGACGGTGTGCTCGGTTTCCGCGTCTTCTCCGGTGTGGCGGTTGCGGTGGCGCTCCGGCTCCTGGACGGGGACGGGGTCGCGGACGGTGACGGCGAGGCCGACGACGGCGTCGGAGAGGCGGAGGAGGGTGCCGCGGACGGGGAGGACGCGGTGCTCACCGGTGCCGACGGGCCGTCGAGCGGGGCTACGGCGGTGGCCGCGTCCTCGTCCGTGTCGTCCGTGTAGAGGTGTACCGCGGCCCCGCCGCCTCCCAGGACGGCCACCGCCGCCAGTCCGGCCACGACCGTCGTGCGACGTCGTCGCCGTGCACTGTCCCGTCGGCGCTCTGCCCGCCCGGGTCCGGCGGCGGCCGCCGTCGCGGGGAGGAAGGCCGTCGGCAGGAGTTGCTCCGACGTGCCTGCGAAGGACGCCGCCACGGGGACCAGCGCGAGTCCCACCAGCAGGCCCTCCGCCGGGACCAGCCCCGACCGGTGACCCGCGCACACGGTGCACTCACGGGCGTGGCGTGCCAGGCGCTTGCGCCACAGCGCGGACGGCACCCCGTCCCAGCGGACCGTGAGGTCTTCGAGCAGCACGCAGCGAGGGTCGGCCGCCAGAGCGCGCACCACCACCCGGGCGGCCTCCAGCCGCTCCTTCATCCGCTGCACGCGAACCGCGGTGTGCTGCGGTGAGAGGTCGAGAGCGCTCGCGACCTCCGCCCGGGACAGTTCCCCCGCCGTCTCCAGCCACCACAGCGACACCAGCTCGCGGTCGTCGTCGTCCAGCCACCGCGTCGCCTCGGCGGCTTCCCGGCGCTGGCCGGTCAGACCGAGACGCACGATCGTCAGCTCGACGAAGTCGGCCGCGGGATCCACGACGTCGTACGCGTCCTGAAGGGGGTCCGCGGACATTCCGCCCGTGCTGCGCTCGCGCCAGTGCCCACGGATCTCGTTCATGGTGATGGCCACGAGCCAGGAGCGGAAGCTCTTCGGGGTGCGCAGCGAGGGCAGGCCACGGATCATCCGCAGCACGCTGTCCTGGACCACGTCGTCCACGTCGGCGTGACCGTTCAGCGCGCGGCCGACGATGTTGTACACGAGCGGCAGGTAGGACGCCACAAGCCGGTCCTGCGCCTCGGGGTCGCCCTTCTGCGCGGCCTTGATCAACGCCGTCTCGCGTGTCTCGCCCATGCTGTGCTCACTCTTCCGGGGTCCTGTTACGTCACTTCCCACACTCGGGAGACGCTGTGCGGCGGGGACGATAACAGGAATTCGGTCGAGTGCTCGATAATCCGCTCCCGGTTCCGTACACGCGGAGTGCCGGGCCCGTCGACGCGTGGGCGGTCGCCGGGCCCGGCACCGGGTCGGGCGCGGGCGGCGGGTCAGCGGTTCTCCGTAATCAGGCGCGGGGCGGGTCGTTCCGGTCGCGATCCGAGCCGAGCTGCTGCTTCAGCTTGTCCTGGCCGGTGTCGACGTGCTTGCTGTACTTGCCCTGCGTCCGGTCGTCGACCATGTCGCCGGCCTTGTCGATGCCCTTTCCGGCCTGGTCCTCGTGGCCCTTGAGCATCTTCTTGATCTTGTCCAGCGCGGACATGGCGGATCCTCCTCGCGTCGGTTTCCCCCCGCGTGTCCAGGGTCACCGCACATCGCCCGCTCCGCATCCGCGAGCGGGCGCCGGCAGGTCCGTGAACGGCCCGAGGAGCACCGCACGTGTGAAGGGCGCCTGGATGGGCATCTATCGGGTTACCAGGAGGAGGTGGTGGCCGTGGGCCGCATCCAAATCGTCCGCCGTCCGCAGCCCCCCACGGGGCCGCCCCCGCTGGACCTGCGAACACCGTCCGGCCGACCGCTTCCGTACTGATCCGGCACGATATCGACGAGCCACGCCGTCGGCGGTGCGGGGCGCAGGCACCGAGCCCGAGGACGGCCGGAGCGTAAGCTCCGTAGCCATGATCGATCACTCGGAGCACGGCCTCTCCGCCCGCCGGACGAACTGGGCCGGCAACATCGCCTTCGGTGCGAAGCAGCTGCACACACCCGCTTCGATCACCGAGCTCCAGGAGCTCGTGTCCGCAGGGACGGCCGTCAGAGCGCTGGGCACCGGCCACTCCTTCAACACCGTCGCCGACACCCACGGCGCGCTCATATCCGTGGCTGGTCTGCCCCGATCCGTCGAGATCGACACTGAGGCCCGTACCGCGACGGTGAGCGCGGGCATGCGCTTCGGGGAGCTGACCGGCACACTGCACCGGAGCGGGCTCGCCCTGCACAATCTGGGCTCGCTGCCCCACATCTCCGTGGCGGGCGCGTGCGCGACGGGCACCCACGGTTCCGGGGTGGGCAACCGCGCACTCGCGGGAGCTGTCCGAGCACTCGAGCTCGTCACCGCCGACGGCAGCGTCAGGACCCTGGAGCGGGGCGACGCGGACTTCCCCGGTTCCGTGGTCTCCCTGGGCGCGCTCGGAGTCGTGACCCGGCTGACCCTCGACCTCGTGCCCGCGTTCGAGATCCAGCAGTGGGTGTACGAAGGGCTCCCGCAGGAAGAGCTGCTCGGCCGTTTCGACGAGGTGATGTCCGAGGCGTACAGCGTCAGTCTCTTCACCGGCTGGCACGGTGGCCCGATCGATCAGGTCTGGCTCAAACGGCGTGTCGGGCCCGGCACCCCCGGAACGGCCCCGCACCGTTGGCACGGCTCGACTCTCGCACGGGGGCCGAGGCACCCGGTGCCCGGCGTGGCGGCCGAACACTGCACGGAGCAGCAGGGCGTCCCGGGACCGTGGCACGCCAGGCTGCCGCACTTCCGGCTCGAATTCACCCCGAGCAACGGGGACGAGCTGCAGTCCGAGTACTTCGTCGCCCGTCAGGACGCCGTCGCCGCCTACGAGGCCCTCGACCGGATCCGGCAGGACTTCGCGCCGCTGCTCCAGATCGGGGAGATCCGGACCGTGGCCGCCGACGACCTCTGGCTCAGCCCCGCCCAGGGAAGGGACTCCGTGGCGTTCCACTTCACCTGGGTCCCCGACACGGCGGCGGTGACGCCCGTCCTGGGGGCCGTCGAGGAGGCACTCGCCCCGTTCGCCGCCAGGCCGCACTGGGGCAAGGTCTTCACCACACCGCCCGGCGTGCTCCGGGAGCTCTACGACCACTACGCCGACTTCGAGCGGCTGACCGAACGGTTCGATCCGACCGGGACGTTCCGCAACGACTTCCTGGCACGCCACTTCCCGCGCACGGGCGGCTAAGCGCCGTCCCACCCGTGCCGGGGCCCGTCGGGCCCGCCCTCCGGCGACGGACCGGGCGAGAGCTGCTCCACGAGGGCCGCCAGCTCCTCGCAGGCCAGCTCCGTCTCGTGACGGATGTTGTTGTGCTCGGTGACGATGGCGGCGAGGAGGAGCGCGGTGAGGGCCACACAGCCGTTGAGGATGCAGAGGTTGAGCATCACCTCGAGCACCGAGTGGTCGGCAAACGGTCCCACCCCGTCGGTGCCGGCGACGATCGCCATGACGGACATCAGCAGGGCACAGGGGGCGCTTCCGGCCAGCTGGAAGCGGAGAGCCGCCCAGACGAGCACCGGAAAGAGGAGGTAGATCATGGACAGTGGACTCCTGGTCGCGATCGCCGCCGACGTGACCGCGACGACGGCGAGCGCCAGCGCCTCCGCCCACCGGTCGTCCATCCGGGGCAGACGCACCTTGTGCAGGACGAGCAGCAGCGGGGTGACCATGAGCACCCCCATGGCGTCTCCCGCCCACCAGGCCGCCCAGACCGGCCAGAACTGCGAGGCCGACTGGCCGCCGCTCAGCACCTGGACCCCCGTGCCCGTGGTCGCGCTGATGACCATGCCGCCCAGGGCCCCCAGGAAGACCAGGGCGACGCCGTCGCGCAGCCGGTCCAGCTGCGCGCGGAAACCCACGGCGCGCAGGGCGAGGAAGGAGCAGACGGGGGCCAGCGTGCTGCCCGCCGCGACAGCGACTCCCCAGAGGGTGAGCGAGTCGGTGATCGACATGATCGTGAGCAGCGCACCCGCCGCGATCGCGGGCCAGATCCGCAGGCCCAGGTAGAGCAGCGAGGCGAGGGCGATCCCCGAGGGCGGCCACAGCGGGGTGACGACCGAGCCCTGCACCTCGACCTGCCGGAGGAGACCGAGCTGCGCCGACGCGTAGTAGACAGCGGTGATGCCCAGTATCTGCAGGACGAGCACGGCTCGGCGTCGGGTCTTCTCGCTGCGGATCACCGTCTCATAAGACACCGCTCATGTCGGCGGGTGGCTGTGACACGCGCGGCAGGTGGCCCCGGTGCTCACCCGGGACCCGCGGCGGCGTCGTGGCGGAGAACCAGGACCGCGGCGTCGTCCTCGTGCCCGGTCAGGGCCGCGGCCTTGAGCACCTGGTCCGCCAGGTCCTCGGCGTCGGCGGTGGCGTGGGAGCTCACCAGCCGCCTGATCCGGTCCAGGCCGTCGTCGATCGTCAGTGAGGGCCCTTCGATGACTCCGTCGGTGAGCAGGACGAACGAGCCGGTCACGTCCAGGTCGCGCCGGGCGACCGGGTAGTGCTGATGAGGCTCGATACCGAGCGGAAGGCCGCCCGCGTCGGCGGTGACTCCCGAATGCCCGTCGGCCGTCGCCCACACGGAGGCGACATGACCGGCGCGGGCGCTGCGCAGCTCCCGGCTCCGCGGATCCAGCCGCAGGAAGGAGCACGTGGCGAAGAGAGTGGAGTTCATCGACATGATCAGGTCGTTCGTGCGGCCCATCACCTCACCCGGATCGGACGTCGAGCTGGCGATGGCACGCATGGCGATCCGGATCTGCCCCATGAAGGCGGCAGCCTCCACGTCATGCCCCTGGACGTCGCCTATGGCCAGGCCGAGGGCACCGTCCGGCAGCAGGAAGCCGTCGTACCAGTCCCCGCCGATGTCCAGCCCGTCGCGCGCGGGAGCGTAGCGGGCCGCGGTCCGGAGCCCGGGGAAGGACGGCAGTGTCGCGGGCAGCATGTCGCGTTGAAGCGCCTGGGCGAGTTCCACGCGGGCCTGGTGCAGCTGCACCTCCTGCCGGGCGCGGGCAGTGAGGTGCTGCAGTGTGCTGAGCAAGTCCTCGGCGCTGGCCGACCGGGGAGTTCGACGCCGGTTCATGGGCCGCTCCGCGTTGCGATAGTTCCTGCATCATATTTCGGCGTCGCAACGCCCGCGAGCGCTGTGCGGACGGCCCGGGCCCGGGGCGTGGGCGGAGCTGCCCGGCGGGTCAGCCGGCCTTGCCCAGCGATGCCGTGAGGCGCCCCAGCGTCTCCTGGAGGGCCAGGATCTCCTGTACCGACAGCCCCGTGGCCCGGAGGATCGTCCGGGGGACGGAGAGCGCGCGCCCGCGCAGCTCCGACCCGGCGTCCGTGAGGTGGACCGTGACCGAGCGCTCGTCCTGAGGGCTGCGCTCACGCCTGACGAGACCGGCCGACTCCAGCCGTTTCAGCAGGGGCGACAGCGTTCCCGAGTCGAGGTGGAGCCGCTCGCCGATCGTTTTGACCGGCAGTGAACCGTGCTCCCACAGCACCATCATGGCCAGGTACTGGGGGTAGGTGAGGCCTAGGTCCCGGAGCGCTTCCCGGTAGACGCCCCCGAAGGCTCGGGAGGCCGCCTGCAGCGAGAAGCAGACCTGGTGGTCCAGCTTGAGCAGCTCGGAGTCCGCCGGCTCGGACGGAGCGGGTGCGGGGGGCGGTGTCGGCGTCATGGATCCAGGATAGCCTGCGCCCGCGATTAAGTTGTGCGCAATTGAATTGTGTGCAACTCTTTGGGGGTGATCGGTCCGCGGTCACCGTCGTACGAGAGAAGGTCACCCATGGACGCGCTCTACACCGCTGCCGCCACCGCGAACGGCCGTGAAGGCCGGGCAGTGAGCTCGGACGGACAGATCGACCTCGCGCTCGCTCTGCCGCCGGCCCTCGGGGGCGACGGGAAGGGCACCAACCCGGAGCAGCTCTTCGCCGCCGGATACGCCGCGTGCTTCGCCAGTGCGATGAGCTCCGTCGCCCGCGAGATGAAGGTCGACACCAAGGACGTCTCCGTGACGGCCGAGGTCTCGATCGGCAAGGACGACTCCGGGTTCGGCCTCGCGGTCGTCATGCGCGTCGAGCTGCCCGAGGCCCTGGAAGGGGAGACCGGACGGCGTCTGGTCGAGGCGACGCACGCCTACTGCCCGTACTCGAAGGCCACGCGGGGCAACATCGACGTGGAGCTCGTGATCGAGTAGCGGAGCAGGCTCCCCGCCCTGTGCGGGCGGGGAGCCGATCCTGCAGGGGAGACAGGAGTCGAACCTGCGGCATCCGGTTTTGGAGACCGGCGCTCTGGCCTCTGAGCTACACCCCTTCGGTCGGTGTGATCAGCCTCGCAGCCGCCGTGATCCCTGACAACCCGTTTTCGGGTGGGTGCGACCCGTTTCCCGGGGACCGCCCCCCGGAGCTCCGGACGCGACGCGTACACTCGGCTCCCGTTTCCGCTGATTGGCGGGCATAACCGATCGATAGGCAGTTTCACGTGAGTTCCACAGAGGCATCCGACGCACCGATCTACGCCGGTCTGGTGGAGGAACAAGGCGACGTCCCGGCCGAGGTGCGGCGGGTGGCCGAGGAGACCCTGCTCGAGGTGGAGAGCGCGCTCGACTTCAGCGCGGTCCGCGCCCCGGCCGCGGCCCGCTGAGTGCGTTACGCCCCGGCCCGGCCCGCACCGTAAGGGTGCGGATCATGACGGGTTCCCAGGGGCAGGATCACCGCGTACCGGTTCCCTACCGTTCGGAGTGCCGCGTGACCGTCAGCCTGCACCACTCAGCCACCGTCCTGTTCCAGGGCGACAGCATCACCGAGGTGGGCAGGCTGGCGGAACGGGACTGCCCACTGGGCAACGGCTACGTCCGGATGGCCGCCGAGTCCGTGAGGTCCGCCAGGCCGGACTCCGGCATCACCTTCCTGAACCGAGGAGTCGCCGGCGACGGGGTCGCGGACATGCGTGCCCGTTGGCGTGGCGACGCGCTGGACCTCCGGCCGGACGTCGTGTCGGTCCTGATCGGCGTGAACGACACCTGGCGCCGCTACGACTCCGGAACCGTCACCTCGGTGCGCGCGTACGAGGACGACTACCGTGCCGTCCTCACCCAGGTCCGGGACGCGACCGGCGCCCAGCTGATCCTCGTCGAGCCCTTCCTCGTGCCGGTACGGGACGAGCAGTGGGCCTGGCGGGAGGACCTCGACCCCAGGATCCAGACCGTCCGACGGCTGGCCGAGGAGTTCGACGCCGCACTGCTGGCGGCTGACGGCCTGCTCAACCAGGCGGCGCGTGCCGCCGGCGGCCCCGAGTCGATCGCCGGTGACGGAATCCATCCGACTCCCCTCGGGCACTACCTCCTGGCGGAGGCCTGGACCGCGCTGGTGGGGCTGTGAAGCGCGGGTCCCAGCAGGACCGGAATCACCGCCCAGACGGTCTTGCCCGCCACGGTGGGCCGTGACCAGCCCCATGAGCTGCTCAGCGCGTCGATGATGCGCAGGCCCCTGCCCCGCTCCAGCCAGTCCTCAGCCCTGCGCAGCACGGGTACCTCGGGGCTCGAATCGTTCACCGCGCAGACCAGCGCCCCGTCCTGGCAGGCCAGTCCCAGCCGGGCCGTCGGGAGCTCGGGGTGCTCCTCCGTGGGCTGGATTCCGTGACAGACCGCGTTGCTCACGAGCTCGCCCGCCACGAGGGTCACGTCGTCCGCGCACGAGCCCAGGCCCCAGCACTCGAGCGCGTCCCGGACGAACGCCCGCGCCTGCCGGAGGCTTTCAGGGTCCGCGCCCAGGCCGCGCGTGGTGAACCCAGGAGCGTCGATGCCGAGATCCCGTGCCAGTTCCTCATGCGGATCCGCACCGCCGGAGGCCGGACGGGGCGGGAGAGCTGCCGCTCCGTGACGTGGCGTGTTCTCCTCGTGCATGAGCGCTGATCACCCTCCGCTGAAGGCCGGTTCGTGGTGTCGTGAGGTCCGGACGACCACTAGTATCCTCGCCGTCCGTGCATGCAGTGCAATTGCATCCGGAATTGCACCCAGGGGTGTGAGCCAGGGACACCTGTTCACCCTGCGCGGGCCCCGGTGTCGCACCAGGACGTGACCAGCACGACGAGAAGGAATGGACCGCATGCAGCACTTCGACAACGGCGTCCCCGCCAACTCCCTTTCCGGCGTGGAGTGGAGGAAGAGCCACCACAGCAACCCCAGCGGGAACTGCGTGGAGATGGCGCTGCTGCCCGGCGGTGAGGTGGCCGTCCGCAACTCCAGGTTCCCCGACGGCCCCGCCCTCGTGTACACGGGGGACGAGGTGCGGGCCTTCCTCGCGGGCGTCAGGGACGGCGACTTCGACACCATGGCCGGCTGAACTCGCCCCAGGGCAGGCCGAAAAGACACGGAACTCTCGCAACGGCCGGGCCTGCCCGGGCCTTCTGATGGCACACTGGCGTCACGACGCCCGTCCTCAGGAGTCCGCATGCCCGGCATCGAACCGCTTCAGCCGTCCCGGAAGCCGACGCTCGCCTCGGCCACGGGGGCGAGCCCCACGGCGTTACGCCTGGTACTGGGCGCGCAGCTGCGGCGTATGCGTGGCGAGGCCGGCATCACCCCGGATGTCGCCGCCGACCGGATCAGGTGCTCGACGGCCAAGATCAGCCGGATGGAGACCGGGCACTCCCCGTGCAAGGAGCGCGACGCCGCCGATCTTCTCGCGCTGTACGGCGTGACCGATCCGGCCAGAACGGCGGAGTTCATCGACCTGGTGCGGAGGGCGGGGCAGCGCGGGTGGTGGCGCAACTACGCCGACGTGCTGCCGGACTGGTTCGAGCCGCTGGTCGGTCTGGAGGAGGCCGCCGCGTCCATCCGTACCTATGAGGGGCATTACGTTCCGGGGCTTCTGCAGACAGCCGACTACGCATACGCGGTGGTGCGTTCCGGGCATGCCCTCGAATCGGAGGAGATCACCCGGCGTCGCGTCGAACTGAGGCTCAGGCGCCAGCAGTTGCTGCAGCGACGCGATGCGCCCAAGCTCTGGGTGCTGCTGGACGAGGCGGTGCTGATGCGTCCCACGGGTGGTGCCCGGGTGATGCGTGAGCAACTGGTCCACCTGCTGGAGATGACTCAGCTGCCCCATGTGATCGTGCAGGTGGCACCTTTCGAGGTGACCGCCCACACCTCTCCGGGCAACGGGATCACGTATCTGCGGTTCGCGATGGACGGGCTTCCCGATGTCGCCTACATCGAGCACCTGACCAATGCCACGTCCGTGAACAAGCAGGAGAGCACGGACGAGTACCGCTGGATCCTCGACTCGCTCAGCGCCCAGTCGCCGAGCCCGGTCGCGAGCAGGGACCTGCTGAGGCAGGCACTCGAGCGCTACAGCTGAGTACCTGCCCCGTCACCGCTTATCCCGTCTCACGCGATCCACGTCACCACTTGCGGGCGACGCCACCGAACTCGATCCACTCCTCGGTCTCCTGTTTCGGCGCCAGATCCGAATCCGGCCGCCACGTCGAGACCTCCACCAGGCCGGGGTCCAGCACGTCGAGGCCTTCCAGGAAGCCGTGCACGTCGGCCTGCTGACGCACCCGCCCCCACTGGTTCCCCGTGCTCTTCGCCATGTAGTCCGTGACGAAGTCGCGGGTCGCGGCGTCCTCGCTCACGAGCTGGCACACCACCAGGAAGCTTCCAGGAGCCAGCCGCTCCGCCACACGCCGGACCAGACCCGCGGGGTCGTCCTCGTCGGGGATGCAGTGCAGCACCGACACGAACAAGGCGGCCACCGGCTCGTCGAAGTCTATGAGCCGAACCACCTCCGGGTGAGCGAGGATTCCCTCCGTGTCCCGCATGTCCGCCTGGATGACCGCGGTCCGGTCGTTCTCCTCGAGTATGGCCTTGCCGTGCGCCAGCACGATGGGGTCGTTGTCGATGTAGACGACCCGGGCGCCGGGGTCGACGAGCTGGGCGACCTGGTGGACGTTGTCCTGGGTGGGCAGGCCGGACCCGTGGTCGATGAACTGGCGTATCCCGTACTCGGAGGCCAGGTGGTGCACCACGCGCCGCAGGAATCTCCGGTTGTTCACCGCCAGGACCTTCGTGCTCGGCACACGCTCCAGCAGGTGTTCGCAAGCGACCCGGTCGGCCGGGTAGTTGTCCTTGCCACCCAGGTAGTAGTCGTACATCCGCGCGACGCTCGGCACGTTCACGTCGATGTTCTTCGGAATGGAGGTGTCCCCGTGGCTCATCCAGCCCCTCGCGGTTCAAAGAGAGTGAAGTCGGTGTGGGGTCATGCTAGGGATCTCGCCGGGTGGCAGACAGCCCTCGGGGGAGTGAGGCAAGGGTGCGGGGTGTCGAACCGGCCACATGAGTCCGATGGTGGAATGCCCGTCCTGCCTGGCCCACGGCCTCGAAGACGACCGAGCCGGGTTGATGAATCGTCAACGGTGCCTGATGGGAGGCCTATTGTCAGTTGAGAAGCCGAGTTCGGGACTCCGGCCGCAGTCGTGCGGAGCCATGTTCCAACGCGGCTGGAAATCGGCGTAGGACTTCGCTCCTGGACAGTGCTGGGGCGGTCCGGAAAACAATGCCCTTACCGCGTCGCACGATCGCCGTTCCCGCCCGGCGGTCTATCGTGACCCCATGTCCGCTCCCGAGCTGATCCGCATCGTCTCCCGCGACTCGCCCATGGCCCTGGCTCAGGTCGAGCGCGTCAGGGCCGGCCTCGCGGCCCTCCACCCCGACACCGTCACCGAGGTCGTCCCCGTCCGGACCACGGGCGACAAGTGGCTGGGCGATCTCTCCAAGGTCGAAGGCAAGGGTGCCTTCACCAAGGAGGTCGACGCCGCCCTGCTCGCAGGGGAGGCGGACCTGGCCGTCCACTGCGTCAAGGACATCCCCGCCGACCGCCCCCTGCCCGCCGGCACGACGTTCGCGGCGTTCCTCGAACGCGACGACATCCGTGACGCCCTCGTCCACCCGGACGGACTCACCCTCGAGCAGCTCCCCGAAGGCACCCGCATCGGCACGTCGTCCGTCCGCCGGACAGCACAACTCGCCTCCTCCCACCCCCACCTGGACTGTGTCCCTTTCCGGGGCAACGCCAACCGGCGGCTGGCGAAACTGGCCGCGGGAGAGGCCGACGCGCTGCTCCTGGCCGTCGCCGGTCTCCACCGCATCGGCCGGCCCGACGTGATCAGCGACATCCTCGCCCCGGAGACGATGTGCCCCCCGATCGGCGCGGGTGTGCTCGCCCTGCAGTGCCGTGAGGACGACACGGCGACTATCGAGGCCGTCGGCGCGCTCAACCATCCGGGGACCTATCGGGAGATCACGGCGGAGCGCATGTTCCTCCACGTCCTGCAGGGCCACTGCAACTCGCCGATCGCCGGCTACGCCACGGCTCACCGCAACGGTGACCTCTCGCTGCGCGCCTGCGTGTTCACCCCCGACGGCAAGACGGTCCTCAACGCCCACGAATGGGCCGGTCCGCTCGACCCCGCCACGCTCGGGACCTCCGTGGCCGTGTCCCTGCTGCGGCAGGGAGCACGCGAGCTGATCGACTCCATCGCGCACTGAACCGAGGTCTCGGGGACAGCGCGGCCCGGGCGGCCTCGCCACGTCGAAGGCGCTGCCCGGGTGCGTACGGCAGAGGGGCACGGGCATCGAGGGGACGCTGCCGGGCCGGGCGGCCCGTCCCGGGGTGGCACCCGATTGCGCGCCGGAGGTGCCCGTCCGGCTGCCGAGCGGCCGGGTAACGCGGATCCTGGGAGGCGGTGCCATCCCGGGAGCGCCGCGCCGCCACGCCGCGCCCCGTCGTACCGGAGGAGATCCCATGGCCCGGTTCGAGGCGACGGTCGACATCGACCGTCCCGTCGCAGAGGTTTTCGCCTTCCTGGCGGACGGCGAGAACGACAGGAAGTTCAGCACTCGCGTGCAGGCCATCTCCAAGCAACCGGCGGGTCCGACGGCAGTCGGCACGGTGTTCCGCAGCACGGTCAAGGACGCCGGCATGACGACCCGGCGTGAGTTCCGGATCAGCGATCTCGTCGCGCCGGCACGCATCCGCTGGAACGAAGTCTCGACCAATCTCGTGACCGCCCGTGAAGGTGGCTATCACCTCGAACCCCTTGCGAACGGTCGAACGAGGGTGCGGATCTTCAATGATCTGGAGGGGCACCGACTGGGCAAGCTCCTCGTGGGACTCGCCGTGGCCGCCGCACGCAAGGACGCCCCGGCGTTCGGACAGCGGATCAAGGCCGCGGTGGGGGCCTCCTGATCATGGGGCCCAGCGGGCGGCGCCGACGCACGGTTCGGCGTCACCGGGCCGCGTAGGGTCGGGGCCATGGTGCACGTACTGAGCAGCAGGGTATTGCTGACGCCCCGCGATCCGGAGGTCTCCCGTGACTTCTACGGGCGAACGCTCGGACTGTCCGTCTACCGGGAGTTCGGCACGGGCCCCGAACGCGGAACGGTGTACTTCGTCGGCGGGGGCTTCCTCGAGGTGTCGGGGCGCTCGGACGCACCGCCGACCGAGACCCTGAGGCTCTGGATGCAGGTGGACGACTGTGCGGCGGCGCACGAGGAGGTGGCCGCCCGTGGAGCACACGTCCTCCGTCCGCCGGTCCAGGAGCCCTGGGGGCTGATCGAGATGTGGATCGCCGACCCCGACGGGCACCGCATCGTGCTGACCGAGGTTCCCGCGCGACACCCGCTCCGCTACCGCCCCTGAGGGACGGGATACTTCTGTCCGGCGAGAGCCGTGAGCGCGACACGGGCCGCCCGGGCGATCAGCGCGTCCTGCGGCTTCGCTCCGCGGGTGGCCCGACGGGACAGTACGGCGATGGTGATCGGCGCGGAGTGAGGTGGCCACACGACCGCGATGTCGTTGCGGGTTCCGTAGCCGCCCGTACCGGTCTTGTCGCCCACGGGCCAGCCGGCGGGGGTTCCCCCGCGGATGAGGGCGTCTCCCGTGGTGTTCCGCCTGAGCCAGTCGGTCAGAACGGCCCGCTTCTCATCGCCGAGGACGTCGCCGAGCGCGTACGCGCGCAGATCGGTGGCCAGGGCCCGAGGCGTGCTGGTGTCCCGGGGGTCACCGGGTGCCGCCTCACTGAGATCGGTCTCGTAGCGGTCGCAGCGGGTGGTCCGGTCACCGAGGGCGAGGAGCGCGTCCTGGAGGCGACGGGGCCCACCGATCTCGCGGAAGAGGAGATTCGCCGCGGTGTTGTCGCTGTGGCGGACGGCGGCGTCGCACAGGGCGCGCAGGGTCATGCCCGCCTCGACGTGCCGCTCGGACACCGGGGAGTTGGCGACGAGGTCGCCGGGCCCGTACCGCACGCGCCGTTCGAGCTGCTGAAGCGTGTGCATGCCCAGCACAGTGCCCGCCAGCAGGGCCTTGCAGGTGGAGGCGTAGGCGAAGCGTTCGTCGGGGCGGTGGGTGACGGACGCGCCGGTCCCGGTGTCGATCGCGTACACCCCCAGCCTGGCCCCGAACCTCTTCTCCAGCCCCTGGAACGCGCGCCCCGGACGGTGTCCTGACCCTCCGGGCGTCGAGGGGACGGCGGGAGGCGCGGCAGCCGGAGTGGTCGGGTCGCAACCGGCGACAGGGAGGGCGACGAGGCCGGCGAGGGTGCGGAGCGCGGTACGGCGGGGGAGAGGCGTGGGCACGGTGGCGGTGGCTTCCTTGCTCCGTGGGACGGCGCGCGGCGACAGCCGGTCCACCCGCAGCACGGGGAACGCGGGGGGACCCGGCAGGTGGCCGGCAGTGTTCTGGCTGACCAGCGTAGGGCGGGAGCCTCCTGTGACCGTGGACCTGACGCGCGGGCCGCGTCGCGCGGGGCGGACCGTGCTCCCTGCGGGGCCCCGAACGCCTTCCCGGATGATTCCGAGTGGGTTTGCCGGTGGGGCATGATGAGGCCATGCGCGCGCGACCTGTACTGATCTACGACGGAGACCGTGCTTTCTGCACCTCTTCCGTGCGCTTCGCCGAGCGGCGTCTCCGGCCGCGCTGCGAGATCTCCCCCTGGCAGTTCGCGGACCTGGACGCCCTCGGCGTCACCCGGGAGCGGGCGGAGTACGAGGTCCTGTGGGTCACACCGGCCGGAGTGGTGCACGGGGGTGTCCAGGCTGTCGCCAGGCTGCTCCAGGACGCCGGCCGAGGCTGGTACGTGCCGGGAGTGCTGCTCACCCTTCCTCCGCTCCGCTGGATCGCGCACGGTGTCTACCGGCTCGTCGCCAGTCATCGCGAGCGGATGCCGGGTGGAACGCCTGCCTGCGCGCTTCCCGCGGACCGTCGGTCGGGTGCGCGGGAGCCCTCGGGACCCGTCGAGTGACGAGGGCGGGGTGCCGGGCACGCGGCGACAGCTGGGCGCATGCGAAGGCGCCTGTCCTGCGGGCGCCTTGGACGCCTGTGGCCTCTGCGGCGGTCACCGCATGCTGTGCCGCGTGCGCTTCGGCTGCCGCCCTGCGTGTGAGGTCCGCCGGCGAGGCCGCACGCACGGACGTGCGGGGCGTGTGGATCCGTCGCCGGCGGGCGTAGTCGTCCTGCCCGGCCCGCCGTCCCGTGAAGGGGCGCCTGCCGGGCTCCCGGTCAGAGCTGGAACTCGGCGGGGGAGAGCCCCAGTGCGGTGCACGCCTCTCGGAGGATCATGTGCTCGGCCTGCGAGAAGTCGCCGTCGGCCCCGGCGACGACGATTCCCGTCTGGATCACGGCCCTGGCCTCGGCCGGCTTCTTGGCCGTCTTGGCGATCTCCTGGAGCGCGTCCGCCTTGCCCTGCTGGAAGTTGCGGGTCAACTGGTCCACGTGCTTGTTGAAGCGCTGTCGCAACTGCTCCGACGGGAAGTTCTGCAGGACTTCGTTGCCCAGGATCAGGGACTCCACGTGCTGGCGCTCGGCAGGGTCCACGTGTCCGTCGGCCGCTGCGACCAGTGCGCACATCGCCATGCTTGCGTCGCGGTAGGCGCCGCTCTTCAGCTCCGTCTTGAGGGATGCGAGCTGTGACTTCAGCGTGCTGACCAGCTGGGCGCGTGAGCCACCACCCGATCCCTGCCCGGTGCTCCGTCCTGCTGCCTGCCCACGTGCCCCCTGGGTCTGCTGCAGCGTCCTGGCCTGATCCTTGAGTCGGTCCCACACTGCCATCGAGGTCACCTCGGTCTTCGTCTGGATGTCGGTCGCGAGCCCGTTCGCTCATCCAGCCAACGGCCGATCATGGGTAAAGGTTCCGCAAAGTCGCCCGGTTCCTCGGTCGCGGTCACTTCGCCCCCTCCTCTCTCCCCGAAGGGTGGTGGCACGGCCTCTCGAGAAAAATTTCCATCGCCCGCAGGAGCCCGACCGGCCAGGATCCCGCGAGGAGACTGCTCCCACGGTGATCGTCCCGTACCTCTACGTGCATGCGGTGCAACCATCCACGCCGTTCGAGGGTCACATCAAGCAGGAGCAAACAGCTCTCAGGGATACAAGGGGGAAATATGAGAACTGCGCGTAATGTCGCGGCTGTCGGGGCGGCCACCGCTCTGCTCGTGGGTGGCACGGCCGCGTTCGGTGCGTCGGCATCCGCCGCGCCCAACGTCACACCGCAGGGTGTCTGCGGCAAGGCGTACAAGACCGTCAACTCGGTTCCGGTCGGCTCGCTGGGCACCGTCTACCTGACGTACAACTCCTCCAACGGCCTGAACTGCGTCGCCACCATCCGGACCAACCCGGGGTCGGCCAAGCCCATGTCCGCGTACATCTACGTCCCGGCCACCGACGAGTGGGCCGGGGACGACGGGAGCTTCACGTCGTACGCCGGACCGGGTTACGTCTACGGCAAGGGCTACTGCGTGAGCTGGGGCGGAAGCATCTCCAACGTCTACGTGTCGGTGGAGAACTCCAACTGCGCCTCCCTCAAGGAGCGGCGGACCACCGAGATCCGCTGATCCCGTGTCCCGGGCCGTCGCGAGGGCGCGGGCTCAGTTCCGGCAGTGAGGGAATCCGTGCCCGGGGGCAGCGGCGGGCCGGGCAGAACATGTGCCCGGCCCGCCGTCGTCCGTCCGGCGCGGCGCACGGACGACCGGACCCGCCGACGCCCCGGGCGGGTGGCCGGTGGGCCGGAGCCGACCGACAATGGCAGGCGGTAGCCGACCACGAGCTCGCGCCGGGGCTCCTCACGCGGGAGAGGGGTGCGGAGTGAACGTACGGCCCCGATGCGTGCGGCACCGGCCCTGGGCGCCGCCGACCCCACCCGCGGCGATCGCGGTCCGGCTCAGGGGCGCCGCGTGAGCGCCGAGGCCGGGAGGGCGGCGATCCTGCGGAGGTCCCTCCGGGTGACCGTCGCGGCGAGCGTCGGCTTCTACCCGCTGCTGTACGTCGCCGACCTACCGGCCGCGGCGCTCTACGCGCTGTTCGCACCCATCGCCATCGGCCTTCTCTCGGCCATCCCCGGGTCGGGCCGACGGCAGGCCTTCGTGGTGTTGCGCGCGCTGCCTCCCGCACTGGGCCTGGCTGCCCTGGGGACGTTTCTGGCGGTGGACACCTGGTCCGCGACCGGAGGCATGCTCGTCATCGGATTCCTCCTGGCGTTCGCCGCTGTGGCCGGCCCGCGACCGGCCGGTGCCGCGCCCGGGCTTCAGCTCTTCTACATCCTCGCCTGCTTCCCGCCCTACGCGCCGGACGCCCTGGGCGAGCGACTCACAGGACTCGCCGCGGGCATGCTGTTGCTCGCCGCCTCACACGCCCTGCTGCCCGACCCGCCTGTTCCCTCCTACCGCAAGCGGCTGGCGGCCGCGCTCGCGACGGCGGCCCGCGGAGTCACCACCGGTGAGGTGACTCCGCAGGACCTGCGCGACACAGGTGCGAGGATGCGGCTCTCCCGTGTCCCGCCCTCGGAACGCCCCGCGGGTGCGGGACGGACGGACCGCGCACTGGAACAGGGAGGCCGCGCCGTACGCCGCCTCCTCGACCAGCTCGCCGCTCTCCCGGAGTGGCCGTCGCCGGCCCCCGACCACGCGTCCGACACCCTGCTCGGCCGGGTCGCGGTGGTGTGCGACACCTGCGCGGACTCCTTGGTCACGGGGCGCCGCCCGCCTGCGCCGGGCGCCCTGGAACAGGCCATGCGGAACTTCCAGTCGGAACGCGTCCGCACGTCTCCCGGACCGGTCGCCCCCGCGCGACCCGCTCCCGAGCCGCCCACCGCCGGGGCGAACGGACGGACGCCCTCCCTCGCCGTGCTCCGCAGGCAGTCGCGCGTACTCGCGCTGGCCGAGTCCGCGCGGATCGTGGAGGTCACCGTCGACATCGCCGCGAACGGCCGGCCGGCGGACCCGCCCGCCCCTCGCGAGCTGTTCTGGTACGCGGAACTCTCCACCCCGAAGCTCTGGGCCCGTCGTGTCCTCGGCAACGCGACGCTCCGCTCCGTGCTCTTCCAGAACGCCGTGCGGACCGCTCTCGGTCTCGCGGCCTCCCGGCTGGTGGCCGGCTCCCTCGACCTGGACCACGGGTTCTGGGTACTGCTGGCCGTGCTGACCCTCGGGCGGACGACCGTCGGAGCGACCTGGCGGGCGGCACGCCGGGCGCTGGCCGGGAACGCCGTCGGAGCGCTGGTCGCGGGCGCACTCCTGATCGGCCTCGGGGCCCACACGGACGCCTACGCGATCCTGCTCGCCCCCGCGATGCTGGTGGGATTCTCGCTCGGACCGATGCTGGGCACCGCCTACACACAAGGGCTGTTCACCCTTGTGGTGGCAACGGCGTTCGCCCAGCTCGCGCCGGTCACCTGGCGGCTGTCGGAGGCCCGGATGGTCGACGTGGCCACCGGCAGTGTGATCGGCCTCCTGTGCGGACTCCTGGCCTGGCCCGCCGGGGCCGGGCGAGAGGTCCGCCGTGCCATGGCGGAACTGCTGCGCACCTGCGGCGGGCTGGTGCCGCCGACCGCGGAGGCACTGCTGACCCCGTCGCCCGGATCGCGGTCCTCGCCGCGGACACTGCCCAGCCTGCACCGGCTTCGCCTCGCGGAGGCGGCCTACGCCCAGTACCGGAGCGAGTCGGGAACCGCCTCGAAGGACGCCGAACCGGACTGGCACGCGGTGCTGATCGCTGCACAGCACATGCTCCTGGGCGCGCACCGGCTGCCCCGCTTCGGCCTCCGCCCCGAGATCGGGCCTCCGAACCCCTCCGCGAGCCGGGCCCGCACCACCGCGGCCGGTCTGCGCGCCGACGCCGACCGGATCGCCTCCTTGCTCACAGGCGGTCACCCGGTCTCCGAGCCGAACACGCCGCCGGAACCGGAGGGCTACTCACCGGCATCCCTCTCCGTCGACCTCGAGGTGTGGATGACCAGCCTCGGCCGACAGCTCGCCCACGTCGAGGCATCGGTGACGCGGCGGCCCGCTCCCGACAGGGCGGCCTGAGCGCGCCTCGCCCGCCTCGCCCGTCCGAGGTGCCATCGTTGGGCGCCCACTGACACCCCGGACGAAGGCGAAGGCCCAGGCCCGGGAGCTGACACACCCGCCGGACGCACGCCGAGGGCGGCGGAGCGCACGGCGGCCGAGCGGACCGAGGTGACCACCATGGCGGACGAGAGCATCCAGTACCCGGGCCTCATCGTCCCGGCCGGGCATGTCGAACCCGTGCCGCGCCGCGTCCGGGCCACGATCGGCGGAAGCACCGTGTTCGACACCCGGCGCGCCCTGTACGTGTGGGAGTGGCCCCCCTACCCCCAGTTCAGCATTCCGGTCGAGGACCTGGCCGAGGGTGTGCTCACCGACGACGGCCGCACGGAGGAACGCGGTGCCGGGCCCGCGCGGCGCCACACCCTGACGGTCGGCTCCGAGGTCCGCGAGGGAGCGGCATGGGTGTGGACGGACGGCGCCCCGTCCGCTCTGCTCGGCACCGTCCGTTTCGAGTGGGAGGCACTGGAGTCCTGGTTCGAGGAGGACGAACCGGTCTTCGTCCACCCGAGGAGCCCGTACTCCCGCGTGGACGCGCTCCGCTCCTCCAGCAGCATCCGTGTGGAGCTGGACGGCGCCGTCCTCGCGGAAGCGCCCGGCTGCGTCAAACTGTTCGAGACCGGCCTCCCGACCCGCTACTACCTCGACCTCACGCACGTCGACCGGGCACGGCTGCGCCGCTCGGACACGGTGACCCGCTGCCCGTACAAGGGCACCACGAGCAGCTACTGGTCGTTCGACGGCGACGCCACCCACGAGGACATCGCCTGGGCCTACGACTTCCCGACGGTCCACGTCGACCGCATCGCCGGCCTCGTCGCGTTCTACAACGAGCGGGTGGATCTCCACGTCGACGGCACAAAGCTCCCGAGGCCGGCCGGTCGGGCATGACCGCGCCCCGGGAACTCCGCGGCCGCACACGGCAGTCGGCCGGATCTCAGAGACCGGTGACCTTGGAGCTCGCCGAGACCTCGTAGACCAGGGTGACCGTGCGGCGGCCGTCGGGTGGGAGGGCGACATCCCAGCGGGCGATGCCCTCGGCGTCGACCACGTCGGGCTCGGGGACGCACGAGTCCTTCCGCAGACGTACGTCCACGGCCGAGACCTCGGAGACCGGGAGCCGCTCCCGCAGGGTGACCACACGGTCCCCCTGCTCGCCCGGGGGTGAGAACCGGGACAGGTGCAGCTGGACTTTGCGGGTGAGGACGGTCCGCTGGGTGAGTACGGCCGTCTCCCGTGTCTCCGATGCCCGTCTGACCACCCGGTGGTCGTCGCGGCTGCCGAAGGCGAGCTCGCAGGGAGCACCGGGGGCCGAGAAGTCCAGCGTGCCGCGGCCGACGAATCCGCTGTCGCGGACGAGGTCGACCGGTCCGGCGAGCAGCGCGTGGCCGGCCCGGTTGTCGAACCGCGCCACCTGGGTGACCAGCGGGGACAGCTCCGGAGAACAGGCGTACTCGCTGCGCGCTTCCGTGGTGAAGCGGGACAGCGGCACGCGGTGCGCGCGGCCGTCACCGGGCAGGGAGACCCGCGCGGGGGAGCGCAGCACCCGTGCCTCGCCGCCGTCGTCCACCCCCGGCAGGCCGACCACGGACGTCGCGCCGAGGGTGTGCGTCTCCTCCTCGCGCAGTTCGACACCGACCGTGCGCCGCTCGGCGGCGGAGCGGTCCGTGAGGGTCAGCCGGTCCTCCCCGAGGGACGGCGGTTCGGTGGCGAGCGCCGAGCGCGCCGTGGACAAGGTCAGCCGTACGTCCGGCCAGTCCTCGCCGGTGCGCTGCCAGACCATCGCGTCGGTCTCCAGCGTCAGGGAGTCACCGACGAGCACGGCGCGGTAGGCGGGGCGCCACAGGGCGCACGGGGTGAGGTGGCTCAGGCGCAGCTCGACGGGACCGGCGGCGGCCGTCTCCACGGTCAGTTCGATGTGGCCGACGAGTGCGGCGGGCTCCTCCTCGGTCAGCCGCATCGCACGCTCGGCCTCTCCGTGTTCGTCGTGGACGGCGGCCAGCCGGGCTTCCACGACGCGCAGTTGCTCGCCGCAGGAGGCACGCTCCTCGTCGGTCCGGTCCAGTTCACGGGACCAGCGCGCGCTGTCCGTGTCTCCGGCGCCGGCGCCCTCGCCGATCTCGCGGAGCAGGTCGGCGGCGAGCGCGTCCAGCAGGTGCCGGCGCGCGTCGAGTCGCTCGCGCCGCTGTTCCAGGTCGAGTTGCTCCCGTACGAGGGCGTGCACCCGCAGACGCGGAGCGGAGTCGTCCTCGGGGTGCGGCACGGGTCCGCGCGGCGTCCAGTTGCGTGTCATCCGGACGTCGAGCACGGTGGCGGAGTGGCCGGCGGACAGTTCGGCGTGGAGCGTCCGGTCGACGGCCAGGGCACTGACCGGTCCGAGACGCAGCCGCTGCACCCCTGCTGCCAGGTCGAGTACGACGACACGCTCGACGTGGGCCCGGTCCTCCAGGCAGGTCACCGCCGTGACGGGCAGGGCGATCGGATTCGTGTGCGTGGCCATGGCGTGTGTCAGCTCCTGCGGTTGCCGCCGACGACGGTCCTGTTGGCCGGTATGCGGATCTCGTAGCCGCCGTCGAGCTCGGTGGTACCGCCGGCGGGGATGTCGACCCGCCAGACGCGGGTGCCCGCGGCGGGGTGATCCTGCACGGACCCGCCCTCGGGCTCCGTCCAGTCGGCCCGCTCCTCGATCCTGACGTCCGGGTCGGCAGTGACGGGCACCCGCTCGCGCACCTCGACGGTGACGGGACCGGCGAGGCGGTTGGCGAGCTCCACATGGACGCGATGGTCGAGCACGGTGGTGCTGCCGCGCAGTCCCGAGGCCGACTCGTGCAGGTTGGTGCGGCGGCTGACCTGGATGCCCTCGACCGGTCCGAGTCCGACCCGGCGCGCACCCCCGGGTGCGAGCGTGGGCAGCGCGGCGGTCAGCAGGAAGTCGTCGTCGACCGTGACCTCCACCGGGCCGGCGAGAAGGGCCTGGTCCGAGGAGTTGGAGAGCGTCAGGGACGCGTAGACGGTCTGTTCCACGGACGGTGTGCAGAGGTAGTCGGTGTGTGTGCCGACGGATGTCTCGCCGATGGTGACGGTGTGCCAGGTGCCGTCCGACGGGATGTCGGTGCGGGCGGCGGTGTCGAAGCGGTGGTCGAAGGAGCCCGCCGATTCGCGTGGTCTCACCGCGTGGCCGGGCAGCGGCAGCCCGGCCACCGATTCGGCGCGGTGGCGGTGCTCGGGCGCTACCGGGTCCGGGAGGGCGCCGGGGAACAGCCTGCCCCTGCGGTCGCCCCGCTCGTCGGGACCGCACAGCACCAGCGCGGCGTAGTCGAGCTCGGCGCCGCTCGGCTGCGGCGGGCCGGCCGGCGGTGCCGCTGACGGCAGGGGCGGAGCACCGCCGGGAGCAGCGGGGACGGGAGCTCCGGAGGGCATGCCCGCTGGACGGTACGGCTCGGCCTTACGCGCCCTGGCGGCGGGTGCCGGGGCAGGTACGTCACCGCCGAAGCGCTCCGGGAAGGCGCCCGTGCGGCCGGCTGCCGCGAGCGGGGCCGGAGGCCCTCCGTAGGCCTGCGGCGCGGGCGGTGGCGGCGGAACGGGCGGGGGCACGGAGGGAACCACCGGCTGGGCGGCCGGTGCCGGGCGGCCGGGCGCCGTGTCGTATCCGGTGAAGAGGTCGGAGAGGCCCGCCGGGGGCTCGCGCCAGCCCGCGGGTGCGGGAGCCGGCTGGCTGCGCCCGATCCGGATCGAACGGAGCTTCGGCAGGCCGGTGGCGCGCCGCAGGTCCGCCGTGGCCAGGCCCAGGGACACGTCGGTCCAGTCCTCACCGGTGCGCTGGGCCACCGAGGCGCGAAGCACCAGACGGCCGGTGCTGTCCCCCTGACGGTAGGTGAGACGGTAGGCGGGCGCCCAGACGGCCCCCGGCACCCCGTACTCGAGTTCCAGCTCGACCTCGGCATCCGGCTCGCCGGGACCGCGGACGTCGAAGGTCAGGAGGGCCGAGACGGTGGTCCCCACATGAGCCGACGGTATGTCGGTCGAGGCGCGGGCGAGCCTGTCCACGGCGATGCCGAGCTCGTGGCCGGTGACGCGCAGCGTGTCCTCCAGCTCGACGAGGCGGGCGTGCAGCCGGGTGAGCCGCTCGTCCACGAAGCCGGCGAGCTCCAGCCACGCATCCACCGGAGTGCGGCGGACGGCGTCCTCGGGCGGACGGGGCGGCGGGACGGGGTGCAGTGACCTGACCTCCTCGATCAGGCTCAGCTGGTGGTCCCGGCGCCCCTGCGCCGCGGCGTGTTCGTCCCGCAGCCGCGCGACCTCTTCGCTCAGACCGTCCGTCGCCGTGCCGAGCGGCTCCGCTTCGAACTCGACGCGGGCCTCGCTGACGTGTACACCGCGGGCTTCCGGGACCCGGGCCCGCAGCGAGGACGGATCCAGCGAGCGGGGCAGGCCCGTCACCCGCACCCTGCCGTCGGGCGGGACGACGCCCCGGGCCAGCCGGCGGCAGACCGCGCCCTGCTCGTACACCACCACGGAATCGAGGTGTGACCCCCAGCGCCGCGCTGCTTCGACCGTCATGTCCTTCGCCCCCGTTCGCGCCGGCCCGAGTGTACGCCCGGCCCGTCCCCTGCGCGTCAGACCCCGGGACCGCTACCGCCGCCCAGGGCCCAGGCCTCGATGTCGCGGTAGTGGATCGGCCCGGCGCTGCGGCCGAAGTTGCTGCCCACCAGGTGCAGACGCTCGGCCGGCCACCGCCGGCCGTCGAACCCGGCCACCCCCTCGGCGATCTCCGCCATCGAGGACCGGTCGCCCCGCCGGGCACGGGCCAGCGTCAGATGGGGGCGCAGGGGCCGGTCCTCGAAGGCGACACCGCAGCCCTTGACCGCCGTACGCACGTCGGCGGCGAGCATGTGCAGTTCGTCGAGGTCGCCGTCCACGCCGGTCCACAGCACCCGGTCGTCGAAGGTTCCGCTGCCCCGCAGTGCCAGACGGGGCGGCCGGTGCGCGGACGCGAGGCGGGCGAGCGGGGGACGCAGGAGCGGGACGGTCGCGGTCGGGATCTCGCCCAGGAACGCCAGCGTGATGTGCCAGTCCTCGATGCGGTTCCACCGCACGTGAGGATGCGTGTCGTAGGCGGGGCGCAGCTCCCGGGCCAGCTCGTCCTTCGCCCGGTCGGGCGGGGCGAGGGCGACGAACACGCGAACGGTCGCGGGCGGGGTCTCTTCGTTCACACCCGACTTCGTACCCCATGCCGGTGGCGGGCGGTGGACCGGGTCGGCCCCGGAGACGCTCGCGGTCCGAGGAGGCAGCCCCGTGACGAGGCCGAGGGGGTGCCTCCCCGGATCCACGTGGTCAGTTCGGATTGTCGCCGTGGGTCAGCGTCTCCCAGGCCACGAAGAGGTTGTTGCTGCCGGCCGGGCGGTTCTGCTCGGTCAGCCTCTGGGTGTTGGTCATCGGGATGCCGAGACGGTGGTGCAGGGCGTTGTAGCCGACCTCGGTGACGGGCCCGAGCCCCAGGTTCAGGGAGCCGCCGCACAGCCAGCTCGGGACGGTCTCGCCCAGCTGGTACCTCGACTGGAAGCCGAGTGCCTGCCGCAGGCGCTCGCCTACGTCCGTGCCGTAGAGGTCCTGGCCCTGGATACGGCTGGTCTCGGCGATGTGGGCGATGGCCGAGATCCCGTACCCGGTGTGGGTGAGGTCGCGGCAGGTCTCCTGGGTCAGCCCGGTGACGAAGGTGGACTGCCCCTGCCAGTAGCCGACGATCTTCGCGGTGGTGTCGAGGTTCTGGCTCGGCACGGTCCGGGGCAGGGCCCCGTCGGAGGCGAGGTAGACGTATGCGGCCGTGCGTGTCCGGAACGTCGCCATCGCCTTGTCGTACGACGCCTTGTCCTCGAGGAAGACGGAGATGCCGACGGCGGCCTCCGTCATCGACAGCTCCCAGTTCCCGTTGGAGTGGGAGCCGTTGATGACCTTGGGCAGGTAGACGTCGCGCAGCATGGTGGCGAAGCGACCGGATCCGGCCCACGTGCCGGTGTACGTGTGCTTGATGATCTCGGCCGCCTTGGGCCAGGACGAACCGGCCCATCCGGTCTGCAGCGGCGCGTTGCTGTTGGTGTGGCTCTTGATCACCGCCGACCAGGCGTCCATCAGCTCGATCGACTTCTTCGCGTACCGGTCGTCGCGGGTGAGGTACCAGGCGAGTGCGTTGGTGTACGCGGCTATCGCGTCCTCACGCTCGTCCGTGCAGCCGTAGTTCGGGTTGGAGTAGGAGCCGCACTCGACGGTCGCGCGGGGCTTGGCGGTGCGGTTCGGGTCGGCGTACCTGCTCGCCATCATCTGGTCGAACGCGCCCTTCCAGGGCTGCGCTCCCGCGTCGACCTTGCCGCGGGTGAAGTCCAGTTGTCCCTTGGAGACGGTGACGCCGGGGTGGGCGAAGACGGCGGGTGCGGCCTCGGCGCGGGGCGCGGCGGGCAGGGAGAGGAGGCCGGCCACCAGGGCGGCGGTCGCGGCGGCCGCGGAGACCAGCAGCGCCGGGCGGCGTCGCTTGCGGTGGAAGGCGGAAGTGTCAGGCATGTGGGGGGCCATCCGTTCGTGTATATGAACGATGCACTGGATGTTGAACATGCGCGCTGATCGGTGACCATAGGTACGGACCAGGGGTCAGTCAAGGGCCTGCGACGGAATAGCGACTCAACTCCTGTTCACGGATGAGAACTTGCAGCGAGGTGCCACGCGCCTGTTCGCGGCGGTCGGACCCCGGCGCGTGGTCTCCTCCGACGTGCCGTGCCCGGCCAGGGTGACCTGCGCAGGCGGACGTCGTTGGGGTGGTGATCGATGTCGGACGCAGAGTTTGGAGTTCTGATGGTGACGGCTCGGCAGGGACACTCCCGGACGGACGCGACGGTCCGGTGCGGTGCCGCCACGCTGGTTCTCCTCCTGGCCGGCTGCGCCGGGGGCGGAGCCGGCGGGGCGAGCGACGCGAAGCCCTCCGGCGGCGTACCTTCCACGACCACGGCGGTTGCCCCGGAGACAGCGTTGTCCTCGGCCCAGCTCGCCACGCCCGCCCCGGGGGAGGCCGGCCACGCCGAGGTGCTGGAGGTGTACCGCCTGATGGCGGCCGAGTACGAGAAGGCCTACCGGGCGGCCTCGGCCGAGGGGACGGACCTGGAGCGGTACATGGCGCCCGCCGCCGCGGGCGAGGTCGAGAAGGACCTGGCGCGCCTGGCCGGACAGGGTGCTGCCATGCGCGGAGCACTCGGACACGATCCGGAGGTCACCGCTCTCGCCGCCGCCGCGCAGCCGCCCACGGCGACCGTGCGGGACTGTGTCGACGCGTCGGGATGGCAGACGCTCGACACGACGACGGGATGGCGCATCCCCCGTCCCGACGACCAGCCGTCCCGTTACGTGGCCACGGCGAGGATGGAGCACCGGCCCGGGGAGCGATGGAAGGCCACCGCGTACACGGTGGACGAAGAGCGGTCGTGCTGAGGGTTCTCCGGATCATGGGGAAGGCGGAGGCCGAGGGTTGCGCGCCTCCGCGGTGTAGAGGGCTCGGGCGCGGTACCGAGGACGACGACGGACCGGCAGTGGGGCGACGCGAGGGCGGCGGCCTCCGTGTGCGATCCGTACGGCGTGCCTCCGGGGGAGTGGTGTCGACGACGAGCCCGTGAACGGACGGGTCCGGTCGGGCAGGGACAAGGGGTCCCGCGCGCCCTCTCTCCTGGAGCCTTCGATGAAACGCACCGCCACAGCGGTCACCTGCGCCGCCACGCTGCTCCTCGCCGGCGCCCTGACCGGCTGCTCCGAAAACACTTCGGGAGAGGGGAACGGACCCACCTCCTCCAGTGCCTCGCCCTCGGCGCCCGCCACCGTGGACACGAAGTCGGCGGGCGGGCTCGGCGACATCCTCGTCGACGACAAGGGCAACACCCTCTACCTCTTCCTCGCCGACAAGAAGAACAAGTCGAACTGCAACGGCGCCTGTGCCAAGGCGTGGCCTCCTCTCCTCACCAAGGGCGCCGCCGAGGTGGGCAAGGGCGTGGACAAGAAGCTGCTCGACACGACCAAGCGTTCCGACGGGGACGAGCAGGTCACCTACAACGGCCACCCCCTCTACTACTACGCGGGGGACACCGAGCCCGGCCAGACGAACGGCCAGAACCTCGACCAGTTCGGCGCCGAGTGGTACGTCCTCGACACCAAGGGCAAGCAGGTGGAGAGCTGAGCCGGCTGAACGGCACGACCTCGCGGCGCGGCGAAGGAGGCGGCAGGAAGCTCGCACCCGTCGCCGTGCTCGCCGTCGTGGTGCCCGTCGCGGTCGCCGTCGGCATCTACCTCTTCGGCACCCACCACACGCCGGACTACCTCAACGGGCTCTTCGGCCGGTACGGCACCGACGCGGTCGACCTCAAAGCCCGGCTCGGAACCGCGCTGCTCGGCCTCGCACTGGTCCAACTCGGCCTCGCCCTGTGGATGTACGGCCGCCTGCCGGGTGCCCGCCCCGCACCCCGTCCCGTGCGTCCGGGGCACCGCGTGCTCGGGTTCCTCGCCTTCCTTCTCTCTCTGCCGATCGCGTACCACTGCCTCACGACCTACGGGATCGAGACGACATCCGCACGCGTCGCGATCCACTCCTTCGCCGGTTGCGCCCTCTACGGTGCGTTCGTGGCCAAGGTGATCGTCGTGCGGAGCAGGCGCCTGCCCGGCCGGCTCCTCCCGGTGGTGGGCGGTCTGCTCGTCCTCGGTGTCGCCCTCCTCTGGTACACCGCCGCGCTGTGGGCGCTCGACGGGGACTCGGTACCGGGATTTCCCTCCGGTTGAGGAGGCACCTCCGGTCCACCGGCCTCACGACCCCGCGTGGCCCAGCACCCGCCCGAGGAAGCCGCGCAGATAGCCCGCGACGACGTCCAGGTGGCTCTCCAGCAGGAAGTGGCCTCCGTCGATCAGGTGCACCTCGGCGTCCTTGGCGTCGCGGGCGAACGCCCGGGCGCCGGCGGGGCCGAAGATCTCGTCGTTGCGGCCCCACACGGCGAGCACCGGGACCTCGCTGGTGCGCAGGAACTCGTGCAGCAGTGGGTAGAGCGGGCGGTTGTTCCGGTAGTCGCGGAACAGGGCCAGCTGCACCTCGTCGTTGCCCTCGCGGGAGACGAGGGCGAAGTCGTGCTCCCAGGTGTCGGGGCTGACCAGGCTGGGGTCGGGTACGCCGTGCACGTACTGCCAGCGGATGGCGTCGATGCCCAGCGCGGTGCGGACGGCCGGTTCGGTGTCGGGGCCGGGGGCGGCCCCGTAGGCCCAGACGTCGGTCCAGAACGACTCGACGAAGCCGTCCTCGTAGCCGTTGCCGTTCTGGGTGACGAGGGCGGAGATCCGCTCCGGGTGTGCGAGCGCGAGGCGCCATCCGATGGGGGCGCCGTAGTCCTGGACGTAGAGGGCGTAGCGGTCCAGGCCCAGTTGGTCGAGCAGGCCGGAGGTGATGTCGGCGAGGGCGTCGAAGGTGTAGTCGAACTCCGCGGCGCGAGGTGCGTCGGAGTGGCCGAAGCCGAGGTGGTCCGGCGCGATGACGTGGTAGTCGTCGGCCAGCAGCGGGATGAGCTCGCGGAACATGAACGAGCTGGTCGGGAAGCCGTGGAGCAGGACGATCGCGGGGGCGTCGGCGTGGCCGGCTTCGCGGTAGTGGATCCGATGGCCGTCGACGACGGTGGTCCGGTGGTGTACTGCGCTCATGTCTAACCCCTTCAGTGCTTTGAACCGGTTAGTTCTTCGTCATGCAAGCACCGCATGGGCTAACCTGTCAAATGATTCGATCCGGTTAGAGGAGAGTGGGCGAGATGGACGTACTCCTGGACCTGCTCAACAGCAGGCCACTGGTCGACGGCGAGGAGCGGGACGCGCTCGGCGACCCGGCCGAAGGCCGGCGCTGGGCGCGGGAGCACGGTGGCGAAGGGAGCCCCGCGGAACTGGAGCTGCTGCGCGAGACGCGGGACGTCCTGCGGGACGTCGTGCTCGCCAGACGCTCACCCGTCGCGTTCGGCCCGCTGCTCGAAGGAGTCCACCGGACCCCGGAGATGACGTCGGACGGTCTGAGGTGGCTGCTCCGGACCGCCCCGCACGCCAGGCTGGCCGCGGAGGTGGTTCTCGCCTGGGCCGACACCGAGGAACAGCTGCCCGGCCGGCTGCGCCCCTGCGCCAACGACGGGTGCCGGCTGTTCCTCCTCGACCGCAGCCGCGCCAATCGCGCCCGTTGGTGCTCGATGGCCGTCTGCGGCAACCGTGAAAAAGCGCGCCGCCACTACGAACGCACGCGCTGACCCGAGGCCGGACGGCGGCCGCGTGCGTCGCCGCCCGGTCGTGGCGCCGGGCGGACGCGGCCGCGCCCGGGAGCGGCATCCCGTGGGGAACGGCCGCACCCGGACGCGTCCGGTGCCTGTGCCGTGATCAGCCCGACGCGCAGGCCCGGCCGTTCAGCTTGAACGACCCCGGATCCGGCGCCGTGCTCGCGGCCGAGGTGTTGAAGCCGAAGTCGACGGCCGCCCCCGGAGCCAGGGTCCGGTTCCACGACAGCGGCCTCGCGCTCACCGTGCGGCCGTGCTGGTCGAGCTCCGCGCTCCAGGTGTGACCGATCCGCTGGTCACCGGGCAGCAGCCAGGTCAGCGACCAGGGAGACACCGGCTCCGAGCCGGTGTTCTCGACGCGGACGGTCACGGTCGAGCCGCTGTTCCACGGGTGCGACGCGTAGGAGACCCTGCACGTCCGGGCCGGAGCGGTCCGCGCCCCTTCGCCCGCGTCGTCCAGGTAGGAGGCGATGAAGGCCAGTGGCGCATTCCAGTTGACCGTGATCTCGTTGGTCGCCCAGGAGCCGATGTCGTCGATGTAGCACATGGCCGGGGCGCAGCCGCTCAGCTTCTGGGCCGCCACCGGGTCGCCCGAAGCGATCGCGGTGAGGTTGGGCCCGCCCGCGATCGAACCCGGCGCCGGGTTCGGGAGAGCGGAGTCGTTCTGATGTGCCCAGAAGCGGTGGTGCTGGTTGTGGGAGTCCCGCTCGCCGTATCCGGTGACGTACGACTGGTTCAGGGGGTTGCGGCCGAGGAGGTAGTCGGCGCCGCTCAGCACCGCGTCCTGGTACGCGGCTTCGCCGGTCAGGTCGTGGGCCGTGGCCATCACGATCATGTTGTTCAGGACCTGGCTGTTGGATCCCCAGACGTAGTTCTCGTCCTCGGGGGCGTACGGGAGCCCGTAGGCCTGCGCGCGGGACTGCGCGGCGTAGCGGTCGGCGCCTGTGGTGACGACCGCGCGGACCTCACCCAGCTGCGCCTGCGTCAGGCTGTTCGGCACGGTGGCCAGGGTGAGGACTCCCAGTCCTGCCGTGTAACCCCATGAGATCCCGCCGCCCGCCGGGAAGGCCGCGTCCGTGTCGCCGTGCAGCGGGGAGGAGAGAACCGCCTGGCGGTAGGTGTCCTTGCCGGTCGTCGTGAACAGCTCGGCGGCCGCCCAGTAGAACTCGTCGGAGACGTCGTTGTCGCTGTAAGCGCCGCCACCGGTGCCGTCGTTCGGGTCGGCGAGCACGTCCGGGTGCTGCTTCGCCGCGGCCCACGCGGTCTCGGCGGCCCGCAGGCAGCGGCCCGCGAAGGCCGCGTCGAACGGTGCGTAGAGCCGGGCGCACTGGGCGGCCGAGGCTGCGAGGTTCAGCGTGGCGGCCGTCGAAGGCGGGTGCAACTCGCGTTGCTGGGGGTCCAGATGCGGCTTCATCGGCAGCCCCGTCCACTGGGCGTCGTGCATCTTGTGGTGGGCCATCCCCGCCAGCGGTTCGCCGGCCGGGACCTGCATCTTGATCAGGAAATCCATCTCCCAGCGCGCCTCGTCCAGGATGTCCGGTACCCCGTTGTCACGTTCCGGCACGCGGAGCTTGCCGTCGCCGAGCTCCGCCGACTCCGCGTTCGGGGCGGTCAGGGTGCGCTCGTACGTGGACATCAGCTGGGCCACCGAGATGCCGCCGTTGACCACGTACTTGCCGTGGTCGCCCGCGTCGTACCAGCCGCCGGACACGTCGAGCCGGTAGTCGCAGACCCCTGGCTGGCAGGGGACGTCCGTGTCGCCCTTGTTTGGCGCGACGCCCACGTGGCCGGCCGGGCGCGCGTACTTCTCGCCGACGAGGTCCGCCTCGATGGGAGTGCCGCTGCGGTTGTGGTAGAAGTACGCCAGCGCGTCGGAACGCAGCCCGTCGTACAGGTTCCCGCGGATGGAGAACGGTTCGCTGGTCTCGCCGTCGACCTCGACGGTGTAGCCGTCGCCGGGGGTGGTGAGGTCACCGAAGTCGAAGGTGTGGACCCGCTGTCGTGAGCTGGGGTCCTCGCCCTGAGGGACGGTCCTGCCGGTGGCGGCCGTCGTACCGGCGGAGGTCTTCACCGCCCAGGTCAGCGGGGCGTCGGCATCGGTGACCACGGTGCCGCTCTTGGGGCCGTGGGGCAGGTACCCGACCTGGTTGACGCGGACGGGCGACCCGGTGTCCGGTACGTACACGGGGGGTTCGGCTCCGCCCCGGAGCGACACGTCGTCCAGACAGAAGGTGGTCGCCCGCTCGCCGCCGCCGATCTGCAACTGCACCGACGCGGCGGGCAGGTCGACCGAGGCCGTGAACGTGCGCGTCACCTGTGTGGTCTCCGCACCCACGGGATCCGCTGTGGCGAGCACCGTCGTGTACGGCTCGGCAGCCTCCTGGACCCGGGTCTGGACCGTCAAGGGGACGGTCGCACTGGCCGAGTAGGACAGCTCGTAGCTCTCGCCGGCGACGATCGGGACGTCGTTCTGGCCGACGATGACGTCCCAGGCATTGGCGGTTCCGGCGGGCACCTGGGCGCACAACCGGCCGTCCGACACGGCCGAAGGCGCGTTCGCCGTCCACCACCAGGGGGCCGTACCGGCGGTGAAGTCGCCGTTGGAGATCTGCTCGGGGCCGGGTTCGGCCTCCTGCGCACCGGCCGTGCCGGGCACCGCCAGCGCCGCGGCGAAGAGGAGGGCGGCGGCTGACATCCCTAACGGGCGACGCCCGTGCCGGGGACGAATGCGCACGGGCCGTGCGGGGGGTGGTGAGGCGTTCACCGGGAAGGCCTTTCGTCGACGGATGCGAGGCGACTGGCGGAGCGGTTCCCGACGCGGATGGGAGCGCTCCCATGTGCATTGTGGGGGTGGAGCGTGTGTTTCACCAGGGTCATGACATCCCCGCGTCCCGGGGTGGTGCTCAGGCAGGAGGCCAGGCGTTGCCGACGGTCACCTCGTGAGCGATGCGCCACCATTGGTCCTCCCCTCCTGGCAGGGGCCAGGACCAGGTCGGCTGTCGTGCGGTGTGCAGGTCGTGGAGCTGGCGGGCGAACTGCGGGCCGGTGGTGGCGGCGCCGTCCGGGACGGTGGGGCCGTGGAAGGCGCGGAGCCCGGCGAAGCGTGCGAGTGCGGACTCGTAAGCGCCGACGGCGTCCTCGATGCCCGCAGCCAGGTCGTCGCGCGCCGCCGTGCGGTGCACCTGCAACAGTGGCGGCTCGACGGACTCGGCGATCGCGGCGGCGAGTCGTGCGTGACCGTCCAGTATCAGATGACAGTCCAGGCCGCGGACCCACCACAGCAGGACGGGCGGCAGCGTCCCCTCCCGGGCCTGCTTGCGGTACGCCTTGACGCGGCTGTCGCCCGGACCGGGCATCGGCCGCAGCGGCAGGACCTCCCACGAGTGGGAGTGGAGGTACCAGTCGATGTATCCGTCCGGATCACCCTCGACGAGCATCGAGCTCCAGTGCTCGGCATGCGAGGTGGTGGGGTGGCGCCCGTGCAGGATCGGACTCTCGCACGTCAGCAGCCACCGGCCCTCGTGCAACGGACTGCCCGGAGAGTCGCTGAGGTACCGCGCGAAGCGGTGAGCCCACCTCTCCGGGCTGCCCGACAGGGCGCGTGCCGTGTCGGCGCGCAGCGGTGGGACGAAGGACCGGTATCCGTCGGCGCGCCGGAAGTGCACGCCTTGGAGCGGCTCTTCGACCACGGCGAGGAGGACGGGCCGCGACAGCTGGGAGACCAGCAACCGCGGTCCGGCAGTGTGGACGCACAGGTCCGGCTGGTGACGGTCCCGCACGTCCAAGGACAGGCCCGCCCACGTGCCGTCGTCCCGTGTGGCATCGATGCGCTGCATGCCAGGAGCGTAGACGTGGCGGCGACCACGCCCTCGGCCGGTGGGCACGAGCCCACACGCCGGAACCGGTCGGCCGGAAGACGCCCGCCACCGGCCGGGCCGGGAGTCCACGGCCCTGTCGCCGCCCTCGACATGGAGGGGCAGGTGCGACCCGTTACGCTTCCTGACCTGGAGAGCGCTTCTCTGCCCGGCAGCCGACCGGACCCTGGAAAGTCCCGTCGCTGCCGGTCATCAGTGCTCTCCGTTCGTTTTGCCGGGACCGGCGGCCCAACTCGTGCGGCCCGAACCGGGAGACCGTCGGTTGCGTGGTGGAGGAGCGACAGCATGACAGGTAGGACCCCGTTCGGCAGGCGGCGGCGTGGGCGTCATGACCAGGACACGGACCGGCGACCCGTGGGCGAGGGCGCCGAACCGCCGAAGCCGGTCCTGCGTCGTCCCCGCACCGGCTTGGCGAGCGTGGCCCTGGCCACGGTGGCGGCGCTGTTCGCCACTTCCTGCTCCGCGGCAGGCGAGGAGGCCCCCGCCACCTCGCCGTCCGTGGCCCCGCTCGTCCCGTCCGAGGGTGCGTTGCTGGGGCACTACTACGGTGACGGCACCGTGGAGGAAACGGCCGCCCGCATCGGGACGACGCCCGGAATCCACCTCACCTACTACGGCTGGGACGACGACTGGTCCGCCTCCGAAGCCACCCGCGATGATCTCAGCGGCAACCGGATCCCCCTGGTGAACTGGGAACCCTTCGACGTCGACTTCGACGACATCATCGACGGATCGCTGGACGCGACCATCGAGAAGCAGGCCGACGGGGCGAAGGAGCTGGAGAAGCCGTTCTTCCTCGACTTCGCCGCCGAGATGAACGAGGAGGAGGGCTGGGGCGGGCACGACCCCGAGCGGTACATCGCCGCCTACCGTCATATCCACGACGTCTTCGACGACCGAGGTGCCTCGAACGTCGTCTGGGTCTGGGCACCGAACGTCACGGACAGCGCCGACGCTCCTGCGGCCATGTCCTACTACCCCGGGGACCGCTACGTGGACTGGACGGGCGTCGACGGATACAACTGGGGAACGTCCGACCCCGACTTCGCGTGGCAGAGCTTCACCGACCTCTTCAGGGACATCTACGCCGAGCTCGCCGTCAAGGGCAAGCCGATCATCATCGGCGAGACGGGATCCGATGAGACCGGGGGAAGCAAGGCCGAGTGGATACGGGGCATCGTCCCGGGCCTGAAGGAGGAATTCCCCCTCATCAAGGCCCTCGTATGGTTCGACGTCGACAAGGAGCGGCACTGGCAGATCAACTCGTCGCCCGCGGCTCTCGCCGCCTACCGGCGGATGGCGTCCGACCCCTACCTCACCCCGTGAAAGCCTCACACACGGCATGGGGCCGGTGCTCGAACCGCTTCGAGTGAGGGCGCGGTATCGCCACCCGCCAGGACAGGGCCATCGAGTCCTGCGGCACGGCTGTCACGACGCATCCCTCCTGAGGAGGGCGTGGTGTCCGGCGGCCTGACTCAGGCCAGGTCCTCACCCTCGTCCTCGCCCTCGTCCTCGTCGTACCCCGAGTGGAACAGCGCCGAGAAGCTGGGGAACTTCGTCGGATTGCCGTACTTCGGAGCGAACTCGTACGCGGCCCACTCGCCGTCCGGTCCGACGTCGGTCGGATCGAGCAGCCAGAAGTCCTCCCCCCGGGCGACCTCGACGGAACGGCGAAACAGCTGTACGTCGTCCTCGTTGCCGGGTATCGACTCGTAGATCTCGGTCACGCGCATGCCGGCATCGCCGTCCCGCATCCACGAGACACGGCCGCACGGATGGACGCCTTCGACCCAGGCGTCCAGGTGCGCCCACCCGTCGCTCGCCAGGAAGAACCCCCTCAGGCTCGGAGGGAACCGCACCCCGAGCCGCTCCTCGGATGCGACCAGGGCTTCCTCCCGGGCCGGTGCTTCCCCCAGCCACACGGAGACCCGCTCGCCCCGGTCGAACGCGTCCAACTGGTCCTCGTCCAGCAGATCGACCAGCTCGTCGTCGTCGGCGCAGCTCTTCAGATACCTCTCGCCGTAGCGCTCCAGAAAGTCCCGCCACTCCTGCGGTGAGGTCGGAACGGCGGCAACTGCATTGTCTGTACGCTCGGTTGGATCACTCATACGGATCATGGTGCCAGGCGGGTATGACAACGCGGACGGCTGCCGGCCGACGGCGGGGGACGTCCGCTCACGCGTCCTGCCGCCCCCTGCTGTGGACGTGGCATCTGGAGGCACCCCGGGCGGAGGTCAGTCGAACTCCTCCACGTACTCCTCCGGCGGGCCCAGCTCCGCGCGGTCACGGAGATCCAGGGTCTTGCCCAGTCGTTCCAGTTCGAGGACGGTCACGGTGTTGGAGCCCGCGCGCAGCAGCGGTGCCGGACAGTAGAGGGTGACCTGGGGACCGATGCCCCAGTGGCGGCCGAGCAGGAAGCCGTTGACCCAGACGAGGCCGTGGCCGGAGCCCGGCAGCGCGAGGAACGTGTCCGCAGGTGTGCCGACGTGGAGTTCGGCGACTGCGAACCCGGTGGACTCCGTGGCGGGAGCCGTCTCCGCCGAGGAGGCCGCGAAGCCCGCGGCGATGGTCTCGGACAGTTCGGCCGAGGACCACTCCTGCAACGCGAGGGGGGCGCTCTGCCAGCCCTGCACCATGCGACGGTCGACCAGGACCGGACCGAGCAGGCCCTTGTGCCGGCCCACCCCGGGGCCGTAGTTGATCCGGCCCAGGTTCTCGACCAGGACCTCGAGACGTACGAGCCGGCCGGTGCCGGTCACCGGCAGCTCCGGTGACCGGGCGTCCACGACGCCGAGGAGGATGCCGTCCGCGAAGACCCGGGCCCGGTCGCGCACGTCCGTGAACAGCAGCCGGTGCTCGCCCGCCGGGATACGCGGGTGGGCGGTGTGCAGGACCATGCCGGCGTCCAGCCCGAGCTGTTCGAACGAGGCGGGGCGCGGGGCGGTCGTGGCCCCCGTGGACGCTGCGCGCAGGGCGGCCAGCAGACCGGCCCGGTGGACCAGCGGGACGTGCGCGGGCGGGAGCGTGGGCATCCGTGCGAGGGAGCGGACGGGTTCCCGCACGCCGAGTGCTTCGCGCATCGCGAAGAACTTGGGGGTGAGACGGCCGTCCTCGGCGATGGGCGCATCGGAGTCGTAGCTCGTGACGACGGGTTCGAGACGGCCGTCGGACTCGTTGGCGCCCGCCCACAGACCGAAGTTGGTGCCGCCGTGTGCCATGTAGATGCTGACGCTGCCGTGGTCGGCGATGATGCCGCGCAGGGTGTGGACCGCGCTCTCCACCCCTCGGACGTGGTGCCGCTCGCCCCAGTGGTCGAACCAGCCGTTCCAGAACTCCGCCACCAGGAAAGGCTCCTCGGGCCGGCGGCTCACGAGGAGCCGCCGGGCCGCTTCCGGCTTGGAGCCCAGGGTGGCGGCGGTGAGCGTGCCGGGCAGGGTGCCGCCGTCCAGCATGAGTTCGGTGGGGCCGTCCGCGGTGAACAGCAGCTCGCCGATGCCGCGCTCGACCAGGGCGTCCCGGCACCAGCGGACGTAGGCGTGGTCGTCGCCGTAGCTGCCGAACTCGTTCTCCACCTGGACTGCGACGACCGGACCGCCCCGGGACGCCTGCAGTGTGGCCAGGCGCGGGATCAGGTGGTCGAACCAGCGGGCGACAGCCGTGGTGAACGCGGGATCCGAGCTTCGGATGGCGAGGTCCTTGGCGGTCAGCCAGCTGGGCAGGCCTCCGTTGGACCACTCCGCGCAGATGTACGGACCGGGCCGGACGACCACGTCGAGGCCCTCCTCGCCCACCGTGCGGATGAACCGCTCCAGGTCCCGCCAGCCGTCGAACCGTGGCGACCGGTCCTCGTGGAGCTGGTGGAAGTTCCAGGGGACGTAGGTGTCGACCGTGTTGAGTCCGAGGTCGGCGATCCGGCGTATCCGGTCCTGCCACAGTTCGGGATGAACACGGAAGTAGTGCAGTGATCCGGACAGGATGCGGTGGGGAACGCCGCCTCGGTACAGGCGGCCGTCGCGCCAGGAGAGCGCGGCGCCGCAGGCCGTGGCGGTCGTGCTCGGCGGCTCGGAGGGTTGCGTCGTGGACGAATCGGTCACGGCAGGAGGGTATGTTATCGATGACATGACGACAAGATCGGCAAGGTCCGCGGATTGCCGCGGGGGAGGGGACGCCATGAACGAGGACGTCGCACGGCCGAGACAGCCGAGCATGGCCGACGTGGCCCGGGTCGCGGGGGTGTCGGCCCAGACCGTTTCGCGCGCGCTGCGTGGCTCGGCGCACGTCAACCCCGACACTGGCCGGCGCGTGCTGGCCGCCGTCGAACAGGTCGGCTACCGGTTCAACAGCGCTGCCAGGGCCCTGTCCTCGGGGCGCAGCCTCACCGTCGGGCTCGTGCTGCTCGCCTCCGGCGGCTACTACTCGCGCTCGGCGGTGACCGCCGGGGTCGAGTCGGCCGCCGACGATGCCGGGTACGCGGTCAGCATCGCGACCATCGCCTCACTCGACGCCCGGCGGATGGAGCGTGCCCTGGCCAGGCTCGCCGACCAAGGGGTCGACGGTCTGGTGATCGCGGTGCCGCTCATCTCGGTGACCCGGAAGATGGAGGACATCACCCGCGACATCCCGACCGTCACCCTGGACGGCTCGCGGACCGCCGGAGCCCGGGTGATCGGCATCGACCAGCGGGAGGCAGGACGGATCGCCACGCAGCACCTGCTCGACCTGGGGCACCGGCAGATCTGGCATCTCTCCGGGCCGGACGAATGGCTGGAGGCACGTCAGCGGCGAGAAGGCTGGCAGGAGTGCCTGGCGCTCGCCGGGATCGAGGCGCCGCCGGCCCTGGAGGGCGACTGGTCGCCAGGCTCGGGATACCGGCAGGGGCAGATCATCGCGATGATCCCCGAGGTCACCGCGGTCTTCGTGGCCTGTGACGAGATGGCGTTCGGGCTGATCCGCGCCCTGCGCGAGCGCGGCCGCGCGGTGCCCGAGGACGTGTCCGTCGTGAGCGTCGACGACATCGCGCTGGCCTCGTACTGCACGCCGCCGCTGACAGCCGTCCGGCAGGACTTTTTCGGTCACGGCGCGGCCGCGGTCCGGCTGCTGCTCCAGGACGGCGTCACCGTCGAGCCGTCCGCGGTCGAAGCGACGCTCTCCGTGCGCGCCTCCACGGCTCCGCCGCGCCCCCGGTGAGCCTCTCCCGGTCGTTCGTCCGGCGGCCTCGGTCCGCCCCCGCGCAGTCGTGGAGTGCAGCTGACGGGTCGATGTCATCGGTGCCATCGCGGCAGTTCCGGGCGGCTTGGTCCCACTGTCTCGGAGCTGCTGCCCCGGGCCCGGGGCACCAGTTCCGGCACAGTGGGACGACCGCCCTTCACTCCAGGATTCGGGCGGCCCGGGCGGCGTCCAGCCACTGCGGGAACTCGTGCAGGAGGTGGTCGTAGAGGCGGTTGTCGTCGGTGGTTCGCGGAGTGCGGCCGGCATGGAAGAAGCCGGCGTTGTCGACGGTCCGGCGGGCCGGCACCGCGAGGGTGTCCAGCTTGTGGAGGAACGCGAACTCGTTGTCCTCGGGGTCGCCGAAGCCGATGAACTGCCAGAACAGCGGGAGACGCGCCGCCTTGCAGAGATAGCGCTCGGCGGCGAGTCTGCTGGTGGGGCCACCGTCGGTCTGGAAGACGACCAACGCCGGCGCCTCACTGCCCGAGGCGAGGTAGTGGTCGATGACCTCGTCCATCGCCCAGTGGTAGTTCGTACGGCCCATGTGGCCCAGGTTCGCGTGGAGCTTGTCCATCAGCCCGCGGTGCCGGCCGAGCGTCAGGTCGGTGCACCCGTCGACGTCCGTCGAGAAGAACACGACCGGCACGACGCCGTCGTCGTCGAGGTGCGCCGACAGCGACAGCACCTGTTCGGCCAGGTGCTGCATGGTGCCGTCCCGGTAGTAGGGCCGCATGGACCCGGAGCGGTCGAGCACCAGATAGACCGCGGCCCGTACACCTTCCAGTCCGTGGGCGCGGACACTGCTCCCCGCCGCCTTGTACAGGTCCACCAGGTCGGGCGCCCGCTCCATGACCTTCGTGAGGCTGATGGCGGGCGCGCGTTCACTGCCGTTCGAGACGATCATCTCTCCATGGTGGGCCAGGGCACCGGAGAAGTGGGGCGTTCCCCCGGGAGACCTGTGGAATCCGGCTGTCCCCGGCCACCTCGAAGGCCGACCCGCCGTGTCGGCCACCTCGAAGGCCGACCCGCCGTGAGTCAGGTGCCGGACCGCCAACCCAGCGCCGGGGCCAGCTTCGTCGCGATGTCGGTGAGTATCTGCTCGTAGTCCTGGTGCTCGAACGTGAAGGGAAGCGCGAACGCCACCTCGTCCACCTCGCGGAACGCCGCGTGTGCGCGCAGTCGCTCGGCGATCACCTCCGAGGTACCGACCAGGTCAGGCGCGAACATCATGCGTCCCGGCCCCTGCGGAACTGCGGTGCGGGGCAGCCGTTCCTCGGCGTAGCGTTCGTACCTGGCACGTTGCTCGGGTGACGCCGAGTCGGTCGGGATGACGACCAGCCCCTGGGAGACGCGGGCCGCCTCCCCGTCGGGGTGTGCCGCCCGGAAGGCACGGATGTGCGCGAGCTGGACGGCGGCGAAGTCGGCGGGCTCGTCCCCGGGGCCTTCGGCCTTGACGACGCTGCTGGTCAGCAGATTCATCCCGTGCTCGCCTGCCCACCGGGCCGACCGCAGACTTGCCCCGCCGTACCACATCCGCCGGTGCAGCCCCGGTGAGTGGGGCTGCACACGGTCGGAGAAGACCTCGAAGCCCTCCGTGCCTCCGGATGCGGTGGCGGGTTCGCCACGCACGAGGTCCAGCAGGCGCTCCACCCGGCCGTAACCGAAGTCCTCGGCCTCCGCGGTCTGCGGGTACAGGGCGTCCTTCACCCGGTCGTAGAACATCGGAGGGCCGACGCTGATCCCTGGATTGAGGCGTCCGCCGGACAGTACGTCGACCGTGGCGAAGTCCTCGGCGAGCCGGAGTGGATTCTCCCAGCCGAGCGGTGTGACCGCGGTGCCGAGTTCGATGCGCCGGGTGCGCTGCGTGGCAGCCGCCAGCACGGCGACGGGAGACGAGATGCCGTACTGCAGATGACGGTGGCGGACCCACGCGCTGTCGAAGCCCAGCCGCTCACCCAGCTCGATCAGCCGGAGCGTGGACTCGTGGCCACGGCCCGGGTCGTCCTCGTCGTAGAGCCCGATGGTCAGGAAACCCAGCTTGCGCAGCGGTCGCGATGTGTGTGGCACTCAGCCCTCCGACGTCGGGGTGTGTCAGACCTATGGGCTTGCCAACAGGAGATCGTCCTTCGGTGTTCCCGACCGGCGGTGAGCGGGGTGGAGGCCGCGGAGCCTTCCGGCCCCCGGAGCAACCCCCGGTGCGTCACCGGGGGTTGCCCGTCCCGAATCCGGCTTCCCCGAGCGGCCGCGGCCCCGACTCGGCCCGTTCCTCCGGGTGACGTGCACGGCCGGCCGAACTTTGAACTTACAGATGACAAAGTATGGACTTCCCCAGCAGAAGCCCCCTAGCGTGGCGGCGCAACCGTAGGCGATCGCCATCAGCAGATCAGTTCAGCCCGCCCGGAGTGCCCCCGTTTCTGGAGGATCGATGCATCCACGGCTGTTCCCACGTGCTCGAAGACACCTCGCCACCCTGCTCGTCGGGGGCTTCCTCGCGGGAGGTGTCTGGGCCGGCCCCACGGCAACCGCCGCGCCCGGTGACATACCGCCCCAGGAGCCGGGCGTCACCCTGCGGGTGTTCGACACCCAGGTGCCTCTCAGCGGTCTGTGTACGCTCAAGCCCGGACAGACGCCCAACCACGACAAGCTGATGCCCACCGTCGACTGGTCCACGGTCGACGACTTCGGCGGCTACGCCGACAACTTCGTGGCCGAGGTGTCCGGTTACCTCGTCGTTCCCGCCGACGGTACGTACGACTTCCGCCTGACCAGCGACGACGGCTCACGGCTCACGATCGACGACCAGCAGGTCATCGACCACGACGGGCTCCACGGTGCCGAGCCGAAGGACGGATCCGCCTCACTCACGGCGGGATCACATCCCTTCCGTGTCGACTACTTCGAGCGTGGCGGCGATCAGCGGCTGACGCTCGCGTGGAAACCGCCGGGCGCGGGTGACTTCGGCACCATCCCCAACGAGGCGCTGACCACCGACGCCGGGGTCGTCCGGGTCACGGCACCGGGCCGCAAGGAGTGCGAATCGGGCGCGGACACCCCCGGTGACGGCCTCCCGCTCACCGCCGTACGTCCCGACCTCGACCTCACCGACCTCCGCCCGGAGGGTTTCGAGCCGCAGGTCACCGGAATGGACTGGCTGCCCGACGGCCGTCTGGCACTGTCCACATGGGGCGGCTCGGAAACCACCACCGGAGAGGTGTACCTCCTCGGCAATGTCACCGGCGAGACCAGCCGCGACAAGGTGACGGTGGAGAAGATCGCCGAGGGACTCCGCGAGCCGATGGGCATCAAGTACGTCGACGGCTCGCTCTACGTCTCGCAGAAGCACGAGCTGACGCAACTCGTCGACAAGGACGCGGACTTCGTCACCGATGAGTACCGCACGGTGGCCACCTGGCCGTACGGCGGAAACTTCCACGAGTTCGCCTTCGGGCTCCTCTACCGTGACGGCTACTTCTACGTGAACCTGTCCGTCGCCATCGACTACGGCGGCGCCACCACCACTCCCCAGCCCGCGCAGGGCCGCGGCACCACGTACAAGGTCAGCAAGAAGACCGGCAGGATCAAGGCTGTCGCGGGCGGTCTGCGGACACCGAACGGGATCGGCTGGGGCCCCGAGGGCTCCCTGTTCACCACCGACAACCAGGGCGGCTGGCTGCCCGCGTCGAAGCTCGTCCAGATCAAGCAGGACCGCTTCTTCAACCACTACACCCAGCCGTCAGGCGCCTTCGACGACCGCACCCCCACCCGGCCGGTGCTCTGGCTGCCGCAGAACGAGATCGCCAACTCCCCCAGTACACCTCTGTATCTGGACAAGGGCCGGTTCGCCGGACAGATGCTGTTCGGCGACGTCACCTACGGGGGACTGCAGCGGGCCTACCTCGAGAAGGTGAAGGGGCAGTACCAGGGCGCCGTGTTCCGGTACACGCAGGGGCTCGAAGCCGGTGTCAACCGCATCACCATGGGTCCCGACGGCTCCATATACACGGGCGGTCTCGGCGCCGACGGCAACTGGGGCCAGGAAGGCAAGCTGAAGTTCGGCCTGCAGAAGCTCACGCCGAACGGTGGCAACACCTTCGACATCAAGGAGATGCGTGCCGTCCCCGGCGGCTTCGACCTCGAGTACACCCAACCGCTGTCGGAGGCCACCGCGGAGGAACTGGCTTCGCACTACCGGGCCGAGCAGTGGCGCTACACCCCCACCTCCGACTACGGAGGCCCGAAGATCGGCGAGGAGCGGCTGGCGGTGCGCTCGGCGACGCTCTCCGGCGACAGCCGCACCGTGCGGCTCCGCCTCGACGGGCTCAAGCCCGACAGGGTCGTCCATGTGCGTTCGCCCCGCCCCTTCGCCTCCACTTCCGGCGAGTCGCTGTGGAGCACGGAAGCCTGGTACACCCTCAACGCCCTGCCCGGGAAGCAGCCGCCGCCGGCAACCCTGTACGAGGCGGAGGAGGCGCGCCTCACCGGCACCGCGGGTGTCCACACCGACCACCCCGGTTATTCGGGAAGCGGCTTCGTGGACCGCTACAACACGGAGAACCGGACAGGCACGACCTTCGACGTGACCGTGCCCAAGGCCGGTGACTACGACGTGAACCTGCGTTACTCCAACGGGCCGAACCCCTTCCAGGGCACCAAGTCCCTGTCCCTCCACGTCAACGGAAAGAAGCTCCGGCAGACGCGACTGCCCTCCACCGGCACGTGGGACACCTGGTCCACGCAGACCGAGCGGGTCCGTCTGAAGGCGGGGAGCAACACGCTCTCGTACCGTTACGACACCGGTGACACCGGTCATGTCAACCTCGACCTGATCACCGTGCACCGTCACGGTGCTTCCGTCTCCCTCTTCGACGGCACCACGGCCTCCCAGGGGCAGTGGCAGCACACGGACGGGCGGCGTGTCGCATGGCCGCTCACCGCGGAGCGTTCCATGGAGGTGTGCTGCGGCGACATCCGCACCAAGGACGCCTACCAGGACTTCAGGCTGCGCATGGAGTTCCGGGTGCCACTGCTGCCGGACGACGTGACCGGTCAGGACCGCGGCAACAGCGGCGTCTATCTCCAGGACCGCTACGAGCTGCAGATCCTCGACTCGTTCGGTGACACGACTCCGGACACGAACGAGGCCGGGGCGATCTACCAGAAGAAGGCACCGGACATCAACGCGGCGACAGCGCCGGAGACCTGGCAGACCTACGACGTCACCTTCCGTGCGGCCCGCTTCGACGACAGCGGGCGGAAGACCGCCGACGCGCGCGTCACGGTGGTGTGGAACGGCCGCACGGTCCACGACGACATCGCGATCGACGGACCGACCGGCGCGGGCGCGCCGGAGAGCCCGTCGGCCGGAGCGATCCGTCTCCAGGACCACGGGAACGCCGTGCGGTTCCGCAACATCCGCATCGAACCGCTGAGCTGAGCCGCGGACACCTCTCCTGAAGCGGAGCGCCTGCGAAGCGCAGGCGCTCCGCTTCGGCGTGGGGGCGCACCGCATCAGGAGGCTCGACGGCCGCCTCCGCGCAACACCGAGGACCGGCCGCGTGACCGGTCAGATGTCCAGGGAGGACTCGATCCGCTTCAGGCTGTGCCGGGCCAGGGCGAGGTTGCTGCGGCCGCGGTCGAGGGCGAGATAGAGGAAGAGGCTGCCGCTGCTGCTCGCGAGGGGGCGTACGAGGTGGTACTGCCGGCCGAGGGTGATGAGGATGTCCTCGATCGTGTCCTCCATGCCCAGCGTCGCCAGCGTCCGGATCTTGGCGCGGACGACCTCGGTGTTACCGGCCGCCGCCACCTCCAGGTCGAGGCCGGCTTCGCCACCCAGAGTCCCCAGTGACATGCCGCTCTCGTAGTCGACCAGGGCGACGCCCAGGGCCCCGTCGATCGCCATGGCTTCCTTGAGCGCTGTCTCCACGGTCATTGTGTTGCTCCTCGGTCACGTTCGCGCCGCGTCGACGTCATGTCATACATCGGCGTCATGTCGCAAAAACATCCAGAAGCTCTGTTTCGAGCTTGATCTTTAAACTACTGTGCTTTCTGTCCGAAAGTGAAGCCTCAGGAGGGAGGGATGGGACGAGTGTCTTCGGTTGAAGACTCTTTGGGCCACCTGCTTCAGGTGCCCGGAGTAACTGGTGTTTCCCTGGTAGACGCGGTCTCCGGGCTGTCCTACGGCGCGGCGGGCCCCCAGAACCTCGGCGTCGACGAATGCGGCCGGTTGGCCGTACTCATCGATGAACGGCTACATTCAGCCGGTGCAGAGGGAGAGTTGGAGACTGTGGTGGTGACCGGTGCCCGGCACCAGCTCGTGCTGCGCGTGCTGCCCGGCTTCGGTGATCCGCTGCTGCTGGCGGTGGCGCTGGAGCGCGAGCGCGCGAACCTGGCCCTGGTGCTGCGTCACCTCGACGTGTTCCCGGCCCGGGAGGCCGCGTGACCACCCGGGCGGAAGGGCCGCGCAACGTCTCGGCGGTGCTCCACACCCTGTACGAGCAGGAGCGGGACGCCACGGTACTCGTCGCTGGCGCACCCGGTGGTCGGATACATGTGCGGCAGGGACTCGTCGTGAGCATCGAAACCCCCGGTGCACCCGGTGCAGAATCGATACTTCTCAGGTCCGGGCGCGTAGCGGACACCGAGTGGACCGCGGTCCGGGCCGCCTGCCGTGACGAGGAGGGCCGACTGGCGGACGAACTGTCGGCCCGCGGTCTGCTGACGGCGACGGAGTTCGAAGTCCTCTGCGTTGCGGCCGTGTTCGACGCCGCCTTCGTGCTCGCCCTCGCCGCTCCCCAGGGCTGGGAGGTCACGGGGCCGGTTCCGGTGCCGGTCAGCGGTCCAGGGCTCACCCCTCGGCGGATCGCCGCGGAGACCACCCGTCGCCTGGCCGCCCTGAACGGCCAGTGGATGCCGGCGAGCGCTCTCGCCGCCCTGCGGGTCCAGCCCGCCGAACCCGTCCCGTCCCTGCTCCCGTCCCGGTACGTGACGCTGCTGCGAGCCGCCAACGACCGGCGCACACCCCGGGATCTGGCCTTCGCCCTGGGGCGCGGAACGTACGCGGTCATGCTCGACCTCGCCCGGTTGCACACCCTCGGACTCCTCCAGGAGACCGCGCCCGTGACGGACGCCCGTCCGAGCACGGCACCGCGCGTCCCGGCGTCCGGCACCCGGAGTCCGGAGCCCGCCCCGGTGGTCACCCTGCCCCGGCGCACTCCCGGAGCCCACCAGCTGGGCGGGGCGGACCGGTCGTGAACGCGCGCCGCCGGACACGGGCCAAGGCCCGCAACCTGCTGCTGGCGCGGCGTCTCCGGAGCCACCGCCGGAACCGGCCGCCCCCGCCGCTGCCGGTGCGCCGCCCCGGCAGCCCCAGCACCCTGCCCCGCCCCCCGGACGGCCTCGACGCCCACCGGCCCGACATCGGCCTCCTACGCCGCGTGTACACCCGCCTGATCGACAGCCCGGAGCCCTGACCCTCCCCGGGCGCACCCTTCCCTCACACCAGGAGCTACATGTCCGGCACCTCGCACCCCGGCCCTCTCGTCGAGATCATGACCGCTCTGCGGGAACGGGTCATGGGGGTGCACGATCTCGTCCTGTCGACCGGCGACGGCCTTCTGGTCGCCGCGGACGCCGCGACCGTGCACCCCGAATCCATCGCGGCGCTCTCCGCCGCCACCCTCAGCCTCGGCCAGCGGCTGGCGCACGAGGCCGAAGGTGGGACCCTGCGCGACGTCACGACCCGTTGCGCCGGACGCCATGTCCTCATCCAGGCCGTGGGCGACCGAGCCCTGCTGACCGTCCTGGGCGACGAGGGGCTGGACCTGGCCCTGCTGCACCTGCACATGCCCGCCACCGTCGACCAACTGGTGAGGATCCTCGACAAGGACGCACCCTCGGCCTCCTGACCGCCCGTGGCCCCTGGCGGGCGCACGACGACGGCCACGGCATCGGGCTGCGCCGGAACGCCTGGACGCCGCCCGCATGCGGGCGCTGCTCCGCTCGCGAGCCACCGCACCCGGCGCCGTACGCCTGCCCGCCGGGGACCACGGGACGCCGCCCGGAGGCCGACGGCCTGGATCGACCGGCCTGGATCGGCCACCGTGTGCCGGTGCCGTCGGGCGACATGACCACCGCGGGCTGTTGCGACACGTTCAACGACGGCTACGCCGCGGTGCCGACGGTTCTCCGGAGCGGGCGGACCGCAGGAGAACGGGGCGCAGCCGGCTGTACCCCCGCACGGACACCGGGCGCAGGACTTTCAGGGTGTATGAGGTCGTGCCCGCCAGTTCGCCGGCGAACGCCGTGTCGACGAGCACCGTGTCGGGCCGGGCCACCGCGGTGAGTCGCGCGGCGATGTTGACCGCCGCACCGTACACGTCTCCGAAGCGACTGAGGACCGCGCCGTGGGCGAGCCCTGTCCGCAGGTGCGGTACATCCCGGTCGCTCTCGGCCCGGGCGGTCACTTCCAACGCGATACCGGCGGCCGCGGACGCCGACTCGCACACGAAGAACACCTCGTCGCCGATCGTCTTCACCACCCTGCCCCGTCCCTCGGCGACCACATCGCCGACCACGCTCTCGAACCGGTCCAGGACACGGGCGAGTTCGGCACTGTCCAGCCCCCGGGTCATCCGCGTGTAGGCCACCATGTCGGTGAAGCCCACCGCCAGGTGGCGTATCTCGGCGCCGCCGTGAGGAGGCCCGGTCTCGCCGCCCACGGGAGACGTCGCCCCGACGCCTCGATCCTGCGCCCCCTCCACCGTGTCCGCCGCGCTCTCTCGTGCGGACCGCGTGAGGATGTCCGCACCGTCCGCGGCGAGCATCCGCCCGGCGTGGGCCGCCAGATGCCGGCGCCACACGTGCCGTTGCAGCGACTCCATCTCGGGCAGGAGCTGAGCGGCGTGCTCCGTCAGTGCCGCTCCGGCTCCGCTGTCACCTTCGCCCGAGTCGTGGCTGAGCCAGGTCCACAGAGTCTGCATCTGCCATTCGGCCAGCCGGGAGAGATGGTGCCCCAGGGCGCGGGCCATCCCCGTCGCGCTCTCCTCGGTGATGAGCCCCGCCTCGACGAGCCGCTCGCCCGAACGCAGCGCGTCGACATCGGCGTCGGTGAACACCCTCGCGTCGTCATCGGCGACCGGAAACCCGAGCGCCCGCCAGATCTGTGCCGAGCGCTCAGGTGCCACCCCGGAACGCTCGGCGATGTCCCGTCGCGTCCAGAGACGGCGGCCGTCGAGCAGCATCTCCTCGATGGCCTGGTGTAGTTCGTCGCTTCCTGCCGAACCGTCCACCGCCTCCCGCCCCGACCCCGGCACGCTCATGTGGTGTGCACGATCAGCACGTCGAGACCGGCCTTCCTCGCGATGTCCGCAGGCACCGAGCCGAGGAGCCGTCCGGCGAGCGAGCGCAGGCCGCGGTTCCCGACGACGATCAGATCCGCCGCGTACTCCTGAGCGATGCGCTCCAGGGCCGCGACGGGTCTGTCCTCCACGGCGACCGATCGAGCGTCCTCCAGGCCCTCGTCCCGGGCTCTGTCTCTCGCCACGCGCAGGGTGTCCTCGGCCGGCGCCGACCCCACCACCTGGTACGCCTCGGCTCCCAACTGGTCCTTCGCCACGTCCAGGTCCGGCCCACGCATCGGGGAGTACGCGCACGCGATCACAAGCTCGGCCCGACAGGCGACAGCGAGGCGTGCCGCACTCGCGACCGCCGCGAACGACGACTCCGATCCATCGGTGCCGACCAGGACGGTCCGGTAGGAAGCCAAGGCCATTCTCCTTACTGGGAAGTAAACTTACTTCAAAGTAAGGTAAGGCGTGGCCGTCACGGCGGGCAAGACGGCGTGCGGCGGGGCCCCGTGAGCGACGAGCGCGTGAGCTCCGGCTGACCACGGCCGCGGGCGTCACGCCGGTCGGCGGTGCGCCGAGGACCGGCGTCAGCGGGCGGCCGCCGCCGTCCCGTCGAGGAGTCCGGTGAGACGCCGGGTGCCGGGCACACAGGCCAGACGTAGCTCCTCCGCCTGCCCGGCGGAGAGCCGCGACGCGGCACCGGCCCGCTTCCGGTCGACCTTTCCCGCGACCCGCGCGGCCCACACCTCCGGCTCGGCGAGACCGGCGAAGTGTCCGAACGTGGTCAGTTGAGGCTCCGGATCGGTCATCACGGCGTCGTAGGAGAGATGCAGCAACCGCTCCGCCGGCAGGCCGGCGAGGTGCCGGAGTGCTCCCGTCGCACGCGACCACATGTCACCGAACCGGACCAGGGGGATGTCGGTCCCGGCGAGTGCCGCGGCGTCCAGGCTGTAGGGGGCGAACGGGCGCAGCCGGGCCGGGAGCAGTTCCGTGTGCCGAGGATCCGGGTTCCGGTACGGGTCCACCCCCAGTTCCGCGCGCATGTCTCCGATCATGACCCCCAGCCGGAACAAGGGATGTCGGCTCATCGACATCGCGGAGTCCGGCCCGTCCCGGTACATGTGGACGAACCGTGCCGCCGGGAACTGTGTCAGCAGCTCCGGAAGGAACCGCAACGACGCTCCGGAACGCTCGACGACGACATCCCGGCCGGACGAGAACGCCCACCAGGAGAAGAGCCGAAGGTACTGATGTGAAACCGGTGCCGGAGGCCATGAGATCACTTCGGCCCGTATTCGGTCGTACAGCCCGTCCGGGTCTCCGGTGAGGGGCGGAAGAGTCATCAGGCTGATGGCGGGCACCTCTCCGGCCGCATAACGTCCCGAGCCGATCGGATACCGGTATTCCGGCACCGTCACCCCATGCGTCATGAGTACGTTCGGTTTGAGGCGCGGGGTTCCAAGAAGTTTCCAGAAGGCCGGGCCGTCCAGTGTGCCGACAGGGAAGACACCCGGATCGAGACAGGCGAAGAACTCGCTCAGACTGAGAGCTCCGGGGTGCTCGTTCACCAGGTCGGACAGCATGGTCGACCCGCAGCGTCCCGTACCCAGCACAATGGTCAGCGGCACCTGTCGGTCTTTTTCACGCATTCCTTCGAATCCTCTTCCGTCGCTCTCCGCCGACTCTCGCGATTCCCCGCGGGAGGGGGTCGTAAGGTGTTTCCGTCAGGAATGTCCGAGTGATGTGACCGTTGGTCGGAACGGCCATTGACCCGGCCTGCGCAACGCGCCTAGTGTGCGTCGGCGACCGGGTTCCGAAGATAATCCGAACGAGCGAGAAAGAGGTCGCCGATGTCGGTTCCGATCCAGCCTTCTCAGAAAAATCAGAAATCCGTCGGATGCTCGCACGTCGGAGACGGAGTTGTTCTCGTGGAGTTTTCCGGGGCTCACGAACAGAATCCGTTCAGTCGTGCCCGGATGCAGGAACTGACCGCGCTGATGCACGACCTCGACCAGGACGCCTCCGTCCGGTCCGTCGTCCTCCACGGCGGGTCCGGCCGTTCCTTCGGCGTGGGCGGTGACTTCAACGAGGTCTCCGCGTTCACCGGAGGGGACGAGGTGAGCGACTGGATCGACGACATCACCGACCTCTACACGGCGATCGCCGGCATCTCCAAGCCGGTGGTGGCCGCCATCGACGGCTACGCCATCGGTATCGGCCTGCAGATCGCCCTCTGCTGCGACTACCGCGTGGCCGCGGACACCGCCCGGCTGGTGATGCCGGAGCTCCGGGTCGGCATCGCCTGCAACTTCGGCGGCTTCATGCTGCGTTACACCGTCGGCACCTCCGTCATGCAGCGCATGCTCTTCACCTGCGAGGAGTGGCCGGCCGACCGGGCGCTCGAGGACGGTCTGCTCCACGAGGTGCGCCCCTCCGAGGACGTACTGGACCGTGCCCTGGAACTGGCCCGTACCATCGCCGGTTACACCCCGGCCGCGGTGCAGGGGACCCGGCCCCGGGTGAACGCGCCGTTCGTGGAGGGACTGGAACGCGTACGGACCGAGGCCAAGGAGTCGCACCGCAGGGCGTTCAGCGCGGGCGAGGCCCAGGCACGCATGCGTCGCATCATCGGAAAGGACTGAACCGGGCGGGGCCGGTCCGGAGGCACCCTCAGTCATGTCCGCCGCGCGGCAGGGTGACGGTGCGCCGGACGTCGTCCCAGCGGGACTCCACCCGCCAGCCGAGCCGCCGGTACAGGGCGCGTGCCCGGACGTTCTCACGGTCCACGGTGAGGACCATTCCGGTCCTGCCCCGGCGTCGTGCCTCGTCCAGCGCCCAGCCCAGCAGCACAGCGCCGAGCCCCCTGCCGCGCACGGACGGATCGATGCCGAGCTGCCGCACGTAGGCCACGCCACGGCTCTCCAGCATCCGGTCGGTGACGTTCACGAACCCCACGACGTCGCCGTCGAGTTCGAGCAGCGCGCACTGCTCGGGGGCGACCCCCGGGTCGGACCGGTACCACCGTGACCAGGCGTCGAAGGAGTCCTCCTCCTTGCCGGCCTCCTCGGCGGCGTACGCCTGGTTCTTCGCGCGGTGGAAGGCACGCAGGTCCGCCTCCTCGCGCAGCGGCCGGACCACCGCTCCGGGGACGGCCGGTACGGGCACAGGCGTGCCGTCCAGTGCGACCGACATCCGGTCGTAGCCCCGGGGCGAACCGAAGCCGTGATCCCGCAGCGCCGCACGGGTGGTGTGCTCGCCCTCCGAGGTGAAGCAGGACAGCGACGCGCGCTCCGAGCCGTCCGGCGCGCCGAGTCCTTCGCGGCAGCGGGCGACGGCGAAGTCGAGCAGCCCTCGCCCGTCCGCCCCGGTGGCACGCGGTCCCAGCACCAGTTCGACGACCCAGCCGGCCACCCCCGAGGTGCGGCCGGCCCAGGCCGCACCGGTCACCTCGCCACCGGACCCCAGGCACAGCCTGGCGTCACGCGCGGGGTCCACACCCGGGGCCGTGAGCCGCCCCGCGATCCACCGGTGTGTCGTCTCCTCATGGCCCAGGGCCGCCAGGTCCCGTGCGCGGGCGAGTTCCCAGACGATGCCCGTGTGGACCGCGGGGTCGAGCGGGCGCAGCTCGGGCATCCGGTGTACCCGTGAGGCCGTGCCGAGGGATTCTCCGGGGGCCGCAGCCGTCACCGCCCGGCTCCCGTGGTGCCGGGGCGGCGTGGCAGCGAGTAGACGTAACTGACGGCACGCCGCTGGTCCTCGGTGACGTTGGCGGAGGAGGTGTGCGCGGTGAACGCACTGAAGATCACGGCCGAACCGGGGCGCCTGGGGAGGGTGACCGGAGTCAGCTCGGGCCACAGCGTCTCGATGTCCAGGGACGGTTCGTGCGGGGAGGCGAAGAGGTCCTCACGGTTGATGCCGCGAGGCTCCTGCAGGACGCTCCCGCGGTGCGATCCCGGCAGGAAGCGGAGACAGCCGTTGTCCTCGCGGGCGTCGTCCACGGCGATCCAGATGGTGAAGACGTCCTCGTAGGCCTCGTAGAACTCCTCCTTGAGGAAGAGCGCGTCCTGGTGCCAGGGCTTCTCCGAACCGACCTCCGACGGCTTGGCCCACAGGTAGCTGTTGTAGAAGTCGCCGCGCAGACCGTGCAGCGGCTCGACCAGGTTCTCGTTCAGGCCGAGCAGTCCGGGCACCTTGGCGATCTCCGGGGAGTGTTCATGGGCATAACCCACCACCCGTACCTTGCCCGGAATTCCTTCCCTGCCCGTCGCGCGGGCCGCCCAGCCGCCGCCGTCCCCCTCGGCCTCCAGCTGCCAGCCCTGACTGCTGTGGCGCATCTGCCGGGTCCGGCCGATCAGGTCGTCGCAGCCGCGGCGCATGACCTCCAGGACCGATTCGGGGACGAGATCGTCGAGCGGGGCGAACCCGTTCTCGTCCAGTTCGCGGACAATGTCTTCCACCGGCCGACCGAGCCGCATCCGTGCCACCTCCGGTACGTGTGAGCCTGCTGCCGCACGATGCCGTACCGGTCGACTATGTGCCGCTCCTCCGGACCACGGCAACGCATCCCCGGGGACGGATCGGCACACGCCTCAAAAGGCATAGGACGGATGGGGCGGTGCGGGCTGCGTCCGCCGGGAGGGACGGGCACCCTGGAGCGGTACCCGCGGGGGCCGGCCGGCCCGTCGTTCGCAGGCGAGGGGGAGAGCGTGGCCGAGATATCGGGGATCGTCGTCGACTGGGGCGGTGTCGTCACCCGGTCCTTCGCCGAGGGCATCGCCGTGTGGGCCGCCGACGAGGGGGTGGACGCCGCGGAGTTCCACGCCGCGCTGGGGCGGCTCCTCGGACCGGCGGCTGTCCCCGGTCCCGTGGCGCGGCAGTTCCACCTGGTGGAGCGGGGCGAGCTGCCGGTGTCCGAGTTCGAGGGGACGCTTGCCGCTCTGGTCCGGCGTTCCGACGGCTCGCACCCCGTCACGGAGGGCCTGGTGGAGCGGATGTTCGCGCCGTTCACCGACGAGCCGGCCATGGTCGGCCTGCTGCGTGCCCTGCGCGACGCGGGGCTGAAGGTCGCCCTGCTGTCCAACTCCTGGGGCCACACCTACGACCGGCGTGGCTGGGAGGGGCTGTTCGACACCGTGGTGATCTCGTGCGAGGTGGGGCTGCGCAAGCCGGAACCGGAGATCTTCCGGCACACGGCCCGGCTGCTGGACCGTCGGCTCGAGGAATGCGTCATGGTGGACGACCTCGGACGGAACGTCCGTGCCGCCCGGGAGCTCGGAATGGCCGGTGTCCACCACCGGACGGCGCGGGAGACGGCCCGGGCCCTGATTCCCCTGCTGCCGCCGGCCGGGCGCCAGGCAGTCCTGGACCATCTCAGCGCGGCGCCTTCCGGGGCCTGACCGGAGAGGGTACCGGTCCGGCCGCCCCCTCGGCAGGAGGCATGCCGGCAGCCGGACCGCTCTGGCGCAGGTGGTTCGCCAGGGCGTCGAGCCGGTGCTCGGCCGGGCCCGTGCACGCCAGCAGCCGACGCGCGGTGGCCGACAGCGAGGTCCCGCGGGCCGTGCTGTGCACCAGCGGCAGGCCGCAACTCGCTTCGAGACGGCGGATACGCCGGGTCAGCGCGGGCTGGGTGACCAGCAGTGCCGACGCCGCCTGATTGAGACTGCCGGTCCGGCCGATCACCCGGAGCAGGTGCAGGTGCTCGGGTTCGAAGCCGCCGCAGCGGCCCGGCGAGGACCAGTGCAACTCGGACAGCAGGACCGGCGGGGGCACCGCGCACCCGGCGTCGGCGGGATCGGCGGGAGTCCCGCGGTCCGGGTCCTGCTGAGTGACAGCCGGGACGGAGCCGTGCGCCGTCGTCCGCAGTACGTACCGCCGCCGCAGCGAGGCACACAGGTCCTCGGCGAGCGGTTCCGGTATCGCCAGCGGGTCGACCGCGAGCCGTAGCCGTCGGACGAACTTCTGCCGCAGCGGGCGCAGCACGACACCCCGTGCGGGGCTTCCGCCGAGTGACGAGGGGGACACCAGCGCGATGCCGTAACCACGGCGCACCAGGTCGAGGGCCGCTCCCTGCGAACGTACGGTGAAACTGACCGACGGGACCGGAGTGAGCCTGGAGAGTGCCCACCCCTGGTCGTCACCGGAGTCGCCCCCCACCACGGCCACCCAGTCCGCGCCGGTGAGTCCGCGCAGGTCGAGGATCCCCTGCTCGGCGAGGGGGTGTCCGGACGGCAGCGCGATCTGCTGGGGCTCCTCGGCAATGGTCCGGATCAGGACGTCGCCGCGACGCGCCATGGGTCTGCGCGCCGTCTCCCACCCGAGGGCCGCGTCGGCGGCGTACCGCTCGAAGCGCTGCCAGATCCGATGGCTGTCGTCCGGCACGATGTCGAACACCACGTCGGGGAACCGGCCGGCCAGATGTCCGTCGAGGCCGTACGCCCACTCCGACCCCACGGCGAACTCCACCACGGGCAGCCGACTCGCCGCGCCGGCACCGTGGTGGGTGGTGGCTATCGCGAAGTCGATCGAGGCCAGCAGCCGCCGTCCTACGTGCAGGAGGGCGTGCCCTGCCTCGGTGGGTTCGGTACCGGTCGCACCACGGCTCACCAGTGCGGTGCGCAGCCGGCGTTCGAGTTTGACGAGGCGACGGCTGGCGGACGACTGGGTCATCCAGCCGTCCCGCTCGACCGCGTGCAGACTCCCGTGGTCCACCACCGCCTGCAGCAGCACCACGTCCGAACGGCGAAGGTCGAACATCCGGCTCTCCTCACTGCCACGGCCGGGGCGCGCGCCGTGACGGGGCCTGCCCATCGATTCCGGTGGAACCTGCCCACGGTAGATCGGCGGCACCCCGCGGAACCCGGCCTTCAGGTGGTTGGCCGAATCGGGCGGGAGGTGTGGCCGGGCGGTACCGGAACATCCTGACGGGGCGCCGGTGACCGCGGGAAGGCAACGGCCGCGCCCACCGCGACGAGAGCCAGGACGGCCGAACCGGTGAACAGCGCGTGATAGGCGGTGGCCGAGGGGTGCGAGGACGCGCCGCCCGCGACCGCCAGCACCATGGAACTGACCTGCACTCCGAAGGCTCCGCCGAGGTTGCGCAGCACGCCGTTCAGGCCGACCGTCACCGCGGTCGCCCCGGTCGGTGACGCCTGCACCAGCAGTTCCGCCATGGCCCCGCCCAAGAGGCCGGTGGCCAGGCCGTTCAGGGCCGTGCCGAGAGCCAGGCCCCCGGCTCCGGACGGCAGGACGGCGAACACGACGGCGCCGGCGGCGAAGAGAGCCGTGCTCGTCCCCATCACCGCGCGGGCGGTCAGCCTCCCCGACTCCCGCAGCCAGCCGGACAGCAGCCCGCCGGACAGCGCGCCGAGCTGCATGGGCAGCATGACCAGGGTCAGGACGGCACCGCCCGCGCCGAGGCCGTACCCCGTGTCGCGGGGAGCGGCCACCAGAGCGGGGGCGAGCACGCCGATCTGGAACATCACCAGCCCGGTCAGCAGGCTGACCAGGTTCAGGCAGAGGAGGGGCCGGCGGGACATGAGGCGCATGTCCAGCACCGGCTCCGGGGACCTGCGCTCCACCCGGAGCAGGAGGGCACAGCCCGCCGCAGCGGCCGCCAGCAGAGCAGCGCCGGTCACCGAGCCGAGCCCCTCCTGGCCGTAACGGGTCAGTGCCAGCAGCAGGCAGGTGCTGACGGTACCGAGGAGCAGCAGCCCGGGGATGTCGATGCGGGTGGCGGGCCGGCGCGGCGTCTCGGGCAGCACGGAGGCGCCCGCCACCAGCAGGACCACCGCGAGGAGCGCGGCCGCCGCGAACAGCCAGCGCACCGCCGGGAGACCGCCGCCGAACATGCCCGCCAGCACGATGCCGACCCCGCCCCCGGTTCCGAAGGAGGCGGAGAGCAGCCCCGACGGACCGGACAGCGACCTCTGGGGGAATCCCTCCCGCAGCAGGCCGACGCACAGAGGGAAGAGGCCGCCGGCCACGCCCTGCACCAGGCGCGCGACGAGCAGCACGGTGAAGGACCCGGTGAGCGCCGACACCACGGATGCCACCGCGACCACGGCCAGGACGCAGAGCATCACCGCGCGCCTGCCGTACAGGTCGCCGAACCGGCTCACGACAGGGGTGGCGACACAGCCGACGAGCAGGTGTCCCGTGACCACCCAGGCGGCCTCCGAGCCGGACACACCGAAGGCTTCCTGGATCTGCGGCAGCAGGGTCGCGACACCGAGCTGGAGCAGTGCGAACAGACCACAGGCCCCGGCGAGCACGGCCAGCGCCGCGCGGTGGGGCGGGGCGGCGGAACCCGCGGCGCCGGGACCCGCGGTCACAGCTGCTCGCTGAACGCGGGTTCCGCCAGGGGAGTCACCTCGGCAGACTCGATACGGTGCCGGTAGTGGCCGATCCGCGAGACCGGATAACTCGGCCCGATCGCCGCAAGAGCGAACGCCTTCAGGTCACCCGGAGCCGGGCGGAAGCGGCCGTTCGCACCGAACTGCTGATCCGTGTACTCCACCCGTACCCGCTGTGTGCGCAGCGGGCCGCCGCCGAAGTAGCCGGGCCAGTCGTGGTCGTACTCGGCGGTCTTGCCGTGCTGCGCGTCGTAGTCCGGGCGCAGCATGACGTCACGCTGGAAGCGCAGGACGTCGCGCAGCCGCGCGTCCTGGTCGGGGTCGAGTCCCAGGGTGCGGAGGTAGTCGACCAGTTCGTCGTGGAAACGGTCGAACTCCGTGGCCACCCGCAGCCAACCCCAGTTGTCGATCGTCCAGCCCCGTCGTCTGCCGTAGGGGGCGAGATGGGTGGCCAGGTCGGGCTGGCTGGCGACCAGGTTGGCCAACGGCAGGGTCGGGATGTCGATGTAGTCCTGGTACAGGCTGCGCATGCGCAGGTAGAGGGAGCCGATGAAGCTCGTGGGCCTGTCCGTGAAGTGGTTCTGCAGCCCCTCGTAGAAGGCCGTGTAGCCGATCCCGTGCTCCTGGCGGAGGTAGACCGACAGGTAGCGGGTGTAACAGCCGTTGTGCAGGAACTGCACCGCCTGCACGAAGGCGAAGGACTCGACCCATTCGTCGCGGGGCATGGCGCTGGTCTCCATCACCATGTCCATCGTCTCGGCCTCGTCGTCCGGGGTGCCGGGACGTTCGACGTAGAGGCGTTTGGGGACCGTACGAAGGCCGTAGCCGGCGATCTTCTCCGGGGTGTTGATCGGCGCGTTGGGCAGGATGCCGAATTCGTAGACCCGGATGTCCTCGTGGTTGCCGGCCTCCAGCAGGGAGCCGATGCCTTCGCGGAAGGTGCGGGCGGTCTCCAGGGGAAGCCCCAGGATCAGCTCGGTGTAGGTGTGGATGTTCTCGACGGCGTACCGCTGCTGCAGCTTGCGGTAGTTGTCGAGGCCGATGTTCTTGCGGTCGATCGCCTCCAGGACGTCCATGTCGGTGCTCTGCATGGACAGCGTGGTCCCCATCAGCAGATCGGCGTCGTGCCAGGCCTTGCTGATGTCGAAGACCCGGTCGTTGGAGTTCTTGGCGAAGTTGACCCGGATCTGTTTCGGCGACCCCGCCTCCGTACGTGCCTCCGCCAGCGCGTGCGCGATCTCCAGGTCGCGCGGCATGATGCCGAAGTTGGCGTCGCAGATGAACAGGTCCTCCACGTCGTTGCGGGCGAACCACTCGATCTCGTGCTGGACGCGCTCCTCCTCGAACATCCGAAGAGCGCTCATCGTCGCCGACCCCCAGTCGCAGAACGCGCAGGAGTACGGGCAGCCACGATTGGTCTCCCACAGCGCGTAGAAACGCAGCCCGCGCTCCCGGCAGGTCTTCACGGCCCCGTCCATCACCCCGTTCAGGTAGGGACTGGGGGTCTCGATACGCCGTGGCAGCCGCTTGGCGGGCGGGCCGGCGACCGGGGTGTTCCGCTCGTTCACCGTGACACCGGGCACGCCGGTGTAGACGGGAGCGTCCTGGAGCCGCGCGGACAGCAGCTCCCGGAAGGCCACCTCTCCTTCGCCGTGGGCCAGTACGTCGACGTAGGGGTGCTGCGTGAAGAAGTCGCCCACCCGGTCGGGCACGTGCGGCCCGCCGGCCACCACGAGCATGTCCGGATAGCGCTCCTTGAGGATCTTCGCCACCTTCATCTGGCGGCGGAAGTTCCACACGTAGCAGGACAGGGCGAGGACGTCCGGCTCTGTGATGCCGTCCGCCATCTCCTGCACGGGGGCGACGAGGAACAGCGGCTCCTGGAAGTCGTAGGACGCCGCGATGCGCTCGTCCTGTTCCGCGTACGTGCGCAGCAGGCCGGCGACCAGAGGGAGGAAGGGCACCGCGTTGAGGCCGATGAAGTACACCTTGCGGCGGCGGGAGGATTCGGTGGACATGCTCGGGTCACGGCTCCTCGGGGTCGGATCTGCTCGGCTGCGGTACGGCACCGGCGTGCCGGGGTCGGTCGGGGGAGGAGAGCGGTGTCATCCGGTGCTCGGGACACGCTCCGGCTCCCGGTCGCGGCCCGGTCCGGCGGCGAGGCGGATGCCGCTGAGCATCTCGTCGAAGGCGCTGTTGTCGGAGTAGTAGAAGACGGACGGATCCTGGCCGGAGGCCACCCCCGGGGCGGGGCGGGCGCTCGCTCCCGCCAGCAGGTCGGCCAGCCGGTGGTAGAAGTCCTCCAGCGGCAGCTTCGTCGGGAACAGCGAGTGGTAGCAGTCGAAGAGTTCGGGGTCGTCGCTGATGTGCTGGTCCCGGCTCTCGTCGTAGAGGTCCGTGCCCGGAAGCGGGGTCAGCACGGAGAAGCTCGGCATGTCGACCTGCAGCTCCTCGATCGTCCTGCCCAGCCGTGCGAAGTCCTCGCCGACCCAGTTGGGCTGGACGATGAAATTCGCCCGCACCTTCACCTGGTTGGTGTGGAAGAGGTCGAGGGCCCGCCGGGTCTGGTCGGCGTCGGTCCCCTTGCGGTAGCCGGACAGTTCGTCGTCGGTCATCGACTCGGCCCCGACCAGTACCGAGTCCAGGCCGATCTCGGCCCAGCGGGCGATGACGTCGGGCCGGCGCAACGCGGTGTCGGTGCGGATGTACATGTGGAACCGCTTGCGGAAGCCGGCCTTGTCGATGGCGTCGGCGAGTTCCAGCATGCGCGCCGGCTGGATGAACGCCTCGTCGTCCACCACGTAGAGGTTCTGGCCCTCGATGTCGTCGATCTCGGCGAGGACCCGGTCGATGTCCTTGACCAGATAGCGCCTGTCCGTCATCCGCCACAGCGAACAGAACTTGCAGGTGTACGGACAACCCGCGGTGAACCGGATCAGGGACACCGGCCGGTAGATCGAGTGGAAGTAGTCCTGCCGGTGGTGCGCGAGCAGCGAACGGTCCGGCATCGGCAGATCGTTGAGGGCCGCGGGGCGCGGCCGCCGGTCGCGCTCCAGGCCGGTGCGGGAGTCGTACGGCGCGAGCCCCACCCCCGTCTGCGGGGTGCGGCCCGCCTCCAGGTCGGCGGCCAGCCGGTTCAGCGGCGCGCCGCCCTCGCCCGCCACCACCCAGTCGGCGGCGAAACCGTCGAGCCACTCCGCCGAGACCGTCGGGTGGTGTCCGCCGAGCACGATCGGCACGTCCGGCCACAGGCGGCGGGCCTCACGGCTCACCTCACGGGACACCCGGACGCTGGTGGTGTAGGGGATGGCCACGCCCACCAGGTCCGGCGGTTCGTGCGTCGCCGCGTAGTCCGCCAGCGGCGCGTCCAGGCGCAGGTCGTGGATCGTCACGTCGTGATGCCCGCGCAGTGCGCCGCCGAGGTATTCGAGCGGCAACGGTTCGCAACAGCTCAGCCGGTCACTGAGCAGAGCGCGTTCGTTGCGGGGCCATATCAGCAGAACCCTCATCCCATGCCTCCCAGACGTCGGTCCTGGCCCGCCTCGCCCGGGCCGGTCCCGGGCCCTCCGCTCCGGAAGACCTCGGTGGCGATCTCGTACAGCCGCCCGGCCTGGACGGAGGGGTCGTCGCTGCCCAGAGCGGCGGCGAACATGTGGCTCATCGCGGTGCCTTCGTGGATGCCGCGCTTGGGGCGCCAGGCGACCTCGGCCGGCAGGACGTCGGCGGCGGCGCTGCGCAGCACCCACTTCGCCTCCCCGTCCCGGACCTTGAGCCGGCCGCGGATGTCCAGGGCGGCGGCCATCACCTCGCGTGTCCAGTACGGATGGCGTACGGCGGTGTGGCGGGCGTCGGCGAACGCGGGGTGGAACTCGTTGCTCCGACCGGTCGCCCTGGTCTGCGCGACGACGGCGCCCTCGACGGCGTCCTCGCCTCCGGTGCCGCCGAGTCCCGCGAACAGCAGGTCCGCTCCGTACCCGGACAGCAGCACCTGGGAGCGGTCGGTGGCGATGTGGCCCTGCAGGAAGCACGCGGGCGCGGCGATCTGCAGGGTGAGCAAGTCCCAGGTCTCCAGTGCGCGGATCATGCCGGGCAGCATCCCGGCGAGCTGCTCCGGACCGAACTGCACCTCCTCGTGCTTGGTGCCCAGCCGGTCCGCCAGCCAGGCCGCCTGGGCGAACTCGTCGCCGTACGGCGTGCCCACGGTGTACGTGCGCACCGCCGACGAGCCCGCCTCCAGCACCGCCAGCGCCGCGACCGTGGAGGAGTCCACACCGCCGCTGAGCGAGACGGCGATCTCGTCCGCACCCGCGGCCAGCCGTGCGACGGACGCGCCCAGCACCGTCCGGACGGTGCGCACCGCCTGGTCCGCGTCCGTCACCGTCGCGAGATCGGGCAGGTGCGCGACTCGGTGCACCGACACGGGGTCCTCGCCGTAGGCGTCCACGACCAGGGTCACCGCGCTGTTGGCGGGGACGGGCGTGACCCCGGCGAAGCGGCCGCCGGGCAGCAGCGACCGTTCGGCGTCACCCAGGACCACCGGGCGGCCGAGGCGCGGGAGCAGGGCACCGGCCGACGTGCCGACCAGCAGCGTCCTGCCGGCACGCGCCCAGTGCAGCGGGCAGGTCGCCCCGACGTCGCTCCACAGGGTGGCCCGGCCCTCGCGGACCAGGACGGCGCAGTAGCGGCTGTGGGCACGCTCGGTCCAGGCGGCCAGGTCGGCGAGTGACGCGTGCTGAGGCGGGTCCTCCCCGGTCAGCCGGTCGCCCTGGACCACGAGGACGTCCGTGCCGTCGCGCCGCACCAGGACGTCCATCGCCCGGCCCTCGCCGAGGAGCCCGACGTCTATGCTGCCGTCCGGACCGCTGGACAGTATGAATCCGGCCATGTCAGTAGACCCCCTCGACGCGGCGTCCCTCGGTGAACTCGGGGCTGTACGGATCTCCCACCCACGGCCATGGATAGCGTTCGGCCGCGACCCCGTAGGGACGGACCCGCCGCGCCCGGTCCCGCTCCCAGAAACCGGGCAGCAGGGCGTCGTCCGTCAGCCGCCAGACCCGCACCCGGCCCTCCTCACCGAAGGGCACGTCGTCGCCCTGTCCGTCGACGACGTCCAGGGAGACGTGCGGCTGGCACGGCACGTACACCACACGGTGCTCGTCCTCCGCCTCGAAGGGCTTCTGCCAGCTGATGCCGGTGGTCGACGTGCCGTACATGCCGACCACCGGGACACCCGGGAAGAAGTCCTCCCGCAGCTGGCGGTGCGTCTCGGGATCCAGGGTGGTCCCGGCGTGGACGATCGCCTCCACCCCGGCCAGCGCCTCGGTGCCGAGCCGTTCCGGCAGCATCTCCAGCAGCCGGGAGGTGCAGAACAGGACGCCGATGTCCTGGGACCGGGCCACTTCCGCGATCTGGGCCCAGATGTGATCCACGTAGCGGTCGTAGGCGGCGGTCATGCCCTCCTCGCCGAAGATCTTCACGATCCGCGGGTCGAGGTCGATGGAGAAGCACATCCCGCCGCGGCGCTCCGCGAAGGCGACCACCAGCCTGCCCGTCGTGTGCGGGCCCATCGGCCCCACGAACAGCCAGTTCTTCCCGCGCGGGACACCGTGCAGGTCCAGGAACTCGTCCGAGAAGGCGAGGATGTCGTCCCAGTAGCGGCTGCCCCAGGTGCCGTGCTTGGCCGGCCCCGTGGTCCCGCCGGTCTGCGCCGCCCACAGCGTGCCGCCCTCGGCGAGCACCGAGCGCGGCACGAAGTTCTCCAGCGGGGTCCGGCGCGCGGCCTCCTCGAAGTGCATCTGGTCGGAGCCGTCGAGCAGCCCGATCAGGGCGACGGCGTCGGCGAGACCGTGCACCTTCCCGAGAGCGTCGGTGCCCTGCCGCCTGTCCCGCTCCAGCCAGTACGGCGTGCCGTGCTGCGGATCGAAGTGCAGGCGGACGAGGCGGCGTACGTCCTCGTCGGTGATCGGACGGAGCCTCGACTCGCTCGGACATCGCATGACGGGTCCCTCTCCTTCGTTGCCGTGCGGGCGGGTCACGCGAGGGCGCCCGGGATGACGGCCTTCTTCTTGAACAGGAAGTCGGCGAGATGGCCCTCGTGCGGGTCGCACGGGTGGTAACCGCGGTCGAACTGGTCACCGGCGAAGACCTTGTCGACGCCCGGTTCCTCGGCGAGCGCCCGCACCAGCCCGTCGGCCTCGCCGACCACGGACACGATCAGGGACCCGGCGCACGCCGCCACCGCCTTCGACCGGGGCACGTGCGCCACCGCGGTGAAGGGGAAGGGGAGCTCCGTGCCGAACAGCGGCGATCCCGGATCCACCAGCAGCACCGTGGGCCTCAGGAACGCCTGGCCGTCGAGTTCCACCCGCAGGGGCACACCGGTCGCGGCCGCGGTGACGTCCACCGCGCCGGCGGCGACCTCCCTCTCGATCCGCAAGGCGAGCGAATCCCGCGCCGCCCGGTCCGGGAACGCGGGCACCGCCGCCCGGGGGTCGTCCAGCGGCAGGACCGGACGCGCCGCGAACTCGTGGGCCAGCGCCTCGGCAGCCTCCCTCGGATCGCCCAGCACGACGAGGGAGCTCATGTTGACGCAGAGCCTGCCGCAGCCCGCGAACGCCTCGCGGGCCAGCCGAGGCCAGGCGTCGTCCGGGAGCCGGTCACCGATCACCGCCCGACTGCGGCCGAAGTGGTACGTCTTCACCTTCCCGGCCGGCAGGTCGGCGGGCACGTCCTCGCCCGGCCACAGCACCTGGTCGGCCAGCCTGCGCAGCGCGGGCGCGTCCCCGTGCACCACGGACACACCGTGCTCGGGCAGCCCCGCCGCGTACAGCTCCTCGGTGAGGACGACCGGTGTGAAGGGGTCGGCCGCCGCGGTGCTCAGCAGCACCGGACGACGCGTGGCCAGCGCCTGGAGCCACTCGATGTTGATGGTCGGGAAATTGCCCGGCTGACGCACCAGCACCGACCGGCCGGCAGGACGCCAGCTCCATCCCAGGCCGCTGCCGCCCGTCCGGTAGGCCGAGACCGTGCCGTCGGGGGCCTGCGCGGCCAGGATCTCCTCCATACGGGCGAGGTCCTGAGCGGCCGTGCGCAGACCGCGGGCGGCACGTCGGCGCGGCAGGCCGCTCACCGCGGACAGCGCACGCAGCCACACGTCGAGGTCCCCGTTGTCCAGCTTGGTGGTGACACGGTCGGCGGCGCGGCGCAGCAGCCCGAACCAGTCCGCGTCGTCGATGCCGCGCAGACGACGGGCGGCTCGCCCGGCCTCCTCGGCCATCCGGAACTGCGTCAGACGTCCGGTGGAGCCGAGCCGCGCCAACGGCCGGCCCTCACCGTCGCGGACGACGTCAGGACGGTGCGACATGACCGCCCGCGCACCGTCGTAGGCCGGGACGTCCAGGACCTCCGTGCCCAGGGCCGCCGTCGGCGCACTCACTGGACCTCCGGAACCAGCGCCGCCGGCTCCTTCGTCTGCGGTGCGCCACCGTCGAGCAGCCCGAGCCGGGTCTGTACGGTGCTCAGGTCGGCCAGGTACGCGATGCGCTTGTACTTGCCGTCGCGACGCGTCGGGGTCATGTCGTCGTACAGCTTCCACAGTTCGTCGATGGACGCGGCGTCGCTGGAGGTCACCGGGATGTGGCCGGTGAAGCAGTCGCTGTCGTCGGTCTCCAGGGTGAAGTCGACCCGCTTGGCCATGTCCTTCTCCACCTCGTGGTGGAAGGGCACGAAGAAGCACGGCGAGACGATGTCGTGCCGGTTGTCACCGAGCCGTGACTGCAGCCAGGTGATGGTCGAGCGCATCGCCTCGTCGGTCTCGCCCGGGATGCCCAGGATCAGGGTGGCCTGCACGCCGATCCCCGCCTTGCTGAGCGAGCTCAGCGCGCGTTCGGTCACGTCGACCTTGACCGGCCGGCCGAGCCGCTTGAGCAGCGACCAGTCGAGGGTCTCGACACCGACCAGCAGCCGGAAGCAGCCGGAGTCGCGCAGCATACGCGCCATGTCGTCGTCGATGAGGTCCGGACGGGCCTTGGCCTCCCACTCGAACTTGCCCTGCAGACCGGACTTCTCGATGCTCCGGCACAGCTCCTGCATGCGCGGGACGTCCTCGACGAAGTCGTCGTCCTCGATGCGGATCCGGTCGAACCCATGGACCTCGACGAGCTCGCGGATCTCCTCGATCACCCGGTCCGCGCTGTGCCGGCGCTGGCCGACTCCCCACTGGTGCTTGGAGTAGCAGTAGGCGCAGGCGTACGAACAGCCGCGGCTGGTGACGAGGTTGCCGGACCTGCCCCGGGAGATCTGGTTGTAGAGCTGCATGTCCGCCAGGTCCCTGGCCGGCTTGGGCAGCTTGTCGAGACGCATCACCTGCGGCGCGGCCGGTGTCTCGACCACCGTGCCGTCGTCGTCGCGGAACACGATGCCGCGGACCTTGCGCAGGTTCTTGCGGCCGTTGTTGCCGTACTCGTGGACCAGATGGGAGAAGGTGACCTCACCCTCACCCTTGACCACCACGTCCGCGGATCCGTCCTCGACGAGCTTGCGTGCCAGCGGGGTGGCGCCGACACCGCCGTAGACGACGAGCGCGTTCGGATGATGGCGACGGCTCTCGGCACCGAGTTTGATGCCGTTCTTCAGGCTGGAGGTGAGGACCTGGATGCCGACGATGTCCGGGTGATGGCCGCGGAGGAACTCGTTGGGTGTGGCCAACGGCCTCTGCAGGACGAACAACTGGTCGTCGATGAACCGGACGTCGGTGCCCTTGGTGTCGTGGAAGGTGCCTTCCCGGAGTGTCGCGGCCAGGGAGAGCAGCCCGAGTTGCGGTGCGGAGATCGATTCCCCGGAGTACGACGACCGGCGAGCGTTCACGAGTAGAACCTGCATGCGTGTCTGGCCTCCTGCGCGTGGACAGTCCCGGGGGCACCGACCGACTGCCCGCACAGCCTGTGCACCCGGCTCCGTGGGTGGCGAACATGGTGATGCCGTGCCTGCCGCCTGCGAGGAGGCGGGAGCGGTTCCCGGAACGGCTCGCATGGACGGGGGGTCACATGGGGCTTTGCAAGCCGCAGTACAGGGGACAACGCACCTCGGAGCCGCGTCCAATGCCAATCGCGGGTCACCGGAACCCGCCGACGGCATGAGTGGCCCCGGCCGGAGGGAGCCATGCCGTGGGCGCATCACCGCGATGACGTCTCGGCCTATGGGCCGGTGACCGGGCCTGTGGCAGCATCGTGCGATGTCCCGCGGAAGCCCTCCGGGCCGGCCAGGCCGGTCCACCCGGTACCCCGTGACTGCCCGGCCCTCATCTGCCCGAGGAGTGTCATGACTGCTTCCCCTTCGTCCTCCGGCGCGGTGGAGCCGGCGACCACGACGGACCCGGCGGCGGACGAGCGCGAGGTCTTCCGGCGCGACGGAGTGGTCCGCTGGGACCACGTGCTGACGCCCGGACAGGTGGCGGACCTCCGGGTGAGCGTGGAGCGGGCCTTCTTCGACGACGGCCGGCCCGCGGAAGGGGTACGCGACCTGTCGGAGCGCAGGGGCAGACCGCTCGACCTTGCTCTGCTGCAGAAGGTGAACCTGTGGCGGTCCGACGAGGCGTGCGAGGCCCAGGTCCGCAGGACCGATTTGTACCGGCGGGTGGAGGCACTGCTCGGCGGACCGGTGCGCCTGTTCCGCGACCACTCCTTCTACAAGCCGGCCGGCAAGGGCGAACGCAGCCGTCTCGTCCTGCACCAGGACAACCGCTACTGGCACCTCAGCCCGCCCGAGGCGGTCACGGTGTGGATGGCGCTGGACGACGCCACACCGGAGAACGGCTGCGTCCAGTACGTACTCGGCAGCCACCGGTGGGGCCGGGTGGAACACACCCGCCCGGAGGAGGGCGCGGTCCTGGTGGAGGCGCGCAGCGAGCGGGAACCCGTGGAGTACCCGGTGCCCGCGGGCAGCGCGCTGGTCCACCACGCCAACACCCTGCACGGCTCCGGGCCGAACCTCACCGACGGACCACGTCGCGCCTACGCCCTCGTCTTCGTCCGGGCGGACGTGTCCGCGCGCGGTGAAGCGATGACCGGGGTCCCGCTCGCGGCGGACCTCGCCCGGTGACGGCCGAGGGGCCAGAACCGGCGTACGAGACGATTCTGCTGCGCCGCGCCGACGGGATCGCCTGGGTCACCCTCAACCGGCCCGAGCGGCTCAACGCCACCACCGAGCAGATGCACCACGAACTGCTGGACGCCTTCGCCCGCGTCGCCGACGACGGTTCGAGTCGTGTGCTCGTGCTCACCGGTGCCGGCGACAGGGCCTTCTGCATAGGCAGCGACCTCGGTTTCCTCACCGAGGTCCTGGACGGCGAGGAGCCCGATTCCGATCTGTTCGCCGCCTACCTGGAACGGCTGAACGGGGTCGTCTTCGCCCTGGAGCGCATGCCGGTCCCGACGATCGCCATGGTTCAGGCCAAGGCGCGCGCCAGCGGCTTCGAGATGGTGGTGGCCTGCGACTTCGTACTGATCGCCGAAGAGGCCCGGATCGGCGACGTACACACCCCGTACGGTCACATGCCGGGAGCCGGGGCCACCCATCGCACCGTCAGGAAGATGGGTCTGCAGCCCGCGATGGAACTGCTGATGACCGGCCGGTGGATGTCGGCCGCCGAGGCCGTCGAGAAGAAACTGGCGCTGCGCGCGGTGCCGCGGGACAGGCTCCGTGAGGAGACCACCGTCTTCGCCCGCACCCTCGCCGACATCCCGGGCGACAGCCTCCGGCACCTGAAGGCTGCGGTGATGGGGGGTCTCGGCCGGACCGTCGAGGAGGCCGTGGCGACGGAGACGTCCGAGTACCTCGCCCTGCTGCGCTCGTCCTCGGGGCCGGTCGACGGCTTTCGCGCGGGTCAGCGGGAACGGGCACTCCGACGGGCCGGCCCCGCCTCCGGCGATGTGACCGCCACCGGCCCGGCTCAGGGGGGCGGGCCGCCTCCGTAGCGGCGCCGGACGTCGGGCAGGTCCTCGATCCGGTCGGTGTCCCAGGGCCGTTCCCAGCCGCCGAGCCGAAGCAGCCAGGCGGTGAGGGCGGCGGTGAGACCCCACACGAACACGTTCCTGACCAGGAACGCGGGGCTGAGATGCCCGTCCGGAAGCCGCACCAACAGCCGCGCCGCGGGATCGGAGAGCTCCGTGAGGGGAACACGGTGGACGGACACGATCTCCTCGCCGTCCCCGGCTATCTCCGAGCCCGACCCCCACCAGCCGAGCACGGGAACGACGGAGAAACCGCTGTGGGCGAGGTGCAGCGGGAACACCGTGCCGGCGATCCGGACCTCCGACGGGTCCAGTCCCGTCTCCTCCCACGTCTCGCGCAGCGCGGTGCGTATGTGGTCGGCGTCAGCGGGAGCGGAGGAGCCACCGGGGAAGCACACCTGGTCCGGGTAGTTCCTCAGAGATCCGGAACGTCGCAGGAAGAGCAGGTCCGGGCCCCGGGCGCCGGTGCCGAAGAGCACCAGGACGGCGGAGCCCAGCGCACCTGCGGGTGCGGGGCCCGCGTACCGTGCCAGCTCCGGCGGGACCTCGCCCTCCGTTCTTCGGACCATGCCGGTCAGCCAGGGCGGCAGGCCGTCGTCCGGTGCGTTGGTCCCGTCGTCAGTCACGGACGACAAGCGTAGGGAACACCGGGCCCGGCCGGGGAGGTTCTGCGGGAACCGGCATCCCCGTCCGGCCCGACCGGAGGATCATGTGCACGGGACGGCGGCGCGAACCGGCGCCGTCGAGGCAGGCGAGAGAACTGGGGACAGCGGATGAGCGGGATGCGGACACCCGGACCGGCACCGCGCGTCGGACCGCGCAACGCGTTGACGGACGTGGCCGGGATCCGGGTCGGGCACGCCACGCGCACCGGGGACGGCTGGCTGACCGGTGTCACCGCGGTCCTCGCCCCGGAGGACGGAATGGTCGCGGCGGTCGACGTGCGCGGCGGCGGGCCGGGAACCCGGGAGACCGACGCCCTGGACCCGCGCAACCTGGTGTCCCGGATCGACGCCGTGGTGCTGACCGGAGGCAGCGCCTTCGGCCTCGACGCGGCGTCCGGCGTGGCCGCCTGGCTGGAGGAGCGGGGCCGGGGTTTCCGCGTGGGTGCCGGCCCGGCCCAGGTGGTGCCGGTCGTGCCCGCCGCAGCCCTTTTCGACCTGGGGCGGGGAGGTGTCTGGACGGCCAGGCCGGGGGCGGAGCTGGGACGGGAGGCCGTCGACAGGGCGGCCGCCGGTGATGAGGGCGCGGCCGTCCCCCAGGGATGCGTGGGGGCCGGCACGGGCGCGGTGGCCGGTGGCATGAAAGGCGGTCTCGGCACCGCGAGCATCGTCCTTCCGTCCGGAGCGACCGTCGCGGCCCTCGCCGCCGTGAACGCCTCCGGCTCGCTCGTGGACCCGGCCACCGGCGCACTCCACGGAGCCTGGACGGAGGTGGGTGACGAATTCCGGGCCTGCGGGCTGCACGCCCCGGTCCCGGAAACCGCCGTGCACACCCGGGCGGCGGAACGTCTGGCGGCCGCGCGTACGGAGAGCCGACGGCGGCAGGCCGACGAGGTACGGCAGCTGAACACGACCCTGGTCGTCGTGGCGACCGACGCCGCCCTCACCCGGCCTCAGGCACAGAAACTGGCGGGCACCGCGCACGACGGCCTGGCCCGCACGATCCGGCCGGTGCACCTGCTGACCGACGGCGACACCGTGTTCGCACTGTCGACCGGCCGGCTGCCTCTGGCCGGCGCGGACGGGGACGGGGACCGTACCGGCTGGGGGGCCCACACCGAGGTCACGGCGGCCAACGAGATCCTCGCGGCGGGTGCCGACGTGGTCTCCCGGGCCGTGGTGCACGCGGCGCTCGCCGCCCGGACCACGGACACTCCCGGCGGCGTCTTCCCTTCCTACCTGGACCTGTACGGCACGCCGGGGGACGGCACCTCCCTCAGGTGAGTGCTGCGACCAGGTCCATGGCCTCGAGGTGACGTGGCGCCACCACACGGGAGCCGGGACCGGCCGCCGACTCCAGGTCACGTACGGACGACTCGGAGACGGAGGCCCTCAGCGGGCCCGCCGGGCCCGTCAGCGGTGTGACCATGTCGTCGTGGTGACACGGAATCAGCATCCGCGGGTTCCCGACGGCCGAGAGGAGCCGCCCGGGGTAGCGGTGCACCGCCGTGGTCGTCGTCATCGGGACCGCCGCCACGTCCGGGCGGATCCCGGTGATCTCCCGCTCGGCGAAGTTGCTCGCCCCCATGAGCAGGATCGAGGGCCCGCCCTCGACGGACACCTGGTAGGCCAGGGTGTTGCCCTCGACGAGTTCACCCAGAACCGAAGGCGGGGGTGGTGGGACGAGCCGGTGGCCGGGAGCGAAGTAGCCGTAGTCGGGACGCCGGCTGTGCAGGCTGCGGAACACCTCGACCGTGTACCCGTCGAACTGCAGGTGTTCCCCGCCCCCGACCACGACGGCGTCCGCGAGACGCCGCCGCGGGGTGCCCATGGCGGCGAGCAGGTTGGACACCGTGGTGTCACACAGCACCCGGACGCGTGACTGCTGCCACTCAGGCCGGGCCAGGAGCTGCGGGACGTCGGCCACATGGTCGAAGTGCCCGTGGCTCACCAGGATCAGTTCCGGGGCACCGGTGAGATGCCGTGACGCGACCGCCTCGACCGCCTCGGGGTCGAGGCGCAGAGGGATGCCGTGCTCCGTGACGCCCTGCGCATCCGTGAAGGGCATGCGGCTCAGGTAGGGATCGAACAGGATGCTGCGCCTGTGGCGCCCTCGGTGGATCACGATCTCCCACCCGCTGACGCCGAGCCAGCGCAACCGCACCCCCACGGAGAAGGGTCCGCGCCGACGGCCCGCGGGCGGCGGTGCGGACGGGACCGCACCGGTGACGGCGGCACTCGGCCCCGTCACCGATTCGACGAGGGTCGTGCGCCTGTCCGACATGGTCTCCCCACGGTTCCGGTTACTAGGAGTGCTGGAGACATTACCTTCCGGCATCATGGTGATTCCGGTGACCCGGGGGCGTGTTGCAAGGCTCGAACGTGTGGAAGGGGCGAGGTCACTGCGAGGTCTTCCCGCCCTCACGACGTGCTGCCGTTCGCGCTGTCACGGCTCTGCGGGTGCGCGGGTGCGCGGGTGCGCGGGTGCGGGGGTATGCGGGTATGCGGGTGTGTGGGGACTCGGGGAGCGCGGGGAGAGCGCCCCGATGCACAGTGACCGAAGGCCGCCTCGACCGCCCCCGGGCGGTCGGTCCGCCCGTTGCCGACAGATCGCCGAGCCCGGAGGAGCTGTCCGACCGTGGAGCGCATCCCCTCGCCAGCGCGTTCCTGCGCGCGGACCCTCACCTTCATGCGGCTGCCGCTCGACCTGGACCCGACGGCCCGTGACCTCGTCGTTCTCGGTGTGCCGTACGACGAGTCGGGCTGGTTCCCCGGGAATCGACTGGGGCCGGGCGCCGTCCGCAGCGCTTCGGCCGTCGCGCACGTTCCCGGTGCGGACCGTGGCCCGGGTACCTTCGATCTTGTCGACTGCGTGGACGGCGGCGACTTGGATCTGACGCCGTGGATCTCCGGTGCGGCCCCCGAGGTCCCGTACAAGCGTCTGTCCCACCTCCTCGCGGGCAACGCCGCCGTGCTGCTCCTCGGCGGTAGCCGGTCGCTGACCCTGGCGGCGCTGCGCGCGGTGGCCGAGATCCACGGTCCTGTCGCCCTTCTCCACCTGGCCGCGGATCCCGCAGGTGCGCACCCCCAAGGCGATTTCCTGGACCAGGCGATCGACGAATGCCTCGTCGACCCTGCGGCGGTGGTCCGGATCGGCCTGCGGGGCGCCGGTGACTCCGGCCATGCCCAGGGCGGACTGATGCTCGACGTCGGTCGGTTCGGCCGACTCGGTGTCCGGGGTGCCGCGGACGTCGTCCGGCACCGGATCGCACGCCGGCCCGTCTACGTGTCGGTGGCGGTCGACGTCGCCGACCCGGCCTTCGCCCCCGGTACCGGTATCCGGGTGCCGGGCGGGCTCACCTCGCGGGAGCTTCTCGGGTTCCTGCGGTGCGTGGGAGACCTGTGCCCGGTCGGATTCGAGGTGACGGGAATGTCACCACCCCAGGACCGGTCCGGGATCACCACCGCACTGGCTTCGGAGATCGGCGGCGAACTGATCCACCAGTACGCCCGGGCGCAGCGCATCCTGATGTGAGAGAGGTGCGCGGTCCTCCTCGGGGCCGTTCGGGTTCGTCGATCGGCAGGCTCGTGACCCACCGGGCCTGCCTGGACGCATCAAGGACCGGAGAACGGGAGTGACGCCCGCCCCCTCGTGCGGGAACTCCACGACCGTGTTCCGCGGATTCTCGAACCACCTGAAGGGCGGTCAGTGATGAATCCAGCAGTGTTCTTCTCGCACCGGTACCACCCATCGGCTGATCTGATGTCAGTGGTGCCCGGTAGTCTGTTTAGTGGACAGGTTCCGATGGGGGAGTTGCAGGTCCGGAGGAACACCTGCGGCCTGCTCCGGAGAGCAAATCCTTGCTGGACGAATAAGCCTGACTGGGTGTAAGATAAGAAGTGAAGTAAGAGAAGTCGCGTCTGCTCGTCGAGCACGATGAGACCTAATTCAATGCACGCGCATGCCCTGCCGGAGGCCCGACCCCCTCCGGCTTCATTATGCCCATTTCCAGACACTCTCTGTAATCAAAGGATGCCTATGGACACCAGTAGTAACAACACGTCACCTCGAAGCCCTCGACCGGAGCCGCAGGATGGAGGCCGGCGGCGGTGGTGCGAACGTCGAGCGGTTCGCCGGACGGTGAAGGCCTTCAAGGTCCTCTATGCATTCCTCAATGCCGTGAGGCTCCTGGACTTCGCGGCGGAGTTCTTCGGTATCTTCTGACGGTGTGACACCCGCTGTGATGCCCTGCGTGATGCGCAAGGGCATTTTTTATTGCCTGAAGTGATTCAGGGATAATCGAATTCTCGCTTCCTGTCATTTTTTTCTACGAAACGCCGAACGGCGGGGGAGGGGTGTGGTGGCGGCACGTCTGCGCTGCGGTCACACCGATGCCCAGCTCGTCGTCGGCCGGCTTCTGTGCTGCGAGTCGGCGACGGGCCGTTCGGAGGGATGAATTCCGAGCTATCGTCAAGACATGCCTGAACGTGCCGGCAAGCAGTCCTCCGCCAGAGAGAGTGCCGTCACCTCAGGGTGTGTCCTGCTACTCGTGCTGGTGGCCGACGTGGCGGCCGCGCTGTTGGTCGTCATCCTGCTCGCCGCCCGGGGGCTGGACCGGATGGATGCCGGCTCGGGGATGACGGCGACCGGCGTACCACCCCTGGACTGGACGCCGGTGGTGGGCTTCGGTGCTCTGGCCCTGGCGGTCGGCGTAACTGCCCTCGTGCTGCTACGGATCGGGCATCGTGTCGTCGGGGCGGTACAGCTGACGCTCTGCGGTCTCCTGACACTCCACACGCTGGGGTCCTGGCCCTGACCCGGATGCACCGAGCAGCTGTTGCCGTAGCGTGTGACAGAGCCGTCGCCGACCCTGTCGGAATCGGCAGGAGCGGGAGCGCCGTGCCGGGCGCCGTGGTGCCCGGATGATCACGCCTGTTCCTCCTGCGGGGTGGCCAGGCTCGCCTCGATGGCCTCCTCGTTCGACATCCCACCCCGTGTCAGGTCGCGCGAGCGCCAAGGATCCTCTTCGCTCGTCCAGGTGCGGTTGATCGTCTTCTGCAGTCGGGACAGGTAGGCCTCGCCGTCACGTTCGTACTGCCGTACCTCGGCGGCCTCCAGGCGGATGAGCCTCGACCCGTCGACGGCGCTGTACCAGCAGCGGGCGTTCATGAAGAGTTGCTCGCCCACCGCGAACAGGATCCAGGAGCTGCCGTCGGTTGCGACTTGTTCAGGGCGCTGTGCTTCCTGTGCGATCCGGTCCGCGTCTCCCCATTGCTCCACGGGCGGGACCGGCTCCGGGGTCCGGCGACGGATGTCGTTGAGCGAGGCGTACCCGAATGTCGGGTCTGCGTCGCGGTGCAGAGCGAAGGCCATGTGCCGGCGGCAGATCGTGCATTCCAGGTGGGCGGCGACGTGCTCCATCAGTCCGGAGTCGTGCAGGGTGAGCATGTCCTGCAGCGCCACCCATCTGTGCGCCTGGCGGAGGCGGCCGGCGGCGACGCCGTGGCGCAACGCTGTGATCGTCGAGCCCACATCGACGCCCCCGGACGCCGAGGCTCTTCTGACCAGCATGCCCGCGCAGCAGGGACACCGCTCGTCGGAGGGATCGGTCCTGGCGTACGTGTCCTCCGCCGTCAGCTGGATGAGCTTCAGATGGTTCGGTGCGTCCTTCTTCGCCCACGTGTCGTAGAAGACCTTCACGAACCCGCCCCCGACGGAGTGGGTCGTGCTCGGGCCCGTCCGTCCGACGACCGGCTTGCCCAGTGCGTCCTCGACCTGGCTTCTCGAAGCGTCCTGTCGCAAACCGGGGATCAGGGTGTTCAGCCCTGTGAAGCCGTGCTGCGCCGCCTCGGTGGGCTGGACGTGGAAGAAGATCGCCTTCACGGCCCCGTCCCGGACCATGATCTCGCCGCCGGATCCGAACGTCAGGTACCGGTCGTGGTGCGCGGGCGCGCCCACCTGGAACTCGCTGATCACCGGGTTCGATCCGAACAGTTCGACGACATGTTGGACGACGCCGTCGCGCTCGGCCATCAGGAGAGCGTCGTTGTACGGCTCGAAGATCTTCCGCACGGCGATCTCCCGGTCTGCTGCCGCACGGTGGGTCTCCTGCGCACGCCGGGCGCGTTCCGCCTTACTCATGATCAACGGCTCGACGCCGAACCACAGCCGCTTCTCGAACGCCTCGCGATCCGAGGAACGGGTCAGTTCGGTCTTGGACAGCAAGGCGAGTGAATCCCGAAGGCCGCCCAGGAAACGCTTGTTCATCCTGGTCAGGTAGTGCTCGACCTCGGAGTCGGTGCCACCGAGGATCGTGTCGATCACCTGTTGGCATGTCGCCGGTGGTCGCGCGGGGGCGGCGTCGGCGTGAAAGACGGCGAGTTCACCGAAGAGCACGGCGAAGACGGCCCACCGCCGAAGGGCACTGCGCTCCGCGACGGCTATGTGGTGTGCGGTCACCACAAAACGGAAATCGTCGTGCCTTCCCTCCCGGGCGACCGACACATGCAGCGTCCCGCGCCCGTCCTTGCCGACGTCGATGAACGGCTCGTCCTCACCCGGGTCGGGCAGCAGCCAGAGCCGCCGTGCACCCTCGCCCTGCCCCTTCGGGGCCCGCCTCCTGCTCATGCCATCCCCTTGTGCCTGTCACACTCGCACTGATCCCTGCCGCCCCTTGCCTAGCGCTTGAGGGCGACCGCACCAGCGATGCATCGCTGGGCTGCGTTGAGCCGCTCCGGTCCGGGTCCCTCCGGCAGCCAGTCGACGCATCGGACCAGGCCTGGCGCGATGAGTTCCAGGCCGTTGAACAACTTCCTGATCTCCGCCGCGGTGGAGAAGGTGCCACTGCCCATCATGCTGTGCAGGAAGACCTCCTCCATCTTTCGGGCCGTTGTGCTGTATTCGTCCTCCGGGTCCAGGAAGTGGCTGATCGCCACGTAGGAACCCGGAGGCAGCGCGTCGATGTAGGAGCGCATGATGTCCTGCCGAGGGCGCGCGTGCTCGTCGTTGCAGTGGTGCAGGGTGCCCATGTGCAGCAGCGCGATCGGCGCGTTCCAGTCCAGCCGCGACCGGACGACATCGTTCCGCAGCAAGGTCTCGGGTTCGAAGATGTTCTCGGAGACGATGACAGTGCTCTCGTCCCGGTCCAGCAACGCCCGGCTGTGGGCCAGCACCAGCGGGTCATTGTCCACGTAGACGACCCGCGAGTCCGGGTTGACGCCTTGCACCACGGTGTGGGTGTTCTCCGCGGTCGGGAGGCCGGATCCGCAGTCGAGGAACTGGGTGATCCCCGCGTGCTCGGCCAGGTACCGGCAGGCGCGGATCAGGAAGCGACGGTTCTCCACCGCCAGATCCGCGGCCTCCGGGGCGGTCCTGAGCACTGAGCTGACGACCTCACGGTCCACCTCGTAGTTGTCGGCACCGCCGAGGAACGCGTCGTACACCCTGGCGATGCTGGGCTTCGTCGCATCGACACAGGAGGGAACGGGCCTGTCGGACATCGGACTGGACACTGCGCCTCACAAGCGGTTTCGGTGGAGGAGACGGGCACCGGCGCCGCGCACCACGGCAGTCTCGCCGGGAGCACGAGGACCGGTCGGTCGACGGACCCTGTTCATACGGAGCCCTCAGTGTCGCAGCCGCCTGCACCGTGGGGCACGCGCCACCCGTGCGCCCGAACGCTGGCGGAGAAGCCGTAGCGCGAGCGAGCGGCAACGGATCGCCGACGCCGGGGAGGGCGGGCTCGGGGAGGGAACATCGTCCGACGGGCCCCTGCGTAGGCGCGAGGGAGCCCTGCGGTCTTCGCGCGGGCGCACCGCCCTCCCCCTGCGCGCGCGCCGAGGCGTGTGGAACGGGAAAGGAGCATCGGAATGCGCCGTCCTCAGACGTCGCGATGATCCTACGAATTAATTGCTCGCACAGATGAACTGACCTCGGGAGTGTGGCTGCTTTCGCATTTCCTTCCGGCGTCAATAAAGCCGGGCGGTTTCTGTGGGTCGGGCGTGATTAAAGCCGTGAGATCGGGAGATACATCATCTGGGCTGGCAGGTCAGGGGCGCCAGTTCACGCCACGGCCAAATTTAATCTGGGTCGTGTGTCCGGAATCCGTCGACGCAGGTCAGGGTCGCACTCCGTGCTCCACGGTGCTCAGAACTGGCCCTGACCTGCTCTGATGCGGTGCATTGATCCTTCTCCCGGCTACCGTCTCCTGTGGGGGTCACGGATGGACGAGTGCGAACACGCCACCGATGGCAAAGACAGTTCGGTCGGATATTCGGTTTCCTGGAAGGGGGTGGCCGATAATTCAGCGGCCCGGATTCTTCGTGTGTCCGTATACCCTGCTCTGCTCCTCTCGGTCGTTCTCGTCGGGGTGTTCGCTGTGCGACATCAGTGGGACCCGGCGAGGGTCAGCCCTCTTTTCCTGCTCGGGGTCATCGGCTATCTCGTCCTCCTGGAACGGCTGATTCCTTACGACCGGAACTGGCACCCCGAAAAGAAGGAGTGGCGCCACTACGGCATCTACTTCCTGCTCACCATGGCCGGGAGCGGGCTGGCGCAATGGCTCGTCGCGCTGGCCGTCGGCCTGATCTCGCCGGCGGATCCGACCTGTCATCTGGGGATCGAGATCCCGGGCGCGCTCCTCACCGGATCGCTCGCCAGCTACCTGGTGCACCGGCTGGGCCACCGCAACCCCTTGCTCTGGCGGCTGCACGGGATCCACCACGTGCCGGAGAAGGTCAACGTGGCCAACAACGGCGTCAACCACGTACTGGACATCGTCCTGGCGCAGGGCCTTGTCCAACTCGCCCTGGCGATCGTCGGATTCTCCCGCCCGGCCGTGCTGGTCGTCGGACTCTTCGTCGCCGCCCAGGGCTACTTCGTCCACGCGAACATCGACGTCCGCATCGGACCGCTCAACCATGTGCTGGCCAGCCCCGAGCAGCACCGGCTCCACCACAGCACCGACCTGGCCGAAGCCGGCCACTACGGCTCCGACCTGTCGTGCTGGGACCACCTCCTCGGCACCTTCACCTGGCGCCCCGGTCGCGAGCCCGCCGCCGTCGGCCTACGCGACCCCGCGGCCTTCCCCGGCACCGGCGAGATTCTCGCCGCCCTCCTGCACCCCTGGCGACGCCGACCCGCTCCGGGCCCCCGACCGGAGTGACCGCCGTCCCCTGCCGTCCCACCACGACGTGAGGAGTTTCGACGTGTCCGATGCGAACAACCGGGCATCCAGGGCCAAGGTGGCGATCGTCGGGATGGGCTGCCGCCTGCCCGGCGGCGCCTCGGACCATCGCGCCTTCTGGCGCAACCTGGTGGCGGGCAAGGACTGCATCACGCCCACCCCGCCCGACCGGTACGACGTGGGGACGCTCGGCAGCCGGCACCGCGACAAACCGGGACGCCTCGTCGGTGGCCGTGGCGGATACATCGACGGCTTCGACGAGTTCGACCCCGCGTTCTTCGGCATCAGCCCCCGCGAGGCCGATCACATGGACCCGCAGCAGCGCAAACTCCTCGAAGTGGCGTGGGAAGCCCTGGAGGACGGCGGCCAGCGGCCCGCCGATCTCGCGGGCGGCAACGTCGCCGTCTACGTCGGGGCGTTCACGCTCGACTACAAGATCCTTCAGTTCGCCGACCTGGGTCTCACCTCGCTGGCCGCCCACACCGCGACCGGCACCATGATGACGATGGTGTCGAACCGCATCTCGTACTGCTTCGACTTCCGCGGCCCGAGCCTGTCCGTCGACACCGCCTGCAGTTCCTCCCTGGTCGCCGTCCACCTCGCGTGCCAGGCGCTGAACAACGGGGAGAGCGACCTCGCCCTGGCCGGCGGAACCCTGCTGCACATGGCCCCGCAGTACACCGTCGCCGAGACGAAGGGCGGGTTCCTGTCGCCCGAGGGCCGTTCCCGTACGTTCGACGCCGCCGCCGACGGTTACGTACGCGCCGAAGGTGTCGGCCTGGTCGCGCTCAAGCGGCTGGACGACGCGGTACGGGACGGCGACCGGATCCACGCGGTGGTGCTCGGCAGCGGGGTCAACCAGGACGGCCGTACCAACGGCATCACCGTGCCCAACGCCGACGCCCAGGTCGACCTGATCCTCCGGGTCTGCGCCCAGGCGGGTATCACCCCCGGGGACCTCCAGTACATGGAGGCGCACGGCACCTCGACCCCGGTCGGCGACCCGATCGAGGCGAACGCCCTGGCCCGCGCGCTGGCTGTCGGACGGGCCCCGGGCGCCCGCGCCTACGTCGGCTCGGTCAAGACGAACATCGGCCACACCGAGTCCGCCGCCGGGATCGCGGGCCTGATCAAGACCGTCCTGAGCCTCAAGAACCGGACCATCCCGCCCCACATCAACCTGGAGAACCTCAACCCCGCCATCGACAAGGCGGCCCTGCCCTACGAGATCCCCACCCGGCCCACCGAATGGCCCGACCACGAAGGGCCCGCCCGCGCCGGTGTGAACTCCTTCGGATTCGGCGGCACCAACGCCCACGTCGTCCTGGAGGAGGCCCCGGCGCCCCCGCCCGGATCCCGCACCGCCCCGCCCGTCGCGCGGCCTTGGAGCATCCTGCCGCTCAGCGCCCGCGACCCGGACGCCCTCAAGGAGATGGCGGCCGGGATCCGAGGTGAACTCGCGGGTGACGAGGGCCCGGCCGTGGCCCTGGACGACCTCGGCCACACCCTGGCCCACCGCCGCCAGCACCTCCCCGAACGGCTGTCCGTCGTCTACTCCACGCGCGACTCCCTCGACGAGGGGCTGGCCGCCCACGAACGCGGCGAGCCCCACCCCCGCGTCGTCCACGGGCGCGCCCGGGAGGCCGCCGACCGCAGACAGGCCTGGGTCTTCACCGGGATGGGCCCGCAGTGGTGGGGCATGGGCCGCCAGCTGCTCGAGAAGGAACCGGTCTTCCGCGACGCCGTCGCCGCCTGCGACCGGGCGATGCGGGAGTTCGCGGACTGGTCCCTCATGGAGGAGATGACCGCCGACGAGTCCGTCTCCCGGATGAGTGAGACCTGGCTCGCCCAGCCCGCGAACTTCGCCGTCCAGGTCGCTCTGGCCGCCCTGTGGCGGTCGCACGGGGTGCGCCCGGACGCCGTGGTCGGCCACAGCACCGGCGAGATCGCCGCCTTCCACGCCGCGGGCGTCTACTCCCTGCGGGACGCGGCCAGGATCGTCGTCCACCGCAGCCGCCTCCAGCAGACCCTGGCCGGCACCGGCACCATGCTCGCGGTGAGCCTGTCCGAGGAGGAGGCCGAGCGCCGCGTCCGCCCCTACCGCGACCGGGTCTCCGTCGCCGCCGTCAACAGCCCCACCGCGATCACCCTCGCCGGTGATGAGGAAGCCCTGACCCTGCTGGCGGAAGAGCTGCGGGCAGAACAGCAGTTCGCGAAGTTCCTCGCCGTGGAAGTGCCCTACCACAGCGTGGGCATGGAACGGATCAGGGACGAACTGCTGGCCACCCTGGACCCGTTGGAACCGCACCCGGCACAGGTCCCGCTGTACCTCACGGGCATGGAGGGAACAGCCCGAGGCACGGAACTCCATGCCGCCTACTGGTGGAGGAACGTCCGCGACCGGGTGCGCTTCCGCTCGGCGGTCGACCGGATCGCCGCCGACGGTCACCACGTGTTCCTGGAGATCGGCCCCCATCCGGTCCTCGGCCACGCGATCCGCGAATGCCTCGGCACCACCGGCACCTCCGGCCTCGTCCTGCCCTCGATCCGCCGCCAGGAGGACGAGAGCGAACGCTTCGCGGCCTCCCTCGGCTCGCTCCACACCCTCGGCGTTCCCGTCGACTGGAAGCTGCTCCAGCCCGCCGGGCGGCCCGTCACCCTGCCCCGTCATCCCTTCCGTCGCGACCGCCACTGGACCGAGCCCCGCACGGTCGCCCAGGTCCGCCTCGGCCACCGCGACCACCCCCTCCTCGGCCGCCGTACCGACGCCACGGAACCCACCTGGCTGGCCCGCCTGGACACCGAGGACCTGCCCTACCTCGCCGACCACCGCATCCAGGACACCGTCGTCTTCCCCGCCGCCGGCTACCTGGAGATGGCGGCCCAGGCCGTGCTGCGGCTCACCGGCGGCACCACGGCCGTCCTCGCCGACATCGAACTGCGCAAGGCGCTCTTCCTGCCCGACGGCGAGGACCGGACCGTCGAGGTGTCGCTCTCCCTGGAGAACGCCGCCTTCACCATCGCCTCCCCGGCCGGGGACGACGGGGAGCGTGCCGTGCACGCCGGCGGGGTCGTCCGCACCGCGCAACGCCGCCGCACCACCCCGCCGCTCGACGCCCCCACGATCCGGTCCCGCGCCCTGCGCCACCTCGACGGCCCCGACTGCTACACCGCGCTGGCCGCTCTCGGCTACCACTACGGCCCGTCCTTCCAGGCCGTCGAGGAGGTCTGGATCGGCCCGGGGGAGGCCCTGTCCCGGATCCGGCCGCCCCGCACCATCGGCGACGACGCAGCGGGCCACCACCTCCACCCCGTCCTCCTCGACGCCTGCTTCCAGACCCTGCTGACCCCTCTCGTCCTCGAAGGTCCCGCCCCGGGGACCGGGATCAGGCTGCCTCTCTCGCTGGACGAGGTCGCCCTCGAACCCATCGGCGACCAGCCCCTCTGGGCCCACGCCACCCTGCTCCCCGGCGACGGGGACACCACCCTGGGCAACATCGCCCTGTACGCCGACGACGGCACACCGCTGGGCCGCGTGGAGGGCTTCCGAGCCGCCGACGTCGAGAAGGCCGCCACCGCCGTCGCCCGCACCACGATCGACTCCTGGCTCACCGAACCCGTCTGGACCGACTGCCCGCCCCTGCCCGCCCACGACACCGCCGCCGAGCCGGCGGCCCCCGGACCCGGCACCGTACGGAACGAACCGCCCGGGGCGGCCGGCCTGCCGCACCCGGGTGACGGCCCCGCCGCAGCCGCGCGGGACCACGGCTGGCTGATTCTCGCCGACACCGGGGGCGTCGCGGACGCCTTCGCCGCCCTGGCCGCCGCCCGCGGCGAACGCTGCCGCCTGGTGCGCCGGGGCCCCGCCTACACCGCCTCCGCCGACGGCTCGACGTACACCGTGGACCCCGCGTCAGACTCCGGTCTGCGCCGCCTCCTCGCCGACCTCGACCGCGACGGCGGACCCTTCCGGGGGACCGTCCTGCACCTGTGGAACCTCGACGCCCCCGCCCTCGCCGCGTGCGACCGGGACACCCTGCGCGACCACACCGGGGCGGGCGCCTACTCCCTGGTCGTGCTCGCCCGCCTGCTGGCGGCACGGGGCGGCGGAGGCCGCCTGCACATCGTCACCCGGGGCGCCCAGCCCGCCCTGCCCGGCGAGGGACCGGAACCCCTCGGGGCGCCCGCCTGGGGTATCGGCCGCGTCCTGCGGCACCAGGAGCTGATCGGACATCCCGGCAAGCTCGTCGACCTCGACCCCCGGCGGCAGCAGGGCCCCGAAGGCGACCGGGCCGACGCCGAAGCGCTCCTCGCCGAGGCCCTGAGCGACGACGAGGAGGAGATCGCCCTGCGCCACGGCGGCCGCCGCACCAGCCGCCTGCGCCCCGCGGAGGCGCTGACCAGGCCGCTGCCGCTGCGGCTACGGGCCGACGGCAGCTATCTGGTCACCGGCGCTTTCGGCGCGCTCGGCCGGCTGCTGTGCCGCACCCTGGTACGCCGCGGGGCCCGCAGGCTCGTCCTGGTCGGGCGCACCCCCGTCCCGCCCCGGGCGGCATGGGCCGCCGTCGACCCCGCCACCGCCGAGGGCCGGGCCGTGCACCTCCTCCGCGAGCTGGAGGCGCTCGGCGCCCGCCCCGTCCTCGCCACCCTCGACATCACCGAGGAGGACGCGCTGGCCGACTGGCTCGACGCCCACCGGCGCAGCGGGGCGCCGCCGGTCCGCGGCGTGTTCCACCTGGCCGGCCAGGTCCGCGACACGCTCGTCGCCGACCTCGACCGGGACACCTTCGACACCGTCCACGACCCCAAGACCGTCGGAGCCCACCTCCTGCACCGGCACCTGCGGGACGAACCCCTCGACCACTTCGTGCTCTTCGCCTCGATCGCCTCCTTGCTGACCACGGCCGGCCAGACCAACTACGCCGCCGGCAACGCCTTCCTCGACGCCCTCGCCCACCACCGCCGGGCCCAGGGGCTGCCCGGGCTCAGCCTCGACTGGGGTCCCTGGGCCACCGGGATGATCGAGGAGCTCGGCCTGGTCGACCACTATCTGCACAGCCGGGGCATGAGCTCGCTGTCACCCGACGCCGGCATGGCCGTCCTGGAACGCGTCATCGGTCAGGACCACGCCCAGCTCGTCGTCGCCACCGTCGTCGACTGGCCCGCCTTCCTCGCCTGGTACCCGTCCCCGCCACCCCTGGTCGCCGACCTCGCGGCAGCCGCGTCCCCGCCCCGCGACGCCGTCTCCGGCAACGGCTTCCTCGACAGCTTCCGCGCCGCGGACCCGCAGACCCGCCGCGCCCTGGTCGCCGAGCGGTTCGCCGCACTCGCCGCCACCGTGCTGCGCACCGGCGCCGACCGCATCGACCCCGCCGCCGGTCTCGGTGAACTGGGCCTGGACTCGCTCCTCGCCATGGAGCTGCGGGCCCGCGTCCACGCCGAACTCGGCGTCGCCCTGCCCCTGGTCGCCCTGCTCAGCGGTTCCCCCGCCGGGGAACTCGCCACCCAGCTCCACGACGGGCTCAGCGCCCTGGCCTGGGCCGACGGTCCCGGAGGGGAGGCCGGAGCGGTCGAACTCCACACGGACGAACGGACCTACCCGCTGACGCAGAACCAGAAGGCGCTCTGGTTCCTCAAGCACCTCAACCCCGACGGTCACGCCTACAACATCGGCGGAGCCGTCCAGGTCGACGTCGCCCTCGAACCGGACCTGATGTTCGAGGCCGTCAGACGCCTCATCGCCCGGCACCCGGCGTTGCGCACCAACTTCAGCCTGGTGGACGGGCAGGCCGTGCAGCGGGTCTTCGAGGACGGTCCGAACGACCTCGCCCTCTTCGACGTCCAGGGCGAGGACTGGGAGAGCATCCACGCGACGATCGTCCAGGAGTACCGCAAGCCCTACGACCTCGCCCGGGACCCGCTGGTCCGGTTCCGCCTCTTCAAGCGGGGCCCCGACCGCTGGATCATCATGAAGGCCGTCCACCACATCGTCTCCGATGCCATCTCCACCTTCACCTTCATCGACGAACTCCTCGCGGTGTACGAGGCGTTGCGCCGCAACCAGGAACCCCGGCTGCCGCCCGTCGAGGCCCGCTACCTCGACTTCCTCAACCAGCAGAACGCGTTCCTGGCCGGGCCGGAGGCGGCGGGCATGCTCGACTACTGGCGCTCCCATCTGCCGGCCGAGGTCCCGCTCCTGGACCTCCCCGTCGACAAGCCCCGTCCGTCGGTCCAGACCCACAACGGGGCCTCCGAGTTCTTCGTCCTCGACGCCGGGCTCAGCGCCCGTGTCCACGCCCTGGCCCGTACCCACGGAGTCACCCCTTTCATGGTGCTGCTCAGCGCCTACTACCTCCTGCTGCACCGCTACTCCGGGCAGGAGCACATCGTCGTCGGCAGTCCGGTGACCGGCCGTACCCGGCAGGACTTCGCCTCCGTCTACGGCTACTTCGTTAACCCGCTGCCGCTCCACGCCGACCTGTCCGAGGACCCGACCGTCGCCGAACTGCTGCAGCAGGTCCGCCGGACCGTGCTGGGCGGCCTGGACAACCAGGAGTACCCCTTCGTCCTCCTCGTCGAGCAGCTGGGCCTCCAGCACGACCCCAGCCGCTCCGCGGTCTTCCAGGCGATGTTCATCCTGCTGACCCACAAGGTGGCCGCCGAGCAGTACGGCTACCGCCTCGAGTACATCGAACTCCCCGAGGAGGAGGGTCAGTTCGACGTGACCTTGTCCGCCTACGAGGACGAGGCGGAGGGCCGCTTCCACTGCGTGCTCAAGTACAACACCGACCTCTTCCTCCCGGAGACCATGCGCCGCATGGCCGCCCACTACACCCGGCTCCTCGACCGGATGACCCGCGCGCCGGGCGAGCGGCCCACCTCGCGGCTGGAGATGCTCGGCGGCCGGGAGAGGGCACAGCTCATCGAGGAGTGGAGCCGCCCGGATCTGCCGCTCACCGGATCCGACGGGGGCGAGCCCTTCACCCCGGTCCAGACACTGATCGGCCGCATCGCCGCCGCGCACCCCACCGCCGTCGCGGTGAGCACGCCGTCCCGGTCGGGTGAGGCGCACCGGCTGACCTACGCGGAGCTGGACCGGCGGGCCGACGACACCGCCGCCCGGCTGCGTACGCTCGGAGTCGGCGAGGGCTCCGTGGTCGTGCTGTGCCTGGAGAAGTCGCCCGAGCTGATCGTCGTCCTGCTGGCCGTGCTCAGGGCCGGGGCCGCCTACCTCCCGCTGAGGCCCGACCATCCCGCCGACCGGCTCGCCCACCTCGTGCCGGCCACCGGCGCGGACCTCGTCGTCGTCGCGGACGACACCGTGCCGGAGCGGACCGGGGCACTCACCGTCCCGGTACTGACCCTCGCCGCCCTCGCCCGCACCGCCCCCCACCCGCACGGACCGGTGGCAGCGACCGGCCCCGACTCGCCCGCCTACGTCATCACCACCTCGGGCTCCACCGGCCGTCCGAAGGCCGTCCGCGTCAGCCACCACAACCTCGCCTCCGCATACGCGGCCTGGCGGCAGGTGTACCGGCTGGATACCGACGTGCGGGTGCACCTCCAGATGGCCGAGCCGTCCTTCGACGTGTTCACCGGCGATCTGGTGCGCGCCCTGTGCTCGGGCGGCACCCTCGTCCTGGTCGACCGTGACCTCCTCTTCGACACCACCCGACTCCACCGCACCATGCGTCAGGAACAGGTCGACTGTGCCGAGTTCGTCCCCGCCGTCGTCCGCGGCCTGATGGACCACTGCGCGCGGGAAGGACTGACACTCGACTTCCTGCGGCTGCTGGTGGTCGGCTCGGACGCATGGAGCGTGGGGGAGTACCGCCGACTGGCCGGGCTGTGCGGACCCGGCACCCGCCTCGTCAACTCCTACGGCCTCACCGAGGCCACCATCGACAGCGCCTGGTTCGAAGGGCCCGTCGACGACCTGGAACCGGGCGCCATGGTCCCCATCGGCCGGCCCCTCCCCGACAGCACCCTCCACGTCCTCGACCTCCACGGCGAGCCGGTCCCGCCCGGAGTGCCCGGCGAGCTCTGGATCGGCGGCCCCGGCGTCGCCCTCGGTTACGCCGGGGACCCCGGGCAGACCGGGGAGCGCTTCGTCACCCGGACCCTTGCCCGCGACACAGGCGCCCGCCCCGAACGCCTCTACCGCACCGGCGACATCGCCCGCTGGGACACCCGCGGCCGGGTCCACCTGCTCGGCCGGACCGACGGCCAGGTCAAACTGCGCGGTCACCGCATCGAGATCGGTGAGGTCGAGGCCCACCTCGCCCAGTGGCCCCCGCTCGCCCGGGCCGTGGTCACCGTACGCACCGACACCGGGGGAGAGGCGGCGCTCTGCGCCTACTGCGTGCCCGAACCCGGCGCCGCCCTGGACGTCCGGGCCCTGCGCCGCCACCTGGCCCGCTCGCTGCCCTCGTACATGATCCCGTCCCACTACGTCGAACTGCCCGCCCTGCCACTGACGGCCAACGGCAAGGTCGACACGGCCGCCCTGCCCGCGCCCCGGGCCGAAGCGGGGGACCGGCCCCACGAGGAACCGGCGACCCTGTACGAAATCGGGGTCGCCCGGCACTGGAAGACCCTCCTGGGGTGCGAAAGGGTCGGTCTGGAGGACGACTTCTTCGAGCTCGGCGGCAGCTCGGTCAAACTCATCGAACTCCTCCACCACCTGCGCACCGAATTCGGCGTCGGCGTCCCCGTCAGCAGGCTCTACCAAGGCACCACCCTGCACGGCATGGCCGCCACCGTCGAGGACGTCCTGCACAGCACCGGCACCGACGAACTGCCCTGCCTCACCTTCAACCCGGGACAGCACTCCGCCCTCTTCTGCTTCCCGCCGGCCGGTGGCCACGGCCTCGTCTACCGGGGCCTGGCCACCCACCTCCCCGACCACACCGTCATCGGCTTCAACTACCTCCCGGGCGACGACAAGACCGCCCGGTACGCCGACCTGATCGAGGCGGCCCAGCCCGAAGGCGCCTGCCTGCTCCTGGGCTACTCCCTCGGCGGCAACCTGGCCTTCGAGACCGCCAAGGAGCTGGAGCGCCGGGGCCGCCGCGTCGCCCACGTCGTCATCCTCGACTCCCGCCGCATCCTCACCGCCTACGAACCGGACGCCACCGGCATCGCCGCGTTCGAGAGCGAACTCGCCGAGCACCTGCGCAGACACACCGGGTCCGAGGCCGTCACCCAGGAGACCCTCGCCCACGCCGCCGAGTACCTCGCCTTCTGCGGACGCACCCCCAACACCGGCACCGTCACCGCGACCGTGACCGTGATCACCGACGAGGACAAGGCCACCCTCTACGCCGCCGGGGAACGGGGCACCTGGCACGGCAGCTCCACCACCGCCACTGCCGCACTCCGCGGTTCCGGCCGCCACGCCGACATGCTCGACGCCAAGCACCTGCGCCGCAACGCAGAGCTGGTGCGCTCCGTCCTGAAGGGAGACGCAGCCCATGGCGGATGACGGCCGGAGCGACTGGACCAGCAGGGAGCGTGCCCCCGGCACACCGCCCCGCGTCATCGTCATCGGCGCGGGCGTGGCCGGCCTCTCCACCGGCTGCTACGCCCAGATGAGCGGCGCCAGGACCCGCATCTTCGAGAAGCACGTGCTGCCCGGCGGCTGCTGCACCGCCTGGTCGCGCGAGGGATACCTCTTCGACTACTGCATCGAGTGGCTCATCGGCACCGCCCCCGGCAACGACGCCCACCAGGTGTGGAGCGAACTCGGCGCACTGGACGGCAAGTCGGTGACCAACTTCGAGCTGTTCAACAAGGTCGAGGACGAACACGGCCGGTCGGTCACCTTCTACAACGACCCCGGCCGGCTGGAGACCCACCTCCTCGAGCTCTCACCCGCCGACGCCCCCCACATCCGGGCCTTCACCCGGGACCTGCGCCGCTTCATCGACATCGAGCTGTACCCGTTCCTGACCGCGCCCGCCCTGCGGACCGTACGCGAGAGGGCCGGGACCCTGCGCACGGTGCTCCCCGCCTTCCGGCTCTTCTGGCGGACCGCCGCCACCCCGATGCACGTCTTCGCCGACCGGTTCGAGGACCCGCTGCTGCGCAAGGCGTTCCGCAACATCTTCTTCCAGGACCCGGGAGGCTTCCCGCTGCTGCCGTACCTCTTCAACATGGCCGCCGCCCACCACGGCAACGCCGGCTTCCCGCAGGGTGGTTCGCTCGGACTCGCCCGCTCCGTCGAGGAGCGCTACCGCAGCCTCGGCGGCACGGTCACCTACCGGGCCCGCACCGAACGGATCCTGGTCGAGAACGACCGGGCGGTCGGCATCGAACTCCGCAACGGCAACCGGTACTTCGCCGAACACGTTGTCTCCGCCTGCGACGGCCACACCACCGTCTACGGTCTCCTCGGCGGCCGGTACACGGGCCCCCGGATCGACAAGCTGTACACCGACCTCCTGCACCGCCCGGGCACCCTCTTCCCGGCCGTCGTCTCCGCCTTCGTCGGTCTGCGCGGCGACCTGGATCCCGACGAGGCGCACAGCACCACCCACCTCCTCGGCCCGGACGACGCGGACCACCTGCCCGGCGCGCTCCAGGACAGCCTCGTCGTCCAGGCGCGCTCCCGCTACAGCGGCGGCTTCGCCCCGCCGGGCCACTCCGTCCTGCACTGCACCTACTTCAGCGACTACGCCCACTGGAAGGACCTGCGCACCCGCAACCGCAAGGAGTACCGCCGACGCAAGCGCGAAGTCGCCGACTTCGTACGGGACTTCCTGGAACGCCGCACCCCCGGCATCGCCGACCGCATCGACGTCATGGAAGTCGCCACCCCCGCCACGACCCACCGCTACACCGGCAACCTGGGCGGCTCCATCCTCGCCTGGAAGGCGTTCTCGGAGGCCGACGACGTCGCGGCCCGGCTCGTCGGCAAGGACCGGATGCGGCTTCCGGGCCTCGACGGCTTCTCCATGGCCGGCCAGTGGATCGGCATGGGAGGTCTCATCCGCGCGGCCTCCACCGGCCGCTTCGCCGTCCAGTACCTCTGCCGCGAACTCGGGCTGGAGTTCCGGGCCTGGGAGAGCAAGGGCGCCGAGCCGTGGCACCCGGGGAAGCTGGGCCACCTGCCCCAGCTCGACCGGTGGTCGGCCCGGGGGAGCGAGGAGTCATGAGCCGTGACACCAGCCGATCCCGGCCGGGCGGCGCCGGGGCCCGGGAGACGATGATCATCATCGGGGCCGGTCTCGGCGGCCTCTCCACCGGCTGCTACGCCCAGATGAACGGCTACCGGACCCGCATCCTGGAGATGCACGAGATGCCCGGCGGCTGCTGCACCGCCTGGGAGCGCGGCGGCTTCACCCTGGACGCCTGTGTGAGCTGGCTCCTCGGCAGCGGCCCCGGCAACGAGATGCACCAGATCTGGCTGGAGCTCGGGGCCCTCCAGGGCAAGGAGATCCGCCATTTCGACGTCTTCAACATCGTGCGCGGCACCGACGGGAGGGCCGTCCACTTCTATTCCGACCCGGACCGGCTCGAAGCCCACCTCATCGCCCTCTCACCCGCCGACGCCCGGCTGGTGCGGACCTTCTGCCGGCAGCTGCGCAGCTTCCGCAAGGCGCTCGCCGTCTACCCGTTCCTCAAGCCCGTCGGGCTGATGGGACGCAGGGAGCGCTGGCGGATGCTGGCCTCGTTCCTGCCCTACTTCAACTCCGTCCGCACCACGATCAGCGTCCTGATGAGCGACTTCTCGGCGAGGTTCGAGGACCCGCTGCTGCGCGAGGCGTTCAACTTCATCCTGTACGAGAAGCACCCGGCCTTCCCCGTCCTCCCGTTCCACTTCCAGCTCGCCTCGCACGCCAACCTCTCCGCCGGCGTCCCCGAAGGCGGCTCCCTCGGGCTCGCCGAGTCGATCGAGGCACGCTACCGGCGGCTCGGCGGCGAGGTCTCCTACAACACGAAGGTCGAGTCGGTGATCGTCGAGGACGACCGGGCGGTGGGTGTCCGGCTCAGCGACGGCGGCGAGCTGCGCGCCGACATCGTCGTGTCGGCCTGCGACGGATACACCACGGCCATGAAGTTCCTCGACGGCGCGTATCTCGGCGAGGACTACCGCCGTCTCTACACCGAGACCATCCACGAACCCGGCATGGTCTTCCCCGGCTACTTCACCCTCTTCCTCGGCCTCTCCCGCCCCTTCCCCGAGGGCGACCCCTGCACCACGTACCTCCTCGACGACGCCATGGCGGCCGAGCTGACCGGCATCCGCCACCCGAGCATCAACGTGCAGTTCCGCAGCCGCCACTACCCCGAGCTGTCCCCGCACGGCACCGCCGTCGTCTACGCGACCTACTTCTGCGACATTGCCCCCTGGCGGGCCCTGGACGAAGGCCCCGAACAGGTCACCCGCACCCGCGGCGGCCAGGAACTGCACACCCTGCCCGTACGGCACGGGCGTGGCTACTACGCCGCGAAACGCCGGGCCCGCGAGGCGCTCGTCGGCTTCCTGGACCGGCGACACCCCGGCCTGCGGGACGCCGTCGTCGTCCGCGACGTCTCCAGCCCTCTCACCCAGGTCCGCTACACCGGCAACCACGACGGCACCGTCCTGGGCTGGCAGCCCTTCGTCGAGAGCGGCGAGACCCTCGAGAAGCTGGTCAAGAAGCACGGCCCGGGGCTCCCCGGACTCCGTGACTTCTACCAGTCCGGGGTCTGGGCCACCACCGGCGGCCTCATCCGGGCCGCCGCCGCCGGCCGCCACGTCATGCAGTTCGTCTGCCGCGACGACGGCAGACCCTTCACCGCGTCCCTCGACCTCACCGCACCCCCGCCGACCCACCGCGTCATCCCCGTGCCCGGCCGCCCCGCCGCACCGACGGAGAGGAAGTCATGAAGATCGCCAAATGGGTGGTCCGTGAACACGTCGAAGGCGTCCCCGACGTGGACCGGATCTACCAGAAGGTCGTCGAGGACGTCGACGTGGCGCTCGCCCCCGACGAGATGCTCCTGCGCACCCGCTACGTCTCCGTCGACCCCTACCTTCAGGGCATCGCCCTCGACACACCCCTGGGCGGGCACATGGGCGCCGACTCCATCATGGAGGTGGTGGAGGCGGGACCGGCCGCCGCCCACCGCGTCGGCGACCTCGTCCAGGGCTTCGGCGGCTGGCGCACCCATGTGATCTCCACCGGGGCGGCCGAACCCTGGCAGACCGGCACCTTCCCCATGGTCTTCCCGGAGTTCCGCAGACTCGACCCCGGATGGTACGACGACGCCCTGCCGCTGCCCACCGCCCTCAGCGTGATGGGCGGCCCCGGCATGACCGCCTGGGGGACCCTCACCAAGTACATGACGATCAGCCCCGGCGCCACCTTCGTCGTCAGCGGGGCCTCCGGTGCGGTCGGTGCCCTCGTCGGCCAGCTCGCCTCGCTCGAGGGCGCCCGGGTCGTGGGCACCACCTCCTCCCCGGAGAAGGCCGATCACCTCACCGCGCTCGGCTTCGACGCGGTGATCGTCCACCGGCACGGGGACGAGGCCGGCACCGTCCGCGACGCCCTGGCGCAGGCAGCCCCCGACGGCGTGGACCGGTACTTCGACAACCTCGGCGGCACCGTCACCGACGCCGTGTTCCCCCTGCTCAACGTCGGTGCCCAGGTGGCGGTCTGCTGGCAGTGGGCGACCCAGGTGGGCAACGAGCACACCGGCCCCCGGCTGCTGCCGTACCTGATGTTCCCGCGCGCCACCGTCCGCGGCATCTTCTCCCCGGAATGGTTCACCGAGGAGAACTGGCGGGACCTGCACGACGAGCTGGGCGGCCGGGTCCGGCGCGGCGAGGTCGTCTGCGACCACACGCTGCACCACGGCTTCGACAGCATCCCCGCCGCCTACGCCAGCCTCTACGCCGGGCATGCGGCCAACCGGGGCAAGGTCCTGATCGAGCTGTGATCCCGCCTCCTCCGCGCCCGCGCCCCGACGACCCGTTCCAGGAGGTACGGTGACCGCCACCGAGCCCGCGCCCCCCGCACAGGTGCCCATGCACCGCCTGCACTTCGACGTACCGGGGCCGCCCCGTCCCGCCGAACTGCCGGGCGGCGCGCCCGCCTGGCTGGTGAGCCGCTACGCGGACGTCCGCCAGGTGCTCTCCGATCCGAGGTTCGGCCGGGCCCTGCTGTACGCCCCCGACGCACCGGCCCTCTCCGACGTACCCGACCTCGTGAACAGCCCCGACCTGATGTTCAACCAGGACGGTCCCGACCACCTGCGCCTGCGCCGCACACTGCGCCGTGCGTTCACCCCGCGCGCCGTCGCCCGCTGGCGGCCGTGGATCGCGGCGATCGTGGAGGACCTCCTCGACCGTCTGGAGGCCTCGCCGCAACCGGTCGACGTGGTGGCGGAGTTCACCCTCCCCCTGCCGGTGGCGGTGATCAGCCGGCTCATGGGACTCGACGAGCCGGCCCGGGACCGGATGCGGTACTGGAGCGAGCACGCCTTCTCCGACGGCACCCACGACAGCCGGCAGGTGGCGGACGCACTCGCGGAGTTCAGAGCCTTCGGCGCGGACCTCCTCACCGAGCGGCGGCGGGCTCCCGGTGACGACCTGATCAGCGGGCTGGTCGCGGCCGCCGACCAGGAAGGAGGCGTCCCCGAGTCCCGATTGGTCGGCCTGGTGTGCGGGCTGGTCGTCGGCGGCCACGACAGCACCATGACCATGCTCGGCAACGCGCTGCTCTACCTCCTGGGCGAACGCCCCGAGACGTGGCCGCGGCTCGGCGCCGACGAGCAGGCCGCCGGACACCTCGTGGACCGGATCATCCACCTCGTCCCGCTGGGTGACGACCGCGGCAGTGCCCGGCACGCCGCCACGGACGTCGAGGTCGGCGGGGTGACGATCCCGGCCGGCGCGATCGTGCTCGCCGACTGCGGTATGGCCAACCGCGACCCGGAGGTCTTCCCGCCCAGCACCCTCCACGACCTGTTCGCCCCGTTGGAGGCCCCCACCCTCTCCTTCGGCGCGGGCCCCCACTACTGTCTCGGCGCCTGGCTCGCACGCACGGAGCTCCAGCTCGCCCTGCACCGGCTGGCCGCCCGCTTCCCCGGCCTACGCCTTGCGGAACCCGTGGACACGGTCTCCTGGCGGGCCGGCACGACCTCCCGCAGCCCCCAGCGGCTCTCCGTCAGCCGGTAGCCGCCGCAGAGGCCGGATCGCTCTCGGCGTGACGGGTGCCCGCCGGGCTGATCGGGCCTCGATCGCCGGTCCGCCGCCCGCGTGCCCGCCGGGAACACCACCCGCGCCCGCCGACCGTTCGCCGAGGGGCCCGCTGCCCGCGACGGCTCATGTGGAGGTCGCCTCCGGCGGCGCACGTACGTGGCGTGTGTACGTGGCGTGTGTACGGGAAACCACGGACGCGCGGGACCCGTTCGCCTGGAAGAGTCTCTGTCGGAACGGGGGGGCCGCACACGGGGGTGCGTGCGTGACCGGGCGCGAGGCCACGGTTCCGGGGGAGAGCAGGGGCCGGCGGGGTGAACGTCCCGCCGGCCTCGCAGCTGCGGCACGCGACCGAAAGCGACAGGACTCTGATGCATGCGACCTCTCTGAGGGCCGGGTCCGATCCGAAGCCGAAACTGTTCACCACACCGTGGTGGTGGCGGTGGGCGCTCGGCACCTGTTTCGCCCGTATCACCGAGCCCATGGCCACGCTGGCCCTCATCAGCCTGGGAACCTTCGTCAGCGGCTACTCCTACGGTGCGTTCCTCGTGAGTGTGTACGCCTTCACCGGTGCGCTGACGGCAACCACGTCCGGAAAGCTGATCGACCGCGCCGCACGGCCACGACGGCTGGTGCTGATCATGACGTCGTCGTCGTTCCTTCTCCATGTCGCACTGGCCGCGTTCGGGACCTTCCGTCTCTCCACGGTCCTGATCACCGTGACCACGGCCCTGTGCGCCGCCCTGCCGGGAGGAATTCCCGGACTCTCGCGCTCGGTTCTCGTCAGGTACGCCGATCCGCGTCTTCGGAACCTGGCGTTCTCCTGGGACTCCATCATGACGGAGGCCGGCTGGATCCTCGGGCCGGTCGTCATCGCGGGGCTGACCCTGACCGGACTCCCCTGGGTGGAGGTCGCGGCCATGGCCGTCACCTTCCTCGGAGTCCAGCTCTTCCTCGGCCCGCTGGTCGGAGGAGACAGGGGGACGCCGTCCGACGCCCCCACGACCGCACCAGGATCCCTGTGGTCGTACCGCACCGCATGGCCCGGCCTCGTCGACTCCGTCTCGATCGGCATGGCGGTCACGGGTGTCGTCTCGGCGCTTCCCGTCCTCCTGCCGAGAGCCGGGGCCTCCCCGGCGTGGTCCGGAATCCTCGTCAGTCTTCTGGCCGCCACCGGCATCGCCGGAACCCTCGTCTACGGAAAGACGGCGGGGAGGATCCCGCTGCACATCACCGTCCAGTCGCTCCTCACGCTCATCGGTGTGCTCACCACCGTGGTCGCGCTGGCGTTCAGTGACAGCGCGCTGTCGGTGGCCGTGTGGGTCGGGGTCTCCGGCTTCTTCATCACTCCTTTCAACACCCAGCGGTCGATAAGTCTGGAAGCCAGCATCCCGCCCGCGCTGCACACCCAGGGATTCTCGGCACAGTTCGCGCTCTTCGGACTCGGATCCGCGATCAGCGCCGGAATGCTCGCGCTGATCAGCGGCGTCACGGCGGCCCTGCTCGCCATCGCCGGATTCGCGCTCCTGATCTCGGCGGTGACCCATGGCGCCGTGCGGAAGGAAATCCTCACGGCGTGAACGGGCACGGGGATCCGACTCTCCGCGGGGCCCGCTGAACCCCGCGCCCGGCCCTGGCACAACCCGGTGTGACCGGCGGTTCGTGCACGCGCGACGCCCGGCCCGGCGATGACCTCAGACAACTCATGCGAGGAAACAGTGCACACATACGGTACGCAGACCGTGAACAGCCGCGGACATCTGGAGATAGGGGGGTGCGATGTCCTGGACCTGGCCAAGACGTACGGAACACCGGTCTATGTGATCGATGAATCCGCGGTCCGTGACAGGTGCCGTTCCTATCTCCGGGCCTTCCGGTCGAAATGGCCTCACGTGGACGTGGCTTACGCGTCCAAGGCCTTTCTGGTGGGTGAGATGGTGCGTCTCGCCACGGAGGAGGGCCTCAGTCTCGACGTCGTGTCGGCGGGCGAACTGCGCCTCGCGCTCTGGGCCGGTGCGTCACCTTCGAAGATCACGTTCCACGGCAACTACAAGACGCGGGAGGACATCGAGCTCGCGGTGTGCAGCCGGGTCCGGTCCCTCGTGATCGACTGCCTGGACGAGATCGACCTCATCGACCGTCAGGCCCGGGAACACGGCCGGGTGCAGGACGTCGACATCCGCCTCAACCTGGGGATCGACATCCACACGGACCCCAAGTACACGACGGGAGACGAGGCGTCGAAGTTCGGGCTGCCGGTCCGGAGGGGCGACGCGGCATCAGCAGTCGCGAGAGTCCTCACGCGCGACCACCTCCGGCTCCGCGGCCTGCACTTCCACCTCGGCGCCCAGGTACTGGACACGAAGTACCACCGGCAGGCCCTGAACGAGGTCGGTGAATTCGTCCGGACGGTCACCGCCCGGACGCCGTGGAAGCCGCAGAGCATCACCGTGGGCGGTGGGATGGGCGTGAACTACGACGGCGTCTCGTCTCCGCCCCCGCCCTCGGAATGGGCCCGGGACCTCCTGTCCGTGTTCGGAGAACAGGTCGCCCCCTACTGTGCCCCGGACGTGGTCTTCGGGGTCGAGCCGGGGAGATCGGTGATCGCCGAGGCGGGAAGCACGCTCTACACGGTCGGTCCGACGAAGCGGAGTGGTGACCGTCGGCTGGTCGCCGTCGACGGCGGGCTCTCGGACAACCCGCGGCCGCTCATGTACCGGTCGGTGCACAACGTCGTCCTCGCGTCGAACCCCGAGCTGAGGGACACGGAACTGCACGAGGCGACGATCTTCGGCCGGCACTGCGAGACCGACAGACTGATCGACGGTGTGCGGCTTCCCGACCTGCCGCCCGGTGAGGTGCTCGCCGTGCAGTGCACGGGCGCGTACACCCACTCGATGTTCAACCAGCACAACAGGTTCGACAAGCCGCCCGTCGTCTTCGTCCGCGACGGCCGGTCCAGGCTCGTCGTACGCAGGGAACGGTTCTCCGACACCATCCTGACCGAGATACGCAGCGCGGCCGCCGACTCGTCCGACCGACCTGGGGAGAAGCAGTGCGCTTTCTAGTCATCGTCCCGGTGTCCCCCTCCGCAGCCGGGTCCCTGACCGGGAGCGGGATCTCGTACCGTCCGGATCTGCACACCGCGCAGGACAGCACCCTCGCGGGCGCGCTGAGTGAGATGTGCCCGCAGGTGCTCGTCACCGATCGCCCGGTCGCGCGTGAGGTCCTGCGCCTCTGGCGCGAAGCGATGCCCGAGAGACCGATCGCCGTCGTCCGCCTCACGGAGTCCCACGGTCCTCTCCGCCGCCTCCCGACCATGCACGGGCGGGCGACCTCGGCGATTCTGCCGTTCAGCATCCCGATGTACACCGTCCCCCGCCAGCCCGGCTCCGACGGCGGTGTCGACGAGGACGCGAGCGTGTTCGAGGCGCTTGCCGTCGCCGAACGGTTCGCGCAGGACCGCGAGCAGACCACGGAACCCTTCCCGGTGACGGCGACGCCGTCGGGCGCGGCCTCCGGGAGGACGTCGGTCCTCATGATCGGCGGCGGGGTCGTGAACCTGGTCACCGCGCGGCTCCTGCAAGCCGAAGGCTACGAGGTGGCGATGGTCGACGCGGCTCCCGACCCGAGGGCCGGAAGACCCTGGGCGGCGTACGGCGCCTCGCGCGGCGGTGGCAACGCACGCATGTTCACCTACACCGAGATGGACGACTACCACGCGAAGTCGGCCGACGAGTCCGCCTGCATGACCGTCTTCGACCGGCCCCCCTCCGAGTCCGGCTGGGACGTCCGCGGCCACGAGGGCGAGGAGGACCAGCAGTGGGTGCAGGACTTCCGGAGCGTCCCGCCCTGGCTGGCCAGGGCGTACAACGGGGACATCCTCGGGCTGAACCGGCGGGGCGGCGAACTGTGGCAGACCTGGATGCACACCCGGCCGCATCTGTTCGACGACGTGGAACTGCGGCACGACATCCTGCGCCTCTACCAGGACGGACCGCATCTGGAGGCCGCCCGCCACCGGCAGAACGCGGTGGGAGCCACCGTCGCCTCCTACGGAGCGGCCGAGGTGCGGGAGAGGTTTCCCGCACTGGCGCACGCCGCTCCTCAGGCCTTCGCCGGCGGCATCGTCGTCGAGGGGTTCACGGTGAACGTGCACGACCTCATGGGCCGCCTGCTCGACGACCTGGAGGCCGGCGGAGCGCGGATGCGCTTCGACCTGCGGGTCGAGGAGATCATGAGGGACGGGACGTCCGCGGTGACCGGAGTACTGACCGCCGACGGCCCCTTGGTCTACGACCACTACGTGGTGTCGCCCGGCGCCGGGAACGAGGCGTTGCGGCGTCAGATTCCCTCCCTGCGGCAGGTGCACGGAGTCCTCGGCTGCTGGGCCACCGTCCCGAACGTCACCCCGGCCCTCGGGCACTCGCTGAAGGTGGCGCGGCGCGGCCATGTGGCGGAGGACGCGAACATCACCGTGGGCCGTGACGATTCCGGAGAGAGCGTGCTGATGATCGGATCCGGCTACGGGTGGACGGGAGGCGATCCCCGCAACGTCGACGAGCGGAAGATCGAGGACATCCACGCCGCCGTCGCGGACACGGTCGAGACACTGTTCCCCGACGCCTACGAGAAGATCGGCGGCCGCGACGGACTGCGCCGGACTCAGCGGCACTGTGTACGTCCGTGGACCGCTTCCAACCTCGGCATCTTCGAGGCGAGCGCTGCCGCCGGCGGGGCCTTCGTCGTCACCGCCGGGCACAACACGGGCGGCTTCGCCCAGGCGCCCGTCATCGCCGAGGCGGTCTCCCACGCCCTGCGCGGCGTCGGCCACCCCATGCACACCCTCTACCACCCGCTCCGGACCTCCCGCGTTCTCCACGCGATGGCCGGACTCGGCGGGACCACCCACTGAGCCGGAGCCAGGAGGGGAGGTGTTCCGTCGCCCGGACCACCTGTCCTCCTGGCGCCGTCCCCGGGCATCGGACGGTGGTGGACCGGCTGCGCGACGGACCTCCGTGTTCCCGAGGGGGCGCGGCGCGCTCGGGGAGTGTGCCGCCGCGGACGATCCCCGCACGCGTCAGGCGTAGGCGTACGTACCTGACGCGTACTCGGAGTACTCGCCGCCCCCGCACTTCAGCGCGCCCAACAAGGTGTTGCCGCAGTTGGCGCACACGACCGGTCGGCCGCCGTCCTGGCCGCGGACCGTGACCCACGCCGCCTCGTCGTCGGTGAGGACGGACCGCAGCGTGTCACGGCTGTGCAGCCGGGCATCGACCGCAGTCTTGACGAAGTCGAGGAACGTGGTGGTGCGCGCGCAGGAAGAACACGTGTGGTCGACCACGTGGAAGGGGCCGTGCAGAAGGGAGGGCGCGATCCGCAAGTAGTCCGCCAGTTCCCGCACCTCGTCCTCGTCCATCGGACGCAGGCACGCCGGCGTGTCCGAGGGGAGTCGCTCGATGACACCGGATTCGACTTCGTAGGTTCGCGTCCGCTCGGGTCTGTCGCGCAGCATCTGCACGATCTCGTCATAGCTGAGCTTCACGGGACACCTCCTCCGGCCGATCGCGAACTCCGCTGTGGGAAGCGCTCTGTCGTGAGCCGTGACCCGGAGCAGGTCCGCTCAACCGGTCATCGCTGTGGCGTGTGAGTCGCCACGGCCATTGATGCACATCCAGGAACGCTGTGCGAACGCATGTGCCGGGCGATCGCGCCGAGAAGGAGCGTCTGCGCCAGGCCGCGCACCGGTGTCTCGCCGTTCCTCCGACAAGGCGAGTGAACCGGGGGGCGGATCACCGACGTGCACAGCAGAATGCCGGCGCGACCGATGCGTGTGGATTTCGGAACCGCTGAGCAACCCACGTCTCTGCCCACATGTATTCCGGCTGCGGATCCTGTCCTTCCGATGTGCACGGGGAGAGGGCGCGTGGGACCCTTGCAGGGCGGGGAGTCAACAAGGAGTGGCCTCATGGGAACATACGTTGACCAGGCGAAAGGCGATGGCGAACTGCTTGCGGACGTGCCCGTCGACACGTTCCGCAGCCACATCCGTTTCATCGAGAAGCACAACCTCTGGGACGAGGTGAGAGGGGCTCTCGCCGAAGCCGGTGTCGATACGGTGGCCATGGATATCCGACCGGTTCGTGTGATCAGTGAACTGGTCGCCGCGAAGGGGGATGCCCTTCCGGAAGAGGCCGATCACTCGGGCGCGGTGGTCACCCCTGAATGCGGGTGCGACTCGATCAGCGGTCGTCCTCCCGTGACCCCTGTCGGTGGTGGCGACGCGGGTGCGGGGGACGCGGGCGCGCGCCCGCAGTGACCCGTGCGGGTGGACGGCATGGGGAACGACGACCTGCGCATCGCCCGGGAGGCGAAGGCGCGCTTCGGCCCTCAGCTGCTGGCCCATCCCGACGTGGACGGTGTGGGCGTGGGCCGGCGTCGGCGGGCCGGAGACAAGACGGACGAGTACGCCGTCGTCGTGCATCTGCGTGAAAAACAGCCGGAGAGCAAGATTCCTCCCGCTCGGCTGCTGCCCGCAGAACTGCGTTTCACCGAGAGGAGCGGGCGGGATGTCTCGGTGCGCGTGGACGTGCAGCAACACCCCAAACCCACTCCGCAGACGGACAGGGTCCGCCCGGTTCCCGGTGGGGTGAGCGTCGGGACCGTGGGGGCGCATGTCGGATCCGGCACGCTGGGAGGATGGGTGTGGGACACCGTGACCCGGCAGGTGGTCGCGCTGTCCAACGCCCATGTATTCGGCTCACGCCCTGGGGTGAGCATCATTCAGCCGTCGAGCGACGACGGCGGCGTGACACCGGACGACCGCATCGCCTCCGTCATGCGTACAGGTTCACTCGACGCGGCGATAGCCGAGCCTGCCGATCCCTCGTTCGTCAGCGCGTCCATCGTCCAGGGAGGTCCCGCGGTATTCGAGATCGCTGAGGCGACCCTGGACATGCGGGTCCAGAAGACCGGGCGTGCGACGGGACTCACGTTCGGCACCGTCGACCTGATCGACTTCGACTCCGACTACCGCGGCTCGCACTCCGATCTCTGGATCGATGCCGAGGGTGCCGACTTCTCACTGGGCGGGGACTCGGGAGCGCTGTACCTGCTCGCACCCGGCAGTGCAGCCTTCGCCACTGGGAGGCGACAGGCCGTGGGGCTGCACTGGGGCGGGTCGGGACAGGACGGCGTCGGGCATCACATCCGGGCCGTGTTCGACGATCTGAAGCTGAGCACACTGCCGAGCGGTACCGGAGTTCCTGCCGTCGACGGGATCACCGAGCCCGACAGGAGCATGCGGCCAGGCTGACGAAGCCGCGACGGCAGGCTCGGGTGAGTGGGATCGTGGGCGGCTGACACACTTCCCCTCATGGACACCACTCCTGAGGCCGTACATCGGCGCATCGCGGCGGCACTGGCCGCATTCGTCGCCGTCGGCGCCGCCGTGTCCGGCTTTCTGCTGAACGGGTCGCCGACGGCTGCTGTCTGGGCGGTGGCCGGTGGGAGCGGCACTGCGCTGGGCATGTTCATGGTGCGCCGACGGGTCCTTGCCACCCTCGAAGAAAGCCGCGGGACGGCCATGGAGCTCGGGTACGCGGAGGGCATCGGCGACATGGTGGTCGTCGGGCTCCACGCATACGCCGCCGCCGTGTTCCCGATGACCGGTCCCGGCGGGGTCTCCATGGCCGAACGCCTGAAACGCCGTGACCTCGCGTATCAGCTCACAGCCACAGAGGGCCTGCCCCATCACGTTGCGGAACGAGCGGCTGCGGCCCTCGAAGCGATCGATGCCGGTCGGGACCACGAGCGGGTCCAGAGCGCGTTGAACGACCTCATGCGCGCCGTTCACGAGCAACGCCGCCGCGTCTGAAAAGCGCGTGCCCGGGACGGTCGGGCGACCCCGTTGCCGCTGCTGCGTGCCACCGCGTGGCTGCCGACCGCGGCGACGATGGCTTTCGCCGGCGGCGCGACGGGCCGGCCCGACCTTCTCCGGGCGACCGTTACGTGCGCACGCGGAAGCGCAGCATGGTCACTCCGCCCGACTGGACGTTGCCGAGCGGCTCCAGGTCGATCCGGTGGAGGCCAGGCGGTGCGAAGCGGACGCCGTCGCCGAGCAGCACCGGCAGCACGTACACCAGGATCTCGTCGACGAGGCCGCGCTGAAGGCACTGGGCGGCCACGTCGGCGCCGAGGATCTCCAGGTTCTTGTCCCCGGCGGCACGATGTGCCCTGGCCACCGCTTCCTCGATGTCGCAGGTGAGGAAGGTGACTTCGGGGTCCGGTTCGTCGGGTGGGCGATGGGTGAGGACGAACCGTGCCCCGCCGTCGTATCCGGTGTTCTCGGCAGACATGCGCTTGCCGACCTCGTACGTGCCCCTGCCGATGAGCATGGCACCCGTGGCCGCCATGACCTCAGGGAACGTCGCCGACGTCATGTGCTCGAAGATCCAGTCCATCGTGTGGCCGGGACCGGCGATGAACCCGTCCAGGGACATCACTCTGTTCACGACGACTTTGCCGGTGCTCGTATCGCTCATGCGTCTTCTCCAGGCGGGTGGAGGGCCGGGTGCGCGGCATAGGCCGGTGAGAGACATCTTCCCCCCGACGGCAGCCGCGACCTGGATCTGCCCCAGGGCGCCACCGCGGTGTTCACCTGTGTGCCGATGATCGCCGTCAGGCCGGGGCGGTCCCGCTGCCGGCGCGTACATCGCCGGGAAGTGAAGGCGACCGGGCCCGGGACAGAGTTCGTCGCGGGCCCGGCCGCACGGCGCGCCGTCGGATCTAGTTGAACGGGTCCAGCGTGATGTACGCCTGCTGCGGGTCGCCTTCATGCACCAGCGACTCGTGCGCGCCCACGTCGTCGAAGGCGAAGCCGTACGCCTTGCCGTCGGCCATCTGGGCATGCACCTTGGCGGAGTAGTGATTGGTGACCGCGTCCTTGTAGAAGTTCGCGTTGTTCGCGTCGGGCTGGTTGGGGTTGCTGAGCAGCGTCGACCGGTTGTAGCCGGCACACAGTGTTCGGGAGATGGGCCCGCGGACCAGGTCGTTGGGCGCGTCGAGGAGTTTGTAGCAGCCGAAGATGCTGTCGGAATCGGGCTTCTGGAAGCTCGTCACGACCGCTCCCGAACTGTTCGTGAAGTTCATGGTGTTGCCCTGGACCCGGCCGAAGTACTTCGTGTTCGGCTGGTCCTTGAACGGCTGGACGGTCAGCGTCTGGGAGGAGTACTTGCTCCACACCCGGTTGACGTAGTCGTTCATGACGGAGGCCGGCAGTGCTCCGGCTTCGATGCCGTGGCCGGGGGCGAGCGCCCGCAGGATCGTACCGTCGGAGCGTGTCTTGATGAGGCCGCCCCAGCCGCCCGGCTGGCTGCGCAGGGAGTCGAAGAACGCCTTGTAGCCGCCGGGCTTGAGGTGGCCGGTGGCGATCGTGGTGCCGTTCGGGCGCTTGACTCCGACCGCGTAGGGTGCGGAGAACATGTCGACCTGTGTGCTGTTGATCCACAGGCCGGCGTCGTTGAGCGTGTACTCGGTCCAGTTGAAGAGGATGTTCGCGTTCGGGTCGCTCGGGTTCTGGACTGCGGGCTGTACCAGACCGCCGGTGGTGAGCTTGAAGACGAGCTTCTGCCCGTAGGAGAAGTAGACGCGGCCGGAGAATTTGGGCATCCGGATCGTCTTCGACTGTCCGTTGGCCGGGCCCGCTATGGACGCGTCCGGAGCGGGCGTCGGCGGGTTGCCGCCGGCGGGCCACGGGTGGAAGGCGCCGCTCGCGTCCGCCCAGCCCTGGCGCCCTGACGAGAGTTCGGTGCCGATCACATAGACGTGCACCTGCTCGCCGCGCCCCGAGTTGTTGGTCAGGGTGAGCGGGATGGTCGTGGGGACGGCGGCCGCCTCGGTGGCGGCGGTGACCTGGGTGACGACGAGACTTCCGCCGGCCAGCGCGAGCGCGGCAACCAGGGCGGCGGGCCTGACGCGGGCGCGGCGGGCCCGGCGTGTACGTGGGGCGGAAAGAAGGTTGGCAGACAAGCTGTACTCCTCGTCCGGAAGGCCGTGCTGTGGAGGTAGCCACTGCGAGGACACCCGCAGCTCTTCTGAGAGCGCTCTCAGGGGGCTTCCTGGAGCGTATCGACTGGTCAGGGACGCGTCAATGACCTGGTCTGGACCACGACAGGTTTTGTGGGCGGGTTCCCCGGGTGGCCGCGACGGGAGCGTCGATCGCCCGCATCCGGGTCGCGTGCCGATGCCGTCGACGACCCGGACGAGCCGCCCTCGCTCCGGACTGGTGAAGCCGAAAGGGCTCGGTGATCAGAATCGGATCTGGCCGAGTTTCGTGACACATGGGTGTTTCGTTCACCCCCCGCTTTGATGCCAGGGAACTTGGTGAATGGTTCCGCCTGTGGATTACGGGGCGGGCGCCCGTCATTCTGGAACTTGGGAAAGGGCGGCCGGAAAACGTCGGCCGAAACCTTTCGAGTATTTCTCGCTCTGGGGTCTGGGAGAATTCATGAAGTCTGCCCGTGCGTGCGTGGTCGCTGTTCTCCGTGCACCGATGATCGGCACCCTCGCCGGTACCGCTGCCGCCGAGACCGGCGGTGCCGGCACCATGGCGTCCTGCTCCCTCGTGCCCGGCGACGACAACGGCTGGGGTCGTGACCCGCGATGACCTGTGCGTACGCGGGGACACCTCGGTCCTCGGGGAGTTCCGGAGGTGGTGGTCCGGTGGATTCCGGAATGCAGGATTCATGCGGAGAGAGAACGCCCGACTGCTTGATCGACAGGCTGCGGGAAGTCGTGCGTGTCCTCAGCGGTCGGGAAAGGGAAGTGCTCGCACATATCGCGCGCGGAGCCACCTACAGGGAGATCGCCCGCCGCATGGACGTCAGTCTGCACACCATCGACACCTACATACGGCGGATACGCGCGAAAACCGGATCCCGGAACCGCATGCACCTGTTGCTGCTGGCTCTGTCGGTCGAGGGCTCCCTCGTGAGCGCCATCGAAGACCTGGGGCTGTCGGTCACACCGAAGCCTCCCGGCCGGTCCCAGGTCTGACCCGACTCGCGCTCGACTTCCCGATCGTGGCCGGCGGCCGAATGACACGTGAACACGTGACTGTCGGGACCGATCTCCGTGCGGCAGTATTCCGGGGCGGCCACGGCGCCGCCCGGATATCGCCTCTCCCTTTCCCGCAGTGTGTCCGGGCATCGTGGTGCCCTGGCACACCTCACCTCTATGCATCGCCCGGACGTGCGGCGAGATCGGAGAACTGTGCCCGAACGGCGAGTTCTGGGACAGCCGCTGCGGTCCTTCGTCGACGAGCTGGCCCTGTGCGTGGCGGCCAACGGAGGCCGGGGGCCCGCCCTGTCGTGGCCCGAGGATCCGATGACCTTGCCGGCCCTGCTGGAGCTTCCTCGTCCGGCACGTCCGGCACCCGGGGTCAACTCGACCGTGCCCGGCGGACCGGGCGCGGAGGAACTGGCGGCCGAGCTGGGCCGCAGGCTGCAACTCCGGGTGCGCCCCTCCTTCCGCTTCCTGTCGCCGGACTCTCCCGTCGTGGACAACGTCCCGAACGGTGCCGAGTCCACGGTCACGGTCCTGGAGGGAGCCTGCCGCTGCGTCCTGTCACGTGTCGGTGAGGACCCGGCACCAGGCCCCTCCCATCCGCTGGGCATGCGGCTTCGTTCCGGCGGCACTCTCTTCGTGCCCCAGGTCCACACCTACCGGCTTTCGGAGATCCACGTCCCGACCACACTGCTCAGGCTCGACCTGGAAAGTCCAGGCTGACGGCCTACGCCCCGGAGGGCGTACGCCGGATCAGGCAAGGGCTGTCGTGGGTGCCCCGTCCGGCTCTCCGTCGTCGTTCAGCAGCCCCCTCGCGGACACCGCGACGCCGGCCTGGAAGCGGCTCTCGGCGCCGAGGGCCTGCATCATGTCGGCTATGTGTTTGCGGGTGGTACGCAAGGACATCCCGAGCCGCCGCGCGATCGTCTCGTCCTTCAGCCCTGACGCCAGCAGCCGCAGGATGGTGCGGTCCAGATCCTTGGCCACCGCTTCCAGGCCGTCGGTGGCCGCGTCGGAGAACGGCTGTGCCTGCGACCACAGTTGCTCGAACAGCTCGTACAGGAAGTGCACGACCGACGGCTCCCGTACCACCACCGCGCCCAGCCGGTCGTTGCGTCTGGTCATGAACGCGAGCTCCCGATCGAAGATGATCATCCGGCCGACGAGCTGGTGGGCCGTCCGGTACTCGCCGCCCAACGCGCTCGCCGTGGCGACGTACGCCTGGCTGGGGCTGTTGAACCGGGCGGTGTGGTGGTACACGGTCCGCATCCGCACCCCCCGGGCGAGCATCTGGCTGTCCCGGCGCAGCGCGTCCTGGAGCACCTCGGGCGGGCGGGTGCCGCCGGGCTGCACGGTGACCATGTCCTCGCGGCACTGCTCGGCCGCCCGGTTCAGTGCGGCCCGCACATGGGTGAGCCCGGGAATGGTCTCCAGGTCCTTGGAGGCGCTGCGTCTCCCCTCGTCGTAGTCGACGGCCAGCTGGGCGAACTGGTCCTGGAAGAGGCGCAGTCGCGTCTGTTGTTCCGCGATGGCCCGCTCCACCGGTGCGGTCGTCACGGCCGCGACGAGGTGAGGGTCGACAGCCCAGAGGCGGTCGTCGCCCTCCTCGCCCCTGTGCACCAGGCCGATCCGGACGAGGCGTTCCACCGCGCCGCTCACAGCGGTCGCGTCCACCCCTGTCTCCTCGGCCATCGAAGCAGGGTCTAACCGACCGTGCAGAGCCAGCCAACGGTAGACGGCCGCTTCCTCGGCGCGGAGTGTGTCCCCCACGGCAAAAACGTTGTCATCGGTCTGCTGTTCCACCATCAGTCCTTCGCTCTTGACACCCGTATGGGCACGCGCCCCGCCCTCATCGCACTCAAACATCTCCCGTACGGGCCGCGTCGACCCGCAGAAGCTGCGGATCGTATCGATTAGGACGGGCAACCGTGGGAGCGGGTTCATCGCCCGAAATCTAGTGGCTGGAAGACGCCAGGTCGACCAGATCCTCCGGCATGGCGAGTCGGTCCCTGTCCTGCTCGGCAGGTCCGAGGGCGGAAGGGGTGGCCGGTTCTGCTCATGGTGGTGATCGAGTCCCCGTCGGGCTCATGGAGCGGCCAGGGATCGGTGCCCGGCGAGCGACGTGCCGGTCGAGCGCGGTGGGGCGGGTGGTGGCCGTCCGGAAGACGAAACCCCGTCCGAATTGCCACTCATTGAGGCAGGGTGGAGGGTTCGTCCACCCCCCGCTTTGGTGCCGGAGAACTTGGTGAATGGTTCCGTCTGTGGCTTCCAGGGCGGGTGCCAGCCAGTCTGGAAGAGCGGAAGGGGAACGGTCGTAAAACGTCGGCCGGGACTTTTCGAGCATTCCTCACTCTGATTCCTGGGAGAAGTCATGAAGTCTGTCGTCGTGTTCGTGGTCACCGCTTTCTGCGCGTTGACGATCGGTGCCTTCGCGGGTACCGCTGCCGCTGAGGACGGCAGCGCCGGCGTCCCGGTCGTGTCCTCCACCGGGCCCGGCGGCGACAGCGGTTGGGGCCGTTGAGCCGGATGACCTGGGAGTGAACACGGGGAGGCCGACCCGCTGTCGGTTCCGGAGCCTGTGGTCCAACAGTCACGGAACGCGGGAATCAGAGAGAGAAAGGCACCCGAATCTGTGAACAACAGGCTACGGAATACTGTCCGGGGGATCGGTGACCGCGAAAGAGAAGTACTCGGACGTACGGGCGGCGACACCCTCGGCGAGATCGACCGGCGCATGAACACCGGTCCGCATGCCGTCGTGAAAAATGTGGCAACCGGACTTCTCCTGAGCGAACGCGCGGTCGCCGGCCCGCGCCAGCGATTGCTGTCGACACGGTCGGAGGGGCCGCGCGAATCCGCCTCCTTCGCCGATCTGCTGAAGAGGCACAGGGGCCGCAGCGGGCTGACCCAGCAACAACTCGCGGACTTCGCGACGCTGAGCGTCCGGGCGATCCGGGATCTGGAGAGCGGACGGGTCCGACGGCCCCGGCGGGAGAGCGTGGGGCTGCTGGCCGACGCGTTGCGGCTGCGCGATGCCGAGCGACAGCAACTGCACGCCGCCGGTGGGAGCCCGGCGCATCTGCGGGACGCACTGCTCGGACTGCCCGCCTCGTCCGCTCCGCCCGCCCTGCCCGAACCGCCCGCTCCGCCAGGCACACTCGTGGGCCGTGAAGCGGAGCTGCAGGTGTTGCTCGATCAGGTGACCGTCTACGGTCACCGCCTCGTGAGCGTGGTCGGCATCAGCGGCATCGGGAAGACACATCTGGTGCTCGAGGCGGCCCGAGTGCTGCGGGCCAAGGGCTGGCGGGTCGGGTGGCATGCGTCGGCCGGAGGTACCCGTTGCTGCGGTGCGCATCCTGCGGCCGGCCCCGATCCCGGCGGACCGTCGCCGAGAACCGCCGACCCCACAGCCGACCTCGTCGCGGCGATCGGGGAGAGACATGACCTGGTGGTGATCGACAGCGGTGACGCTTCGGGCCCCGGAGGGGTGGACGTGGGCGAGTTGCTTCGGCGCTGTCCGGGGCTGCACGTCGTGGTGACCGGTCTGACGCCGCGATACCTGCCCGGTGAGCGCGTACTGCCGCTCACCGCGATGGCCGTGCCGGAGGAGGCACCCGACCACGACCACGTCCGGTTGGCCGAGGTCGAGTCCGTGGCGTTGTTCCTGTCCCACATGCGTCGCTCACAGCCGGGGTTCCGGCTTCGGGAGGACAACGCGCACGCGGTGGTGCGGTTGTGCCGTTGGCTCGACGGTGTACCCAGGGCACTGGAGTACGCGGCGGGCTGGTGCCTGGTGTATCCGCCCGAGCTCCTGCTCGCGCGAGCCGGTCGGGATTTCTCCCTCCTTTCCTCCCCGGCCGGCTGCGGCTGCCAGGACCTGCTGAGTTCCGTGGCGCGCAGCGTCGACATCGTGGCCCAGTCCTGCCGCTCGGTGCTGGCCGAGGTCGCCGACCGTCCGCACTGGACGGTCGGCGACCTCGACCACCTGGTGCCGGATCCGGCTGCCGCCCTGCACGCCCTGCTGGTCCACGGCCTGGTGCGGCCGGCGGGCGCGCACCTGCCGGGGCGGTTCACGGCGCTGCAGCTGGTGCGGCTCCTGCATCTGCGGGACCGGCCTCCGGCGGCGGCCCGGGCCTGCTGAGACTGCCGCTGATTCTGCCTACCGGTGCGCACAGCGGCCAATACGTTTACCCGTGCCTCGTAACGGTCAACGAAAGGGCCTGACCATGGTTACCTGTCCTGAATGTGAGAGCTCGGTGGTTCCCGCCGGAACACCGGTGATCGGTGAGATCGTGGAATGCGGTGAATGCGCCAGCGAACTGGAAATCCTTACGCTCGATCCGATACGGGCAGCGCTCGCGCCGGAGATCGAAGAGGACTGGGGCGAGTGAGCCCCGCAGAGCCGTTCGTGGTTCTCGCGTCCCGCGTGGGGGCCAGCGAGAAGAGAATTCTCGAAGCCCTCTCCCGCAGAGGGATCGCCCACCGGCACATCGACAGCCGTACGTGGTGGCACCCCCTGGGTGACCGCGGCGCGCACCCGATCGTGCTGAACCGGGAGATCGGGCTCGCCAGGGCCACGTACGCGGCCGAAGCCCTGGAGGCGGCGGGTTCGATCGTGGTCAACTCCGCGCGGGCCACCGCGCTGTGCGGGGACAAGTGGCGTACGTCCGCGGCGCTCGTCGAAGCGGGACTCCCCACACCGCGGACGGCCCTGGGGCTGACCCCGGAAGCGGCGCTGACGGCTCTGGAGAGCATCGGCTATCCGGCCGTGGTGAAGCCCCTGCAGGGCTCGTGGGGCCGCCTGGTCTCCGCGCTGCCGGACCGGCAGACCGCGGAGACCGTCCTTGAGTACGTCGCCGCGTTGCCGTCACCACAGGCGCGGATCGTCTACCTGCAGGAATGGATAGCCAAACCGGGCCGGGACATCCGGGTGATCGTGGTGGGCGGCGAGGCCCTCGCCGCCACCTACCGGCGCAGCGAGCACTGGCGGACCAACGTGGCGCGGGGCGCGGTGAGTGAACTGTGCCCCATGACACCGGACATCGCGAAACTCGCGGTCAGGGCCGCACAGGCCGTGGAGGCAGAGATCGCCGGCGTCGACCTGATCGAGGACGGCACGGGGGAGTTGCTGGTCCTGGAGGTCAACCACGGTGTCGAGTTCTCCGGCCTCCAACAGGCACTCGGCGACGCGGTCTCCGTCGCCGACCGAATCGTCGAGTTCCTCCTGGAGAAGTCACGCTCATGCTCCGAGTAGCCATTGTCGGGGCGTCCGGCTACATCGGCGGCGAACTGCTTCGCCTCCTGCTCGGTCATCCACGGGTCACGGTCGTGGCCGCGACCTCCGACCGACTCGCCGGGCGCCGGATCGACGGTCCCCATCCCAACCTGCGCGGCCACACCGACCTGTGCTTCGTCGGCCACGACATTTTGGAGAACACCGACTTCGACGTGCTCTTCCTGGCCGCTCCGCATAGGGAGACCATGGGAAGGATGGCCGCATTCCTCGAACTGGCCAGGACCGTCATCGACCTGTCAGGCGATTTCCGCCTGAGGGATCCTGAGGTCTACGCGTCCTACTACGGGGTCGCGCACGCCGCCCCGCAGCTGATACCCGAATTCACCACCGGGCTGCCCGAATGGCACCGTGCGCGACTGACCACGAGCGACCGGATCGCGGTTCCCGGGTGTATGGCCACGGCGGGCATTCTCGCGGTCCGGCCGCTCGCTCTGGAGGGTCTGATCGAGGGCACGGTCCGGGTGGACGCCCGAACGGGTTCCAGCGGATCGGGTGTTTCCGCTGGAGCCGCCGGTGCCCACGCCGAACGCAGCGGTGCCCTCCGTGTGTTCGCTCCCTCCGGGCACCGGCACGAGGCCGAGATCGCACAGGCCACGGACCGGACGGTGCGGATGACCGCCACCGGCGTGGAGGCGGTCCGTGGTGTGCAGGTGCTGTGCCAGGTGGAGCTGGCGTCCGGGGTGTCGGAGAAGGAGATCCGGTCCGTGTTCCGCGCGGCCTACGCGAACGAGCCGTTCGTCCGGGTCATCGCCCAGCGGCAGGGCCTGTACCGGCTCCCGGAACCGAAGATCCTCACCGGGTCGAACTTCTGCGACGTCGGGTTCGCGGTGTCCGCGGACGACGGGACCGCGCTCCTCGTCGGCGCACTGGACAACCTGGTCAAGGGCGGCGCGGGCGGCGCCGTGCAATGCATGAACGTCCGCTTCGGCTGGCCGGAGCGGACAGGGCTCGAATTCTTCGGACTGCACCCGAACTGACGTGAGGCTGATGAAGCGAATGCGGGACATACTTGTGGTCAAATGCGGCGGGAACGCCGCGGTGCGGTCGCAGGCGATCTGTGCGGACGTCGCCGCCGTGCACCGCGGCGGCAGGCCGGTGATCCTCGCCCACGGCGGCTCGGCCGACATCGACGGGCTCGCCGAACGGCTCGGAGTGCCTTCCCGACGGCTCGTCGCCCCGGACGGGGTGTCGACCCGGTACACCGACGAGCGAACGCTCGAAGTGGTGCAGCTGGCGCTGGCCGGCTCCGCCAAACCCCGTCTGCTGGCCGAGCTGCGCGCCTGCGGGGTGGATGCGGTCGGGCTGACCGGCCTGGACGCCGGACTTCTCGTGGCCGCTCGCAAGTCGGCGCACCGGGCTGTCGTCGACGGACGCCGGGTCGTGGTCAGGGACGACCACAGCGGACGGATCACCGCGGTCAACGGCGACCTGGTCTCCACGCTGCTTGCGTCGGGGCTGCTCCCCGTGGTGTCGCCGCCGGCCGTGGCCGAGGACGGCCGGGTGGTCAACACGGACGCGGATCGCGCCGCCGCGGCCGTCGCGGGCGCCGTGGGTGCGGACACCCTGCTGCTGCTCACCGGGGCGAGGGGGGTGCTGGCCGACCGGCACGACGAACGTTCGGTGCTTCCTGTCTGCCGGGTTCCCCGCCGGGGGACGCCTCCCGTGGTCACCGGCGGCATGGGGATCAAGCTGGTCGCGGCCCGGGAGGCACTGCTGTCCGGTGTGCGGCGCGTCCTGATCGCGGACGGCCGTCGGCCGCGTCCGGTCCAGGAGGCCCTGGCCGGTTCGTGCACCGAAGTGCTGCTGGAGGAGGAGTGACGATCTTTTCGGACACGGCCGCGATCGACCTGCTCCACGGCATGCTGAAGATCCCCTCGCCGTCCTTCGCGGAGGCGGAGCTCGCCGCCCACGTGGTGGCCGCCATGCGCGGAGCCGGTCTCACCGCGCGCGTCGACGGCGTGGGCAACGCGGTCGGAGAGATCCGGCGCGGACCGGGACCGACGGTGATGCTGCTCGGGCACATGGACACCGTGCCGGGGGACGTCCCCGTGCGGTTGGACGGCGACCGCCTGTACGGCAGGGGCTCGGTCGACGCCAAGGGGCCGCTCGCCACGATGATCTGCGCGGCCGCCAACAGTACGGGGTTCCGCGGCCGGATCGTGGTGGTCGGCGCGGTGGAGGAGGAGACCACGATGTCGCGGGGCGCGGTGGAGATCCGCCGTACGCACGAGCCGCCGGACGCGCTGATCATCGGCGAGCCCAGTGGCTGCGACACGGTCGTCCTCGGGTACAAGGGAAAGCTCGACCTCCGCTACGACGTACGGTGCGAGGCGACCCATCCCAGCAACGTCGTGCCCAAGGCGTCCGAACTCGCGGCGCGGGCCTGGACGGAGCTGCTGGACCTGCTCGGCCCGGAGGCGAGCCACGCCCGATTCGACAGTCCTGGACCGACCTTGACGTCGATCAGCGGTGGACTGGATTCCGCCACCGCGGAGTTCAGTGTCCGGATCCCCCCGGGCTTCGACGCCGGGGGACTGGTGGCCGCGCTGTCCGAGCGGCTGGGCCCGGACACGCTGCAGGTCGTCAACACGGTGCGCGCCTGCCGTGTCGGCCGCAACGACCCGGTGGTGCGTGCGCTGTCGGTCGCGATCCGCGCCGAGGGCGGCAGCCCGAGGGCGAAGGTGAAGACCGGCACCTCCGACATGAACACCCTGGCGGAGCGGTGGACCGTGCCGATGGCCACGTACGGGCCGGGGGACAGCAGCCTGGACCACTCCGACCGGGAACACATCAAACTGTCCGAGTACCTGTTCGGCGTCGGGGTGCTGACCCGTGCCCTGACCGGACTGGGCGAGCACCTCACCGGAGAGAACCGATGAGCGACGACCACGCGCGTACGGCACGGGAACTCATCGTGCGGATGTGCGCGAACCCGGAAGGCGGGCACCTCGGCGGATCGATGTCCATGGTCGAGATCCTGGTGACGCTCTACCGCCACGTGCTGAGGATCGACCCGGACAGGCCGCAGGCGCCGGACCGGGACATCCTGCTGCTGAGCAAGGGACACGGCGCGATCGGACTGTACGCGGTCCTCGCGGAGCGAGGCTTCTTCCCCGCGGAGCTGCTGGCGAGCTACGGCACTCCGGACAGCATGTTCACCGCACACCCGAACCCGGCCGTCCCCGGGGTCGAGATGCCGACAGGGTCGCTCGGACACGGACTGTCGCTCGGTGTCGGCTTCGCGCTCGCCGCCCGGCTGGACGGGAGCGACCGGCGCTGCTTCGTCGTACTCGGCGACGGGGAACTGCAGGAGGGCTCGGTCTGGGAGGCAGCGATGGCGGCCGGCTCCCAGAAACTGGACCGGCTGGTGGCGATCGTGGACCGCAACGGGCTGCAGATCAGCGGTGACACGGAAGAGACCATGGGTCTCGAGCCGCTCGGGGACCGCTGGCGCAGTTTCGGGTGGACGGTCCTGGAGGTCGACGGGCACGATCCGGAGCAGTTGCGGACGGCTCTGTCGCGTATCCCCTGCACCCCCGGCACACCGACCGTGCTGCTGGCCCGCACGGTCAAGGGCAAGGGACTGCCCTACATCGAGGGCCAGGCCCGCAGCCACTACGTCCGGCTCACCGAACGCGGGTACCGGCGTGCCCGTGCCGCGGTGACGCGCGGCGAACGAACGGAGACGACATGCCCGTCGTGACAGCCGAACCCACGGTGCCGGACGAGGCCCGCGCGGCCCGGGAGGTGTACCGGGACGTCCTGGTCGAGTTGTTCGGCGAGGACGAACGCTACGTCTGCCTGGACAGCGACACCGGTCTGTTCTCCGCCACCTCATGGGGCGAAGGGGCGCGGCGCTACCTCAACCTCGGGATCGCGGAGCAGAACCTGATGGGCGTGGCGGCAGGACTGGCCAGATCCGGGAGGATCCCCTTCGTCAACACCATGGCGACCTTCGCCGCCACCCGTGCACTGGAAGCGGTGAAGCTCGACATCGCCTGGAACGACCTCCCGGTGCGTATCGTCGCCACCCACGGCGGGCTCTCCGCCGGCCACCTCGGTTCCACCCACCACGCGCTGGAAGACCTCGCCGTCATGCGGATGCTGCCGAACATGACCGTGCTGGTGCCGGCGGACGGCCCCGCCACCGAGAGCCTGGTCCGAGCCGGCGCCGAGCTGCCGGGACCGGTGTACCTGCGCCTCGGACGCGGCGCGACGCCCAGCATCGCGCCGGGGGCCGAACCGCTGCGGATCGGGGTCGCGCAGTCCCTGCGGCGCGGATCCGACGTGACGCTGATCGCCACCGGACCGCATCCCGTGCTCACCGCGGTCGAGACCGCAGAGGAACTGGCCCGCGACGGGATCGACGTGGCCGTGCTCAACATGCACACCGTGAAGCCGCTCGACCGGGAGGCGATCGTCGCGGCCGCCACCGGCACGCGGGGAATCGTCACCGTCGAGGAGCACTGGGCCGCCGGGGGCCTCGGGTCAGCCGTCGCCGAGGTGGTGGCCGACCTCGGTGCCGCCTGCCCCGTACGGCGGGTGGCGGTCGCCGACCGGTTCGCCGCCGGTACCGGGGGACACCGGCATCTGCTGGCGCGCAACGGGATCTCCCGCGCGACGGTCACCGAGCACGTGCGGCGGCTGCTGGCCTGAACCCAGGCGCTGAAGCCACCGCGGCGATCCCCGCCCCTCGCACCGACTCCGCCCCATGACCCTGGACCAGGATCATGGGGCGGAGTCGGTGCGGCGGGCGGAGGTCATCGGGCGTCGAACGCCCCCGCCCATTCGGTGTCGGCGATCTCCGAGGCACGTTCCCAGTGCGGGGTGTAGTCCGTCGTCGCGGCGATGGCGGCCAGCGCCTCGCGGTTCAGCCAGACCTTCTCGAACGCGTCGGCGTACCGGTCGAGCAGCGGTCCCGAGTCCGGGTGCAGATGCGCCTTCTGGATGGTGAAGGAGTCGTCGAGGACCCGCAGGGTCGCCGGGAAGTCGCCGGGACGGTAAGGGCGGTCCACGACGCCGGGCAGCGCCCACGGGTAGCCGCCGAAGCCGCGCCGGCCGGTGAAGACCCGTTGCGCGGGAAGCGGCTGCAGCTGGTAGGGCACGGCGGGCACCCCCTCGGCACGCAGGGCCCGCTGCAGGACCGAGCGCAGCGGGCCGGCCAACTCGTCGGCCAGCCCGAAGGCCGCGGGCTCCACCCGGATGCGCAGGATGTGCCAGGCATGGGTGCGGTCCTGCGGGACCTGGGGCACCAGGAAGCCGGGATACGCGGCCAGTCGCCCCAGCAGCCGGCCGACGTTCTCCTCACGGACGGCCATCTCGGCGGGGAGCTGCGTCAACCGACTACGGGTGAAGGCCGCCTGTATCGCGTTCGGCTTGCAGTTCCAGCCCAGCAGATGCGCCACGTAGCTGCGCTCGCCGCGTGCCGGAATGAGTTCACCGAACTGCCGCAGCATGAGTGCTCTCGTCGCCACGTCCGCGTCATCCGTGGTGATCAGGCCGCCTTCACCGCAGGTGGCGAGATTCTTGCTGACGTTGAGGCTGAACGTGTTCACCGCACCGATGGAGCCCACGGACCGGCCCCGGTAACGGGCGCCGTGCGCCTGCGCGGCGTCCTCCACCACGGTGATCCCGTGTCGGGCGGCGATCTCGGTGATCCGGTCCATGTCGGCGGGCAGGCCGTGCAGGTGGACCACGACGATCGCCTTGGTCCGGCTGCTGATCGCGGCCTCCAGCGCCGCGGGGTCCAGGTTGAACGTGACCGGGTCGATGTCCACGAACACCGGTACGGCCATGAGATGGAGCGGAGCGGTGGCGCTGCCGATGAAACTCAGGGCAGGCACGATGACCTCGTCGCCGGGCTCCACACCCGCGGCGCCCAGCGCGACCGACAGCGCCGCGGTTCCGTTGCTCACCGCGACACAGTGCTCCGTGCCCACGAACCGCGCCCACTCCCGCTCCAGGCCGGCGATCTCCTGCTCTCCCGACGAGGCGGAGGTGAATCGGCCGGACCTCAGTACCCGGTGGACCGCCTGCTCGTCCTGACCGGTCACCATCGGCCAGGGCCTGATCCCGAGTTCCCTGGGAACGGCCCGGTCGCCACCGAACATCGCCAGGTCGGTCGTCTGCCGGGCCGGCTGCTGGATTGTCACCGCTGAACCTCTTCTCCGCGTGATTCCGTCCGAACGTCGCGCAAGTCATCGTCCGCGCGCACCGCCGCGACCGGCGGCAATCACACCGGCAATTGCTGTGTGCCCCCTCGCGGCTCTCCCCTGAAGTGCCGCTTCGACTGCCGCCGACGACGAGCGCGGCTGACTAACTTCGTTCCTGATTCCAGACCGGAACCGGAATGAGGGAATACGTGGACAGCCCTATTGATGATGCGAGTTCGCGTGTGGTCGGAGGAACTCCGGTCACCCGACACCAGCGTGTCCTCTGCCAACTCGTCGCCGACGTACTCGGAGTGAGCGGCGTCGGGATCGGCGACGGGTTCGTGGCGCTCGGCGGAGACAGCATCATCGCCATGCAACTCGTCGGCCGGGCACGGAAAGCCGGTCTGCGGATCACCGTCGGAGACGTGCTGACGCGGCGGGACATGGAAGCACTGGCACAGACGGCCACGCCGCTGGACCAGGAGCCGGCGCCCGTCGCGGACAACGGCGTGGGACCGGTCGTCACCACCCCGATCATGCACTGGTTCCGGGAACGCGGCGGCGCGGTCGACACCTACAACCAGTTCGCGGTCCTGCGCACGCCTTCAGGACTGACGGAACCCCGCCTGGTGTCGATGGTCCAAGCCCTGCTCGACCACCACGACATCCTGCGCCTGCGGCTGTCCGTGCCGGGCGACGGGGCGGACTGGTCGCTGGAGACCCTGCCGGCAGGCGCCGTGGACGCGGCCTCGGCCGTCCGGCGCATCGACGTGGCGGGGCGCCCCGAACAGGACTGGGCCGGTCTGGTGCGACAGGAGTCGGACGTGGCGCGCGACAGGCTGCGCCCCGGGGAGGGCAACGTCCTCCAGGCCGTGTGGTTCGACGCCGGACCGGATCGCCGCGGCGTGCTCGCCCTGGTCGTCCACCACCTGGCCGTCGACTCGCTCTCCTGGCGCATCCTGGCCGCCGATCTCGCGAGCGCCTGGCAGGCGGTCGAACAGGGTGCGGCGATCACTCTCGATCCGGTGCCGACCTCGTTCCGCCGCTGGTCCCACATCCTCGCCGAGCAGGCGCACACGCAGACCGCCATCGCCGAACTGCCCGGCTGGCTGGATCGGTTGCGTCCCGGATCCGGCCGGTTCGGCGACCCGGTGAGGGTGCCGGGACAGGACGTGGAAAGCCGGGACCGTAGCTTCACCGAGTCCCTGCCGGCCGAGTTCACGGAGGCGTTGCTGACCACGGTGCCGTCGCTGTTCAACGCCGGCATCAACGACGTACTCCTGGCCGGGCTCGCACTGGCGCTGGGCGACTGGCACCGCGGACGCGGCACGGTCGGCGACGGCACCGCAATGCTGCACCTGGAGGGACACGGAAGGGAGGAGGCACTCGCGGAGGTCGATCTCTCCCGGACCGTCGGCTGGTTCACCAGCCTGTTCCCGATCAGGCTCGACCTGGGTGAAGCGGACCGCACGGACGCGCACGCCGTCGGGGCGGAGGTGGGGAACGCGGTCAAGCGCGTCAAGGAGCAGGTGCGCGGCGTCCCCGACAAGGGGGTCCGTTACGGCCTCCTTCGCTATCTGAATCCCGAGACGGGTGAACTGCTGGAGAAGGCGGCCCAGCCGGAATTCGTCTTCAACTACCTGGGCCGTTTCGAGGCATCGGACGACGCCGACTGGTCGGTCGTGGCGGAGTACGGGACCGGTCTGGACGACACGGGATCAGGGATGCCCATGGCCCACAGCATCGAGGTCAACGCGGCCACCGTGGACCGGACGGACGGACCGGTACTGCGGGCCACCTGGACCTGGGCCGACAGTGTCGTGTCCGAGGCGGACACCCGCGAGCTCGCGGACGGGTGGTTCCGGATGCTCCGGGCCCTGGTCGCGCACGCCCGCGAACCCGGAGCGGGCGGGCTCACCCCGTCCGACCTGACCCTGAGCTCGCTCAGCCAGCACGAAATCGAAGAGATCGAATCCGATCTGCGGGCCTTCTGAGGAAGTTGACACTGAAGATGAACCAATCGGCGGTCGAGGACATCCTTCCCCTGTCACCCTTGCAGGAAGGCCTTCTCTTTCACGCGCTGTTCGACCGGCAGAAGCACAGCCCCTACCTCGCACAATTCGCCGTGGATCTCGACGGGCCGGTGGATTCCGCGCTCCTGAGGGCCGCCGCGGAGACCGTGATGCGGCGCCATGCGACCCTGCGGTCCGGATTCCGGTACCGGAAGACGGGCGAACCGATACGGGTGGTCCGCCGCGATGTCCAGCTGGACTGGCGGGAGATCGAGACCGGGCAGGACGACACACCGGAACGGATCGCCGAACTGACCGAGCAGGACTGGGCCCGGGGCATCGACGTCGGCGGATCGTCGCTGATCAGGTTCACCCTCGTCCGGCGCACCGACCGCCGCCACCGGCTGCTCGTGACGGCCCACCACCTCCTCCTGGACGGCTGGTCATTCGCCCTGCTGTTCCAGGAGCTGTTCGCGGTGTACTCCCGAGCGGGCGGCACCGCCGGCCTGCCGCCGGTGCGCCCGTACCGGGACTACCTGGCATGGGTGGCGCGACAGGACCGGGTCGGCGCGGAGCGGCACTGGGCGATGGCCCTGGAAGGGGTCAGCGAGCCCACGTTCGTCGCCTCCGCCGATTCCCCGAGCGGTCCGCCGCCCGAGGAGGTCGCGGTGCTGCTCCCGTCGGAGACCACCGCGCTGCTGACCGCGTACGCCCGCAGCAACCACGTCCTGCTCAACACGGTGTGCCAGGGGATCTGGGCCATCCTGGTCGGCTCGCTCACCGGACGCGACGACGTGGTGTTCGGCTCGACGGTCAGCGGCCGTCCGGCCGAGCTGGCCGGCGCGGACTCGATGATCGGCATGCTCATCAACACCGTGCCGGTACGGGTACGGCTGGACCCGGCGGCCTCGCTGAGCGCGCTGTTCGAGCAGATCCAGGCGGGGCGCGCCGCGTCGCTCGACCACGACCACCTCGGTCTGACCGAGATCCAGCGTGTGACCGGGCTCCCCACCGCGCTCTTCGACACCAATGTGGTCTTCGACAACTTCCCCATGCACGACTACAAGGTCGACTCACCCGACGGTGAACTGGAGGTGGGCGTCACCTTCCGGGACAGCGCGCACTATCCGCTGACCCTCGCCGTCGAACCGGGCGAGCGGCTCGCGCTGCGCCTGCACTACCGCCCGGACCTCTTCACCGCGGACCGGGCGGCCGAGCTCGCCGACCGGCTGGTGCTGCTCCTCGAGCAGGTGGCGGAGAACCCGGACCGACCGCTCTCCGCGCTCACCCTGCTGTCGCCCGAGCAGCACGACTGGGTCGTGCGCACGTGGAACGCCACCGCGGTCGAACTGCCCGAGGTCACGCTCGCCGACCTGTGGTCGGAACAGGTCCGGCGCACACCGGAGGCAACGGCCCTGGTGGCGTCCGACGAGCGACTGAGCTACGCCGAGCTGGACCGGCGTGTGGAGCTGCTGGCGGCCCAGCTCGCCCACCGAGGCGCCGGCCCCGACCGGGTCGTGGCCGTGGCGCTGCCCCGCTCGGTCGAGTTGGTGGTCGCGATCCTCGCCGTCGTCAGAGCGGGCGCGGCCTACCTTCCGGTGGATCTGGACCACCCCGCCGGGCGGATCGCCGCCATGGTCGCGGACGCCGGGCCGATCCTCGCGCTCACGGACTCCGAGAACGCCGGAGCCCTTCCCGGCCCCACGCCGAAGCTGTTGCTCGACGAGCCGATCGCCCCGGTCTCCGCCCGGCCGGTGCCACCGCTCCCGGCGCACTCCGCCTACGTCATCTTCACCTCCGGATCGACCGGACGGCCCAAGGGGGTCGTCGTCCCGCACGCCGCCATCGTCAACCGGCTGCTGTGGATGCAGGCGGAATACCGGCTCACCGGTGCCGACCGGGTCCTGCAGAAGACCCCGGCCGGTTTCGACGTATCGGTGTGGGAGTTCTTCTGGCCCCTGATCTCCGGGGCGACCCTGGTACTGGCGAAGCCCGGCGGACACCGCGATCCCGCCTACCTGGCCGAGCTCATCCAGCGCGAATCGGTGACCGTCACGCACTTCGTGCCCTCGATGCTGCAGGCGTTCCTCCGGGAGCCCGGCGCGGCCGGCTGCACGGGCCTGCGCCGGATCATCTCCAGCGGAGAGGCCCTGGCCGCGGAGACACGGCGCGAACTCTTCGACACACTCGGCTCCTGCGAACTGCACAACCTCTACGGACCGACCGAGGCCGCGGTCGACGTGACCTCCTGGCAGTGCCACCGCGGCGACGAGGGAAGTACGGTGCCGATCGGCCGGCCGCTGGCCAACGTGTCGGCATACGTGCTGGACGGCGGGCTGCGACCGGTGCCGCCGGGAGTGGTGGGCGAGCTGTACCTGGGCGGGGTCCAGCTCGCCCGGGGATACACCGGGCGCCCCGCCTTGACCGCCGAGAGGTTCGTGGCCTGCCCGTTCGCGGCGGGGGAGCGCATGTACCGGACGGGTGACCTGGCCCGGTGGACCCCGGGCGGGGAACTGGAGTACGTCGGCCGCGCGGACGCACAGGTGAAGATCCGCGGCTTCCGTGTGGAGCCCGGCGAGATCGAGGCGGTGCTGGCCGGCCACCCCGCGGTGGTGCAGGCGGCGGTCGTCCTCAGGGAGGACCGGCCGGGCGACCAGCGCCTGGTGGCGTATGCCGTGCCGCGGGCGCCGGGCCTCACGGACCGGGAACTGCGCCGGTTCATGGCGGACAGCCTGCCCGACTACATGGTCCCCGCCGCGGTGGTCCTGGTCGGGGCCATGCCGACCACGACGAACGGGAAACTCGACCGGGCCGCGCTGCCGGAGCCTGACCGGGCCGCGCACACCGTGCGGGAGCCGCGGAGTCCGCGTGAGGAGATCCTGTGCGAACTCTTCGCGGAAGTGCTCGGGGTGCCCCGCGTGGGAATCGACGACCACTTCTTCGACCTGGGAGGACACTCCCTCCTGGCGCTGCGCTTGCTCTCCCGCATCCGGTCGGTCCTGGGTGAGGGGTTCGAGATCCGGGATCTGTTCGCCGAACCCACGGTGGCCGGACTGGCCAGGCTGACCGGAGCCGCACGCCCCGCGCTGACCGCCCGGACGGGGGCGGAGCCCGTACCGCTGTCCTACGCCCAGCGGCGTCTGTGGTTCCTGAACCGGATGGAGCGCGACCAAGGAACCTACAACGTCCCCGTCGCCGTCCGTCTCACCGGCGTCCTGGACAGGGACGCCCTGGCCGAGGCGCTCGCCGACGTGGCGCGGCGGCACGAGAGCCTGCGCACGGTCTTCCCCGAGGAAGGCGGTGAACCGCACCCGGTCGGCCTGGACTCGGTTCCCGCGATCGAGGTCGTCGAGGTGGCGCCGCCGGACCTCGCCGACGCCATGGCGGAGCGGGTGCGCCACCGGTTCGACCTCACCGCGCATGCGCCCGTCCGGGTCACACTCTTCGCGTCGGCCCCGCAGGAGCACGTGCTGCTGCTGGTCGTCCAGCACATCGCGGCCGACGGCTGGTCCCTGCGTCCACTGCTGAGGGACCTCGGTCTTGCGTACACCGCCCGACGCGCCGGGAGCGCGCCGGAATGGCCGCCCCAGCCCGTGCGCTACGCCGACTACACACTGTGGCAACGAGAGCTCCTCGGTGACGCCGAGGACACCACCAGCCTGATGGCACGACAGATCGACTACTGGCGTGACCATCTGGCCGATCTGCCGGCAGAGCTGACCTTGCCGGCCGACAGGCCGCGCCCCGCGGTGCCGACGCAGTCCGGCGGGACCGTCGCCGTCCACTGGGAGCCCGAGCTGCACAGCAGGCTGCTCGAACTCGCCCGGTCCGCGGGCTGCACGCTGTTCATGGTGCTGCAGGCGGGGTTCGCGGCGCTGCTGACCCGGATGGGCGCGGGCACCGACATCCCCTTCGGCACCCCGGTGGCCGGCCGGTCGGACAGCGCGCTCGACGACATGGTCGGGTTCTTCGTCAACACGCTGGTGCTGCGCACCGACACCGCCGGCGATCCCGGGTTCGCCGAACTGCTGCGACGGGTCCGGGACACCGATCTGGAGGCGTTCGCCCACCAGGACGTCCCCTTCGAGCGGATCGTCGAAGTTCTGCGGCCCGAGCGGTCGCTGTCCCAGAACCCCCTGTTCCAGGTCATGATCCAGGTACAGCCGGCCGACACCACCACCCCGGACTTCGCCGGGCTCGAGGCCGAGCCGGCCCCGGTGAGCTGGGACGTCGCCAAGTTCGACCTCAGTCTTGAACTCGTGGACGGACGCGACGACCGAGGCGCGCCGGCCGGGCTGACCGGCTATCTGGAGTACGCCGAGGAACTCTTCGACCGGACCACCGCCGAACAGCTCGTGACGCGGTTGCGACGACTGCTGGAACAGGTGCTCGCCGAGCCGGAACGGCCTGTCGGCGCCGTCGACGTGCTCTCGGACGGGGAACGCCGCCGCTTCCTCGCCGCGGGTCCCGTGCCCGCGCTCGCCCCGCGGCCCGTGTTCCTGCCCGAAGCGTTCCGGCAGCAGGTGGCCCGCACGCCGGACGCGAGGGCGCTGGTCTTCGAGGACACCGTGCTGACCTACGCCGAGGTCGACGCCCGCGCCACCCGGCTCGCCCGCCACCTCGTGCGCCGGGGGGCCGGCCCGGACCGAGTGGTGGCCGTGGCCCTGCCCAGGTCCACGGACCTGGTGGTCGCGCTCCTTGCGGTGCTGAAGGCGGGCGCCGCGTTCCTCTTCGTCGACCTGGCGTACCCGGCGCGGCGGATCGCCCACCTCCTGGAGGACTCCGCCGCCGCGCTGGTCGTCACCGACGGAGAGTCCGCCGCATCGCTGCCCGTGCGCGAACCGGTGCTCGTCGACAGCCCCGCCCTCGACGGCGAATCGGCCGAGGACCTCGAGATCGCGCTCGCCGCGGACCATCCGGCATACGTCGTGTACACCTCGGGATCGACCGGCGTGCCCAAGGGGGTGATGGTGACGCACGGCGGGCTGGCCAACCTGCTGGCCTTCTACCGCGAAGAGGTCATCGCCACCGCCGAGCGCACCCGCGGCCCGCGGCGCTGCCGGATGGCGCTGACCGCGTCCCTCTCCTTCGACACCTCGGTCGTCGGTCTGCTGTGGCAGGCGTCCGGCCACGAACTCCACCTGATCGGCGACGACACCCGCCGTGACCCCGCCGCCATGGCCCGGTACATGGAGCGTTGCGGCATCGACGCTCTCGACGTGATGCCCAGCTACGCCGAGGAGCTGATCCAGCAGGGCATGCTCGACCCGGCCGGAACGCCGCCCGCGGTGCTGATGACCGGTGCGGAAACGGTGGGGGAGAAGCTGTGGACACGGATCCGGGAGGCCGAGGGGATCACCGTCTACAACATCTACGGACAGACGGAGACCACGGTGGACTCCCTCTTCTGGACGTCGGAGGAGAGCGACCGGCCCCTTGTCGGCCGCCCGATCCCCGGGGTGGACGTCTTCGTCCTCGACCAGGACCTGCGTCTCGTCCCCCCGAAGGTGATCGGTGAACTGTACGTCGCGGGAGCCCAGTTGGCCCGGGGCTACATGAACCGTCCCGCCCTGACCGCGGAACGGTTCGTCGCGAACCCGTTCAGGGCGGGACAGCGCATGTACCGCACGGGCGACCTGGTCCGGTGGACCGACGAAGGCGCGCTGGAGTTCCTCGGCCGGGCCGACGACCAGGTGAAGATCCGGGGTTTCCGTGTCGAGCTCGGCGAGGTCGAGGCGGCACTGGCCCGCCACGAGGGCGTCGCGCACGCGGTGGCGGTCCTGCGCGAGGACCGGCCGGGCGACAGCCGGCTCGTCGGATACGTGCTCGCCCGGGACACCGCACTCGACGCGCGACGACTGCGCGAGTTCGCCCGGCAGAACCTGCCGGACTACATGGTGCCCGCCGCGATCGTGGTGATCGACGAACTGCCGCTCACCCCGAACGGAAAACTCGACAGCGCCGCGCTGCCCGCACCGGTCTACCCGACCGAGGCCCGGCGCGCACCCCGCAACCTCCGCGAGGAGCTTCTGTGCGGGCTGTTCGCGGCAGTGCTCGGCCGTGACACGGTGGGCATCGACGACAGCTTCTTCGATCTCGGCGGCCACTCCCTGCTGGCCGTGCGGCTGAGCAGCAGGGCACGCTCCGTGCTGGGCGTGGAACTGCCCGCCCGTCTGCTGTTCAGCACACCGACCGTGGCCGGGCTGGCGGACAGCCTCGGCGACGTGCTCCCCGGCAGGCCGGTGCTCCGCGCGGGAACGCGCCCGGACGTCCTGCCGCTGTCCTACGCCCAGCAGCGGCTCTGGTTCCTCGACCAGTGGGAGGAAACAGGCACCAGCTACAACCTCCCTGTCGCTCTGCGCCTGACCGGCCCGCTGGACCGGGAGGCGCTCGGACAGGCGTGGTCCGATGTCACGGACCGGCACGAGAGCCTGCGGACGCTCTTCGCCGACCGGGACGGCCGGCCGGTGCAGTCGGTGTCGGCGCCCGGCGGGGTCCCGCCGGAACTGGTCCACCGCGAGGTGCCCGAGGCCGAGGTCGAGGAGGCGATCCGCGCGGCCGCGGACCACCCCTTCGATCTGGCCGCACAACCTCCGGCTGCCGCCCACCTGTTCACGACGGGCCAGGAGGACCACGTCCTGCTGCTGGTGTTCCACCACATCATCTGCGACGGCTGGTCGCTCGGACCGCTCATGCGCGACCTTTCCGCCGCCTACGCCGCCCGCGTGCTGGGCGACGCCCCGCAGTGGGACGAGCTGCCGGTGCAGTACGCCGACTACGCGTTGTGGCAGCGGGACCTGCTGGGTACCGAGGACGACGCGGACAGCCTGCTGTCCCGGCAGTTGAACCATTGGCGGGCCCAGCTGGCCGATCTGCCGGTGGAACTGGCCCTGCCGACGGATCGGCCCCGGCCCGGGACCAGCGACTACGCGGGCGGATCGGCGGAGGTCGCGTGGGGTCCCGAACTCCATCGACACCTGCTCGCGCTCGCCAAGGAGCACGGCTGCACGTTGTTCATGGTGCTCCAGGCCGGATTCGCCGCCCTGCTCAGCAGGCTGGGCGCGGGCACGGACATCCCGATCGGCACCCCGGTCGCCGGCCGGACGGACGACGCGCTCGACGAGGTCGTCGGTTTCTTCGTCAACACGGTGGTCCTGCGGACCGACGTCTCGGCGAACCCGAGTTTCGCGGAGCTGCTCCGTCGGGTCCGGGCCACCGACCTCGGGGCCTACGAGCACCAGGACGTCCCGTTCGAGCGGCTGGTCGAAGAGGTGAATCCACCGCGCTCGCTCGGCCGCCACCCCCTCTTCCAGGTCATGGTGCAGCTCCAGCACGCGGCTGCCGGTCCGCGATTCCCCGGCCTGCGGGCCGCCGAACACCACATCCCGTCGGCCACCGCGAAGTTCGACCTGGTCCTCGACGTGGAGGAGCGGCTCGACAAGGACGGAGCACCGGCCGGACTGGACGGGGCTCTGACGTACGCGACCGTGCTGTTCGACGCCTCGACGGGCGAGCGGCTCGCCGACGGCCTGCGCCACGTACTGACGCAGGTGGCCCGGGACCCCGAACGGACGGTCGCCGACCTCGACGTACCACCCGTCCAGGACCGGCGGTCCGGCGACGTCGCCGTGGGCCCGGCTTCGGCGCCCGGCGCGGCGCCGGCCGCCACTGTCCCGCGTACGGCGCACGAGGAGGTGCTCGGCGAGCTGTTCGCCCAGGTGCTCGGCCGGGATTCGGTCGGCCTCGACGACAACTTCTTCGCCCTGGGCGGCCACTCGCTGCTGGCGATCCAGTTGATCTCCCGGGTGCGTTCGGCCCTGGGGCTGGAGCTGCCGGTCCGCGAACTCTTCCGGGCCCCGACCGCCGCCGGGGTCGCCGCCTATCTGGCGGAGGCCCGGCCCGCCAGGCCGGCGCTGCGTCCCGCCGATGCCCACTGACCGTGGAACGTTCACCGACATACCTGGGAGACGGACCTGATGCTCACCACGTTCGGACTGGAACTGATGGAGGAAGCGGTGTACCGGGAGCTGAGCGCGTCGCCGCCGCCGGCCGCCGAGGAGATCGCCGACCGGCTCGCGGCCGCCCCCGGTCTGGTCCGTGAATGCCTCGACCGGCTGCTCGAACTCGGCCTGGTCCGTCCTTCCTTCGAGGTGCCCGACGGATTCACGGCGGTGGACCCGATCCTGAGCCTCCAGGAGTCGCTGGCCGGCCAGCACGAGGAGCTCGTGCGTCGGCAGAGGCGCCTGGCCGAGACCCATGCCGAGGTCGTCCGGCTGCTCATGTCCGACGCCTCCGGCCGGCCGGGCAGAGGTGAGCAGGTCGAGCGGCTCCTGGGGATGGACGAGGTGCAGCGCAGGGTCGACCGGCTGGCGGGAGAGGCCGTCCGCGAGGTGCTGGCGTTCGTTCCCGGTGGCGCGCGGTCGACTCCGGAACTCTCCGCGGCGCGCCGCAACGACGCGGCGCTGCTGAGCCGCGCGGTGTCGATCCGGGCCGTCGGCACGGACACCGACTCCTACGACGCCGCGACCCTGGCGCACGTGCGGTGGCTGACCGGCAACGGAGGCCGGTTCCGCGGCTGCGCGACGCCGCTGCCCGAGATGATCGTGTTCGACGGATCGGTCGCCCTGGTACCCCTCGATCCGCGGAACACCGCGGCGGGCGCGCTCCAGGTCGCCGACCCCGGCCTCGTCGCCCCGCTGGTCGTGCTCTTCGAACAGACCTGGTCGTCGGCCGCACCGCTGGACCCCGGGCGGCTGCCGGCGGACGACATCCCGAACGGCAAGGAACGGGCGCTGCTCAGACTGGTCGCCGAGGGGTGCACCGACGCGGCCGCCGCGGGTCAGCTGCATGTCTCGCACCGGACCGCGCGACGCATGATGGCGGTCCTGATGGAGCGCCTCGGTGCCCGCAGCCGCTTCGAGGCCGGGGTCAAGGCCGCCCGGCGCGGCTGGCTCTGACCATCGGCGGGCCCGCTCCGCACCCGTCTCCGACACCACGTCACCCCGAGCCCGGCCGATCTCCGCGGCCCGGCGCGATCACCCCTGACCTGACCACCTCGAAAGGACAATTCCGTGAACAATCCGTTCGACGCCGAAGACGGCTCCTACCTCGTCCTGGCCAACGCGGAGCGGCAGCACTCCCTGTGGCCCGCGGCCATCGACGTGCCCGTCGGCTGGTCCACCGTCTTCGGAGCCGACACGCGGACCGCGTGCCTGGCCCATGTCGAGAGGAACTGGACGGACATGCGGCCGGCCGGTCTCGCGGCCGCGATGGACGAGGGCCCGCAGCCGGCCGCGAAAGGGACCGCCGACCGCGGGCCGACGTCCACCGGGACGTCGCGGTGAGCGGCCCACAGGACACCACGCTGGTGCCCCTCCACCGGACGCCGAACGCCCGGCGGACCCTGGTCGGCCTGAGCTTCTTCGGCGGCGGTACGGCCGCCTACCAGCCGTGGACCGGACACATGCCCGCGGACACGGACCTGGTCGTGGTCTGCTACCCCGGCAGGGAGGGACGGTTCGCCGAGGACTTCGCCCGTGACTGGGACGAACTGGCCACCGACGTCGCACGATCCCTGCGCGAAGCCGATCTCGGCCCGTACATCCTCTTCGGGCACAGCATGAGCGGCTGGATGGCCTTCGACGTGGCCTCCCGGCTCGACGGCGACGAGGCGCGGAGGCCCCGAGCACTGGTCCTGTCCTCCTGCAACGCCCCGGACCGCGGCCTGACCGAGAGCGAGCTCCTTCCCACACCCCAGGACCCGGACGAGCGACTCCTGGAGTGGCTCGAGACCCACGGCCTGCTGCCCCGGCACGTGCGTGAACACGCCGGCCTGACCGAGGTGGCACTGGAGCTGATGCGGGCCGACGTCGACGTCCGCAACACCTTCGTCTACCGCGGCGCCGAGGTCAGCGTGCCGCTCCAGGTGTTCCTCGGTGCCGACGATCCGCTGATCAGCAGCGACGCGGCCGTCCGATGGAACGCCCTGACGTCCGGCGCCTACCGGTACGACGTGCTCGGCGGCGGCCACTTCTACACCCCCGAGATCTGGCAGTCCCTACCGAGCCGGATCGCTGAGACCACTTTCGCCCCGACCGGCCCTGTTTCCTGAGGAGTTTCCGTGGCCCCCGTGTCCTACGCCCAGCGAAGGCTGTGGTTCCTGAACCGCGTGAACGGCGGTTCGGGGGTCTACAACTGCCCGCTCGTCGTCCGGATGAGAGGCGACCTGGACCGCGCCGCCCTGGCCGCGGCGCTCGTCGACCTGGCAGACCGGCACGAAGTGCTGCGCACGGTGTACCCCGCTGTCCAGGGCGAACCCGTGCAGCATGTGTCCGCCCGGCCACCCGAGCTCGAGGTGGTCACGTGCCAGGAGGACGGGCTCGCCGCCATGCTGTCCGCCGCCGTCGACCGCGGCTTCGACCTCACGGCCGACCTCCCGGTCCGGGCCACGCTGTTCGCGCCGGCCCCGCGGGAACACGTGCTGGCGCTGGTGCTCCATCACATCGCCTGCGACGAGGGGTCCTGGCAGCCCCTGCTCACCGACCTGGCCACGGCGTACCGCGCCAGGGCCGCGGGCGGGCCACCGCGGTGGGAGCCGATTCCGGTGACCTACCGGGACTACGCCGTATGGCAGCGTGACCTGCTGGGGGAGGAGGACGATCCGGCGAGCCTGCTCTCCGCACAGCTGTCCTTCTGGAGGGAGCAGCTGGCCGGGCTGCCTGCCGAGCTGGACCTGCCGTTCGACCGGTCGCGCCCCGCGACGGCCGACCACCGCGGCGACTGCGTACCGATGAAGCTCGACGGCGATCTGCACCGTCGCCTGCTCGCGGTCGCCGCCGACCACGGATGCACCACCTTCATGGTGCTCCAGGCCGGGATCGCGGTGCTGTTGTCCCGGCTGGGGGCCGGCACGGACATTCCCCTCGGCACCGCGGTGGCGGGGCGTCTGGACGACGCGCTGGAAGGCGTCGTCGGATTCTTCGTGAACACCCTGGTCCTGCGCAGCGACGTGTCCGGCGATCCGACCTTCGGCGAGCTGCTCCACCGGGTGCGGGACGCCGATGTCGCCGCCCTGGACCACCAGGACGTACCTTTCGAGCGGCTGGTCGAGGATCTGAACCCGGAACGGTCACTGGCACGGCATCCGCTCTTCCAGGTCATGCTCACCCTGTCCGCGGGAGAGGCTGAGACCTTCTCGTTGCCGGGCCTGACCTGTGCCGAGGAGCCACTGGACTGGGAAGTCGCGAAGTTCGACCTGTCCTTCGACTTCCGGGAGCACCGCACGGCAGACGGGGAAGCAGCCGGCATCGACGGTTCCCTCGAATACGCGACCGCCCTGTTCGACCGGGCCACGGTCGACCACATCGCCGATGCCCTGCCCCGGCTGATGCGGCAACTCGTGTCCGCCCCCCGACGCCCCGTCGGCGATGCCGACCCTCTCTCCGCCGAGCACCGGCACCAGGCCCTCGTCGCGTGGAACGACACCGCCCTGCCCGTGTCCCGGACCTCCGTGCCGGAGCTGTTCGAGGCGCAGGCCGCGCGCACACCGCGGGCGACCGCGGTGGTCTGCGGGAACACGAGGCTCACGTTCGCCGAACTCAACTCCCGCGCCAACGTGCTCGCACGCCGTCTGCGGGATCTGGGGGCCGGGGCGGAGCGGCTGGTCGCCCTGGCCCTGCCCCGGTCGGCCGAGTCCGTCGTCGCGATGCTGGCGGTACTGAAGACGGGTGCGGCCTACCTGCACGTCGACCTCGAATACCCGCCGGACCGCATCGAGCACATGCTGCGCGACGCCGCACCGCTCGCCGTCGTCACGGACACCGCGACGGCGGCGGCGCACGGGTTCGGGCAGCTGCCCGCGGTGTTCGCCGACCGGATCGGCACCCCGTCCGGCCCCGTGGCCGACCTGAACTGCCGCGTACGGCCGGACAGCGCCGCGTACGTCATCTACACCTCCGGATCCACCGGCCGGCCCAAGGGGGTGGTGACGCCGCACGCGGCCCTGAGCAACCTGTACGCCTTCCACCGCGCTGGCCTGATCGCGCGCACCGAGGCCGCGGCAGGCCGGCCGCTGAGGTCCGCCGTCACCGCCTCGCTGTCGTTCGACACCTCGTGGGAGGCGCTGTTCTGGATGCTGGCGGGTCATGAACTCCATGTCGTCCGCGACGACGTCCGGCGCGACGCCGTCGCGCTGACCGACTACGTCCGGGCCGTCGGGATCGACGTCCTCGACGTCACCCCCACCTACGCGGAGCATCTGCTCGACGAGGGCCTGCTGTCCGGGACAGGGGCGCCGCTGGTCCTGCTGCTCGGCGGGGAAGCCGCCGGGCAGTCGCTGTGGACGCGCATTCGGGAGGCGTCCGGCACGCTCTGCCTCAACCTCTACGGCCCCACGGAGTGCACCCTGGACGCGCTGTGGTGGGACGCCGCGGACAGCCCTCACCCGCTGATCGGCAGGCCGATCGGGAACACCAGGGTCTTCGTGCTCGACGAGCGGTTGCGACCCGTCGCGCCGGGTGTGCCGGGCGAGCTGTACGTGACCGGCCCCGGTGTCGCCCGCGGCTATCTGAATCGCCCGGCCGCGACCGCCGAACGGTTCGTTGCGTGCCCTTACGCGGCGGAGGGGGAGACGGGCACCCGTATGTACCGCACCGGTGACCTCGTCCGCTGGGACCGCCAGGGCAGGCTGGACTATCTGGGCCGCGTCGACGACCAGGTCAAGGTGAGGGGCTTCCGGATCGAGCTCGGCGAGGTGGAGACCGCGCTGGCCGGCTGCCCCGGGGTGGCGCAGGCCGCCGCGGCGGTGCGCGAGGACACGGTGGGCGGCAAACGGCTCGTGGGCTACGTACAGTCGGCCGCGGACCACGGGTTCGACCCCCGCGAGCTGCGCAACCGGCTGGCCTCGGTCCTGCCCGACCACATGATCCCGTCGTTCTTCCAGCCGATCGACCGGCTGCCGATGACGCCCAACGGGAAGCTCGACCGGAGCGCGCTGCCGCCCCCGGACTTCGCGCGCCGTCCGGCCTCACGTGGTCCGCGCGGACCCTACGAGGAGGTGCTCTGCGATCTGTTCGCGCAGGTCCTGGGGCTCAGCCGGGTCGGAGCCGAGGAGAACTTCTTCGAACTGGGCGGACACTCACTGCTGGCCGTCAGGCTGCTCTCGCGAGTACGGGCGGTGCTGGGCGGCCGGCTCACCCTCGTGGACCTGTTCCAGGCGCCCACCGCCGCCGACCTGGCGGACCGGCTGGGTGCGGGCGCACGGCACGATCCGCTGGCGCCCCTGCTGCCCCTGCGGACAGGAGGCGACCGTCCCGCGCTGTTCTGTCTGCACCCGGCCGCCGGGATCAGCTGGGGCTACGCGGGCCTGCTCGGCCACATCGACGCCGGCTATCCGGTGTACGGCCTCCAGGCCAGGGGCCTCACCGAAGCGAAGGCATACGGCGGAGCCTGGCGCGGGATGGTCGAGGACTACGTCAAGCAAATCCGGTCCGTCCAGCCCCGAGGGCCCTACCGGCTGATCGGATGGTCCTTCGGCGCCGTACTCGCCCACCTCGTGGCCACCGACCTCCAGGCCGACGGGGACGAGGTCGACCTGCTCGTACTGCTGGACGGCTATCCGCCCGACTCGGTGCCCGGCTACCGGCCGCTCGAGGACGGCAGTCCCGAGACGTTCACCGAACTCCTCGACTCCCTGGGGTACGACCTTCCCGAAGGCGGCGGGGAACCGCTCGGCTTCGACGCATACGAACGGACGGTCCGCCGGCCCGGCAGCACGCTCGAATGGCTGACGCGTGAGGAAGCCGCCGCGCTGTCCCGGGTGTTCGTGGACAACGACCGCATCTACCAGGAACTCCGCCCCCGGACGTACCGGGGGGACATGGTGTTCGTGTCCGCCACGGAGGGGAGGCCCGCGGACGCCCCCGCACCGGAATCATGGCGCGGTCACGTGACCGGAACGCTCGAGGTGCACGACGTCGACTGCGCCCACGGTGAGATCGCCCAGGCGGAGCCGATGTCGCGCATCGGCGCCGTCGTCGCTCAAAAGCTCGCCCTGCTGGACACCCCTCGGGCCTCGGCGGTGGAGCGGTGAGCGGCACGGCCGGCCACGGCACGGTGAAGGGGCGGGACTTCCGGTTGTTCTGGTTCGGGGAGACCGTGAGTCTGCTCGGCAACGGGATCGCCGTGGTGGCACTGCCGTTCGTCGCCGTCCTCACCCTGCACGCGGGCACCTTCGTCGTCGGGCTGCTGACATCCGTCGCCTATCTGCCGTGGCTGCTGCTCGGTCTGCCCGCGGGCGCCTGGGTGGACCGCCTTCCCCGCCGACCGGTGATGCTGGTCTCCGACGCCGTTTCCTTCGTCGCCTTCGTCAGCGTTCCGATAGCGGCCTGGGCACACGTACTCACCATTCCGCATCTGCTCGCGGCCGCTTTCATCTGCGGCTGCGCGAGCGTCTTCTTCACCACCGCACAACGTGCCTATCTGCCCACGCTGCTCTCCGACGCGGAACTGCTGTCCGGGAACGCGCGGTTGCAGGGCAGTGAGTCGACGGCCGAGGTCATCGGACCCGGTCTGGCCGGAATGCTGGTCCAGGCGTTCGGCGCCGTCGCCGGACTGCTGGCCAACGCGCTCAGTTTCCTGGTGTCCTGGATCAGCCTGCGGGCGATCCGGGTCACCGAACCGCCCCCGTCGCCGCCCCCCGAGGTCCGTCGGCGCCGATTGCGCACCGAAGTCCGCGACGGCCTGAGATTCCTTTTCCGGGATCGCATTCTGCGCACACTCGCGGTATTCAGCGCGGTGTCCAACATCGCGTTGACCGGCATGAGCTCGATCGAAGTGGCCTTCCTGGTACGGACGGTCGGGGCCGGCGAGGCCGTGGTCGGCGCGGTGCTGACGCTGTGCGGCCTCGGCGGCGTCCTCGGTGTGCTGGTGTCCCACCAGGTGTCCCGGCGGTACGGCAGCGCGCGGGCCGTGGTGATCTGCCTGTGCGGTGCCGCCCCCTTCACCTTGCTCTTCCCGCTCACCGGTCCGGGGGCCGGCCTTGCGTTCTTCGTCGTCGGCGGCGTCGGCGTCGGCGCGGGAGTGGTCGCGGCGAACATCATCACCGACACCTTCCGCCAGCGGTACTGCCCACCCGACCTGATCGGACGCGTCAGCGCCAGCGCGGCCGTGATCAGCTTCGGCGCGATCGCCGTCGGAGGACTGCTCGGCGGCGTCCTGGGCGAGTTGTCCGGGGTCCGGGAAACGATGTGGATGATGACCGGAATGTACACACTGGCGACGGTCGCTCTTGTGTGCAGCCCGATACGGAAACTGCGTGATTTTCCCGAATCCGATGGATCCCTTCGTGCGGCCGAGACGGAAAAGGCAGTGCCCTAAAGCGTCCTGGCCGCTCCTGACCCTCCGCAGGCACTTTTTCTGAGGCGATGGAGAAGTACGATTTCCATGGCAAGGAAAGCGAAGCAAAGCTCATCCAAGCTCATCCAAGCGAGGAATTCATGCAAGAGATAAGCTCCTTGAAAAACCTTCCGGCCGCGGTGATGCTACGGGACGACCTCGATATCGAACGGTTGGAGGCGGATCTCGCGGCGCTCAGTGGTTCCGAATTCTGGGCGTTGCAGAGGTCTTTCGAGGACGGCGCCGTCGGAGAGGAATCCGACGTGGACTGGAAGGTGCTCCCCCTGCGTGCGCCGGCCGGAGACCTCCAGCGGACCGACCCCGGTGGCCCGGGACGTGACGGATTCGCCGACACGCCCCTCATGGCGAAGGCGCCCTACCTCAGTCGGATCCTGTCCGAACTGGGCACCGAACTGCGCAGCGTCCGCCTGATGGCCCTGGCCCCCGGCGTCTCCGTCGAGGAGCACTCGGACACCCCGCTGGGGCTCCCCTACGGCTACGTACGGCTGCACATCCCGCTGGTCACCAACCCCGGGGCAGTCATGGTGCTGGACGGGGTCGAGCAGCGCTGGCAGCCGGGCACGCTCTGGTACGCCGACTTCGAACGACCGCACGCCCTGCGGAACTCGGGGGACCGCGCCCGGATCCACCTCGTCGCGGACGTCGCCACCAACGACAAGCTGCTGGCCCTGTTCCCGGACAGCTTCCGGGCGGACCTGCCCGCCAGCGACATCGCCTACTACCGCCCCGTGCTGCCGCTCACATCCCGTGAACTCGAGGAGTTCGGATGCAGCTTCGCGGTGCCGTTCTCCTTCATGGAGTGGGGAGAACCCGTGGTCGACGACCACGAGAGCGATCTTCCGGCCGAAGTGACCGCCGAAGGGGACGTCCTGGTCCTGCGCGCCGAAGGGCACGCGCCCGTGGAACTGCTGCACCTGGGCGCCGGCGAATTCCGGCTGCTCGGCTGGAGCGAGGAACGACTGCTCCGCCTCGACCTCTTCGACGACGACCCGCGTGTGGAGCTCTCCACCCGGCGCGGGCGCCGGCGCCAGGTGGTCCGCCGCCCGGCGCTCCGGCCCGCCACGGTCTGACGGTCCGAACCGTCGGACACCACCACCCTCCCATCACGACCACCGCTTGGGGACAGCCATGCAGACACTGACCGAGACGCCCGCCCTCGTCGAGAACGGATTCGCCCGCTGGGACCTGGCCGAGGAGTTCGGGATAGCCGAGACCGACGCGTCCTTCCAGAGCCTCCGCGCAGAGTTCGTCGACCTGCCACCGGACCCCTACGCGACGGAGGAAGGGCGCAACCGCCGCTACGCCCGTGGAATCTTCCTCCCCTGGTCGCGGGAGTTCAGCTGGATCCCCGACACGCACCTCGGCGAGAGCGGCTGGATGAACGGCTACTGGCAGGCCGACCACAACCCCGACTACGTCGGCGTGCTCCGCAAGCTGCCCGCCATGAGCGAGGCGGCCCGGAACAACCCGATCATCCACGAGATCCTGTCCTTCGACTTCGCCCAGACACGATGGTCGCAGAGCGACGCGGCCTTCCCGCTGCACGTCGGTGTGCATCTGATCAAGCTGGCCGTGGACGACTCCGGGAGCGAGGCCATCTCCTCGCCCAACGAGCTCCATCAGGACGGCGAACCTTTCGTCTTCGCGCACCTGGTCTACCGCACCAACGTCGTCGGCGGTTCGAACGTGATCGCGCCGCCGAAGTACCGGGGCAAGCTGCCCGAGGACGTCCCCGAGGGGGAGGCGCTGGCCGAGTTCGAACTGACCAAGCCTCTGGAGTCCTACGGCGTGACCGACGAGAAGGTCAGCCACTACGTCTCCCCCATCAGGCGGGGGGAAGGCCCGGAGACCGGCGAGCGCGCGGTGGTCCTGGTCGACTTCACCCCGATGCGGCAGCACATCTGAGTCCGTCGGGTGCCTGGAGCACGTCGGGCCCGACCGGACCGATCCGCGCCACGGAGCGTGCACGAGGCCGTGCGGCGGACCGACCGCCGCTCCCGCACCGGCCTGACGTCCTGTCAGGCCGGGCGGGGCCCGCATCGGCCGCCGCGGTGCCCGCCCGCCCTCACCGGCCGACCGCTCCCGGCGGACACGAGTGACCCGGACGGCCCGGTCCGGATCGACGCCGCGGTCACCGACCGGCTCCTCGGCGCGCTGCGGTCCGGAAGCCGGGGCTTCCCTTCACGCAGGGGCTCCACCGGGGAGAGGAACAGACCTGAGTCCGGTGTGCCCGGGGCGACCTCTCCACCCCGCGGCCGCCAGGGTCCTGACCCACCCAACCCTTCTACAACGGGACAACTGATGATCCTTCAGGGAAAGCGAGTGCCCCTTCCGCCCTCGCCTGTCGTCCACCGCCGCTTCGAGGAGCACGTGCGGGCCACTCCCGACGCCGTCGCCGTCGTGTGGTCCGGGGAGCAGGTGACGTACGCCGAGCTCGACGTGCGGGCCAACCGGTTCGCGCACCTGCTCACCGCACGCGGCCACGGCCCGGGAGCGAAGGTCGGCGTCTGCCTCGACTACTCGATCGACATGGTCGTCGCCATCCTCGGCACACTGAAGGCCGGCGCGGCCTACGTGCCCCTGGATCCCGCCTACCCCGCCGCCCGCCTGCGGCTGTTGCTCGGGCAGGTGCCGGGCCTCGCCCTGATCGTGGCCTCCTCGACGACGGCCGCGATGGTCGAGTCCGGGGGAGTCGAGGTCATCGACCTCGAACAGCTGGCGGACCACCTCGCCACCCTCCCGGCGACCGTCCCCGACGTCCACGTCACCGGGGACGACCTCTGCTACGCGGTGTTCACCTCGGGCTCGACCGGCACCCCCAAGCTGACCGCGGTGCGCCACGAGGGCTGGTTCAACCTGATGAACTGGATGCAGCTGGAGTACGGCCTGCACCGCGGTTCCCATCACCTGGTCGTCTCCGCCTTCGGCTTCGACCTGTCCCAGCGTGCCCTGATGACACCGCTGTTCTGCGGTGCCACGCAGCACCTGATGGCCAGCCGCAACTTCGACGTCATGCTGGCCCACCGCATGCTCACCCGGTACGACATCCGCGTCGTGCACTGCGCCTCCAGCACCCTGTACCTCCTGGTCGACTGGGAGAGCGCACGCGGGGGAGACGCCCTCGCCCGGCTCGACTACATCCTGTTCGGCGGGGAGGCACTGAAGAGCGAACGCCTCGCCCGCTTCGCCCGCCGCCCGGGCACCACCTGCACCCTGCTGCACCAGTACGGTGTCGCCGAGTGCACGGACGTCGCCACCTCCTACGACCTGGCCCACTACCGGCCCGGCGAGCACGACATCGCCCCGGTCGGCCGGCCCGTCCACAACACCGCCATCCACGTCCTGGACGCCGACATGCACGAGGTCGAGGCCGGCCTGTACGGCGAGATCTGCATCTCCGGGGCGGGCGTCGGCGCGGGCTACCTCGGCGCGGGCGGCCCCGAGAACGCCAAGTTCACCACCCTCGACGTGGACGGGAAGCCGGTGCGCCTGTACCGCACGGGGGACCGCGGCCGGATCGACGACAGCGGTGAACTCGTCGTCGCCGGCCGGATGGACGACCAGGTCAAGGTGCGGGGCACGCGGATCGATCCCACGGACGTCGAACGTGCTCTGGGCAGGCTGGTCGGCATCCGCGAGGCGGCGGTGGTGGCCGTCCGCGACGACGGAGGCGAAGTCGAACTGAACGCGTTCGTCGTCCCCTCGGGCAACGACCTCGCCGAGGACGACCTGCGCGCCCGTCTGCTGTGGACGCTGCCGCGGAACATGCTGCCGTCCCGGTTCACCAACATCCCGCGCATTCCGCTGAGCCCGCACGGAAAAGTCGACCGCGCCGCCTTGGCGGAGATCTGCCGGCCCCGGGGCGCCGACAGCGGCTCCGCGGCATGAACAGGCCCTTGGCCGTGACGACGAACGAGAGGAATGCGATGACCGCCGACCGTGTCCGCGCCATCTGGCACCGGGAGCTCCAGCGCGACGACATCATGCCGGACGACGATTTCTTCGCCCTGGGCGGCGATTCCCTGGTCATGGTCCGGATTCAGGCTGCATTCATCGACGAGCTGGACGCCGAGGTCCCCATGGACCAGCTGTTCCTCAATCCGACCGTGAGGTCGATCGCCGCCTACATGGATTCCCGGGCCGCCCTCGCCCCGTAACACCGCAGCAGGCTGAGGCCGAAAGGGTTCCGTCCGGGCGGGGAACCTTCTTCCGGTCAGGTCTGCGCAGCGATTTGCATCGTCCCGAAGAATCAAGGAGAAAGGTAATCGCATAATGCTCACCGAAAGCCAGATAACGGAATACCGCTCCGAGGGATTCCTGCTCCTCGAAGACGTCTTCGACACCGGCGACATCGCCGCTCTGCGACGTGAGGTGACCGATCTCTACGGAACCGAACACCCCGGGCGGATCTTCGAGGAGGACGGGACCACGGTGCGGGGCATCCACGGCTGCCACACCACGGGCGCGCTGTTCTCCAGGCTCGTGCGGCTGCCCGAGCTGCTGACCGCGGCGGAGCAGCTGCTGGAGAGCAAGGTGCATGTGTTCCAGTGCAAGGTCAACGCCAAGAAGGCGCTTCGCGGAGAAGTGTGGCAATGGCACCAGGACTACAGCGTCTGGGGGCCCAAGGACGGCATGCCGGAGCCGCGGGCGGTCAACGTCGCCCTGCTGCTGGATGACGCGACCGAGCACAACGGCCCGCTGCTGGTCGTTCCCGGCTCACACCGCAACGGTGCGATCGCCCCGTGGCGCCCCGAGCCCGAAGGCACCTCCCGGTGGGAGGCCGACCTTTCGGCGAAGCTGAAGTTCGCGCTGGACGCCGAACAGATGGCCAAGGTGACCGCGGAGTCGGAGATCCGGTCCGTCGTCGGACGCGCCGGAAGCCTCCTGTTCTTCCACCCCTGCATCGCGCACGGCTCCGGTGCGAACATGGCGCCGACGGACCGGACCATGGCATTCGTCAGCTACAACAGCGTCGACAACGAGTTGCGCGAAGTGCCACGTCCACGTCCGGAGTTCGTCGCGTCGCGTGACTACCGGCCGCTGGAACTCGTCGACGGAGGTCTGATCGCATGAGCGACCTCGATGCCTCACTGATCCGGATGCTCGTCGACTCCCTCGCCCGGCACCGGGACGCTGTCGCGGTCATCGACGAGGGCGTCGCCCATACCTACGCCGAACTCGACGAGGTGTCGGCCGAGATCGCCGGCGGCCTCGCCGCACACGGCATCGGCCCCGGGGACGTCGTCGACGTGCACGCCACTCGTTCGTGGTCCCGGTGCGCGGCGGTGCTGGGAGTGTGGCGCGTCGGAGCCGGCGTCCTGTCCATCGACCCGGCCATGCCGCCCGCCTGGACCGGCAAGCTGGTGAGCAGCGCCGGCTGCGCCATGGTCCTCCGGGCCGAGGAGTGCGCACCGGTCGGGGCGGGTGTCGCGGAGCACACCTTCCGATCGATTCGGGGGACGCGCCGGGACGAGGTCGCGACCGGACCGCTCTGCTATGTCATTCCCACCTCCGGGTCGACGGGCGACCCCAAAGCCGTCGCGGTGCCGCCGGTCGTTCTCGCGGACCTGGGCAACTGGCATGTCCGGCGGTGGAGCCACGACCGGCCGCCGAACACCCTGCACATGTCGTCCATCGGGTTCGACATGGTGTACGAGGACACGGTGGCGACCTGGCTGGCCGGGGCGAGCCTGGTCGTGGTGAACGATCGGGACAGGCTCGATCCCTTCACGCTGATCGACATCATTCGCGAGCACGAGGTCGCCCGGCTCTTCCAGCCGGTGGTCGGACTGCACGGACTGGCCGCCGCCGCGTGCGTCGCCGGCGTGGGAACTCCGAGCCTGCGGGAGATCTCGGTTGCCGGTGAACAGCTCGTGATCAACGAGGAGGTGCGGAAGTTCTGTGCCGACGGTGACCTGACGCTGGTGAACCAGTACGGGCCGAGCGAGACGCATGTGGTCACCCAGTACCGCCTGACGGGCGACGTCGCCGAGTGGCCCGACCGGCCGCCCATCGGCACCGCCGTCGTCGACGCGGAGCTGCTCTGCCTCGTGGACGGACGGCTGCGCCCGTTCACGGTCGGTGAGACCCGGGAGCTGGTCATCGCCGGGAACTGCGTCGGGGTCGGGTATGCCGGTGACGACGTGCTCACCGCGAAGAAGTTCAGGGACGTCCCACACCGGGACGGCCGTGTGCGGCGCTGCTACTTCAGCGGAGACCTGGTCACGTTCGACGGCGCCGACTTCCACTTCGTCTCCCGGCTCGACGACCAGCTCAAGGTGAACGGCTACCGGGTCGAGCCGGGGGAGGTGGAGTCCGTGATCGCCCAGGTCGCCGGTGTCCGCCGCGCCGCGGTCGTCGGGGTCAAGGTCGGCGCCTCCACGCAGCTGGCGGCGTACTACACGCCCGCGTCCGGCGCGGAGGTCTGCCGGGACGACCTGATCCGCTCCTGCGACTTCGGTCTGCCCCGGTTCATGGTCCCCCGGCACTTCGTCGAACTGGAGGAGCTCCCGTCGACGCGTAACGGGAAGATCGACCGGGCGAAACTCCGGGAGATGTTCCAGGAGCGCTCGATGAGCCGGGGCTGACACGTGCCCGTCGGGGCTGTCGGTGCGTCTTCGGCCCCGCCGCCGGCCACCGCGGGGCGGGGCCCCCGACAGCCCTGACCGTCCGTATGGTGATCTTTGGGCCCCCGTGGCCGTTTCGTTCACCCCCCGCTTTCGTGCCGGGGAACTTGGTGAATGGTTCCGTCCGTGGATACCGGGCCGGGCGCTCGCCATCCTGGAGCAGCGGAAAGGAAACCCGGACCATGCCGGTCCGAACCTCTCCGGCATTCCTCACTCCGAGTCCTGGGAGAATTGATGAAGTCTGCGGGCGTGTTCGTGGCCACTGTCCTCTTCGCGCTGATGATCGGCGCGGTCGGCGGTACCGCCACCGCTGCCGGCGAGACCGGCCGCACCGGCGTCCTGGTGACCTCCTCCGCCACGAACGACGGTGACAGCGGTTGGGGTCGTTTCGCGGGATGAACGGCCGGGGAGTACAGGCCGGTCCGTGGTATGCCGCCGAATCCCTGGTCCCACCGTCCTCGGAATGCGGGGGTCATGCACGTAAAGCCTGTGCGACTCCGTGAACAATGAACCATGGGAAGCTGTCCGGAAAGCGATGGCCGGGAAAGAGGAGTACGGCAAAACCTGCCACTCGGACCTCTCCGACAACACCGAGACCCGCGGCGGGTGCGCCGGGGCCGGTGGTGAAAGGCCGGCCGGCCATCGCACCGAGTGCCGCGTCGTCGCTGCGGGACCGGCCTCCCGGCGGATGCCGGACGACGCGCGAGTGCCCGCCGCGGGCGTGCTCCGTTGCGGGCGGTGGGCCGTGGGCCGGGAGCGGCAGCGCGCTCGGCCACACCACACATGACGTTCCCTCACATCCGTTGCACCGAACCGAGCGGAGACTCCCGTTCGGTGGCGAAAGGAAGTACTGACCATGGAACCGGCGCCGCAGGTGATCCACCCGCCAGGTGGACAGGACGAGACCGAACGACACCATGACGCGTCATCGGGCGGCCCGGTGCCGCTGGAGGACGAGATCGCCGCGCTGTGGGGGGAACTCCTCGACCGCCCCGAGGCCGGGGCGGAGGATGAGTTCTTCGCCCTCGGCGGCAACTCCCTGACCGGCATCCAGATCATCGAACGCCTGGCGCGCGACTACGGCGTCCTGCTCTCCGTCCGCGACTTCTACCTGGCGCAGACCCCGGCGCGCGTCGCCGGGCTGATCGAGCGGGGGAGGTCCAGCACATGAGACTGACGCCGGGCCCGTCGCGCGACATCGACCTCGACACCGTCGACCTCTTCGACCTCGACCTCTACGGCACGGGCGACCCGCACGCCGTCTGGGACGTGATGCGTGCTCAGGCGCCCTTGCACCATCAGACCCTGGCCGACGGACGCGAGTTCTGGTCGGTCACCCGCTACGAGGACGTGTGCCGCGTCCTGGGCGACCACCGTGAGTTCACCTCCGAACGCGGCACCGTGCCCACCCACCTCGGCCAGGACGACGTCGCCGCCGGTGTGCTGCTCACCTCCACCGACCCGCCCCGGCACACCGAGGTCCGCAGGCCGCTGGGCTCCAGGCTCACCGCCCGCGCGGTCAGGTCCTGGGAGGACTCCATCCGCCGGTCGGTGACCCGCTTCCTGGAGCCGGCCCTCGACGGTGAGGTGTTCGACCTGGCCGAGAAGGCCCTGCTCCTCCCGGCGATCGTCACCGGCCCGCTGCTGGGCATCCCCGAGAAGGACTGGGAAGAGCTCGTCCAGCTCACCGCCATGGTGGCCGCCCCCTCCGACCCGCACTTCCAGCTCGGCAGCGAAGCCGCCACCCTGGCGATCTCCCACCATGAACTCGTCGGATACGTCACCGAGTGGGTCAAGGACCGCCGCCGCTCCGGAGCCGAGGACGACAGTCTGCTCCATCACCTGATGAGTGTGCGCCCCGGAGGGGCGCCGCTGAGCGACCAGGAGATCGCCCTCGACGGCTACAGCATCCTGCTGGGCGCCAACGTGACGACGCCGCACACCGTCTCCGGTACCGTGCAGGCGCTCATCGAGCGGCCCGAGCAATACGACAAGGCCCAGGCCGACCCGGGCCTGATCCCCGACCTGGTCGAGGAGGGGCTGCGCTGGACCTCGGCCGCCTGCAACTTCATGCGCTACGCCACGACCGACGTCCCCGTCGCGGGCGGCGTCATCCCGGCCGGTGCGGCGGTCGTGGCGTGGATCGGCTCGGCGAACCGGGACGCCGCCCTGTTCACCGCCCCGCACACCTTCGACATCAACCGTCCCAACGCCAAGCGGCAGATCGCCTTCGGCTACGGCCCGCACTTCTGCATCGGCGCCCCACTGGCCCGCCTGACCCTGCGCGTCTTCTTCGAGGAACTCCTCCACCGGTTCGACTCCCTCGAGCTGGCCGGCGAACCGGACCACCTGCGCTCCTATTTCATCGCCGGCATGACCCACCTGCCCGTCACCGCCCAGAAACGGCACACCCCATGACGTCCGGATCCGCCCTCGCCTCGCCGTGGTTCGTCCGGCCACCGTCGGCCGATGCGTCCGCCCGCCTGTTCTGCTTCCCCTTCTCCGGTTCCGGCGCCGCCTCCGCGTTCGGAGCCTGGCCCGCCATGGCGGGCGACGCCGAGATCTGCCCGGTGCAGTTCCCCGGCCGCGAGAACCGCCTCGCCCACCCCCACTACGCCAGTTACGAGAACCTTGCCGAGCAACTCGTCGAGGCCCTCACCCCGCTGCTGGACACACCGTTCGCGTTCTTCGGGCACTGCGCCGGCGCCCTGCCCGCCTACGAGAGCGTGCTGAGGCTGGCCGCCGCCGGCCTGCCCGTCCCCCGGCACCTCTACGTGTCCGGCCAACCCGCCCCGCACGAGGCCGCCCGGGACCGGATGCTCACCCTGGGCGAGGACGAACTGCGCGCCGAGCTGGTCACGTTCCTGCGCGGCCGGGGCATCGACCCCCGCCCCGACATGATCGACATGGGCATGTTCGTGCTTCTCCGCGACCACGCCGCCGCCGGAGCCTACCGGCGCGCCGAGCCCGCCCGTATCGACTGCCCCATCACCGTCCTGCACTGGAGCGAGGACACCGATGTGAGCCTGGCGGACCTCCAGGGGTGGCGCCGCTACGCCGACTCGGTCGAGATCCACGTCGTCGAGGGCGGCCACTACGACTTCATGGACGCGCCCGCCCAGCTCCTCGCGATCCTCGCCGACGGTCGGTGAGCCGGCCACCCGTGCACCCGACCGAATCACGTCAGCGGCAACCGGGAGTACTCGACCTGCAAGCGGAGGGATGAAGTCGAGCGAACGGTCGACGCTCTCAAGGGCTTCCGTGGCACAGCCCTCGATTCGATACGAGGCAGCCCGCCCTTCACCACCTCGAGCGCCCGCCTGCCGGCGGCCAGTGTCTATGCTATGAGCTGCGGCTACCGCATGATCTTCGGTCTTCACACACCGATGATCAGCCGGGGCCGCGCCCGTCTTCACCACCCCCTCGGGCACGACGTGCGAAGACGGGGCCGCGTCCGGTGTCCCGTTCGTGCGTGCGGCGTCCGCCCGTCGACACGGACCAGGAGGACACATGCAACGCGGCGAAGTGTGGTGGGTCGACTTCGACGAGCGGCGTCCGGTCGTGCTGCTGTCGGACGACGAGCCGTCCGGGTTCCAGGTGATGCAGGTCGTCGCGCCGGCGGGCGTCGACATCAGCGGCCTGGGCGTCGAAGTGCCGATAGGCGCTCAGGAAGGGCTGCCCCTCGAAGGCGTGCTGCGGTTCGCGTTCCCGCGTCCAGGCTTCACTCCTTGCACCTGGCTGACCACTGTTGCCCGGGAAGACCTTGTCGAGCGAGCGGGCGTGTTGTCCTCCGCGAAGCTCAGCGAGGTCGGAGCCGCCCTCCACGCAGCCCGACAAGGGAGGGAGTGGACCCCGATGGCGGCTGCCAGGCTCCGCGAGATCGGAGAGGCCCGCCGTATCGGAGGACTCGAGTAGGGGACGCCCCTGCTGCCCGGCGGGCCGTTGTCCCGCTCATGGCCGTCACGCGCGCACGCGGAAGCGCGGCGCCGTCACTCCGCCCGACCGGACGTCCGCCGAGCGGCTCTCCCGGCTGATCCGGCCGAGGCCGCGCCCCAGGTACGGGGCGGCGACATGCGCGCCGGGGATCTCCAGGTTCGGTCCCGTATCCGGTCGAGGTCTCCGTCGCCTTCAAGTGCGGGATCCGCTGCTCGCGGCTGATGTGCGCCGGAAGCGGCTGACAGGAGATCGTCGACGGCGGCTCGCGGCGCAAGGGAGTCATGGACAGGACTGGGCCGCCGACGAGGCTGCCGGAATCTCTCTGGGCGGCAGGCGGGGCGCCACGGAGACTCGCAGATGTCCGGAGCCGCTCGGAGGAGCCGGGCGTGTCTGCTTCCATGGAGGTGACCGGTGGACAGCGCTGATGCCCAGGAGACGGGTTCCGGCCGGCCGATGTCGTTCGCACAGCGGCGGCTGTGGTTTCTGGACAGTCTGCGCCCCGGTACGCCGGCCGATCTGCTGCCGCTGGCGTTGCGTATCCGCGGCGACCTCGACGACAAGGCGCTGACCGGGGCGTTCGCGGCGATACTCGCCCGGCACGAGGTGCTGCGGACACGCTACCCGGCCGTCGACGGTGAGCCGGTCGCGGTGGTGGAGCTCACCGCGGAGGCGCCCTGGAGCCGTCGGGATCTGCGGCATCTGCCGTCCGGGCAGCGCGAGTCGCTGCTCGCGGAGCTCGTCGCTGCCGAACTGGTCAGGCCGCTGTCGCTGGAGTCCGCGCCCCCACTGCGGCTGACCCTGGTGCGACTCGCCGAGCGCGAACATGTCCTGCTGATCGTGGTCCACCACATCGCCTTCGACTTCTTCTCCTGGCCCGTCCTCACCCAGGAACTGGCGGCCGGGTACCGGGCCCGCACCATCGGTCCCGAGCCGGAGTCCGAGCCGCTGACCTTCCAGTACGCCGATGCCGCCGCTCAACAGGCCGCACGGCTGGCGGGACCGCGGGCCGAACGCCAACTCGCCTACTGGCGCGAGCGGCTGGCCGGCCTGGAACCCCTGGAGCTGCCCGCCGACCGGCCGCGTCCGGCGGTCTGGGACGGCGCCGCCGACATCGCACGCTTCACGATCCCGAGCGAGCTGACCGAGAAGATCGACCGCGTCGCCAGGGAGCACCGGGCCACGCGGTTCATGGTGCTGCTCGCCGCCTTCCAAGCCGTCCTGGCACGGCTGACGGGCCGGAACGACGTGGCGGTGGGCACCCCGGTCAGCGGCCGGGGACGGCCCCCGCTCGACAAGCTGATCGGGCTGTTCGTCAACTCCGTGGTCCTCCGCGCCCACCTGGGCGGCGCACCGTCCTTCACCGAACTGCTGGGCCGGGTGAGGAAGGACACCCTCGACGCGCTCACCCATGCCGAGCTGCCGTTCGAGCGGATCGTCACCGAGCTGGCCCAGCAGCGTGACCTGTCCCGCAACCCCCTCTTCCAGATATCCTTCCAGCTGCTCTCCCTGCCGGAGGAACCGGACCATCTGCCCGGCCTGGACACGGAGATGATCTCCACGCCGGCTTCCGGCAGTGCCTTCGACGTGTCGTTGGACCTCCTCTCCCATCCGGACGGCCGGATCTCCGGCCGGATGCAGTACGCCACCGCGCTCTTCGACCCGGACACCGCCGAACGGATCGGCGCCGCCTTCACCACGCTGCTCACCGCGGCCGTGGCCGAGCCGGACGCCCCGGTCGCCCGTCTCGCGGCCCGGCTCCCCAGCCTCCCGGGGCGGGAGCGCCGCAGGCTGCTGGCCCAGGGCAACGACACCGCGATGGAGGTGCCGGACGTCCCCTGGACCGAGCTGTTCGCCCAGCAGGTGTCCCGAACCCCCGGCGCCGTTGCGGTCAGCGGCCCCGGCGGCACTCTCACGTACGCCGAACTGGACTCCCGGGCGAACCAGTTGGCGCACCGGCTGGCCGCGAAGGGCGCCGGTCCGGGTATCCCCGTCGGGGTCCTGCTGGAACGCGGTCCCACGCTGCTGGCCGCCCTCCTGGCGGTCCACAAGGCGGGCGCCGTCTACCTCCCGCTCGACCCGGGCTATCCGGCGGGGCGGATCGGCTATCTGCTCCAGGACGCCGGAGCCGGGGCGCTGATCAGCGAACGGGAGCTCGTCAAACGGCTCGACCGCACGGGGACCCTGTCCCGGCCTGCGGAGGAGCACACCCTCCTGCTGGACGATCCCGCCGAGGCAGCCCGGACGGCCGCCGCACCGTGCTCGGCGCCCCGTCACCACCCCGGTCCGGACGAGCTGGCCTACATCTTCTACACCTCCGGCTCGACCGGCCACCCCAAGGGCGTCATGGTCGAGCACCGCGCGCTGACGCACTTCCTGGTGGCGATGGCCGGCCGTCTCCCGCTGCGCCCCGGCGGCACGTTCCTGGGCATCACCACGGTCTCCTTCGATCCGTCCCTGATGGAGCTGTGCCTTCCGCTGACGACGGGTGCCCGGCTGCTCCTCGCCGACCGCGAACAGGCCCGCGACCCGGAGCGGATGGCCGCGCTGATCGCCACCGCCGGGACCGCCCTGGTGCAGGCCACCCCGGTGACCCTGCGGATGCTGCTGGACACCGGCTGGCGGCCGGGCGCCGGACTCACCGTCCTCAGCGGCGGCGAGAAGCTGCACACCGAACTGGCGGTCCGGCTGGCCGCCGACGGTGCTCGGGTATGGGATCTGTACGGCCCCACCGAGACCACCGTCTGGGCCACCACCGCCCGCCTCGACCCCCACGGACGGAATGTGGACTGGCAGCTCCGTGGCAACACGCGGCTCGTGCTGCTCGACGCCCGGATGCAGCCCGTCGGCGAAGGCGCCGTCGGGGAGATCCACATCGGCGGCAGCGGCCTGGGCTGGGGTTACCACGCACGGCCCGCCCAGACGGCCGGGGCCTTCGTCCCGGACCCCTTCGCCGACCGCCCCGGTGCGAGGCTGTACCGCACCGGCGACCTGGCACGCCGGCGCCCTGACGGATCCCTGGAGATCCTGGGCCGCGCCGACCACCAGGTGAAGATCCGGGGCCACCGGATCGAGCCGGGCGAGATCGAGACCGCGCTGCTCGCCACGGGAGCCTTCCGAGCCGTGCTGGTCCGTGCGGTACCCCACCCGGACGGCGACCAGCGGCTGGCCGGCTATCTGGTGCCGAAGGGTGGGACCGCCCCCGGCCACGAGGAACTGCGGACGGTGCTACTGGCCACCCTGCCCGACTACATGGTGCCTGAGGCATTCGTGACGCTGGACGCTCTGCCGCGTACGCCGAACGGCAAAGTCGACCGGGCGGCGCTGCCCCCGGTGGCCAGCTGGGGCCGGACCGGCACCACCACCGGCGCGCCGCCGCGCACGGACCGGGAACGCACCGTGGCCGGGGTCTGGGAAGAGGTCCTGGGCGTCCAGGCCATCGGTGTCGACCACGACTTCTTCCAGCTCGGCGGGCACTCCTTGCTCGCCACCCGGGTCGCGGTGCGACTGCGGGCCGCGCTCGGGATCGACGTCCCGGTCCGGGCGCTCTTCGAGCACCCCACCGTGGCCGCGCTCTCCGCCGCCCTCCCCGGTTTCCCGACCGTCGCGGCGGGACCGCCCGCACCCGTCCTGGGAGCCCGGCGCCGGGCACGGCGCCCCGCAGCCGCCCGATCCACGGACGGCCGCCGGTAGAGGACCGGCCCGGAACGGCAGCCGGTCCCCACCACCACGTCATCGACAGTCACGTCACGTCACCACCCCACGACGGCATGCCCCGCCGGCTCAGGGCCGCCACCTCCCGGCCGGTCGGCACGGCGGGCGAGAACCGAAAGGACCCGATCACCATGACCCTCGCGTTCACTCCACCCACCACCGCGCCGCCCGAGGGCCCGGACGTCGCCGTCTTCGAGCGGTACGAATCCCATGTCCGCAGCTACTGCCGCAAGTTCCCGGTGGTCTTCGAGCGCGCCAAGGGCGCCCGGCTGTACGCCGAGGACGGCAGGGTCTTCACCGACTTCTTCTGCGGGGCCGGATCACTCAACTACGGCCACAACCCCGGGCCGATCAAGGAGCGGATCGCCGACTACCTCGCCTCCGACGGGATGATGCACGGCCTCGACATGTACACCGTGGCCAAGCGTTCCTTCCTGGTCGCGCTCACCGAGCACATTCTGCGGCCCCGCGGCCTGGAGTACACCGCGCAGTTCTCCGGGCCCACCGGCGCCGACGCGGTCGAGGCCGCGCTGAAGCTGGCCCGCAAGGCCACCGGACGCCGGGGGATCTTCGCCTTCAGCGGCGGCTACCACGGCATGACCCGAGGCTCACTGGCCGTCACCGGTAACGGCCGGGCCCGCCGGGCCGGCGGGGTGCACGGCCAGGACGAGGTCACCTTCATCCCCTACGAGGACGGACCGCAGGGCCCGTTCGACTCCGTCGCGTTCATCGAACGGCTGCTGGCCGACTCGTCATCCGGTGTGGAGCTGCCCGCCGCGGTGATCGTCGAGCCGCTGCAGATGGAGGGTGGCGTCTACCAGGCGTCCGCCGACTGGCTGCGCCGGCTGCGTGTCGTCACCGAGCGCCACGGCATTCTGCTCATCTGCGACGAGATCCAGTCCGGGTGCGGCCGTACCGGCACCTTCTTCGCCTTCGAGGAGTCCGGCATCGTCCCGGACATCGTCACCGTCTCCAAGTCCATCAGCGGCTACGGCCTCCCCCTGGCTCTCACCCTGTTCCGCCCCGGCCTGGACGTCTGGGAACCGGGGGAGCACACCGGCACCTTCCGTGGCAACCAGCTGGCCTTCGTCGCCGCGACTGCCGCTGCCGAACTCTGGAGCGACCCGGACTTCCTGGACCGGCTTCCGGTACCGGCCCGCAGGCTGGCCGAGTTCGGCGCCGAACTCGTCGCCGCCGAACCGGAGATCGTCATCCGGGGCCGCGGCATGGTGCTCGGCATCGACCTGGGCCGCAAGGGCGGTGGCAAGCGCGCCGAAGAGGTCCAGCGGTATGCCTTCGACCACGGGCTGATCGTCGAACTCTCCGGCCGGGACGACGAGGTGATCAAGGTGCTGCCGCCGCTGACCGTCACCCCCGAGGAGCTCGACCACGGCATCGGCGTGCTTCGCGCCGCACTGCTCAGCAGCTGACCCCCGAACCGCTCCACCCAGGAGGAAGCACCATGCCTCAGGCCGAACGCCGCCATCTGATCTCCATCGACGACCTCTCCGACGAGGAACTGCGGCACATCGCCCTGCGCGGCGCCGAGTTCTCCGCGGGCTCCGCCGACGACGCCCGCCCCCTGGCGGACACCGTCGTCGGCGTGCTGTTCCGCAAGACCTCCACCCGCACCCGTACCGCCTTCTCCGCCGGTGCGCTGAGGCTGGGCGCCCGGCTGATCACCTACGGCCCGGGGGACCTCCAGGAGAACACCGGGGAGACCGTGGAGGACAGCGCCGCGGTGCTCTCCCGCATGATCGATGTGCTGGTGGCGCGCACCGCCGGGCCCGAGCACGAACTGCGCGCCTATGCCGCCCAGCGGCGGATGGCCGTCGTCAACGCGATGAGCCAGGGGGAGCACCCCACCCAGGCGCTGGCCGATCTCACCACGCTGCTGCGCAGGTTCGGCCGGATCGAGGACCTGCACGTGATCTACGTGGGTGAGGGCAACAACACCGCGTCCGCCCTGGCCCTGGCGCTCTCCCGCTTCCCGGGGACCCGGCTCACGCTGCGCACCCCGCCCGGGTACGGAGTGGCACCCGAGTACCTGGAGCGGGCGGCGGTCAGCGCGAAGCGGAGCGGTGCCCGGATCGAGGAGCGTCACGACATGGCGGACCTGCCGGCCGCCGACGTGGTCTACACCACCCGCTGGCAGACCACGGGGACGGTCAAACCGACCGCCGACTGGCGCGAGGTGTTCGCGCCGTTCCAGGTCACCGAGAAAACCATGGCAAGCAGCCCTGACGCGGTCTTCATGCACGACCTCCCCGCACACCGGGGTGAAGAGGTCACCGCGGACGTGCTGGACGGCCCGGCGAGCATCGCCTTCGACCAGGCCGAGAACAAATACCACAGTGCGCGCGCCGTCCTCGAATGGTGCGCGGCCGACCGGAGCTCCGAGAGGTAGAGCGGCATGGACGCGGAAAAGCAGGCGGAAGACAGGGAAGCCGTGTATCTGCCCGGTGGGCGTTGGCGGTTGTGGGAGCAGTTCTCGTTGCGTGGGCCGGGTTTTCCGGTGGGGGGTGTGCTGGATCTGGCTCCGGTGGATCTGTCGGTGTATGCGGAC
>NZ_JNYQ01000013.1 GCF_000717245.1 Kitasatospora papulosa
TCCCTTTCCGGCGAGTCCGACTCTACCAGATTCTTTTTCGTTCCGTTTCCGGTCCGAATTCGATTCCAGCGGCCTGCGGAGTGGCCTTTGCCTTTCGGCGGGCCCGACTTTATCAGAGATTCTGAGTCGGATTTCCCGCCTCCCCTGGAGGGGCGACCAGGTACTCCCGGCGCACAAGTGCGCGAGGTGCTTCCCGTTCAGGCGGAATGGCAAACGTACTGGAGCGGGGCGCCTCGATGCAAATCGAGGCGCCCCGCTCCTGGTTGGCGGCCTGGCGGCCGCGCTCGCGTCAGACCTCGACGACGACCGGAAGGATCATCGGACGCCGGCGGTAGGTGTCGGACACCCACTTGCCCACCGTGCGCCGGACCAGCTGCTGGAGCTGGTGCGGCTCCATCACCCCGTCCTGGGCGGACTTGTTGAGCGCTTCCTCTACCTTGGGCACCACGGCGGTGAAGGCACCGTCGTCGATGCCGGAACCGCGGGCCTGGATGTGGGGGCCGCCGACGATCTTGCCGGACGAGCTGTCCACCACGATGAAGACGGAGATGATTCCCTCGTCACCGAGGATGCGGCGGTCCTTGAGGGAGGTCTCGGTGACATCGCCTACCGAGAGGCCGTCGACGTACACGTAACCGGCCTGGACCTTGCCGACGATCTTCGCCTTGCCGTCGACGAGGTCGACGACGACGCCGTCCTCGGCGATGACGATGTGGTCCTTCGGCACGCCGGTCAGCGCACCGAGTTCGGCGTTGGCCCGCAGGTGGCGCCATTCACCGTGGACCGGCATCAGGTTCTTCGGCTTGCAGATGTTGTAGAAGTACAGCAGCTCGCCGGCCGAGGCGTGGCCCGAGACGTGGACCTTCGCGTTGCCCTTGTGGACGACGTTCGCGCCCCAGCGGGTCAGGCCGTTGATCACGCGGTAGACCGCGTTCTCGTTGCCGGGGATCAGGGACGACGCCAGGATCACCGTGTCGCCCGGGACGATCCGGATCTGGTGGTCCCGGTTGGCCATGCGGGAGAGGGCTGCCATCGGCTCGCCCTGCGAACCCGTGCAGACCAGCACGACCTCGTCGTCGGGCAGGTCGTCCAGGGTCTTGACGTCGACGACGAGACCGGCGGGCACCTTGAGATAGCCCAGGTCACGCGCGATCCCCATGTTGCGGACCATGGAGCGTCCCACGAAGGCGACCCGGCGGCCGTACTCGTGGGCGGCGTCCAGGATCTGCTGGATGCGGTGCACGTGGCTCGCGAAGCTCGCCACGATGATGCGCTTCTGCGCGTTGGCGAACACCGTGCGCAGGACGTTGGAGATGTCCCGCTCCGGCGGAACGAATCCCGGAACCTCCGCGTTCGTCGAGTCGGAGAGCAGAAGGTCGATGCCCTCCTCGCTCAGCCGGGCGAAGGCGTGCAGGTCGGTGAGACGACCGTCCAGCGGAAGCTGGTCCATCTTGAAGTCACCGGTCGCGACGGCCAGACCCGCAGGGGTGCGGATGGCGACGGCGAGGGCGTCCGGGATGGAGTGGTTGACCGCGATGAACTCGCAGTCGAACACACCGATGCGCTCGCGCTGCCCCTCGGCCACCTCGAGGGTGTAGGGACGGATCCGGTGCTCCTGGAGCTTGGCCTCGATGAGCGCGAGGGTCAGCTTGGAGCCGATCAGCGGGATGTCCGGCTTCAGGCGGAGCAGGTACGGGACGCCACCGATGTGGTCCTCGTGGCCGTGCGTGAGGACGATGCCCTCGATGTCGTCCAGTCGGTCCCGGATGGTGGTGAAGTCCGGCAGGATCAGGTCGATGCCGGGCTGCTCCTCCTCCGGGAAGAGGACGCCGCAGTCGACGATGAGCAGGCGGCCGCCGTACTCGAAGACCGTCATGTTGCGGCCGATCTCGCCGAGACCGCCCAGCGGGGTGACTCGCAGGCCGCCCTTGGGGAGCTTCGGCGGGGTACCGAGTTCAGGATGCGGATGACTCAAAAGACTCTCCTTACCACGCGCGCCACGTACCGCTGAGGGCACGTGGCGCGCGTGTCATTCGTGCACTTGCTGTTGTCAGGTGGTGTTTCCGCCGCGAGTGTCCTCGCGTATTCAGTTGTGAAGTCCGTGGTCAGAGCTGTACCCCACCGGCAGCCAGATCGATCTTGAGCTGGGCCGTCTCCTGGGCGGTGAGTTCCACCAGGGGGAGGCGCAGCGGGCCGGCGGGGAGGCCCTTCAGGGTGAGCGCGGCCTTGGTGGTGATCACGCCCTGGGTGCGGAACATCCCGGTGAAGACCGGGAGCAGCCTCTGGTGGATCTCCGTGGCCTTCTGCACGTCTCCGCCGAGGTGCGCCTCGATGAGGGCGCGGAGCTCCGGGGTGACGACATGGCCGACGACAGAGACGAATCCGACGGCGCCGACCGAGAGCAGCGGGAGGTTGAGCATGTCGTCGCCCGAGTACCAGGCGAGGCCGGACTGGGCGATGGCCCAGCTGGAGCGGCCGAGGTCGCCCTTGGCGTCCTTGTTGGCGACGATCCGGGGGTGCTCGGCCAGCCTGACGAGCGTCTCCGTGTCGATCGGCACACCGCTGCGGCCGGGAATGTCGTACAGCATCACCGGGAGGCCGGTGGAATCCGCGATGGCGCCGAAGTGACGGAGGAGGCCCTCCTGCGGCGGCTTGTTGTAGTACGGCGTGACCGCGAGGAGACCGTGGGCGCCGCTGCGCTCGGCGGTTCGGGCCAGTTCGATGCTGTGCCGGGTGTCGTTGGTACCGACGCCGGCGACGACGTGGGCTCGGTCTCCGACGGCTTCCAGCACAGCCCTGACCAGCTGGTCTTTCTCCGCGTCGCTGGTGGTCGGGGACTCGCCCGTGGTGCCGTTGACGACCAGGCCGTCGTTGCCTGCGTCCACCAGATGGGTGGCGAGCCGCTGGGCGCCGTCGAGGTCGAGTGCGCCGTCAGCCGTGAAGGGCGTGACCATAGCGGTGAGGACCCTCCCGAAGGGGGTCTGCGGAGTGGAGATCGGAGCCATGGGTAACACGCTACTCGTTGCTCGGAGCGTCGCGCCCCCTCGGGGGGACGCGGAAGAGGAGCCCGGCACTGCCTGCTCGGGGGTTCAAGCAGTGCCGGGTCCGTTTGATCAGCCTAGATGAACTTCACGAAACGCCGCAATACGGACACCGCCTACGGGGCGACCCGTCCGTTTTTGTTGAAGGCGGCATGAGTGAGCGGCATCAGGGTCCGCCAGTGCTGTTCCATCTGCTCCCCGACCATTTCGATCTCGCGCTGCGGGAAGGACGGCACCTTGGCCAGCTCGTGCTGCGTGCGCAGGCCGAGGAAGTGCATCAGGGACCGGGCGTTGCAGGTCGCGTACATCGTGGAGAACAGACCGACGGGGAGTACCGCGCGGGCCACCTCACGGGCGACCCCGGCGGCGAGCATCTCCTGGTAGGCGTCGTACGCCTGGCGGTAGGAGTCCTCCATGGCGCGGGTCGTGAGCGCGTGCTGCTCCGGGGTTCCCTCGACGAATTCGTACTTTCCGGGGCGGCCCTGCTGGATGAGCTTGCGGGACTCCCCCGGGACGTAGAAGACCGGCTCCAGCTCCCTGTACCGGCCCGATTCCTCGTTGTAGGACCAGCCCACGCGGTGCCGCATGAACTCGCGGAAGACGAAGATCGGGGCGCTGATGAAGAAGGTCATCGAGTTGTGCTCGAACGGGCTGCCATGCCGGTCCCGCATCAGGTAGTTGATGAGCCCCTTCGAGCGCTCGGGGTCCTTCGTGACCTCTTCCAGGGACTGCTCGCCGGCGGTGGACACACGGGCCGCGAACAGCACGTCGGAGTCGGCTGCGGCTGATTTCACCAGGTCAACGGTGACATCGCTGCGGAAGTGGGCCTTGGTGGGCTCGGGGGTGTCGGTCACCGGCGGGGGTCCTTCCAATTGCGTCGCTCGGGCGGCGTCCACTCTACGGGCCTCGGAGAGGGCATCGGTCAGCGGGAAATTCTGGATCGGTTCGGCGATTCGGGGCACCGATCGGGCCTCTCGTACGTCTGACTCATTAGCAGCACCCGTCACAGAGTTCAAGGAGAGTTTCCTCATGTTCCGCCGGCGTGAATCCGTCCCGTTCTCGTTCGTAGCCGAGGCCGACCGGTTCCGCAGTAATGTCACTCCCCCTCCCCGCCGGCGCGTCAGCCGTTCGCAGCTGGCCGCTCGTTCCCTCGTAGGGCTGACGATGGTCGCCGGCTTCGCCGGATCGCTGCTCTTCGGTCTGCCCGCGCTGGACACCGAGCGGACGCCGTCCCACAGCCAGACGTCCGAGGCGTCCCAGCACCGCTGACCCGTACGGGCCCCCTGGAGTGGTCGGCCGGGGGGCTGCTCGGTAGCCTCACCGGGCACAGCAATCGAGCGTGCTTGTGAGTGAGGATCAGTCGTGCCCCTGCCCTTCCTGACGGCCGACCGCGCATTCGACGCGGATGCGGAGGACATCGCGCTGCCGTTCGACGACCACGACAGCTGGCGACGGCCCTACCGCCCCGGCCCCTGGCGTGTCGCGGCGGCAGCCGGCCTGCTGCTGCTGGCGTCCTTCGTGCTGCTGGCCGCGATGATCATCACCTTGGCCGGTTCGCTGTCCGGCGCCTCTGCCTGCTTCGTGCTCGCGGCTGCGATGATCGCCGCCGCGCTGCGGCTGCTGCGGGTCGGTGCGTGGGTGAGCCTGCACGGCGTGCGCCGGGTGGGCTTCTTCCGCACGACCACGGTGCCGTGGGCGAGCACGGAGGCGGTCCGCACAGTCCAGCAGCCGGTGAAGTGGCTCGGCTTCCCGCGCACCGTGCAGGGGCAGGCCCTGGTCGTGGTGCGCAGGAACGGCGAACCGCTGCCGCCGCTGGTCACCGATCACAACGCGGACTTCCTGGCCCGTGCCGAGGCGTTCGAGCGTGCCACGGACACCATCGAGGCGTGGGGCGACGAGTACCGCACCGGCTGACGACCGGGGCCCCTCGGGCCGCAAGGACACCCGCAAGCCGGTACGGCGCCGCTCAGGCGCGTACCGGCTTGTTCCTGTGCAGGGCGATGGCACGCTGCATCGCCTTGCGGGCACGCGGGGTGTCCCGCGCGTCCTGATAGGCCACCGCGAGCCGGAACCAGCAGCGCCAGTCGTCCGGGCTGTCCTCGGTCTCCTCGCGGCGCCGGGCGAACACGGCGTCGGCGGAGTCCCGGTCGATACGCCCCGAAGGTGTGCGCACCAGCTCGTCGACGGGGAGGCCTCCTTCGGCGTCCAGTTCGGCGGCCAGGCCGTTGGCCCGGCGCACGAACTGGGTGTTCTTCCAGAGGAACCAGATGCCGATCACCGGCAGGATCAGCACCGCCACACCGAAGGTGACCGTGAGCAGCGTGCCGTGCCGGATGAGCAGCACGCCCCGGCTGCCGGCCAGGACGAAGTAGAAGACCAGGACGGCAGCGGTGACGAGGTAGGTGAGCTTTGCGCGCATCGGGTGGGGCCCAGTCAGTTCAGGTCGAGGAAGTGTTCCAGGCCGAACGTGAGGCCGGGAGTGGTGACCACGCGGCGGGTACCGAGCAGGATGCCCGGCATGAAGCTGCTGTGGTGGAGCGAGTCGTGCCGCAGGGTGAGGGTCTCGCCTTCACCGCCGAGCAGGACCTCCTGGTGGGCGAGGAGCCCGCGGAGCCGGACGGAGTGGACCGGCACTCCGTCGACGTCGGCACCGCGTGCTCCGTCCAGCGCGGTGGCCGTGGCGTCGGGCTGCGGAGCGACGCCGGCCTTCTCCCGCGCCGCGGCGATGAGCTGGGCGGTGCGGGTGGCGGTGCCGGAGGGGGCGTCCGCCTTGTTCGGGTGGTGCAGCTCGATGACCTCGACGGACTCGAAGTAGCGGGCGGCCTGCTCCGCGAACTTCATCGTGAGGACGGCGCCGATGGAGAAGTTCGGCGCGATGAGCACACCGGTCTCCGGGGAGCCGGAGAGCCAGGTGTTCAGCTGCGCGAGCCGTTCGTCGGTCCAGCCGGTGGTGCCCACGACGGCGTGGATGCCGTGGCCGACGCAGAATTCGAGGTTCTCCATCACCGAGGCCGGTGTGGTGAGCTCGACGACGGCCTGGGCGCCGGTCTCCGTGAGGGTCTCCAGCGTGTCGCCGCGGCCGAGCGCGGCCACCAGCTCCATGTCGTCGGCGGCCTCCACGGCTCGTACCGCCTCGGACCCGATGCGTCCCTTGGCGCCGAGAACGGCCACGCGCAGCTTGCTCATGTGTGTTCTTTCCTTACGGGGTGGTGAGTGAGACCGCTTCCTGGAGGCGGTCGGCCTGCTTGTCCTTCAGCGGGCCGATGACCGAGAGCGAGGGCCGCTGTCCGAGGACGTCGGCCGCCACGGCACGGACCTCGTCCGGGGTGACCGCCGCGATCTTGGCCAGCATGTCATCGACGGACATCTGTTCGCCCCAGCAGAGCTCGCTCTTGCCGATGCGGTTCATGAGCGCGCCGGTGTCCTCCAGGCCGAGGACGGTGGAACCGGCGAGCTGACCGACGGCGCGGCCGATCTCCTCGTCGCCGAGGCCGTGCGTCGCCACGCGGTCGAGCTCGTCGCGGCAGATCTTGAGGACGTCGTGCACCTGGCTGGGCCGGCAGCCCGCGTACACGCCGAAGAGCCCGCAGTCGGCGAAGCCCGAGGTGTACGAGTACACGCTGTAGGCGAGACCGCGCTTCTCCCGTACCTCCTGGAAGAGGCGTGAGCTCATGCCGCCGCCGAGCGCGGTGTTCAGGACGCCGAGTGCCCAGCGGCGCTCGTCGGTCCTGGCCAGCCCGGGCATGCCGAGGACGACGTGCGCCTGCTCGGTCTTGCGGTTCAGGAGCTCGACCTTGCCGGCGGCGCGCAGCGTACGGGATCCCGCGCGCGGCGCCGTGGGGACGGCGTCGGTCCGGGTGAGGGCGCCCGCGCGCTCGAAGGCCCTGCGGACCTGCCGGACGACGGTGGCGTGGTCGACGTTGCCCGCGGCGGCCACCACCAGGTGGGTGGGGTCGTAGTGCTTCTTGTAGAAGCGGGCGATCTGCCCGCGGTTCAGCGCGTTGATCGTGTCGACGGTGCCGAGGACCGGGCGGCCCAGCGGGGTGTCACCGAGCATCGTGTGCGCGAACAGGTCGTGCACGCAGTCGCCCGGGTCGTCCTCCGTCATCGCGATCTCCTCGAGGATGACGCCGCGCTCGGCGTCGACGTCCTCGGGGGCGATCAGCGAACCGGTCAGCATGTCGCAGACGACATCGATGGCCAACGGGAGGTCGGTGTCCAGGACCCGAGCGTAGTAGCAGGTGTACTCCTTCGCCGTGAAGGCGTTCATCTCGCCGCCGACCGCGTCGATCGCGGACGAGATGTCGAGGGCGCTGCGCTTGGCCGTGCCCTTGAAGAGGAGGTGTTCGAGGTAGTGGGTCGCGCCGTTCAGGGTGGGCGTCTCGTCGCGTGATCCGACGTTGGCCCAGATCCCGAAGGTGGCGGAGCGTACGGAGGGCAGCGTCTCGGTGACGACCCGGAGACCGCCCGGGAGGACGGTGCGGCGGACGGTACCGATGCCGTTGGTGCCCTTGAGAAGCGTTTGGGTACGGGCGACGGCCCGCCCCTCCGAGGAGGGGCGGGCCGTCGTCACGGAACTACGGGACGTCACTTGTCGGTGTCGTCCTTCTTCTCGTCCTCTTCGCCCTCGATCACGGGGATGAGGGAGAGCTTGCCGCGGGAGTCGATCTCCGCGATCTCGACCTGGACCTTGGCGCCGACGCCGAGCACGTCCTCGACGTTCTCCACGCGCTTGCCACCGGCGAGCTTGCGGATCTGCGAGATGTGCAGCAGACCGTCCTTGCCGGGCATCAGGGAGACGAAGGCACCGAAGGTGGTGGTCTTGACGACCGTACCCAGGTAGCGCTCGCCGACCTCCGGCATGGTCGGGTTGGCGATGGCGTTGATCGTGGCGCGGGCGGCCTCGGCCTGCGAGCCCTGCTGGGCACCGATGTAGATGGTGCCGTCGTCCTCGATCGTGATGTCGGCGCCGGTGTCCTCCTGGATCTGGTTGATCATCTTGCCCTTGGGGCCGATGACCTCACCGATCTTGTCCACCGGGATCTTGACGGTGATGATCCGCGGGGCGTTCGGGGACATCTCGTCCGGGACGTCGATGGCCTCGTTCATGACGTCCAGGATGTGCAGACGCGCGTCACGGGCCTGCTTCAGCGCGGCGGCCAGGACCGAGGCGGGGATGCCGTCGAGCTTGGTGTCGAGCTGGAGCGCGGTCACGAACTGCTTCGTGCCGGCGACCTTGAAGTCCATGTCGCCGAACGCGTCCTCCGCACCGAGGATGTCGGTGAGGGCGACGTAGTGCGTCTTGCCGTCGATCTCCTGCGAGATCAGACCCATGGCGATACCGGCGACGGCGGCCTTGAGGGGCACACCGGCGTTCAGCAGGGACATGGTGGAGGCGCAGACCGAGCCCATGGACGTCGAGCCGTTGGAGCCCAGCGCCTCGGAGACCTGGCGGATCGCGTAGGGGAACTCCTCGCGCGACGGCAGCACCGGCACGATGGCGCGCTCGGCGAGCGCGCCGTGGCCGATCTCGCGGCGCTTGGGCGAACCCACGCGGCCGGTCTCACCGACGGAGTACGGCGGGAAGTTGTAGTTGTGCATGTAGCGCTTGCGGGTCACCGGGGAGAGGGTGTCCAGCTGCTGCTCCATGCGGAGCATGTTGAGGGTGGTGACGCCCAGGATCTGGGTCTCGCCACGCTCGAACAGCGCCGAGCCGTGCACGCGCGGGATGGCCTCGACCTCGGCGGCGAGCGTACGGATGTCCGTGACGCCGCGGCCGTCGATGCGGACCTTGTCCTTGATGACGCGCTCGCGGACCAGCTTCTTGGTCAGCGCGCGGTAGGCACCCGAGATCTCCTTCTCGCGGCCCTCGAAGGCCGGGAGGAGCTTCTCGCCCGCGATCTCCTTGATGCGGTCCAGCTCGGCCTCACGCTCCTGCTTGCCGGCGATGGTCAGCGCCTTGGCGAGCTCGGTGCGGACGGCCTTGGTGAGCGCCTCCAGGACGTCGTCCTGGTAGTCGAGGAAGACCGGGAACTCGCCGGTGGGCTTGGCGGCCTTGGCGGCGAGGTCGGACTGCGCCTTGCAGAGCGTCTTGATGAAGGGCTTCGCGGCCTCGAGACCGGCGGCGACGACCTCTTCGGTCGGGGCCTCGGCACCGTCCTTGACGAGCTGGATGGTCTTCTCGGTGGCCTCGGCCTCGACCATCATGATCGCGACGTCGCCGTCCTCCAGGACGCGACCGGCGACGACCATGTCGAAGACGGCGTCCTCGAGCTCGGTGTGCGTCGGGAAGGCGACCCACTGGCCCTTGATCAGGGCCACACGGGTGGCACCGATCGGACCGGAGAAGGGCAGGCCCGCCAGGATCGTGGAGGCGGAGGCGGCGTTGATCGCGACAACGTCGTACAGGTGGTCGGGGTTGAGCGCCATGATCGTCTCGACGATCTGGATCTCGTTGCGCAGGCCCTTCTTGAAGGAGGGGCGCAGCGGGCGGTCGATCAGGCGGCAGGTGAGGATCGCGTCCTCGGAGGGCCGGCCTTCACGGCGGAAGAAGGAGCCGGGGATCTTGCCGGCCGCGTACTGCCGCTCCTCGACGTCCACCGTGAGGGGGAAGAAGTCGAGCTGGTCCTTGGGCCGCTTGGAAGCGGTGGTGGCCGACAGCACCATGGTGTCGTCGTCCAGGTACGCGACGGCGGAGCCTGCGGCCTGCTTGGCCAGGCGGCCCGTCTCGAAGCGGATGGTGCGGGTGCCGAAGGTGCCGTTGTCGATCACGGCTTCGGCGTAGTGGGTCTCGTTCTCCACTAGTGATTTCTCCATACTCGTCGTCTTTCGTCCTGCCGCCCGTGTGGCGGAGGACGGTGCGGAGAAGCGCGCCGTGTGTGCGGGCCGGTCTTCGATCGAAGCTCCCGGGCGTTGCCCCGGGGGCCACTACCGAGGACCGGCGGCGGCCGTGGCGCGCCTCTCCTCGTTATGCTGTCGTGCTTCCAGGTTACTGAGCCGAACCCGGGTCACGCACGTACAGCAAAGGGAGCGGCCCCCTGGAACCGGGGTACCGCTCCCTCTCACAGCGTCCTTACTTGGCGCCGCCGGCCGCACCGCGGCGGATGCCGAGGCGGTCGACGAGCGCACGGAAGCGCTGGATGTCCTTCTTGGCAAGGTACTGCAGGAGGCGGCGACGCTGGCCGACCAGGATCAGCAGACCACGACGGGAGTGGTGGTCGTGCTTGTGCGTCTTGAGGTGCTCCGTCAGGTCCGAGATCCGGCGGGAGAGCATGGCGACCTGGACCTCGGGGGATCCGGTGTCACCCTCCTTCTGGGCGAACTCGGACATGATCTGCTTCTTCGTAGCGGCGTCGAGCGGCACGCGTACTCCTCTTGATGTTCGATGCGCCCACGAGTGCCCCTGGTCTTGATCTCAGGGGAGCTTCCGTGACTCGGAGGCGAAGGTCCGATGAGCGCAGCCCTCAGGAGGATTCCCGGAGGCGCGTACACAAACGGCCGTCACACAGCGTACCAGTCGCTGCGGGCCCGTCCGTCCGTGGTGCCGCCCGGGTCAGCTGGTGAGGGCCCGGATCGAGTGGTAGACGTCGAAGACCGCCAGGCACAGCGGCAGCAGCGTCAGCAGGACGAAGGCCTCCGCGATCTCCAGGAAGCGGCCCCAGAACGGGGTGACGCCCTTGCGCGGGACGATCAGCCCTATGGCGGTGATCAGCGCGGCGACGCCGGCGACCGCGGCGGTGAGCCAGATCGTACGGATGTCGAGTCCCGCGCTGTCGCCCTTCAGCGCCTCGCGGATCAGGTCGACCGGCGGGTTGAGCGACAGCCCGAGGCCGAGGAGCACCAGTGAGGCGAGGCCCGCGCCCAGGGCGCAGCCGACCTGGGCGGTGTAGCGGAACAGGTGGGCGCGCATCAGCATCGCGACCCCGGTGGCGAGCGCCAGGAGCTGGCCCCAGACGCTGTCCGAGAAACCGAGCACCGCCGTGGCACCCACGGCCACCAGCGCGCAGCCCCCGGCGAGGCCGAGGAGCAGCTCGTGCCCGCGTCGCGCCTGGGCGGCGATGCGGTCGGCGTCGACCGGGCCCTGCGGTGCCGGGTCGGACGTCCCGTAGTCACCGACGGTGGTGCGGGGCGGCTCGAAGCCGATGGGGAGGCGCGCGAAGCGGGTGGAGAGCCCGGGCAGGAAGGCGAGGAGGCCCACGGAGAGAGGGGCGCACACGGCGGCGGTCTCGGCCGGCTCCATGCCGGTCAGGATCGCGACGAAGGTCACCAGCACGCCGATGGCGGAGGCGAAGACGAAGGCGACGAACGTGCCGTCGCCCTCGGGGGCGGCGATCATGAGGATCACCGACGCCACCAGCACGGCGGCGCAGGCGAGCAGGAACTGCAGCCTGCCGACGCCCTGGCCCTCGCTGAGCGGCAGGAGCCCGGCACCGGCGACGGCGGAGTTGGTGAGTGCGCCGATGCCCAGCGCGATGGACGAGCCGCGGTCCGCGTAGACGCGTGCGCGTACGCAGGCGAGCGCGAGGAGGAGTACGGCGGTGACGGCGGCCAGGATGCCCGGGAGGCCGTGCATGTCGTGCCGGATGTCGGAGGTCCAGAGCACGAAGCCGAGCAGGACGAGCAGGACCGACCCGCCGAAGAGCCCGGCCGAGCGCATGAGGCTGTCGCCCCAGAGGGTGCGGTCCTTGGCGACCGCGGTGGCGACCGCGTCGGAGACGTCGTCGAAGACCGCGGGGGGCAGCGACTCGGAGAAGGGCCGCAGGGACAGGAGCTCCCCGTCGAGGATGCGCTGGCCGGCCAGCGTGCGCCCGCTGTCGAGGACGGTGCCGTCGCGGCGCACCAGGTGGTATCCGACCGGGGCGCCCTGGGCGGGGCTCTGGCCCGAGAGCCGCAGGATCTCGGGGTAGAGGTCGGCGACGGCGATGTCCTCGGGGAGCGCCACGTCGACACGGCTGTCGGGCGCGACGACCGTGACCCGGCAGAAGCCGGTTCCGTTGCCGGCCGGAACTCCGGGACCCGGCCGACCGGATCCGGTAGCCGCGGTTTGGGCCGTCATAGTCACGTGCTGCTCCCCCTCATGATGCTCATGGACTCCTGAAAACGCACCCCTGGATCGAGGGCTCGACCTGCGTCCCGAATGACCCGTTTTTTTGCGGTAGTTAGCGGATGCGTACACGCGTCGCGACACCCTACCGCCCTCGGGTCACCGGGCACGCCAGTAGGATCCTCCCGCGGACGGAACCCCGTCGCCACGGGGGCGCCGATAGGAACAGTTCCGTCCGGCAAGGGATTTGGTGAGCTGTGAGCCACATTGTCGTGAAGCGCCCACCGCGGGCCCTCCCCTCCGAAGTTCCGGGCGAGCAGGTGCAGTTGCAACCTCCGCCGGAGTTGCCCCGCGGGCAGCAGGAGGGGGTGATGATGCAACTGCTGCCGATGCTCGGTATGGGTGGTTCCGTCGTCTTCTTCTTCATGACCCCGAACCCGATCATGCGGATCATGGGCATGATCATGATTGCGTCGACGATCGCGATGGCCATCTCGATGCTCGTCCGCTTCCGGCGCGGCACCCAGGGTCAGCTGGCGGACATGCGGCGCGACTACCTGAAGTATCTGACGCAGACCCGGCGCGCCGTGCTGAGGACCGCCCGTCAGCAGCGCGACGCGCAGTTCTACCTCCACCCGTCCCCGGAGCAGCTGTGGGCCCTGGTGGCCGAGGGCAGCCGGGTGTGGGAGCGCCGTGTGGGGGACGCCGACTTCGCGCACGTACGCATCGGTCTGGGCGGCCAGGAACTCGCCACGCCGCTCGTCGCCCCCGACACCGCGCCGGTCGACGAGCTGGAGCCGCTGACCGCCGGGGCGATGCAGCAGTTCCTGACGACGCACAGCACGCTGGACGGGCTGCCGATGGCGGTCTCGCTTCGCGCCTTCTACCACCTGACGATCAGCGGTGAGGCCGGATCCGCGCGTGCGACGGCCCGCGCGATGGTCGGGGCGCTCGCCTCGCTGCACTCCCCCGAGGACCTGGTCGTCGCCGTCGCGACCGGCCGCGACGCCGCTCCGCACTGGGAGTGGACGAAGTGGCTCCCGCACGTCCAGGTGCAGGGTTCCACCGACGGCGCCGGCAGCCGGCGCCTGATCACCACCAGCGTCGCGGAGCTCGAGGAGATGCTCGCGGGCCGCCTCGACGGCCGCCCCCGCTTCCAGCCCGGGGGCCAACCGCTCCTCGACCAGCCGCACGTCGTGGTCGTGCTCGACGGCGAGTCCGTGCCGGCGACGTCCGCACTCGCGTCGGCCGAGGGCCTTCAGGGCGTCACCGTCGTCGAGATCGTCACGGGCCAGGTCACCGGGGCGCGCGGCGGTCTCTCCATCGTGGTGGACCCCCACACGCTCCAGCTGGAGTCGGGGCACGGCCTGGTGTACGACGGTGTTCCCGACCTGCTGAGCCACGAGGCGGCGGAGGCGCTGGCGCGCCAGCTGGCGCCGCTCCACGTGGCCACCGGCGGGGACGACGACGAACCGCTGCTCGCCAATCTGGAGTTCACCGACCTGCTGAATCTCGGTGACGCGGCCTCGGTCGACGTGAGCCGGACCTGGCGGGCCCGCTCGCAGGCCGAGCGGCTCCGGGTCCCGATCGGCGTGGGCGAGGACGGCAGCCCGGTGATGCTGGACCTCAAGGAGGCGGCACAGGAGGGAATGGGACCGCACGGGCTGTGTGTCGGCGCCACCGGTTCCGGCAAGTCCGAGCTGCTCCGCACGCTGGTCCTGGGTCTCGCCGTCACCCACACCTCGGAGACGCTGAACTTCGTCCTCGCGGACTTCAAGGGCGGTGCCACCTTCGCCGGAATGGCGCAGATGCCGCATGTCGCCGCGGTGATCACCAACCTCGCCGACGACCTGACGCTGGTGGACCGCATGGGCGACTCCATCAGCGGTGAGCTCAACCGCCGCCAGGAGATGCTGCGCGACGCGGGCAACTACGCCAACATCCACGACTACGAGAAGGCGCGCGCCGCGGGTGCCCCGCTGCAGCCCATCCCCTCGCTCGTCCTGGTCATCGACGAGTTCAGCGAGCTGCTGACGGCCAAGCCCGACTTCATCGAGATGTTCGTCCAGATCGGCCGCATCGGCCGTTCGCTGGGCGTCCACCTCCTCCTGGCCTCGCAGCGCCTCGAGGAGGGGCGGCTGCGCGGCCTGGAGACCTATCTGTCGTACCGGATCGGCCTGCGTACGTTCTCCACGGGCGAGTCCCGTGCGGCGCTGGGCGTCCCGGACGCCTACCACCTGCCCAATGTGCCCGGTTCGGGTTATCTGAAGTACGGCACGGACGAGATGGTCCGCTTCAAGGCGGCGTACGTCTCCGGGGTGTACCGCTCGGGGGCGCAGCCCGCCGCGTCCTCCGGTCCGCTGCCCGTCGACCGCCGGCCGGTGCTGTTCACCGCGGCGCCGGTGCCGGTGCGCTATGTGCAGCCGACGGTGGAGCCGGGCGTTCCCGAGGCGCGCAAGTCCGAGGACGACGCGCTGGCGGACACGGTCCTCGACGTGATCGTGCGCAGGCTGGAGGGCCGCGGGGCGTCGGCGCACCAGGTGTGGCTGCCCCCGCTGGACAATCCGCCGTCGCTGGACGAGCTCCTTCCGGGGCTGTCCGCGGTCGAGGGCCGCGGGCTGACCCAGCCCGGGTTCGAGGGCTCGGGACGTCTCGTCGTACCGCTGGGTGTGGTCGACAAGCCGTACGAGCAGCGCCGTGACACCCTCTACCGGGACTTCTCCGGCGCGGCCGGCCACATGCAGATCACCGGCGGCCCGCAGTCGGGCAAGTCCACGCTGCTGCGGACGCTGATCGCCGGCTTCGCCCTGACCCACACGCCGCAGGAGGTGCAGTTCTACGGGCTGGACTTCGGTGGTGGCGGCATGGCCTCGGTCTCCGGGCTGCCCCACGTCGGAGGGATCGCCTCCCGGCTCGACCCCGAGCGGGTGCGCCGTACGGTCTCCGAGGTGTACGGGATCATGGCCCGCCGTGAGGAGTACTTCCGCAGCGCGGGCATCGACTCCATCGCCACCTTCCGCCGGCTGAGGGCGCGGGGCGAGATCTCGGTGACGGACCAGCCGTGGGGCGACGTCTTCCTGATCATCGACGGCTGGGGCAACTTCCGTACGGACTACGAGGCCCTGGAAGCGGCGGCCATCGACATCGCTCAGCGCGGTCTCGGCTACGGCATCCACCTGATCGTCACGGCGTCGCGTTCCATGGAGGTCCGGGCCAACCTCAAGGACCACCTGATGAACCGGCTCGAACTGCGGCTCGGTGACGTCATGGACTCCGAGCTGGACCGCAAGGCCGCGGTCAACGTGCCTGCCGGTGTACCCGGTCGCGGTCTCACGCCGGAGAAGCTGCACTTCATGGCGGCGGTGCCGCGGATCGACGGCATCAACTCCGACAGCGACCTCTCCGAGGCCACGGCGGCCATGAACCAGGAGGTCGCCCGGCACTGGACGGCGGCTCCCGCACCCGCCGTCCGGCTGCTGCCCCGCGAACTCCCGGTCCACGACCTGCCCGCGGGCTACGCGCAGCCGGAGCGGGGCATCGCGTTCGGCATCGACGAGAACAACCTGGAACCGGTCTGGCTCGACTTCGAGCGGGACCCGTTCTTCCTGGTGTTCGGTGAGAGCGAGTCCGGCAAGTCCAACCTGCTGCGCATGCTCATCAAGCAGCTGACCGAGAGGTACGACGGGAACGCCGCGAAGTTCTTCGTCATCGACAACCGGCGAGCGCTCCTGGACGTCACCCCCGCGACGCACCTCGCGGAGTACGTTCCCATGTCCAACAACATGGAGCACCACGCGGACGCGCTGTACGACCTGATGAAGCGCCGTACGCCGTCGCCCGACGTCACGGCCCAGGAGCTCCGCGACCGCAGTTGGTGGAGCGGCCCGTCGGTGTTCGTGGTCGTCGACGACTACGACCTGGTCTCGACGTCCAGCGGCAACCCGCTGTCGAAGCTCACGGAGATGCTGCCGTTCTCCCGTGACGTGGGGGTGCGGTTCATCATCGCGCGCAGCACGGCGGGAGCGGGCCGCGCGCTGTACGAGCCCTTCCTCCAGCGCATCCTGGAACTGGGGGCGCAGGGCGTGATGTTGTCCGGCGACCCGATCGAAGGGGACATCCTCGGCAACGTACGTCCACGGCCGATGCCCCCGGGGCGCGGCGTCTTCGTCACCCGCCGGCGCGGGAACCCGCTGGTGCAGACGGGACTCATGGACGGGGACCGGTAGGACCGGCGGCCGGTGCGAGGCGGGTGGTGACGGGATCGATCCGTCACCACCCGCTTCTGCGTGCGGTCCGGCGGCAGACAGCCGGCAGCAGGCAGGCAGGGGATCCGGCTTCGAGCTCGGAAAGGCTCTCCGGCGATCGACGGCGGGCGCCCGCTTCCCCGTTGCTGCGTGCGCGCATGCGGGTGGCCAGAACTGGGCGGAATCACAACTGCTTGTAGGCGGCTTCCCGGCCAACGGGAATCGGGGGCTCGCCGGCAACCCCCACCGGGTGTCGGTGCACGGACCGACGAGGGGGCGACCGAGACGGCATGCAGCGCGATGACGGGGCCCACGGACGGCGGAACGTGGGCGCGTACGACCGGAATTGGTGAATCCTGAACCGGCAAGAGCCGCTTTCGGGCCAACTGCACACCGAGGACGATCAACCGCAAACACGGCGTGATCAACCACTTCGGTACGGCCCACGAGGGGCGGAGGTGTAACCGGACGCCTCCACAGTGTGGCGGGGAGGGTCCGACCCATGGGGCAACCCGGCTGGAAAGGGCTGTACCAGTTCCCTCCCCGCCTTGCTAACTTCCGGGACCCAGAGGCATTGAAAAGTACATGCGAAAAGGTGGTTCATGACCTCCCAAGCTTCAGCGCCGAAGATCCCTCAGCTGTGGGTCCCGCTCCCCTCCGGGATCCACCCGAGTTGGCGTGAGATCGACCAAGGCTCCGCCGCCTGGCTCGATCGATTCGGCCTCTACTCCGATCATGCGCAACGGGAACGACTGACCCGCATCTCCGTGGGTGAGATCACCGGCCGAGGTGGCCCGGACGGGCGACTGGCGGCTCTGCAGTGGACCGCGGACTTCCTGATGTGGCTGTTCGCGTTCGACGACGAATACTGCGACGAGGGTCCGGCTGCGGCCTCTCCGGACGCCACCCTGCTCATCATCACGAAGCTCCAGCGAATCGTCGAAGTCCCCTGGGCCGCTCCCGCGGATGACAACTACAGCGCCGCGTTACTCGAGTTGCGTCTGCGCCTCGACGATCTGACCACCCCCGTACAGACCGCTCGCTGGGCCGCCAGCTTCCGTGCCTACCTCCAGGGCCAGATCTGGATGGCCGCGAACAGCACATACGGGCGCATCCCCACCCTCTCCGACCACCTGGCGGTCCGGCTGGACTCTTCGGGCGTCAAGATCTTCTCGACGCTCAGCGAGATCATCCATGGATACGACCTCCCTGCGGCCGACTACGACCGGCACGACGTCCGCGGGTTCGTGGAGGTCTTCGCCGCGATCATCGGCTGGTCGAACGACCTGGTCTCCTATCACAAGGAGCGCCGGCGCAGTCAGGACAGCTACGGGAACGTGGTCGATCTGATCGCGCACGAACGGCAGTGCTCCGTCGAAGAGGCCGTGAGCGAGACGGCCACGATGCATACCCGCGCCATGGCTCTCTACCTGCGTCTCCGCGATCAGATTCTCCGCGACGCCGAACCGGAACTGCGCAAGTGGATCACGGACTGCGACTCCTGGATCCGCGCGGACTACGACTGGTCCCTCACCACCCATCGCTACGTCAATCCCGATGACCCCGCCGACCTGCCCGCCGGCAGCGCGGAAGCCCCCTTCCGTGCGCGGGAGGCGGACCAGCCTCTTCCGATCGCCAGCGTCTCCTGGTGGTGGACGCTGCTGAAGGACTAGACGGCGCGCCGGTTCGTGATGTGCGACGGTTGCGAACGCGAGCTGCTTCCTGACGGACGGAGGCCTCGCGTGCGCACCACGCCGTCTCACGGCGCACGACCGTCACGGAGTCCCGAAGCCGATCGGGGGCTCGGCCCCCGCGAACGGGACACCTGGAGGCTCCGATGCCCTGATCGCGGCAGCCAGGACAACGTCCTCGCGGCAGCGGACCAGCCGCCGCAGGACGCGCCTCAGGGTGTGCCGCATGACGCTGCAACTTGTTCAGGTGAACTCGAGGCCAGGGACGACTCGGCGCTCGGCCGGTTCTGGGCAGAGGTACTCGGCTGGGGTGTTTCCAGTGTTGGTCACACGTCTGAGGGCGCTCGGAGCGACCAACGCCGACGTGGGCCGAGGCGCGTGCCGGGGACGGTGATGGCCGACCCCGAAGGCAACATGTGGGGGAGAACCCGATGGGGCAACCGTGGTGAGGACCAACCGGCCCGGATCTTCTGCACAGCGGATGGCGGAACGTCGGAACCAGCTGAAGAAACAGGTCAGGGTGGGCACCTCCCGTGCGTGCCCACCCTGACCTGTTGTGTCTATCGCTGAGATTTACTCGAAGTTGGCCCGCGCCCGCTTGTCACCCGCGTGGTACGCCGTACCCGCGTCCCGCACCTTGCGGGAGATCTCCGCGAGAGCGGTCTGGATGCCCGTGGCGTCGCGGTCCCAGCCGGCTTGCGCGGCGTCGTACGCCGACTTGGCCTCGCCCACCCAGAGTTCGGAGACGTTGGCGACCATCCGCTTGATGGACGCGAGGTCTTCCTGAAGCTGCCTGCCCTGCCGGTCGATGTCACCAGCGGCCTGCTCCAGGCTTGAGTAAGTGACAACCATCGTGCCGTCGTTGGTCGGCATACGGTCCTCCAGTTCGAAGTGGTTCGATGTGATGACCCGTACGAGGTACGGGGGAAGGCAAGTATCAGAGGGAGTTGATCGCCGAGGTCTTGGCCTCGGAACCGGTCGAGTGACCGGGGACGACGTCCACGCCCTGGAGGGCCTGCCGGATCTCGTCCTCGGTGTTACCCGAGATCGTCCGGGCCGCCTTGATCGCTTCCTGGAAGTTGACCAGGCGGGTGGCGATGTTGCCCATCTTGATGTTGATATCGGCCTGCTTGGCGTTGAACGCGCTGGCGCCGATGCCCTTCCAGGCGCCTTCCAGGCTGTCGATCGTCGCCTGCAGAGTCTTCAGCTGACCCCTCACGGAGTCGAATCGCTTGGTGAGCTCGCCTTCGAGCTTGAGCAGCATTTCATCTGAAAGCTTCTGATCTGCCATGGTGCTGGCTTCCTTCCTGGTGCTCTTTATCGGTCCGACGCCTCACGCCGGACAGTGCGTCTGGGGATTTACGGCAGTCAGGCAGAACGGCGCTTACGAACCAGGGCGAAGGCTCCGCCGCCGATTACGAGCACCACTGCCACGCCGCCGAGAATCAGCCCCAGTTGGCTGCTGTCGTTCTTCTCCGTGCTGGAGCCTGCCATGGCGGCATCCTCAGCCTTGTCCTTCTTCTCAGGCTGTGACGAGGCTGATGCAGAGGGAGCGCCCGATCCTTCGGAGCCGGACGTCTTCTCCTTGGTGAGGGGACTGATGTCCGGGGCGCCGGGATCACCCTTGCCCTTGAGGATGTTCATGGAAGGGCGGATCAGGCCGTGACCGAGGTACTTGCTGAGCGTGCCCTTTTCCCAGTCGCGACTGGCAGTGTCGAAAAGTACGTTGAGGACTTGGTTTGCAGTCCAGTCCGGGTGTGCGGACCAGACCAGAGCGGCAGAGGCGGATGCGATTGCGGTCGCTGCACTCGTTCCGCCGTCGCCATCACAGTATTCCTGGAAGGTCTCGTCGCACCAGTAAGGAATATCGTTGCCAGGAGCGGCGATGTCGACGGTGCTCCCATTCTGGGAGTACTCGGCTACCTTCCCGTCGCGGTCAGCCGACGAGACACCCACAACCTCGGGGTAAGCCGCCGGATAGCTAACCGGGTTACCCTTCTTGGCTTCATTTCCTACAGCGGCGAAAAATAGCTTCCCTTTACTCTGGGCGTATTTCACCGCCTCAAGCTCTTCATCCAACTTGAAGTCGTTACCGAACGACATACTGATGATCTTGGCTTCACTGTCGGCTGCAGCGCGAATCGCGTCCGTTGTGTCGAGGGAGTTCACGCGCTCCTTCGTCTGCCAATCACCGTCAGCGACTCTCATTGGGATAATCTTCGCCCCGGGAGCTAGCCCCCTAAGGCCACCCCCCTTACCCGTGCCAGCAATCAATTCAGCCATGGTGGTTCCATGGCCGTTGTAATCGTCGGCCTCGTCACCCTCCACGCCCGTGGCATCAAGTCCTGCCAGAACTTGCCCCTCCAGAGACGAGGTGGCTGAATTGACTCCTGTATCGATGACGGCAACCTTTATGCCCTCACCCGTCGTAACTTTCCACATCTCCTCAGCCTGCATTGCGCCGAGGTACCACTGCTTCGATTGCACGTCTGCGGCTACCGCCGCTGGGGCGGCCCCCACGACTCCCACAGTGCAAACAGCGACTACAGCCATCGTGCCGAGCAGGCGCCCTCTCAATCCGAGAGACCTATGGCGCTTCCGGGTCTGGCTCATTCCTGCTGTCATCCTGACTTCCGAACCTTCCCTTTGCCTACTCGATCACCGGCGGTGCAGCCCCACGCCGGCCGGCCTCCCACGTCTCTCTGTCTTCCGTCAGGTAGTCGGGGCGCTGCGTGCCGTCATCCTGGTCGTCGTCGCGGGCGTCCTTGCGTCCCGCAGGGCCACGCACAAGACCCGTACCACCTGCGGTGAAGCCCTTCCCACCGGCGCCACTCCCCGCACCACGGGGTGTACCCACAACACCATTCGTGCTGGGTGTGCCACGTCCACCAGGCCTGGACGCACTGTTGGCTTTGTTTGACCCGACGACACCTCGTTGGCCGAAGGCGCCAGCCGGACCCCCCGTTCGAGGCACGCCTCCTGATCCGACGACCGTGCCGCGCGGTACGCCACGAGCGCCTCCAGCCGTACCTGCTCCTGCGCGCTGCGGGGTGCCACCCACGATGCCGCTCGCGCGGCCTGCCCGGGGGCTGGAGGAACCGGACACCGGCTGGCCCGCGGCTATGGGCCTGCCGCCAGTGATGCCGGATCGACCGGCGGTCCCCGAGGCCGATCCGCCCCCCATGGGCGAAGGGCGTCCTACTGGTGATCCGGCGCGGCCGTTCGCGGCAGCGCTGCCGCCTGTGGGGTTACTCGTACGGCTCCCGCCGCTCACCGTCCGACCAGTGCTTTTGGGCGCGCTGATTGGCCCCTGGGACCCTCGTGAGCTTGCCGATACCGGATTGACGAATCCGGGAGCCATGGGCGGGGCGGAGCCCCCGCCCGAGACCGCGGGACTCGTCGTCGGCTGGGGCGAAGTGCCGGAAACTGTCGTCGGCGACGGCGGTGCAGCAACGCTGTTGATCTCTGTCGACGTGCTTTGATCCAGCACAGGCGCCACAACCTCTGGCGTCTCGAAGCCATGGCCGCTTGCTGAAGAGCTCGAGCTGCCCGTCACCAGGTGCTCTGCCACCCGTCCAGAGCTTGCGCTGTCTGACGGAGAGTTGCCACCCGATGACGATGAATCCGACTCGCCCGTTCTGCGCGCATGGCCCTCCGGCCGCGGCATCGCCACATCAAGCTTCTTCTCGAACCGCGGCGGCTCCTGTGCCGCCAGCGTCTCCTCCGAGACCGCGTAGTAAGAAGCGAGCCTGTTCGCCTGGTTGATCGCTTCCTGGCGGTCCTTCTCGACCTTCACCGCAGCCGCGTACTCCGCATTGCCCTCGACCCGCTTCGGAGCCTCGACCTCGTCGGGGGATTTCTTGTTCAGGCGGGTGTCGCGAGGAGGGAGGGAGTTGCGGACCGAGGCGAGGCCAGTGCCTGCGACCATGATCTGCGTACCGGCCGTCTCCGCGAAGTCGCCCAGCTTCTGGGCGTGGGCGACCAAGCCCTTGCCCCAGTTGCGGAATGCGACTTCGGACTCGCCCTCCCAGTCGACGCCTTCGATGAAGCCGCGCAGGTCGTCCGCCGCCCTCCTGAGCGCGGTCCTCGCCTTCAACAGCGCTTCCCCGGCGCTCTCCAGATCCTCCGGCTTGGAGTTCTCGATCAGGTCGATCATCGCGTTGAGGTCATGACCCTCGAAAGAGGTACGCCCCGACGAGCCGGACCCGAACCCGAACGACTCCATCACGCCCTGGACCTGCCGCGTGACGTCCGTGACGAGCAGTTGCCCCTGAACGCGCCCCTGGTCCTGCTCCCGCTGTTCCGCGGGAGTCAGTTCGGGCTCCGCTTCGGAGCTGGAACTCGGCTTCTTCGGTTCGCTCATTCGGCTGCCCACCCCGCGTCGCTCTTCTTGTCGGCGTTGTGCTCGGGCTTGACCGGCTTCTCGCCCTGCGCCCTCTCACGCTCCGCGTCCAGGTCGGCCCGGATCTCGTGGAACCGCCGCCGCGTCTCGTCGTCCACGTTGTCGAAGCCGACGGCCGCCGCGTGCACGCCCAGGCTCAGGTACTCGATCTGGTCACCCAGCGACTTCGAGAGCGTGACGAGGGATTCATGCACACGGTTGTACTGGGTGTAGAGCCCATCCGCTTCCGCGAAGCATGCGTTATGGCCACTCAAGGAGGCACGCGACACCTTCTGTGCCGCGACCTCCGTCTTGCCGGCCGCTGAACTCTCGAGCTCACGCAGCAACGCGTTCACGCTCTGTTGGAACTTCTCCAGGGCCCCTACGCCCTTATGGAGATCTCCTTTTCCTTTGGCCACGTTGCTGCCTCTCCCCGTTTCCCCGTTTGCACAGTCCGTCTCGCGTTGCTAACGCACTCACGTGAACAGGACTGGCCCATCACATCACTCTAGCCAACGGCACTGACATGACCAACTGTCTTGTCCGTCACGTAACTTCCCCGCAGCCCTTACAGGCCGGGCCTCACGCACCGTTCGCCCGACCCCGTCTGCGCTGCATGTCGCGCACCGCGATCGCCGCTCCCGCGATGGCGGCGACCAGGACTCCCCCGCCCACCACGACGTAGGTCGCGAGCCGGGCGTTGCGTTCGTCGGCGGTCTCGCCCAGGTGGAACGCGGCGGGGACCGGCGCTTCGCCCTTGCTCATGCCTTCGTGTGCCACCGGCTTCTCGATGGGCTTGTCGTCCTCGGTCAGGGCACGCACCGGGTCGACGACGCCCCATCCGACCAGGCGGTCGTGGCCCGCGATCGAGCGTTCGGCCGTCTGCTCGATCTGGGCGACGATCTGCTCCTGCGTCCAGTCCTCGTGCTTGGCCTTGATCAGGGCCGCGACTCCCGCGACGTAAGGGGCCGAGAAGCTGGTTCCGTTGTCGGCGCAGTGTCCCCCGCCGGGCACCGTGGAGATCATGTCCACGCCGGGGGCCGCGACGCCCACGAACTCGCCGGACTGGGAGAAGGCCGCGCGCTCGTTGTTGCGGTCCGACGCCGCCACGGCCAGGACGCCGTCGTACGAGGCCGGGTAGGTCTCCTTGACGTTTCCGCCCAGGCCGTCGTTGCCGGCCGAGGCGACGATCACGATCTCCTTGTCCAGGGCCGCGTCCACCGCCTCCTCGAGGAGGGGTGTGGGTTTCACGGCGTTGGCCGTGTCCTGGGAGATGTTGATGACGTCGGCGTTCTTCAGGACGGCGTGCCGGATGGCGGAAGCCAGTGTCTCCGCGGTCCCGTGTCCCTCCGCGTCGTTCTGCTGGATCGGGATGATCGTGGCGTCGGGGGCCAGGCCGGTGAAGCCGGTGCCCTTCGCCTCGCGCGCGGCGATGATTCCGGCGACCTTGGTGCCGTGCCCGACCAGGTCGGTGGTGCCGTTCTCCTTGCCGCGCTCGATCTTGTTGCCGTTGTCGTCCTTGAGGTTCTTGTCCAGGAGGTTGATACCGCTCCCGGCGTCCACGGCCTTCGCCAGTTGCGGGTTCTTGACGTCGACCCCGGTGTCGATGACCGCCACGCGTACGCCCTTGCCGGTGGACTGGTCCCAGAGTTCGTCCATCAGTACGCGTTGCAGTGACCAGGGGCGGCCCGCGTACTTCTTCGACGGGAAGGTGCACTGGGTGGAGTCCTCGGCGGCGGCCGGCAGCACCGGCAGCGTGACGAGGAGGACGGCGGTGGCGGCAGCGGCGGTCAGCAGGCGCCTGCGAGGGGACGGGTGCGTGGTCACGTGGCCGCTCCTCACGAACCCTGCGGCTGACGGGCGGCACCCGTCGACAGACGGGGACCCGTCGGGAGGAAGGCGGACCAGGCTGCGGGGACGGGGGCGGGGTCGACGTCCTTGTATCCGAGCCGGTTCTGCGCCTGCTGTGCCTCCTGCTGACGCTGCTCCCTCTCCTCCTTCGTACCGGACTCACCGATGCCGGAGTCGTCCTGCACGCTGTCGCCGTTGGACTGCATGGCATAGCGCAGACCGGTGTCGGTCACCAGGAAGAGCGGGCCCGACTCCGGGCTGGAACCCTTGAACTGCCGGAAGAGCTGACCGGAACCGGGGGTGACGTAGGCACTGCTGGAACCGGTGGGCAGTGCGGCGGGGAAGCCGGTGCCCGCCCAGGTGCTCAGTGTGCTGGCGCCCCCCTTGTCCGCGACACCGCGCAGAACGTTGCACACGGTGTCACGGCCTCCGCCCGACGTCTCCGCGGAGTTGACGGGCTCCGGCTCAGCCGCGGGCCAGTCGAATTCCTGCCCGAAGGCCTTGCCGGGCTGGAACGCGGCGGCGCTGACGTCCTTCGCCTTGCCGTCCTGGTCGAGGCTCACCAGTGCGCGGCTGCTCAGCAGGAGCTTGGCGACGAAGTCGGAGACCGGGGCGACCCTGCCCGGCAGGACCACGTACTGCTGGGTCCTGGTGCCGGAGGTCGCAGCGAGGACCATGCCCACCTTGTTGTCCTCGGGCTGCAGCGCTCCCTCGACACCTGCGTCGGTGCCGGGGTTCCCCTCGACGGCCGGGAAGGTGACCTCGTCCCCCATGTGCAGGGTGGCGAGCCAGTCCGCGGACACCCGCTGGGCTTCGCGGCCTCCGTCGACCAGGGTGCGCAGCAGGAGTTCGTCGTTCTTGACCGGGTACGCCTTGCCGGTGGCGTCGACGATGTAGCGGGTCCGGTCCGGCCCCGGGCCCTCGACGTACATCACCTCGCCGCCCCGCAGCTTGTTCTTGCCCTCGGTCTTCGTCTGCTCGCGCTCCGCGAAGACGAACGCCGCCTTCTGGATGGCCCTGCCGCCCTGGCCGGGCCGCTCGCAGACCGCCCAGCGCTTCGTGGTGCCGGCTTCCTTCTTGTCGGGCAGACGGTCCGGGGCGTAGGGGATGCCGAGGGTCGCTCCGTGGGGGATCTTCCCGTTGTCGAGAACAGATTCGTCGACGTTGATGACCGTGCCCTTGTCCGGGGCGAGCAGGAGCTTGGCGCTCGACATGTTGAGCACGGGATGGAGCTGGGTCTTGCCGTCGGTCGTCAACACCACGTATCTGGTGGTGGATTTGCTGGCGATGATGACGTTCTCGTACGGGGTGTCCCACTTCTGCGGAGCCACGGGCTTGAACATCCCCCAGGCACCGAACACGGCGAGGACGACCACGCCGACGATCGCACCGGGAACCACCGCGCGAAGAGGGCGGGGCGCACCCTCCTCCGAGCCTGACGGGTGGGGCTGCAGGAACTGTGCGACCAACCTCCGCTTCGCGAAGGTGTAGGCATTGAGTTCGTCCCGCCGTGATGCCATCTGCGCGCTGCCCCTTCTCCCCGGTGGGCGACCAGATTCGCACACCCTCCGCGAGCCGCTTCCCCCGACCGCGACCCCTACTATGCCTGTTGGCACTTGGCTATCACCGCTCAGGTAGGGTGAGCGCCCGATCAACGCCCGTGCAAAAAATGGTGAATACGGACACGAGGGGGCAACGCGGCGATGGGTGCAGCGACGGGGGAGCGCACGAGGCGGTCCGCCCACCGAACGCCCGGCCCTTCCCGGCGGCAACGCAGCAACGATCAGGACGGGGCCCCTCCCCCTCGGCCCGCCGGAGCCCCCGCGGCGACCACGCTCCACTCGATCTCCCGCACCGGCCGCGTCGGGCCCGCGCTGCGGCAGTTGGTGCTGGTCGAGGCGGCCCTGGCGGTCGCCGTGGTGGGTGCCGCGCTCGGCGGCGCGTGGATGATCCCCGCCGGTGTGATCGCGTGCCTGCTGATTCTCCTCGCACTGGTACGCCGTCGAGGACGGGCCGTACAGGACTGGCTGTCGACCGTGTCCTCCCTCCGGCACCGCCGGCGGGCCGCCGAGGCACCCTCCTCCGAGACGGAGCCCCAGTTGGCTCCGGTGACGGAGAACGTGCCGGGATTCGCTCCGTACATCTATGTGGACGGCGCCCGCCGCACGGTGGGCATGGTCGGGGACGGCACGTTCCTGACCGCGGTCGTACGGGTCGAGGCCAGCGGTGAGTCGCTCCGCCAGGCCATGGGCGCGCGGTCGCTCCCCCTGTCCCTCCTGGGCGACGCCCTCACGGTGGACGACATCGTGCTGGAGTCCGCGCAGCTCGTGCAGCAGGTGCGACCCGCTCCGGCGCCGCATCTGCCGGAGCGGTCGGTGGCCCGGCTGTCCTACGGTCCTCTCCAGGACCGGACCGGGGCGCCCGCGCTGCGGATGACCTGGGTGGCGGTGAAGCTGAACCCCGAGCTGTGCCGGGAGGCCGTGGAGGCACGTGGCGGCGGTATGGGCGGAGCGCAGCGCTGCCTGGTCCGGGTCGCGGACCACGTGGCGAGCCGGATCACCGGTGCCGGGTTCAGGGCCGCGGTGCTGGACCAGGACGAGCTGAACTCCGCGGTGGCGACGTCCGCCTGCGCCAGCCCCATCCTGTCGGCGCGCGCCGGACGCCCGGACGCGGCGCCGCAGAGGCGCACGTCGGAGACGACGCGGGTGTGGCGCTGCGACGACCGCTGGCACACCACCTACGCGGTGGACCGCTGGCCCGAGCTGGGCCGTGGCGCCACACCGCTGCCCCGTCTCGTCGCGCTGCTGACCTCGGTCCCCGCCTACGCGACGACCTTCAGCCTGACGGTGCGCCGCGGCGCGCACCAGGGGCACGTGTCGGTGCGCGGCCATGTACGGATCACCGGGGGCTCGGACACCGAACTGGTCGGAGTACGAAGGACCTTGGAGCAGGCGGCACGGCACGCCGAGGTAGGTCTCGTACGGCTGGACCGCGAACAGCTGCCGGGTGCGCTGGCCACGCTCCCGCTCGGAGGCGCGCAGTGAGGAAGCACATCGCTCCGAGGCGTGGGCTGCTCGGCCCCCGCCATGCCGGCCACACCCTGGCCACCGACCACCTGGGCGCGCTGTCGCTGCCCGTGGGCGACGACGGCGTGATCATCGGCGACGATGCCGAGGGACGCCCCCAGATGATCGGCTTCCACCGCCCGGCCCCGTACGACGTCCTGTTGATCGGCGGCCTGTGGACCGCACAGGTGCTGGCCCTGCGGGCGGCCGCTACCGGTGCGCGGGTCGCGGTCGAGACGGGCCGCACCCAGGCGTGGACCACGCTGGCGCAGGCGGCGGGCGCCGGCCTCGAGTGCGTCTCGCTCCACGACGTGGGGCGGGTCCCTCCGACCGGCGCGGCCGTGGGCAGCCCGGTGGTGGTGGTACGCGACTGCGGCATGCGTCCGCCCCGCGGCCGGGTGGTGTCCTCGCCGTGGCAGTCGGTGCTGACATTGCTGCCTTATCTGAGCCCGGTGGCGCCCCGGTTGATGCGGGCGGCGACGCTCGTGGGCATCCAGAGGGTCTCCCCCGCCGAGGCGGAGCAGATCGGACGGATCCTGGGTCTGGCACGGACCGAGAGCGAGGCTCTGCCGACGCTCGCGGACGGTGTCACCCTCTGGGTGTCGGGCCGGGACCGCCACTGGGTCATGACGAGTGCGACGGATGTGGAGACCGGACTGCTCGGCACCGCCCGCAGGATGGACTGAATCCTCGTTTGCTCCCCGGAGCCGCGGCATTTCAGGATCATGGCGAGGGAACGGATCGGTTCGACCGAAGGGACGTGCGTATGGGCACCCAGCAGGAAAAGGACGAGCTCTACGCTCTCGACATCTCGGATGTGGAGTGGCTGAGCGCACCCGGCACCGAGGACGTGGAGGAGCGGGTCGAGATCGCCCACCTCCCCGGCGGCGCGGTCGCCATGCGTTCGTCACTGGATCCGGGCACGGTGCTGCGGTACACGGAGGCCGAGTGGCGTGCCTTCGTACTGGGAGCACGGGACGGCGAGTTCGACCTCACGTAGGTGACGCGCGGTGAAGGAGGGCGGCTGTCCCGGACTGCCGCCCTCCCGCCATGTCCGGCGACATGTCCACCGGGTGTCCTGCCATCCCCGGGGAGTGACAAACAGGCCGATTCCTCATGTTCCGTCGCAGCGGCTCCGTTCGGGGACCGGACGTGACCTACGGGACAGTTGCCGCTGGGCGATACGGCCTGCCGCAGTCCGCCCCATGGCGATTAGGGTGGGTGGGGGCGCGGCAGAGGAACCTGAGGGCAGGCACTGCGCGTCGCAAGGGGGAGAGCCGGGCGGACCGGACAACGGGAACGGTCGCCCCCACCCACCACGGCACAAGGGTGCTCGACCACACCAGGAGGCAAAGTGAACGGCGATCGGGACGAGATCAGCGGGGGATGGAACACGCCCGTCGACGAGTCCGACGCGGATCCCGCCGAGATGACGGGTGAGTTCACCATCGACTACACCCCGCCCGCCTGGTACACGCAGAACGCACCGGGCGACTCGTCGGGAGGGGCCGGGTCCCACCTGGCACCGCCCCCGCCGCCGCAGGGGCCTCCGCTGTCCGTTCCGGGCCCGTCCTCCGGCGGGTTCGAACCCGCCTGGCGGCCGGCTCCGGCAGCACCGTCCGACACCGCGCCGACGGCATCGGCGGCGCCGTCCTCGCCCTCCTTCGAGCCCACTCCCCCGGCGCCGGCGCCCGCAGCGCCCGTGGCCGGCGCCCCGGAACCGGACTCAGGGAGCGGTTCGTCCGGCCCGTTCGGTGGCGGCGACGTGGAGAGCGGCGCGACCATGCGGTTCTCACCGGCCGCGCTGAAGCGGGAGATCGCCGAGCGCGAGGCCGTCAGGACCGACGCCTCCGCCTCCGACGCCTCCGCTGCCGTCGCCGGAGATTCCGCCGAACCCACGCCCGAAGCCACCCCGTCCGAGGCCGAGGCCGAGAGTGAGGTCACGGATCCGGCAGGCGCGGTGGGCGACAAGGACTCCGAGGACGGTGACCGGACCTCCGCTCCGGAGGCGGACGCGTCACGGGGACCCGAGCCCGAGGCCGACGACGAGCCGGCGGCATCGGCGACGCCGGAGGCAACGGGGACACCGGACGCCGACGGCACACGGGCCGACGAGCCCGTCAGCCCGGTGCCCGGCTCGACGTCTCAGGACGCGTCCCCCCAGGACACGCCTTCTCAGGACGCGTCACAGCCGGCCGGCACACCGCCGCCCGTCGACGCCCCGCAGGACTCCGTCCCGCCGAACGCACCGGCACCGTGGTCGCCGGCGCCGCCCGCGCAGGGCGCTCTTCCGCCGCTGCCTCCCGCCTTCCAGCCGGCCGCGCCGCAGCCGAGCGCTCCGCAGTCCGCGTCGCAGTGGCCCGCCCAGCAGCCCGCTCCGGCCGCCGAGGCACAGGGAGGCTACGGGTTCCCGCAGCCTCCCGCTCCCCAGGCGCCGGCCCAGCAGGCGTACCCCGACCCCGCCGCGGCGCACGGTGGTTACGGGTTCCCGCAGGCACCGCACCAGGGTGGCTACGGGTTCCCCCCGGCACCCCCGCAGCAGACACCTCAGCCCCAGGCACCCCACCAGGTGCCCCAGCCTCAGGCGCCACAGCAACCGGCAGCGCAGCAGCAGGCACCGCGCCTGCCCGCCCAGGGCGCGCCCCAACCGCCCCCGGCCGCGCAGCCCCAGGGTGGCTACGGGTTCCCGGCCCCGCAGCCCGGCCGGCCGCCGCACATCCCCGCGCAGGCGGCGCCGCTTCCTCCGCAGGGGGCCCCGCTCCCTCCGCAGGCGCCTCAGCAGCCGGCCCCCGGCGCGCCGAACCCGCCCGCACAGCAGCAGCACCAGCAGCAGCCGGAGGGCTACCGCCCCCAGCAGCCCGGCCCCCAGGCCCCGCCCGTCGACCCGCGCACCGGGGCCGCCTGGCCGACGCCGGTCACCCACGACCAGCGCGAGCGCTCCGTGCCGGGTGCCCCGCTCGGTTACACCGCCGCCGTCGAGCTGTCCTCGGACCGGCTGGTCCGGGGCAAGCAGAAGGCCAAGAGCAGCCGCACCCCGTCCGCCGCATCCCGCTTCAAGCTGGGCGGCAAGAAGGAGGAGCTCGAGCGGCAGCGGAAACTGGACCTGATCCGCACGCCGGTGCTGTCCTGCTACCGGATCGCGGTCATCAGCCTCAAGGGCGGGGTCGGCAAGACCACGACGACCACCGCGCTGGGCTCCACGCTGGCCACCGAGCGGCAGGACAAGATCCTCGCCATCGACGCCAATCCGGACGCCGGAACGCTCGGCCGTCGTGTGCGCCGGGAGACCGGGGCGACCATCAGGGACCTGGTCCAGGCGATCCCGTACCTCAACTCGTACATGGACATCCGGCGCTTCACCTCGCAGGCGCCCTCAGGCCTGGAGATCCTCGCCAACGACGTGGACCCCGCGGTCTCCACGACCTTCAACGACGAGGACTACCGCCGGGCGATCGACGTCCTCGGCAAGCAGTATCCGATCATCCTCACCGACTCGGGCACCGGTCTGCTCTACAGCGCGATGCGCGGTGTACTGGACCTCGCCGACCAGCTGATCATCATCTCGACGCCGTCCGTCGACGGCGCGTCCAGTGCTTCCACCACCCTGGACTGGCTGTCGGCGCACGGCTACGCCGAACTGGTCCAGCGTTCCCTGACGGTCATCTCCGGTGTCCGCGAGACCGGCAAGATGATCAAGGTCGACGACATCGTGCAGCACTTCGAGACCCGCTGCCGCGGTGTGGTGGTCGTGCCGTTCGACGAGCACCTGGCCGCCGGCGCGGAGGTCGACCTCGACATGATGCGCCCGAAGACCCGCGAGGCGTACTTCCACCTCTCCGCACTCGTGGCGGAGGACTTCCAGCGGGCCCAGCAGCAGCAGGGGCTGTGGACAGCGGACGGCAGCAACCCGCCGCCGCAGTTCGCCCCGCCGATGCCGGGACAGCAGACGCCCGGTCAGCAGGCGCCCGGTCAGCAGCAGTACGCGCCGCAGCCCGGTCAGTCGTATCCGGGCGGGCCGCACCCCGGACAGCCGTATCCCGCGCAGCCGCAGCAGCCGTATCCGCCCCAGCAGCCCTACGGCGGCCAGCAGCCTTATGGAGGCCAGCAGCCGCCGCACCAGCAGCCCGCCGCACCGCAGCAGCCCTACCCGCCGCACCCTGGTCAGGGTGCGCAGAACAACAGCTGGCAGCAGGCGCAGCCCGCCCAGGCGCACCCCGGGGGCAACCCGGCCGGACCGCCCCAACCGCCCGCGCAACCCGATGGCCAGGCACATCAGTCCGCCCGGCCCGAAACGCAAGGCCCGGTTCCGCCCGCGGGCTGGCAGCAGTACCCTCCGCCGCCGGCGCCTCAGCAGTAAGGCAGTAGAGGTCTAAACCAATGAGGGCCCGCACCGTTCACACGGTGCGGGCCCTCATCGCATTCCCGCAGACCACACGCGGTTTGGCGGACCGTTGACGCGACTCGACCGCCGCTGATAAACCTTCGCTTCACCAGCTGGCGAACCAGAGATCTGCCCGCCTTAACCGTGCGAGTCATGACGCGAGGTCCCCGTCCATGGTCACAAGATTCCCTCCACGTTCCTTCCGCCCACGCGGCCGTCTGCGCATCCTTCTCGCCTCCGGAGCCGCCTCCCTGGCGCTGGCCGCCGGATCGGTCGTCCCCGGAAACCCGCTCGCCCCCGCGCCGCAGGAGGCACACGCCGACGGCGGGGGGTCGACCCTCACGGTCGCGGTCGCGCAGAGCGTCGACTCCCTGAGCCCGTTCCTCGCCCAGCGGCTGGTCTCCACGAGCGTCCACCGGCTGATGTACGACTACCTCACCAACTACGACGCCAAGGACAACCGCACGATCCCCGGACTCGCCACGAAGTGGGAGACCTCCGCGGACAAGCTGACGTGGACGTACACCATCCGGTCGGACTCGAAGTGGTCCGACGGCGAGAAGGCCACCGCCGAGGACGCGGCGTGGACGTTCAACACGATGATGACCGACGAGGGCGCGGCCACCTCGAACGGAAGCTTCGTCAGCAACTTCAAGAAGGTGACCGCCACCGGCCCGGACAAGCTGGTCGTGGAGCTGAAGCAGCCTCAGGCCACCATGACGGCGCTGGACGTGCCCATCGTCCCCAAGCACGTGTGGGAGAAGATCGGCGACTTCTCGAAGTTCAACAACGACACGAAGTTCCCGATCGTCGGCAACGGGCCGTTCATCCTGACGGACTACAAGGTCGACAGCTATGTGAAGCTCAAGGCCAACAAGGACTTCTGGCGGGGTGCGCCCAAGTTCGACGAGCTCGTGTTCCGGTACTACAAGGACCAGGACGCAGCGGTCGCCGCCCTCCGAAAGGGTGAAGTTTCCTTCGTCGCCGGCAGCCCCAGCCTGACCCCGGCCCAGGCGGACTCGCTGAAGAGCGCCGACAACATCAAGGTGAACGACGCCCCCGGCCGCCGCTTCTACGCACTGGCCACCAACCCGGGCGCGCAGACCAAGGACGGCAAGAAGTTCGGCGACGGCCACGTGGCGCTGCAGGACCAGAAGGTCCGTCAGGCGCTCTTCATGGCCGTGGACCGCACGGCCATCATCGACAAGGTCTTCCAGGGCCACGCCATAGAGGGCGAGGGCTACATCCCGCCGCGCTACGACTCGTACTTCTGGAAGCCGTCGGCCGAGCAGAAGCTCGCCTACGACCCGGCGAAGGCGGCGGCCCTCCTCGACGAGGCCGGCTACAGGAAGAACGGCGCCGGCAAGCGGACCGGGAAGGACGGCAAGCCGCTCGACTTCCGCATCCTGTGCCACGCCACCGACCCGAACGACAAGGCCATCGGCAAGTACCTCCAGGAGTGGTGGGGCGAGCTCGGCATCGGTCTGAAGGTCGACTGCCTCGACAACGTCTCCGACCCCTGGTACGCCGGTGAGTACGACCTCGCCTTCGACGGCTGGTCCGTCAACCCGGACCCGGACTTCGTCATGTCGATCCACACCTGCGCCGCGCTGCCGGCCAAGGCGAAGGAGTCCGCGGCGACCGACAACTTCATCTGCGACAAGCAGTACGACGCGCTCTACGCGAAGCAGCTGGCGGAGTACGACCCCGCCAAACGGGCCGACCTCGTGAAGCAGATGGAGTCGCGGCTGTACGACCTGGGGTACATGAATGTCATGGCGTACCCCAATGCCGTCGAGGCCTACCGCACCGACCAGATCAAGTCCATCACGACCATGCCCTCGGCCGCGGGCAACATCTACGGCCAGGACGGTTACTGGAGCTGGTGGTCGGCGGTCCCGGCAGCCGGTGCGTCGGGCGACTCGTCCGACGGCGGCGGCTCCACGGGAGTCCTCATCGGTGTCGGTGTCGCCGTAGTCGTCCTCGCCGGTGGCGGACTGCTGTTCGCCATGCGTCGTCGTTCCACCGCGGAAGACCGTGAATAGTCCATGAGCACAGAAAGCACTCCCGCGCTCGTGAAGGGCGCGGCGGGCGTGGACGCTGTGGGGACCGACGGCCCGGCTCCGGCCGGGCCGTCGGCCCGCAGTCCTCGCGCCCGCAGCACGACCGCTTATCTCCGCTACACGGCGGGCAAGCTGGCCGGTGCGGCCGTCTCGTTGTTCGCCGTGCTCGTCACCAGCTTCTTCCTCTTCCGTCTGATCCCCGGCGACCCGGTCAAGCAGATGACCGGTGGCCGGCAGGTCTCGACCGAACAGATCGCCGCGATGCGCGAGGAGTTCGGCCTGGACCTGCCCCTCTGGCAGCAGTTCACCGACTACTGCGGCAAGGCCCTGACCGGGGACTTCGGTACGTCGTACCAGTTCCGCGCGCCGGTCATGGACAAGATCACCGAGGCGCTGCCCGCGACGCTGCTGCTGACCGGCACGGCGTTCGTGATCTACACGGCGATCGGCATCTGGCTGGGTGCCAGGTCAGCGTGGCGCAACGGCTCGGCCGGCGACCGCTTCCACACCGCCTTCGCCCTGACGCTGTACTCGGTGCCCTCGTTCTGGCTCGGCCTGCTGCTGATCATCACCCTGTCGGTCGGCATCGGCCCCGTCCCCGGCATGTTCCCGACCGGCGGCATGGAGTCCGGCGACGAGAGCGGCTTCGCCTACGTCCTGGACGTGGCCCACCATCTCGTCCTGCCGGTCGTCACCCTCGTCGCCGTCGAGTACGCGCGCACCCTGCTGGTGATGCGCTCCTCGCTGCTCGACGAGATGGGCAGCGACTACCTCACGACGGCACGCGCGAAGGGGCTCCGGGACGACCTGGTGCGTCGGCGTCACGCCGTCCCGAACGCGATGCTCCCGACGGTGACCCTGCTCTTCGTCAACCTGGGCAACACCGTGGCGGGCGCCATCCTGGTCGAGACGGTGTTCTCCTGGCCGGGTCTGGGCGGACTGTTCTACCAGGCCCTGAGCGTGCCCGACCTGCCACTGGTGCAGGCGCTGTTCTTCATCTTCGCCGCCGCGGTGATCCTGATGAACACGCTCGCCGATGTGATCTATCCGCTCCTCGATCCCCGGGTGGGCCGATGACGACCACGACAGACGCCGCACGGATCGCCGGCCCGCGCGCGCTGGCCTGGGCCCGCCGCCGCCAGGCCGCGGCCCGCTTCTGGCAGCAGTACCGCGGCCACCGCACGGGCGTGGCCGGCCTCGTCGTCCTCGCGGTGATCGCCCTGACGGCGCTCTCGGCGCCGCTGCTGGTCGGCGCGGGCTCGCAGAGCGTCACCGCCGCTCCGGGCGGTCCGCTGGAATCTCCGAGCGCCGAGTTCCCCCTGGGCACCGACCAGTTCGGCCGCAGTCTGCTCGCCCTGCTGGTGTGGGGGACGCGGGTCTCGCTGACCGTCGGTCTGCTGGCCGCGTTCCTCTCGGTGGCCATCGGGACCCTGGTGGGCATCACGGCCGGCCACTTCAAAGGCTGGTACGGCAACGTCGTCATGCGGATCACCGACTGGTTCCTGGTGATGCCGACGCTGGTGCTCGCCATCGCGCTGGCCACCGTGCTCTCGCGTTCGCTCTGGACGACGATCCTCGCCATCGGGGTGACGACCTGGCCGACGACCGCGCGGCTCGTGCGGGCGCAGACGCTGTCCGTGGAGTCCCGTCCGTACATCGAGCGCTCCAAGGCGCTCGGCGGCGGGCACGGCCACATCATGTCCCGTCACGTCCTGCCCAATGTGATGCCGCTGGTGCTCGCGCAGACCACGCTGGTGATCTCCACCGCCATCCTCACCGAGGCGACCCTCGCCTTCCTCGGGCTGGGCGATCCCACGATCGTCTCCTGGGGCGGGCTGCTCCAGGACGCCCGTGAGGCCGGGGCCGTCAGCTCCGGCAACTGGTGGTACCTCGCCCCGCCCGGACTCGCCATCGCGGTCGTCGCCCTCGCGTTCACGCTGTGCGGCCGCACCATCGAGTCCGTGCTCAACCCCAAGCTGGGGGTGTCCCGTTGACCGCCGTCAAGACCGAGAGCGTTCCGAAGCCGGAGACCGGGCAGCCGTTGCTCGACGTCCGGAACCTGCACGTCACCTACGGTTCCGGGGCGTCGGCCGTCCCTGCCGTCCGGGGTGTCGACCTGCGGGTGGAGGCGGGCCGGAAGCTCGGCATCGCCGGGGAGTCCGGCTGCGGGAAGTCGACGCTGGCGCTCGCCCTGCTGCGCCTCCTGCCCGCGTCCGCGACCCTGAGCGGCGAGATCCTGCTCGACGGTGAGGACGTCCTCACCATGAAGTGGGGGCGGCTGCGGGCCGTGCGCTGGGCGGGGGCGTCGATCGTCTTCCAGGGCGCGATGCACTCGCTGAACGCCGTGCACCGCATCGGGGACCAGATCGCCGAACCGATCCTGCTGCACAGCAAGGCGTCCCCGGCCGCCGCCCGTCGGCGCGCCGGTGAGCTGCTGGAGCAGGTGGGGCTGCCGGCCGCGCGCGCGGACGCCTATCCGCACGAGCTGTCCGGCGGGCAGCGCCAGCGTGTGATGATCGCGATGGCACTGGCATGCGACCCTCGGCTGATCATCGCCGACGAGCCCACGACGGCCCTCGACGTGATGATCCAGGCGCAGATCCTGCGGCTCATCGAACAGCTCGTCAGTGACCAGGACCTCGGTCTGATCATGATCAGCCACGACCTGGCGGTGCTCTCCGACACCTGTGACCGGCTGGCGGTGATGTACGCCGGACGGGTCGTCGAGGAGGGCCCGGCCGACCAGGTCTACGAGAACGCCAGGCACCCCTACGGCAGCGCCCTGTCGGCCGCCTTCCCCCGTATCGGGGACCCCGCGTCCCGGCACGCGCCACGGGGTCTGCCCGGGGATCCGCCGGACCCGTCCGCGCTGCCCTCGGGCTGTACGTTCCATCCGCGCTGCACGGCGGCGCTGGACTCCTGCGCCACCGAGGACCAGGTGCTGCGGCCGGCCGGTCCGTCCCGCCGTGCCGCCTGTGTGCTGGTGGAGCCGGAGGCCACGGCCGCGCCCGTTCCGCCCGACGGCGCCGAGGAAGCAAGGAGCACCTCATGACGACCACCCCCCCGGCACCCCTGCTCAGCGCCCAGGCGCTGGAGGTCGCCTTCCCGGGCCGTCGGGGGGCGGCGACCGCGCGTGCGGTCGACGGCGTCGACCTCGACATCCGTCCCGGCGAGATCGTCGCCCTGGTCGGCGAGTCGGGCTGCGGGAAGACGACACTGGCCCGGTCCCTGCTCGGCCTGGTCCCTCCCACGGCCGGCCGGGTCACCTTCGGCGGCGAGCCGCTGGACTACGCGGGCCGGGCGCTGAAGGCGTACCGCAAGCGGGTGCAGCTGGTGCTCCAGGACCCCAGTGGTTCCCTCAACCCCCGTCACACGGTGTACGACGCGGTGGCGGAGGGCCTGCGCATCCACGGGTACACGGGGGACGAGGGGGCGGCCGTGTCCGGGGCGCTGGCGCGCGCGGGGCTGCGGCCTCCGGAGCGCTTCCTCCTGCGGTATCCGCACGAGCTGTCCGGCGGGCAGCGTCAGCGCGTCGTGATCGCGGGCGCCCTGGTCCTGGAACCCGAGCTGATCGTCGCGGACGAGCCCGTGGCCTCGCTGGACGCGTCCGTCCGCGGCGAGATCCTGGCGCTGCTGCTGAAGCTGCGTGACGAACTGGGCCTGTCGGCCCTGGTGGTGACGCACGATCTGGGGCTGGCGTGGAACATCGCGGACCGGGTCGCGGTGATGTACCTGGGCCGGATCGTGGAGACGGGTGACGTGGAGCAGATCCTGACGGCTCCCCGGCACCCGTACACCCAGGCCCTGCTGTCCGTGCTGCCGGAGGCGGACGGGGAGCCGGTGATCCTGACGGGCGAGCCGCCGGACCCCTCGAAGGTCCCGTCCGGCTGTCGCTTCCACGCCCGCTGCCAGGTGCTCGCCTCGGGTGAGGCGGAGCGGGCGGGCGTGGCGGACGCGTGCCGCACGAAGGACCTGCCGGTGCTGGAGGGGGGCGGCCGTACCCAGGTCGCCTGCCACTGGGTGGCGGCGGAGACGGCCCGGGCGGTCTAGAGCGGGGCGTGGTGGATCGCCCCGGACAGTTCGGCCAGGGGCCGGCCCGTGCCGCCCCAGCGGTGCTGGATGATCTCGGCGGCGATGGACACGGCCGTCTCCTCGGGTGTCCGGGCTCCGAGATCGAGGCCGACGGGTGAGGCGAGGCGGGCGAGTCCAGCCTCGTCCACCCCGGCCTCCCGCAGCCGGGCGAGCCGGTCGGCGTGGGTCCGGCGGCTGCCCATCACCCCGATGTACGCGGCGGGGGTCCGCAGCGCCGCGGCGAGCAGCGGCACGTCGAACTTCGGGTCGTGGGTCAGGACGCAGACGACCGTGCGCGCGTCCACCGGGGTCGAGGCCAGGTAGGTGTGCGGCCAGGCGCAGACGACCTCGTCCGCCGTGGGGAAGCGTTCCCGGGTGGCGAAGGCCGGACGGGCGTCGCACACGGTCACGCGGTAGCCGAGGAAGGACCCGATCCTCGCGGTGGCCGCGGCGTGGTCGATGGCGCCGAAGACGAGCATGCGGGGTGCGGGGGCGTAGGTCTGGACGAAGACGGTGACGTCCTGCATCCGGCGTTCACCGTGCGCGCCGTACCGGATGGAGCCGGTGGCTCCCTGGGCGAGCAGTCCGCGCGCGTCGTCGGTGACGGCGGCGTCGAGCCCCTCGTCGCCGAGGGAACCGTCCGCCCGGCCGTCGCGGACCAGCAGCCCGGCACCCCGGCGCGCGGCTCCGGACACCACGGTGGCGAGCGCGACGGGCTCCCCGGCGGCGACGGTGCCGACGAGTACCCGCAGTCCTTCCCGGTCCGCAGGCGCGACGCAGGGCCGCACCAGGACGTCGATCGTGCCACCGCAGGTCAGCCCGGCGCCGAAGGCCTCGTCGTCGCTGATGCCGTAGGTCCGCAGCTCCGTCCGGCCCGTGGTGAGGGTCTCCGTGGCGACCTCGTAGACATCGCTCTCCACGCACCCCCCGGAGACGCTGCCCGCCACCGCGCCCGAGGCGGTCACCGCCATCGTGGCGCCCGGGGCCCGGGGCGCGCTGCCCCGCACCGCGACGACGGTGGCGAGGGCGAAGGGCGTACCGGCGGTCAGCCAGTCGCTCAGTTCCGGCAGCAGCTCACGCACGTGCGGACTCCTCCTGGGCCGACGGCTCCTGCCCACGAGGATGCCCCGGCGCCGGCCCGCGCACCACAGGGCGGCGTCAGGACCGTTCGTACGCCTCGATCAGCTCGCTCGACCGCTTGACGTCGGCGGCCATCGCCACGAGCAGGTCGTCGATCGACTCGAACTTCAGCATGCCGCGCACGTAGGCCAGGAAGTCCACGGCCACGTGAAGTCCGTACAGGTCGAGACCGACGCGATCGATGGCGTACGCCTCGACGGTCCGCTCCGTGCCGTCGAACTGCGGGTTCGTGCCGACGGAGATCGCGGCGGGCATCGCCTCGCCGTTCACCGTGAGCCAGCCGGCGTAGACGCCGTCGGCGGGGATGGCGGTGTGCGGAAGGGTCTCCACGTTCGCCGTGGGGAAGCCGAGCTCACGCCCGCGCTGGGCACCCCGCACCACGACGCCCTCGACGCGGTGCGGGCGGCCGAGGATCTCCGCGGCCCCCGCGACGTCGCCCTCGGCGATCAGGCGGCGGGTGAGCGTCGAGGAGAACGGCTCGCCGCCGCCCGCTTCGCCGCTGACGTAGAGGTCGATGACCTCGGTGCCGTAGTCGTACGTCGCACCGAGTTCGGTGAGGAACGTGACGTCGCCGGCCGCGCGGTGTCCGAACCGGAAGTTGGGGCCTTCGATGACCAGCTTCGCGTGGAGCTTGTCGACGAGGACCTTCACGATGAAGTCGGCGGGCGAGAGCTGCGAGAACGCGGCGGTGAACGGCAGGATCAGCACCGCGTCCACCCCGAGCCCGGCCATCAGCTCGGCACGGCGCTGGTGCGGTGCGAGCAGCGGCGGGTGCGTGCCGGGGCGGACGACCTCGCTGGGGTGCGGGTCGAAGGTGACGACGACCGAGGGGACGCCGAGCTCCCGCGCCCGCTCCACGGCACGGCCGATGATCAGCTGGTGTCCGCGGTGCACCCCGTCGTAGGACCCGATGGTGACGACGCTGCGTCCCCAGTCCTCAGGGATGTCCTCCAAGCCACGCCAGCAGTGCACTCTGACCGCTCCTCGCCCGAACCTGTGTACGTGTGTATGTCCATTACGCAGGTCTAAGACTGCCATGCTCACGTCCCGCGGCCTGCATCGGCATGGGGATCGCGGCCCGTGGTCCGCCGGGTGCCTCGAGGGCGAGCCGGGCTGCGGGCCCCACCACGGTGGCCCATTCCTGGGGGGCGTCCGTCAGCCACCGGGAGACGAGGGCGGCGAATCCGGGAAGGTCCCGGGCGAGTTCGGCCAGCCCCCGGTCGAAACGGCCCGCGCCCTCCGCCGTCCGGGCGAGGAGCGTCCCGGTGCGGTGCACCAGGGCCCGGGTGCGGGCTTCGGGACGGAGTCCGCAGCCCGCGGCGGCTGCCCGCAGCAGGGCGTCGAGGACCTCGGGGTCCCTTCCGGTGTCCTGCTCGAAGTCCAGCAGGACCTCCAGCAGCTCGGCCCGCAGCGGCCGCGAAGCGGAGGTTCCCGGAGCGGCGAGCACCCGGGCGAGCGCGGCGCGCACGGGCGGCGGCGCCGGGTTGTCGCGCAGCAGGCCCGTCATCAGGGGCAGGAGCAGCGCCCGGGCGGCGGGGCTGTGCTCCAGCCTGAGGTCCACGTAGGAGGCGGCCTGCGCCGCGGCGTCCGGGCCCGGCCGGCTGTCGATGAAGCAGCGCACGAGCCCTGGGGCGTGGAGTGCGAGGGCGGGGGTGTCCAGGGCGGCCATGTCCCGCAGCACCCCGTCGGCGGCCTCCCCGGGCAGCGACAGGCGGGCCCGCAGCGCGGCGAGCACCGGCTCGGGGTGCTCGGGGAAGACCTCGGTGAGCAGGGCCACCGGCAGCCGGGGGTCGCCAGCGGCGAAGACCCTCAGGGCCTGCGGGAGGTGACGGCCTCCTGTCCCCGGATCGCGTACGAGGACGGTGAGCGCCTGGGCGTGCAGGACGGCGTCGTCCGGCCGGGCCAGCAGGGTGAGTGCGGCACGGCGCAGCAGGGCGCGGTCGGAGTCGTGGAGGGTGCGGGCGGCGGTGAGCGGGAGGTGCACGGCCGCGGTGGCGCGCCGCGCGGGCCGCTCCTCGTCGCGCGCCCAGCGGTCCAGAGCTCTGCACAGCGCCGCCGGCTCGTCCTCGGCGAGGGTGGCGAGCAGTTCGGCGGCCCGCGGATGGGGGGTGTCGACGAGCGCCTCGGTGAGGTCGTCCACGGCGAGGTCCCGCCTGGCGTACAGGAGGGCCTGGGCGGCGGCGGCCACGGTGAGCCGCATCGGCACGCCCTCCTCGGCGGGCAGCGGACTGTCGTCCGTGAACCAGCGGCACAGCAGCGGCTGGACGGTCCCGGGGCGGGCGGCCAGCCGCCGGGCCACCGCGTCGAGGTAGCGTTCCCCGCCGTCCGGGCGGGGGGCTCCGTCGGCCGGCAGGAGGCGTCGCAGCAGGTCGATCCGGTCCTCCTCGGGCAGCCGGACACGGCGCCAGAACCACGGCCCGAACTCCGCGTAGGGGCCGAGGGCGTCGGGCCCGCCACCGGACTGGGAACGCCGGGTGATCCGCCCTGCCAGCACCCGGAGCACCCCGAGGCAGGGCCGGGCGTCCGGAACCCTCAGGAGGCTCTCGCGAAGCAGATGGGCAGCCCACCACGCGGCGTCGGTGTGCCGCTGCCGCGTGCCGGGCGCCAGGCGGTCCATCGCCTCGATCAGGTCGGCCATCCGGTGGGCCAGCGCCGCGTGCCCCTGGCGCCGCTCCAGCAGGAGCATCGCCTGAAGCACGGGGCCGGTGCGGTGACGCGGCACGGGGAGGTTCCGGGGCTCGGCCGGGTCCTGCGGAGGCTCGGGCACCACCGGCGCGCCGTCCGTGTGCCAGCGGTGGACCAGCGAGTACAGCGCCGCGTCCAGGTCGAGGTGCGCGCCCTGCACCCAGTCGCCCAGCTCCTCGTGGGCGAACCGGTAGCCCGCTCCCGCCGGGACCAGCAGCCCCTCGGTGAGGACCGCCGAGGCCCACCCGGTGCGCCAGGGGAAGATCTCCTCGAAGGACGCCCGGTCCAGCTCGCCCTGTCCCGGGCCGAGGCAGCGCCTGGCCGCCTCGTGGACCTGGCCGGCCACCTTCGCCGCCAGCCGGCGGACGGCCGTGCCCCGGAGCGCGGGCTCCGCCTGCGCCCCGATGCGGACGGCGATGCGGACGCAGGCGAGGTCCAGGTGCGCGGCGAAGACCTCCTCCGTGCCGGGACGCCCGGGGACGTCGGGGGGCAGCGCAGCCCGCACCTCGGCCAGCAGGCGCAGGGTGAGGGGATGCCGGTCGTGGCCGGGTTCGATCGCGCCGGGCGGGATGCCGTACCGCTCCCGCGCCAGCTCGGCCTGTTCCGCCGTGAGGTCGCCGAGCCGGACGGCCGGCGGCATGCCCCTGGCCGGCCGCTCCGGGCGGTGCAGGGCACCGGGCGGGTACAGGGCGCCCGCGGTCTCCCAGTGTTCGGGGCGGCAGGCGACGAGCAGGCGCACCTCATGGGCCCGGAGCCACTCCGCGCTCGCCGCGGCCCAGCCGGCGAAGCGGTGGGCCAGCAGGGGCGGCATCTCCTCCGGGCCGTCCACGACGACGAGCAGCGCCCTTCCGGACGCCGAGGCGAGGCGCGCCACCCGTTCCGGGGTGGCCGCCTCCATGTCGCCGCGGGCCCCCGCGGCGGTGAGGATCCGGCCGGAGCGCCCCAGGGTCCGGGTCATCGCGTCGGCGACCGAGCTGTCGTCGGCGAGCAGATCGGCTCCGCGCAGCCAGAGCGTCAGGGCGGGGACCGGGCCGCAGGCCCGGCGGGCGGCCAGGGCGGCGAGTTCCGTGGTGCGGCCGCTGCCCGGGGCTCCGACCAGGCCCAGCACGGGTTCGGTGCCCGTCTCGAACGCGGTGAACTCCGCGATGGTCCCGGGGCGTTCGACGGCCTCCGGACCGCAGGGCCGCCCGTCCGCCTGACCGAGGGAGGTGGCGGTCAGCTGCAGGGCCCCCGCGAGGTTGAGGTCGCAGCCGAAACCGGGGACGGCGCTCGCGTTGCGCCCGAGCACCTCGGCGAGCGGCCCGGGAGCCTCCTGGAGGGCCAGGGGGACGGCGAGCCCCGCGGTCTCACGCCCCGCGCCGAGCGCCGTCGAGAGCACACCGAGAACGGCCCCGGTACACGGGTCCGTCACGGGCCCGCCGACGGCGGCTCCGCCGGAACGCAGCGCGTCACGGCCGTCCGTCCCGAGGGCGAGCTCCAGCGCGCCGTCGACGGCGTGCTCGCGTCCGCCCTCGGAGTAGGTGGCCGGGGTCGTCCCGAGCACCCGTGCCTCTCGCCAGCCGTGGGCGGCGATCCGGACGTAGGTGCCCGCTGCGATCTCCTCGCGTACGGCGATGGGGAGCGGCTCGACGCCCAGGGTCCCGGCGCCGCCGGTGCTCAGCAGGGCGAGGCCCACGCCGGGAAGTGCGGTGACGTCCTCGGGGCCGATCACCCGGCTGCGGCCGTCGGCGGTGTGCAGCGTCAGGTGCGGCGAGCGCGCGACCGCCTGATGACTGGTGACGACCGTGCCCCGGTCGTCCGCGACGAACCCGGTCCCCCGCGGCCGGCCGGCCTGATCGCAGATCCGCACAAGTTTCGACCGGTCCCCGCTGCCCATGGTCCGACGGTAGATCCCAGGTGATCCACAGCGGAAACCCGTATGGCCGAAGCGCCCCCCTCGCACCCCTCCGTCACTCCGAGCGCCCGCCCGTTGGGGTGAATCAGCGGGTTCGGGTGGACAGGAATGGTCGCGGGAGGGGGATCGTGGAGCCGGCACCTCGGGGGGGGCCGCCGGCTCCACGAGGGGCCCGGAACCACAGAGCTCGCGTCGGCGAGGCCGACGAGGGTCAGGCGAAGACGGCGAGGCTCCTGGCCTTGCCCTTCTGCTCCTCGACGAGCACCAGGAACGCCCCGTCGGGCCCGAAGACCCCGACCGGCCCCGGCGGATACGACGGCATGTCCAGCCGTACGCCGTTGAGCAGCAGCTTGGCCCGCTTCTCGTCCACGTCCCAGCGGGGGAAGGCCGAGGCGGCGGCCTCGGCCACCGGCATCACGGTCAGCTCCTGCTGGTGCTGGTCCAGGGTGCGCGCCGCGTCGAGGCCGTAGGGCCCGACCCGGGTCCGCCGCAGCGCGGTCAGATGGCCGCCCACCCCGAGACCTGCGCCGAGGTCGCGGGCCAGGGCACGGATGTACGTACCCGAGGAGCAGACCACGGAGACGACCAGGTCGACGACCGGGGTGCCGTCCTCGGCGACCTCCTCGCGGACGTCGTAGACCCGGAAGGACGAGATGGTCACCGGGCGGGCCGGGATCTCGAACTCCTCGCCGCCGCGTACCCGGGCGTAGGACCGCTTGCCGTCGATCTTGATGGCGCTGACCTTGGACGGCACCTGCATGATCGCGCCGGTGAGCGCCGCGACCCCGGCGTCGATGCCCTCACGGGTGACCGCCGAGGCGTCGGTGGACGAGGTGATCTCGCCCTCCGCGTCGTCGGTGACGGTGTCCTGGCCGAGCCGGATCGTCCCCAGGTACTCCTTCTCGGTCAGGGCGAGGTGACCGAGCAGCTTGGTCGCCCTCTCCACGCCGAGTACGAGGACTCCGGTCGCCATCGGGTCCAGCGTGCCGGCGTGGCCGACCCGCCGGGTACGGGCGATGCCGCGCATCTTGGCCACGACGTCGTGCGAAGTGAAGCCGGACGGCTTGTCGACGATGACGAGGCCGTCCGGCGTTCTGTCCTGCTTGTTCTGCGTCATGCGGAAGGCGAGTCCCCGTCGTTCTCGTCGGACTCGTCCTCCGGCTTGCGGTACGGGTCGGCACCACCGGCGTAGGTGGCGCCCGACGACGCCTCGCGGACCTTGGCGTCCGAGGCACGTGCCCGGTCGAGCAGGTCCTCGATCGCCTTGGCGTTGTCCGGGAGGGCGTCCGCCACGAAGGCCAGGGTGGGGGTGAACTTGGTCCCCGCCGCGGCACCGACCGCCGAGCGCAGGATGCCCTTGGCGCTCTCCAGTCCGGCGGCCGCGCTGGCCCGCTCCTCGTCGTCGCCGTAGACCGTGTAGAAGACCGTGGCCTCCCGCAGGTCACCGGTGACACGCGTGTCCGTGATGGTCACGTGCGTGCCCAGACGCGGGTCCTTGATACCGCGCTGCAGTTTCTCGGCGACCACCACCTGGATGAGGTCCGCCAGCTTCTTCGCCCGCGCGTTGTCGGCCACTGGTCCGTCTCCTTCTTAAGCCTTGCTCAATCGTCTTCGTCGCTGTGCAGCCGCCGCCGTACGGACAGCAGCTCCACCTCCGGCCGGCCCGCGATCATGCGTTCGCACCGGTCGAGTACATCTGTGAGGTGCCCGGTGTCCCCGGAGACCACGGCAAGACCGATCTCGGCCCTGCGGTAGAGGTCCTGCCCACCTGTCTCCGCGACACTCACCGCGTACGCGCGGCGCAGCTCGGCGACGATCGGGCGGACGACGGAACGCTTCTCCTTCAGCGACCGTACGTCGCCGAGGAGCAGGTCGAAGGACAGAGTCCCCACGTACATGTGTGTCCGGATGTCCCGCCGGTTCGGGTTCGCGCCCCGCCATCGCTTGGCGGGGACACAAGAACCGTACACGGAACGGCCGGGGCCGATCGACGGAAATACGACCCGTCGACCGGCCCCGACCGAGAAGGTGAGCCCGGAGGTCTCCCCCCGGGATCCCCCGTTGATCAGCCTCGCGGCTTCTCGCGCATCTCGTACGTCGCGATGACGTCGTCGATCTTGATGTCGTTGAAGTTTCCGAGGTTGATACCGCCCTCGAAGCCTTCGCGGATCTCGGTGACGTCGTCCTTGAAGCGACGCAGACCGGAGATGTTGAGGTTCTCCGCGATGACCTTGCCATCGCGCAGCAGGCGCGCCTTGGTGTTGCGCTTGACCTCGCCGGAGCGGACCAGCACACCGGCGATGTTGCCCAGCTTGGACGAGCGGAAGATCTCGCGGATCTCCGCCGTGCCGAGCTCGACCTCTTCGTACTCCGGCTTGAGCATGCCCTTGAGGGCCGCTTCGATCTCTTCGATCGCCTGGTAGATGACCGAGTAGTACCGGACGTCCACGCCCTCGCGCTCGGCCATCTGCTCGGCACGCCCTGCGGCGCGCACGTTGAAGCCGATCACGATGGCGTCGGAGCCGGTCGCCAGGTTGATGTCCGACTCGGTCACCGCACCCACACCGCGGTGCAGGACCCGGATGTCGACCTCTTCACCGACGTCGAGCTGGAGCAGCGAGGACTCGAGAGCCTCCACCGAACCGGACGCGTCGCCCTTGATGATGAGGTTGAGTTCCTGGACCAGACCGGCCTTGAGCGCCTCGTCCAGGTTCTCCAGGGAGAACCGGACACCCTTGCGGGCGAAGTTGGCGTTGCGCTCACGAGCCGCACGCTTCTCGGCGATCTGACGGGCCGTACGGTCCTCGTCGACCACCAGGAAGTTGTCGCCGGCACCCGGGACGTTGGTGAGACCCAGGACCAGGACGGGGGTCGAGGGACCCGCTTCCTGGACGTTGTTGCCGTTGTCGTCGAGCATCGCCCGGACACGGCCGTACGCGTCGCCGACGACCATCGTGTCGCCGATGCGCAGCGTTCCGCGCTGGACGAGGACGGTCGAGACGGCACCGCGGCCGCGGTCGAGGTGGGACTCGATCGCAATACCCTGCGCGTCCTGCTCCGGGTTGGCCCGCAGGTCGAGCGAGGCGTCGGCGGTGAGGACGACGGCCTCCAGGAGAGCCTCGATGTTGAGGCCCTGCTTGGCGGAGATGTCGACGAACATCGTGTCGCCGCCGTACTCCTCGGCCACCAGACCGAACTCGGTGAGCTGGCCGCGCACCTTGGTCGGGTCGGCACCCTCGACGTCGATCTTGTTGACCGCGACCACGATCGGCACCTCGGCCGCCTTGGCGTGGTTCAGCGCCTCGATCGTCTGGGGCATCACACCGTCGTTCGCCGCCACCACGAGGATCGCGATGTCGGTGGACTTCGCACCACGCGCACGCATGGCGGTGAACGCCTCGTGACCCGGGGTGTCGATGAAGGTGATGCGGCGGTCCTCGCCGTTGACCTCGGAGGAGACCTGGTACGCACCGATGTGCTGCGTGATGCCGCCGGCCTCGCCCGCGACGACGTTCGTCTTGCGGATCGCGTCCAGCAGTCGGGTCTTACCGTGGTCGACGTGACCCATGACGGTCACGACCGGCGGACGGGAGACCAGGGCCTCTTCGCCGCCCTCGTCCTCACCGAACTCGATGTCGAAGGACTCGAGCAGCTCGCGGTCCTCCTCCTCGGGGCTGACGATCTCCAGGACGTAGTTCATCTCGTCCGCGAGAAGCCTCAGCGTCTCGTCGGAGACCGACTGCGTGGCGGTGACCATCTCGCCGAGGTTCATCATCACGGCGACGAGCGACGCCGGGTTGGCGTTGATCTTCTCCGCGAAGTCGGTCAGGGACGCACCGCGCGACAGCCGGACAGCCTGCCCGTTGCCGCGAGGCAGCATGACGCCGCCCACCGACGGGGCCTGCATGGCCTCGTACTCCTGGCGCCTCTGACGCTTCGACTTGCGACCACGGCGCGCGGGACCACCGGGACGGCCGAACGCACCCTGCGTGCCACCACGGGCACCCGGGCCGCCGGGACGTCCACCGAAGCCGGGACGACCGCCGAAGCCGCCGCCACCACCGGGACGGCCTGCGCCGCCACCGCCACCGGGACCACCGGGACGGCCGGCGAAGCCGCCGCCGCCACCGCCGGGACCGGCCGGACGGCCTGCGAAGCCGCCGCCACCGGGACGACCGCCGCCGCCACCGGGACGACCGCCACCACCGGGACCACGGCCGCCGCCGGGGCCACCGCCGGGACGCGGGCCAGCAGCGGGACGCTGCGGCATCATGCCGGGGTTCGGACGGTTACCCGAGGGGGCACCGCCCGGACGGGGAGCCTGCGGACGGGGCATGCCGCCCGGGGTCGGACGTGCGCCACCCTGGCCCTGGGGGCGCGGGGCGCCACCGGGACCACCCTGCGGGCGCGGGGCGCCGGGGCGCTCCTGACCGCCGCCGGGGCGCGGGGCACCGCCGGGACGGGGCGCCTGGGGACGCGCCATGCCGGTGGAGCCGCCGGAGGTGAAGGGGTTGTTGCCCGGACGGGGACCGGCCGGACGTGCGCCGCCGGGGCGGGGTGCGCCCTGGCCGGCGGGACGTGCGGGACGGTCTCCGCCGCGCTCGCCGCCACGGCCGCCGTCACGCTCGCCACCACGACCGCCGTCACGCTGACCGCCGGCCGGGGCCGGACGGGCGGGACGCGGGCCGGGGGTGGCGCCGGTGGGACGGGGGGCCTGCTGCGGCGCGGCAGGCTGCTGGGCCGGAGCCGGAGCCGAGAACTCCGCGGCGGGCACCGGGGTGACCGGGGCGGGCTTCGGCGCGGGCCGGGGGCCCGGACGGGGACCCGCCGACGGCGCGGAGGGCGCCGCGGGGGTGCTGCTCGCCGGAGTCTCCGCGGCGGCCGGCTTGGGGGCCGGGGCGCCGGGCTTCGGGGCAGCGGGACGTGCCGCGGCGGCCGGGGACGGCGCCGCGGGCTTCGCGGGGGCGGCCTTGCGGGGCGCGCCAGGCTTCGCAGCGGACTTGCCGGCGTTGCCGCCGGGCCCCTGCAGTGCGTCAGTCAGTTTGCGTACAACCGGCGCCTCGATCGTCGAGGACGCCGAACGGACGAATTCACCGAGTTCTTGGAGCTTGGCCATGACGACCTTGCTCTCCACGCCGAACTCCTTGGCGAGCTCGTATACCCGGACCTTAGCCACTTCGCTCCTTTTAGGTCCGGGTTACCGCCGGACCGTCGCTACTTCATGGGCGTACTCATCGCGTACTCATCGAGTGCTCATCGCAATCTCGACCTACTTCCAACTCGCGAGGTACCTGACCGCACGGGGACCCGTGCCGTTCACTTTTCTACGGTGTCACCCGCTCGACGAACCGCTGCAGTGCGGCGGAGTCGAACGGCCCCTTGGCCTTGAAGGCCCGGGGGAATGCCCGGCGGCGGACCGCCAGGTCGAGACAGACAGAGGCGGGGTGTACGTACGCACCCCGGCCGGGCAGCGTACCGCGTGGATCAGGGACAACCTCTCCCTCGTCCACCACGATGCGCAGCAGCTCGCTCTTGGCCGCTCGCTCCCGGCATCCCACACAGGTTCGCTCGGGGCAAGCGCGGGCGTGCGTCCGGCCAGACACGGTTAAGTCTACCTCCCCGTACCGACCACACCCCTTCGGGGCACAAATCGAACGGATGTTGTCGTGATCTCAGCGGCATCGCGCCTTGATCTATTCCTTCGGAGCCGGTCCGGGGGCCGCCGCGGGCGGCCCCCGGACCGGCTCCGGTGGTCTCAGCCGCGCTCGGCGCGCTCGCGGGCGCGCTCGGCGCGCTCCCGGTCGGCGACGTCCCGCTCGGCCTCGGTCTCGGTGTCCGGACGGATGTCGATGCGCCAGCCGGTGAGCCGGGCGGCGAGGCGGGCGTTCTGGCCCTCCTTGCCGATCGCCAGGGACAGCTGGTAGTCGGGCACGGTCACCCGGGCGGAGCGCGTGCCCAGGTCCACGACCTCGACCTTGCTGACCCGCGCGGGTGACAGCGCGTTGGCGACCATCTCGGCGGGGTCGTCCGACCAGTCCACGATGTCGATCTTCTCGCCGTGCAGCTCCGCCATGACGTTGCGCACACGGCTGCCCATCGGGCCGATGCAGGCGCCCTTGGGGTTCAGACCGGCCCGGGTGGAGCGCACGGCGATCTTGGTCCGGTGACCGGCCTCGCGGGCGATGGCCTCGATGGCGACCGACCCGTCCGCGATCTCCGGGACCTCCAGCGCGAAGAGCTTCTTGACGAGGTTCGGGTGGGTGCGCGAGAGCGTGACGGACGGACCGCGCACCCCCTTGGCCACGCGTACGACGTAGGTGCGCAGCCGCAGGCCGTGCGTGTACTCCTCGCCGGGCACCTGCTCCTGCACGGGCAGGATGGCTTCCAGCTTGCCGATGTCGACCAGGACGTTCTTGGGGTCCTTGCCCTGCTGGACCAGGCCGGTGACGACGTCGCCCTCGTGGCCCGCGTACTCCCCGAACGTCCTGTCGTCCTCGGCGTCGCGCAGCCGCTGCAGGATGACCTGCTTGGCGGTGGTCGCGGCGATACGGCCGAAGCCGGACGGCGTGTCGTCGAACTCCTTGGGCTCCTGGCCCTCCTCGAGCTCGGCCGGGTCGTCCTTGGCCCACACCGTGACGTGGCCGGAGGCGTCCAGCTCGACGCGCGCACGGCGGTGGCTGCCCTCGGTGCGGTGGTACGCGATGAGGAGGGCCGACTCGATCGCCCCGACGAGCACGTCGAAGGGGATCTCCTTGTCCTGCGCCAAGCCCTTCAGAAGCTTCACATCGATGTCCACGGCTACGCCTCCTCTTCCTTCTTGTCCTTGCGGTTGAATTCGATCTCCACGCGCGCCCTGCTGATCTCGTCGAAGGCGACACGGCGCGACGTGGGCTTGCGGCCCTTGACGCCCGGCACTTCCAGATCGAGTCCCTCGTCGTCCACCCCGAGGATGCGGGCCACCAGCTCGCCGCCCTCGCCCAGGGTGAGCCGGGCCAGCCGACCGGTGGCGCGTACGTAGTGGCGGTGCTCGGTCAACGGGCGGTCCGCGCCCGGAGAGCTCACCTCGAGGACGTACTCGTCCTCACCCATCGCGTCGGTCTCGTCCAGCTTCTCGGAGATGCTGCGGCTGAGTTCCGCGCAGGTGTCGAGCTCCACGCCGTCCTCGGAGTCCACGATGACTCTCAGCACCCTCCGCCGGCCCGCCCGGGACACCTCGATCTCCTCGAGGTCCAGCTCCTTGGCGCTGACGAGCGGCTCCAGCAGCCCGCGCAGCCTGTCGCTCTGGGTGGTGCTCATCCGGGTGACTCCTCGGCCGCGTGTGCTGTTGTGGGGATCGTCGCGTGTCAGGTCAAAGGGTATCCGGTCCGCAGGGGTGTTGCCGTCCGCCTCCCGCCCTGCCGCGGGTACGCTCACCTTCGGTGATCACTTCGGGTCAGAAACTGTCAAAAACCAGGCTGAAGGAGACAAGTGCGCCGCACGGGGACGACGCGCAGGAGTGCGCTCACCGCCACGGGAGCAGTCGCCCTGGGTGCGGTGCTGACCGGCTGCGGGGACGGGCCGCGGAACCGCGACCTGCCCGGCGGCGCGGATGCCCGGACCGCCGCGCTCCGGGAGCGGACGGCTCTGCGGGCCGCTGCCGCCCGTGACAGCGCCTCGCTGCTCTCCCGCTACGAACAGGTCGCGGCCGCCCACCCGCTGACGGAGGCGGGAATCGCGCCGATGGGTGCCGCGGTACGCGCACACCTGGCGGCCCTGGGCGGTCCGGCGAAGGCGGCCGGCACGTCGCCCCCTCCCTCCCCGCCGGCCACCCCCGCCGACGCGCGGGCGGCGCTGCGGGAACTGGCGGCCGAGGAACGCCGGGTGGCGGACGGACGGGCCACGGCCCTGCTGAACGCCGAACCCGAACTGGCCAGGCTGCTGGCCTCGATCGCCGCGGCCGGCGCGGCGCACGCGTATCTGCTGACCGAACTGGCCAAGGAGACCCCGGCATGACCCAGCTGGCGGGAAAGGACGGCACCGACAGCACGCTGCGGGCCGCACAGGCCGCGCTCGCGGCCGAACACGCCTCGGTGTACGGCTACGGGGCGCTGGGCGGGCGTCTGGAGGACGGCCGCCTGCGCGACGCGACGGCCGCCTCCGACGCCCACCGGGCCCGGCGCGACGCGCTCGTACGGACGGTGCGGGACCTGGGCGGCACGCCGGTCGTGGCGCAGGCCGCGTACGCGCTGCCCTTCGCGGTGCGGGACCCGGCGAGCGCGATGCGGCTCGCCGCGGTGCTGGAGGAACGGGTCGCGGGTGTGTACTCCGACCTCGTACGTGCCGCCGGTGGCTCGCTGCGGCAGGACGCCGCGGGTGCGCTCCGGGAGGCCGCGGTGCGCGCGGCGCGCTGGCGCGGCACCGGCGTAGCCTTTCCTGGGCTCACCGAGAAGGCCGCCCCTCCGGAGGACACGGCGGAGGCAGGGGCCACGGGGGTCACGCACTGACGTCCCGCTCCGGGATCACGCTCTGAAAGGGAACACGGCACGTATGGGTTCTGAACCGCCGCAGCGGCTGGTGCGAGCGCTCGGTGAGACGTACGGGGAAGCGGCCGCCGCCGAGTGGCTCGCACGGCTCCCCGCGCTCACCGACCGCGCCCTGTCCGCGCACGGGGTCTCCCTGGAGCGTGTGTGCGCCCCCGGTGGACGCACCGCCCTCGTCCTCCTGGTGCGCCGGGCCGACGGCACACCCGGCGTGCTGAAGATCGCGCCTCCCGGAGCCGTTCCCGCGCTGGAGGCGGCGGCGCTCGCCCACTGGAACGGCTGGGGCGCCGTCGAGCTCCTGGCCGGCCCCGGCGCCACGCCGCCGGACGACGCCCTCGTGCTGGAGCGGCTGCACCACGAGGTCTCCCTGCGTTCGCTGCCGGAGGCGAAGGCCCTGCTGGAGGCCGCCGGGACGGTACGGCGCCTGTGGGTGGAGCCCCCGGCCGGCCACGGCTTCGAGACCGTCGCCGAGCGCACCGCCCGGCAGCTGGATGCCATGCGCGCGGCGGCCGAACGGGACCCCGCGCTCGAACCTCTCGTCTCGGCGGCCCTCGCGGCACGTGAGGAACTGGTCCAGGACTCCCCCGAACTCTTCCTGCTGCACGGCAACTTCCGCCAGAGCAAGGTCCTGGCGGGCGAGCGCGCTCCCTGGCTGGCGGTCGGTCCCGAGCCGCTGACCGGTGAGCGCGCGTACGACCTGGCGCGGCTGGTGCGCGACCGGGTCGAGGACCTCATCGCCTCGCCCGGTGGTGCCGCGACGGCCCGGCGCCGGGTCAAGAAGCTCGCCGAGTCGCTGGACGTCGACCAGGCGCGGCTGCGCGGCTGGACGCTGTTCCGCGCCGTGGAGTCCGGCACCCGGGCACTGACGGTGGGGCGTGCCCAGGACGGCGAGATGTCCCTGGAGTTCGCCGACTGGCTGTAGCCGTACGCGAAGGGCCCCGCGCGCCGCGCGGGGTCCTTCGCGCTGTCCTGCCGGTCAGCCGCGGTCGGTCAGCCGGGCGATCGCCTCGTCGACCGTGAGCTCCTCGCGCTCGCCCGTGCGGCGGTCCTTCAGCTCCAGGACGCCCTCGGCCGAACGGCGGCCCGCGACAAGGATCTTCGGGACACCGATGAGCTCGGAGTCGGTGAACTTCACGCCGGGCGAGACGCCCGCGCGGTCGTCGACCAGGACACGCAGGCCCGCGGCGTTGAGCTTCTCCGAGACGTCGAGGGCCAGCTCGGTCTGGAGCGCCTTGCCGGCGGCGACGACGTGCACGTCGGCCGGGGCGATCTCGCGGGGCCAGCACAGGCCCTTGTCGTCGGCGGTCTGCTCGGCGAGTGCGGCCACCGCGCGGGAGACGCCGATGCCGTAGGAGCCCATGGTGACGCGGACCGGCTTGCCCTGCTGGCCGAGGACGTCGAGGGAGAAGATGTCGGCGTACTTGCGGCCGAGCTGGAAGATGTGGCCGATCTCGATGGCGCGGTCCACCTGGAGACCGGTGCCGCAGTTGGGGCAGGGGTCGCCCGCCTCGACGACGACGACGTCGAGGTAGTCGTCGACCTCGAAGTCGCGGCCCGCGACGACGTTCTTCGCGTGCTTGCCCTCCTTGTTGGCACCGGTGATCCACGCGGTGCCCGCGGCGACGCGGGGGTCGGCGATGTAGCGGACCTTCTCCAGGCCCTGCGGGCCGACGTAGCCGCGCACGAGATCGGGGCGCTCCACGAAGTCCTCGGCGGTGACGAGCTCGACGACCGCGGGGGCGAGGTGCTCACCGAGCTTGCCCATGTCGACCTCGCGGTCGCCGGGCACGCCCACGGCCACGATCTCGCCGTCGACCTTGATCAGGAGGTTCTTCAGGGTGGCGGAGGCCGGGACACCGAGGTGCGCGGCGAGGGACTCGATCGTCGGGGTGTCGGGGGTGTCCAGCTCCTCGACGGCGCCGGCCGCGTCGGCGACGGCCGTGACCTTGTACGTCACCGCCTCGGTGTTGGCGGCGTAGTCGCAGTTCGGGCAGTCGACGAAGGTGTCCTCGCCGGCGGGGGCGGGGGCGAGGAACTCCTCGGACGCCGAGCCGCCCATGGCGCCGGAGACAGCGGAGACGATGCGGTGGTCGAGGCCGAGGCGCTCGAAAATCCGGATGTAGGCGGCGCGGTGCAGCTGGTACGCCTCGGCCAGGCCCTCGTCGGTGGTGTCGAAGGAGTACGAGTCCTTCATCTGGAACTCGCGGCCGCGCAGCACACCGGCGCGGGGGCGGGCCTCGTCGCGGTACTTGGTCTGGATCTGGTAGAGGATCACGGGCAGGTCCTTGTAGGACGAGCACATGTCCTTGACGACCTGGGTGAAGATCTCCTCGTGGGTGGGGCCCAGGAGGTAGTCGGCCCCCTTGCGGTCCTGGAGGCGGAACAGCAGGTCGCCGTACTCGTCGTACCGGCCGCTCGCCTCGTACGCCTCCTTGGGCAGCAGCGCGGGGAGCAGCACCTCCTGGCCGCCGATGGCGTCCATCTCCTCGCGCACGACGCGGGTGACGTTCTCCAGCACCTTCTTGCCGAGCGGCAGCCACGACCAGATACCGGCCGCGGTGCGGCGTACGTAACCGGCACGGACGAGGAGCTTGTGGTTGAGCGTCTCGGCGTCCGCCGGGTCGTCGCGCAGTGTCTTGATCATCAATCGGGACATGCGCTGGACCTGGGCCATGATGAACTCCTGCTCGGAAGGGTGGTGAGCCCGAGGTTAGCCGGGCCGCCCGCGCGGGCGGAAATCCATTCCCCGGACCGTCCCCCGCGGGGAGGGCGGACGGTCTCAGCCGCGGCGGCGCAGCGGAAGGGGCGCGCCCATCACGGCGTACGGCTTGGGCGCGCTCGGGAAGAGCACCTGCCGGGCCAGGTCCTGGTAGCCCAGGGCGCGGTAGAGACCGCGGGCGGGGCTGTCGGTGTCGATCGCGGAGAGGATGGAGCGGGGCAGGTCCACCGTGTCCGTGATGGTGGTGATCAGGCTGCGGCCGATGCCGCGCTGCTGGAACTCCGGGTGCACGTGGAGTTCGGTGATCACGAACGAGTCGTCGAGCCAGTCCTCGGATCCGGTGACGCGCAGATACGGTTCGACGACGGTCGACCACCAGTGCGTCCGGCTGTTCGGCAGCCCGTAGACGAATCCCACGAGCCGTCCGTCGGCGGCGACGGCACCGAAGGAGCGCGCCCCCGGGTCGTCGAGGTGCCGCAGGACGATGTGGCGGCGTACGTCGATCTCGTCCTGCGAGAGGCCGAAGGCGTGGGCCTGCACGACGAGTGCCTCGTCGACGCGCGCGGCCAGGTCGAGCGGTCCGACCACGATGTCGGGGGTCCCGGAGCCCCAGGGGGACATGGGGGTTGCTGCTGCCATGCGGGGAACCCTACTGGCCGTACGGTCGCTCAGAACAGCACGCTCATGAACGCGCCCGTCTCCTGGAAGCCGACGCGGCTGTAGGCCCTGCGCGCGGGGGTGTTGTAGTCGTTCACGTACAGGCTGACGACGGGTGCGACGTCCTGGAGGGCATAGCGCAGGACGGCTGCCATGCCGGTCTCCGAAAGTCCCCGGCCACGGGCTTCGGGGGCGACCCAGACGCCCTGGATCTGGCAGGCGCGGGGGGTTGCCGCGCCGATCTCCGCCTTGAAGAGGACCTTGCCGTCCTCTATGCGGGCGAAGGAGCGGCCGGTGGAGATGAGTTCGGCGACGCGCGCCTGGTAGAGGAGCCCGCCGTCGCCCGCCAGCGGGGAGACGCCGACCTCCTCGGTGAACATGGCCACGCAGGCCGGCATGAGGACGTCCATCTCCTCCTTGCGGACCCGGCGCACGAGCGGGTCGGCCGCCACCTCGGCCGAGGGCTGCTCGGCGACCATGAGCGGCTGGTTGGGCCGCACCTCGCGGGCGGGGCCCCAGCTGGGTTCGAGGAGACGCCACAGCTGGGCCGTGGGGCCGGCAGGGCCGACGATCGAGGAGCAGCGGCGGCCGGCCCTGCGGGCGCGGTCGGCGAAGGCCCTGACGGCCTCGGGGGTGGCGCAGATGGGCACGAGATTGGCCCCGGAGTAGCAGAGCGAGCGCAGCCGGCCGTCGGCGTACCAGCCCCACATCTCGCCGCCGAGCCGCCATGGGTCGAGCCCGGCGATCTGGACGCGGGAGGTGACGAACGCGTTGTCGACGGGTTCGCTCTCGAGGATGGCGAGCGCGGCGGGGAGCTCGCCGGGGTCGAGGACCCGGGTAGTGGTCTGCGTCAACACTGGGGCCTCACCGAACGGTCTACTGATGTCCGCACTGTACCCGTCAAGACTGTGGGGTGCCGCCCCGCGGGGGGCCGGGCCCGGTGGACCGGGGGCCGCACACGGCGGTGCCCCGCAGGCAGGGCCTGCGGGGCACGGCGCCGAGGGGGGCGGGGGAGGTCAGCCGGCGATGGAGACCTGGGGCTCGCCCGAGGCGATGCCGTCCTTCTCCATCTGCTCCGCGATCTTCATGGCCTCCTCGATGAGGGTCTCCACGATCTTCGACTCGGGGACGGTCTTGATGACCTCGCCCTTCACGAAGATCTGGCCCTTGCCGTTCCCGGAGGCCACTCCGAGGTCGGCCTCACGGGCCTCACCCGGGCCGTTCACGACACAGCCCATCACCGCGACGCGCAGCGGGACCTCCAGACCGTCCAGGCCCGCGCTCACCTGGTCGGCCAGCTTGTACACGTCCACCTGCGCGCGCCCGCACGACGGGCAGGAGACGATCTCCAGCCGACGCTGCTTGAGGTTCAGCGCCTCCAGGATCTGCAGGCCGACCTTGACCTCCTCCGCCGGAGGGGCCGACAGCGACACCCGGATCGTGTCCCCGATGCCCTCGGAGAGCAGCGCGCCGAACGCCACCGCGGACTTGATGGTGCCCTGGAACGCCGGGCCGGCCTCGGTCACACCCAGGTGCAGCGGGTAGTCGCTCTGCGCCGCCAGCTGGCGGTAGGCGTTCACCATCACGACCGGGTCGTTGTGCTTGACCGAGATCTTGATGTCGCCGAAGCCGTGCTCCTCGAAGAGGGACGCCTCCCACAGGGCCGACTCGACGAGGGCCTCGGGGGTGGCCTTGCCGTACTTCTTCAGGAGCCGCGCGTCCAGGGAGCCGGCGTTGACGCCGATCCGGATCGGGGTGCGGGTCTCGGAGGCCGCCTTCGCGATCTCCTTGACCTTGTCGTCGAACTGCTTGATGTTGCCCGGGTTCACACGGACCGCCGCGCAGCCCGCGTCGATCGCCGCGAACACGTACTTCGGCTGGAAGTGGATGTCCGCGATCACGGGGATCTGGGACTTCCTGGCGATCGTCGCCAGCGCGTCGGCGTCGTCCTGCGTCGGGCACGCGACCCGGACGATCTGACAGCCCGACGCCGTCAGCTCCGCGATCTGCTGCAGCGTCGCACCGATGTCGGACGTGCGGGTCGTCGTCATCGACTGGACCGAGACCGGTGCGTTGCCACCGACCGCGACCGTCCCGACCTGGATCTGGCGGCTGACCCGTCGGTCGGCGAGCTTGGTCGGAACGTCCGGCATTCCGAGAGAAATCGCAGTCATGCGCTGAGCATCCCCAAGGTGTGGATCAGTGTGGATCGAGGTCCCGAGAACGGCGGGCTCCAGGATTCGAGGTTACGGCACCGGAGCCGGCAGGGACGCACCCCGTCGCCGGGCGGATGCCGTGGTGCGCGGCCGGACCCCCGTCCGGGTGGCCGGCCGCGCACCCTGGGTGATCAGGTGATCTTGACGGGGTTCACGATGTCGGCGACGAGGACCAGCAGCGTGAAGCAGATGAAGATACCCGCGACCACATAGGCGACGGGCATGAGCTTCGCCACGTCGAACGGTCCGGGGTCGGGCCGCCGGAAGACCTTGGCCACGTTGCGGCGCAGGGCTTCCCAGAGCGCACCGGCGATGTGTCCGCCGTCCAGCGGCAGCAGGGGCAGCATGTTGAAGAGGAACAGCGAGAGGTTGAAGCCGGCCAGGAGGAACAGCATCATCGCGACCTGGTTCTGCGCCGGGATGTCGAGGTTCATCACCTCGCCGCCGATCCTGGCCGCGCCGACCACGCCGACCGGCGAGTCGTCGGCGCGCTCCCCGTCGCCGAAGGCCGCGCTCCACAGATCGGGGATCTTCGAGGGCAGGGCGATGATCGAGTCGACGCCGTTCTCGATCATGTCGCCCATGCGGACGACGGAGTCGCCGAAGGAGAGCGGCAGGATCTCGGTGTTGGCGGCGAAGCCGAGGTAGCCGGCGGTGACGTACTTGCCGGGGACCACCTCGCCGTCGGCGTCCTTCCGCGCGACGGTGTTCTCCTGCAGCACGGCGTGCAGGGTCTGCTCCTTGCCGTCACGCTCCACGGTGAGGGTGGCCGGGCCGACGGTCTGCCGGATGCGGTCCGAGAGCGTCGCCCAGTCGTCGACCCGCTGCCCGTCGAAGGCGACGATCCTGTCACCCTCCCGCAGGCCGGCGGCCTTGGCGGGCGAGACCGGGTCGGAGGCCTTGCAGGTGTCGCGCTTCTCGCTCTGCTCGATCACGCACCGCTGGACGCCCGCGACCTCGGTGGTCTGGGTCTGGAAGCCGAAGGTCATGGCCACGCCCATGAAGATCGCGACGGCCAGGACCAGGTTCATGAACGGCCCGGCGAACATCACGATCACGCGCTTCCAGGGCTTGCGCGTGTAGAACAGCCGCGACTCGTCACCCGGCTGGAGCTCCTCGAAGGCGGCGGACCTGGCGTCCTCGATCATCCCGCGCCAGGGAGAGGTGGAGCGTGCCTCCAGCCGGCCGTCGGGCCCCGGGGGGAACATGCCGATCATGCGGATGTAGCCGCCGGCCGGGATGGCCTTGATGCCGTACTCGGTGTCGCCCTTCCTGCGCGACCAGATCGTCGGGCCGAAGCCGACCATGTACTGCGGCACCCTGATGCCGAAGAGCTTGGCCGTCGACAGGTGGCCCAGTTCGTGCCAGGCGATCGAGAACAGCAGACCCACGGCGAAGATGGCGATCCCCAGGACCGTCATCAGGATCGTCGTCATGCTCATGCGTGCGCCTCCGCTGTCGCTGCCGCCGAGAGTTCGCGAGCCCTGGAACGGGCCCAGGTCTCCGCTTCGAGGACGTCCGCGACCGTCAGTGAAGTTCCCGTGGCGGGGGTGCCGTGTTCGGCCACCACGGATGTGACCGTATCCATGATTCCGTTGAACGGCAGCCGTCCCGCGAGGAAGGCGTCGACACACTCCTCGTTGGCCGCGTTGAAGACCGCGGGCGCGGTGCCGCCGAGGGTGCCCACGTGCCGGGCGAGCCCGACGGACGGGAACGCCTCGGTGTCGAGCGGGAAGAACTCCCAGCTGGAGGCCTTCGTCCAGTCGAACGCGGGGGCCGCGTCCGGGACCCGCTCGGGCCAGCCGAGACCGATGGCGATGGGGCCGCCCATGTCGGGCGGGGTCGCCTGGGCGAGGGTCGAGCCGTCGGTGAACTCCACCATCGAGTGAACGTACGACTGGGGGTGGACCACGACGTCGATCCGGTCGAAGGGGATGTCGTAGAGCAGATGCGCCTCGATGACCTCCAGGCCCTTGTTGACCAGGGTCGCGGAGTTGACCGTGATGACCGGTCCCATGGCCCAGGTCGGGTGTGCCAGGGCCTGCTCGCGGGTGACGTCGGCCAGCTCGGCGCGCGTCCGCCCGCGGAACGGGCCGCCGGACGCGGTCACGACGAGCTTGCGCACGTCGGCGCGCTTGCCCGCGGCGAGCGCCTGGAAGAGCGCGGCGTGCTCGGAGTCGACCGGGATGATCTGGCCGGGGGCCGCCAGCGCCTTGACCAGGGGGCCGCCGACGATCAGCGACTCCTTGTTGGCCAGGGCGAGGGTGCGGCCCGCCTTCAGCGCGGCGAGCGTGGGGGCGAGGCCGATCGAGCCGGTGATCCCGTTCAGCACGGTGTGGCAGTCGCTGCCCGCGAGATCCGTGGCGGCGTCGGGACCGGCCAGGATCTCGGGGAGCGGCTCGCCCTGCCCGTAGACCTCGCGCAGGGCCTCGCGGAGCGCAGGCACCTTGTCCCCGTCGGCGACCGCGACCGTGCGGACGCGCAGCTGCCGCGCCTGCTCGGCCAGGAGCCGGACCCTGCCGCCCGCGGCGGAGAGCGCGGTGACGCGGAAACGGCCGGGGTTGCGCAGGACCAGGTCGATGGCCTGGGTGCCGATGGACCCGGTGGAGCCGAGGATCACCAGATCGCGGCGGCCTTCGGCGGCGTCGAAGACGAGATGCGGATCGGCGAGGGGTGCGGGGCTGTCGCTCATGGACCCCATTGTTGCCGCATCCGCTGTGTGCGCCGACAGCGCGCCCCCGCCGGGACGTGCCTCGGGCCTGTCCGGCACGGCATTTCCTTCCGGGCCGGAGCGCGGGACGGTGAGGCACGGGCCACCTCGGCCCGCCCCGCACCCGGGCGCACCGTCATTCCCCGGCGGAGCTCCGCTCCACGAACGCGGCGAACTCCTCGTGGAAGCGGGGGAAGGTCTTCCGTACGCAGCCGGGGTCGTCGTAGCTCATGCCGGGCGTGCGCAGACCGGCGACGGCGAAGGACATCACGATGCGGTGGTCGCCGTGGGTGGCGATCTCCGTGGGGCGCGGGGTGCCGGGGTGGATCTCGATCCAGTCGGGTCCGGTGCGCACGGTGATGCCCATGCTCCGCAGGTTCTGGGCGCAGGCCTCCAGCCGGTCGCACTCCTTCACCCGGGTGTTGGCGACGTCCTCGATGCGCACCGGCGACGAGGCGTACGGGGCGATCGCCGCGAGGGTCGGCATGGTGTCGGAGATGTCGCGCATGTTGACCGTCAGACCGGCGAGCCGGCCGTCGGACCGTACGGTCGTGGAGTCCGAGGTCGTCCGGACGTCGGCGTCCATGCGGCGCAGCACCTCGGTGAAGCGGAGGTCCCCCTGGAGGGCGCCCGTGCCGAGGCCGGGGACGGTGACCTCCCGTCCGGTGAGCGCCGCGGCGGCGAAGAAGTAGCTCGCGGTGGACGCGTCGGGCTCGATCGCGTAGGTGGTGGCGCGGTAGCCGCCCGGGGGGACGGTGAAGGTGTTCCCCTCCCGGACCACCTCGACCCCGAAGCCGCGCATCATCGCGAGGGTGATCTCGACGTACGGCGCCGAGACCAGCTCCGTGACCTCGATCCGGAGGCCCTCGGCGGTGAGCGGTCCGAGCATCAGCAGGGCGGTGAGGTACTGGGACGACTCCCCCGCGTCGAGGGTGAGTCCGCCGCCCTTGACGCCCGATGCCTGGATGGTCAGCGGGTGGTGGCCCTCCGCGCCGTCGTGGCGCAGGTCGACTCCCAGGGTGCGCAGGGCCTCGGTGAGGGGCGCGAGGGGGCGGCGGCGCATCTGCGCGGAGGCGTCGAAGCGGTAGGTGCCGGACGCCGCGGCCGCGGCGAGCGTCGGAAGGAAGCGCGCGGTGGTGGCGCCGTCGCGGCAGTGGACCTCGGCGTCGGCGGCCGCGGGCCCCGAGGGGCGTCCCTCGATGTGCCACCGGTCCGGCTCCCGGACCACTGCGTAGCCGAGGCGGGTCAGTCCCTCGGTGAAACCCTCGGTGTCGTCCGAGTGCAGGGGGCGCAGGAGGGTGGTGGTGCCGTCCGCCGCGGCAGCCAGGAAGAGGGCGCGGGCGGTGACGGACTTGGAGCCGGGGATGTCGATGACGGTCACGGGCGTCCACTTTGCCCTGTGTCAGGCGTGCCCGTGGGGCGCGTCCAGGCAGTGGACGCGCCCCACGGGTGCCGGGTTCAGCGGATGGTGCGATGGACGTCGTCGCCGGTGGCCGGGCCGGGAGAGGCGTCGGCGATCCAGGGGCCGTCGCCGCTGGGGTCGATGACTCCCTCCTCCAGCCAGGTGTAGGTCCCGGAGAGGACTCCGTCGACGACGCGCTTGTCGATCTCGTCGGTGTTGGACCACAGCCGGCCGAAGAGCTCCTCCACCCGGATCCTGGCCTGCCGGCAGAACACGTCGGCGAGCTGGTACGCCTCGCGTCCGTGGTCGTCGTCGGCCCGCAGGTGCTCCGCCCGGACGCAGGCGGCGCTCATCGCGAAGAGTTCGGCGCCGATGTCGACGATCCGGCCGAGGAAGCCCTGCTTGGTCTCCATGCGGCCCTGCCAGCGGGACATCGCGTAGAAGGTCGAGCGGGCCAGCTTCCGGGAGGAGCGCTCGACGTACCGCAGGTGCGCGGAGAGGTCGGGATGCCCCGGGACGCGGAACTCGGCGTAGGCGCTCGGAAGTTGGCCGGGGCCGCTGACCAGCTTGGGGAGCCAGCGCGCGTAGAAGCCGGCGGCGTTGGCGCCCGCCCTCGCCTTGTCGGAGAGCGGCTTGTCGGGGTCGATGATGTCGCCGGCGACCTTGAGGTGGGCGTCGACGGCCTCGCGGGCGATCAGCAGGTGCATGATCTCCGTGGAGCCCTCGAAGATCCGGTTGATCCGCATGTCGCGGAGCATCTGCTCGGCGGGGACGGCGCGTTCACCGCGGGCCGCGAGCGAGGCGGCGGTCTCGAAGCCGCGTCCGCCGCGGATCTGGACGAGCTCGTCGGAGATCAGCCAGCCCATCTCGGAGCCGTACAGCTTGGCGAGCGCGGCCTCGATGCGGATGTCGTTGCGGCTCTCGTCGGCCATCTGCGAGGAGAGGTCGACGACCGCTTCGAGGGCGAAGGTGGTGGCGGCGATGAAGGAGATCTTCGCCCCGACCGCCTCGTGGCGGGCGACGGCCCTGCCCCACTGCTCGCGGACCCCCGCCCATTCACGGGCGATCTTCAGCGACCACTTGCCGACGCCGACGCACATGGCGGGCAGCGAGAGCCGCCCGGTGTTCAGCGTGGTGAGAGCGATCTTGAGACCGGCGCCCTCGGGGCCGATCCGGTTCGCCGCCGGGACACGGACCTGGTGGAAGCGGGTCAGGCCGTTCTCGATGCCGCGCAGCCCCATGAAGGCGTTGCGGTGCTCCACGGTGATGCCCGGGGAGTCGGCCTCGACGACGAAGGCGGTGATGCCGCCCCTGTGCCCCTCGGAGGCGGGGACCCGGGCCATGACCACGAGCAGGTCGGCCACGACGCCGTTGGTCGTCCAGAGCTTCACACCGTCCAGGACGTAGTCGCCCCCGTCGTCGGGCACCGCCGTGGTGGCGAGACGGGCCGGGTCGGATCCGACGTCGGGTTCGGTGAGCAGGAAGGCGGAGATGTCGGTCCGCGCGAGGCGGGGCAGGAAGGCGTCCTTCTGCTCCTGGGTGCCGAACATCTTCAGCGGCTGCGGTACGCCGATGGACTGGTGGGCTGAGAGCAGCGCGCCGATCGAGGGGTTCGCCGAACCGGCCAGCGCGAGAGCCTTGTTGTAGTAGACCTGGGTCAGGCCCAGGCCTCCGTACTTGGTCTCGATCTTCATGCCGAGGGCGCCGAGTTCCTTGAGGCCGTTGATCACCTCGTCGGGGATCCGGGCCTCGCGCTCGATGAGGGCGCCGTCGACCCTGGTCTCGCAGAATTCGCGCAGCCGGGCGAGGAAGGCCTCGCCGCGCCGTACATCGTCCGGGGCCGGCTGGGGGTGGGGGTGGATCAGGTCCAGCCGGAAGCGCCCGAGGAAGAGTTCCTTGGCGAAACTCGGCTTGCGCCAGTCCTGTTCACGTGCGGCCTCGGCCACCTGCCGCGCTTCGCGCTCGGTGACCTTGGGGGCCTGGGGGATGTCGGATGGGGCGGACATGAGGAGCTCACCTCGCCGCGAGTCGGGATATGGGTCGGGCCGTACGCGTACCGATCGGTGTCACTTGTCCGTATCTACCCGATCTACGCCGCCCCCACCACCCTGTGAGGAGCTCCCGGTGGCCCGTGGGAGCGGCCCACCCGTGGAGTGGTCAGGACCCCGGACTTCCGAAGCCGGCCGGGGCGGCTCGGCCGCTCGGGCTACCCGCTCGGTCGCCGGGACCGTCCGGTGGGCGGCAGGCACGCCGGGGCAGTCCGGAGGGCGGATCGTGCCCCGGACGCTGCCCTCCCGTCCCTTTCCGCCGGACACGGGGCATGGCAGCGTGGCTCGCCGAGACGGCGAGACGCACGGATAGAGGGAACGCGATGCACGCACAGGAGCCGCAGCGGTCACCGGACAGCCGGCGGCAGATGCCGGTGCGGCGTACCCGGACCACAGGCCCGCTGCCCGGTACGCCGGCCACCGCCCCCGGGGCCGCAGCGCTGCTGGCCCTGCAGCGCGCCGCGGGGAACGCCGCCGTGCTCCGGGCGATGGACCAGGAGAGCCATGCGCACGGGCCCGGGTGCGGCCATCGGGAGGGGCCCGGGACCCCGGTGCAGCGGTCCGCCGTCCATGACGTGCTGCGCGGGGCGGGCAGCCCGCTGGCGGCGCCGGTGCGGCAGGAGATGGAGGCACGGCTCGGCCAGGACTTCTCCGACGTGCGGGTCCACCAGGGCGCGGACGCGCGGCGTTCGGCCGGGGAGATCGGGGCGCGCGCCTACACCTCGGGCAACCATGTGGTCCTCGGTGAGGGTGGCGGCGACAAGCACACCCTGGCGCACGAGCTGACGCATGTGATCCAGCAGCGGCAGGGTCCGGTGGCGGGCACCGACAACGGCGGCGGGCTGCGGATGTCGGATCCCGGCGACCGTTTCGAGCGGGAGGCCGAGGCGAACGCGACCCGGGTCATGGCGCAGGCGCCGCCGGTGACCGCCGAGGCGGCGCCTGCGCCGGGGGGGCCGGGGGCCGCCCCCGGTGCCGAGACACCGCATGTGCAGCCTGCCCCTGAGGTGCAGCGGGCTCCGCAGGTGCAGCGGGCCGAGGAGGACGAGGAACAGGGCCCGCCGCGCTACCGGCAGACGAAACCGAGCAAGGAGGGGACCCGGTCGGCGAACCTGCGCACCCTGGACCGGATGGCGCGGGAGGCACACGCACCGAACGCGCGGAGGACACCGCACGTGGCGGTCGCGAACGTGCCGGACGTGGGGCTGCGGTACTCGTCCAACTCCGGTCAGAAGAAGCTGTCCGGGGAGAAGCAGCAGGCGGGGCTCGCTTCTGTCGGGACCGCCCTGGACCATGACGCGCCGCTGTCGGAGGATTCCCGCCGTCGCAAGGACCAACTCAAGCTGCGGGCGACGCTTTCCGGGGACTACGAGGGTGTGCACAAGGACGATCCGGATCTCCCGGCCACCGCGCGGGCGCTGCGGTCGTCGGTGGGCACATGGACCTGCAACGCGGAGCACTCCAAGAAGGACGCCTCCGTCCACGGAGAGATGACCCTGCTCGGCGAGCAGATCGCGTCCTGGGAGGGGAGTCCGTGGCCGCTGGGCAAAGGCAAGATCAAGGAAGTGCACATGGGCGGCGTGAAGAAGGCGTGCGGCGCCTGCCAGATGACGTTCTCCGCGGTCAACGCCACGCTCGGAGCGGAGTACGGCTACCGCGTGGTCCCGTCCGGGTCGCACGGTGAGATGTTCAGGTGGCGGGCACCCGACTGGCTGGAGGGCGCCGTGCTCCAGCAGGTCGGGGCCGCCGCCGCGCCGCGCGACTACGAGTTCCGGAACCGGATCCTGGAGCAGACCGCGGCAGGCCGGAAGAAGGCGGAGCAGGAGACCGGCCAGACCCGCATGACCAGCGCCCAGCACCTCCCGTCCGACTCGGAGTCGGACTGGGAGCGGGCGTAGGCGACGACGGGCCCGCCCGTGGCGGGCGCCGGCCTCAGGGCACGCCAGGCCGGACACACCGGACGGCCGGAGCCCCCGCACAGCGGGCTCCGGCCGTCCATGGCGGTGGCCCTGGCTACAGGGCGAGGCCGGTGAGGACCAGGACGCGCTCGTAGGTGTAGTCGTCCATGGCGTAGCGCACGCCCTCGCGGCCCACTCCGGACTCCTTGGCGCCGCCGTAGGGCATCTGGTCGGCGCGGTAGGAGGGCACGTCTCCGATGACCACGCCGCCCACCTCCAGGGCACGGTGGGCCCGGAAGGCGGTCTGCAGGTCGTGGGTGAAGACGCCCGCCTGAAGCCCGTACCTGGAGTCGTTCACCGCGGCGAAGGCCTCGGCCTCGCCGTGCGTCTTCCGGATGGACAGGACCGGGCCGAAGACCTCCTCGCAGGCGATCGTCGTGGTGTCGGGGAGGTCGGCGAGAACCGTCGGGGCGTAGGTGGCGCCGTCGCGCTTGCCGCCGGTGAGGAGGGTGGCGCCGGCCTCTACGGCCTCGTCGACCCAGGACTCGACCCGGCGGGCGGCGTCCTCGCTGACGAGCGGGCCGACGTCGGTGGCCGCGTCGGAGGGGTCGCCGGTCACCAGGGCCTCGACGGCCGCGACGATCTTCGGGACGAGCCGGTCGTGGACGGTGGCGTCCACGATGACGCGCTGCACCGAGATGCAGGACTGGCCGCCCTGGTAGTTGGAGAAGGTCGCGATGCGGGTCGCGGCCCATTCCAGGTCCTCCTCGGAGGACCAGTCGCCGAGCACGACCGCCGCTCCGTTGCCGCCGAGCTCCAGGGTGCAGTGCTTGCGCGGCACCGACTCCATGATCGCGTAGCCGACGGGGCCGGAGCCGGTGAAGGAGATCACCGGCAGCCGCTCGTCCTGGACCAGGGCGGGCATCTTGTCGTTGGGCACGGTCAGCACGGACCAGGAGCCGGCCGGCAGGTCCGTCTCGGCCAGCAGTTCGCCCAGGATCAGGGACGAGACCGGGGTGGCCGGGGCCGGCTTGAGGATGATCGGAGCGCCGACGGCGAGGGCCGGGGCGACCTTGTGGGCGCTGAGGTTGAGCGGGAAGTTGAAGGGCGCGATGCCGAGGACGGGTCCGCGCGGGAAGCGCCGGGTGAGGGCCAGACGGCCGGTCCCGCCCGCGTCGGTGTCCAGCCGCTGGGCGTCGCCGCCGTTGAAGCGGCGGGCCTCCTCGGCGGCGAACCGGAAGACGGAGACGGCCCGTCCGACCTCGCCCCGGGCCCACTTGATCGGCTTGCCGTTCTCGGCGGAGATCAGCTGGGCGATCTCCTCGGTGCGCTCGGTCAGGCGGCGTACGACGTGGTCGAGCGCGGCGGCCCGTACGTGCGCCGGGGTCGCGGCGAACTCCTCGCGCACGGCGTACGCGGCGGCGACGGCCTCCTCGACCTGGGCGTCGGTGGGCACGGAGACCGTGCCGACGAGACGACCGTCCCAGGGGTTGGTGACGTCGAAGCTGTCCTCGCCGGTGGCCTGGCGGCCGGCCAGCCAGAAGGCGTGGGTGGAAGTCATGGCGGTTCCGGCCCTTCGGGGGTGGTGTACGACGATCGCCGGGCGCCACGAGGGCGCCCTCGGGCCCCACCGTAGGGCGGCACGGCACGGATGAGGCTTGTCCGTCATGGAGTGGAGTGGAGTCCGGGTACGCCGGATTGTCGTAGCCGGACCGGGTTACCGGCCCCCCGCGGAGGCGGACGTCGCCTTCAGGGCGAGCCACAGCTCCATCCGGACGTCCGGGTCGTCCAGCGAGCGGCCCAGGATCTCCTCCACCCGCCGCATCCGGTAGCGCAGGGTGTGGCGGTGGACGCCCAGGTCGGCGGCGGCGGCGTCCCACTGGCCGTGCCGGGAGAGCCAGGCGCGCAGGGAGTCCACGAGGTCGCCGCGGCCCTTCGCGTCGTGCTCCTGCAGCGGCCGCAGCATCCCGTCGGCGAAGGCCCGTACGGCGTCGTCGGCGAGGAGGGGCAGGACGGAGCCGGCGGCGACCTCCTCGTGCTCGACCATGGTCCTGCCCCGTCGGCGGGCGACCGAGAGCGCCTGTTCGGCCTGCTTGTACGCGGCGGAGACGGCGATGGGTCCGCAGGGCGCGGACATGCCGACGACCACGTCGGCGTCGTCGGGCACCGGCTCGCGCACCGGCCGGTCGTCCGCGGTGCGGGCGTGGGCCGCGCAGGCGTCCACGGCGGCGCCGCCGTCGGCGGCCAGGACCACCAGGCGTTCGCCCTCGGGCACCATCAGCAGGGTCTCGCCGGACCGGGAGGCGGCGGCCTCCATCGTCTCCGCCAGCAGCTCCGTCCCGGAGGCGGCGGGCGACTCGGCGATCAGCAGCCGGAAGGGTGCGTCGAGGAGTCCGCCGTACAGGTCCCCGGCGACGGCCCGGGCGTGGTCGGACTCGCCCGCCAGCAGCATCCTCAGGACGGCGGCGCCGAGGCGCTGCTCCGCGCCCTGGAGGGCGCGGGAACGGGCGGTGGTCAGGGTCAGCAGGGCGACCGCGGAGTGCACCGCGTAGCGCTCGGCCGTGCCGAGTGCCGCCCCGGTGCCGACGGCCAGCGCACCACGGTTGCGGCGGCCCGCGCCCAGGGACTGGAGCTCGACGCGGTCGTGGCTCTCGCTGTCGCCGACGACCACGCTGGCCGGGGCGGGGCGGTCCCGCAGCCGCTCCACCTCGGGGGTGAGCCGTGCGGCGCGGCGTGCCGCCCAGTCGGGCGCGGCGGCGACGACGGCGCCGGCGGAGTCGTACAGCGCGGCCCAGCCGTCGACGTTCGCGGCGAGGCGGGTGAGCAGGTCCGCGGGTCCGTCCCCGGCGACCGCGGCACGGGTGAGTTCCCGCTGGGCCTCGAAACCGGCCGTGACCGACCGGTACTGGTCCGCGGCGATCGCCCCGGACACCGCCTTGCTGATGGCCAGGAACGGCGTGCGCCGGGGTACTTCCAGGAGCGGGAGGCCGGCCTCCTCGGCGGCGTCGACGAGCGCCGGCGGGATCTCCTCGTAGGTGACGCCCACGCCGAAGCCGATCCCCGCGACCCCGGCGCCGGCCAGCCGCTGGACGTACCGGCGCATCGTTCCCGGATCCCGGGCGTCGAGGTTGGTCGCGGTGACGAGGAGCAGTTCCCCGCCCTCCATGTACGGGACCGGGTCGGCGAGCTCACTGGCGTGCGCCCACCGCACGGGCGTGCCGAGCCGGTCGGCGCCCGCCCGGACGGTGAGCTTGAGCGCCGAGTGCTGGACGAGCGAGGCGAGAGTGGGTGGCATGGGACCGCCGGACCTCTGGGAGTCGATGGCGCCGCCCGGGCGGACGGCTCGAATGCGCCGCCCCGTACAGACGACCGCGTTCGATTCTGCCAGGGCGGCAGGGTCCCCGTAACCTCGCTCAGCCGTCCAGCGTGACCAGGAGCGGGGGCGCGTGCTCGCCCTCCACCGTCGTCACCGACAGGACCGCGTGCCCGGGGGGCACCTGGTAGGCGAGCTCCGAGGCGGACCATCGCTCGCGCTCGACCCGCCGCACGGTCACGGCGTCCCTGGTCACGGCCTTGCCCGTGACGAGCTTGCGCAGGCCGTGCAGGGCGCGGGTGAACGGCTGGTCGGCGAAGACCGCGTGCTGGGCGACCTCGCGGGTCTCCACCCACTCCTTGCCCCAGACCTCGGCGAAGCGTTTGCCGTCCCAGGTGGTGACCCCGCTGAAGGCCATGCAGCAGCCGACCGCGCCGAGCAGCGCGGTGTGCAGCCCCTCGGGCACGTCGTCGACGGTGCGCAGCGTCAGGAGCGCTCCGGCGTTGACCGACCGCAGGCGCCGGATGCCCCGGACGGTCTCCGCGGTGACGGTGTGCGTGGCGTCGTCCAGGACCAGGCAGACGAAGAGCGACCGGTCGGTGCGGGCGGCGGTGACGGCGGTGAACTGGGCGAGGACGAGCCGGGTGAGCAGCCGCGACGCCTCGGCGTGCGCCCGCTCGGGAAGGTCGATCCTGACACGGAGCGGCAGGTGTTCGAGGGAGCGCAGGGAGAAGGGCCGGGCATGGTCGCCGGTGGCGAAGAACGGCGCGAACGCCGGGCGGTCGAGCAGCGCGATGCGGTCGGCGAGCACGGGTCCGGGGTCCCCCGCCCCGCCCTTCTGGCGGGTGCGGGCCTCCAGTTCGCGGAGCATGGACTGGTGGCCGCCCGCGCCGAGCGCCTCCCGGAGCGCGTCGATCGCGGCGGTGTCGCCGTCCAGGAGTTCGCGCAGCGCGGGCACCCCCGGGAAGTGGCCGTGCACGGCGCGGTAGGGGCCGAGCAGCTGGGCGAGGACGGTGGCGGCGCGCCTGCTGTCAAGATGCGTCACGTCGCCCACGAGTCCCTCGGCGAGCACGCCGGCGGCCTCGTCGGGGTCGGTCGTGCCGCCGTACAGGTCGAAGTCGTGCACGGAGGCCGGGTCGCCGATGCGCACCACGACGTCGAACGCGTCGTCCGGGCCGAGCTCGCCCCCGGCGCCGCCGACGGCGAGCACCGCGGCCCGGCCGGCGAGTGCCTGCAGGGCCAGGGACTCGACGACCGGCCGTACCAGCCGTGCGGACTTGCCCGCGCCGGGCGGGCCGACGGCGAGCAGCGAGGTGCCCAGCAGCGCGGGTTCCAGGGCGACGCCCGAACCACGCCGGGCGTACGGGTTGTGCGGGTCGTCCGTGCAGCTGCCGATGCGGACCTGCCCGGTGAGCAGGTCGTGCCGGACGGTGCGGCGCGCCAGGTCCCGGGCGCCGGACGGGTGGAGTGCGGCGGCTCCGCCGGTGCGCAGGACGGCTTCGGTGAGCGCGGCGAGGCGTTCGGGGTGGCCGCGTCCCACGCTCCAGGCATGGCGCAGGCGTGCGACGTCGACGTCGTTCATCCGGCCGGTGCGCACCTCGGCGGTGAGGGCCTCGGCGGCGTCCCGCATGCCCGCCTCACGCAGCTCCGGCCACTGCTCGGGGGTGGGCGCGTCCGGTGGCGCGGCCGGGGCGTCGGGTACGGCGGCGGCGGCCCTGCCGCGCCGGGCGGCAGCCAGTTCACGCCAGCGGCCGAGACGGGCGAACGGCCAGAGCACGCCGAGGGCGATCAGGGCGTAGATCACGTTGACGACGGTCTGGCTCTGGTAGATCTCACCGCCCGCGACCGACGCCACGAGGATCAGCACCGGCCTGACCAGCGGCACGGCGTCCTTCCACACGAGGAGCTCGGCCAGCGCCCCGCCGGCTGCCGTGGCCAGCCCGAGGAAGGGCTGCCCCCGGCCGGCGACGTGGCGGCGGAAGATCTCGGACCAGTTGCCCAGGCGCCCGCAGCCGTAGACCAGGAGCCCGAAGAGGACGGCCTCGTAGACGGTGAGGGCGTCGGCGCCCTCGATGGTCCGGGGCCCGCCGAACGTACCGGCGTACCACCAGTCGCCGGGGGTGAACAGCTTCAGCGGGACCAGCCGGTACGGGATGTAGCCGTTGCGCCAGAGGGACCACAGGAGCAGTCCGCTGAGTACGGAGATGAGCACCCCGACCAGCAGCGAGCGGTCGGAGACCCCCTCGGGCTTCTCGGGCGGGCGCGGGACGTGCCCGTAGCGCCATACGCCCGGTTCCCGCACGGGCCGCGGGGTGCGCAGCCACTCCTCCACTCCCGGGCCGTCGGCAGCCGGCCGGCGGGGCTGCGGGGCGTACGTCGGAGGCGGTGGCGCCGCGGGCGGTGGCCCGGCGGGGCGGGGCACCCGTTCCGCGCCCGTGCCTCGTGCGTCGTACGTGCCTTCGGTGTCCATGAACCGCTGCCCCCTGACCAGCCAGGTCCGTCCTCTGCACCGGCCAATCTAGTGCCCGTGCACCGGGAGTTCAGCCATGCGGCCGTACGGCCCGGCGGAGTCCGTGCGCACGGGCGCCCCGGCGGCTCCACCGGGGCATCTGTCCGTGGCGGACAAGGACACGCTTCCACCACTCCCGATCGGAGCATGACCGGCGCCCGCACCCGCCCCTAGCCTGCAGAAACAGAAGCGTCCGAAACACCCCCAGGAGCCCCGCATGTCCGACATCCCGCAGGAGCGCCGCCTCGTCACCGCCATCCCCGGCCCGAAGTCGGCGGAGCTGCAGGCCCGCCGTGTCGCGGCGGTCGCCGCCGGTGTGGGCTCCACGCTGCCGGTGTTCACCGCCCGGGCGGGCGGCGGAATCATCGAGGACGTGGACGGCAACCGCCTGATCGACTTCGGTTCCGGCATCGCCGTGACCTCCGTGGGCGCCTCCGCCGAGGCGGTCGTACGCCGGGCCTCCGCGCAGCTCGCCGACTTCACCCACACCTGTTTCATGGTCACGCCGTACGAGGGCTACGTCGAGGTCTGCGAGCAGCTCGCCGAGCTGACGCCGGGCGACCACGCCAAGAAGTCCGCGCTCTTCAACTCGGGTGCCGAGGCCGTCGAGAACGCGGTGAAGATCGCCCGTGCCTGGACGAAGCGGACCGCGGTCGTCGTCTTCGACCACGGCTACCACGGCCGCACCAACCTCACGATGGCGCTGACGGCGAAGAACATGCCGTACAAGCAGGGCTTCGGCCCGTTCGCGCCCGAGGTGTACCGGGTGCCGGTGGCGTACGGCTACCGCTGGCCGACCGGCGCCGAGAACGCCGGTGCCGAGGCGTCCGCGCAGGCCATCGACGAGATCACCAAGCAGATCGGCGCGGACAACGTCGCCGCGATCATCATCGAGCCGGTCCTCGGCGAGGGCGGCTTCATCGAGCCCGCCAAGGGCTTCCTGCCGGCGATCGCGCAGTTCGCGAAGGACAACGGCATCGTCTTCGTCGCGGACGAGATCCAGTCCGGCTTCTGCCGCACCGGCCAGTGGTTCGCCTGCGAGGACGAGGGCATCGTGCCCGACCTGATCACCACGGCCAAGGGCATCGCGGGCGGCCTCCCGCTCTCCGCGGTGACCGGCCGCGCCGAGATCATGGACGCCGCGCACGCGGGCGGCCTCGGCGGGACGTACGGCGGCAACCCGGTGGCCTGCGCGGGTGCGCTCGGCGCCATCGAGACGATGCGCGAGCTGGACCTGAACGGGAAGGCCAGGCGCATCGAGGAGGTCATGAAGGGCCGCCTCGCCGAGATGCGGGCGAAGCTCCCGAACGGCGACATCATCGGGGACATCCGCGGGCGCGGCGCCATGATCGCGATCGAGCTGGTGAAGTCCGGCTCGAAGGAGCCCGACGCGGCCGCCGCGGGAGCGCTGGCCAAGGCCTGCCACGCCGAGGGCCTGCTGGTGCTGACGTGCGGCACCTACGGCAACGTCCTGCGCTTCCTGCCGCCGCTCGTCATCGGCGAGGACCTGTTGAACGAGGGCCTCGACATCATCGAGCAGGCGTTCGCCAGGCTCTGACGCGTGCGAATCACCGGGGCGCCGGGAACCGTCCGACGGTGCGTTCCCAGGCTCCCCGGTGAGGGCGTGTGAAGAAGGTGTGCGGGGGCGATGGCGGGATACCGTTGCCACTTCCGGTGCCCGCTTCCTCGACGTACGGTTTTCCCAGATGAGAGAAACACCCCGCCCGCAGGGGACTGCGGGTGATGCCGGTCCGGGGCTCCCCCAGCGCCGTACCGGCCGTGCCATCGCGCACACCGCTGGAGCTTCGGGCTCCGGGACTCCTCACCGATCGGATGGCCGCCCGCCCCACACCCCCCGGGGCGCGCGGCAACCCGGTCCGACCGGCCACCGCGGAACAATCCCCCCTGTTCCCCGGTGGCCGGTTCTTCTCGTGTGGGCGTCCGTCACACTGCCGGCGCTGTTCCTCGTGATCACCTGGCAGGTGCTGACCGACGGCCCGCTACTGGGTCCCGACGAGCGGCTCGGGCTGGAGCTGGCGGGGCGCGGCCCCGCGTGGCTCACCGATCTCCTCGCCGACCTCGGCAACATGCAGGTCGCGGTCCCCGTACTGGCGTGCGCGGTCCTCGTGGCCTGGTTCCGCCACGCCCGGCGGGCCGCCCTGTACGCCGTCCTCGCCATGGCCGCCGTTCCGGCGCTCGTCGTCCCGCTCAAGCTGTGGACGGACCGTCAGGGCCCCTTGACGGAGGCGACGGGCTACTACCCCTCGGGCCACACCACCACGGCGATGGTGGCCTACGGGGCGGCGGCGCTCCTGCTCGCCCCGTACGTGAGGCGGTCGTGGATGACGCTCGTCGCCGCCGTCCTGCTGACGGCGGCGACGAGCGCCGGTCTGGTGCTGCGCGGCTACCACTGGCCTCTGGACGTGGTGGCCGGCTGGTGCCTGAGCGGGGTGCTGCTGCTCGCCCTGCGGGCGGTCACGAGGAGCGGTCAGCTCCCGAAGTAGGCGTCGAAGTTCTTCGCGAACTCCCCGTTGTTGAAGCGGTCCCAGTTGATCGACCAGGCCATCAGCCCGCGGAGCCCGGACCAGGTGCCGTGGGTCCGGTAGGTGCCGCAGGACGTGCCCTTCGTCAGGCAGTCGAGCGCCTTGGTGACCTCGGCGGGCGAGGTGTGACCGTTGCCGGCCTGGGTGGACGCCGGGAGGCCGATGGCCACCTGTTCGGGCCGCAGCGCGGGGAAGACCTTGGTCTGGTCACCCGCGACGGGGAAGCCGGTGAGCAGCATGTCGGTCATGGCGATGTGGAAGTCGGCGCCGCCCATGGAGTGGTACTGGTTGTCCAGGCCCATGATGGACCCGGAGTTGTAGTCCTGGACGTGCAGCAGGGTGAGGTCGTCGCGCAGGGCGTGGATGACCGGCAGGTAGGCACCGGCGCGCGGGTCCTGGCCGCCCCAGGGGCCGGAGCCGTAGTACTGGTAGCCGAGCTGCACGAAGAACGTCTCGGGAGCCATGGTGAGGACGAACCCGGCACCGTACTTGGCCTTGAGGGACTTCACCGCGGAGATCAGGTTGACGATGACGGGGGTCGTCGGGCTGCGGAAGTCGGTGTCACCGGTCGCGAGTGACAGCGAGTGGCCCTCGAAGTCGATGTCGAGGCCGTCGAGGCCGTAGGTGTCGATGATCCTGCTGACGGAGCTGACGAAGGCGTCGCGGGCCGCGGTCGAGGCGAGCTGCACCTGTCCGTTCTGGCCGCCGATCGAGATCAGCACCTTCTTCCCGGCTGCCTGCTTGGCCTTGATGGCGGCCTTGAACTCGGCTTCGCTCTCCACGTTCGGGCACTCGGCCACGGGGCAGAGCGAGAAGCGGATGTCACCCGAGGTGACGGACGTCGGCTCACCGAAGGCGAGGTTGATGACGTCCCACGAGTCCGGCACGTCGGCCATCCGCGTGTAGCCGGAGCCGTTGGCGAAGCTGGAGTGGAGGTAGCCGACGAGCGCGTGGGCCGGGAGCCCGCCGTTGCCGCCTCCCCCGCCGCCGGTGGCCGTGGTGACGCTCACGGCCGCCGACTTCGCCGACTCACCCGCGGAGTTCACGGCGGAGACCTGGAAGCTGTACGCCGACGAAGCGGCCAGCCCCGTCACGGTCGCCGAGGTGCCGGTGGTGTCGAGGACCTTCGTGCCGCCGCGGTAGACGCGGTAGCCGGTGGCTCCGGCGGACGCGGTCCAGGACAGCGGGACGGCCGAGGCGGTGGCCGTGCCGGCCCGGAGGCCGGTGGGTGCGGCGGGCACGGCGACGGGACCGCCGCCGGGGCCGATGAGGGTGAGGTCGTCGGCGTAGTAGGCGGGGGTGCCGTACCAGCCGTGGGTGTAGACCGTCACCGATGTGGTGGTGGGGCCGGTCCGGAAGGACGTGGTGAGCTGTCTGTACGCGCCGGCGGACTGGGTCCAGGTGGAGACGTCGGTGGTGCCCGTGCCGGACGCACCGAGGTAGACGTAGCTCCCCTGCACCCACGCGCCCAGCGTGTAGGCGGAGTCGGGCTTGACCGTCACCGTCTGGGAGCACCGGGCGTTGTCGCTGCCCGCAGGCGTGGCCTTCAGCGCGGAGGTCCCGCCGTGCACGGGCGTGCCGACCGTCGTGCCGCTGCCGCCCGTACAGCTCCAGCCGTCCAGCCCCGCCTCGAAGCCCCCGTTGCGCGCCAGGTCGGCGTCCGCCGCTCCGGCGGCCGGCGCCGTCGCGACCAGGGCGCCGGCGGCGAGCAGGCCGGCCGAGAGGACGGCCATGAGCCTGGACAGACGGGCGGGTGGTCCGGTGCGGGATCCGGTGCGTTCCACAACAGCCTCCGTGCGGGGGGGGGGGGATCGGGCGGTTGGCGCACAACATGGTCCAGACCAATCAGGTTGTCAAGACCTCTGGCAGCGCCTCATCCCCCGCCACGCGCGCCGCGGGCCGCGACCGCCTCGTGCAGGGCGAGCTCGAGGAGGCCCGCGTCGGTGAGCGCGCCCGAGCCGTCCGGCGGGATCAGCCAGCGCACCCCGCCCACGGTGCTCCCCGGCCGGGGAGCGACGATCCAGGCCCCCGCGCCGATCCCGCGGATCCCGGTCCCGACCCAGCGGGATGCCGTCCCGGGCGGCACGAAGAAGCCCATCCGGGACTCCCCGAAGTCCGCGAGGACGGGTCCCGGCCTGTCGAGGAGCCGGGTGAGTACGTCGAGCGTCGGATAGCCGAGCTCCCCCGGAACGATCAGCACGTCCCAGCGCCTGCCGGCGGGAAGGAGCGCCATCCCCTGAGGGTTGCGCGCCCACTCCCTGCGTACCGCGCCCGGATCCGGTGCGACCGACGCGAGCCATGCGACCGCGGCCTTCGTCCCCGTGCCCGTCATGGACTGCCTCCCTCTCCCCGTGGCCACCGGCAGGGTCCTGCCGGTGCTTCCACGGGAGAGAGAGGGCCGGAACCGGATCATGACGCGGGTTCGGCCGCGTATCGGCAGTGAGGTGGATCACGTGCGGCCGGCCGAGGACTCCCGGCCGTGCGTGTCCGCCCTCAGCTGTCGAAGCCCAGCCCCAGCCGGTCCATGGTCCGCAGCCACAGGTTGCGGTGCCCGCCCTGGCTGTCCGCCCGCGCGAGGGAGCGTTTGGTGAGCTCGATCCCGGCCCAGGCGAAGGGTTCGGGCGGGAAGGGCATCGGCTTCGAGCGGACCATGGCGAGGGCGGTCCGTTCGGTCCCACGGCCCGACAGCAGATCGAGCATGACCTCGGCGCCGAAGCGCGTGGCCCCCACGCCCAGTCCGGTGAATCCGGCGGCGTAGGCGACCCGGCCGCGATGAGCCGTGCCGAAGAACGCGGAGAACCGGGAACAGGTGTCGATCGCCCCGCCCCACGCATGACTGAAACGCACACCGGACAGCTGCGGAAAACACGCGAAGAACTGTCCGGCGAGTTTCAGGAAGGTCTCCGGTCGCTGGTCCAACGCGGAATCCAGCCGGCCTCCGTAGGGATATACGGCGTCGTATCCGCCCCACAGGATCCGGTTGTCCGCAGAGAGCCGGAAATAGTGGAACTGATTGGCGCTGTCCCCCAGCCCCTGCCGGTTGCGCCAGCCGACCGAGGCGAGCTGATCCGCGGTCAGCGGCTCCGTCATCAGCGCGTAGTCGTACACCGGGACCGTGTACGGACGCACCCGCTTCACCAGCGACGGGAAGATGTTGGTGCCGAGAGCGACGTCACGGGCGAAGACCCTGCCGTAGGGCGTGCGCACCGCCGTGCCCGCTCCGGACCGGACGAGTGCGAGACCGGGGGTGTGCTCGAAGATCCGCACCCCGAGACCGAGGCAGACCTCCTTCAGACCCCAGACGAGCTTCGCCGGGTGCAGCATGGCGACGCCCCGCCGGTCCAGCAGACCACCGAGGAACGTGGGCGAGTCGACCTCGCCGCGCATCCGCTCGCGGTCCAGGAATTCGAATCCGCCGAGACCGAGCTCCTCGGTCCTGGCGTGCCATTCTCGCAGTTCATCGAGCTGGTGGGGCTGAGTCGCGACATCGATCTCGCCGGTGCGTTCGAATTCGCAGTCGATGGAGTGACGGGCGACGGTCTCCTCGATCGCGTCGAGGTTGCGCGCGCCCAGCGCCTCCAGCTTCCCGATCTCGTCGGGCCAGCGCTCCAGACCGTTGGCCAGGCCGTGGGTCAGCGAGGCGGCGCAGAATCCGCCGTTGCGGCCCGAGGCCGCCCAGCCCGCCTCGTCGCCCTCGATGAGGACGACGTCGCGCCCGGGGTCCCGCTCCTTGGCGATCAGCGCGGTCCACAGGCCGCTGTAGCCGCCGCCCACCACCAGCAGGTCGCACCGTTCGTCACCGGTCAGCGCGGGACGCGCCACCGGCTTTCCCGGGTCGTCGAGCCAGTAGGACACGGGACGCGCGTCCGAGAGCGATCGTGCGGCCTCACGCATGGCATCAGGGGCCATGGCTTCCCACTCCTTCGGGTTCTACTTTCCCGCATTGCTCTTCCGCCGGTTCGCGACGAGCTGTCCGGCGAGAACCACCGCCACGGCGATGACGAACATGGCCGTGCCGATGACGTTGATCTGCACAGGTGTTCCACGCTGGGCCGATCCCCAGACGAACATGGGGAACGTCACCGTGGAGCCCGCGTTGAAATTGGTGATGATGAAATCGTCGAAGGAGAGCGCGAAGGCGAGCAGCGCTCCCGCGGCGATTCCCGGGGCGGCGATCGGGAGGGTCACCCGGACGAACGTCTGCACGGGGCCCGCGTACAGATCGCGGGCGGCCTCCTCCAGCCGTGGGTCCATGGACATCACCCGTGCCTTGACGGCCGTCACCACGAAGCTGAGACAGAACATGATGTGGGCGATCAGCACGGTCCAGAAGCCGAGTTCCGCCCCCATGTTGAGGAACAGGGTGAGCAGCGAGGCCGCCATGACGACCTCGGGCATCGCCATCGGCAGGAAGATCAGCGAGTTGACCGCGCCACGGGCCCGGAAGCGGTAGCGGACCAGCGCGAAGGCGATCATCGTGCCGAGCGCGGTCGCACCCGCGGTCGCCCAGAAGGCGATCCGCAGCGAGAGGGACAGCGAACCGCAGAGGTCGGCGACGCCGCAGGGGTCGCTCCAGGCGTCCAGGGAGAACTCCTGCCAGGCGTAGTTGAAGCGCCCCTTCGGCCTGTTGAAGGAGAACACCATGACGACGACGTTCGGCAGGATCATGTACGCGAGGGTCAGCAGACCGGCGAGCACGACCAGGTTCCGGCGGATCCATCGGAGTACGGGCATCAGACCAGGTCCTCCGTACCGGAGCGGCGGATGTAGACGGTGACCACGAGCAGGACGACCGCCATGAGGATGAAGGAGAGCGCGGCGGCCGTCGGGTAGTCCAGGACCCGCAGGAACTGGGTCTGGATGACGCTGCCGACCATCTTGGTGTCGGCCGAGCCGAGGAGTTCCGCGTTGACGTAGTCGCCGCTCGCCGGGATGAACGTCAGCAGCGTGCCGGAGACGACCCCGGGCATGGACAGCGGGAGCGTCACCTTGCGGAAGGTGGTGGCGGGTGTGGCGTACAGGTCGCCCGCGGCCTCGTGCAGCCGGCCGTCGATGCGTTCCAGCGAGGTGTAGAGCGGGAGGATCATGAACGGCAGGAAGTTGTACGTCAGGCCGCAGACGACGGCCATCGGCGTGGCCAGGATGCGGTTGTTCTCCGTCCAGCCGAGCCAGGCCGTGACGTCGAGGACGTGCAGGGTGTTCAGCGCGTCGACGACCGCGCCGCCGTCCGCGAGGATCGTCTTCCAGGCCAGCGTCCGGATCAGGAAGCTGGTGAAGAACGGGGCGACGACCAGCACGAGCACCAGGTTGCGCCAGCGGCCCGCCTTGAACGCGATGAGATAGGCGAGCGGGTAGCCGAGCAGCAGGCACAGCAGCGTGGCGGTCCCCGCGTAGAGGAGGGAGCGGACGAACTGCGGGTAGTAGTCGGTGAGGGCGTCCCAGTACGTCCGGACGTGCCAGGTGACCTCGAAGCCCTTCTCCAGGGATCCGGTCTGCACGGAGGTCGACGCCTGGTAGACCATCGGCAGCGCGAAGAAGACGAGCAGCCACAGGATGCCGGGGAGCAGCAGCCAGTAGGGCACGAGCCGCCTGCGGGTGGACGGCTTGCGGACCGCTGCCTCGGCGGGGTGCGCCGGCGGCGCCTTCGTGACGCTCACGCCACCGCCTCCGGGCCGTCCGCGCCGGCGGCGCCCGCGTCGATGGACTGCGCGGCGTCGAGTCCGAAGGTGTGCCCGGGGTTCCAGTGCAGGATCACCTCGGCACCGGGCTGGAACCTGCTGTCGCGCTCGATGTTCTGCTCGTAGACCTGGAGCGCCGTGCCGGCCGTGCTCTCGACGACGTACTGCGTGGAGACGCCGATGAAGCTGGAGTCCGTGATGCGGCCGGTGACCCGGTTGCGTCCTTCGGGTATCCGGTCCGCGTCGTCGGTGTGGGTCAGGGACATCTTCTCGGGACGTATGCCCACGAGGAGCTTTCCGCCGCTCCGGACCGGGGAGGGACATCGCCCGCCGGGGAGGGTGAGCTTCCCGCCGCCGGCCGCGACGACGACGTCCGTCCCCGCGGACACGATCTCCCCCTCGATGAGGTTGGAGGTGCCGAGGAAGTTGGCCACGAAGGTGGTCCTGGGGTTCTCGTAGAGGTCGGCGGGGGCGCCGAGCTGTTCGACCCGTCCGCCGTTCATCACCGCGACGGTGTCGGCCATGGTCATGGCCTCCTCCTGGTCGTGGGTGACGTGGATGAAGGTGATGCCGACCTCGGTCTGGATCCGCTTGAGTTCGAGCTGCATCCGGCGGCGCAGCTTGAGGTCGAGGGCGCCCAGGGGCTCGTCGAGGAGCAGCACCTGGGGGTGGTTGATGAGCGCGCGGGCCACGGCGACCCGCTGCTGCTGCCCGCCGGAGAGCTGGTGCGGCTTGCGGCGGGCGAAGTCGCCGAGCTGGACGAGGTCCAGCATCTCGCCGACCTGCCTGCTCACGGACCTGATGCCGCGGCGGCGCAGCCCGAAGGCGATGTTCTCGCTGACGTCGAGGTGCGGGAAGAGCGCGTAGCTCTGGAAGACGGTGTTGACGGGGCGCTTGTACGGGGGCAGGCCGGTGATGTCGCGGCCGCCGAGCGAGACCGTACCGGTGGTCGCCTCCTCCAGACCCGCGATCATGCGCAGGGTGGTGGTCTTCCCGCACCCGGACGCGCCGAGCAGGGCGAAGAACGAGCCCTGCGGGACGGTCAGGTCGAGCGGGTGCACCGCGGTGAAGGAGCCGTAGGTCTTGCTGATCCCGGTGAGACGGACGTCGCCGCCCTCTGTCTGCTGCTGTGTCATGGGTCGCGGTCCCAGTGGTGTCGGGGGAGGTTCGGGAGGGGACGGGCCGGTCAGGCACCGATGAGCTTGGCGAACTTCTCCTCGTACGCCGTCTCTTCCTCGGCGCTGAGGGAGCGGAAGGACCGCGACTTGGCCGCCATCGCCCTGTCCGGCAGGATCAGCGTGTTGGACGCCATCGACGCGTCGATCTTCGCGAGTTCACCGGCGACGCCGTCCACCGGGCAGACGTAGTTGATGTAGGCGGCGAGCCGCGCCGCGACCGGGGGCTCGTAGTAGTAGTCCATGAGCTTCTCGGCGTTGGTCTTGTGACGCGCCTTCGCGGGGATCAGCATGTTGTCGCTCGAGGTGATGTAACCGGCGGACGGGATCGAGAACTTGATCGCCGGGTTGTCGGCCTGGAGCTGGATGATGTCGCCCGCCCAGGCCACACAGGCCGCGATGTCGCCCTTGCTCAGGTCCGCGGTGTAGTCGTTGCCCGTGAAGCGGCGTATCTGCTTGGTGTCGACGCCCTTCTGCATCCGTCCGACGGCCGCGTCGAAGTCGGCGTCGGAGAACGACCCGGGGTCCTTGCCCATGTCGAGGAGCGTCATGCCGACCGAGTCACGCATCTCGGAGAGGAAGGAGACCTTGCCCTTGAGCTTCGGGTCGTCGAGGAGCTGGGTGACGGAGTCGACCTTGCGGCCGCCGGTCGCCTTCTCGTTGTAGGCGATGACGGTGGGGATGCCGGTCCACGGATAGGAGTAGGCGCGTCCCGGGTCCCAGTCGGGGGTGCGGAACTGGGCCGAGAGGTTCGCGAAGGCGTGAGGCAGGTTCGCGTGGTCGAGCTTCTGCGCCCAGCCGAGCCGGATGATGCGCGCGGCCAGCCAGTCCGTCACGATGACGAGGTCGCGGCCGGTGTCCTGGCCCGCGGCGAGCTGCGGCTTGATCTTCCCGAAGAACTCGACGTTGTCGTTGATGTCCTCGGTGTACTTGACCTCGATGCCGGTGCGTCGCGTGAAGGCGTCCAGGGTCGGGCGGCTCTTCTCGTCCTCGCCGACGTCCATGTACTCGGTCCAGTTGGAGAAGTTGATCCGCTTCTCCGCCGCCGAGTGGTCGTCGGACGCGGCGGCGTCGCCCGCGCGTGCGGCGGGCGGGATGCCGCACGCGCTCAGCGCGCCGAGGCCGCCGAGCGCGAGGGCTGCCGCCCCCGAGGCCCGCAGGAGGGAACGGCGGGTGAGGGCACCCCTGCCGTCCTGGATGCTGCGCCTCATGGCTGCCAGCTGGGGCGCGGAGAGGCGCTCGGGCTCGTACTGCTCCATACGCGTGTGCCCTTCCGGGTGGGTGGGGCCGCCGAGCGGCGGCCGCTGCTATCGGTCCCCGAAGACGGTGCGGTGCCAGTCCTTCCCGGCCACCGCGGTGTTGTCGTACATGACGTGCTTGACCTGCGTGTACTCCTCGAACGAGTACGACGACATGTCCTTGCCGAAGCCACTGGCCCGGTAACCGCCGTGCGGCATCTCGCTGATGATCGGGATGTGGTCGTTGATCCACACGCAGCCCGCCCTGAGCTCCCGGGTGGCGCGGTTGGCCCGGTACAGGCCGGTGCTCCAGGCGGAGGCGGCCAGTCCGTAGGGGGTGTCGTTGGCGAGGCGGATCCCCTCGTCGTCGGTGTCGAAGGGCAGCACCACGAGGACGGGCCCGAAGATCTCCGAGCGGACGATCTCGCTGTCCTGGGCGGCGCCCGTGACGAGGGTCGGCCGGTAGTAGGCGCCGTCGGCGAGTGCGCCGCCGGGAGCCTCGCCGCCGGTGACGACGGTCGCGTACGAGCGGGCACGGTCGACGAATCCGGCGACCCGGTCGCGGTGCCCGCGGCTGATCAGCGGTCCGAGGTCGGTCGACGGGTCGAAGGGGTCACCGAGCCGCACGGTCTCCATGAGGGCGGCGACCCTGCTGACGAACGCGTCGTGAAGGGGACGCTGCACATAGGCGCGAGTGGCGGCCGTGCAGTCCTGGCCCGAGTTGATGAGGGAAGCGGCGACCGCTCCGTGGACCGCCGCGTCCAGATCCGCGTCGTCGAACACGAGGAAGGGGGCCTTGCCGCCGAGTTCCAGGTGCAGGCGCTTGACCGTGGAGGTGGCGAGCTCGGCGACCCGCTTGCCGACGGCGGTGGATCCGGTGAAGGACGTCATCACGACGTCGGGATGGCCGACCAGGTGCTCGCCCGCGTCCTGCCCGGCGCCCGAGACGATGTTGATCACCCCGTCGGGGATGCCGGCCTCCGTGGCCGCCTGCGCGAACATCAGCGAGGTCAGCGGCGTGATCTCGGAGGGCTTCAGCACGATGGTGTTGCCCGCGGCGACGGCGGGGAGGATCTTCCAGGCCGCCATCTGGAGGGGATAGTTCCAGGGTGCGATCGAGCCGATGACCCCGAGGGCCTCGCGGCGTACGTAGGAGGTGTGGTCTGCGCTGTACTCGGCGGCCGATCTCCCTTCGAGGTGGCGGGCGGCGCCGGCGAAGAACGAGGTGTTGTCGACGGTGCCGGGGACGTCGAACTCGGTGGAGAGCTTGAGCGGCTTGCCGCACTGCAGGGATTCGGCGTACGCGAAGTCCTCCGCCTGCCCGGCGAGTACGGCGGCGAAGCGGTGCAGCGCCTCGGAACGTCCGCCCGGAGTGAGACCCGACCAGCCGGGGAAGGCCTCGCGGGCCGCGGCCACGGCGGCGTCGACGTCGTCGGTGCCCGCCAGTTCGTACCGGAGGACCGTCCGGCCCGTGGCCGGGTCCACCACGTCCTGACGGCGTCCCGATGTGCCGGGGCGCAGGCGTCCGCCGATGTACTGCGCACCCTCGGCGAAGCGGTCCTGCACCTGGAAACCGTTGCCCATGACGTTCTCCTCCGCTGCCCCCTGACCAGGAGCGGCGTAGCTTCTTGTCGAATTGAGTGCCGATCCTGACAGAGCACACCTCGACCAACAAGTGATTCCGTTGTTTCCTTTTGGTTACGCGACGGAATCTGTCGACGATGTGTCTCGTACGTACGGAAATCCCTGTACGGGCTGTCAGTGGCGGATGCCAGACTCGGCTGCCATGGGACAGGAACACATGGACGCGCTCCTGGCGCGTACGGCGCGCGGGGAGCGGGTGAAGTACCTGCCGTTCTGGGGACATCGGCCCCGCCCGGACGGCAGCCTCGGGGAGAGCTGCCTCAGCCAGTGGTGGCCCTCGCCGTTCACGGTCGACTCGGTGACCTACGCGTCGGCGGAGCACTGGATGATGGCCGGCAAGGCGCGGCTCTTCGGGGACGCGCAGGCGCAGGCCGAGGCCGTGGCCGCGCGCACTCCCGCCGCGGCGAAGAAGGTGGGCCGGCTGGTCAGGGGCTTCGACGACGAGGTGTGGACCCGTGAGCGGTTCGGCCTCGTGGTCGCGGGCAGTGTGCACAAGTTCGGTCAGGATCCGGCGCTGCGTGCGTATCTGCTGGGCACCGGTGAGCGCGTGATCGTCGAGGCCAGTCCGGTGGACCGGATATGGGGCATCGGGCTCGCCAAGGACGACCCGCGCACCGCGGATCCCGCTTCCTGGCGTGGGCTCAACCTGCTGGGGTTCGCGCTGATGGAGGCACGCGCGCTGCTGCGAGCGGAGTGACACGACGCGGGGCCGGGGACACACACGCCCCCGGCCCCGCCCGGTACCGCTCCGTGCAGGCGTCGGTCAGCGCGAGGTGCCGACCACCAGTGACGTGGCGTAGGGGTCGTAGTAGTCGTCCCCGCTGCCCGACTCGTCGTTGGCGACGGCCCAGATCAGGAATCCGAGGAAGATGGCGCTGATCACGATCGAGACCGAGCCGAGGATGATCCCGGCGAGAGCCATCCCGCCGTTGGTCGCCTCACCCCGCTTGGCGCGGCCGCGGCCGATGATGCCGAAGATCAGGGCGAGGATGCCCAGGACGATGCCGAATCCCCACATGCAGAATCCGACCACCGCGATGATGCCGAGCACCATGGCGGCGATACCGAGCCCGTTGGCGGGCGCCGGCCCCCAGGACGGCTGGCCCGCGTAGCCGGGGTATCCCGGGTAGCCGTACGACGCCGAGGGCGCGGCGGGAGCCGCCGGATATCCGTACGCGGCCGAGGGTGCGGAGGGAGCGGCGGGGTAACCGTAGGGATCGTGCTGCCCCGGACCGTTCGGCCCGACCGGAGGCGCGGGCACGGGGGGCTGCTGCGGACCGAAGCCACCGGCCTGCCCCGGTATCGGACCGGTCGCGTCGACGCCCGGCATCGAGGTGATCGTGGGCTGGTTGTGGACGGCGGGCGGGGCGGCGTCCGCGGGCTGCTTGCCGAGGTCGACCCTGTTGTCCGGCGGAGCCCACGGGTCGCGGGGCGCACCCTCGCCCCCGGGCTGCTGTGTGTTGTCTGACATGGGCCTCCCCCATCGTGGTCCAGCCATGCTACGGCCCGGCGTCCGGCGGCAGGGTCCCGCATACGATGATCGGTGCGGCCGGTCCGCCCGACCGAACACCCAGGAACACGGGAGTATCCGATGAACGATCTGCACCCCTTCATCGCGGGGCTGCCCAAGGCCGAGCTGCACGTGCACCACGTCGGGTCCGCCTCGCCCCGCATCGTGGCCGAACTGGCCGCCCACCACCCCGACTCCAAGGTCCCCACGGACCCGGAAGCCCTGTCGGACTTCTTCACCTTCACCGACTTCGGCCACTTCATCGACGTCTACCTCTCGGTGGTGGACCTGGTCCGCACCCCCGAGGACGTCCGGCTGCTCACCTTCGAGGTGGCCCGGGACATGGCGCGGCAGAACATCCGGTACGCGGAGCTGACCGTCACCCCGTTCAGCTCGACGCGTCGCGGGATCCCGGAGCAGGGCTTCATGGAGGCCATCGAGGACGCCCGCAAGGCCGCCGAGGCCGAGCTCGGGGTCGTTCTGCGCTGGTGCTTCGACATTCCGGGCGAGGCCGGGCTGGAGGCCGCCGAGGAGACGACCCGCCTCGCGCTGGACCTGCGGCCCGAGGGGCTGGTCTCCTTCGGCCTCGGCGGACCTGAGGTCGGCGTGGACCGTCCGCAGTTCAAGCCCTACTTCGACCGTGCGATCGCCGAGGGGCTCCACTCCGTCCCGCACGCCGGGGAGACCACGGGCCCGGGGACCGTCTGGGACGCGCTGACGGCCCTGCGCGCCGAGCGCATCGGCCACGGCACCAGTTCCACCCAGGACCCGAAGCTGCTGGCGCACCTCGCGGAGCACCGCATCGCCCTGGAGGTCTGCCCCACGTCGAACATCGCCACCCGGGCGGTCGCGGACCTCGACCGGCACCCGATGAAGGAGATGGTCGAGGCCGGTGTCCTCGTCACGGTCAACAGCGACGACCCGCCCATGTTCGGCACCGACCTCAACAACGAGTACGGGGTGGCGGCCCGGCTGCTCGGCCTCGACGAGCGCGGCCTGGCCGGACTGGCGAAGAACGCCGTGGAGGCCTCGTTCCTGGACCCGGCCGGCAAGCGCGCGCTGAACGCCGAGATCGACACGTACACGGCGAACTGGCTGGAGGCTCCCGGCCGGTGAGCCCTCCGGTCACAATGGCCCCATGACCACCACCGTCACCGCCGTGGCCCACCGCGGCGATCCCTACCGTGCCCGTGAGAACACGCTCCCCTCGATCCGGTCCGCCGTGGACAGGGGGGCGGACGCGGTCGAGATCGATGTCCGTGTCACCCGGGACAAGGTGCCCGTGCTGCTCCACGACTCCACGCTTCAGCGCCTGTGGGGCCACGACGTCCGCCTCGACCGGCTGGACCACCGGGAGTTGGCGGAGCGGACCGGCGGCGGGGTGCCCGCCCTGCACCAGGCGCTGTCCGCCGCGGGTGACCGCCGGGTCATGCTCGACCTGCCCGGTGCGACCGACACCTCCGTACGGGAGACCGTCGGCGTGGTACGGGAGTGCGGGGCGCAGGACCGCGTGTACTACTGCGCCGACACGCACGCGATGCTGAAGGTGCGCGCGGCCGACCCGTCCGCCGAGATCGCGCTGACCTGGACGACCCTCGCTCCGCCGCGCGCCGTACTGCTCGACGCGGTGCGGCCGCGCTGGCTGAACTACCGCTTCGGGCTGCTGAGCCGCGAGCTGGCCGACCGCGTCCACGCCGACGGGCTGCTGGTCTCCGCCTGGACGGTGGACACCCGGCGCACCATGCGCCGGCTGCTGGCCTGCGGCGTGGACTCGATCACCAGCAACCGCATCGACGCGCTCAGGGCACAGTTGGCCAACTCCCCCGCTCCTGGGGCTTCTTGATCGGTCCGGCATCATGGGCGGTCCCTGTCGTCCATGATCCCAGGAGCAGACGTGACCGATCCCGGCCCTCGCACCCCGTCCTCCCGCGTCCGTGCCGACATCGCCCACAACGCCCGGGTCTGGAACCACTGGCTGGGCGGCTCCGACAGCTACCCCGTGGACCGGGCGGTGGGCGACCGGGTCACCGGCATGTATCCGAGCATCGGTGAAGTGGCCCGGGCGGACCGGGCGTTCCTCGGCCGGGCGGTACGCCACCTGGCCGGTGACGCGGGGATCGGCCAGTTCCTGGACATCGGCACCGGGCTGCCGACCGCGGACAACACCCATGAGGTCGCCCAGCACACCGCGCCCGACGCACGTGTCGTCTACGTCGACAACGACCCGATCGTCCTGGAGCACGCACGCTCCCTGCTCACCAGTTCGCCCGAGGGCGCCACCGAGTACGTCGAGGCGGACGCGCGGGATCCCGAACTGATCCTCCGGGCGGCCGGGCGGACCCTGGACCTGGGAAGGCCGGTGGCGGTGATGATGCTGGGCATCCTCAACTTCGTCCTGGACACGGCCGAGGCCCGGGGCATCGTGACGAAGCTGATGGACGCCCTGCCGTCCGGCAGCCATCTGGTGCTCACCCACCCCACGACGGAACTGGGCGGCGAGGGCAACGAGGCCGCCATGCGCTTCTGGAACGAGAACGCCACCCCGCCGATCACCGCCCGCAGCCGGACCGAGTTCGCCTCGTTCCTCGACGGCCTGGACGTCCTGGAGCCCGGAATCGTGTCCTGCTCCCGCTGGCGGGCCGGGTCCCACGGGCTGAACCCGGAGGTCGCCCAGTTCGGCGCGGTGGGCCGGAAGCCCTGATACGGAGAGCCGGGACGGGGCGGCTCCCGGGTGCGGCCACGCCGCCGCGGAGCCGGAAGCCGCCGCACCGGCCCCGGAGCTGACGTCACGCCGTCGCGGCCGCCTCCAGGCGCCTGATCATGCGGTGGACGACGAGCAGCGGGACGATGCCGAAGACGCCGAAGGACATGTCGACGACCGTCCACCAGAAGGGGATGTCGCGGATCGGGCCGCAGATCAGGGCGAGGGGAATGATCCCGGCACAGGCGATCATGCCGAACTGGATCACCCAGATGTTGCGGACGGGGTCGCGGTAGGGACCGGAGAAGGCCACCGCGATGACGAGGTGGGCGAAGGCCAGCCAGTCGGTGCCGTAGAGGACGAAGGGGTAGGCCGCGTCCGCCTCGTCGAGGCCGGTTCGGACCCGGGTGATCCACTCCACGAGGGCCGGGAAGTGCTCGGGGGCGGGGGAGGCGGAGGACGTCAACAGGTCCTCCGCCCAGTGGAGTTCGGTGACCAGTGGGGAGGCCGTGAGGCCGCTGAGCACCAGACAGACGATGAAGACGACCAACCACACGCGTATGCGCCGCAACAGGGCTCGCTCGCTCATGCCCCGCAGCGTACGCCCATCATGAACACGTTCAAAAAGTAGGGTGCTGCCGCGCTCCGGGGCCTGCGTCCGGGTCCGGGGGCGCACCCCTCCCCCGGAACGCACGGACGGCCCCGGGCCGGAGCCCGGGGCCGTCGGTGCGGACGTCTCCGCTCAGTCCAGCGAGGTCATCACGTGCTTGATGCGGGTGTAGTCCTCGAAGCCGTACGCGGAGAGGTCCTTGCCGTAGCCGGACTTCTTGAATCCGCCGTGCGGCATCTCCGCGACGAGCGGGATGTGGGTGTTGATCCACACGCAGCCGAAGTCGAGCTTCTTGGACATCCGCATGGCACGCGAGTGGTCCTTGGTCCACACCGAGGAGGCCAGGGCGTACTCGACGCCGTTGGCGTACTCCACGGCCTGGGCCTCGTCCGTGAAGGACTGGACGGTGATGACGGGGCCGAAGACCTCGTGCTGGACGATCTCGTCGTCCTGCCGGAGACCGGAGACGACGGTCGGGGCGTAGAAGTAGCCCTTGTCGCCGACCCGGTGGCCGCCGGCCTCGACCCGCGCGTGTGCGGGGAGGCGCTCGATGAAGCCGCTGACCTGGGCCAGCTGGTTGGCGTTGTTGAGCGGGCCGTAGAGCACGTCCTCGTCGTCCGGCAGGCCGGTCTTCGTGTCGGCGGCCGCCTTGGCGAGCGCGGTGACGAACTCGTCGTGGATGGACTCGTGGACCATGACGCGGGTCGCGGCCGTGCAGTCCTGGCCGGCGTTGAAGTACCCCGCGACCGAGATCCCCTCCACGGCCTTGGCGATGTCGGTGTCCTCGAACACGACGACGGGGGCCTTGCCCCCCAGCTCCAGGTGGACCCGCTTGACGTCCTTCGCGGCGGACTCCGCGACCTGGATACCGGCCCGCACGGACCCGGTGATGGAGGCCATCGCCGGGGTCGGGTGCTCGACCATCGCGCGGCCGGTGTCACGGTCGCCGCAGATGACGTTGAAGACGCCCTTGGGCAGGATCTGTCCGATGATCTCGGCGATGAGCACGGTCGACGCCGGGGTGGTGTCGGACGGCTTGATCACGACGGTGTTGCCCGCGGCGAGCGCCGGGGCGAACTTCCACACGGCCATCATCATCGGGTAGTTCCACGGCGCGACCTGGGCGCACACACCCACGGGCTCGCGGCGGACGATGGAGGTGAGCCCCTCCATGTACTCGCCGGCCGAACGGCCCTCCAGCAGCCGGGCGGCACCCGCGAAGAACCGGATCTGGTCCACCATCGGCGGGATCTCTTCGGTCCGGGTGAGTTCCAGCGGCTTGCCGGTGTTCTCCGACTCGGCCGCGACGAGGTCCTCGGCGCGCTCCTCGAAGGCGTCAGCGATCTTGAGCAGGGCCTTCTGGCGCTCGGCGGGCGTGATGTCCCGCCAGGCGGGGAACGCGGCCTCGGCGGCGTCCATGGCGGCGTCGACGTCGGCCTGTCCCGAGAGGGGGGAGGTCGCGTAGACCTCTTCCGTCACCGGGTTGACCACGTCGATGGTCCGTCCGTCCGCGGCGTCCCGGAACTCTCCGTTGATGTAGTTGCGCAGGCGGCGCACCTCGGTGGTCACAACCACCCCTCCTGTCGGCTGTCCGATGGGTGAGACTTCCACCCTAAACCGTTCGGTGACGCTTTCGACACACCCAACCACCGTGAACTTCGGATTCAGTGATATTCGAGCACCCAGACAACGAATTTCATCGATCGAAGCTTGCCACACAGTCGAGTAGCGGTGCACAGTGGAGTCGTGGCCAGCCGTAGCGCAGACTCCAGGAACGGGAGCGGAACGTCACCATCGGTCGACGCCGTCTCCCTCGCGATCATCGAGCAGCTCCAGGAGGACGGCCGCCGGCCGTACGCCGCGATCGGCAAGGCCGTGGGCCTGTCCGAAGCGGCTGTACGCCAGCGGGTCCAGAAGTTGCTCGACCAGGGCGTGATGCAGATCGTCGCCGTCACCGACCCGCTCACCGTGGGGTTCCGGCGCCAGGCGATGGTCGGCATCAACGTCGAGGGCGACCTCGACCCCGTGGCCGAGTCGCTGTCGGCCATGGCCGAGTGCGAGTACGTGGTGATGACCGCGGGCTCCTTCGACCTGATGGTGGAGATCGTCTGCGAGGACGACGACCACCTCCTGGAGACGATCAACAAACGCATCCGGGCGATTCCCGGCGTGCGCTCCACCGAGAGCTTCGTCTACCTCAAGCTCAAGAAGCAGACCTACATGTGGGGAACCCGATAGCCGTGAGCAAGGACCTCAGCCGTACCGCGTACGACCACCTGTGGATGCACTTCACCCGCATGTCGGACTACGAGAACGCGCCCGTTCCCACCATCGTGCGTGGCGAGGGCACCTACATCTACGACGACAAGGGCAAGCGCTACCTCGACGGACTCTCGGGCCTCTTCGTGGTCAACGCCGGTCACGGGCGCCACGAGCTCGCCGAGACGGCGTACAAGCAGGCGCAGGAGCTGTCCTTCTTCCCGGTGTGGTCCTACGCCCACCCCAAGGCCGTCGAACTGGCCGAGCGGCTCGCGCACCACGCCCCCGGCGACCTCAACAAGGTCTTCTTCACCACCGGTGGCGGCGAGGCGGTCGAGACCGCCTGGAAGCTGGCCAAGCAGTACTTCAAGCTCCAGGGCAAGCCGACCAAGTACAAGGTCATCTCGCGTGCCGTGGCCTATCACGGCACCCCGCAGGGCGCCCTGTCCATCACCGGCCTGCCCGCGCTCAAGGCCCCCTTCGAGCCGCTGGTCCCCGGTGCCCACAAGGTGGCCAACACCAACATCTACCGCGCGCCGCTGTTCGGGGACGACCCGGAGGCCTTCGGCCGCTGGGCCGCCGACCAGATCGAGCAGCAGATCCTGTTCGAGGGCCCGGACACCGTCGCCGCGGTCTTCCTGGAGCCGGTGCAGAACGCCGGAGGCTGCTTCCCGCCGCCGCCCGGCTACTTCCAGCGGGTCCGCGAGATCTGTGACCGGTACGACGTGCTGCTCGTCTCCGACGAGGTCATCTGCGCGTTCGGCCGCCTCGGCACGATGTTCGCGTGCGACAAGTTCGGCTACGTACCGGACATGATCACCTGCGCCAAGGGCATGACCTCGGGCTACTCACCCATCGGCGCCTGCATCATCTCCGACCGGCTGGCGGAGCCGTTCTACCAGGGTGACAACACCTTCCTGCACGGCTACACCTTCGGCGGCCACCCGGTCTCCGCCGCGGTCGGTCTCGCCAACCTCGACATCTTCGAGCGCGAGGGCCTCAACCAGCACGTCCTGGACAACGAGAACGCGTTCCTGACGACGCTGCAGAAGCTTCACGACCTGCCCATCGTCGGCGACGTCCGTGGCAACGGCTTCTTCTACGGCATCGAGCTGGTGAAGGACAAGGCCACCAAGGAGACGTTCACCGACGAGGAGACGGAGCGGGTCCTGTACGGCTTCCTCTCGAAGGCGCTGTACGACAACGGCCTCTACTGCCGGGCCGACGACCGCGGCGACCCGGTCGTGCAGCTCGCGCCGCCGCTGATCTCCGACCGGTCGACCTTCGAGGAGATCGAGGGCATCCTGCGCGGTGTCCTGACGGAGGCCTGGACGAAGCTCTGACCGTCGCCCCCGGCTCCCGATGACCGGAACACACCGGTCAGGAAGTCATTTCATACGGTCCCCACGGCCCGGATGCACCCGTTCGAGTGAGACGCGGTGCGTCCGGGCCGTGTGCTGTCCCGACACCACGGTCCGGCTGCCTAGCGTGCCGAGTGACCGATCGGCCCTTTTCTCGTTGTATTCGTTCCCCCGTACGGGGGAATGGGACATCCGATCCGAACCGAGGTGAACGCCATGGTGGCCCCGCCCGACAACGACGTGATCTGGGCACGTTCCCTGCACCACTCCCACAACGGATCGCCGGGCCTCGCCGGTGTCTCGCTCGGTGTCCGCGACGGTGAGGTGCTCGCCGTGACCGGGCCGCGCGGGTCGGGGAAGACGACGCTGCTGCACTGCCTCTCGGGGCAGCTGGTCCCCGAGCAGGGCGAGGTCTGGTTCAACAGCGTGCCGGTGCACACCATGGGCCCCCGCCTGCGCGAGCGGCTCCGCCGGGACAGATTCGGCTGGATCGCGGCCGAGCCGCAGCTCGTACCGGAACTCAGCACCTGGGAGAACACCGCCCTGCCGCTGCTGCTGCGGGGTGTCTCGCACCGCGCGGCGAAGAAGGCCGCCACCGAGTGGCTGGAGCGCCTGGACATCGGACCGCTGGCCAGGAAGCGGCCCCACGCGCTGCTGCAGTCGCAGCGCCAGCGGATCTCCGTGGCCCGCGCCCTCGCCGCGTCCCCTTCCGTGATCTTCGCGGACGAGCCGACCGCGACACTGCACCGGGCCGAGCGCGCACAGCTGCTGCGCACCCTGACCACCGCGGCACGGTCCCACGGGATCACGGTCGTGCTCGCCACCCACGACGCGGAGGTCGCCGCACTCGCCGACCGCGTGATCGGCCTGCTGGACGGCCGCCGCGTCACCAACGTCCCCCTGCCCGCCGCGTCCGATACGGAAGGCCGCTCGGCGTGCTCGCTCTCCGTCTGACCCGCGGCTCGCACCCCCTGGTCCTGACGCGGCGGCTGCTCCTCGCCGCCGCTTCGGCCGGAGTGGGCTTCCTTCTCCTGTGCACCCTGGGGTACGCCTCGGGGCATCCGGCCGCCGCGTCGAGCTCCGTGCTGCGCCTGCTGTGGTGCGCGGTCCCGCTCGCCGCGACCGTGCAGTTCGCGGTGGCGGTGGCGCGCACGGACCCGAGCACCCGCCCGCGCCCCGGACTCTTCGCCGCCGGTCTCGGACCGGCCCGGCTCTCCCTGCTGGCCGCCATCTCGACGGCCGTGTCCACCACGCTGGGATCGGTGGTGGCGCTCCTCTTCTTCCTCCATCTGCGCGGTGACCTGACCGGGCTGCCGTTCGACGGCGACGCGGCCGAGTTCCTGGGCGCGGACGCCCCGCTGCCGCTCGCCGCCACGCTCACGCTGCTCGCGCTGGTGCCCCTGGCGGCTTCCACGGCCGGCGGACTCGCGGTGCGCTCCAGGCCCGTCGCACCGTCCGAGGCCCAGGAGGCCGAGGACGACCTCGCCCCGGCCCCGGTACCGAAGGGGCTGCCCTGGGGGGTCGCGCTCACCGCGGCCGGACTCGCGGTGGAGGCGTACGCGAGCCGTGGCACGGCGGGCGACCCGTTCCCGCTGCCGGGACGGCTGGACTCCACCCCCGGCGCGGTGCTCGCGGGCTGGATCCTCACCGCGATCGGCCTGGCCATGGCGGGGCCCGGCCTGACCCATCTGTGCGGCCGGCTGCTCCAGGCGGTGCGCCCGGGAGCCGTACGCCTGCTGGCGGGCAGGGTGTTGATGGACGAGGCGACCAGGATCGGCCGCCCGCTGGGAATCGTCTGCGCGGTGCTGTCCGGGGTGATCGCGGCCTCCGTGCTGTACACCGGCGGTCCCCGCCCCTTCGGCCCGCTCACCGCGCTGGGCGCCGTGCTCGTCCTCGGCTGCACCACGGCGACCCTGCTGACCACGGCGATCGAGGCCAGGCAGTCCCGCGCCCGTACGGCCACGACCCTGCTGCGGCTCGGCGCCCCGGCGTCCATGCTCCGCACCGCCGCCGTTCTGCGGGCACTGGTGCTGCTGGCGGTCTTCGCCCCGCTGACCTGGGCGATCGCGGAGCTCGCCGCACTTCCTCTGACGGAGTGACGACCGCCGCCGGGGTGCTCCGTAGCATGGCGGGCGTGGAAAATCCGGACGAGAACACGTACGCACCCGGCGTCGAGATCGAGACGCTCACCGCATTCGACCAGGCAGTGGCGGCCGGCACCCTCGCCGGCCACCGTGTCCAGTCCGTCGACCTGAGGGACCGGGGCGGGGCACTGCTCACGACCGACACCCGGGGGGCCGTCTTCCTCGGCTGTCCCATGGAGCCCCGCGCCGAGGCGAAGATACGCGCGGACGGGGCCTTCGTCTTCCCGCCGGTGCCCGGCCTCCCCTTCGATCCGTACCGCGGCCTGCTCTACACCCCCGACGCCCTGTACGAGGGCCTGGCGGAGGGGGGCTACGGGGCCACCCCGGACGCACGCGCGTACGACTGGTTCCAGCGGACCAGGTCGAACGGCGACGTCTTCGCCTCGATGCTGCGAGCGCTCCACGACGACGCCGTCTCCGACGCCCTGGACGAACACCTCGCCGGGGCACGGGTGGTGGGCGTGATGGGGGGTCACGCGATGGCCCGGGGCTCGGAGGAGTTCCACGGCGCGGCCCTCCTCGGCAGGGAACTGGCCCGCAGCGGTCTGACCGTGGCCACGGGCGGGGGCCCCGGCGCGATGGAGGCGGCCAACCTCGGCGCGTACGCCGCTCCGCACTCCGACGCCATGCTGCTCAAGGCCTGCGAACTCCTCGCCGCGACACCGTCGTTCGACCCGTCGGTGACCGACTGGGCGAAGGCCGCCTTCACGGTCCGGGAGCGCTGGCCCGAGGGCGGGTCCTCGGTCGCCGTCCCCACCTGGTTCTACGGCCACGAGCCGCCGAACGCCTTCGCGGACCATATCGCCAAGTACTTCGCGAACGCCCTGCGCGAGGACGGGCTGCTGGCGCGTTCGACCGCCGGTGTGATCTTCCTGCCGGGTGCCGCGGGAACCGTGCAGGAGATCTTCGACAACGCGACACCGAACTACTACGAGTCGCGGTCCGCCCCCACCCCCATGGTGCTGGTGAACCGCGCGCACTGGACGGAGAAGCTGCCCGCCTGGCCGCTGCTCAGCTCGCTCGCGGCAGGCCGGGCGATGGAGTCCCGCATCGCGCTCGTCGACACGGTGGAGGAGGCGGCCCCGGCGCTCGCCCGGCTGACGGGCTGACCCCGCCGGGGCTCAACGTGCGGCGAGCAGGGCGTCGAGGGCGTCGAAGAACGCCTCCCAGCCGTCCTCGGCCGCCGCGTACTGCTCGGGCGTGAGATTGCCGCCGCGCTGCCGGAAGACCATCTCGGTGGACTTCCGGCCGCGCTCGGCGAAGGTGACCGTGACCGTCTCGCCCTCGATGTCCGCGGGTGCGCTCCGGTCCTTCAGCGTGAAGACGAGCCGCTCGGGTGCGGTCACCTCCCGGTAGACGCCGTGGAAGGGCATGTCCGCGCCCGGCACCACGATGACCAGGCTCCACGCGCCGCCTGGCGTGACGTCCATCGACACCCGGTCGAACGGCACGTCCGCCTCTCCCCCGTACCAGGCGGCGAAGTCCTCGGGGACCGTCCAGGCTTCGAAGACCCGTTCACGCGGCGCCGCGACGACCCGGGTGATGTCGATGCCCTCACGGGCCGGCTGCGTCATGGTCCCTGCCCCTTCCGGAGGTCTCCGTCCAGGGGAGCACGCCCCCGGGAGAGCCGCCAGCCGGTGTCCGGGGCCGGCACCTCGCCCTCAGACCGCCGGGGGAAGCACCACCGTCTCCTCCGGGTCGAACGTCACGCCCACGACGGCCCCCTCCTCCGGGGTGTCCCGCAGACCGCACTCCGCCTCCAGGGCCGGACCGTCGCCGGGCCGCAGCTTGACGGTCACGTGGTGGCCGCGGAAGGTGCGTACGCCCACCGTGCAGCGCAGGCCGTCCTTCGGGCCGCTGATCCGCACCCCGCCCGGCCGCACCAGCACCTGGCACGCGCCCTGCGGCGAGCCCTCGGGCACCGCCACCTTGCCCCAGGCCGTCTCGGCGGCGGTACCGGTGACCGTGGCCTCGACCAGGTTGTCGAAGCCGAGGAAGCGGGCCACGAAGGAGGAGGCGGGCCGCTGCCAGACCTCCAGGGGGGTGCCCGCCTGGGCGATCCGTCCGTCGCGCATGACGACGACCCGGTCGGCGAGCGCGAAGGCCTCGCCCTGGTCGTGGGTGACGGCGAGCACCGTGGTGCCCAGCCGGCCGAAGAGGGTGCGCAGTTCGACGACGAGCCGTTCGCGCAGGCTCCGGTCCAGCTGGCCCAGCGGTTCGTCCAGCATCAGCAGCTTCGGACGGGGTGCCAGCGCCCGGGCGAGCGCCACCCGCTGCTGTTCACCGCCGGACAGGGCCGCGACGGCCCGTCGGCCCGCGCCCGGCAGGCCTACCAGGTCCAGGAGTTCACCGGCCCTGCGGTCCCGCTCCGCCCGGGGCACGCCGTGCGTCTTCAGCCCGAAGGCGACGTTGGCGCCGACGTCCCGGTGCGGGAACAGCTGGTGGTCCTGGAACATCAGGCCCAGTCCCCGCCGGTGCACGGGCAGGGCCGTCTGGTCGGCGCCGTCCAGGTACACCCGCCCGTCGTCCAGGGGCTGCAGCCCGGCGACGGCCCGCAGGAGCGTCGACTTGCCGCTGCCGCTGGGTCCCAGCACACAGACGATCTCGTGGTCCGCGACCTCCAGGTCCACGGCGTCCAGCGCGGTCCGCTTCCCGAACCGGACCGTGGCCGACTCCACTGCCAGCATCTCTAGAACTCCCCGGATCGGTCGGTGCGGATACGTTCGAGCAGCAGCAGCGACACCGCGCAGACGAGCATCAGGATCGTGCTGAGGGCCATCGCCTGGCCGTAGTTGAGCTCCCCGGAGCGCCCCAGCAGTCTGGCGACGGCGACCGGCAGCGTGGGGTTGTCGGGGCGTGCGATGAACACGGTGGCGCCGAACTCCCCGAGCGACACGGCGAAGGCGAACCCGGCGGCCACCAGCACCGCCCGCCGTACCAGCGGCAGGTCGACCTCGCGCCAGGCCCGCAGCGGCGAGGCTCCGAGCACCGCCGCCGCCTCCCGCAACCGGTGGTCCACCGCGCGCAGGACGGGCAGCATGGTCCGCACCACGAAGGGGACACCCACCAGGGCCTGGGCGAGCGGCACGAGGATCCAGGACGTACGCAGGTCGAGCGGCGGCTCGTCCAGGGTGATCAGGAAGCCGAAGCCGACGGTGACCGCCGACACCCCGAGCGGCAGCATCAGCAGGGCGTCGAATCCCCGCACCAGCCGGCCGGCCCGCCTGGTCAGCGCGGCGGCCGCGAGCCCGCCGATCACGAGGGCGATGAGGGTGGCGGCCAGTGCGTAGCGCAGGGAGTTGCCGATGGCGTCGACGGGCGGCACCAGGAACGTCGAGCCGTTCGCGTCCGCGGACCCCAGCGCACGGTAGAAGCCGAACCCGTACCCGCCGGAGGTGTCCAGGGAGCGTTCCACGAGGACGCCGAGCGGCAGCAGGACGAGCAGCAGCACGGTCAGCAGCACACCGCCGAGCAGCGCACGCTGCCCGGCTCCCCGGGGCGGCCGCGCGGTCTGCGCCGGATCGACGAGCTTCAGTGCCGTCTCCCGGCGCCGAACGGTCCACGCGTGGACGGCGAGAATCCCGCCGACCGCGGCGAACTGCACCAGGGTCAGCACGGCGGCCGTCGGCAGGTCGAGGAGCTGGGCGGTCTGCCGGTAGATCTCCACCTCCAGCGTGGAGTAGCCCGGGCCGCCGAGGATCTGCACGACCCCGAAGGAGGTGAAGGTGAAGAGGAAGACCATGAGCGCCGCAGCGGCGACGGCGGGGACCAGCGCGGGCAGCGTCACACGCCGCCACGCGGCGAGACGTCCGGCGCCGAGCACCCGCGCGGCCTCCTCCTGCCGGGGGTCCAGCTGGGCCCAGAGACCGCCCACCGTCCGTACGACGACCGCGTAGTTGAAGAACACGTGGGCGAGCAGGATCGCCCACACCGTGGTGTCGAGCCGGACCCCCCAGAGCTGGTCGAGGAACCCGCCGCGTCCCAGCAGCGCGAGGAACGCCGTGCCCACCACGACGGTCGGCAGGACGAAGGGCACGGTCACCACGGCCCTCAGCAGCTGCTTGCCGGGGAACTCGAGGCGGGCGAAGACATAGGCGCCCGGCAGTGCGATCAGGAGGGTGAGCGCGGTCGAGGCGAGGGCCTGCCAGGTGGTGAACCGGAGGACGTCGAGGATGTCCGGGCGGCTCAGCACCGTGCCGATCCGGCCGAACTGCCAGACGCCGTCCGCCTTCAGCCCGCGGCCGACGATCGCGGCGACCGGATAGGCGAAGAACAGCGCGAAGAACGCGACGGGCACGGCCATGAGCCCGAGCCGCGTCGCGTTCCCCCCGCGCGGGGGCCGCGCGGCTACTTCACGACGAGCGAGGACCACGACTGGACCCACTGCTCACGGTTCTTGGCGATCTTCTCCGGGGCCACGGTGGCCGGCTCGTCCACCGTCGCACCGAACTTCGTGAACAGCTCCGGCAGCTTCGCGTCCTTCGCCACCGGGTTCACGAACATGTTCAGCGGCATGTCCTCCTGGAACTGCTTGCCGATCAGGAAGTCCAGCAGCGCCTTGCCGCCCGCCTCGTTCCTCGCGCCGTCCAGCAGACCGGCGAACTCGATCTGGCGGAAGCAGGTCCCGGTGGCGACACCGGTCGGGGCCTCGGCCGGCTGCGGGTCGGCGTAGAGCACCTCGACGGGCGGGCTGGAGGCGTAGGAGACGACGAGCGGACGGTCGGCCTTGGCCTTCCTGCCGCCCGCGGATCCGGAGAACTCGTCGTTGTACGCCTGCTCCCAGCCGTCGACGACCTTGACGCCGTTGTCCTTCAGCTTCTTCCAGTAGTCCTGGTAGCCGGTCTCGCCGTGGGCGGCGACCGTGCCGAGGAGGAACCCGAGGCCGGGCGACGAGGTCGCGGCGTTCTCGGTGACGAGGAGGTTCTTGTACGCGGGCTTCAGCAGGTCGTCGAAGGTCTGCGGCGGGTCGAGCTTCTTGTCCGCGAAGTACTTCTTGTCGTAGTTGACGCAGATGTCACCGGTGTCGACGGGCGTCACCCGGTGCTGATCGGCGTCGAGCTGGACGTCGGCCGGGACGCGGTCCAGCCCCTTCGCCTCGTACGGCGTGAACAGACCGTTGTCGAGGGCACGGGAGAGCAGCGTGTTGTCGGCACCGAAGAACACGTCGCCCCGGGGCGAACCCTTGGTCAGGATCTCCTGGTTGAGCGCCGCTCCGGCGTCACCGCTCTTGAGCACCTTGACCTTGTAGCCGGTCTCCTCGGTGAACGCCTTCAGGACGGCGTCCGACGCGTTGAAGGAGTCGTGGCTGACCAGGGTGACGGTCTTCGACCCGCCCCCCGTGCCGTCGGAAGCCTCGTCGCCGGAGCCGCCGCAGCCCGCGAGCGCGGTGACACCGAGCGCGGCGGCGAGGGCGGTCGCCGCGTACGTCGTGGTGGTCCTCATGATGATCCTCCTGGAGATGACCAGGAAGAGACGCGGCCCCACCCGCTCGGCGAGCGGGCAGGGCGCAACAGCTTGAGTAAGGTCCGAACTTCCTACCCGGAATGACCCGGGCGAGGTTCAGAGGGTCTGCGGCCGACCTGTCCTCGGTGCCGCACTCTCAGCGCTGTGGCGCTCCCCTGTCGGAATGTGAAGTTGTCTCCGAGCCAGGCTACACCGGCCGGATCACGTCGCACCGGCCGGATCGTGTACGCCCGCCGGAACCGTCTCAGCGCTCGGAGGCCGCCAGCTGCCCGCAGGCCCCGTCGATCTCCTGGCCGCGGGTGTCCCGGACCGTGACCGGCACACCGTGACGCGCGATGGCCTCGACGAACGCCTTCTCGTCCTCGGGCCGCGAGGCGGTCCACTTGGAGCCCGGGGTCGGGTTCAGCGGGATGAGGTTGACGTGCACCCTCTTGCCCTTGAGCAGCCGGCCCAGCCGGTCGCCCCGCCACGCCTGGTCGTTGATGTCCCGGATCAGCGCGTACTCGATGGAGATGCGGCGGCCCGACTTCTCGGCGTACTCCCACGCGGCGTCGAGCACCTCGCGGACCTTCCAGCGGGTGTTCACAGGCACGAGGGTGTCACGCAGCTCGTCGTCCGGAGCGTGCAGGGAGACCGCGAGCCGGCACTTGAAGCCCTCGTCGGCGAAGCGCAGCATCGCCGGCACCAGGCCCACGGTGGACACGGTGATCCCACGCTGCGAGAGACCCAGGCCGTCCGGCTCCGGATCCGTCAGCCGCCGGATCGCCCCGACCACGCGCTTGTAGTTGGCCAGCGGCTCGCCCATGCCCATGAAGACGATGTTGGACAGCCGTGCCGGCCCGCCCGGGACCTCGCCGTCGCGCAGCGCCCGCATGCCGTCCACGATCTGGTGGACGATCTCGGCGGTCGACAGGTTGCGGTCGAGCCCCGCCTGCCCGGTCGCGCAGAACGGACAGTTCATGCCGCAGCCCGCCTGGGACGAGATGCACATGGTCACCCGGTCCGGGTACCGCATGAGGACGGACTCGACGAGCGTGCCGTCGTGCAGCTTCCACAGCGTCTTACGGGTGGTGTCGTCGTCGCAGCTGATGTGGCGCAGGACCGACATCAGCTCGGGGAACATCGCCTCGGCCAGCTTGTCGCGCGAGGCGGCCGGAATGTTGGTCCACTCCGCCGGATCGTGCGCGTACCGCGTGAAGTAGTGCTGCGACAGCTGCTTGGCGCGGAAGGGCTTCTCGCCGGTCGCGGCGACTGCTTCCTTGCGCTCGTCGGGCGTGAGGTCGGCGAGGTGCCGCGGCGGCCGCTTGGCTCCACGGGGCGCGACGAAAGTGAGTTCTCCGGGCTTAGGCATGGTTCCTCCAGTGTCGCAGACACGCCGTGGTACTCAGGGCCGCCCGCGAACCGGGCAGGCCACGAGAGCCCGCGGGAGCAGCAAGGACAGGCCTTTCACGGCCCGGTCACGGCCCGGGCCGTGACCGATCGCACTGACGGACCGGCTCAGGGGAGAGGGGTTCCGGAGGGTGCCCGCGGAGACAGCAGTGGGGGCCGTCGCTCCGGGCGACGGCCCCCACACACGTGAACCGGGGTCCGGCGGGTCAGCCGGACCCGACGAACAGCACCAGCAGCAGCCATACGACCGGCGCACTCGGCAGGAGCGAGTCGAGCCGGTCCATGATGCCGCCGTGGCCGGGCAGCAGCGTGCCCATGTCCTTGATCCCGAGATCCCGCTTGATCATGGACTCGCCCAGGTCCCCCAGCGTGGCGCTGGCGGCGACGGCGAGGCCGATCAGCAGGCCCTGCCACCAGGTCCCGCCGTCGATCAGGAACTCCATGCACAGGGCGCCGGCCACCATCGCGAAGCCGACCGCGCCGAACAGACCCTCACGGGTCTTCCCCGGGCTGATGCGGGGCGCCAGCTTGTGGGTGCCGAAGCGCCAGCCGACGGCGTACGCGCCGGTGTCGCTGACCACCGTCAGCAGCAGGAAGGTCAGCACGCGCCACGCGCCGTCGTCCGCGGTGAGCATCATCGCGACGAACGTCGCCAGGAACGGGACGTAGAACACCGCGAAGACACCGGCCGTGACGTCCTTGAGGTATCCCTCGGGCGGCTCGGTCATACGCCACACCAGCACCGCCAGTGCCGTGAGCGCCATGGCGACCCAGGCGCCCTCCGACTCCCGCACGTAACCGGCGACCACCATGGCCGCGCCGCCGACGGCGAGCGGCACGAGCGGGGCGTTGATGCCCTTGCGTTCCTTGAGACGGGAGGTGAGCTCCCAGAGGCCGACCACCACCGCCAGCACGACCACGCCGACGAAGACGGCCTTCACGATGAAGAGGGAGCCGACGACGAGGGCACCGAGACCGACACCGACGCCTATGGCGGCGCGGAGGTCACGCCCCGCGCGCTTCTTCTGCGGCGGGGGCGGCAGCGGGGTCGACATGGGCTCCTGCGGCTTCTCGTCACGGAACAGGGGGCCGCTGACGCGCGCGGCGTCCCCGTTCCGGTCGTCGCGGTCGTCAGCGTCTCTACCTGCGTCGGGAACGTCCGGCACGATGGGCATGGGCCGAGTCTGCTGGGCGGCGTGCACATCGTATGCAGGACCCGCCGGAGGGGCTCCCATCTCGGGGGTGCTCCGGTAACCGGCTCCCTGCGGGGCGCCCCAGGAAGAGTCGTTCATCAGACTTCGAGCAGCTCGGCTTCCTTGTGCTTGAGCAGCTCGTCCACCTGCGCGACGTACTTCGCGGTGGTGTCGTCGAGCTCCTTCTCCGCGCGGCGGACCTCGTCCTCGCCGGACTCCTTGTCCTTGACGAGCTTGTCGAGCGACTCCTTGGCCTTGCGGCGGATGGAGCGGATCGAGATCTTGGAGTCCTCGGCCTTGGTCTTGGCGACCTTGATGAACTCCTTGCGGCGGTCCTGAGTGAGCTCGGGGAACGTCACACGGATGATGTTGCCGTCGTTGCTCGGGTTGACGCCGAGGTCGGAGTCGCGGATCGCCTGCTCGATGTTGCGCAGCGCGGTCTTGTCGAACGGGGTCACCACGGCCATGCGCGGCTCGGGGACCGAGAACGAGGCCAGCTGGTTGATCGGGGTCAGCGCGCCGTAGTAGTCGGCGACGATCTTGTTGAACATCGCCGGGTGCGCACGGCCGGTACGGATCGCGGCGAAGTCCTCTTTCGCGACCACGACGGCCTTCTCCATCTTCTCCTCGGCCTCGAGGAGGATTTCTTCGATCACCACGTGCTCCTGCGTGTCTTGAGCGGACCCGGCATCGTCGGGTCCTGCGGATCCTGCGTCGCGTCCTCACCTGCACGGTGTCCGACCGGCAGGCCGTTGTCCATCTTGTGGGCCGTCAGGCCCGGGTGCTCCGGTCGCTCACCAGCGTGCCGATCTTCTCACCCTTGACCGCGCGGGCGATATTGCCCTCCGCGGTCAGCTCGAAGACGAGGATCGGGAGCTGGTTGTCACGGCAGAGGGTGATCGCGGTGGCGTCGGCGATCTTGAGGTCGCGGGCGATCACCTCGCCGTACTCCAGGGCGTCGAACTTCACCGCGCCGGGGTTGGTCCGCGGGTCGGCGTCGTAGACACCGTCCACACCGTTCTTCCCCATCAGCAGCGCCTCGGCGTCGATCTCCAGAGCGCGCTGGGCGGCCGTGGTGTCGGTGGAGAAGTACGGCATGCCCATGCCGGCGCCGAAGATGACGACGCGCCCCTTCTCCAGGTGCCGCACGGCGCGGAGCGGGATGTACGGCTCGGCGACCTGGCCCATGGTGATGGCCGTCTGGACGCGCGAGTCGATGCCCTCCTTCTCCAGGAAGTCCTGGAGTGCCAGGCAGTTCATGACCGTGCCGAGCATGCCCATGTAGTCGGACCGGGCCCGGTCCATACCGCGCTGCTGGAGCTCGGCCCCACGGAAGAAGTTGCCTCCTCCGATCACCACCGCGATCTCGGCGCCGTCACGTACGACGGCCGCGATCTCGCGGGCGATGGCGTGCACGACGTCGGGGTCGACGCCGAGGCCCCCGCCGCCGGCGAATGCCTCACCGGACAGCTTCAGCATGAAGCGTCCGGAAATCTTGCCGTCGTCGCGCTTGTCGTCGGCCTGGGTGGCGTCCGCGCCCTTGTCCATGGAAGTTCTCCTCGTGCACATACGAAGAAGGCCATTGCCGGTGGGTCTGTCGTCCCTCAGCGGCAATGGCCTCCTCGTCAGATCTGCGGTCGTCCGGCATGAGTGCGGCCGTCGACTGCACTAGACCCTATCGGGTCCAGCGTTGTTCGCGGACGGACTCAGATGCCGACCTTGATACGCGCGAAGCGCTTCAGGGTGACACCGGCCTCGTCCAGGACCTTCTGGACGGACTTCTTCTGGTCCAGCGCGTAGGGCTGGCCGAGGAGGGTGGCCTCCTTGAAGAAGCCGTTGACGCGACCCTCGACGATCTTCGGGAGCGCGGCCTCCGGCTTGCCCTCGGCGCGGGTGGTCTCCTCGGCGACGCGGCGCTCGGCCTCGACGACCTCGGCGGGGACGTCCTCGCGCGACAGGTACTTCGGGGCGAAGGCGGCGATGTGCTGCGCGAGGCCCTTGGCCAGGTCGGCGTCGGCCTTGTCCAGCTCGACCATGACACCGATCTGCGGCGGCAGGTCGGGCATCGTGCGGTGCATGTACACGGAGACGTACGCGCCGTCGAACTGCGCGAAGCGGTCCAGGACGATCTTCTCGCCGAGGTTGGCGTTGGCCTCGTCCACGAATGCCTGAACGGTCTTGCCGGGCTCGATCTCCGAGGCGAGGAGCGCCTCGATGTCGGCCGGAGAGGTCGCGGCGACGTGCGCGGCGAGCGTGTTGGCGACGGCCTGGAACTTGTCGCCCTTGGCGACGAAGTCCGTCTCGCACTTCAGCTCGACGAGGACGCCGGACGTCTTGTCCTCGGAGACGAGGGAGACGACGGCACCGTTCTCGGCGGAACGGCCCTCGCGCTTGGCGACGCCCTTCTGGCCCTTGATGCGGAGCGCCTCGACAGCGCCGTCGACGTTGCCGTCGGCCTCGTCGAGCGCCTTCTTGCAGTCCATCATGCCGGCGCCGGTGAGCTCGCGGAGCTTCTTGACGTCAGCGGCGGTGTAGTTCGCCATGAGTCTGTTTCTCTCTCGAAGTCTGAAAGATCTACGGGTGAACGGCGGGGGCGGTGCCAGTGCACCGGCCCCCGCCGTCATTCAGCCGTGACTGACGGGTGTCAGGCCTGCTCGGCGTCCGCGGCCGGAGCCTCGGCAGCGGCCTCGTCCTGCTCGGCAGCGGCGGCGGCCGGCTCGGCGTCGGCGGCCTTCTCGGTCTCGGCGGAGGACTGGACCTCGTCCGTGCCCTCGGCGTCGGCCTTCTTGTCGCCCGCGAGCAGGTCGCGCTCCCACTCGGCGAGGGGCTCGCCGGCGGCCTTCTCGCCCGGCTTCGAGTCACCGGTGGCGGCACCGGAACGGGCGATGAGGCCCTCGGCGACGGCGTCGGCGATCACGCGGGTGAGCAGGGTGACGGAGCGGATCGCGTCGTCGTTGCCCGGAATCTTGTAGTCGACCTCGTCGGGGTCGCAGTTGGTGTCGAGGATCGCGACGACCGGGATGTGGAGCTTGCGCGCCTCACCGACGGCGATGTGCTCCTTCTTGGTGTCGACGATCCAGACGGCGCTCGGCACCTTCTGCATCTCGCGGATACCACCGAGGGTCTTCTCCAGCTTGGCCTTCTCGCGGGAGAGGACCAGGAGCTCCTTCTTGGTGAGGCCGGAGGCGGCCACGTCCTCGAAGTCGATGAGCTCGAGCTCCTTCAGACGCTGAAGGCGCTTGTAGACGGTGGAGAAGTTGGTGAGCATGCCACCGAGCCAACGCTGGTTGACGTACGGCATGCCGACGCGCGTCGCCTGCTCGGCGATGGCCTCCTGGGCCTGCTTCTTCGTACCCACGAACATGATGGAGCCGCCGTGGGCGACGGTCTCCTTGACGAACTCGTAGGCGCGGTCGATGTACGACAGCGACTGGAGCAGGTCGATGATGTAGATGCCGTTGCGCTCGGTGAAGATGAAGCGCTTCATCTTCGGGTTCCAGCGACGGGTCTGGTGACCGAAGTGGACGCCGCTTTCCAGCAGCTCCCGCATCGTGACGACGGCCATGGCCGTACTCCTTGATTTTCTCGGTTGCCGCGACCGCAGGATTGCTGCCGCGCCTGACGCCCCTACGCGCCGTGCCACAAGGGACCGAGGAGCGCGGCCACCGTCCGCTGAGAGGGAGGTGGCGGGGCGTGCGAAGTCGACCCGGTGACCCGGATCGCCAGAAGAAGTGTACGGGACCCGCCGGGTGCCGGGTGACGGCGATGTCCACAACCGCGCGGTCGTCCACAGATCCGGGCCGCGACCCCCCGCGGAACCGCTTCCCGGGAGATCGTTCCCGTCATGTGCCGCTCACCTGGAAAGACCGCCGGCCCGCCCGCCGGCTCCCGCCCGGCCGCGCCTCCCGCGTCCGGGGGACGTGCCGCCCCGCGGGTGTCCCCCCTGGCGGCCGCACTGCCGGCCGGACCGCTGGCCGGGCTGCTGCCCGCCCTGCTGGCCGGACTGCTCGCGGTCCTGCCGTTACCGGCCTCTGCCGGGGCCGAGGCGCACGGGAGGGTGCCGGAGCGGCGGCAGGCTCCGGCACCTGCGTCCGTGTCCGGGCGGGTCCCGACGGCGGGTGACCGGGTCTGGCCGGTCGGGGGCCGGGGCAGACCCCTGGTCGTACGGGGCTGGGAGCCGCCGGCCGGCCCCTACGGGCCGGGCCACCGCGGAGTCGATCTCGCCGCACCACCGGACACCCCGGTGCTGGCGGCCGCCCCGGGCAGGGTCGCCTTCGCGGGGCCGGTGGCGGGGCGGGGAGTGGTCTCCGTCGAGGTGGCCGGGAGCGGGGAGCCGCCGCTCCGCTTCACCTACGAGCCGGTGCGGACGCTGGTCGCCGAGGGTGACCGGGTGGTCGCGGGGCAGGTGGTGGCAGTGGTCGGACCGGAACCTTCACACTGCTCCACGGGCTGCCTGCACTGGGGCCTGCGACGCGGGGAGGTCTACCTCGATCCGCTTTCGCTGCTGCCCCCGTCCATGCTGCGGCGGGGGCCCTCCCGGCTGCTTCCGGTCCTCGGCGTACCGCTGCCGGAGCAGGACCCCCCGGGACCCTCTCAGCCCCGTACGCCGCGCAGGACCATGGCCACGGCGGTGTCCGCGACGATCCCCGGCTCCTCCGCCGCGCCCAGCTCGATCCTGCGCACGGCCGCGTCCACGGAACCCTGCAACAGCATGGCCGCGAGCCTCGGCTCGGTATGGCCCAGGTCGGCGAGGGCCTCCACGATCATGGCGATCAGTCCGCCGTGCGCGGCGCGGATCTTCTCGCGCGCCCCCGCGTCCAGCTCGCTCGCGGAGATGGCCACGACCGCGCGGTGCCGACGGTCCCCGACCAGGTCGAGCTGCCGGCGCACATAGGCCTCGATCTTGTCCTCGGGCGTACCGGCCCGCTCCATGGCGTTCTCGACCTCTGCGGCCCACACGGGGAAGTCGACGGCGCAGAGCTCCTCGACCACGGCGGCGCGGGAGCGGAAGTACTCGTAGACGGAGGACCTGGCGAGGCCGGTGCGCTCGGCGAGGGCGGGGAAGGTCAGCGCTTCCGTACCGCCCTCGGACAGCAGGGAGCGCGCGGCGTCCAGGAGGGCGCCGCGCTGCATGGTCCGGTGCTCGGCCACGGAGGCCGCTCGAATCCTGGGCACCCGCCCACTCTACGGCGGCCTCGGTCCGAAAGGGGGTCCGCGTCCGCAGCCGGGTGGCCGAAGCCGGGCCGGCTCAGCGTCCCGCGTCGGCGAGTTTCGCGCGGAGCTGGAGCACCGACTTGGTGTGGATCTGGCTGACCCTGCTCTCGGTCACGCCGAGGACGTTGCCGATCTCCGCGAGGGTGAGGCCCTCGTAGTAGTAGAGCGTGACCACGGTCTTCTCCCGCTCGGGGAGCGTGTTGATGGCACGGGCGAGCAGACGTCTGAGCTCGCGGTCCTCGGCGACCTCGACCGGATCGTCGGCCGCGGTGTCCTCCAGGGTGTCCATCAGGCTCAGCCGGTCGCCGCCCTCACCGCCGACGTGCAGCAGCTCCTCCAGTGCCACCACGTTGGCCAGTGACAACTGGCTGAAAACGGCGTGGAGTTCCTCCAGCGCGACGCCCATCTCCGAGGCGACCTCGGCTTCCGAGGGTGTACGCCGGAGCTGCGCCTCGAGCGTGGCGTAGGCCCTCTCGACGTTGCGCGCCTTCTGCCGTACGGACCGGGGGATCCAGTCCAGCGCCCGGAGTTCGTCGATCATCGCGCCGCGGATCCTGGTGATCGCGTAGGTCTCGAACTTGATGGCCCGCTCGATGTCGAACTTCTCGATGGCGTCGATCAGCCCGAAGACGCCGGACGAGACGAAGTCCGCCTGTTCCACGTTGGACGGCAGCCCCACGCTGACCCGGCCGGCGGCGTACTTCACCAGGGGTGAGTAGTGCAGGATCAGCTGCTCCCGCAGCCGTCCGTCGCCGGTGGTCTTGTACGAACGCCACAACTCTTCGAGCGAGGAGGGGGCGGGAGGGCGCACAGTGCCACGCGCAGCCGGTGGTGCTGCCGCGCGGTCAGACCCGGAGGTGTGCTGGGGCATGTGATGCCTTGAGCCGTTCTGCTGTGGAGTGCTGGGACGTGTCTCTTGGGCGGATTCCTTGTGAGCGTAGCGTGACCGAGGTGTTGCGGTGCGCGCAGGACAGGGGGACCGTGCGGTGCGATTGCGGCACAAACCCACCGTCGTCCCCCTGCCTTCCTGGCAGGTCCGACGACGGGAATGGCCACTGCTCGCACCGTCCCCGAAGGCCTGACCGGGCACTGCCGAGGTCACCGGGATCACCTTTTCACCCGAATGCTCCGGGTCAAGTACCGCCTCGCCGCACGTCGCCGTCGCGTGTGCGTCCGGGCGTCAACCGCCAGCCGTCGCCCTCGCGTTCGACGAACCCCAGTGAGTGCAGTTCGTACAACCGCCCGAGGGCTTCGTCCGTCGACACGCCTGCGCTGCGGGCCACGTCACGGCTGCCCGTCGCACCGGCCCACGGGAGTGCGTCCAGTACCCGCGCGGAGTCGGCGTCGAGGACGTCCCTGGGCAGGACCCGGCCGCTCCTCGCAGGGGCGAGTTCACCGATCTCCCCGATGAGCTCGGCGATTTCGGCGGCGTCGGTGACCAGGACCCCCTCGCCGCGCAGGAGTTCATGGACCCCGGCCGACAGGCCGCTGGTGGCGGGGCCCGGGACCCCCATCGTGAACCGGCCCAGCCGCTGTGCGTTCCGCGCGGTGACCAGCGAGCCGCTGCGGTATTCGGCCTCCACGACCACGGTGCCCCGGGTCAGGGCCGCGATCACCCGGTTCCGCAGGATGAACCTGGTGCGTGTCGGATGGTCGGAGGGCGGCAGTTCGCCCATCACCACGCCCTGTTCGGCGATGCGTCCGATGAGCTCCGCGTGCCCCCGGGGGTAGGCCACGTCCACCCCGCAGGCCAGCACCGCCATGGTCGCACCGCCGGCGGCCAGCGCCCCCCGGTGGGCGGCGCCGTCCACCCCGAACGCCGCCCCGGAGACGACCACCCAGCCACGCTCGGCCAGCCCCGCGGCGAGGGTCCCCGCCATGTGCGCCCCGTAGGGGGTGCAGGCCCGCGCACCGACCAGGGCGACCGAACGCAGCGCCCAGAGACGCAGGTCGGACCGCCCTCGCACCCAGAGGCCGATGGGCCGCGCGTCGCCCAGGTCGTCGAGCTGGCTCGGCCACTCCCGGTCACCGGGGCAGACGAAGCGCCCGCCGACCGCGGCCACCGAGGCCAGATCCCTCCCGGGGTCGGCGCTCACCGCCCGGAGCCGGTATCCGGCGAGCCGGGTCGCCGTCATCCCCTCCAGGGCCCGCGCCGGTCCGTCCGGACCGGTGAGACGCCGTATCAGCTCGACCGGTCCGGCCTCACGGATCCAGCGGCCGCCCCGCTCGTCCCCCGGTTCGAACACGCGGGTCAGCGCGGCGCGCGCCAGCCGCTCCCTCTCTCCGTCGGGCTCTCCGTCGGGCAGCCGGGCGTTCACCGGGCACCGGCTCGCATCGGGACCCCTCGCTGGATGCCCGTACGCAGTTCGAGTGCGACCGCGACGTCCGTGGCGTCCGGGCGGTCGGCACCCCTCAGGTCCGCCACGGTCCACGCCACGCGCAGGACGCGGTCCAGGCCACGGGCCGTGAGCACACCCCGCTCCATGTCCCGCTCCGCCGCCATCAGGGCGCCGGGCGCCGCGACCAGCCGTGTACGCAGCTCGTGTCCGGGCACTTCGCTGTTGGTGGTCCAGGGCGTGCCGGTGAGCCTCTCCGCGGCCCGCTCCCTGGCTTCCCGTACCCTCGCGGCCACGTCGGCCGAGGACTCCCCGCGCCCGCCGCTCCCCATGAGGTCCGCCCTGCCGACGGGCTCGACCTCTACCCGCAGGTCCACCCGGTCGAGCAGGGGGCCCGACAGCCGCGCCTGGTAGCGGCGGACCGCCGACGGCGGGCACTCGCAGCCCGCACCGGCCAGCGTGTGCCTGCCGCAGGGACAGGGATTCGCGGCCAGGACCATCAGGAAGCGCGCCGGCAGCCGGACGACCCCGGCCGCCCTCGCGACCACCACGTGCCCGGACTCCAGCGGCTGGCGCAACGCGTCCAGTGCCCGTACGGAGAACTCGGGCGCCTCGTCCAGGAAGAGCACGCCCCGGTGCGCCAGGGACACCGCTCCCGGTCTCGGCAGACCGTTCCCCCCGCCGACGAGCGACTGCATCGTCGCCGAGTGGTGCGGCGCGCAGTACGGTGCCGCGCCGATCAGGGGTTCACCCGGCGGGAGGATGCCCGCCACGGAGTGCACTGCGGTCACTTCGAGGGACTCCTGCCGGGACAGCGGCGGCAGGATCGCCGTGAGCCGCTCGGCGAGCATGGTCTTACCCGCCCCCGGCGGCCCGGACAGCAGCAGGTGGTGTCCGCCCGCCGCCGCCACCTCCAGGGCCTTGCGGGCCCGGCCCTGGCCCGCGACGTCGGCCAGGTCGGGCCGGTGCGCCGTGCCGTCCGCCAGGGGGGCCAGTCCTGTGCCGAGCCCCGCGCCCGGCACCATGAGTCCGGCGAGCATCGTGTCGGGACGTCCGCGGTCGGGGTCCGGCTCCTCGGGGACGGGTTCGTCGCCGAGGACGGCGATCAGCTGGCGCAGGCTCCGCACGCCGAGCACGGAGATGCCCGGGACCAGCGCGGCCTCCCCCGCGGTCTGCTCCGGGACGACGACGTGCCGGTACCCGGCTTCCGCCGCCGCGAGTACGGCGGGCAGCACCCCGCGCACCGGGCGCACCCGGCCGTCCAGGCCCAGCTCCCCGATCATCACCACATCGGCGACGGCGGCGGGGTCGATCCTCTCGGCCGCTCCGAGGACCGCGCACGCCACGGCCAGATCGAAACCCGAGCCGGACTTCGGCACAGAGGCGGGCGACAACCCCACCGTGAGCTTCTTCTGCGGCCACTCGGCCCCGGAATTGACGACCGCGGCCCTGACCCGGTCCCGGCTCTCCACCAGGCTCTTGTCCGGGAGGCCGACGAGCGTGAACGCCGCCACGCCCGGCTCCAGATCGGCCTGGACCTCCACCACCACGCCCTCGACGCCCACCAGGGCCACCGAGCACGCCCGCGCGAACCCCATCAGGCCACACCCCGCACGTGCTCCACGACCGGAGCGCCCCGCCGGGGCACCAGGACCCCGACCAGATCGATCCGGGCGCCGCCCGGCGGCGGCCCGCCGTGACGGTCGAGCCAGATGTCGGCCAGTCTGCGCAGCCGGTCGGCCTTGGCAGGTGTGACGGCCTCCATCGGGTGTTCGAAGGAGCCCTCCCTGCGCGCCTTCACCTCACAGACGACCACCGCGTCGCCGTCCCTGGCGACGATGTCGATCTCTCCCGCGCGACAGCGCCAGTTGCGCTCCAGCACGGTCATACCGGCTTCCGCCAGCAGTCGTGCGGCCAGATCTTCGCCGTACCGCCCGAGTGCCCCCCGTGCGTTCATGTCGGCACCACCTCCGGCACCGACTCTGCCGCGGCCCGGCCGAACTATTGGATCTTGGTGGAAAACCGGTGGAATGTGGAAATCCCGGCCACTCGGACGAGTGAACCGGGACGCCGGGAGGCCCTGCCGGGATCAGCCGCCCGGGAGCTCGAGGTCACTCTTGTTGAGCTCCTCGATATTCACGTCCTTGAACGTCAATACCCTCACCTGCTTGACGAACCGGGCGGGCCTGTACATGTCCCAGACCCACGCGTCCGCCATGGAAACCTCGAAAAACACCTCGCCCTGGACCGAGTGCACCTGCATCTCGTAGTCATTGGTGAGGTAGAAGCGCCGCTCGGTCTCGATCACATATTTGAACAGACCGACGACGTCGCGGTACTCCCGGTAGAGCTTCAGCTCCATCTCGGTCTCGTACTTCTCGAGGTCCTCGGCACTCATGGCATGTTCCCCTTCAGCCGTGCGTCCCCCTATTGTGCGTCAGCCCTCCGCACCCCTGGCCGATTAGACGATTTCGGGGGCGAGAACCAGCGGCGCACTCGGAGGACCCTCGTCGAGCAGCGTGCGCAGCAGCCCGGCGAGCCTGGTCGGGTACACCGTCTCACGCGTGGCCAGAAGTTCGGCGGAAGTCCACCACCTCAGACCCGCGACACTGCGCAGCTCCAGCTCGGTGAGGCCTTTCGGGTCGGTGGCCGTCTGCACGGTCCGGGCCAGGAAGTACCACTCGTCCTGGTCCCAGCGCCGACCGTCGAACGGGAAGGAGCAGATCCTCGTCCACAGCAGCGGACCGAGGGAGACGTCCGTGATCCCCGTTTCCTCGGCCAGTTCCCGCAGAGCGGCCTCTTCCCGGGTCTCGTCGCCCTCCAGGCCACCGCCCGGCGTGAACCACCAGCTCCTGGCCGGCTCCTCGGGTTCGAAGCCGTGCAGGAGCAGGATCCGGTCGTCCGGGTCCAGCAGCACCACACGGGCGACCCTGCGTGTCTCAGCGGGCACCGGAGGACGCCTTCGGCCGCTCGGCCTTCCGTGCGGACCGGGCCGAGAGGGGTCCGTAGGCCGCGCCGCCCAGGATGAGCACCACACCGACCAGGAGGGCACCGGCCTGCAGCGGCAGCGGTCCCTCGGACGACACACCCCCGGGCAGAGCCGCGAAGGCCTCGGGGCGGCCGATCATGCCGTTCAGGGGCCAGGCCACGGCATCGACGCGCGCCTCGACGGCGCTGCGCGGCACCGAGCCCTGCCCCGGGTCCTGAAGGTGGACGCGGGAGTCCATGGAGGTGCTGCGCTCGTCACCGAGGACGAAGAGCTGGCCTGCGGGGACCTCGGCCGTGAAGTCCTGCGGGGAGGCGGCGCCCTTGCCGTCCGCCCCGATGAGCGACGAGGCGCCGTCCGCACGCAGATACGGTTCTTCGACGGGCTTGCCGTTCACCGTGAGCCGGCCGTCCTTGTCGCAGCAGGCGACCTTGTCGCCGCCCACACCGACGACCCTCTTCACCATGGGCACGTCGCCCCATGCCGAGTCGGTGAAGACGACCACGTCCCCGCGCCGTACGTCGCTGCCGTCGACCCGCTCCGCGAGGACCCGGTCGCCGGCGTTCACCGTGGGCGTCATCGAGTCGGTCGGCACGGTGTACGGCTTGTACACCACCGCCCCCCAGGCGAAACCGCCGAGGAAGAGCACACAGCCGACGGCCACGGCCAGGTTCGACAACGTGTTGCCGAGCCGGCCGCGGCCGTCATGACGTCCTGATCCACTCATCCCAGCGCTCCCCATCGGAGATCGACAATCGCTGATCCGAGTCGGCACCCTACCCGGCGGTATGCCCGCGGGTCAGCCTGCGGCGACGCCAGAACACGAGGGGCAGCGCTCCGGCTACTCCCAGTGCCCCGGGCACCGCGGCAGCGGCGGCCGCGTCGAGCCCAGGCTGGTCGAAGGTCTTCGGGACCGGCAGGGTCGCCCAGCGGTTGACGGGCCACGCCACGACGACGGCACGCCCGACGACCTCGTCGGTGGACACCGTGCCCTGGCCGGGAAGCTCCTGGTGGTAGCGGGAGTCCAGCGAGTTCTGCCGGTGGTCGCCCATCACCCAGATCCGGCCCTCGGGCACATGGATCGGCCCGAACGGCTCGTCGTCGCAGGCGCTGTTGCCGGCGAAGATGAACGACTTGTCGTCCAGCGCCTTGCCGTTGACCGTGACCGGTCCGTTCTTCTTGCACTCGACGGTGTCCCCGCCGACCGCGATGACTCGCTTGATCAGGTCCTTCTCCTCCGCGGACGGCATCAGCCCGATGAAGCTCAGGAACTTCTGCACCGCGTTGGGCTCGGGGGTCGCCGTGTCCTCCAGCCAGCCGCCCGGGTCGTGGAAGACCACGACCTCGCCACGCTCCGGCTCGGAGCCGAACCATGGCGTCAGCTTGTCGACCAGCACCCGGTCACCCCGCTGCAGGGTGTTCTGCATGGAGTCGGAGGGGATCGAGAACGCCTGCACCAGGAACGTCTTGATCAGCAGCGCGAGGATGAGCGCGATCCCGATGAGGAGCGGCAGTTCCTTCCAGAACGAGCGTGGCTTCTTCACCGCCGTACTGCCACCGTCCGGGGACTCGCCGTCACTCTCCGCCTCCGCCGGGACCCCGTTTCCCGAAGGACGGTCCTCGGGTTCGTCGTGTCCGGATCGTGCGCCGACCGCCAAATCCCCCACATCCACTCCTCACTCCGTGCCAACGCCCGCGCCCGATCCGGCGCAGGCCCACCACTCCCATAACGAGCGGGAGTTCCGCAGGGGTCGGGAGCAGGACCATTCCGTTGCGATCCTGGGAGGACACACTATTCGACGGGGCTGTCGCGGCCGTCGCTCCGGCGCTCCCGTCAGGGACGGAAGCGTAGGTTCCGGGCTCCTCCAGCCTGCGCCAGTGCCCGAACGGCCACGCGATCACCACGGCGCGTCCGACGACCTCGTCCTCCGACACCGTGCCCTTTCCCGGCTTGTCGAGGTGGAAGCGGGAGTCGGCGGAATTCGACCGGTGGTCCCCCATCACGAAGATCCGGCCCTGGGGAACCTTTACCTCGAATTTGAGCGTGGACGGCACGTCGCCGGGGTTCAGGTACGGCTCGTCGAGCGCCACGCCGTTGACCGTGAGCCTGCCGTCGGCGCCGCAGCACTTGACGGTGTCGCCCCCGACGGCCACCACACGCTTGATCAGGTCCTGCTCGTCCTCGGAGGGCAGCAGCCCGATGAAGGTCAGCAGCTCCTTGACCTGTTTGATCCCGGCGGGCGGATCCTCGGTGGGGGTGTGCTCCTGCTGGAGCCAGCCGCCCGGGTCCTTGAACACCACCACGTCGCCGCGCCGGGGTTCGGAGCCGAACCAGGGGGTGAGCTTGTCCACCAGCACCCGGTCGCCGATCCGGATGGTCTGCTCCATCGACCCGGACGGGATCACGAAGGCCTGGACGAGAAAGGTCTTGAGGAAGAGCGCGATCAGGAGCGCCACCAGGACGAGGAGAGGTATCTCCTTGATCGCGGACCGGCGCCTGCGGCGTTTCACCTTGCGGGCCAGCTTGCGGCGCTCCGCCCTGGTGGGCAGCGAGCGGGCGGTGGTCGGCCTCGACCCGGTGGGCAGCGGCGGGCCCGTGTCCGGTGCCCCCCGCGCGCGGCCCCGGTTACCCATGGTCCGCGCCCGACGGCCGTATCCCGGTGAAGGCGTCGGTGCCCTCCAGGGAACCCAGCCTGCCGAGCGGCCAGCCGAGCCAGTCGACCCGTCCGATCACGCGCTCGACGGGCACCATGCCGCCCCCGGGCTGCCCCAGGTGGTCACGGGAGTCCCGTGAGTTGCTGCGGTGGTCACCCATCACCCAGAGCGTGCCGTCGGGGACCACGATGTCGAAGGCGACGTCGGAGGGCCGGTCGCCGGGGTGCAGATAGGGCTCGTCCACGGGGGTGCCGTTCACCTCGAGCCTCCCCCGCTTGTCGCAGCAGACCACACGGTCGCCCCCCACGCCCACCACCCGCTTCACGAAGTCGGACCCGGCGGGCTCGGCCAGCCCGAGGGACGCGGCAGCCCCGCGCAGCAGCGCGCCGATGGCGTCCTCGTCCGACTCCGTCTCCTGGATGAAGGATCCGGTGCCGTCGAAGACCACCACGTCACCGCGTCCGGGCTCCGAGCCGAAACGGTACGCCAGTTTGTTCACGAGGACCCGGTCCCCGACCCTCAGCGTGGGCTGCATCGAGCCACTGGGAATCAGGAAGGGCTGCAGCACGAAGGTGCTGAAGAGCAGCAGGGCGACCGTGCAGAGCATGCCCCAGAAGACGGTCCGGCCCCATGACATCGGTGCGGCCGGCCGGTCCGGGACATGCGTGGAGCGCGACCCTTCCTCCGCCCCGTCCGGGGGGCAGGAGGAACGATCGCGCTCCATGTGCTGTGCTTCCGTGTCCATCGGGGCCGAATCCTATCGGGCCACGCTGTGGACGCCGGAGGTGAATCAGCGGTCGCGCTTCTCCTTGATCTTCGCGGCCTTGCCGCGGAGCTCACGGAGGAAGTACAGCTTGGCGCGACGGACGTCACCGCGGGTGACGAGCTCGATCTTCTCGAAGATCGGGCTGTGCACCGGGAAGGTGCGCTCGACACCGACGCTGAAGGAGACCTTGCGGACCGTGAAGGTCTCGCTGACGCCCGAGCCCTGGCGGCGGATGACGACGCCCTTGAACTGCTGGATACGGGAGCGGCTGCCCTCGATCACGCGCACGTGGACGTTGACGGTGTCACCGGGGCGGAAGGCCGGGAGGTCGGTACGGAGCGAGGCGGCGTTGACGCCATCGAGCAGGGAAGTCATGTTGTCTGCTTTCTTCGCCGATGCCACAGGTCATCGACGGGAGAGAGTGAGGTTCGGATGCCGTTCACATCGGGCGGGCGTCTGTCCCCCTGTGGCAGGGGCGCACACCGGACGTACGGCGGAGCTATTCTTCCACGGCCTCGGGCCTGCGCCAAAATCGCCCGTCGGGCGAGGGGGACCAGCCGAGGACGGAGAGCATCTCGCGGTCCTTCTTGTCGAAGCCGGAGGCCTCGCAGCGCTCGATGAGATCGGGCCGGTGCAGGGCGGTACGGCGGAACGCCTCGTCCCGTCGCCAGCGTGCGATCCGGCCGTGATGGCCGCTGAGCAGCACCTCGGGGATGCCGCGGCCACGCCACCGGGGCGGCTTCGTGTAGACCGGGCCCTCGAGCAGGTCGGCCATGGCCCCGGGCGCGAAGGAGTCGTCACGGTGCGACTCGGCGTTGCCGAGCACCCCGGGCAGCAGCCGGGCGACCGCCTCGGTGATCACCAGGACGGCCGCTTCCCCGCCCGCCAGGACGTAGTCGCCGATGGACACCTCGACGACCGGCATCCGGGTGGCGTACTCGTCCGTCACGCGGCGGTCGATGCCCTCGTATCGGGCGGGGGTGAAGATCAGCCACGGCCGTTCGGAGAGCTCGACGGCCAGCTCCTGCGTGAAGGGCCTGCCGCTGGGGGTCGGGACCACGAGCACCGGGGAGTGCGCCCCGGCCTCGTACCCGCCGGCCAGCGCGTCGTCCAGCGCCTCGCCCCAGGGTTCGGTCTTCATGACCATGCCGGGGCCCCCGCCGTACGGGGTGTCGTCCACGGTGTTGTGCCGGTCGTGGGTCCAGTCCCGGAGGTCGTGGACGTGTACGTCGAGGCTGCCGCGGGCCCGCGCCTTGCCCACGAGCGAGACGTTCAGCGGTTCCAGGTACTCGGGGAAGATCGTGACGACGTCGAGCCGCATCACGCGTCACCCTTCTTCACGTGGTCCGACGCGTCCTTCCGTGCGCCGTCCTCGCCCGTCCCGGCGGGGTCCGCGTCCTCCTCGGCCCCTTCCGCGTCCCGTGCGGACGCGACCTCGGCCTCGCTCTCGTCGATCAGGCCCGGCGGCGGCGCGATGACGATGCGCTGCTCCTCCAGGTCGATCTCGGTGACGATCTCCTCGACGAACGGGATCATCACCTCGCTGCCGTCCGGCCGTTCCACGATGAACAGGTCCTGGGACGGCAGGTGCGAGATCTCGGTGATCCGGCCGATCTCCGTGCCGTCACCGAGGACGACGTCGAGGTCCATCAGCTGGTGGTCGTAGAACTCCTCGGGGTCGTCGGGGAGTTCCGCCGGGTCCACCTCGGCGATCAGCAGGGTGTTGCGCAACGCCTCGGCGGCGCTGCGGTCACGCACGCCCTCGAACCGCAGCAGCAGCCTGCCGCTGTGCACCCGGCCGGTCTCGATCGTCAGCGGCCCGGTCCCGGCGGGCTCCGTGGCCAGTACGGCCCCGGGTCCGAGCCGCAGCTCGGGCTCGTCGGTGCGCACCTCGACGGTGACCTCGCCCTTGATGCCGTGGGCGCGACCGATCCGCGCAACTACCAACTGCACGCTACTTCTCCCGATGATCTTCTGCTGAGGAGGCGGTCATGTACGGACGACAAAGGCCGGGGACGGCTCGAAAGCCCTCCCCGGCCCCGGCCGGTGTTCAACTCTTTCAGCGAACCTGGTCCACATCGACGAGGTCGACACGGATTCCACGTCCGCCGATGGCACCCACGACGGTACGCAGGGCGCGCGCGGTGCGGCCGTTGCGGCCGATCACCTTGCCGAGGTCGTCGGGGTGAACCCGGACCTCGAGCACGCGTCCACGGCGCAGGTCACGCGAGGCGACCTGCACATCGTCGGGGTTGTCGACGATGCCCTTCACGAGGTGCTCAAGAGCCTCCTCGAGCACGCTCAGGCCTCGGTCGACTCGGTGGACGCAGCAGCGTCAGCCGCCTCGTCCGCCTTCTTGTCCGACTTCTTGGCCTTCTGGGTGATGGCCTCACCCTTGGCCTCGTCACCGTCCGTGGACAGGGCCTCGAACAGGGCGCGCTTGTCAGCCTTGGGCTCCGGCTGCAGCAGCGGCGCGGGGGCCGGGAGGCCCTTGTGGGCCTGCCAGTCACCGGTGAGCTTCAGGATCGCGAGAACCGGCTCGGTCGGCTGGGCGCCGACGGAGAGCCAGTACTGCGCGCGCTCTGCGTTGACCTCGATGCGCGAGGGGTTCTGCACCGGGTGGTACAGGCCGATCTCCTCGATGGCCCGGCCGTCACGGCGGGTACGGGAGTCGGCGACGACGATGCGGTAGTGAGGCGAACGGATCTTGCCCAGACGCTTCAGCTTGATCTTGACTGCCACGGAAGTGGTGTCTCCTGGTCTCTGACGTGGTTGGGCACAAAAGATGCCACGTGGGGTTGCGGTACTCGGGTGCCCGATGGACGCGTCAGCCGGAGGAGAGAGGGGTCCTGTGCGACTGTCGAGTACAGCTGACCATTGTGCCACACCGGATGGGGTCACCCCACCGCGACCGCCCCTTCCGGGATGCGGAAGGGCTTGCCGCAGCCGCCGCAGACGATCGGGGCCTGGGCGAGGACCGACGGGACGACGCGGACGTTGCGCCCGCAGTCGCAGACGGCCTTGACCCGCACCCCTCCCCCGGACGAGCCGTGCCGTGCGGCGGGACCGCGGAACGAGCGCTTGGTGTCCGCGGCGGTGGCGACGGTGTGCGCCTTGAGCGCGCGCTGGAGGCGCTCCGCCGTCGGGCGGTACCTGCGTTTGGCCTCGGGATTCAGCGTCACCAACGAGAATCCGCTGCTGGGGTGGGGCTCCTCGGCATGGTCGAGGCCCAGCTCCTCGGCGATCGCGAGGAAGCGTCGGTTGTGGTAGCGGCCGGCGCGGGAGGTGTCCCGGACACCTCTCGCGGCAGCGATGCCGTGGACTGCCTCATGGAGCAGCCGTTCGAAGGAGAGCTCGGCGCCACAGGCGGACGAGGACTCTCCGATCAGGGACTCTGGCGCGGCAAGATCGGGCAGCTCGGGGTGGTACCGCTGAATGTCGGCCCACGCCTGTGCCAGCTCTGCGGCAAGTACAGGTGGTGTCGTGCTCACGTCGTGACAACGAGCCTGAGTGCTCCGGTGTTCCTATTCCGGGCCATCCCAAATAATTTGCACGTACCAGTCAGTTGCCCTTGATGCGTCCGGACGAGGGCGGGTGCGCAGATCAGCGGAGAAGTCTCACAGCTCGCACCAAGGTGGTACGTAGCAACGCGTACGCACCGGCGTGGACGGACGTCCCGCGGGCGACACTACCCGGCACGGAACGGTGGTCGCGCACCGGCCGCGGTCGTGGGTGACGGCGCTCGACGTGCTGCGCACCGTGTGTCGGGTCACACTGTGTGGGAGCGGGCAGCGGGCGCGCCGTTTTCGGCGCCCGCGCCGGACACGTGGCGCCGGGGGCGCACGACCGGAGCACGCATGCACTGTCATCCCACCCCGTCCTCCCTCTGGACGGGACCGCCGATGCGGAGTTCTCTGGCATACGGGGGCTGTGGGCACACATGCACAGCACATAGACATGGGGGACCTCACTCGGGCACGACCGACCTCACGGCGGATTGGGGCGCATTCCATGACACCTACGCTCGTCCGGCACCACAGGTACGCGGATTCGTCCGCCCCCGTGGACGCCGGTACCCGCGCCCGTGACTGGGCCGAGATCCAGGAGCGCATGCTGGCACCGCTGTACGAGGCGGTGTACGAGCGCCTCGAGGTCGGGGCCGGTACGCGGATGCTCTCCCTCGGCTGCGGTTCCGGGCTCGCCCTGCTGATCGCGGCCTCGCGCGGGGCACGCGTCACCGGCGTCGACACCGACCGCGAGCGCCTCGCGCTGGCCCGTGAGCGCCTCGCCTCCGACACGGGGCGCGAGGCCGGCCCCGGGCCCGTGGAGCACCGGGCGAGGCTCCTGGACAGTGTTCCGGCAGCCGCCCCCGACGGGGAGGCCCCGTACAACCTGCTGACCGCGTTCCAGCCGATCGGCTGTGCGGCCGGGGACTCCGAGGGGCTCGCGCCCGCGCTGGCGTCCGCCGTGCCGCTGGCGGTGCGCGGAGCCACGGTGGTGCTGGCAGGCTGGGGACCGCCGGAGCGCTGCGCCACCGCGCCCGTGCTGAGGGTCGCGGCGAGGCTCACCGAGTCGACGCGTGCGCCGCGCTCCGGGAGCGGCTGGCGGCCGACCCTGCGGGACGACCTGGAGGAGGTCGCCGCGCGGGCCGGGCTCAAGCCGGACGGTTCGGGCCGGGTGTCCTGCCCGTTCGGTTACGCGGACGTGGACAGCGCGGTACGCGGCCTGCTGTCGACCGGTCTCTTCGACGCGGCGGTCCGGGCAACGGACCGTACCCAGGTGGAGAAGGAGGTCGCGGAGGCCCTGCATCCGCATCTGCGGCCCGACGGCACGGTGTGGATGCCGAACGTCTTCCGCTACCTGGTGTGTGTGACCTGACGGGAACGTGAAGGGGCGCCCCGCCGGGCGGGGCGCCCCTTCACGCGTGCGGCGGACCGGTCAGCCCATGAACTTCTTGAACTCGTCCGGCAGCTCGAAGTTCTTGTCCTCCTGCGCGGGCAGGTTGAACGCGCCGCCTTGGGCCGCCTGCTCCCGGCGGGCCGCCTCGGCCGCTTCCTCGGCCTTGCGCTTCATCGGGTTGCCGCTCTTGCGCTTGCCCTTGGCCTGCTTGACCTGCTTCTTCTGACGGCCGGGGCCGCCACCCATGCCGGGCATCCCCGGCATCCCGGGCATGCCTCCGCCCTGGGCCATCTTCGACATCATCTTGCGGGCCTCGAAGAAGCGCTCCACGAGGTTCTTCACCGCGGAGACCTCGACACCGGAGCCCTTGGCGATACGGGCCCGGCGCGAGCCGTTGATGATCGTCGGCTCGGCGCGCTCCTTGGGGGTCATCGACTTGATGATCGCGGCCGTGCGGTCCACGTCGCGCTCGTCGATGTTGTTGATCTGGTCCTTGATCTGCCCCATGCCGGGCAGCATCCCGAGCAGCTTGGAGATGGAGCCCATCTTCCTGACCTGCTCCATCTGCGCCAGGAAGTCGTCGAGCGTGAAGTCCTTGCCCTTGCTCGACGCCAGCTTGGAGGCCATTTTGGAGGCCTCTTCCTGGCTGAAGGTCTTCTCCGCCTGCTCGATCAGGGTGAGGAGGTCACCCATGTCGAGGATGCGGGACGCCATGCGGTCGGGGTGGAAGGCGTCGAAGTCCTCGAGCTTCTCACCGTTCGACGCGAACATGATCTGCTTGCCCGTGACGTGGGCGATCGACAGGGCGGCACCACCGCGGGCGTCACCGTCGAGCTTGGAGAGCACCACGCCGTCGAAGCCGACGCCGTCGCGGAAGGCCTCGGCGGTGTTGACCGCGTCCTGACCGATCATCGCGTCGACGACGAAGAGGATCTCGTCGGGGCTGACGGCGTCGCGGATGTCCGCGGCCTGCCGCATCAGCTCCTCGTCGATGCCGAGGCGGCCGGCGGTGTCGACGATGACGATGTCGTGCACCTTGGCCTTGGCGAACTCGATGGAGTCCTTGGCCACCGCGACCGGGTCGCCCACGCCGTTGCCCGGCTGCGGCGCGTAGACCGCGACACCGGCGCGCTCGGCGACGACGCTCAGCTGGTTGACGGCGTTGGGGCGCTGGAGGTCGCAGGCGACCAGCAGCGGGGAGTGGCCCTGGGCCTTGAGCCAGAGGCCGAGCTTTCCGGCGAGGGTGGTCTTACCGGCACCCTGCAGACCGGCGAGCATGATCACGGTGGGCGGGTTCTTGGCGAACCGCAGCCGCCGGGTCTCGCCGCCGAGGATGCCGACGAGCTCCTCGTTGACGATCTTCACGACCTGCTGGGCGGGGTTCAGCGCCTGGGAGACCTCGGCGCCGCGCGCCCGCTCCTTGATGTTGGCGATGAACGCGCGGACGACGGGGAGGGCGACATCGGCCTCGAGCAGGGCGATACGGATCTCGCGAGCCGTGGCGTCGATGTCCGCCTCGGACAAGCGGCCCTTGCCCCTGAGGTTTTTGAAAGTCGCGCTAAGGCGGTCGGAGAGAGTATCGAACACGGCGCTCGTCGGTCCTCAGGGTCGGGGGCGTGGCAGGTCAGTCGCCCTCCAGGGTATCCGGACCCCGGAGAACGCAAAGCCCTCGGCCGTTTCTCGTGACGAACGGGCCCGGGCCGGGGGTTCAGCCCAGCTCCCGTTCCACCTCCCGGGCCACCTGCGCGGCCTGCTCCGGAGCCAGTGGTTCACCGTCCGGGTCCGTGACGTAGAAGGCGTCCACGGCGTTCGCCCCGAGCGTGGAGACATGGGCGCTGCGCACCCTCACCGCGCTCTGCTCCAGCGCGTGCCCGATCCGGTGCAGCAGCCCGGGGGCGTCCTGGGCGCGGACCTCGATGACCGTGGCCAGGCGTGAGCCCGCGGCGGCGACGGTCACCCTGGGGGGCGGGGCCTTCACTCCACGCCGCCGCGGGTAGGCCGCCTCGCGTTCGGCGAGCCTGGCCCGGATGTCCAGGGAGCCGTCCAGGGCGCGTACGAGATCGGTGCGGAGCCTCGCGGCCTGCGGGAGCGAACCGTACTCGGCCGCGACCCGCCAGCTGAGGACCAGCAGTCCGGCCGTCTCGCCCAGCTCGGTGGGGAGCTCGACGGAGCGGAGGTCGGCGGCGCGCACGGTGAGCCGGTGCAGTGCGAGGACCCCGGCCGCCGCCGGCAGGACTCCGGGACGGTCGGGCAGGGCGATGAGGAGTTCGACGCCGACGGGTTCGGGTCCGCCGTCCTCGGACGCCGGTTCGGGCCGGGTGCGCAGGGACAGGACGGGCTCACCGGTGCGCAGGGCCTCGACGGCGAGGCGTTCCTGCTCGGCGTCGGGGGCGAGCGGTTCGGGGGCGGGCGGTTCCTCGCCGGCGAGGAGGGCGGCGACACGTTTGACCAGGTCGGCGACGAGGGAGGCCCGCCAGGAGCTCCACGCTGCCGGGCCGGTGGCCAGGGCGTCGGCCTCGGTGAGGGCGTGCAGGAGTTCCAGGGTCGAGGCGCTGCCCACGGCCGTGGCGACGGAGCGGACGGTCGCGGGGTCGTCGAGGTCGCGCCGGGTGGCGGTGTCGATGAGCAGCAGGTGGTGTCGCACGAGGGTGGCGACCACGGCGACGTCCTGCTTGTCGAAACCGATGCGCGCGGCCATGTCGCGGGCGATGACCTCGCCCGCCACGGAGTGGTCCCCGGGCCAGCCCTTGCCGATGTCGTGGAGCAGGGCGGCGATCAGCAGGAGGTCGGGGCGGCCGACGCGGCGGGTGAGGTGGGAGGCGCGGACGGCCGTCTCGACGAGGTGCCGGTCCACGGTCCAGGTGTGGACGGGGTTGCGCTGCGGCCGGCAGTGCACCCGCTCCCAGTCGGGCAGCAGGCGGGTGATGATGCCCTCCGCCTCCAGCGCCTCCCAGACGGCGACGGTGGCCCCGCCGGCGCCGAGGAGGGTGACGAGTTCCTCGCGGGCCCGGGAGGGCCACGGGACGGGGAGCGGCTGTGCCGCGGTGCCCAGGTGGCGTACGAGGTGGCGGGAGAGCGGCAGCCCCGCCTCCGCCGCCGCGGCGGCGGCCCTGAGGGTGAGCACGGGGTCGCGTTCGGGGCGGGCGGTGCGCGCGAGGACGACCTCGCCGTCGGCCTCGACCACGCCTTCGGCGAGCGGGGTGCGCTCCGGTGCGGCCTTGGCGCCGCCGAGGATCGTCCGCAGCCGCGGCCGTGCGGAGCGGGCGCGCAGGACGCGGTTGACCTCGCGCCAGGTGACGTCGGTGGCGTAGGAGACGGTGCGGGCGGCCTCGTAGACCTGGCGCAGCAGGGCGTCGGCGTCGAGCAGGCCGAGGGCCCCGGCGACCTGGTCCTGCTCCTGCAGGGCGAGGCGGTCGGTGGCCCGGCCGGTGGTCAGGTGGAGCGCGTCGCGCGCGTCGAGCAGCGTACGGCGGGCTTCCGCGAGGCCTTCGCGAGGGGCGTCCGCGACCCAGGACGCCGCGACGGCGCGCAGGGCGGTGGCGTCGCGGAGTCCGCCGCGGGCCTCCTTGAGATCGGGCTCCAGCAGGAACTGGAGCTCGCCCATGCGCTCGGCCCGTTCGCGGCAGAGCTCGTCGAGGGCGGGGAGTCGTTTGGGGGCCTGGTTGCGCCAGTCGGCGAGGACGGTGGTCCGCAGTCCGGCGACGAGGCCGAGGTCTCCGGCGACGGGCCGCGCGTCGAGCAGTCCGAGCTGGACCTTGAGGTCCTCCCCGGCGGTCCTGCGCGCCTCGCCGGGCGTGCGTACGGAGTGGTCGAGGGCGAGGCCGAGGTCCCAGACGGGGTACCAGATGCCGTCGGCGAGCGCGGCGACGGCCGCGGCGTCGGCGGTGCCGTCGTGCAGGAGCAGCAGGTCGAGGTCGCTGCGCGGCGAGAGCTCGCCGCGGCCGTATCCGCCGACGGCGACGAGGGCGGCGCCGCGGACGCCCGCCCTCTCGGCGGCCGTGGTGAACAGCCCGTCGAGCCATGCGTCGGTGAGCCGGGCCAGGGCGGCACGGCGCGGCGGCCCGGACCGCGCCTCCTGCTGGAGGAGGCGCAGCCGGGCCGCCGCGTAGCCGCTGGGTCCCGAGTCCTCGGATTCGGTCATCACTTCGGTGCTCGTCACCCGGCTGCCTTTCCGTTCACATGGACCGTCGGTCAGAGTGCGTCCGGGCCGCGTTCCCCGGTGCGGACGCGGATCGCGGTGTCGACGGGCACGCTCCAGACCTTGCCGTCACCGATCTTGCCCGTCCGGGCCGCCTTGACGACCACGTCGACGAGCTGTTCGGCGTCCTCGTCCTCGACGAGCACCTCGATGCGGATCTTCGGGACGAGGTCGACGGTGTACTCGGCTCCACGGTAGACCTCGGTGTGGCCGCGCTGGCGCCCGTAGCCGCTGGCCTCCGTGACCGTGAGGCCCTGGACGCCGAAGGCCTGGAGGGCCTCCTTGATCTCGTCCAGCCGGTGCGGCTTCACGACTGCGGTGATGAGCTTCATGCGTCCACCTTCTTGTTCGTCGGGGCTGCCGCGGTGCCGGGCGCCGGAGGCGTGGTGCGGGCGATGGAGCCGCCGCCGGCACCGCTGAAGTCGTACGCCGTCTCGGCGTGCTCGACCTGGTCGATGCCGGAGACCTCGTCGTCCTCGCTGACCCGCATCCCGATCGTCCTGTCGAGGACGAGCGCCAGGAGCGCGGAGACGACCAGGGAGTAGGCGAGGACCGCGAAGACGCCGACGGCCTGCTTGCCGAGCTGTTCGAGTCCGCCGCCGTAGAAGAGGCCCTTGGCGTCGGACTGCACGCCACCGGTGGCGAAGAAGCCGACGAGGAGGGAGCCGAGGATGCCGCCGACGAGGTGGACGCCGACGACGTCCAGGGAGTCGTCGTAGCCGAACCTGTACTTGAGGCCGACGGCCATGGCGCACACGACACCGGCGATGACGCCGATCGCGATGGCGCCGAGCGGACTGACCGCACCGCCCGCGGGGGTGATGGCGACGAGGCCCGCGACGGCGCCGGAGGCGGCGCCCAGGGTGGTGAAGGAGCCGTGGCGGATCTTCTCGTAGGCGAGCCAGCCGAGGACCGCGGCACCGGTGGCGACCTGCGTGTTGACGAACATGACCGCGCCGACGCCGTCGTCGTTGCCGAGCCAGGAGCCCGCGTTGAAGCCGAACCAGCCGAACCACAGGAGGGCCGCGCCGAGCATGACGAGCGGCAGGCTGTGCGGCCGCATCGGGTCCTTCTTGAAGCCGACCCGCTTGCCGATGACGAGGATCACGCCGAGGGCCGCCGCACCGGCGTTGATGTGGACCGCCGTGCCGCCCGCGAAGTCGATGACACCCAGCTCGAACAGCCAGCCGCCCGCGCCCCAGACCCAGTGCGCGACCGGGAAGTAGACGACGGTGACCCACAGGGCGACGAACAGGGCCCAGGAGGTGAACTTGACGCGGTCGGCGAGGGCGCCGCTGATCAGGGCGGGGGTGAGGACGGCGAACATCATCTGGAAGACGGCGAAGACGTACACCGGGATGGTGTAGCCGTCCCAGAGTTCGGTGACGCCGATCCCGCTGAGGCCGACGAAGTCCGAGCTCCAGCCGATGACGGAGCCGATGTCGGTGCCGAAGGCGAGGCTGAATCCGTAGAGCACCCACAGGATCGTGACGATCCCGAGGCTGATGAAGCTCATCATCAGCATGTTCAGGGTGCTCTTGACGCGGACCATGCCTCCGTAGAAGAAGGCCAGACCCGGGGTCATGAGCATCACCAGCGCGGAGCAGATGAGCATGAACCCTGTGTTGGCGGCAGACAGCTCGGGGGCGTCTGCGGCAAGCGTCGTGATGCCTGGGGGCATCGGCGTCTCCTCGTCGTCGGTGCGGCCACGTGCGGGGGTGCGGGACCACGGTGAAAAGGTGCGGGCCGGTTATGCGCCATGAGATTCGCGCAGCGCGGTTTCCACGGATGCCGCACGGTGTTTCACCGCAGTGACGAAGGAACGCCGCGTGTTACGTACCGATGAACCGGGGGTGTCGGTCCCGGTGTGCTGCCTACCATGCTGCCCGCGCCGCATACGGTGCGGTTGAAACGCCGGGAACGTGAACCGGCCACGACGGCGACCCGCTGACCTGGCAATGGGGGAGCCGAGTCGGGTGGTACGGGGCGGCCGTCGTGGCCGGTGGCAGGGGTTCCGGTCAGACCGCTTCGGCGGTCTCCGGGAGCTGCTCGGTGAGCAGCTCGGTGAGCGCCGCGACCTCGGACACGTCCCCGAAGTCCCTGGCAGCGGTGTCGACGGTCTTGCGCAGCCGGGTGTTGACGCGCTCCGACCGGACCTTCTTGGCGATCCTCAGGGCCTTGGTGGCGAGGACGGCCGACTCCTGCGGCTCGCGCTGGAGGAGATGGACGGTGGCCATGCCGATCAGGTTGAGCGCGTAGGACCTCTGGTGCTCGTCGTCCTCCCCGAACAGCTCGACGGCGCGGGCCATGACGGGCTCGGCGAGCGAGGCGTACGTGGGGCTGCGGCCGGCGACATAGGCGAGGTCACGATAGGAGTGCGAGTTCTCGCCGTGGAGTTCGGCCTCGGAGAAGAAGCGGATCCAGTCGGGCTCGGGCTCGTCGTCGAGGACGGCGTCGGCGAAGGTGTCCTCGGCCATCCGGACCGCTCGCTTGCACTTGCTGGGCTGGCCCATGTTGGCGTAGGCGCGCGCCTCCATCGCATACAGCATGGCCTGGGCGCGGGCGGTGGCGCAGTCGCGGCTGCCGTACTGGGCGAGGTGGACGAGTTCGAGTGCGTCGTCGGGCCTGCCGAGGTGGATCATCTGGCGGCTCATGCTGGAGAGGATGTACGAGCCCAGCGGCTTGTCGCCCGCTTCCTTGGAGGCGTGCAGCGCGAGGACGAAGTACTTCTGGGCGGTGGGCTGGAGGCCGACGTCGTAGCTCATCCAGCCCGCGAGCTCGGCGAGTTCGGCCGCGCAGCGGAACAGGCGTTTCGCGGTGGCCCGGGGCTGCGGCTCCTGCAGCAGGTCGGTGACCTCGTGCAGCTGGCCGACGACGGCCTTGCGGCGCAGCCCGCCGCCGCACTGCGCGTCCCACTGGCGGAACATCGCCGTGGTGGATTCGAGCAGGTCCAGCTCGGGGCCGGAGAGCCGCGAGGGGCGGCTCTCCGCGGTGGGCAGTTCGGGTTCCGGCTGTCCGGGGCGGGTGACGGGGACCAGCCAGCGCTGCATGGGCTCGATGAGGGTGGGGCCGGCGGCCAGGGCGAGGGAGCTGCCGAGGAAGCCGCGCCGGGCGAGCATCAGGTCGCTGCGGGAGAACTCGCTGAGCAGCGCGACGGTCTGCGGGCCCGCCCAGGGCAGGTCGACCCCCGCCACCGAGGGTGCCTGGTGAGCCGCACGCAGGCCGAGGTCCTCGACGGAGACGACGGCGCCGAAGCGCTCGGAGAAGAGCTCGGAGAGGATGCGTGGGATGGGCTCGCGGGGCTGTTCGCCGTCCAGCCAGCGGCGCACCCGGGAGGTGTCGGTGCTGATGTGATGGGCACCCAGCTGGCGGGCCCGCCGGTTCACCTGGCGGGCGAGCTCACCCTTCGACCAGCCGCTGCGCAGGAACCACGAACCCAACTGCCCGTTGGGGCGCTTTCCGGTATTCGTCTCGCCTGCGCCGCTGCCACTCACTGGAACGCCCCCATCCCCGCTGAAACCTGTCGCGCGAACCTCTATCAGAATGCCGCGCCCCGGCGCTGTCCGTACCGGCCTCGCATGCCATCGAACAGATCGGCGGATTGCCCGAGGCATACTCAACTGCAGATGCAATTGCAGGATCGAGTACCCACGGTAATCCTACGATCACCGCTGCGGCGAGGGCAGTTGCGGAAACGCCACCATTCGCCACCCCTTCGGATGAACCTGTTCGACACGGTCCGCGATTCACTTGACAGGCCGCGATCAGACAGGAGCGGAGTGAAGCATTCAGGGGCGCGCGATCCTCGGGCCGCACCCCAGGGACGCCACTTCACGCGCCGGCGGATCGACGGCGTGCGACGTGCTTCGAGCAGTACGTCGCGTGCTGAGGACTCCGGGTCGTAACCACCGGCGAGTCGAACCCGTTGGAGGGGGCATGGGCTTCACGATCGGCGGCATCCGGGAGATGCGGTCCGGCACACGGCGCCGCGGCCGTACCGCCGGGGCGACCGCGGTGGCCGAGTACACAGGACTCTGGGGCTGGGCCGTGGCTCCGGGCGCCCGCGCGTCAGGAGGCGTCTGCTCGTGCGGCGACTCCGCGTGCGCCGCTCCCGGCGCCCATCCGCTGGACTTCGCCCGGGAGGTGCCGCCGGGCGCCACCCCGGAAACGGCGGCGGAGGCCTGGGCGCAGGTGCCGGGGGCCGCGATGCTGCTCCCCGTGGGCAGGACCTTCGACGTGCTCGACGTCGCCGAGGCGGCGGGCCGGCGGGCCCTGGTGCGGATGGAGCGCCTGGGAGTGCCGCTGGGGCCGGTCGCGGTGACACCGACCGGCCGTACCCAGTTCTACGTGGCCCTCGGGGCCGCGGTGGGACTGCCGGGGCTGCTCTACCGGATGGGTTGGGACGACGCCGGTCTGGACCTGCGTGCGCTGGGTCGTGGCGCGTACGTCACCGCTCCCCCGTCCGACCTCGGCGGGCTGGGCCCCGTCCGCTGGCTGCGACCGCCGGATCCCGGTACGACCGCCGCTCCCCCGCAGGCCCGGCTGCTGCTGGGCACCCTCGCCTACATATGCCACCGCTGGTGAACGCCGAAGGGCGGCGACCCCTCCGGGGTCCACCGCCCTTCACGCCTGTACGCGGATGTACCGGTCAGTCACCGATCAGCGCGTCGACGAAGGCACCCGGCTCGAACGGGGCCAGGTCGTCCGGTCCCTCCCCGAGGCCGATGAGCTTCACGGGCACGCCCAGCTCGCGCTGGACGGCGATGACGATGCCGCCCTTGGCGGTGCCGTCCAGCTTGGTGAGGACGATGCCGGTGATGTCGACCACCTCGGCGAAGACCCGCGCCTGGACGAGGCCGTTCTGTCCGGTCGTGGCGTCGAGGACGAGCAGCACCTCGTCGAGCGGGCCGTGCTTCTCGACGACCCGCTTGACCTTGCCGAGCTCGTCCATCAGGCCGGTCTTCGTGTGCAGCCGGCCGGCGGTGTCGATGAGTACGACGTCGGCGCCCTCGGCGATGCCTTCCTTCACCGCGTCGAAGGCGATCGAAGCGGGGTCGCCGCCCTCGGGGCCGCGCACCGTGCGGGCTCCGACGCGTTCGCCCCAGGTCTGGAGCTGGTCGGCCGCGGCGGCGCGGAAGGTGTCCGCGGCGCCCAGCACGACGCTGCGGCCGTCGGCGACGAGCACCCGGGCGAGCTTGCCCGTCGTGGTCGTCTTGCCGGTGCCGTTGACCCCGACGACCATCACGACGCCGGGCGTCGTGTCGCCGCCCTCCGTCTTGACCTCGCGGTCGAGTTCGGGGCCCAGCAGAGTGACGAGCTCCTCGCGCAGCAGGGTGCGCAGCTCGTCGGGCGTACGGGTACCGAGGACGCGGACGCGCTCACGGAGCCGCTCCACCAGTTCCTGGGTGGGCGCGACACCGACGTCGGCGGTGAGGAGGGTGTCCTCGATCTCCTCCCAGGTGTCCTCGTCGAGGTTGTCGCGGGACAGGAGGGAGAGCAGGCCCTTGCCCAGGGAGTTCTGCGAACGCGCGAGCCGGGCGCGGAGCCGCACCAGACGGCCCGCGGTGGGCTCGGGGACCTCGAGTTCGGGTGCCTCCGGCTCGATGACGACCGGGGTGTCCTCGACGGGAGTACCGGCGCCGGGGAGACCGACCTCCTCGATGGTGCGCCGCGCTTCGTCGCGCGGCGTCTCGGCTTCCTCGCCGACACGGGGCTCGGCGGGAGGAGTGATGGTCGGCGTGCTCGACGGCGCCGAGGGCGGCAGCTGCTTCTTCTTGCGGCTGCTGACCACGAGCCCGCTGATCAGGCCGACCGCGACCAGGGCGATGACTACAGCAAGGATGACGATTTCCATAACGCGTCCAGTATCGGCCACGGCCGCGGTCCGGCGCGGTCACGGAAGGGGACGGGTGTCCACAGGATGGCCGGTTTGCCACGTTTGGGGGTAAAGGTACGCTGCTGCCCGTGGAGAACCGCGGCCTGGACCCCGTCCCCGATCACGAGCGCACCGGCCGGGTCCGCACCCTCTTCCCCACCTGGGTGACGGCCAACCTGACCGTGCTGCTGCTGACGGTGGGGGCCGGGCTCACCGTCTTCAACGGGCTGAACGTATGGCAGGTGCTGGCCGTGGCCGTCATGGCGTCCGTCCTCTCCTTCGGGCTCGTGGGCCTCGTGTCCGTGGCGGGCAAGCGCGGCGGGGCGCCGGGTATGGCACTGTCCAGGGCGGTCTTCGGGCAGCGCGGCAATCTCTTCCCCGGAGCCCTGCTGTGGGTGGTCCGCTGGGGCTGGGAGACCGTGAACGCGGTCACCGGCTCGTACGCCCTGCTGGCCGTGCTGCACCTGCTGTTCGGCGTCCGGAGCACCCCCACGCTGATCCTGGTGACCCTGACGGCCTTCGTCGCCGGCGGGTTCCTCGTGTCGGGGATCGGGATCGGTGCGCTGCGCGTGGCCTCCGGGGTCTCCGTCGGCCTGTTCGGGGGCGCGAGCCTCCTCGTCCTCGGCCACCTGGTGGGAACGGCCCCGTGGCGGAGCGTCCTGGAGCAGCCCCCGGGCCCGGCGGCGATGATGGTCGCCGGGGTCGGGACGCTGGTGGCCGGGGGCCTGAGCTGGGTCCCCTCGGCACCGGACTTCGCCCGCTACCTGCCCAGGTCCGCACCGGATCGCGCGATGGTGGCCGCGGCCGTGGGAGGGGCGCTCGTCACGATCCCTCCGATGGTGGCGACCGGCGCCGTGATGGCGGTGAGCTCACCGCACCTGGCCGTCGCGAAGGACCCCGTGGCGTTCATCGGCGAGCTGCTGCCGAGGTGGCTCTCGGTGCCGTACCTGCTGACGGCCGTCATCGGCATGGTGCTGGTCAACGCGATGTCGATGTACTCCGCCGGCTTCACGGCCCAGACCCTCGGCTTCGCGGTCCCCCGGGCCTGGGCCGTGGGCGTGAACGCGACGATCAGCCTGCTGCTGGGCGGCACGCTGATGCTGGTGGCCACGAGTTTCGTCGACACCTTCCTCTCCTTCCTCGCCCTGCTCGGTGTGACGTTCTCCGCCTGGACCGGGGTCTTCGGGGTGGACCTGCTCAGGGGCCGTGTGTACGACTCCGCGGCCCTCATGGACACCAGGCCCCGCAGCGGCTACTGGTACTCCGGCGGGTACAGCCGGCAGGCCATGGCCGCCTGGGGCGCGGCGCTCGTGGTGGGCCTGCTGTTCACCGACGTGGAGTGGTTCACCGGACCGCTGGGCACCTCCTGGACCGGGCGTCACGGACTGGGCTGGGCGGTCACGATCCTCGTCGCGGCGGGCGTGTACGCGGCGCTGCCGCGACCGGCGGACGGCACGGTCGGGGCGCCGGCCCGGTTCTGACAGCGCGCCGGCGGCCGGCACCGCTCCGGCCCGTCCGGACAGCGCGCTGCCCCGGTCCGGCATGGGCCGGACCGGGGCAGCGGGTGGTTCGAGGAGAGGGGCAGCGGGGATTAGCCCATCTCCTCCAGCGCCTTGCCCTTGGTCTCCTTCACGAACTTGAGCACGAAGGGGATCGAGAGCACGGCGAAGCAGGTGTAGATGATGTAGGTGCCCGAGAGGTTCCAGTCGGCCAGGCTCGGGAAGCTCGCGGTGATCGCCCAGTTGGCGATCCATTGCGCGGAGGCGGCGACGCCGAGGGCAGCGGCCCGGATGCGGTTCGGGAACATCTCACCGAGGAAGACCCAGACCACGACACCCCATGACAGGGCGAAGAAGAGCACGAAGACGTGGGCCGCGATCAGGGCCACGGTGCCCTGCGTCGTGGGCAGCTTGCCGTCGACGAGGTCGGCGGAGAAGGCCCACGCCTCGAAGGCCAGGGCGATCGCCATGCCGGTGGACCCGATGAGCGCGAGGGGCCTGCGGCCCACCCGGTCCACCAGGATCATGGCGATCACGGTGCCGATGATGTTGATGATCGACGTGGTGAAGGAGTAGAAGAACGAGTCGGTCGGGTCGATGCCCACGGACTGCCACAGCGTCGCCGAGTAGTAGAACGCGACGTTGATGCCGACGAGCTGCTGGAAGACCGACAGTCCGATACCGACCCAGACGATCGGCAGGAAGCCGAAACGGCTGCCGAGCAGGTCGCTGAACTTGGACTTGTGCTCGCGGCGCATGGCCGTCTCGATCTCGTCCACGCGCGCGTCGAGGTCGACGTTCTTGCCCTCGACCTCTTCGAGGATCTTCCGGGCGCGGTCCCTCTTGCCGACGGAGATCAGGAAGCGCGGTGACTCGGGGATCACGAAGGACAGGAGCCCGTACAGGATGGCCGGCACGACCATCACGCCGAGCATCCACTGCCAGGCCTCGAAGCCGGCGATCTCACCGCGCTGGTCGCCGTCGGCGATCTGCAGGATGCCGTAGTTGACCAGCTGCGAGATGGCGATGCCGACGACGATGGCCGCCTGCTGGAAGGACCCGAGACGCCCGCGGTAGGCGGGCGGCGAGACCTCGGCGATGTACGCCGGGCCGATGACCGAGGCCATGCCGATCGCGAAGCCGCCGATGATCCGCCACATGGCGAGGTCCCAGAGGGCGAACGGCAGCGCCGAGCCGACGGCGCTGATGGTGAACAGCACCGAGGCGATCTGCATGCAGCGGATACGGCCGATCCGGTCGGCGATGCGCCCCGCCGTGGCCGCGCCGATGGCACAGCCGATCAGGGCGATGGCGATGACCTGCGCCAGTGTCCCCGACCCGATGTCGTAGCGGTCCCGGATGGCCTCGACGGCGCCGTTGATCACGGAGCTGTCGTAGCCGAAGAGGAAGCCGCCCATCGCCGCGGCAGCCGTGATGAAGATGACGTGGCCGAGATGGTCCGGGTGTGCCCCTCGGGCCCCGGACTCCGGTCCGCTCGCTGTGCTGGTCACATGAACTCCTGGTACCTGGCAACAACGTCAGGTGTGGGGGGTGAGCCCTCCTAGTGGCGCACAACTTCTGGCCGACCACCACTTGAAGGTAAAAACAACATTGCTGAGGTTATGCGTTCAAGTTTCGAAGTCAAGAGTCGGGTTCGGGCGAAACAGTCCTTCACAAGTACCCAGGAACACCCAAAAGGTGCGTTGAAGTGTTGAAGATTAGGTAAAGAGCGTGTGAGCACCCGTCAGTCGAGGCGCGAGGGCTCCCGGCGGAGCCGCTGGCTGATCACCTTGGAGACTCCGTCCCCCTGCATCGAGACGCCGTACAGGGCGTCGGCGACCTCCATCGTGCGTTTCTGGTGCGTGATCACGATGAGCTGGGAGCTCTCCTGGAGCTCCTCCATGATCCGGATCAGCCGCTGCAGATTGGTGTCGTCGAGCGCCGCCTCGACCTCGTCCATGACGTAGAAGGGACTCGGCCGGGCCTTGAAGATGGACACCAGCAGGGCAACGGCCGTCAGGGATCGCTCACCGCCGGACAGCAGCGAGAGACGCTTGACCTTCTTGCCCGGCGGCCGCGCCTCGACGTCGAGACCGGTCGTCAGCATGTTGTCCGGATCGGTGAGGACGAGACGGCCCTCGCCCCCCGGGAAGAGCCGGGAGAAGACGCCCTCGAACTCGCGGGCGGTGTCCCGGAACGCCTCCGTGAACACCTGCTCGACCCGCTCGTCGACCTCCTTGATCACCTGCATCAGATCCGCGCGGGTCTTCTTCAGGTCTTCGAGCTGCTCGGAGAGGAACTTGTGCCGCTCCTCCAGTGCCGAGAACTCCTCCAGGGCGAGCGGATTCACCTTCCCGAGTTGCTGGTACGCCCGTTCGGCCGTCTTCAGACGCTTCTCCTGCTCGGCCCTGACGAACGGCTTCGGCTGGTTGCGCGGATGCCCGGGATCCGCGGGAAGCTCCTCCCCCTCCGCCGCGGGGGACGGCGGTACCAGCTGCTCGGGGCCGTACTCCGCGGCCAGCCCGGCCGGCTCGACGCCGAACTCCTCCAGCGCCTTGGCCTCCACCTGCTCCATGCGCAGCCGTTTCTCGGCCCCGAGCACCTCGCCCCGGTGCACGGAGTCGGTGAGCCGGTCGAGCTCACCCTTGAGGTCCCGGCCCCGGCCGCGTTCGGCCGCCAGGTCCCGTTCACGCTCGGCCTTCGCCGCCTCGGCCCTGGTCCGTTCCTCGTCCGCCCGTACGACCGACACCTCGACGTGCGCGAGCAGCTGCCGGGCTCCCGACGCCACCGCGGTGGCCACGGCGGCCTCGTGGCGCAACCGGGCGCGACGCTGTTCGGCACGGGCGCGTGCCTCGCGCTCGGCACGGGCCCCTCGGTCGAGTGCGTCGGCACGACCGGCGAGCGCCTTGACCCGTTCCTCGTGCGTACGGGCCTGGAGCCTGGCCTCCATCTCGGTCTGGCGTGCGTTGGCGCCGTCGGCGGCGAGCCGGTCCCGGACGGAGGTGTCGGGTTCCTCCTCGACCGGGGTCTCCTCCGCGACCAGCAGCCTCTCCGCCAGCTCCTCGGCCTCCTCGGTGGCCCGCTCCAGCGCCTCCTGCGCGCGCGCCGCGGACGCCGTCGTCCGCTCCGCCTCACCGGCGGCGCCCCGTGCCTGCCCGGCCAGGCGCCCGAGCTGCTGCGCCACCCCGGACCTCTCCCGCTCGGCCGACCGGCGCCGCTCCCTGAGTTCCTCCACCCGGGCCGCGCACCCGGCGCGCAGGGCAGCCGCGGCACGCTGGTCCGAGGCCAGCCGGTCGCAGCGCACGGCGAGCGCCGCCAGCTCCGTGGCGGCCTCGTCGACCGAGGCCTGGACCTCCAGCAGGCTGGGCGCCCCGGCCGACCCGCCGTGTGCGAAGTGGGCGCCCAGGACGTCGCCCTCGGCGGTGACGGCGGTCAGCCCGGGGTGCGCGGCGACCAGTTCCTCGGCGTCCTCCAGCGTTCCCACGACGACCATGTCACGCACCAGCCGCCGTACGGCCGCCATCAGTTCGGCGGGCCCCTGCAGCAGGCCGGCGACGGCGGGCGCGGCGCACTCCCCGGTGGCGACCGAGGTCCCGGACGGATCGGCCCGGCCGGCCCGGTCCGGGTCACCTGAGGCAGGGAACGGGTTCGCGACGGCCTGGTCCGCACCGGACACGGCGCCGACGGCGCGGCCCTGCCCGGCCCCGGAAGCCTGCCCCGGCAGCTGGCCGGCCGGGGTGCCCGGCAGCGGTTCCGTCCCCTGCGCCGGCACCTGGCCGGCTCTCGCTCCGCCCAGGACCAGTACCGCGCGCCCCGCGTCCTGCTTGCGCAGCAGGCGGATCGCGTCGGCGGCCGTGGTGGGATCCGTCACGGCGACGGCGTCGGCGGCGGCGCCGAGAGCCGCCGCCACCGCCACCTCGTGCCCCGGGGCCACCGTGAGCAGTTCGGCGAGAGGGCCCAGCAGACCGGAGAGCCGGTCCCCCGCGCCGAGCAGCACTCCGGTGCCGTCCTTGCGCCGCAGTCCCAGCGCGAGTGCCTCGTGCCGGGCGGACACGGCCGCGCGGCTGCGCTCCGCGGCGGTGACGGCGTCACGTGCCGTGGTCAGGGCCTCCTCCGCCGCGGAGAGCTCCCTCTCGGCGGCGTCGTGCCGCTCCGCCAGCTCCGTGTCGCCCGCGTCCAGGCCCTCGACCTCGGCCTTGAGCTGCTCGTACTCCTCCTGGGCCGCGACCGCGCGCTCCCGCGCCTCGTCCCGGGACGAGGCCAGCCGGTCGATCTCGGCCTGCGCCGAAGCCGCCCGGCCGCGGGCGGCGTTGACCTGGCCGCTGAGCCGGGCGAGCCCTTCGCGCCGGTCGGCGATGGCCCGGGCGGCGTCCCGGAGCCTGCGCTCCTCGGAGGCCAGCTCCCGCTCCAGGTCCGCCCGGTGCGCGGTGGTGTCCTCCAGGGCGTGCTCCGCCGCTTCGAGCGCCGCCTCCAGCTCCGCCTCCTGCTCGCGGATCCGGGATGCCTCGCGTTCCATGTCCTCCGGGTCGCGCCCGCGCCGTTCCTCCTCAGGAGCCGCGGTGGCGCTCTTCACCCGGGCATCGGCGAGCGAGATCGTCCCCCGCACCCGCTCGGCCAGCTGCGAGAGGTCGTACCAGGTCTGCTGGGCCCGCTGCAGTCGCGGCGCCAGCCTGCGCACCTCGTCCTCCAGGCCTGCCTCGCGGGCGAGCGCCGCCTTGAGTTCGGACTCCGTCGCCTCCCGGCGCTGCTTGAGGGCCGCCTCGTCGGCGATCTCCTCACGCAGCGCCTCCCGCAGCCGCACCAGGTCGTCGGCGAGGAGCCGCAGCCGGGCGTCCCGCAGGTCCGCCTGGATGACGGCGGCCCGGCGGGCCACGGCCGCCTGCCGGCCCAGCGGCTTGAGCTGGCGGCGCAGTTCGTCGGTGAGGTCCTGGACCCGGGCGAGGTTCGCGCCCATCGCCTCCAGTTTCCGCAGCGCCTTCTCCTTGCGCTTGCGGTGCTTGAGCACGCCCGCCGCCTCTTCGATGAACGCGCGGCGCCCGGTCGGATCGGCGTGCAGGACGGAGTCCAGCCGGCCCTGGCCGACGATGACGTGCATCTCGCGGCCGATGCCGGAGTCCGAGAGGAGTTCCTGGATGTCGAGCAGTCGGCAGGTGTCGCCATTGATCTGGTATTCGCTGCCGCCGTTGCGGAACATGATCCGGGTGATCGTCACTTCGGCGTACTCGATGGGCAGCGCGCCGTCGGAATTGTCGATCGTCAACGACACTTCCGCGCGTCCCAGGGGCGGCCTTCCCGTGGTGCCGGCGAAGATCACGTCTTCCATCTTGCCGCCGCGCAGGGATTTCGCCCCCTGCTCACCCATGACCCAGGAGAGCGCGTCCACCACATTGGATTTGCCCGAACCATTGGGGCCGACGACGCAGGTGATCCCCGGTTCGAACCGAAGTGTCGTGGCGGAGGCGAACGATTTGAAACCGCGGAGGGTCAGGGCCTTGAGGTGCACGCCGCCGGACTCTACCTTTCACTCCCGGTTTCGCTGATGAAGGTGCAGGGCACATCAGACGGTAGGCGAAGAGCGGTAGGGCGGGGACGGAGCCGGGGGGAAAGGGAAAAGGGACGCCGAAGCGTCCCTGGTGAATGCCGCACGGTGTGCTGTGCGGTCATCCGAGCACAGCCTTGCGTGACGGATCGCGCGAACCGGCCGGATCCCGAGCGATCCTCGGTGGTCCAGGACGACGATCCGTGACGAAGACTTCTGTGGTTGATCCCGAGCGGGTGACGTGTGGCCCGACCGGCCCCGGCAGGGCCTGGGGGTCAGGTCAGCGCGGGCTCCGCCTGGGGTACGTCGATGTCGATGCTGTCGAGCAGCGACTCGTGCTGGGCGGCGGCGTTGAGCGCGTCGTTCTCGTCCTGGATCCGTACGAGCTCGGATTCCAGGTCCTGGACGCGCTTCTGAAGCCGTCGCATCTCGGCGAGGAGTCGCGGGTCGGAACCGCCGACGTAACCGAGAAGCGCCTTTGCCATGATGCTTGGTCCTCCACACTGAGTGACCGACCGATGCGGTGTGGGTCGTATGGGAATCGCACCCGCGGTGTTCGGCAGTGCTCTGTGTCCACTGCTGTTCCGCTGTCTCCAGCTCTGCCGAACAGCTAAGGTGCGCGGGGATTTCAGCGTCTCACCAAAAAGTTTGACGGTCAACACGATCACACGCCGACGGGCCGGGTGTCCCGGGGGCGCGCGGCCTGACGATCATGCGGCGCGGCTCTCCTGCGGGGTTCCCGTGGGGCACGAGATCTTCGTCAATGCCGCAGCCTGGCATGACGCGCGCGTCTTGGCAACCATGTACATGCGCCGGCTCCTTCCGCAGGTCATTTCGGGTGCGGCCCCCTCGGCACACCTCCGGGTGACCGTGCGCCACCCTTTGACCACCCGGCGGACCCGGCCCTCATTTCCGGGCCGGAATCAGCGGACCGCGAATCCCTCGTAACCACCGCGCGGCGTGTCCCAGATCTCAGTGACGCCGTCCACGCGCCCGGGTGTGTCGTCGGAGCCGAGCCACTCCAGCAGACGGTGGCAATTCTCACGCGGCCCTTCGGCCACCACCTGCACCCGGCCGTCGTCGAGATTGAGCGCGAAGCCGGTGAGCTTTCCGATCTCCAAAGCATTTTCCCTGGTGAACCAGCGGAACCCTACTTGCTGTACTCGGCCGCGTACCCAGACGACAAGGCGTGCATCTTCGTTCATGCCCGAACGCTAACCGGCCAATTGCTCAAGCAGCACGCCGCCCCAATCAGCCATGGCGTAAGGTCCCCTCGCAATAGCCTCACCCGTTCGGGTGAGTCGGATCTTGAATACGGTGACGTCGGAACGACGCCCGGAGCACGAGGAAGGCACAGCGCATGGGACGGCATCGACGCGCAGGCGCGGCCCCCGCCGCTGAGCAGCACGCGGCGGGCACGGAGGACGGCCACCGCGGTGCACGCCGGAAGAAGCGTGCGGGCCTACCCGTACGCGCCGGGCTCCTCGGCGTCTCCGCGGCCGTGGCCGTCGGTGCCGTCGCCGTCGCGTCCGGCCTGCTGCCGGGAGGCGACACCTACAGCATCAGCGGCGGCGGGGCCGCCGACCAGGTCCACGCGGGCGGCGCTCCCGACCTTCTGACCCAGGGCGAGTCCTCCGACGAGCCGACCGGGCGCACCTCCGCCTCCGCGTCGGCCGAGGCCGACAGGGGGTCCGGCCGTTCGGCCTCACCCTCGAACTCCCCCTCCGCGACTCCCAGCGCGAAGCCGAGCGCCGAGCCGTCCGCCTCCGCGTCGAAGTCCGCGTCGAAGGCGCCGGAACGGACGAAGGCCCCGGCCGCCACACCGAAGAAGTCCTCGTCGGCCCCGGCGACCACGGCCCCGGCCGCTCCGAAGCCCTCCTCGGCCGCCCCGACCGGCAAGGCCACCCCTTCGTCGAGTCCGTCCGCCACCTCCGCCCAGGCGGCCGTGCTGGCCCTGGTCAACCAGGAGCGCGCGAAGGTCGGCTGCAGCCCGGTCACCACCAGTGCCCCGCTCACGGCACTCGCCCAGGACTTCAGCGAGGACATGGCGGCCCGGGACTTCTTCGGCCACACCGATCCCGACGGTGCGACCCCCTGGGACCGTGCCTCGGCAGCCGGGGTGCAAGGGCTGGGCGGCGAGAACATCGCCCGTGGCCAGGCCGACGCACAGGCCGTGATGGACGCCTGGATGAACAGTGAGGGCCACCGGGCGAACATCCTCAACTGCGACTACAAGACGCTCGGCGTGGGCGTCCACCTCGGCTCCGGCGGCCCCTGGTGGACGCAGGACTTCGGCTTCTGACCGGCCCACGGCCTCGACGGCCGGCGCGACGAGGACCCCTGCCCGTCCCAGGACCGGCAGGGGTCTCGCGCTGTCCGGCCCGGTAACCGGCGAACCGCGTCGGCGGCCTACAACCATGCCCCCTTCGAAAGAGTCTTGATCGTCAGCAGTCACTTCGTGACTCAGATGATCAGAAGCGAAGGAACGCATGAACCGACCCAGAGGCACCACGGCGGCCACGGCCGCCGCCGTCGTACTCTCCACCGCGGGCACCCTGCTCGCGGCGGCTGCCCCCGCCTCGGCAGCCGTGACCTGTGCATCTCCCGTCTTCAAGCGGACGTTCTACGCGAACACGACGTTCACCGGGACGCCCAAGGGCACGGACTGCGACTCCGTGATCGACCAGAACTGGGGCACGGGCGCACCCGGTTACAAGGGGATGCCCGCCGACAACTTCGGGGTCCGCTGGTCCATGACCCGTGACTTCGGTTCCGGCGGCCCGTTCACGTTCACCGCCGCCACCCGCGACGGCATCCGCGTCTACGTCGACGGCGTGCGCAAGGTCGACGTGTGGAAGAACGTCTCCACCACCGTCTCCAGGACGGTCAATGTGACGATCCCCAAGGGGACGCACAGCCTCCGTGTCGACTTCGTGAACTGGACCGGCGCCGCGAACGTCAGGTTCGCCTACACGCCCCGCGCCTCCGCGAGCGTCGACAAGGTCAAGCCACTGGTCCCCACGGGCACCACCGTCGCCTACGACGCCGCCACCACGTCGACGAAGGTCGCCTGGGCCAGGAACAAGGAGATGGACCTCGCCGGGTACCGCGTCTACCGGCGGCTGAAGGGAGCCGCCTACCCCGCGCAGCCCCTGGCCACCACCACCTCCACCTCGTACACCGACACGGCCGTGCCGAAGGACGGCAACGTCTACTACTACGAGGTGCGCGCGTACGACAAGGCGGGCAACGCCTCGTCCGGCACCGCCGACCTCGCCGTCACCACCGTGGACCGCGTCGCCCCCGCCGCCCCGAAGGGCGTCGAGGACAACTGGGCCATGGGCAGCCCCACCGAGATCACTCTCTACTGGGACGGCAACACCGAGCCCGACCTCGCCGAGTACCGGGTCTACCGCTCGACGTCCCGGCCGGTCGCCCTCACGGCCGCCAACCGCCTCGCCTCGTCGGGCGGCGGATACCGCGGACCGCTTCCGCAGACGGGTGACGTCTACTACTACGTCGTGACGGCGGTCGACACCCACGGCAACGAGTCGGCGCCCTCCGGTACCGCGATGTACTACAGCGACGACCTGACCGGTCCCGTCGACACCGCGCTCAACGCGCGTGCCTCGGAGAGCGAGGCAGGGGTCACCGTGACCTGGGACGCGTCCGAGAGGACCAGTGCCGACTTCGCCGGGTACTCGGTCTTCCGGACCAGCCGTCCGGGGACCGCGAACGCGAGGCGTACGGAGGTCGCCGCCGGCGTGCGGGGGACCAACTTCACGGACGCCGCCCCGCCGCCCGGTGTCACCTACGCGTACCGGGTCGTGGCCCTGGACCACGAGGGCAACGGAGGGACCCCGTCCGAGGAGCTGACGCTCACCGTCGTCGGGAACACGACCGCGCCCGCGGCCGTGACCGGCGTGACCGCCGTGCCCGAGGAGAACGGCGTCACCGTCTCCTGGGACCGGAGCGAGAGTCCCGGAGTCGCGCACTACCTCCTGATGCGCGGCGCCCTGGCCGACGGACGGTGGACCTACACCGCGGTGCCGCACCCGTCGGATTTCCAGCCGTGGCAGATCACCGGGACGACGTTCCACGACGCCGTACCCGCGGACGGCCAGCAGGTCCGGTACGGCGTGGTCGCCGTGGACCAGTACGGGAACCAGCTGGCCCCCGGCCCCGGAGGCGCCACCACCGTCGACGTCACCGAGCTGGACCTTCGCCCGGCCGCCCCGGCCGCGACGGGGGCGCCCCTCGCCTACCTGGGTTCCGACCAGAACGCGTGGCTCTCCTGGGCGCTCGGCAGTTCCGAGAACCTCGCCGACGTCACCGGTTTCGCCGTCCGGCGCTGGAACCCGCAGACCGGGGTCTTCGACCTGGTGCGCACGGAGCCCAGGGACGCCGTCACCTCGTGGCACTGGCGTGACCCTGCCGCGCCGCCGGCGAGCACGGTGTACTACCGCGTCTCGGTCCTCTACGCGGACGGCACCGAGTCGGGCGCGAGCGAGACGGCCGTCGTGACCCGCTGAACAGGCCGGTGCAGCGCTCACCGGAAGTGAGCGCTGCACCGGCGTAAGCTGGCGGTCATGAGTGAGACGGCCACCGCCCCCCTGCAGGACCACAGCGACGCGGCCTTCGACGTCTTCTCCCGGCAGTGCCCCTCGCGGGGGACGCTGGAGCACGTCACGGGCCGCTGGGGCGGTCTGACCCTGGGCGCGCTGTACGAGAGCGGCGCCCGCTTCAACGAGCTGCGCCGCCGGGTCGACGGAGTCAGCGAGAAGATGCTCTCCCAGACGCTGCACGCGCTGGAGCGCGACGGCCTGGTGCACCGCGATGCGCAGCTGACCAATCCGCCGCGGGTCGACTACGGCCTCACACCGCTCGGCCGACAGGTCGCGGAGCGGCTGACGGCCCTCATCGAGCTGGTCGAGGGCCGGATGCCCGAGGTCGTCGAGGCCCGCGCCCGGTACGACGCCGCGCACGGGGCCTGAGCGGGAGACGTCAGGAGATCCGTGGCGGACGCTGGCAGCGCGGGCAGAAGTAGCTGCTGCGGTTCATCCAGGGCCGCCGGCGCATCGGCGTACCGCAGCGGCGGCAGGGCTCGTCCTCCCGCCCGTACGCGTCCAGGGACCGGTCGAAGTAGCCGGACTCACCGTTCACGTTGACGTACAGGCTGTCGAAGCTGGTACCGCCCTGGTCGAGGGCCTCCCTCATCACCGCCCGGACATGGCCGAGCAGCTCCGCCGTCCGCGGGCGCGTCAGGCTCGCGGTCGGCCGCTCGTAGTGGAGCCGGCTGCGCCAGAGCGCCTCGTCGGCGTAGATGTTGCCCACGCCGCTGATCAGGGACTGGTCCAGCAGGGCCCGCTTGACCGTCGTACGGCGCAGACGCAGCGCGAGGTGGAAGGCGGCGTCGTCGAAGGCCGGGTCGAGGGGGTCGCGTGCGATGTGGGCGATGACGTCGGGCAGGCCGTCGGGGGTGTTGTCGTGCAGCGACAGCCCGCCGAAGGTGCGCTGGTCGACGAAGCGCAGCTCGGTGCCGAGCGCGTCGTCGAAGCGGATCCGGATACGCAGGTGTTTCTCGTCCACGGCGTCCTCGGGCTGCACGAGCAGCTGACCGCTCATGCCGAGATGGCCCAGGAGCGAGGAGTCCGCCTCGTCGAGGGGCACCCAGAGGTACTTGCCGCGGCGCATCGCCGTGCCGAACCGCAGACCGCGCAGCCGGGCCGCGAAGTCGGCGCCGCCGGCGAGGTGCCGGCGGACCGCACGCGGATGCAGGACCTCGACGGCCTCGACGGTGCGTCCGGCGGTCCAGCGTTCCAGGCCCCGCCGCACGACTTCGACCTCGGGCAGTTCGGGCACGGCGGGCACTCCTTCGACGACGTGGCGGGACAGCGAAAACCCCTCGGTGCGCCGAGGCACCGAGGGGCTTCCGGATGGATCAGGCAGGAGCTGCGTCCGAGTGCGGCGACGGGCCGGCAGGGGTGTCGGCGGCCCCTCCGTCAGCTGCGGCCTTGGCCGCGGCCTCCCGTGCTTCCGCGGCGGCGCTGATCTCGCGCCAGGCGGACTCGGCCGCCTGCTGCTCCGCTTCCTTCTTGCTACGACCGGTGCCGGTGCCGTACGAGACACCACCGACGCGAGCAGCAGCAGTAAAGGTCTTCTCGTGGTCGGGGCCGGTCTCCGTGACGAGGTACTCGGGAACTCCGAGGCTCTCGCTCGCGGTGAGCTCCTGGAGACTGGTCTTCCAGTCCAGGCCGGCTCCGAGGTTGGAGGACCTGTCGATCAGCGGGTCGAAGAGCCGGTGGACCAGCTCCGAGGCCGCGCCGAGGCCCTGGTCGAGATAGACGGCGCCGATCACCGCTTCAAGGGTGTCGGCGAGGATGGAAGCCTTGTCCCGGCCACCCGTGCCCTCTTCACCGCGGCCGAGCCGGATGAAGGAGCCGAGTTCGAGGCCGCGGCCCACTTCCGCAAGTGCACGCGAGTTGACCACCGCGGCCCGCAACTTGGCCAGCTGGCCTTCGGGCAGGTCGGGGTGGGTGCGGTACAGCGTGTCCGTGACCACCAGGCCGAGAACCGAGTCCCCGAGGAACTCGAGCCGCTCGTTGGTGGGCAGACCGCCGTTCTCGTACGCGTACGAGCGATGGGTCAGCGCACGCACCAGAAGGGCGGACTCGAGGTGATACCCGAGCCGCCCTTCCAGAAGCGTGTGGGACGAGGCTGTGTTGATGTTGTCTGTCTGCTTCTTGGAGCTGGACAACTCAGACATCGGGCCTCTCACCAGCCGCTCAGACCTCGAGGACCTGGCGCTTGTTGTAGGTGCCGCAGCTCGGGCACGCAATGTGCTGGAGCTTCGGCTCCTGGCAACGCTCGCACGAAACCAGGGTGGGGACCGCAGCCTTCCACTGCGACCGGCGGTGGCGCGTGTTGCTGCGCGACATCTTCCGCTTCGGAACAGCCACGGCTACTTCTCCTGCTTCTCGTCGACGCCCGGTTCGGCGCCGCCCATGTTGTCCTTCTCGCCGTCCTGAACGGTCTCGGCGAGTCCTTGCAGTGCCGCCCAACGGATGTCGGCGACGTCGTGGTGATGGTCCGGATTCTCGTCCAGCCTGATTCCGCATTCGGAACACAGACCGGCACAGGTCTCCTTGCACACCGGCTGCAGCGGCAGTGCGAGCACCACCGCGTCACGCAGCACAGGCTCGAGGTCGAACGAGTCGTCCTCGAGAAAGAACCTGTCCTCGTCGTCCTCGGCGTCGTCGACCGGGTCCGCGGTCCTGCTGCGGTTCCGGTCATCGGCGTCAGGGTACGAGAACATCTCCTGGAAGTCCGCTTCGACCTCGAGGGTCAGCGGCTCCAGACACCTTACGCACTCCCCCTCGGCCGTCGCACGGGCGGTGCCTGTGACGAGCACCCCTTCCATGACCGATTCGAGGCGGAGGTCCAGCGCCAGGGGCGCGTTCTCCGGAACGCCGATGACCCCGTCGATGCCGAGGTCCTTCGGTGCTTCCGCCGTGCGGGTCAGCCGCTTCATGGCACCAGGACGCCGGCCCAGCTCGCGCGTATCGAACACGAGAGGGCTGCGGTGGTCGAGGTGGCCGTTCAGGGCTTTTCCTGCTTTCGAAATCATGTGCGTGGTGCGGCTTCGGGAGGGCCACCCCTGTCCTGACGGAAAGAGGGCAGCCGGGATCGCGGACATACACGCGACCGAAGAGCCAGGATACTGGACGTACCGCCCAGCTCCCAATCCGGTACGGCCCGCTCCGGTCAGCGGCCCTGCTCGTACCGGCGCAGCTGATCCAGGTCGATCATGCTGGTGTCGAAGAGACTGGTCTCGTCGAGCGCGCCCTCCCCCTGCTGGGCGGGGATCTGGGCCTGCTGCTGCCAGCCGTAGTCCTGCTGCTGGTTGGGGTCGTACGCCTGCTGCTGGTAGCCGTACGGGTCGGGCTGCTGCTGGTAGCCGTAGGCGTCCTGCGGCTGCTGCTGGTCCTGGTACCCGTACGTCTGGGCGTACTGCTGGTCGGGCTGGGCCTGGGCCGGGAAGCCGGACTGCGCGGGGTCCTGGTAGCCGGCCACCGGCGCGTAGTCCGGCTGCGCCGGCTCCGCGTAGGAGTGCTGCGCGGGGCTCCGGGGCGGCTCGGGGGTGGCGAGCTCGGCCAGACCGGCCCAGTGGTCCTCGTCACTGGTGTGCCGAGCGCCTCCGGCCGCGTCCTGGGCCGCCATGTGCGCACCGAGGTCGTCGGTGGCGACCCGGCCGTGCAGCTTCTGGCGGCCCCGGCCGACGGCCTCCAGGGTCTTGGCGAGCACGGCCTCGAAGGCGCCGAGCTTGGTGTCCACGTAGTCGTCGGCGCGCCGGCGGAGCGTCTCCGGGTCGGCGCTGCGCTCGGGTGCCTCGGCGAAGTCGGGGTCCTCGTAACCCTGCTCGTCGACGCCCTGGCCGCGGCCGAGGAGCTTCTCGCGGCCCCGGTCGACGGACCCGATGGTCTTGGTGAGGACGACCTCGAAGTTGGCCAGCTTGCTGTCGACGTACTCGTCGGCCTCGCCGCGGACCTCGTCGGCCTCCCTGCGGGCCTCGGACAGGATCCGGTCAGCCTCGGCCTGGGACTGCTGGGCGATCTCGGTACCGGAGATCAGCGAGCCGCGCTCCGCGCGGGCGGACTCGATGATCCGCCCGGCCTCCTGCCGGGCCTGCTCGACGAGCTGCTCACTGCCGCCGATGAGTTCCTGGGCGTGGGCGAGCGAGCCGGGCAGGGCCTCGCGCACCTCCTCGAGCATCGCGAGCAGTTCGGCCCGGTTGACCACGCAGGACGCCGACATGGGCATGGACCGGGCGTTGCCGACCGTTTCGACGATCTCGTCGAGCTTCTTCTGCACGTCCACCGTGTGCTCGCCACTCTCTGCTGCTGTTGGAGACGGACGGGACGACTGTAAGGCCAGTCGCCTCCCGCCCGACACCTGGTGACGGTCCGTCAGTGCGTCACTTCTCGCCGAGCCGCTTGACGAGGGCCTCGTGGACCGTCGGCGGAAGCAGGTGCGCCACGTCGCCTCCCCAGGTGGCGACCTCCTTGACCAGGGAGGACGACAGGAAGCTGTAGGTGGGGTTCGTCGGCACGAAGAGCGTCTCGACACCCGAGAGGCCGTTGTTCATCTGGGCCATCTGCAGCTCGTAGTCGAAGTCGCTGACGGCCCGCAGGCCCTTCACGATCGCCGGGATGTCGCGCTGCTTGCAGAAGTCGACCAGCAGGCCGTGGAAGGACTCGACCTCGACGTTGCCGAAGTCGGCGGTCACCTCGCGGATCAGCTCGATCCGCTCGTCGACGGTGAACAGGCCCTTCTTGGACTGGTTGATCATCACGGCGACGTGCACGACGTCGTACAGCTTCGAGGCTCGTCCGATGATGTCGAGATGCCCGTTGGTGATGGGGTCGAACGACCCCGGACAGACGGCGCGGCGCAACGTGATTCCCTCGCTCTCCGGTGCGGTCATCGTGCGTCTTCGCACGTAGAAGCGGCGCGACCGTACCAAAACGTGGCTTCGCCGTAGCGACGCGCCCGCTCTGGCTCGAATCCTTCGGGCCAGGTGAATTCCCCGCCTCTGGTGCTCCGTTCCACCGTGACGAGAGCGTCGTCCGTGAGCCACCCCTGAGCCCGGAGTGTGAGCAGGATCTCCCGAAGATCGTCGTCGGTGACGGCGTACGGCGGATCGAGGAAGAGCACGTCGTACGGATCGGAGGGTGCCGGTCCCGTCACGATCTGTTCGGCTTTGCCCGCACGGAACTCGGCACCGGGCAGGCCGAGGGTGCGGATGTTGTCGCGGACGGTGCGCGCGGCCCTGGCGTCGGCCTCCACGAGCAGGGCGTGGACGGCTCCGCGCGAGAGCGCCTCCAGGCCCACCGCGCCGGAACCCGCGTAGAGATCGGCGACGCGGATGCCGTCGAGCGTGCCCAGGAGCGCCTCCCAGGTGGAGAACAGGGCCTCGCGCGCACGTTCGGAGGTGGGGCGGGTGCCGGTGCCGGGCGGGACGGCCAGGCGGCGTCCGCCGGCCGTGCCGGCGATCACGCGGGTCATGGGTCTGTTCCTCGGGTCGCGGGCGGCGCGCAGGACGGGACGTGCGCCGTGCTCCCCACGATATGGCGTCGCCGGGGATCCGCCCGGTCACCCCTTGTCGAGGTACTCCTCCCGGTCCTTGTCGAGCAGCGCGTCCAGTGCGGTGCGCAGCTCCGGCAGGCGCTCGAGCCCGGGGTCGTCCGCGACGACGCGGACGGCTTCCTCGCGGGCCGCGGCGATGACCTCCTCGTCGTCGATGACGCTGAGCACGCGCAGGGAGGAGCGGACGCCGGACTGGGCCTGACCGAGGACGTCACCCTCGCGGCGCTGTTCGAGGTCGATGCGGGAGAGCTCGAAGCCGTCGAGGGTGGCGGCCACCGCGGACAGCCTCGCCCGGGCGGGGCTCGCCTCGTGGGCCTCGCTGACCAGCAGGCAGAGGCCGGGGGCGCTGCCGCGCCCGACACGGCCCCTGAGCTGGTGCAGCTGGGACACGCCGAACCGGTCCGCGTCCATGATCACCATCGCGGTGGCGTTGGGGACGTTCACCCCCACCTCGATGACGGTGGTGGCGACGAGGACGTCGGCCTGACCGGCGGCGAACCGGCGCATCACGTCGTCCTTGTCGTCGGCGGGCATCCTGCCGTGCAGGACCTCGACGCGCAGACCGGCGAGCGGGCCCTTGGCGAGCTGCTCGGCGATCTCCAGCACCGCGAGGGGCGGACGCTTGTCACCGTCCTCCTCGGCGGCCTTCTTCGTCTTCTTGCCGGCCGGCTCGTCCTCGTCGCCGATGCGGGGGCACACGACGTACGCCTGGTGGCCGTTCTCCACCTCTTCGCGGACGCGTTCCCAGGCGCGGCTGAGGAAGTGCGGCTTGTCCTTGGCGGGGACGACGTGGCTGGCGATGGGCGAACGGCCGGCCGGGAGCTGGTCGAGCACCGAGGTCTCCAGATCGCCGAAGACCGTCATCGCGACCGTCCGGGGAATGGGGGTGGCCGTCATGACCAGGAGGTGGGGCGGCTGCTTCCCCTTGGAGCGCAGCGCGTCGCGCTGTTCCACGCCGAAGCGGTGCTGTTCGTCGACGACGACCAGACCGAGGTCGTGGAACTGGACCTTGTCCTCGATCAGCGCATGGGTGCCGATGACGATCCCGGCCTCGCCCGTGACCAGGTCGAGCAGCGCCTGGCGGCGGGCCGCCACACCCATGGACCCGGTGAGCAGGACGACCTTCGTGCCCAGGCCGGACCCGCCCGGCATTCCCTCCGGTCGCCCGCCGCCACCCTCCTGAGGAGGCGCATCGCGCCACAGCCCCCACTTCTCGGCGAGCTCGCCCATCATCTCGGTGACCGAGCGGTGGTGCTGCTGGGCCAGCACCTCGGTGGGCGCGAGCATCGCCGCCTGGCCGCCCGCGTCGACGACCCTGAGCATGGCGCGCAGGGCGACCAGCGTCTTGCCGGACCCGACCTCCCCCTGGAGCAGCCGGTGCATGGGGTGTTCCGTCGCCAGGGCGTCGAAGATCTCCCCGGTGACCTTCTGCTGGCCTTCGGTGAGGGTGAAGGGGAGGGTCGCGTCGAAGGCGTCGAGCAGCCCGCCGGGGACGGACCGGCGCGCCTTCGCCGGGAGTTGGGTGTCGGCGTACCTGCGGCGGGCGAGCGCGACCTGGAGGACGAAGGCCTCGTCCCAGCGGAGCCGGTCCCGCGCGGCCGCGATGTCCGCCTTGGTCTGCGGCCGGTGGATCCTGAGCAGCGCCTCCGGCAGGGGGACGAATCCGCGCCCCTCGCGCAGGGCCGGGGGCAGCGGGTCCACCGCCTCCTGGGCGCTGGGCAGGACGGTGTCGACGGCCTTGGCGATCCGCCAGGAGTCGAGCTGCTTGCAGGCCGGGTAGATCGGCAGCAGCTGACCCGCGAAGGCGTCGACGGCCTCGGTCACGTCGCCGGCGTCGTCGTCCCGCGCGTCGAGGAGCTGGTAGGTGGGGTGGGCGAGCTGCATCTTCCGGTTGAAGACGGAGACCTTGCCCGCGAACATCGCCCTGCGGCCGGGCAGCAGCTCCTTGTGGGGCTTGTGGACGCCGTGGCCGAAGAAGACCAGCTGGAGCCTGCCGCTCCCGTCGGTCAGGGTGACCTCGAGGCGCTTGCCCCGGCCGTTGTTGAACATCATGATCCGCGCGTCCGCGACCTGGGCGACGACGGTCACGTGCTCGTCGAGCGGGAGCTCGGTGAGCGCCGTGAGGCGGCCCCGCTCCTCGTAGCGGCGCGGGTAGTGGTGCAGCAGATCACCGACCGTATGCAGGTCGAGGTGTTCGGCCATCACCTTCGCGGTGGCTCCGCCGAGCAGCTTCTTGAGGGGTTCATCGAAAGCGGACACGGGGTCCATTGCACACCACGGCACCGACAGACACCGCCGGGCGCGGCGCCCGGTGTCGTCTCACTCGACGCCGATCAGCAGGGGCGCCGCCTGGCGGCCGCCCCGGTAGACGACCGTGTCGACGGCGAGGTAGCCCTCCCGGACGTGTTCGCTCAGCTCGTCGCCCAGGAGGTCGGGCACGTCCTCCCCCAGGACGAGGGTGACGAGTTCGCCGCCCGCCGAGAGCATCCGGTCCAGGACGGTGCGGGCCGTGCCGGGGACGTCCTCGCCGATGACCACGACGTCCCCGTCGATCAGTCCGAGGACGTCGCCTGCCTGGCAGATGCCCGCCATGGTCCACGACTGCCGCTCGGCGACGGCCAGTTCGGCGTAGCGGGTGGCTCCGGCCGCCGAGGTCATCGCGACGACGTCCTCGTCGAAGCTGCGGCCCGGCTCGTGGACGGCGAGCGCGGCGATGCCCTGGACGGCGGCGCGGGTCGGGACCAGGGCGACGCGGATGCCCTCGGTCCTGGCCTGTTCGGCGGCCGCGGCCGCGGTGTGGCGCAGCTGTGCGTCGTTGGGCAGCAGGACCACCTCGCGGGCGTGCGCCCGGCGGATGGCGTCCACCAGTTCGCCGCTGGCCGGCGGCTCCCCGGGGCGCGCCAGCACGGTGGTCGCACCGGCCTCGGCGCACAGACCGGAGAGGCCGTCGCCGGGTACCACGGCGACGACCGCGCGCTGGGCGGGTTCGCGGTGGGCCGAGCCCCGGTCGGCGGCGAAGTGGGTGATCCGGATCCGGTAGGGGCGGCCCGCCTCGACCCCGGCCTCGACGGCCGCGCCGGCGTCGTCGACGTGGACGTGGACGTTCCACAGGCCGTCGCCGCCGACCACGACGAGGGAGTCCCCCAGCGCGTCCAGCCGGTTCCGCAGCCGGGCGACCGCGTCGTCGGAGGCCTCCAGCAGATAGATGACCTCGAAGGCCGGACCGCCGTCCGGTCCCGGCTCCGCGCAGTCGCCGGTCAGGGGCAAGGTCTCGGGGGCCGGCCCGACGGCGCCCCCGCGGGCCCGGCCTCCGACCGCTTCCAGCAGGGCTCCCAGTACGGTGACCAGGCCCTGCCCGCCCGCGTCCACGACCCCCGCGCGGCCGAGGACGGGGAGCTGGCCAGGGGTGGCGGCCAGGGCGGCCCGCGCCCCTTCGTACGCCGCTTCGGCCACCTCTTCGAGGCCGGAGTCCCGGCCGGTGGCCACGGCCGCCTCGGCCGCGGCGGTGGCGACGGTGAGCACCGTTCCCTCCACGGGACGGGCCACGGCCAGCCGCGCCGCGGCGGCGGCCTCCGCCAGCGCGGTCCGCAGGTGATCCGCGTCACCCGCCTCGGACAGCACGGCGGCCATGCCGCGCAGCAGCTGGGCCAGGATGGTCCCGGAGTTCCCCCTGGCACCGATCAGCGCACCGTGCGCCATGGCCCGCACGACGTCGGCGTGAGCGGGCACGGTGGGGCCGGTCTCATGGGCGGCGAAGACCGCTTCGACGGCGGCGGCGGCGGACTCCACGGTGAAGTAGAGGTTGGTGCCGGTGTCCCCGTCGGCGACCGGATAGACGTTGATGGCGTCGATGGCCGCCCGCTGCCGGCCGAGGGCCTCCAGGGCCAGTGAGCACCAGGCGCGCACCGCGACGGCGTCGAGAGCGTCGGGGGACTGCGGCACCGTTGGTCCTCCTTGGGACGGCCGTGGGGGGCTGGCTGCACCGCAGGGTAGTCCTCGCCGGCGGACCCCTCGGGCACAGGTGCGGGGACGGAGTGCCCGGGGCGTCGTGGTAGTTTCGTATCTCCGACGCAGCCGTTGTATGCTGCTTCGGTTGCCCGACGAGAGTCGGGACATTCCTCCGGTACCGCCACTTCAGTAAAATGATTCCGGCGCGCCGGAATTCACTGTAAGTGCATCTGAAGTTTTGGAGTGACCCGTGGCTGCCAACTGCGACGTTTGCGGCAAGGGGCCGAGCTTCGGCAACAGCATTTCGCACTCGCACCGCCGTACGTCCCGTCGCTGGAATCCCAACATCCAGCGCGTGCGTGCCGTGGTCGGTCGGACGCCGAAGCGGCTCAACGTCTGCACCTCGTGCATCAAGGCCGGCAAGGTCGCGCGCTGACGTCCCCGTCGTAGCGCAGCCTTCCGGTTGCCCAAAAAGCCGGTCCACCTCGGTGGACCGGCTTTTTGCTGTGCGCGGGCCGGGCCTGCTGCTCAGCGGGCGGTCCGTGCGCGCCAGCCGTGGTCGACGGGGCCGATCCCGCCGCCCAGCGCGAAGCCGGCCCGGATCGCGCCGGTGACGTACTCCTTCGCGCCCCGCACCGCGGTCGGGACGTCCTGCCCGCGGGCGAGTCCGCAGGCGATGGCGGAGGCCAGGGTGCAGCCGGTGCCGTGGGTGTGCCGGTTGTCGTGCCGCGGTGCGCGGAGCCAGTGCTCCTCGTCACCGTCCGTCAGCAGGTCCACGGCGTCACCGGGCAGATGGCCGCCCTTGATCACCACCCAGCGCGGTCCGAAGGCGAGGACCTCCGCCGCGGCCCTGCGCATTCCCGTCTCGTCGGTGACGGTGACGCCGGTGAGCTGGGTCACCTCGTCGAGGTTCGGGGTGGCGACCGTGGCGACGGGCAGCAGCTTCGTGCGTACGGAGTCGAGGGCTTCGGCGGCGAGCAGCGCGTCCCCGTGCTTGGAGACCCCCACGGGGTCGACGACGACGGGTGCGCCGGTGCCGGCGAGGAGTCCGGCGACGGTGTCCACGATCACGGCCGAGGACAGCATGCCGGTCTTCACCGCCTGGACGCCGATGTCGTCGACCACGCTGCGGTACTGGGCGCGTACGGCGTCCGCGGGGAGCTCCCACGCGCCCTGCACGCCCAGCGAGTTCTGGGCGGTCACGGCGGTCAGCACACTCATGCCGTGGGTGCCGAGGGCCAGCATCGTCTTCAGGTCGGCCTGGACGCCCGCACCGCCGCCGGAGTCGGATCCGGCGACGGTGAGGACACGGGGCGGTATCGGGGCAGGTGCGCTCATGCCCCGGAATCTACTGGGCGTCCTCGATGGATCCGAAATGGTCCCAGCCGCCCTTGCTCGTCCAGGGCGCCCCGTCGACGGTGACCTGGGGCAGCGCCGAGGGGTTGAGAACCTCCCCGATGATCTTCCAGCGCGCGGGGAGCTTCACGTCGGACGGGAAGGTCGCCACGATCGCGTGGTCCTCTCCCCCGGTGAGCACCCACTGCAGCGGGTCGACGCCGACGGCCTGCCCGATGTCGGACATCTGCGACGGGATGTCGATGAGCCCGGACCGCAGGTCGATGCGGACCTTGCTGGCCTCGGCGATGTGCCCGAGGTCGGCGACGAGTCCGTCGCTGACGTCGGTCATGGCCGTGGCGCCCAGACCGGCCGCCGCCGGGCCCGCGTGGTACGGCGGTTCGGGGCGCCGGTGGGCCTCCACGAACGCCCGCGGCGAGCGGAACCCCCGGGAGAGCACGGCGAATCCGGCCGCGGACCAGCCGAGCCACCCGGTCACGGCCACGACGTCGCCGGGGCGGGCGCCGGCCCGGGTGACGGGTTCGTGGTTGCGCAGGTCGCCGAGCGCGGTGATCGAGACGGTGATGGTGTCGCCGCCGACGACATCGCCGCCGACCACGGCGGCACCGGCGACCTGGCACTCGTCGCGCAGGCCGTCCATGAGCTCGCCGGCCCAGGTGACGGGCAGGTCGGCCGGGACGACGAGGCCGAGGAGCAGCGCGGTGGGTACGGCGCCCATCGCCGCGATGTCGGCGAGGTTCTGCGCGGCGGCCTTGCGGCCGACGTCGTACGCCGTCGACCAGTCACGGCGGAAGTGCCGCCCTTCCAGCAGGATGTCCGTACTGGCCACGACCCTGCGGTCGGGAGCGGCCACGACCGCGGCGTCGTCGCCGGGCCCCAGCCGTACCGCCGGAGTGGTGGTGAGCCGGGACGTGAGCTCTCTGATGAGCCCGAACTCCCCCAACTCGCCCACAGTTCCCTTCACCGAGTGTCACCTCTCATCTATCGCACCGGACACCTGTCCGGGCTGCTTCAGCGGCCGGGGGCCCGGACCGTGGGCGGACGGCCCACGGAAGCCGGTGGCCCCGGGACGTGCGGGCATCACTGTCCCCCTTCCGCACCGGTGGGCTTGCGGTCGCGAGCGCCCACTGCTGTCGGTACCGTCGAGGGATACGTCAACTTCTGTGGTGCGTGCGCCACGCGGTGGGCGTCAACCGGCCCGTAGGTCTCCCCGCGGCCGGGGGCGACGCGATAACGTGGCGTCCCTTTCCCCCACATGATCCTCGTGGCCGCCCTGGAGGTTCCGTGGTACAGGCGTACATCCTCATCCAGACCGAGGTGGGCAAGGCGTCGATCGTCGCCGAGACCATCGCGAAACTCCCGGGAGTGATTCAGGCAGAGGACGTCACAGGTCCTTACGACGTGGTCGTGCGCGCGCAGGCCGACACGGTCGACGCGCTCGGTCGCATGGTGGTCGCCAAGGTCCAGCAGGTGGACGGCATCACGCGTACCCTGACCTGCCCGGTCGTCCACCTCTGACCCCTGTCTACGCTGGTCCGGTGACTCACACCTGCCGCCGGTCCCGCCGATCCCGTGTCCTCGCCCCCACCGCCGCCCTGCTCGTGCTGGTCGTGGCGGGATGTTCCGGTGGTGACCAGCCCTCGGTGGCGGTTCCCACGCCGTCGCCGGAGGCCGCCGGGTACTGCGGGGAACTGCACGAGGAACTGCCGGGAACCGTCGACGATCTGGAGCGGACCGATCCCTCACCGGACTCGGACCTGACCGCCGGCTGGGGGGACGGGGCGATCGTACTGCGCTGCGGCGTCCCCCGGCCCGCGAAGATGGACGATTCCCAGTCCAAGGCCGTCGACGCGGACGGCGTCAACTGGCTGCTGGAGCAGCGGGACGACGCCGGCCCCCGGTTCACGACCACCTACCGCAAGGCGTACGTCGAGGTGACGCTCGGGTCCGAGTACGCGCATGACATCACCCCGTTGTCCGCGTTCGCCGCGCCCGTGAAGAAGACGGTCCCCGACAGCCTGTGAGGGCCGCCCCGGCACGGGGCAGCCCTCACCCGCGGGGTCAGCGCAGGCCGGTGGAGCGGTTCAGCGCCGCCGTGATCAGCCGGTCCACCAGCTCCGGGTACTCCACCCCGCTCGCCTGCCACATGCGGGGGAACATCGAGATCGGAGTGAATCCCGGCATGGTGTTGACCTCGTTGATGACGAACGAGCCGTCGTCGGTGAGGAAGAAGTCGGCGCGCACCAGGCCCTCGCAGGAGGCGGCCTCGAACGCCTCGACGGCGAGCCGCTGCACCTGGGCGGTCTGCTCGTCGGTGAGCGGAGCGGGAACCAGACCGGCCGCCGAGTCGATGTACTTGGCCTCGAAGTCGTAGAAGTCGTGCGCGGTGACGGGCGGGATCTCGGCGGGCACGCTGGCGCGCGGTCCGTCCTCGAACTCCAGCACGCCGCACTCGATCTCCCGGCCGCTCAGCAGGGACTCCACGAGGAACTTGGGGTCGTGCCGGCGGGCCTCCTCGATCGCCTCGTCGAGACCGGCCGCGTCGTCGACCTTGGTGATGCCCATGGAGGAGCCGCCGCGGGCCGGCTTCACGAAGAGCGGCCAGCCGTGTTCGGCCGCGAACTCCATGACGCGCTTGCGGGCGGCCGGGCGGTCCGTGTCCCATTCCCGGGGGCGGACGACCTCGTACGGGCCGACCGGCAGGCCGAAGGAGACGAACACCCGCTTCATGTACTCCTTGTCCTGGCCGACGGCCGAGGACAGGACACCCGCGCCGACGTACGGCACGCCGGACAGCTCCAGGAACCCCTGGAGCGTGCCGTCCTCGCCGTAGGGGCCGTGCAGCACGGGGAAGACGACGTCGACCTCCCCCAGGACCTCGGGCACCGAACCGGGTTCGCCCACGACGACGTCACGGTTCCCCGGGTCGACGGAGAGCGCCACGGCGCCGCGTGCGGACCCGGCGAGCTGGTCCACGTCGGGCACCTGGCGGTCCGTGATGGCCATGCGGGCCGGATCGTCGGACGTGAGGACCCACCGTCCGTCCCTGGTGATACCGATCGGCAGGACGTCGTACTTCGTCCGGTCGAGGGCGCTCATGACGGCGCCGGCCGTGACGACCGAGATGCCGTGTTCGGAGCTCCGGCCGCCGAACACGACGGCCACACGCGGCTTGCGGCCCGGCTCGGAGCGCTGCTCGGAGCTCAGGGGGCCCTCAGGGCTCTGGGGGAGGTTCTGGCTGCTCATATCGCGACGAGCGTACCTGCTGGTAGGGCTCGAGTCAGCGTCGCTCGGGCTTGGCGCTGCGCGACATCAGCTCCTTGAGCGCGACGACCGGCGGCTTGCCCTCGTGGACGATGCCCACGACGGTCTCGGTGATCGGCATGTCGACGCCGTGCCTGCGCGCCAGATCCAGCACGGACTCGCAGGACTTGACGCCCTCGGCGGTCTGGCTGGTGACGGCCACGGTCTCCTGGAGCGTCATCCCCCGCCCGAGGTTGGTACCGAAGGTGTGGTTGCGCGAGAGGGGCGAGGAGCAGGTCGCCACCAGGTCGCCGAGTCCGGCCAGTCCGGAGAAGGTGAGCGGGTCGGCGCCCATGGCGAGGCCGAGCCGGGTGGTCTCGGCGAGGCCGCGGGTGATGAGGGAGCCCTTGGCGTTGTCGCCGAGGCCCATGCCGTCGGCGATGCCCACGGCGAGGCCGATGACGTTCTTCACGGCGCCGCCGAGCTCGCAGCCGACCACGTCGGTGTTGGTGTACGGGCGGAAGTACGGGGTGTGGCAGGCGGCCTGGAGGCGCCGGGCGACGTCCTCGTCCGGGCAGGCGACGACGGCCGCGGCGGGGCGGCGTTCGGCGATCTCCTTGGCGAGGTTGGGGCCGGTGATGACGGCGATCCGGTCCGGGGTGACCGCGGTGACGTCCGCGATGACCTCGCTCATCCGCTTGGCGGTGCCGAGTTCGACGCCCTTCATCAGGGAGACGAGGACCGTCTGCGGCTCGAGGTGATGCGCCCAGTCCGCCAGATTGGCGCGCAGGGTCTGCGAGGGCACGACGAGGACCGCGAAGTCGGCGCCGCGCAGCGCCTCCGCGGGGTCCGTGGTGGCCCGGACCGACTCGGGCAGTTCGACGCCCGGCAGGTAGTCCGGGTTGGTACGGGTCGTGTTGACGGCCTCGGCGACCTCGGCGCGGCGGCCCCAGAGGGTGACCTCGCAGCCGGCGTCGGCGAGGACCACGGCGAAGGCCGTACCCCATGAGCCGGTTCCGAAGACGGCCGCCTTGACGGGGTGCGTCACGTCGTTCCCTTTCCCTCTGCCTTGCGCCGCTGTTCAGCACGGGCCTTGCGGTGATCGTAGAGCTCGGCGGGCGCCTTCTCGCCGCGCACGTCCTCGAGCTGGGCGGTGACCGCGGCCATGATGGTCTCGGTCGCCTGGCGCAGGACGTCGGGCGTCGGCTCCAGGCCGTAGTACGGGGTGAGGTCGACAGGCGGTCCCGCCTGCACCCGCAGGGTCTTGCGGGGGAACAGCCGGAGCTTGTTCTCCTTGGCGTAGGGCGGCATCGCGAGGTTCGCGCCCCACTGGGCGACGGGGATGACCGGAGCCTTGGTCATCAACGCGACCCGGGCCGCGCCGGTCTTGCCGGCCATCGGCCACATGTCGGGGTCCCGGGTGAGCGTGCCCTCGGGGTAGAAGGCGACGCACTCGCCCCGCTCGATGGCGTCGACGGCGGCCCGGAAGGCGTCGAGGGCGTTGGTCGACTCGCGGTAGACGGGGATCTGCCCGGTACCGCGCAGGATCATTCCGACGAACGGCGTCCTGAAGAGACCCGCCTTGGCGAGCAGCCGCGGGACGCGTCCGGTGTTGTACTGGAAATGCCCGTAGGACAGGGGGTCCAGGTACGAGTTGTGATTGACCGCGGTGATGAATCCGCCATCGGCCGGAATGTGCTCCATTCCCCGCCAGTCCCGCTTGAACAGAACCACCAGGGGCGGTTTTGCGATGGCCGCCGCCAGGCGGTACCAGAAGCCGATTCTGCGGCGGGACACTCGGACGCCTTCCTCTAGGAACTGAGCTGCTGCGGGGCTCGTGGCGCTGCTGCCTCGCCCGGGGGCCCCTGCTGTGGAGAACACCGTACGCCTCACCTGTGGGGGGCGGACCTCCCGGTTGTCGTACCGGCAGGCGAGAATAAGGGCTGATGCGCACGGAGGGGGAGATCGCCACGAACACCGACCCGACCGGCCCCTGGTCCCTGGTCGTCCCGCTGAAACCTCTCGCACGGGCCAAGAGCAGGCTCGGGCGGGCGGTGGGTGAGGCTCTGCGTCCCCGCATGGCCCTGGCGTTCGCACAGGACACCGTGTCGGCCGCCCTGTCCTGCCGGGCGGTGGCGGATGTGGTGGTCGTCACGGACGACCCGGTGGCCGGGGCGGCGCTGAACGCCCTCGGCGCGCGCGTCGTGAGGGACGCGCCGGCGGCCGGTCTCAACGCGGCGCTGGAACACGGTGCGCGGTCGGTGCGGGCGCGAAGGCCGGGTGCGGCGGTGGCCGCGCTCAACGCGGATCTGCCCGCCCTGCGTCCCGCCGAATTGGGGCGGGTGCTCGAATTCTCCGGCGCATTTCCCCGCGCCTTTCTCGGTGATACCCAGGGAATCGGCACCACATTTCTTTCCGCGATGCCCGGAGTGGAATTGCGGCCGGCCTTCGGCGGGGCGTCCCGGGCGCGGCACCTCTCGTCGGGGGCGGTCGAGATCACGCTGCCGGGTCTCGAATCCGTCCGCAGGGACGTGGACACGGCCGACGATCTGGAGGAGGCGCTGGCACTGGGGGTGGGACGGTTCACCGCGGGCCCGTCGGCCCCGGTGGCGCACGCCGCGGACCGATAGGCTGCCGCACATGCAGGCGACCTCGTTCACGTACGACTCCGGGACACGCAGCGGCAGCGTGCTGCTCGACGACGGCACACCGGTGGACTTCGACGCGGCGGCGTTCGACGCGGGAGGGCTGCGACTGCTGCGTCCGGGGCAGCGGGTGCGGATCGAGACCGAGGGTGAGGGCACCACGCTGCGGATCACCCTGGTGACGCTGCAGACGCTCTGAACGGGCCCTGAACAGCCCGCGGGCCGGGCTCCCCGAGGGGAGCCCGGCCCGGCGCGTGTGAGGAGCGAGCGGTGCCCGGTCTCACTTCTTGCGTGCGGTGACCTTCTTGGCTGTGGTCTTGCGTGCCGTGGTCTTCTTCGCGGGCGCCTTCTTCGCCGTGGTCTTCTTGGCGGGCGCCGTCTTGGCCGCGACGGTCTTCTTCGTGGCCGTCGCCTTCTTCGCCGGGGTCGCCTTCTTCGCCGCCGCCGTGGTCTTCTTCGCGGCCGCGGCGGTGGTCTTCTTGGCCGTGGTCTTCTTCGCGGCGGTGGTCTTCTTCGCAGCCGCCGTGGCCTTCTTGGCGGTGGCCTTCTTGGCCGTGGCCTTCTTGGCGGCCGCCTTCGCCGTGGTGCGGGTGGAAGAACCGCCCGAGAGGCTGCCCTTGGGCGCCTTCTTGACCGAGACCTCGCCGCCCTTGGGGAGCTTCTTGGAGCCGCTCACCAGGTCCTTGAAGCCCTGTCCCGCGCGGAAACGGGGCACGGAGGTCTTCTTGACCCGCACGCGCTCACCGGTCTGGGGGTTGCGGGCGTACCGGGCGGGACGGTCGACCTTCTCGAACGAGCCGAAGCCTGTGACCGAGACACGGTCCCCGGCGACGACCGCGCGGACGATGGCGTCGAGAACCACGTCGACGGCGTCCGCGGCCTGCTGGCGGCCTCCGACCTTGTCGGCAATCGCTTCTACGAGCTGCGCCTTGTTCACGTCTTCCCCTTCGGAGACATTGCCGGAACGAAACTGTTCAGGCTTTTTCGCACGTTAGGCAGATATATACCGCAAATCAAACACGAAACGGGCTAATCACCCTAGTGCCGCAACGAAGTCGACCGCCACGCTGTCCGCGGAGTCAGTCACCTTCGGGGAATCGGCCCTCATCGAGGTCCTTCATCAGACGGTCCAGACGCCTTGCCGCGCCTGGGAGATCGTGCTTAGCCGCGGCCGTGACGACCAACAGCTTCCGGGACAGCGCCATCCGTACGCCCTCCGGGACTTGCAGTGCGCGCACCTTTGAGTGCGCTTCCTTCAATCGGTCGGCGACGTGGCCGTAGAGCTCGAGTTGGCTGTCGCGTTCCATGCACCGATTGTGCCATCTGGGGCGAGTTGTCGCCCGAGGGGGTCTCAACAAGCGACTGCGCCCCCTGCCGGGCGGCAGGGGGCGCAGTTCGGGAAAAGCGCTGCTCAGGCGTCAATCGTACGCGGCTTGTGGGACGGCCTGGCCGCCTCGTAAGTCGCAATGTCCGCTTCGTTCTGAAGAGTGAGGCTGATGTCGTCGAGCCCGTTCAGCAGTCGCCAGCGGGCGTTCTCGTCGAGCTCGAAGTCGGCCGTGACGCCTTCCGCGAGGACCTGTCGCTTCTCCAGATCGACCGTGATCTCGGCGGTCGGGTCGGCCTCGCTCAGCTCCCAGAGCCTGTCGACGACCTTCTGGTCGAGGACGACGGTCAACAGACCGTTCTTCAGGGAGTTGCCCCGGAAGATGTCGGCGAAGCGGGAGGAGATGACGGCCTTGAAGCCGTAGTTCTGGAGGGCCCAGACCGCGTGCTCACGCGAGGAGCCCGTGCCGAAGTCGGGGCCGGCGACCAGAACCGAGGCGCCCGCGCGCTCCGGGCGGTTGAGGACGAAGTTCTCGTCCTTGCGCCAGGCCTCGAAGAGCCCGTCCTCGAAGCCGTCGCGGGTGACCTTCTTCAGCCAGTGCGCGGGGATGATCTGGTCGGTGTCGACGTTGCTGCGGCGCAGCGGGACGGCCCGGCCGGTGTGTGCGGTGAATGCTTCCATGGCTCTCAGACTCCGGCGGGCGTACGGACGTCGGACAGATCGGCGGGCGAGGCCAGATGGCCCAGCACGGCGGTGGCGGCTGCGACCTGCGGGGACACCAGGTGGGTACGGCCGCCCTTGCCCTGCCGGCCCTCGAAGTTCCGGTTCGAGGTGGAGGCGGAGCGCTCGCCGGGGGCCAGCTGGTCGGGGTTCATGCCGAGGCACATCGAGCAGCCCGCGTGCCGCCATTCGGCGCCGGCGGCGGTGAAGACCTTGTCCAGGCCCTCCTCGACGGCCTGGAGAGCGACCCGGACGGAGCCCGGGACGACCAGCATCCGTACGCCGTCGGCGACTTTGCGGCCCTCCAGGACCGAGGCGGCGTTCCGCAGGTCCTCGATGCGTCCGTTGGTGCAGGAACCCACGAAGACGGTGTCGACGCCGATCTCGCGCAGCGGCTGGCCCGCGGTCAACCCCATGTACTCCAGGGCCTTTTCGGCGGCATGGCGCTCCGAGGCGTCCTCGTACGAAGCGGGATCGGGGACGTTGGCCGACAGGGGCGCGCCCTGGCCGGGGTTGGTGCCCCAGGTGACGAACGGCGCGAGCGAGGCGCCGTCGATGACGACCTCGGCGTCGAAGACGGCGTCGTCGTCGGTGCGCAGCGTCTTCCAGTACTCCACCGCCGCGTCCCAGTCCTTGCCCTCGGGCGCGTGGTCGCGGCCCTTCAGATAGGCGAAGGTGGTCTCGTCGGGAGCGATCATGCCCGCGCGGGCACCGGCCTCGATCGACATGTTGCAGATGGTCATCCGGGCCTCCATCGAGAGCTTCTCGATGGCGGAGCCGCGGTATTCGAGGATGTAGCCCTGGCCGCCGCCGGTGCCGATCCGGGCGATGATCGCCAGGATCAGGTCCTTGGCGGTGACGCTGTCGGGGAGCTCGCCCTCGACGGTGATCGCCATGGTCCTGGGGCGGGCCAGCGGCAGCGTCTGGGTGGCCAGGACGTGCTCGACCTGGCTGGTGCCGATGCCGAAGGCCAGCGCTCCGAAAGCGCCGTGGGTGGAGGTGTGCGAGTCACCGCAGACGACCGTGGTGCCGGGCTGGGTCAGGCCGAGCTGGGGGCCGACGACGTGCACGACGCCCTGCTCGACGTCACCCAGCGGGTGCAGCCGGACGCCGAACTCCGCGCAGTTCTTGCGCAGGGTCTCCAGCTGGGCGCGGGAGACCGGGTCGGCGATCGGCTTGTCGATGTCGAGGGTCGGGGTGTTGTGGTCCTCGGTGGCGATGGTGAGGTCGAGGCGCCGCACCGGCCGGCCGGCCTGACGCAGACCGTCGAACGCCTGCGGGCTGGTCACCTCGTGCAGCAGGTGCAGATCGATGAAGAGGAGGTCGGGCTCGCCATCGGCGCGCCGGACGACGTGGTCGTCCCAGACCTTCTCCGCGAGTGTCCTACCCATCGCTTTCCCTCCGGCCGGCGTCTTCGCCGGCCCAACTAGAGATTCGGTTGCCGCCGCCCGGACCCCCGACCGGGGCGGTGGCTGCGGGCCGTCGTACGGCCGCACGTACAGGTTCGCAACTTCCGGGGAAAATTGAACTTGCGTTTCACAGAGTGAGACGCGAGTATCGTCGTATGGACAACTCTAGCGGCGTCGGCGTTCTCGACAAGGCAGCTCTGGTATTGAGCGCCCTGGAGTCCGGTCCGGCCACCCTCGCCGGGCTGGTCGCGGCGACAGGGCTCGCACGGCCCACGGCACACCGACTGGCCGTGGCACTCGAACACCACCGCATGGTGGCGAGGGACATGCAGGGCCGGTTCATTCTCGGCCCCCGGCTCGCGGAGCTCGCGGCCGCGGCAGGCGAGGACCGCCTCCTGGCGACGGCCGGACCCGTACTCACACATCTGCGGGACATCACCGGGGAGAGCGCGCAGCTCTACCGCCGGCAGGGCGACATGCGGATCTGCGTGGCGGCCGCGGAGCGGCTGTCCGGTCTGCGGGACACCGTGCCGGTCGGCTCCACCCTCACGATGAAGGCGGGCTCCTCCGCGCAGATCCTGATGGCCTGGGAGGAGCCGGAGCGCCTGCACCGGGGCCTGCAAGGGGCCCGCTTCACGGCGACGGCCCTCTCGGGGGTACGCCGTCGTGGCTGGGCCCAGTCGATCGGCGAGCGCGAGCCGGGCGTGGCCTCGGTCTCGGCCCCCGTGCGCGGGCCGTCGAACCGGGTCGTGGCCGCGGTGTCCGTCTCGGGCCCGATCGAGCGCCTCACCCGCCACCCGGGCCGGATGCACGCGCAGGCCGTCATCGACTCGGCGGCACGGCTGAGCGAAGCCCTGCGCCGCACGGGCTGATGCCCGCGTTACCCCGACCCCTTCCGGCCGCCCCAGCGTCGTGGCGGCCCAACTCACCTGCCGCACCGCCGTGATGAGCCTCCCCCGTGGTCCGGCTCAGGCGGGAGCGTCCCTCGCGCGGACACGAAGAAGGCCCCTCACCGAAGTGAAGGGCCTTTTCCTGCTGCTGTGTTGTACCCCCGACCGGATTCGAACCGGCGCTACTGCCGTGAGAGGGCAGCGTGCTAGGCCGCTACACAACGGGGGCCCTAGCGATCCTCACCCGGCCACAGCCGGATGTTTTCACCGAAGAACGTGGGTGCGACCCAGATGTTCTCGCGGGATGGATCTGTACCCCCGACCGGATTCGAACCGGCGCTACTGCCGTGAGAGGGCAGCGTGCTAGGCCGCTACACAACGGGGGCTTGTTACTTCGGTCTTGCGCTGGGCTACCAGGACTCGAACCTAGAATGACGGTACCAGAAACCGTAGTGTTGCCAATTACACCATAGCCCACTGAAACGCAACCCCTGGGGGTATTATTTCTGTCTGCGCTTCCCGGCCGGATCTTTCGGCCCGCTCGGGCGGCGCAGGAAGAACATTACCTGAAGGTGTCCGGCGCTCCAAAACGGGTATCGCCGGCCAGCAGACCGGGAAGCTCGTGCAGACCGGTGATCCGCACGAGTTCGGGACGTCCGCCCCGGCCTTCCCGGTCCAGCCAGATGCCCGTCAGCCCGGCGGCGACGGCGCCGCCCGCGTCGATGTCGGGTTCGTTCCCCACGTAGGCCACCTCCTGCGGCAAGAGCTCCAGGACCTCGCAGGCGGCGTGGAAGGCCCCCGCGTCCGGCTTGGAGACACCCAACTCGACGGCGCACACCACCGCCTCGAAGCGGTCCCGCACCCCGAGGGCGCGCAGCTTGCGGTCCTGGTGGTGGATGCTCGAGTTCGACAGGACGGCGTGCCGGTACGCGTCGGCCAGCAGGTCCAGCACCGGCACGGTGTCCGGGAAGAGCGTCCACGCGGCCTCGTAGTGGGCGGCGTGCCGGCCGAACCACGCGTCGGCCTCGGCGTCGCCCAGCGGCTTCCCGAGGAACGCCCGCACGCGCTCCCGCCGCTGCCCCGGGAAGTCGAGCTCCCCTTCGGCGAACCGCGCCCAGTGCACGTCGGTGACGGCCTTCCAGACGTCGAGGGCGTGATCGGGCGACGTGTACGCCGCGGGCAGTCCCTCGATCTCCAGGTGCCTGCGCATGCCGACGCGATCGGCTCCCGAGTAGTCGAAGATCGTGTCGTCGATGTCCCAGAGAACCGCTCGGATCGGCATGCGGCCAGATTAGCGGCGTACGCCCCGCGTCACCTGCCGTTCCGACGCACACGACGGGGTGGCCACCCTGCAGGGCGGCCACCCCGTCGTGTGCGTCGGACGTTACGCGGCGAGCTTCGCCAGCGCCGCGTCGATGCGGGCGATCGTCTTCTCGCGGCCCAGGATCTCCAGGGACTCGAAGAGCGGCAGGCCGACCGTGCGGCCGGTGACGGCGACGCGGACCGGGGCCTGCGCCTTGCCCAGCTTCAGGCCGTGCTTCTCGCCGGCGGTGAGGACGGCCGTCTTGAGGGCCTCGGCGTTCCACTCGGCGGCCGTCAGCTCGGCGCGGGCCGTGACCAGCAGGGCGTCGGAGCCCTCCTTCATGGCCTTCGCCCAGGACGCCTCGTCCTCGACGGGCTCGTCCAGGAAGAGGAAGTCGACGTTGGCCGTGATGTCCGAGAGAACCGTCACACGCGTCTGGGCGTGCGGGGCGATCTCGGCGAACTGCTCCGCGTCGAAGGCCTCGGGCGCCCAGGGCGCGAAGGGAGCCTTCAGCCAGGGTCCGCAGGCCTCGGTGAACGTCTTCACGTCGAGCATGCGCAGGTGCTCGGCGTTGATGTGCTCGGCCTTCTTCAGGTCGAAGCGGGCCGGGTTGGCGTTGACGTCGGCGATGTCGAACGCCGCCACCAGCTCGTCGCGGCCGAAGATGTCGCGGTCCTCGGCGATCGACCAGCCCAGCAGCGAGAGGTAGTTGAGCAGCCCCTCGGGAAGGAAGCCGCGCTCGCGGTAGAGGTTGAGCGAGGCCTGCGGGTCACGCTTGGAGAGCTTCTTGTTGCCCTCCCCCATGACGTACGGGAGGTGGCCGAAGGCCGGGGTGCTCTTGGCGACGCCCAGCTCGGTGAGCGCCCGGTAAAGGGCGATCTGGCGCGGGGTGGAGGAGAGCAGGTCCTCGCCGCGCAGGACGTGGGTGATCTCCATCAGGGCGTCGTCGACCGGGTTGACGAGCGTGTAGAGGGGAGCGCCGTTGGCCCGGACGATGCCGTAGTCCGGGACGTTCTCCGGCTGGACCGTGATGTCGCCGCGGACCAGGTCGGTGAAGGTGATGGCCTCGTCGGGCATCCGGAAGCGGACGATCGAGGTACGGCCCTCGGCCTCGTACGCCGCCTTCTGCTCGTCGCTCAGGTCCCGGCAGTGGCCGTCGTAGCCCGACGGCTTGCCGGCCGCCCGGGCGGCGTCACGGCGGGCGTCGAGCTCCTCGGTGGTGCAGTAGCAGGGGTACGCGTGCCCGGCGTCCAGGAGCTTGTCGGCGACGTCCTTGTAGAGGTCCATCCGCTGCGACTGGCGGTAGGGCTCGTGCGGGCCGCCGACCTCGGGGCCCTCGTCCCAGTCGAGGCCGAGCCAGCGCATGGAGTCGAGCAGCTGCCGGTAGGACTCCTCGGAGTCACGGGCCGCGTCGGTGTCCTCGATGCGGAAGACCAGGGTGCCCTGGTGGTGCCGGGCGAAGGCCCAGTTGAACAGGGCCGTCCGGACCAGGCCCACGTGGGGGTTACCGGTCGGGGAGGGACAGAAACGTACACGGACAGGGGGGTTAGCCACGCTTGATCACCTTGTTGGTGAGAGTGCCGATGCCTTCGATGGTGACGGCGACCTCGTCGCCGACGTGCAGGGGGCCGACCCCTGCGGGGGTCCCGGTGAGGATCACGTCGCCGGGGAGCAGCGTCATGGCCTCCGTGATGTGGACGACCAGGTCCTCGACGGAGCGGACCATGTCGCTCGTCCGGCCGAGCTGACGCTGCTCACCGTTGACCGTGGCCTGGATGGCCAGGTCGCCGGGGTCGACGTCGGTCTCCACCCAGGGGCCGAGCGGGCACGAGGTGTCGAACCCCTTGGCCCGGGCCCACTGGCTCTCGCGCCGCTGGACGTCACGTGCGGTGACGTCGTTGGCGCAGGTGTAGCCGAAGATGACGTCCTTGACGCGCTCACGCGGAACCTCGCGGCACATACGGCCGATCACCACGGCCAGCTCGGCCTCGTGGTGCAGTTCCTCGGAGAAGGAGGGGTACTCGATGGAGTCACCCGCGCCGATCACGGAGGTGGTCGGCTTGAAGAAGGCGACGGGCACATCGGGGACCTCGTTGCCCATCTCGGCGGCGTGTTCCGCGTAGTTGCGGCCGATGGCCACGACCTTGTTGGGAAGCACGGGCGGCAGCAGCCGGACCTTCTTCAGCGGGACCTTGGTCCCGGAGAGTTCGAAGTCGGTGTACGGGATGCCCTTGATGATGTCGAGGACGAGGCTGTCGGGGCTGTCGCCCTCGACCGCGCCGAAGGCGACATTGCCGTCGATGGAGAACCTGGCGATGCGCACGGGATGCTGTCGCCCCTCACTTGCTGGCTGGCTGAAGACTGACGCTCCAGGCTATCGCTCCGCCGGGCGGGGCGCCGCGACGGCGCGGGTGAGGGGCCCGCTCGCGGATCGCGGCCGGGGCGGCCGTTACGGCGCCGCCGTGACCGGGGCTTCCATGAGGATGGTGCGGCGCGGGTTGGCCGTCTGGGTGGGCAGGTCGACGGCGTGCTCCCGCTGCTCCGGCGTCTGCAGTGCTGCGGCGTCCGCGAGGTGCGCCAGCGTCGTGCGCCGGGGGTTGGCAATGTTGCGGAACGTCATCGTCGTCTTCATCTGCCGTCTGGACCCTTGTCGCTCGGGCGCCGCCCGGAGGGGCGCCGGTTGTCGGATTCGCTATCCCTGTAAAGCGCCAGGCTAAACATCCGATTCCCTGCCATGGCCGGGATGAGACGGCGATCATCGTGTGAGTTTGCTCACGAAGTTGCCGACAAAAGGCCCATTGCAGACAGATGATCTCCGCAAGCAAACCAGACAATACGTCACTGAATCTGGCATTCCGCTCCCGATCATGGCGTCTGGGACACCCGTCACCCCCAGGAAGTCCACCCGCAATCACCCGGTTTGACCCTGAACACGCTCCACGCCTTGTTACTCATCCATCACACCGTGTCATCCAGGTCACAGCCCGGTACACGGCCCTTGTTGGAGATCCATCACTGTGCTGGAATTCCACGCACCGCCGCGGGTTTCAGGCCCAACGCGCAGGGGCGCAACGCAGCGCCGAGTGGCGGCGGGAGGGGGAAGTACGCCGGTCACTCACGACCACCATGGGGCGCGTCCAGCGCCCCACGACGCCGACACCGTCCCGGCGCGCCCACGCGCGGAGGGACGCCTGGTCCAGAGGTTGCGACGCTAGTGCAGGGACGTTTCAAGAGGGATGGCATGGGGTCGCCCCAGCCCCGCCAGGGCCGAGGGGACACCCCGGCGGATCAGGAGCCGCGCGGCGGGAACGACCGCGGTTCCTCGCCCCAGCACGCCCAGAACGCCGGTGCGGCCGGTGATGGCGGCGACCGTGCGCAGCAGTCCGGCACCACGGCCGTGGGCGGCGCGGAGGCGACCGAGCCCCGGACGCCTGCCGGGTCCACATCGGCCGGCTCCCGCATGGCGCTGCGCAACTGGCGCATCAGCACGCGTCTGGTCTCGCTGCTGGCTCTCCCCGTGGTCGCGGCGACCACGCTGGGCGGGCTGCGCATCAACGAGTCCATGAACGACATGGACCAGCTGGAGCACATGCAGCTGCTCACGAAGATGACCAAGCAGGCGACCGCGCTCGCCATCGCGCTGCAGGACGAGCGCGACAAGTCGGCCGGCCCGCTGTCGAACGGCGTGAAGGCCACCGACTACAAGGTCACCCAGCCCCGTGAGCGCACCGACCGCGCGAAGGCCGCCTTCCTCGACGCGACCGACGAGATCGGCAACACCCCCGGCGACGTCGCGCTGGACAGCATCCACGCGAGCGTCAGCCAGATCAGCACCCAGCTGGGCAACATCACCAGCATCCGCAAGGACGCGTACGCGCCCGACAGCCCGAGCCTCAACACGATCGACCAGTACAGCCAGCTGATCACCTCGCTGCTGAGCCTGTCGCAGGACATGGCGCAGGCCACCAGCAACCCGGAGATGATCAAGCGCACGCGTGCGCTGGCGGCCTTCTCCTCCTCGAAGGAGTACGCGTCGGTCGTGCGCGCCATCATCGCCGGGGCGCTCCCCGGCGGCGACAGCGGCGAGACGCACCTGAACGACAACGACCAGGCGTTCGGGCGCAACGCGCTCGGCAAGGCGAGCTCGACCCTCAAGACGTTCGAGACGACCTACGAGTCCTCGGGCAGGAGCTCCGCGGAGCTGCTGGCCCCGCTGGACAACGGGAACCCCGAGATCACCGCCGCCGACATCTACGCCAAGAAGGTGCTCGACAGCCCTCTCGGCATGGAGGGCAGCGGCGGCAAGACGCGTACCTACATGGACTGGTACGACCAGAGCTCGAACAAGATCCAGGCGATGAAGACCATCGAGGAGACCCTCCTCGGTGAGATGGAGAGCAAGGCTCGCGATCTGCGTGAGGAGTCGCAGCGCGACGCGATCCTCAACGGTGCGATCATCCTCATCGTCCTCGGGGTGTCGCTGGTCGGCGCGTTCGTCGTGGCGCGCTCCATGATCCGCTCGCTCCGCCGCCTCCAGGACACCGCGACCCGGGTCGCCCAGGACCGGCTGCCCGAGCTCGTCAGGCAGCTCTCCGAGACGGACCCGCAGGACGTCGACACGTCCGTCGAGTCGGTCGGTGTGCACTCCCGGGACGAGATCGGCCAGGTGGCCGCGGCCTTCGACGACGTGCACCGCGAGGCGGTCCGTCTGGCCGCCGAGCAGGCGCTGCTGCGAGGCAACGTCAACGCGATGTTCACCAACCTCTCGCGCCGCAGCCAGGGCCTCATCCAGCGTCAGCTCTCGCTCATCTCCGAACTGGAGTCCCGCGAGGCCGACCCGGACCAGCTCTCCTCGCTGTTCAAGCTCGACCACCTCGCGACCCGTATGCGCCGTAACGGCGAGAACCTCCTCGTCCTCGCGGGTGAGGAGCCCGGCCGCCGGTGGACGCGGCCCGTGCCGCTGGTCGACGTGCTCCGTGCCGCCGCCTCCGAGGTGGAGCAGTACGAGCGCATCGAACTGGCCGCGGTGCCCGCCACCGAGGTCGCCGGCCGCGTGGTCAACGACCTCGTGCACCTGCTCGCGGAGCTGCTGGAGAACGCCACGTCGTTCTCCTCGCCGCAGACGAAGGTGCGCGTCACCGGTCACGCGCTGCCCGACGGCCGTGTGCTCGTCGAGATCCACGACACCGGTATCGGCCTCTCCCCCGAGGACCTGGCAGCGATCAACGAGCGGCTCGCCGCGCCGCCCACCGTGGACGTCTCGGTGTCGCGCCGCATGGGTCTGTTCGTGGTCGGCCGGCTGTCCCTGCGTCACGGCATCCGCATCCAGCTGCGGCCCTCCGACTCCGGCGGTACGACCGCACTGGTCATGCTGCCCATGGAGGTCGCGCACGGCGGCAAGCAGCCGCCGAAGCCGGCTCAGGGCAAGGGCCCGCAGGGCGGCGGCGCTCCGGGCGGGCTGCTGGGCGGCGGCGGTCCCGCCTCCGGCGGTCAGCGTCCGGGCCTCGGCGGCCCCGCGGCACCTCCCGCCATGGGGCTGGGCTCGTCCGCTCCGCGTGGGCAGGTCGGTGCGGGTTCCTCACCCCGCGCCGCGCTGCCCTCGCGCGACGGCGGAGCACGTCAGCAGGGCCTCGGCCAGCAGGGTCCCTCCCTGCCCGGTCAGGGCCGAACCGATTCCCCGCGTCAGGGCGGCGGCCTCGCCGGCGCCTTCACCGGCGGCGCACGGCCCGGCGCACGCTCCCCGCAGGACCCCTCGGCCGGTGCGGACTCCGGCCGGCCCAACCTCTTCGGGCACTCCGGCCAGCAGAGCGGTCCCGCGCGGCAGAATCCGCAGCAGGCCCAGCTCGGACAGGGCGGACAGCAGCCCGGCGGTCCCGGCCGTCAGCTGCCGCCCTCCGGCGGACCGCGTGCCGAGCTGCCGGGTGGCAACCCGCAGCCTCAGCGCCCGCAGAACACCAGCTGGGGCGTCGAGGAGCAGGGTGGCGCCAGGCGCCCGCAGCCGGATTCTCCGCGCGGTCACGAGGAGCACGACGCCGGCCGCTTCGCCAGGCCCGGCACCTCCGCCCCGAACCAGCAGTTCAGCCCGCCGGACCAGCGTCCGCCGATGAACGACCGTCAGGGCCCCGCCGCAACCGCGGAGTTCGCCCGTCCCGACTTCTCGGCACCGCAGGCGCCCATGGCTCCGCAGGGTCAGGACCCGGCGAGCACCGCGCAGTTCGCCCGACCCGACTTCAACGCCCCGATGCCGCAGGACCAGGTCTTCGGCGGCCAGCCTCCGATGTCTCAGGACCAGGGCTTCGGCGGCCAGGCCTCCATGCCGCAGGACCAGGGCTTCGGTGGCTACGCCCCGCAGTACCCGCAGGCGCCCGCGCCTCACCACGGCGACGACGGCGGATTCGGCGCACCGCGTCAGCCGGCCCCGTCCGTGGATGAGCTGCCGCAGCGTCCGGCCCTGCCTCAGCAGTCCGAGGCGCTGCCGCCGGCCGGTCCGGGTGACGGGCGCACGCCGCTGTTCGACACGCTGGAGACCAACTGGTTCCACGGACCGCAGCAGGGCGGCCAGCAGCCGCCCGCCGCACCGCAGGAACCGGTCGCTCCCCAGCCCGCCGACGCCCCGCCCCCGGCAATGCCGCGGCGAGGGGCGGCCGACACCGGCGCCACCAGTTCGTGGCGCGCTTCGCCCAACGACGAACTCGTGCGTCAGGCGGAGCGGGTCAAGAAGCCCGCAGCGGGCGGGATCACCACCTCCGGACTGCCCCGCCGTGTCCCACGTGCCAATTTGGTTCCGGGCACTGCTCAGCAGCAGAATCATCAGTCCGGACCTCAGGTCTCGCGTGCGCCCGATGACGTACGCGGCCGTCTGACCAATCTCCGCCGGGGCATCCAGCAGGGACGGCAGGCCAACACCGGCTCGTCGACCGGCAGTTTCCAACTCGGCCCCACTCACCAGCAGGAGCGTTAGTTGAGCCCGATGAGTCAGGCCGCACAGAATCTGAACTGGCTGATCACCAACTTCGTGGACAACACCCCAGGGGTGTCCCACACGGTGGTGGTCTCCGCGGACGGCCTGCTGCTGGCGATGTCCGAAGGTTTCCCGCGCGACCGCGCCGATCAGCTGGCGGCCGTCGCCTCCGGCCTGACGTCGCTGACAGCGGGTGCCTCCCGGATCTTCGAAGGCGGCGCCGTGAGCCAGACGGTCGTGGAGATGGAGAGGGGTTTCCTCTTCCTCATGTCCATCTCCGACGGATCGTCACTCGCCGTCCTCGCCCACCCGGACGCGGACATCGGCCTGGTCGGGTACGAGATGGCTCTCCTCGTGGACCGCGCGGGGACCGTCCTCACCCCTGACCTCCGTGCCGAGCTACAAGGAAGTCTGCTCCACTAGACGGCCATGCGGCAGACACCTGACACGATCCCCCCAGGTACTACTCAAAACCCTCACCCGTCCGGCCGAAACAGCCCCTCACCGGCCACCTTCAGACGGCAAGCCGACACCCTGCTGTCACGCCCGGAGGATTTATGACCCCGCCACCCGCCTCACCAGATCCGTACGGCGCACTGCACCACGCGTCGTACGACGGTGAGGGCGATCAGCCGCTGGTGCGCCCGTACGCCATGACCGGCGGACGGACCCGGCCGCGTTACCAGCTCGCGATAGAGGCGCTGGTCAGCACCACCGCGGACCCCGCCCACCTCGGGACCCTGCTGCCCGAGCACCAGCGGATCTGCCACCTGTGCCGTGAGGTCAAGTCGGTGGCCGAGGTCTCGGCCCTGCTGTCCATGCCCCTGGGCGTGGCGCGGATCCTCGTGGCGGACCTGGCGGAAGCCGGCATGGTGGCCATCCACCAGCCGGGCAACGGAGAGGCCGGCGGCGCGCCGGATGTGACACTGCTCGAAAGGGTGCTCAGTGGACTTCGCAAGCTCTAGCGGCGGGACGGCCCGCTCCACCACCTCGGCGAAGATCGTGGTGGCAGGGGGCTTCGGCGTGGGTAAGACCACGTTTGTCGGTGCCGTTTCGGAGATCAATCCGCTGC
>NZ_JNYQ01000014.1 GCF_000717245.1 Kitasatospora papulosa
GAGCCGCAGGCACCGCCGTCCCCGCCGGCGGCCGCAGCGGAGGGGAGACCGGTCCCGGGCCTCTACCACCACACGGTGCCCGAGCCCGACCCTGGCCTGGTCGAGGAGGTCAGCCGGAGGATCAAGGCCTGGGCACTGGACGAGGTCTCGCTGTATCCCGAGGACTGGGAGGAGCAGTTCGACGGCTTCTCCGTGGGCCGGTACATGGTCGGCTGCCATCCGGACGCGCCCACCGTCGACCATCTCATGCTCGCCACACGTCTGATGGTGGCGGAGAACGCGGTGGACGACTGCTACTGCGAGGACCACGGGGGGTCGCCGGTCGGCCTCGGCGAAAGGCTTCTGCTGGCGCACACGGCACTGGACCCCCTGTACACCACGGAGGAGTACCGGCCGCAGTGGGCGGAGTCGCTCCACGCGGACGCGCCCCGGCGCGCCTACCGCTCCGCCATGGAGTACTTCGTACGCGCGGCCAGCGCCTCCCAGGCGGACCGGTTCCGGCACGACATGGCCCGGCTGCACATGGGGTACCTCGCCGAAGCGGCCTGGGCCCAGCTGGATCACGTACCCGAGGTGTGGGAGTACCTGGCGATGCGCCAGTTCAACAACTTCCGCCCCTGTCCGACCATCACCGACACCGTCGGCGGCTACGAGCTGGCCGCGGACCTGCACGCCCAGGCCGGCATGCAGAAGGTCATCGCGCTCGCGGGAAACGCGACGACCATCGTGAACGACCTGTACTCCTACACCAAGGAACTCGACGCTCCCGGCCACCACCTGAATCTTCCGGTGGTGATCGCCGAACGGGAGGGCCTCTCCGAGCGGGACGCCTATCTGAAGTCGATCGAGGTCCACAACGACCTCATGCACGACTTCGAGCGCGAGGCCGCGGCCCTGGCCGAGGCCTGTCCGGCACCCGGCGTGCACCGCTTCCTGCGGGGCGTGGCCGCCTGGGTCGACGGCAACCACCACTGGCACCAGTCCAACACCTACCGCTACACCCTGCCCGATTTCTGGTAAAGAACGGACTCATCTGTGACCCACACCGAACTCGCCCCCGCCGCCACCGACGTCTCGGGCTCCGTGCGGATCCCCCGCCCGGCGTCCCCCTACCAGGGAGACATCGCCCGCTACTGGGACGGTGAGGCGCGGCCCGTGAACCTGCGCCTCGGCGACGTCGACGGGCTCTACCACCACCACTACGGCATCGGTGACGTCGACCACGCCGCTCTCGGGGACGCCGAGGACAGCGAGAGCGAGAAGAAGCTGATCGCCGAGCTGCACCGGCTGGAGTCGGCGCAGGCCGAGTACCTTCTGGGGCACCTCGGCGACATCGGAGGCGACGACACCCTGGTGGACGCCGGCTGCGGGCGCGGTGGCTCGATGGTGATGGCGCACCAGCGCTTCGGATGCAAGGTCGAAGGTGTCACGCTCTCGGCCAAGCAGGCCGACTTCGCCAACGGCCGTGCCCGCGAACTCGGTATCCAGGACCATGTCCGCGCCCGTGTCTGCAACATGCTCTCCACGCCCTTCGGAACGGGCTCGGCCGCGGCCTCGTGGAACAACGAGTCGAGCATGTACGTCGACCTGCACGACCTCTTCGCCGAGCACTCCCGCGTCCTGGAGGTCGGTGGACGGTACGTGACCATCACCGGCTGCTGGAACCCGCGCTACGGCCAGCCCTCGAAGTGGGTGTCGCAGATCAACGCGCACTTCGAGTGCAACATCCACTCGCGCCGGGAGTACCTGCGCGCCATGGCCGACAACCGTCTCGTGCCTCAGGCCGTCGTCGACCTCACGCCCGACACCCTCCCCTACTGGGAGCTGAGGGCCACGTCCTCGCTGGTCACGGGGATCGAGGACGCCTTCATCAACTCCTACAAGGACGGGTCCTTCCAGTACCTCCTGATCGCGGCGGACCGCGTCTGACCCCGGGATGACGGGGAGGGCCCGACCTGGCGGGGGCCCTCCCCGTCGACCGCGCACGGTACCGGCGCGGCCCGGCCTTCGCCGGGCGGCCCTGCCGCACGGCCGCCGCTGCCGGGATCAGCCCACGAGGTCCGGCGCGCGCAGCATCTCGGGCGGGATGCCCCAGGCGTCGACGAGGTCGACCGCGAGGGGCCGGACCTTGCGGCAGAGGTCGTTCACCTCACGGCTGATCGCCTTGGAGCGCTGGACCGTCAGTCGGCCGTGTTCCATGAACCAGGCCCGGTCCGCCTCGATCGTCGACAGGGCGAACAGGTCGCACAGCAGGCCGAGCGCGACCTTGTTGCCGCCCTCGGGCTGCGCACGGAGCTTGTCGACGAACGCCTCCAGCACCAGCCGCTCGACGTGCGCGTGGGCCACCGCGATGACGTGGTCCTGCACCTGCGAGAAGACGGCCCCCGGATCGCGCTTCTGGTCGATCCCGCGCTTGAGCCGCCGCGCGACACCGGCGAGCATGTGCTCCTCGCGGTAGCGGAGCATGGCCAGCTGGTACTCGGAGTCGCGCAGGCCGGCCTCCTGGTCCCACTCGTCGCCTCCGGGCAGCAGGTCACGTACCCGTTCGAGCAGCTTGTGCGCCGAGGTCTTCTCGATGACCGTCTCGACGGCGAGGCCGGTGACGTGGCGGACCATGCCGAGCTGGTCCAGGTCCTCGAACTCGCTCGCGTAGTGGGTGAGCAGGCCCTTGGCCACGAGCTGCAGCAGGACGTGGTTGTCACCCTCGAAGGTGGTGAAGATGTCGCTGTCGCTCTTGAGGGCGGCGAACCTGTTGACGGCGAGGTAGCCGGCGCCGCCGCACGCCTCGCGGCACTCCTGGACGACCCGGGTGGCGTGCCAGGTGCCGAGTGCCTTGGTGCCGGCGGCCCGTGACTCCAGCTGCCGGCGCTCGTACGCGTCGTCCTTGATGCCGGAGAAGACCTCGTGCAGGTGCGTGCGCACGACGTCCTGCGCGAAGTGCAGCGCGTAGGTCCGCGCGAGGAGCGGCAGCAGACGGCGCTGGTGCAGACCGTAGTCGAGGAGCAGCTGCTCCTCCGTGTCCGGGGCCGCGTCGAACTGCCGGCGCCGGACGGCGTACTTGGTGGCGATCGTCAGGGCGACCTTGGCCGCGTTGACCCCGGCGCCTCCGACGCTGACCCGGCCCTGTACCAGCGTGCCGAGCATGGTGAAGAAGCGCCGGTCGGGGTTCTCGATCGGACTCTCGTACACGCCGTCGGGAGTGACGTCGGCGAACCGGTTGAGCAAGGCCTCGCGTGGCACACGCACCCCGTCGAAACGGATGCGGCCGTTGTCGACGCCGTTGAGGCCCATCTTGCGGCCGTCGTCCTCGATACGTACGCCTGGCAGCACTTCTCCACCGGTCCGGACGGGGACCACGAACGCGTGCACGCCCTTGGACTCCCCGCCCACCTCGAGCTGGGCGAAGACGACCGCGAGCTCGGCGTGGCGGGCCGCGTTGCCGATGTAGTCCTTGCGCGCCTGGTCGCCGTCGGTGGTGATGACGAACTCCTGGGTGGCGGCGTCGTACGTCGCGAGGGTACCGAGCGCCTGCACGTTGGAGCCGTGCCCGGTCTCGGTCATCGCGAAGCAGCCCATCAGCTTCCCGGTGATCAGGTCCGGCAGGTAGGCGTCGTGGTGGCGGCCGGTGCCCAGATGCAGGATCGCACCGCCGAAGAGTCCGAACTGCACGCCGACCTTCACCAGGACCGACAGGTCACCGAAGGCCAGTGTCTCGAACGCGGCGATCGAGGCTCCGACGTCACCGCCGCCGCCGTACTTCGCCGGAAAGCCCATGCCGGTCTGACCGGTCGCGGCCATCTCGACCACGAGCTCACGCACCCGCTCCCGGTACGCGTCGACGCCGAGTTCGTCGGCCTCCTCGAGAACGGAGGCGTGCGTCACCAGGTTGGTCCGGACGAGGTCGCGGATGGCGGCGTACTCGCCGTCGAGCACCTCGGTCAGCGCCCGGACGTCGACCTCGGGCTGCACGTATCCGCTCGCAGCAGGGGATGTCTTGTCAGTGGCCATGTCCTTTCGCTACCCCGCGCGGGGACGATCAAGCGGTGCCCCTGGGCGGTCGGAGCCGTACGGAGGAGCGCGGCGCGGCCGGGTGACCAGGAACGGGACACGGCCGCGGGATCCGGTGCGGCAGCGCTCTGTCATGACCATTGCCGACAGCCACCCTCGTCGCTATGTTAATGAGGAATCACATCGGTCGGCATGATCCGACGTGCAGGACGAGGACAGCCAATCGTGGAACAAGGGCATATGGCTTGATCAGGTCGAGCATGGAAGCAGGTAAGTTAATGCGTAATCTCGACAGGCGAAAAGTCCTGTCCCTCGGTGTCGCACTCGGCCTCGTGGGCGCGGCGGATCCCGCCAAGGCGTGGGCATGGCCGTCGAAGGACTCGGTGGCAGGCAGCGGCACCGGTGCCGATCCGGAGTACGTCTGGGACGGCGCCACGGATCCCCTGATGGTCTCGCTGCTCCAGAACGGTCAGGTTCCCGCGGTCAACGCGGCGATGGCGGGCTGGGTGAACAACGGGGACGCGCTGCCCTCCGGGCTGCCGGCGGAGCTCGCCGCGCATCTGCGGACGGTCAACAAGCTGCCGCCCTGGGCTGACCCGGTCAAGCTCGCCCGCGCAGCCGACTTCAACAGGCGCAAGGACACCTATCTGTTCATGCTGTACGGCCTCGGCAGCGGCATCATGAGCACCGTGATCCCGCGCGAGGCCAGAAGCGTCTACTGGTCGGTGGGCGGCGCCGACATGAAGGACCGGGCCGCCAAGACGTTCACGTTCGGCTACGACCTGTCTCAGCTGGACGCCTTCAAGCCGACGGGGCAGTTCGTCGTCACCGCCAACAAGACCCGGCTGGTGCACGGCGCGGTGCGTCATCTGCTGCCGCAATCACCCCACTGGCGTGCGGTCACCGACCAGTCGGTCCCCATCAGCGCCGCGGACATCCTCGTCACCTTCCACAGTCTGGGAACCTTCGTACGCAGGAGGCTGCTCGACTGGAAGGTCCCGATGTCGGCCGCGGACCAGGAGGCCTTTCTGCACTCGTGGCAGGTCGCCCTCCACCTGCTCGGCGTGCCGGACGAGTACATCCCGAAGACCTGGGCGGCCGCGGAAGCCCAGTCGGCCCAGGTGCTCACCCCGATCCTCGCCCCGACACCGGAGGGTCTCGACCTGGCCGAGGTGCTGCTCGGGCTGACCGCCGAGATCGATCTCGGTGTGACGCGCGGATTCCTGAACGAGTTCGTGCGCTACGTCCTCAGCAACGAGGTCGGCGACTGGCTGAAACTTCCGCGCGACTACGCGGCGGCGGCCCTCGTCCGCACCGTGTGGCCGGCCTTCATCCTGTTCCGCGAGGGCCTGTCACCCGTCATGCCCGGCACCTTCTACATGTTCGACCAGTTCGTGCGGGGCCTGGCCATGCTGTTCCTCAACAAGGGCAGCTCCTCGACGACCACCCCGATCACGATCCCGACGGGGAACCGGCCGGCGCGCTGATCCGCGCCCCCGTGCGGCGGAAGTCCGGCCCTCGGCTGTCGCACCGGGGGCCCTGGGCCGGACATCCGGGCGCCTTCCCGACGTACGCGTCGGTCGCCTCACCGCACGCAGCCCCGCCGCGCGCCTGGACGGCTCTCCGCCCGAGGCACGGGACGTGCCGGTTCAGAAGCCGAGGGCCCCCATCACCAGCGCGGTCACGGCGTCCCGGTGGTCCGGGCCGTCCTGCCACCGCAGCCCTCGGCCGGCCTCGACCGCGACGCCGAACCCGGCGTGCACCAGTACCCGGGCCTGGCGCGGGTCCAGTTCGGGACGGGCCAGCCGCAACTGCTGCTCCCAGACGGCGATGTGTTCGCGCTGTGCGAGGACCAGAGGACGCCGCAGGTCGGCCGGCAGCCCGACGAGCTCGGCCTCGGCGACGCTGTTGAGCGCGGTGTACTCGAAGCTGTACGCCACGTAGGTCGCCGCCAGCGCGCCGATGGCGTCGTGCGGGCCGGACACCTCGTGGAGGCTCTGGTCCACCTCCCGGGCCAGGAGTCCCGCCGCCTGGAGACACGCCGCCGCCAGGATGTCGACCTTGCCGGAGTAGTGACGGTAGAGGGCCGACGGGGCCAGCCCCACCGCCTCCGCGATCTGCCCGTTCGTGACACTGGCGAACCCGTCCCGCGCGAACAGGGGGATGGCGGCCGCGAGGATCTCCGCGCGTCGCGTGCGTGGCACCGGGTGGGCGACCACCTCGACCGTGCGGGCACCGGGCCGGGGCGCCGCGGGATCGGCCGCGGCCACCCGCAGCGCCGACTCCACCAGCAGTTCCTCGGCCCGGCGCTGGGCGATCGACGTGTGGTGCATGGTGATCGATCCGATGGCGCCGAGGGCAGCCACGGCCCGCAGGCGCCCGTCGGGCAGGGGTCGCTCGCGCTGCACCGCCTCGTCCACCCGCCCGATGACGTGCCGGAACTTCGCCCTGAGCTGCCTGCGGTCCTCGTGGTTGAGGTAGCGGGCCTCCCATCGGTACACACCGCCCGATGCCCGATGGGCGACGGTGACCCGGGTCACCGCGGTGAGCACATCCGCCGACGGCGCCCCGGACGGCACCTCGTCGACGGCGGCGACGAGCCGGTCGGCCATGAGATCGGCACACTCGGCGAAGAGCGCGTACTTGTTCGGGAAGTGCCGGTAGAGGGCCGCCGCGGTGATACCCACGCCGGCGGCGATCTTCTCCATGGACGCCATGTGATAGCCGCGCTCGCTGAAGATCCGGCCGGCCGCCTCGACGATGAGCTGCTTGCGATTGCGGGGCCGGGTGGCCGCGGCCGGATCGGCGGTCACAGCCGAACGGGCGGTTGCGGAGACATGGCCATACGGATCAGTCAACCACACGGCGACGGAGGCCTTCGGGCCCCCTCGGCAGGCGGGTAACGCACGGCCTGCGGGAGCACGCCGGGCGGCGACGTCGCGTCCCCGCGCGACGGACGTGCAGGTGAGGTTCACGAAACCCGGGGCATACGTGGCGACAGACGAAGGGAGGTTGCCATGGATGGCAGAGATCTGGAACTCGGCGAGCTTCTGACCGCGGCGGAGTCCGCGCCGCCGGGGGAGTCCGTCGGCGTGCTCGCGCACGACCTGCGCAAGCGCTTCGGGGCCGACCGTGTGTCGTTCCTGTTCGTCGATCTCATGGAACAACGGCTGCTGCGCCTCACCGCGCCGGCCGACGGTGACGGCCCCGAGGCCGTCGAGGAACCGATCGATCTGCAGGGCACCGTCTACGACGCGGTGCTGCGCGAGCAGCGCCAGCACGTGGACGCGGACGGAGAGGGCGGACGGCGGGTGATCTCGCCGGTGAGCAATCGCGGGGACTGCATCGGGCTGCTGGAGGTGACGCTGCGGTCCGTCGACGACTCCGTGCTGGGGCAGATCAGCGACGCGGCCCACGCCCTGGCCTACATCATCGTCACGGACCGCCGGTTCACCGACCTCTATCACGCCGGCCGGCGGACCACCCGGACCAGCCTGGCCGCCGAGATCCAGCATCAGCTGCTCCCCTCGGCCTCCTGCTGCGAGGCTCCCCAGTTCACCCTCGCCGCAGGTCTCGTACCGGCCGACGACATCGGCGGCGACACCTACGACTACACCCTCGACCGGGACACGCTGTACCTGTCCATCACCGACGCCATGGGCCACGACACCGAATCCGCCCTGCTGGCGACGCTGGTCACGGGTGCGTTGCGCGGAGCCCGGCGCACGGGCTGCGACGCGCTCAGTCAGGCGAATCGCGCGCACGAGGCCCTGCTGGCCCACAGTCGGGGGCTGGCCACCGGACAGTTGCTGTGCATCCGTCTCGACACCGGTACGTGCGAACTGGTCAACGCCGGACATCCGTGGCCCCTGCGCCTGCGGAGCGGTGCCGGCGAGGCCGAGGAGGTCCCGCTCACGGTCAATCTGCCGTTCGGTGTCGCGGCCCCCTTCACCTACCAGCTCCAGGAACTGCAGTTGCACCCCGGAGACCGCCTGGTCCTGCTGACCGACGGCATGCAGGAACGCGGTGCCGCCGCCGTCGACCTGGCTTCCCTGGTGTACGAGACCCGTGACATGCATCCCAGGGAGGCCGTGCGCGTCCTGACCGCAGCGGTGCTGTCGGCCTGCCGAGGCAATCTGAACGACGACGCCACCGTGCTCATTCTCGACTGGCACGGCACCGGGACGTCCGGCTTCCGGCCGCTGAGCTCGACGGGTCGGTGAAGGGAAGGCCGGAGGCCGCCCCGGTCAGCCCGACTTCGGGGGCTTCTGCGTGTCGAAGGCGAAGAGGGTGTTCTCGGCTGCGGCGACGACCACCGCACGCCCCGCGACGGTCACGCGCGGGCTCGCGCCCTGCTCGCCCGTCAGGCCGTCGACCTGGGGGTTCGTCGTCCACAGGGACCTGCCGTCGTTCGGCGCCAGCGCGACGACCCGGCCGGTGGCAGAGCTGAAGTAGAGGGCGCCGGATCCCGCCACGGGCCCCGACGCGCCCTCCACCCCCGTCTGCCGCTTCCACTTCTCCCGGCCGGTGGTGGGATCGAGCGCGGTGACGAGACCGGCCTGACCGGCCACGTAGACGGTGCCGTCCGCCATGCCGGGCGTCCCCGCGTACGTCCGGGCCAGTCGGGAGTACGTGACCTTCCCGGAGGCCGGGTCGAACCGGGCCGTCCCGTCGTAGCCCGTCAGCGCGGCTCCTTCCCTGTGCTCCTGGAGGAGGACGAGGCCGCCGTCCCGGACCCCCATCGGCACGGCGGGCCCGTCGACCGCGACGGGGCTGCCCCACGTGCCCGAGGTGCGGTCGACCGTGTGGAGGGTGGGGTGGCGCACCTCGGAGGCGTCCAGCTCCGCGTCCGTCGCGCACATGGCGAGGAAGTGCTGACCCGCCGGGACGGGAGCGCACCGCGTGCCCTCGGGGAACGACGTCTTCCAGGCGACCTCGCCGCTGTGCGCGTCGCGGGCCTCGAAGCGGGAGTTGGAGGCGTCGACCGTCACCACGGCGGAGCCGACCACCACGGCGTCCCGGCTCCGGCCCGTGACGGCCGTCGACTGGGCGCCGGACGGCACGGACCACAGCTCACGGCCGTCGTCCGCGTCGAAGGCCACCACCTCGCCGGGAGGGTCCTGCGGGGCGTCCTCGGCGGCGAAGCGGTATCCGAGCACCGTGTCGTCGGTGGCACCGACCAGGTGCATGCCCTGGACGGGGACGCCCGGGCTCTTCGCCGTCCACACACGTGAGCCGTCCTCCACCTTGATGCGGGCCGCGACGACCCCACCGCCCCCGCAGAAGAGCGCGTCGCCGTGCGTCACGCACCGGAGTTCGTCGGGGATGTCCTCCCGGCCGCCCGGCACGGTCCCGCGCCACGGCTCGAAGCCGTCCGGGAGTGCGGCTCCCGACGCCGTGACACCGTCGCCCTTGTCGCCGCCGCCGCTGCCGCCTCCCGCGCTCTCCGCCTGCAGCGCGGCGACTCCCCCGCCGATCGCCGCCACCGCGACGGCGGCCGCGAGGACGGGCCGCCATCGGCTGCGCAGACGGCGGCCGGCGGGGATGCCGGCGCTCCCCGTACCGGGACCGGCCGGGGCGGTGGCCGGAGCAGCCGGCGGCGGTGTGTCCTGCGCCACATGGTGCTGGGTGACCATGTCGCGGGTGCGGCCGGCGCCGGCCTCTTTCACGCCGGTCCCGCGAGGCCCGCCGAGGTCGTCCGGAAGGTCCCTCAGCAGGACGAGGAGTTCGTCGGCCGAGGGGCGCCCGTCCGGCTCCTTGTCCAGGCACGGCTCGACGACCGCCCGCAGGGCCTCCGGCACGACACCCAGCGAGGGCTCCTCGTGCACCACCTGATACGCGGTCAGGTACGGGCTGTCCGCGTCGAAGGGCCCGTGGCCCGTCGCCGCGTAGACCAGCAGCGTCCCCAGGGAGAAGACGTCGGACCGCGGACCCACACCACGGGGCGTCTGCAGCTGCTCGGGCGACATGAAGGGCGGCGTACCGATGACCCGGCCGGTCATCGTCAGCGTCTGCTGGTCCGCGGCGCGTGAGATACCGAAGTCGATGACGCGGGGACCCTCGGGCGAGAGCACGACGTTCGAGGGCTTCAGGTCGCGGTGGACGACCCCCACCCGGTGGATGTCGCGCAGGGCCTCCGCCAGACCGATGGCGAGCCTCCGCAGCTCCGCCCCGTCCAACGGGCCCTCCGCGGCGATGCGCTGGGCGAGCGTCTGCCCCTCGATGTAGGTCGTCGCCATCCACGGCTGCTCGGCCTCGGGGGCGGCGTCGACGACGGCGGCGGTGAACGCGCCGCTCACCCTCCGGGCCGCCGCCACCTCCTGCCGGAAGCGGATGCGGAACTCGTCGTCCGCCGCGAACTGCTGATGGATCAGTTTGATCGCGACGGGCCGCCCCGAACTCGTACGGGCGAGAAAGACCGTGCCCATGCCACCCGAGCCGAGCCTCGCCTCCAGCGGATAGCCGCCGATCTCGGCCGGATCGCCCACACGAAGCGACACGCCTCCCCCACCTCCCGTCCTCCGTGCGCGTCTGCCGACACGGGCCCGCCTATCTGTCCTGCACACAAACTAACCGCAGGGCGGTACGGAGGAGCACAGCGGGGGACGGACAACGGGCCGGGGGCCGCTGCCGCGCGGCGACGGCCGCGTCGGCCTCCTGCGGGAGGGGCGGACGACGAAAGTGAACACGCGCGGGCGGGTTCGCGCCGGTGGGGATCCGCGCACCCTCACCTTTGGTCGCGGAGGTGCGCGACTTTCAGGGGCAGTTCTCGCCGGGCCTGTATCGCGACGATGGTCCTCCAGCCGAGAGACGGCCGCGAGCAGGTGCGGCCGTCCGGTGCACGAGACGCGACCAGAGGGAGACACCCCGTGGAGAGAACCACGTTGCAGGCGGCCGAGCGATTCGTCGTGAGCCGGAAGCCGGCGGTGATGACCGACCGGTACGTGGTGAACCGCGCTCTGCCCGACGGCTCGGCCGGTGAGGTCGTCGCGTTCGCCGAGCAGGCGCTGCTGTCGCCGAAGGATCAGGTGACCGTCTACACCGACGAGTCACAGGACCGCGTCCTGTGCACCTTCGAGGCCGACACGGTCCTGGACGTCGGCGCCGTGTACACGGTGCGGGACGAGGACGGGAGCCCCATCGGTTCGTTCCGCGAGAAGACCCTGACCTCGCTGCTGCGCTCGACCTGGGTCCTCGACCAGCCGGGGCTGGCCGAGCTCACCGGGCGCGAGCGCAACGCGGCGCTGGCGGTGCTGCGCCGCATCTGGGACTTCCTGCCGGGCACCGACTTCGTACCGTTCGCGTGGCGGCGTCACTTCGACTTCACCGAAGGCGGCAGGCACTGGATGGCGGTCGAGCGGAAGTTCGGGCTGCGCGACCGCTACCGGGTGCACATCGCGCGTCCGGACCTCGACCGCCGTCTCGCCATAGCGCAGGCCGTGGCTCTGGACGCCTTGGGGTGACGTCGGCGCGTCCGTGGCCGTCGCGGCGGACCGGGGCGTGGTGCTCCGAGTCACCCCGAGGCCAGCTGCTCCGCGATCTCCTTGATCCAACCGGCGCTCCTCGCCGGGTCGTTCAGGCTCTCCGCCCACGCTTCCGGCTCCAGCTTGTGCTGGGCGGGGCCGGACTTGAGGGCGATGAGCAGGGCCCGTGCGGACTCACGCATCTCGGCGGTCGTCCTCCCGGAGATCTCGGGACCCGCCGCCAGAGCGTAGATCTCGCGCGCCATGGCCTGGCGTTCGCCCTTGGACACCTTCTTCCAGAACTTCAGGGCATGCTTCAGCGATTCCCCGCGGGAGGCGGCCTCCTCGGGTGTCCCACCCTCCTGCGCCCAGCGTTCGGGGTGGTGGACCTCTTCGTAGCGCTTCGTCGCGGCGCGGAGTGCCTTGTACAGGGTGACGCCGAGGACGAGGCCGGCCCCGGCCCCGGCGAGGCCCCATCCGACCGGGTTGCTCGCCAGCCCGACCGTTCCGGCCGCGACCGCCGTCACGACGCCGGCCGCGGCCTTGGTCGACTCGCCGCCGCCCCCGACCGTCTCCTTACCGATCTTGGCGAGCTGCTTCTTCTTCGCGTACCCCTGCACGGTGCTCAGCCTCTCGATGTCCCTCTCGGCGCGGCGCAGGTGCTCGGCGGCGTCACGGGCTTCGCCCATCGCCTCCCAGGCGGCGTCGACGGCCTCGGAGACGAGCTCCAGACGCCCTTGGCCCTCATGGTTCCAGTAGGCGTCGAGCGCGACGTAGGCCTCGGCGGCGGCCCAGTTGGCGTGCTCCCGCGACTCGTTCAGGCGAGCCAGTGATCCCGCGTGCACGAGGTGGGGATCTCCCAGTTTCTTGACCTGCCGGTACTTGCGGGCCGCTCCCCCGACGCGGAACGCGGACCGCATGCCCTTGATCGCGCCGACGGAGGCGCTGGCGACACCGCTCGCTTCGGACGCCACCGCGGCGTCCGCCGCCTTCTGGATCTTGGTGACCTCCTTGGCCACGGCCGCGCTGTAGCTGCCCGAACCGGCGGCACCGACGACGGTGTCGGCCCCCTTGGTCCTGGCCTTCTTCCCGGCCGTGTGGTGGCCGGCCCCGGTCTCGTGCTTCCTGGCGTCCTTCATGTTCTTGTACGCGTCCATGCCGCTGACGACGGTGCCGACGGACTCCGTGAGGAGGTTCCCCGAGGCGGCGGAGGTCCCCGAGGCGGCCGCGGAGTGCTTGAGGCCCTCGTTGGCCGCGGTCGCGGCCTGCTGGGTGAATCCCGCGTTCGCAGGTGTCTGGAACCCCTTGACGAAGGTGTCGATGGGCTCGAGGTTCTTCTTGAATCTGTCGAGCAGTCCGGCGATCCGGTCGCGGTAGTTCTTCCTCGACGCGGCGGGCGTGCCGCCGGAGTCCCCCGCCTTCCCGCCGGAGGTGTCCCGCGCGCGCTGCACCGCCGCGGCCGCGGCACGGTTGCCGACGCGGGACTGCAGGTGGAAGAAGGCGCGCTCCGTCGAGCGTGCGGACGGGCCACCGGTCCGGCTCTCCTCCCGGCGCTGCCGGGCCGACGTCAGGACGGCCGCGGAGGGCCGCGCCGAGGTGCGACGGATCGGGGTGCTCATCGACGTACCTCTCCTGAACCGGACCGGGCGAGGCGAAGGTAGCCGTGCCCGGCCAACAGGAGGGGTGCCGCGGGGAAACTCCTCGCGGCACGCCGGGGGACGTGTGGTGCCGGGTGCCGTCGGACGCCGGAGCCCGGCGTGTGCACGGGGAGGAGGTGTTCCCACCCGGCCGCCCCGGACCGGCCCGCGGGCGGGCGGTCAGCGGATCCGTACGGTGAAGCAGCTGAACGTCGTGTCCTCGAGGAGCGCCGGAGTGACGGCGACACCTGTCACGTGCTCGGCCAGGGCGAACGCGGCGGGCGACGACAGGTCCGTTTCCGGCGCGTCCTCGCCGAAGTGGAATCCGATGTCCTGCATGACGTCGACGAGCTCGTCGGGCGCGCTGCCCCACCGGTCCTCCGGGAACATGGGGTCGAAGCACAGCCGCTGGACCCGGTCCTGCGCCCACAGGAACGTCCCGACGGCGTTGATGTTCACGAAGTGCGACACCCAGGTCGCTCCGGCCGAGGCCGGCAGGGCCCGCTCCTCGGTGACCCCGAGGTAGCCGTTGGCCTCGATCAGCAGCGTCCAGGCGCCGACGGTCGCCAGAGCGACCAGTTGGCGTTCGCCCTCCTCGAGGTCGTACCGGGCGAACGCCGCGTCGACGACAGCCGCGATCCCGTGCAGGGACCGCTCCTTGCGCCCGTCGAGCCGGGAGACCACGTCATCCGGTGCCGGACCTCGCACCAGCGTGAAGCAGTAGGCCTCGGCGAGGTCCGGGAAGTCGTTCTCGAACCACGCGTAATCGGCCCCGGTCTTCGTCATGCCGCCCATCATGGCTCCTCCCGCTGACAGCGGGAGGAGCAGGGGGCCGTCGCCGGAGCCCTGCCTCCGGGCCGGCGGTGACGGGGCCGCGGCCGCGGTGTCGGTCCGCCGACGTATCCTTCCCGCTCCGCACACCGACCCGGAGGACCGAGAGAATTGTCCGAGCTGCCTGCTTTCCCGCTGCCTTTTCACGCTTCCCGCTCCATAGCGTTCGCGACGCCCCGGACGCTGCGGGAACTCCAGATGATGCGGTGCAGCTCGCACATCCGGGCGAAGCCCGAGTGGTTCGACAAGATGCACGATGCCGACGTCGTCGCCCGGTGGACGCGAGAAGCGGCCGAGCAAGGGCTCACCGAGGCACAGGTCCAGTACGTACTCGCCGAACTCGCGCACTACGCCGCGCTGCGGGACGGACGGACCGGCATCGAGGTGTCCGCCGTCGACGGGGTGTGGCATTCGGACACCCTGGTCGACGAAGAGCTCAGATCCCGGCTGCGCGACGCGGTCCAGGTCCTGGAACAGGTCCCCGAAGCGGATCAGGACTGGCATCCGGGATCCGGCGGCCAGGTACTGGATCTGGTGCACCCCTCACTGTTCTGCCTGGTGAGAGAGGCGGGCAACGCACCCGAGGAGGCTTGGCGGAATCCTACGGACCGCTTTTCGGCATACGAGTTCTCGGAGAGGTTCCAGTGGCTTCCCACGGACGTCGAGGTCAGCGCCGACGGCGCCGTCGACTTCCGTTCGTACGTCAACAACGTCCGCCCCGGAGTTCATGACGAGCTGGCGGCCGTGCTGCCGGACGTGTTCGCCCGCATGCGTCCCCTGCTGGAGAACGTGCTCACCGATCTGCGCCATCCGCGGCCCCCGCGGATCCAGGCCGATCCCTACGGGTGGTACGACTCGGAGCCGGAGTATCCGCACAAGTCCTCCTACAGCGACGACGGGGCCTACGCCGAAGCCATGAGCGCCTGGGAGGAGGCACAGGAACAGTGGTGGCGAACCCGTCGCCCGGTCGTCCCGGACGCCCCGGTCTTCACTCCTCCGAAGGTGCCCGGCGACTCCGACCGGGTCGATCTGCGCGGACGCGGCCTCCAGGTCATCGTCAAGCTCGCCACGATCCACCTCACCCCGGACAAGCCCGAGTACTCCGGTGGTTCCTGGCATGTCGAGGGAATGGTGAACGAGCGGATCGTCTCGACCGGCATCTACTACTGGGACAGCGAGAACATCACCGAGAGCGGTCTGAGCTTCCGCGCGGCGCTCGACGACCCGGACTACGAACAGAACGACGACGCAGGGATGCGTGAGGTCTACGGGCTGGAGAACGAGGACGCGCTGAACCAGGTGCTGGGATCGGCGCCGACGCCGGCCGGACGCTGCCTGGCCTTCCCGAACGTCCTGCAGCACCGCGTCGGCTCCTTCCGTCTCACGGACCCCACCCGCCCGGGTTGCCGCAAGATCCTCGCATTCTTCCTCGTCGACCCGTCGGAGAGGATCGTCTCGACGTCCGACGTGCCACCGCAACAGCCCTGGTCCGACACCTCGACCATGACGCTCGAACAGGCCAAGGACTATCGCGAACAGCTCATGCGGGAACGCAAGTTCTTCGTCGACGAACACAACGAGCAGCTGTACGAGCGCGAGTTCTCCCTCTGCGAGCACTGAACTCCGTTGACCCACGGCCGGGTTGAGCCTCCCGGGCATATTGACGCGGGCACGCCCCGATGCTCTGATGATCTTGATAATGGTCCACGGCCCTCGCGGTCGTCCCTGAAGGAGCAAGCATGCGTCCCTCCCTGCGGCGTACGGTCACCGGTGGCGCCCTCTCGATGACATTCCTGGGCGCCGGCCTCGTCGCCGCACCCTCGGCCTCCGCCGCGGCGGCGTACAACGGCGCCTGCGGAACCGGGTACTCCGTCGTCAACTCGGCCGCGGTCGGGACCAGGGGGATGACGTACCTGACGTACAGCTCGGCCACCGGGAAGAACTGCATCGTCACCATTCGCAACACGGCGGGCACGGGCGTCTACATCTACGCCGGATTCCAGCTCGCCGGCCAGGGGGACACCGCGGTGGACGACCACGGCACGTACACCAGCTACGCGGGCCCCGTGTACATCAGCGGCAAGGGCGCCTGCATCGACTGGTCCGGCGCGATCGGCCCCGCCCCCGAGCAGTACGTCATCCGGTACGCGACGAACTGCGGCTGATCCACGGGGCGAGGCCGGTGCGGGTCTGTCCTCCGTCGCGCCGGCCGGGCCGCGTTCCTCGCCGCCCGGCCGGGCACTTTCCTCCCGGCGCGCTCAGCTGACGTCCCCGCCGTGCCGGGGCTTGGGGGCCCCCGGTGGTACGAAGCAGGCGGTGACCGTCTTGCCCGATGCCTGCGGATGCGTGGTCCAGGCGTCGGCGAGCGCGTCGACGATCGCCAGTCCGCGCCCTCCGGTCGTCGTGACGTCCTCGGCCTGCTTGGCGGGGGGCGCGGGGTCGGAGTCGTGGACACTGACGTGCAGGCAGTGACTGTCCCAGGTGAGGACCAGCTGGGCGTCGCTGTGCGCGTGCACGTGCGCGTTGGTGATCAGTTCGGAGACACTCAGCAGGATCCCGTCCACCACCTCGGGGGCGTCCGCGGTCCACGCCAAGGACGCCAGGTGCTCCCGCGTCCACCGGCGGCCTGCCCGCACTCCTTGCGACACCGGAAACGACTGCGCCCATCCCACCGCACGCAGCGACGTGTCCCTAGCCATCGGCCCTCCCTCGTTTCATCCGGTGCCCACTCTTCTACCCCCGGCTCCGAGGCACACCGCGTCGGAGCCGACGTCCCGCCGCCGAATCGGGGAGTGGGCGAGGCATGTGCGGCCGCGGGGCGTGCTCCTCATGTCAGGAACGGGCCATGAGGGCCGCGAGACCGGCCCGGGTGGCGACACCCGTCTTGCGGAAGACCCGCGACACATGGGTCTCGACCGTACGCGGGCTGAGGAAGAGCCTGGTGGCGATCGCCTGGTTGGTGAGACCCTCGGCCACCATGCCGGCGACCTCCCGTTCGCGCGCCGTCAGCGAGGCCAGCCACGTCGGGACGGCTGACGACGCGGACGGCGCGGGAGGCCGCGTCAGCTCCGACAGGCCGATCAGCAGGCCCGCGCCTCCGCCGGTGGCCAGCCGTCGGCCCTGCTCCCACATGGCCGCACCACGCGCGCCGAACCCGGCGGCCGTCATCACCGGGGCCGCGAGCAGCAGTGACCGCGCCTCCCAGAACACCGCACCGGACCGCGCGCAGACCTCCACCGCCTCGGAGAGCAGGGTCGCGGCCTCGGCGGTGGCACCGTGGTGCGAGGCGAGCTGCGCCGCGCTCCGCATCGCGGAGGCGCGCTGCACGGGCAGACCGAGCCGCTCCGCCTCCTCGCGCGCACGCTCGGACCACGCGGACGCGGAGTCGACATCCCCGGTGGACAGGGCCGCCGTGACCAGGAGTTCCGAGAAGAGAGGGCGCATCGAGGGTTGCAGTCCGCCCAGGTCGTGGCCCCCGGCCCGCAGGATGGCGTGTCGGGCGCGATGCGGATCGCCGCCGGTCATCGCGGCGTAGCCGAGCATGCACCACGCCATCGAGGCGCGCCAGTTGTCACTCGGGCCCATGGTCGCGACCGCCTCCTCGGCGGCCGCCATGGCCTCCGGGTCGCCGGGGGCGGAGGCCGCGATACACACCTGGGCCTTGTTGGCCATGACGAAGGCGAGCAGTTCGCTGCTGCCGATTCCGCGGGCGATGTCCTCGGCCTCGTCCGCGAGTTCCCGGGCCGACGGCAGCCGGCAGGTCTGGATCCGCACATGCGCCTTGCACAGCAGCAGGAGCGGCAGGAGATAGATCTGCCCGCCGCGGCGGGCGATCCCGAGGCCTCGGTCGGCGTGGCGCTCGGCGTCGGTGAAGCGGCCGAGGAACGCCTCCGCCCAGCCCAGCCTGCCCAGCGGTTCGCACAGTGCCGTGAGGTCGTCGTCGGGCAGTCCGTCGAGTAACCCGGCCGCCTGCGCGGCGTAGGCGGCCGCCGCGGCCACGTTGCCCTCGTAGGCCTCGCCGAAGGCCGCGACCGCCAAGGCTCCCGCCTCCCAGGGTTCGTCACCGAGAGCGCGGGCCTCCGCGAGGGTGCGTGCCACTTCGTCCCGCATCTGCGGATAGGAGGCGTTGTGCGGTGCGGAGGAGCTCAGTTCGAGCCCGATCGACACCCTGTCCGACGGCGAGGGCTCCGGCTTCCTGCTCAGTTCACGGCGCAGCAGTGCGATCGCCTCGGGGTATCTGCCGAGGTGCCGCTCGGTCGAGGCGCACAGGACGACCGCCGACGTCCTGACCCCGGTCTCGTCGGGGCCGGCCGTGCTGATGACCTCGTGCAGCAGGTCGCGGCTCTCCAGCAGTCCACCGGCGACACCGAGCGCCCGGGCCCGGCGCAGCATCAGATCACGTCGCTCGGGGCCGTGCTCGACCGTGTCGGGCAGCAGCCGGAGGGCCGCCTGGAGCCAGTGTGCGCAGCTGGTCGGGGCCGTCGCCGCGGTCTGCTCCGCTGCCTGCCTGAGCACGGAGTACGCCTGGGGGTCCCACGTGGTCACCGACTGTTCGATGTGCCGTGCCTGCTCGACGGCCGGTGCGCCGGTTGCGGCCAGCTCGGCTGCGGCGGCGTGATGGATCTCGACGCGACGCCGGGCGGGGGTGGAATCGTGGACCAGCGCCCGGATCACCGGGTGGCGCAGCACCGGTCGGCCCGCCGGACCCGAGCGCACCAGGTCACGCCGCGCCAGGGCGTCCAGATCGTCGTCGAGCTCGGCGTCGGTCCGTCCGGTCGCTCCGCGGATCACCGGAGGCACGGCATGGTCGCCGAGCACGGCGATCGCTTCCAGGGTCCGGCGCTGCGCCGGGGTCAGTGGGGCCAGTTCGTTCAGCAGCAGCGCGCCGAGTCCGGTGGGCAGTCCGCCGGGGCCGATCCCGGCGGCGGCCGGCGACGTACCGTGCGCCGCCGCGTTCTCGCGGTGCGCCTGGAGGAGGGAGAGGAAGTAGAGCGGGTTGCCCTCTCCCGCGGCGTACAGGTGCGCGGCCCGGTCGCGCGGCAGATCGGGGGCGAACCCCTCGACGCATTCCTGTTCCGCGAGCGGCGCCAGGGCGATCCGGAGCACCGCCTCGGTGTCGGCTTCGCGCGTGAGCGTCCCGGTGAGCGCGGTCGGAGTCTGCCGGTCCCGGCGGGCGACGACGAGGACGACCGGGCCGGGCACAGGGTGCCGGACGAGGTGGTCCAGGAGCTCCAGGGACGCCGGGTCCGCCCAGTGCACGTCGTCCAGCGCCACCACCAGGCCACCGGACCGGCCCAGTCGGGCCAACAGCCCCGCGACGGACCGGTGGAGACCGAAACGGTCGGCGGTCGCCGGCGCCGCTCCGGCTCCACCGCCGCCGAGGATCCGGGAGACCGCGTCAGGCAGGCCGGGCGCGTGCGGCGGGCGGTCCTCCAGATCGGCGAACGCGTCGGCGAACGGATGGAACGGGAGGTGCCGCTCGTACTCCGCCGCCCGGCCGCGCAGCACCGTCACCCCACGCCGCCGTGCACGCAGGCACAACTCCGTCATCAGCCGGCTCTTGCCGATCCCCGCTTCGCCGGTGATGTCGACGAAGGACGGGGCCCCCTGCCCCAGCCGGTCGATCACCGTGTCGAGCAGCCCCAGTTCGACCGAACGGCCGACAAGTGGGCTTCCGCTGTCGTGATGGGGGGCAGCGCCTACCGGTGCTCCCTCGTATGTGATCTCTCCACCGAACTCCACGGCATTGTCTACCACGCCGGACGGACAGCTGTTCGGGAGTCGTAGGAACACCGCACCCGGCCCTTCGCCGAGAAGGCAGCGTCGTACGGCGCCCTTCCCTCTCAGGCGAACAGGGCCATGGCGATCGAGACGGGAAAATCCACCAGGAATCCGAGGACGAGGGCCGCGATCTCGGCGGCGATCAACACCGCGACGTAGTCGGCGTTGTGGCTCCAGGTGTTGTCCCGCGCGCAGGCACGGAACGACAACGCCAGTGCGAGGAACGGCCCGAGGATGAGCACGGTGACGGTGACCCACGTCCCGAGCGCGTCGCCCGACAGCTCGTGGGCTCTGCCTCTCACCGTCCGCACCTCCAGGACGCTGCCCGGATCGTGCGATTCCGCGGCCTTGTCCAGCGTGATCCGGCGTGGGTACCCGCCCGCCGCCCTCGGCGTGTACGTGCCACTGCAATCGGTGCCGTCCGGATAGCCCTCCACGTCGGTGGCCCCGTAGCACGAGGTGATCGTCATGACGCCGTCCACGGGGCCGACGCCCAGGACAGCCGCCAGATGGGGTGCGGGAAACAGCCAGATCAGCCAGGCGGCGACCGCGAGGGAGACCACCGCACCCGTCAGGTTCACCCTCCGTCTCCACGCCCCGGCCTTCCGAGCCTTCCGTGTCACACCGCCCGCCCTTCGTGAAGGCGGACGTCACGCGGACCGCCTGTGCTGTCCACGGCTCTCCGGGCCGGCCACGAATCTCCCACCCACCCACGGCGTCACGCATCCGTGGTTTCCCTGACGCGCCCTACGCGGTTCGGGTGCGCGCGGCCGGCCGCCCAGCCGTTACGTGGCCACGTACGTGGTTCCACCGATGCCCCGGGCAGCGGATCCTGCGAGCATCGGTCTCCCGCCGCAGCACGGCCACGCGCCCCCGACTGCGGGCCCTGGATCATTCGCCCGCCGGACAAGAGGGGCCTCCGTGTCACACCGCGTCCTCGTCCTCCCCGTCCTCGGACTGCTCCTGACCCTGGCCCTCGCCGCATGCGGATCCACGGCGCACCAGGACTCGGACGACCGGGGCTCCGGGGCTGCGGGCGGTGCGGCCGACGGCGGTACGTCAGGGGACTGCCCCGACAAGCACGCGGTGACCGTGCGGGACGACGAGTTCGGGGGAACTGCCCGCCTGCGACGGCACTCTGCTCCACGGTTCGGGAGCCCGCACCCTCGCGGTGGTCGAGGGCGGCCTGCCCCTCGGCTGACCGCGCATCAGCCGTACGTGCCACGAACAGATCCGACCCGAGGGAGTGTCAGTGCGCAACAGAGTGGCTGTTCAAGGACTCGGCCGGATCCGTGGTGACTACGCCGTCATCAACCCGGCGACAGGCGCCATGATGCAGGTACTGCGAGGATTCCTGCTGATTCTCTGGGTCTTCACGCTCGTCACCACGGTCGTCAACCCGTCGGCGGTCAACGACAACGCCATTCCCACGACGGCCGCGGTGGCCGTGGTGTACGCCCTGAAGTTCGGATGGCGCCGGCTCACCGCCGTGCTCGGTGTGACCAGGTGCTACCTGTGCGCCGGCGGCGTGGCCGTCACCAACCGGTTCGGCCGCGTGCGCGACTCCGTGGCGTGGAGCGAGGTGACCGGGGTGCAGCAGACGGCGATCGTGGGGCTCGTCATGGGCTGCCACCGCGTCGAGATCTTCAGGAGCAGTTCCGCCGCACCCCTCTGGCTCGTGGCGCCCGGCGCGAAGTCTCCCCTGGTGGAAGCCCTGCTGAAAGAGGGAAGGCGCGCCGGCGCGCTCCAGTGATAGCCGCGTGCGGGCACCGGCCGTGCCCAGGACGTGCAGACCGGGCCCGTGCCTGTAGCGTGATCGCCTGCCGCATGGAATGTCCATGCGCCGGCCGGCCCGTGCGGGCCGTTCCGGTGGCGAGCGGGGGACCGAGATGAGCGGACCGACGAAGCCCGGAGTCGAGGTCCCGGAGGGCGACCCGCCCACCGAACTCACCGTCCGGGACCTCGTGGTCGGGGACGGACCCGAGGCACAGCCGGGCCGGGTCGTCCAACTCCACTACGTGGGGGTGGCGTTCGCGTCGGGTAGGGAGTTCGACTCCTCCTGGGAGCGTGGCAGGCCGTTCAAGTTCGCGGTCGGCGGTGGCAAGGCCATCAAGGGCTGGGACCGGGGAGTGCGGGGAATGAAGGTCGGTGGCCGGCGCGAGATCATCGTTCCTCCGCGTCTCGGCTACGGCAAGCAGTCGCCCTCTCCGCTGATCCCGCCGGGTTCGACGCTGGTCTTCGTCGTGGACCTGCTCACGGTCGTGGCGCCCACGACCTCGCCGAGGAACAGCTCCACCGACACGTCGAGGAGCTGATACCGCGTCGCGTAAGGAAGGGACGAACCGAACCCCGGAGGACGGCCCCTTCCGCGACGGCGGACAATGACCCTCCCAGGAGGTTCCGGCGGTAGTCGAGGCCGGAGCAGAACCAGGGCAACGACGGCGGATCATGCCCGGCTCCGCTCACGGCACGATCCGTCGGCAGAACCTCAGGAGGGGAAGCGTGACCGAGACCGACTACACCCGATCCGCCGCCGGTGAAGTGCCCGTGGCACCACGGAGCCGACTGCAGCGCCTGATGCGCTACATCCCTCTGGTCGCCCCCGTCCTGCTGTGGACCGTGCCGTGCTGGGTCCTCCTGCACACCGGCCAGCACTGGCCGTTGCCCGTCACGCTGATCGGCACCACGCTGTTCGCCCTCGGCCTGATCGGTATGCCGCTCGCCATGGTGCGCGGCCACGGCCGGCGCCAGCAGGACGCGGCGGCGATCGTCGGCGACACGCTGCTGGGCAGCATATGGGTCCTGTTCACCTGGTCCGTCCTGTTCGGCGTCCTGCTCAGGCTCGCCCTCACCGTGGCCGGCGTCGGTGACGGGCAGGACCGGGCACGCACCGTCACCTGGGCCGTCGTCGGTGTGGCCGCCGTGCTGCTCGCCTGGGGGTACGCCGAGGCCCGACGCGTGCCGCGCGTACGCCGGCTCGATGTGCGACTCCCCCGTCTGGGGGCCGGTCTGGACGGGACGCGGGTCGTCCTGATCACAGACACCCACTACGGTCCCCTCGACCGCGCCCGCTGGTCGGAACGCGTCTGCGCGACCGTGAACACACTGGAAGCCGACCTGGTCTGCCACACCGGCGACATCGCCGACGGCACGGCCGAGCGCCGCCGTGCCCAGGCTGCGCCCCTGGGCACCGTGCGGGCCACTCGGGCCCGTGTCTACGTCACCGGCAACCACGAGTACTACAGCGAGGCCCAGGGGTGGGTCGACCTGATGCACGAGCTGGGCTGGGAGCCGCTGCGCAACCGTCATGTGCTCCTCGAACGCGGCGGTGACACCCTCGTGGTCGCCGGCGTGGACGACGTCACCGCCGAGTCCTCCGGACTGGAAGGCCACGGCGCCCGTCTCGCCGAGGCCCTGGACGGCGCCGACTCCGGCCTCCCCGTCCTGCTCCTCGCCCACCAGCCCACGTTCGTCGACCGCGCGGCGGCCCATGGCATCGACCTGCAGCTCTCGGGCCACACCCACGGCGGCCAGATATGGCCGTTCCACTACTTGGTACGCCTCGACCAGCCGGCCCTCGCCGGTCTCAGCCGCCACGGCGCCCGCACGCTCCTCTATACCAGCCGCGGTACCGGCTTCTGGGGCCCGCCGTTCCGCGTCTTCGCCCCCAGCGAGATCACCTTGCTCGTACTGCGCTCCCCGCAGCGCTCCGGCTGACCCCGGCGGTCACGTCGCCACCGCCGGTCCACGGCGCGTAGCTGCCGGCCGCCGGAGTCACGTGGCCGCGGGGGCCAGATGGCTGTCGCGGCGGATGAGAGCGGCGTACCTGCCGTCCTGCTCGAGCAGTTCCTCGTGCGTGCCGCGCTCCGCCACCGCGCCGTCGTCCAGGACGATGATCTGGTCCGCGTCCCTGACGGTGGAGAGCCGGTGCGCGATGGTGAGCGTGGTGCGCCCCTTCGACAGGGCGTCGATGGCCTGCTGCACGGCGTGTTCCGTACGGGTGTCGAGGGCGCTGGTCGCCTCGTCGAGGATCAGCACCGGCGGGTCCCGGAGAATGGTGCGGGCAATGGCCAGCCGCTGCTTCTCGCCGCCGGAGAAGCGGTACCCGCGTTCGCCGACCAGGGTGTCGTAGCCGTCGGGCAGCCCCGCGATGTGGTCGTGGATCTGCGCGGTGCGGGTCGCGGCCTCGATCTCCTCGTCGGTGGCGTCCGGCTTGGCGAAGCGGAGGTTCTCCGCGACCGAGGCGTGGAAGAGGTACGTCTCCTGGGAGACCACGCCGACGGCGCGGGCGAGGGTGTCGAAGTCGAGGTCGCGCACATCGACCCCGTCGAGCGTGACCCGGCCCCCTGTGACGTCGTAGAGCCTCGGCACGAGATAGCTGAGCGTGGACTTACCCGAACCGGTGGGCCCGACGACGGCCAGACTGTTCCCCGCGGGCACCGTCACCTCGACGCCGCTCAGGGTCGGGCCGCTCTTCTCGTCGTAGTGGAAGGTGACGTCCTCGAAGGCGATCTCGCCGCGGATCTTCTCCAGTCGGACCGGCTTCGCGGGTTCGGTGATGTCCACCTCGAGATCGAGGTACTCGAAGATGCGGGCGAACAGGGCGAGGGAGGTCTGCATCTGCACCCCGGTGGAGAGCAGGCTCACGGCGGGGCGGAACAGGCCCTGCTGGAGCGAGACGAAGGCGACCAGCGTGCCGATGGAGACCGCGGTGGCACCGGACTGGAGGGTGAGGCCCGCCGCCCAGTAGATGACGGCGGGCATGGCGGCCATCACGATCCCGATGGTGGACATCCTCCAGCGCCCCGCCATGCTGGAGCGGACCTCGAGGTCGACCAGCCGCTCCGACTCCTCGGAGAAGCTCCGGGTGAGGGAGTCCGAGCGGCCCATGGTGCGGCCGAGCAGGATGCCGCTGACCGAGAGTGATTCGGTGACCGTGGCCGCCATCGCGGCCATCTGCTTCTGGCGCTGGGTGGTGATCTTCTTGCGTTCCCGGCCCACCCGGCGGCTGATCCAGACGAAGACGGGCAGCAGCAGCAGCGAGACGACGGTGAGCCGCCAGTCCAGGGCGAGCATGGCGACCACGGTGGCGACGACGGAGGTGAGGTTGGAGACCAGGGATGTCGCGGTGGAGGTGACCGTCGCCTGCATACCGCCGATGTCGTTGGCGATACGGGACTGGACCTCGCCGGTGCGGGTCCGGGTGAAGAAGGCGAGCGGCATCCGCTGCAGCTGGGTGTAGACGGCGGTCCGCAGGTCGTGCATGACGCGCTGTCCGACCGTCGTGGAGATCAGTGTCTGCAGGACGCCGAAGACGCTGGTCATCACGGCCGTGAGGATCATGCCGAGCGCGAGCAGCGTGAGCAGGCCCGTGCGCCCCTGGGGGATCGCGGTGTCCAGGATCTCGCGGAGCAGGAACGGGGAGGCGACCGACACCAGTGAGGAGGCGCCGACCAGCAGGCCCACCAAGGTGAGTCTGCCTCGGTAGGGGCGGAAGAGACGGAAGATGCGGCGCAGCTCGGCGGGCGGCTGACCGGCATCCGCGGCTGGAGGCGTCCAGGCGGGTTCGTCGGGTTTCATGGGCTCCTTCGAAGGTGTGCGCCGGGCTCGGCAGGTGACGGGCGCGGACGGGACAGAGGGTCCGGGGTTCCGGGCCGGGCTTCCGGCAGCGGACACGGAGCTCCGCGGAGCTGACGGCCGGGCCGACTTTTGAGAGCCTAGCTCATTGTTACCCCCCTTCACAATGAACCAGGTCCTGATATTGTTCCCCCATGGAATCCCCCGACTCCGACGGAATGCTCGCCGAGCAGCTCCTGCGCCTCACGCGCCGCCTCCAGCGCATCCAGAGCCGGCAGCTGGAGCCGATCGGCATCACTCCGGCGCAGTTCCGCCTGCTGCGCACGACGGCGCACTACGAGGGCGCGCCCCGGATGGCCGATCTCGCCGAGCGGCTCGACGTCGTCCCCCGGGCGGTGACCACCCTGGTCGACGGCCTGGAGGCGAGCGGCAGGGTGCGGCGTGCCCCGGACCCGACCAACCGCCGGGTGGTCCGTGTCGAGATCACGGAGGAGGGCCGGGCGGTGCTCCGTTCGATGCGCGCCGCGCGGAAGGCGGCCGCGGAGGAGATCCTGGCTCCACTGACCGCCGAACAGCGCGAGGTGCTCGGCGGTCTGCTGACCGCTCTGGTCGACGGGATGCCGGAGCGCCGCCGCTGCTGAGGCACGCGGTGCGGCCACCGCACCGCTCCGTCGAGGGAACCCTGCCATGCCGCTGCTGGAGCCGAAGCCGGAAGCCCTGCGCCCGGGTACGACACGCGCGCCGTCCCCCGATCGGGTGCCCGGCCGCTGGGCGTCCGGGAGCCCGGTGGAGCTGCGGGCCGGACTGACCGCCTTGCTCGGTCCGGAAAAGGTCCTGTGGAAGGTCTCGGACCTCGTGCGGTACGCCTCCGACGCGAGCCCGTACCGCTTCCTGCCGCAGGTCGTCGTGGTCCCCGAGGACCTGGACGACATCTCCGCGATCCTCTCGCACGCGCACGGAAACGGCCGCGGTGTCGTCTTCAGAGCGGCCGGCACGAGCCTCAACGGCCAGGCACAGGGCGAGGACATCCTCGTCGACGTACGCCGGCACTGGACGGGTGTCGAGGTCCTCGACGGCGGCGCCCGGGCCCGGATCCGGCCCGGGACCACCGTCATGCGGGCCAACGCGGCGCTCGCCCGGCACGGACGGGTGCTGGGCCCCGATCCCGCCAGCGCCATCGCCTGCACCATCGGGGGCGTGGTGGCCAACAACGCCTCGGGCATGACCGCGGGCACCACCAGGAATTCGTACCGCACGGTCTCCTCGCTGACCTTCGTCCTGCCGAGCGGCACGGTGGTCGACACGGGCGGGGCGGACGCCGACGAGCTGCTGCGCCACGCGGAACCACGCCTGTGCGACGAGCTGCTGGCGCTCAAGGCCGAGATCGAGGCCGACGAGGCGCTCACCGCCCGGATCCGGGCCAAGTACGAGCTCAAGAACACCAACGGCTACCGTCTCGACGCGTTCCTGGACGGATCGACCCCGGTGGAGATCCTGCGGGGCCTGATGGTCGGCTCCGAGGGCACCTTCGGATTCATCTCCGAGGTCGTCTTCGAGACCCTGCCCCTGGACCGCCACGTCTCGTCGGCGCTGCTGTTCTTCCCTTCCCTCTCGGCAGCCGCGGCGGCCGTGCCCCGCTTCAACGAGGCGGGGGCCACGGCCGTGGAGCTGATGGACGGCAACACCCTGCGTGCCTCGGTCCGGGTCGAGGGCGTCCCTTCGGACTGGGCGGCGCTCCCGCAGGGGACGGCGGCGCTCCTGGTGGAGTTCCGCGCCCCGGACGAGGACGCGCTCACCGACTACGAGCAGGCCGCGGCCACGGTCCTCGACGGCCTCGCTCCGGTGTTCCCGACGGTCTCCGTCACCAACGCGTTCACGCGCGATCCCGGCACCGTCTCGGGGTACTGGAAGGCGCGCAAGGCGTTCGTCACGGCCGTCGGCGGCTCACGTCCCGCGGGCACGACCCTGATCACCGAGGACTTCGCCGTCCCTCCGTCCCGGCTGTCGGAAGCCTGCGAGGCGTTGCTCGCCCTGCAGGCGGTCCATGGCTTCGACGCCGCGGTCGCCGGCCACGCGGCACACGGGAATCTGCATTTCCTGCTGGCCTTCGACGCCGCGAAGCCGGCCGACGTCGAGCGCTACGCCGCGTTCATGGACGAGTTCTGCACGCTCGTCGTCGACCGCTTCGACGGGTCGCTGAAGGCGGAACACGCCACCGGCCGGAACATCGCGCCCTTCCTGGAGAGGGAGTGGGGCCCCACCGCGACCGCTCTCATGTGGCGCACGAAGGAGGCCATCGACCCCGACGGTGTCCTGGCCCCCCGGGTCGTGCTGGACCGGGACCCGACGGCGCATCTGCGCGGACTCAAGACCATTCCCGAGGTGGAGCCGGTCGCCGACCCGTGCATCGAGTGCGGCTTCTGCGAGCCGACCTGCCCGAGCCAGGACCTCACCACCACCCCGCGTCAACGGATCGTGTTGCGCCGGGAGATGATGCGGCAGCCGGACGGCTCGCCCGTGGAGGCCGGCCTGCTGGACGCCTACGGCTACGACGCCGTGGACACCTGCGCGGGCGATTCCACCTGCAAGCTCGCCTGTCCCGTCGGCATCGACACCGGCGCGATGATGAAGGATTTCCGCCATCGTCGCCACTCCGCCCGTGAGGAGAGGGTGGCGGCCCTGACCGCGCGGCACTTCGGGTTCGTCGAGGCGTCCGCCCGGGTCGCCCTCGGCGTGGCCGACGTCGTCACCCGCCATGCCGGCGACCGGCTGATCGAGGCCGTGACCGGGGTCGCCCGCAGAGCCGTGCGTCCGGACCTGGTGCCTGAATGGCTGCCGGAGATCCCCGGCGCAGCGTCCCGCACCCTGCCGCCCACCTCCCGCGCCGGTGCGCGTGCCGTCTACTACCCGGCCTGCGTGAACCGCGTCTTCGCCGGACCCGGCGAGGACACCGGAGCGCTGTCGCTCGCCGAGTCCGTCGTCTCCCTCTCCGCGCGCGCCGGCAGACCCGTGTGGATTCCCGAGGACGTCTCAGGGACCTGCTGCGCGACGATCTGGCACTCCAAGGGGTGAGACACCGCCAACACGATCATGGCCAACCGCGTCGTGGAGGCCGCCTGGGGCTGGACCGGAGGCGGTGCGCTGCCCCTGGTGGTCGACGCGTCGTCGTGCACCCTGGGCCTGGCCCACGAGGTGGTGCCCTATCTCACGGAGGACAACCGGGCGTTGCACCGTGAGATGACGTTCGTCGACTCCCTCGTCTGGGCCGCGGACGAGCTGCTCCCCCGTCTGACGGTGTTCCGCCGGACGGGGTCCGCCGTCCTGCATCCCACCTGCTCGATGGAGCATCTCGGCGACGTCCGGCACCTGCGCACCGTGGCGGAGGCCTGCGCGGAGGAGGTCGTCGTACCCGACGACGTCGGCTGCTGCGGGTTCGCGGGCGACCGGGGCCTGCTGCACAAGGAGCTGACGGACTCGGCGACCGCCAAGGAGGCGGCCGAGGTACGTACCCGCCCGTACGACGCCTACCTGTCGGCGAACCGTACGTGCGAGATCGGGATGGACCGGGCGACCGGCCACCGTTACCACTCGGCCCTCGTCGAGCTGGAGCGGGCCACCCGGCCCGCACTCTGACGGCGCAGCCGTGTTCCGGCGCGACCGGTGCCGGACCCACCGGGCACACGGCCGACGCCCCGTCACCACGGCGTGCGGCGGGCTCCCTCCGAAGCCGGAACAGGCCGTCACGCCGGAATAATCGGTTGCCCCGGACGGGGTCAGGAAGCGAACCTTGCACGGTTTGGTCCCCCACTGTTCCACGAGATCCACCACGGGTCTCCGCATCCGATCCTTGGGACGTCATGCAGATTCGCGATCTTCCGTACACGGATCCCGGCGATCCCGACGTACGGTCCGGCCCCCGCTTCCTGTTCTGGCTCGGGCGAAGTCAGCTCGAGGGCCAGCTCAAGTCCCTCTCCTGGGGGCTGCTCCACCACTGCGCGATCGCGGGTCTCCCCCTCGCCGTCGGCCTCTCGGTGCAGGCCGTCATCGACGGTTCCGGCCGGGACCTGGTGACGGCCGGTGTCCTCCTCGTCGTCCTCGGCGTCCTGATCTCCGTCGGCGACACCATGCTCCACCGGACGGCGGTCACCAACTGGATCACCGCCGCGGCCCGGGTGCAGCAGCTGCTGGCCCGCAGGACGGCGGAGCTGGGATCCGCGCTGACCCGCAGGGTGGCGGCCGGCGAAGTGGTCGCGGTGTCCACCGGTGACGTCGAGAAGATCGGATGGTTCGTCGAGGCGCTGTCGCGCTTCCTGGCCGCCGCGACCGCCCTCGTGCTGATCTGCGTGGGGCTGGTCCTCTACCTGCCCTCGCTGGGTGTCCTGGTCGCGATCGCCACGCCCGTGCTGGCGCTCGCCGTCCTGCCGCTGCTCCCCCGGGCCACCCGCAGGGCCGATCTGCAGCGCGAGAAGGCGGGACGCGCCACGGAGCTGGCCTCCGACACGGTCGCCGGGCTGCGCGTGCTGCGCGGAATCGGCGGCGAGGAGCTGTTCCTCGGGCGCTACCGGCGGGCGTCCCAGGAGGTCCGCGAGGCCGCCGTGCGCAGCGCCCGGATGTGGTCACTCATCTCGGCGATCCAGGTGTTCCTCCCGGGCGTCCTGCTCATCTCGCTGGTCTGGTACGGCGCGACGCTCGCCCGGGACGGCCGGATCGACGTGGGCCAGCTGGTCACCGTGTACAGCGCGGCGACCCTGATGCTGTTCCCGCTGCGCAACGTGGAGGAGATCGCCATGGCGTACTCCTTCTCACGGCCGTCCGCGCAGCGCGCGGTCCGTGTGCTGTCCCTGCGTCGCACCACACGCCCGCCGTCGGCGGACGCCGAGGTGCCCCAGGGCGATCTGTACGACCCGGTGACCGGGCTGATGGCCCCGCAGGGTGTGTTCACCGCGGTGGTCTGCGGCGATCCCGACGAGGCCGGGCGGCTGGCGGAACGGCTCGGCGGACACGCCGAGCAGGACGAGGCGTCCGCGTCGGTTCCCTCGGTGCTGCTCGGCGGGGTGGCGCTGGACGAGCTGCCGCTCGGCACCGCGCGGACCGCCGTGCTCGTGCAGGACAAGGACCCGGTGCTGCTCTCCGGAACGCTGCGGGAGCTGCTGGACGTCCCGTCCTCGGGCGACGTGACGGCCCGGGACGCGCTCGCCGCCGCCCGCTGCGACGACGTGCTCGACGCACTCGCCCAGGCGTCCGTCGACGCGGACGGCGACCCGATGAACACCCGGATCACCGAGCGCGGCCGGTCCCTGTCGGGCGGTCAGCGCCAGCGCCTGGCTCTGGCCCGTTCCCTGGTCACGGACCCGCAGGTGCTCGTGCTCGACGAGCCGACGTCGGCGGTGGACTCGCACACGGAGGCCAGGGTCGCCGCCGGCATCGAGCAGCTGCGCCGGGGCCGTACGACGGTGGCGTTCGCCTCGTCGCCTCTGCTGCTCGACCTCGCCGACCGCGTCGTCCTCCTCCACGGGGGCACCGTCGTGGCCGCGGGGACCCACCGCGAGCTGCTTCGGCACGAACCCGCGTACCGGGCCGTCGTGACCCGCGAGACCGAGGAGGAGGCCGTGGGAACGGCCGCACAGGACCGGCTCACCACGGTCGACGGCCTCCGGCCGGCCCGTGCGTCCGAGGAAATCGAGGAGCGAGCATGATCGGCCTGGCACCACCGGAGTACGACCCGGCCGCACCGGAGTCGGCGACGACCCTGCCGGTCGGTACGCCGACGACGGTACGGGCGTACGTGAACGCCCTGCTGCGGCGTCACCGCAGAGCCTTCGCGGTGCTGGTCGCGGTCAACGCCGTCGCGGTGATCGCGTCGATCACCGGCCCGTACCTGCTCGGCGGACTGGTCGAGGACCTCTCCGACGGGGTCACCGACCTCCACCTGGAGCGCACCGCCGCGGTGTTCGCGCTGGCGCTGGTCGTGCAGACCGTCTTCACCCGGACGATGCGGCTGCGCGGGGCCATGCTCGGCGAGGAGATGCTCGCCGATCTGCGCGAGGACTTCCTCGTACGGTCGGTCGGGCTGCCGCCCGGGGTCCTGGAGCGGGCCGGGACCGGGGATCTGCTGTCCAGGATCACGACGGACATCGACCGGCTGGCCAACGCGATGCGGGAGGCCGTGCCGCAGCTGGCGATCGGTGTGGTCTGGGCCGGGCTGCTGCTCGGCGCGCTGACCGTGACCGCCCCGCCGCTGGCACTCGCGGTGCTGATCGCGCTGCCGGTGCTGGTCGTCGGATGCCGCTGGTACTTCCGGCGGGCGCCCTCCGCGTACCGTTCCGAGGCTGCCGGGTACGCGGCGGTCGCGGCCGTCCTCGCGGAGACCGTGGACGCCGGACGGACCGTCGAGGCCCACCGGCTGGGGGCCCGGAGGGTCGCCCTGTCGGACCGGCGGGTCGCGGAGTGGACGGCCTGGGAGCGGTACACCCTGTTCCTGCGTTCGGTGCTCTTCCCCGTCATCAACACCACGTACGTGACGATTCTCGGCGCGGTGCTGCTGCTCGGCGGCTGGTTCGTGATGGAGGGCTGGATCACCGTCGGACAGCTGACGACCGGGGCGCTCCTGGCGCAGATGATGGTGGACCCGATCGGTCTGATCCTGCGCTGGTACGACGAGTTGCAGGTGGCGCAGGTGTCCCTCGCGAGGCTCGTCGGCGTACGGGAGATCGAGCCCGACGCGGGGGACGACCTCGTCGGCCCCGACGGCCGGGAGGTGAGGGCGGAGGAGGTGCGCTTCGGCTACCGGGCGGGGGTCGACGTCCTGCACGAGGTGTCGCTGGACGTGGCACCCGGGACACGGCTGGCGCTGGTCGGGCCGTCCGGCGCGGGCAAGTCCACCCTGGGCAGGCTGCTGGCGGGGATCTACGCGCCCCGGGCCGGTTCGGTGTCGCTGGGCGGCGCCGAGCTGTCGCGGATGACGGCGGAGCGGGTGCGGACGCATGTGGCGCTCGTCAACCAGGAGCACCACGTGTTCGTGGGTTCGCTCCGCGACAACCTGCTGCTCGCCCGTACGGACGCCGAGGACGCGGAGCTGTGGGCCTCGCTCGCGGCGGTGGACGCGGAGGGCTGGGCGAAGGCCCTCGACGCCGGTCTGGACGCGGAGGTCGGCTCGGGCGGTCTGGCCCTCACCCCGGCCCAGGCGCAGCAGATCGCGCTGGCCCGCCTGGTCCTGGCGGACCCGCACACGCTGGTCCTGGACGAGGCGACCTCGCTGCTCGACCCCCGGGCCGCCCGTCATCTGGAGCGGTCGCTGGCGCGGGTGCTGGACGGTCGTACGGTGGTGGCGATCGCCCACCGGCTGCACACCGCGCACGACGCCGATGTGATCGCGGTGGTGGAGAACGGCCGCATCAGCGAACTGGGCAGCCACGACGAGCTGGTGGCCGCGGACGGCGCCTACGCGGCGCTGTGGCGGTCCTGGCACGGCTGACCGGCGGTTTTCCGCTCCGCCTCTTGTGCGGCGGCCCGTCGGCCGTCGCACAAGAGGCGGACTCCGTCCCCTGCGGTGAGGATGAGGGAGTGACTGGCTCCGGATACGGGGCAGGCGAGCGATGACCGCGTAAGCCCGAGAAGGGACGCACACCGTGGCACGACCCAGGATTCTCGTTGTCGGCGCCGGCTTTGCCGGGGTCGAGTGCGTACGCCGGCTGGAGCGCAGCCTCGCTCCCGGCGAAGCGGACATCGCGCTCGTCACCCCGTTCTCGTACCAGCTCTACCTGCCGTTGCTCCCGCAGGTCGCCTCCGGGGTGCTCACCCCGCAGTCGGTCGCCGTGTCCCTGCGCCGCAGCCGGCGCCATCGCACCCGGATCGTGCCCGGCGGGGCCATCGGGGTGGACACGAAGGCGAAGGTGTGTGTCGTCCGCAAGATCACGGACGAGATCGTCAACGAGCCGTACGACTACATCGTGCTGGCCGCCGGCAGCGTCACCCGTACGTTCGACATCCCGGGGCTGATCGACAACGCGAGGGGCATGAAGACCCTGGCCGAGGCCGCCTACATCCGGGACCACGTCATCTCCCAGCTGGATCTGGCCGACGCCAGTCACGACGAGGAGGAACGGGCGTCCCGGCTGCAGTTCGTGGTGGTGGGCGGCGGGTACGCCGGCACGGAGACGGCCGCGAGTCTGCAGCTGCTGACCAGCAACGCCGTGAAGCACTACCCCAGGCTGGACCCCGCCCTGATCAAGTGGCATCTGATCGACATCGCGCCGAAGCTCATGCCGGAGCTCGGCGACAAGCTCGGTGTCACCGCCCTGGAGATCCTGCGCAAGCGGGGTATCGAGGTCTCGCTGGGTGTCTCCGTGGCGGAGGCGGGGCCGGACAAGGTGACGTTCACGGACGGCCGGGTGCTGCCGTGCCGCACGCTGATCTGGACCGCGGGGGTCGCGGCGAGTCCGCTGGTCGCCACCCTGGACGCCGAGACCGTGCGCGGGCGGCTGGCGGTGACTCCGGAGATGAGCCTGCCCGGTGCGGACGGCGTGTTCGCGCTCGGTGACGCGGCTGCGGTGCCCGACCTGGCGAAGGGCGACGGGGCGATCTGCCCGCCCACCGCCCAGCACGCCATGCGCCAGGGCCGCAAGCTGGCCGACAACATCATCGCGTCGCTGCGCGGCCGGCCGATGCAGTCCTACGTCCACAAGGACCTGGGCCTGGTCGTGGACCTCGGCGGGAGGGACGCCGTCTCCAAGCCCCTGGGCATCGAGCTGAAGGGCATGCCGGCCCAGGCCGCGGCGCGCGGCTACCACTGGGCGGCGCTGCGGACGAACGTCGCCAAGACCCGGGTCATGACCAACTGGCTGCTGAACGCGATCGCCGGTGACGACTTCGTGCGTACGGGGTTCCAGGCCCGTAAGCAGGCCACCCTGCGCGATTTCGAGTACACCGACGCCTATCTCACGCCGGAGGAGATCCGCGCCCACACGGCGGGCGCGGACGCCCGCGGCTGAGCCGGGTTCCCCGGCCCCCTCCCCCGGCCTCCGCCGCGGGGGCGGGGGCCGGCGTCGTGCGCGGCGGCGTCGTGCGCGGCGGGGAGAACCACACGGCCGTCATCCCCGGCGGGACAGGACCGTGCCGACGGTGTCGGCCTCCTCGGCGCTCTTGTCCTCGCGGTAGCGCAGGACGCGGGCGAACCGCAGCGTGACGCCCTCCGGGTAGCGGGTGGAGCTCTGGAGCCCGTCGTAGGCGATCTCCACGACCAGTTCGGGGCGCACCGTCACCACGTGCCCGTCGTCGCCGGTGGCCAGCTCGCGGAGCCTTTGCGTCTGCCAGCTGAGCATCGTGTCCGTGAGCCCTTTGAAGGTCTTGCCCAGCATCGCGAACGTGCCGTCGTCCCTGCGTGCTCCCAGATGCAGGTTGGAGAGCCTGCCGGTGCGTCTGCCGTGGCCCCATTCGGCGGCCAGCACGACGAGGTCCAGGGTGTGCACGGGCTTCACCTTCAGCCAGGAGGCGCCGCGGCGGCCCGCACTGTAGGGCGCCGCCGTGCCCTTGACGACCACGCCCTCGTGGCCGCGGGCCAGGGTGTCCTCGGAGAACGCCACGGCAGCCGCCCGCCGGCGCTCGTCCGCGGGGTATTCCACGGCGACGCGCCGCACGCGCATCTCCTCGGGGACCAGCGAAGCCAGATCCCGGTGACGTTCGGAGAGGGGGAGGTCGAGGAGGTCGCGTCCGTCCACGGACAGCACGTCGAAGAACACCGGGACCACCGGGACGGCGCCCGCCGCGGTGGCGACGTCCCGGCGGGACCCCACCCGGCCGGCGGTCTCCTGGAACGGCCTGGGCCTGCCGTCCGCCCCCAGGGCGATCGCCTCGCCGTCGAGGATGAACCGTTCGGCCCGAAGGCGGGTCACCGCCGCGGCGACCTCGGGGAGCCGGTCGGTGATGTCGTCGAGAGCGCGGGTGTAGACGCGAACCTGTGGCCCGTCGCGGTGCACCTGGACGCGGATGCCGTCCAGCTTCTCCTCGACGACACAGGGCCCCAGCCGGTCGATCGCCTCGGTGACCGAGCGGGAGGTGTGGGCGAGCATGGGCTGGACCGGCCGGCCGACGGTGAGCCGGAAGGAGGCGAGGGCTCCGGGGCCCTCCGCGAGCAGCGTGCGGGCGACGGGTCCCAGCGACCCGGCGAGCATGACGGCGCGCCGGACCTCGTCGCGAGGTGCTCCGGCGGCGTCCGCCAGGGCGTCGACCGCGACGGCGTCCAGTGCTCCCTGGCGCACCTCCCCGGTGAGCAGTCCGCGCAGGAAGTGCTGCTCCTGCGCGGTGGCCGCGCCGAGCAGGCGGGTCAGGCGCTCCTTGCGTGCGGCCTGCGAGCCCGGGCCGCCGAGGGCGCCGATGGCGCTGAGCTCGGCGTCCGTCCCCGCCACGGTCAGCGTGGGTTCGCCGGCCGGGGTGACCGGGACGCGCAGGGTGCTCCACCCGATCCCGAGACGCCCCTGCGGGAGGCGGCCGGCGAGATACGGGATCACGACGGGGACGTCGTCCGGCTCGGCGTCCCGGAAGAGCGCGGCCAGCAGGGCGGTCTTCCGGGTGCGGGCCGAGGTCGCGGCGACCTCCAGGGACACGAGGGCGATCCTGGCGAGCAGCATGCGGCCATCGTGCTACGTCGGGGGCCTCACCGCCCCCCGGGCGGCAGGAGGGCCGTCAGATGACGTTGAGGGCCGCTGCGGCGCCCACTCCGCCGAGGATCATGAAGGCGGGCATCAGCACCTTGATCTCGACCCAGCTGCCGGCCCGGAAGCGCATGAACTTCGGCGGGCCGAGGGGGTACCAGCGCTTGCGGCCCATCGGTATGGGCCACAGGATCGGGCAGCCGGAGACCGTGAGCGCGTCACCGATGTCGTGGACGAGGGCTCCGAGGACGATGGGCAGCCCGAGCCACATGTACTCCTGGCCGGGCGCGTCGAACAGCCAGCTCGAACCGTTGCCGGGCTGGTCCAGCACGCCCGCGAGGATCCACGCGCTGGTCGCGCCGAGCAGCCAGACCAGGACGTCGCTGGAGACGCGGGCCGCGCGCCACAGCAGTCCCTCGACCGCGAGCACGAGGTGGACGAAGAGGATGGCCAGGACCGCCCACCGGCCGCCGGTGACCGCGGCCACGGAGCACCCGGCGCCGACCAGCACGGCCCAGAGCCAGGTGTGGGTGAGGGTGCGGTGGCCACCGGTCCTGCGCGGGTCCCCGGTTCCCTTGGTCGCCTTGTAGACGGCGTAGGAGAGCTTGTCGACGACTTCGCAGAGTGTCTTGGAGACGGGTCCGAAGGCACGCGAGATCGTGGCCGACTTGTGGTCGAGGTCCGGGGCGAGCGCCGCGCCGGCGGTGATCAGGGCCCCGACGACCAGGACGGGCCAGGGCATCGTGTGGCCCGCGGCGGCGGCCGCGGCACCCACCCCCAGCCAGGCTGCCGCCCCTGACAGCGAGTGTGCCGGTCCCATCATGGTTCTTCCCGCCCCCATCGTGATTCGGCCGGGTGTTCCGGCCGGGCCGCCATGGTCTGTGTGATGCGGCCGAGTTGAGTGGGCAGCGTATCGTCCGTGATCTTCACCGGATGCTCCGGTTCCCGCATCCGGCCAGGAGGCAGGCAAGATGGGGGCGTGACCCTTATCGATCAGCTCCCGCCGAACGCCGACCCGGACGCCCTCTTCGAGGCCTTCTCGTCATGGACCGAATCGCAGGGGATCGCCCTCTATCCGGCTCAGGAGGAGGCGCTGATCGAGGTGGTCTCCGGGGCGAACGTGATCCTCTCCACCCCCACGGGCTCCGGCAAGAGCCTGGTCGCCGCGGGGGCGCACTTCACGGCGCTGGCCCAGGACAAGGTCACCTTCTACACCGCCCCGATCAAGGCCCTGGTCTCGGAGAAGTTCTTCGACCTGTGCAAGCTCTTCGGCACGGAGAACGTCGGCATGCTGACCGGCGACGCCTCGGTCAACGCCGACGCCCCGGTCATCGCCTGTACCGCCGAGGTGCTCGCCTCGATCGCGCTGCGCGACGGCAGGTACGCCGACATCGGCCAGGTCGTGATGGACGAGTTCCACTTCTACGCGGAACCGGACCGCGGCTGGGCCTGGCAGATCCCGATCCTGGAGCTTCCGCAGGCCCAGTTCATCCTGATGTCGGCGACCCTCGGCGACGTCAGGATGTTCGAGGAGGACCTGACCCGCCGCACCGGCCGTCCGACCTCCGTGGTGCGCTCGGCGACGCGCCCGGTGCCGCTGAGCTACGAGTACCGGCTGACGCCGATCACGGAGACGCTCACCGAACTGCTGGACACCCGGCAGTCGCCCGTCTACATCGTGCACTTCACGCAGGCCGCCGCGGTGGAGCGGGCGCAGTCGCTGATGAGCATCAACATGTGCACGAAGGAGGAGAAGGAGAAGATCGCCGACCTGATCGGCAACTTCCGCTTCACCACCAAGTTCGGGCAGAACCTCTCCCGTTACGTGCGCCACGGGATCGGGGTGCACCACGCGGGGATGCTCCCCAAGTACCGGAGGCTCGTGGAGAAGCTCGCCCAGGCGGGCCTGCTGAAGGTCATCTGCGGGACGGACACGCTGGGCGTCGGCGTCAACGTGCCCATCCGCACGGTGCTGTTCACCGCCCTGACGAAGTACGACGGCACCCGGGTGCGCACCCTGCGGGCCCGTGAGTTCCACCAGATCGCGGGCCGCGCCGGCCGGGCCGGGTTCGACACGGCCGGTTTCGTCGTGGCGCAGGCACCCGAGCACGTCATCGAGAACGAGAAGGCCGTCAAGAAGGCGGGCGACGACCCCAAGAAGAAGCGCAAGGTGGTCCGCAAGAAGGCCCCCGAGGGCTTCGTCGCCTGGTCGGAGACCACCTTCGACAAGCTGATCCAGTCCGATCCGGAGCCGCTGACCTCGCGCTTCCGGGTCACGCACACGATGCTGCTCTCGGTGATCGCCCGCCCGGGCAACGCCTTCGAGGCGATGCGGCATCTGCTGGAGGACAACCACGAGCCGCGCCGTGCCCAGCTGCGGCACATCCGCCGCGCCATCGCGATCTACCGGTCGCTGCTCGACGGCGGTGTCGTGGAGCAGCTCGACGCGCCCGACGCGGAGGGCCGGATCGTACGGCTCACGGTCGACCTCCAGCAGGACTTCGCGCTCAACCAGCCGCTGTCCACCTTCGCGCTGGCCGCCTTCGACCTGCTGGACGCCGAATCGCCCTCGTACGCCCTGGACATGGTCTCGGTCGTCGAGTCGACGCTCGACGACCCCCGGCAGATCCTGGCCGCCCAGCAGAACAAGGCGCGGGGCGAGGCCGTCGGGCAGATGAAGGCGGACGGCGTCGAGTACGAGGAGCGGATGGAGCGGCTCCAGGAGGTCACCTACCCGAAGCCGCTGAGCGAGCTGCTCTGGCACGCCTACGACGTGTACCGCACCAGCCACCCGTGGGTCGGTGACCACCCGGTGTCACCGAAGTCCGTGATCCGCGACATGTACGAACGGGCCATGACCTTCACGGAGTTCACCTCGAACTACGAGCTGGCCCGCACCGAGGGCATCGTCCTGCGGTATCTGGCGAGCGCCTACAAGGCGCTCGAGCACACCATTCCCGACGACCTGAAGTCCGAGGACCTGGAGGACCTGATCGCCTGGCTGGGCGAGATGGTGCGCCAGGTGGACTCCAGCCTGCTGGACGAGTGGGAGCAGCTGGCCAACCCCGAGGTGGAGACCGCCGAGCAGGCGCAGGAGCGGGCCGACGAGGTCAAGCCGGTGACCGCCAACGCCCGCGCCTTCCGGGTCCTCGTGCGCAACGCGATGTTCCGCAGGGTGGAGCTGGCCGCTCTGGACCGGGTCCGCGACCTGGGTGAGCTGGACGCCGACGCGGGCTGGGACGAGGACGCCTGGGGCGAGGCGATGGACGCGTACTGGGACGCGCACGAGGAGCTGGGCACGGGCCCGGACGCGCGCGGCCCGAAGCTGCTGAAGATCGACGAGGACCCCGGGCACGGTCTGTGGCGGGTGTGGCAGGCGTTCGCCGACCCGGCCGGGGACCACGACTGGGGAATCCGTGCGGAGGTCGATCTCGCGGCCTCCGACGAGGAGGGCCGGGCGGTCGTCCGGGTCACGGCCGTGGGCCAGCTGTGACGGCGCGCCGGCCAGGAGAGTGGAGAAGAACCGCATGACGAACCCCGCCGACAGCCTGGTCGATCTGCTCGACCTGGAGCGGATCGAGGTCAACATCTTCCGCGGCCGCAGTCCCGAGGAGTCCCTGCAACGGGTCTTCGGCGGGCAGGTCGCGGGGCAGGCGCTGGTCGCCGCAGGCCGCACCACGGACGGCGACCGTCCGGTGCACTCCCTGCACGCGTACTTCCTGCGTCCGGGCCGCCCTGGCGTGCCGATCGTGTACGACGTGGAGCGGGTGCGGGACGGCCGGTCCTTCACCACGCGCCGGGTCACGGCCGTGCAGCAGGGCCGGACGATCTTCAACCTGACGGCGTCCTTCCACCGCCCGGAGGAGGCCGGATTCGAGCACCAGCTGCCGCCGGCCCGGATCGTGCCCGACCCGGACGAGCTGCCGACGGTCGCCGACGAGGTGCGTGAGCACCTGGGCGGTCTGCCGGAGGCACTGGAGCGGATGGCCCGCCGCCAGCCCTTCGACATCCGCTACGTCGACCGGCTGCGCTGGACGCGGGAGGAGATCAAGGACGCGGACCCGCGCAGCGCGGTGTGGATGCGCGCGGTCGGCCCGCTGGGCGACGACCCGCTGGTGCACACCTGCGCGCTGACGTACGCCAGTGACATGACGCTGCTGGACGCCGTGCGGATCCCCGTCGAGCCGCTGTGGGGGCCGCGCGGCTTCGACATGGCCTCGCTGGACCACGCGATGTGGTTCCACCGGCCGTTCCGGGCCGACGAGTGGTTCCTGTACGACCAGGAGTCACCGATCGCCACGGGCGGCCGCGGACTGGCCAGGGGGCGGATCTACGACCGTCAGGGGCAGTTGCTGGTGTCCGTGGTCCAGGAGGGGCTCTTCCGCCGTCTCGACGGCGTGTAGGCCTTTCCCGGGGGTCAGGTGCCGGGCAGCGTGTCCTGGTCCACCTCGTGACGGCGGGTCCGGATGTCCGGGCCCGCCGGATGCAGTTTGGCGTCGCAGGCGGGGCCGAGCCCGGTACGGCGCGACCGCGCGCCGGTGAGGGGCCGTCCGCACAGGGCGCACCGCACCGGACGGCGGGGCTCACGACGGCCGGTTTCCGGCTGCGGTGCGGAGAACAGTGCGGGAGGGGGCTCGGAGGATTCCACGGGTCGGATCCTCTCAGGCGGGTCCGACACGGCGCGGTGGGCACGGCGGTGGATGCCGTGCACCGACGGCGGTGCCCGCCCGCAGGTCGCCCGGCGGATCGTACTCCGCCGTGGAAGGGTGTCGGTCCATGACCGACACCCTTCCGTCTCCGTCCGGTCCGCGCGAAAGCAACCGGGCCGCGAGCGTCTCCCGATCGCTCCCCCGGCCCCGCGGAGGCGGCGCGTGGATGTGATCCATGTCCGGGCGGTCAGTCCGCCGGACCTCACGGACCGGGTCGAGGAGTTCCTCGCCGGCGACCCCTACGTCCTCAACCTGATCGTGAGCCGTGGCGCCGCGCGCAGTCCCGACGGCGACTCCGTGGCGTGCGACGTGCTGACGGGAGCCGCCAACGAGGTGCTGCGCGGGCTGCGGGAGCTGCGGCTCGACGTCGACGGGTCCCTGGTCGTCGAGCCGGTCGACATGACGTTCCCGGGGCGCGCCTCGGAGGCCGCGAGCCGACGGCTCGGGCCGCTCACCGGCGCGCCGGTCTGGGAGCAGGTGGAGGCACGCATCCGGTCGGAGGGGAGGTACGCGCCCAGCTTCTACCTCTACCTGGTCGCGGCGGGTCTCATCGGCTCGGTCGGCATCGTGACCAACTCCCAGATCCTCATCGTCGGCGCGATGGTCGTCGGCCCCGAGTACGGGGCGATCGTCTCCGTGGCGCTGGGCATCGACCGGCGCGACGGGCAGATGGCACGGCGAGGGCTGGAGGCGCTGTTCAAGGGGTTTCTGCTGACCATCACGGTCACCTTCCTCTTCAGTCTGCTGATCCGCGGTTTCGGCTTCGAGTCACAGGCCTTCACACGAGGTCTGCGCCCCGTGTCCGACCTGATCAACACACCCAACTTCTTCTCGTTCGCCGTGGCGGCGCTGGCCGGAGTCGTCGGCATCGTGTCCCTCACCGAGGCCCGCACCAGCGCCCTGCTCGGGGTCTTCATCTCGGTCACGACCATCCCGGCGGCAGCGGCCGTCAGCGTCTCCACGGCCTTCGGCAGCTGGTCCGAGGCGTGGGGTTCCCTGGTCCAGCTCCTGGTCAACATCGCCGTGCTGATCGCGGTGGGCGCCCTCGCCCTCAGGTCCCAGCGCGCGATCTGGCGGCGCGTGGGCCGGAGACACGCGGCGCGGAGCGGCGGACGGGCCTGAGGCGGCCCGGTCTCCCGCGCGGGGGCGGCCCCACGGGATCGGCCCGAGCGGCCGGAACGGGGCAGGGCCGGGATGATGGGAGGCAGGGAAAGCCGCCACACGGTCCCGCACGCAGGCAGGAGGGCCGCCATGCCCCAGGAACGCACCTCGCCGCTCCGTGCCGTGCCCGGCGCGACACCGCGGGAGCGGGCCGCGCTCGGCAAGGCGGCCCGTCGGCGTACCCCCAGGTCCAGCCATCACGCGTACGAACCACCGGCCGGCCGTCCGGACCCGCTGGCCCTCCTGGAGGCCCAGTCCGCGACCAGGGTGCCGGAGCTCGTCCCGATCCGGTACGGGCGGATGACGGAGTCACCGTTCCGCTTCTACCGGGGTGCCGCGGCGATCATGGCCTCCGACCTGGCCGGGACTCCGGCCTCGGGGATCCGGGCCCAGCTGTGCGGCGACGCCCATCTGCTGAACTTCAGGCTGCTCGCCTCTCCGGAGCGCCATCTGCTGTTCGACATCAACGACTTCGACGAGACGCTGCCGGGGCCCTGGGAGTGGGACGTCAAGCGGCTGGCCGCCAGCCTGGTCATCGCGGGGCGCGCGAACGGCTTCACGGACAAGGAGCGGGCCCGCGTCGTACGGGCCACCGTGCGGTCGTACCGGGAGTCGATGATCCGGTTCGCGGACATGCGCAATCTCGACGTCTGGTACGCGAAGGTCGACGAGGAGCGCCTGAGGGCCATGGCCGCGGGGAAGCTGGCGGCCGCGGGCCGTAGGCGCGTCGCCGGTGCGACGGCGAAGGCCCGCACGCGGGACAGCCTCCAGGCTTTCGCCAAACTCACCGAGGTGGCCGACGGGCGGCTCCGCATCGCCCCGGACCCGCCCCTGGTCGTTCCGCTCACGGATCTGCTGCCGGACGCGGAACGGCGGGCGACGGAGGGGCAGTTCCGCAAGCTCCTGAGGGGCTACGCCCGCAGCCTCCCGTCCGACCGGCGTTCCCTGCTCGCGGACTTCCGGCCCGTGGACATGGCCCGCAAGGTCGTGGGGGTGGGAAGCGTCGGTACCCGCTGCTGGATCTTCCTCCTGATGGGCAGGGACGGCGAGGATCCGCTCTTCCTCCAGGCGAAGGAGGCGGACACCTCGGTCCTGGCGCCCTTCGCGGGGGCGAGTGCGTACCGGAACCAGGGCGAGCGTGTGGTGGCGGGCCAGCGGCTGATGCAGGCCGCGGGCGACATCTTCCTGGGCTGGGAGCGGGTCGACGGGTTCGACGGGAAGCGCCGGGACTTCTACGTGCGGCAGCTGCGCGACTGGAAGGGCATCGCCGCACCGGAACAGATGGTGCCGCGCGGCATGTCCGCGTTCGGCGAGCTGTGCGGGACGACGCTGGCACGTGCGCACGCCCGGTCCGGCGACCGCATCGCGATCGCGGCCTATCTGGGCCACGGCGACGTGTTCGACCGGGCGCTGGAGACGTTCGCCGAGCGGTACGCCGACCAGAACGAGAGGGACCACCGGGCGCTCGTCGACGCGGTGACCGCGGGCCGGCTCACGGCAGCCGGGGAGGGCCGGAGGTAGGGCCGGGGCCCGGGGGCCTGGACATCGCGGCGGGATTCACCCCGCGCACCCAGCGGGTACTTCGCAGACATAACCGGACATCGTGGTATCACCGTGTGGACCCCGGCCGACGCCCCGGCGGGCCCCACACCGAGGAGACCATGACGATGTCGGCCGAACCGGCAGGAGCGCCCGGCGCCGAGACCCCGGATCCGCGCACGGTGATCCGCACCCGGGGCTACGCGGTCCTGCTGGTCATGGTGGCGGCCCTCGGCGTCCCCGTCTCCGCCGCGGCGTTCGGCTTCCTGGCGCTCGTCCACGAGCTGGAGGACCTGACCTACGAGGACCTCCCGCACGCCCTGGGCTTCGCGAGCACCCCCTCGTGGTGGCCGGTGCCGCTGCTCGGCGTGGCGGGTCTGCTGACCGCGCTGACCATCCGCCATCTGCCGGGAACGGGCGGGCACAGACCGGCCGAGGGGTTCGTGAACACGGGGGCCCCGACGGCAGCCCAGCTGCCGGGGGTCGCCCTCGCCGCCCTGACCTCCCTCGGTCTCGGCGCGGTCCTCGGCCCGGAGGCACCCCTGATCGCCCTCGGCGGTGGGCTGGCCGCGTACGCCGCCCGGCTGCTGAAGCCGGGGATCGCGCCGAGCGCGAGCGCCATGGTCGCGGCGGCGGGCAGCTTCGCCGCCGTCAGCGCCCTGCTGGGCTCGCCGCTCCTCGGCGCCTTCCTGCTGATGGAGGCGTCCGGCCTGGCCGGGATGATGCTGGGCCTCGTGCTCGTGCCGGGGCTGCTCGCCTCCGGCATCGGATCGCTCATCTTCATCGGCCTGGGGTCGTGGACCGGCCTGGGGACGTACTCCCTGACCCTCCCCCATGTGCCCCACACGCCCGATCCCGGCGTCGCCGAGTTCGGGTGGGCCCTCGTCCTGGGAGCCGCCGCGGCGCTCGTGGGTACGGGCGTCAAGAGGCTCTCCCTGTCCTTGCAGGACTGGGTCGAGCAGCGGCGGGTGATCGCGACCGTGGCGATGGGCCTCACGGTCGGCGTCCTGGCCCTCCTGTACGCGGAGAGCACGGGCAGGAACGCGTCGGAGGTGCTGTACTCCGGCCAGAGCGCCCTCGGCGGCCTGCTCGCCGAGGGCGCCACGTACGCGGTCGGGTCGCTCCTCGTACTGATCGTCTGCAAGGCACTGGCCTACGCGGCGTCCCTGAGCGCCTTCCGGGGAGGCCCCATCTTCCCGTCGATGTTCCTGGGGGCGGCGGGCGGGCTCGCGCTGTCGCACCTGCCCGGCCTGAACGCCACCTCGGGCTTCGCGATGGGCATCGGGGCCATGTGCGTGGCCATGCTCCGGCTGCCGATGACATCCGTGCTGCTGGCCACGCTGCTGCTGGGATCCGAGGGCGTCACCGTCATGCCCCTCGTGATCGTCTCCGTGGTGGTGTCCTACGTCCTGGTCCTCAGGCTCGAGCGTCCTGATGCGGCGAGCACAGCGCCCAGATGACGAAGATGTTGATCGCGATCAGGACGAGGGACCAGAACGGGTAGTACGGGAGCCACAGGAAGTGGGCGACGGCCAGGAGCCCCGCCAGCAGGACCCCTACCGCACGGGCCCAGAGAGCCCCGGTGAAGAGCGCGCAGCCCGCGAGGAGCACGACGATCCCCAGGATGAGGTGCACCCATCCCCAGCCTGTCAGACTGAACTTGAAGACGTAGTTGCTCGTCGTGACGAACAGGTCGTCCTTGGCGATGGCGGCGATCCCCTCGAGAATGGCCATGGCCCCACCGAAGATCATCATCACTGCCGCGAAGACGGTCCAGCCGGACGCGGCGGTTCTGCGCCCTCCGACGTCATGATCCGTACGCGACCCACTCACACTTCCAGCCATGTCGGCCTCCTCGATCGTGCTGCCGATGCGCGACACCGTGCGTCGACAGAGCGGCTTATGCGCCTTTTATCAGACTTACATGCCGCCGTCCGGTCGGCATACCGACCGGGCCCGCACCGGGCCCGCCACGCACCCACCGACCCCCGTTCCGCCGTGAACGTGAGAGGACCCGCCTCATGACCGAGATCGTCCCCGTGTCCGGCCCCGAGCTGGTCACGTACGCAGATGAGCTCGCCGCGCTGATGATCGAGGCCGTGGAGGCCGGCGCCTCGGTCGGTTTCCTGCTCCCCCTGGACCGGGAGGCGGCCGCCGTCTGGTGGCGCGAGCGGGCGGCCGCGGTCGACGCGGGAGGACAGCAGGTCTGGATCGCCCGGGACGACGAGCGGGTCGCGGGCACGATCGGCCTGGCCAGGGCCACCATGCCGAACGCCCGCCACCGCGCGGAGGTCGCCAAGCTCATGGTCAGGCCCTCGGCCCGCGGAAGGGGGATCGGCCGGGCGCTGCTCACGGCCGTGGAACGGTCGGCCGCCGAGGAGGGCCTTTCCCTGCTGGTCCTGGACACCGAGACGGGAAGCGACGCGGAACGCCTCTACCGCTCGGCGGGCTGGACACCGTGCGGCTCCGTCCCGGACTACGCCGCCGACCCCTACGGCACGCTGCGGGGGACCACGCTCTACTACCGGGCGCTCGGCCGCCCGGAGACCTCCGCGCCGTGAGCGTCACAATGGGGGCGGCGCCCCACCGGCGACACCCCACCGACGAGGAGATCTCTCATGACGCTGCACGACATCCCGCTCCGGACGCTCGACGGCGAGCCGACCACGCTGGGGGCCTACGCGGGCTCGGCGGTCCTGCTGGTGAACGTCGCCTCCCAGTGCGGGCTCACCCCGCAGTACGCCGGTCTGGAGAGGCTCCAGAAGCAGTACGCGGACCGGGGGTTCACCGTTCTCGGCGTGCCCTGCAACCAGTTCGCGGGTCAGGAGCCGGGCACCGCGGAGGAGATCCAGACGTTCTGCTCGACGACGTACGGGGTCAGCTTCCCGCTGCTGGAGAAGATCGACGTCAACGGCGAGGGCCGGCACCCGCTCTACACGGAGCTGACGAAGCTCGACGACGCCGAGGGCACCGCCGGTGACGTCCAGTGGAACTTCGAGAAGTTCCTGATCTCCCCGGCCGGGGAGCCCGTCGCCCGGATCCGCCCGCGCACCGAGCCGGAGGCACCCGAGGTCGTGGCGGCCGTCGAGGCGCAGCTGCCGCGCTGACCGGACGGGGAGCACGCGGGGCCGGGCCGGCGTACGGCCCGGCCCCGCGGCACGTGACTAGCGGATCGGCATCCCCGACAGGGTGCGGGCGATCACCAGGCGCTGGATCTCGCTCGTGCCCTCGAAGATGGTGTAGATGGCGGCGTCCCGGTGCATGCGCTCGACCGGGTACTCACGGGTGAAGCCGTTGCCGCCCAGGATCTGTACGGCCTGGGCGGTGACCGACTTCGCCGTCTCGCTCGCGTACAGCTTGGACATGGACCCCTCGGCCGCGGTGAACGGCTTGCCGGCGCTCGCCATCCAGGAGGCCCGCCAGACGAGCAGACGCGCCGCGTCGATCTGGGTCCGCATGTCGGCGAGCTGGAAGGCGACACCCTGGTTGTCGATGATCGGGCGGCCGAACTGGGTGCGGGTCTTCGCGTAGTCGAGCGCGACCTCGTAGGCGGCGCGGGCGGTGCCGACGGCCATGGCCCCGACGGCCGGGCGGGAGGCCTCGAAGGTGGCCATCGCCGCGTTCTTGACGCGCTCGCCGCCGGACCTGGCGCGCTCACGGGCCCGGGCGAGGCGCTCGTCGAGCTTCTCCTTGCCGCCGAGCAGACAGTGACCGGGCACACGGACGTCCTCGAGGACGACCTCGGCCGTGTGCGAGGCGCGGATGCCGTGCTTCTTGAACTTCTGCCCCTGCGTGAGACCGGGGGTGGCCGGGGGGACGATGAAGGAGGCGTGGCCCTTGGAGCCGAGCTCCGGGTCCACCACCGCGACGACGACGTGGACGTTGGCGATACCGCCGTTCGTCGCCCAGGTCTTGGTGCCGTTGAGCACCCACTCGTCCTTGGCCTCGTCGTACACCGCACGCGTACGCATCGAGGCGACGTCCGAGCCCGCGTCCGGCTCGGAGGAGCAGAAGGCGGCGACCTTCACGTCGTCGGCGTCGCCGTACATCTGGGGGATCCAGGTGCCGATCTGCTCCTCGGTGCCGTTGGCGAGCACACCGACCGCCGCCAGGCCCGTACCGACGATCGACAGGGCGATCCCCGCGTCACCCCAGAAGAGCTCCTCCATGGCCATGGGGATGCCGAGGCCCGTGGGGTCGAAGAACTGCTGGGCGTAGAAGTCCAGGGAGTAGATGCCCACCTTGGCCGCCTCCTGGATGACCGGCCAGGGCGTTTCCTCACGCTCGTCCCACTCCGAAGCGGCCGGCCGGATCACCTCGGCGGCGAATCCGTGCAGCCAGTCACGGACCTGCTTCTGGTCGTCGTTGAGCTCGAGCGTGAACTCGGCCATGTTCCCTCCATGCACTTCCGGATATCCCCGTTACTAGCGGTAACAACAGTCTGTTACCAGCAAGTAGCCCCTGTCAACCGGACCGCGACGGATCCGCGGGTGGCGGACCAGGGTGTTACGTTGCCCGGGCGTGACGAGATCGCAGGACAGCTGGGCGGGGCGGGAGAAACGACATGGAGACCACACGAGGGGCCGAACGGCAGCGGACGGCGGCCGAACGCCGCCGCCGGGAGCTGCTCGAAGCCGCGGACCGGGTGGTGCTCAGGGACGGCCCGCAGGCCTCCATGAACGCGATCGCCGCGGAGGCCGGGATCACCAAGCCCATCCTCTACCGGCACTTCGGCGACAAGGGCGGCCTCTACCGCGCCCTCGCCAAGCGTCACACCGACGCCCTGCTGAGCGCGCTGCGGGCCGCCCTGGACGCCCCCTCCGAGCGCCGCGAACGGGTCGAGGCGACCCTGGACACCTACCTCGCGGCGATCGAGGCTCGTCCGCAGGTCTACCGCTTCCTGATGCATCCGTCGGACGACGCGGCGCCCTCCCCCGAGCAGGGTTTCGACGTCGGCCGCCACTCCGCCCCGCTGCTCCGGCGCCTCGGCGAGGAGCTGGGCAAGGTGATCGTGGAGCGGGTCGATCTCGGCCCGGAGAGCGAGCAGATGGCCCGCATCTGGGGCCACGGCATCGTCGGCATGATGCACGCGGCCGGCGACTGGTGGCTGGGCGACCGGCCGTGCTCGCGCGAACAGCTGGTGCGCAGCCTGGCCGACCTGCTGTGGGGCAGGCTCGCCGAGGCGGGGGACCTGCCGGGCGGCCAGGGATTCTGAGAGGGGCACCGCCCCGGGGGACCGGGTCAGCCCTCGGCCGCCGTACGCGCCCACGGCGCCCGCCGGGCCGCGCGCAGCGCCCTGGTGCGGCGCAGTCCGGTGAGCCGGTCGGTGTAGACCCGGCCGTCGAGGTGGTCGCACTCGTGCTGGAGACAGCGGGCGAACCAGCCGGTGCCGGTGATCCGCACCGGCTCTCCGGCGACCGTCCGGCCCTCGACCACCGCACGGTCGAAGCGCGGGGTGCCCGCCTCGATCCCCGGGAGCGAGAGACAGCCCTCCGGTCCGCGTACGGTGTCCCCGTCCGCCTCGACCAGGACCGGGTTGACGAGATGACCGAGGTGCCGGACCTCGTCGTCGTCCGGACAGTCGTACACGAACACCCTGAGCGGTACGCCGATCTGATTCGCGGCGAGCCCCACACCGTTCGCGGCGTACATGGTGGCGAACATGTCCTCCACCAGCCGGGCGAGGGACGGGCCGAAGTCGGTCACGTCGTCGCACGGGCTGTGGAGCGCCGGGGCGCCGAGCAGACTCATGGCTCGAACACGTCCGGTACTGCCGGGGATCGGGCGGTTTCGCATGCCCGGAAGCGTACGTTGCACGTGACCTCCACGTTCCCCGTGGTGCCGAGGTGCGGTCGGCACCTCGGACATCGATAGGCTGGGCACGGACTTACGCAAGGAGGATCTAGGACGATGGCAGGCAACACGGAGCCGTTGTCGCCGCGGGCCAAGCTCGCCGTGACGGCGGGCAAGGCCGCGGCGGCGGTGTCGCGCGCCGCGGGGCGCGGCAGCGGATCGGTGATCGGCGGCCGGGTGGCGCTCAAGCTCGACCCCGACCTGCTCGGGCGGCTGGCGCAGCACCTGGACGTGATCCTCGTGTCCGCGACGAACGGCAAGACGACCACCACCCGGCTCATCGCCGAGGCGCTGAGGGCCGCGGGCCCCGTCGTGTCGAACGCGCTCGGGGCCAACATGCCGGCGGGGATCACCTCCGCGCTGGCCGGGGGCTCGGACGCGCGCTACGGCGTGATCGAGGTCGACGAGAAGTATCTCGCCGGTGTGGCACGCGACACGACGCCGAAGGTGATCGCGCTGCTCAACCTCTCCCGCGACCAGCTGGACCGCGCGGCGGAGACCCGGATGCTGGCGGAGAAGTGGCGTGAGGGCCTGTCGGGCTCCAAGGCCGTGATCGTGGCCAACGCCGACGACCCGCTGATCGTCTGGGCCGCCTCCTCCTCCCCCAACGTGGTGTGGGTCGCGGCGGGACAGGCGTGGAAGGACGACGCCTGGTCCTGCCCGTCCTGCGGCGGTGTGATGCAGCGCCCCGGGGACGACTGGTTCTGCGGGGAGTGCGGTTTCCGCCGCCCCGCCCCCAGCTGGGCCCTGAACGGCGACTACGTCCTGGACCCGCACGGTTCGGCGTGGCCGATCCACCTCCAGCTCCCGGGCCGGGCCAACAAGGCCAACGCGACGAGCTCCGCCGCCGTGGCCGCGGTCTTCGGCGTACCGCCGCAGGTCGCGCTGGAGCGCATGTACCAGGTGCAGGCCGTGGCCGGCCGTTACGACGTCGTCAGCTTCCTCGGCCGTGAGCTCCGGCTCCTGCTGGCGAAGAACCCGGCCGGCTGGCTCGAGACGTTCTCCCTGATCGACCCTCCGCCCACACCGGTCATCCTCTCGGTGAACGCGCGCGGTGCCGACGGCACGGACACGTCCTGGCTGTGGGACGTCGACTACACCCAGCTCTACGGTCACCCGATCTTCGTGCTCGGCGACCGCAAGCTGGACCTGGCGGTCCGGCTCGAGGTCGCCGGACTCGACTTCCGTGTGTGCGAAACCCTGGACGAGGCCGTCCAGATGGCGCCGCCCGGTCGCATCGAGGTCATCGCCAACTACACCGCCTTCCAGGATCTGCGCCGTCGTGTCGGCAACTGACCCCCGCGCGGGCAACCCCCGGAGAGGACGAAGCATGAACAACAGCCTGCGGCTGGTGTGGGTCTACCCCGACCTCCTCAGCACCTACGGCGACCAGGGCAACGCCCTGGTCGTGGAGCGCCGGGCACGTCAGCGCGGTCTCGACGTGTCGCGCGTGGACGTCCGCAGCGACCAGCCCATCCCGACGTCGGGCGACATCTACCTCATCGGCGGCGGTGAGGACCGGCCGCAGCGCCTCGCCGCCGAACGGCTGCGCCGTGACGGCGGACTGAGCCGGGCCGCGTCCAACGGCGCGATCATCTTCTCGGTGTGCGCCGGCTACCAGATCCTCGGCCACGAGTTCATCAACGACCTCGGCGAGCGGGAGCCCGGCCTCGGGCTGCTCGACGTGGTCTCCACCCGGGGTGAGGGCGCCCGGTGCGTCGGCGACGTGCTCGGGGACATCGATCCGAATCTGGGGCTCCCGCCCCTGACCGGCTTCGAGAACCACCAGGGCGTCACCCACCTGGGCCCGTCCGCGCGTCCGTTGGCCCGGGTGCGGCTCGGCCGCGGCAACGGCACGGGGGACGGCACGGAGGGCGCGTACAACGACACCGTGTTCGGCACCTACATGCACGGGCCGGTCCTGGCCCGCAACCCGCTGATCGCGGACCACCTGCTGAAGCTGGCGCTGGACGTGAACGCGCTGCCGCCCAGCGACGACCGGTGGTACGAGGCGCTGCGCGCCGAGCGGATCGCGGCGGCGACCCAGCCCGCCTGACCCGTCCCGCGCGGACCGGCCCTCCCGGGGGCCGGTCCGCGCGCGTGTGCGGCCTGTGTACATCCGGTGGACGTCCAGCAATCGGACAGGGGGTTCGGTACGGCCACCCCGCGCCGGTAAGGTGGCGTGGATCCAACCGGACGACGTGGTCCGGGGTCGGCCCACGTTGCAAAGGTTTCCCGGGCAATGCGAATTGGTGTGCTCACCTCCGGCGGCGACTGCCCCGGCCTCAACGCCGTCATCCGTTCCGTCGTGCACCGCGCGGTGGTCGACCACGGCGACGAGGTCATCGGCTTCCACGACGGGTGGAAGGGCCTCCTCGAGTGCGACTACCGCAAGCTCGACCTCGACGCGGTCGGGGGCATCCTGGCCCGCGGCGGCACCATCCTCGGGTCCTCCCGCGTCCAGCCCGCGCATCTGCGTGACGGCGTGGAACGCGCGAAGGGCCACGTCACCGACCTCGGCCTGGACGCGATCATCCCGATCGGCGGCGAGGGCACCCTGAAGGCCGCCAACCTGCTCTCCGAGGCGGGTCTGCCGATCGTCGGGGTGCCGAAGACCATCGACAACGACATCGCCTCCACCGACGTGACGTTCGGTTTCGACACGGCCGTCGGGGTCGCCACCGAGGCGCTGGACCGGCTGAAGACGACCGCTGAGTCGCACCAGCGCGTCCTGATCGTCGAGGTCATGGGGCGGCACACCGGCTGGATCGCGCTGCACTCCGGCATGGCGGCCGGGGCTCACGCCATCGTCGTGCCCGAGCGGCCCTTCGACATCGCGGAGCTGACCGAAGTCGTCGGTCGGCGCTTCTCGGACGGCAAGAAGTTCGCGATCGTCGTCGTGGCGGAGGGCGCCAAGCCCCGGGAGGGCTCCATGGAGTTCAACCAGGGCAAGACGGACATCTACGGCCACGAGCGCTTCGCCGGTGTGGCGACGCAGCTCTCCGGTGAGCTGGAGCAGCGCCTCGGCAAGGAGGCCCGTCCGGTGATCCTCGGCCACGTCCAGCGCGGCGGCACCCCGACCGCGTACGACCGCGTCCTGGCCACCCGCTTCGGCTGGCACGCCGTGGAGGCCGCTCACCGCGGCGAGTTCGGCATGATGACGGCGCTGCGCGGCACGGACATCACGATGGTTCCGCTGGCGGCGGCCGTGGAGACCCTGAAGACGGTCCCGGCCGAGCGCTACGCCGAGGCCCAGGTCGTGCTCTGACCCTCACCGACACTCCCCGAACCGCCCCCGGCCGCAACCGTCGCCGGGGGCGGTTCTAGTCTGGACCGGACAACCGGCACGAAACGGGGACGTCCCCAGCGGGAGTGAACAGATGGATCACAGCGGGCACGGCATGAACATGGATCTGCCGCCGTTCACGCTGGGACGGGGGCTCGAGTTCTCCGCGGACCCGTTCTTCCTGGTCGGCTGCGTCGTCGCCCTCGTCCTGTACGGCTACGGGGTGGCGCGGCTGCGCGGCCGGGGCGACGGCTGGCCGGTCAACCGGACCGTCTTCTTCGTCCTCGGCGTGCTGTCGATCGCCCTGGTCATGTGCACGGGACTCAACGACTACGGCATGGTCATGTTCAGCGTGCACATGGTGCAGCACATGGTCATCAGCATGGTGTCGCCGATCCTGCTGCTGCTGGGCGCTCCGGTGACGCTGGCACTGCGGGCCCTGCCCGTGGCGGGGCGGGACCGTACGGGGCCGCGCGAGCTGCTGCTCAAACTGCTCCACAGCCGCTACATGAAGATCGTCACGCATCCGGTCTTCACGATCCCGTTGTTCATCGCGAGCCTCTACGGCCTCTACTTCACGCCGCTGTTCGACTTCCTGATGGGCTCGAAGACGGGGCACATCGCGATGATGGTGCACTTCCTCGCGGTGGGCCTGGTGTTCTTCTGGCCGATCATGGGCGTCGACCCCGGCCCGCACCGGCCCGGCTACGTGATGCGGATGCTGGAGCTCTTCGCGGGGATGCCCTTCCACGCGTTCTTCGGGATCGCGCTGATGATGGCGACCCAGCCGATGGTGAAGGCGTACGAGAACCCGCCGGCCTCGCTCGGCATCGACGCCCTGGGCGACCAGTCCGCGGCGGGCGGCATCGCCTGGGCGTTCAGCGAGATCCCGTCCGTGCTGGTGCTGATCGCGCTGGTCTTCCAGTGGTACCGCTCCGAGCAGCGGACCGCCAAGCGCTCCGACCGGGCCGCCGACCGGGACGGCGACCAGGAGCTGAAGGCGTACAACGCCTATCTCGCCTCGTTGCAGACGCGCGGACAGTAGCGGTGGGCACGCCCCAGGGGTGACCATGGCTGCAACGGCCGTGCGGCCGGGTGAGGAGCGTGCGCTCATGCCTGGATCCACGAAGACCATGGGAGTGCTGACCGTCGGCACGCTGGTCGCGGTGACGGCGTACACCGTGGCGCTGGGGAGCAACGGCTGGCTGTGGTTCGGCTGGGTGGTCCTCGGACTCGCCACTCTGGGGATGCTCGCCACCCGCGACACCTGAGGCGCGGGCAGGCGGTTTCAGGGGCCGAGCCGGTCCGTGGTGCGGGTGAGCGAGTCGTAGGTGCGGGCGCCCGTCCAGCTGCCGGCGCGGACGCCGGGGGGTGCGCCCGGCGCCGACGGGAGCGCCTCGTTCCCGGCCCGGGTGTGGTCGCCGCCGCGGCCGAGGGTGAGGTGCGGTACCCAGCGCCCTGGGTCGTGGAGCGGGTTGGGGCGGCCGCTCCCCGGTGCCTCGCGCAGGGTGCGCCATACCGTCCGGTGCAGGCGCAGCAGTGCGTCGTCGGGCCGGACGGCCCAGGCCAGCACGGGTCTGCGGCCCCGGAAGCGCACGAGCCCGTCGAGTGCCACGGGCAGGGGCAGGGCGGCCTCCAGCGCCTCGTCCAGCAGCGCCCGGGTCTCCGGCAGGAGGGTGTCCGCGGTGGCCAGGGTGAGATGCGGGCGGTTGGTCGGGTGCCGGTGCGCGGCCATGCTGGGCAGACCGGCGCGTGCCAGGCGCTCCCACGCCTCACGGACGGCGCGCTCCGTCGCGAGGTCGGGCAGCAGTTCCACGCTGTGCACGTGGGCAGCCTAAGGCCCCGCGCAGCCGGGTGCCCGCCGCACGGCTCCGGCGCGGTTGCGGTGCGTGGCTCCCGCATGGTCCCCCTCGGCTCTCGCGTGCGGGCGGGGCCGGGCGGTGCCAGCATGGTGAGGTGCTCAGTGGTGCGGCTGTCCGGATCCGGCGTACAGCCCCGGCCGGCCGTGGGTCCCGACGTCGAGAAGGGGGTGCTCCGCATGGACAGGTCCGCGCTGATCGAGGCGGTGGGACGCAGGACGGCCGGCGGTGGTGAGCTGTCGGCCGACCAGATCGGGCGCGTCGTCGACGCCCTGTTCGGAACCGTGGCGGAGGCGGGTGCGATCGCCGAGACGCTCAGGACGGGTGGCGCGGTCACGCTGGTGGGCTTCGGCAGCTTCCACCAGGAGGACGGCGAGGCGGCTCTGCGGCCGGGCAAGGCGCTGAACGAGTTCGTCAACGACGAGGTCGGCCGAGCCGGGTAGCGGACGATGGCCGTCATGAGGCTGCGGGCCTCAGGACGTGCGGAGCCCGAGGACGTCTGGCTCCGCTACGCCGATCCGCGGCGCTGGCCGGGCTGGTCGCCGCAGATCCGGGCGGTGCGCGCCGACAGGGAGCGCCTCACCGCGGGCATGAGCGGCGAGGTCGTCTCGGTGTTCGGCGTGACCGCCGTGTTCGTGGTCGAGTCCGTCGACGACGCACGGTGGCACTGGGTGTGGCGGGTCGCCGTCGGTCCCGTGCGGCTGAGACTGAGCCACCGGGTGCTGCGGCGGCCGGGCGGATCGGCCACCGAGCTCGTCGTCGAGGGCCCGGCGGTCGCTCTGGCCGCGTACGCGGCACCCGCGCGATGGGCGCTGGGCCGGCTGGTCCGCGGCTGACCGCCGGGCGCGGCCGACATACCTCCCGGCACGGAGCGGGGCCGCCCGCCCCGTGAGGTCGTCCGCAGCCGGACCACCGCCGGGATGCGCACGGCCGGCGGCGTGGCGGAGGTGACGGCCGAGGCCGTCACCTCCGCCACGCCTGTCGTTCCACTCCGCCACGAAGGCGCGTGACCACGCACTCCCGCTCCGCTCGGCACAGCCCCGCCGGGATCAGGGCTACGATCGACCGCCCGAGGGCAGCGACGAGTTCGCACATGCCGTCCGACGGATCGTCAGGTGAGACGGGGGTGAGCGGGTATCCGTCCTCAGGAAGGCCGGGCCGCCCTCGGGCCGCACCGACGAGCCGGCCGAGCGCGACACCACGACGGGCGACCTGGCGGAACGCGGCCACCGGCCCGGTCCGGGAGACGAGGAGAGAAGACGTGTTCTACTACGTCCTGAAGTACGTCGTACTGGGCCCGCTGCTGCGGCTGGTGTTCCGGCCGCGCATCGAGGGACTGGAGCACATCCCCGACGACGGTGCCGCCATCGTCGCGGGCAACCACCTCTCCTTCTCCGACCACTTCCTGATGCCGGCGATCCTCAAGCGCCGCATCACCTTCCTCGCGAAGGCCGAGTACTTCACCGGCCCCGGTATCAAGGGCAAACTGACCGCGGCGTTCTTCCACAGCATCGGGCAGATCCCGGTGGACCGGTCCGGCAAGGAAGCCGGGCAGGCCGCGATCCGCGAGGGTCTGGGTGTGCTGAGCAAGGGTGAGCTGCTGGGCATCTACCCGGAGGGCACCCGCTCGCACGACGGGCGGCTCTACAAGGGCAAGGTCGGCGTCGCGGTCATGGCGATCAAGGCCGGGGTCCCGGTCATCCCCTGCGCGATGGTCGGCACGTTCGAGATCCAGCCGCCCGGCCAGAAGGTGCCCCGGATCAAGCGGGTCACGATCCGTTTCGGTGAGCCGCTGGACTTCTCCCGCTACGCCGGCCTGGAGGACCAGAAGGCCGCCATCCGGGCGGTCACCGACGAGATCATGTACGCCGTTCTCGGCCTCTCCGGTCAGGAGTACGTCGACGAGTACGCGGTCAAGGCGAAGGCGGCGCAGACCGAGGAGTCCAGGAAGTTCCCGCGCCGGGCACGCTGAGCGGGGAATCTGCTGTCGGCCGACATCCCTGGTCCGGCCGCGGACGCGGCCGTAGCGTCCTCCGTATGAGCAGAGGACGAGCGTTCGTGCTGGGTGCGACGGGACAGATCGGCCGGGCCGCGGTGCGGGCCCTCTCCGGGGACGGCTGGGAGGTGACCGCGGCCTCGCTGGGAGGCGGCCGCGACGGCACCTGGGACAGCGGTGTCCGTACCGTCGCGCTGGACCGCGAGGAGGAGGGCGCCCTGTCGGCCGCGCTCGGTGAGGGCTGCGACGTCCTGGTCGACACGGTCGCGTTCGGGCGCGGCCACGCGGCGCAGTTGACGGAGTCGGGACGGCGTGCCGGGTCCGCCGTCGTCATCTCCAGCGGCGCGGTGTACGAGGACGGGCGGGGCCGCAGTTTCGACACCCAGGGCGAGCCGGACGGCTTCCCCGCGTATCCCGTGCCGATACCGGAGACGCAGCGCACGGTCCCGCCCGGCGACACGACGTACGCGACCCGGAAGATCGCGCTGGAACAGGACCTGCTGGCGGCCGGCGACGTATGGCCGGTGACGTTGCTGCGGGCGGGCGCGGTGCACGGGGAGCACTGCCGCACGCCGCGCGAGCTGTACTTCGTCAAGCGTCTGCTGGACGGGCGCAGGCGGCGGGTCCTGGCCTACGGCGGGGAGAGCCGCTTCCATCCGGTGCACGTGTCCAACGTCGCCGAGCTCATCAGGCTCGCCGCTCTGCGGCCCGCGTCCCGCGTGCTGAACGCGGGGGATCCTCAGGCGCCGACCGTGGCCGAGATCGGTGCGGCCGTCGACGGCGTGCTCGGCGTGGAGACCGAGACCGTGCTGATGCCGGGTGCCCCGCCCCGGGACGGTGTCGGCGAGACCCCCTGGAGCGGGTCGCGTCCCGTCGTCTACGACATGTCGGAAGCCGCGAGGCAGTTGGGCTACCGCCCGGTGACGGGGTACGCCGAGTCGCTGCCCCGGACGGTGGCGTGGCTCGTGGAGCAGCTCGACGGGCGCGACTGGAGGGAGGCGTTCCCGAAGATGGTGCGCAACTACGGCGAGACGCTGTTCGACTACGCGGCCGAGGACGCGTGGCTGGACCGGCACGAGCGGACGGTGTGAGCGACCCGTGCCGCGGGGAAGGTGAGCGGGCGGCCGCCGTAGGACATCGGCCGCCCGCTCACGTCAGGGGGTGTTGCTACGGCTTCGGTGTGGCGTGCGGGGTGCACGTCACATCGTGCCGGTCGGTCTTCCCCGTGAGCAGGTAGGTGTCCACCCGCTCGTTGACGCAGGGGTTGACCAGGCCCGTGACACCGTGCGAACCGGCGCCCTTCTCGGTGACGAGACGGGAGCCCTTGAACCGCTTGTGCAGCTCGACGGCGCCCTCGTACGGGGTGGCGGCGTCACGCGTGGACTGGACGATCAGTACCGGGGGCAGTCCCTTGCCGGTGCGGACGTCCAGCGGCGTCCGCTGCGTGGACGGCCACGTGGCGCAGGGCAGGTTCATCCAGGCGTTGGCCCAGGTCATGAACGGGTACTGCTGGTGCAGACGGGTGTTGTCGCGGTCCCACTTCTTCCAGCTGGTGGGCCACTTGGCGTCCGCGCACTCGACCGCCGTGTACACGGCGTTGCCGTTCTCCGCGCTGATGTTGCCCGCGGTGTCCGACAGGTCGGGTGCCGCGGCGTCGATCAGCGCCTGGGTGTCGCCGCCCAGGTAGTCGCTCCAGATCCGGGCGGTGGGCGCCCAGGCGGAGTCGTAGTACGGCGCGCTCTGGAAGAAGCCGATGAGCTCGGCGGGGCCCACGACGCCACCGATCGGGTTCTTCTTGGCCGCGGCCCTCAGCGTCAGCCAGGCCTGCTCGACCTTCTCGGGCGTGTCACCGATGTGGTAGGCGGCGTCGTTCTGCGCGACCCATGCCTTCCAGTCGTTCCAGCGGGTCTGGAAGGCGACGTCCTGGTTGAGGTTGGCCTCGTACCAGATGTTGTCCTTCGCCGGGTTGACCACGCTGTCGACGACCATGCGGCGCACGTGCGTCGGGAAGAGCGTGCCGTAGACCGCGCCCAGGTAGGTGCCGTAGGAGACACCGAGGAAGTTGAGCTTCTTCTCGCCGAGCGCGGCGCGGATCACGTCCAGGTCGCGTGCGGTGTCGGGCGTCGTCATGTGCGGGAGCATCTCGCCGCTGCGCTCGGCGCAGCCGTCGGCGTACTCGGCCGCGAGCTTGCGCTGGGCGCGCTTGTCGGCCTCGCTGTCCGGCACCGGGTCGGCCTTGGGGGCCTTCACGAACTCCTGCGGGTCGATGCAGGAGATCGGCGCCGAGTGGCCGACGCCGCGCGGGTCGAAGCCCACGAAGTCGTACGCCTTCGCGACCTTCGTCCAGAGCGGGTTCTTGGTGACGATGCGCTTCGGGAACGCCATGCCCGAGCCGCCGGGACCGCCGGGGTTGTAGACGAGCGCGCCCTGGCGCTCTTCCTTCGTGCCCGTGCTGACGTGCCGGTCCACGGCGAGCTTGATCTGCTTGCCGTTCGGCTTGGCGTAGTCGAGCGGAACGCTCACCCAGCCGCACTGGATGGGCGCGGCGATCGCCCAGTCGGCCGGACAGTCCGCCCAGTCGATTCCCGCGTCCGCGGCCCGGTCCGCGGCGATCTGCACGCCGCGCGCTTCCCGGTCGCCGTGGTGCCGGCTGTCGGCACCTGCGGCGGGTGCGGCCATCGCCCCCGCTATGAGCGTGCCCGCGATCAGAGTGCCGGCCGAACCGAGCACCGCTGTGCGTCTCAAGTGGAACCTCCCCCTGCGTGATGCGCCGCGGTGGCGGCGCGTTGGTTCATGCGTCCAGGTGGATCCTTTCGTCTGTGAGGTTGCTGAGAACAGGGCGTACGCGTGTTTCTTTACCGAACCAATAACCGGTGTCGTTGTCCCGCTGAGCGAACTCAGCGCCTTCGGAGGGCCCTTGAATCCTTCAACAGGCCTTCCAGTGCCTCGTCCAGCACGGCTCGCAGCAGTCGGGCGTCCGGGGCGAGCGCGGTCACCAGAACGGCGGGGCCGGCCAGCGGGGTGAGTGCCGCGGTGGTGCCGAGCAGCCGTGGGGCGGGGAGGCCGTGGTCGAACGCGGGGTCGACCAGGAGAAGTTGGCCGACGGCCCGGTGACCGCCCAGGACGGCCGCGCGGTCCCACCCTCCGGGTGCTCCCGGCCCGTAGGCCAGGTGCTGGTCGAGCAGCGGCCGTCCGGCTCTGCGCACCGTGAGACGGGTCGAGAGCCTTCCGGTGGGTTCGCCGTGCCGGCCCAGGACCTGTTCCTCGCGGAGCACCAGGCGGGCGGTGGGCGCGAGGTCGGCCCGGGTGGTCATGTCGAGCGCACTGCCGCGGGCGGATACGAGCTGTTCGGGGAGCCAGCGGAGCTCGGCCCCCTCCCCCGCGCTCAGCCGCACGGTGTACGACGCCGGCCCGGCGTCCGGACCGGCCCCCGGCAGCGCCACGGTGGCGGCCGCGGCGTCCACCGTCAGCCGGGCCCCGTCCTCGGCCCGTACCTCGACGGCGAGCCGGTCGCCGCCGAGTGGCGCGCTCATCGCGCCGACCACGGTGACGCGCGCGTACCCGGTCTCCGGGGACCGGGTCCGGCGCAGGGCGAGCGGCCCGTCGCTCTCGAGCAACGGAAGCGCGGTGGAGCCCCGTCCGTCCGCGACGGCGGTGATCCGGGCGGTGGCCGTGACGCTCATACGGCCCAGTCCGCGAGCCGCGCCCGCACCCAGTCGGCGACGGGGGCGACACCGTCGGCACCGGTCAGGGAGGTGAACACCACAGGCAGTTCCCCACGCTGGGCCGCGGCGTCGCGCGCCATCCGGTCCAGGTCGGAGCCGACGTAGGGGGCGAGGTCGGTCTTGTTGACGACGAGCAGGTCGGCGGTACTGACACCGGGGCCACCCTTGCGCGGGATGTCGTCACCTCCCGCGACGTCGATGACGAAGATCTGGGCGTCGACGAGCCCTCTGGAGAACGTGGCCGTCAGATTGTCGCCGCCCGATTCGACGAGGATCAGATCGAGCGGGCCCACGGCATCCTCCAGGTCCTCGACCGCTTCGAGGTTGGCGGAGATGTCGTCGCGGATCGCGGTGTGCGGGCATGCGCCGGTCTCCACGGCCTGGATGCGCTCGGGCGGAAGCACCGCGTTGCGGAGGAGGAAGGCGGCGTCCTCGCGGGTGTAGATGTCGTTGGTGACGACGGCGATGGAGACACGGTCGCGCAGGAGGCGGCAGAGGGCCGCGACGGTGGCCGTCTTGCCCGAACCGACCGGGCCGCCGAGGCCGATGCGCAGCGCGCGGCGGGTGCCGTCGGGGCGGGCGGCGTCGGCGCTGACGGCCGCGGGGCCGTCGTGTGTGTGGTCGAGGTGCATGGGTGCGGCTCCAGGTGAGGGCGGGTGGGACGGGGCTCCCGTCGGCCGGGCGCGGGCAGGGGCTCCGAGTCGGGATTCAGGAGGCGAACAGGCGGACCGGCCAGGCCGCGTGGGCCTCGGCCGTGATGTCGAGCAGGGGGGCGGAGGCGGCGGGCAGCGCGTCGATGCCGTGCCGCGCCGCCTCGGCCGCCTGTTCGGCGACCTCGTCGAGTGCGGGTGCCAGCCGGGCGAGCACGGCCGTGGCCTCGAAGGGGTCCAGGGACAGCAGGCGGACCACCGCGGTGGCGGGGCCGCTGACCGTCTCGTAGGCGACGCAGTGCGCGGCGTCGGCGGGCTCCAGACCCGCGGCACGGGCAGTGAGCCCGAGGACGACCGGCTGGTGGGCGCCGCGCGGCCGGGCTTCGGCGAGCGCGGTGAGTGCGGGGCTGGGCCAGGTGGCCCGCGCCGCCCTCATCAGCTGCCGGCCGAGTTTGCGGGCGACGGCTCTGAGCGCGGGCGAGGGGGTACGGGCGTCCGCGGCCTCGTCGAGGGCGAGCGGGTCGAGGCCGTGGGCCGCGGCCGCGGCGAGGGCGGCCACGGTGAGCCCGGTCGTGTGGAGCCGGCCCAGGCAGAAGTCCGCCAGGTCCTGGGCGTTCCTGATGTGTCCTGCCTTGACGGCCGGTTCGGCGCCACCGGAGTGGGCGTGGCCACCGGCGGGGAACCGGCCGTCGGCGAGGACGAGCAGGGCTGCGCGCGTCGTCATGAGGTGCCGTCCCGTCCTCAGAAGAGGAAGTAGCGCTGGGCCATCGGGAGTTCCGCGGCGGGGGCTGGGACGACAGGATCACCGTCGATGGTGACGGCGAAGCTGTCGGGGTCGACCTCGACCCGGGGCAGGGCGTCGTTCTCGCGCATGTCCGCCTTGGTGACGCCACGGGTGCTGCTGATCGGCACGAACCTCTTGCCGAGTCCGAGGTGTTCCGGCAACCCGGCCTCGACGGCCGCGGAGGAGACGAAGTTGAAGGAGTTGGCGGCGGGGGCCCGTCCCACGGCCCCGAACATCGGACGGGGCATGACCGGCTGCGGCGTGGGGATCGAGGCGTTGGCGTCGCCCATCTGCGCGTAGGCGATCTGGCCCCCCTTGATCACTGTCTGCGGCTTGACGCCGAAGAACGCCGGGTCCCACAGGACGAGGTCGGCGAGCTTGCCCGGTTCCACGGAGCCGATCTCACGGTCCAGCCCTTGGGCCACCGCCGGGTTGATGGTGTATTTGGCGACATAGCGACGTGCGCGGTGGTTGTCGGCGGCCCCGTCGCCCGGCAGCGCGCCGCGCCGCCGCTTCATCACGTGGGCGGTCTGCCAGGTGCGCAGGATCACCTCGCCGATGCGGCCCATCGCCTGGGAGTCCGAGGAGATGATCGAGATGGCTCCGAGGTCGTGCAGGATGTCCTCGGCCGCGATGGTCGAGGGGCGGATGCGTGACTCGGCGAAGGCGAGGTCCTCCGGGACGGTGGGGTTGAGGTGGTGGCAGACCATCAGCATGTCGAGGTGTTCCTCGATCGTGTTGACGGTGTGCGGGCGGGTCGGGTTGGTGGAGCTGGGCAGGACGTAGGGCTCCGACACCACGCTGATGATGTCGGGGGCGTGGCCGCCTCCCGCGCCTTCGGTGTGGTACGCGTGGATCGAGCGCCCGGCGATGGCGGCCAGCGTGTCGGCGACGAACCCGGCCTCGTTGAGCGTGTCCGTGTGGATGGCGAGCTGGGCTCCGGTCTCCTCGCAGACGCCCAGGCAGGCGTCGATCACGGCGGGGGTCGCTCCCCAGTCCTCATGGATCTTGAACCCGAGTGCCCCGGCGCGCAGTTGGGAGTGCATGGCCTCGCGCGACATCGTGTTGCCCTTGCCGAGCAGTCCGATGTTGACGGGGTAGCCGTCCAGCGCCTCGAACATCCGGGCCAGGTGCCAGGGCCCCGGGGTGATCGTGGTGGCCTTGGTCCCCTCGGCCGGGCCCGTACCCCCGCCGACCAGTGTGGTGATCCCGGAGGACAGGGCCTGGTCGACGAGGGTCGGCGAGATGAAGTGGACGTGCGCGTCGATGGCGCCGGCGGTGACGAACTTGCCGTTGCCCACGATGATCTCGGTCTCGGGCCCGATGACCAGTTCGGGGTGGACCCCGTCCATCGTGTCGGGATTCCCGGCCTTGCCGATCCCGGTGATCCGGCCGTCGCGGATGCCGATGTCGGCCTTGACGACGCCCCAGTGGTCGATGATGACGGCACCGGTGATCACGGTGTCGGGGGCGCCCTCGGCACGGGTGGTCCGCGCCTGGCCCATCGACTCGCGGATCACCTTGCCTCCGCCGAAGACGGCCTCGTCCCCGGCCAGTCCGGGACCGCCGGACCGGTCCTCCTCGATCTCGACGACCAGATCGGTGTCGGCGAGCCGGATGCGGTCACCGGTGGTGGGCCCGAACAGGTCTGCGTACACGGGACGGCTGAGCTCAGGCATCGAGGGGACCTCCGGTGTCGCCGCGCAGTCCGGGAACGACGCGCAGACCTGCGAGCGGGACGAGTTCGACGTCGACGGGGATTCCGGGCTCGAAGCGCACGGCGGTTCCGGCGGCGATGTTCAGCCGCAGCCCGTGGGCCGCGCGGCGGTCGAACTCGAGGCCGGTGTTGGCCTCGGCGAAGTGGTAGTGCGAACCGACCTGGACGGGCCGGTCGGCGGCGTTGAGGACGGTGAGGCGGGTGACGGGACGGCCCTCGTTGAGCGGCACCGCGCTCCGCGCGTAGAGGATCTCTCCGGGGATCATCGGCTGCTCCCCCGTCAGACGATCGGCTCGTGGACCGTGACCAGCTTGGTGCCGTCCGGGAAGGTGGCCTCCACCTGGACGTCGTGGATCATCTCCGGGATGCCCTCCATGACGTCGTCACGGGTGAGCACCTTCCGGCCGGAGGCCATGAGTTCGGCCACGGTCCGGCCGTCGCGGGCGCCCTCCAGGAGGTGCGAGGTGATCAGCGCGATCGCCTCGGGGTGGTTCAGCCGCAGTCCGCGCGCCCTGCGCTTCTCTGCCACATCGGCCGCCACATGGATGAGCAGGCGTTCCTGTTCGTGCGGAGTCAGTTGCACGCTTCCACCCTCTTCGTCTGTCGCCCGGTACCTGCCCCGGGCGCAGCGGGACCCTATCCCGCCTTCAACACTCTGTTGAACGATGAAGAGGATTCCGCGACCAGGTATTGCACGTTAGGGCGCAAGTTTTTCCGGCGCGTTAACTGATCTTTTGCAGATCCATGGACATCAGCGCGCGCAGCCCGTTCTCCAGGACTCCGGGCTCGACCCCGCCGAACAGCGCCTCCTGCGCGATGAACCCCTGGGCGGTCGCGATCATGGTCCGGGCGACGTCGTCGGCCGGCACGCCGGACGGCATGAGCCCGGCCGCGCGGTAGGCCTCGACCAGCCTGGCCCAGGCCACGCGCATGCCCGCATACCCCTCGGCGAGCGTGTTCGAGAGCCGGTCGTTGCGCAGGGTCTCGGCCCACACCTGGACGACGAGCGCGGCGCACGCGCGACGCTCCAAGCCGTACATCTGCCCCTCGAACACCCCCCGCAGCACCCTGCCCAGCAACACGTCGGGCGTGGGCGGCGGAGCCGACTCGGCGGCCTCCTCGAACGCACGGCGGATGCCGCCGAACGCCTCGTCGGCGATGGCCGCGATCAGGTCCTCCTTGCCCGCGAAATAGCGGTAGACGGCCCCGGCGGACAGGCCCACCTCCTTCAGCACGTCCTGCATCGACGCACTGTGGAAGCCGTTGCGCGCGAAGCAGTGCGCCGCACCGGAGAGGATCTGGCGGCGGCGGGCGTCGAGGTGCTCCTGGGATACACGTGCCATGGCGCCAATCTAAAACGAACGTTCCTTCTTGACAAGCGCCCAGGGCGGAGCGGACAGTGTCCGCACAACGTAAAACGAACGATCCTTCTCTTTGAATCGAGGCAGCCGTCATGCCTGCTGCGCCCAACCGCCGCGCGGTCGCCGTCATCCTGCTCGTCCCGCTGATCGTGACACTCAGCCTGTGGGCCTTCTCGTGGCCCGCGGCCCGGATCGCCCCGCGCGACCTGCCCGTGGGCGTCGCGGGTCCCGCGCCGGCGGCCGATCAGCTGCAGCAGGCGTTCGAGCAGCGCGAAGGCGCCTTCGAGATCCACCGGTACGCGGACGCGGCGGCGGCCCGCGAGGCCATCGGGGACCGCGTCGTATACGGCGCCGTCGTCGTCACCGGCAAGGGTCCGCAGCTGCTCACCGCCTCGGCGGCGAGTCCTGTCGTCGCCCAGCTGCTGACCGAGGCCGTCAAGGGGGCCGCGCCCGCCGGGGCAGCCGTACCGGTCACCGACGTCGTCGCGGCCCCGAAGGCGGACCCACGCGGCGCCGCCCTGGGCGCGAGCATCCTGCCCCTGGCCCTCGCCGGTGTCGCCGCGGGGGCGATGATCACCCTCATGGGGCTGCGCGGCTCCCGGGCGGCCCTGACCCTCGTCGGCGCGGCCGGGCTGGTGGGCGTGGCGGCCACGGCGATCGCCCACAGCTGGCTGGGCGTGATCACCGGGGACTGGTGGACGGAAGCGGGCGCCATCGGGCTCACCGTGCTGGCCATAGGGCCGGCCGTGGCCGGGCTCGCGGCGCTGCTCGGCACGAAGGGCATCGGCCTGGGCGCGCTGCTGATGGTGCTGCTCGGCAATTCCTTCTCGGGTGTCACGAGCGCGCCCGAACTGCTCCCCGAACCGGTCGGGGCGATCGGCCAGTGGCTCCCGCCGGGCGCCGGTGGCTCACTGCTGAGGTCGGTCGCGTTCTTCGACGGGGCCGCGGCGAGCGGCGCGGCGCTGGTCCTGGCGGCGTGGGCCGTACTGGGCCTGGCCGCGGTGCTGACCGGCGGCCACCGCCGGAAGCCGAATACGGAGGAGGCGGTGGCACCCGGTCACGCTCGCGAACCGGCCCTCACGAGCTGACGGCACACCGCCCGAAAGAGCCGTGCCCCCACCGGGAGAGGTGGGGGCACGGCTCTTCGTCGTCACCGGGAGCCCGCGCGGACGTCAGCGTTCCCGCTCCTCGTGACCCCGGCGCTCGGCGGCGATACCGAAGCGGTGCCGTTCGCCCGTGGCGGACGGCACGGAGCGCAGCGAGGACACCGAGCTGATCACCTGCTCCTCGGCGGCGGCCTCCTGCGCCTCGGCCTCCTCGCTCTCCAGTCGCTGCAGGTCAGCGGCGGACACCAGAGCGACCAACGGCTTCCCGTGACGGGTCACCACCACACGCTCACCGCCGTAGACGACACGGTTGATCAGTTCGGCGAGCTCCGCCCGGGCTTGCGTCACCGGAATCTCGTAGGCCATGACCCCATTCTAACCTCCTGTACGTCCTGTACATTTTTTACGTACGTCGATTTCGTGCAGCCCGAGGCCCCCAGGAAAGGCATCGCCATGTTCCGTACCGCCGCCCGCTACGTTCTGCCCGAGTTCACCGAGCGCACCGCCCACGGAACCCGGAACACGGATCCGTACGCGAAGCTGCTGTCCGAGCGGATCGTCTTTCTCGGTACGCCGGTCGACGACACCGCGGCGACCGACCTCGTCGCCCAGTTCATGTATCTGGAGCACGCGGATCCCGACCGGCCGCTCTCCCTGTACATCAACTCGCCGGGAGGCTCGTTCGACGCCATGACGGCGATCTACGACACCATGCGGTTCCTCGCCTGCGAGGTGGAGACCTTCTGCCTCGGGCAGGCCGGGGCGGCCGCCGCCGTGCTCCTCGCCGCCGGCGCGCCGGGACGCCGACATGCCCTGCCGGGCGCCCGGGTACTCATCCAGCAACCCGCTCTGGACGAGCCGGTCCAGGGCCAGCCGTCCGATCTCGAGATCCGCGCCCGCGAGTTGACGCGCGAGCGCGAGCTGCTCACGTCCCTGCTGGCCCGCCACACGGGTCGTTCCACGGAGCGGATCAGCGCCGACATCGAGCGGGACACCATTCTCGACGCCGAGGCCGCCCTGGCGTTCGGGCTGGTGGACCACGTCATGGAGAACCGCACGCCGTCCCAGCCGCCGCACTCGTCGAGGTGAACACCCGATGCTCCCACCGCAGTTCCCCCCACTTCCCGCACTGACCCGCGCCGAGGCCGAGTTCATCGACCGCTACCTGGAGGTGCTCGACCAGGTCGGGCGCATCAACCCCGCCCGGGGCAGCGACACCTACGGAGCGCTCCGGGCGGCCCAGGCCCTCGCGTCGCGGGCCGTGGCCTTACGGGAGGCACTCGTCCTGATGCATGAGCGGGGTGAGTCGCAGATCCACGCGGAAACCCTGGCCAGGGCCTTGCGGCTGCTCGACGGAGATCGCCGGGCGGGCCGCGTCGCCCTGCCTCAGGAGCCTTCGAGTTGAGCGTGTTCACCACCGACTGGCCGATCACACCGACCTCTTCGGCACAGGTGTGCGACACGCCCGGCGGGCTGACCAGTTTCCCTCGCTCGATCGGCGTAGGAGGTCCCCCGCCCGAGGGACAGCCCAACTTGCGCAACTGGGGCGGACACTGAACGGAACGCGTTGCTCCATCGCTGGTACACGGCTGGTCGGGTCCGGTCGCGGCGACTCGGCCCAGACCGCGTCCACTCGATCGGATCAGTCGTGACGACTCTCACATAACGGCACTTCAGACAGGAAATCCGGCAGCGCGTAGGTAAAGATCCCTGGGACGACAAGCCCCCGCCGCCGCGGCGGGGCGGTCCGGGCGGACGCCGAGTCCTGCCGCCGTCCGGATGCCTGGTCGACAGGAGTGGATCGGCAGGAGTGGAGGACCCGAGCACAACGGGCCGGCCGGAGTTCCGGACGGCCCTCGGGGTGAAGCCGCTGCACGCGGCCGGGCAACTTCGCCAGCCCGAACCCGACAGGTCATCCTTCACAGGCGGCTGACGAAGGGTTGCGCATGACTGCGCAGGTTCATGTCCCGTCTCTGTTCGCCCGGGTCGGTACGGCCTCGGTCCTGACCTTCGCCGTAGGCACCACGGTGCTGGCCCCGGGCTTCGCGCCCGAAGCCGAGGCCGCCACCCACGCGACGAAGGCGCTCAAGATCGCCGCCTCGAAGAAGGGCGCACCCTATCGATGGGGCGCCACGGGCCCCTCCCGGTTCGACTGCTCAGGGCTCACGCTCTATTCGTTCAAGAAGGCCGGCAAAAAACTCCCCCGCACGGCGCAGCAGCAGTACAACAAGACCCGCCATATCTCCAGGTCGCAGCGGAAACGCGGCGACCTGGTCTTCTTCCACGCGGGCCGCAGTGTGTACCACGTCGGCATCTACGCGGGCAGCGGGAGGATCTGGCACTCGCCCAAGGCCGGGGCGGTGGTCCGGCTGGAGAAGATCTGGTCCGGGAAGGTCTGGTACGGGAGGGTCCGCTGACGTTCCTCCCCCGCTGGTGCGGCGCGGCAGGGGACCGGGCGCCAGGACGCTGACCGACGCGTCGGGGGCCGCGCCCCGCCTCACACGGGCGGTGCGCGGCCGGCCCGGCGGCCGAACCCTGACCCGGGCGTGGATGCCCCCGTGCGAGGGCGTCAGGCCTGCGCGGGAACGGGCCAGGGAAGGGCGATCGACACGGTCTTCCCCCCGTCCGGGGTGGGGCTGACGCCGAGCCGGCCTCCGTGCTTCTTGGCCAGGGCCCGGATGATCACCATGCCGCGGCCGTTGTCCTGCCGCACCGCGGCGGGCAACCGCTGGGGCCAGCGGGGGTGGCTGTCCGTCACGCCGAGGTAGAACTCGACGTCCCGGTCGAGCCGGAGGTCGACGGTGAAGGTGGGCGACTGCCCGAAGGTGTGCTGGACGGCGTTGGTGGCGAGTTCCGAGACGATCAGCCGGATGGTGTCCGCGGTGTCGCCGTCCTCGGCCAGGCCCCAGTCCGCGACCACCCGGGCCACGAACCTCCGGGCCGCGGAGACCGAGACCGGATCGCTCGGCAGAGTGACGGTTGCTTCCTGATGGTCTGCCATGGCGACCCCGTCCCTTTCGCGCCCGACCGGCGCACGGCCGGCCTGGATTGTGCCTCGCGTCAGACTGCCACCGATGCCGCCCTCCATGACGGCCATCCACCAAGATATGCATATATCTATCGCCCGATACGGTGAACTCCGCCGCCCCGGCCTCGCACGGACAGGGCACCTGTCCCGGCCCGGGCGGCCGTCCGGTCAGCCGACCGACAGGGGCGTCGTCGCGAGGATCGTGTCCACGGCGGTCGCGATCTGCTCCTGAGTCAGGTCGGCACGGGCGGTCAGCCTCAGCCGCGAGATCCCGTCGGGTACCGACGGCGGCCGGAAGCATCCCACGGCGAGCCCCGCGGCACGGCAGTCGGCGGCCCAGCGCACCGCCGACTCCGCCGAGGGCGCGCGGACCGACACGACGGCGGCGTCGGGACGCACGGCGGTCAGACCGGCCGCCACCAGTCGCCCGTGGAGCTCCACGGCGACGTCCCGGACCCTCGCCGCGCGTTCGGGTTCGCGGCGCAGCAGCCGCAGCGCACCCAGGGCCCCGCCGACGGCCGCCGGCGCGAGTCCCGTGTCGAAGATGAACGTACGGGCCGTGTTGACCAGGTGCCGGACGACCCGGGCGGGGCCGAGTACGGCTCCGCCCTGGCTGCCGAGCGACTTGGAGAGTGTGAGCGTGGCGACGATCCCCTCGCCGCCCGCGAGCCCGGCCGCCGCGAGTGCGCCGCGCCCGCCCTCCCCCAGGACGCCGAGTCCGTGCGCGTCGTCCACCACCAGGGGCGCACCCGCTTCGCGGCAGACGCCGGCCATTACTCCGAGCGGGGCGGCGTCCCCGTCCACCGAGAAGACGGAGTCGGTCACGGCCAGCGCCCGCCCGCCGTGCGCCCGGAGTGCCTTGCGTACGGCCTCGGGATCCGCGTGCGGGACGACGGCTGTGGCGGCCCGGGAGAGCCTGCAGCCGTCCACGATCGAGGCGTGGTTGCCCGCGTCGGAGACGATCAGCGAGTCGTGCCCGGTCAGTGCCGTGAGCGCGGCGAGGTTCGCCGCGTAGCCCGAGGAGAACACCAGGGCCGCCTCGAACCCGCAGAAGGCCGCCAGTTCGCGCTCCAGTGCGGCGTGCAGTTCGGTGGACCCCGTGACGAGCCGTGATCCGGTGGCGCCCGCCCCCCAGGTCCGTGCCGCCGCTGCCGCCGCCGCCGTCACTTCGGGATCACGGCTCAGCCCGAGGTAGTCGTTGCCGGCGAGGTCCAGCAGTTCCGTCTCCGCGGCCCGGGGGCGCAGCGTCCGGACGAGTCCGGCGTCGGCTCGGCGCCGGGCCTCGTCGTCGATCCAGTCGAAGGGGGCGTAGGACATGAGCGGGTCCCTTTTTGTAGGCAGCTCACAGACCTTAGCCGGGTGCGCAACAGGCCAGGGTGTGGCAATACCCACAGCATCGACCGGACGTACTGTCCGGTTCCTCCTTGGCCGATGGCGGTGCCGTACGTCAGGATCAAGGCCATGGACCTGCTGAACACGCTGGTGGACAAGGGGCTGCGGCGCGAACTGCCGACCCGGGACGAAGCGCTCGCCGTACTGGCGACCTCCGACGACGAACTGCTCGACGTGGTGGCCGCGGCCGGAAAGGTGCGCCGCCAGTGGTTCGGCCGGCGCGTCAAACTCAACTACCTGGTGAACCTGAAGTCCGGGCTCTGCCCCGAGGACTGCTCGTACTGCTCGCAGCGCCTCGGCTCCAAGGCCGAGATCCTCAAGTACACCTGGCTCAAGCCGGACGAGGCGCGGAAGGCCGCTGCCGCGGGGGTGGCCGGCGGTGCCAAGCGGGTGTGCCTGGTGGCCAGCGGCCGGGGACCGACCGACCGCGACGTCGACCGGGTGTCGCAGACGATCGAGGCCATCAAGGAGCAGCACGAGGGCGTCGAGGTGTGCGCGTGCCTCGGTCTGCTGTCGGAGGGCCAGGCCGACCGGCTGAGGTCGGCGGGGGCCGACGCGTACAACCACAACCTCAACACCTCGGAGGGGACGTACGGGGACATCACGACCACCCACACGTACGCCGACCGGGTGGACACCGTCCAGCAGGCCCAGGCCGCCGGCCTGTCGGCGTGTTCCGGTCTGATCGCCGGGATGGGCGAGACCGACGCCGACCTGGTGGACGTCGTGTTCTCCCTGCGCGCGCTGGATCCCGACTCGGTGCCGGTGAACTTCCTGATCCCCATGGAGGGGACGCCGCTCGCGAAGGACTGGCACCTGACTCCGCAGCGGTGCCTGCGCATCCTGGCGATGGTCAGGTTCGTCTGCCCGGACGTCGAGGTACGGCTCGCGGGCGGTCGCGAGGTCCATCTGCGCTCGATGCAGCCGCTCGCCCTGAACCTGGTCAACTCCATCTTCCTCGGCGACTACTTGACCAGCGAGGGACAGTCCGGTCAGACCGATCTCGACATGATCGCGGACGCGGGCTTCGAGGTGGAGGGTGCGGACACGACGACTCTCCCCGGGCACCGCGTCCCCGCGGCCACCGGCTGCGGCTCTCACGGGGGCGACGCTCCGGATGCCCACGGGGCAGGCGGGTGCGGTTCGCACGGCGGCGGCTGCGGTCCGTGCGGTGAGGACACCGGAACGGCCTCCGTCGCGGAGCCGTCGGAGCCCCTGACGGCGCGCACCGACCTGGTGGCGGTCCGCCGTCGCGGCGCCGGGACGGACCTCGCCCCCAATGCCTGATCGGATCGACCCGGCTCGGCTCCGTGCCCTGGACCGGGCCCACGTCTGGCACCCCTACGGTCCGATGCCGGGCCGCCAGGAGCCGCTGGTCGTGGAGTCCGCGTCCGGGGTACGTCTCCGGCTCGCCGAACCCGCCCACGGCCGGACCGAATTGGTGGACGGCATGTCGTCCTGGTGGTCGGCGGTCCACGGCTACAACCATCCGGTACTCAACGAGGCCGCACGCGACCAGCTGGACCGGATGAGTCATGTGATGTTCGGCGGGCTCACGCACGAGCCCGCCGTCCGGCTGGCGACCCGTCTGGTGGAGATCACCCCGGAGCCGCTCCAGCACGTCTTCCTCGCCGATTCGGGGTCGGTCTCCGTCGAGGTCGCGGTGAAGATGTGCCTGCAGTACTGGCGTTCGGCGGGGCGGCCCGCCAAGCGCCGGCTGCTGACGTGGCGCGGCGGGTACCACGGGGACACCTGGCAGCCCATGTCGGTGTGCGACCCCGAGGGCGGGATGCACGAGCTGTGGTCGGGCTCCCTCCCCCGGCAGGTCTTCGCGGACGCCCCTCCGGACGGCTTCGACGCCGAACCCGACGAGGCGTACGCGAGGCATCTGCGCGAGCTGGTGGCCTCCCACGCCGACGAGCTGGCAGCGGTGATCGTGGAGCCCGTGGTGCAGGGCGCGGGTGGTATGCGATTCCACTCCCCCGCGTATCTGCGGGTGCTCCGCGAGGCGTGCGACGAGCACGACGTGCTGCTGGTGTTCGACGAGATCGCGACGGGGTTCGGCCGGACCGGGCAGTTGTTCGCGGCCGGGCACGCCGGGGTGTCACCGGACGTCATGTGTGTCGGGAAGGCACTGACCGGCGGATATCTGACACTGGCGGCGACGCTTTGCACCTCGCGGGTGGCGGAGGGCATCTCGAGCGGCGACGTGCCGGTCCTGGCGCACGGACCGACGTTCATGGGCAACCCGCTCGCCTCGGCGGTCGCCTGCGCGTCCGTGGACCTGCTGCTGGGCCAGGACTGGGAGCTGGAGGTGAAGCGGATCGGCGCCGGACTGCGACGGGGACTGGCGGAGGCCGCCGGGGTACCGGGCGTACGCGATGTCCGGGTGCTGGGTGCCATCGGGGTCGTACAGCTCGATCACGAGGTGGACCTGGCGGCCGCCACGCGGGCCGCGGTGCGCGAGGGCGTCTGGCTGCGGCCGTTCCGTGACCTCGTGTACACGATGCCGCCCTATGTGACCGGCGACGACGACGTGGCAAGGATCTGCCGGGCCGTGTGCGCCGCGGCGAAGGAGGGCTGAGATGACGATCCTCGTGGTGACCGGTACGGGCACCGAGATCGGCAAGACGATCGTGACCGCGGCGGTGGCGGCGGCGTACCGGGACCTCCGGGTCGCGGTGCTCAAGCCGGCCCAGACGGGGCTCGCCCCGGGCGAACCGGGGGATGCGGCCGAGGTGGCGCGCCTCGCGGGCCCGCATGTCACGGCGGTCGAACTGGCGCGCTTCCCGGAGCCGTTGGCGCCCGGGACGGCGGCACGCCGCGCCGGCCTCGCACCCGTACGCCCCTACGAGATCGCCGAGGCAGCCCAGAAGTTGGGGACGGAGCACGACCTCGTACTGGTCGAGGGTGCGGGCGGACTGCTCGTGCGCTTCGACGAGGAGGGGGCCACACTCGCGGACGCCGCACGGCTGATGGAGGCCCCCGTACTGGTGGTGGCGCCCGCGGGCCTCGGAACCCTCAACGCCACCGCGCTGACGACGGAGGCCCTGCGGACACGGGGACTCTCCTGTCCCGGAGTCGTGGTGGGGAGCATGCCGGCCGATCCGGACCTGGCCTCACGGTGCAACATCGACGACCTTCCGGTCTCGGCGGGCGCCCCTCTACTGGGCGTGGTGCCGGCCGGCGCCGGGTCGCTGGAACCGGCCGACTTCCGGTCGCGGGCGAGGAGTTGGCTGGCACCCGGGCTGGGCGGCGACCGTCCCGCCGGCTGAGCGGCCGTACGGGCCCGCGCCGCGGGGGATCGTCGGGCCCGTACAGGGGGAGAATCGAAGGAGAGCCGTATTCACGCGCCCTCCGAGGAGGCCCGATCATGCGACGGCGCAGCACACCCGTCCCCCGGGACGCTGTCCACCACCCGGTCTTCGCCCGTTTCTACGCCCGGCTGAGCGTGACCGCCGATCTCAGGGGAGGGCTGGCGGGCCGTCGCGACGAACTCCTCGCCGGCCTGTCGGGCCGTGTCATCGAGATCGGCGCGGGTAACGGCCTCAATTTCGCCCACTACCCGGGGGCCGTCTCGGAGGTGGTGGCGATCGAGCCCGAGCGCGGTCTGCGACAGATGGCGGCCGGTGCGGCGATGCGTGCTGAGGTGCCGGTCGACGTGGTGCCGGGGATCGCCGAGGCGCTGCCGGTGAAGAGCGAGGCGTTCGACGCGGCGGTGGCCTCGCTGGTCCTGTGCACCGTGCGGGATCTGCCGCGAGCGCTCTCGGAGATCAAGCGTGTGCTGAGGCCGGGCGGTGAGCTGCGCTTCTTCGAGCACACCCTGGCACCCGAGGGGAAGCTGGCGAGGGTCCAGCGGGCGGCGGACCGCACCCTCTGGCCGCTGCTCTTCGGGGGCTGTCACACGGCGCGGGACACGGTCGCGGCCATCGAGGCGGCCGGCTTCGAGCTGGGGACGTACCGCCGGTTCCGGGTACCGGAGAAGGGCGTGCGGCTGCCGAGCTCCCCGTGCGTGATCGGTGTGGCCCGCCGGTCCGCCGTGGTGGACCGTGCGACCGGGTAGGGCTGAGGAGCCCGGTCACAGGCTCCAGCGACGCAGCTCGTCGGCGATGGCCCTGACGTCGGCCTTGCCCTCCTTCACCAGCCGGGCCAGATCGCGGACCTGTTCGGGGGAGGTGATGACCTTCAGGCCGGACGCGACGAGATAGCCGTAGGCGACGGCGGAGGCGAACATCGCGTTGGAGTGCTCGAGCGCGGGCACGTGGAGGAGCAGTTGGAGAAGGGCGGCCGCCCGGGAGTGCGGATCGCTGTAGACGGGGCTGCCGAAGATCTCCGCCTCGTGCCGGCTGACCGCGGCGACGAGCGCACCCCAGTCGACGACCTGTGGATCACCGGGCGTCTTGTGCTCGGCGACCATGAGCAGCCAGGAAAGGTCGATCTGCAGATTCAACGGGTGCCTTCGCGCTCCGGGCCGAACTCCTCGGCGAACACCGACTCGTACTGCTTCATGAAGTCGGCCGCGGCCTCGACGAAGGTGTGTCCCACCTCGCCGGCATCCCGTTTGACGAGTTCCTCTATGTAGCGGTTCACACTCATCCCCCGCTGGAGGGCACGCTGCCGCGCTGCCTCGGCGGTGGCCTCGTCCACGCGAACGTTCAGCTGAGTCTTGGGCACGCCATCACGCTAGCGCCTGTGCGCTAGCACCCGCAAGGGGAACGGAGGCCGCACGCCGGAGGCCGGGACGGGAAAGCGGTCGCTTCCCGCCCGAGCCCTCTGGTTGGCTCGCACCATGACCGATCTTGACATCCGTTGCGCCGGCCACCCGGACATCGCCGCCGTCCTGCGCTTCTGGCGCACGGCGGCCGAGGGCACCAGCATCACCGACGACGAGGCCGGAGTGGCCCGGCTGATCACACGGGACCCCGGGGCCCTGATCCTCGCGGAGCGCGACGGCAGGATGGCCGGAACCGTCATAGCGGGCTTCGACGGGTGGCGATGCTCCGTGTACCGGCTGGCCGTGCACCCCGACTGCCGCCGGCAGGGGATCGCCACCGCGCTGACGGACGCCGCGGAGCGCCGTTTCGTGGCCCTGGGCGGACGACGGATCGACGCCATGGTGCTGGAGGCCAACGAGCGGGCGCATCACACATGGGGCTCGGCTGGCTACCATCGCGAGGACCACTGGCGGCGATGGGTCAAGCCTCTCTGAACCCGGCCAGGACCGCCGGAGGTCTGCGCACAGCAGCAATCCGTACGCCGGACAGTGCTTTTTGCCGATCCTTTACGATGGATCCTCGACCGTCCGACCCTTTCGAAAGGTGTGAGCGTCCGCCCATGGGCGAGCCCCCCAGTAGTCGACACCGCCGACATCGCGCGATCCTCCCGCCCCTGCCCGACCATGGGACGGAGGTGAACCGATGACCGAAGTGCTCCTGCTCCTCGTGGCGCTGTTGCTCTCCCTCGCCTGCGGAGCGTTCGTGGCGGCCGAGTTCTCCCTGACCACGGTGGAGCGTGCCGATCTCGAGGAATCCGTGGAGCGCGGTGACCGCGGCGCCGCGGGAGCGCTCAAGGCCGTACGCAGCCTCACCTACCAGCTCTCCGGCGCGCAGCTCGGCATCACCGTCACCAACCTGATCGTGGGCATGCTCTCCGAGCCGTCCATCTCCAAGCTCATCCGGGGACCGGTGGAGGCGACCGGGCTGTCGCCCGGGGTGTCCTCCTCCCTGGCTCTCGTCATCGGTACCGCGCTGTCCACCGTGGTCCTGATGGTGGTCGGTGAGCTCGTCCCGAAGAACTGGGCGATCTCCTCCCCCCTGGCCGTGGCCCGGGCCGTCGCCGCACCGCAGCGTGCGTTCACGGCGGTCTTCCGGCCGTTCATCAGCCACCTCAACAACACGGCGAACCGGATCGTGCGGCGTTTCGGCCTGGAGCCCGCGGAGGAGCTGGCCTCGGCCCGCAGCCCGCAGGAACTGGTGGCGCTGGCGCGCCACTCCGCCAAGGAGGGCGCGCTCGAGGCGGACACCGCCGAGCTCTTCGTACGCACCCTCAACCTGTCCGAACTCACCGCGGAGAACGTGATGACGCCCCGCGTCCAGGTCACCGCCCTCGAGGTGCAGGCGACCGCCGAGGACGTGGCGAACGCCACCCGGGCCACCGGCCTCTCCAGGTTCCCCGTCTACCGCGGCAGCCTGGACACCGTCGTGGGCGTGGCGCACATCAAGGACGTGCTGGCCGTCCCCGCGGAGCAGCGGCCCCGCAAGCGGGTGTCCGACATGCTGCGCGAACCGCTGCTCGTGCCGGAGACCCTCACCGTGGACCGTCTGCTCGACCGCCTCTCCGGAAAGCTGGCCATGGCCGTCGTCATCGACGAGTACGGCGGCACGGCGGGCGTCGTGACGCTGGAGGACATCGTGGAGGAAGTCGTCGGGGAGGTGCGGGACGAGCACGACCCGCACGAGACCCCCGACCTGGCGGCCGCGGGCGAGGACGCGGACGGGCGCACCCTGTGGTCCGCCGACGGCGCCGCCCGCACCGACCAGCTCCGCACCATCGGGCTGCGTGTGCCGGACGGCCCGTACGAGACACTGGCCGGGCTGATCGCCACGGAGGTCGGCCGCATTCCGGTGGTCGGCGACACCGTGGAGCTCACGGGCTGGCGGATCGACGTGGTGGACGCGTCCGGGCACCGCGCCGCGCGTGCTCTGCTGCACGCGCCGCTGCCCGGTGACGACGAGCCGGCGGAGGACGCGCGATGACCGCCGTACAGCTCTTCATCGGCCTTCTGACCCTGGTGGTCAACGCCTTCTTCGTCGGCGCGGAGTTCGCGCTGATCTCCGTACGCCGCAGCCAGATCGAACCCGCGGCCGAGGCCGGGGACCGGCGGGCCCGCAGTGTCATCTGGGGTCTCGAGCACGTGTCGGCGCTCCTCGCGGCGGCACAGCTGGGCATCACGCTCTGCACCCTGGTGCTGGGCATCGTCGCCGAACCCGCCATCGCCCATCTGCTGGAGCCCGTCTTCGACGCGGTCGGGGTACCGCACGGGCTGGTGCACCCGATCTCGTTCGTCATCGCCCTGACCGTGGCGACGTACCTGCACATGCTGCTCGGTGAGATGGTGCCGAAGAACATCGCACTCGCCGAGCCCGCCCGCACCGCGCTGCTGCTCGGCCCTCCCCTGGTGACCCTCGCCAGGGCGCTGAAGCCGGTGATCTTCGCGATCAACGCCTTCGCGAACACACTGCTGAAGCTGTTGCGGGTGGAGGCCAAGGACGAGGTCTCGGCGACCTTCTCCGACGACGAACTGGCGCGTCTCGTCAAGGACGCCGAGGACTCGGGTCTCGTCGACGACCGTTCGGCGGACCGTCTGCGCCACGCGCTGGAACTGGGACGGCGCCCGGTCCGGGACGTGCTCATCCCGGTCGACCGGGTGCTGTACACCAGGGTCGGCACGACCCCCGAGGAGCTGGAACGGCTCTCCCACGAGTCGGGCTTCTCGCGCTTCCCGGTGATGGACAGCGAGCAGCGCATCATCGGCTACCTGCACGTGAAGGACGCCCTCGACGCCACACCGCGGGACGTCCCGTTCCCGGTGACGGCACTGAGGCCGATCGCCCGGGTGCGTGCGGCGACTCCGCTGGACGATGTGCTGACCGCGCTGCGGCGCAGCCGGACGCATCTGGCGGCCGTGCTCGACGAGGACGGCCGGCTGGCCGGCATGATCACGATGGAGGACGTGCTGCGCGAGCTGGTGGGCAGGCACCAGGCCCGCTGACGTGGGCGTCCTGTGACGCCGCGAGGAGGGGAGGGGCGTGGCTTCGGCCACGCCCCTCCCCGCGTCCGGCCGGCCTCCGGCTGCGGGCGCCCCCTCGGTCCTCCCACGGTCCCTTCCACGGTCCCGGCCGTGCACCGCCGTCGCGGTACGATCGGCATCGCCATGGAAATGAATGCCTCCTACACCAGTCTCGTCGCGGTCGGCGACTCGTTCACCGAGGGCATGTCGGACCTGCTGCCCGACGGTTCCTACCGCGGCTGGGCCGACGTCCTCGCCTCCCGCCTCGCGGCCCGCACACCCGGATTCCGGTACGCCAACCTCGCCGTCCGGGGCAAGCTCATCGGTCAGATCGTGGACGAGCAGGTCGCGGTCGCCGCGTCACTGCGGCCGGATGTGATCACACTCGTCGGCGGGCTCAACGACACCCTGCGGCCGAAGTGCGACATGGGCATGGTCCGCGGCCGGCTGGAGGAGGCGGTGGAGCGCCTCGCGCCGTCGTGCAAGACCTTGGTGCTGATGCGCAGCCCCGGACGGAACGGTCCGGTGATGGAACGCTTCCGCCCCCGGATGGAGGAACTGTTCTCGCTCGTCGGCGATCTGGCCGACCGCCACGGCGCCGTGGTGGCCGATCTCTACGGCGCACCGTCGCTGGGCGATCCCCGCATGTGGGACGTCGACCGGCTCCACCTGACAGCCGAGGGGCACCGCAGGGTCGCCGAAGCGGTCTGGCAGGCGCTGGGGCTGCCGGCGGAGAGCGACTGGCGGATTCCGATGCCCGCGTCCGTGCCCGTCCGGTGGGCGCAGCGGCGGATCGATGACGTCCGGTTCGCCCGGCAGCATCTGATGCCCTGGATCGGGCGGCGCCTGACCGGACGCTCGTCCGGCGACGGCCGGGCCGGCGCCCAGTTCGACGCGGGACTCGGGAAGGCGTTCTGGATCACCCCCGAGGACGGGGCGGTTCCCGGCCCGGTGGCGGGCTGGCGCCGGGTCGACGGCTGACCGGCGCTCCTCACGGGGGGCCGCTCACAGCAGGCCCGTCACCGTCACGGTGATGCGGGCCGGTGCGGTCGTCTCCGGGAACATCCTTCTCAGGCATTCGGCGACGGCCGCGCGCGTCCCTCTGGCGACGTCGACGGCCCGTGCCTCGCCCAGCACCACGATGTGCACATCGACGTCCCACGTGCCTTCTCCTCCCCCGCCGCTCCGGCTCATCCGCAGCCCGGAGGCGCGCGTCGCGCCGGCCCGTCCCGTACCGGCCAGCGCGGAGCGCACCTGTTGCGCCACTCCCGGTTTGAGGAAGGCGACGCCCTCCACGCCCAGGACCGCCCGGGCCACCTCGTCGATGTGCGCCGTACCGTTCACCGGTCCGTCCCCTCCCCGGGTTCGTCCGCCGCGTCGAGCAGGTCGGTGATCCGGATGTCGATGCCGTTCAGAACCATGCCCAGGGTGCCGTCGACCGCTGTCAGAACGCTGCGGCGGACCTGTTCCGCGAGGTCCTGCAAGGGTGCCGAGGCGGGCGCGTGGATCTCGAGTCGTACGTCGATCAGTGGTGCTTCCCGGCCGGGAAGGCGTTCGAGAGTGATCCTGCACGAGCCGGCGCGAACGCCCCGGACGGTCTCGGCTGCCGCGCGGACCGTCCTGGCCGCCGCCGATTCCATGATCCACAGGTCCTCGTCCGGTTCACCCAGGGGCAGCGGGCGTCCGGGCCGCAGTTCCAGGCGGACGACGTCCATGATCCTGTGGGTCAGTGCGCGGGCGTCGTAGGCCTCGGCCGTGGACGACTGCTCGCGCAGCCGGCGTACCGAGGTCTCCAGGACCGCGAGTTCGTCGACCGCTCGGCGGCAGTGGAGGCAGCCCTCCAGGTGCGGGTCGTGCTTCTCCTGCTCCCGGAGGTCCCAGACCTCGGCCAGCGAACGGCCGCAGGGCAGCAGTTCGTCATCGCCGTCCGGCTGCGACGGGCGGGGAGGGTCGGTGCGGGCAGTCATCGCCAGGCCCCCAGTTGTTGTGTGAGAGATCGTCGTGCGCGGAAGACCCGGGCGCGGACAGCCTCCTGGCTGATCCCGACGGCCTGCGCGATGAACTCGTAGGACTGACCGTCCAGTTCTCTGAGCACCCAGCAGGCACGCTGCTCGGCCGACAGCGCGGTCAGCGCCGTCTGGAGTTCGTCGACCGCGGCGTGCGACTCCGCGATCCGTGCCGGTGAGACGGTGTGCTCCGGGGCCGCCACCTGGTCTGCCGCGTCCAGGTGGTCGACGGGTCTGCGGGCCCGCAGCACGTTCAGGCAGCGGTTGGTCACGATGCGGTACACCCAGGTACGGAACGTCGACTGCCGCTGGAATTCGGGCAGCTTGCGCCAGGCGCTGATGAGGGCGTCCTGCACGGCGTCCTCCGCCTCCGGCACGTTGCCGAGCATACGGGCGGCCATGCGCACCAGCGTGGGCGCGTGGAGGCGCACGAGGACGGCGAAGGCCTCCTCGTCCCCCTCGGCCGCCCGCACGACCAGCAACGTGTCGTCGGTGTCGCTCCGGTCCTCACCGACCGCTGATGCGGCCTGTTCGGGGGCCAGCGGCACGGGTGACTCCTCTCGTTCGCTCACATCGGGTTGGACACGCGGCCACGCCCCCTGTGACGCGGCCCGACACGGCTTTGTCCGGCGCGCCCTGCTGGCGGCGGCCGTGGCACCCGTGGAAGAAGTTTCCGGGGCCGGCGTCACGGATCGCGTCCGGGCGGTTCTACCTGGGTGAGATCAGTCCGCACAACGTACAAGGAGGACCTTCCATGACCACGCAGACGGCCACGGTCGCCAAGAGCGCTTCCGTCCCGCAGAGCACGAAGGGCGAACAGGGCACGACGGCGCTCACGGGAGGAGCGACCGGCGCGCACGAGCCCGCCGCCACCCGGGGCCGGACGTCCATCGCGGACGTCGTGGTCGTGAAGATCGCCGGCAGCGCGGCCAGGGAGATCCCGGGCGTGCACGACATGGGCGGCGGGCTCTCGCGCACGCTCGGGGCCGTTCGGGACCGGGTGCCGGGAGGCCGCCCCAACGTGGGCCGAGGTGTCAAGGTCGAGGTCGGCGAACGGCAGACCGCCATCGACGTCGATCTGGTCGTGGAGTACGGGGTGGCGATCGCGGACCTGGCCCGTGACGTCCGGGAGAACGTCATCGCGGCCGTGGAACGCGTCACCGGACTGGAGGTCGTCGAGGTGAACGTGACGGTGAACGACGTGCACCTGCCGGACGAGGACGGCGACGCCGCCTCGGCCGATTCCAGGGTGGAGTGACCGGGAAGCCGGGACCGGGGACGGGGAGTGATCGGAGAGGTGGAGAGATGAGCAGGCCGGTGGTCGGGATGGGGGCCGGTATGGCCCTGGCGTTCGCCGCGCACTTCGGAGGTTTCGGCGCGTTCCTCCTCGTCGCCGCCCTGGGAGCGGTGGGGGCCTTCGTCGGTCACCGGCTCGACGGTGGCGGCGTGCCCGACGCTCTCAGGGACGTGTTCGAGCGGAACCGCCGATGATCACACCGTCGCAGCGAGGTACCACCACAGTGTCGGAGAAGGCCGTCCGGAGGATCGCCGGGCGTGCCGCCGCGGAGGCCCTGCCCGGCAGGGCCGTCACGGCCACGGGCGTCACGGCGGCCGTCCGGGGGCAGCGGGCGGAGGTGTCGTTGGATCTCGCCCTGCCCTACCCCGCGTCCGTGGCCGACTCCGTGGGACTCGTCCAGGAGCACGTCGCCGCACGCACCCGGCAGCTGAGCGGGCTCGACGTCCCGCGGGCGGAGGTGAGCGTCCGTGCGCTGCGCGCGGACGCCCCCCTCCTGCGTGCGGGGCCGCCCGCAGGAGGGGATGCCCGGCCGGCCGCCCGCCGGTGGTGGTCGTCCCGGCGTCTTCCCGTAGCCGTCCTCACCGGTGCCGCTGCCCTGGTCTGCGGGACCCTCACCCTCGACGTGGCACGGGTGCGTCTGCTGGGCCTCCCGCCTGCCCGGTGGCGCGGCGGTGCCGTGGACTGGCTGTCCACGCACGGGGCCGGTGACCTGCCCGTCGTCCTGGGCGGTGCGGGTGCCGCCCTGGCGGGCCTGGTGCTGGTCGTGCTGGCGGTCACACCCGGGCAGCGCCGCCTTCTGCCGCTCTCGCCGCCCGTGGACCAGCCGGTCTTCGCCCTCGACCGATCAGCGGTCTCCGCACTGGTCGAGGAGGCGGTGTCGGACGTCGCGGGCATCGGCCGTGCGAGAGTCCGGGTGGGGCGCCGGCGCGTCCTGGTCCGCGCCCGTCTGTCGTTCGGCGACCGGGAGGCCGCGCGCGTCGGCGTAGAGGCTGCGGCCCGCCTCGCCGTCGGCGGATGCGCGCTGCCCCGCGCCCCGCGTCTCCGCGTCAGGCTCCAGACCGACCAGGCCTGGCGGCAGTCACCGGCCGCGGACCCCGCACCGGTGCCGCAGCCGGCCGAGAAGGCGCCCGTGGCGCCCCCGACGCAAGGACGACAGACATGAGAGGACCCTCACGACAGGCCGTCGACCGCGTCACGCTGGGCGCCCTCGGCCTCGTACTCGTGCCGGCCGGCGCGCTGGTCGTGGGCACGGAGCCGTCCCTCGCCGGCCGGCTGCCCTCCTGGTGGCCCGACGGATTGCCGGGCAGCGTGCTGGTGAGCCCGGAAGGACTCACGGATCTGCGCGGGGCGGCGTGGTGGGCCCCCTCGGTCATCGCGCTCGGCACGGTCCTGACGGCGTTGTCCGGGCTGTGGTTCATCAGCCTGTGCGGACGCGGTGTGCGGTCCGGCCGCGTACGGCTGCCCGGACCCGGCGGGGATCTCCGCCTCCGGGCCCTCCGCGACGTGCTGACCCGGCGGACGGTCTCCGTGGAGGGCGTGGAGCGGTGCCGGGTCCACCTCCGGGTGAAGGGCCGCCACCTGCACGTTCGTACGCGCGTGTGGATCCACCCGCACACCGCCCCCGCCACGGTCCAGGCCCCGCTGTCCGCCGTGCTCACCGAGGCCAGGGAGTCCCTGCTCCCCTACGCCGTGACCGGCGGGACGCGTATCAGCACCCTCGGCCACCGGCGCTCACGCACGCGCTAGCGGGACGACGGTCCGTGTCGGCGCACCGGGAGGGGATGTCCGTTGCCTCGCTTCCTCCCGTCGCAGGGGCGGCCCCTCCTGCACGCCGCCGCCCCGCTCGGCCGTCGGGAGGGGACGGAAAGGGTCCGGTACGGCGCCGACCGGCCCAAGCCCTCCGGCTCCCGCTCTGCGAGCCTGTTCGATGTGGACGGCAGAGAGGGAGCGGACCATGAAGGCGATGGTTTTCCACGGCAAGGAACAGAAGTCCTGGCAGGACGTGCCTGATCCCGGCATTCAGGACCCGGCCGACGCGGTGATCCGCGTGGAGGCCGTCACCATCTGCGGAACGGATCTGCACATCCTCAACGGAGACGTACCGGAGGTGGAACCCGGCACCGTCCTCGGACACGAGGCGGTGGGTGAAGTGGTCGAGACGGGCAGCGAGGTACGTGGCGTACGGCCGGGTGACCGGGTTCTGGTCTCCTGCATCACCGCGTGCGGGCGCTGCCGCTACTGCCGGGAGAACCGGTTCGGGCAGTGTCTCGGTGGTGGCGGCTGGATCCTGGGACACCTGATCGACGGCACCCAGGCGGAGTACGTGCGGGTGCCCTTCGCCGACCTCTCCGTCCATCCGCTGCCCGGGGCGGTGCGCAGCGAGGACGCGGTTCTGCTGGCGGACATCTTCCCCACCGCCTACGAGGTGGGTGTGCTGAGCGGCCGTGTGAGGCCCGGGGACACCGTCGTGGTGGTGGGAGCGGGGCCGATCGGTCTCGCCACGATCGCCACGGCCCGTCTCTTCACCCCGGGAAGGATCATCGCGACGGACCTCGTGGCGTCGCGGCTGGACGCCGCACGCGCCGTGGGGGCGGACGTGACCGTCGACGCCGGCGAGGCGCCCGAGCAGCTCGTCGAGGACCTCACCGACGGTCTCGGAGCGGACGTCGTGGTCGAGGCGGTCGGCGTCCCCCAGTCGTTCGAAGCGTGCACGCGGATGGTCCGGCCGGGCGGACACGTCGCCAACGTGGGCGTTCACGGCAGATCCGCGGAGCTGCACCTGGAAAGCCTGTGGTCCCGGGACCTGACGATCACCACCGGTCTGGTCGACACCTGTTCCACTCCGCTGCTCCTCGACATGATGGCGGCCGGGCGGCTGCCCGCGGCTCCCGCCCTGGTGACGCACCGGTTCCCGCACTCCCGCATGGAGGAGGCGTACGACGTGTTCTCGGCGGCCGCCGACACGGGTGCGCTGAAGGTGGTACTCGGTCCCCCCACGCACGACGAGGTCGCACCGGCCGGCTAGACGCCTCGGCGCCGGGCACCCCGGCCGGGCCGGCGAGGTCGGCCCGGCCGTCGAGGCCTACGTCGACCCGGCCGTTACGGACGACGTCGCCCCCGCCGGTGAGGCCGACGCGCCCGCCGAGATCGAGGGCCGTGGGCCTGCCCGGCCCTCAGCCCTCCCTCTGCTCCTGATCGTGCGCCTTCGTGGCGATGACGGCGGCCTGCACACGGCGCTCGACGCCGAGCTTGGAAAGCAGACGCGAGATGTGGTTCTTCACCGTCTTCTCCGAGAGGTAGAGCCTCTTGCTGATCTGCCTGTTGGTGAGGCCCTCGCCGATCAGGTCCAGGACCGCCTTCTCCCGGTCGGACAGGGCGGAGAGCCGCTCGTCCCCCTCGGAGCGCGTCGATGCCGGCACACGCAAGGACTCCATGAGCCGGGTGGTGGTGGCCGGGTCCAGCATGGACTGCCCGGTCGCCACGGTCCGGACGGCCGCGACCAGGTCGGTGCCCTTGACCTCTTTCAGCACGTAACCCGCCGCCCCGGCCATGATGGAGTCGAGCAGCGCGTCCTCGTCGTCGAACGACGTCAGCATCAGGCACGCGAGGCCCGGCAGCCGGGAGCGCAGCTCCCTGCACACAGTGACGCCGTCCCCGTCGGGCAGCCGGACGTCGAGCACCGCGACATCCGGTCGCAGGGCGGGGCCCCGGGCCACCGCCTGGTGCGCGGTCGCCGCCTCGCCCACCACTTCCAGGTCCGGCTCCGCGTCCAGGAGGTCGCGCAAGCCGTAGCGCACGACTTCGTGATCGTCCAGGACGAACACCCGGATGGGCCGCTCACCGGCTGTGCCGGCCGGCGCGTCAGTCATCGTCGTCCCCTGCATCCGCTGCCGGACCCTCGTCGTCCGGTTGGCGCGACGAGTTCACGCCCAGTATCCCCCCGCAGTGCCCCCTTGGCTCGGATAGCGACCTTCCACCCTTCTGATCAGGCATTTCCAACCGCACAACATCGGCATGCGGCGCGCCACGGCGCGCCATACGGTGGGAGAGGAGCAGTCGCCGTCCCAGCGCGGGAGGGAACCTTGAGCGAACCCAGGCCGGCGCTCGATCCCGCGACGCATGAGCTTCTGGACCGGCTCCAGGCCCGTGCGGACGCGACCGGTACGTCCCGCAAGCGTCTGCACGCGCTTCTGGAAGCGGTGCTGTCCGTGGGACGTGGGCTGGATCTGCAGCAGGTGCTGGGACGCATCGTCGAGGCGGCCGTCTCCCTCGTGGACGCCGGGTACGGCGCTCTCGGTGTCATCGGTGAGGACCGGATGCTCTCCGCGTTCGTTCCGGTGGGGGTGGACGACGAGGCCTGGGCCGCCATCGGGGCCCTGCCGAGCGGCCACGGTCTGCTGGGAGAACTCGTCCGCCATCCGGAGCCTCTGCGGCTGGACGAACTGTCCGCGCATCCGGCGTTCCGCGGTTTCCCCCCGAACCACCCGCCCATGCACTCCTTCCTCGGGGTTCCGATCCGGGTGCGCGGCCAGGTCTTCGGCAATCTGTACCTCACCGAGAAGCGCGGAACAGCCCGCTTCGACGAGGAGGACGAGGCGGTCCTGATGACCCTGGCCGTCGCCGCGGGCGTGGCCATCGAGAACTCCCGGCTGTTCGAGCGGTCGTCCCTCCGGGAACGCTGGCTGGCCTCGGGGTCGGAAGTGACGAACAGCCTGCTGTCGGGCCGCCCACGCGCCGAGGTGTTGGGTCTGCTCCTCGAGCACGCGCACAAGAACGTGGCGGCGGACCTCGGGCTGATCGCGGTTCCCGTGGAGGGCGCGGACACCCTGCGCATAGCCCTTGCGGTGGGCGCGGAGTCCGACAGGTACCACGGCGAGTTCGTCCCCCTGCGTGAGGGCTACCTGGGGAGAGCGTTCACGGAAGCCTCGGCATCGGTCTCCCTCGACGTCGAACACGATCCGAGGAACGGAGCGGACTCCGCGCGGTGGGCCGGATTCGGACCCGCGATGGCCGTCCCCCTGGGTTCGGGCGGCACCGACCCGCGTGGAGTCCTCCTCCTCACCCGGAACAGCCGGGCGAACGCCTTCACCGCCGAGGCGTCGGCGTCCTTGAAGGGATTCACCCGGCAGGTCTCGCTGGCCATGGAACTGGCGGAACGCCGCAAGGACGCGGTCCAACTGGCCCTTCTGGAGGACCGCGACCGTATCGCCAGGGACCTTCACGACCTGGCGATCCAACGGTTGTTCGCCACCGGCATGACCCTCCAGGGCGCACTGCGCTTCGTGACCCACCCGGAGGCGGAGCAACGGCTTCGCCGAGCGGTGGACGACCTCGACACGACGATCAAGATCATCCGATCGACGATCTTCGGCCTGCGTTCCCAGCAGGACAGCGTGCTGCGGCAGGGCCCTCGGAGCAGAGTCGCACAGGCGGTGGAGGCGGCCACCGGCCCTCTGGGCTTCGCACCGGCCCTCCGGGTCGAAGGGCTCGTGGAGAGCCGCGTCCCGGTGGCTCTCGCGGATCACGTGGTGGCGGTCCTCGTGGAGGCGCTCAGCAACACCGCCCGATACGCGCGGGCCACGTCGGTCGACGTCCATCTGACGGCCACGGCCGACCGTACGACGCTCACGGTCACGGACGACGGCGTGGGCATACCCGAGGACGCGCGGTTCAGCGGGATCGGGAACATGCGTGACCGGGCCCGGATGGCCGACGGCGAACTGAGGATCGGTGCGCCGCCGGGAGGTGGGACACGGCTGACGTGGTCGGCTCCGTCGGCTGACAGCGTCTGACCGCCGAGCGGCCGGCCGGCAACCGGTCCGGGCCGCCGGCCACTCCAGGCCGATGCGCCGGGCGGAAGTCCCGGCCCGGATACGCGGAACCGGTATCCGGGCGGAGTCCCGCCCCGGATACCGGTTGCGCGCGGCGGGGATCCGGTCCTGTGCACCTCCGCGGCCCGTCCCGTCCTGGGCCGCCCGGACCCGCGCGGGACCCGCTCGGCCCTGGGACCGGGAGCGGGCCCGGTGGGACCTTGGCTGTAGGCGAAAGGTACGCGGGAAAGGGTGTGTGAGGACGATGCTGTCTCCTGTGGTTGCCGGTGTGGACGGAAGTGAGTCCAGCCTCCGCGCCGTGGACTGGGCGGCGGACGAAGCGGTGCTTCACGGAGTTCCACTGCGCCTGGTGTACGCCTCCCTGTGGCAGCGTTACGAGGGCGCCGCCCTCGCGAGGGGCCTGTCGCGCCCCGACGGCCGGGTGATGGCGGAGAACATCGCCGGCTCGGCGGCGGAGCGAGTCCGTCGCGTGGCGCCCGGCCTTAAGGTCACGGCGGACGTGCCGCAGGAGGACGCGGTGAGCGCACTCCTGAGAGAGGGACAGGACGCCTTCGCCCTGGTCGTCGGGAGCCGGGGCAGGGGTGAGATCGCCGGTCTGCTGCTCGGCTCGGTGAGTCTCGCCGTCGCCTCGCGTGCCCGGTGCCCGGCCTTCGTGGTGCGTGGCGACAAGGCGGGCCTGGAAGCGGCGCACGGACGGATCGCGCTCGGTGTGGGGGACGCGGATCCGCCCGACCTGACGGCGGTCCGGTTCGCCTTCGCCGAGGCGGAACTGCGCGGGTGCGGGCTGGATGTGATCCGCGCCTGGCGCTGCCCCTCCCACGAGACCTCCGACCACCCGCTCCTGGCCGGTGACCCCGCGCGCTACCACGAGGAGCAGGCGTCCGCCCTGCTCGACGAGGTCCTGGCCTCGTCGGAGAAGGATCATCCGGATGTCCGGGTGCGACGGGTGACGGCGGAGGGGCCCGCTCACAAGGTGCTCCTGGAACGCGCCGCGGTGTCCGACCTGCTGGTGGTGGGAGCCCGGCGCCGGGAGGGCCATGTCGGTACACAGTTGGGCCGCGTCGCGCACACCGCACTGCACCATGCGGCCTGCCCCGTGGTCGTCGTTCCCCGCGACAGCGGTGCGGGAGCCTCGCCCGGAGCGACGCCATGACCGCCCGGACGCCGCACCGCGTGAAGGACGTCATGACGCAGACGGTCGTCGCGGTCGGTCTCGACGCCCGCTTCAAGGAGATCGTGGCGGCCATGAACCAGTGGCAGGTCACCGCCGTCCCCGTCCTGGAGGGAGAGGGGCGTGTCGTCGGAGTGATCTCCGAGGCGGACCTCCTGCTCAAGGAGGAGCTACGGGGCGAGGACGCCACCATGATCGGCCAGGGTGAGCGCCTCACGGACCACGCCAAGGCGGGGGCCGTGACCGCACGGGACCTCATGTCCTCCCCCGCGGTGACGGTCGCGACGGACGCGCCGCTGCCGGAGGCGGCCCGGCTCATGGCCCGTCACCGGGTCAAGCGTCTACCCGTCGTGGACGAGCGGGGCGTCCTCAAAGGCATCGTGAGCCGGATCGACGTGCTCAAGGTCTTTCTGCGCACGGACGACGACCTGGCCGACGAGGTGAGGCAGGAGGTGATCGCCCCCCTCTTCCCGGTCTCCCGGCGTGGCATCGGCGTAGCGGTCACCGGGGGACGGGTGACCCTCGACGGTGAGGTGCGCGACACGGCACTCATACCGGTGGCCGAGCGCCTCGCCAGAACGGTCGAAGGGGTGGTGGACGTCCGCTGCGATCTCCACGGCCCGGCCGTCGCGGAGCCGGAGGCCGGCCGGTGAAGCCCCGGGCCCTGTGGTGCCCGGACCGCCCCGTCGGCCCTGAGCCCGTGGTGCCCGGCCCGTCCCTCACGAACGCCTGGCTGCCTTCGCCTTGACGACCACCACCGGGCACACGGCGTGCTGAGCGCACCGCTGGCTGACGGAGCCCAGCACGGCCCGCGCGAAGGCTCCTCGTCCCCTGTTGCCGACCACCAGCAGGTCGGCGCCCTCGGATGCCTTCACCAGGACTTCCGACGGATCGCCCCGCACCAGGATCTCGTGCACGACAGCCGGCCTGGCGTCACCGAACACGGCCTCGATGCCTTCGGAGAAGCGCCTCCGGGCGTCCTCCAGGTCGAATCCGGCCTCGGTGGCCGGCCCGGCCCAACCGACCTCCGACGGGGTCTCCCAGACGCACACCGCCTCGACCACGGCACCGGTGAGCCGGGCGTGCCGGGCCGCCCAGCGCAGAGCCTCCTGGGAAGGGCCGGAGCCGTCGACCCCGACGACGACCCGCAGGTTTTCCGAACCGCTGTCCATACCCGCCTCACCGTCTATACGAGCCCCCGCACATCCACACTGCCCGCGCGAAGGGTGCTGCGCCATGCGGGAGGCCGGGACCGGTGTTGGACCGGTGGCCGCGGGGCCCGGCCGGCGCACGTGCGTGCCCTCGCGGTCCTCCTGCCGCACGGCCGCCGTGGGTGAGGCCGGGAGTGTGCCGTCGGCCTCACGCAGGCGCCGCCGGTGGAGTGGTTCGGCGGCGAAGCGCCCGTTCGGACGGTCCCCGGCACGCGTCGACTCGGTGTCATGGGGGTGACGTGGTTCTCGACCGGGCCTCCCGAGCGCCGGCGCCGCGTCGGCCGGACACGGGACGCGATCCGGTACGGGACGAACGAAGGTGAGCATCATGACCGACCGATCGAAGACCGGCGCGGACGGGGACGGGGCGCCCGCGGCGGGTGACTTCGGCAGGCGGGTGGCGGCGCGCCGTGAATACCTCGGACTGTCGCGGGGAGAGGTCGCGCTGCGCACCGCGTCGGCCCCGGGATACATCGAGTACGTCGAGACACAGCCGGGCTCCCACGGGATGGGGTTCGTGGTGCGTCTGGCCCACGCCCTCGAGACGACCGTCGACGACCTCACCGGCGGCACCGTCGACCTTCCCCCTGGGGCGGGCCGCGCGGCAGGCCACCCCCGGCTGGTCGAGATCGGCCAGGACGAGTGCTGGACACTCGTCGGCCGCCGAGGGGTCGGGAGGGTCGTCGTGAGCGACGAGGGCGGACCGGCCGTCTATCCGGTCAACTACGTGTGCGTGGAGAACCGGATCGCGTACAGGACCTCGCCGGACTCGCGTCCCGCCCACGCCGTCGGGCACGAGACCGCGTTCGAGGTGGACCACATCGACGACGCCTTCAGCCGGGGATGGAGCGTGCTCGTCGTCGGCGCCGCCGACGCCCTCACGGAGCCCCGGGACGTCGCGGCTCTGGAGAACGAGGCGGGGACCGTGACGCCCTGGGCCGGCGGTGAACGGGACCTGTGGGTCGTGGTGACGGCCGACAGGGTCACCGGGCGCCGCATCGAGACCGACGCCCCGTAGCTCCTGTGCGCCTGGGACGCCGCGGGTCTCACTCCGCCCGATCGCCCCGCTCGTCGTCGATGGCCAGTACGTCGCCCACGTCACGGCGGGGCGTGGGCGGGACCATGGGGCCGTATCCCAGCCGGAGCAGCATCTGAGGGAACGAGGTGGTGGTTCCGGCGTGCGGATCCCTCAGCAGCCAGCGTAGTTCGGGGTGTTCGAGGGCTTGCGAGTTGAGCGACGTCGAGAGTCCGTCCGCCGTCGCCTGCAGGAGCACCCGCTCCAGTGCCTGCCCGGCGAGGAGCCAGTCCGGTGGGCGGTCCTGGGCGGTCCCGAGGACCACGAGGCAGGGTGCGTGCTCGAAAACGGCGGACCGCCGTTCGGGGAGGTGCCGCCCGACGGCGAAGTCCCGTGCCGGTGCTCTGCCTCCGTGGCGCCGTGGACCGAAGGCGTACGTGGGGATTCCGTCCGGTCCTTCGACCCCGGATCCCGTCCACCGCGCGATCTCCGCGCGGGCCTCGGGTGACAGCCGCTCGTCCTGTGCCGCGTCCTCCACCACGTCGAGGACGGCTTCCGCCTGCCATTCGCCGAGGACGGACAGACCGACCCCCTCCGATCGAGCCGCACCGCTGAGCGCGTCGAGCAGCGCGGCGGGGACCCGTTCGTCCGTGAACGCTTCCCGGCTGCTGCGGCGCCTCCGGATCGCCGGATACAGATCGGCGACGCCGTCGGGGTCCGCCGCCTCCACGAATCGGACGCTCGCCAGGAGGTGGGGATCAGCGGGATCGGGCAGCGGACGGACATGCGCCGTCCATCCCGCGTGGGCGGCGGCCACGCGGAGATTGAAGAGCGCGGCACCGCAGCTGACGTGCATGCTGCGGTGGTGGGAGTCGGTGTGCGGCATGGAGCGCGTCAGGTCCATGCGCAGTCGGAGTTCGCCGGTCGCCGGCACGTACCGGAACTGCCAGGGCTGAGCGTTGTGCATGGAAGGGGCCATGACCGCGTCGCCGACCCATGCGGTCACCGTCGCGGCATCGGCCTGTGGAGTCGACATCTGGGTTCCTTCCCGACCGGTTCGCGGATTCAGGGATGCGGCACCACTGCGACCGGTGATGTGGCGTGATGGATGACCGCGTGCGCCACATGCCCGAGCCGGGGGCCGACCGGACGCGTCCGCTCGCGGCGTCCGACGACGACCAGGTCGGCATCGGGCGAGGCGTACACCAGCTCCGCTCCCGGCGCTCCCGCCACCGCCGTGGTCCGCACCGTGACGCCGGGGAACCGCCGCTTCCAGGGGTCCACGACGCGTTCGAGGTTCGTCTCGATCTCGGCTACGAGCTCGTTCCCCAGGCCGGGATCGGCGGCCTGGGCGTACGCGTACATGGGCGGAAAGGACCAGGCGTGCAGAATCTGCAGCCCACAGCTCCGCCGGGCCGCTTCGGTGAAGCCGAAATCCAGGACCGGCGCTTCGGATTCCGCTTCTCTCGGATCGATACCGAGGAGCAACTGTCCCGCCGGCTGCTCGGAGCGGTGGGGCCGCTCGCCACGGTCGGCTCCACCGTTGCGGACGAGCACCACCGGACAGGGCGACGCCGCCGCCACAGGCAGCGAGGTGGTACCGATGACGAAGCCCGTGAGCCGGTTGAGCCCTTGTGACCCCAGCACCAGCAGGTCCATGCCTCCCGGTGTCTCGGCCTCGGCAAGGAGGACCTTGGAAGCGAGACCGAAGCCGGTCACGTTCTCCGCGCCGACGCTCAGGCCCGGGTGTGCCTGCTCCGCCTCCGCCGCCGCTCGTGCCAGCAGGTCCTCGTACTTCGGGGAGCGCCCGGGTTCCGTGTGAGCGGCCGTGGCGGCGGACGACGACACCACGTGTTCGACGTGTCCGGGCGGAACCGGCCAGTCCTGGATGTGGATGATACGGAGCGCGACCTCACGCAGAACCGCCTCCTGGGCAGCCCATCGGACTGCGGCGAAACTCTCGGGCGAGCCGTTCAGCCCCACCGTCACATTGCCTGGCATGTCGGCCTCCTCGTAGCGAAGGGACTCCCGGCGTCGTTCCGGGGGGACGGGGCGGAAGCGATCTTCCGGTCCGCCTCCTTCCGCGTCATCGCAGGGGCGTCCTCCGTAACCAGCGTTCCGCGCGACGGCGGCAGATGTACAGGGCCGAGTGGGCTCCCCCGGGAGGCGGCCACTGCCCGTCCCCGGGACCTTTGGCCCCCTGACCGGGCCGTCATGGCCCTGCCGCCGAGGCAGCGCCGAGGACACCGTGGGAAGCAGGTGCACGTGGCCGAGGAGGACGTATGACGCGCTCCGGAACGAGCCGGGAGATCGTGGTCGGTGTCGATCCGCTCGACCCCTCGGTACCGACGCTCGCCTGGGCGGCGGACGAGGCGGATCGCAGGAACCTGCCGCTCCGGCTCGTCCTCGCCGTCCCCCCGCTGCACGACACCCAGCACGTGGATTCGACACCTCGGCGGATGTCGCTGCAGGCCAAGGGGCGGGAAGCCCTGGACTCGGCCCGTGAGACCGTTCTCCGCCTCTCCCCCGGGCTCCCGGTGGCGACCGAGCTCCTGGACGGCCGGCCGGCCGCCGTGCTGTGCCGATCCGCCGGCGCCGCTCACGCCCGCATGGTCGTGGTCGGCTCCCGGCGGCTCAGCAAACCGGCGGAGATCCTCGGAATGCGTTCGGTGGCCGCACCACTCAGCGCGCAGGCGGACTGCCCCGTCGTGGTCGTGCGGGCACCCGAGAACACGGCGGATCTCTCCGCGCGTCTCGTCGTGGGTGTCGACGGCAGCGACTCCTCCAGGGTGGCCTTGAGGTTCGCGTTCGAGGAGGCGGGCCTGCGCCGGGCCCCGGTTCACGCCGTGCTGGTGTGGCAGCGCCCGGCGTTCGCCCTGGCCGGGGAGGAGTCGGTCAGGGAGGGGAGCGCACGGATTCTCGCCGCCGCCGTCGCGGAGTGCTCCACCAATCATCCGGACGTGCGGTGCACTCAGGAGACGCGCCACGGGCATCCGGTGGAGGAACTCGCCCGTGCCTCGGCCGGCACTCTGGGCGTCGTGGTCGGGAGGCGCGGGCGCGGCGGTTACACGGGGATGCGGCTCGGCTCCGTGCCGCACGGACTCCTGCACCGGGCTGAGTGTCCCGTCATCACGGTGCCCGGTGAGAGCTGATACCTCGGCGGCCGGCAGACGGCCGGCGGGCCGTTGGCGGCTGCTTCCGGTTCATTGAAAAAGCTTCCCGAGGGCTTCACGCCTCCCTGCGCGTGGCTTCACGGCTCCCCGCGGCTTCCCGGGGGCCTTCGGGCTGCCCGGAGGCCTGGGCGGATCACGGGTGCCGGGGGCGGATCACGGGTGCCGGAGGTCGAGGCGGATGTCGACGACACCTGCGATCGCCCGTACGGCGCGGGCGACGAGCGGCACCATGGTCCGGTCGGGCAGGGCTCCTCCCAGCGTGACGACTCCGTCGACGACCCGGGCCTCGAGGCCGACGGTGCCGGGGAGACCGGTGAGGACGGCCGCTGCTTCCGCCCCGATGTCCTCGTCGGAGCGCAGGAACACCTTGAGCAGATCGCCTCTGCTGATGATCCCTTCCAGCAGGCCGCCTCCGTCCACCACGGGCAGACGCTTGACCCGCCGTCTCGCCATGATCCTGGCCGCCTCGGCCAGGGGTGCGTCCGCGTGCACCGTGATCGCGGGACTGGACATGAGGTCCTCCGCGCGGACGGCACCGGCCTTGGCGGCGTCCGTGGGCGCGTTCGCGGGTGCCGCACCCTCGTCGGGACGCCTCGCCTCCTTCGGCAGCAGGTCGGCCTCGGAAACCACTCCGATGACACGTCCCTCACCGGCCAGGACGGGCAGTGCGCTCACCTTCCACCGGTTCAGAAGCTGCACGATCTCCTTGTACGAGGCCTGGCTGCCCACAGCTACGGGCGTGTGGGTCATGAGGTCGCTCACGATGTGGGGCGAGGTGGTCATCCTGCTTTCCTCCTCTCGCACGCAGCTGCCGGACACGACGTCCGGCCTGCGGCAGGTGGTCACGCTCGGCGGCTCCATTCGGGTTCCACTCTGCTCCACTCCACCTCCCAGCCCGCTGAACGGCGGCGATTGCAGATGATCCGGATGCCGATCCCCGTCACGGCGCCGGCTCCGACCGGGACCGCGACGCTCCCCAGCCCTCCCACCACGGCCGCCGCCCACACATCCCGGGCGTCGGAAGGTGCCGAGGTGGTTCGGCCCGTCCGGTCCAGCCACACCTCCACGCGCTCGCCGCGTTTCGCGCCGGGGGACACCCGTGCGTCCGCCGTGACGTCGGAGCCGTCGGTGCCGGTCCAGCGCACCGGCACCGGTACCCGCTCCGAACGCCCCGATTCGTCCGTCCACGGCGAGACCTCGGCGGCGTCCCGCAGGATCTCGGCTCTGACGGGATGGCGCGTGGCGCGCTGCTGTTCGGCGACGGACTGCTCGTGGTGGAGCGCGGCCATCGCGTCGATCACCCCGAAGACCGCGGCGCACGCGACGACAAGGGCGCAGAGGAGGACGAGCAGTCGGGCCTCGACGATGTCGACACGTCGTTTCAGCGCCCGATCGCCCCCGACGCGGCTCCAGCCTCCTGCGTGCATCGGATCACAGGCTTTCCGGTGTCTCGATCTCGGTGGCGATGCCGCGGGCCCACCTCGCGACGGCGTCGAAATCACGGAAGTCGCCGCCTCGTCCCTCGTCCAGGATCGCCCGGGCGATGCGGCCCTCGGCACCGGCCTCCAGCCGGCCACCGAAGGTCACGTGACCGCGGGCGCGCACCCGCTCCATCGCCCGGCGTGCGCCGGGCACGGGCGGGATGTCCCTCTCGGAGGCCGAGGGATCCAGCGGGCCGCTGCTGAAGGCCCAGACGGCTCGTTCGCGCAGGGCGTCGCGGTGTCGTCGCGTCAGCCGGCCGGCGTCCCGGCGCCAGCGGCCCATGTACAGCGCGCTGCCGATCACCACCGCGTCGTACGCGGCCACGTCCGTCACCTCGGCGGCGGGGAGCGCCTCGGCCTCCAGCCCCTCTTCCCGCAGCGTCCGGGCGATGAACCGGGCGAGTTCGGCGGTCGAGCCGTACCTCGTCGCGTAAGCGACCAGCACATGGTGGGGCACCGTACGTCATCGCCTTCCCGGAACGCGGAGCGGAACGGATGGAAGCGCCGGACAGCCGACGGTCATTCCTCAGCTTCCACGACGGCCGCGGACTGGAGAAGGGCCGTCCGAGGCACGCGGCAGGACCGAACGGCCCCCCCCCTCCGGACGGGAACACGCCGTGGGTTGCGGGGGCTCGTCCGGAAGGGGCCGAAGGTCCCGGTGTCCTACCCCGACCGTCTCTCGGTCGAGGCGGTGGTTGCGGCAGACACTGGCGTGAGGGACCGCGGCAGAAGACCCGAAGGTGTCCCCTCGTCCACTGAGGGACGCCGGGAGGTGCCGGAGCTTCGGGCCGGAGGAGCGAGAACAGTGCACGCATTCGTCTATCAGGGTCCGGGCCAGGGTTCGTGGGAGCCCATGAGCGACCCGGAGTTGGAGCAGTCGACCGATGCGGTCGTCCGGGTGGACGCGACGACCGTCTGCGTCGGAGACGTGCACACTCTTCGCGGCGACGCGTCCGACGTGAGTCCGGGCACCGTCCTGGGGCACGAGGCAGTCGGCGAGGTGCTGGAAGTCGGGACCGAGGTGCACGACGTGGTGCCGGGGGACGAGGTGATCGTGTCGTCCATCTCCTCCTGCGGACACTGCATGGCGTGCCGCCAGGGCGTCTTCGGCCAGTGCACCCAGGGGGGAGGCTGGCTCCTGGGGCACGAGGTGAACGGCACCCAGGCCGAACTGGTCCGGGTCCCGTTCGCCGACCACTCGGTCCACAAGCTCCCTTACGCCATGGACCGGGACACCGCCGTGCTGTTCTCGGAAGTCCTCCCGGCCGCCTTCGAACTCGGGGTACGCAACGGGAAGGTCCGCCCCGGGGCCGTAGTCGTGGTGGTGGGGGCGGGACCGGTCGGACTGTCCGCGCTGATCATCGCGGGCATCTACTCCCCCGCCCGCGTGATCTCGGTGGATCTCTCCCCCGCGCGCCTGGCCGCGGCGGGCAGCCTCGGCGCCGACGACGCCGAACTCCCCGGACGTCTCATCGCGGACCTGTCGGAGGGCCCCGGAGCCGATGTCGTGATCGAGGCCGCAGGGAGTTCCGACAGCTTCGTCCTGTGCACACAGGTCGTACGTTCCGGTGGGCACATCGCGAACATAGGGATGCACGAGACACCTGTCAGCCTGCACCTCGAACAGCTGTGCCGGAAGAACGTCACCATCAGCACCGGCCAGGTGGACACGTCCTCCACCCCCTGGCTCCTCGATGTCCTGAGCCCGGAGCACCTGGACCTGTTCTCGCGGATCATCACGCAGAGGCGGGAGATCGGTGACATTCGGAGCGCCTACGCCATCGCGTCCAGCGCGACCTCCACGGACGCGCTGCGCACGGTCCTGCACCCGGCGCGCCCCTGAGCGGGCCGGGCGGCACGCCTGGCGGCCGGACACGCCCCTGGCCGGCCGTCACCATCGGCGGTCCGCGACGTCCGAACGGCAGACCGGAACCTTCTCGGCGGGGCGGAAGTTGCACAAAGGGAGCGTGCTCCGTCCGGAGCCCGAGGGAAGCATGACTCACACACGCTTCCAGTTCTGCAGGCAGGGGGTCGAAGGATGGGACATCTCACCGTCGCCGACCTGATGACACCGTCGGTCATCAGCGTCCAGCGCGGCACCACGTTCAAGGAGATCGCCCGTCTGCTCAGCGAGTCGAACGTCACCGCCGTCCCCGTCGTGGACGAAGGGGGGCGTCCGGTCGGCGTGGTCTCCGAGGCCGACCTCCTGCGCAACCGCTCCACGGGCGGCGCACGGGACGCCGGTGCGCTGATGAGCCATCCGGCCGTCACCGCCGAGCCCCGGTGGAACGTGGTGCACGCCGCCCGGGTGATGGAAGAGCACCGGGTCAAGCGCCTCCCCGTCGTCGACGCGGAGGGACGCCTGGTCGGAGTCCTGAGCCGCAGCGATCTCGTCCAGGTCTTCCTGCGCCGGGATCGCGCGATCCAGGAGGAGATCGTCGAGGAGGTGGTGACCCGGACGCTTCGGCTCAGCCCGTCCTCGGTGAACGTGGAGGTGTCCGAAGGGCTCGTCACCCTGAGCGGCGCCGTGCACAGCCCCGACACCGTGCCGCTCCTTCTCCGCCTGTGCCAGAGCGTCGACGGTGTGGTGGACGTCGTCGACCATCTCTCGCACGAGACTCCTGCGGAGGACGCCCGTCCCGGCACCGCCCCGACGACGGCCGGCAAGGAGGAAGGGACGTCCACGCACACGGAGTGGGGGGAGCTGCCATGAGTGCGGGCCGGCACCGCCGCCGCTCCCCCCGGGGGCGTCATCCGTCGTGGGACTCCCGGCCGGCGAGGCCGGGCGTCCGCCCCGCGGGCAGCACCGTCGGGCCCGGGCCCTCGCTCAGGCGCCGGACCGCGGCCGCCTCGTGTTCTGCCTGCTCAGGGTGCCTTCGTCGCCAGTAGGGGTTCTCGTGCGAGAGGCGGCTGGTGACCCTTCCGTACATACCGAACGTCGCGATGACCAGGCCCATGACGAAGCTGAACATCACGTTGGCCATGCCGAAGTCGAGGATGTTGACGGATCGGTCCAGCACGAAGATGTGGACGAAGCCGCTCAGGACGAACAGCCCTCCGATCGTCATGTTGAGGGTGGAGGCGAAGTTGCCCCCGATGACGGCCCCGACGAGCAGAGCCAGTCCCACGACCGTGGAGATGACACTGAGCGTGGTGTTGGTGGTCATGCCCGCGACCGTGTCCCCGGCGGTGTCGAAGGGGGTGAGGGCGTCGGCGAAGCCCAGCGCGGCGAAGGCGAGCAGGATGAGGCCGCAGACAGCGGCTCCGTAGCGGTAGACGGTCGCCAGGTGGTGATCGACGGGAAGTTCGTCTCGAAGCTTCATGTGTCTTCTTCTGCCGGGGCCGTCCGTCCGGATGCCGACATGTCGCCATATCACCCGTACGCACCCCCACCCGATCCTGCGAAAGGGTGGCTGCCGAGCCTGGGGTACGGCCGACCGGGCCGTTGCTACTCACCGTGCATCCATCGGCCCGCTCCGAGCAGAAGTACGTGTGGGGCGGGGCGCACCACACGTACGAAGACGTCAGGAGACAGCCATGCATCAGGCGGCGACGGCAGCACCACCCGTGGCCCCGGTCCCGTCACACGGCGACGCCGCGACAGGACACCTCGCGGCGCCTGACCGGGCCGGGCGTGAGGAGAAGCGTTCATGAGCACCGAAGGGCGCGGGACGACCGAGCGGCTGAACTGTCTGGTCACCGGCGCGTCCGGGTACATCGGCGGGCGCCTCGTGCCGGAGCTGCTGGAAGCGGGCCACACGGTCCGGTGCCTGGCCCGCTCCCCCGAAAAGCTGCGCGACCACCCCTGGGCGGGAGAGGTCGAATCGGTCGCCGGGGATGTCACCGACGCCGCGTCCGTCGCTGCGAGCATGCGCGGGATCGACGTGGCCTACTACCTGGTGCACGCCCTCGGAACGGGTGCCGGTTTCGAGGACACCGATCGCCGTGCGGCACAAATCTTCGCCGAACAGGCCCGGGCCGCGGGAGTGCGGCGGATCGTGTACCTCGGCGGACTCACGCCGAAGGGCGTCCCCGAGCGTGAGCTCTCACCGCACCTGCGCTCCCGTGCGGAGGTGGGCCGCATCTTCCTGGAGGCACCCGTTCCGGCCACCGTGCTGCGGGCTGCCGTGGTCGTCGGCTCGGGATCGGCGTCCTTCGAGATGCTGCGCTACCTCACGGAACGTCTGCCGGTCATGGTCACTCCGAGCTGGGTGAGCACCCGCACCCAGCCCATCGGGGTCCGCGACGTGCTGCACTACCTGGTCGGCTCGGCCACCATGCCGGAACATGTGGACCGGGCTTTCGACATCGGCGGACCGGACGTCCTCACGTACGAGGAGATGATGCGCAGGTACGCCGAGGTCGCCGGGCTCCGGCGGCGGCTCATCCTGCCCGTACCGGTCCTCACTCCGAGGCTGTCCAGCCACTGGGTCGGCCTCGTCACTCCCGTTCCCGCCTCCATCGCCCGGCCCCTGACCGAGTCGCTACGTCACGAGGTGGTCTGCGAGGAGCACGACATCGCCCTCTACGCACCGGACCCGCCGGGCCGGCCCCTGCCGTTCGACGAGGCACTGGACCTCGCCCTGCGCCGTGTCCGGGAAGCGGAGGTCACCACACGCTGGTCGTCCGCCTCCGTACCGGGGGCTCCCAGCGACCCTCTGCCCACCGATCCCGACTGGGCCGGGGGCAGCCTCTACCAGGACGAACGGCGACTCCCGGTGAACGCCTCACGCGAGTCGCTGTGGAAGGTGGTCGAGGGTGTCGGCGGGGACAACGGCTGGTACTCCTTCCCCCTCGCCTGGGCGGTCCGGGGCTGGCTGGACCGTGTGGTCGGCGGCGTGGGACTGCGCCGTGGGCGCCGGGACGCCGAGCGGCTGCGGGTGGGCGACTCACTGGACTTCTGGCGCGTCGAGGAGATCGAACCGGGCCATCTGCTGCGGCTGCGCGCCGAGATGCGGCTCCCCGGCCTGGCCTGGCTGGAGATGTACGTAGAGACCTGCGGGGGAGTCACCCGCTACCGCCAGCGTGCCGTCTTCCATCCGCGCGGCCTGCTGGGGCACGTCTACTGGTGGAGCGTCTCTCCGTTCCACGCGGTCGTCTTCGGCGGGATGGCCCGGAACATCACGCAAGCAGCCGCCAAGGGCATGTGCGCGCACGCGAACCGTGCCCGCACCGGCCGACAGGACGCTCCCCCGAGGTCACGGAACCGCCGGTGACCTGAGCGCCTGCCGGTGACCCGCGTCGGCACATCCCGTGGCGGACGGGCTCCGCGACGGCCCCCGGGCCGCCCGGTCGCCGCCCGTGCCGTCGTTTGTCCATGCTGGCACCTGTCCGTGCCGGCGCCTCAACGCGCAGCGTCGTGACGGGCACATGGCGCGGACCGGGGTCTCACCTCGCGGGCTGGTCCCGGGGACCGGGCACCGGACGGGGCCGCTTGCCGCGGCCGCCGATCCCGTAGGCGTCGAGCAGAGCCTCGGCCGTGGCCGCGATCGAGTACCGGCTGGTCACCACGTCCCGGCCCACGGCGGCGAGTCGACGACGGTCCGCCGCGGGAAGAGTGATCATGCGGAGCAGCCCTCGGGCGAGTCCCTCCTCGGAGGAGGTGTCCAGGACGACTCCGCTGACCCCGTCATGGAGGTACTGGAGCGCACCGCCCCGGCCGGGGCCGGCCGTGGGCATTCCCGCCTCCATCGCCTCGAGCAACGCGAGCCCGAAGTCCTCCTCGACGCTCGGACACACGTACCACGCGGCAGGGACTCCGGAGTCCGGGTCCGCCAAGGCGTGCTGGAGGCACCGCACCGTGCGGTTGGGCAGAGCGGTCAGTACGGCCAGCCGGGAGGCAGCCCCCGGACGGTCGGCCAGGGCCGCCCTGATACGGCGCAGCATGTCCCTCTCGTACTCGTTCTCCAAGGTCGGCGAGCCACCCACGAGGACCAAGGTCGACCGCATGTACAGGCCGGAGGCGATCCAGGCGCGTACGAGTGCGTCCTGCTGCTTGACCGCATGCATGCGGCCGACGCACAGGAGCAGGGGGAGGTTCCTGTCCTCCGGTCCCAGGGAGTCCTCCTCGTCACCGCCGGCGAAGAGAGAGGCGACGAGGTCGGCTCCGCGGCGCGGCTCGTCGTCTTCGGGCCGGTACGGGGTGATCCCCTCCGCAGGGGTGACCGGCCCGGACCCTCCGTTCATCTTGGCCAGTTGGGGAAAGTGACTCACCAACTCGCCCGTGCCGCAGCGCCCCGCCACACCGATCACGGTGTCGGCACGTTCCACCAGACGGTCTCCGACGAAGACGCGGTGCAGGTCAACGCGTAGTCGTCCGAGCTCCTCCGGCCGATGGTCCGTGCGCTCCGCGGCCAGCCGGCTCGCGACCTGCCGGTGCGGATCGGGCGTGGCGGTGAACACCACGTGTGAACCCAGGCGTTCGGCTGCTTCGGCCAGAGCGAGGCTGCCGTCGTCGGCAGAGCGCACGTGCACCACCTGTGGCCGACGGGGAAGGGCGCCCAGCAGCCGCTCAGCCCACCAGGCGAGTGCGGGCCGGTGGAGATGCATCTGCGAGGAGTCCGGGAGGCCGCGTGCGTCCACCGGCAGACGCACGATCCAGTGCCCGGGTACCCGCTCGTACACGGTCCTTCCGTCAGCGGACAGTGCGTCGTGCCCCGCCAGGACCACGGTCACGACCGACGCGATGTCGTCGAGTCCGGCCAGATGGTCCCCCAGACCGCCGACGAGGACCCCGAGGCCGCCGCTCGTCCCCTGTCCGGGCCTTTCCAGGTCGCCGAGCAGCATCGCCTGGGCCACCACCGCTCCCTCTCCCACGGGCGAGGTGATGCGGGGGTCCGGTGGGGCGAGCAGCAGCCGTTCGTACTCGTCCGCCGCGCTCTCGGGGCCGGGGAGCAGGGCAGCCCCTCGGGGCAGGGCGTGCAGGTGGCGCCATGCCGCGTGCCGTCCGGCCCTGCTGCCGCAGTCCGCGGCGAGCTTCGCCGTCTCCACGGGGCTCAGGGGGCGTAGCGCCGCGGCCGTGGCCAGATCGAGCAGCAACGCCGTGGACGGTCCGTCGATGTCGGGGCGGGTCAGCAGCGCCCTGAGCGACGATTCGGCACGCCGTGGGCCGTAGCGGTAGACCGACCCCGGCCACATCTCCGCCACTGCGGCGCTGCCTCGGAGTCCGGCGTTCCGTTGGGCGAGCAGACTTTCGGGGGCGATGGGCACGGCCAGGCGGCATGCCCGGCGCAGCGAGGCTGTCAGATGATCGGACCGGCTGAGCCTGGCAGCGCTTCCGGTCGGGCCGGGTCCGGCGCCTGCCGCCGTCCTGCCGAGGCGAGATTCCGTGCCCGTCGGAACGGCCGGGGACGAGTGCCCGTACTCAGCCTCCAGAAGGCTCTCGGCGTACGCGGTCTCGCTCCTCCCCCGTCCTGCATGCGCCCCCTTCCACCCGTGGCCCGCGAAGAAGGCGGCCCTGGCCTCCACCAACTGATTCCCTGTTCCGAGGGCGGGCGGGGCGGACAGATCGGCAACGAAGGACACCGGCATCTCCTGTCGAACGGCTATGACCGTGATTCGCTCGTCGCCTCCGGTTCGGATGCACTTCGGCGCCCGATGTTTCGGGACCGGGAAACGAGATCTCGCGGGTGGGGAAGGTCGGACCGGGAGCCGCGGTCCACCGAGCAGGCGTCGTCATCCCGTCCTGGGTTCCCGGGTGTCCAGGCCCGGGGCCGGTCCGCTCGACGGCGGCCTACCTGCCCGCGAGTGCCTCCACGGCCCTGACCGCCTCGGCGAGCCCTGGAGGATGCGCAATTCCCCGCGCGACCTGTCCGGCCCAGCCGGGACCCATGGCGAAGACAACGGGCTTCATGCGGGCGCCACGCACCCCCCACTCGATCGCGGCGACGTGCTGGGCGAGCGGCGCGCTCGCGGTGGTGCGGGACTGCGCCCACAGTCCGACAACGGCCGGTCCCGTTCTCCGCACCGCCGCGACGAGCGACTCGACCGGCAAGGCGGCGCCGAACATGCGGACGAGCAGACCGCGTTCGGTCAGCGCTGCGGTGAGCACCTCCAAGGGCAGCGTGTGGAGCTCCCCCGGCACACAGGCAAGGATCGTGGTCACGCCACGGGTGTCCGGAGCGATGGGTGGCGCATGGCGTCGCAGTGCGCCGGACACATGCCAGGACAGGAAGTGCTCGACCTCGACGTATCTTTCGCCCGAGGTCTCCCACTTGCGGCCGACAGCCTGCAGCGTCGGCATGATCAGCTCGGTCCAGGCCTCGAGCAGGCCGTGTTCCCTGACGGCCGCGTCCAGTAGTTCGTCCAGGGCTCCCGCGTCGAGGCGCAGGGCCGCGCGCGCCATTCCCTTGCACTCCTGGCGTACGCCGCCCAGCCTGAGTCCGCTGCCGGCCCGACTCCGTCCATGCGCCTCCGATGGTGGGACGGGGCGGGCCTTCGGCTGCGGCCGGGACACGAGAGGGGTCGAATCGTCGAGGACCAGCCTGGCAGCCTCCGCGGGCGGCAGCCCGTCTCCGGTCAAGGCGCACATCTTCCGCAGGCGCGCCAGATCCGAGGCGGTCCAACGGCGGTGCCGGCCGTCGGCACGGGTGCCGGGTCCGAGCCCGTAGCGACGGTCCCACGACCGGACGGTGGTGGGCGCGACACCGAGGCGCCTCGCCACCTCGCCGGTGGTCAGTCCACCGTCGAGCGGGGCGTCACCATCCCCTTCCCGCTCCCTGTCCGATCCCAAGTCCGATCCCACGTCCGCAGCATACGACGCACAATCGACGCATGTTGTGTGCATCGCTTCCGCTTCCGAACATTGTGGGATCCAGGTAGGCCCCGTCGTCACCCACCGGCCTGGGGCGGCTCGGCACCGTCCCCTGGATGCCGGGAGGAACAAGCATGAACGCCTGTACGCGATCCGACGATCCCTCACCGCCCTCCGCACCGCTCCGGGGCGTGGACCACCGCCCCGGAGCGGTGCGGAGCCTGACGGAGGAGGAGGCGTTCGCGGCCGTGTACCGGCGCTGGGGTTCACTCGTGCACGCGATGGCGACACGTTCACTGGGCGACACGCACGAGGCGGAGGACGTGACCCAGCAGGTGTTCCTCGGCGCCTGGCGCGGGCGAGCAGGCTTCCGCCCGGATCGGGGTTCCTTCGGAGCGTGGCTCGTCGGTATCGCACGCCGGAAGATCGTCGACGCCCTGGCGGCCCGGAACAGGCGACTGCACCTGATCGACTCCGCGACGCTCTCCGTCGAGCGACACACACTCCAGCACGGACCTGATGAAGTACTGGACCGCGTTCTCCTGATCAACGCACTCTCCTGCCTTCCCGCCGACCAACGTCAGGTCCTGTGCCTGGCGTTCTACGCGGACCTGACGCAGGCCCAGATCGCCGATCTGACAGGAATGCCCCTGGGTACGGTCAAGAGCCATGCGCGGCGGGGCCTGCACCAACTGCGCGCGAAGATCGACAAGGGCCACACCGGCGAACGCGCGACATAAGGGCATCGAGCCGGGGCACACACCTCGGCCGGACCGGTCGCCGCCACCGCCGCCGCCGAGGTGACCGGACCGGACACACAACTCTCCGAGGCGATGGCGAGATGTCCGTAGCGCCTGCATCCACGTACACCCGTACCGCCCGCATCCAGCTCCACCCGTAGCGCCTCCTCCACGTACAGCGGGCCGATCCACGCCGAGAGGACATCGAATCGAACTGGAGGTCGAATAACTTTCCGGGGTTCCATGCGCGCTCCGTCGTCACGCACGAGCTGCGACCTACCTGTCGGGCGCGTCTGACCTGGAGCTTCCTCCATCAGGTGGACGGTTCGGATCTCGTATGGACGCCCGGTAAGCTCGGGACACGTGACTGCTGTGTCTGCGAAGCCTCGCATCCCCAATGTCCTGGCCGGCCGCTATGCCTCCACGGAGCTGGCCGTCCTCTGGTCCCCCGAGCAGAAGGTGAAGCTGGAACGTCAGCTGTGGCTGGCGGTGCTGCGCGCTCAGAAGGACCTCGGGATCGAGGTCCCCGACGCGGCGCCGGCCGACTACGAGCGTGTGATCGACCAGGTCGACCTCGCCTCGATCGCCGAGCGTGAGAAGGTCACCCGGCACGACGTGAAGGCCCGGATCGAGGAGTTCAACGCGCTCGCCGGTCATGAGCAGGTCCACAAGGGGATGACGTCCCGGGACCTCACCGAGAACGTGGAGCAGCTGCAGATCCGGCTCTCGCTGGAGCTGATGCGCGACCGCACGGTGGCTGTTCTCGCACGGCTGGGCAAGCTTTCGGCGGAGTACGGCGAGCTGGTCATCGCGGGCCGCTCGCACAACGTCGCCGCGCAGGCGACGACGCTGGGCAAGCGCTTCGCCACCGCCGCGGACGAGCTCCTGGTGGCCTACGGGCGCCTGGAAGACCTGCTGGGCCGTTATCCGCTGCGCGGCATCAAGGGCCCCGTCGGCACTTCGCAGGACATGCTGGACCTGCTCGGCGGTGACGCCGGAAAGCTCGCCGACCTGGAGCAGCGCATCGCCGGGCACCTCGGTTTCGCCCACGCCTTCACCTCCGTCGGCCAGGTCTACCCCCGCTCTCTCGACTACGACGTCGTGACCGCACTGGTACAGCTGGCCGCAGCACCCTCCTCGGTCGCGAAGACCATCCGGCTGATGGCCGGGCACGAGCTCGTGACGGAGGGCTTCAAGCCGGGCCAGGTCGGCTCGTCGGCCATGCCGCACAAGATGAACACCCGCTCCTGCGAGCGCGTGAACGGCCTGATGGTCATCCTGCGCGGCTACGCCTCCATGACGGGCGAGCTGGCCGGCGACCAGTGGAACGAGGGCGATGTGTCCTGCTCCGTCGTCCGTCGGGTGGCGCTGCCGGACGCGTTCTTCGCGTTCGACGGCCTGCTGGAGACCTTCCTCACCGTTCTCGACGAATTCGGTGCCTTCCCCGCGGTCGTCGCCCGTGAGCTGGACCGTTACCTTCCGTTCCTGGCCACGACCAAGGTCCTGATGGGTGCGGTAAGGGCCGGCGTCGGCCGCGAGCTCGCGCACGAGGCCATCAAGGAGAACGCCGTCGCCTCTGCGCTGGCGATGCGGGAGCAGGGCGCGGAGCGCAACGAGCTGCTGGACAAGTTGGCCGCCGACGAGCGGATCCCTCTCGACCGTGGGGAGCTCGACGCCCTGATGGCGGACAAGCTCTCGTTCACCGGTGCGGCGGGCGACCAGATCGCCGCTCTGGTGTCCAGGATCGAGGAGATCGTCAAGCAGCACCCGGCAGCCGCCGCGTACGCTCCCGGCTCGATCCTCTGACGGCCGGTACCCCCACCGGATGACGCCCGAAGAGCTCTCGGCCGCCCGCGACCGCGTCGTGCCCGACGTGGTCGCGGGCGGTTTGCGTGTGCTGTTCTGCGGAATCAATCCGAGCCTCATGAGTGCGGCCTCGGGGCACCATTTCGCCCATCCTGGCAATCGCTTCTGGCCTGTTCTGCATCGGTCCGGTTTCACGCCCAGGCAGCTGAAGCCATCGGAACAGGACGAGCTACCGGGCTATGGCCTGGGCATCACCAACGTGGTCGCGAGAGCCACCGCACGAGCGGACGAGCTGACCCCGGAGGAGTTGCGTGAGGGCGGCAGGCTGTTGTCTGCGCGGGTGGAGGCGTCGGGCCCGTCGTGGCTCGCGGTGGTCGGAGTCACCGCCTACCGCACCGCGTTCGGTGATCGCCACGCGCGGATCGGTCCGCAGGAACGGACCATCGGCGGCGCTCGTGTGTGGGCGCTGCCCAATCCCAGCGGGCTGAACGCACACTGGACCGTACGCAGCATGGCGGACGAGTACGCACGCCTCCTGGCGGCGGTCGGCAGCGACGACTCCCGCAGGCCCACTCCGTAACACCTTGGCCGCACCCCGAGGAGCGTCCGTCGCGCGACGGCCTCCGGGGGATGCGCCGACCTCGAGGGTGCGCCGCTCCGGCCGGCACCGCGACGACAACTCAGGGGCGCCGAAGGGCCCGGGAGCGGTCAGGACAGCACAGGTGGGTCCGGCTCGGCGGGAATGCGCAGCTAGGTCCGCTTCGGCGGGGACGCGCCGGTAGGTCCACCTCGGCGAGAAGCGCTGGTAGATCCGCCTCGGTGAGGGTGGGGCCGCCACGACGGTGAACGCGGAGGCTCCGCCAAGGTCGTCAGGGCGGGTCCACCACGGTGACGAGGACGCCCAGCTCGCAACCCGGCCCGTCGTCCTCGAGGTAGAGCACGACGGCTGTCCAACGGTCTCCCGTCCGCCACAGCAGGAGGTATTCGCAACTCGCCACGGGTTCGGCCCAGGGGTCGGCTATCACCTCCCCCGCCAGCATCCGCTCCTGTGCGCTCCAGAGGCTGACCATCTGGGGCTCGCCCCATCGCAGAGTCAGGAGCGCGAGCAGGGCGTCGTGTTCCGCCATGCGCCGCGCGCGCAGTTCGAGGCGGTCTGCCTCATCTGCCTCACTCCGCTCGTCCTCACCGAGGAGAAGTGTCGTGTGGTAGCCCGGACCGCTGATTCCCGAGCCCGACGAGACACGTTCCAGGGGGAATTCCTTGGTTCGCATCCCGTCGATGAGGCGAAGGTAATGTGCGGTGGTCATACCGTCAGTAAACCTTCCCGCACTGACACATGGCCCCTGCGATCCGCCACCTGCTTCTACGAGGCGCGCCGCGTCGATCCTGCCGGCGGTCTACGGTGCGTCCGAAGCCGGCCCTTCACACGGGCAGCAGGCGTGGCCGTCGTGTCGCCGCACGGCACCCGCACCGCGCCTGTCCGCCGGTGTCCACCTGCCGCTCGCTTACTCCGGCCCGCCGCCTGCCGCTCGCTTCCTCCCATCCGCAGCGGCAGCACCAGCAGGAGGCCTGGCACCGTAGGCAGGTCTCAGGCATCCCTCGTCCGCAGGCTCGACCAGCCGGCCACGAGAGCGAGAGCCGCCCATGCGGCGGTCACTGTCAGTCCCGTCCAGGGGCCGAGGTCTCCATCCGGGTTCTGGTGGAGCACCAACTGGCCGGCCTGGTCAGGCAGATACTGCGCTACGTCACCCGCTACATCCCCCACCACGAAGGAGACGATCAGCAAAAAGGGTATGAGCGTGCTCAGTACGGCGACAGCACTCCGCAGAAGGGTCGTCAGTCCTGCGGCGAACAGAGCGATCAGTGCGAGGTAGACACCACCGCCGAGCGCCGCGCGAAGCGCACCGGTGTCTCCCAGGCCGATGGCGTACTCACCCATGAACATCTGTCCCACCAGAAATGTGGCGAAGCTGGTGATCAAGCCGACTGCCAGAGCAAGCGCTCCGATAACCGACACCTTCGCAGCGTAGAGAAGGCCTCTCCTCGGGACGGCCGTGAGCGAAATCCTGAGCGCACCGTTCACGAACTCCGAGGATATGGCGGTCGCCCCGAAGCTGATGGCTGCGATCTGACCGAAGCTCAGCGCGTAGAAGGCGGAGAACAAGGGCTCGTAGTCGGCGTTGCCCGCTTCGGCCTGCCCCACGATGGCTGTGGCGAGGACGGTGACGGCGAGCGTGACGGCGAAAACCGCCATGAGCGAGTACGCGACGGACCGCACGGATCTGATCTTGATCCATTCGGAGCGCAGCACCGCATTGGTCGACATATCCATGGCCTCAGACCTCCTGGTGTGCAGCGGATGCGGTCGCAGGCGCCGTGAACTGAGCCCTGCCTGCTGTCAGATCGAGATAGGCCTCTTCCAAGGTGGTGCGCAGCTCGGTGAGCTCCCACAGAGGGATCCCTTCATCCGCTGCCGCCTTGCCCACCTCCTCGGCCGTGACGCCCTCGACCGTCCAGCGCCCGTCGTCTCCCGGTACCGGCCGAAAACCCCTGCGGACCAGCACGTCGTGGAGCCGGCCGGCTTCGCCGGTACGGAGCCGGACACCGGGTCTGCGGTGGGAGTCGAGGAATTCCCGCATCGACATGTCCGCGAGTAGCCGTCCTCCGCCAAGGACGATCAGGTGATCGGCAAAGGAAGAGGTCTCGTTCATCAAGTGGCTGGAAACGAGGACGGTCCGCCCCTCGCGGGCCATGCCACGCATCAGCTCGCGGATCCAGATGATGCCCTCGGGATCCAGCCCGTTCGACGGTTCGTCCAGCATCACCACATCCGGCTCACCGAGCAGTGCCGCCGCGATTCCGAGGCGTTGACGCATTCCGAGGGAGAAGGTCTTGATTCTTCGTCTTCCGACCGCTGCGAGGCCGGATTCTTCGAGGACCTCCTCGACCCTCCTGTCGGCTATGCCGTTACTTGCGGCAAGAGCCAGCAAGTGACTGCGTGCGGTACGGGACCCGTGAGCCGCCTGGGCATCGAGCAGGACGCCGACCCTGCGCAGCGGGTTGGCCAGCGACACATAGGACAGCCCGCCCACGGTGGCGGTCCCGGACGTCGGCCGGTCCAACCCCAGGACGAGCCGCATGGTGGTGGACTTGCCGGCGCCGTTGGGGCCGAGGAAACCCGTCACTCGGCCGGGGCGCACGCTGAAGGTGAGGTGATCCACTGCACGTGTAGTGCCGTAGTCCTTGGTGAGTTCGTGCACGTCGATGCTGGTCATGGGCATAGCCTGGCTGGCCGCAGCGGCCTGCGGCCTCCCCCGCCCGGGTGGTTCGTCTCCCTCGCTCGGGGGAGCCGCCCCCGGCCCCGCGCTGACACGATGGCTTCATGCGCCGCTTCCTCGGGCCACTGACCATGCCCGTCACGTACAGCCGTTGGCTTCATCTGCTGATTCCGTCGGCGGTCGTCAGCCTGTGGCTGTTCATCTCCATCGACACGCCGTGGATGCCCTGCCTCTTCGCCGTACCGGTGGGACTGCTGCCCTCGATCCGCCTTGCGGAGGGGGTGCAGGCGCAGCTTCTCCTCACTCCCGGGGAGCGTGGCAGGCCGGACGCTTCGATCTCCGCTGCGCCTGCCACCACGTGGGGGGACCGCTGGCGCACGGTGGCGTGGCTGGAGGTCAGGCTCCTTCTCACCGCCGCGGCCGGATTCGCGACGATCTGGCTGCCGGCGACGACGTTCGACCTGCTGAGTGTCTCGTTCGGTGCGGATCCGGGCATGAACTGGCTGACCGAGGTCGTCGAAGCACGATGGTTGTGTGCACTGTGGGCACCGGTGCCGATCCTGATACTCGTCGGGCTGGTCGTCCTCTGCGGCGAGGTGGCCACGGCGGCGGCGCGCGGGCTGCTGGGTCCGTCACCGACCGAGCGGATGACAGCACTGGAACAGCGCACCGAGCAGCTCCTGGAGCGGAACCGGATAGCGCGCGAACTCCACGACTCGATCGGACACGCACTGACCGTCGCCGTCCTGCAGGCGGGGGCGGCACGGACGGCGGGCAACCCGGAGTTCACGGCACGGGCACTCGCCGCCATCGAGGAGATCGGACGTAACGCGCTCGACGATCTGGAACGAGTCCTGAGCGTGCTCCGCGAGTCGGACGTGCCCGCCGGAGTTCATCCGACTCTGGTCGAGGCCGACCGGTTGCTGGAATCGGCCCGCGTCTCCGGCGCCGAACTCCACGTGGAGATGACCGGGCCACTGGACCTGGTCCCCGGCCCTGTGTCGCGTGAGGGCTATCGGATTCTGCAGGAGTCGCTCACCAACGTGCTGCGTCACGCCGGTGCCGGCCCCGTAAGAGTGAGGATCGTCGTGGTGAAGGAACGACTGGAGCTGGAAGTGACCAACCCACTCACGGAATCGAAGCGCGGCCCGGGCAGCGGCAGTGGACTGAGAGGCGTACGGGAGCGGGCAGCCCTGCTGGGAGGAAAGGCCATGACGGGCCCGCACGCAGGGGATTGGAGGGTGTACGCGAGCCTCCCTCTGGACCGCATACGCTGACCCGATGCCGGTTACCGTTCTTCTGGTCGACGACGAACCACTGGTGCGCGCAGGGCTCCGCGCGGTTCTGGAGGCGCAGGACGACATCGAAGTCGTGGGTGAGGCCGCCGACGGTGCGGCGGTGATTCCCCTCGTCAACCGGCTTCGGCCCGATGTCGTAGCCATGGATGTGCGTATGCCGCTGATGGACGGCATCGAGGCGACGCGCGTGGTGCTGCGCACCGTGACCGATCCGCCGAAGATCCTGGTGGTCACCACGTTCGAGAACGACGAGTACGTGTACGAGGCGCTGCGGGCAGGGGCCGACGGGTTTCTGCTGAAGCGCGCCCGGCCGGCCGAGATCGTGCATGCCGTCCGGCTCGTGGCGGAGGGCGAGACACTGCTCTTCCCCGCCGCGGTCCGGCAACTCGCTGCCGAGTACGGCACGAGCACGGCGCGCGCCGCGATGGACAGGGCTGCGCTCACCACCCGTGAGGCAGCGGTACTCCGCCTGATGGCCCGGGGGCTGTCCAATTCGGAGATCGCCGCCGAGCTCGTCGTCGGCGTCGAGACGGTCAAGACACACGTGAGTTCGGTCCTCGCGAAACTGGGCGCCCGGGACCGCACGCAGGCAGTGATCGCGGCGTACGAGTCAGGCTTCGTCGCTCCCGGCTGACCGGTGTCACGCGGGTGCGGCAACGGCCGGCGAAGGGGCCGAACGCCTCCTTCCGGGCCCTGCTCGCCGCAGCAGGGGCCAGCGAGTACGATCCGGCAGACACGCGCACGACCTGGGAGGACACACGGTGGGCAGGCTGACCGGTGGGGACCCGTCCCTGCTGCGGAGGATCAATTCCGCGGTGGTGCTGCACGCCCTTCGAGGGGCGGATTCCCCCACGCTGACCGATCTGACCCGGATCACAGGTCTGTCGCGTCCCACGGTGGAAGGTGTCGTCGAAGGACTCTTCGGGGCCGGGCTCGTGGTGGAGGCACTGCCCGACGAGAGCGGGGCCAGACGTCAGGGCCGTCCCGCCAGGCGCTTCCGGTTCCGTGCGGAGGCCGGATATCTGCTGGGCGTCGAGATCGGATCGCACCGGGTCTCGGCCCTGCTCTCCGGCCTGGACGGCAGGATCGTCGGCGCAGGCTCGCGCGATGTCTCCGAGTCCGCGTGTGCTGACGACAGGCTCGACCAGGTGAGAGCCGTGATCGCCGATGTGTTGCGGCGCACCGGGGTGGCGCGGAGCAGCTTGCGAGCTGTCGGGGTCGGCAGCCCCGGCATCGTCGAGGCCGACGGCACGGTGCGGCTGGGCACTGCGTTGCCGGACTGGACGGGGCTCGCGCTCGGGGAGAGGCTCCGTCGCTCCTTCAGGTGCCCCGTCCTGGTGGAGAACGATGCCAACGCCGCAGCGGTCGCCGAACACTGGAAGGGCGCAGCTACCGAGTCCGACGACATCGTGTTCGTCCTGGCGGGCCTGAGTCCTGGGGCGGGTTCGCTGATCGGTGGTCGCCTGCACCGCGGCTTCGGCGGTGCTGCGGGAGAGATCGGCGCCTTGCACCTCCTGGGCCGCGATGTAACACCGGAACACCTGCTCTCGACGACGGACACACCGCTCGACCCACTGGACGAGCAGGCGGTGGCCGCGGTCTTCGCGAAGGCCAGGGACGGAGATGCCGGGGCTCAGGCAGCCGTCGCGCGATTCATCCAGCGGCTGGTGCACGACGTGGCGGCCCTGGTGCTGGCGCTCGATCCGGAGCTCGTGGTCATCGGCGGATGGGCCGCCGGATTGGACGGCGTTCTCGATCCGCTTCGCGACGAGCTCTCGCGCTACTGCCTGCGGCCTCCCCGCGTTACCTTGTCGCTCCTCGGAGAGGCGGCCGTCGCCACCGGCGCGCTGCGCCTTGCGCTGGACCACGTCGAGGAACAGCTCTTCGCCGTGGACGGCACGGTGACGGCCCGCCGCTGAAAGCGACGGGCCGTACGGACGGTTCGGGCGTGACGCCAAGTCAGGGAACGGCGCGTGCGGCTCCGTCCGGAGCGGAAGACCGGGACACGGGACACAGTGAGCCCGGGCGGCCTTGAGACCAGGGGACCGTGAGACCAGGTGGCCGTGAGACACGGCGACCATGAGCCGGGGCGACCGCGCGACCGTGAGACCGCGCCACCGAGCGACCGTGAGACCGGGCGACCGGATACAGGGAGGACAGTCCAGGGCCGGATTCCGTCGAACGGCGCTCCGGAGAGTCAGGACGCCTGGCGCTCCTGCTCGTCGTGGCTGATCTCCAGCGCACCGGAATCTCCGAAGGTCAGCCGGCAGGTGTCCGCCCGGTAGGTGGCGACAGACACGGCCGCGGTGCCGGCAGCGGAGAGATACCGGGTGGTGACCACCAGGACGGGGGCACCGGGGAGCCGGTCGAGCTCCTTCGCGTCATCGGCGCGAGCCGACCCGAGTTCGACCGACCGGTCCTGGCCTTCGAGGCCGAGCCGGTGCAGTTCCCTCACGACGCTGCGGGCCCGGGCAGGCCCCGACGGCACCTCGATGGCGGACAGCTCGGGCACGGACGAGGTCGGAACGTACAGAAGTTCGGCAGCCAGAGCCTGCCCGTGGACGACGCGGATGCGGCGCACCACGTGTACGAGTTCCCTGGCATCGATGTCGAGCGTGAAAGCCACTGCGGCAGGGGCCGTGGCCATCGTGCATTCGAGCGGCTGCCATGCCTCGTCCGCATCGCCTTCCGCCCCGCCCTGTCGAGCGGTGGCGACGGGAACCCCGACACGAGGCGGGGCGACGGTCGTACCCACACCGCGTCGCCGCTGCAGCCTTCCTTCGAGTTCGAGCTGCTCCAGCGCCTGACGGAGCGTCGCCCGGGCCACGCCGAAGCGCGCCGCGAGGTCCCGTTCGTTGGGCAGCACTTCCCCCACCGCGAAGTCCGAGTCGAGCGCCTCACTGAGCACGGTCCTCAGGTGCCAGTACTTCGGCTCCTGCACCGATTCCAGCTGCGTGGTCCCCACCATGTCCTCCGCATCCGCCCGGCGACTTGTTTTCCGCGACGTTATTTATTAAAGGTTCCTGCCTTATCGTTCAGACCTTAGGACGGCGAACCACCTTGGTCAAGACCAATCCTCTCTCCGTGACGCTGCGGAACGACCCCCTGCCGCAGAGCGTTCACAGGACGTTCGCGCGACGGTGAGCCCGGGCAACATGAAGCCCCACGGCCGACAACGCCGTTCCGGCCGACAATGCCGTTCCGCCCCGTGAGACCTGAAGGGTGGCTCAAGGCGCCCAAGAGGACTCAAGAGGACTCAAAAATGCCCCAGAGGGGCGAGGAACGAGTGGCGCACGGGGACGGCACGGGTCACCCGACCCACAAAACAGGCCCCCGCCCCAGCTGCACTCCTGCCAGTTTGTCCGGGTTACGGATGATGTAGACGCACCGGATGACTCCGTCCTCGATCTCGACCTGGAACACCGTGTCCACCTGCCCGTCCACGCTGAACACCAGGGCGGGGCCGCCGTTGAGCTCAAGGACACGCGCCTCCGCCGCGGTGGACCAGTCCTGGGCGACGGCGAGCAGGAAGCGGCCGACCTTGTCCGAGGTCTCGATGATCCGCCGCGGCGCCTTCGCCTTGCCTCCGCTGTCGCTGACGAGGCGGATGTCCGGAGCAAGCAGAGCGAGCAGCTTCTCCAGGTCCCCGCCCGACGCGGCGGCGAGAAAACGCTCGGTGAGATCGCGCCGCACGGCCGGATCGACCTCGTACCGCGGCTTGCGCTCCTCCACATGGCGCTTGGCACGGCCGGCCAACTGTCGCACCGCGGCCTCGGACCGGTCGAGGGTGGCTCCGATCTCCGCATAGGGGAATCCGAACGCCTCGCGCAGGACGAAGACCGCACGCTCAAGCGGGGAGAGCGTCTCGAGGACGACCAGCACGGCCAGGGACACGGAGTCGGCGAGCACGGCGCGTTCCGCCGAATCGGGTGAGGCGGGGCCGAATTCGGTGACCACGGGTTCGGGCAGCCAGGGCCCCACGTAGGCCTCACGGCGGGACCGCAGATGGCGAAGCCTGTCGATGGCCAGCCGGGTGGTGACGCGCACGAGAAAGGCCCTCGGCTCCCGCACGTCCTCACGCCCGGCCGAGGACCAGCGCAGCCACGCCTCCTGCACCACGTCCTCGGCGTCGGCGACCCGGCCGAGCATGCGGTAGGCGACCCCGGTGAGGAAGGGCCGGTGGGCTTCGAAGAGATCGGACGCGGTGTCGGCAGTCACCCGTCCATCCCATCCGACGCCCTTGAGGGTGTCCAGCGGGAATCGCGCACACCTCTTGAACCGCAAGCTACTCAACGGTAATCATTGTTGACGCACTGTCTCGCCCCCGTCGCGTCGCCCGCAGGTCTCTCCCTAGGAGCAGCATGGCCAGCACGGTCTCGTTCACGGTCGACTCCCCCCAGGGCCTCCGTACGGTCGAGGTGTCCTACGAACGGACGGGGGTGGGCGCGCCGCTGGTCCTGCTGCACGGCATCGGCCATCACCGTCAGGCGTGGGACCCGGTCCTGCGGATCCTCGCGGCGGAACGGGACGTCATAGCGGTGGATCTGCCCGGCTTCGGTGCCTCGCCGGCGCTGCCGCACGGGCTCGCCCATGACCTGAGGACCATGGTCCCGGTGCTCGGTTCGTTCTTCGAGGCGCTCGGTGTGGTCAGACCGCATGTGGCAGGGAACTCCCTGGGCGGCCTGCTCGCACTGGAGTTGGGACGCGAAGGGCTGGCGCGTTCGGTGACGGCACTGTCCCCCGCAGGCTTCTGGACGCCGAGCGAGCGCCGCTACGCGTTCGGCGTGCTGCGGGCGATGCGGGGAGCGGCCCTCGCGATGCCGATGCCGCTGATCGAGCGGCTCTCGCGGAGCTCGCCAGGACGCGCGGCACTGAACAGCACCATCTATGCCCGGCCCGGCCGCCGTTCACCCGCTGCGGTCGTGTCGGAGACCGTCGCGCTGCGCGAGGCGACCGGTTTCCGTCAGACCCTCGAGGCGGGTTCGGGCGTCACGTTCGCCGACGACGTCCCGGGCGTCCCGGTCAGCATCGCCTGGGGCAGCAAGGACCGTCTGCTCCCGCGCCGCCAGGGGGTCCGGGCCGGTCGTGCGATCCCGAGGGCCCGGCTCGTGCGGCTCCCGGGATGCGGCCACGTCCCGATGAACGACGATCCTGCCGCCGTGGCGCGCGTCGTTCTCGACACGAGTCGCTGACCCGCCGGTCCCGCGCGGCCCCAGCATGCCCGAGCCCGGGGCGAGAAGGAAGCGGGGCCGGTGGTCGGCCGATCCGGTTGTTCATCTGCGGTTGGCGTGGCCGCCGCCACCGGGGACTAGGTATGGGGCTGTACCTCTGCCTGTGCCGGACCGCTGCCCCGGCAGCCCTCTCGCCCCCTGGAGACGCATCGATGTCCGACCGTTCGCTGATACCCGCCCCGGGGCGCCGCACCGTGCTGCGCGGCTCGCTCCTCGCCTCGGCCGCGATCGCCGTGCCCGCGGCGGTCACCGCCGCCCCTGCGTTCGCGCTCTCGGGCCGGCCGAGCGCCACGTGGGGCGTGCAGGTCGGGGATGTGACGGCGTCGTCCGCCCTCGTGTGGGTGCGTTCGGACCGCCCGGCACGAATGGTGGTGGAGACGTCCGCGACGGAGTCCTTCCGACGTGCCCGGACATGGCACGGCCCCCTGGTCGACGCCCGTACGGACTTCACCGGTACGACCCCGCTGTACGGGCTCCCGGCCGGCGAGCAGGTGCACTACCGGGTCACCCTCGTTGACCCGCACGATCCGCGGCGCAGCGGCAGGCCGGTGCACGGGACCTTCCGCACCGCTCCGGCGACCCGTCGTGACGGGGTGCGTTTCCTCTGGTCCGGTGACATCGCTGGTCAGGGATGGGGCATCAACCCGAACATCGGCGGCTACCGGGTGTACGAGGAGATGCGGCGGCTGGACCCGGACTTCTTCCTGTGCAGCGGCGACAACATCTACGCGGACGGGGTGCTGGAGCCCAGCGTGACGCTGCCCGACGGGCGGGTCTGGCGCAACATCACGACCCCGGAGAAGTCCAAGGTCGCCGAGACCCTGGACGAGTACCGGGGGAACTTCCGGTACAACCTGCTCGACGACCATCTGCGGGCGTTCAACGCGCAGGTCCCGTCCGTCGTCCAGTGGGACGACCACGAGGTCCGCAACAACTGGTATCCGGGGCAGATCCTGGACGACGCCCGCTACACCGAGAAGGACGTGGACGTGCTCGCGGCACGTTCGATGCGGGCGTTCCGTGAGTACTTCCCGGTCCCCACGCTGCTGGGCGCCCCGCAGGAGAGGCGCATGCACCGCGTGGTGCGGCACGGGCCGCTGCTCGACGTGTTCGTGCTGGACATGAGGACCTTCCGCAACGCGAACTCGCCGGGCCGCCAGTCCGACGACACGACGGGCATCCTCGGCGCGGAGCAGTTGAGCTGGCTGAAGCGGGAACTCTCCCGGTCGCGTGCCACGTGGAAGGTGATCGCCGCGGACATGCCGCTGGGACTGGTGGTCCCGGACGGAGCCACGGACTTCGAGGCGGTCGCACAGGGCGACCCCGGCGCGCCGCTGGGCCGGGAGCTGCAGATCGCCGAGCTGCTGCGCCACATCAAGCACCGGCGTATCACCGGAACGGTCTGGCTGACAGCCGATGTGCACTACACCTCAGCTCAGCATTACGCCCCCGAGCGCGCGGCCTTCAAGGACTTCGCACCGTTCTGGGAGTTCGTCTCGGGCCCGCTGGCGGCAGGTGGCTTCCCCGCGAACGCGCTGGACGGCACGTTCGGCCCGGACCGGGTCTTCGTCCGCGCTCCGGACCGGGCGAACGTGTCCCCCATGGAGCAGCCGCAGTTCTTCGGCGAGGTGGACATCGACGGCGGCAGCGGCGAACTGACGGTACGCCTCCGGGCCCAGGGCGGCACGGTCCTGTTCACCAAGGTGCTGCAGCCCGGTCGCACCGGTCAGTGAAGCGGCGAAGTGCCGTCCCGGCACGCAGACGAAAATGGTGCTGAAGACGACCAGATCCGCACGTAACCCATCAGTCACAATGCGTTCGCGATCAGGCAACACCGTTCGGTCACAGTGAAGGCATGACTGATGTGACATCCGCGAAGAGTGCCCGCCGTCCGCACCACTGGCGGCGGGACCTGATCGAACTGGCCGCACTGTTCACCGCCGTGGCGGTGGCCGACGCGATCGCCAATCTGATCGGGCACCAGCCCGACGGCCCCTATCTGCTCGTGGCCTCGGCCGTGGCCCTGGCCGCCACGGCCGCCTTCCACACCTGGTGGGCACGGCGTCACAGCCACGCACCGCCGGGCGCCGACAGTGACGGCGCCGACGCGGAGCCTCCCTCCGTCGGCGCCGACGAGGCGGTGGAGACGGTGCTGTGGCGGATGCGCACGACCGTGCGGGACGCTCCCGGCACCCTGGCGGCGCTGTGCATGGCCCTGGCCCGCCACCGGGTCGACATCCTGACCCTGCAGACCCACCCGCTGGCCGAGGGGACGGTCGACGAGTTCCTGCTGCGCGCACCGGCGGCGCTGCCGGCCCAGCAGCTCACCCGGGAGATCTCCGCCGCCGGCGGGTCCGCCACCTGGATCGAGCGCGCAGACGCCCACGACCTGGTGGACACGCCCACGCGGGTCCTCGGCCTGGCCACCCGCACGGCGCTGGACGCGGCCGAGCTCCCGCTGGCCCTGCGCCGGCTTCTGGGCCGGTGCACCATCCACTCGCTGCCCGCCCTGTCGATCACCGGCCGTCCCACCGGGGAGAGCGCGCCCGTGGAAGGGGTGCTGGAGGACACCGTGATGCGGCTGCGCGATCCGTCGGGCGGTGTCATCACCGTGGAGCGCCCCTACCTCCCCTTCACCCCCACGGAGTTCGCCCGCGCCCGGGCGCTGGTAGAGCTCGACGCACGGCTCGGCCCGCGCGTGCCGCGCAGTGAGGACGTCCTCACCCTGCCCGAGGGCAACGAGATCACCGTGCGCCGCGCGGACCAGGGTGATCTCGACATGGCACTGGCCATGCACGGCCGTTGCTCCGAGCGCACCCTCGGCCTGCGCTACCACGGTCCGGTCCGTGACGCGGACCGCTATCTGGACCACCTGCTGAGCCCCCGCTTCGGACGGACACTCGCCGTGCAGACGGCCTCCGGCCGCATGGTCGCCCTCGGCCATCTGCTCTGGGACGGGGACGAGACCGAGGTCGCCCTCCTCGTCGAGGACGACTGGCAGCGCCGCGGCATCGGGACGGAACTGCTCGGCCGGCTGGTGGCCCTGGCCGTCGAGGCGGGATGCGAGAGCGTGTACGCGGTGACGCAGGCGCACAACACGGGGATGGTGGCCGCCATGCGGGCGCTCTCGCTGCCTCTCGACTACCAGATCGAGGAGGGCACCCTGGTCATCACCGCCCGGCTCGACGGGGCTCCCGCTCAGCGGTCCGCGTGGCCGGGGACGGAACCGGTGACCCGCTCCGGTGCGCCGTCGCACCCGTCGCCGCTCCGGACGGAGGAGCTCCGCCGGACAGAGGAGCTTCCCCGGACAGACCAGCTTCCCCGGGCAGAGACGCCTTCCCCGGCCGAGCAGCCGGAACGGCACCTCCGTCGCTGAGCGCCTGGCACAGGTCCGCCCAGAGGTCCTCGACGTCCTCCAGACCGACCGACATGCGCAGCAGCCGGTCACTCACGCCCGCGGCCCGCCGGTCTCCCTCATCCACGATGCGGTGGCTGATGGAGGCCGGATGCTGGATGAGGGTGTCCACACTGCCGAGGCTCACAGCGGGCGTGATCAGCCGGACGCCCGCGATGATCCTGTGGGGGTCCCCGAACACCTCGAAGGACACCATCGCGCCGCCCACCTCCGGGTAGTGCACCCGTGCGACGCGGGGGTCGGCCGAGAGCCTCCTGGCCAGTTCGGCCGCGGAGGCGGAGGCCGCCCTGACCCGTACGGGCAGGGTGGACAGCCCGCGCAGCAGCAGATAGCCGGCCATGGGGTGCAGCACTCCCCCGGTGGCGAACCGCACCTGCCGCAAGGTCGCCGCGAACTCCTCGTCGCAGGCGACGACACCGCCCATCACGTCACCGTGACCGCCCAGGTACTTGGTGGCGCTGTGCAGCACGATCCGCGCGCCGTGTTCGAGCGGCCGTTGCAGGACGGGCGTGGCGAAGGTGCTGTCGACGAGAAGGGGCACGGAGCCGCAGGAGTGCGCCACGGCCCGGATGTCGATCTCGGCCAGCGTCGGGTTGGCCGGCGTCTCGACCATGACGAGTCCGGTGTCCGGTCGGATCGCCTCGGCGATGCCCGCCGGGTCCGTCCAGGTCACCTCGGTGCCCAGCAGCCCCGCGCCGAGGAGGTGGTCGCTGCAGCCGTAGAGCGGACGCACCGCGACGACGTGGCGCAGTCCCAGGCTCGCCCGGGCCAGCAGGACGGCGGTGAGGGCGGCCATCCCGCTGGCGAAGGCGACCGCGCTCGCGGCGCCTTCGAGCCGGGCGAGTGCCGTCTCGAAGCGAGCCGTCGTCGGGTTGTCCAGCCGCGCGTAGACGGGCGGGCCGTCGGGCCTCGCTCCCGTGGTGGCGAAGGCGTCGATACGCGCGGCCTCACCCCGGGAGTCGTACGAGGGGTAGGTGGTGGACAGATCGATCGGCGCGGCGTGCAGTCCCTGAGAGGCGAGATCATCGCGTCCGGCGTGCACGGCTTCGGTGGCGAGCGCTCTGGACCGGAAGGAGGGCCGGGGTGTCAGCGAAGTGGCTTCGGTGTCCATGTCACAAGACTGAACAGTGACCGGCCGGTAGCGCCCCGACGCCGTGCTACGTTCGCCCGATGCCTGAATCCGTCGCTCTCGATCCGGTTGATCTGCACATTCTGCGCCTCCTGCAGAACGATGCTCGGACGACGTACCGGGAGCTCGCCGCGGAAGTCGGAGTGGCCCCGTCCACATGTCTGGACCGGGTGGCACGGCTGCGCCGGTCCGGTGTGATCCTCGGGCACCGGCTCCGGCTCGATCCTGCGCGGCTCGGCCGCGGCCTGGAGGCGCTCCTGCTGGTCCAGGTCCGGCCGCACCGCAGGGAGCTCATCGGCCCGTTCGTCGACCGGATCAGGGCGCTCCCGGAGTCCCGGGCCTTCTTCCACCTCACGGGACCGGACGACTACCTGGTGCACGTGGCGGTCGCCGACCCGACGGACCTGCAGCGTCTGGTGCTGGACGAGTTCACCTCGCGCCGTGAGGTGGCGCGGGTGGAGACCCGGCTGATCTTCCAGCAGTGGGAGTGCGGCCCGTTGATGCCGCCCACCGCGGACGGTCGGAATTCCGCCACCACCGCGGGGACGCGCCCAGGCTCCTGAGGGCGTCCACGTACCTCCTCCGGCCGAAGTCCCGTACACCCGTGACGTGGAGGGCCTCGGCGTAAGAGGATGTCAACATGTCAGACACATCGAGCAGCGCACTGCCGCGCCAGGTCGCCGACGCCTACGTCGACGCGTACATCGATCTCGACCCGATCACCGGTACCTATCTCGGTGTCGCGGAAAGCTATCGCCGGCTGCCCGATTTCTCGCCCGCCGGTCAGGAGGCCACGGCCGAGCTGATCCGCAGGACCCTGGTGGAACTCGACGCCGCGGAGCAGGTTCCGGGCGCGGACACCGACGAGGAGAGGCGTTGCGCACGACTGCTGCGCGAACGCCTCACGGCCGAACTCGCCGTACACGAGGCGGAGGAGGGTCTGCGGGCGGTTTCCAACATCCACTCGCCGGCGCACAGCCTCCGTGAGGTGTTCACGGCGACCCCGACGGCGACGGAGGAGGACTGGGCGGCGGTCGTGGACCGTCTGCGGGCGGTGCCCGCCGCGCTGGAGGGATATCGCGCCTCGCTCGCCCTGGGGCTGGAGCGGAAGCTGTACGGCGGCCCGCGCCCGACGGCCACCTTCATCGGTCAGCTCGGCACCTGGGCCGGGGAGAACGGCACGGGCTTCTTCGAGGACTTCGTGGCCGGAGGACCCGCCGCGCTGCGCGCGGAACTGGACGAGGCGGCAGGACAGGCATCGGCCGGCCTGGTCGCGCTGCGGGACTGGATGAGGGATGTGTACGCCCCGGCCGTCGAGGGTGCCCCCGACACCGTCGGCAGGGAGCGTTACGCCCGCTGGGCACGCCAGTTCAACGGCACGGACCTGGATCTCGACGAGGCGTACGCCTACGGCTGGTCCGAGTACCACCGGCTGCTGGCCGAGATGAGGACCGAGGCGGACAAGATCCTGCCGGGGGCCGGCCCCTGGGAGGCGCTCGCCCATCTCGACGTGCACGGCAAGCACATCGAGGGTGAGGAGGAGGTCAGGGTCTGGCTGCAGAACCTGATGGACGAGGCCATCGAGGCGCTCGACGGCACCCACTTCGAACTGGCCGAGCGCGTGCGGAAGGTGGAGTCCCGGATCGCCCCCGCGGGCGGTGCCGCCGCCCCCTACTACACGGGCCCCTCGGAGGACTTCTCACGGCCGGGACGCACCTGGCTCCCCACCATGGGCGAGACCCGCTTCCCGATGTACGACCTGGTGTCCACCTGGTACCACGAGGGCGTGCCGGGACATCACCTCCAGATCGCGCAGTGGACGCACGTCGCCGCGAGCCTCTCCCGCTACCAGGCCTCGGTGGGCCAGGTCAGCGCGAACGCCGAGGGCTGGGCGCTGTACGCCGAGCGGCTCATGGACGAGCTGGGATTCCTGCCCGACGCGGAGCGCCGCCTGGGCTACCTGGACGCGCAGATGATGCGTGCCTGCCGGGTGATCGTCGACATCGGCATGCACCTGGAGCTGGAGATCCCCGCGGACTCGCCGTTCCGTCCCGGCGAGCGGTGGACTCCTGCCCTGGCCGAGGAGTTCTTCGGCAACCACAGCGGCCGGCCCGCCGACTTCGTGGAGAGCGAGCTGACGCGCTATCTGTCGATGCCGGGGCAGGCCATCGGCTACAAGCTGGGCGAGCGGGCGTGGCTGCTGGGCCGGGAGAACGCCCGGAAGGCCCACGGTGACGCGTTCGACCTCAAGGCCTGGCACATGGCGGCCCTGTCGCAGGGGTCGCTCGGCCTGGACGACCTGGTGGACGAGCTGTCCAAGCTGTGATCACGGCAGGGGCCGGTGACACCGTCACCGGCCCCTGCACACTCCTCACGACGGCCCGGAGGTCGACATCCGCATGGCCCCGCCCGGCTTCCTGTTCTGCCGCGACCCGTTGCGCCCGACGCGTCCGGATCCCGTGTTCGCCGAGGAGGAGGCCGCGGCGCGGCGCACCGGCGCCCGGACCGTCCTGGTCGATCACGACGCTCTGCTCGCCGGCGATCCCGGGACCGCCGTCCGCCGGGTGCCGCGGGACTCGGGGACGTACTGGTACCGGGGATGGATGATGCCGGCCGTCCGTTACGCGGAGTTCGAGCGCGCCCTCGCGGCCCGCGGCTGCGCCCTGCTCACCGACGCCGCCGCGTACCGGCGCGCCCATGAACTCCCCGGATGGTACGAGGCGTTCACCGGGCTCACTCCGCGCAGCGTCTGGCGCTCCCTGTCCGCCGCAGACCTTCCGCCGGATCCCGCCACCGGCCTCGCGGAGGGTCTGGGCCCGGGTCCGGGCATCGTCAAGGACTTCGTGAAGTCCCGCAAGGACGAGTGGCACGAGGCGTGCTTCGTGCCGGAGGTGAAGGACGCGGAGCGGCTGGCCGCGATCGTCGGCCGATTCGTCGAGCTGCAGGGGGAGTTCCTGGCAGGAGGAGTGGTGCTTCGCGCGTACGAGCCGTTCGTGCCGGGCGGCGAGGCGCGGGTGTGGTGGGTGGACGGCGAGGTCGCACGGGTGACGGCTCATCCGGACACGCCGGGCCGGCTGCCCGCACCGGGCCTCGACGTCGTCGGCGAGGCCGTGCGCGCCCTCGGCTGCCGCTGGGTGACCACCGACATGGCGCTCCGGGAGGACGGGGTGTGGCGGGTGGTGGAGGTAGGTGACGGTCAGGTCAGCGGCCTGCCCGCCGGCGACGACGGCGAGGCCCTGTTCCGCGCGCTCCTCGGGCCGCCGGCCCTCTGAACGCCGCCTGCTCGAGGCCCGTACTCCCGAGCCGGCTCCGGCTCCGGCTCCGGGCAGGTTCCCGGCTCAGTCCCGCCCGGTTCAGCAGCCACAGTCGTCGGCGCCCACGGGCGCGGTGAGCGCGTCGACAGGGCGCCGTTCCGAGCCCTCCCAGGTCTCGTACGCGAACCCCTCGCGCACCCAGTACTCGAATCCGCCGAGCATCTCCTTGACCTGGTAGCCGAGTTCGGCGAGTGCCAGAGCCGACCTGGCCCCTCCGTCGCAGCCCGGCCCCCAGCAGTACGTGACGACGGGAACGGCCGGGTCGAGGAGGCCGGCCGCCTGCTCCCCGGTGAGGGCGGTCGGCAGGTGCACCGCACCGGGAACGTGCCCCTGGTCCCAGGAGGCGGTGGAGCGGGAGTCGACGACCACGAACCCGGGGTCGCCGTCGGCACCGAGGGCGGCGGCGACGTCGGACACGTCCGCGTGGAAGGCGAGCGAGGCGCGGAAGTATGAGGCCGCCGCGGCCGGAGAGGCGGGCGGCACGCGGAGGACGGGGTTGCCGGTGGTGAGCGTCTGTGAGGTCATGGCCGAAAATCTACGGCCGACCGATCCGCGTGCGAAGCAGTGATCCATGGCACTTTCGTTGATTCCCGGTGGATTCCCCTGTTGTCTGGCGCCATGACCGACTATTCCCCGGACGCCACGGACTGGCGCATCCTCGATGTCCTCCAGCGCGACGGACGCGCGACGTTCGCCGAGCTGGCCCGCGCCGTTTCGATGTCCCCCAGCGCCGTCACCGAGCGGGTGCGCCGCCTCGAAGAGCTGGGGGTGATCAGCGGATACACCGCGGTGGTGGACCCGGAGCGGCTCGGTATGCCGATCCTCGCCCTCGTCCGGCTGCGGTACCCGAACGGCAACTACAAGCCGTTCCACGACCTGACGGCCTCCACACCGGAGATCCTGGAGGCCCACCACGTGACCGGGGACGACTGTTTCGTCCTCAAGGTGACCGCGAGGTCGATGCGTCACCTGGAGGAGGTCACGGGGAGGATCGGCACCCTCGGTTCCGTGACCACCAGCATCGTCTACTCCTCGCCGCTCCCCCGTCGCGCGATCAGCCGCTGAGCGTGCCGGCCGCCCGGTGGACGACGGCCGAGCCGTGCCTCTCCTTCACCACCTCGAGCTGGACGGGGATGCGGCGGCGCAGGTCGCCCACGTGGCTGACGATGCCGACGCTCCGGTCGCGTTCACGCAGCGAGTCCAGGACGTCGAGCACCTCGTCCAGCGTCTGCTCGTCCAGACTGCCGAAACCCTCGTCGATGAAGAGCGTGTCCAGGCGGACACCGCCCGCCTCGTCCGTCACCACGTCGGCGAGGCCGAGGGCCAGGGCGAGTGAGGCGAAGAAGGTCTCCCCGCCGGACAGGGTCGCCGTGTCGCGCTCCCGTCCCGTCCAGGAGTCGACGACGTGCAGACCCAGACCCGCCCTGCGGCCCCCGCTGCGGTCGTCGGAGTGGACCAGTGTGTAGCGGCCCCCGGACATCCGCTGGAGGCGGATGGTCGCAGCGGCGGCCACCTGTTCGAGACGGGCCGCCAGTACGTACGCCTCCAGTCGCATCTTGCGCTCGTTGTCCGCGGAGGTGCCCGCGGTCAGCCCGGCGAGGCGGGCGACCCGCTCGTACTCCTGGCGCACCGGACCCAGCGCGCGCACCTCCTCCTCCGTACGGCGGGAGAGCCTGCCGAGCTCCGCGCTGCGCTCCTGTGCGGCGGAGTGCGCGGCGGCGCTCTCGCGCACGGCCCGCACGGACCGGTCGTACGCCACCTGCGCCGCGTCCGGCTCGGCGGCCGGCCTGCCCGCGGCCGCCTTGGCGTCCTCCTCCGCGAGACGGTCGGCGACAGTGGCCGCCTCCGCCTGCCAGGCGTCGACGCGATGCTGGAGCTCCCGCTGCGCGGTGTCCCCGAGGATCTTGGCGGCAGCGGCCTGAGGCGTGTCGAATCCCGCCCGGTAGGCGGCGTCGGAGAGCCTGCCGTCGGCCTCCTTGAGGCGCTCGGCGGCTCCGTGCTCGGCGCGGAGGGCGTCGGCCGCGTCGGACAGCAGTCCGGCCCGGCGTTCCAGCAGTCCGGCGTGCTCGGCCACCGAGGCGCAGGCTCCCCGTGCCTTGGCCAGTTCCCCTTGCAGCGCGGCCTGTTCACGGTCGAGCGCTTCGCGCTGCGACGTGCGGGCAGCCGTACGCCGCTCCGCCTGCTGCCGGTCGTCCAGCCTGCCGAGGTGCTCACGCTCCGCGGACGCCAGGGCCTCCCGGGCCGCGTGCGACTGCGCGGCCAGGCGGTGCGCCTCCGCGTGCTCCCGGGTGAGGCGGTCCACCACGTCACCCAGTTCGGCCACGGATGCGGACGCCCCGCCGGCCGGGCCGGACTCCCCCGGGCCCGAGGCCTCCGCACGGGCCGTCGCGAGGCGTTCGCGCAGGACTCCCAGCCGGCCCTCCGCCTCCGTGCGGACCCGCTCCGCCCGCTGGTGGGCGGTCAGTGCCGCCTCCTCCGTGGCCCGGTCCACATGTCCCGCCTCCGCACGGGCCGGCTCGGGGTGCTCGGACGAGCCGCACACCGTGCAGGCCACACCGTCGGCCAGTTGGCCGGCCAGCTCCGCCGCGATGCCGCGCAGCCGCTGTTCGCGCAGGGCCAGCCACTTCTCGTGTGCGCCCACCGCGCTCTCTCGCGCCGTGGTCAGGGCCGCCGCAGCGGTCTCCTCCTGCTCACCGAGTGCGTCACGCCGTCGTGCCGCCTCCAGCCTCCTCCGGGCCGGGTCGAGCCGGGCCGCCAGCTGCTCCGCCCGGGTCGCGGCGTCCTGTGCGGTCTCCACGCGTTCCCTCAGGGTCCGGTGGGTGGTGTCCCAGCCGGCCAGCCACTCCGCCGCCTCCTGGATCAGTTCGTCGTCCGCGCGGGACTGACGCTCCAGGCCGGCCCGTTCGGCGTCGATCTCCCGGCTCCGGCGCTCGGCACGGCGTGCGGACTCGAGCGCGCCCAGCTCCGCGCGGAGGCCGCGTTCCCTGTCGGCCAGCTGACCGAGGCCCGCGTCAGCCAGCTCGGACGGCAGACCGGCGCGGGACCGTGCCAGCGCAGCGGCAGCGGTGCGGTGGGCCCGCTCGGCCTCGTCACGCAGTTCGAGAGCCGGGGCCACCAGGTCCGCCTTGCGGGCACGGGCCAACTGCTCGTGGCAGCGGTCCCGTTCCGCGCGGCGGTCCTCCAGACCGGCGGCACGGCGGCGGGTCTCCTCATACCGCTGCTGGAGCCGGGCCAGTTCGCGTTCCGACTCGGCCACGAGCCGGGCGGCGTCGCTCCGCCGTTCCGCCGCGGTCAGCATCCAGCGGGCGATGTCGAGCCGTTCACGGGCGCCGCTGCGCGCGACGGCCGCCCATCGCAGGACCGCCTCGGCGAGCCCGGGCTCGCCCGGCCGTTCCTCGGGGGCCGGCTCCTCCGCGGCCGGTCCGGCCGCCTGCGCGAGGCGATGGGCCAGCACGAGGATCTGCTCGTCCCCTGCCCTGACCCGGGCTTCGGCCGCCCGTCGCAGCTCGGCCAGGCGCTCCTCGACGGCGGCGAACCGGCGGGTGTCGAAGAGACGGCCGAGGAGCTTTCCACGCGCCTCCGCGTCGGCCCGCAGGAACCGCGCGAAGTCCCCCTGAGGCAGCAGCACCACCTGGCAGAACTGGTCCCGGCTCATCCCGACGAGCCCGCCGATCTCCTCGCCGATCTCCTGGTGGGAGCGGCTCAGCGCCTTCCAGCCGTGCTCGGGGTGGTACTCCCGCAGCCAGCTCTGCGCCTTCTCGGTCGTGAAGCCGCCGCCCCTCTTCTTGGGGCGGGGCTGGGCCGGCCTCCTGGTGACCTCGAGCCGGCGCCCCCCGACCGTCAGCTCCAGGCGTACCTCGGTCGGCCGGTCCACCGGGGCGTGGTCACTGCGCAGCGAGGTGCCGGGGCTCTGCCGGGCCCCGGGCACCGCCCCGTAGAGGCCGTAGCAGACGGCGTCGAGCACGGAGGTCTTGCCCGCGCCGGTGGGGCCGTGCAGCAGGAAGATCCCGGCCGAGGACAGGGCGTCGAAGTCGACTTCCTGGGTGGCGCCGAACGGGCCGAACGCGGTCAGGGTGAGCCGGTGCAGCCTCAACGGGACACCTCACCGATCACGTCGTCGATCCGTACGTCGTCGAACACGGCACGCAGCACCGTGCGCTCCTGGTCGCTGGGGCCGCTGCCACCGCGTACATGGGCCACGAAATCCTCCGCCACCTGCTGGTCGTCACGTCCCTCGAGCCGCTGTGCGTAGGAGGCGAGGGGGTCCTGCGGGGCACGTTCGGGGTCGAAGACCAGGCTGAGCGTGTGCGGGAAGCGTTCCAGGAGCCGGGCCATCGGCTCGTCCGGCCGCGTGGGGTCGGTGAGGGTGGCCTCCACCCAGGCTTCCCGGTGGCCTTCGAGGGCCGGGTCCTCCAGCAGGGCGTCGAGGCGGCCGCGGAGCCGCGCGAGCGGGCGCGGTACAGGGCAGTCGACGCGTTCGGCGGCGAGGTCCCCGCCGGGGCCGAGATCGATCAGCCACATCGTCTTGCGGTGCGTGTGCTCGGAGAAGGAGTACGCCAGCGGGGAGCCGGAGTACCGGACGCGGTCCGTCACCCTCTGGCAGCCGTGCAGGTGGCCGAGTGCCACGTAGTCGACACCGTCGAAGACGCCCGCGGGGACGGCGGCGACCCCTCCGACCGTGATGTCGCGTTCGCTGTCGCTCGGTTCACCGCCCGCCACGAACGCGTGGGCCAGGACCACCGACCTGGTGCCCTCGGGCCGGACCGAGAGGTCGGCCCGTACGCGGTCCATCGCAGCCGTGAGCACTCCTTCGTGCCCCGCCCCGGTGGCGCCCAGCGCGTCCCTCACCAGCGCGGGCTCCAGGTAGGGCAGCCCGTAGAAGGCCACCTCACCGTGCGCGTCGTGGAGCACGACCGGCGTCGCGCAGTCGGCGGGATCGGTACGCAGATGGATCCCGGCCCGTGCGATCAGGCCGGCACCGACGCCGAGCCTGCGGGCCGAGTCGTGGTTGCCGGAGATCATGACGGTCGGCACCCCGGCGCCGGCGAGCCGGTGCAGTGCGTCGTCGAACAGCTGGACGGCCGACAGAGGCGGAACAGCGCGGTCGTAGACGTCGCCCGCCACCACGACCACGTCGACGGCGTGCTCCCGCACCGTCTCGACGAGGTGGTCGAGGTAGGCGGCCTGGGCGTCGAGCATCGGGACACGGTGGAACGACCTCCCCAGGTGCCAGTCCGAGGTGTGCAGAATCCTCACGACGCCACTCCTACTGATCCGTCCGGCATGCTTCCTCAGACATCCCCGTACGCCTCGCCGCCCGGTTCGAACGTCGCGGAGCCCGCGGTGGCGTCCGCCAGCCAGGCCCTGAAGCTCTCGACGTCCGCGTCCGGCAGCCCGATCGCGATGGTCACCGCCTCCGCGTAGGTCACCTCGTGGACCGCCACGCCGGTGGCGCGCAGATCGTTCTCCAGCTTGCCCGCGCGCTGGTGGTCCACCGTGACCTCGGCGAGGCGGAAGCGGCGGCGTGTGGTCGTGCCCAACGCGTCGAGCGCCTCGCCGACCGCCCCTCCGTACGCCCGGATCAGTCCGCCCGCCCCGAGTTTCACGCCGCCGAAGTACCGGGTGACGACGGCGACGGCGTACCGCACCTCACGGCGCATGAGCATCTGCAGCATGGGGACGCCGGCCGTGCCGCCGGGCTCCCCGTCGTCGCCGGCCTTCTGGACGGAGGCGTCGGCGCCGATGACGTAGGCGTAGCAGTGGTGGTTGGCGGTGGGGTGCTCCTTGCGGACGCGCGCGATGAACTCCTGCGCCTCCTGCTCGGTGGCGGCGGGGGCGAGCGCGCAGAGGAAACGCGACCGGCTGACCTCGGTCTCGTGCACACCCGCGCCGGTGACTGTCCGGTACTCCTCCTGCATCCGTCCACCCTATGCGCCGGTCCGCCACCCGATTTCACCCTCCCGTGGGGAATGACCGGGCGGGACCGTCCGTTGTCCGGGCATGTACGCAGACGACGACACGATTCGCGAAATCCTTCAGGACACGGGCGACACCTGGGCGGTGGTCGGCCTGTCCACCAACAGGTCCCGCGCCGCCTACGGGGTGGCGGAGGTCCTCAAGCGCTTCGGCAAGCGTGTGGTGCCCGTCCACCCCAAGGCGGAGCCGGTCCACGGCGAACAGGGGTACGCCTCACTGGCGGACATCCCCTTCCCCGTCGACGTGGTGGACGTCTTCGTCAACAGCGAGCTGGCGGGCGCCGTCGCCGACGAGGCGGTGGCGGCCGGGGCGAAGGCCGTCTGGTTCCAGCTCGGCGTGATCGACGAGCAGGCGTACGACCGCACCCGTGCGGCAGGCCTGGCCATGGTCATGGACCGGTGCCCGGCGATCGAGATACCCCGCTTGAGCCCCCTGCGCTGAGTCCTGCCGGCGGAGGCGTGGTGTCGCGGACGACCCCGGGCGGGGAGAATGTCCGCCGTGACCCGGCATCTCCTGCTCGGCGGTGAGCGCACCGCCGCCCAGCTGCACGAGCTCGGTGTGCGGCGGGGTGGTGTCCTGCTGGCGCATGCCTCGATGCGTGCCGCGGGCGGCAGCGCCGAGGACATGGCTCGCGCGCTGCACCGGGCCCTGGGACCGGCGGGGACGCTGGTCGTCCCCTCCTTCACCCCGGAGAATTCCGACACGTCCCGCGCCTACCTGGACAGGGTCCGCGGCCTGAGCGAGGAGGCCGGGGCGGCGGTGCGCGCGGCGATGCCCGCCTTCGACCCGGCGGTGTCTCCCGCTCCCACGATGGGCGCCCTCGCCGAGCTGGTCCGGCTGGCTCCGGGCGCGCGGCGCAGCGGCCACCCGCAGACCTCGTTCGCCGGGCTCGGTCCGGCGGCCGGGCAGCTGCTCGCCGGCCACCGCCCGGACTGCCACCTGGGCGAGGACTCCCCCCTCGCCCGGCTGTACGAGGCCGACGCGCAGATCCTGCTCCTGGGCACGGGCTTCGGCCGCTGCACCGCCTTCCACCTCGCGGAGTACCGCCGCCCGGCCCCGCCCCGGCGCCTCTACCGCTGTGTGGTGGCGTCGGAGGGAGGCCGCCGTTGGTGGGAGTACGAGGACGTCGCTCTGGACGACAGCGACTTCGCACACCTCGGCGACGACTTCGTCCGTGCGCGGCCCGGAGCGGTCGGCGCGGGCCGGGTGGGGTCGGCGCCCAGCCGGCTGTTCCCTCTGCGCGCGGCCGTGGACTTCGCCGTCGGCTGGATCACGGAGCGCCGGACCGACGGCGTATGACGCGTTCCGGGCACGTACGGCGCGGTCCGGCTCAGGGCACTACTCCCCACGGTCCGACAGTGCTTCTCAGACCCCGAGGCCTTCCAGCAGGACCGCTCCGGGCAGTGCCGCCAGCGCCTTGCCCGGGACGATGAGCTTGCCGCGGCGGCGGCCGCTGCCGATCAGGACCCACTCCGTGTCCGCCACCGCCGGGTCGACGAGGAGGGGCCAGGCCGCAGGCAGTCCGATCGGGGTGATCCCGCCGTACTCCATGCCGGTCTCGCCGACCGCGATGTCCATGGGGGCGAAGGACGCCTTGCGGGTACCGAGGTGCTTGCGCACGGCCCCGTTCACGTCGACGCGGGTGCGCGAGAGCACCACGCACGCGGCGAGGGTGGTGTCGCCGCCCCGCTTGCCAGCCACGACCACGCAGTTGGCGGAGGCGTCGAGCAGTCCGGGACCGTGGTGCTCGACGAAGGCGGCCGTATCGGCGATCTCGGGGGCGGTGTCGACGAAGACGACGGACTCGGCGGGGGTTCCGCCCCAGCCGGCCGCGATCGCCTTCGCGACGGGCGGGGTGAGCAGGTCCAGCCGGTCCGCTGCGGGAGAGGCGTCACCGAAGTCGCCGAGGGGTGCGCGCATGCCGCTCACGCTACAGCCGTCGGCGCACCGCTCATCTGCCCTCCCGACGGACCGGCGGAATCGACACCGCCATCGTCAGGTCGGCGGGCTCGGAGCCGTCGTTGCGGTAGACGTGCGGCACGTGGGCCTCGAACGTCGCGGAGGTGCCGGCGGGCACCACATGGGCCACGCCGTCGACGACCAGCGTCAGCTCCCCCGAGGTGACGTGGAGGAGTTCCACCGTTCCCTCGGGGTGCGGGTCGGAGAGGCTGCTGTCGCCCGGCATCAGATGCCAGGACAAGAGCTCGATGGGACCGCGGGCCTCCGTGCCGACCAGGAGCGTGTTCGAACTGCCGGCCTCCGTGGACCACAGGCGCACCATCTGGTCCGCGGGCACGAGCCGCACCTGGGCCCCCTGCTCGTAGTCGAGCAGGGTCGTGATGCTGACCCCCAGCGCGTCCGCGAGCTTGACGGTGGTGCCGACGCTCGGGTTCGTACGCGCCTGCTCGATCTGGATGATCATGCCGCGGCTGACCCCCGCTCGGGCTGCGAGGGCGTCCAGGGTGAAACCCCGCTCACCTCGCCAGCGCTTGAGATTCCGGGCGAGCGACTGGGTGAGCTGATCGAGGTCGGTCACATTCCGTCCAATGTGATGGATGAAAAAGTCGAAAATATCGCACTACCGCGTGGCGCACACACCGGACCACCGCACTGTACTGCGAGGCATCCGACGCGAATGCCGCCCCGTACGAGCGGTGTCCGGTGCAAGCACGGTTCGTGCCGGGCACAGCACCGGCGGAGAGGTCAGTCTCCGGCCGGGTCCTCGAGCAGCAGCGCCACGGCGGCCAGCTGCTCCGGCGTGACCCCGTCGGGGATCGGCACGGGCGCGGGGGTGCGCAGCGGCGGCTGCCAGCCCTTCTCGGGGTCCCAGCTCCGCACCACCCTGGCGGGCGCTCCCGCGACCACCGCGTGGTCGGCGACCTCACCGCGCACGACGGCTCCCGCCGCGACCACGACGTTCCGGCCCAGCCGCGCGCCGGGCAGGATCACGGCTCCGGTGCCGATCCAGCATCCGGGCCCGATCACGACCGGCTCCATGCGCGGCCACTGCCTTCCGACCGGCTGGTCGGGATCGTCGTAACTGTGGTTCGTGGAGGTGATGTAGACGTACGGGCCGCAGTAGGTGTCCGACCCGATCGACACCGAGGTGTCGCCGATGACATGGCTCCCCCGGCCCAGCACCACACCGTCCCCCAGGGTCAGGATGGGATCGGCCCCGAGATCCAGGTCGGGCATCAGGCCGGCCGTGAGGGTGACCTGTTCGCCGATGATGCAGTGGTCGCCCAGTTCGATCCACCGCTCGCCGAAGACCGTTCCCTGGGGAAACGCGAGCCGGGTACCCACGCCGATGCGGCCGAACCGGAGCCGCCCGGGGTGCGGCGCGGTGACCGCCCCGGTCTCCTGCACCCAGGCCCAGACGCGGTGGACGGCACGGGAGGTGGCCTCACGCCGCCGCAGGGCCAGGGAGGAGAACAAGTTCCGGTTCTTCGGCACCCGCTCACGGTAGTCGGCCGGGCCGGAACGGATCCGCGCGGCAGGCTGTGATGTTCACCCCACCCGGCCGGGCCGCGTGGACCGTCGATTACGGTTCGTGCGGAGCAGGGGGTGCCGTGCGCACCACACCCCACCCGAGGAGCTGGCGATGGCAGAGCAGGCATTGGTCACCGGTATCGGCGGCAAGGAGCCGGACGTCGACCCGGACGCGTTCCTCGCGCCGACGTCCGTCGTCATCGGCGAGGTGTCGCTGGCCGCGGGATCGAGCGTCTGGTACCAGGCCGTGCTGCGTGCCGACTGCGGCCCGATCTCCCTGGGCCCCGACAGCAACATCCAGGACAACTGCAGCGTGCACACCGACCCCGGCTTCCCGCTGACGGTGGGCGCCCGGGTCTCGGTCGGCCACAACGCCGTCCTGCACGGCTGCGTCATCGAGGACGACGTGCTCGTCGGAATGGGGGCCACCGTGCTCAACGGCGCACATATCGGTGCGGGTTCGCTGATCGCGGCGCAGGCCCTCGTCCCGCAGGGGATGCGGGTGCCGCCGGGCTCCCTCGTCGCCGGCGTGCCCGCCAAGGTCAAGCGGGAGCTGACGGCGGAGGAGCGTGAGGGCATCGCCTTCAACGCGGCCGGTTATGTCGAGCTGGCGAAGGCGCATCGCGCGGCCCACCAGGAGACGCGCCAGGAGGGCTGAGGGCGCACGGGCACGGTGCCGGCGCCGCCCGGCTCAGTCCGCTGCGGGAACCGCGTCCGGCACCGGGCTGTCGGCCTGTTCCGCGGCCTTCTTCGCGCGGTTCTTGAGCACCAGCATCGAGATCACCCCGATCAGCACGGCAGCCACGAGCCCCAGCCACGAGAAGCGCTTGAGCCACGCCTCGGCGACGACGCCCACCGAGTAGATGACGGCGGTGGTGCCGCCGGCCCAGACGATGCCGCCGAGCACGTTGGCGATCAGGAACTTCCAGTACGGCATGCGCAGCACGCCGGCCAGCGGTCCGGCGAAGATCCGGAGCAGCGCGACGAAGCGGCCGAAGAAGACGGCCCACATGCCCCACTTCTCGAACGACCGTTCCGCAAGGGCGATCTGGGGCGCCCCGAAGTGCTTGGGGAACCGGCCGCCGAGCCAGGCGAGCAGCGGGCGCCCTCCCCTGCGGCCGATGGCGTAACCGATCGAGTCTCCGATGATCGCTCCGGCAGTCGCGCAGGCGCCGAGCACCACGGGGTCGATGTCGCCGTGCTGGGAGGCCAGGAGCGCCGAACTCACGAGGATGATCTCGCCGGGCAGCGGGATGCCGAGGCTCTCGAGTCCGATGACCACCCCCACCAGGAGGTAAATGCTGACCGCGGGTACGGTCTCGAGCCACTCCTGGACGTGCATCGCCGGTCCTCCCGTGAGAAATCTGCCGCCGCGCACCACGAGGGGTGCACGGCGGGCAGCCTACCGGGCCGGACGGACGGGGAAGTCGGCGCGGCCCTCGGGCCGGGGTCCGCGGGGCCGGCCCGTGCTCAGCGGTTGGGGCGCAGTGTCCAGACCACGCTCATCTCGCTGGTGACGGCGCCGTCGGCGCGACGGATCTCGACGCTCACCGGGAACTCCGGGCGCTTGCCCTCGTCCAGTTCCGCGACGACCTCCGCCGCAGGGCGGCCCAGGACCGCGGTGGCGGTGAGATCGCCCATGGCGACCTTCTTGAAGGCCATCTCCGTGGTGACGGGCAGCGGGACGGCACGGGCCATCTGGTCGCCGAACGCGGCGACGACGATCGCACCGCTCGCCGACTCGGCGAGCGTGAACATCGCGCCGGCATGGGGTCCGGCCAGGTGGTTGTGGTACTCGGCGCGGTCCGGGAGCGTGAGGACGGCACGCTCCGCGGTCGTCTCGAGGTATTCGATGCCAAGGGTCCGGACCATCGGGACGCTCGCGGAAAGGATCTCGCCGACCGTCATCTCTTCAGTACTCATGGGCGCGATGTTACTTGTCAGTAGCAGGCTTTGGCCATCCCCTCGCAGGGGCGCCCGTAGCAGCGGACGCACCTCCCCTCTATGGTTACTGGCCATGTGGCCAGGACAGCAGCCGCCCGGGGGCGAGCAGAACCCGCAGGACCAGAACCCGTACCAGCAGCCGGGGTACCAACAGCCGAATCCCTATCAGCAGCCGGGGTACCAGCAGCAGGGCCAGCCGGGATACCAGCAGCCCAACCCTTACCAGCAGCCCACGATGCCGCAGTACGCCGTACCCGGCGGGCCCGGAGGCCCGCAGAAGGACGACAGGAAGAAGACGACGATCGTCGCCGTCCTCGCGGCGACCGCCGTCGTCGTCACGGCCGTCGTCACCGGCGTCGTCGTCATGAACAAGGACGACAAGGGCGGCTCGGACGTGGCCGACGGCAAGGAGTCCTCGTCACCGACCGCGAAGCCGTCCGACACCGCATCCTCACCGGCGGCGAACCCGCGGGGCGGCGAGGACGCCGCGCCCACGGTCCCGGGCTGGAAGGTCGTGACCAACCCCAAGTGGGGCACGCAGTTCGACGTGCCCGGCGACTGGGAGGTCTCCGGTACCGGCGTCTTCGCCGGCTTCGAGGACGTGAAGGACCCCACCGGTCCTCCGGCGGTCGGCTTCTCCGCTCCCGCGTACCTCAAGACGAAGTGGTGCAGCGACGACACGGACAAGGACGGCAAGCAGGAGGACACCGGTCTGGCCGGCGTCGGCACCAAGGGCGCCCAGGGTGCGAAGAGCACCGACGAGGCGGCCACGAACGAGGCGGCCAACTGGGTCTGGGCCGCTTATGCCCAGAAGGACCCGAAGGAGAAGGTGAAGACCGGCGAGCCCGAGCAGTACACGACGAAGTCGGGTCTGTCGGGGAGCGTCGTCAAGGCCACCGCCACCGGGCTGGCCAACAAGGACAAGTGCGACACCGACGGCAAGTCGATCGCGTTCTCCTTCAAGAACGCCAAGGGCGACTACTCGTCCTGGATCCTCTACGCGAACGCCGGCGTCGACGACGAACTGCCGGACGCCACCATCCAGAAGATCCTCAGCACGGTACGCCTCGTGGAGGTCGCGGAAACCACGTCCTGAGCCGTCGGCCGGGGCGGACGGTCCCCCGCATTTGGCGGGAGGGGGCCGGTGCGGGGATAGTCCCTTGGTGACCTCCGCCTCCGCCGCGCCCTCTTCCGCCCCGCGCTCCCTGCCCGCGGGACGCAACTTCGGTCTGCTGACCGCCGCCGCGATCATCACGAGCCTGGGCACCAACGGCGCTCTGATCGCGGCGGCGTTCGCGGTCCTGCAGTCGGGCGGCGACGGCGGCGACGTCGGGCTGGTCGCCGCCGCGCGTACGGCACCGCTGGTCCTCTTCCTGCTGATCGGGGGCGCGGTCGCGGACCGGCTGCCACGTCACCGGGTGATGGTGGCGGCCAACACGCTGAACTGTGTCTCCCAGGCCGTGTTCGCCTGGCTGGTGCTGACCGGCGGCGCCGAACTCTGGCAGATGATGCTGCTCACGGCGCTCTGCGGCACCGGGCAGGCCTTCTTCGGACCGGCCGCCGAGGGCATGCTGATGTCCAGCGTCGACGGTGAGCAGGCCGCCCGCGCCTTCGCCTTCTTCCGGATGTCCATGCACGGCGCGGCCATCGGCGGCGCCGCGCTGGGCGGGGCCATGATCGCGGCCATGGACCCCGGCTGGGTGCTGGCGATCGACGCGGCGGCGTTCGCCGTCGCCGGCGTGCTCAGGGCGTTCCTCGACGTGAGCCACATTCCCGCGCGGCTGCCGGGCGGCGGTCTGCTCGCGGATCTCCGCGAGGGCTGGCAGGAGGTCGTCGGGCGCCCCTGGCTCTGGGCCGTCGTCCTGCAGTTCTCCGTGGTCGTGGCCGTCGTGGGGGCCGCCGAGGCGGTGTACGGACCGCTGGTGGCACGGGACGAGCTCGGCGGTGCCCGCCCCTGGGGCTTCGCCCTCGCCGCCTTCGGCGTCGGCACACTCGGCGGGGCGCTGCTGATGATGCGGTGGAAACCCCGACGGCTGCTGCTGGCCGGAACGCTCTGCGTGTTCCCTCTGGCCCTGCCGTCCGCGGGGCTCGCGATCCCGCTGCCGGTCGCCGGTCTCTGCGCCGTGATGTTCGTGACCGGGGTCGCCATCGAGGTGTTCGGGGTCTCCTGGATGACCGCCCTCCACCAGGAGATCCCGGAGGAGAAGCTGTCACGGGTCGCGGCGTACGACTGGTTCGGCTCGGTCGCGATGGTGCCCCTCGCCACGGCGGCGGCCGGTCCCGTGGAGACGCTCGTCGGCCGCAGCGAGGCCCTGTGGGGCTGTGCCGCCCTGATCGTGGTGGTGACCGCGGGCGTCCTGCTCGTTCCCGACGTACGGAATCTGACGCGCCGCAGCACCGTGGCGAAGATCAGCGTGCCGGAGCAGGGCGGCGCCTCACCCGACGCCGAAAGCCCCGTCCGGGGGCTCGGGTGAGCCCACGGCCTCGCTGTCCCGTACCGTCTTCGCTCCGCCGACGAACCGGCGAAGCGCCGCACCGTGCTCGACCCGGGCGGGGAACACGTCGGCGGCACAGAGCCTGGTGAGCGGCGGGACGTCCAGGGGAGCGTGCGAGGCGAGCAGCACGGCGTTGCCGAAGCGCCGGCCGCGCAGGACGGCCGGTTCGGCGATCAGCGCGATGTCCTCGAACACCGCTGCGAAGTTGGCCAGTTGCGACCGGAGGAAGCCGAAGGGAGCACCGTCGGCCAGGTTGGCCGCGTAGACGCCGTCACCGCGCAGGACCCGTCCGGCGGCCCGCGCGTACTCGACCGAGGTGAGGTGCGCCGGGACCCGTGAGCCGCCGAACACGTCGGCGATCAGGAGGTCGGCGGATCCTTCCGGCGCCTTCTCGATCCAGGCCCGGGCGTCGGCGCCGTGCACGGTGACATCGGCCCCGTCGGGCAACGGCAGGTGATCGCGGACCAGTTCGGCGAGCCCGCGATCCGCCTCGGCCACGTCCTGCCGTGAGCCGGGACGGGTCGCGGCGACGTAGCGGGGCAGCGTGAGTGCGCCGCCGCCGAGGTGGACCGCGTCCAGCGGCGCCCCCGGTGCCGCGGCCCGGTCCACGACGTGGCCGAGCCGTCGTACGTACTCGAATTCGAGATGTTCCGGCTCGTCGAGGTCGACGTACGACTGGGGTGAGCCGTCGACCGTGAGCAGCCAGGCCCGGTCCCGGTCGACGTCGGGCAGCAGTCGGGCGGTGCCGTGGTCGGTGTCGCGGATGACGGGTATCGGCTCGTTCACTCCCCCATTGTGACGGGCCCCTGGCGCTCTCCCCGCCGGGTCAGCCGTTCCACACCGCCGCGACCGCCTCGGTGTGGGCCGCGGACTGGGCGAGGCCCGCCCTGGCCGCGGCGGCGCGGCGGGCGGGGTCCAGGGGATTGCGCCCGATGGCCTTCCGTGCGCCCGCGTCCGGGGTGATGAGCTCGACCCGGGCGCCCTCGGCCTCCAGCAGGGCGGCCTGTGCGCGGGGCGAGGCGATCACCTTGTTCCCGGTGGCGGTGGGCGCGATCACGACGACACGTCCGTAGCCGGAGGCGAGCTGGACGTTGGCGGGCGAATGCACTCCACCGTCGATCCAGTTCCGGCCTCCGGCGCTGGCCACGGGCCAGACCACGGGGACCGCGCAACTGGCGGTGACGGCGTCGGCGAGCGCGACCGTGCCCGTCCGGTCGAAGGTGTGCAGCGCGCCGGTGACGGCGTCCACGGCGGTGACCAGCAGGTTCCCCTCGGGCCATTCGGACGACGGGAGCAGGCTCGCGATCATCTCCCGCCGTTCGTCCGCGGTCGCCACGGGCCGGCTGTCGCGGGCCAGGGCGCCCAGTCTGCGGCCGTAGTCGTCCGGCGTGCGGGAGGAGAGCACCGCTCTCGCGTAGCGCAGCACGGTGACGGGGCCGAGGCGTCCCACCGGCCCGTCCGCGCTCTCCGGGGCGGCGAGCTGGCGCTCGTAGAGATCGTCGACACCGGCGGGCCCGAAGGCGAGCTGTGCCCCGACGACGGCACCGGCGGAGCTCCCGACGATCAGATCGGCGGTCGAGAGGTCGACACCCGCCTTGGCGAGGCCGTGCAGGATGCCGCTTTCCCAGGCGGTGCCGGTGACGCCTCCGGCACCCAGGACGAGAGCTGTGTCTGCCATGGCTCCCAGTCTGCCGCAGGTGGCGCGGCCCGCTCCCCCGGGGTCGGGGAGGCGGGCCGCGCCGGTCCGTCAGAGCAGACCGGTGACGGTGCCGGCGCCGACCGTGCGGCCGCCCTCGCGGATCGCGAAGCCGAGGCCGGACTCCAGCGGGACGTCCCGGCCGAGCTCGACGGTCATGGTGACCGTGTCGCCGGGCCGCGCGACCGCGGCCTCGCCGAGGTCGACGTCCCCGACGACGTCCGCCGTCCGGATGTAGAACTGCGGCCGGTACCCGGTGGTGACCGGTGTGGTCCGGCCCCCTTCCCGGGCCGACAGGACGTACACCTGCGCGGTGAAACGCCGGCTGGGGGTCACACTGCCCGGCGCCGCGACCACGTGACCGCGGCGGACGCGGTCACGCTCGACCCCGCGCAGCAGCAGGGCGACGTTGTCACCGGCCTCCGCGGACTCCATCGGCTTGCCGAAGGTCTCCAGACCGGTGACGACGGTCTCCACCTCCGCGCCGAGCACCGAGACACGGTCCCCGACGCGTACCGTCCCACGCTCCACGGCTCCGGTGACCACGGTGCCGCGGCCCGTGATGGTGAGGACGTTCTCCACGGACAGGAGGAACGGCGCGTCGGTGTAGCGCACCGGCATCGGCACGTACGTGTCGACGGCGTCCAGCAGCCCCTCGATGGACGCGGTCCAGCGTGGGTCGCCCTGGAGCGCGCCGAGCCCCGACACCCGTACGACGGGCACGGTGTCCCCGCCGTATCCGTGCGCGGAGAGCAGTTCGCGGACCTCCAGCTCGACCAGGTCGGTGAGCTCGGGGTCACCTGCGTCGGCCTTGTTCAGGGCGACGACGATGTGGTCGACGCCGACCTGACGGGCCAGCAGGACGTGCTCCGCGGTCTGCGGCATGATGCCGTCGAGTGCCGAGACGACGAGGATCGCCCCGTCGAGCTGCGCCGCTCCGGTGACCATGTTCTTGATGTAGTCGGCGTGTCCGGGCATGTCGACGTGGGCGTAGTGCCTGGTGTCGGTCTCGTACTCGACGTGCGCGATGTTGATGGTGATGCCGCGCTGCGCCTCCTCGGGCGCCCGGTCGATCCGGTCGAACGGCACGAAGGTGCCGGTTCCGCGGTCGCTGAGCACCTTGGTGATGGCGGCGGTGAGGGTGGTCTTGCCGTGGTCGACGTGGCCCATGGTGCCGATGTTGAGGTGCGGCTTGGTGCGCACGTATGCCGTCTTGGGCATGGCTCGTCCTTGGTGTTCGAAGCTGAGAGAGAAGACCCCAGGGCCCCGCCGACCCTCCCCTTACGGGGTCCGCCGGACTGTCGGGGGAGGGTCAGCTTCGGGCGCCGCCGAAGGGCGCCGCGGCAGCGGTGAACGCTGCGTCGGGTGCTGCTGCCGCGAGTGCGGTCGCGGGGCTCACGGCAGCCTTCGGCGCGTCCGCGACTGCGGACTGCGCTGCGAGGAAGGCGTACCGGAACATGCCCTGATCATGGCGGAGCGGCGGGGCGGCGTCGAATGGTTTTCGCGCGGTTCTGCCCGGCCCGAGTGGCGGAATCGCCACGCGGCGGCTGAGCCCGAAGGAGGCCCCTCACCGGAGAGCAGTTCGGTGGCGCTGAAGGCCGTGCGGTCGGCGTCGTCCGTGAGGAGGCGGCTCGCGCGGCCGTTCCCCGTCACGACGAGTCCGTCGCGGGAACGGCGCCGCGGCCACGAACTCCTTGACACATCAGCCAACCCATCTCGAACCTTTGGCCAGGCTCCGGCTGTCGGCCGACGCACCGACCTCCGTATGTTTGTCACAAGTGATCACACTGACGGGGGATCCCATGACCTGGGACGAGTGGAAGCAGATCAAGGACGATGTGGCCGCCCAGCGCACGGACTCGATGCGACTGAACCAGCTCGCCCCGGCGGCAGGGGGCGGCAGCGCCCCGGATCTCGCCTCGAGCCCTGAGAAGAAGCAGGCGGCGGCAAAGGCCATCAACGATGATCTGGAACCCGACGTCGAGAGGGACGGCAAGCACGCCGCCGAGAGCGTGAAAGCGGTGGTCAAGGAGCTCGGTGCCAGGGACGGATACGGCTGGGACACGTCCGCTGCGTTGAAGAAGGCGCACCGGACGTGGGAGCAGCAGGTCAAGGCGCTGCTGGGTCGACTGGCGTCGGAAAAGCACGCCCTGAGCAAGACGGGCATCGACTTCCGGAACTACGACATCGGCATCGGCTCGCAACTGGGTCCGCCGTCCCCGATCGACGACTACTGACCAGCCGACCGACCGCCCCGGGGGATGCGTGCCGACCTATCACGAAGTGATGAGCAGCGACCTGTCCAAACTCACCGACGCCGCCGACAAGTGGGTCGAGATGGCGGGCAAGTTCAAGACGATCGAGGAGCAGTACGAACGGGATGTCCATGGCGTCTCACTCGGACCGTCATGGGTCGGCCAGAGCGCCGATGCCGCGAACTACAGGTTCACCGTGACACTCAAGGAGCTACAGGGGGCTCAGGAGGAGGCCAAGGCGATCGCGTCCATCCTGCGGGATTCACACACCCAGCTCGCCGCCCTCCGCGGCAGGGTGAGCACCGTGCGCACCGACGCGATCAAGCACGGCATGCGCGTCTCCGACCAAGGCGTCGTTTCGTTCGATACCGAACAGCTCAGCCAGAGTGCACGCAGTGCGTACGTGCATGACCCCGGCTACCAGGAAAGCGTTCGCGCACAGGTGACCCGGTGGGGTGAACTCCTCGACCGAGCGGTCCAGGCGGTCACTGACGCCGACGACGGCATCAAGCTCGCCCTCGCAGCCGCCGTGGTCGACTCCGACGTCATGGACGGGACCATGAACGGCTTCAACAGAAGCCCTGTGAAGAGCCCTTATCCCTCCCTGGAGGAGGCCGGCAAGGCCGCCGACATGCCGAAGGGGAGGGCCGCCGTGGCGGAGTGGTGGCGTGATCTCGATCCGGTGACCCGCGGCATCCTGCTGCGGGAGCGCGGCAACGACCTTCAAGCAGCAGGGATCATGGCCCCGCTGTACGAGTGGAGACCGGCCGACGCCGGCTCGGGAGCATTCGACACGGAGGATCCCACCGCTCACGACCTCTGGGTCCTGACGCAGGCTCAGTCGATCGCCGCAGGCGGCGATGTGACAGGAGAGGTCGCGGCATCCCGCAACATGCAGCACTACCTCAGTGGCACCGGCGAGCCGCTCGACCTCGACGTCGACCGCATCCTGCACGACGATTCCGGGTTCCGGACCGACGTCGGCACGCTTCACATCACCGAGAACCAGGAAGCGTGGCGTCAGAAAGCCCTCGACGAGTTCGAGAAGGCCGGCGGCGACAGGACGGTCGTCGTTCCCGTGGAGAGCCAGGCGATCGGGCGGACCTTCGGGGAAGACGAATGGTTCCACGCGGTCGGGTCGCACCAGCAGAACGTCTCGGGCATGGTCACCGTCAGTCCGGGCGACGGCGGCAAGCCACAGGTCTCGCTCGACTACCAGGTCAACGTGTGGGACCGGTACAACTGGGACTCCGGAAAATCGACGACGTTCCCCGGTGGTGTCACCATTCCCGACGACGACATGGGGCGCCTGCACAAAGTGGGCTTCGCCCAGGAATTCGACATGCGCGGCAGCAGCAGCACCTACACCCAGGATCTGAACAGTGGCTCAGCCCCCGGGGTGACACCGGCGGACCCTGGGCGCGAAGGGTCCCGCGGGGACGTCTCGCGCGGCGACGAGGAGAACCGGTGAACGAACGATCTGCCCTGCGGCCACGGCTGCTCGCGGCCCTCGGGGCCGCCCTGCTGCTCACCTCCTGTTCGAGTGCCGGTGAGGATGAGCACCGGACGACGGACGGGCGCGCCTCACACTGGGGAGAGGACATGGGCGCCCCGGAGGCATCGGCGTTCATGAAGGTGGCGGTGCCCGAGAGCGCGACAGAGGTGAAGGGCGCCGTGCAGATCAATCCGCAGGAGGACATCTACCTGCTCTCCTTCGTGACCGACGAGAAGACCGCCGTACGAGTGGCGGAGGATCTGCGTCCCGAGAAGCCCCTGCGCGCCAGAAACCAGGATCTCCCGTCCCCCACGGAGCTCTTCGGACACCTCGGCCTCGCCGAGCCGCAGAGCGAGAAGGGCGTCCGCTGGGCCGGGGTCTGCCCGCCCTGCGTGGGGGACAGCCGCCGGAGCGAGGTCCAGTGGATCGAGATTCACGTGCTTGAACTGGACGCGGACAGGGCCCGGGTGTACGTGCAGGCGTTCTGAGTACCGCCGTGATGCGTGGGTCGCCTCGGAGCTCGGAGCCCGCACCGAAGGCGGCGCCCCCGGAAAGCCGGAAGCACTCCCCGACGGCCTCTGCCGTCGCTGCCGCGCGCAGGCGGAGGGCACGTTCTCGGCCGCCGCCCCTGCCGAGGCGCCGGTGGAACGTGACATCCACGCCCTGGTCGGCGGACTCCGGGACCTGCTGAGAGCCCCTTGATCCGCGGGAGCCGGTCCGATCAGAGCATCAAGGTGAGCCGCCCCGCGTCACCACTTGCCCGGCGTCCGACCGTCGGAGGCCAAGTGACCCGTCGTCCGCCCGCCCGCCCCCGCATTACGACGATCACACACTCATTTCGGTTACGCTCCCCAGATGTTCGACCCCGTCCCCGCAACACGGCCCTCCGGTGGCCTCGCAGTGCGCTGTACGAGGGCGCTGCTCTCCCCCTGGTCCCGGTTCTCCCTGCTCGTGGCGGTCCTGCTGGCCGCCGCCGTCACCATGCTGCTGTTCGAACCACAGCGGCTGCTGGCCTCCGGCTGGCCACCTCAACTCACGGGAACAGCAGCGGCGATGCTGTTCGGTCTCGCGTACGGCGTGTGCACCGTGGCCTTCGTGCCGCGTCCGCTGCTCAATCTGGCCGCCGGGGCGCTGTTCGGTACCCAGGCCGGACTCGCGGCGGCGCTGGCCGGCACCGTCCTGGGCGCCGGTGTGTCCTTCCTGCTCGGCAGGGTGCTGGGCCAGGACGCGCTCCGGACGCTGCTGCGCGGCAAGTACCTGAAGGCCGCGGACGGACTGCTGAGCCGGCACGGGTTCCGGTCCATGCTGGCGCTGCGGCTCTTCCCCGGGGTGCCCTTCGCCGCGGCGAACTACTGCGCGGCGACCTCCCGCATGGGCTACCCGCCGTTCCTGCTGGCCACCGGGCTCGGCTCCATCCCGAACACGGCGGCCTACGTCATCGCGGGGAGCTCGGCCTCCTCGCCGACCTCGCCGGTGTTCCTGGCGGCGATGGGCTTCATCGTGCTGTCCGGCGCGGGCGCCGCCCTGGTGGCCTGGCGCCGAAGGCACCGGCTGGCCGGTACGGAGACCGCCCGCCCGGAGGCGGGCGGCGCGGCCTAGCCCGGGGCAGGCGGCAGTCTGTTCACCCGCAGGCGATACGCTGCCCGCAACCGACAGAGGATGTCCGGGGCCATGGCGTCCCGTCTCCCTTTCTGACCGCATCCGCACGTTGCCGACGGCCTTCGCGTCCGTCGGCCGTTGCTTGAGTACCTCCGGGATGGCCTAAGCCCCATGAGCTGGTTCGAATCATTCGTCCTGGGCCTCGTTCAGGGACTGACCGAGTTCCTGCCGATCTCCTCCAGCGCGCACCTGCGGCTGACCGCGGCCTTCGCGGGCTGGCACGACCCGGGGGCCGCTTTCACCGCGATCACCCAGATCGGCACCGAGGCCGCGGTCCTCATCTACTTCCGCAAGGACATCGCCCGGATCGTCTCAGCCTGGTTCCGGTCGCTGACGAATTCCGCGATGCGCAGCGACCACGACGCCCAGATGGGCTGGCTGGTCATCATCGGTTCCCTTCCGATCGGGGTCCTCGGCCTGGCCTTCAAGGACCAGATCGAGGGGCCGTTCCGCGACCTGCGCCTGATCGCGACGACCCTGATCGTGCTGGGCATCGTGCTCGGCATCGCGGACCGGCTCGCGGCCCGCGACGAGACCGGCGGGAAGCACCGGGCGATCAAGGAGCGCAAGTCGCTGAAGGAACTGGGCGTCAAGGACGGTCTGATCTTCGGCTTCTGCCAGGCGATGGCGCTGGTCCCGGGTGTCTCGCGCTCCGGTGCCACCATCAGCGGTGGTCTGCTCATGGGGTACACCCGTGAGGCGGCGGCCCGCTACTCCTTCCTCCTGGCCATCCCCGCCGTACTCGCGTCAGGCGTGTTCGAGCTGAAGGACGCGGGCGAGGGACACGTCTCCTGGGGGCCGACGATCTTCGCGACGGTCATCGCGTTCGCGGTCGGCTACGCGGTCATCGCGTGGTTCATGAAGTTCATCACGACGAAGAGCTTCATGCCGTTCGTCATCTACCGCGTGCTCCTGGGCATCCTGCTGTTCGTCCTGATCGGTGCCGGTGTGCTGAGCCCCCACGCGGGTGAGTCCGCAGGCTGAGAAGGACGCTGCTCCCCCGCCTCCCGGCCCCCCTGACTCCCGGACCCCCTGGTCCGGGAGTCAGTCGTTTCACCGGTGACGTGGGGGCCGGAGCGGGAGGCCGGGCTCAGTAGACGTCACGGGCGTACCGTTTGTCCGCCGCGAGCTGCTCGACATAGGCGGTGGCAGCGTCCTCCTGGAGTCCGCCGTGGGCCACGGCGATGTCCCGCAGGGCCCGGTCCACGTCCTTGGCCATCCGGGAGGCGTCGCCGCAGACGTAGAAGTGGGCGCCTTCCTGGAGCCAGGACCACAGCTGGGCCCCGTGCTCCCGCATCCGGTCCTGGACGTAGATCTTGGCGCGCTGGTCGCGGGAGAAGGCCGTGTCCAGCCGGGTCAGGGTGCCGTCGCGGCGCAGGGAGTCGAGTTCCTCGCGGTAGTAGAAGTCGGTGGCGCTGCGCTGCTCGCCGAAGAACAGCCAGTTCGCCGCCCGGTGGCCGAGGGCACGCCGTTCGTCGAGGAATCCGACGAACGGGGCCACTCCCGTGCCCGGGCCGACCATGACCATGGGGGTGGCCGGGTCGGCCGGCGGACGGAAGTGCGGGGCGCGCTGGACGAGGACGGGGACGGGGGTGCCCGCCTCCGCGTCGGCGAGGAAGGTGGAGGCCACCCCCTTGCGGACGGCCCCGTGCCGGTTCTCGTACCGGACGACGGAGACGGTGAGATCCACCAGGCCCGGGTCGGTGAGCGGACTGGAGGATATGGAGTAGAGCCTCGGCCGCAGGCGCGTCAGCGCCCCGGCCCACTCGGCCGCGGTGGCGCGGGCGGAGTGCTCGGCGATGACGTCGACGGCCTGCCGGCCCCAGGTGTACTGGGCGAGTTCGCCCTTGTTGTCGGGGCGGAGCAGCTTCTTGAGGGTGCGGTCGTGGGTGCGCTCGGCGACCAGGCGAAGCAGTCCGGGAGTGATCCGGGCGATGTCCAGGTGCCGGTGGAGTGCCTCACCGAGGGGGACGGTCCCCGCCCCGGACACGTCGACGGGCCCCTCGGGGTCCAGGCCGGTCACGGCGAGCCATTCCGCCACGAGCGCCGGGCAGTTGCGCGCTTCCACGCCGAGCGCGTCGCCGGCCTCGTACGTGAGCGGGACGGCGCTGTCCCGCGTGTCGAAGGTGAACCGGCGCACCTCCTTGGTGGCGCCGGTAAGGCTGAGCAGTTTGTTGCCGACGAGCCGCCCGGTCGTCGCGGAGCGGGGGGAGCGTCCCGTGCCGGAGGGCACGGCGGGCGGCGGAGCGGCGACGGACGGACCGGGGCCGGGCGGGGCGCCCAGTGCGGCGGACACCTCGTCGAGCCACTGCCCGGCCGGCTCCTCGTAGTCCGGTTCGCAGTCCGTCCGGGGGACGAGCCGGACGGCGCCCAGTTCGCCGAAGCGTTCGTCGATCCGTCGTCCGTGCCCGCAGAAGTCGTCGTACGAGGAGTCCCCAAGGGCGAGTACGGCATAGCGCACACCGTCCAGCCTGGGCGTGTCGGGGGCGTTGAGCGACTTCCAGAACCCGGAGCCGTTGTCAGGGGCGTCGCCGTCCCCGAAGGTGCTGGTGACGACGAGCAGATCGGCCGTGCGCGGGAGGCTCTCCAGCGGGCTTTCGTCCATCCCGAGGAGGGTGGCCGGCCGCCCTTCGGCGGCCAGTCGCCGGGCCGCAGCCGCCGCGACCTCCTCGGCGTTCCCGGTCTGCGACGCCCAGAGCACCACCACCTGGCGGCCGGACGCGGCGTCGGCGCCGGCGGCCTTCGGCAGGGGGTCCGGGCCGTGGGCCGCGTCGCCGGGCGCACGGGAGAACATGCCGGCCAGCACGCCGTCGACCCACAGGGCGTGGTCCGGTTCGAACGGCGCGCCGGCCGGCAGTACGGGCGTGCCGGTGGGCCGGCTCCCGAGTCCCGCGAGGAAACCCGACAGGTAGCGCCGCTCGTGTTCGGCCAGGACGGGCGGTGCCGTGTCCGCGATCCCCAGCACCCCGGCGAGGGCGGCGACGGGCGCGGCCGGGGCGGCCGGGACCGTGGTCTCCACGGGCACGGGGGCGGCGGCCGGTACGACGGCCGCGACCTTCACGAGTGTCACGGCGCAGACCTTGAACTCGGGCTGGAGGGACACCGGGTCGACGGCGTCGTTGGTGACCGCGTTGACGCTGAGGTACTCCCCGAAGAGATCGTTCCAGTGGAACGGCGCGAAGCAGTCCCCCGGCCGCACCCGGTCGGTGACGACGGCCGGCAGCACCGCCCGGCCGCGCCGTGAGGCGACCTCGACCGGGTCGCCCTCCGCGATCGACAGGGCGGCCGCGTCCCGCGGGTTGATCTCCACGAAGGGGCCGGGGTCGAGCCTGTTGAGCTTGGCCACCTTCCCCGTCTTCGTCAGGGTGTGCCACTGGTGCTGGAGGCGGCCCGTGTTGAGGACGAAGGGGAAGTCGTCGTCGGGCATCTCGGCCGGGGGCATGTGCGGGCGGCCGAAGAACACGGCCCGGCCGCTCGCCGTGGGGAAGGCCAGCCGGGGGACGCTCCCGTCGGGGCGTACGGTCAGGGTCTGGCTTACGCCGTCGTTGAGGTAGCGGACCGGGTTGCGGTCGGGGCCGTCCACAGCGGCGCTGGGCCACTGGACGGGGGTGCGGCGGAGCCGCTCGTAGGTGACTCCGCGCAGGTCGTATCCGGTCCTCGGGTTGTGGGCCCGCCTGATCTCCTCGAAGACCTCCTCGGCGTCGGCGTAGCCGAAGGCCTCCTCGTACCCCATCTCACAGGCGATCCGCGCGATGATCCGCCAGTCCGGCCAGGCCTCACCCGGCGGGTCGGCGGCCTGCGTGGCCAGGGTGAGGTTGCGCTCCGAGTTGATCATGACGCCCTCGGCCTCGCCCCACAGCGCGGCGGGCAGGGCGACGTCGGCGTACGCGTTGGTCTCGGTGTCGGCGAACACGTCCTGGGTGACGACGAACTCCGCCGCTTCGAGTCCCTCGATGACGGTCCGGCGGTTGGCCACGGATGCCACGGGGTTGGTGCAGATGATCCAGCAGGCCTTGATCCTGCCCTCGGACATCTGCCGGAACATGTCGACGGTTCCCGCGCCCGCCGCGTCCGTGCGCAGGGTCCCCGGCCCGAGGTCCCAGAGCTCCTCGGCGTGGGCGCGGTCGTCGTCGGACTGCAGCACGCGCTGGCCCGGGAGCCCGGGGCCCATGTAGCCCATCTCGCGGCCGCCCATGGCGTTGGGCTGGCCGGTGAGGGAGAAGGGGCCGCTGCCCGGGCGGCAGATGGCTCCGGTGGCCAGGTGCAGGTTGATCAGGGCGTTCGTGTTCCAGGTGCCGTGGGTGCTCTGGTTGAGCCCCATGGTCCAGCAGCTCATCCACTCGCCCGCCTCGCCGATCCAGCGTGCGGCGAGGCGGATGTCCGCCTCGGGGATGCCGGTGATCTCCGAGACGGTCGCGGGCGGGTAGTCCCGGAGGAAGCCGGGCATGGCCTCCCAGCCCTCGGTGTGCTCGGCGATGAACCCGGGGTCGGTGTGGCCGTTCTCGACGAGGAGGTGCAGGAGGCCGTTGAGCAGGGCCAGGTCCGTGCCCGGGCGTATCTGGAGGAACAGGTCGGCCTTGTCGGCGGTGGCGTTGCGGCGCGGGTCGACCACGATGAGTTTCGCGCCGGCCTTCACCCGCTCCAGGAGGCGGAGGAAGAGGACGGGGTGGCAGTCCGCCATGTTCGAACCGGTCACGAGGAACGTGTCGGCGTGCTCGAAGTCCTCGTACGAGCCGGGCGGGCCGTCGGCGCCCAGGGACAGTTTGTAGCCGCTGCCCGCACCGGCCATGCAGAGCCGGGAGTTGGACTCGATCCAACTCGTGCGGACGAAGCCCTTGGCCAGCTTGTTGGCGAGGTACTGCGCCTCCAGCGTCATCTGGCCGGAGACGTAGAGGGCGAGTGCGTCGGGCCCGTGCTCGTCCACGATCGCGCGGAGCCGGCGCGCGGTCTCCTTGACCGCCCGTTCCATGGGCATGGGTGCGGGCTCCTGGCTGCGGTCCGTCCGCACCAGAGGGGCCGTCAGCCGGCCGGGGGCGGCGAGCATGCCGGCGCTCGTCGCCCCTTTCGTGCAGAGCCGTCCACTGTTCGCGGGGTGCGCCTTGTCACCCGTGGCCTTCAGGACCGTACGGCGCCCGTCGGGACCCCTGCCGATGTCGAGGACCATCCCGCAGCCGACCCCGCAGTACGAGCAGACCGTCCGCACCTGGGCGGGGGTGTCCGGCTGGGGATGCGCCACGGTCATGAACGGCCTTTCCTGGGGAACACTGATGTCGCGACCGTACGAAACGTCCGTTTCCCGGGTGTCACACCGGACGAACAGCCGTGGTTACGTCTCCTGCACAGGCGTCCGCGGACGCCGGTGAGGCCCGGCCGACCACACCGGCGCACCGTCGGGTCATAATCGCAGTTCGGGCGATCATGGCCGCGCCCGGGAGTACTCCGACGGTCCTGGAGGCCCGCATGAGCACCGACGCCCTTCCCGTGATCGCAGCCGTGGACGGCTCGGCGCACAGCTGGGAGGCCCTCGACTGGGCGGTCGAGGAGGCGGAGCGCGGCGGTCTGCCGCTGCTGATCGTGCACGTCCGGCCGCACACCCCGCGCGCGGAGGAGGAGCGGGGACTGCGGGAGGCCGAGGAGCTGCTCGCGCGGGCCGTGCTGCGGGTCTCCGGGATCGCCCCCGAGCTGCCCACCTCGACGCTGACCCCGCTGGACTTCCCCTCGGCGGCGCTGGTCTCGCTCAGCCGCGACGCCTCGCTGGTGGTCGTCGGATCCCGCGGTCTGGGCGGCTTCCGCTCCCTGATGACCGGATCCGACAGCCTGGCCACCGCCTCGATGGCGCGGTGCCCGGTCGTCGTCGTCCACACCGGCCGCACGGACGAGAACGGCGCGGAGCAGCCGGGCACGTTCCCCGACGTCGTCGCGGGGGTGGCGGCGGACGAGAGCAGCGGAGCGGTCCTGGACTTCGCCTTCGAGGCCGCCGCCGCCAGACCGGGCGCACGGCTGCGGCTCGTACACGGATGGACGATGTTCTCGTCCATGCTGTCCGGCGGCCCGGTGTTCGACAGCGAGGCGGCGGCGGAGACGGCGGAGCGGGCGCTCGCCGAACTCACCGCGGGCAGGAGCGAGAAGTACCCGGAGGTGGAGGTCGTGCGCGAGCCCGTCCGGGGATCCGCGTCGCGCACCCTCGTCACGGCGTCGGCCACCGCGGCACTGACCGTGGTCGGACGGCGCAGGGGCGGTGAGTCCCTGGGACTCGGCCTCTCGCCCGTCGCCCAGACGACGGTGACGCACGCACTCGGGCCGGTGGCCGTCGTTCCCTGCTGAGGTCGTTCACCGCACGCCGGTACACCCCGGTCCGGCGGAGGGGGTGCGGCCCGGTGGCGGCGGCACGCCCCCTGTGCCCTGCTGATCTTCTGCACCACACTGGGATCAGGCACCGGAACTGCGAGGAGGAGAGGCATGCCGATGCGGGTCGGGCGGCTTCCGGCCGAGCGAGCGGACGAGGGCGGCGCACGGCGGTACGAGCGGCTGCTGCGTTCGCGTACCGGCCGCGGCGCCGTCGCCCTGTGCTCCGGCGCCCTGCCGGCCCTGGCGTTTCCCGCGCCCTCGCTCTGGTGGTTCGCCTATGTCGCCCTGGTGCCGTGGCTGCTGCTGATCCGCTCGGCGGGTACGGCACGGCGGGCGGCGGCCGACGGATGGCTCGGCGGCATGGGCTTCATGCTCGCCGTGCACCACTGGCTCATGCCGAGTCTCCATGTGTTCATCGTGGTGCTCGCCGCTCTGCTGGGGCTGCTCTGGGCCCCCTGGGGCGTGCTGGTGGCCCGGCTGCTCGGCGGATCGCCGTCGGTGCGCCGTTCGGTGGCCGCCGTGGCCGTGGTGCCCTCCGGGTGGCTCATGATCGAACTGGTCCGCTCCTGGGAGGGACTCGGCGGGCCCTGGGGTCTGCTGGGGGCCAGCCAGTGGGAGGTGGCACCGGCGCTGCGCGTCGCCTCGGTGGGGGGTGTGTGGCTGGTCAGTCTGGGGGTCGTGGCCGTGAACACCACGCTGGCGCTGCTGTTGGCAGTACCGGCGGCCCGCAGGGCAGCGACCGCGTGCCTGGCGGCCGTCGCGGTCGGTGTGGGGGCGACGGTGATCTGGGCGCCACGGCCGGAGGAGTCCGGCTCCGTCCGCGTCGCCGTCGTGCAGCCGGGCGTGGTCGAGGGCCCCGGCAGTGTCGAGCGCCGCTTCACCCGCAGCGAGGAACTCACCCGGGGGCTCGCTGGCCGGGACGTGGACCTGGTGGTGTGGGGGGAGAGCAGTGTGGGCGTCGATCTGTCCCGGAGCCCCGGGACAGCGGACCGTGTCGCGGCGCTGTCGCGTCTGGTGGGGGCCGATGTCCTGGTCAACATGGACGCCCGGCGCACGGACTCCCCCGGCCGGACGGGGATCTTCAAGTCGGCGGTGCTGGTGGGCCCGCAGGGGCCGACCGGGGACCGCTACGACAAGATGCGCCTGGTGCCGTTCGGTGAGTACGTCCCTGCCCGCGCGTTGCTGGGCTGGGCGACCTCGGTGGGCAAAGCGGCGGGCGAGGACCGGCTGCGGGGCAGCGGTCCGGTGGTGATGGACCTGCCGGACGGACTGAGGGTGGGCCCGCTGGTGTGCTTCGAGTCGGCGTTCCCCGACATGAGCCGGCAGCTGGCGAGGGACGGGTCCCAGCTTCTGGTCGCCCAGTCCTCCACCTCGACGTTCCAGCACAGCTGGGCCCCCGCACAGCACGCCTCGCTCGGGGCGCTGAGGGCGGCGGAGACAGGACGCCCGATGGCGCACGCGACGCTCACCGGCGTGAGCGCGGTGTACGGCCCGCTGGGCGAACGGGTGGGCCCGGTGCTGGGCACCGGCGCGAGCGAGGCCGCCGTGTACGACGTCCCGCTCGCCCGGGGCACCACGCTGTTCGTCCGGCTGGGCGCCTGGCCCGTCTACGGCGCCCTGGCCGTGCTGGCCGTCTTCTTCGGCGCTCTGGGTCTGCGGTCCCTCAGGACGCCTGCTCCGAGGCGTCCAGGACGACCCGCTCGCACAGCCGGTGGGTCTCCAGGGCGTCCCGGGCACTGAGGAGTTCCCCGGACCGCACCGCGTCCAGGAAGGACACGACGCTCTGCTCGATCCCGCGCTGGCGGGCCACGGGCACCCAGTCGCCGCGTCGCCGCAGGGTGGGCTGTCCCTTGTGGTCGACGACGTCAGCGAGGTTGAGGACCTGCCTCTTGGAGTCCTGCCCGGAGACCTCGAGGATCTCCTCCGTCGATCCGTTGAGCCGGTTCATCATGCCGATCGCGGTGAATCCGTCGCCGGACAGCTGAAGCACCACATGGTGCATGAGGCCCTCGACGGTCCGCGCCCGCACCACGACGTTGGAGACCGGTCCGGGAACCAGGAAGCGCAGGGTGTCGACGACATGGATGAAGTCGTCGAGCACCATGGTGCGCGGGTCCTCGGGCAGCCCCACCCGGTTCTTCTGCAGGAGGATCAGCTCGCGCGGGTGCTCGGCGCACTGCGCGTACGACGGGGCGAGCCGTCGGTTGAACCCGACGGCGAGCGAGACCCCGCGTTCCTCGGCGAGGTCCACCAGCCGCTCGGAGTCGGCGAGTTCGTAGGCGAGCGGCTTGTCGACGTAGGTGGGGACGCCCGCTTCGAGCAGCCGGCCGACGATCTCCGCGTGCACGGCGGTCGGCGCGTGCACGAAGGCGGCGTCGAGCCCCTGGGCCAGGAGCGAGCCGAGGTCCTCGTGGCACTGCGCCGCGGGGATCCGGTGTGCCCCGGCCATCGCCGTGAGGGTGGCCGGGGTGCGGGTCTGCAGATGCAGTTCGACGCCGGGCAGGGTCGTCAGTACCGGCAGATACGCCTTCTGCGCGATGTCGCCGAGTCCGATGCATCCGACCTTCACGAAGCTCTCCCTGTCGCCTTGACCAGGGCCCTGTCACGGTCGCGTACTCCGCCCTTCCCCGGTTCCGGCAGCATACGTGCGCGGCGGGGGCCGCCGGTCGCGGATCCCGTCGAGGGTCCGCAGGACGAGGCCCGGGCCGTCGTCGGGTGCGCCGGGCTGTTGCGGGGCGTACTCGGCACCGGCACCGCTGGAAATGCCGGGCCGCGATGATCACCGATGCGGGACGATGGCCCCCATGACGACACACGAACGCTCCGCGCCCGCCCTCGACGCCGCCGAACGCACGATGCTGGAGGGTTGGCTGGACTACCACCGCGCGACCCTGGCCATGAAGTGCGCGGGCCTCACCGACTCCCAGTTGCGCGAGGCGTCCGTGCCCCCGTCGGAGTTCACCCTGCTCGGGCTCGTGAGGCACCTGGCCGAGAACGAACGCGGCTGGTTCCGCGAGGTGCTGGCCGGCGAGGAACTGCCACCGATCTACGGGACGGAAGAGGACCCGGACGGGGAGTTCCACGTGACCGAGGAGGACACCTGGGAGGAGGCCAGGACCACCTGGGAGACGGAGATCGAGGCCGCCCGGGCGAACGCCGCGAAGCTCGGACTCGACGGACTGTCCGCCGGCGTGGGAAAGGCGGGCAAGCCCTTCACGCTCCGCTGGATCTACACGCACATGATCGAGGAGTACGCGCGCCACAACGGCCACGCCGACCTCGTACGGGAACGGATCGACGGCGCCACCGGCGAGTGACCGGAAGACCCGGCCGCTGCGAAGCGACCGGCCCGCTCAGTCCCCGGCCCCGCTCCCCCGCATGCGCTGCTCCATACGCCCGATGGCGGCCCGCACCCCGCCGCCGTAGCCGTCGTCGCCCAGTACGGCGACCGCGTCCCAGGCCCGGTCGAGGTGGATCCTGGCCGCCTCGAAGCGCTGCAGCTTCAGATAGCTGCCCGCCAGATGCAGATGGAGCGACGGGACGAGGGCCCGCACGGCGGTCACGTCCCGGTGCTCGTCGGTGTCCTCGTGAGCGGCGTCCTCCTGCTCGGCGTCCCGGTCCGTGGCCGTCGTCCCGGTCAGGCCCTCCGCGGCCGTCAGTGCCCGCAGGTCCCAGGCCAGCCCGTCACCGGGGTCGTCCTGGGTGCCCGCCATGTAGTGGGCTAGGGTGCAGCGGTGCAGGGCGTCACCGCTCTCACCGATCTCGGACCAGATGATCCCGAACCGCTTGCGGGCCTCCTCCCTGTCCCCCGCGTGGAGCAGCATGACCGCCTGGCCGATCCTGGTCATGACGACGTCCCCCGGCACTTCGCGCCGCTCCACCGCAGTAGTCTCCCCTGATCACCGCCGGCCTGTTCCGGTGGCTCAGACGCTAGCCGCAGCCACCGGCGATCCTGCTCAGGCGCGGGCCGCGGCCTTCGGACGGGTCACCGGAAGGCCCAGGTCCGGGATCCGCCAGTCGATGGGCTCGTGGCCCTGCGCGGCGACGGCCTCGTTGATCTGGGTGAAGGGCCGGGAGCCGAACCACTTCTTGGCGGAGAGCGGCGAGGGGTGCGCACCCTTGACAACCACGTGGCGGTCCTGGTCGATCAGCGGGATCTTCTTCTGGGCGTAGTTGCCCCAGAGGACGAACACGGCCGGGTCGGGCCGCTCGGCCACCGCACGGATCACCGCGTCGGTGACCTTCTCCCAGCCCTTGGCCTTGTGGGAGTTCGCCTCGCCGCCGCGGACCGTCAGCACCGCGTTGAGCAGCAGGACGCCCTGCTCGGCCCACGGCATCAGAAAGCCGTTGTCCGGGACGGGCAGGCCGAGCTCGTCGTTCATCTCCTTGTAGATGTTGCGGAGCGAGGGCGGTGTCCTGACGCCCGGCTGGACCGAGAAGCACAGGCCGTGCCCCTGGCCCTCGCCGTGATAGGGGTCCTGGCCGAGGATGAGCACCTTCACCCGATCGTAGGGGGTGGCCTCCAGCGCGGCGAAGACCTGCTCACGCGGCGGATACACCGGCCCCCTGGCCCGCTCCTCCTCGACGAACTCCGTGAGCTCCTTGAAGTAGGGCTTCTGCAGCTCTTCGCCGAGGACGCCGCGCCAGGACTCGGGCAGCAGGTCGGTGTCGGTCACGTCCACAACCTCCGGTAAGCAATCGGTTCTTGCTGACAGAACCTACCGGGGAGCACTGACAACCGGCCCGCCGAGCCCGTAGGCAGCGCTCCTACCAGCTGGTCTTGCGGTAGAGCTCCCACATCTGCATGACCGTCTGGGGGTCGAGGGCGCGCTCGCCGCCGCCGATGTCCTCGCCGGCCGCCACGTAGAGCTTGCCCTGCCACAGGGGCAGCAGCCGAACGTCCTTGACGAGGATGTCCTGGGCCCGCTTGAACTGGTCGGACACGGCACCGCGGTCGCTCTCCTTGCGGGAGGACGGCAGCAGCTCACGGGTGATCTCGTTACTCAGGTACGGAGTACCGGTGACGCTGTCCGGGCCGACGAACGGGGCGACGAAGTTGTCCGGGTCGGGGAAGTCGGGGAACCAGCCACGGCCGAAGACCGGATAGGCCCCCTTGTTGAAGCCTTCCTGGAAGGACTTCCACGGTGCGCTCCTCAGCGTGATCCGGAAGAGGCCGGACGCCTCGAGCTGGCGCTTCAGCTCGGCGAACTCGGTCGCGGTGGAGGATCCGTAGCGGTCGGTGGTGTACCAGAAGGTCATCTTGACCGGTGCGGTGATCCCCGCCTCGGAGAGCAGTTCCCTGGCCTTGGCGACGTCCGGGTCGCCGTAGGTGTCGAAGAAACTGGTGGCGTGTCCCGCGATGCCCTTCGGGACCATGGAGTAGAGCGGCTCGGCGGTGCCCCGGTAGACCTTGGCGACGAGCGCGTCGCGGTTCACCAGCTGTGCGACGGCCTGCCGGACGGCGAGCTTCCCGGCGGCAGGATCCTTGGGGTTGAAGACGAGGAAGCGGATGTCGGCGCCCACCGACTCGACGATCTGCAGACCGTTGTTGTCCTTCTTGTTGTCCTCGAGGCCGATGACCTCCTCGGCTGTCAGACCGCGGTAGGTGGCGTCGATCTCCTTGCTCTTCAACGCCTCCACCATGGGTTCCGAGTCGTCGAAGTAGCGGATCGTGACCGCGCTGTTCTTACGGTCGGCGAACCCCTTGTAGCCGGGGTTCTTGGTCAGCTCGGCCTGCTTGCCCTGTTCGTACGAGTCCAGGACGTACGGCCCCGAACCGGTGACCTTGCCGTCGTCGCGGATCCGGTCCGCCGGGTACTCGCCGGGAGGGACGATCGACATCGCGGGAGTGGCCAGGATGAAGGGGAAGGTGGCGTCCGCCTTGGCGAGGTGGAAGATGACCTCGTCGTCGCCCTTGGTCTCCACCCGGTCCAGAGATCCGAGGAGGCCGGCCGGGCCGCCCTTGACCTTGATCGTCTTGATCCGGTCGATGGAGTACTTCACGGTCTCGGCGTCGATCTTGTCGCCGTTGGAGAACTTCAGGCCCGGTCGGAGCGTGCACCGGTACGCCATGCTCGAGGAGTCGGTGAAGCCGCATTCCTCGGCAGCGTCGGGCTCGGGGCTGGTACTGCCGGTCGGGAAGCTCACCAGTGTCTGGAAGACGTTCCTCATCAACTCCCAGGAACCGTCCCAGGCCGCTGCCGGATCGAGGGTCGAGGGGGAGCTCGTCGTCCCGACCGATATCCGCTGTTCCGTCTCCGAACCGCTGTCGGGCAACAGACCGCAACCGGCCAGCAGAGTAAGGGAGGCAAGGGCTGCAGAGGCCTGCAGTCTGGACCGGTAGAACACGTGCACGCTCCTCGATCGGCCTTGGGGTCGGCAGACCATACCGCAAGGCCTCGCCAGGACAACCCGCAGGACTGGCGAGGCACTTGAGGCAATCGGGGCCAAACTGGCGCAGTCCCGGTCAGCCCACTCCGGCGTTGAGGAAGATGCCGCCGTCGACCACCAGTGTCTGGCCCGTGACCCAGTCGGACTGCTCCGAGGTGAGGAACGCCGCCGCACCGCCGATGTCCTGCGGGACACCGAGCCGGCCCAGCGGGTACGCCGCCGCCGCCTCGGCCTCACGGCCCTCGTACAGCGCCTCCGCGAACTTGGTCTTCACCACGGCCGGGGCGATCGCGTTGACCCGCACGACCGGCGCGAACTCGTGCGCCAGCTGGAGGGTCAGGTTGACCATGGCCGCCTTGCTCATGCCGTAGGCGCCGATGAACGGGGAGGCGGAGACCCCCGCGACCGAGGCGATGTTGACGATCGCCCCGCCGTTCTCCCTCTGCCAGGCCTTCCAGGTCTGCTGGGCGAACCCGAGCGCCGAGATCACGTTGGTCTCGTAGACCTTGCGGGCCACGTTGAGGTCCAGCTCGGCCATGGGCCCGAAGACGGGGTTCGTCCCCGCGTTGTTGACCAGGTAGTCGACCCTGCCGAAGGCCTCCATCGCGCGCTCGACGGCCGCGGCCTGGTGGGCCTCGTCGTGCGCCTTGCCCGCGATGCCGACGGCCCGGTCGGCGCCGAGCCTCTCGACGGCCTCCTTCAGCGCGTCCTCGCCGCGCCCCGTGATGACCACACGGTCACCCCGGGCGACGAGCGCCTCGGCGATGCCGTAGCCGATGCCCCGGCTCGCGCCCGTGATGAGCGCGACCTTGCCGCTGTCCTGCACAGTCATGGTGTCCGTTGCCCTTCCGGGGTCAGTTGAGCGGTCCGCCGGCGACGTACATGACCTGTCCGGACACGAAGCCCGCGTCGTCGCCGGTGAAGAACGCGATGGCGTTGGCGATGTCCTCGGGGTGCCCCACACGCTGCACGGGGATCTGCGTGGCCGCGGCGGCCTGGAACTCCTCGAAGCCCATGCCGACCCGGGCCGCGGTCTGGGCGGTCATCTCGGTGACGATGAAGCCGGGGGCGACGGCGTTGGCGGTCACACCGAACTTGCCGAGTTCCTTGGCGAGCGTCTTGGTGAAGCCCTGGAGTCCGGCCTTGACCGCGGAGTAGTTCGCCTGGCCCCGGTTGCCCAGCGCCGAGGAGGAGGAGAGCGAGACGATGCGGCCGAACTTGGCCTCGACCATGTGCGACTGGACGGCCTTGGCCATCAGGAACGCGCCCTTGAGGTGGACGTTCATCACGAGGTCCCAGTCGGACTCGCTCATCTTGAAGAGCAGGTTGTCGCGGAGCACGCCCGCGTTGTTGACGAGGATCGTCGGTGCGCCGAGCTCGGCGGCCACCCGCGCCACGGCGGCCTCCACCTGGGCACTGTCCGACACATCGCAGCCGACGGCGAGGGCCTTGCCCCCGGCGGCGGTGATCTTCTCGACCGTGTCCTTGCACGCCGCCTCGTCGAGGTCGAGTACGGCGACGGCGCGGCCCTCGGCCGCCAGGCGTACGGCGGTGGCGGCGCCGATGCCCCGTGCCGCTCCCGTCACGATGGCGACGCGCTGCTCGGTGGTAGACATGCTTGGTTCTCCTCGCCCTTGGATCGCGGCTCAGCGGACGTCAGGAAGTTCCCGATAACTGAGCAACCGCTTAGTACCTTCAGCAGACGAGACGCTAGAAGCCCTGGCACCCGGTGTCAACGGCACACGGGGGCGCGGGCGCATGTCACACCGGACGGCGCCGTGGCCGCGTACGTCACGGACGGCGCCGCCGGTGCCGGAATCAGCGCACCAGCAGGTCGAGCAGACGCTCGATCTCGGCTTCCGGGTCCAGGGTGAGCCCGCTGTGCACGGTGCCCGGCTGGACGACCGTGGAGCGCGGAGCGATCAGCCAGCGGAAGCGTCGGCCGGGGTCGTCCCCGGCCGCCTGGCCCGCCGTGTCGCCGCCGCCGCAGACCCCCTCGACCGCGCGCAGGGCCGCCTGGACACCCACCACGTCGGCGTGCGGGTCCAGGGCCCTGAGCTTGCGCTCGTCCAGGTGGGTGCGCGCGGCGACGAAGGACTTCGCGCGGCAGTAGACCAGTACGCCCGCGTTGAAGCACTCGCCGCGCTCGACCCGGGGCACGACGCGCAGGACCGCGTACTCGAAGACGTCGCGTGTACTCATCGGCCGCTGCCCTCGCCGTTCCGTCCGGTGTCCGCCCGCGCGGCACGGTCCTCGTCCGCGGGGTTCGGCCGCGGGGCAAGACGTTCCGCGAGCCAGCCGGGGGCCCGCGAGGGCTGCGTCTTCGTGGGCTCCCCGATGGAGATCCGCTCGTGGATGCTCCCGGCGCGCGCGAGCAGCGGCTCCATATAGGCCCGCCGCAACAGGTCCGTGGTCGCGAATCCAGGTTCTCCGGCGAGCCACTCGTCCGGTACCCCGGCGGCCACCTCGGTGAGCAGTTCCTCGGTGACCAGCGGCGCGAGCTCGGCGGCGGCCGCCTCGATGTCGGGACCGAACGGCGCGAGGACGTGGTCGGAGGCGTTGTACGGCTTCGCCGCGGAGGCCTGGGCACCTGGCCAGTTGTGGTGCCAGATCATGGTGGCCCCGTGGTCGATCAGCCAGAGATCGCCGTGCCAGACCAGCATGTTGGGGTTCCGCCACGAGCGGTCCACGTTGTTGATCAGTGCGTCGAACCAGACGATCTTCCCGGCCTCCGCCGGATCCACCTGGTAGGCCAGCGGATCGAAGCCCAGCGAGCCGGGCAGGTAGTCCATGCCGAGGTTCAGCCCGCCGCTGGCCTTGAGGAGCTCCTGGACCTCCTGGTCCGGTTCGGCGAGACCGATGACGGGGTCGAGCTGCATGGTCACCAGCTCCGGCACGCGCAGCCCGAGCCTCCTGCCGAGCTCGCCGCAGACGACCTCCGCGACCAGGGTCTTGCGCCCCTGCCCCGCCCCGGTGAACTTCATGACGTACGTGCCGAGGTCGTCGGCCTCGACGATCCCGGGGAGCGAGCCGCCTTCACGCAGGGGCGTGACATAGCGGGTCGCGACGACCTCTCTCAACACTTCTCCGGGCCACCCATCTCTTCGGCTGTGCGATCCATGGACTGCTTCACGGGTGCGATGACGGAAGCCGCCCGTGGGCCGCTCCTCGACACGAGGGTTCCCGGCCCGGGATCGGGTCCCGTGCACCGCTTCCCGGCGGTCCTGCGGCGGCAGCGTGCCGGACCGCACGCTCCGGCACGAAGAGAACAGAGTAACCGAGGGTGATCGCGGGCCGGGAGCGTCCGGCCGTTCAGGCCCGCGGCGTGGCAGGACGCCCTATGACGATCATGACGGCGTCGTCGTCGAGGTGTCCGCCGACATGGTCCAGCAGGTCGCGCCTGAAGCGGTCGAGGAAGAGGCCGGGATCCTTCTCGGTCCGGCCGGTGGCGCGCTCTGCGAGCGGGTGGAACACACCGCCGGCGTCGCGGGCCTCGGTGACCCCGTCCGTGTACAGCATCAGGAGGTCGCCCGGATCGAACCGGAAGCTGTTGACATGGTAGCGGCGGTGCGCCAGATCGCCGAGGCCCAGCGGGGGTGCGGGGTGCAGGGCGTCCACCGTCGTCGGACGGCCGTCGCGCAGGACGACCGGTGGCGGGTGGCCGCAGGCGATCATCTCCACGCGGCCGTCCTCGTCGGGGATGTCGAGCACGGTGGCGGTGATGAAGGTTTCCCCGTAGCGGCCCGGCCCACCCGGCTCCGTGAGGCCCGAGCACACGCTCCGGTCGAGGTGGGCCACCAGTTCGCCCAGGCTCGCCCGGCGCCGGGCCGCGACGCGGAACGCTCCGAGCAGCGCGGCCGCGTCATGCACCGCGGCCATCCCCTTGCCCCGTACGTCACTGACGATCAGCCGGGTGCCGGAGGAGGTGCGCGCCGCGGCGTACAGGTCCCGGCCGACCTGGGCCTCGGCCTCCGCGGCGAGGTGGAGGGAGGCGACGCCCAGCGGGCCGAGCCGCTCGGGAAGCGGCGGCAGGACCACGTGCTGGGCGGCCTCGGACACGTAGCGGACCTGCGCGAGTTCCTTCGCGCGGCGCTCCCGCAGTACGCAGAAGATCACGAGGCTCGTGCCGACCAGTACCAGCGCGGCGATCTGCGCCTCGTGGCTGGCCGAGAGCAATTCGTCGGGATCACGCAGCACCCCGACGGCCGTCTGCCCGATCACCGCGAGGACGGCGACCAGACCCACGGTCCGGGGCCCGCCGAAGAGCGGGGTGATCGCCGGGGGCCGCGACGAGCAGCGGTCCCAGATGGATGTCGGGCGGCACGAGGACGTCGACCACACACACCGCGAGGATCCACGCGGTCGGAATGGCGACCATCGCCCGACCCGCTCGCGCCGGCAGACGAAGTCCTCCGGGGCGCTGCGACATGCTTCCTCTCCACACCGCCCGTACGCGGCCCGCATGCAGGGAAGGGACGATTGCCGCGACCGGGCGGCCCCTACACTGGGAACCTTCGGGCCCGACCGCACGGCCCACGCCGGACGGGAGAACGATGGTGGCAGCAGGGGGCTCCGACGATCCGCCCGCCGAGGTGCTGGCGGACGCGGCTGCGGCGTTCGGGCTGCTGGCCTCGCCACCGCGCCTGCACATCGTGTGGGCCCTCGCGGAGGGCGAGAGCGATGTGAGCGGCCTCGCCCAGCGGGTGGGTGGTGCTCTGCCCGCGGTGAGCCAGCATCTGACGAAGCTGAAGCTCGCCGGCCTCGTACGTTCCCGGCGGGAGGGACGGCGGCAGGTCTATTTCGTCGACGACGCGGACGTCGTGACCGTGGTGCGGCTGATGATCGGCCAGTTGACCGACCGGGCCGCGCACGCGTCGGCCCCCCGCCTCCGTGACCTCGGTGCCTGAGGCCGCAGCGACCTGTGGTACCGATCCGGCCGGTCCCGGGGGGCGAGGGCCGGAGCAGCCGGCGGACACCGGCCCCCGGACGGGCGACGGACCACCGCCCTGGCACGGACTCACCTCGCTCCAGGTCCTGCGGCATCTGGACAGCGGGCCCCGTGGGCTCGTCGAGGCGGAGGCCGTGGAGCGGCTCGCCGGATCCGGCCCGAACACGGTGCCGTCGTGGAGCACGGCGTCCTGGCCCCGTCGGCTCGTGAGAAGTCTGCGGGACCCCTTCACCGCGGTGCTGCTGTGTCTCGGGCTGGTGTCGGCCGTCGTGGCGGCTTGGGGCACCGCGAGCGTGATCCTCTCCCTCGTGGTGGTGAGCTGCGTCCTGCGGGCGGGTGGGGAACGCCGGGCCGACCGGTCGGTGGCCGCGCTGCGGAAACTGGTGGCGACCACCGCGACCGTGCTCCGGCGGCCGGCGGAGGACGAGCCGCCCCGGTCGCGGGAGATCCCGGTCGACGAACTGGTGCCGGGCGACGTGATCCGTCTCGGCCCCGGCGACCTGGTCCCCGCCGATGTCCGGCTCCTGCGGGCGAGCGGCCTCACGGTGCACCAGGCACCGCTGACGGGCGAGTCGGCGCCGGTGGCCAAGCAGGCCGTCGACGTGCCGGAGCCCCGGGGCGGACTGTTCGACCGGCCCCAGTTGTGCTTCCAGGGCAGCAGCGTGGCCTCGGGCAGCGGCACCGCGGTCGTCGTCTCGACCGGGCCGCACACCCGCTTCGCAGCCACCCGTAGCGGCCCGGGACAGCGCGTGGCCAGCGCCTTCGACCGGTCGGTGCACGGGATCTCCTGGGTCCTCATCCGTTTCATGCTGCTGACCCCGCTCCTGGTGCTCATGGCCAACGCGGCCCTGCGCGGCAGGGGGTTCGAGACACTGCCGTTCGCGGTGGCGGTCGCCGTCGGGCTCACCCCCGAGATGCTGCCGGTCATCGTCACCACCGCCCTGGCCCGTGGAGCCTCCCTCCTGGCCCGTGACCACAGAGTGATCGTCAAGCGGCTCCCCGCACTGCACGACCTCGGCGCGGTGGACGTCCTGTGCCTCGACAAGACGGGCACCCTCACCCAGGACCGGCCCGTCGTGCACCGCGCACTGGACGCCCGGGGCGAGCAGGACCCCGAGGTTCTGCGCTGGGCCGGCGTCAATGCGTGGTGGACGCTCCACCTCGCCGACCTGCCGGTCCCGGACGCCCTGGACGAGGCGGTCCTGGACGCCGTCGAGGAGGACGAGGCACTGGAGTACGACGGAGTGGCGGCGCTGCCCTTCGACGCGGTACGACGCCTCTCCACCGCGGTCGTACGCCGTCCCGGCCGCCTCGGTCTCCACACGCTGGTCGTCAAGGGGTCACCGGAAGACGTCCTCGAGCGCTGCACCCTCACCGAGGGCGAACGGGCCCGCCTGCTCGCCCTGGCCGCCCGGGAGGCAGCGAGCGGCCTGAGGGTTCTCGCGGTCGCCACCTCGGAACGGCGGGCACGCGATCGCGCCTACACCCCGGTTGACGAGCGCGGCCTGACCCTCGTCGGCTTCGTCACCCTGCGCGACACGCTCGCCCCGACCGCGGCGGAGGCCCTGGAGGTCCTCGCCGACCGGGGCGTCACCGTCAAGATCCTCACGGGCGACCACCCGGGCACCGCGGCCCGCGCCTGCCGCGACCTCGGGCTGGACCCCGGCGTCGTCCTCACCGCCGACACCGTCGACGGCCTGACGGACGGCGAGCTCGCCGTGGCCGCCCGCAGCACCACCGTCTTCGCACGCTGCGCCCCCGAGCACAAGGCCCGGATCATCGCCGCGCTGCGCGCCGACGGACACACCACCGGGTTCCTGGGCGACGGCGTCAACGACCTGCCCGCACTCCACGCGGCCGATGTCGGCATCTGCCCGCGCGACGCCGTGGACGTGGCCCGTGAGAGCGCCGACGTGGTCCTGGCCGACAAGGACCTCACGGCCATCGCCCACGCCATCACCTCCGGCCGGCACAGCAGCGTCAACATCGCCACCTACCTGCGCATCACGCTGTCCTCGAACCTCGGCAACGTGATCGCGATGCTCGTGACCGGCCTGATGCTGCCCTTCCTCCCGATGCTGCCGGCGCAGATCCTGGTCCAGAACCTGTGCTTCGACGCCGCTCAGCTCGCGTTCGCCTTCGAACGGCTCCGTCCCGCGGCGCTCCGCGCGCCGACGGTGCTGCAGCCCCGCTACTTCCTGCGTTTCATCACCGGCTTCGGTCTGCTGGGAGCGGCCGCCGACCTGGCGACCTTCGGCGTCCTCGCCCTGGCCCTGCACGACGCGGCCGGCTCCGGCCAGGCCGCCTTCCACTCCGGATGGTTCACCGAGAACCTCCTCACCCAGGCCCTGGTGATGCTGCTGCTGCGCACGGGCCGCCGCGCCGCGGAGGGCGCCACCGCGAGTCCGGTCCGCTGGGCCGCCGCCGGCCTGGCCGTCATCGGCATCCTGCTGCCGCTCTCGCCGCTCGGGCCGCTGCTGGGCATGACGGCGCTGCCGGTCCTGTACTACCCGCTGCTCGCAGCGGTCCTCGCGCTGTACACGGTCGCCCTGGTGGCGGCCCGGTCGCGCTACGACAGGCCCGGCACCGAGCGGTAGGGGCCCGCGTGGTCCAGCTCGTCCGCCACCCTTCGGATCACCCGTACGACAGTGCGGCGCAGAGGTCCTCGTCCGCCGTGCGCGCCCCCTCGGCGACCTCCGCCGGCACCTCCGAGGGCGCCGGGGACGCCGTGGCGGAGTCCGCTCCGGAGGAGGTCCCCGGAGCCTGGTCCGCGTAGGACTGCCCGAGCACGACGTCCAGGCCGCCGCCGGTGGTGGAGCGGAGCTCCCCGGTGCCGAGGAGCCGGGCGAGTGTCCGCGCCTCCGCCTCCCGGCCTGGTCCGTACTCGATCACCGTGGTGCGGTGGTCCTGGCTGCTCGCCGTCGCCGTGCCGGTGACGGTGACACCCGACGCCTCCAGGACGGCGGCCGCACGGGCGGCGAGTCCGGTGACGCGGGTGCCGTTGCGGACGGTGGCAAAGATGTCCTCGGCCGGGGCCTCCTCGTCGGCGCTCTTCGAGGCGTCGGCACTCTTCGATGCGTCCGTGTCCTTCGATGCGTCCGTGTCCTTGGACGCGTCCGTGTCCTTCCCGTCCGCGTCGCTCCCGCCGCCCGCGTCCTGGCCGTCGAGGGTGCGGTCCGCCTTCAGCGCCGCCCACAGCGCACCCGCGTCCGGCTCGACGATCGCGACGCGGGCGCCCTCGTACCGCCAGGGGACGGTGACGAACCGGGTGTCGTTCAGATCGATGTCCTTCAGCGACATCGCGAACGAGACAAGCTTGTCGGCCGAGCCGAGGCCGGGGTCGACCGTCATGGACGTCGTCGCCGCGTCGGCGAGCGGCAGGAGTTTCGTGGGTGTGAGCCCGTCGCTCTTCACCTTCTTGATCAGGCTGCCGACGAAGGCCTGCTGCCGTTGGATGCGGCCTATGTCGGAGCCGTCACCGATGCCGTGCCGGATGCGTACGTAGTCCAGGGCCTTCGGGCCGGAGACGGTCTGCACCCCCTGGGTGAACAGACGCTTGCCACGCGTGGCGCGGCCCGGGTTCAGGTCCTTCTGGTAGATGTCCTGCGGCACGCAGACCTCCACGCCGCCGACGACCTCCGTCAGCGCCGAGAAACCCTTGAAGTCGACGACCACGGTGTGGTCGACGCGCAGGCCGGTGAGCTTCTCGACGGTGTTCTGGGTGCACGCGGGGTTGCCCTCGGCCGTACTGCCCACGGTGTACGCCTCGTTGAACATGGCCTGGTGCCTGGTCTCGGTCCAGCTGCCGTCGGGCAGCTTGCACGGCGGGATGGTGAGCAGGGTGTCACGAGGTATGGACACCGCGACCGCGTGACGGTGGTCGGCGTAGACATGCAGCAGGAACGCGGTGTCGGAACGGCCGATGTCGTTCTTGTCCCCGCCGCCCAGTTCGCTGTTCCCCGCGGTCCTGGCGTCCGAACCGATCACCAGGACGTTCTGCCCGTCCGAGGCGGCGGCGGGCCTGTGGTCCGAAATCCCGTCGGCCCCGAAGGTGTCGATGTTGCCGTTGAGCCTGAGGTACGCCCAGCCCGCACCCGCCGTCACGAGCACGAGCAGCGACACCGCCGCGGCCAGCACGATCCGTATCCGGGTGCGCCCGGACCGCCGATCCCTGGCCGCTCCTCCGGTACCCCGACGGGTCGTCGTCGCCGCCCGGTGACTGCCTGTCATCTACGCACCCTCATTCGTCCGGAACCGGCGGAGGGGACGACTGGACCCACCCCAGGCTTGTACAGTTGCGCAATCTAGCAACCTTTGAAGCGTGCTTCGCACCCACCGGGTACGGACACCGGCACCGTCGAGAGAAAGGACGGGGTGGACATGCTCCGCAACGGACTCGAACCCTGGCACCTGCTGATCCTGGCGATCGTGGTCATCATGCTGTTCGGATCGAAGAAGCTCCCGGACTCCGCGCGCGCCCTGGGGCAGTCGCTGCGGATCCTCAAGAGCGAGACGAAGGCCATGAAGGAGGACGGCGCGACCGCCGGGCCCGCGGCCACCGAACCGCTCACCCCTCAGCCCGCACAATCCGCCTCCGGCGACACTCCCCCGGTCCGGCCTTCCGGCCCGGAGAGCGGCACCCGGCCCCGCTGAACGGCCGCACCCGCGGGCACATCAGGGGCTGGCCGCGTCGAAGCCGTACCGCAGCGACCCGCCCCGCCCGTGCGGCTCGCGCCGGTAGACGTACAGCGCGTCGACCCGCACCCCGGAGGACGGCGCGTCCAGCTCACAGGGACAGGTCACCTGGACGACCCCGGGCCGGTCCGCGACCCTCACCCGCAGCCCGTCGGCGGGCCCTCCGTCGAGCACAGCGACTTCCCACAGCGTCGTACCGTCTCCGTTCATGCACAACACTTTAATAGTTGCGCATCTCATGAACTATCGTGAGGTCCGTCACGCGGGAGAGCCCGGACCGGGATTCCCGGCACCTTCTCGACTCGGGAGCAGCACAACATGGGTGTCAGCCTCACCAAGGGCCAGAACGTCGTCCTCCACCAGGACGGCACCCCTCTCGCCGACGTCACCGTCGGCCTGGGCTGGGACGCACGGCCGGCCGACGGCGCGGACTTCGACCTGGACGCGTCCGCGATCATCTGCGGGCCGGACATGAAGGCCGTCTCCGACGCGCACTTCGTCTTCTACAACAATCTCGCCAGCCCCGACGGAGCGGTCCGGCACACCGGGGACAACCTCACCGGCGAGGGCGAGGGCGACGACGAGCAGCTCCTCATCGATCTCGACCGCCTGGGCGAGGGGACGGGGCAGGTCGTGTTCGCCGTGTCCATCCACGCGGCCGGGACGCGCGGCCAGAACTTCGGCCAGGTCGACGACGCCTTCATCCGGGTGGTGGACAACCTCACAGGCCGGGAGATGTGCCGGTACGAACTCTCCCACGACGCCGCCGGAGAGACCGCGATGGTCTTCGGTGCCCTGTACCGCAGGGCCGGCGAGTGGAAGTTCCGCGCGATCGGGCAGGGCTACACGTCGGGGCTGAGCGGCATCGCCACCGACTACGGCGTGAACGTCGGCTGAGCCGTTCCGGCGCGGCTCCGGGCGGTTGCGGGCCGGGACCGCTCCCCCCTTGCCCGGACCGGTCAGGTGGCATCGGGGTCGACCGGTGGGCGGCCGGCCGGAGGGGCACCCTCGCCCTTGCGCGGGGAGACGGGGCCCTCGCCGGGGCCGGCCGGGGAATCGCGGACGCCCTCGGCACCGGCCGTGTCACGCACGGCGTCCAGTGCCCCCTTCAGCTCCGGGCGCGGGTCCAGGGCGTCACGGATCCCCTCGAGCCCCGCGCCATCGCCGTCCAGGAGGTGTTTGCGCACGAACGTCCGCGGATGCAGGTCCTCGAACTCGAAGTCCTCGAACTCCGGGCCCAGCCCGTCCCGGACATCCCGCTTCGCGTCCTCCGAGAACTCCCGGAACTTCCGGATGACCGCGGACACGGTCCTGATCGCCTCGGGCAGCTTGTCCGGCCCGTACAGGACGAGGGCGAGCACCACGAGCGTGGCCAGTTCCAGCACACCCACATCGGAGAACACGCCACCACCTTCCGGGCCGCCGCGCTCCGCGTACCGTCAGAGGATCGCAGCCGGCATCCATAGTTACAAAGTTGCGCAACCATGGAACCATAGGCATCGCTCCGGCGTTGGACCGGATGACGACGCCAATCAGAGCAATGGAGGAACACTCGTGGGAGTCAGCCTGTCCAAGGGCGGAAACGTATCGCTCAGCAAGGAGGCCCCCGGCCTCACCGCCGTGACGGTCGGGCTCGGCTGGGACGTGCGCACCACCACCGGTGCCGATCACGACCTCGACGCCAGCGCCCTGCTGTGCACCGAAGCCGGCAAGGTGGTCTCCGACCGGCACTTCGTCTTCTACAACAACCTCAACAGCCCCGACGGTTCGGTCCAGCACACCGGCGACAACCTCACCGGCGAGGGCGAGGGCGACGACGAGTCCATCAACGTGGACCTGTCGTCGGTGCCCGCCGAGGTGTCGAAGATCGTCTTCCCGGTCTCCATCCATGACGCGACGGCGCGCGGCCAGAGCTTCGGCCAGGTCCGCAACGCCTTCATCCGGGTGATCAACCGGTCCGACAACGTCGAACTGGCCCGCTACGACCTGAGCGAGGACGCCTCGACCGAGACCGCGATGGTCTTCGGCGAGCTCTACCGTCACGGCAGCGAGTGGAAGTTCCGCGCGGTGGGCCAGGGATACGCCTCCGGTCTGGCAGGTATTGCCGCCGACTTCGGCGTCAACATCTGACGCCACGCACGGACAGCCGTACGACGAGGGACGCGAGGCGGGCCAGGGGTGTCTCCCCGGCCCGCCCCGCGTCCTTGCGCGTCCTGCGGGTCCGCCCTCGTCCGCCGTCCGTCCTGCCCGCCGGACGGGATCGCCCAGGCTCCCGCTCACGTGCAGCCCTGTGCCCTACGCTGCCCATGTCCGCCGTCCCGCAGGCGAGTTCGATGCGCTCCCCAGGTCTTCGCCCTCCGGTGACCTCTCCACCGCCCGGCATGGGGCGCACCCGCTCGCCCCTCGACCTGGGAGCCCCGTTGAACACGTCACAGGCGAACCCCGAGCCCGGCCGCCCGCACCGTATGGACCCGGCCGGCGGCTGCCCGCACGCGGCCAACGCGAGGCTGCTGTCCCGGGGCGCGGTCACCGCCGTGGTGCTGCCCGGCGGGGTGGAGGGCATGGCGGTCCTCGGGCATGCCGCCCTCAAGGAGTTCCTGGCCCACCCCGATGTGGCCAAGGACGCACGGCACTTCGCGGCGCTCCGGTCGGGCGCGATCCCGGACGGCTGGCCGCTGAGGACGTTCGCCACGGTGCAGGGCATGACCACCGCCGACGGGGCGGACCACCGGCGACTGCGGGCCCTGGTGAGCAAAGCGTTCACCACCCGGCGCGTGGAGGAACTGCGCCCTCGGATCGAGGCGTTGACCGCATCCCTCCTGGACGGACTCGACCGCGCCGCCACCGCCGGGGGCGGTGTCGCCGACCTGCGGGCGCACTTCGCGCTGCCTCTGCCCATGGGGGTCATCTGTGAACTGCTGGGCGTGGACGCCGCCCATCACGACCGGCTGCACGACCTGTCCAACCGCATCGTCGCCACGGACATCGGCCCCGAGGAGTCCACGGCGGCCAATCGGGAGATGGTGGAGGTGCTGAGCACGGTCGCCGCCGCCCGGACGAAGGACCCGGGGGACGACCTGACCAGCGCGCTGATCGCGGCCCGCGAGGAGAACGGTGACCGGCTCGGCCCCCACGAGCTGATCGGCACGCTGATGCTCACGGTCATCGCCGGGCACGAGACGACACTGAACCTGATCACGAACGCCGTGCGCGCCCTGTGCACCCACCGCGATCAGCTCGACCTCGTCCTGTCGGGCGGGGCGAGCTGGGCGGACGTGGTGGAGGAGACACTGCGCTGGGACAGCCCGGTCAGCTACTTCCCCTTCCGGTACCCGACCCGCGACCTGACGATCGACGGCACGGTGATCCCCGAGGGGACCCCGGTGCTCGCCGGCTACTCGGCGGCGGGCCGCGACGAGAAGGCCCACGGTCCCGACGCCGGTCGCTTCGACATCACCCGCGCCGACGGGACGCGGCATCTCTCCCTCGGCCACGGCGCGCACTACTGCCTGGGCGCCCCACTGGCCCGGATGGAGAGCACGGCCGCGCTCCGGGAACTGTTCACCCGGTTCCCGGACCTCGATCTCGCCGTACCAGACTCGGAACTGCTCCGCCACGCCTCGTTCGTGGGCAACAGCGTGCGGGCCCTGCCGGTCCGCCTGCACAGGTGACCGGGCCCTCGGGCCGCCCGGAAGCCGACGACGCCGAGACGCACGGCGCGGCGGGTGACCACTTCCGCCCGCAGATCTGAACAGGCTGCCACGCTGATCCGTATGCACAGATGTTCCTCCCTCTGACATCCATCCACCTGATGTCTTGTCACCCCATGAAGGGAATGCCGGTATGAGCGCATCGCACGAGAACCGGATCCGCCTCGGACGGCGCACCGTCGTCACGGCGGGAGCGGCGGGACTGGCCGTCGCACTCACCGCGTGCGGAGGCGGGGCGAAGGACTCCGGCGGCTCCGACCCGGCCGAACCGGCCGGGGAGAGCGGCGGCGAGGGCGCCGGCGCACCGCTCACCGCGACCGCCGACATCCCGGAGGGCGGAGGAGTGGTCTTCGCCGACCAGGAGGTGGTGGTGACGCAGCCGAAGGCCGGTGAGTTCAAGGCGTTCTCGTCGAAGTGCACCCACCAGGGATGCGCGGTGAAGGGAATCGCCGACGGCGTCATCACCTGCCCGTGCCACAACAGCACGTTCGACGCGGCGACCGGCGAGGTGACGGGCGGCCCGGCGACCCAGCCGCTGCCGGAGAAGCAGATCCGGGTCGAGGGAGGCTCCATCACTCTGGTGTGAGCGGACGGGGCGGCGGAGCCATTGCGTGATCACGGCCGAGGCCCCATGCTTCCGGAACCGGCCGGTTCCTCCAGGAAGGGCGTCCCGTGAACGCTGCACAGCGCCGTGGCCGTCGGATCATGATGACCGACGCCGAGCGGGACGCCTACCTCACCGAACAGCGCACCTGCAGGGTCGCGACGGTGTCCCCCGAGGGGATGCCGCACGTCTCGGCCCTGTGGTTCGTGTGGGACGGCGGCTCCCTCTGGCTCTACTCGCTGATGAGGAGTCTGCGCTGGTCGCAGCTCCGCCGCACCCCTGAGGCCGCCGTAGTGGTGGACGACGGGGTGGAGTACGGCGAGTTGCGCGGGGTGGAGCTGTGCGGCGAGGTCTCCTTCGTCGGGGAGGCTCCCCGCACGGGCCGGGAATGTGCCGAGCTGGCGTCGCCGGAAAGGCTGTTCGCGGCCAAGTACCTCGGCCTGGACTCGCTGCCGCACGACGAACGGCACGCCTGGATCCGGCTGACGCCGCGGACCGTCAGGTCCTGGGACTTCACGAAGCTGTCCGGGCCGGCCGACTAGGGCCTGTGTGAGGTTGTGATCATTCGGTCGTCGGTAAGAGGTCGTTGATCCAGATCAGAGAGGCTCGGAGGTGGAGTCCGGCGTCGTAGCTCTC
>NZ_JNYQ01000015.1 GCF_000717245.1 Kitasatospora papulosa
GGAGTTCAAGTGCTGTCCGCCGATTCGTGAGGCGGTCAATCAGGACGCGTTGTGGGCGGGGCTGGCGGACGGCACGATCGACTGTGTCGTCTCCGATCACTCGCCGTGCACCACGGACCTGAAGACCCCTGACTTCGCGTCCGCCTGGGGCGGTATCTCCTCCCTCCAGCTGGGGCTTCCGGCGATGTGGACGGAGGCGCGTCGTCGTGGTCACAGCCTGGAGGATGTGGTGCGTTGGATGTCGGCGGGTCCGGCGGCTCTGGCCGGGCTGGGACGGAAGGGTGCGATCGAGGCGGGGCGGGACGCGGACTTCGTGGTCCTGGCTCCCGAGGAGAGCTTCACGGTCGATCCGGCCGGGCTCCAGCACCGCAACCAGGTCACCGCTTATGCGGGGAAGACCCTGCACGGTGTCGTCAGGTCCACCTGGTTGCGCGGGACGCGGATCGTGGCCGACGGGGTACTCGCCGAAGGCCCAGGGAGGTACCGGCCCGTCGAGGGGCCCGTCCGCCCCGGTGCGCGGGCGCAGTTCGTGACTGCGGTCCGCGTCCCAGAGGTGCCGGTGCAGGTCCAGGCGGAACCGCCGGTCCGGAGGGCGGTAGCCGCTCGGGCCGTACCCGTGTCCGTGCGGTGCGAGGCCGTCCCACACCGTGAGGCTGATGCGCTGCCCGCCCTCCGCCCACGCGGGCGCGGTACGCACCACGAGACGTACAGGACGGGGATGCCCCGGTTCGTCGTACCTGGCGAGCGTGAGCGTCGTGCCGGTGCGGAGCAGTCCGTCGGGCGCGGTCCTGGGCATGTGCCACCGCAACAGGTCCGGTGCCAGTCGGCGCAGGTCCGCCCGGAGACGGGCGGCCAGGTCACTGCCGTGGACACGTGCGACGGTACGCAGGTCGAGATCGACGTCGAATCCGGCGGCGGCGCAGGCCCCCGCCCAGTCGCCGGCGCGGCGCCGGGCCGTCGCGGTCCCGATCATGGAGGGCGGCACGGCGATCTCCCGCACGCGCGGCCAGAAGGAAATGCGGGAATCCTGGAACGCGGTCGTGGTGAGCATCAGCACTCACCTTGCGCGGTCAGGACCCCCAATCTGCGGAAACCTCGAGTAGTCATCGGCGGGAGCGTAGCCCGCCCGGGCGCCGGGGGCCACGTCTTTTTCCGGCGGCGGGCGGGTAGGCCGAGCGGTGTCACTCGAAGAACTTCAGGCTCCAGCCGGTGCTGGTGTTCGAGCCGGGGACGTTGGCCCTGCTGTACGTGGTGCCGCCCCACCAGGTGAACGTGCCGGTGTACCAGTAACGGTTCGCCCACGAGTACGGAGTCCCCTTGGCGACCGCGTGGAACATGAGGGGGAAGCGCGGGCCGGCCGGCGGGCTCGTCCCGATGTCGCCGTCGAGCAGGACGAAGCTGTGGTGGCCGGGGCCGTCGACGTACAGGGTGGGGTCCCAGCCGGACATCATCGTCGCGCGGGAGGAGCCGAAGAGGCAGCCGTTCGACTTGTACCAGTCCCATACGTACGTGGGGTCGCCGCCGGCCCGGAGCCGCAGATCGGCCAGGCAGTACTGGTCGCTCCAGCTGCCGTTTGCGCTGTACACGATGTGCAGCTGCCCGTTCGGGTCCTTGATCGCCTCGGGTGCCTCGTTGATGAACGGGTTGCCGACGACCCGTTCCCAGCTCTCGCGTGGCTGCGAGATCACGTACCGCGCGCCGGTCGGCGTCCTCGGGCCGCTCATCCGGCTGATGTAGAGGTTCTGCTCGACGTTCGTGTCGCCCGCCCAGCCGGACCAGACGAACCAGCGCTGCCCGTTGAAGGTGAACAGGGTGCCGTCGATGGCCCACTTGTCGTCGGCCAGCGCGAGCTTCGACTCCCCGGTGTATCCGCTGTCCGGTGCGGCCGAGTCGATGACGTACATCCGGTGGGCGGCGCCCCGGCCGGCCGAGAAGTAGATGTAGTAGCGGCCGCCGTCCCGCACGATCTCCGGGGCCCAGACCTCGCCGAGGCCGCGGGCGTCCGACCAGACCTGGCGGGCCGGTGCGGAGGCCAGGCCCGCCGTCGACGAAGCCTGCCGCACGGCTATGCCGCCCCCGGTCGACTGCACCGAGATGTAGGTGCCGCCGACGCGCAGGACGCTGGGATCCGCGGCCTGCATACCGGTACGGTCCGCCCGCGCGGTCCCGGCGGAGACGAGACACATCGCGGCGGCGAGCAGGACGGAGAGAGCGAACGCGGCGATACCGGAAAGGTGACGAGGAAGCTTCATCATCCCGCTCCATGGTCGGCCTCCGCGCCGCGCCGCGGCAACCGGGGGAGCGGTTGCCGGCACGCGGGCAGGGCTGGTCAGGGCCATGCCGGCGAGGGACGCGGGGATGACGGGCGGTCATGTCCCCGCCTCCGCACCGACATGTACATCGATGAAAAGAGCGCTCTCACAGCATCACGAGTGGATCTGCCCATGTCAATATCGAGGTGCCGTCGAGGACGGCCCGAGCGTCTCGCCCCCCCCGGAGGCCGGTGGCCCTCGGCACGGCTGCACGCGCCGGGGGCATGGATCCCTGCCCCCGGCCCGCCTGTGCGGCCCGGTCCTCCGTGGGCTGCGCGTGAACGCACATGATGGGGGCCCGCTCGGTTCACCGACACCCCCGAAGGACGACCCATGGCCGAGGAAAACGTGCCCGCCGACGAACTGCCGTTGTCCGGCATCACCGTCGTGAGCATCGAACAGGCGGTGGCCGCCCCCTTCGCCACCCGCCAGCTCGCCGATCTCGGAGCCCGGGTGATCAAGGTGGAGCGTCCGGGCGGCGGCGACTTCGCCCGCCGGTACGACACCACGGTGCACGGCCAGTCCAGCTACTTCGTCTGGCTGAACCGCTCCAAGGAGTCCCTGACGCTCGACCTGAAGACCGGGCGGGGGCGAGCAGTCCTGGAGGAACTCCTGGCGCGGGCCGACGTGTTCGTCCAGAACCTCGCGCCCGGTGCCGCCGCCCGCATGGGCCTGTCCGCCGACGACCTGGCGGAGCGGTACCCGACGCTGATCCCGTGCGCGGTCACCGGCTACGGATCGAGCGGGCCCTGGAAGGACCGGAAGGCCTACGACCTCCTGGTGCAGTGCCAGACCGGCCTGGTCTCCCTCACCGGCAGTGCCCGTGAGGCGGCCCGGGCCGGGGTGTCGGTCGCCGACATCGCGGCGGGCATGTACGCCTACAGCGGCATCCTGACCGCGCTGTTCACGCGGGCCACCCGGGGCACCGTGCGCGCCGTGGAGGTCTCGCTGTTCGAGGCGCTCGCCGAGTGGATGGGACAGCCCGCCTACTACACCGCCTACAGCGGTGCGCAGCCGCCGAGGGTCGGCACCCGGCACGCCACCATCGCCCCGTACGGCACCTACACCGCGGCCGACGGCAGGGACGTACTGCTCTCCGTGCAGAACGAGCGCGAATGGGCCGCGCTCTGCGAGCGGTTCCTCGGTGATCCCGGCCTCACCGACGACCCGCGCTTCGCCACCGGACCGGCCCGGGTGAGCAACCGTGAGGAGGTCGACGCGCTCCTGGCCGGGCGGATCGCCGCATCCGGCAGCGGCGAGGTGACGGCGCTTCTCGATGCCATCGGCATCGCCAACGCCCCCGTCAACGACGTGAAGCAGTTCCTGGAACATCCCGTACTGGCCGCCCGTGACCGCTGGCGGGAGGTGGCCGTGCCCGGCGGAGCGACGGTCGAAGCGCTGCTGCCGCCCGTCGACCTGGCGGGCACCACCCCGCGCATGGGTGCCGTCCCCGCGGCCGGCGAGCACACCGGACGGATCCTGGCCGAACTCGGCTACACCGCAGGGCAGATCGGCGAACTGCGTGCCGACGGCGCCGTCTGACTTTCGATGAGAGGGCAGGAGCGCGGCGGGAGTGCTGCCTCGAATGTCTCAAGTCCACTGACTTGAGCGGGTGTTGCCGTTAGTGCGCCGGGCGGGGTCCCGGATTTCATCTCTGTCATGAACCTTGTCAGTCCGGCGACGGGCCCTCTATTGTCGCGGACAGAAAGCGCTTTCCCCTTCTGGGTCCCGTCCGGTGGAAGCGTTCGTCCGCGACGGCCGTCGCGACGAACGCGCGTGAGCCGCCACCTGATCGGCCCAGGGCTTCACCGGGAGGCCGGCCCCACCGGCGGACGACGGTGCACCACACCTGTCCGCACCGGGCCCGGCCGCCTCGCTCGTCCCGGGACCGGCGGAGACCGCCGCCCCGACCGCTCGGAACGAACATGCACCACCGGCCGACGAGTGCTGCCCGGCGTCAAGCCGACAGCCCCGCCGGTTCGCCGTTGCGACCGCGGCATGGAGCAGCACCACAGCATGTGAACACGAATGGGGACACCAACATGAGACGACCAGTCGCGCTGCGACTCAACGCCGCTCTGGCCACGCTGGCCGTGGCGGCCGCGACCGGCGTGGTGCTGTCGATGCCCGAGGCGGCGTCGGCGGCGGCGACCGGGAGTGCCACCGGATACGCGACCCAGAACGGCGGGACCACCGGCGGCGCCGGCGGGACGACCGTGCGGGCCACCACGGGTACCGCGATCCACACGGCCCTGTGCAACCGGGCCAGCAGCAGCACCCCGATCACCATCCAGGTCGAGGGCACGATCAACCACGGCAACACCGCCAAGGTGTCCGGGAACAGCTGCAACACCGCAGCCGGTGTGATCGAGCTCAAGCAGATCAGCAACGTCACGCTCGTCGGCGTCGGCAGCGGTGCCGTCTTCGACCAGCTGGGCATCCACATCCGTGAGTCCAGCAACATCATCATCCAGAACGTGACCGTCAAGAACGTCAAGAAGTCCGGCTCGCCCACGTCCAACGGCGGTGACGCCATCGGCATGGAGAGCGACGTCCGCAACGTCTGGGTCGACCACACGACTCTCGAGGCCTCGGGCGGCGAGTCGGAGGGCTACGACGGCCTCTTCGACATGAAGGACAACACCCAGTACGTCACGCTGTCCTACAGCACCCTGCGCAACTCCGGCCGTGGCGGCCTGGTCGGTTCCAGTGAGACCGAGCTCTCGAACGGCTACATCACGTACCACCACAACCTGTACGAGAACATCGACTCGCGGGCGCCCCTGCTGCGCGGCGGCATCGCCCACATCTACAACAACTACTACGTGAAGCTCAACGAGTCCGGAATCAACTCCCGGGCCGGAGCGCGGGCCAAGGTCGACAACAACTACTTCAAGAACTCCAAGGACGTCCTGGGCACGTTCTACACGAACGCGGCCGGATACTGGCAGGTCGGCGGCAACACGTTCGACAACGTGACCTGGTCCGCCAAGGGCAGCGAGAACAACCCGGCCGGTCCCGACCCGAAGTCCAACACCACCGTCAGCATCCCCTACTCCTACAGCCTGGACAACGCGAGCTGCGTCCCGGCGATCGTGGCTGCGACCGCGGGTGCCAACAAGGGCCTGAAGGTGTCGGACGGCAGCTGCTCGCCGACGACGCCCACCCCCACGCCGGACCCCACGGACCCGACGCCGGATCCGACGGACCCCACCCAGCCCGGCGGCACCAACCTCAGCATCGGGGCCGGATCCGACGGCTCCAGCAAGGCGAGCGGATCCAGCTACGGAAACGTGCGTGACGGTGACATGAGCACCTTCTGGTCGCCGGCCGGATCGACGGGTTCCATCTCGATCAAGTGGGGGACCGCCACGTCCGTGTCGAAGGTCAACATCCGTGAGGCCTCCGGTTCCACCGGTGCCATCGGGGCCTGGAAGGTCGTCAACGGTGACACCGGCGCGGTTCTCACCTCCGGGACCAGGGCCGGTGCCATCACCGTGCCCAAGACCTCGCTGAAGAAGATCACCTTCGAGATCACCGGTTCGTCCGGGACACCGAAGGTCGCCGAGTTCGAGACGTACGCCGGATAGCGGCACGGCCCCGGCGCCCGTCCGGAGCCGTGCCGGAGCACCGGGCAGCCACGCGGGGCCGGTTTCCCGCCGCTGAACGCCCCGATCGGGGGCCGTCGGACGCGACGGCCCCCGATTCGGTGTTTCCGCGGCCCGCGTCCGGGGTCCCGGCGGGCGACACCACGTGGCCGCGAGGCTTCGGTGCCATCATGACCATCGAGTCCCTGGCGCGGCTCGGGGCGTACCCGAGCCGGGTCAGTCACCCGCCGCCCCGGGCGTGGGGGCGCGTCGGCCGGCCGGCGCGGCGCCGGCGCCCGACCTCACCCCTCCCGGAGCACCCCTTGAGCAGCGACACCGGCCACACCCTCGACGTGCAGGCGATCCGTTCCTGCTTCCCGGCGCTGAAGGCGGGAACCGCCCGCTTCGACGCGCCGGGCGGCACCCAGACGCCGCAGCAGGTCGTCGACGCGATCGCCGAAGCCCTCACCCGTCCCCTGGCGAACCGGGGCGTCCTCACGGAGGCCGCGCGCAACGCCGAGACGATCGTGGCCGACGCACGGTCGGCCCTGGCCGATCTGCTCGGCTCGGAGGCAGGCTCGGTGGTGTTCGGGCGCAGCGCCACCCAGCTCGTCTACGACCTGGCGCGCACCATGGCCAAGGACTGGGGACCGGGGGACGAAGTGGTGGTGTCCCGGCTCGACCACGACTCCAACATACGGCCCTGGGTGCAGGCCGCCGAGGCCGTGGGAGCGACGGTCCGGTGGGCCGATTTCGACCCCGGAACGGGTGAGCTCGACGCCGCACACCTCGAAGCCGTACTGTCCGGCCGCACCCGGCTCGTGGCCGTCACCGCGGCCTCCAACCTGATCGGCACCTGCCCCGACATCCCCGCCCTCGCCGCCCTGGTGCACGGCGCCGGCGCGCTTCTCCACGTCGACGCGGTGCACTACGCCTCGCACGCCACGGTCGATCTCACCGCCCTCGGCGCGGACACCCTGGTCTGCTCGCCGTACAAATTCCTCGGACCGCATCTCGGCGTGCTGACCGGGCGGCGGGAACTGCTCCACAGCCTCCGTCCGGACAAGCTGCTGCCCTCCAGCGACGCCGTGCCCGAGCGCTTCGAACTCGGCACGCTGCCCTACGAGTTGCTGGCGGGTGCGACGGCGGCGGTGGACTTCCTCGCCGGGCTCGCCCCGGGCGCCGGCAGCAGGCGGGAGCGTCTGGTCCGGGCGTTCACGGCGCTCGCCTCGCACGAGGACCGGCTGCACGGCCGCATCGAGGAAGGACTGGCCGGGCTGGACGGCGTCACCGTGTACTCCCGTGCGGCACGGCGTACCCCGACCACGCTGTTCACGGTGGCGGGCCGGGACTCGGGGGAGGTCTCCCGGCACCTGGCCGAACGCGGAGTGGACGCACCGGCCGGGTCGTTCTACGCCCTGGAGGCGTCCCGCCGGCTCGGACTGGGGGACGAGGGCGGCGTACGGGTCGGCCTCGCGCCCTACACCTGCGACGAGGACGTCGACCGGCTGCTGAACGCGCTCGACACGCCCCGCGGCTGACGCGGCGGAACGCCCTCGGGGCGCTGCCTCCCCCCGCGGCCCGACGCGGGGGGAGGCAGCGCCGGTCCGGGACGCAGGACGCGGCGGGTCGGCGCCGGTCGGGTGCACCGGAGGTGATGGGTCAGCGCCAGTCGGGGGCGCCGGAGGCGGGGGACAGGGCGCTCTCGATCTTCGTGCGGATCTCCCGCATCACCGCCACGACCCGCCTCTCGTGCTCCTCGCCGAGCCGCGCCACCGGCACCGAGCAGCTGATGGCGTCGACGGCCGGTGTGTCGTACCGCAGGGCGAAGCCGAAACCCGCGATGCCCGTCACCGTCTCCTCGCGGTCGATCGAGTAGCCGCGCTCGCGCACCCCGGCGAGATCGGCCAGCAGTGTGGCGCGTTCGGTGTGCGTGTTCTCCGTGCGGGGAGTCAGGGGCCCCTCCGGCAGAGGAAGTCGGTCATCGGGCCGCTCGGCGAGCAGGGCCTTACCGAGCGCCCCGGCGTGCGCCGGGATGCGGCGCCCCACCCTGCTGATGGTGCGCAGGTACTCGTGGGACTCACGCGTCGCCAGATACACGACGTTCGAACCGTCGAGCCTGGCCAGATGGATCGTCTCGCCGAGCGCGTCCGAGGCCTCGTCGAGGTAGGGGCGCGCCGCGCGCACATGCGGGTCGCTGTCCAGATAACTCGTCCCCGTGTGCAGGGCGCGGATGCCGATGCCGTACAGGGAGCCGGTGGTGTCGGTGCGCACCCAGCCGCAGTCGACGAGGGTCCGCAGCAACTGGTACATGCTGCTGCGCGGTACGCCGAGCTCCTCGGCGAGTTCGTCCAGCCGGGCCGGCCGGTCGCCCCGGGAGGCGAGGAGTTCGAGCAGGGCGACCGTGCGGGACGCCGACTTCACCCCACGGACCCCGCTGTTCTCCGGCATCCGCCCATCGTAAATCCGCGCTGTCACACCCATTGACCCTGTCGCGTTCACCGCCCTAACCTCCGTTCTCATACATATACGCCATCTGCATATGAGGATGAGATCGGGGAACTGGCATGTCGCTCGTCGTAGTCGGGATCAGCGTGGTGGTGCTGCTGCTCCTGATGACCCGTATGAAGCTCAACGGCTTCGCCGCACTGCTGCTCGTGGCCGTCGGCGTGGCTCTGGTCCAGGGGATACCGGCCGTCGAGATACCGGACGTCCTCTCGGCCGGAATCGGGGACCAGATCGGCGACACCATGCTCACCATCGGCCTCGGTGCGATGGTCGGGCGGATCATGGGTGACTCCGGCGCGGCCCAGCGGATCGCCGGCAGACTGCTCGACGCCTTCGGACCGCGCGGGGTGCAGCTGGCCATGGTGGTCACGTCCATGCTCATCGGCGTGACCATGTTCTACGAGGTCGCCTTCATCATCATCGTGCCGATCGCGTTCACGCTCGTCAGGGTCACCGGGGTGAACCTGCTGTGGGTGGGCCTGCCGATGTCGATCTCGCTGTCCACGATGCACAGCTTCCTTCCGCCGCACCCCGGTCCCACCGCCGTCGCCGCGACGTTCCACGCCTCCGTCGGCCACACCCTCTTCTACGGCCTCTTCATCGCCGTGCCCGCGGGTGCGCTCGTCGCGCTGCTGTGGCCGCGGCTGCCGTTCGTGAGGGCGATGAACCCCTCCATCCCCCAAGGCCTCGTCAGTGACCGGGAGTTCACCGACGAGGAGATGCCGGGCATGGGGTGGTCGCTGTTCGTGGCGCTCTTCCCGGTGGCGCTGATCGCCGGCGCGGCCGTGGTCGACATGGCCGCGTCCGGTGAAAGCCCGTTCCTGCACGGGATCGCCTTCGTCGGCTCCGCGCCGATCGCGCTCCTGCTGGCCCTCCTCCTGGCGGCCTGGGCGTTCGGACCACGGATCGGCCGCAGCCTGGCCGACGTCAGCGCCTCCTGCGCCTCGGCAGCCCGGGCGATGGCGATGATCCTGCTGGTCATCGGTGCGGGCGGAGCCTTCAAGAACGTCCTCGTCGAGGGCGGGATCTCCGACTACATCAAGGACGTCACGGAGCACTGGCCGGTCTCGCCGATCATCCTGGCCTGGCTCATCGCCGCCATCCTGCGCATCGCGCTCGGCTCCGCGACGGTGGCCGTGGTCACCGCCTCCGGCGTGGTGCTGCCGCTCCTCGCCGGGAGCGGCGCCCACCCCGAGATGATGGTCCTCGCCGTGTCGTGCGGATCGATCGCCTTCTCCCACGTCAACGACCCGGGATTCTGGCTGTTCAAGGAGTACTTCAACCTCTCGGTCATCCAGGCGATCAAGGTCCGCACCGGTTACACGACCGTGCTCGCGGTCCTCGGCCTCGGAGGCGTCCTGGCGGCCGAGTGGACCCTCGACGTCACCGGCCTCTGAAGGCACCGCATCCCGGCTCCCGGCCCGCTCCCTCTCGCACCCAAGGAACCCGACCAGCATGAACCAGCCGACCGTCACCCACTTCTCCGTCTATCCCGTCGCCGGCCGCGACTGCATGGAGCTGAACCTCTCCGGCGCCCACGGCCCGTTCTTCACCCGCAACATCGTCGTCCTGAAGGACTCCGAGGGCCGGACCGGGCTCGGGGAGGTGCCCGGAGGCGAGAAGATCACCCGGACCCTCCGGGACTCCGAGTCCCTGGTCCTCGGCGCGAAGGTGGGCGACCACAAGCGCGTCCTGCGCGAGATCGGAAGCAGGTTCGCGGACCGTGACTCGGGCGGGCGGGGTGCCCAGACCTTCGATCTGCGGACCACCGTGCACGCCGTCACCGCGGTCGAGTCGGCCCTGCTCGACCTGCTGGGCCAGCACCTCGACGTGCCGGTCGCGGCCCTGCTGGGCGACGGCATGCAACGGGACTCCGTACGGGTGCTGGGCTACCTCTTCTACGTCGGCGACCCCGACCGCACGGAGCTGGACTACGTCCGCGAACCCCGGTCCGACGTCGACTGGTACCGCATCCGCCACGAGGAGGCCCTCACTCCCGGGGCGATCGTCCGCCAGGCCGAGGCCGCCTACGACCTCTACGGCTTCCGGGACTTCAAGCTGAAGGGCGGAGTCCTCGCGGGCACCGAGGAGGTCGAGGCCGTCACCGCGCTCAAGGACCGCTTCCCCGGGGCCCGGATCACCCTGGACCCGAACGGCGCCTGGTCGCTCCGCGAGGCGGTCGAGCTCTGCTCCCCGCTGCTGGGCACCCTCGCCTACGCCGAGGACCCCTGCGGGGCGGAGGACGGCTACTCGGGGCGTGAGGTCCTGGCCGAGTTCCGCCGTGCGACCGGCCTCCCGACCGCGACCAACATGATCGCCACCGACTGGCGGCAGCTGACCCACGCCCTGGCTTTGCAGTCCGTGTCCATCCCGCTCGCCGACCCGCACTTCTGGACCATGCAGGGGTCGGTGCGCGTGGCACAGCTGTGCAACGCGATGGGCCTGACCTGGGGCTGCCACTCCAACAACCACTTCGACATCTCCCTCGCCATGATCACGCACTGCGGTGCCGCCGCCCCCGGGGAGTACAACGCCCTGGACACGCACTGGATCTGGCAGGAGGGCCTGGAGCGGCTCACCGTCGCCCCGCCCCGCATCTCGGACGGTGAGATCGCCGTCCCCGACGCACCCGGCCTGGGTGTCGAACTCGACATGGACCGCCTCCACGCCGCCCACGAGCTCTACCTCGAGAAGGCCCTGGGGGCGCGGAACGACGCCGACGCCATGCAGTACCTCGTGCCCGGCTGGACGTTCGACGCCAAGCGGCCCTGCCTGGTGCGGTAGAACCCGTCAGGACGCCTGGCCCGCCGCCGCCATGAGACCGGCCGTCCAGACCCGCACGGCCTCGGTGAGTCCGGGGGTGACGTAGGCCAGGAGCGTCCCGTCGACGGCGCCGCCGGGCCCGATCACCAGACCGGTGCGTCCGTCCAGCGCGGGGTCGGTGGCGGCGGCCAGCGGACCCGTCGCGGCCGCCGCCACCGGCGCCGAGACGCCCTTCCTGATCTCCTCCCAGTGGGGCCGCAGGGCGGGGGACAGGATGTCGACGGTCATCCGCGCGGCGTTGTCCGTCGCGGCGGCCCCGGGGTCGACGGCGAAGACCGAGACGCCCCGGGGGCGGAGCCGCTCGGCGAGCTCCACCGTGTGCGCGAGATGGGCCAGCTTGGCCCGTCCCGTGGCGGCGAGACCGTAGTGGGGGCCCGGCGGTTCGGCTTCCTCGAACACGGCCTGAGCGGCGGCGACGGCGCTCGACGTGACGTTCACGATGAGGCTCGGTGCCGCCGCGGCGAGCGCGTCGGTCAGCGTCCCGGTGAGGACGTAGGGCGAGAGGTGGTTGAGGACGATGCTCAGCTCGACGCCCTCCGGGCTCTCCCGGCGCTCGGTCCACATGCCGCCCACGTTGTTCACCAGCAGATCGAGGCCGCCCTCGCCGGCGAGGCGTTCCCCCAGCAGCCGGGTCGCGGCCAGGGACGACAGGTCCGCGCCGACGAACCGCCCCGCGCCGCGCCCCGCGGCCTCGTCGACGCGGGCCACCGCCGCCTTGCCACGCTCGGGGTCGCGGCCGACGAGGGTGAGGTCCCAGCCCCGGCGCGCCAGTCCGAGGGCCGTCTCCAGCCCGATGCCGCCGGTCCCGGCCGTCACCACTGCCTTGGGGGCGTACTTGGTCATGCCGTGCTCCTGCTCGATGCCTCGGCCGGGGCGGGTGCCCTTCGTCCGTACCTCCAGCAGACCGCCCCGGCGACGATCATGGAAGTTCCGTTCCGGCATGGCCCGATGCCGCGCGGGCATGCGTCCGGGTGGGAGGATGCGTGCATGGGTGACGTGGAGATCCGGCAGGTCCACTACTTCATCGCCGTGGCGGAGGAGGGCAACTTCACCCGCGCCGCACAACGCCTGTCCATGACGCAGCCGGCGCTCTCGCGCGCGATCCTCGCCCTGGAGAAGGCCGTCGGCGCCACCCTGCTGCTGCGTACGCCGAAAGGCGCCACACTGACCGCCGCCGGCCACGCGATGCTCGAGGAGGGCCGGTCGCTCCTGGCCCAGGCGGGGAACGTGACCTCACGGGTGCGCAGGGCGGCCGAGCGGAACGCCTCGGTGACACTGACCGGACCCGGATGCGACGCGGCCCTGCTCGACAGGATGGTCCGCTCGTACAACGAGGCCGACCCGGCGCACCCGGCCCGGACCGCCGTCGGCACGATCGACGACCAGCTCGGCCGGCTGCGTTCGGGGCAGGCCGACATCGCGCTCGTCCGCGCCCCCGTGGGCGGGAACGGACTGAGCAGCGTGGTGCTGCGCCGCGAACGGATCAGTGTGCTGGTGGGCGCCCGGCACCGGCTGGCGGGGGCAAAGACCCTGCGCGTCGCCGATCTGGCCGGTGAACCCCTGCTCGGCTGGCAGGGCCCAGGGGCTCAGCTCAACGACCCCAACCTCTGGCCGGACGGGCTGCCGGGTACGCCCGGACCCCAGGTGAGCGACGGTCTGCAGATGCTGGCGGTGGTCCGCCTGGGCCAGGCGGTCGCCCTTGCCGCGCCGCCGTCGGGAGGCGGCGGCGCACCCGAGGGAACCGTCAGCATCCGCCTGGCGGACGGGCCGGCCGTTCCCCTGCGGCTGGTCTGGCCGAAGGAGCGGACCACGCCGGGCATCCGGAGCTTCGTCCGGCACACCGTCACCGCGTTCCGGCAGCCGGGACGCACCGGGGCGCCCGGCGGAACCGCGGAGACCCCCTCCGCCGCCCGGGCCGGCTGACCCGCGGGAGCGTGGTCGGCCTCCGCCGCCGAGGTCCGGAACGGGGCAGCCCTCAGTGCCCGTGCTCCTGCGGAGGCGCCGTCGTGCCGGGGGCCTGTGCCGCCGCTGCCGACGGAACGGTGAAGGCCGCCGTCCGGACGGTGCCGTCGTGCTTGAAGTCCAGGAACAGCCGGTGGTCGGCGGAACCGGGCGCCGTCGCGGTGAAGGAGACACCGGGCCCGGGCTCCGTGGAGCCGTCCGGGTGGACGTGGAGGTAGGCGAGGTCTCCGGCGCGCAGCGCGACGAGGTGTCCGTAGGCGCCCAGATAAGGCTGCAGATCGGTCACCGGACGGCCGTCCTTCCGCACGGTGAACGTGAGACGTTCCGGCACGTCGGGACGCAGATCGCCGTTCAGGGACACCGTGTACCCGTCGACGACGGCCGTCCGGGAGGGCTTCGGGAGCTCCGCCGCCTTGTACGGCCCGGACACGGCCAGATCCGCTCCCAGGGTCAGATCCCCGGTGTTCGAGTCCGCGGGTGTGAAGTCGGCGAAGACCCGGTAGTCGCCCGCCGCCGGCAACTCGACCGGTGTGCTCCACGTCCCGTCGGCCGCCCGGGCCGGGTGCAGATGGCGATAGGTGACCAGATCGCGTGAGGCGAGGATCAGATGGAGTTCCTTGCCGTGTTCCCGGCGGAACTCCTTGACCGGCTCACCGGCCTCGTCCCGGACGGCGAACCGCAGTTCGCCCCGCTGCCCCGCCTCCAGTCGCGGGGTGCTCAGGTCGAGCGTGTACCCGCCCTCGGTGACCTGAAGGCCCCCTGCCGGGCCGGCCGCGCGGCTCTCCCGGGCGTGTGGTGCCGCCGTGCTCCGCGTGTGTTCGGCACGCTCCGGGGAGCTGGTGGTCCCGGCACCGGTGCCCACGGCGGAACCGATGCCGTACGCGGCGCCGAAGGACGCCGTGAGTGCGGTGACGAAGGCGGTGATCTTCGCGGCGGGGTTCATGACTGCTCCTGCTCCTGTGCTCCTCGAGGAGGGCCCGGGAAGGGACCGATTCCCTGAAACATATACCCTCAGGGGGTATGTGCGACAGGAGTGGCCGGACCTTGCCAAGTATACGGGTGGGGGGTATAGCTTGGGGAGGAAGAGGATACCCATGAGGGGTATGCTGGTCCCGTTCGTACGAGGAGCAGGAAATGACTCCCACCACGCCCGGCGCCGCCCGGGTCGAGCTCGCCATCGGCGGCATGACCTGCGCTTCGTGCGCGGCCCGGATCGAGAAGAAGCTCAACCGTATGGAGGGGGTCGAGGCCACCGTCAACTACGCCACGGAGAAGGCCCGGGTCGCGTACGCCGAGGACGTCTCGGTCGACGACCTGATCGCCACGGTCGAGGCCACCGGCTACTCGGCCCGGCGGCCCGCCCCGCCGCGACCCGGACCCGGGGACACCGACGGCCGGGGAGACGGTCCGGCCGAGGACGAGCCCGTCGACACCGAGCTGAGATCCCTGCGCCAGAGGCTCGTCACCGCCACCGTGCTCGCCGTGCCGGTCATCGCGATGGCGATGGTCCCGGCTCTCCAGTTCACGTACTGGCAGTGGCTGTCCCTCACGCTGGCCGCGCCGGTCGTCACGTACGCCGCCTGGCCCTTCCACCGGGCCGCCTGGACCAACGCCCGGCACGGCGCCGCCACCATGGACACCCTGATCTCGGTCGGTACCTCGGCCGCGTTCCTGTGGTCGTTGTGGGCGCTCTTCCTCGGGACCGCCGGCACGCCGGGCATGACGCACCCCTTCGCGTTCACCATCGGCCGGAGCGACGGAGCGGGGAACATCTATCTGGAGGCGGCCGCCGGCGTCACCGCCTTCATCCTGGCGGGCCGCTACTTCGAGGCCCGCTCGAAGCGCAAGGCCGGCGCCGCGCTCAGGGCGCTCATGGAACTGGGAGCCAAGGAGGTCACCGTGCTGCGCGACGGCCGTGAGATCACCCTGCCCACGGCCGGGCTGGAGGTCGGGGACCGTTTCCTGGTGCGCCCCGGGGAGAAGATCGCCACGGACGGCACGGTGGTGGAGGGCTCGTCCGCCGTCGACGTCTCCATGCTCACCGGCGAGTCGGTGCCCGTCGAGGTCGCCGCCGGTGACTCCGTCACGGGAGCGACGCTCAACGCGGGCGGCCGGCTCGTGGTCGAGGCCACCAGGGTCGGTGCCGACACCCAGCTCGCCCGGATGGCCGCGCTGGTGGAGGAGGCCCAGAGCGGCAAGGCCTCCGCCCAGCGGCTCGCCGACAGGATCTCCGCGGTCTTCGTACCCGTCGTCATGGTGCTGGCGCTCGCGACGCTCGGCTACTGGCTCGGTTCGGGCGCCGGACTCACCGCCGCGTTCACCGCGGCCGTCGCCGTGCTGATCATCGCCTGCCCCTGCGCGCTCGGCCTGGCCACACCCACCGCTCTCCTGGTCGGCACCGGCCGCGGTGCCCAGCTCGGCATCCTGATCAAGGGACCGGAGGTCCTGGAGAACACCCGCAAGGCCGACACGATCCTCCTCGACAAGACGGGCACCGTCACCACCGGCCGTATGACGCTGATGGAGGTCCACACCGCCGGATCCACGGACGAGACCGAAGTGCTCCGTCTCGCGGGTGCGTTGGAGCACTCCTCCGAACATCCGATCGCCCGCGCGGTCGCCGAGGGCGCCGCCGCGACGGTGGGCACACTGCCCGTGCCCGAGGACTTCGCCAACGTTCCTGGCCTCGGTGTGCAGGGCGTGGTCGACGGCCGCGCCGTGCTCGTCGGACGCGAGAAACTGCTGGGCGCATGGGCCGTCGAACTTCCCGAAGGGCTCAGGGCCGCCAAGGAGGAGGCCGAAAGGAACGGGAGGACCGTGATCGCCGTGGCCTGGGACGGTGAGGCCCGGGCGGTCCTGGAGGTCGCCGACGCGGTCAAGGACACCAGTGCCGAAGCGGTCCGCCGGCTGCGCGCGCTCGGTCTGACACCCGTCCTGCTGACCGGCGACAACAAGGCGGTCGCCGAATCCGTCGCGGCTCAGGTCGGCATCGACGAGGTCGTCGCCGAGGTCCTTCCCCAGGACAAGGCCGACGTCGTCAGAGGGCTCCAGGCCCAAGGGCGCAGCGTCGCCATGGTCGGCGACGGGGTCAACGACGCCGCCGCGCTCGCCCAGGCGGACCTGGGCCTGGCCATGGGGACCGGTACGGACGCCGCCATCGAGGCGGGTGACCTGACACTCGTACGCGGGGACCTGCGGGTGGCCGCCGACGCGATCCGGCTCTCCCGCAGGACGCTGGGCACGATCCGCTCGAATCTGTTCTGGGCCTTCGCCTACAACGTGGCGGCCCTTCCGCTCGCCGCGGCCGGTCTGCTCAACCCGATGATCGCGGGCGCGGCCATGGCCTTCTCGTCGGTCTTCGTCGTCGGCAACAGTCTCCGGCTGCGCGGCTTCCGGGCCGCCGGCTGAGGCGTTCCCCTGCCCCCGCACCGGCGTCCGGGAGCCGCGCGTTCCGGGCGTTGCGGTTTGCGTCCCGGGGGGCCGGGGCGGCAGGGTTCGGTGGTGTGGCCACTCTGCTGATCGTGCATCACACCCCGTCCCCCAACTGCCAGGCGCTGTTCGAGGCGGTGGTCGCCGGCGCGACGACGGAGGACATCGAGGGCGTACGGGTCGTGCGGCGGGCCGCGCTCTCCGCCACCGCGTCCGACGTGCTCGCCGCCGACGGCTATCTGCTCGGCACCCCCGCGAACCTCGGTTATATGTCCGGCGCGCTGAAGCACTTCTTCGACCAGGTCTACTACCCGTGCCTGGACACCACGAAGGGCCGGCCCTTCGGCTACTGGGTGCACGGCGGAAACGACGTCACCGGGGCCGTGCGCGGCATCGAGACCATCACGACGGGCCTCGGATGGCGTCGCACGGCCGACGCGGTGACCGTCACGGGCGAGCCGGGCAAGACCGACACCGAGGCGTGCTGGGAGCTGGGGGCGACGGTCGCCGCAGGGCTGATGGACTGACGGGTGTCAGGCGCGGTCGATGTGCACGCTGGTCGACTTCACGCGCGCCGTCGCCTGCATGCCGACCTCCAGCCCCAGCTCCTCCACGGCCTCCCGGGTCAGGAGGGACACGAGGCGGTGCGGTCCCGCCTGGATCTCGACCTGGGCGGCGACGTCACCGAGCTTCACCGCGGTGACGATGCCGGGGAAGGCGTTCCGCGCCGAGGTGTAGGGGGTCTCCTCCTCGCCTGACCCGGCCTGTGCGACCTCGACGGAGAACGCAGCCAGGTCACGGCCGTCGACGAGGCGTCGCCCGCTCTCGTCGCGATGGGTCGCGACCCGGCCGGCATCCGCCCAGCGTCGGGCGGTGTCCGGGCTCACGCCGAGAAGACGTGCCGCCTGGCCGATGGTGTAGGACTTCATGGGCGACACCATATGTGGAACGTGCGCGCCGTCCTCACCACGCGCGCACACCCCCGGCGCCGGGACGGCCTGGACGGCTTTGCGCCAACTCCGGGCACCGGCCCCACCCGTACGACCCGCTGTCCCAGGGCCACCGGGCGGTATGCGGGCCACGCGCGGAAGCCGGCACGATGCCGCCGACGGCCTGGATGACCGCAGGTGGGAGCTGTCCTGAGGACGTCCGCGGCCTCGGGTGAAGCGGGTGTGACCATCTCGGCCATCTTTAAAGCAGTTGCTTGACCGGGCTGCGGGGGCCGGATTGCCTGGACCTCCGAGACGCCTTCGAGCGAGGAGCCGGCGAATGGAACGCACGGCGCGGGCCGAACAGGCCGGCGGTACCAGGGAACGGATCCTGAACGCCGCCGAGCGGCTGTTCGCCGAGCACGGGGTCTACGCGGTGTCCAACCGCCGGGTCAGCGAGGCCGCACAGCAGGGCAACAACGCGGCGGTCGGCTACCACTTCGGGACGAAGGCCGACCTGGTGCGCGCGATCGCCCGGAAGCACAGCCGGCAGATCGAGGAGACCCGCGAACGCCGGCTGGCCCGGATCCAGGACCCCTCGGACATAGGGGAGTGGGTGGCCTGCCTGGTGCGTCCCACCACCGAGCATCTGGCCGCCCTCGGCAGCCCCACCTGGTTCGCGCGGTTCTGCGCCCAGGTCATGACCGACCCCGCGCTGCAGGACATCATGGCCGAGGAGTCGCTCGCCTGCCCGCCGACCCTGCGGGCCCTCGAAGGGCTCAACCGCTGCCTGCCCGACCTGCCCGCCGACGTCCACGTCGAGCGGGCCGCCATGTCGACCAACCTGATCCTCCACACCTGCGCGGAGCGTGAACGCGCCCTCGCCGCGCACACCTCCACAACGCGCGCGAACTGGCACGACACCGCCACCGGTCTGATCGACGCCGTCGTCGGACTCTGGACGGCACCGGTCACGCCCCGGCGCTGATCCCTCCGCTCCACCCCGGCCCGTCCACCCTGTCCCCCATCCGTGCTCCGGCGGCCCGATCCGGGCTGTCCCGAGCCGAGAACAGAGGCTCCATGACCCCCTCCCGCGTTCTCGTCGTCGGTGCGTCCGCCGCCGGGCTGGCCACCGCGGAGGCACTGCGCCGCAAGGGATACCGCGGCACGCTGACGCTGCTCGGCGACGAACCTCACCCGCCCTACGACCGCCCGCCCCTCTCCAAGCAGGTGCTGGCCGGCAGCAGGACCCCCGACACGACCCGGCTGCGGACCCCCGAAGTACTGGCGGCCCTGGACGCCGAACTGCTCCTCGGCGACCCGGCGGTCCACCTCGACCCCCGGACCCGCACGGTGCGGACGGCGTCCGGGCGCGAACTGGGCGCCGACGCGGTCGTCGTCGCCACCGGACTACGGGCCAGGAACCTCCCCGGCACGGACGCCGAGGGCGTGCACGTCCTGAGGACGCTCGACGACGCCCTCGCGCTGCGCTCCGGACTGCTGGCCGCGCGGCGGCTCGTCGTGGTCGGAGAGGGGGTGCTCGGCTGCGAGATCGCCGCCACCGCCCGCTCCATGGGCCTCGACGTCACCCTGGCCGGCCCCCGGCCCGGACCCATGCTCGCCCAGTTCGGACCCGTGGTGTCGGAACTGCTCGCCGCGCTGCACACCGCCAACGGCGTACACCTGCGGCTGGGCCACGCGGTCACCGGACTGACCACCGCCGAGGGCCGGGTCACCGGGGTGCGTCTGGACACGGACGAGGTGCTGCCCGCCGACGTGGTGGCCGTCGCCATCGGGGGAGACCCCGCCACCGGCTGGCTGGCGGACAGCGGGCTGCGCATCGAGAACGGCCTCGTCTGCGACGCGCGCTGCCGCGCGGCGGAGGGCGTCTACGCCGTCGGGGACGTGGCCTCCTGGCACCACGAACTCTTCGACGCCCCGATGCGCCTGGAGAACCGTACGAACGCCACCGAGCAGGCCGTCGCCGTCGCCGCGAACATCCTCGGCGCCGACCTGCCCTACGTCCCCGTGCCCTACTTCTGGACCGATCAGTTCGACGCCCGGATCCAGGCCCACGGCCGGCTCGGACCGGACGCCGGGGTGACCGTCGTGGAGGGCGATCCGGAGACCGGACGTTTCGTCGCCCGCTACGAGCGCGACGGCAGGGTCACGGGAGTCCTCGGCTGGAGCATGCCCAAGCAGGCGCGACTGCGCCGCCAGGAGATCGGCGGCCCGGTCCCGTCCCTCGAACCGTCGGCGCCGTGACCCCGGCCGGCGGCACGTCAGCCACCCGCACGAGGAAGTGAGGAAGCGATGACCAGCACGGTACGCACGGGAGGGGCGCAGGCGCCCTCGGCCCCGGAATTCCCGATGCCCAGGGCCGAGGGCTGCCCGTTCGACCCGCCGCCCGCCCTGAAGAAGGAGCAGGAGCAGGGTCCGCTCAGGAAGGTCCGGCTCTGGGACGGGTCCACACCCTGGCTGGTCACCCGCTACGCCGACCAGCGCGCCCTGCTGGCCGACCCGAGGACCAGCGCCGACATCACCCGCCCCGGCTACCCCAGTTCCGCGCCGGTCCGGGGGTCGAGCTTCAGCTTCATCCTCATGGACGATCCCGAGCACGCCCGCCAGCGCCGCATGGTCACGGCTCCCTTCACGATCAAGCGGGTCGAGGCGATGCGTCCGGCCGTCCAGAAGATCGTGGACGGTCTGATCGACGACATGCTGGCAGGCCCCCCACGGGCCGACCTCGTCCAGGCGTTCGCCCTCCCCGTCCCGTCGCTCGTGATCTGCGAGCTGCTCGGAGTCCCCTACGCCGACCACGACTTCTTCCAGGAGAACAGCAAGATCCTCATCAGCCGCAGCGCGGCACCCGAGGAGCGGGGCGCGGCCCACGCCAAGCTGATCGGCTACCTGGACGAGCTGATGGGCCACAAGATCGCCCGGCCCGCCGACGACCTCCTGTCAGGGCTCGGCACCCGCGTCGGGGCCGGGGAACTGTCGCGCCGGGAGGCGGCGGAGACGGGCGTACTCCTGTTGATCGCGGGACACGAGACCACCGCCAACATGATCGCTCTCGGCACCCTCGCGCTGCTGGAGCACCCCGACCAGCTCGCCCTCCTCCGCGACTCCGACGACCCGAAGGCGGTCGCCGGCGCGGTGGAGGAGCTGCTGCGCTACCTCAACATCACCCACGGGGGCCGCCGCCGCGTGGCCGTCGAGGACATCGAGATCGGCGGCGAGGTCATCCGGGCCGGTGAGGGGATCATCGTGCCCAACGACATCGGCAACCGTGACCCCGAGGTCTTCGCCGACCCCGACCGGCTCGACCTCGGGCGGGACGCACGGCGTCACGTCGCCTTCGGTTTCGGCGTCCACCAGTGCCTCGGGCAACCGCTGGCCCGCATGGAGCTGCAGGTCGTCTACAGCACCCTCTACCGGCGGATCCCCACCCTCCGCCTGGACGCCGGCCTGGAGGACCTGTCGTTCAAGCACGACGGTGCCGTGTACGGCGTGTACGAACTGCCCGTGGCCTGGTGACCTCCCGGTCACCGGCCCCGCCGCTCGGCGGACCTCGCCACGGAGCACCACCCCCACCCCCCCCGCACACATCACGACCGAGGAGTGCCCATGAAAGTGACTCTCGACCAGGACAAGTGCGTCGCGTCGGGCCAGTGCGTCGTCGCCGCGGACGATGTGTTCGACCAGGACGACGACGGCATCGCCGTGCTGCTCGACCCCACCCCGCCGTCGGACCGGGCCGAGGACGTCGAGCAGGCCGCGGCCGTCTGCCCCGCCCTCGCCATCCGCATCCAGGGCTGACGCGAGGGGGATCCCCTCGCTCATCACCGCGGGGAGGGCACGGGCCCGGTCCCGCCGGACGAGCCGTCGTCCGGCGGGACCGGGCCCGTACGGCGCGGTGCGCCCGACCCGCGTCCTCCTCCGCGTGCAGCCGTCCGAGCCGGACGGCACGTCTGAGGCGTCCGTGCGGGCGCCCCGACCCGGCGACGGCCGGATCGAGCGGCCAGGGTCCACGGTCCGCCGTACCCGCTGATCACCGGGCCGGGCCGGACCACTCCGGCCGAGCAGTGGCTCACCGGCCGGACGGCCCCTCTGCGGGCGGCCCTCGGCACCGCGCTCGATCTGCCGCGCCCGGCGGCCGCCACGCCGCCTCCCTCCGCGTCCCGACGGGCGGGCCGGGGCCCACGTACGCGTCCCGGGCCTGAGCGCCGCACGGGCGCGGCTCCACTCAGTGCGGTTTCCAGCTGAGCTTGCCGCCTCCCACCCAGCGGACCGCGGCCGGGTCGTCGAGGTCGTGGACCGGGATCCCGGCCGTCGCGGCGGCGATCAGCACGTCCGTCATGGCGGTCGCGCTCCCGATGACCTCTCCGTCGATCTCCACCACACGGAAGGGCGGATCCCCCGGCTGGACGGGCAGGACGGTGATCCGCGGGGCCGAGGCGTGTGGGTTCTCAGTCATGGCCGATCGGTTCCACGCCGGTCTTCCCGGTATGCGCGACGGCCTCAGCGTGAGTCGTATGCCCGTTTTAGTACGTTTTTAGAATTTAATCCCGTAATCCATAAAAGGCCATTTCATGTGACCTGAACCCCTTCGCGTCGGAGCGAATCGCCCAAATCGGACGCCGTGACCAGGGTCACTTCATGCCGTCCGGACGCGCGGGAGCGACGGGCGGTTCCCTTCTGCGCCAAGAGAAATGGCCGGGGTGATGTGGGGTGGATTACATGAATTCCCAAAAATTGATCTTGCGAATGAATTGTGATCACCGAACCAGGCTTGTTCCTTTCCCTATTTCTCGCCTACGGTCACCATCACTCCGGGCGGAACGCCGAATCCTGCCGCCGCCCGATTACCCGACCACTTCTCGTACGGCAGGAGCGGGGGACCCAAGTAAGTGCCGATCCGGTTTCCGGAGCGGCTCGGGGTGAAGTCGCATTCGTGTGCGACCGGGCATCTCCAGCCCGAACCCGACAGCTCACTTCGCAGGCGACGGAGAGGAATTCAGCATGCCCGAAAACGGTAAGCACCGTCGTTTCAGGACCAGTTCGCTCACCCGCGGCATCATCGCCGTGACCACGGGTGGAGCCGCCCTGGCTCTCCCCGTGATCGGTGCGACCGGCGCCTTCGCGGCCCCGGCCCCGACGGCCGCCGTCGAAAAGGCCGCGACGTCGACTGCCGCGTCCGGCAAGGGAATTGCCGCGCAGAAGTCCGAGTCCACCAGCTATTCCGTGATCTTGGGTGACACCCTCGCCAAGATCGCTCGCGAGCATTCCGTCAACGGTGGCTGGAAGGCCCTGTACGAGGACAACCAGAAGGCTGTCGGCGGAAACCCGGACCTGATTCACCCCGGTCTGAAGCTGACGATCGGCGCCAAGGCCGACAGCAAGCCGGAGAAGGCCGAATCCAAGGCCTCCACCACGTCCGACCGTGCCGAGAAGGGCGCCGACCGCGCCGACCGCTCGGAGCGCACGAACACCTCGCTCGCCGCGGAAGGCGCTCCCGCCGCCGAGGCCGCCCCCGCCGCCGAGTCGGTCAGCTACACGAACGACCTCGACGGCTGGATCAAGGAGTCGCTCGCCGTCATGGCGGAGCACGGCATCCCCGGCACCTACGAGGGCATCCACCGCAACATCATCCGTGAGTCCGCCGGTGACCCCCAGGCGATCAACAACTGGGACATCAACGCGATCAACGGCGTCCCGTCCAAGGGCCTGCTCCAGGTCATCGACCCGACCTTCCAGGCCTACCACGTGCCCGGTACGTCGATGGACAGCTACGACCCGGTCGCCAACATCACTGCCGCGTGCAACTACGCGGCGGACAAGTACGGTTCGATCGACAACGTCTTCGGGGCCTACTGAGTCCTCGCCCAGGCGAAGCCTCCGGCACGCGGGTGTGTGACGGAGGGACAGGAATGAAGCGGGTGGTACGGGTTCGGCGGAACCCGTACCACCCGCTTTCCGTCGTCCGGGCCGTCCTTGCCCGAGGCCGCCGCATCACGGGGTCGCGGCGGAAGGGGCGGGTGACGTCCCTGCGACAGGCCCCGGCGGTGGCGGGCTGACTGGTCTCGTACAGGTTCGTCGTCCATACTGCCCGCCGTGGAGCAGCGTATAGATTCGAACACGAAGCCCGAGTTCGCCGCGGGGACAGACCCGGCGTACATCCCCGGCCTGACGGCCCCTGCCCCCGCGCGGACGGAGGCGGAAGCGGAGAAGGCGGAGCCCGAGGAGATCCGGGACGCCGAGCCTGCGGAAGCGCCTTCCGAGGGAGTCGCGGACGAGGCCGTGGACGACGCCACGGCAGCGGCCGACGCGACCCCCGGCGCCGACGTGGAGCCCGAGGGTGCCGAGACGGCCGGCGCCGGCGGGAAGGCCGGAGGCGAGGACGGCCCCGTCTTCGAGGTCAGTGACCGACGCGGGTCCATCAGGTTGGACGCCGAAGGGGTCCGCTTCCGCCTGGACGACCAGGAGGCGGAGTTCGACTGGTCCGAGATCGGCGCGGTCGAGGTCAGGACCGGACGCTTCGGACGCCGGTTCACCGTGACCGTCCACCTGTCGAGCCGCCGGTGGTTCAACGCCGAGGTCGAGGCCGGGTCCCGCGGCGACCTCAAGACCTGGACCGCGGAGTTCGACGAGGCGCTGGACGCCTACTTCGAAGAGGCCTGACCTCCACGGTCACGGCCGCGCACCGGGCCGGACGACGGACGCGCCCGGCCGACGGATCCCGATCCGCCGGCCGGGCCGCCCTCCGGCCCGGTGCTCGGCCTGCCGTGAGACCTCAGGCCCCGGCGGTCGTGCCGAGCACCACCGACCGGGTGAGGTGGCGCGGCTGGTCGGGGTCGAGCCCCCGCGCGGCCGCGCGCGCGATCGCCAGACGCTGGACCCTGACCAGGTCGGCCAAGGGGTCCAGGCCGCTCTCCACCCAGCGGGCCCCGGTCGCCCGCACCTGTTCCCGCAGCCCCTCCGGGGCGTCGCCGAACATCCAGGTCGCGGTTCCGGCCGTGGCGATGCTGATGGGGCCGTGGCGGTATTCCATCGCCGGGTACGACTCCGTCCAGGACAGGGACGCCTCCTTCATCTTGAGGGCCGCCTCGTTGGCGAGCCCCACCGTCCAGCCCCGGCCCAGGAAGCTGAACTGCTCGCATTCCACCAGGCCTTCGGGCAGCGGCTCCGCCAAGGCGGTCTCCGCGTCCCGCACGACGTCGTCCGTGTGCAGCCCGAGGTGGGCGCGGAACAGGGTCAGCGCGGTGGTCGCGAACCTCGTCTGGACCACGGACCGCTCGTCGGCGAAGTCGAGCACGACCACGTCGTCGGCGGCGTCCATCACCGGGGTCCGCGGGTCGGCGGTCACGGCGACGGTCCGGGCGGTGCCCCGGAGCCGGCTCAGCAGGTCGAGGACCTCGGTGGTCGTCCCGGAACGCGTCAGCGTGACGACCCGGTCGTACGCGCGCCCGAAGGGGAACTCCGAGGCGGCGTACGCGTCCGACTCGCCCTGTCCGGAGGCCTCGCGGAGGGCGGCGTACGCCTGCGCCATGTAGTACGAGGTCCCGCAGCCGACGACGGCGACGCGCTCACCGGTGACGGGCAGGGCCGTCTTCCGGTCGGCGGCGACCTCGGCCGCGCGGCGCCAGCACTCCGGCTGGCCTGCTGTCTCGGTCTCGACATGCGACATGTCCGCACTCCGCTTCCGCTGCTGCTCGCACCTGGTGGGGTGAGCTGGGTGAAATCGACGCCTGATTGTTCAATTCTGCATGTTACTCAGGTGATTCGAGCAAGAACAAGCAAAATGCTCCTTGCTCTGCGATCGATATGGCGGCTGTTTTCGGCCATGCTCGGTGGGTGATCGGCTCAATCAGGTTCCGCCGCCGTGACGTGGGTACTCCCTCGCCATCCGGAAACCTGCTGGAAACATGTCGCATAAAAGACGCAAAATCGCCCACGGGGGCGATCTTCGGCAACCCCGGACGGTCACCGCCGGGTGAAGAGCCGTGCGGGAGAAGGTCGGTATCGCGCCATCGATGCGGAGTACTGGCCGAGTTCGAACGCGCGGTCGGATCCAGGTCGGCATAATCACCCCATGTCGATCACGGGTGGGGACGTCGTTGACCTCGGCAGGGGCCTGTACGCCTGGATGCCGCCGAAGCGGGGCTGGGGGCTGGCCAACTGCGGCCTCCTGGTGTCGCCGCGCGGCGCGCTGTGGATCGACACCCCCTACGACCCGGTGCTGGCCGGCCAGTTCCTGGTGGAGAGCCAGAAGCGGCTCCCCGACGGCGTGGACATCGGCCGTGTGATCGTCACCCATGCCAACGGGGACCACTTCTGGGGCGCCGGAGTGCTGCCGGACGCGGAGATCATCGCGACCCGGGAGGCCCGGGAGCACATCCACTACGACCCCACCCCCCAGCAGCAGCACGCCCTGGTGGCCGGAAGTGATCCGTCCACACCGCTCGGTTCCTACCTCGCCCGCCACTTCGGCGGCTTCGACTGGTCCGCCACCGAGGCGGTGCGGCCGACGACGTACTTCACCGGGGAGCTCGAACTGACCCTGGGGGATTTCGCGGTACAGGTGTCGTCCCTGCCGCCCGCGCACACGGCGGGCGACCTCATGGTGTACCTGCCCGCGCAGCGGACGGTGTTCAGCGGCGACGTGATCTTCTCGTCCACCTCCCGGCAGCCCGGGGACCATCCGGTCCACTGGTCGGGGCCCCTGGACAACGTGATCGACGCCTGCGAACGCGTCCTGGCCACCGGGGCCGAGGTGATCGTGCCCGGTCACGGACCGGTGCTCGACCCGGCCGGGGTGCGGGAGCACATGGCCTACCTGGCCTACGTACGCGAGCGTGCCCACAGCCTCCACGCGGCGGGCGTGCCCGCGGTCGAGGCGGCCCGCCGGGTGATCGGTGAGGGCCGCTACCCGGCGCTCGGCCTGCCCGAGCGGCTCGTCGTCACCATCGGAAGCGAGTACCGCCACCTGGACGGCTCGGAACTCCCCGGAGTGCTCCAGGTGATGGCCGACGTGGCGGCCGTGGCCCACGACGTGGCGTGTACGGGCGGGCCCGCGTGACGGCCGGCCGGTGCGGCAGCCGGACGCCCGGCCGGCGCGTGGGCTGCCGGCGCACCCCGACAACAGAGACGCGGTGACGCCGTGCTGGGTTGGATCGTGGCCCTGGTCGCCGTGGCGGTGGCGACCTCGTCGGCCGTCCGTACGTATCAGGCCAGGCGGGAGGCGTACGGTGCCTCGGCCCGCGCGGAGCTGAACGAGCGGCAGGCCAAGGCGGCCGAGGCCCGCACCCTGGCCCTCACCGAGGAGATCCGCCAGCTCGCCCGCAGGCGGATACCCGCCGCGGCCACCGCCCTGTCCCACCGGACGGCGCCCGTCCCCGGACTCCGGGAGGCCGCCGGCATCGACGGCGAGGCCGCCCGGCTGCTGGGCGAAGCCGTACAGGCCGCCCGCACGGCCGTCCTGGAAGAGCGCGGACGTGTCGACGCGGCGGCGAGATCGGCCATGCGCGGCACCTCGGCGAAGATCCAGTCCCTGCTGAACCAGTCGCAGCACCTGCTGCACGAGCTCCAGCACGAGTACGACGACCCCCGGATCCTGCAGCTCGACTTCCGCAACGAACTGGCCCTGCGCCGCACCCAGGCCACCGCCGTGCTCTGCGACGCCTGGCCCGGTCTCGCCCGGCAGAACTCCTCGCTCGTCGAGGTCGTGCTCGGCGCCCAGTCCCGCGTACCGGGGTACGAGCGGATCAAGGTCGCCAACCACCTGCGCCAGGAGAGGCTCGCCCTGGTCGCCCGGGCGGCCGAACCCCTCGCGATCGCACTGGCCGAGCTGCTGGCCAACGCAACCGCCTACTCCCACCCGGACACCGAGGTGCCGGTGACGGTCCAGCAGACCGCGGGGCGCGGTGCCCTGATCCTGGTCGACGACGCCGGGATCGGCATGGACGACGACGCCCTGGAACGGGCGCGCACGCTGCTGTCGGGGCCCTCCGAGGTGCTGCTCACCGAGCTGGGGGACCCTCCGCGGACCGGCTTCGCCGTGGTCGGCCGGCTGATCGCGCGCTACGGATTCAGCTGCCACATCGAGTCCTCGCCCTACGGCGGGATGCGTACGATCCTCCGCATACCGGCCCATCTGCTGACCGTGATGGACGACGACCGCGCCCTGTCCGTGCTCGCACCGAAGCCCGTGCACGCGCGGGGAACCGGAGCCCCCGAGCCCTCCGGACCGCAGGATCCGGCCGCGACCACCGGCCCCGTCGGGCACTTGCCCGCCGAACCGGTCGCGCCCACATCCGCCGAACCTGCCGAACCCGCCGGGCGCGCCCCGGCCGCCGAGGCCGAAGCGCCTCCGGCAGAGCTGCCCACCCGGCGGCGCAGAGCACGTCGGACGGACTCCCCGGAGCCCTCCACGACCCGGCCGCAGACGGTGGAGGAGCCCACGCTCCGCACGCCCGAGCAGGCCGGAGCAGCCTGGGCCGCCCTCCAGGAGGGCACCCTCAGCGGCAGGAAGGCGCCCGGGCCTCCGGCACAGGCGCCGCCAGCAGCATCCCCATCGGACGACCTAGGAGACGACGAGACGTGAGCACCACCCCCACCGCCGGTGATCTCGCCTGGGTGCTGACCCCCCTGCTGGAGCTGCCCGGCGTCCAGCACGCCGTGGTCGCCACCGGCGACGGGCTCGTCGAGGGCGCCTCGCCCGGCCTGGACCGGGCGTCCGCCGAGCGTGTCGCCGCGATGACGGCCACGCTGCACGCCGCGGCCCGTGCCTTCACGACCGCCTTCACCGAGGCTGAGTCGCCGCGCCTGGCCCAGACGGTCGTGGAGTCCGACCTCGGCTTCGCCATCGTCGTACCGGCCGGGAAGAACACCACCCTGGCGCTCTTCGCCGCGCCCGACGCGCACCTGGGGAACATCGCGTACCAGATGCAGGTGCAGGTCACCGCCCTGACCCGCGCCATGCACGCTCCCACCCGCCAACCGGACGCTGCCACCCGGCCATGACCCCCGGCCCAGGGCGCCGCCTGATTCCCGCCTACCTGGTCACCGGTGGCCGTTCCGCGCCCACCGGCCCCGCGCTCGACCGGCTCGCCGTGCTCATCCGTACGGAGTCGTCACTGCCGCCGGACACCGGTTCGGAGCAGCGCAGGCTGTGTGAACTCCTGGAACCGGGAGCCCTCACCGTCGTCGAATGCGCCGCCCATCTGGAACTGCCGGTCAGCGCGACGGTCTTCCTGGCCACGGACCTCGTGGCCGCAGGACACCTGCACGCTCGACCACCGATCCCCAGCGCCGGCGAGATCGCCCGGTCGCTCGTCGAGAGGCTGCTCGTTGGACTCCGTTCCCTCCACTGACCGGGGCGGCATCGGCTACCTGCCGAGCGCCGCCGAGACCCTGATGAAGCTCGTCGTCACGGGTCCGTTCGGCGTGGGCAAGACGACCCTGATCCGCACGCTGTCCGAGATCCCCACGCTGCACACGGAGGAGGCGATGACGCAGTCCAGCACGGGACTGGACGACACCGCCGGGCTCCCGGAGAAGACGACCACCACCGTCGCCATCGACTTCGGCCGGCTGACCGTCCAGGACGACCTGGTGCTCTACATGTTCGGCACGCCGGGCCAGGAGCGGTTCATCCCCCTCTGGGAGGACATCGCGCGCGGTGCGCTCGGGGCCCTCGTCATGGTCGACACCCGCCGCCTGGAGGACTCCTTCGCCGTCATGGACATGGTGGAGGAGCAGGGGCTCCCGTACGCCGTGGCCGTGAACCGCTTCCCCGACGCCCCCGCCCATGCGGACGAGGTCCTGCGCAAGCACCTCGACCTCGACCCACGCACCCCGCTCGTGCAGTGCGACGCCCGTGAACGCCAGGGCAGCATCGACGCCCTGATCGCCCTCGCCGAGCACGCGCTGAACAGTCTGCCCGCGTCCCAGGAAGCGTCATGACCCCTCCCGTGCCCGGCACCGCCCCCTCGCTCCTCGAACCGCTCGCGCTCTACGGCGCCGGCTTCGCCGCCGATCCGCACGGCCATTACCTGACACTGCGCGCCCAGGGGCCGCTGGCCAGGGTTCGCATCGCCCCCGACGTCGACGCGATGCTGGTCACCGACTACCACGCGGCCGTCGACCTGCTGCGGGACACCGAGACCTTCACCAAGGACCCGCGCGCCTGGCAGGCGCGCGTGCCCGCCGACTCGCCGGTCCTGCCCGTGCTCGGACACCGCCCCACCGCCCTCTTCACCGACGGCGCCGTCCACGCCCGCTATCGCGACGCCATCAACGACACCCTCGCCCTGATCGAGCCGCACCTGCTGCGCGCGGAGGTCGCCCGCGTCGCGCAGCGGCTCATCGCCGGTTTCTCGGCCACCGGCACCGGCGACCTCATCGCCCAGTACGCCCGCGGACTGCCCCTGCACGTCTTCACGGCCTCCTTCGGCGTGGCCCCCGAGGACACCGAGCGGGTGGTCCGGGGAACGGCCGGGATGATGGACCCGATGGCGGACGCGACGGCGGCCTACGACGAACTCGTCGGCGTCGTCACCGCGCTCGTGGCCGAACGGCGCCGCCGGCCGGGCCGCGACCTCACCACGTATCTGCTCGCGCATCCGGCAGGTCTCGACGACGACGAGACGGTGCGTCAGATCACGCTCATCATGAGCGCGGGTCACGATCCGACGACCAATCTGATCGGCAACGCGCTCCTGCGGATGCTGAGCGACACCGGATACGGGGGGTCCCTGCACGGCGGCGCCATGACCGCGCACGAAGCGGTGAACGAGGTGCTCTGGCGGGATCCGCCGCTGGCCAACATGGGGGCCCACTTCCCGCGCCACGACACGGAGTTCCACGGTGTCCCGCTGCGCGCCGGGCAGCTCGTACTGGTCTCCTTCGCCGCCGCCAACACGCAGTCGCCGCCGTCCTTCACGGACCCCGCGGTGCGTTCGGGGGACGGCGCCCACCTGGCGTGGTCGACGGGACCGCACCGGTGCCCGGCCAAGCAGCCCGCCCTGCTGATGGCGATGACCGCGATCGAGCAGCTCACCAGCCAGCTCTGCGATCTGGAACTGGCCGTCGAACCGGACGCGCTGGTGTGGCGACCGGGCCCCTTCCACCGTGCCCCGGCCCATCTCCCGGTGCGCTTCACTCCGCTCGACGCGGTACCCGAACCGGCCGGTCCGAACGTCTGAGCGGTCATGGATCTCCTTCCGAACCGTGTCGGTGGTACGCCGAACGGGTGAGGGACGAGAGAATTGCCCGATGAACAGCGAGCGCAGCCGGCGCACAGCCAACCGGCATACGGACGGGGTGGTCCTGTGAGCAGGTACGACAGGTACGACAGATACGACCCCACCGACGAACAGTGGGAGGGGCTCGCGCAGGTCGTACCCCTGAGGGGCCGCAACGAATGGCCGTCACGGGTCGACCACAGGGCGGTCCCCGAACAGCGGGGGGCGGCGGAGCAGCGACGCCTGGTCGTCCTGCGGGTCCAGGTCTTCGCGGACGCGCGCGAGGTGGCCGAATACCTGGTGGCGCAGATTCCGGTCCTGCTGGACCTGACCGGCGCGGAGACCGATGTGGCCAAGCGGATCCTGGACTTCAGCAGCGGCGTGGTCTTCGGGCTGGGCAGCGGGATGCACCGGGTGGACCGCAACGTCTTCCTGCTCGCGCCGGTCGGCATGGAGGTTGAGGGGGTCACCGCGGCGGGCGTACCTCAATCGTAGGAAGGCCGTGCGGGCGGAACGGTTCGCCGCCCACGGCCGTGCGTACGGTCCGCTCATGACTGTGATCTCCTCCGTACCGACGGCTCCGTCGCCGTCGGGCGCGGCCCGCCCGGCACGTCCCCTCGTCGGCGAACTCCGGCTCGACGCCTTCGCCTCGCACCGCCGCACCGTCATCCCGCTCGGGCCGTTCACGCTGCTCGCCGGAGGCAGCGGCACCGGGAAGTCGACCGCCCTGCGCGGATACGAGGCCCTCGCCCGGCTGGCCGCCGGCGATCCGCTGGAGGACGTCTTCCCCGAACCGGGGGCATGGGTACCGGAGCGGGCGGAGGCCGACGCGCAGGGGCGGCGCGGATTCAGGCTCGGCTGCACGGTCGAGGGCCCGGCCGGCCCGGTGAGACTGGACCTCGCCGTGCAGGCCGAGCCCGCCCTCCGCATCGTGGGCGAGCGGCTGACGGGCGGCGGGGAGACCCTGTTGGCCACCGCGCTGAGGGACCCCCGCCGCTCCCACGTCCAGGCCGCCTGGCACACCGCGGGAGCCGTGCCGGTGACACGGGCTCCCCTTCCCGACGACCGGCTCGGCACGGCGCTGCTGCCGCTGCGCGTCGCGGGGACCACCGCCGGGCAGCTCAGGGTGCTGGCCGCCGCCGAACAGGTGGTGGTGGCCTTGCGCTCCGCCTTCGTCTGCGACCCTCGGCCGTGGCGGATGCGCGCGGCGGTGCCGGTGGGGGAGGGGCAGCTCACCTCGAGCTGCGACAACCTCGCCGACGTCCTCCACCGCACCCGAGGCCTCTGCGCCCAGCGGCACGCGAGACTTGTCGCCGCGGCGGACACCGGGTGCGCGGGACCGGTGACGGGACTGACCGCCGAGCGTCTTCGGGACGGCACCGTGCGCGCCCTGGCCGGGCGGGGCCCCGGCCGCAGTACACCCCTCGGCCGCCTGGGCGACGGCGAACTCCGCTATCTCGCCCACGCCCTGGTGCTGCTGACCGGCCCGCAGGTGCTGGGGGTGGACCCGGCGGTGGAGGTGCCGGACGCCATGCAGGCCCTCACGGTCCTGGCCGACGGGCTCGACCGGGATCTGGACGCGCGGCAGACCCGGGCGCTGCTGGCTCTCGCGGCGTCGGTCTGCGCGGACGGACACGTGCGCCTGCTGGGGACCGTCGGCGAGGCTGCAGCCGCGACGGCCCGGGGGACAGCCGGTACGACGGTGGTAGACCTGGGGCCGTGACGGATCTGGATATTGCGCAACTGCAGCGGCGACTGGCCGACTTCGCGGCGTCCCGGCACTGGGAGCCCTACCACACCCCCAAGAACCTGTGCGCGGCGCTGAGCGTGGAGGCCTCCGAACTCCTGGAGATCTTCCAGTGGCTGACACCGGAGCAGTCGGCGAGGGTGATGGAGGACGAGGACACCGCGTTCCGTGTCACGGACGAGGTCGCGGATGTGCTCGCTTATCTGCTGCAGTTCTGCGAGGTGTTGGGTGTCGACGCGCTGGCGGCGCTCTCGGCGAAGATTGACCGGAATGAGGCGCGTTTCCCGGTGCCGGACGGCGTCGAGCCGTCAGGTCGTCACTCTTCGGAGTGATCGACTTATGCACAATCGACTTCCTGTCCACAGATTTCCGATTTCCTCTGGCATTCGTGTGCCATGACCCTCACTGTGGGTAATGAAGAGGTGAGCGGGTTCTTTGTACGGGTGGTCTCGGCGACGGGGGAATCGCATGGAAGCGGAGCGACTGATCGCGGCGGGCCGGAGCGCGCTGGCGGGGAGCCGGGGAGTGCCGGCCGTCATGGCGGAGGCCTGGCAGGCCCAGGCGCTCGCCCGGGCGGTGGGCGGGCAACTGGCGCGGTACGGCCCGGCGGAGTTACGGACGGACGCGCGCGGACTCAGCGAGACATGCGCCCTGGGCAGTGCCGTGCTCGACCACCCGATGGTTCCGGCGGGGGGAGTGAGGGCGTCGCAGTTGACCGAAGTGGCCCATGTGGCACGGGCCTTGGCCGCTCTCGCGCTGCTCCTCGGTGAGGCGGGCATCGCCCTCGTGGGCGTCGCCTGCGGGACGGAGGAGGAAGGACTGTACTGGCAGTGCATCGAGTCGATAGACGCCGTCGACGAATCCGTGGACCGGGTGCAGAGCATGCTGAGACGGCTTGCCGAGCAGGAGCGCGAGCGTGACCGGCCGCCGGAACGGGAGCGGGACGGCCCGTTCGGAGTGGTTCACGGGCCGGCGGGTTTCGTCGCGGGTCAGCCGTGAGCGGGTCCGCGGCCAGGTGACCGCCGGCGGAGAGCCGGCCGGGGATTCGCCGGGGGCCGGTCCCGAGGCGTAGCGGGAGAGGCGGGGGACGGCCCTCACAGGCGGAGAGGGGAGGGGAGACGAGGTGCGGCGGCTTCGAAGGTGCAGGATGGAGACATGGATCTTCGAATCTTCACCGAGCCCCAGCAAGGGGCGAGCTACGACACCCTGCTCACCGTCGCCAAGGCCACCGAGGACCTCGGCTTCGACGCCTTCTACCGGTCCGACCACTATCTGCGCATGGGATCCGGCGACGGCCTGCCCGGCCCGACCGACGCGTGGATCACCCTGGCCGGACTGGCCCGTGAGACCAAGCGGATCCGTCTCGGCACCCTGATGACGGCGGGCACCTTCCGTCTGCCGGGGGTGCTTGCCATCCAGGTGGCCCAGGTCGACCAGATGTCCGGCGGCCGGGTCGAGCTGGGTCTGGGGGCCGGCTGGTTCGAGGAGGAGCACAAGGCCTACGGCATCCCCTTCCCGAAGGAGAAGTTCGGCCGGCTGGAGGAGCAGCTGGCGATCGTCACGGGCCTCTGGGAGACCGAGACCGGCAAGACGTTCAGCTACGACGGGACGTACTACCAGCTCACGGACTCGCCGGCCCTTCCCAAGCCCGCCCAGGCCAAGGTGCCTGTCCTGATCGGCGGACACGGCGCGGTCCGCACCCCGCGTCTCGCCGCGCGGTACGCGGACGAGTTCAACATCCCCTTCGCCTCGATCGAGGACAGCGAGAAGCAGTTCGGCCGGGTCAGGGACGCCGCGGTGGCGGCAGGCCGCGCGCCTGACGACCTCGTCTACTCCAATGCCCTGGTGGTGTGCGTCGGGAAGGACGACGCGGAGGTGGCACGGCGTGCTTCCGCCATCGGCCGGGAGGTCGAGGAGATCAAGGCGAACGGGCTGGCGGGATCGCCCGACGAGGTGGTCGACAAGATCGGCCGCTACGCCGCCATCGGGGCCTCGCGGATCTACCTCCAGGTCCTGGACCTGGACGACCTGGATCATCTGGAACTGATCTCGTCGCGGGTCCAGTCACAGCTGGCCTGACGGGAGAGGCCCGCGTGATCCGCCGGCCGTCGTACCGACGGCGACCGGCGGGCCGGAGCCGACGGGTCGGTGCAGGCGGCAGGCGGCAACAGGCAGGACGGGATCGCGGGAGCGCGGGACCGACTGCGGTCAGCAGACAGCGAAGGAGCAGTGGTGCACACCGTCCGGACACAGGAGGCCCGGCCTCGACGTACGCTCGGCCAGGCGCTCGCCGAGGGGACCGTCCTGCTGGACGGCGGCCTCTCCAACCAGTTGGAGGCCCAGGGGTGCGATCTGTCCGACGCGCTCTGGTCGGCCGGACTGCTGAGCGATGAGCCCCGGCAGATCGAGGCGGCCCATCGCGCGTACGCACGGGCGGGTGCCCAGGTGCTCATCACCGCGAGCTACCAGGCCACCTTCGAAGGGTTCGCGCGGCGCGGGATCGGGCGGGCCCGGGCGGCGGAGCTGATGGCCGGCAGCGTGGAGCTGGCGCGCCGGGCGGGGGCGGACACGGGGCGTGAGTCCTGGGTCGCCGCCTCGGTCGGTCCGTACGGGGCGATGCTCGCGGACGGCAGCGAGTACCGCGGCCGGTACGGGATGACCGTCCGGGAGCTGGTGCGCTTCCACCGGCCCCGGGTGGAGACACTGGCCGCGGCGGGGCCCGACGTACTGGCCCTGGAGACGGTGCCGGACGCCGACGAGGCCGAGGCCCTGCTCCGCGCGGTCCAGGACCTGGACGTGCCGGTCTGGCTCTCGTACAGCGTGGCGGGGGACCGGACCAGGGCAGGCCAGCCCCTGGCGGAGGCCTTCGGGCTGGCCGCCGGCATCGACCAGGTGGTGGCGGTCGGCGTGAACTGCTGCGACCCCGCCGACGCGGACCGCGCGGTGGAGGTGGCGGCCGCGGCCACCGGCAAGCCGGTCGTCGTCTACCCGAACAGCGGTGAGGAATGGGACGCCGACGGACGGGACTGGACGGGGAGAAGCACGTTCGAACCGGGCCGCGTGCGGCACTGGCGGAACGCGGGCGCACGACTGGTCGGCGGATGCTGCCGGGTGGGGCCCTCGGACATCGAAGCGCTGGGGGCCCGGCTACGGACTCCGACAGCGTGAAAACTCCTGGTGGGAGACGGATCGCCGGACCATACTCGGACACGTGTTCCTGACTATCAGCACGACCGGCACCCCTGAGCGCCCCGCCACCGATCTCGGCTACCTGCTGCACAAGCACCCCGACAAGGCGCAGACGTTCTCCACCGCGCACGGCACCGCGCACGTCTTCTACCCGGAGGCGACCGCCGAGCGCTGCACAGCCGCGCTGTTGCTGGAGGTGGATCCGGTGGCGCTGGTCAGGCGCGGCAAGGGCAAGGGCCGCGGCGGGGCCCCCGACGCGGCACTCGCGCAGTACGTCAACGACCGGCCGTACGCGGCGTCCTCGCTGCTCTCGGTCGCGATGACGACGGTGTTCAAGTCCGCACTGAACGGGGCCTGCCGGGCCCTGCCCGAACGGGCCGGGGAAGCGCTCCCGCTGCGGATCGAGGTTCCCGCACTGCCTGCCCGCGGGGGCGCGGAGCTCGTGCACAGACTCTTCGCTCCGCTCGGCTGGACACACGTCGAGGCCGTGGCCGTGCCGCTGGACGAGCGCTTCCCGGAATGGGGCGACTCGCGCTACGTACGACTGGTGCTGGAGGGCGAGCTGAGGCTCGCGGACGCTCTCCGTCAGCTGTACGTGCTGCTGCCCGTGCTCGACGACGCCAAGCACTACTGGGTCGCACCCGACGAGGTGGACAAGCTCCTGCGGGCCGGGGAGGGCTGGCTGGCGCGGCACCCGGAGCAGCGGCTGATCACCAGCCGATATCTCTCGCGCCGCGGAGGTCTCACCCGGCAGGCGATGGAGCGGCTCGAACTGGTGCGGCTGGCCGAGTCGGACGACCTGGAGGTGGAGAGCGTCGACAACGCCGTGGACGAGACCACCGACACGGAGGAGAAGCCGGTGCCGCTCGCCGAGCGGCGCCGCGACGCGATCCTCGAGGCGCTGCGGGCGGCCGGGGCGAGCCGGGTGCTCGACCTGGGCTGTGGTCAGGGCCAGTTGCTGCAGGCACTCCTCAAGGACGTGCGCTTCACCGAGATCGTCGGGGTCGACGTGTCGATGCGGGCCCTGACCGTGGCGGCCCGCCGGCTGAAGCTGGACCGGATGGGCGAGCAGCAGGCCGGCCGGATCACCCTCCGCCAGGGCGCGCTCACCTACACCGACAAGCGGCTGAAGGGGTATGACGCCGCCGTCCTGAGCGAGGTGATCGAGCATCTCGACCTGCCGCGGCTCCCCGCCCTGGAGTACGCGGTGTTCGGCTCCGCGCGACCGCGCACCGTCCTCGTGACGACGCCCAACGTCGAGTACAACGTCCGCTGGGAGACGCTCCCCGCCGGGCATGTGCGCCACGGGGACCACCGCTTCGAGCGGACCAGGGAGGAATTCCGGGACTGGGCGGGGCAGGTGGCCGGACGCCACGGTTACGCCGTGGAGTTCGTGCCCGTGGGACCGGACGACCCCGAGGTGGGGCCACCGACACAGATGGCCGTGTTCACGATGACCACGGCCCCCGGGACGACGAAGGAGGAGAAGGCCGCATGACCGGTACCTCTCGTACACTGCCCGTGACCGACCTGTCCCTCGTCGTCCTCGTCGGCGCCAGCGGCTCGGGCAAGTCCACGTTCGCCCGCAGGCACTTCAAGCCGACCGAGATCATCTCCTCCGACTTCTGCCGGGGACTGGTCGCCGACGACGAGAACGACCAGAGCGCCAGCGGTGACGCCTTCGACGTCCTGCACTACATCGCCGGCAAGCGGCTCGCCGCGGGCAGGCTCACCGTCGTCGACGCCACCAACGTGCAGCCCGAGAGCCGCAAGCAGCTCGTCCAGCTGGCCCGCCAGTACGACGTGCTGCCCATCGCGATCGTGCTCGACCTGCCGGAAGAGGTCTGCCAGGCGCGCAACGCCACCCGCCCCGACCGTGCGGGCATGCCCCGCCACGTCGTGCAGCGGCACCGCCGTGAGCTGCGCCGTTCACTGCGCGGTCTGGAGCGCGAAGGCTTCCGCAAGGCCCACGTCCTGCGCACCGAGGAGGAGGCCGACACGGCCGAAGTCGTCCTGGAACGCCGGTACAACGACCTGCGGCACCTCACCGGGCCCTTCGACATCATCGGTGACATCCACGGCTGCAGCTCCGAACTCGACACCCTGCTCGGCAAGCTGGGCTACGAGAACGGCTCGCACCCCGAGGGGCGTACCGCCGTGTTCGTGGGGGACCTCGTGGACCGCGGTCCCGACAGTCCCGGTGTGCTGCGCCGCGTGATGTCCATGGTGTCCTCGGGCGACGCGCTGTGCGTCCCGGGCAACCACGAGAACAAGCTCGGCCGTTACCTCAAGGGGCGCAAGGTCCAGCACAGCCACGGACTCGCCGAGACGGTGGAGCAGCTGGAGCGCGAGGACGCGGAGCACCCCGAGTTCCGCGAGGAGGTGGCGGACTTCATCGACGGACTGGTCAGCCACTACGTCCTGGACGGCGGCAGGCTGGTCGTCTGCCACGCGGGGCTGCCCGAGAAGTACCACGGGCGCACGTCGGGGCGGGTCCGTTCGCACGCGCTGTACGGGGACACCACGGGTGAGACCGACGAGTTCGGCCTGCCCGTGCGCTATCCGTGGGCCGAGGAGTACCGAGGCGCGGCCGCGGTGGTCTACGGCCACACGCCGGTGCCCACCGCCTCCTGGGTGAACAACACCCTGTGCCTGGACACGGGTGCCGTCTTCGGAGGGAAGATGACCGCCCTGCGCTGGCCGGAGCGCGAGATCGTCGACGTCCCTGCCGAGCGTGTCTGGTACGAGCCGGTGAAGCCGCTGACCACCGAGGCCCCCGGGGGCAGGGAGGGCCGGCCGCTCGACCTGGCCGATGTGCAGGGCCGCCGCATCGTGGAGACCCGGCACATGGGCCGGGTCTCGGTGCGCGAGGAGAACGCGGCCGCGGCGCTCGAGGTCATGAGCCGCTTCGCCGTCGACCCCCGCCTGCTGGCCTACCTCCCGCCGACCATGGCTCCGACGGCGACCTCCCGCGAGGAGGGCTTCCTGGAGCACCCCGCGGAGGCCTTCGCGCAGTACCGGGCGGACGGTGTCACCAAGGTCGTCTGCGAGGAGAAGCACATGGGCTCGCGCGCCGTGGCACTGGTCTGCCGGGACGCCGGCGCCGCCCGTGAGCGCTTCGGCACGGACGGGCCGACCGGCGCCCTGCACACCCGCACCGGGCGGCCGTTCCTGGACGACACCGCGCTCACGGAGGTCCTCCTCGGCCGGCTGCGTGCCGCCGTCACCGCGGCGGGGCTCTGGGAGGAGTGGGACACCGACTGGGTGGTGCTCGACGCAGAGCTGATGCCCTGGTCCCTCAAGGCCGCCGGGCTGCTGCGCTCGCAGTACGCGGCCGTCGGTGCGGCCGCCGGAGCCGTCCTGCCCGTCGCGGACAAGGCGCTGACCGCTGCGGCCGCCCGCGGGGTCGACGTCGGCGCGCTGGCCGGCCGCCAGCGGGAGCGGGCGGAGGACGCGGCCGCCTTCACGGAGGCCTACCGCCGCTACTGCTGGAGCACCGAAGGGCTCGACGGCGTACGTCTGGCACCGTTCCAGATCCTCGCGGTGCAGGGCCGCTCGCTCGCCTCCGTGCCGCACGACGAGCAGCTGGCCTGGCTGGACCGTCTGGTCGAGCACGACCCGACCGGGCTTCTCCAGGTCACCCGGCGCCTCGTCGTCGACACCGGGGACGAGGCCTCCGTGCGCGCGGGCACCGACTGGTGGCTGGAGATGACCGGCCGCGGGGGCGAGGGCATGGTCGTCAAGCCGCTGGGAGCCCTCGTCCGCGACGAGAAGGGCCGGCTCGTCCAGCCGGGCGTCAAGGTGCGCGGCCGCGAGTACCTGCGGATCATCTACGGGCCCGAGTACACGCGTCCGGAGAACCTGGAGCGGCTGCGCTCCCGCTTCCTCGGCCACAAGCGCTCGCTGGCCCTGAGGGAGTACGCCCTCGGCCTGGAGGCGCTGGACCGGCTGGCCGACGGGGAGCCGCTGTGGCGGATCCACGAGGCGGTCTTCGCGGTGCTGGCCCTGGAGTCGGAGCCGGTCGACCCCCGGCTGTGAGGTTCCGACCGGAATCGGGTGGCGGTTCGCAGGGTGAACGGTGCCCCGCGCGGTGAGGATGAGGACATGGGATTCCATGTCGATTCCGAGGCCGGGCGGCTGCGCCGCGTCATCCTGCACCGTCCCGATCTGGAGCTGAAGCGGCTCACCCCCAGCAACAAGGACGCGCTGCTGTTCGACGACGTGCTGTGGGTGCGCCGCGCCAGGGAGGAGCACGACGGCTTCGCCGACGTGCTCCGCGACCGCGGTGTGGAGGTCCATCTCTTCGGTGATCTGCTCAGGGAGTCCCTCGACATCCCGGTGGCGAGGCGCCTCGTCCTGGACCGGGTCTTCGCGGAGAAGGAGTACGGCCCGCTCGCCACCGAGCATCTGCGCGCCGTCTTCGAGGAGCTGTCCGCCGCGGACCTGACCGAGGCCCTGGTCGGCGGGATGACCAAGCGGGAGTTCCTGGAACGGCACGCCGAACCGACCTCCGTCCGCTTCCACGTGATGGATCTGGACGACTTCCTGCTCAGCCCCCTGCCCAACCACCTCTTCACCCGTGACACCTCCGCCTGGATCTACGACGGGGTGTCCATCAACGCGATGCGCTGGCCCGCCAGGCAGCGCGAGACCGTCCACTTCGAGGCGATCTACCGGCACCACCCCCTCTTCACCGGCTCCGAGGCGGGGGTCTTCCACCACTGGTCGGAGGGCCAGGACGACTACCCGTCCACGATCGAGGGCGGCGACGTCCTCGTCATCGGCCGGGGCGCCGTCCTGATCGGGATGAGCGAACGTACGACGCCGCAGGCCGTGGAGATGCTGGCCAGAGGGCTCTTCGACGCCGGGTCGGCCCGGACGATCGTGGCGCTCGACATGCCCAAGCGCCGGGCGTTCATGCACCTCGACACGGTGATGACGATGATCGACGGCGACACGTTCACCCAGTACGCCGGACTCGGCATGCTCCGCTCCTACACGATCGAGCCCGGCTCCGGCCCCCGCGAGCTGAAGGTGACCGACCACCCGCCGGAGCACATGCACCGGGCCGTCGCGGCCGCTCTCGGCCTGGACAGGATCCGGGTGCTCACCGCCACCCAGGACGTGCACGCCGCCGAACGGGAGCAGTGGGACGACGGGTGCAACGTGCTGGCCGTGGAGCCGGGTGTCGTCGTCGCCTACGAGCGAAACGCCACCACCAACACCTATCTGCGCAGGGAAGGCATCGAGGTCATCGAGATCCGGGGCAGCGAGCTGGGCCGGGGCCGGGGCGGCCCACGCTGCATGAGCTGCCCCGTGGTGCGCGACGCGGTGTGAGACGGCGGGTGCACCCGCGGGGCGGCGCCGCACCGTGGGCGAGAGCACGGGCGGGGGAGCCGTTCCGCGTACCGTCACGGATGCTCCTGTATAGCAATACGGCGCCTCGTATAGACTTCCAGGAAGGAGTCCATACGTCCGTAGTCCGACCCGGGAGCAGTCACCATGGCCATAGACCTCACAGGCCGCCATTTCCTCAAGGAGCTGGACTTCACGGCCGAGGAGTTCCGCGGCCTGGTCGCCCTGTCCGCCGAGCTCAAGGCGGCCAAGAAGGCGGGCGCGGAGGTGCAGCGGCTGCGTGGCAGGAACATCGCCCTGATCTTCGAGAAGACCTCGACGCGTACCCGTTGTGCCTTCGAGGTGGCCGCCGCGGACCAGGGTGCGTCCACGACCTACCTCGACCCCTCGGGCTCCCAGATGGGGCACAAGGAGTCGGTGAAGGACACCGCCCGGGTCCTCGGCCGGATGTTCGACGCCATCGAGTACCGGGGCGACAGCCAGCCCGCCGTCGAGGAGCTGGCGGCGTACGGCGGCGTGCCGGTCTACAACGGGCTCACCGACGACTGGCACCCCACCCAGATGCTGGCCGACGTCCTCACGATGACGGAGCACAGCGCCAAGCCGCTGGAGGAGATCACCTTCGCCTACCTCGGCGACGCCCGCTTCAACATGGGCAACTCCTACCTGGTCACCGGCGCGCTGCTGGGCATGGACGTCAGGATCGTCGCCCCCGCCGCCTACTGGCCGGCCCAGGACGTCGTGGACCGCGCGCACGAACTCGCCGCCCGCAGCGGCGCCCGCATCACCCTCACCGAGGACATCACCGAAGGCGTCCGGGGCGCCGACTTCGTCGTCACCGACGTCTGGGTCTCCATGGGGGAGCCCAAGGACGTCTGGGACGAGCGCATCGCGTCCCTCTCGCCGTACGCCGTGACCATGGACGTCCTGCGCGCCACGGGCAACGACGACGTGAAGTTCCTGCACTGCCTCCCGGCCTTCCACGACCTCGGGACGAAGGTGGGCAAGGAGATCCACGAGCGGCACGGACTGTCGGAGCTGGAGGTCACCGACGAGGTCTTCGAGTCCTCGCACTCGGTCGTCTTCGACGAGGCCGAGAACCGGATGCACACGATCAAGGCGGTCCTGGTCGCGACGCTGGCCGAGCGAGGCCGGCCCGCATGAACATGCACCCGATTGGGTGAACATGCGTACAAGTGGCTACGATGGTGCTACTTGGTGGGGTTCGGGCTCGCACGCCCGAACCCCTTTTCATGTGCCCGGTCCGGAGCGTTCGACCAGGTGAGAGCCCAGGTGAGAGCCCCCCACAGGCTCCGTTTTCCCCCGCACCGCCAGAGAAGAGACACCGTCCCCCCATGAGTGCCGTCTCCCCCACCCCCCCAAGCCCTTCGCGCAGGACCGGGGCGCGCGTCAAGAGCCCCGAGCTGCTGCTCGCCGAGTCCGGAGCCGACCTGGAAGGCCACGGTCTGCGGCGCACCATGGGGCTGTTCCAGCTCGTCTGCTTCGGTGTCGGCGCGATCGTCGGCACCGGGATCTTCGTCGGCCTGTCCGACAGCGTCGCGGAGGCGGGCCCCGCCGTGGTGGTGTCCTTCGTCCTCGCCGCCGTCACCTGCATCTTCACCGCCTTCTCGTTCGCCGAGCTCGGCGGCGCCATCCCGGTCTCCGGCAGCTCCTACTCCTTCGCCTACGCCACGCTCGGGGAGCGGGTCGCCTTCCTCGTGGGCTGGTGCCTGCTCCTGGAGTACGGCGTCTCGGTCTCGGCCGTCGCGGTCGGGTGGAGCCAGTACGTCAACGAACTGCTGGACAGCGTCGTCGGCTGGAGTCTTCCGGCCGCGCTCTCCGCGGGGCCCGGTGACGGCGGTGTGATCAACCTGCCGGCGATCGTCGTGGTCATGATGGCGGCCACGCTCCTGGTACGCGGTATCAGGGAGAGCGCGCGGGCCACGGCGGCGATGGCGGTGCTGAAGATCGGCATCCTCGTCGCGTTCTGCGCGATCGCCTTCACCGCCTTCGAGGACGGGCACCTCTCGCCCTTCGCCCCCGAGGGCATGGCCGGGATCACGGCCGGCGCGTCGGTGGCGTTCTTCTCGTACATCGGCTTCGACGCCATCACCACCGCGGGCGAGGAGGTCAAGAACCCCCGCCGGAACATCCCGATCGCGATCCTGATCTGCATCGGCCTGGTCACGCTGCTGTACTGCGCGGTCGCCCTCGGGGCCATCGGGTCGCTGGGCGCCGACGCCGTGTCCGACAAGCCCGCCGCACTCTCGCTGGTCGTCGACAAGGTGACCGAATCGAGCGTCGGGGGCGGGATCATCGCCTTCGGCGCGGTCGTCGCCATCGCCTCCGTCGTCCTGGCGGTGATGTACGGCCAGACCCGGATCCTGATGTCGATGTCCCGTGACGGACTGATCCCCCGGGTCTTCGAGCGGGTGTCGCCGAAGACCCGCACGCCGGTCGCCAACACCTGGATCGTGGCGGTCCTCTTCGCCGTTCCCGCCGCGTTCTCGTCCCTCGACGTCGTCGTGAACCTGACGACGATCGGCACGCTCGCGACCATGGCGGTGGTCAACGTCGCCGTCATCGCGCTGCGCCGCCGCAACCCGGAGCTGAAGCGTTCCTTCCGGGTGCCGCTGTACCCGGCCAGCCCCGTTCTGGGCGTCGGCTTCTGCCTGTACCTGATGTACGGGACGGGCTGGACGACCTGGGTGCAGTTCGTCGTCTTCCTGGCCGCCGGCGCGCTCGTGTACGCGCTCTACAGCCGCAGCCGCTCCCGGCTCGTCAGGGAGCCGCAGGACCGGGCGGTACCGGGCCCGACGGAAGGGTGAACCACACCGCCTTGCCGTGCGCGGTGGGGCGGTGACCGCAGGCGGAGCTCAGGGCGCGGATCAGCAGGAGACCCCTGCCGTGCTCCTGCCAGGGATCGGGGGTGCTGCCCGGGAGCAGGCCTGACAGGTCGCCCGGCGGCCCGGGGTCGTGGTCGTGCACCTCCACCTGGCAGCCGGAGGCCAGGAGCTCGACCACCAGCTCGATGGGCCCGGAGCCGTCGGTGTGCTCCACGGCGTTGGCGACCAGCTCGGCCGTCAGCAGCTCGGCGGTGTCGCTGTCCGCGGGTGCCTCGAGTTCCGCCAGCGCCGTACGGACCAGCGCGCGGGCGATCGGCACCGCGGCCGTGGAGTGCGGCAGGGTGATGCGCCAGGAGGGCTGAGGGGGGGCGTCGGGCGGCACAGTGGGGGCTTCCGTTCGGCAGCGGGACATCCGGCGGAGGCGCGGGGGCGCCCCGCCGGCTGCGTCCTGGTGCGCGTGGTCCGTACCAGGACTTCCTGCGCTCAACCATACGAAGCGAGGCCCGCCGGACATAGAGGCGGTCGGCCGGTACAAAAGGGACCTTCGCCACAGTGGGCGGCGGGCTTATCGCGTCCTCGTGACGGAAGTCATGTACCGGTGATAGCTTCGAAGCTCATCTGCAGCAGCCCGACGGCCGGAGGAGACCCTCCCATGAGCCCGTTCACCGGCTCCGCCTCGCGGACCGAACGCTGGAAGCATCTGCGCCTGACCACCGACGACGGCGTGGCGACCGTCACCCTCGCCCGCCCCGAGAAGATCAACGCACTCACCTTCGGCGCCTACGCCGACCTGCGTGACCTCCTCGCCGAGCTCTCCCGCGAACGGTCCGTGCGCGCCCTCGTGCTCGCCGGTGAAGGGCGGGGGTTCTGCTCGGGCGGCGACGTGGACGAGATCATCGGCGCCACCCTCGCGATGGACACCGCCCAGCTCCTGGACTTCAACCGGATGACAGGCCAGGTCGTACGAGCCCTCCGCGAGTGCCCGTTCCCCGTCGTCGCCGCCGTGCACGGAGTCGCCGCCGGTGCCGGAGCGGTCCTCGCCCTGGCCGCCGACTTCCGGGTCGCCGCCCCTTCCGCCCGCTTCGCCTTCCTCTTCACCGCGGTAGGCCTCTCCGGCGGCGACATGGGCGCCGCCTACCTGCTGCCCCGTGTCGTCGGCCTCGGACACGCCACCCGGATCCTGATGCTCGGCGAACCCGTCCGCGCCCCCGAGGCCGAGCGCATCGGACTGATCAGCGAGCTGACCGGCGAAGGGGAGGCCGACACCCGGGCAGCCGTTCTGGCCCGACGCCTCGCCGACGGGCCGGCCCTCGCCCTCGCCCAGACGAAGGCGCTCCTCACCGCGGAGCTCGACATGCCGCTCGCCGCCGCCGTGGAGATGGACGCGGCCACCCAGGCCCTCCTGATGAACGGCGAGGACTACGCCGAGTTCCACGCGGCCTTCACCGAGAAACGGCCGCCGAAGTGGCGGGGCAGGTGACGCGATGCCCTCCCGGGACACGGAGCGGATCGCGGTCGTCGGCGGGGGACCCGGCGGGCTCTACGCCGCCGCGCTGCTGAAACGACTGCGCCCCGGCCGCGAGATCACCGTCTGGGAACGCAACGCCCCGGAGGACACCTTCGGCTTCGGTGTGGTCCTCTCCGACGAGACACTCGGCGGCATCGAACACGCCGACCCCGTCGTGTACGCGGCGCTGAGCGACGCGTTCGTCCGCTGGGACACCATCGACGTCGTCCACCGGGGCACCACCCAGACCTCCGGCGGCCACGGCTTCGCCGCGCTGGAGCGCCGCACGCTCCTGCGGATCCTGCACGAGCGCTGCGCGTCCCTCGGTGTGCGGCTCCGCTTCCGGACCGAGGCACCGCCCACCGCCGAGCTCGCCGCCGGCCACGACCTGGTCGTCGCCACGGACGGGGTGCACAGCGCCACCCGCGAGGCACACGCCCGTCACTTCCGTCCCACGGTCACGCACCACCGCAACCGCTACATCTGGCTCGCCGCCGACGTCGCGTTCGACTCCTTCCGCTTCGAGATCGCCGAGACCCGGCATGGTGTGATGCAGCTGCACGCCTACCCCTTCGCCCGCCCCTCGCCGGGCGACCCCGGCGCCTCCACCGTCATCGTCGAGATGCGCGACGAGGTCTGGCGGGCCGCCGGACTCGACACCTGCGGCACCGCCGAGTCGGCCGAACGCTGTGCCGAGGTCTTCGCGAAGGCGCTCGGCGGCCGGCCGCTGCGCTCCAACAAGTCCTCCTGGCTCACCTTCGCCACCGTCACCAACCAGCGCTGGTCGCACGGCCGCACGGTCCTCCTCGGAGACGCCGCCCACACCGCCCACTTCTCGATCGGCTCCGGCACCAAGCTCGCCGTCGAGGACGCACTCGCCCTCGCCGCCTGTCTCGAGGAACAGCCCGGCCTGTCCGCCGCCCTCGCCGCGTACGAGGCCGAGCGCCGCCCCGTCGTCCTGTCCACCCAGCGTGCCGCCGCGGCCAGCCTGCGCTGGTTCGAGGAACTGCCGCAGTACGCGCACCAGCCGCCCCGGCGGTTCGCCTTCAACCTGCTCACCCGCAGCCGCCGCGTCACCCACGACAACCTCCGGCTCCGCGACCCCGGCTTCACCGCAGCGGTCGAGGAGGAGTTCGGCTGCCCGCCCGGCACCCCGCCGATGTTCACCCCGCTGCGGCTCCGCGGCCTCGAACTCCGCAACCGGATCGTCGTGTCGCCCATGGACATGTACTCCGCCGACGCCGACGGCGTGCCCGGCGACTTCCACCTGGTCCACCTCGGCGCCCGGGCGCTCGGTGGCGCCGGTCTCGTCATGACCGAGATGGTCTGCGTGAGCCCCGAGGGCCGCATCACCCCCGGCTGCACCGGCCTGTGGACCGATGAACAGGCCGACGCCTGGACCAGGATCACGCGTTTCGTCCACGACACCGCCCCCGGTGCCGCGATCGGGGTCCAACTGGGCCACTCCGGCCGCAAGGGCTCGACCCGGCGGATGTGGGAGGGCATCGACGAGCCGCTGGAGGACGGGAACTGGCCGGTCGTGGCCGCCTCGCCCCTCCCGTACGCGCACGGGGTCAGCCAGGTCCCGCAGGCGCTCGACAGGGGCGGGATGGACGCCGTCCGCGACCGGTTCACCGAGGCCGCCCGCCGCGCCGCCCGCTGCGGGTTCGACCTCCTCGAACTGCACTGTGCCCACGGCTACCTGCTCTCCGGATTCCTCTCCCCGCTCACCAACCGGCGCACCGACGCCTACGGCGGTTCCGTGGAGAACCGGCTGCGCTTCCCCCTGGAGGTCTTCGACGCCGTGCGGGCCGCCTGGCCGCGGGAGCGGCCGATGACCGTACGGATCTCCGCGACGGACTGGTCCCACGGCGGGACGAGCGACGAGGACGCCCTGGCGGTCGCCCGCGCCTTCGCCGCTCACGGGGCCGACGCCATCGACGTCTCCACCGGCCAGGTCGTCCCGGAGGAACGCCCCGAGTACGGCCGCTCGTACCAGACCCCTTACGCCGACCGCATCCGCAACGTCCTGGGCGTACCCGTCATCGCCGTGGGCGCCATCTCCTCCTGGGACGACGTCAACTCGCTGCTGCTCGCGGGCCGGGCCGACCTCTGCGCCCTGGCCCGCCCCCACCTCCACGACCCGCACTGGACCCTGCATGCCGCGGCCGCACAGGGCTATACGGGACCGGGTGCCCCCTGGCCGCTGCCGTACCGCGCGGGCAGCCGTCCTCCGCCGACGGGCCGCACCGACGCCCCGAAGCCTCGCCTCACGCTTGACTGACCGTCAGGCACGCGCCGCCGGCGACGCGCGCGGGGCGGGCCCCGGTTCCGCCCACCGGACGCGACGGACGGTGGGACCCGGGCCTCACTCCGGCTCCGCGGTGATCAACAGGCGGTCGGAGACGGCCTCGTAGCCGATCCGCAGGTACAGGGCGTTGCTCGTCGGGTTCGCGAGGTCGGCGAAGAGCAGCACCTCCGCGGCCCCGTCCTCCCGGGCTGGACGGCCGGCCTCCGCGGTGACCGCGGCCGCGTAGCCCCGGCCCCGCTGCTCCGGCGGGGTGTAGACGGCCGAGACCCGCACCGTGCCCGCGATCCTGCGGGAGACGCCCGCCATCGAGACCGGCACCCCGTCCGTCTCCCAGAGGGTCAGCCCGCCGTGCGCGGTGCGCTCGTCCACGACGCGTTCCGCGCGGTCGCCGGACTGCCCGGTCTCCGCACAGAACGCCCGCGTCCACGCGACGAGCAGCGCACGGTCGGCGGTGTCCGCCGCCCGTGGCCTCCCGGCGGGTGCGGGGAAGGGCGGCACGGCCGCGCCGAGCCGGTACAGCCGGTGCTCCTCGTCGACGCGGTGGCGAGGCCAGCGGGCGGCCAGTGCCGTCGCCGCCGCACGGTCCGCGTCGATGCGGGGCAGCGGGAGCGCGTCGGCCAGAGCCGCGACCGCCTCCGGGGCCGCCGAGCCGAGGACCGGCGGGTGGGGCGGCGTGCGCACCAGGGCCCCGGCCACCTCCCCGTCCGCCCCGCGCCACCAGCCCAGCACGGGGTCCCCCGCCCCGTAGGCGTGCGGTCCGCCCTCCCGCAGGGTGGCGGTGACGGTCAGCAGCAGGGTGTTCTCGGCGGGCCGGGCGGCCAGTGACGGCCCGGCCGTCTCCAGGAAGGCGTCGACGTCGTCGGTGAAGGTCCAGGACATGCCTCATCCTGTCCGGCCGTCCGCCTCCCGGTCATCCCGGTTTCCGGCCGGGCGCCCTGGAGCGCCGGGCCCTCGCAGCAGGAACCGCTGGAGCTTCCCCGTCGCGGTCCTCGGGAGCGCCGGCACGAACTCGACGGTACGCGGGCACTTGTGCGGTGACAGCGCGGCCTTCATGTGGGTGCGCAGGTCGTCCGCCGACAGGGACGCCCCCTCACGCAGGACGACGTAGGCGGCCACGATCTGCCCGCGCAGTTCGTCGGCCCGCCCCACCACCGCCGCCTCGGAGACGTCGGGGTGGCGCAGGAGGGCCTCCTCGACCTCGGGGCCGGCGATGTTGTAACCGGCGGAGATGATCATGTCGTCGGCGCGCGCGACGTAACGGAAGTAGCCGTCCGGCTCGCGGACGTAGGTGTCACCGGTGATGTTCCAGCCGTGGCGCACGTACACGCGCTGACGTTCGTCGGCGAGGTACCGGCAGCCGACCGGACCGCGCACGGCCAGCAGGCCGGGCTCCCCGTCGGGCAGCTCCACGCCGTCCTCGTCCACCACACGCGCCTGCCAGCCGGGCACGGGCACGCCCGTGGTGCCGGGCCGGATCGCCCCGTCGGCCGCGGAGATGAAGATGTGCAGCAGCTCGGTGGCCCCGATGCCGTTGATGATGCGCAGGCCCGTCCGTTCGTACCAGGACCGCCAGGTCGCGGCGGGAAGGTTCTCCCCGGCCGAGACGCAACGGCGCAGGGCGGACAGGTCGTGGCCGTCGAGTGCGTCCAGCATCACGCGGTAGGCGGTCGGTGCCGTGAACAGGACGGAGACCCGGTGCTCGGCGAGCGCGGGCAGCAGCTGCCTGGGTCCCGCCTGCTCCAGCAGCAGGGCCGAGGCACCGGCCCGGAGCGGGAAGACCACCAGTCCGCCCAGCCCGAAGGTGAAACCGAGCGGCGGGCTGCCCGTGAACACGTCGTCGGGGCCCGGACGCAGGACGTGCCGGGCGAACGTGTCGGCGACCGCCAGCACATCGCGGTGGGCGTGCATGCAGCCCTTGGGCCGGCCGGTGGTACCCGAGGTGAACGCGATGAGCGCGATGTCGTCGGCGGCGGTGTCCACCGCCCGGTAGGGCCCGGGCCGCGCCGCCGCGAGCTCCGTCAGGTCGTCGGCGGAGTCGCCCCCGTACGTCGTGACGCGCAGCCCGTGGACCCCGGCGCCGAGCAGGTCGTCCACCGATCTGACGTCGCACAGGGCGTGGCCGACACGGGCGAGGGAACAGATCGTGGCGAGTTCGGAGGCCCGTTGCCGGTCCAGGACGGTCACCGCGACCGCCCCGGCCTTCATCACGGCGAGCCAGCAGGCCGCGAGCCAGGGCGTGGTGGGACCGCGCAGCAGCACGCGGTTGCCGGGGACGACGCCCAGGTCATGGGTCAGCACCTGCGCGATCCGGTCCACCCGGTCGCGCAGCTCCCCGTAGCTCCACACCGTCCCGTCGCCGGTGCGGAAGGCGGGGCGGTCGGGGCCGAAGCCGGCGACGGTGCGGTCGAGCAGCTCGTATCCGCAGTTCAGCCGGTCCGGGTAGGCCAGTTCGGGGAGGTCGAAGACCAGCTCGGGCCAGTCCTCGGCGGGTGGGAGATGGTCGCGCGCGAAGGTGTCGGTGTGCGCGCTCGCGGTACCTGACGGCTTCATGAAGCATCGCCCCCTTGTCGCCCTTGGAGCGTATCGTTCGAGTGACGGTAGTCAACGGTCCGCGATAAGACGCGACAAGAGAGGCGCCGCCATGACGGCATTCTCCCTCGATCCCGGTCGAACCGCCTGGTGCGAAGAGCTGTACGCACTCGCCCGTGAGGAACTCCGCCCGCTCGCCGAGAAGGGCGAGCCGGGCAAGGTCAACCGCCCGCTCGTCGCCGCGCTCGGCGGACTGGGGCTCCTGGACCGGCTCCTCGGCTCGGGTGCGCTCGATCTCTGCCTGCTGCGCGAGTCGCTGGCGCGCGGCTGCACGGAGGCGGAGACCGCGCTCGCGCTCCAGGGCCTCGGAGCCGGTCCGGTCCGCCTGGCGGGAACCGAGGCCCAGCGCGCGCGCTGGCTCCCCGAGGTGCGCGCCGGCCGCGCCGTCGCCGCCTTCGCGCTCAGCGAGCCGGGCGCGGGGTCCGACGCGGCTGCCCTCGCCCTCGCCGCACGGCCGGCCCCCGGTGGTGACGGCTGGCGGCTCACCGGCGAGAAGTGCTGGATCTCCAACGCCCCCGAGGCCGACTTCTACACCGTCTTCGCCCGGACGGGGGAGGGCGACGGAGCCCGTGGCGTCACCGCCTTCCTCGTGCCCGCCGACCGGCCGGGGCTCACCGGCGAGGCACTCGACATGCTGTCCCCGCACCCCGTCGGGGCACTGGACTTCGACGGTGTACCGGTGCGCGCCGACGACGTGCTGGGTGAGCCCGGCCGGGGATTCCGGGTGGCCATGGACACCCTGAACCTCTTCCGCCCCAGCGTCGGGGCGTTCGCGGTCGGCATGGCACGCGCCGCGCTCGACGCGACCCTGGAACACACCGCGCACCGCAGCGCCTTCGGGGCGCCGCTCAAGGACCTCCAGGCCGTCTCGCACCAGGTGGCCGAGATGGCCACCCGCACCGAGGCGGCCCGGCTCCTGGTCCTCGCGGCCGCCGCCGCGCACGACGCCGGTGAGCCGGGGGTGCCCCGGCGCGCGGCCATGGCCAAGCTGTACGCGACCGAGACCGCGCAGTACGTCGTCGACACGGCCGTCCAGCTGCACGGCGCCCGCGCCCTGCGCCGGGGCCATCTGCTCGAACACCTCTACCGGGAGGTCCGCGCGCCCCGGATCTACGAGGGAGCCACCGAGGTACAGCGCACGATCATCGCCAAGGATCTGTACGCCACACAGGAGACCCCCGCATGAATCCGATCACCCGGATCAACCCCGCCGAACTCTCCCCGCCCCACGGCTTCTCGCACGCTGTCACGGCCACCGGCGGCCGGTTGGTCTTCCTGGCCGGGCAGACCGCGCTGGACGGTGACGGGAAGGTCGTCGGGGCCACCCTGCCGGAGCAGTTCGAGACCGCCCTGGGGAACCTGCTCACCGCCCTGCGCGCGGCAGGCGGCGCCCCGACCTCGCTGGCCAGGGTGACGGTCTACACCACCGACGTGGCCGGCTACCGCGCCCACGCCCGTGAACTGGGCGCCGTCTGGCGGAGGCTGGCAGGGCGCGAGTACCCGGCCATGGCGGTCGTCGGGGCGGTCAGGCTGTGGGACGAACAGGCCATGGTCGAGATCGACGGAATCGCGGTGCTGGACTGATCCGCCGGCGGACAAGGCGGTCCGGCGCGTCGCACGTGACGAGGGCCGGGCCGCCGGCAGGCGAAAGGGGCGGTGCGTGACGACCGCCCCGGTGGCGGCGCGCCCGCTCCGGAGTGACGCTGAAGGCGCAGGCGCAGCTCCTGCCGCGCACAGGAAGGCGACGGCGGTGACCCGAGAACTCCCCCCGCACGCGGTGCACAGGTCACCCGACGGTGACGGCATCACCGAGCGTGGCGAGGCGCGCTGCGGCCTCCGCGTCAGCGGGACCGGCCGGGGGCTGCCGGACGAGGCGCCCGACGAACCGTGCCATCTCTCCCTGAACGCCGACCGGGTGTTCCGCGAGGACGAAGCGCCCGGCGCGCCGGAACGTTCCCACGTCATGCCGTGTGCGCGCGGATGAACAGGGCAGACGCCGTGCTGTGACCTCAATGGGACGAAGGGCGGCCGCCACCGGCGCGGACCGGAACCAGTGGGCCGACCGCCGCGCGGCGCGCCGGACGGGTGAACCGGTCCGGGGGATATATCTGTATTCGGTGGCCTTTGTTCCGGAACACCCGTCGTGACCGTCCTCGTCCTCTGCCATTTCGTACTGGCGGCGTGCGCCGTGCCGCTGGTGCGGCGCCTCGGCCGCCGGGCCTTCGTCGTGCTGGCCCTGCCTCCCGCGGCCACCACGGTGTGGGCGTTCACCCAGTGGGGCACCACGGCCGACGGCGGGACGGTCACCTCGTCGTGGGACTGGATCGCCACCTACGACGTCACGGTCGCCCTGCGCCTGGACGCACTCGCCGAGCTGATGGTGCTGCTCGCGGCCGGCGTCGGCATGCTCGTCCTGCTGTACTGCGCGTCCTACTTCACCGACGGCTCGCCCCAACTGGCGCCCTTCGCGGGAAACCTGCTGGCCTTCGCCGGCGCCATGCTCGCTCTCGTCCTCGCGGACGACCTGATCACCCTCTACGTCTTCTGGGAACTGACCACCGTCTTCTCCTACCTGCTGATCGGGCACACCAGCGAACGCAAGAAGAACCGCCGCTCCGCCCTCCAGGCCCTGACGGTCACCACGCTGGGCGGACTCGCCATGCTGGTCGGCTTCCTGATCCTCGGTGAGGCGGCCGGCACCTACCGGATCTCCGCGATCGTGGCCGACCCTCCGGAAGCGACCGTCGCCGTGTCCGTGGCCGTCGTGCTCGTGCTCTGCGGGGCCCTGTCCAAGTCGGCGATCTGGCCGTTCAGTCTCTGGCTGCCGAACGCCATGGCCGCGCCCACCCCCGTCAGCGCCTACCTGCACGCCGCGGCGATGGTCAAGGCCGGCGTCTACCTCGTGGCACGGCTCGCTCCCGCCTTCGCCGACGTACCCGTCTGGCGGCCCGTCGTCCTCGTGCTGGGGGGAGCGACCATGCTCCTCGGGGGCTGGCGCGCCCTGCGCCTGCACGACCTGAAACTCGTCCTCGCCTACGGGACCGTCAGCCAGCTCGGATTCCTCACCGTGCTCGCCGGGGCGGGGAACCGGAACGCGGCACTCGCCGCGGTCGCGATGATCCTGGCGCACGCGCTGTTCAAGGCCGCCCTCTTCCTTGTCACCGGCATCGTGGACCACGCGACCGGCACGCGTGACCTGCGTGCGCTCTCCGGCCTCGGCCGGACCATGCCCTACCTCTGCGCGGTCGGCGTACTCGCCGCCGCCTCCATGGCCGCCGTGCCCCCCTTGCTCGGCTTCGCCGCCAAGGAAGCCGCCCTCGAAGCGCTGCTGCACGGCGACACCGCCGACCGCTGGGAACTCGCCGTCGTCGTCCTCGGCTCGGTGCTCACGGTCGCCTACACCCTCCGCTTCGTATGGGGAGCGTTCGCCCGCAAGCGCGGAGTCGCCGACACCCCCGCCCACCGCGTCGGCGCCGCGCTTCTCGCCCCGCCCGCGGTGCTCGCCGTCGCCGGTCTCGTCCTGGGCCCCGGAGTCGGATGGACGGACCGTCTGTTCGCCGCGTACGCCGACGTCTTCCCCGCCCCCGCGCACCCCTACCACCTCGCGCTCTGGCACGGCTTCGGGACGGCCCTGCTGCTGTCCGCCGTGACGTGGGCCGGCGGCGCCGCGCTGTTCGCGGCACGCGGGGCGGTCACCAAGGTCTCCCGCCGCGTCGCGTGGCCCACCGCGGACAACGTGTTCGGCCACCTCCTGCTCGGCCTGGAGCGCGTCGCCCTCCAGGTCACCGGTTTCGTCCAGCGCGGCTCCCTCTCCGGCTACCTGGCCATCACCATGTCGGTGATGCTGGCCGGCCAGCTCGCGGTGCTGGTCACGGACCGCCCCTGGGAGGGCGCGGTCGCCCCCCGGGTGTGGGACGTTCCGCTCCAGGGCGCGGTGGCCTTCCTCACCTGCGCCGCCGCTCTCTCCTGTCTGACGGTCAGCCGCCGGATGAAGGCCGTCGTCCTGGCCGGACTCACCGGGTACGGGGCCGCGCTCCTCTTCGTCGTACAGGGCGCGCCCGACCTCGCGCTCACCCAGTTCTGCGTCGAGACGGTGTCGATGATCGTGTTCGTCCTGGTCCTGCGCCGGCTGCCGGTGCGCTTCGAGGAGTCCATCGGCACCTGGCGGCGGGCGCTGCGGATCCCGGTCGCGCTGGGAGCGGCGGCGACGGTCGGCGTGGCCGTCTGGGCGGCGGGCGCCGCACGCGTCGCCGAGCCCGCGGGCGCCGCGATGGTCGAGGAGGTCGCCCACCACGGCCTCAAGGACGTCGTGGCCACCATCCTCGTCGACCTGCGCGCCTGGGACACCATGGGGGAGTCGGCCGTTCTCGCGGCGGCGGCGATCGGCGTCACCAGCCTCATCTACCTGCACCGCCGCGGCGAGGCCTCCATGAACAGGGAGGAGCTGCGGGGGGAGACCGCCTGGACGCTGTCGGGCCGACGCCTCACCGGACTGCCGCAGGGCGACGACACCGCACCCGAACGGAGCTGGCTGGCCGCCGGATCCACTCTCGCGCCCGAGCACCGGTCCGTCGTCTTCGAGGTGGTGGGCCGCCTCCTCTTCCACCCCATCCTGGTGCTCTCCCTGTACCTGCTGTTCTGCGCGGAGAACATGCCGGGCGGCGGTTTCGTCGCCGGGCTGGTGGCGGGACTCGCCCTCATCACCCGCTACCTCGCGGGAGGCAGATTCGAGCTCGCGGAGGCCGCGCCCCTGCAGCCGGGCCTCTTCACCGGGCTCGGACTGTTCGTGTCCACGGCGGTCGCCCTGGGCGGCCTCGCGGAGGGCACGGTGCTGCACGCCTGGACCTACCACGGACACCTGCCCGTGTTCGGTGACTACCACCTGAGCACCTCGGTGCTCTTCGACTTCGGCGTCTACCTGCTGGTCCTCGGCGTCGTCCTGGACATCGTGCGGGCGCTGGGAGCCAAGGTCGACCGGCAGATCGAGCGGGCGGCGGGCGCGCTGGCGCCCGCGACGGATCCCGGGACGGGGGAGCCGAACCGATGACCATGAGCGTCTCGCTCCTCGCCACCGCCGTCGTCCTCTGCGCGGTCGGCGGCATCCTCATGCTCACCCGGCCGCTCACCCGCATCCTGCTCGGCGCGGTGATCGCGGGGAACGGCATCAACCTGCTGGTCCTCTCGTCGACCGGGTCCGCCGGGGCGGCGCCCCTGCTCTACGGGGTGCCGCTGCGCCGGGTCACCGACCCGCTGCCCCAGGCCATCGCGCTCACCGCCATCGTCATCACGCTCGCCACCACGGCCTTCCTGCTCGCCATGGCCTACCGCAGCTACCAGCTCACCGGCACCGACGAGGTCCACGACGACCTGGAGGACCGGCGCATCTTCCTGCGCGCCGAGGTGCTGGGGGAACGTGCCGAACTGCGCGAGGAATACCGGGCGGAGCCCGGACGCACACGGAAGGAGCGCGCACGCTACCGGCAGGAACGCCACCGCCTGCGCGCCCGGCTGCGCGCCGACCGCGCACTGCAGGCCCGGGGCCGGGACGCCGGCGGCGACCTGTGGCACGACGTGCTGGGCGCCGATCCGGAGGACTACGTGAACGACACGCACGACGACCGAGGAGCCGCCGGATGAACGCGCTCGTCCCGCTGCCGGTCCTGCTGCCCCTCTGCGCCACCGGGGTCAGCCTCGCCTTCGGCGTCAGGCTCGCACGCTTCCAGCGCTTCATCAGCGTCGCCGTGCTCACCGCCGTCCTCGCGCTCTCGGTGACCCTGATGATCGCCGCGGACCGGCAGGGCCCCCTGTCCGTCCACCTCGGGGACTTCGCCCCGCCGCTCGGCATCACGCTGGTCGCCGACCGGCTGTCCGGACTGATGCTGACCGTCTCCTCGGCCGTCACCCTCTCCGTGCTCGTCTACTCACTCGGCCAGGGCATGGCGGACCGGGACAAGGAGACGCCGGTCGCCGTGTTCCACCCCGCCTACCTCATCCTGGTCGCCGGGGTCTCCCTCACGTTCGTCGCGGGCGACCTCGTCAACCTCTACGTCGGCTTCGAGATCATGCTGGTCGCCAGCTTCGTGCTGCTCACGCTCGGCGGTACCGGACCCCGTATCCGGGCCGGCTCCACCTACGTGATCATCTCGCTGTTCTCCTCGATGCTGTTCCTGACGGCGATCGCCATGACCTACGCCGCCACCGGCACCGCCAACTTCGCCCAGCTGGCCCAGCGGCTGCCCGACCTGCCGCTCGGTGTGCAGACCCTGGTCCAGGCGATGCTCCTCACCGTCTTCGCCATCAAGGCCGCCGTGTTCCCCCTGGCCGCCTGGCTCCCCGACTCCTACCCGACCGCGCCCGCGCCCGTCACCGCCGTCTTCGCGGGCCTGCTGACGAAGGTCGGCATCTACTGCATGCTGCGTACCGAGACCCTGCTCTTCCCCGGCAACCGGCTCGGTGACCTGCTCATGGCCGTCGCCCTCGCCTCGATGATCGTGGGCATCCTCGGCGCGGTCGCCCAGACCGACCTGAAGCGGCTGTTCTCCTTCACCCTCATCAGCCACATCGGTTACATGGTCTTCGGGATCGGTCTGGCCACCCGCGAGGCGTACGGCGGTGCGATCTTCTACGTCGCCCACCACATCACCGTCCAGACGAGTCTCTTCCTCGTCGCGGGGCTCATCGAGCGCCGGGGCGGCACCAACGAACTCACCCGGCTCGGCGGGATGGCCAGGTCGGCCCCGCTGCTCGCGCTCCTCTTCTTCGTCCCCGCCATGAACTTCGCGGGGATCCCGCCGTTCTCCGGCTTCATCGGGAAACTCGGACTCATGCGGGCCGGTGTCTCGGACGGCGGTGTCTGGGCCTGGATCCTCGTCGCCGGAGCGACCGTGACGAGCCTGCTCACCCTGTACGTGATGGCCAAGATCTGGAACCTGGCCTTCTGGCGCACCGAACCACCGGGCCAGGCCGCGTACGGCACCGTCCTGGAGACCGCCGACGACAGCGACGACGACGAAGGCCCCGGGCCCGACCGCATCCCGGGCACCGGCGACGAAGGGGTCGGGCCGGCACCGGCCGGCCGGACCGTGGCCGCCACCCTCCAGGGACAGGCCGTCACCACCACGGTCCGCCCGCCCCGGGCGATGACCGCCGCCACCGCGGGCGCCGTCGTGCTCGGGCTGGCCTTCACCGTGCTGGCAGGGCCGCTGACGGCCTTCACCGACCGCTCGGCGGCCGAACTCATCTCCCGCCGGCCCTACGTCGAGGAGGTGCTCGGCCCGTGAAGCGCCTGATCACCCTGTCGTCCGGCGACCCCGATCTGCCGCCCTTCAGCATCGGGTTCGCGGGCCGGCGGCGCCGCGTGCTCGACCTCCCGCTGATCGCCTGGCTCACCTTCATCTGGGTGCTGCTGTGGTCCACCCTGACCTGGGCCAACGTCGTCACCGGTGTGGTCGTCGCGGTCGCCGTGTGCCTCGCGTTCCCGTTGCCCCAGGTCGACCTCGGGCTGAGGCTGCACCCCTGGGGCATCCTCCTGCTCGCCGCCTATCTGCTCTACGACATGTACACCTCGGGGGTGAAGGTCACCCGGCAGATCTTCGCGGACCGCCCTCACCGGCCCGCTGTCATCGGTGTCCCGCTGCGCTGCAGGAGCGACCTGATGCTCGCCGCGACCGCCGTCTCCGTCTCCAACGTCCCCGGTGGCTCCGTCGTCGAGGTGCGCAGGGCCACGGCCACGCTCTTCCTGCACGTCCTGGACGCCGACCGGCCGGCCGAGCTGGAGGCGGTCCGGCGTTCCGTCTGGAAGCTGGAGGAGCTGACGGTCCGGGCGTTCGGCACCTCCGACGAGATCGCCCGGGTGTCCGAGCCGCCGCCACCGGTCCCAGGGTCCGACACCGCTCCCGGCACCGGTCCCGAACGGGGCCCCGACACAGGTTCCGACACCGGAGAGGAGGGGGCATGAGTGTTCCCGAGACCGTCGACCGGGTGCTGATCAGCGCCGCCGTCGTGCTCGTCGTCGTGGCCGGAGCGCTGCTGCTCTTCCGCATCAGCCGCGGTCCCTCGATGCTGGACCGGGCCATCGGGCTCGACGTGTTCGCCGCCGTGATGATCGCGGGACTGGGCGCCAAGTCGGCGTTCGCCCGGGACTCGTTCTACTTCCCGATCATGCTGGTGCTCGCCTTCCTCGGCTTCACCGGCTCGGTCGGCATCGCCCGGTTCATCGCCGTCCGCGACAAGCCGCTGTCGCGGCGCGGGCCCAGGCGGAAGGAGGAGCGAAAATGAGCGTCTGGCTCCAGATCACCGATACGGCTGGGGCGGTGCTGGTCTTCCTCGGCGCGGCCATCTGCCTTCTCGGCGTGGTCGGCATGCTGAAGCTGCCCGACGTCCTGTCGCGCAGTCACGCGGCGACCAAGCCGCAGACCCTCGGGCTGCTCCTGGTCCTGGCCGGGGTCGCGCTGAGGCTGCGCGGCGGGATGGACTTCGCGACACTCGCGCTCATCGGCTTCTTCCAGCTCATGACCAGTCCGGTGGCTTCCCACCTCGTGGCGCGGTCGGCGTACCGGACGGGACAGATCGAGCGCGGCGAGCTGCTGTTCGACGACCTGGACGCGCAGCTCACCGAGCCCGGGCAGGAAGCCGGGAAGCGGCCGGAGCCCGACAGCGGGCCCGAGCGGGACTGACACCGGCCGTCAGCCGTCGAGCAGCCTGTCAGGCAGAGCGCCCACCGTGGCGTCGCTGATGCCGAGCCTGCCGGTGACGTACCCCCGGACCGACCCGTGCGCGGCTCCCAGGTCGGCCAGGAACAGCCGGATGACCTCCTCGGGCGCACGCCCGCGGCGGACCGGCCGTCCGAAGCCCGACGGCCGCCCAGGTCACGGAAGTTGTGCAGTCTCTCGAACGTGATGCGTCCCGTTGTCCCCACGCCGCACACACTGTTTCTGCGATGATGCGGCGGGGAACCACCGGGCGCTGGGGGGCGTATGTCGGGTACGGGTACGGTGCTGCGCGAATTGCGCGGTGCACAGAAGTCGTCCAAAGGTGTCTCGCTCTACTCGCGGTACGTGAACCGCCCGGCCGGGCGCCTGCTCGCGGCGGGTGCGTACCGTGCGGGGCTGACACCCAATCAGGTCACCATGATCAGCGCGCTGTTCACGTTCTCGTCGATCGTCGCGGTCGTGCTCGTCGAGCCGTCCTGGTGGCTGGGAGTGGCTGTGTACGCTGGTCTCGTCGTCGGCTTCGCCTTCGACTCGGCCGACGGGCAGCTCGCCCGGCTGACCGGACGCGGCGGGCCGGACGGCGAATGGCTCGACCACGTCGTGGACTGCGCGAAGATGATCCTCGTCCACAGCGCCGTCCTCATCTCCTTCGACCGCTTCGGCGCGCTGCCGGGGGAGGGGTGGCTCCTGCTGCCGCTCGGCTTCCTGTTCGTCGCCGTGCTGACCTTCTGCGCGGGACTGCTCCGTGAGCAGCTCGGCAAGGCGGCGGCCGGCACGGTGCCGACGGCCACGGGCCCCGCGGCTCCGGTGTCCCGGGTGCGGGCGGTGGCGCTGCTGCCCGCGGACTACGGGGTCTTCTGCCTGGTCTTCCTGCTGCTCGGCGCACCCGGCGCCTTCCGGGCCGGGTACGCCGCACTCGCGGCCGTGCACGCCGTGTTCCTGGTGGCGTTCCTGGTCAAGTGGTTCAGGGAGCTGAAAGCGCTCCGGGCCGGCTGACCAGCACGTCCAGCGCCCGGCGCAGCTGGGTGCTGGACGTGTGCACCGTGTAGGGGAAGTAGACGACCTCCACCCCGACGGCGGCGAAGTCCCGCTCCAGGCGTTCACCCTTCTCGGTGCCCCGCCAGTCGTCGCCCTTGAAGAGGACGTCGAAGCGGACCTGCTGCCATGTCTCGACCTTGTCCGGAACGGTCTCCACGAACGCCGCGTCCACGTACCGCACACCGCGCACGATCTCCAGCCGCTCGGCCAGAGGGATCACCGGGGTGTGGCCCTTGGCCCGCGCGGCCATCTCGTCGGAGACCACTCCGGCCACCAGGTAGTCGCACTGGCTGCGCGCGTGCCGCAGGATGTTGAGGTGGCCGACGTGGAACAGGTCGTACACCCCCGGCGCATAACCGACCCTGTGCTGCACCATCCGTTCTCTCCCCCCACGGTGGAACTGGTCCAACGACCTTACTGTGAAGAACACTTGTGCAACCCGTGAACGGATAAGCTCGGACAAGAGGCTGTTCCGGGGGGAAGGCGATCATCCGTTGTCCGCTGCTGAGCATCAGAGACCGTTCGAAAACCGCAGACTTCTCGTGGTCTCCACGAACTACGCCCCCGAGCTGACGGGCATAGGGCCCTACGCCACCCAGCTCGCCGAGCACTGGGCGGCGTCGGGGGCGCGTACCCAGGTGCTGACCGGGATGCCGCACTACCCCGCCTGGCGCGTGGACGAGGGCTACCGGGGGGTGTGGCGCAGGGAGGAGACCCGCGAGGGAGTCCGCGTGCACCGGCGGCGCCACTACGTGCCGCCCCGCCAGACCGCGCTGCGCAGAGCCGCGTTCGAGGCGTCCGTCCTGGTCCACGGCGTCCTCGCCCCGCCGCCCGGCCGTCCCGACGCGGTGATCTCCCAGATGCCGAGCCTCGCGGGCGGGGTGATCGGTGCCCGGCTCGCGCGCCGCCACCGCGTTCCCCACATACCGGTCGTCCAGGACCTGATGGGCGCCGCCGCCGCGCAGAGCGGCATCCGCGGGGGAGGCAGGGCGGCGCTGGTCGCCGCGAAGGCCGAGCGCCACGCACTGCGCGGCGCCACCCTCGTCGGGGTCATCCACGAGAGTTTCGTTGCGGGTGTCACCGCCCTCGGCGTGGACCCCGGCCGCATCCGTGTCGTCCCGAACTGGACGCATGTGAAGAACCCTTCGGCGGACCGTGCCGCCACCCGGGCCAGGCTCGGGTGGGCCGAGGGCACCCCCGTGCTGCTGCACTCGGGGAACATGGGACTCAAGCAGGGACTGGACGTCCTGGTCGACCTGGCGCGGCTGGCCCCGGACATCCGGGTCGTCCTGATGGGCGACGGGAACCAGCGTGACGGGTTGCGGGAGCGCGCCGCCGGCCTGCCCAACCTCGACTTCCTCCCGCCCGCGGGCGCCGACGACTTCACCGACGTGCTCGCCGCCGCCGACGTCCTCGCGGTGACCCAGCGGGCCTCCGTCCTCGACATGAGCGTGCCGTCCAAGCTGACCTCGTACTTCGTCTCCGGGCGGCCCGTCGTCGCCTCGGTGGCCGACGAGGGCGGTACGGCCGACGAGGTGCGCCGTTCGGGCGCCGGGGTCCTGGTCGCCGCCGAGGACCCGGCCGCGCTCCTCGCCGCCGTACGCCGGCTGGCCGCCGATCCCGTCGCGGCCGAGGCGCTGGGGGCACACGGCCCCCGGTACGTCGCACAGCATCTGAGCAGGGAGGCGGGTCTCGCCCGCTTCGACGCCCTGCTCGCCGAGGCGCTCGGGGACGCGACGGCCGGCGCCACGCGCACCGGGGAATCACGAGGGGGAGCAAGCCGATGACACACCAGATCCGTCCCCTGGACGACCAGGACGAACCAGCGCTGCTGCGCGACCAGTTCCGCCAGCTCCTGCGTTACCGCGCCCTGCTCGCCGGCGGTGTCGTGGCGGGGCTGCTCGGCGGCGGGTTCCTCGCGCTCAGCGGCGACGACACGTACACGGCCACCGGCGAGGTGCAGGTGCGTTCCGCGACCGCCGACCCCTTCGCCACCGGGGCGTCCGCCGACAAGGGCATCAACATCGGCTCCGAGCGGCAGACCGCGGTGAGCGACACCGTGGGAGACCTGGCCGCCGGAACCCTGCTGAAGAAGGGCGACGACGTGACCGCCCGGAAGCTGCTCGCCGGCCTCCAGGTGACGAACCCGCCCAACACCCTCACCCTGCGTTTCTCCTACACCGGTGCCAGTCCCGAGCAGGCCCGGGCCCGCGCCGAGGCCCTGGCCAACGCCTATCTGGCCCATCGCAAGGCGCGGACCCAGGAGAGCATCGACAACATGGCGAACGGCTACCGCGCCCAGCTCGATCCGCTGGAGGAGAAGCGCGACCTGCTGGAGGAACGCACCGGGGTCGACGCCGCGGACGACGTCAGCAGCGCACGCGCCAACATCATCGTCTCCATCTCCGAGCTGAGCCGGAAGATCTCCGAGCTCAAGGCACTCGACACCACCCCCGGCTACCTCAACAAGAAGCCCGTCGCGCCCACCGAGCCCGCCGGCGCCGGGCTGCCGCTGCTCCTCGGGCTGGGCGCGGTCGTGGGTCTCGCCCTCGGACTGCTGCTCTCCTGGGTGCGCCTCGTCTTCGACCCGGCCGTACGCTCACCCCGGGAGCTCGTCCGCTCCCTCGGGGCGCCCCTGCTCGGCACCCTGCCCAGGGAGCGCGCCGCCGCGGGCGCCCTGCTCGCGATCGGGCGCAGCGGTTCGCGGCTCGCCGAGGAGTACCGGGCGGTGGCCTTCCGGCTCGCCTACGACCCGTCGTTCGCGGAGCGCCGCCGGCTCCTGGTCACCGCCCCGCGCGGGGACAACGCGGCGGCGTCCGCCGCGGCGGTCAACCTGGCCGCCGCCTTCGCCGAGATGGGCCGCGACGTCCTGCTCGTGGAGGCCGACCTCCGCACCCCGTCCCTCGCCCGTGACCTGGGACCGGCCGCCCACGAGGTCCGGCCGCCGAGCTGGGCGGCGGAGGAGGGCGACCGTACCTGGCCGGCGGGCGGGCGATGCAACGTGGACGTGCCGGGATCCGGCGCGTTCGCCCTGGTGGCCGGGACCACCGCGGACAACGTGCCGCGCGCCCTGACCTCCGCGTCCGTCGCACGGATCGTGGCCGAGGCCGACCGCCCCGGCGCCGTGGTCATCGTGCTCGCCCCGCCGGTGCTGTCGTACGCCGACGCCGTCGCGCTCGTCGACCGGGTCGAGGGCGTCATGATCGTCTGCGATCCTCGCGAGGTCCACCGCAGCGACCTGGAACGCATCCGGGAGATCATCAGCGCTTCCGGGGGACAGGTGCTCGGAGCCCTGCTCCACACCGGCAGGGGCAGGCTGGGACGGGGCGAACGCCGCTCCGGGTCCGGCCGGCGGCGCGGAGGCGGCGGACCGGGCGCCCCGGCCGTCGACGCGGACGCACCGGAGCTCACCAGGAACCCCGACGAGACCATGGGGCTGCGCACCTTCACCCTCCCGGGGGCGCGCCGGTGAGAGCCCGCACCGCGATCCTCTGCTCGGTCGCGGACCAGGGCGTGGCGGCGCTCACCAACATCCTGGTGCTCGTGGCCGCAGCCCGGCTCTCCACCGTCGCCGACTTCGCCCGCTTCTCCGCCGTCTACCTCGTCTTCACGGTCCTGCTGGGCGTCTCCGGCGCGTACACCGGGCAGCCCCTGGTCCTGCGGCGCGGCGCCGGTGCGGACGTCCGGGGCGCCTGCCGCTCGGCCGTCCTGTTCACCGTGGGGGCCTCAGCCGCCCTGGGCGGCCTGCTCGCCGCCGTCTGCCTGTTCGTCCCGGGGGACACCGCACGCGCCCTCGTGATGCTGGGCGCCGTCCTGCCGGTCGTGCTGGGGCAGGACGCCCTGCGCTACGCCTTCTCCACCCTCCAGAGCCCTCATCTCGCCCTGATTTCCGACCTGCTGAGGCTGGCCTGCGTGCTCGGCGCCCTGTCCGCCCAGGGCTACGGAGCCACCCCCGCCCGGCTGATCCTGGTCTGGGGACTCTCCGCCGTACCCGCCCTCGCGCTGTCCGCCGCACTGCTGCACCGCGGCACGGCCGGGGCCCCGCTGCTGCTGCGTCCGCTGCTCCGGCGCGGTCACCTCGGGCAGCGCTTCGTCGTCGAGTTCGGTGTCGGCAACGCCGCCGGCCAGCTCTCCGTCCTCGGTCTCGGAGCCGTCGGCAATCCGCTCCTGGTCGGCGCGCTGCGCGGCGCGACGACCCTGTTCGGGCCGCTCAACGTGCTGTTCACCTCCGCCACGTCCTTCGGCCCGCCGCTGCTCGGCCGGATCGGCGACGAGCGGCGCCGGGTACGGGCCACCGCTGGGCTCGCGGCCGTCCTCGCCGCGACCGCCGCCCTCTGGGCCACCGCGCTGGCGCTGCTGCCCGAGCGCGCGGGCCGGGAACTCCTGGGCGACACCTGGCCGACGGCCGCCGCCCTGCTCCCGGCGACCGGCAGCCAGTACGCGGCCATGGCCGCCGGCACCTGCGGACTGCTCGCCCTGCGCATGCTCGACCCGCGTACGACGCTGAGCATCCAGGTCGTCTTCTCGCTCACCGCCGTGGCACTGATGGCCGGCGGCTACGCCCTCGGCGGTGTCCCCGGGGCCGCCTGGGGGCTCTGCCTGGGATCGGTCTGCAAGGCCGCCGCCACCTGGACGCGGGTGATCCGGGTCCGGCGCCGGAAGCCGTCGCCCGAGGAGGCCGTCACCGCCGACGCGCTGTCCTCCGCTCCTTGAACGTGCTGATCAGCAGCAGACACAGCGCGGCGATGGCCAGCTTCCCCGCCGCCTGCAGGAGCGGGCCGCGCAGCAGGATGAAGGTGTATCCGGCGATCAGCGGCGCGGCGACGGCCAGCACACTCCCGGGGCCGGGCCCCGCCCGGGTGACGGCCAGCGCGTAGCGTCGGTCGGTGCGGGCCACCGCGTAGCCGATCAGTGCGAGCCCGCCGATCACCCCGGAGGCGCCGAAGTCGACCCAGAACTCGGTCCACAGCGGGGCCGAGAGGTTGGTCATGCGCAGCCCCATCCACTGCCCGACCCGGACCCCGGTGTCCTCCGGCTTCCCGCTCCACACCGCGCGTGGCACGAAGAACAGTGCGGAGCCGCTCAGCTGGCGGCCGTAGGTGTGGCCCCGGGTGTCGACCCACGAGATGGTGTTGGCGAACATCACCATCTGGTCGTAGTCCTTGGTCACCAGCGGCTCGAAGACCGAGGCCGACTGTGCGGGCCGCTGTGCTTCGTCGTCGTACCGGAACTTGTCGGCGTACGGGAACACCACCAGAGCCCCCACCACCCCTGTCGCCAGCACCACGCGGTAGATCGCCGCACTGCTCGGGAACGCGGTGAACACGAAGGCCATCAACACCGTCAGGAACCAGTAACGAGCGTTGGAGACCGGGTTGTTCACCACGAGGTTCAGTGCCACCAGCGCCACCCACACCAGTGCGGTCGACGGGGTGCGCCGGGCCCGGTAGGACGTCGCCAGACGGCGGGTGTAGAAGAGCAGCGCCAGCAGCGCCGGGACCTGGCCGAAGCCCTTGACGAACGCCGAGCCGACATTGGACCCTTCCGAGACCACCCCGCTCGCCGCGACGGTCTCGTTGATCTCCTGCCGGCTGGAGAAGAAGACCGAGGGCCCGCCCAGCTTCATCACGTAGAACGCGCTCGCCGCGAACGCCAGCAGCACCAGCAGTCGTAGCCGCAGCGGATGCGCCACGGCCTGCCCCCCGCCCGGGCTCCGCGGCGAGGGCGTACGGCGCCGCAGCGGGCGCCGCGAGGCCAGCAGCGCCCCCAGGTCGAAGGCGGCGCACCCCACCAGGACCAGCGCGACGGCCGTGATCAGGTCCTGGCGCGGTCCCACCATCGGCGTCGGCGTCTGCCCGATCACCACCTGGGCGAAGGGCGCCACGCCCATGGCGATGTACACGAACATCCAGAAGACGCCCTGAAGCAGCCGCCGCCTGGTGGAGAGGATCATCGTCGCCAGCCGGGCTCCCGCATAGCAGGTCAGCACCAACTGGAGCCAGTACGCGGTGTCCTTGACTCCGCTGCCGGGCTGGGCGGCGATCACCGCGGGCAGGAAGCACACCAAGCCTAGGATGAGGGGCACGGACAGGGCCCGCGACAGCATCGACCAGGCGATAGGCCGCTCGGGCGGCTCCGGGAGGCCGCCCCGGGTACGTGCCCACTCCGGACTCGCGACCGCGCGGGCGTCCTGCTCCTGCGTCGATGTGTGCACCGACGTCATGCGCCCCCCCGGGATCAGTGAACCACTGAACACTCTAACGAATCAGCCCACTTGAAGGAGTGCGATGGATACCCTGTGAATTACTGGCCACAGTCGAGGGGAACTCTGGTGAAGGTCCTGCATGTCGTCACGCTGCACACTCCGGACCATGCCTTCGGCGGGCCGACCCGGGTGGCGTTCAACCTCTCCAAGGTTCAGCGGGCGCACGGCGACGACGCGCGCGTCATGGCCCTCGGAGACGGCTTTCCCGACGGTGAACTGCCCAGCCATGTCGAGGGAGTTCCCGTCCACCTCTTCCAGGCACGGCATCTGCTCCCGATGTTCGAGGTCAGCGGCATCACCTCCGCCGCGCTGCTGCGCACCGCACGCCGCATGATGCGCGGTGCCGACCTCGTACACGTCCATCTGATGAGGGACCTGGTGACCCTTCCGGCGGCGCTCCTCGCGCTCGCGACCCGTACGCCCCTGGTCGTCCAGACCCACGGCATGATCGACCCCACCGAGAAGAAGGTCGCCCAGCTCACCGACGTCCTCGGGGTCCGCAAGGTGCTGCGCGAGGCCGACGCCGTCCTGCACCTCACCGAGATGGAGCGGATCGACGTGAACGCGGTGGCCGCGCCGACCGTCCTCACCAACACCGTCAGGCTGGTCAACGGCGTCCGTCCGCAGGAGCGCAAGCCCGCCCGCGAACCCGGGCGCCCACCGACCGTGCTGTACCTCGCCCGCATCCAGGAGCGCAAGCGGCCCGAGGACTTCATCGCCGCGATGCCGCACGTCCTGGCCCGCCACCCGGACGCCCGCTTCGTGCTGGCCGGACCGGACACCGGCGCGCTGGCCGGCACCCTTGCCCTCGCCCGGAAGCTGGGCGTCACGGACTCCCTCGACCATGTGGGGCCGCTGGAGCACGACGAGGTGCTGGCCGCCGGGCGCGAGGCGGACGTGTACGTGCTGCCGGCGATCGAGGAGCCGTTCCCGGTCTCGGTCCTGGAGGCGATGTCGGTCGGCACTCCGGTCGTCATCACCCGTACCTGCGGGCAGGGCCCCGATGTGTCGGGGGCCGGCGCGGGCCGGGTCATCGACAGCCGCGTCGGCGAGGACGCGGCCAACGCCCGCAAGGTCGCCGACGCGATCCTGGAGCTGCTGGAGCCGGAGGCCGCGGAGCAGGCGGGCAAGGCCGCATGGCAGCTCGTCAACGACCAGTTCACCATCGAGGCCGTCACCGCCACCCTCCGGCAGACCTACGAGGACGTGGTCCGCCGGAGGAGGTGACACTCAACCCGCTCTGCCCTCGCGGGACTTCAGGGCGATCTGCCAGCGGTAGAAGCTCATCGCGAGGGCGAAGTCCAGGCCCGCACGCCCGTCGAGGAAGCCCCTCCGGTAGACGTACATGTAGGCGAAGGACACCAGCGGCTTGAACGGCGCCTTGTGGAAGAGCTGCCCCTGACGGGACTTCACCCTCCGCACCTGCTCCTTGACGTCGGGGTGGTGTTCCAGCCACGCCTCCCAGTCCGAGTAGCGGTTGTGCCGCTCGAACCAGGCGGTGACCGGGTCCAGGTCCTGGTGCTCGATGGGGTTGCTCAGCGCCTCGGCCGTCGACGCGACCGGCTGGTAGTGCCCCTCGACCTCACCGATGCCGGGGGCCGCGAGGTCACCGACCTCCGGGTAGTAGCACCTGGTCCGGTCGGTCAGGGACCGCTTGCGGATGGTGTAGCCGTGGCGGAGCCGCTTTCCCGAGAACCAGTAACCCAGCGGTATGTCGTACGCCGCCGGTTTCGGGCCGTCCCGGTCGGCGAAGATCCTCCGCAGCTCCGCGAGCAGCCCGGGGCTGAGCCGCTCGTCACCGTCGAGCAGCAGGATCCAGTCCAGATCGGTACGGACGTTCTCCAGGCACCACTGCTTCTTGCGGGGATGCCCTCCGTCCCAGGTGTAGGTGACCACCTCGGCCCCGCACTCCTCGGCGATCTTCGCCGTGTCGTCGGTGCTGTGGGAGTCCACCACGACGACCGCCTCGAAGTGGCCCAGGACCGACTTCACCGCCTCGGCGATGTTCAGTCCCTCGTTCTTCGTGGGGATCGCGACGGCGATCGGCAGCTTGTTCATCCGTTCTCTCCTCGGGGCAACCAGGCGTAGCAGCCTGTGGAGGTGAAGGCGCGGGCTGACTTCGGGACGGTGATCTCCACCGGCTTCCCGGTGGCGGAGGAGCCCGCGGCGAGCTCCTTGCCCCCGGCCCCGGTCAGCTGCCAGCTGCACGCGGTGGTCGGTGAGACGGCCCTGTACCGTCCCGGCCGGATCTTCGCTCCCTCGTAGGTGCCGTCGGCGTAACCGAGGGCGGCCTCGTCCACGAGGTCCTGGTGCCGCGGGCAGAGATGCGTGACGGCCGGCTTCGCGTCCACGACCTCGCCGGAGACGATCGCCCCGACGGCGATGTCCCGGTCGGCCTTGACCAGGTACCGGAGCCGGTCACAGGTCTCCTGCCCCGTCTGGAGCACCGCGGCGGGGTCCATCCCCTCGGGCACGCGGTCGGTCAGGTACTCCTTCTGCTTCTCGGTGAGGGAACCCGTGGCCGGGGTGATCTCCCCGGCGGGCGCCTTCGCGGGGTCACTGGACTTCCGGGGCGTCGGAGCCGTCGTACCGGCCGCCGGGCCGGCCACGGAGGGTGTGGCGGAGGCCACCGCGGACGGCTTGCCGCCCGCCGCGGCCTCCGTGCCCCCGCCGCCGGACCCGCCGGACGAGCCGCAGGCGGCCAGCACCGCCGTCGCGAGCGCGACGGCGGCACCGGCCAGGAACGGGTATCTCACTCACTCGTCCTCAGGGCGTAGTGCGCGCTGACCTGGGAAGCGCTCAGCGCGGTCGGGTACACGGCCGTCTCGTCGATCTGGCCGGCGAAGAAGTTGCTGGTCGGGCGGTTCGGCCAGTTGGCCAGGTTGTCGCCGCCGACCCGCCAGTACCCCGGGTAGTTCTCGCTGCCCGAGAAGAGGAAGTTGGACGCCCGCAGCTGCCCGTCCACGTACAGCGCCATCCCGCCGGTGCCCTGCGTGGCGACGACGTGGTGCCAGTTGCCGTCGTTGTACGCGCCCGTCGTGGTGACGGTGCGGTAGCCGCCGCTGTAGACGCCGAAGACGAGGCGACCGTTGTTGGCCATGTAGACCTGCTTGTCGTAGCGGGTGCTGTTCTGCATGGTCAGGTTGCCGAACCCGATGACCTTGCCACCCCGGGTGGTGGTGGTCCTGATCCAGGTCTCCACGGAGAAGCGGGTGGGTGACGCGTGCAGCTTGTTGCTGTACGCGTACTCCGCGGCGCCGTCGAAACCGATGGCGGTCGAGTCGCCCGCGATCGCGGCAGGCGTCTGGCGGTAGGACGGGCCGTTGCGCAGGAAGCCGTTGTTCAGCTGCCCGGTGGTGTCCGCCGCGAAAGTGGAGGTGCCCTCGTCGTAGCGCCAGTAGAGCGAGGCGCCGTCGGACAGCACCCGTGCCGGATAGGGCTGGGTGGAGGACGCGACGGTCGCCGACTGCGCCGGGGACTTGGCGCTGGTGTTGGTGCCGTCGCTCGCGGTGATGCGGTACGAGTGCGTCTCACCCACCGCCACGTCCGTGTCCGTCCACTTCAGCTGCGGACGGTTCCAGGAGAGCGAGTACCCCGTGACCGTGTGCACCGGAGTGCTCGCACCGTCCTTGTAGATCCGGTAGGTCAGTTCACCGTCGTCCGTGTCGAAGCTGGTCTGCCACTGGACGTCGATCCGGCCCGGGGTGATCGTGGAGAGACTGACGTTGGGCACCCAGGGCGCCCCGGTGTCCGGTCCGTCGGCGAACCGGGTCAGCCCCTGCTGGCCGGTGCCGTTGACGGTGGTGAACTCGCCGCCGACCCAGAGGTAGTGGCGGCCGCCCTTGTCGGTCTGGGTCATGACCCGCGGCCCGACGGGCTCACCGATGCCGTCGTTCGTGTCCGGGAACCAGGGCAGGAGCGTCGGGTCGTCCACCGACTGGGCCAGCAGGTGCTTGCGCGGCTGGTCCGGGAAGCCGCCCATGCTGGCGCAGTCGTGGGCGTGGCTTCCGCTGTACAGCACGCCCGCGTGGACCAGCACGGCCTGGGTGGCGCCCAGGCAGGTGTCCCGCCAGCGCTGCTGGTAGTCGTCGAGGTCGATGGCGATCCGGCCGTCGAACACCCCGCCGCCGGTGCCCTCGTTGGCGGTGTACAGCCCCGTCGCGTCCGTGGTGAGGTCCTGCACGGTCGAGGTGTTGGGGATGAAGCCCGGGTAGCTCTTGGTGAGCGCGCCGGTGGTGGCGTCGACCACGGCCAGGGCGTGCGAGGTGGTGCCGTTCACGGTGAAGAAGTCACCGCCGAGCACCACGTGCTGCCCGTCCGGGGTCACCTGGACCGCCCTGGCCACCTCGTCCGCGTTGGCGGTCCACGGCAGCAGGGACGCGCCGGTGGTGACGGCGGCGAACTTGTTCCGGGTCTGGCCGCCCACGCTGTTGAAGTCACCGGCCAGGTAGACGGTGTCCGCGGTGACGTCCAGGGCCCGCACCGTCGCCGAGACGGCGATCTTGAAGTTCTGGCGCGGCGTGCAGGTCGCCGTGTCCACGGCCACGATGTTGCTGACGCCCACCCCGTTCACCGCGCCGAACTGTCCGCCGGCGTACAGGGTTCCGCCGTCCGGGGAGAGCGCGAGGGCTCGCACCGTCGCCGTCCCCGAGGACAGGGTGAACGACAGGCTGCACCCGGTCGGCGCGCCGGTCGCCGCGTCGAACGCGGCGAAGTTGACCGCGGGCTCCTCCGAGGTGCCCGCCGCCGCGTCCGGCGGCCGGACGGTGGAGAAGGTGCCGCCGGCGTAGACGACCCCGTCCGTCGCGGCCATCGACCAGACGATGCCGTTGGTCTGCCACGTGGTGAGGTCGTCCGCCGTGATCGACACCGGCGGTGTGAGCGCCGCCGCCGGGGAGGCCCCGGCCGCTGTCGCGGTCAGGGCTCCGGCGAACAGGCAGAGCGCGGCGGACGCGGCCCGCACACGGCCGCTCCCCCCATGTCTCCGCCCCGTGCTTCCGTTCATCATTCATCTCCGAAGGTGAGGACGAGCTGCGGCCGGCAGGCCGCGGTAGCCTCGCTCGACCAGATGCGGAGACTGTCCGTCCCGCTGCTGGTCAGGGCGAGTGAGGTGACGGAGCCGAGGGCCCCGTCCAGTGCCGTCGCGTCGAGGTCCGCCGAGTGGTCGGTGGAGACCGCGGACGCGCCGGTGATGGTCCCCGGCACGGACGTGGAGAGCGTCGGCCGGGTGCTGTAGGTGACCGCCGACTCGGTCCACGCGCCGGTGACCGGCACGATGCTGTGGCTGTCGGCCGAACCCGCCGTCGAGTCCGACGAGGTACGGAAGGTGAGCCGCGCGCTTCTGAGCACCCGGCCCGCCGGAGCGGGCGGCGGCGTGAACAGCGGACAGCTCCGGTGGGCCGAAGCGGGGAAGCCGGCCCGGGTGCGTCCGAGACGTCCGGGCCTGTTCACCGGTCCACCCGGACCGCGGACCCCGTGAGCTGGTCGCTCAGCAGCCGGATGTCGGCGTCCACCATGATCCGTGCCAGCTCCCGCGACTTCACCTCCGGCTTCCAGCCCAGGAGTTCCTCCGCCTTGGACGCGTCACCGATCAGCGCGTCGACCTCGCTGGGGCGCTCGTACTTCGGGTCGTAGCGCACGTGCTCCGCCCAGTCGAGGCCCGCGTGCTCGAAGGCGTACTCGAGGAACTGCCGCACACTGACCCCCTCTCCGGTGGCCACCACGTAGTCGTCGGGGGTCTCGCACTGGAGCATCCGCCACATCGCCTCCACGTACTCGGGGGCGTACCCCCAGTCGCGGACGGCGTCGAGGTTGCCCAGATGCAGCCGGTCCTGCAGGCCCGCTTTGATCCGGGCCACCCCACGGGTGATCTTGCGGGTCACGAAGGTCTCACCGCGCCGCGGGGACTCATGGTTGAACAGGATGCCGTTGGTGGCGAACATCCCGTACGCCTCACGGTAGTTGACCGTCGCCCAGTACGAGTAGACCTTGGCCACGCTGTACGGGCTGCGCGGGTGGAAGGGGGTCTTCTCGTTCTGCGGGGGCGGGCTCGCTCCGAACATCTCGGACGAGGACGCCTGGTAGACCCGGGTCTCGATCCCGCTCGCGCGGACCGCCTCCAGCAGCCGTACGGTGCCCAGACCGGTGACGTCACCGGTGTAGAGAGGCGCGTCGAAGGACACCCGGACGTGTGACTGCGCACCCAGGTTGTAGACCTCGTCCGGCTGGATGTCCCGCAGCAGGTTCACCAGCGCCACACCGTCGGAGAGGTCGGCGTGATGGAGCACGAAGGAACGATTCGCTTCCTCGGGACCCTGGTAGATGTGGTCGATCCGCTCCGTGTTGAAGCTCGACGATCGCCGTATCAGGCCGTGGACCGTGTACCCCTTCTCGAGCAGCAGCTCCGACAGGTACGAACCGTCCTGTCCGGTCACACCGGTGATGAGTGCGGTCTTTGCCATGACTCCCCCCTTCTGTGGTTGCCCATGGGGCGGTTTGTTTCACTGAAATATCTTGATCTGAGTGGAATGCGGCAAAGGGTCACCCGGATGCCGTGCTGCTGGCACAATCCGAGCCATGACGACCGAACCCCCGGGCCAGGCCCAGGAATCCACCCGCTCCCTGCTGCGTCCGGGCGCCCGCATATTCGTCGCGGGCCACCGCGGTCTCGTCGGATCGGCGCTGGTGCGCCGTCTCACCGCCGACGGCCATGAGGTGATCACCCGCGGCCGGGACGAGCTCGACCTGCGCGAGGGCGCGCCGACCGAGGCGTTCCTGCGCGAGACCCGGCCGGACGCGGTGGTGCTGGCCGCCGCCAAGGTGGGCGGGATCATGGCCAACAGCACGAGCCCGGTCCAGTTCCTGGAGGACAACCTCCGGATCCAGCTCGCCGTGGTCGCGGGCGCCCACGCGGCCGGCGTCCCGCGTCTTCTCCTCCTCGGCTCGTCGTGCATCTATCCCAAGCACGCCCCCCAGCCGATCCCCGAGAGCGCCCTGCTCACCGGCCCGCTCGAACCGACCAACGAGGCGTACGCGCTGGCCAAGATCGCCGGAATCGTCCAGGTCCAGTCCTACCGCCGGCAGTACGGCGCCTCGTACATCAGCGCCATGCCCACCAACCTCTACGGCCCCGGGGACAACTTCGACCTGGAGACCTCGCACGTGCTGCCCGCCCTGATCCGCCGCTTTCACGAGGCGAAGCGGGACGGCGCGGACGAGGTCACCCTGTGGGGTTCGGGCAGTCCCCGGAGGGAGTTCCTCCATGTCGACGACCTCGCCGCCGCCTGTGTCCGGCTGCTCGAGGTGTACGACGACGCCGAGCCGGTCAACGTCGGCTGCGGCGAGGACCTCGCCATCCGGGAACTGGCCGAGACCGTGGCCGACGTGACGGAGTACCAGGGACGCATCGTCTGGGACACCACGAAGCCCGACGGCACCCCCCGCAAGCTCCTCGACGTCTCCCGGCTCTCCTCGCTCGGCTTCAAGCCGCGGATTCCGCTGCGGGACGGCATCGCCCGTACCTACGCCTGGTGGCTCGGCCGGCAGGCCCCGCAGGACTGACCGTCCGGCCGGACGGCCGCGGCCCGTCCTGTTCCCGTGCACGCGGCCCCCCTCGTGACCCCCCACCACGATTCAGTACGCTCCCCGGCCGTCGGTGACGGCGCGTACCGTCCGGGCGAGCAGCCCCATGTCCGTCGCCACCGACCAGTTGTCGACGTACCAGAGGTCCAGCGAGACCGTCTCCTGCCAGGACAGGTCCGACCGCCCGCTCACCTGCCACAGGCCGGTCAGGCCCGGCCGTACGGCCAGGCGCCGCAGCTCGCGCTCGTCGTAGCGCGACACCTCGTCCGGCAGGGGCGGACGTGGACCTACCAGGGACATGTCACCCCGTAGCACGTTGAGGAGCTGCGGGAGCTCGTCCAGGGACGTCCTGCGCAGGGCATGGCCGACCCGGGTCACCCGCGGGTCGCGGCGCATCTTGAACATCGGCCCCTCGCTCTCGTTCGCTGCCGAGAGCTGCTCCCTGCGGGCCTCCGCGTCCGCCACCATCGTGCGGAACTTCCACATGGTGAAGGGCCGGTTGTGGCGGCCGTGACGGGTCTGGCGATGGAAGACGGGGCCCGGCGACGAGAGGCGGACCGCCAGCGCCAGCCCGAAGAACAGCGGGGCGAGCAGCAGCAGGCCGAGTGCGGCTCCGGTCCGGTCCACCACGGTCTTGAGCAGGGCCTGCGGACCGTTCCGCAGCGGCGGTGCGACGTGCAGCAGCGTCAGTCCGGCCGCGGACGCCGGACGCACCCGGGCGGCGGCGACCCCCGACAGCTCCGAGAGCACGCACAGGGCGAGCCCGCCGTCGTGCAGGCCCCACGCCAGCCGGCGCACCCGGTCGTCGTCCAGCTGCGGACCGGGGGCGACGAGCACCAGATCCGCGTCGTGGGCGAAGGCGCCGCCCAGCACCGTGGACACGTCGTCGTCGGCCGGCTCGGGTGCCAGCCTGCCGGGCACCGGGGTCCCGCAGTCCGGCATCGCCGGGCCCACCGGGACCACCGCGACCGCCGTGTACGGGTGCCCCTTGCGGGAGTTGAGCAGACGCACCGCTCGGTCCAGGCCCGCCGCCTCACCGACCACCAGGACCCGGCGCGGGCGTCGGCCCCCCGTGGTCCGCAGCCGGCCGACGGCCCCGGCCAGGACCGCGAGAACCAGGCCCGGCACCAGCGCCGCGACGGCGGTCGCCGGGTCGAGGCCCCCGCCCGTCACGGCCAGCAGCACGGCCAGCCCCCCGACCAGCGCGAACCAGTCCCCGAAGGGCGCGTAGGGGTCCCCGGACGACTCCCCCGGAAGCGGTCGCGCGTACCGGCCGCGTGCCGCCCGCACTCCGGCCCACATCAGCGCCGCCGACGTCGCGGCCGCCCCCGGCCCCGGCTGGTCACCGGCCCGGAGCACGAGCCAGGCGGGTACTCCCGTACCCGCCAGATCCATCAGGACGAGCAGGGCCGCACGCGGATCGGGCCGGTGCCTCGCCCGAGGTCTCTCCGCGTGGTCGCGCTGTACATGCGCCGGGGCCCTCCACACGTGCCCGGGAGCCACCCCGTGATTCCGGGAGGCGGCGGTACGCGGTCGTGGTGCCCCCGCCAGCCCGACAGGCCCGGATATATCCGATTCAGGTATTTCGACATGCCCCATGAACCCCCCAGCCACAGTTGCATCCCCACAAACGGGGCGCATCCGCCGATCCCATGGACAGACGGATGCGCCCTCGCTCGGTGCACGATATCCACACACGTGCCATTTCGCTGGAGTTCCCGTGAAGTTCAGACAGGACGGACGTTGTGATGCGTATCGCTCCGCCCGGCGGGTTTGAGGGGTGCCCGCCTAATATGGCGGCATGGAACCGCTTTCCGAGGAACAGAGCGACCAGCTTGTCGCGATCGTGACGGACCTGGCCCGGCAGGGGCGCACGGACGAGCTCCTGGAGTTCTTCGACCACGGCCTGCCGGTCGACGTCCAGGACCACGAGGGCAACACGGCGCTGATGCTCGCCGCGTACCACGGGCACACGGGGACGGTGCGCGCACTGATCGGCCGCGGCGCCGACGTCGATCTGCGCAACGCCCGGGACCAGTCCCCCGTCGCGGGTGCCCTGTTCAAGGGCGAGGAGGCGATCGTGGGGGCTCTGGTCGACGCGGGCGCCGACCTCGACGCGGGGACGCCCAGCGCACGGGCCACCGCGGAGATGTTCGGACGGACGACCCTGCTCGGGTAGCCGCGGTCGCGCGCGGAGCCGCGGGAGGCTCCCGCCGGGTCGCCGGCGGCCTCCCGGACGGACCGGCGGCGACGGACACGGCACGAGGGCCCCGGGCGACGGTCGTCGCCCGGGGCCCTCGTGCGCTATGGCCGAAAAGAGCTCTACTTGGCGGCCTGCAGTGCCTCGATCGCCTTGCGGACACCCTCGCCGTAGGCCGGGTCGGCCTGCGTGCAGTGGCCGATGTGGCGCTCGATGGTGGCCTGGGAGGCGCCGTCGATGGCCCGAGCGGTGTTGCCGAACAGGGCGTCCTGCTCCTCCGGGGTCATCGCCCGGAACAGGTTCCCCGGCTGCTCGAAGTAGTTGTCGTCGTCCTCGCGGTAGTCGAACCGGTCCGCCGCGGCGCCGTCCAGCGCCAGGCCCGGCTCGGCGAACTGCGGCTGCTCCGCCCAGCGGCCGTAGCTGTTGGGGGTGTAGCCGGGCACGGCGCCCTGGTTGCCGTCCACGCGCAGCTGGCCGTCACGGTGGTAGGTGTTGACGTTCTTCGCGCCGCGGGGCTGGTTCACCGGGATCTGGTGGTGGTTGACCCCGACGCGGTAGCGGGCGGCGTCACCGTACGAGAACAGCCGGCCCTGCAGCATGCGGTCGGGCGAGGCGCCCACGCCCGGGACGAGGTTGGCCGGGGTGAAGGCGGCCTGCTCCACGTCGGCGAAGTAGTTCTCCGGGTTGCGGTTGAGCTCGAACTCGCCGACCTCGATGAGCGGGTAGTCCTTCTTGGACCAGACCTTGGTGAGGTCGAACGGGTGGTAGCGGTACGTCGCGGCGTCCGCCTCCGGCATGACCTGGATGTAGAAGGTCCACTTCGGGTGGTCGCCGCGCTCGATGGCGTCGAACAGGTCAGCCTGCGAGGACTCGCGGTCGTCGGCGACGACCGCGGCGGCCTCGGCGTCGGTCAGGTTCTTGATGCCCTGCTGGGTACGGAAGTGGAACTTCACCCAGAAGCGCTCGTTGCTCTCGTTGATGAACGAGTACGTGTGCGAGCCGAAGCCGTGCATGTGGCGGTAACCGTCGGGGATGCCGCGGTCCGACATCACGATGGTGATCTGGTGCAGGGCCTCGGGGAGGCTGGTCCAGAAGTCCCAGTTGTTCTCCGCCGAGCGCAGGTTGGTGCGCGGGTCGCGCTTCACGGCGCGGTTCAGGTCGGGGAAGTGGTGGGGGTCGCGGTGGAAGAACACCGGCGTGTTGTTGCCGACGACGTCCCAGTTGCCCTCCTCCGTGTAGAAGCGGAGGGCGAAACCGCGGATGTCGCGCTCGGCGTCGGCCGCGCCGCGCTCACCGGCCACGGTTGAGAAGCGGGCGAAGAGCTCCGTCTCCTTGCCGACCTCGGAGAAGAGGGCGGCCCGGGAGTAGCGCGTGATGTCCTGCGTCACCCGGAACGTGCCGAAGGCGCCGGATCCCTTGGCGTGCATACGACGCTCCGGGATGACCTCGCGGCTGAAGTGCGCGAGCTTCTCCAGGAACCAGACGTCCTGGAGCAGCATCGGGCCGCGCGGCCCCGCGGTGACGGCGTTCTCGTTGTTCGCGACGGGCGCGCCGGCGGCAGTGGTCAGCGGCTTCGTGTTGTCAGAAATTTTCCTGCTCCTCTTCGTGAAGACTTCGGTGCACCGACTCCGGATCCCGCCGACCACACTCGGCCCGGCATCCGGGACATAGGCCCCAGTACGTCACCTCTACGTGGTCCACGGTGAACCCGTGATCCTCGGGCGTCCCGGGACGCGGGGCGCCCTGCGGGACATCGACGTCGGCGATCGTGCCGCACGAGCGGCAGACCACGTGCTGATGGTCGTCCCGGGACCGGCCCTCGAACCGTGCCGCGGAACTCGGCAGGTCGATCCGTCGTGCCAGTCCCGCGTCGACGAGCGTCCTGAGCACGTCGTAGACGGCTTGGGTCGAAACCGCGCCGATGCGTGTGCGAACCAGGGTGAGGAGGGTACTGGCATCGGAGTGCGGGGCCTCGTGGACCGCCGAGAGTACGGCGACCCTGGGGCGGGTCACTCGCAAGGACGCGCCGCGCAGGAGGGCCTTGGCCTCGGTTTCGGTCACGTACGCAGTCAACCACCTTTTTGGAATGATTCCAATCAAAGACATGTAAGAGAACTGTTGCCCGTAGAGAACTGTGGCTCATAAAGAACTGTGAGCGGTCGAACAACGGGAGACGAGCGGTCGAACAACCGGAAGCGCGCTGTCCGATATCCGCCAGCACAGCGGGGGCGCCATGCCGCACCCTGGAGGCATGACCAGCGACGACAGCAGGTACGAGGCGGTGACCAGTCGCGACGCCCGGTTCGACGGCGAGTTCTTCTTCGCCGTGTCCACGACCGGTATCTACTGCCGCCCGAGCTGTCCGGCCACCACACCGAAGCGCCGGAACGTGACGTTCTTCCCCACCGCGGCCGCGGCCCAGAGCGGAGGATTCCGTGCCTGCAGGCGCTGCCGCCCGGACGCCGTGCCCGGCTCCGCCGACTGGAACGCGCGCGCCGACCTGGTCGGCCGGGCGATGCGGCTGATCGGCGACGGGGTCGTCGACCGGGAAGGGGTGGCCGGGCTCGCCGCGCGCCTCGGCTACAGCGCCCGCCAGGTCCAGCGCCAGCTGAACGCCGAGGTCGGTGCCGGGCCCATCGCGCTCGCCCGCGCCCAGCGCGCCCACACCGCCCGGGTCCTGCTGCAGACCACCACCCTGGGGGCCGCCGAGATCGCGTTCGCCTCCGGCTTCGCCAGCGTGCGGCAGTTCAACGACACGGTGCGCGAGATCTACGCCCTCACCCCCGGAGAGCTGCGTACCGCCCGGCCCGGCGGGTCCTCCCGCCACGGCTCCGTCGGCACCGCCGACGGGGGCGGGGGAGTGCCCCTGAGGCTCGCCCACCGGGGCCCCTACGCCGCGGCCGGGATCTTCGACCACCTCGCGGCGCGCGCCCTCACCGGCGTCGAGGAGATGGCGGGTGAGCCGGGTGACCGCACCTACCGGCGCACCCTGGACCTGCCGAACGGCACCGGCATCGCCGAGGTCGGGGAGAGGACCGGCGACGGCTGGCTGGAGTGCCGGCTGCACCTCGGGGACCTGCGGGACCTGACGACCGCGACCCAGCGGATGCGCCGCCTCTTCGACCTGGACGCCGACCCGGACGCGGTCGCCGAGCGCCTCGGCGCGGATCCCGCACTCGCCCCGCTCGTCGCCCGGTCGCCGGGGCTGCGCGCCCCCGGCGCCGCCGACGTCCACGAACTCGCCGTCCGGGCGGTCCTCGGCCAGCAGGTCTCCGTGGCCGCGGGCCGCCGGCTCGGCAGCGCGCTGGTCGCGGCCCACGGACCGCTGCTCCAGGTCCCCAGCGGCGCCCTGACCCGTACGTTCCCCGGCCCCGGGGACCTCGCCGAGGCCGCCCTGGACGAGCTCGGGATGCCCGGCTCCCGGCGCGCCACGCTGCGCGCCGTCGCGGCCGCCCTGGCCGACGGGAGGATCGGCCTGGACCCGGGTGCCGACCGCGAACGGGCCGAGAAGGACCTCCTGGCCCTGCCGGGCGTCGGACCCTGGACCGCCGGATACATCCGCATGCGGGCACTCGGCGACCCCGACGTACTGCTCACCGGCGACGTGGCCGTCCGTGCGGGGATGCGGCGGACGGGAGCGCGGGCCGCCGACGCCGGGAGCTGGCGCCCCTGGCGCACGTACGCCGTGCACCACTTCTGGCAGGCAGCCGCGGACCGGCGCCGCCCCGTGCCGGCGTGATGTCCGGATCCCACCGGTCGCACCGCCCGTGACCCGGCACCCTTGACGTGTACGACGAACCCGGAAGGACCCCGACCATGACGCTCTACACCACGACCGACAGCCCGCTCGGCGCGCTGCTGCTGGTGGGCGAGGAGTCGGCCACCGCGCCCGGCGGCACCGCGCTCGCCTCGCTCTCCGTGCCGGGCCAGAAGGGCGGTGCGGCGGTCCAGGACGGATGGACGCGGGACGACGGGGCCTTCGCCACGATCGCCGCCGAGCTGCGCGCGTACTTCGAGGGCAGCCGGACCGGCTTCTCCGTCGAATACGCGGCCGGCCGCGGCACCGACTTCCAGCGGCGCGTGTGGCGGGCACTGGAGGCCATCCCGTACGGCACCACGCTCAGCTACGGCGAGATCGCCGCACGGATCGGTGCCTCGCGCATGGCCGTGCGCTCGGTCGGCACGGCGATCGGCGCCAACCCGCTGCTGGTCGTGCGCCCCTGCCACCGTGTGATCGGCGCGAGCGGCGCACTGAGCGGCTACGCGGGGGGCCTGGAGCGCAAGCGACTGCTCCTCGACCTGGAGAACGGCCGCCGGGCGGCCTGAGAGGAGCGACGCCGTGGACGCCCTGATCCCGCGCCCCGCCAGGGAGATCGCCCCGGGCGCCTGGCACGTGCCGGACTGGCTCACCCCCGCGCAGCGGCGCGCGTTGGTGACGGCCTGCCGAGCCTGGGCCACCGGCCCCGTACCCATCCGTCACACCCGGCTTCCGCGCGGTGGCGTCATGTCCGTGCGGACCGTCTGCGTCGGCTGGCACTGGCAGCCGTACCGGTACACCCGCACCGCGGACGACGTGAACGGCCTGCGGGTCGCCGAGTTCCCGGACTGGATGGTCCGGCTGGGCCGCCGCGCCGTCCTCGCGGCCTACGGCGACGAGGCCCGCGCGCAGGAGTACACCCCGGACACCGCGCTGATCAACTTCTACGACGGCCAGGCCAGGATGGGCATGCACCAGGACAAGGACGAGCGGTCGCCCGCCCCGGTCGTCTCCCTGTCCATCGGAGACACCTGTGTCTTCCGCGTGGGGAACACCGAGACCCGCACCAGGCCCTACACCGACGTCGAACTCTGCTCGGGCGATCTGTTCGTCCTCGGAGGCCCCTCACGCTTCGCCTACCACGGGGTGCCGAAGGTCCGGGAGGGCACCGGTGACCCGGACACCGGACTGGCCTCCGGACGGCTGAACATCACCATGCGGGTCACCGGGCTCGACCGGCCCGGAAGGTGACGGGGCGTCCGCCGCGCCCAGGCCCCCGGCGCGCACTCCCGCCTGCGGCGACGGCGTTGTCAGTGGCCGCCACTAGGTTCAGTCGTGTTCCGCCGGTCCGGCGAGGACGACCCCTTAGTTGTGCATGGGAGATGGCGTGTTGTCCTATTGGGAGAGGTCGAGCACGGCACGGGTGATACCACCCGCGCGGCCGCGCAAGCTCGCCAAGGTTCCGTTCGTCGAGCTGGCCGACGGGCGTCTGCAGGGTGTGGTGTCCAGCGGATCGGACATCGGGCGGGTCTACGTCTCGTCCGTCGCCGCCGGGTCCTACGCCTTCGCCTGCAGCACCAACAACAACCGGCCCTGCGGCGGCGCGCGCGGATCGTTCTGCAACCACATCGGCGCCCTGATCAACGAGTCGGTCCTGCAGTACGGCGCGGACCGCGTGGTCCGGTACCTGAAGGCAGAGGTCCCGGAGGGTGAGGTGGACGGGGCGGTGCTCGCCTCCGCCATGCGGAGCACCCGTCCGGAAGCGGACACGACGAAGGCCGCCGCGTCCGTCTTCAGCCGCTTCCTGCGTCATCTCACCTACCTCGAACACGCCCCGGCGACCCTGCCGTTGCCCGAGATGCAGTTCTTCCCGCCGACCAGGGCGGTGGCGTGATGCGCGCCGACCTGCTCGCCGGGCCCTTCGACGGGCTGGACGAGGCCCTGGAGGCCGTCGACGCCTTCGACCGGGCGCTCGTCGCCGGCCTCCTGCGCCCCCAGCCCGCCGGTGCCGGCCCGGCACGGCTGGCGGACGCCGTCGTGGGGACACCGCTCGCGGCCCGGGTCGCGGAGGCCGCCGCGAAGGCGGCGGCCGGAGCCGCCGGCGAGGAGCACTTCCTGGCCCTGGCCGGCGCGCGCACCGCCCTCCTCGGCTCGGTCCACGACGCCCTGCTGGCCCGTGTGGAGGAGGCGGCCGGACGCTCCCACGGTACGGAGAGCGCGCCGCCGGCCGCACCGGGGGCCGCGGAGAACGTCCTCACAGCCGCCCGGGCGTGGCTCTCCGATCTGGCACGCTGCGGATGGCAGGGCCTCGACCACGAGGTGGTGTCCGGAGCCGCGGAGGTCGTCACCGCCATGCTTCCCGACCCGTCGCTGCGCCGCCTCGCGACCCTCCTCGACGGCTTCGCCGCCGAGCTCGCGGCGTCCTGTCCCGGTGCTTCGGCCGAGCGCTTCCCGGTGCGCCGCTGGGCCGACCTCTGGTCGCGCGGGATGCTCCTGACGGTGCCCGGCGCGGTCGGCGCCCCCGTCACGGGGACCGCCGACGGACGCCTGCTGCCCCTCGGCATCGACGTGCAGGAGCACGCGACCGCGGCCCAGGCGCAGGTGCACGCCGTGTTCGAACCCGCGGACGGCTCCGCGTCCCGGCTCGTGCGCGCGAGTGTGTCGGTGCCGAAACCCGACACGGTCGTCGGAGCCGGGATCTGGCAGCTGCTCCGCCCGCACATGTCGCTCCTCGCGGCTGCCGGCGAGGGCCGTTCGATGGACCTCACCGGTATGCCGGTCACCGCCGAGGGCGATCTCGTCTGGAGCGACGAGCACGCCCGTACCGGTGAGCCCGCCGAGGCGTTCGCCACCGCGCGCGTGGCCCTGCCCACCGCGGTCGCCCACGTGACCGCACCCCTGGACCGGCACCCCGCGAGGCTCGCCGTCCCCGTCTTCCTGGAGGGATACACCGCCTCGACGGACGACGACGGCGTCCTCACCTTCACCGTCGCCGGGCTCGAACTGCTCGTCGACACCGACCGCGTCCCGGCCGCCGGACCCCTCACACCCGAGGCCGTGGGCACCTCCGGGGCGTGCATCGCGCTGGTCCGCTGGGACGCCGGGGCGTTCCACGTGCAGCCGCTCGCCGTCGAGACCACCGTGCGCAGGAAGGTGACCGCGGTGCACGCGGGGGCGTGGGCCGGAGGGACGACCGACAAGGCCGGGGTCAGGGCCGAGAAGGCGGCCACCGACGCCGCGAAGGTGCTGAGCGAGCGCGCGGGAAGGCTGCTGCGGAAATGACCGGACAGCAGAGCCCCGGGACGACCGGGGAACCCTCGTACGACAGCCGCCGCCAGGTCGTGTACTGGCGCCTCCTCGCCCGCCTCTTCGACCACGAGGAGCAGGCCGCCCTGGAGTCGGCGAGCCTCGCCGTGGTGGAGGACATCGGGCTTCCGCCGACGCTGCTGGACCCGCAGGCGTCGGTCGACTCCGTGGTGCAGCGCCACCCGGAGCTGGCCGCCGAGTTCGACGGCCTGATGGTGCCGGAGCCGGAGGAGGACGCCGACGGCGGACGGACAGCCGGGGAGGCGGACGCCGACGCGGCAGCCGACACCCGCGACCGGGCCGCCGAGGTGCGCCGCGCCGCGCTCGTGTCGAAGGTGCTGCTGAACGTCTTCCACTCGCCGCCCGGCACCGTCACCGCCGGCCAGTTGTCCCGGTGGCAGTCCGACGCCGGCTGGCTGGAGCGCGCGCTCGGCTGCGGCCCCGGGGAACTGCGCGGCGGGCGCGCCGGAGGGCCGGGAGCGAGTCCGACCGGCACGGGCGGCGGAGGCCGGACGCCCGATCTCAGCAGGCTCATCCCGGAGATCGGACCGGCACTCGGCTCCATCGAGGCCGGACTCGTCAAGCGGATGCGCCTGCGCGAGGTGCTCGCCGACCCCCAGCTCGCCGGGCAGCTGACACCGAGCATGTCGCTCATCGAGCAACTGCTGCGTGACAAGGACAACTTGTCCGGGGTGGCCCTGGCCAACGCCAAGGCGCTGATCCGCCGCTTCGTCGACGAGGTCGCGGAGGTGCTGCGCACGCAGGTGGAGAAGTCGACCGTCGGCGCCCTGGACCGTTCGGTCCCGCCCAAGCGGGTGTTCCGCAACCTGGACCTCGACCGCACGATCTGGAAGAACCTCACCAACTGGGACCCGGAGGAGGAGCGGCTGTACGTCGACCGCCTCTTCTACCGCCACACCGCGCGGAAGACCACACCCCAGCGGCTCATCGTGGTCGTCGACCAGTCGGGCTCGATGGTGGACTCGATGGTCAACTGCACCATCCTCGCCTCGATCTTCGCCGGCCTGCCCAAGGTGGACGTCCACCTCATCGCGTACGACACCCAGGCGCTCGACCTCACCCCGTGGGTGCACGATCCGTTCGAGACGCTGCTGCGCACCAATCTCGGCGGCGGCACCGACGGCACGGTCGCGATGGCTCTGGCCCAGCCGAAGATCGCCGAGCCCCGCAACACGGTCGTGGTGTGGATCTCGGACTTCTACGAATGGCAGACCGAGCCGCTGTTCGAGAGCATGGCCGCCATCCACCGCTCCGGTGCCAAGTTCATCCCGGTCGGCTCCGTGACCAGCTCCGGCCGCGCCAGCGTCAACCCGTGGTTCCGGGAGCGCTTCAAGGACCAGGGGACGCCGGTGCTCTCCGGCCACATCCGCAAGCTCGTCCACGAGCTCAAGACCTTCCTCACCTAGGGCCGGGCCCGAGGGCCGGGTCCCGGGACCGAAGGCCCCGCCGAGCCCCCGCCCAGGTGCAGTCGAAACCGAACATCCCAGAAAGGCTTACAGACATGTCCGACCTGCTGCGCGCCCCTGCCGAGATCAAGTACGCCGAGGAGCTCGACTGGCTGGAGTCCGTCGACGACGGCCCCAAGCCGTTCTCCTGGCGCCTGTCGCCGAAGATGGTCCGCCTCTTCATCCTGGGCTCCGAGCGTGCCGACGGCCTCGACCGGGAGATCTCCCAGAAGTGGTACGGCGACCGCAGCTTCGTCGAGCGCTCCATCGTCACGCTGGCCTCGGACCGGGGGCTGCTGCTCATCGGTGACCCGGGCACGGGCAAGAGCTGGCTGGCCGAGCTGCTGTCCGCCGCCATCTCCCGCAACTCCACCCTCGTGGTGCAGGGGACGGCGGGCACCACCGAGGACCACATCAAGTACTCGTGGAACGTGTCCATGGTGATCTCCAAGGGCCAGTCGCGGGAGTCGATGATCCCCTCACCGATCATGACCGCGATGGAGACCGGGGCGGTCGGCCGGTTCGAGGAACTGACCCGTTCCACCAGCGACGTCCAGGACGCGCTGATCTCGATCCTGTCGGAGAAGTACATCTCCGTCCCGGAGATGGACAGCGACAACATCGTCTTCGCCAAGCCGGGCTTCTCCGTCATCGCCACGGCCAACAGTCGCGACCGCGGTGTCAACGACCTGTCGTCCGCACTCAAGCGCCGCTTCAACTTCGTGCGCATCCCCGTGGTCACGAACAAGAAGAGCGAGGCGGAGATCGTCCGATTCCGTACCGAGGAGCTCCTGAAGCGGCACCGGATCGAGCTGGACGTGCCGCCGACCCTGCTCGACGTGCTGCTGCAGAGCTTCGCCGACCTGCGGGCCTCCGCCGCCGCGGCCGGCAGCGACGACGAGAAGCTGGAGTCCGCCCTGTCGAGCGCGGAACAGATCGGTGTCCTGGAGGACGCGATCCTGCACAGCAACTTCTTCGGCGAACGCGCGCTGACCGCCCGCACCCTGGCCTCCTCGCTCGTCGGCTCGCTGGCACGGCGGGAACCGGAGGACCTGGCCATCCTCAACAAGTATCTGCACGGTGTCGTCGAGCCGCGCAGCAAGGAGGAGGGCGGCTCCTGGCCGGAGTTCCTGGAGGGCGGCCGCGACGCGATCGCCACCCTGTCATGAGCGCCCTGGACGAAGGCACGCCGTTCGAGGCGCTGCGTGGCCAACTCCAGGCCGCGGCGACGCAGTTCGCGGACGGCCCGGACGCCCTGGAGGGCATCCTCCTCGGCATCGTCGACGACGTCGACCGCGCCGTGCGCGAGCCGCTGGAGATCTTTCCCGTCTGCCACCACTCGCCCGCGTCCGCGGTCGCGATGGCTCGCAGGCTGCGGGAGAAGCAGCCGAAGGTGGTCTACCTGGAGCTGTGCGAGGACATGGCGCCGCTCCTGCCGGAGCTCCGCAACTGCCGGCTTCCGGTGGCCGTCCAGGCGTTCGCGAGCGAGGTCAAGGGCTTCCCCGAAGCATGGGCCCCCCTGTCGGTCGTGGCCCCGATCACCGAGGCGTCGGCCGAGTACCAGGCCATCGCCTACGCACTGGACACCCCGGGCGTCGAGCTGGTCCTGGTCGACCGCTCCTCGGACCACGTGTTCCAGTGGCAGGCGGGCGGCGAGGAGCCCGCCGGCCCTGACGACCCGCCCGTCGAGGAGGAGGCCGCACTGCACGGCGACGCCGTCGGTGTGGAGATCGGTGACCTGCGCCCCCGTTTCGCCGAACTGGAGGAGCATCTGCTGCACCACGGCCGTGTGCGGCACTGGTCGGAGTGGTGGCACCAGTACGTCGAGCTGCCGCTCGGCGACAGCGACCACGACACCTACCGCCAGGTCATGCTCCTCATCGGCAGCCTGTTCCGCCGCCTGGCTCCCGGGGACACGGACCGGGTGCGGGTGGACGAGGACCGCGAACGCTACATGTGGACCCGGATGCGGGAACACCTCGCCGCGACGGGGACCGACCCCGAGGACTGCCTCTACGTCTGCGGCGCGTTCCACGCGTCCAGCCGGGTCGAGGAGTTCGGCGTCCACGGCACCGAGACCTTCGAGATCACACCGCCCGGCGAGAGCACCTGGCAGCACGGCCTGATCCCGTCCAGCCACGCGGCGATCGAGGCGCAGTTCGGCCTGGCCGCCGGTTCCGTGTCGATCGCCGCCACCCAGTGGGCGAAGAACCTCAGGCGCACCCGGGTGCAGCCGTTCCGGCTGGAAGGCCAGGCCGGGGCCCGGAAGGCCGCGAAGCCCAGGAAGGCCTCGGGGCCGCCTGCCCCCGTGGCACCGGAAGCACCGGCAGACAAGCTCTCCGGATTCCTGCAGAGCCCGCCGGCCCTCGACCGGCTGGACGAGGCCGAACTCCTCGGCTGGTCCGTGGAGATCGTGCGCTCCGCCCGGCGCAACGGCTACCTCGCCTCGACCGCGGACGCCATCGCCGTGTTCGAGACCTCGATCCTGCTGGCCGGCATGCGGGACCGGGCCAGGCCCACCCCGTACGACTTCCAGGACGCGGCGGTCACCTGCATCGAGAAGGAGACGGTGCCGGGCAGGCGCGACGTCCGCCGTCTCGTCGAGATCCTGATGGGCGGCGACCGCGTCGGCCAGGTCGGCTACGACGCGCTGCCGCCCCTGGCCCGCGACGTGCACGACCGGCTCGCCCCGCTGAACCTCAAGCTCCAGCAGCGCGGTGTGCAGCGTGCCCTGCTGGACATGACCTCGCAGCCGGAACTGCGCCGGTGCTCCGACGTGCTGTGGATGCTGCGCCATCTGATGCCGCACGGCGCCGCACGGCCGATCATGGGCGAGCGGGAACTCGGCAAGCAGTCCGTCCAGGAGTCCTGGGACCTGGCGCTGGGCACCCACCAGAGGGCGCTCATCGAGCTCGGTTACGAAGGCGTCAGCATCGAGCAGGTCCTGGAGCAGCGCCTGCGCCGCGTCGCGTACGCGCCGAACGCCACCACGGCGCAGGTCCTCGGGGCCGTCGAGGACGCCGTGCTGCATCTGCGCAGCGGCCGCCTCGCCGACGAGCTGGGCACCCACGCCCTCGAGGTGCTGGCCACCGAGCGCAGCGTCGACGGAGCCCCCGAGGTGCTGCGGAGGGTGCGCAGGCTCCTCGCGTACTACCGGATCAGCCGGCCGGTGCTGCCGGCGTGGATCGAGTCCTTCGCCAAGACGGGGTACGCGCACTACTGCACGCTTCTGCCGACGGCGTTCACGGACGAGGACGCGACGGTACGCCAGGTCGCCGCGATGCTGGGGTTCCTCTTCAGCATGGAGAGCCTGGCCCTGTCGCTCGGCTGCGACCGGACCCAGCTGGATCTGGCCTTCGCGCAGTCGCACCCTCGGGAACCCTCCAGGGTGGCGCTGCTGTGGGCGTCCCAGGTACACCTCGGGCAGCTGTCCCGAGCCGAGTTGAGGGAGCGGTGCGACGGACTGCTCGCCGACCCGCTGGTGGTGCCTGCCTACCCGCGCTACCTCAGCGGGTTCCTGCACGCCCTGGAACCGGTGCCGCAACTGGCCGACTTCGTCGTGGAGGCGGTCTCCAACGCGTTCGCGCGCCTGCCGGACCCGGTGCTGCTGCCCTGGCTTCCGAAGCTGATCACCACACTCCGGTCCGAGGGTGCCGAGCTGGCCCCCCTGCTGATCCGTGAGGCCGGCCGCGTCTTCCCCGGCCGCCTCGCGGCCCTGGACGCCTGGGTCCCGCCGTGGCAGGCCGCCCCCGCAGCAACGGCCGCGCCGGAGGCCGGCGGCGGTGCCCGCCGGGCCGTGCTGCTCGTCGCCCACCCGGAGACGTGCGACAGCGTGGCGGAGCTGCTGGGCTGCGAGGGCACCTGGGAGGCGGAGGCGCCCGAGCCCTCGGGCGCGGTACTCGTCGGCCGTCACCCGGAGACGGCCGCGGCGGTGGAGCTGCTGCTGACGGGAGGCTGACGGGACACGCCGACGAGTCGGTCCCGGGACCACCGGAGGAGCGCCGGGGGTCCCGGGACCGTCGGCGCGGCCCTCAGGCGGTCGGGACTCCGGACGGCGGCGGGTGCGGGGCCCGGAGGGTGAACGCCTCGGGCCCCTCGCCCCCCTCACGGATCAGGGCGATGCGCTCCATCGCTTCGCTGACGGTCGGGCGGTGGCCCGCGGGCACCCACCACAGCGCGAGGTGGAAGTCGGCGAGCCGTTCGAACCATTCCCGGCGCCGGGCCAGCACCTTGAGGTGGTCACTGCGGTAGGTGTACTCCCGCAGCGCCTCGACCGACTCCCATACCGAGCAGTTGATCAGGAGGAGGTCGTCGTCGTTCTCGGGGCGCAGGGAAGTCGAGTCGGCCCCTTCGCCGTCGACCAGGCGCCAGACGAAGCCGGGAGCACGATCGGCGAGGGCGTTGATCCCGGGAAGCTGTGCGACGAAGTCGGCCAGTTGCGGACTGTCGAGCGGGGCGAGGATCCGCCCGACGTTGACCTGGGCAAGGTGGAAGTCGTTCACGGCGTCAGCATGCCCGCGTGAACCTTCTAAAGTCAACGAGTTTTGTTTTTAGTTCTCGCCCTCGGCCGCCCTGAGTGCGACGCAGCACCCCCGCGGCAGCGGATCCATCTCCGCGGTCCAGTCCTGACCACCCGTCAGCCCCGCCAGCAGCCCCTCGATCCCGGCCAGGTTCATCCCGCAGACCAGAGCGGGGAACTGGTCGGCCAAGGCGTGGAACGGGCAGTTGTGGAGCCGGAGGGTCCCGCCGTCCCAGAACGGCTCGAAACCGCGCGCACGCAGGATCTCGACCGGGTCGGACCCCTCGTCGGAGGCCGCGCCCCCGGCCTCCCCGGCAGCCCGTGCCGCGGCCTGTAGTTCCCCGTCCAGCCCCGCCTGCTCCACCACCTCGGCGAGCAGCCGGCCCGCCGTGTCGTAGGTGCGGGGAGGCATGGACACCGTCCGCTCGCCCTCGGCCCGCCGGTAGAGCTTCGCGGGGCGCCCGGCGCCCGGACCGCTGCGCCCCGACAGCCGCCGGAAGGACACCTCGAGCAGCCCCGCCTCGACCAGTTTGTCCAGGTGGAAGGCGGCCAGCGAGCGGGAGATACCGGCGGCCTCGGCCGCCGCGTCCCGTCCCACCTCGCCCGGTGATCCGCTCACGTGCCGGTACAGTCCGCGCCGCACCGGGTCGCCCAGCACGGCCAGCGCCTCGAGGGCGGCATCCTCACTGCTCACGGCGCGATTCTATGACCAACGAAGATTGACGCCGGCGGGAGCCGCCCGGCCGGGGCGTCCACCTCCCCTCCTGACACTTCGGCGGGGGCCGAACCGCCGGACGGATAGCGTCCTGAAACGCGCCGCGGGAGATGCCCGGTCGGCGGAAACGGTGAGGGGCGGATCATGGTGCCGGTGGCGGGGAGAAGCCTGAAGCGGGAGATCGCGGAGCGCTACCGCGAGGTCAACGGCGACCATCCGATGACCGAGGCCGACGACGCCTATGTGAGCGCGCAGTTCGTCGTGCTGGAGGAACTCTGCGCGATCCACGACCGCGGCGCCGAGGAGGTGCGCCGGCTGATGCTGGAGGGGTTCCTGCCGCTGCCGGGTTACCTCAGGTCCGACGGCGCGGAGATGGTGCCGGCCGACCTCTTCGCCCTGGCCGACGAAGCCGGGGGTACGGACGGACTCGAGGCCTGGTTCACCGCCCACTGGGCCGACCCGGTCGCCGGCGGGGTGGAGTGGAAGGCCTACCTCGGCGGACGGTACGTGTGCCTGCACTCGGTCACCCCGTCCACCATCCGGCGCAAGGACGAACTGACGGCCGCCATCGCCGCCGCACCGGACGCGCGGGATGCCGGTTCGCCGCAGTGGTCGGCCCGGCTGCACCTGCTGATCGACGAACTCGACCGATTGGAGCCCGGGTTCACCGGATACGACCGCCTGCGCTTCGGCGGGCCCACGTCGCGGGACACCTGCATCGACGCGATGCGCGCACGCTTCCCGCGGCCGGCAGGCCTCGGATCCTGACGGCAGCGGTGTCCGGCCCGCCTCCCCGGCGGGCCGGCCGCCTACTGGAAGCTCAGCCGGTGCGGATGGGACGGGTCGGCCGGGCAGGTGTGGACACGCATCAGCCCCCGGCCGAGATGGACACCGACCGGGTCATGGGCGCGTGGACCGCCGTCCCGGTCCTCGAGCGGCCGCCAACTGCGTGAGGCGCCGCCGCCCTCCCACATGTCCACGGTGAGGAGCGGCGGCATGGGGGTGTCGCAGACCTCGCAGTCGACGCGGGCGGGGTCCGTCAGATGCCAGGAGGCGAAGCCTCCGACCTTCCAGCCGGGCGCGATCGACAGATCGCCCATGTAGGTGAAGGACTCCGGCTCGTCCTCCAGGGCGGCCGCCATGGCGGCCTCGTAGTCCTCGTACGTCGCGTAGCTCGCCGGGGGAGGGGCATCCTGCTCTTCCCCGCCCTCCTCGTCCCAGCCCTCGTCCGGCTCCTCGTCGTCGAGAAGCCCGCCCCTCCATGAGCAGATCTCCTCCTGGAGGCCCTCCTCCAGAAGGCCCAGGTACTCGTACTCCACGACCTGTTCGGGGTGCACGACGCACATCGTCGGGACGCATTCGTCACGGCCGGCCACGCGGGGTTCGGGCTGCGGGTCCAGCACCGTCCCGACGTCGGCCGAGCGCCGCCACGTCAGCATCACGTCGATCGTCGAGCCGGCCCCGTGGGCCTCGAACGGGCACCAGAGGACCTGGAGCAGGTCGTGGCCCTCCGGCCCGGTCAGATCAAGGATGTCCCGTGCGTACAACTGCGCGACGGCAAGCATCGGCACAGGGGCGTCCTTGCCGAGGTCGGGGGCGTGGTTGCCCCGCCCGATGCCCCGCAGGACGCGGAGCTCCTCCTCCGTGAGGTCGCGCCCCTGTGCCTCCGCGTGGATCCGGCGCTTCAGCCGCACCTCGGACAGCAGGTGTCCCCTTCCCTTCGTGTGCGTGGCGGTGCACACCGGCCACGGCTCGTCGGCCGGCCACAGCAGGGGGCCGGCCACCGAACTCTCCCGCGCCGTGGGGGTGCCGGGCCGGGGGTGCAGGCGCGTGGCCGTACGCCGGTGAGCCGCCAGGGCGGGGAAGACCGCTCCGACGTCGAGTGGACGCGGCGGCGTGGTGCGGGTCATGGGAGAGACCTCCAGATCGGTGCGGCGGCGATGCTACACACGGTCCCCTCGGCGGAGACGCCGCGTGCGGTGCCGGCCGTGACCCGGCCGGCGCCAGGTCGGCTCCTGTCCGGTTCGTCGGCCGCTCGGGGGGCGCGTACCCGGCGCATGGGGGCTCGGCAGGATCTTCGCTCGTAACGGGAGTACGCGGGCGCACTACGGGGCGCTATCCGAAAGTGGATGGTTCATATCAAGCGCTACCGGACTATAGGGACATCGGGCTGGCTGGATATTTCTGCTCACCGACTTTTGGCATATCCCCGGGGCCGATGCGCCCTCTGACGGCCGGGCGGGTGCGTTCAGGTAATCAGGCGAATACGCGCCGTTCGCAGCGCTGAGTCCTCTAATGTGATCGGCGTGAACGGGCGACATCGGATTAAGGGCGGATCGGTCAAGGATCCGCCGGCGCGGACGGAGGCGTAACGTATCTCCGTTCCGATGGGACGAGATCTCGCCGCAGAGGTGTCGGGGGGCTCGACGGTGCGTCGCGGGAACGACCGGAGCCATACGCCGAGCGCAGTGGACGAACAAGTCATGGAGAACGTGAGAACACGTGGGGGGACAGTCGTGACCAATCCTTTCGATGACGAGTCGGGGCGATTCGTGGCGCTCGTGAACGACGAGGGGCAGTACTCGTTGTGGCCCGCGCACATTGAGGTTCCGGGCGGCTGGCGCGCCGACGGTCCGGAAGGTTCGCGTCAGGAATGTCTCGATGTGATCGAGCGCGCCTGGACCGATATGCGGCCCGCCGGTCTGGTGCGGGCGTCGGGCGCCGACGCGGGATAGAGCAGCGGCAGGGCCGCCGGGTATCCCCAGGTGGGACTGTGTGCCGATACGCCAACCTGATCGATTTCGCTCTCGCTCGGGCGAATTCGATCAGGTTTGATCAGTCACGGTCACGCTTTACTCGACAGTGCTCACGCTGCCTTCATGTGGCGTTCATAAAACATCGATGGGCTGTGTGACGACGCCCTCGGTGGGCGAAGACGACGTGATATCCCGTGGGCGGGTGAGCCCCTCGCCGCGGGATCCTGGCCGCGCCCCGGAGAAGAGGGTGTGGCGATGTTCCTTCTCCGCTTGCGCCGGCTCCGGCGTCGATGATCGGTGCACTGGCGCGGCCGGTTCGATCCGGCCCTTCTTCACCGTCCCCGAAATCTCTCCCCAAAGGTGTGGACCGGCATGCACGAAATCCGTTCGATTCCGACCGGCGTGGTTCCCGATGAGCTTCTCGAACTGACCGCGGCACAGCAGGGCGTCTGGTACGGGCAACTCGTCGATCCGGGCAGTCCGAAATACAACATCGGTGAATGCTTCCAGATCCACGGTGACCTCGACGAGGAATTGTTCGCCGCCGCTCTGGCCCGGGCCCTGGCGCTTTGCGACAGCCTCAACCTCGAGTTCGTCGTCCGGGGCGAGACGGTGCGTCAGCGCGTCGTGCACCGCCCCGCCGCCGACACCGGACGAATCCGTGCCGTCGATCTGTCCGCCACCGACGACCCGGTCGCCGCGGCCGAGCGCTACATGGCCGACGACATGTCGACCGTCGACCGCCTCGACGCCCCGCGCCACCACTTCGCGCTGCTGCGTCTCGGCCCCCGGCTGCACTACTGGTACGTCCGCTTCCACCACATAGCCGTCGACGGCCTCGGCGGTGCCGTGTTCGGGCGCGCCGTGGCCGAGCTCTACGGGCGCGCCGCGCGCGGGGAGGACCTCGCTGAGGCGGAGCTGCCCGCCGCCGCACCCCTGCGCGACCTCGTCGCCGACGAAGCGGCGTACCTCGGCTCGGACCGCTACGAGGCCGACCGTGCCTACTGGACCGGCAGGTTCGCCGACCTGGCGGACGCCGCCGCGACCGACGCCGCGGGTGCGGATGCCGCAGGCGAGGCGCACGCGCGCGGCGGTACCGCCCTCGTACGCCGCCGCACCGACGCCCCCGCGCCCGCCGGATCCGAGGTCCGGATGCACACCGGCGAGACCCTGCCCGTGGCCGTGCTCGACGCGCTGCGCGGTCTCGCGGCCGGCCACCGCACCAGCTGGACCGCGGCCCTCGTGGGAGCGGTCGCCGCCTACGTCGCCCGGGTCGGCGGGGCCCAGGACGTGACCGTGGGGCTCGCCTCGAACGGCCGTCACGGCGGGCTCCGGCACATCGTCGGCATGACGTCCAACATCCTGCCGCTCCGGCTGCGCGTCACCGCCGACATGACGGTCGGCGCCCTCGTGCGCGCCGCCGCCGACGAGATGCGCGGCGCCCTGCGCCACCGCCGCTTCTCCCGCGAACAGCTCGCCCGCGAGCTGAACATGACGGACGGCGCGTCCCACCTCACCGACGTCGTCGTCAACATCATGGGCTACGACTACGACCTCGACTTCGCCGGCAGCCCCGCCCCCTCCCGTGTGCTGTCCATCGGCCCGGTCGGCGACGTCTCGCTCTTCGTCTCCGAACGGGGCGAGAGCCAGGGCCCGTTGATCGGATTCGACGCCAACGCGGAGCTGTACGACCCCGAGGACGTACGGTTGCTCCAGCAGGCCGTCCTCTCCTTCCTCACGACCCTGGCCGAGGCGGACGCCGGAACGCTCCTGCGTGACCTGCCGTTCGTCGACGCGGCCGCCGCCGAGGCGCTGCTCGCCCAGGGACGCGGCGCGGCACTGCCGGCCGGGGGGACGGCTCCCGTGAGCCTGCCCGAGGCCTTCGGCGCGCAGGCACGGCTGACCCCGGACGCCCCGGCGGTCGTGGACGGCGCGGCCGCACTGACCTACCGGGAGCTGGCGGGGACCGCGGACGAACTCTCCACCCTCCTCGCCCACTCGGGCATCGGTGCCGAGGACGCCGTCGGTGTCCTCGTGGGCCGCTCCGCGGCGGTGGTGACCACCACGGTCGGTGTGGTCGGGGCGGGAGCCGCGTACGTACCCATGGACCCGGCCTGGCCCGCCGAACGGCTCGACCGGGTGGCGGGGGTCGCCGGCGTCCGCGCCCTGGTGGTCGACGAGGCCGCCGCCGCCCTGCCGTGGACCGAGCGTGCGGCCGCCACCCTGCCGGTGACCGTCGTCGACGCGCTCGGCCGCGTCGTCGGCCACGCCCCGCCTCCGGCCAGGACGCTGCCGCCGGTACTCCGTGGAGACCGGCTCGCCTACGTGATGTTCACCTCCGGCTCGACCGGCCTGCCGAAGGGGGTCGGCGTCACCCACGCCGACGTGCTCGCGCTGGCCGCCGACTCCGCGTGGTCGGACGGGGTGTGCGACGCGGTGCTGCTCCACTCGGCGTACGTCTTCGACGCCTCCACGTTCGAGATCTGGGCACCGCTCCTGAACGGCGGCCGTGTGGTCGTCGCACCCGCCGGCGCCGTGGACGCGCCGGCCCTGGAGGACGCGGTGTCCCGGCTCGGGGTGACCGCCCTGTTCCTGACGACCGCCCTGTTCAACGTGGTGGCCGAGGCCGACCCCGCGGCGTTCGCCGGACTGCGACTGGTCGCCGCGGGGGGCGAGGCCGCCACCCCGGACCTGATGCAGCAGGTGGCGGCGGCCGCACCCGGCACCCGCGTCCTCCATGTGTACGGGCCCACGGAGACCACGACGTTCGCCACCCGCCACGAGGTCGTCGCGGGCGTGCCGGGCGTGCCGCCCATCGGCCGGGCCCTGGACGGGATGCGCCTCCACGTGCTCGACGGCTCCCTCTCGATGGTGCCGCCCGGCGTGGTGGGGGAGCTGTACGTCGGCGGCCGGGGCGTCGCCCGCGGCTACCAGGGCCGCCCGGCGCTGACGGCCACCCGCTTCGTCGCCGACCCGTACGCCGCGGGCGGCGGCCGCATGTACCGGACGGGCGACCTCGTGCGCTGGACCGCGCGCGGTGACATCGAGTACGTCGGGCGCGCGGACGGCCAGGTCAAACTCCGCGGCTTCCGCATCGAGCCCGCCGAGATCGAGAACACGCTCCTCGCCGACCCGGACGTCCGCGCCGCGTGCGTCCTGGTACGTGAGGACATACCCGGCGACCGGAGTCTCGTCGCGTATCTCGCCACGGCCCCCGGCACCCGGCCGGACGAGGCGGCGCTGGCCCGCCGGGTGGGACGCACGCTGCCCGCGTACATGGTGCCGTCCGCGTTCGTCCTGCTCGACGCGCTGCCCCTCAACGCCAACGGCAAGGTCGACCGCCGCGCCCTGCCCGCACCCCGCGCCGCCACCGCCACGGGACGTGCGCCGCGCACCGCCTACGAGGAGGTCCTCGCCGGACTGTTCGCGGACGTCCTGGGGGTGGAGTCCGTCGGCATCGACGACAACTTCTTCTCCCTCGGCGGCCACTCCCTGCTCGCCACCCGTCTCACCGGCCGGGTCCGGGCCGCCCTGGGCGCCGAACTGGCCATGCGCACCCTCTTCGACCACCCCACCGTCGCCGCCCTCGCCTCCGCCCTCGACACCACCGCGACGGCCCGCCCGGCCCTCACCCCGCGGCGACGGCCCGAAGCGGTGCCGCTGTCCTACGCGCAGCAGCGCCTCTGGTTCCTCAACCGGGCCGAAGGGCCCGGTGACACCTACACCGTCCCGCTGGTCCTCGAACTCGAGGGCCCCCTGGACACGGACGCCCTGCGCGGTGCCCTGGCCGACGTGGTCGCCCGGCACGAGAGCCTGCGCACCGTCTTCGCCGAACACGACGGGACGGCCCGCCAGGAGATCCTCGACGCGTCGGTCGCCGCCACGCTCGTCCCCCTCGTCACCGAGGACTGCCCGTCCGGAGTGGACGCCGACGTCTGGGCCGAGGAGACGGTGCGCCGCCTGTCCGCGGTGCCCTTCGACCTCAGCGGTGACGTCGGTGTCCGCGCCCACCTGCTACGTCCGGGCCCCGACCGCCACGTCCTGCTGCTCGTCCTCCACCACGTCGTCGCGGACGGCTGGTCCCTCGCCCCGCTCAGCCGGGACCTCGGCGCCGCCTACCGTGCCAGGAGCGCGGGCGCGGACACCCCGGAGTGGCCGGCCCTGCGGGTGCAGTACGCCGACTACGCCCTCTGGCAGCGCGACATGCTCGGCGCCGACGAGGATCCCGACAGCCTGGCCGCACGCCAACTCGCCTTCTGGCGGGAGGCGCTGCGCGGTGCCCCCGATCTGCTCGACCTGCCGCTCGACCGCCCCCGCCCGGCCGTCGCCGGCCACCGGGGCGACGCGGTCCCCTTCGACCTGCCCGCTCCCGCGCACGCCGCACTCACCCGGCTCGCCCGCACCGCCGGGTGCACCCCGTTCATGGTGCTGCAGGCGGCGCTCGCGGTCACGCTGCACGCCCACGGCGCGGGGACCGACATCCCGCTGGGAGCCGCGGTCGCCGGGCGCACCGACGAGGCACTCGACGATCTGGTCGGGTTCTTCGTGAACACCGTGGTCCTGAGGGCCGACCTGTCAGGGAACCCGACCTTCCGCGAACTCCTGCGAAGGGTCGCGGAGTTCGACATCGCCGCCTTCAGCAACGGAGACATCCCCTTCGAACGGGTCGTGGAGGCGCTCAACCCCGAACGCTCCGGTGACCATCACCCGCTCTTCCAGACCATGCTCGTCCTGCAGAACCAGGACCGGGCGGAACTCGGTCTCCCCGGCATCACCGTCACCGACCGGTCCCGGCACACCGGGGTGAGCAAGTTCGACCTGACGTTCTCGCTCACCGAGCTCACCGACGACGGCATCCCTGACGAGCAGGGCTCCAAGCGCGAGGCAGCCGGCATCGGCGGCTACCTGGAGTACGACACCGACCTCTTCGACGCCGGAACCGCCCGCGCCCTCTGCGCCCGCCTCGCCCGCGTCCTCACCCTGGCGGTGGCCGACCCCGACCGCACGATCGGTGACCTCGACCCCCTCGCCCCCGGCGAGCGGGACCTCGTCCTGCGCCAAGGACGGGGAGCGGAGAGGCCGTTGCCCGTCCGGAGCGCGCCCGAGGCGGTCCGGGAATGGGCCGCGCGCACCCCCCACGCCGTCGCCGTGCGCGACGCGCACACGAGCCTCACCTACGCCGAGCTCGACGCCCGAGCCGACGCCCTCGCCCACGCCCTGCGCGAACGGGGCGCGAGCCGCGAGGACCGGGTGGCCCTCGCCGCGCCCCCGTCCGTGGACACCGTCGTCGCCATGCTGGCCGTCCTGCGCTCCGGCGCCGCCTACCTGCCGGTCGACCCGCAGTATCCGCCCGCCCGCATCCGGCACATGCTCGACGACGCCCGCCCCGTCCTGCTGCTCACCACCGCGGACGTCCGGGCGTCCCTGCCCGACTGCGACGTACCGTGGCTCGCCCTCGACGACCCGGGTGCCGGGCTGCCCGGGGCGGCCGTGCCCGTCGCGCACACGCCCCACCCGGCGGACCCGGCGTACGTCATCTACACCTCGGGTTCGACCGGCCGCCCCAAGGGCGTGGTCGTGGCGCACTCCGCGCTGGCCAACCACATGGCCTGGATGACCGGGCACCTCGCGGTGACCCCCGAGGACCGGGTGCTCGCCCGCACCTCCACCAGCTTCGACGCCTCCGTGTGGGAGATCTGGCTCCCGCTGATGAACGGCGCCGAGGTGTGCGTCCTGCCGCAGGAGGCCAACCGGGAACCCGGCACCCTCGTCTCCTGGATGAACCGGTTCGGCGTCACCCTCGCCCAGTTCGTGCCCTCGCACCTGGCCCTCGTCCTCACCGAGGCCGCGCACGCCGCGCCCCCTCCCGGGCTGCGCGCCGTCCTGTGCGGCGGGGAGCCGCTGCCGCGCTCCCTCGCCGACGACGTCGCCGGTCTGTGGCGGGCCGAGGTCCACAACCTGTACGGGCCCACCGAGACGACCGTCGACGCGACCGCCCACCGTGCGGTTCCGCGGGGGGCCGACGGACACGAGGACACCCGCACGCCGTCCGAGAGCGTGCCGATCGGCCTTCCCGTCGACACCATGCGCGCCTACGTCCTCGACCCCCGGCTGCGGCCCGTGCCGCCCGGTGTCACCGGCGAGCTCTACCTGTCGGGTCCCAACCTGGCCCGTGGCTATCTGGACAGGCCCGGCACGACCGCCGCCCGGTTCGTCGCCGACCCCTTCGCCACCTCGGGCGCCCGCATGTACCGGACGGGCGACCTCGTACGGTGGAACCGGCACGGTCTGCTCGACTACGTCGCCCGCGCCGACGACCAGGTCAAACTCCGGGGCTTCCGCATCGAGCTCGGTGAGGTCGAGGCCGCGCTCCTCGCCCGGCCCGGTGTCACCGCCGCCCGCGCCGTGATCCGCGAGGACACACCCGGCCACCGCACGCTCGTCGCCTACGCGGTCACCGGGGGACCGGATCCGCGCCCCGCCGACCTGCGGGACGCCCTCGCCGCGAGCCTTCCGCACTACATGGTGCCCGGTGCCGTGGTCGTGCTGGACGAACTGCCCCTCCTGCCCAACGGCAAGGTGGACCGGCGCGCCCTGCCCGAACCCGGTGCGGACGCGGGCGTCCCCGCCGGCACAGGCACCCGTACCGTCCAGGAGGACCTGCTCGCCGGGATCTTCTCCGACGTCCTGGACAGACCCGTTGCCGGACCGCACGACAGCTTCTTCGACCTCGGCGGCCACTCGCTCCTGGCCATGCGTGTCGTGAGCCGGGTCCGCGCCGTCCTGGGCGCGGAGATCGCCGTGCGCACCCTCTTCGAGCACCCGACCGTCGCGGGTCTCGCCCGGGCCCTCCGGACACCGGGCCCGACCCGTCCGCCGGTGGTGCGGGCCGAACGGCGGCCCGATCCGATGCCGCTGTCCCCGGCGCAGCAGCGCCTGTGGTTCCTCAACCGGCTCGAAGGGCCCGGTTCCGCCTACAACATCCCGCTCGTCCTCGAACTCGAAGGCACGCTGGACACCGCCGCGTTGGGGTCCGCCCTGCACGACGTCGTACGACGCCACGAGGCGCTGCGCACCCTGTTCCCCGAACGGGACGGCGTACCGCACCAGTTGATCCTGCCCGCCGACACCGTGGCGATCCCGCTGCCCGCCGTCGCCACGGCCCCCGGCGACCTGGAGGAAGCCGTCCTGGCCGCCGTGCGCGAGCCGTTCGACGTCCTCACGGACCTGCCGCTGCGCGCCCTGCTGCTCCGCCCCGCACCGGAGCACCACGTCCTCGTGCTGGTGCTGCACCACATCGCGGGCGACGGCTGGTCCCTCGCCCCGCTCGCCCGCCACCTCGGCGACGCCTACCGGGCCCGCGTCGAGGGCCGCCGGCCCGAGCCGGCGGCCGCCGCCCCTCTCCAGTACGCCGACTACACCCTCTGGCAGCACGAGACCCTGGGCGACGGAGAGGCCCCGCACAGCGTGCTGCGGCAGCAACTCGACCACTGGCACACGGCCCTCGACGGCCTGCCCGGACTGATAGACCTGCCGCTGGACCGGCCGCGCCCCGCGACCACCGATCCGCGTGGCGCCGTCCACACCTTCGACGTACCGCCCCCCGTGTACGGCGGACTCCTGCGCCTGGCGCGTGAGTCGGGCAGCAGCCTGTTCATGGTCCTCCAGGCAGCTCTGGCCACCCTGCTGCACCGGCACGGCGCGGGCGACGACATCCCGCTCGGCTCACCCGTCGCCGGCCGCACGGACGAGGCGCTGGAGGACCTGGTCGGCTTCTTCGTCAACACGCTCGTGCTGCGGACGGACCTGACCGGCAATCCGACCTTCAGTGAACTCCTCGTACGTGTAAGGGAGTTCGACCTCGCCGCGTACGCCCACCAGGACGTGCCCTTCGAGCGGCTCGTCGAGAGCCTCAACCCCGTCCGGGCGCGCAACCACCACCCGCTCTTCCAGACCATGCTGGTTCTCCAGAACCAGGAGACGGCCCGCCCGGATCTGCCCGGCCTCCTCGTCGAGGACCGGCTCGTCCACAACGGCCTGAGCAAGTTCGACCTCACCTTCGCCTTCACGGAGGAGCGCGGCGGGGCCGAGGGAGCGGGCGGGGGCCGCCTCACCGCCGGGATCGAGTACGCCACCGCCCTCTTCGACCGGTCCACGGCCGAGACGCTCGCCACCCGCCTGGTCCGCCTTCTGGAGCAGGTGGCCGCCGACCCCGGACGGCCCGTGGCCGCATACGGCCTGATGGCGGCCGACGAGCACGCCCGGGTCACCCACTGGGGGACCGGCCGCCGTCTGCCCGCGGACCCGGACGCCACCCTGCCCGACCTCTTCTCCGCCCAGGCACTCCGCACCCCGGACGCGGTGGCCGTCACGGCTGGGGGCGCCACGCTGACGTACGCCGAACTCGACGGGATCTCCGACGACCTCGCCCACGCCCTCGCGGGTCTCGGCGTCGGCCCCGAGTCCGGGGTGGGTGTGCTCCTCGCCCGGTCACCGGCCGTGGTGTCGGTGTCCCTGGGGACGGTCCGGGCGTCCGGCGCCTACGTCCCGCTGGACGCGCGCTGGCCGGAGGAACGGCTCGACCAGGCCGCCGGGGTGGCGGACGTGCGGGTCCTCGTCGTCGACGAGGACGCCTCCGCCTCCCCCTGGGTGACCGACACGGCCCGCCGGACACCGGTCGTGGTCGTCGACCGGCTCGGCCGGGTCCTGCGGGGCGGGCCCGGCAGGCCGGCCCGGCCCGCCCCGGTCCCGGGTCCCGGAGCGCTCGCCTACGTCATGTTCACGTCCGGCTCCACCGGTCTGCCCAAGGGTGTCGGCGTCACGCACGCCGACGTGGCCGCGCTCACCGCCGACTCCGCCTGGGAGGGCGGCGCCGGCGACGCCGTACTGATGCACTCGGCGTACGTCTTCGACGCCTCCACCTTCGAGATATGGGCTCCTCTCCTGAACGGCGGGCGGATCGTCGTCGCGCCGGACGGGGTCCTGGAGGCAGGGGCACTCGGTGACGCCGTCCGGGAGGACGGGGTGTCCGCGGTCTTCCTGACGACCGCGCTGTTCAACGTGATCGCCGAGACCGATCCGGGCGCCTTCGCCGGCCTCCGGCTCGTCTGCGCCGGCGGGGAACTGGCCTCGCCGGACGCGATGCAGCGGATCGCCGGCGCCGCGCCCGGCGTACGGGTCCTCCACGTGTACGGGCCCACCGAGACCACCACCTTCGCCACCCGCCACGACGTGGCGGCGGACCTCCCCTCCGGGCCTCCGCCCATCGGCCGCCCCCTGGACGGCATGCGCCTGTACGTCCTCGACGGGTCCCTCGGTCAGGTCCCGCCGGGCGTCGTGGGCGAGCTGTACCTCGCGGGACGCGGCGTGGCACGCGGGTACACGGGGCTCCCCGGTCTGACCGCCACACGCTTCGTGGCCGACCCGTTCGACGCGGCGGGCGGACGCATGTACCGCACCGGCGACCTCGTCCGGTGGACCGACGACGGACAGATCGCCTACGTCAGCCGTGCCGACGGGCAGGTGAAACTGCGCGGCTACCGCATCGAACTCGGCGAGATCGAGGGCGTGCTGGCCTGCTGCGAGGGCGTGGCCGACTCCTTCGCCGTCGTACGGGAGGACACCCCGGGCGACCGGAGGCTCGTCGCGTACGTGGTGCCCGCGGACGGTGCACGCCCCGAACCGGGCGACCTCGCCGGGGCCGTCGGGCGGTCCCTGCCCGCCTACATGGTGCCCTCCGCGTTCGTCCTGCTGGAGGCACTGCCGCTGACCGTCAACGGCAAGGTGGACCGGCGTGCCCTGCCCGCACCCGGCCACTCCGCGCCGGCCGGCGGGCGACCCGCCCGCACCGTCCGCGAGGAGATCCTGTGCGGGCTCTTCGCCGACGTGCTCGGGCTGGACGCCGCGGGCGCCGACGACGACTTCTTCGCCCTCGGCGGCCACTCGCTGCTCGCCACCCGGCTCGTCGCCCGCATCCGCTCTGCGCTCGGCGCGGAGGTCCAGGTCAAGGCCCTCTTCGAGCACCCGACACCGGCGGCGCTGGCCGCCGTGCTGGACGGCGCCGCGGCCGCCCGTACGCCGCTGGAGCGGGCACCGCACCGCCCCGACCCGATGCCGCTGTCCTTTGCCCAGCAGCGGCTGTGGTTCCTCAACCGGCTCGAAGGGCCCAGTGCCACGTACAACGTGCCGCTCGTGCTCCGTCTCCGGGGCCCGCTCGACGCGGAAGCCCTGGAGAGCGCCCTCGCGGACGTCGTGGGACGCCACGAGAGCCTGCGCACCGTCTTCCCCGAGACCGACGGCGTGTCGCGTCAGCTGGTCCTCGACGCCGACGGCGCCGACCTGGACCTGACGCCCCGCGTCACCCCCGCCGACCGTCTCGACGAGGTCCTCGCCGCCGAGGTGGCGCACGCCTTCGACGTCGGCACCGACATCCCCGTACGGGCACGGCTGGTGCGGCTGGAGGCCGAGGACCACGTCCTCGTGCTGCTCGTCCACCACATCGCGGGCGACGGCTGGTCCCTCGCCCCGCTCGCGCGCGACCTCGGCACGGCCTACCGGGCCCGCGCCGAGGGTGTGGAGCCGCCCTGGACGGAACTCGCCGTCCAGTACGCCGACTACACCCTCTGGCAGCGCGCGCTGCTCGGCGACGAGGACGACCCCGCCGGGCAGGCGGCCCGCCAGCTGGATTTCTGGCGCACGGCGCTCGCGGGCGCCCCCGACGTCCTCGACCTGCCCTACGACCACCCCCGGCCCGCCGTGACGGCGCACCGCGGCGACGCGTTCGCCTTTCCCGTCGACGCGGACACGCACCGCGCCCTGGCGGGACTGGCCCGCGCCCGCGGCTGCAGCCTCTTCATGGTGCTCCAGGCGGCCCTGTCGGTGCTCCTCTCACGGCACGGCGCCGGTGAGGACATCCCTCTCGGCACCGCCGTCGCCGGCCGCACCGACGAGGCCCTCGACGACCTGGTGGGCTTCTTCGTCAACACCCTCGTGCTGCGCACCGATCTGAGCGGGGACCCCTCCTTCGTCGAAGTCCTGGACCGGGTAAGGGAGTTCGACCTGGCGGCGTACGCCCACCAGGACGTCCCGTTCGAGCGGCTGGTGGACGCCCTCGACCCGGTCCGGGCGCAGAACCACCACCCGCTGTTCCAGACCATGCTCGTCCTCCAGAACCACGCCGACGCGGTGATCGACCTGCCGGGCCTCACGGTCACGGAGCAGCCCGTGCACACCGGCATCAGCAAGTTCGACCTGACCTTCACCTTCACCGAGAAGCACGACGGCACGGGAGGGGCGGCCGGCCTCGACGGCGTACTGGAGTTCTCCACCGAACTCTTCGGCCCCGCCACCGCGCACGCCCTGGCGGACCGGCTGACCCGGCTGCTCGCCTCGCTCGCCGCCGACCCCGGCCTGCGCGTCCACGCGGTGGACGTCCTGGACGCCGCCGAGCGGCGCGACCTCGAACGGGCCGCGCACGGCCGCGTCCGGCCGACCGCGGCACGCACGGTGCCCGACGCGTTCCGCGCACAGTGCGCGCGGACCCCGGCGGCGGTCGCCGTGCTGGACGGCACGCACCGCCTCACCTTCGCCGAACTCGACGCCCTCTCCGACGATCTGGCGCACCACCTGTGGAGCCGGGGCATCGGCCGCGGCGACCTCGTCGCCCTCGCCCTGGAAGGCACCACCGACCAGGTGGTCGCGATGCTGGCGGTGGCCAAGTCGGGCGCCGCGTACCTGCCGCTGGACCTGGAGTACCCCGAGGCGCGTGTCGCCCACATGATCGAGGACGCCCGTCCGGCCCTGCTCCTCACCCACGGCACCGCGCGCACCGCGGCCCACGACGGGGCGGTGCCCTGCCTCGCACTCGACGACCGGGCCGCCTGGTCCACCGGGTGCGCGGGGCCGCCCGCCGCCGTGCCGGACCCGCACGACGCGGCGTACGTCATCTACACCTCCGGTTCCACCGGCCGCCCCAAGGGCGTCGTCGCCACCCACGCCGCCCTGACCAACCACATGGCGTGGATGGCGGACCACCTGGGCCTCACCGACGACGACCGGGTCCTCGCCCGTACGTCGCCGAGCTTCGACGCCTCCGTCTGGGAGACCTGGCTGACGCTGCTGCACGGCGGTTCCACCTGCCTCGTGCCGCCCGCACTCAACCACGACCCCGCGGGGCTGCTGGCGCGGATGCGCGACGCGGGCACGACCGTCGCGCAGTTCGTCCCCTCGCACCTCGCGGTCGTCCTCACCGAGACCGGGGCCGACGAGGCTCCCACGACGCTGCGGGCCGTGCTCTGCGGCGGCGAACCCCTGACCCGGACGCTGGCCGAACGGGTGGGACGGGCCTGGCACGCCGAGGTCCACAACCTCTACGGGCCCACCGAGACGACGATCGACGCGACCGCCCACCACCACCACCACCACGCCGGGGACGCCGACGCCTCCGCGGGTGAGGGGACCGTGCCGCTGGGACGCCCGGTCGACAACACCCGCGCCCATGTCCTGGACGCCGGACTGCGGCCCGTACCGCCGGGCGCCACCGGCGAGCTCTACGTCGCGGGCGACGGCCTCGCACGCGGCTACCTGGGACGCCCCGGCCTGACCGCCGGGCGGTTCGTCGCCGACCCGTACGGCCCGGCCGGGAGCCGCATGTACCGCACCGGCGACCTCGTCCGGCGGGACGCCTACGGCCTGCTCACCTATGTCTCCCGCGCCGACGACCAGGTCAAGCTGCACGGCTTCCGTATCGAACTCGGCGAGGTCGAGGCCGCCCTCACCTCCCTCGACGGGATCGCCGCCGCCTGCGCCCTCGTCCGGGAGGACCGGCCCGGCGAGCGGCGACTGGTCGCCTACACCGTCGCCGACCGGCGCGACGGGGCCACGGACCTCACCGACGCCGACCTGCGCGCCCGGCTCACGGCACTCCTGCCGCCCTACATGGTTCCCGCCGTCCACGTGCCGCTCGACGCCCTGCCGCTGCTGCCCAACGGCAAGACCGACCGGCATGCCCTGCCCGCACCCGAGCGCCCCGCGGCCACCCGGCCGGGAGGCCGGCCGCGCACCGCACGGGAAAGCGTCCTGTGCGACGTGTTCACCTCCGTGCTGCGCACCCCGGCCGTCCGCACCGACGACGACTTCTTCGCGCTCGGCGGTGACAGCATCCTCTCCATCCAGCTCGTCAGCCGGGTCCGCGAGGCCGGCCTCGGCGTCACCCCGCGCGACGTCTTCGTCCACCGCACGCCCGAGGCCATTGCGGCCGTCGCCACCGAGCTCGGCCGGGCGGCCGCCGTCCCGGCCGGGCAGGGCACCGGACAGATGCCCCTGACTCCCATCGCCGCCTGGTTCCTGGAACGGCCGGGCACCACCGACGGCTACAACCAGTCCGGGGTGCTGCGCACGCCCGCGGGCGCCGACGCGGAATCCCTCGTGGCCGCCCTGCAACTCGTGCTGGACCACCACGACACGCTCCGGCTCCGCGTCCTCCGCCCGGCCGACGGCGCCCCTCTCCTGGAAGCGCTGCCGCCCGGCTCCGTGAGCGCCCGGGACCGGTTCACCCGCGTCGACGTCGCCGGACTCGACGCCGACGCGGTGCGCGCCGCCGTCACCGAGGCGGGCGAACAGGCCCGCAGACGGCTGAGGCCCGCGCGCGGAGAGGTCGTCGAGGCCGTCTGGTGCGACGCCGGGCCCCGGACGCGCGGGAGACTGCTGCTGGTCGTGCACCATCTGGCCGTCGACGCGGTCTCCTGGCGCATCCTCGCCGCCGATCTGGCCGCCGCCTGGCGGGCCGTCACCGAGGTCCCCCGCACCCCCGGGACGCCGGCGCTGCCCGCACCCACCACCTCCTACCGGGAGTGGGCGCGGCTCCTCGCCACCCAGGCGCACGAGGCCGCACGCGAGGCGGAACTCCCGCTGTGGCAAGGGGTGCTGAGCACCCCCGACCCCCAGCTCGGGTACCGGCCGCTCGATCCCGACCGGGACACCGCCGACCGCACCCGCACCCTCACCACCCACCTGCCCGCCACCTGGACGAACCCCCTGCTCACCACGGTCCCCGCCGCCTTCCACGCCGGGGTGGAGGACGTCCTGCTCACGGGCCTCGCCCTCGCCGTCTGCTCCTGGCGCGCCGAACGCGCGGCCGCCGCCGGCGGGGCACGGCCCGCCGGCACCGCGGTCCTCCTCGACCTGGAGGGGCACGGCCGTGAGCAGCTGGCCGAACACCTCGACCTCTCCCGTACGGTCGGCTGGTTCACCAGCCTCTACCCGGTCCGGCTCGACCCCGGACCCGTCGACGCCCGCGACCCCGGACGCTTCGACGCCGCACTGGTCGAGCGCGCACTCAAACGCGTCAAGGAACAGCTGCGCGCCCTTCCCGACCACGGTGTCGGCTACGGCCTGCTGCGCCGTCTCAACCCGGCCACCCGCGCCGGGCTGGCTCCCGGGCCCGACCCGCAGATCGGGTTCAACTACCTGGGCCGGTACGCCTCCCCGCAGGATTCCGTGAGCGGGGGCGCCGACTGGGACGTGCTGCTCGACGCGGGCGGCCCGCGCGCACAGGACCCCGACATGCCCGTCCACCACGTCCTCGACATCAACGCGCACACCGAGGACCTGCCGGACGGCCCCCGGCTGGTGATCCGCTGGACCTGGCCCAGCGACCTCCTCAAGGAGGAGGACGTGGAGGCCCTGGCCGAGGCGTTCACACGGGCGCTGCGCGCCACGGCCGAACACGCCGACCGGCCCGACGCGGGCGGCTGGACGCCGTCCGACCTTCCCCTGGTCTCGCTCGACCAGGCCCAGATCGACCGACTGCAGAACAGGTGGGGTGGACGCAAGTGACCGGGTTCCGACTGGAAGACGTACTGCCGCTGACACCGCTACAGGCGGGCATGCTGTTCCACGCGCTGTACGACTCCCGCGCCGTGGACGTCTACACCGCACAGTTCGTCTTCGAACTCGAAGGCCCCGTCGGCGTCCCCGCCCTGCGGGCCGCCGTCGGCGGGCTGCTGCGGCGGCACGCCAACCTGCGGGTCGGGTTCCTCCACGAGGACCTGGACGAGCCCGTGCAGGCCGTCGCCGCGGAGGTGCCGGTGCCGCTGGAGGAGCTGGACCTGACCGGTGGGGACGCCCCGGGGACGGTCGAGGACCGCCTCGCCGCGTTCCTCGCCGCCGACCGCACCCGCCGGTTCGACCTCGCCACGCCGCCGCTGATGCGGTTCACCCTGGTGCGCACCGCACCCGACCGGCACCGTCTCGTCATGACGAGCCATCACATCCTGCTGGACGGATGGTCGATGCCCCTGCTGGTGCGCGAGCTCTTCGAGCTGTACGCACACCACGGCGACGACAGCACCCTGCCCCGCGTCGCTCCCTACCGGACCTATCTCGCCTGGCTGGCCCAGCAGGACAGGGCCGCGGCCCTGGACGTCTGGCGCACCGCACTGGCCGGGATCGAGGCACCGACCCTGCTCGCCGGCCGGGGCGGGACCGACGTGCCGGCCCCCGGCGAGCTGCCCGGCACACTCGTGCTCGAACTCGACGCGGCCACGACACACCGGCTGCGTGAGACGGCCCGCGACCACCGGCTCACCCTCAACACCCTGGTGCAGGGCGCCTGGGGCCTGCTGCTCGCACACCTCACCGGGCGCCCCGACGTCGTCTTCGGCACCACCGTCTCCGGGCGCCCGCCGGAGATCCCCGGCATCGAGTCGATGGTCGGGCTCTTCATCAACACCGTCCCGGTGCGGCTCCGCCCGGAGCCCGGCGAGACCCTGGCGACGCTCCTGACCCGGCTCCAGGAGGAACAGGGCCGGCTCCTCGGCAGCCAGTACGTGGGGCTGACCGAGATACGCGGCGTCACGGACCTGCCCGAACTCTTCGACACGCTCGCCGTGTTCGAGAACTACCCGATGGACGCCGAGGCCCTGCGCACCGCGCAGCAGGCGCTGCCCGGCCTCTCCGTGACCGGATTCAGCGGCACGGACGCGGCGCACTACCCGCTCACCCTCACCATCGCCCCCGGCGACACCTTGAAGATCACCTTCGGCTACCGGGCCGCTGTGCTCGACCGGGCCGAGGTGGCCCGCACGGTCGCGCGTACGCGGCGCCTGCTGACGGCGATGGCGCAGGGACTCGGCCTGCGCGCCGACAGCGTTCCCGTACTCCTGGACGGCGAGCGCGAGGCACTGCTCTCGCTGGGCGAGGGTGCCGGACTCCCGCACACGACCGCCGGGACGAGCATCCCGGACGCCGTGGCCCGGCACGCCGCCCGGCACCCCGACGCGGTGGCCGTGGCCGGCGTCGGTGAACAGCTCACCTACGCGGGGCTCCGCGACCTCGCGGAGGAGACGGCCGGCGCCCTGACCGGGCTCGGCACCGGTGCGGAGGACGGTGTCGGCATCCTCCTGGGCCGCTCGGCCGCCACTGTCACCGCGTCCCTGGCGGCCCTGCGCGCGGGCGCCGCCTATGTGCCGCTCGACCCGCGCTGGCCCGCCGAACGGCTCGCCCGTGTGGCCGAGGTGGCCGGCCTGCGCGCACTGATCGTCGACGGGACCACCCGCACCCACCCCTGGGCCGCGGGACTGGGCCCCGAGGTGGCCGTACTGACCGTCGACGCGTCGGGCCGCGTCGTGCACGGAGGGCCGGCCGCCCCCGGAGCCCTCCCCGCCGTCACGGGCGGCGCCCGGCTCGCCTACGTGATGTTCACCTCCGGCTCCACCGGCCTGCCGAAGGGCGTCGGCGTCACCCACGCCGACATCGCCGCGCTCGCCGCCGACCGGACCTGGGGCGACGGCGCGGCCGACGCGGTGCTGATGCACTCGGCGTACGTCTTCGACGCCTCCACCTTCGAGATCTGGGCACCCCTCCTCAACGGCGGCCGCGTCGTCGTCGCCCCCGAGGGCGTCCTCCAGCCCGCCGCGCTCCGCGAGCTCGTCGCACGCGACGGCGTGACGGCGGCCTTCCTGACGACGGCCCTCTTCAACGTCGTCGCCGAGACCGACCCCGGCGCCCTCGGCCTGCTCCGGCTGGTCGCCTCCGGAGGGGAGAGCGCCGCGCCCGGCCTCCTCCAGAGCCTCGCCGCCGCGTACCCCGGAACCGCCTTCCTCAACGTCTACGGGCCCACCGAGACCACCACGTTCGCCACGCGCCACCGCGTCCGCCCCGGCGCCCCGGACGGCGTGCCCCCGATCGGCCTGCCGCTGGACGGCGCGCGGGCCTACGTCCTGGACACGGCGCTGCGGCCCGTTCCGGCCGGCGCCGAGGGAGAGCTGTACGTCGCAGGACCGGGAGTCGCCCGCGGCTACCTGGGGCGCCCCGGCCCGACCGCCACCCGTTTCGTCGCCGACCCGTTCTCCGGCGCCGGGGCCCGCATGTACCGCACCGGGGACCTCGTACGCCGGGACCCCGACGGCACCCTGCACCACGTCGCCCGGTCCGACCAGCAGATCAAGCTGCGCGGCCACCGCATCGAGCCGGCCGAGATCGAGGCCGTGCTCCGCAGCGACGACTCCGTACGCGCCGCGTGCGTCGTGGTCCGCGAGGACCTGCCCGGCGACCGCACCCTGACCGCGTACGTCGTCCCCGCCCCCGGGCACACCCCGGACCCCGACCTGCTCGCCTCGTACGTCGGCCGCCGACTGCCCGCGTACATGGTGCCCGCCACCGTCCAGTGCCTCGACGCGCTGCCCCTGACCGCCAACGGCAAACTCGACCGGTCCGCCCTGCCCGCGCCCGCCACCGCGCCGGCCACGGGAAACCGCGCGCCCCGCACGGCCCACGAGGAGATCCTCGCCGGGCTGTTCGCCGACGTCCTGGGCGTCGAACGCGTCGGGATCGACGACAGCTTCTTCGCCCTGGGCGGCCACTCCCTGCTCGCCACCCGCCTCGTCGGCCGCGTCCGTACCGCGCTGGACACCGAGACCGAGATCCGCACCCTCTTCGAGAACCCCACCGTCGCCACGCTCGCCGGCGTCCTGCGCGACGCGGACCGTCCCGCCCGACCGGCCCTCGTGCCCCAGGAGCGTCCCACCCTGCTCCCGCTGTCCTCCGCGCAGCAGCGCCTCTGGTTCCTCCACCGTCTCGAAGGCCCCTCCGCCACCTACAACATCCCCTTCGCCCTGCGCCTCGACGGGCCGCTGGACGCCGAAGCCCTGCGCCGGGCCCTCCACGACGTCGTCGGCCGGCACGCAGCACTGCGCACCGTCTTCCCCGAGCACGACAGCAGACCGCACCAGAGGATCACCGCCCCGGCCGACGTCCGCCTCCCGCTCGCCGCGGAAGCCGTCGACGAGGACCGCCTGTCCGCCCGGATCACGGCCGCCGTGACCGCGCCGATCGACATCGAGCACCAACTGCCCCTCCGGGCCACCCTGCTGCGCCTGGACGCCACCGCACACGTCCTGGTCCTCGTGATCCACCACATCGCCGCCGACGGCTCCTCCCTGGCCCCCTTCGCCCGTGACCTCGGTGCCGCCTACCGCGCCCGCGTCCACTCCGGCGCGCCGGAGTGGACGGACCTTCCCGTCGACTACGCCGACCACACCCTCTGGCAACGCCGCCTGCTCGGCGACGAGCACGACCCCGACAGCCTGCTCGCACGGCAACTCGACCACTGGAAGGCCGCGTTGGACGGCATGCCGGAGATGATCGAGCTGCCCTGGGACCGGTCGCGTCCCGCCGTGCCCCGGCACACCGGCGCCACCCACGACTTCGCGCTCGACCCCGCCACCGCCCGGCAGGTCACGGACCTGGCCCGGGCCCGCGGCTGCAGCGTCTTCATGGTGCTCCAGGCGGCACTGTCGGCTGTCCTCTCCCGGCACGGCGCGGGTGACGACATACCCCTGGGCACGGCCGTCGCCGGACGCACCGACGAGGCGGCCGCGGACCTCGTCGGCTTCTTCGTCAACACGCTCGTGCTGCGCACGGACCTGACCGGCGACCCCACGTTCCTCGAACTGCTCGACCGGGTGAAGGAGTTCGACCTCTCCGCGTACGCGCACCAGGACGTTCCCTTCGAGCGGCTGGTGGAGCTGCTCAACCCCGCGCGCTCGCAGAACCACCACCCGCTCTTCCAGACCATGCTCATCCTCCAGAACCACACCCCCGCCGCCCCGGTCGACCTGCCCGGCATCACCGCCCGGGGCATCCCGGTCGACCCCGGTGTCAGCAAGTTCGACCTGTCGTTCACCTTCACCGAGACCTACGACGACGACGGTGCGCCCCACGGCATGCGGGCCTCCGTCGACTACGCGACGGAACTCTTCGACGCGTCCACGGTCCGCGGCCTCGCCGGACGCCTCGTCCTGCTGCTCACCGCCGCCACCGCCGACCCGGACCGCCCCCTGAGCACGTACGACGTGTTCACCGCCGCCGAGCGCGCCCGCCTGACGGCCTGGGGCACGGGGCCCGTCGACGACGGGCCCGGATCGACCGTCCCCGCCCTCTTCGAGCAGTGGGCCCGGCGCACCCCGGACGCCCCCGCCGTCCGCGACGCCGGGACCACCCTCACCTACGGAGAGCTCGACCGCCGCGCCGACGCCCTCGCCCGCCGGCTGGCGGCGCGCGGCATCGGCCCCGAGGACCGGGTGGCGGTCGCCCTGCCCCGCACCGCCGAACTCGTCGTGGCCCTGCTCGGCATCCTCAAGGCCGGGGCGGCGTACGTCCCCCTCGACCCGGACTACCCCGCCCGGCGCCTTTCCTACATGCTCGACGACTCCCGCCCGCGCCTGCTCCTCACCACGCCCGCCGTCCGCAGCCGGCTGCCGCAGACCCCGGTGCCCTGCCTGTACGCCGGTGACCACACGGACTCCGCACCGACGGCCGGGCCGGCCGCCGGGCCCGTCCCGGCCCTGCTCCCCGCCCACCCCGCGTACGTCATCTACACCTCCGGCTCCACCGGCCGTCCCAAGGGCGTCGTGGTCACCCACCGGGGTGCCGGCGCCATGGCCAGGACCCAGCGCGAACGGCTGCGCGTCACCCCGGGCAGCCGTGTGCTGCACGCGGCGTCGGTCAGCTTCGACGCCGCGTTCTGGGAACTGTGCATGGGGCTCCTCTCCGGGGCCTGCCTGGAGATCGACGAACGCGAGGCCCTGATGCCCGGCCCCGCTCTCGCCGGCCTGGTCCGCGAGCGGGGCGTCACCCACCTCACCCTGCCGCCCGCCGCGCTCGCCGTGATGCCGCCGGACTCACTGCCCGCCGGTACGACGCTGGTCCTCGCCGGTGAGGCGTGCACACCGGCCCTGGTGCACGCCTGGGCGGCCGACCGGTTCCTCGTCAACGCCTACGGCCCGACCGAGACCACCGTCTGCGCGACGATGAGCACCTTCCAGCACGCGGACGGACCGCTCGCCCCCGACCGCACCGTGCCCATCGGCGTCCCCGTCGACGGCACCCGCGTGCACGTCCTGGACGACAGGCTGCGTCCGGTGCCCCCGGGCGTCACCGGCGAACTCTACGTCGCCGGCGGGGGAGTGGCCCGCGGCTACCACGGCCGGGCCGCGCTGACCGCGTCCCGCTTCGTGGCCGACCCCTTCGGCGGAGGCGGCGGCAGGATGTACCGCACCGGTGACCTGGTGCGCTGGACGGCCGACGGGCAACTCGTCTACGTCTCCCGCGTCGACGACCAGGTCAAGCTCCGGGGCTTCCGCATCGAGCTCGGTGAGATCGAGGCCGCGCTCACCGCGATGCCGGGCGTCGCCGCGGCCTGCGCCGTCGTCCGCGAGGACCGTCCCGGCGACCGGCGGCTGGTCGCCTACACCGTCCCCGCCGACGGCGCGGACGGCCCGGACGACGGCGAGATCCGCACGCACCTCGCCGGAACCCTGCCCGACCACATGATCCCCGCCGCCCACGTGCGACTCGGCGTCCTGCCCGTCACACCCAACGGCAAGACCGACCGGCGCGCCCTGCCCGCACCGGACCATGCCGTACCGGCCGGCGGCCGGGCACCGCGCACCGCTCGCGAACGGGCCCTGTGCGAGGTGTTCGCCGAGACCCTCGGCGTACCCGAAGTGGGCGTCACCGACGACTTCTTCGCGCTCGGCGGGCACTCCCTGCTCGCCGTCACCCTCGCTCAGCGGATCGAGGAGCGGTGCGGCCGGCGCCCCTCCCTGCGGACCGTGTTCGCCGCGCCCACGGCCGAGGGCATGGCCCGCCTCCTGGACGACGGCGCGGGGGAGGAGAACGCCGGCCACGACGTCACACCGGACCTCCTCTCCGAGGTGCGGCTCGCCGCGGACATCACCGGGCGGCCAGGCCCGGCCCCCGTGCCCGCCCCCACCCGGACGCCCGCCCGGCCCACCGCCCGCCCCCTGCTGACCGGCGCCTCCGGCTTCCTCGGCGCCTTCCTCCTGCGCGATCTCGTCGAGACCACCGGCGAGCCCGTCGACTGCCTCGTACGCGCCGAGGACGAGCAGCACGCGGCACACCGGGTGCGGGCCAACCTGGAGCGGTACGGCCTGTGGCGCCCCCGCTACGCCGACCTGGTCCACGCCGTCCCCGGGGACCTCGCCGCCCCCGGACTGGGGCTGTCCGCCGAGGACCGGGACGCGCTGGTCCGCCGCCTCGGCACCGTCGTCCACAACGGCGCGCACGTCAACTTCGCGGCCGGGTACCGCGATCTGCGCGCCCCCAACGTGGCCGGAACCGAGGAACTGCTGCGCCTGCTCGCCGATTCCGGCTCACCCGGCCTGCACCACATCTCGACCACGAGCGTCTACGCCCCGGCGTCCGGCCCCGACCCCGTCACCATCACGGAGTCGACCCCGCCGGGCCCGCCCTCCGCCCTGCCCGACGGATACGCGCAGAGCAAGTGGGTCGCCGAGCAACTCGTCGGGCTGGCACGCGAACGAGGCCTGCCGGTCACCGTCCACCGGCCCGGCCGCATCAGCGGCGACACCACCACCGGCGCCTGCCAGGAGCGTGACCTCCTGTGGCAGCTCATCAAGGGATGCCTCCAGGCGGGCGCGGTGCCCGACCTGCCGCACGGCTCGACCGACTGGGTACCGGTGGACTACGTCAGCGCGGCCGTGGTGGCGCTCGCCACGTCCGGCCGGACGGACGCGGAGGTCCACCACTACACCCACCCCGAAGCGCCCGGCCTGGACCGCGTCTTCGAGGTCGCCGCCCGCCTGGGACACGAGCTGCGGACCGTCCCGGCCCCGCAGTGGCAGGCACGTGTCGCCGCCCGGCGCGACAACGCGGCGCAGCTGTTCCTCGGCGAAGCGGGAGGGGGACGTCACGGGGTGACGGACCACCGCGGCTTCGACTCCGGCCGGACGGCCGAGGCCGCGGCTGCCCTCGGCGTCCACCTGCCCGCGCTGACCGACGACGTACTGACCCGCTATCTGACCTACTTCCACGGGACGGGCTTCCTGCCCTCGCCGCAGGGGGTGCGGGCCGCGAGGTGAACGGCGCGGACGTCTGCCACCCGGGATTGTCGGTGGCGGGTGGCAGACTCCGTCGGCATGACCGAACAGGTGTGTCTGAGAGCCGTCGTCCAGGACGATCTGGAGGTGTTCCTCGCACAGGAGCACGATCCGGAGTCCGTACGCCGGTCGAACTTCCCGCCCCGCGAACGCGAGGCCTTCATGAAGCACTGGACGACGAAGGTGCTGGGGGACCCGTCCAACCGCGTGCGTGCCGTCACCGTCGACGGAGTGCTGGCCGGCAACCTGGTGGCGTGGTGGGACGGGGACCGGCGCTTCATCGGGTACTGGCTCGGCCGCCGGTTCTGGGGCCGGGGCATCGGGACCCGGGCCCTTGCGCTCTTCCTGGACGAGGAGACCGAACGCCCCCTGTTCGCCGACCCGTTCGCCGAGAACACCGGTTCGGTCCGGCTGCTGGAGAAACACGGCTTCCGGAGCGCCGGGACGGTCATGCACGGCGAGCACGAGCACATCATGCTGGTGCTGGGGGAGGCCGGCTGACCAACTCCCCCAGCACCAGGGCCGCGTCGCCGGACGGGCGGCGGCGCGGTGATCACTTCATGGCATGCTTGTTCCTCGCACTGTGGGCTGAACCGATGATCGGTCGACCGGGAGAAACCGCGCTGTGGGGTACACGATTCCTGAGGCCGTCGACACGATGCTCGACGTGGTCGGGGTGGGACGGCCGAGCGTCGGCGAGGCCGCGCGCCACGGCACTTGCGAGGACGCCCACGAGGTGCGCCGTTTCCCCTCGGCGCCGCCCGGCCGGCTCGGCAACGATGTCATCACCTCATGACGCGCGGCGACGAGGCACTTGAGGCAGCCGGCTGGTACGAGGGCCGTGACGTCGGGGACCGGGCGCTGTCAGCCGTCCTCGGATCCGTCGCGCTCGCCGGACCGGCGGCGGACGCCACGGCGTGGGCGGTGTTCCCGGCCGCCGAACGGGCGCTGCGCACGTTCCACGGCCTACGGCTGCCGCCGGTCGGTCCGGGGCGGGACGAGGCGCCCACCGGATGTGTCATCGACCCGCTGGAAGCCCGCCACGCCCGCCCGTCGCTGCTGCGGCTCGCGGAGACCACGGGATCCCGGATGTTTCCCCTCGGCCGCACCGACGCCGACGCACTGCTCGCGGTCGACGAGGAGGGGCGTCTCTTCTCCGTCGGTCACGGAGAGCAGTGGCAGCTCGGTGACACCGTCCGCCAGGGCCTCACAGCGTTGACCGAGGGACGCGCCCCGCACCGGATGGCCGCGCGCAGGTGGTCCTGGACCGTCTCGTCGGCGGTGGACGGGAATCCGCTCGTCAACGCCGTACGCACCGCGCTCGTGGCGGTGTACGTGCTGCACCACCGGCAGATGTTCAGCGCCCGTGGACTGCGGCTGACCGTCACGCCGTTGCGCGGCATCGGTCCGGTCGCCCTGGACCGTACGGTCCGCCTGCCGGGCGGCCGGCTGGAGGAGAGCGCGACACCGCTGGTGACCGCGATGGAGGCGCTGATCGAGGCCGCGGAGGTCACGACGGAGGGAGCGGAACTGAAGGTGGCGGTGTCCGCGCCGCCGAAGACCGTCGGCCCGCCGGCCTCCGTCAGCTGCGCCGTGCGCACGGGACACCTGGCGAAGGAACCGGCGATGGTGGAACTCTCGCTCTCCGCCGGTGCGGGAGCCTCCGTCGGCCGGGTGCGTGCGGCCGTCCGCGCCTGTTCACAGGACCTGGCGCGCCATGCCCGGCGCCCCTCGTCGTGACCTGAGTCCGCCGTCGGGGATCCCGCCGCGACCTCTTGCACGGCGCGGGCCGATCGCCGTAGGGTCACGCGGGCGACGATGATCACGACGGGGATCCGGCCGGTGGGCCCCACGAGGTCCTCGGGCCGGCGACCGGCGGCGGATTCGCGAGGGCGGGCCGACGGCCGCGCCCCTCCGGCCCGCACCGGGAGACCGACCGACGGACCTGAGCCGTCCGGTCTCCGCGGCACCGCCGCTCCGGACCGGCACCGCCGTTCCCGTCGCACCGGCCGCCCGTGACCACAGCGCCCGGCGGGACGTGACCGTCGAGTCGGCGGGTGGGGCCCGCAGCGGGGGCCCGGCGCCGGCCGGACCGGGTATGTCGCGCCGCGTTCCGGAGGACGTGCCGGCCTCCGCCCACCGAACCGGCCACTCGGCACACCGAACAAGGAGAGATCGTGTCCACCCATCCGCGCACGACGGACACCGCCGAACTCAGCCCGCCGCCCCATGACTTTCCCTTCGATCCCACCCACGGATACGACCTGCCGCACCTCCTCGCGGTGACGGCTCCGTCGGGCCCCGACGACTTCGCCGACTTCTGGCGAGAGCGCCACGCGCGTGCGCTGCGCGTCGACACGGCGCCTCGGATCGAGGGAGCGTGGGCCACGGTGGACGGCGTGCGGGTCGCCGCCGTCTCGTACACGTCCTCCGACGGCGTCCGTATCGGCGGGTGGCTGACCGCCCCGGCGAGCGGCCGGGTCACCCAGGGCTGCGTCTCGACGCACGGATACGGAGGCCGGGCGGCCCCCGACCCCTGGCAGTCCCCGCCGGAGACCGCGACCATCTGGCCCTGCCTGCGCGGGCTCGGAACGCGGAGCCTGCTGCCCGGCGTGCCCTCGCAGTCGGCGGGGCACGTCCTGCACGGCATCGGCGCCCGGGAGTCGTACCTCATCGGCGGGTGCGTGGCCGACGTCTGGTGCGCGGCCACCGCCCTGCAGCGGCTGGTGCCGGAGACCGGCGGACGGCTGACGTACCTCGGCACCAGTTTCGGCGGCGGCATCGGTGCGCTGGCGCTTCCCTGGGACGAGCGTTTCCACGCCGCCGGGCTGACGGTGCCCACCTTCGGGAACCACCCGCTCCGGGTGACCCTTCCGTGCACGGGCAGCGGGGAGTCGGTGCGTACCCGGTACGCCGGGGACCCCTCGGTGCTGGACGTCCTCGCGTACTTCGACGCCGCGACGGCGGCCCGGCACATCGAGATCCCCGTACATGTGGGCGCCGCCCTGTTCGATCCGCATGTGCCCCCGCCCGGGCAGTTCGCGGTGTACAACGCACTGGCCGGGCCGCGCGAACTCCTGGTCCTGCGGGCGGGGCACTTCGACCACCCGGGCGAGCGGGCCGAGACGGCGGCCCTGGAAGAGGCCCAGCGACAGTTCCTGTCCGGGACGGACCCCGTGCTGCCGCCCCCCACCGCCTGACCTCCTGCCGCACGACCGGATCCGCCGGGCCGGGGACGGCACCGATTTCAGGTACGGGAGCCGATCGGGCGCGATATGCTGATGCAGAATGTGCAAGGGATTTGCAGAACGAGGAGGGTCATGGCTACGCGGGCGACCGATGCAGGGACGAACCAGAGCGTCGAACGAGCGGTCTCGGTGCTGCGCGCACTCGACTCCGGCCGGCCCGAACTCCGTGTCTCCGACGTCGCCGAGCTCACCGGACTGGGCTCCTCGACCACCTCCCGCCTGCTGTCCACCCTGGAACGCCTCGACATGGTCGAACGCGATCCGGTCAGCAACCTCTACCGCCTCAGCCTGGGCCTCCTGCCCCTGGCCGCCACCGCCACCAACCGCCACCCCGTGCACCGGGCCGCCCGTATGGTGCTCCAGGGCCTCGCCACCCGCACCGGGCTCGGGGCCAACGTGGCCGTACGCCGCGGTGGCGAGCTGATGTTCCTGTGCAACTTCGAGGGCACGCGAGCCCCCAAGTCCTACACGCAGGCCGGGCACACCGCTCCGCTGCACGCCACGAGCATCGGCAAGTGCCTGCTCAGCGGTATGGCCCCCAAGGAGCGCCGCAAGCTCCTGGGGGACCCTCTCGACGCGCACACCGAGTACACGACCACCAGTCACGACCTCCTCGACACCGAGATCGACACCGTCCGGCGCACCGGCTACGCCGTCGAGGCCGAGGAGCGGGCCCTGGGCCGCGCGTCACTGGCCGCGCCCGTCCGTGACGCTTCGGGGGAGATCGTCGCCGCCATCTCCCTCTGGGGTCCGACCTCGGTGCTCGGGGACCGCTCCGACACCGAGGGGCAGCGCCTCGCCCTCGTACGCGAGGTCATCGAGGCGGCCGACGCCATCAGCCAGGCGCTGGGCGCGCTCTGACGTACACGGCGAAGGGGGCCGGGGGAGGCCGATCGGCCCCCACCGGCCCCCTTCGCCGTGCGGCTACGCGCCGTACGCCTTGAAGGCGATCACGTGCGCGTGCCGTGCCCCGTGTGTCGCGTCGACCACCAGCCGCAGTGCGTCGGTGCGCACCGGACCGCCGTCCGGGGTCTCCAGGGCGTGTACGCGGTGGCGGCGCCGGTTGCCCGTCACCGTCAGGAGCGTCTGCCACGCACCATCGGCGTCGCGCCCCTGGACGCGGTAGTCGCGCACGAGTTCCGGCATGACCTCGTACGGGGTGCGGTGGCGGTGCAGGTTGTTGAGGTACTCGTCGACGTCGTCGTCGAACACCAGCCGGATCTCCGTGAGTTCCTGCTCGGCTTCCCAGTCGAGACGGAGCCACCGGGTGTCGTCCTCCCGCGCGGAGGACCACATGTGGGGTCCGCCGTAGGGACGCTGGTAACCGCCGACGGCCCGTTCCGGGTGGAACGCCCGGGTGTCGGGGTCCGCCCGGAAGGCGAAGGCCTGCCGGCGCAGGCCGCGGGCCTGCCATTCCAGGACCAGCTGGCCGTCCTCCTCCGGGATGTCGTGGTCGACGCCCACGTCCCCCTCGACCTTCCGGCGCAGGGCGAGGACGCCGTCGGTGCGCTCGGGAAGGAGGACCAGGGCGGTGCCGGCGCAGGCCCGGACGACGACGATCGCGTTCCGGGGCGTGTCGGGGTGGTAATCGAGACGGGCCGGAATCCAGTGGGGGCCGCCGGGCGGGACGGTGACGGTGACCGTGAGGAGGCGGTCGGCGGGAACCGCGTTCTCGGGCCGGCCCGTGCTCCACAGCTCCACGGTGAGATCCCGGGGCCGGCCGTCCGGGGCGCCGTGGACGAGCAGGTCGACCGTGTCGAGCGCGGGATCGACCGGCAGCAGGAGGGCGAGGTCGCGGGTGAGGGGGTACGGGGTGCCGGGCGCGTCCCGCGTGGGTTCGGCGGCCAGGCGGGTCAGGCTGGACGAGGCGGTGACACGGGCCGCGCGCGCCAGGTTGCCGGGGTCCTCGTCGGCGAGGCCGATCACGGAGGCGTCCTGGCGCAGCAGGGTGCGGCGCACCAGGTCCGCCCGCTCGGTGGCGAGTTCCCGCGGCGTGAGGTCCTCGGCGACGCACAGGGCCGCGGCGGTACCCGCGGCCTCGCCGAGCGTCGCGCAGGTGGCCATGACACGGGTGGCCCCGAAGGCGATGTGGGTGGCTGAGATGTTCCGCCCGGCGAAGTGCAGGTTCGTGACGTTCGCCGAGTAGAGGGAGCGCAGCGGGATGTGGAAGATGCCGTCCGCGTACCGCTGGCGCGCGCCGGGCTCCTCGGCGTACATGCCCTGTACGGGGTGGAGGTCGACCGACCAGCCGCCGAAGGCGATCCGGTCCTCGAACTGACGCTGCTCGAGGATGTCCTGCTGGGTGAGGACGTGATCGCCCAGGAAGCGGCGGTACTCGCGCTTTCCGGGGAGGCTGCCGACCCATTCCAGGGTCAGGTTCGCCGCGTCCGGGAACTGGCCGGAGTTCTTGATGTGGTCCCAGACACCCATGATCACGGCCTGGAGCTCGTCGCGGATGCGCTCGTTGTCGTGGACGGTGTCGAGTTCGCCGCCCCACTCGATCCACCAGTAGTCGCAGCCGTTGTCGCCGGTGCGCAGGATGCGGTTGCGCAGGATGGGCGTGGTCGACAGGTCCTTGGCGTAGGCGGGCGGTACGAACTTCACCGGCCGGCCCGCGTCCCTGCTGTGGAAGAGGATCGTCGAGCCGAGCAGCGCCTGGTCCGCCTCGGAGGGCGCCCAGGGCTCGCCGAACTCGCTCCGCGCCTCACGCCCGATGCGGTGGCGGGCGCCGGCGAGGTGGCCGAGCAGGCCGTCCCCGGTGCAGTCGAGGAACTGGCGCGCGTGAAAGGTGATGCGGCGCTCCGAGCCCATCATCCAGCCGGTGCAGGAGTGCACCTCGCGCCTGTCGTCCGGGCCGCTCGCGTCGACCTCGCGCACGTCGGTGTTGAGGTAGAGGTCGATGTTCGGTTCGGCGTGAACGGCGTCGAGGACCACCTGGTCCCAGTAGTAGGGGTTTCCCTCGGGGTTGCGGTACTGGTTCTCGGTGTACAGCTCGCCCATGATCCCGGTCTCGCGGGCCCAGCGGTGCACGCCGTGTGCGGTGGCGCCGCAGACCCAGACGCGGATCTCGCTGCTGGCGTTGCCACCGAGGACGGACCGGTTGTTGACCAGGGCGACGCGTCGGCCGAGACGGGCCGCGGCGATGGCCGCGCAGGTCCCCGCCAGTCCGCCGCCGATCACGGCGATGTCGTAATGGACCTCTTCTTCCCGCACGGTGCGGCCTCCTTGGTGTGAAGCTCGGATACCTCCGCCACAGTGGGCGACCTTGAACGTACATCACATCCATATTGTGCAACCACTGTTCAACCAATGGGATCCGCTGTAAGTTCCGGTTGCGGCCCCCGACCTGGTCGTCGTGATCCGCGGTGCACGTTCGGGGCAGGTGAGGAGTGTTCGCCGACCCCGCACGGAATCGGCGATTCACTGACGAAAGGGGTTGACGCCATCGCGCGATATGGAGAACGATCCCGCATGCTGCAACTTGCATTCATCACAGCAGGGACGACATCTACGCAGGGCTCCGGCGCTCCCGCCACCATCTGAGAGGACAGATCCATGAGTACGGCCGCACCTCCCCAGAAGGCGCCCCCGCCCCGCGAACGGACCGGGGGACGGCTCTCCAACGGTGCGTTCGCCCTGCTGCTGACCGCACCGGGGCTCGCCCTGTTCGCGGCGATCATCTTCTACCCGCTGCTGTCGGCGCTGTTCACCGGCTTCTTCCGACAGGATCTGCGGCTCGCGGGCCGGGAGTTCGTCGGCCTGGACAACTTCGCCTACTGGCTGGACGGCGACTTCCTCACCATCCTCGAGCAGACGCTGGTCTTCACCGTCGGCGCGACGCTCGTCCCCTTCGTGATCGGCTTCGCGCTCGCGCTCGCGCTGAACACCGGCCTCAAGGGCAGCGGCTTCCTGCGCGGCCTGTTCCTGTTCCCCTGGGTGATCCCGGGCGTGGTGGTCTCCTTCCTCTGGATGTGGATCTTCAACGCGAACTACGGGGTGCTCAACGGAGTGCTCATGAAGGCCGGGTTCATCGAGGAGTCCGTGGCCTGGCTGGGGCAGCCCGGCACCGCGATGCTCGCCGTCATCGTCACCAAGACCTGGGCCAGCTTCCCCTGGATGATGGTGATGCTCCTGGCCGGACTGCAGACCGTGCCCAGGGAACTGCACGAGGCGGCCTCGATGGACGGGGCGGGATCGATCCGGCGCTTCTTCGCCGTCACCTGGCCGCAGGTCCGCGGTGTCGCCTCGATCGTGCTGCTGCTGGAGTTCATCTGGAACTTCCAGCACTTCGACACCATCTACGTCCTCACCGGCGGCGGGCCCGCAGGCACCACCGAGACCTTCGCGACCGCCGTGTACCAGACCGCGTTCAAGGGCTTCGACATCGGCCGGGCCACCGCACTGGGCGGACTGTGGATGCTGCTCCTGCTTCTCCTCGTCGCCGTCTACCTCAGGATCACCGAGCGGAAGGGCGACGCCTGATGACCTCCACCACCCCCACCCCCGTGTCCGCCGTCGGCCGGCCCCAGCCGTCCGCCACGCGGGCCGGGCGCGGCACCCGGCGCCGCCTGCGCAAGGACCTGCTGCGCTCGCGGATCGCCGCCTGGAGCGCGGTCGTCGTCATCGGGGCGTTCGGCCTGCTCCCGGTCTACTGGCTGCTCGCCACCGCGCTGAGCACCCCCGAGTCGACCTTCCAGTTCCCGCCGAAACTCGTCCCCACCGATCTCACCCTCAGCAACTTCACGGCCCTGGCCGAGAACGACCAGTTGATCAACTACATGGTCAACTCACTGGTCGTGGCCTCGATCACCGCCGTGCTGAGCGTGATCGTCGCCACGTACATGGGCTACTCGTTCTCCAAGTTCCGCTACCGGGGGCGGCGGTCGCTGATGCATCTGGTGCTGGCCTCCCAGATGTTCCCCCAGGCGCTTCTGCTGGTGACGCTGTACACCGTCTTCTCCAGCTTCGGCATGCTCAACACCTACTCCGCCCTGGTGCTCTCCTTCACCACGTTCACCATGCCGCTCTGCGTCTGGATGCTGAAGGGCATCTTCGACACCATTCCGGACGCCCTGCTGGAAGCGGCGTCCATCGACGGCGCGTCCCGGTGGCGGACACTGCACTCCATCGTCGCGCCGCTGGCCGCGCCGGGGATGATCGCAGCCGGGCTCTTCGCCTTCGTACGCGGCTGGAACGACTTCATCTTCGCGCTGACCCTGGCCGGCAAGGAGAAGCAGACCCTGCCTCCCGGACTCGTCTCCACCTACATCGGCGAATTCCAGACCGCCTGGCCCCAGCTGATGGCGGCCTCGCTCGTGGTGTCCGTCCCGGTGATCGTCGCCTTCATGTTCCTGCAGCGCTACCTCGTCGGCGGCATGACCGCCGGCTCGGTCAAGAGCTGAACAAGCGAGGCCCGGCCCGCGCCCCCTCACGTACCTTCCCTCCCGCTCACTGCCCCATGGAGAGATCATGACCACCTCTGGCATCAGCCGGCGCGGCGCGCTGCGCATGTTCGGCATCGGCGCGCTCGGTGCGGTGGGCGCCGGCGTGCTCGGCGCCTGTGCGCCGTCCGGCGCCGGCTCCCCCTCCAACGGCGGCGACCCGAAGTCCAAGGACTTCGACTTCACCTCCTGGTCGCTCAACGAGGAGGCCGCCAAGCCCTCCATCGAGAAGATCATCGCGGCGTGGGAGAAGGCCGAGAAGTCGACGATCCGCGCGGTCTCGTACCCGTACAACGAGTACCTGAGCCAGCTCACCCTCAAGCTGGGCGGCGGGGAGACCACAGGTGCCGTCCACCTCGACATCGCCTGGCTCGCCGCGATGGCGCAGATGGGCAAGCTGGTCGATCTCGGATCGGTGGCCGGCAAGGGCGGCTACACGGACGTGGCGCTGAAGAGCGGCACGTACGACGGCAAGCACTACGGACTGCCGTGGAACACCGGATCGATCGGCGTGATCGCCAACTCCCAGCTCCTGGAGAAGGCCGGTATCAAGGAGCACCCCACCACCGTCGAGGAGTTCGAGTCAGCGCTGCGCGAGCTGAAGGGGCTCGGCGGCGGAGTCGTCCCGTACGCCGCCGCCACCAAGGTCGCGCAGCTCAAGGACATCTTCCCGTGGATGCAGACGTTCGGCTGCGCGATGCTCGACGGCGGGAAGGTCACGATAGGCGACGACGCCTCGGTGGACGCGGTCACCTGGTACAAGAAGCTGCACGACGAGAAGCTGATCGCCGCCGACGTGGACCGCTTCGACGCGCGCGCCCTGTTCGGGCAGGGCAAGGCCGCCTTCTACGACGACGCGATCATCGGCAAGGGGGTGACCTCCGCCCAGTCCAAGGACAAGACGCTGGCGGACGCCATGCAGCCGATGGAGCGTCCGGTGCTCAAGGCCGGGGACACACCGCAGGCGCTGCTGTGGGGCGGCGTGATCGCCATCGTGAAGGGCAAGGGGCAGGACGCGGCCACCGAGTTCGCCCTGCACACCACCACCGACCGGGCCACCACCTCCGAGTACTTCGCCGCGCGCGCCCTGCCGCCGTCCACGACCGCGGGCCTCGCCGCTCCGGAGGTCGCCAAGGACACCTTCACCACGGAGTGGACCCGGAAGATCACCAGCACGGCGACCGGCAGCCCCTTCTGGCAGTTCGCGCAGAACGCCCAGATCGAGGAGGCCGTCGCCAAGCAGGTGCAGGCGGTCCTCGTCGGCAAGTCGAAGCCGAAGGACGCGATGAAGCAGGCCGGCGAGGAGGCCGCCGCGCTCATCAAGCGCTGAGGCCGAGCGCCCTGGTCAGGGCCCGGCGGGCGGCGCACGCCTCGCCGGGCCCTGCTTCGCCCCCCCGCACGACGACGGTGCCCGCGCGCCCGCGGGCCGCCGCCGTCCAGTCGTCCCGCACCCGCACGCCCGCACCCGCACGCCCGCACCCGTGAAGGAGCTCATCTTGCGACGTCCCACGGTACGCACCTACACCGCCTGGGCCGCGGTCATGGCCGCCCTCCTCCTGCCCGCCCCGGCCGCCGGGGCCGAGACCGCGCCGGCCGCGGCAGCGGCGGCGACCGTGATCGAGAAGGTCCCGTACGCGATGGACGCGTCGAACCAGGCCGCCTGGTGGACGCCGGTCGCCACGTACAAGGGCCGCGGGCAGTACACGTACTTCGCCTTCAACGAGCCGGGATCGACGGCCGCGACGCACCGGCCCGCCCTCGCCCGGCGCGACCCGGACGGGGCCTGGAGCCGGCTGCCGCTGCTGAACGGCGACGGGCAGCAGGCGGAGTTCCCCGACGACAACGGCCACAACCAGCCGTCGGCCGCCCGCGACGGCAGCGGGCGCCTGCACGTCTTCACCTCCATGCACGCCGACTCCTGGCGCTACTTCCGCACCGAGGCACCCGGCGGCGACGTCACCGACCACGCGTCCGAACTGCCCGATCAGGGCGTCGGCATCACCTACCCGGTCGTCACCACCGCGCCCAACGGCGACCTGTACCTGGCCGCCCGCGTCGGCACCGGCCTGGACCGGCGCCCCGGCAAGCTCTACCGCTGGGACAACGCCAACTCCCGCTGGAGCGTCGTCGCGACCTTCGCGAGCGCGCTGTACCGCTCGGTGTACCCCGACGACCTCACGGTCGACGCCTCCGGCCGCGTGCACCTCCTCTACGAATGGGCGAAGGCACCGGCGACCGCGTTTCGCCACCAGCTCTCCTACCTCTCCTACGACCCGTCGACCGGCGCCTTCGCGGACAGTACGGACACGCCCGTCGCCACCCCGGTCACGCCCGCCACCTCCGATGTCGTCCAGGACCTCACCGCCGGCGAGGAGTGGAGCGCCGACAACGCGTACACCGGGACCGCGGTGCAGAGCGCCAAGCTCACCCTGGACGGCTCCACCCCGAAGATCGCCTACCGTTACCGCTCGGCGGACAGCGGTGGTCACTTCCGCGTGTACTACGCCTATCCGAGCGGTGGCGGCTGGGTCCGCAAGACCGTGTACGCCGGCGGACAGACCGCGGCCGCCCTCGGCATCACCTGGGACGGGACGGACGGCGAGCGGGTCTACTACGTGACCACCTCGGGCACCGACCGGGTCTTCGCCGCGACCCAGTCGCCGGACGGGGCCTGGACCGCACAGTCCGTCACACCGGGCGTGAGCGCGGACCGGCTCGCCGTACGGCGGAACTCGGACGGTCACGATGTGCTCTACCTGCCGGACACCGCGCGCAACACCCTTTACTACGCGATTCGTTGAGGATCCCAGGCCGCTCGTCGCCGTCCGTACGGGCGTGAGGCCACGTCCGAGACCCGGCCCGGACCGGCGGATACGTCCCGCACGGGTGCGTCGGGTGCCGGCGGCACGGGCCTCGTCCATCCCGGTGAGTCCGAGGCCGGCCGCCTGGTCGCCGTGTCGTGCCCCGTGCCCCCGAGGGGCACGACACCCCGCCCGTCAGATGTCCCGGAAGACACCGCGCACTTCCATGACCTGCGACGATGCGCGGTTGTACAGCGTTGACCTGCGTCGATTATCTTTCAGATGTCTCCTGCGCGTGCACGCTGATGCTGGCGAAAGTCCCAGAAAAGTCCCAGGGGTCCCTGCAGCTCACGACCGTTCTCTGGGCTCCACGTGGGCCTTTGCCGAGGTTTTCCCGGGCCGGTCCCGGGGCTTTCGGGCCTCGCGGTGCAGACAGCTGAGGTCGGTCAAAGAGCGGTCCCCGGGTGGGCAGGGATACCTGCCGCTGGTTGGTAACCAGCGGCAGGACGGGTGCTGGTGAGTATGACGATTTCCCTCTGCGGGGATGGATGGCAGTGCACTACCGCCCATCCCCGCCCCCGTTATTCTTTTCTGGCAGAGGGGAATGCGCTCTGGCCAGGCGGAGCAGCCGTGCCGATGACTGTCTGGAGGTCGAAGACGAGAACCAGCCAGTACCGCCGCAGAGTCGCGAGTTCGTGGAAGATCTGTCGGGAGATGACTGCTTCCTGCTCCATCGAGCTGTTGGATTCCCGCACAGTCAGAACGACTTGGTAGCGCTCGAACGGGATGCCTTTGTCCTCCTCGTACTCATGCTCCATTTCTAGTTCAAGTGTTGCGTTGCTCAGGCTTGCGACGTAATCCGCGGGCACGTTCACAGCGCGCCGCAGCCTCCCGCCACAAGCCAGTGCCACGTCTGCGACGAGGGCTTCCACAGGGTGACCGGGGTGGATGAAGATGCTGTGGTGGGAGGTCACAGTTCAGCTCCCTCAGGGGTAGGTGATGTCGTAGCCGTCGCCGACTATGCGGATGAAGTCCATCCGTCCGGGCGGATTGTTGCGCAGGAACTTACCCAGCCCCTCTTGTGCCGCTGACTCACTCAGACCGCTCGCGCGTGCGTCGATGATGGCATGCCTGGCCTGGCCCTTCGCCGAGTTCAACTGGTTCTTCACCGTGTTTGCGGCGGCTCCCGGAATCAAGCTCTTGAACTCCGTCGGCACCCCGTTCACTTCGGAGTCGGCGGTCCTCACTCCTGGCACGGTCGACTCCTTGAGTGCCTTCACGTTCTTGCCTTCGGACAGGAGGAGTTCGGCGATGCGCCCTTCGGCGTCGTTGAACGCCGCGGCGCTGAGGTCGAGTTTGCGGGCAGCCGCGTTCTGCCAGCCAGTTCTGTGCGAAGGACGCCGTGGCGTGGTGACTCGTCTCGAACGTGAACGTGGACTGCCGCAGATCCCGAGCGACCACGATCGCAACGAGCTGTGGCTCGCCGGGTATCCCCCAGGTGGCCGATCGGTCGTGGGCGAGGACGAAGCTGTGCGAACCGTTGGGCGTGGTGTGGTGCTGGGACAGCACCATCAAGTCGCCAGCCCAGAGAGCCTCCATCGCCTCCTCGGAGTCGTCGTCGACCGGCGAGAGATGGTCGAGGCCGAAGTCGGGAATGTCGTTCACGCCGCCACTTCCGCCTGCTCGGGCGCCGGGGTGGCCAGCACCCGGTGATTGGGGCGAGTTGCGCTGGTCGTGCAGGCCGCGAACGGTCCGTCGGGCGCACGCAGGTGCACCAGGGTCTGGTCCAGGTGGTCGCGGTGCCAGGTCGACGGGCCGGACAGGCCGGCCTCCGTGTCGGTGGACTGCTGCCAGGCCAGCCAGAGCGCGTGCAGCCGAGCGACGGCCTCAGGGTGTTCATGCCAGTGCGCGCACCAGGGACGGTTCGTGCTGATCTCCCGGCCGTACACCGGCAGGAAGAGGTAGTTCACCCAGTCGCTGAGGGCAGCGAGTTCGACGGCATATTCCTTGCCGCCCAGGGCGAGGATGAACACCGAGGCGGGGCCGTCGGGCTTCTTCCCGTCAGCCGCCTCGGATTCCGGAGCGCCGTCCGGCGGCTGGCTGCCGGTGGATTCGGGTTCGGAGCCGAGGCGGTCGAGTATGACGCCGTGCTGCCTGACCTCGGCCATGGTCTTGGCGAGGGTGCTGGCGAGGTCGTCGAGGTCTGCGTCGGGGACGCGGTACGGCTTGGGGCCGGGGGAGGTCGGGCTGGTGTCGGCCATGAGGGTGTGCTCCATCTGTGAGACGGCGACATGCCCGAGAGGATCCTGAGAATCAGCGGTTTGGTCCGGCCGGAAGAACGCGGTAGTGGAGCGCTATCGATCGGCACAGCGGGGAACGCCGTGCCAGCAACTGCAAGGCATGTGAGGCCTGTGTGCCAATGTCGAGCAAGGTGAGCCGCGCCATCGATGACGACTACATCCCACCCGCCGAAGGCGCGACGCCGTGCTCGGCGACAAGGGCTACCACTCCAACCCCGAACCGCGACGCACTGCGCCAGCGCAGGATTCTTGACCGCCCGGAACTCTCCCTCGCTGAGGTTTTGTGGGCCGGGCCATCTGTAGGAGACAAGGACATGCGGTTCGGACGTCCGCAGCCACGATGCGCCGGGGGTGTGTTGTGGAGGGTTGAGGGGAAGCGCGATGGCATCGCATTCACCCGCCTGCCGGTGCGATCCATGTCAACCATGACTTTTGGGCGTCACCGGTCTAGTGAACCCCGCTGCCCCTCCATTGAGTTGAGGGAGAGGCGGTGCGGCTCAGACGATCCCTTGATCATCACGTGAACATCACAAAATCTATTCGAGACCTGCACTACCGGAGTGATTCTCATACAAATCTCATGTCTTGATCATCCGCGTGGGAGTCCTTGTGCGTGCTGTGCGTCCCCTTGTTGTTGCCGTCGCCTTCGCGATGGCCGTTCTTGCCGGCACGGAGCAGGCGGCTGTCGCCTTTGACAAGACTGACGTGGTTCGTGTGCCCGTGGGGGAAGTGCCGGACCAGGACTGGGGTTCAGCTGCTGGGCGCAGCCACAGGGCTTCCACCGGCGTCACGGACGCGGTGGCCACCGGGGGGCGGGGAAACGCGGTGGATGCGCCGGGTGAACTCCTCGCGGAGGGCGCCGTATCAGAGCCACAGTTGGAACGTGAGGTGACGCTGCCCGCTCCTGGGCAGACCGTGGAAGTGGAGACTCCGAACCCTGTGACGCCTGCGGGCTTCGACCCTGAGCGCAGTGCAGAGGTGAAGGGCGAGCGCAAGGAGCGGGAGTCCACGTTTCTCAACGAGGACGGCACCTACACCACCCGCTTCTACAACGAGCAGGTCAACTTCCTGGACGGCCAGGGCGAATGGCAGAAAGTCGATTCTTCCCTCGTGCCTGCGGACGCACCTGGTTCGCACACGATGAGCGGGAACGACGAGGGACTGGGCTGGCAGACGACCACCACGGAGGCGCCGCTCGACTTCGCCGGCGACGCCGCGGACGGACCTGTTGTGACGATGGGGCTGGGTGACGGCCTGTCGGTGGGCTACGGGCTGGAGGACGCGCAGGAGTCGGAGGGGCGGGTGGACGGCAGTGCCATTACCTACCCCGAGGTGCGGGACGACGCAGACCTTGAGTTCGTGGCCGATAGTGGGTCGTTCAAGGAGACCATGGTCCTCCGGAGTAAGGATGCGCCGTCAACGTGGCGTTTCCCTCTCCATGTACAAGGACTGACCGCGCGCATCGCCGAGCATGGCGGTGTGTCCTTCACCGACGCCGAGGGCGTCGAGCGGGCGTGGATGCCGGCCGGCTGGATGGAGGACTCCCGTCATGCCGAGAACTCCGCCCAGGGGGAGATCTCCTCGGGCGTGACGTTCGGTCTGACCGAGGAGGCAGGGCAGCAGACCCTTGTGGTGACCATGGACCAGGAGTGGCTGCAGTCCCCCGAGCGTGTCTTCCCCGTACGGGTGGACCCGTCCCTGAAGTCGGTGAACGCGACTTCAGGGACGTACGTGCAGTCTCCGGACAACCAGAATTTCTCCAGTGACACCGTGCTGAAGACCGGCACCTACGATGCAGGGGGTCACAAGGCGGCTGCCTTCCTGCGCTTCTCGGGCCTGGAGACCACTCTCAAGAACGCCTGGGTGGTCAACACCAGCCTGGCGCTGTACAACACGTACTCCTACTCGTGTACGGCCAGGCCCGTGACGGTCCACCCGATCACGTCGAACTGGGCTGAGTCGACCACGACCAAGTACCCCGGGCCGTCGACGGGTTCTGCTCTCGCGTCGAAGAGCTTCGCGCACGGCTGGCGCCCGGAGGGGGCAGACCGCTTACCCGTGTGGTGGTGCCAAGTGGGAGTCCATCAAGCTGGGTTCGGCCGGACGCAAGCTGGTGGATGACTGGACACACGGTCGGAAGAAGAACTACGGGCTGGCCGTCAAGGCATCGACGTCCGACTCCAAGGGATGGAAGCAGTTCGGTTCGGACGACTACCCCAACGGGAAGCCGAGCCTGGATGTCACGTGGACGCCGTACGGGGCGACCTACGGGCTGGGCGACTTCACCGCGCCGGTTACCGCCACCACTCAGGGGTCGATGAAGGTCACCGTCACCAACCGGGGGCAGGCGACCTGGCCCAAGGGCGGCGACTACAGGCTCCGCTACAACCTGTACAACGCTTCCGGCACGGAGATCACCGACAGCTCGAAGATCGCTTACACGCTCATGCCGAGCGACATCTCTCCCGGCGAGAGCGTGACGCTGGACGCCAAGATCGCACCGTTGACGCCAGCCACGTACACCATCGAGTGGACGATGACGGATCTCGGCGTCTCCCGCTTCACCACGGCAGGGGTGCCGGGCGCGGCCGTCAAGATATCCGCGGTCAACATACCGCCGGTGCTCACGGCCGAGGCGCCTGCGAGCGGCACCCCCGTGGACTCCCTCACTCCGGCCCTCTGGGCGAACGGAAAGGACACCGACCGCTACCCGTCATCGGCCCTCAGCTACACCTTCGAAGTCTGCGAGATCGAGGGAAGCGACAGCCGTAAGAACTGCCGCAAGGGGACGCGGAGCACCAAGCAGCAGTGGACGGTCCCGGCGGGATGGCTGTCCTGGGGCAAGACCTACGCCTGGTACGCATACGTCTACGACGGCAGTGCGACCTCGTCCCAGCCGCACGCCTCCGTCTTCACCACATCGGTCCCGCAGCCCGCGGTGACCAGTCACCTCGGTGGCGCGGACGGCACGAGTGAGATCGGCGCCCGCTCCGGCAACTATGTGACTGCGGCGACCGACGCGGCGATGCCGACCGTCGGACCGGAGCTCTCCGTCACCCGTACGTACAACTCCTTGGACCCGCGCCGGACCAACGCTTTCGGCGTCGGCTGGTCGACGCGTTGGGACATGCGACTGGTCCAGGAGACCGTGGGCAACACCGTGATGGTCACCCGGGCCGACGGGTCGCAGGTGCGCTTCGGCCGCAATCCGGACGGCACGCTCGCGGGTCCCTCCGGCAGCACCACAGACCTTGTCGCGGACTCGACCGGCTGGACCATGCGCCAACGCGGAGGGACGACAGCCCGGTTCGACAGCTCGGGACTGCTGACCTCCGTCACCGACAGCGCCGGCCGAGTACAGACACTGACCTACGGAGGGGCGGACAACCGCACGCTGAGCACGGTCTCGGACAAGCTCTCGGGCCGTTCGCTCCACTTCACCTGGACCGGCGGCCGCATCAGCTCGGTGACCACGAGCCCCATGGGTGCAGGCTCACCCGGACTCACCTGGACATACAGCTACTCCGACGACCGGCTGACGAAGGTGTGCCCGCCTTCGTCCTCGACCCAGTGCACTGGGTATGACTATGAGAACGGTTCGCTATACCACAGCATGGTCCTCGACGCGGGCCCACAGTCGTACTGGCCACTTGGCGAGGAGGAAGGCTCCACCGCGAGCAGCAGCGCGCCCTCCCGCGACGGCCTCAACGACGCCCTCTACCGTGACGTGACCCTTGGCGCTACTTCCGCGCTCACCGGAACGACGGACACCGCTGCCTCCTTCGACGGCCGGGACTCAGTCGTCGAACTCCCGGACGCAGCTCTGGAGACCTCCGACATCCTGACGGTCGAGCTCTGGTTCAAGACCACCCAGCCCGGAGTACTCGCCACTCTCCAGGACGCCGAGATCGGATCCAAGCCGACCCGATACAGTCCTTTCCTCAACGTGGACGCCGACGGCAAGCTGCGAGGCCAGTTCTACACGGTCGAGTACGCCGGCACGAAGCCGATCGTCTCCCCCAAGGCAGTCACCGACAACGCCTGGCACCATGCCGTCCTGACCAGCCAGGGCACCGCGCAGACCCTTTACCTGGACGGGGCCAAGGTCGGAAGCCTGACCGGGACCGTCAGCATGCGCGAAGACCAGAAGGCATACCTCGGCGCGGGCTGGGCCAACGAGGGCTGGATGGGCGTAGCGGCTGACACCCACCGCTTCAGCGGCACGATGGACGAGGTCGCGGTCTACGGACGCCCCCTCGACGCGGCGACTGTCAAGGACCACTACACCGCGCGCGAGGCCGCTGGCCGAATCACCAAGGTGACCCTTCCCTCGGGCAGGTCCCACGCTTCCGCCGTCTACGACCCGGCCACCGGCCGACTCACCGAGCACACCGACGACAACGGCGGAACGTGGAAGGTCTCCGCCCCCGACTACTCAGCCGGTTCAGTCACGTACGCCGACGAAGTGCGGGCCTTCGCACCAGAGGGCTACTGGCGGCTGGGGGAGCGCTCCGGATCCAAGGCGGTCAGCGCCGCAGGCGACGGATCGGAGGGTTCCTACGGGGACGGGACAACGCTGGGCGCAGCCGGTGTCTTCGCGGACGGTGACGACACCGCCGCCACCTTCGACGGGAGCGCCGATTCCTACGTCCAGCTGCCCAACGACCTGCCCACGAGCCCGACCACTCCCACGGTCGAGCTGTGGTTCAAGACAGCCAAGTCCGGTGTGCTGATGGGCCTGCAGGACGTGGAGCTGGGCGAGACCCCCACGTCCTGGCGGCCGGTGCTCAACATCGACACCGCCGGAAAGCTACGCGGAGAGTGGTACCTGGCCGGTAACCCGGGCGCGGACCCGATCACGTCGAGCCAGACGGTTACCGACAACAAGTGGCACCACGCCGTTTTGACCGGAGCAGTGAATACGCAGTCCCTCTACCTGGACGGTCAACTGGTCGGGTCGATGGCCGGCACCATATCCGACCAGGGAAGGCCGTACGCCTATCTCGGTGCGGGTTATGCGAGCTCCGGCTGGATGGGGGTGGCTGCGGGTACCTACCACTTCACCGGCCAGATGGACGAGGTCGCGCTGTACGAGCGCACCATGAGTGCGGCAACGGTCAAGAAGCACTACGCCGCCCGGTCCGCACTAATCACCGGTGACAGCGCCCACTACCGCGGCGAGATCGTCGGGGACGCCCCGGCCGCGTACTGGCCGCTGGACGAGAACAAGGGCGCGACCACTGCAGTCAGCAGGGTCACAGCTGCTCAGGGCAACGGCACCTACGTCAATGCGACTGCAGGAACGACAGGCATCTTCGGCACGGGCGACGGGCAAGCGGTTCAGCTCTCCGGGACCGGGGCGGTCTCCGTCCCCGGCAATCTGGTGGCAGGCACCACGGACCTCACGGCCGAACTCTGGTTCAACACGACGAAGTCCGGTGTGCTGCTCGGATTCCAGAACGCCGCACTCGGCGCCACGCCGACTTCTTGGCGCCCCGCCCTCAACATTGACGAGGCAGGGAAGTTGCGTGGTGAGTGGTATCTGACGGGTAATCCGGGCGCGAAGCCGATCACTTCCACCCAGACGGTGACCGACGGCAAGTGGCACCACGCAGTGCTCACCGGTGCCCGTACCACTCAGTCGCTCTATCTGGACGGTGTGCTCGTCGGTTCGCTGGCAGGCACGATCTCCGAGCAGGGGCTGGCGTACGCCTACCTCGGCGCAGGGTACGCAAGCTCCGGGTGGATGGGAGTAGCCAGCGGTACCTACCGGTTCACCGGACAGATCGACGAAGCAGCCATCTACCGCAAGGCGCTGTCGGCCGACCAGGTCGCCGACCACTTCCAGTCACGCGAGCGGTCCGGGCTCTCTTCGCTGGCGGCCACCATCGGCGTGACCGACCCCCTCGGACACACGGTCCGTACGTCGTACGACGCGCTCAAGGGCATGCGGCCCACGCAGGTCACGGACGCCGAAGACGGGGTGACCACCTACACCTACGACACGGGTGGCTTCATCCACACCGTGACCGACCCCAACGGGCACGCCACGGTCACCGGGCACGACGCCCGGGGCAACGCGGTCACCACCACGACGTGCCGTGACGCGGACTCGTGCTGGAGCGCGTACACCGAGTACTACCTCAACCCGGACGACGAACTCGACCCGCGCAATGACAAGCCGGTCACTGCACGGGACGCACGTTCCACCGGGCCGGACGACGACCGCTACAAGACGTCCCTGACCTACACAGCGCTCGGCCTGCCCAGCACCACCAGGCTCGCGGACGCCCGTACCGCGACCACCGCCTACACCGACGGCAGCGAAGCAGCTGTCGGCGGCGGGACCACCCCGGCCGGGCTGGTCGCCAAGGAGACGACTCCTGGCGGCGCGGTGACCACCTACCGGTACTTCGCCACGGGAAGCACCGCCGCGATCACCTCGCCCTCCGGACTGGTCACCGAGTTCACCTACGACGGCCTGGGCCGCAAGACTGCCGAGAAGCAGATATCCGACGCCGCTCCTGAGGGCGTGACCACCAGCTACGGCTACGACACCATGTCCCGAGTCGTCTCCGAGTCCGGCGTCGGCGTGAAGAACGAGATCACCGGAGTGACACACACTGCGAAGATCACCCGGTCGTACGACGCCGACGGCAACCTGCTCACGGAGTCGGCCGAGGACACCTCAGGCGGCGACGCCAAGCGCACCACGAGCTATCACTACGACAGCCACGGCCTGAACGACACGGTCACCGACGCGGAGGACCATGTCACTTCCCTCACCCACGACGCCATGGGACGGGCCGCCACGACGACCGACCCGACCGGCACCCGTCTCACCTACGCTTACACACCGCGCGGCCAGCACGCCGAAACCGTCCTGAAGGACTGGACCGGGTCACCTACCGGCGAAGTCCGCGACCTGGTCGTCACCTCCAACGCCTACGATCCCGCAGGCCGCCTGGCCTCCTCGACCGACGCGATGGGCGCCACCACCACGTTCAGCTACTTCGACGACGGTCTTACCGCGACGAGCACGGCACGGCAGGTGAAGCAGGCGGACGGCACCCGGCGCGATGTCCAGCTGGAGTCGAACACTTACGACGGTGCCGGAAACCTCACCCGCCAGGTCACCGGCGGCGGCAGCGTGACCATGACGCACACCGTGGACGCGACCGGGCGCACCACCCGCAGCGCCCTCGACCCGGACGGCCTGAACAGGATCACCGACCTCGCCTACGACGCGGACGACCGGCTGACCGAGGAGAGCCGGCCGGTCGACGGCTCGGGGAAGCGGCTGACCACCACCGCTGAGTACGACGCCGCGGGCAACGTCACCCGCCAGCAGATCACCGACGGCACGTCCACCCACATCACCACCAGCACCTATGACCAGCGAGGGTTGCCCACCTCCACCGTCGCCCCCAGGGGCAACGCGGAAGGAGCCGACCCCGACACATACCGCACCACTTACCGGTACGACGCGCTCGGGCGCCTGGTGGAAACTAAGGCACCGGCCACTTCAGTCGAGAACAAGGGCGGGACGGCTGCCACAGCCACGCCGACCACTCTGGGCGGATACAACACCTTCGGCGAAGCGACGGACAGCCGTGACGCACGGGGAGCCGTCACCCGCACCACTGTGGACGGCCTCGGACAGCCCACCGCTGTCACCCTCCCCGACTACACACCGCCCAGCGGCACCAAGATCAGCGCCGTAAGCAGCACCACGTACGACGCCCTCGGCAGACCCGCCACGACGACGGACCCGCTGGGCCGCACCAGCCGCTACACCTACGACCAGTTCGGAAGCCTGGTCCGGCAGACCGACCCCGTCGCGGGCACCGTTCCCACTGTTCTCGGACTGGAGAAGTCCGGCCTGCTGGACAGCACCTCCACCGACCTCGACGGAGCGGGCGTCTCGGAGTTCACCTGGACCCCGACCGGCCTGCAACTCTCAGCCACCGACCCGACAGGGGCCAGGACTCAGGCCACCTACGACGAGCTCGGTCGTCAGCTGACCGCGACGACTGTCGAGCAGTATCCGACCCTGCAGAACCTCACGACGCGGTACGTCTGGGACGACGCGGGCAACCAGACCGCATCCACCACCCCCGCAGGCCGCACCACCACCGCCACGTACAACCCGGCGGGGGAGACGACCACGGTGACCAACCCGGTCTACGGCGTCACCCGGCTCAGCTACGACCGGCTCGGCCGGCAGACCCAGATGACCGACCCGACCGACCGCAGGAGCACTACCACATACGACGCGCTCGGCAACGTCACAGCCGCAGCGGACTACGGCACAGGCCAGAGCGTGCTGCGTACCGCGAAGGCGGAGTACGACGCCGACGGCAACAGGACGGCCACCGTCTCCAGCACTCAGGCGCGCACCACGTACACCTACGACGCACTGGGGCACATCACCAAGCAGGTCGAACCCGTGACGGACGCCAAGTCCATCACGACGACCTTCGGCTACGACGCGGCGGGCAACCGCACGCGGCTGACTGACGGCCGGGACAACACCACGACGTACACCTTCACGCCCTGGAACCTGCCCGAGTCCACCATCGAACCCTCCACCACCGCCCACCCAGCCCTTACCGACCGCACCTGGACGACCGTCTACGACAAGGCGGGCCAGGACATCGCCGAGCTGCTGCCCGGCGGCGTGGAGCGCCGACGTACCTTCGACGGCCTCGGCCGCCTCGTTCGCGAGACCGGCACGGGCGCGGAGGCCGCCACCACCGACCGCACCCTCACCTATGACCTTGCGGGCCGCATCACCGCCGCCGGCACGGGCAACGACCTCGCACGGAACACGTACACCTACAACGACCGAGGACAACTGCTCACCGCCGACGGCCCTGGCGGAAAGGTCGGCTACGGCTACGGCTACGACGCCGACGGCAACATGACCGAGCGGGTGGGCGTCGAATCCGAGTCGTACTACGGGTACGACGACGGCGGCCGGATCGACTGGGTCTGGGACTCCCTCAGCGACAGCGACATCTGGTACGACTTCGACACCGCAGGCAGGCCCCTGCTCGAGGAGTACGCGGTCAAGCCCGCAGGCTCCACGGAGTACGAAGCCACCGCCCGTCGCGACTACACCTACGACAGCCTCGGTCGCCTCGCGAGCGACAAGGTCGCCAACCTGGACAAGACAACGCAGAAGGCCGGCACCACCTACGGCTACGACCTCGACGACCGCCTCACCGAGAAGACGACGAGCGGAACCGCAGGCGCGGGGAAGAACACCTACGGCTACGACAAGGCCGGCCGGATGACGTCCTGGACCAGCGGCACGACCACCACCGCATACGGATGGGACGACGCCGGCAACCGCATCAAGGCAGGAGCAGCCACCGCTTCGTACGATGCCCGCAACCGTCTGACCGACGACGGCACCACCACGTACGGCTACACCGCACGCGGAACTCTTGCCGCGGCCACCAAGGGCGCCGGCGCATCCCGGGCTCTGACGTTCGACGCCTTCGAGCGCAAGGTCAGCGACGGTTCGGCGACGTTCACCTACGACTCGTTCGACCGCGTCGCCCAACAAGGCAACGCCACGTTCAGCTACGACGGCGGATCCAACAACCTACTCAGCGACGGCACCAGCGTCTACAGCCGCACCCCGGACGGCGCCCTGCTGGCCAGCCAGGCGGGCAATGCGGCCCCGCAGTGGTCCATCACCGACCAGCACACCGATCTGGTCGCCGGCCTCTCGGCCGACGGCACCCAGGTCATCAGCTCCACCGCCTACGACCCCTTCGGCCAGGAGACCGCCACAAACGGCACCACCCCCGCCCTGGGTTACCAGTCCGGCTGGACCGACCCCACATCCGGCGACGTCAACATGGCGGCCCGCTGGTACCAGCCCGGCACCGGAGGCTTCACCTCCCGCGACACCTGGCAGCTCGACCCCTCCCAGTCCGCACAACGCGCCAACCGCTACTCCTACGGCTTCGGATCACCCCAGAACGGCACCGACCCGACCGGGCACTTCTTCCCACTCGTAGCTCTCGGCGGACTCGCTGTCTGGGAAGCGCTGGGTTGGGGAACCGCCGGCGTAATCGCCGTAGGAGGCGGAGCAGTGGCCGCCGACCGGTACGTGCGTTCGCGTAGCGACACCATGAGTAACAGCTACGTCCAGACCAATGTCCTGTCGAACAGCTACGCACGGTCCACGGCCGCCGCGATCCGAGCCCAGGCCAGCAGGTTCAGCAGCTCGCACTCCACTGGATCATCGGCAGGGGGAGGGAGCGGCGCGGGATACACCCCCTACTACCCCCGCTGGAACACTGCCCCCACCTATCCGAACCTGGGCAGTGCTGCAGCCCAGTCAGTCCGCGCCGCAGTTCGCCCGCCCCGCCCGGTAATCGACCAGAACGTCAACAACGGCCCGAACCCCAAGCCGGCCCCGAATCGGCCGGCGCCCAAGCCCGACTGGGACCCCAAGAACGGCGGCTGGACGCCCGGCGATGGCTGGAAAATGATCGTCGGCGCACTAAACATGCTGAACCTGGCCGGCAACGACCAGTTCCAGCCGGAGCAAGCCCCGACCCCGTATCCGGCCGCAGGAGCTGACCCTGGTTCAGGTACCGATGACGACAAGCCCAAGGACTGCCGTCGAAATGGCAAGGGGTGGAAGGAACCCGGGCAGCGGGATGCCGCGAACGGGAACCGGGCGACGGCCATGAACGCCTGCCTCGACCTTACGCAGATCCAGGGCGGGACGAAGACCGAAAAGGACACCCGCCCGCCGGGCTACAACTGGGCTGGCCGGTATGCCGCCGTTCATGGTGAAAGTCCGAGTAGCGCTGTGAACAACTGCCATCTCCTCGGGAAGCAGCTGGGCGGCTCGGGGACGGACCTCGCTAACCTGGCTACGTGCACGCGACCTGCGAACACCCACGTCGACGGTCCTGGGAGGCTGCAGGACACCATGGTCAAGTATGAGGACAGAGTTGAGGCAGCTGTCAGCCGTGGGGAAGTCGTTCGGTACACCGTGGAGCCTGTGTATGCGGGACCTAGAACGGTTCCAGTTGCATTTCACATGAAGGCCGAGGGTGTTGCGCCAGGCAATCTTCCCGGGGAGAGGTTTGATGTTCTGGTGCCGAACTCTCTCAACACGCAAAAGAACTTCGGTATTGTCAACTACAAGGGGCTTCCTGTTCCGATCGGAGGAATGTCATGACGAATGGCGGAGTTATCGGGCTGACTGGTCACCAGGCCTTTCAGGGGCTGAGTGAACTCCTTTCCCTGAATCATGAGGCTGGCGACGAAGTTGACTGGTCCGAGATGCAGCGGTCCTGGGGGACAAACTTTCCGTCGGACTATAAGTGCTTCATGTCCGTTTATGGGGTCGGCTCGATCTCGGACGGTATGGATATTGCGCGTCCTGGCCCGCCACGGGGTGATGAGTCCGGCTCCATGGGGCAGGAGACGGCGAACGCGAGACTTGCTTGGGGTCTAAAGCGCACGCCGGAGCGGTCGGGCCTGGTGAAGCTCCCGCTCATTGCCTGGGCGGTGACAATCGGTGGAGACGTGGCCTGTTGGCTTACCTCTGGCGACGACCCTGAGGATTGGCCAGTGGTCGTCGTGCGGGGGGATTCAACCGTCAGTATTCAGCGATACGGAATGGCGGAATTCCTGAGACAAATTCTCGTTGGTGAACTTGACGAGTGCCCGTTCGATGACGCAACCCTATGGAGGGGCGGAGAGCAGAGATTTCTCCATCGCAGGGAGAGGGGGCGCCTTATCGCTGAAGGGTTTGATCCGTGGACCGGACTTCCTGATGAATATTCTGACATGAATCTGGAAGACTTCTCCTGAGGTGTAATTGACGGTTGCTCAGCTTTTCCTGACGTGCGGTCAGTCATGCAAAATCATCTTGCACGTGCGTTGCGCAAGGTGCTGAAAAGCAACAGTGATCAGTGAAGGGTCATGAAGGTAAGTATTCGCAGGTCAGATGGCATGTTGCGGTGTCGTGCCCTTTGCCGCCAAGAGGCACGACACCCTACCGATCAGATGTCCCGGAAGATCTCGATCTGCGCCCCCACCGAGTTCAGCCGCTCCGCGAGTTCCTCGTACCCCCGGTTGATCACGTACACGTTGCGCAGGACCGACGTCCCCTCTGCCGCCATCATCGCCAGCAGCACCACCACCGCCGGTCGCAGTGCGGGCGGGCACATCATCTCGGCGGCGCGCCAGCGGGTCGGGCCCTCGACCAGGACGCGGTGCGGGTCCAGCAGCTGGAGCCTGCCACCGAGGCGGTTGAGGTCGGTGAGGTAGATCGCGCGGTTGTCGTAGACCCAGTCGTGGATCAGGGTCTGGCCGTGAGCGGAGGCCGCGATGGCCGCGAAGAACGGCACGTTGTCGATGTTCAGGCCGGGGAACGGCATCGGGTGGATCTTGTCGATGGGGGCCTCCAGCTTGGAGGGCCGGACCGTCAGGTCCACCAGCCGGGTGCGGCCGTTGTCGGCCGCGTACTCCGCCGTGCGGTCGCAGTCGACGCCCATCTCCTCCAGGACGGCGAGCTCGATCTCCAGGAACTCGATCGGGACCCGGCGGATCGTCAGCTCGGACTCCGTCACCACGGCGGCGGCCAGCAGGCTCATCGCCTCGACCGGGTCCTCGGAGGGGGAGTAGTCGACGTCCACGTCGATCTCCGGCACACCGTGCACCGTGAGCGTCGTCGTCCCGACGCCCTCGACGCGCACGCCGAGCGCCTCCAGGAAGAAGCACAGGTCCTGGACCATGTAGTTGGAGGAGGCGTTGCGGATGACGGTCGTGCCGTCGTGCCGGGCGGCGGCCAGCAGGGCGTTCTCGGTCACCGTGTCGCCGCGCTCGGTCAGCACGATGGGGCGGTCCGGCCGGACCTCGTGGTCGACCTGCGCGTGGTACAGCCCGTCGGTCGCGGCGATCTCCAGGCCGAAGCGGCGCAGCGCGATCATGTGCGGCTCGATCGTCCGCGTACCGAGGTCGCAGCCTCCGGCGTACGGGAGGGTGAAGCGGTCCGTGCGGTGCAGCAGCGGGCCGAGGAACATGATGATCGAGCGGGTCCGGCGTGCGGCGTCCGCGTCGATGGCGTCCAGGTCGAGCTCGGCGGGCGGCAGGATCTCCAGGTCGACGCCCTCGTTGACCCAGCGGGTGCGTACGCCGATGGAGTTGAGGACCTCCAGGAGCCGGAAGACCTCCTCGATGCGCGCCACCCGGCGCAGGACCGTGCGCCCCTTGTTGAGCAGGGAGCCGCAGAGCAGCGCGACACACGCGTTCTTGCTCGTCTTGACGTCGATGGAGCCGGAGAGCCGGCGTCCGCCGACCACGCGCAGATGCATGGGTCCGGCGTAGCCGAGCGACACGATCTCGCTGTCGAGGGCTTCGCCGATGCGGGCGATCATCTCAAGGCTGATGTTCTGGTTGCCGCGCTCGATGCGGTTGACGGCGCTCTGGCTCGTGGCGAGCGCCTCGGCGAGCTGACTCTGTGTCCAGCCACGATGCTGGCGGGCGTCACGGATGAGCTTGCCGATACGTGCGAGGTAGTCGTCTTCCATGGCTGCACGCTATCTCAGATATGAGATGAAGATCGCGCCGGGGTGTGCGGTTCGGGTGACGACCGGCGTGTCGACCGGGTGCCGGGCCGTGGGCGGGCGCCTGTGTGAAGCATCAGGCCCCCGCCCGCGACCCGGCGTGCGGTGTTACGCCGACCAGGTGAATCAGCCGCGGCGGCTGCGCTTGGTCGTCTTCCGCCAGCCGAAGGGACCGGGCAGGTCCATCGACGTCGTGCGCCGGCCGGTGCTGCTGTGCGTGCGCTTCGGGCCGTGCCGTCCGCCCGTCGTCACGGACCACGAGCGGCGGTTGATGTTCAGCCGGACGCCCGGAAGGATCTGGAAGCTCTTGCGGAATGTGAGCGGCATCTGCGCCTCCTCTGTCAGGAGTACGCGTATCCCGAACCGGCCGTGTCATGCGCGCGACCGGGCGGGTTCGTGCGACCGAACCGGCCGTGTCATGCGCGCGACCGGGCGGGTTCATGCGCACGAACCGGCCGGGTCTTACGCGCGAACCCGCTGGGTCCGTACGCGCGACCCGGCCGCCGGGTCATGCGGGCAGTGTGCGTACGGGCTCGTCCGTGCTCGCGCCGCGCGGACCCCGCTGCCGGTGCACGGCCGGTGCGGCGGCCGTGCTGACGGGGTGTCGGCCGACCGGGTCCGGCCCTCGCCGGGCGTTGGCCAGGGGGGCCGCCACCAGCCACCCCGTCGCCTCGTAGAGCGCGCGGCCCTCGGCCGACGACGCCAGCAGGCCCACCGTGGCGCCCCGTTCGGAGGCCGCCGCGGTGAGGGCGGCCATCACCACCCGGCCGAGCCCCAGGCGCCGGTGCGCCGCGTGGGTCTCGACCTTGTCGACGACCGCCGTGGTGCCGTCGACCGCGATCTGGCCGCGTGCGGCGCAGGTGCCGTCCGGGGCGTGCACCCGCGCGTGGGTGACCCCGGCGCCGGTCCAGGTGTGGAGCCGGTAGCCGTCGCGGAGCGGGGCCGGGGCGCCGGCGGACCCCAGCGTGGTCGACATCAGGAATCCGGGCGCGCCGGGGAGCGACCAGCCCGGCGTGATCCAGGAGGCGAGCGAATCGGCCGGTACGAACGCCTTGAGCCAGGCGCCCGGGAGGGTGTGGCTCCCGGTCAGCTCGCGCACGGTCGTCTCGTCGGCGGCCGGCAGGACGTGGTTCGTGGAGTTCGCGGGGGGCCCGGTGATCACGGTGAAGCCCCAGGGTGTGGACCTCGGTTCGCCGGCCCCGCGTGAGAGGGCCCAGCCGTGGACCCATGCCCGCACGGCCTCGGTGGTGTCGGTGAAGTGCACTGCGCGTTCTCCGGGCGGGGGTGGGTAGTCGTCGGTGTACGGCTTGCGCGCCGCGCGCCCTGGAGTGCTGCGCACGGTGAGCTCTCGTCACGCTACGGCGCACGGGACCGGCCGTACCGCCGAGAGCGCGGCCCGACGGATTCGGACGGGATCCGTCCGGCCCCTGGTCGTGGCCGTGCGTCATCGCGGAGTGGCGCCGGACACGGACTCCCGGGCATGACCGCGCGGCGGCGATGTACTAGAGTTATCTCGACATCGAGATATCTGCCGAGGCGCACCGCAGCCGCCGTTCAGTAAGGGTTACCTAACTAATCCTTACCTTAGCGGATGGTGGGGGCCGCAGGCGGCGCCGGCCGCACATGAGGCGCGGCGCGGTTGAACGCGCACATTGAAGAAGGAGACTGTCGTGTCGGCGAACAGCTTCGACGCCCGCAGCACGCTGCGCGTGGGCGACGAGTCGTACGAGATCTTCAAGCTGGACAAGGTCGAGGGCTCCGCGCGCCTCCCTTACAGCTTGAAGGTGCTGCTGGAGAACCTGCTCCGCACCGAGGACGGCGCGAACATCACCGCCGACCACATCCGGGCGCTGGGCGGATGGGACTCGCAGGCCCAGCCCAGCCAGGAGATCCAGTTCACGCCGGCCCGCGTGATCATGCAGGACTTCACGGGCGTCCCCTGTGTCGTGGACCTCGCCACCATGCGTGAGGCCGTCAAGGAGCTCGGCGGCGACCCGGCGAAGATCAACCCGCTGGCTCCGGCCGAGCTGGTCATCGACCACTCCGTGATCGCCGACAAGTTCGGCACCAACGACGCGTTCGCGCAGAACGTCGAGCTGGAGTACGGCCGCAACAAGGAGCGCTACCAGTTCCTGCGCTGGGGCCAGACCGCCTTCGACGAGTTCAAGGTCGTCCCCCCGGGCACCGGCATCGTCCACCAGGTCAACATCGAGCACCTGGCCCGCACGGTCATGGTCCGCAACGGCCAGGCGTACCCCGACACCCTCGTCGGCACCGACTCGCACACCACCATGGTCAACGGCCTCGGCGTGCTGGGCTGGGGCGTCGGCGGCATCGAGGCCGAGGCCGCGATGCTCGGCCAGCCGGTCTCCATGCTCATCCCGCGCGTCGTCGGCTTCAAGCTGACCGGCGAGCTCCCGGCCGGCACCACCGCCACCGACCTCGTGCTGACCATCACCGAGATGCTCCGCAAGCACGGCGTCGTCGGCAAGTTCGTCGAGTTCTACGGTGAGGGCGTCGCCGCCACCTCCCTCGCGAACCGCGCCACCATCGGCAACATGTCCCCGGAGTTCGGCTCCACCGCCGCGATCTTCCCGATCGACGACGAGACGCTGAACTACCTGCGCCTGACCGGCCGCGACGCGCAGCAGGTCGCGCTCGTCGAGGCGTACGCCAAGGAGCAGGGCCTCTGGCTCGACCCGGCCGCCGAGCCCGACTTCTCCGAGAAGCTCGAGCTCGACCTCTCCACGGTCGTCCCCTCCATCGCCGGCCCGAAGCGCCCGCAGGACCGCATCGTCCTCGCGAACGCCAAGGCGCAGTTCGCCCAGGACGTACGCAACTACGTCTCGGACGACGAGGAGGCGGGCAAGGAGTCCTTCCCGGCCTCCGACGCCCCGGCCGCCTCCAACGGTGTCCCGACGAACCCGGTCACGGTCACCGCCCCCGACGGCACGACCTACGAGATCGACCACGGCGCCGTCACCGTCGCCGCGATCACGTCCTGCACCAACACCTCGAACCCCTACGTCATGGTCGCCGCGGCGCTCGTGGCGAAGAAGGCGGTCGAGAAGGGCCTGACCCGCAAGCCGTGGGTCAAGACCACCCTCGCCCCGGGCTCGAAGGTCGTCACCGACTACTTCGACAAGGCGGGCCTGACGCCGTACCTCGACAAGGTCGGCTTCAACCTCGTCGGCTACGGCTGCACCACCTGCATCGGCAACTCCGGCCCGCTGCCGGACGAGGTCTCCAAGGCCGTCAACGACCACGACCTGGCCGTCACCTCGGTGCTCTCCGGCAACCGCAACTTCGAGGGCCGGATCAACCCCGACGTCAAGATGAACTACCTGGCGTCCCCGCCGCTGGTCGTCGCGTACGCCCTCGCCGGCTCGATGAAGGTCGACATCACCAAGGACGCCCTCGGCGTCGACCAGGACGGCAAGCCCGTCTTCCTCGAGGACATCTGGCCCTCCGAGGCCGAGGTCAACGACGTCGTGGCGAACGCCATCGGCGAGGACATGTTCAACAAGTCCTACCAGGACGTCTTCGCGGGTGACGCCCAGTGGCAGGCGCTGCCGATCCCGACCGGCAACACCTTCGAGTGGGACTCCGAGTCCACCTACGTGCGCAAGCCCCCGTACTTCGAGGGCATGACGATGGAGACGACCCCGGTCGAGGACATCACCGGCGCCCGTGTGCTCGCCAAGCTCGGCGACTCGGTCACCACCGACCACATCTCCCCGGCCGGTGCGATCAAGGCCGACACGCCGGCCGGCAAGTACCTCACGGAGCACGGCATCGAGCGTCGTGACTTCAACTCCTACGGCTCGCGCCGTGGCAACCACGAGGTCATGATCCGCGGCACGTTCGCCAACATCCGCCTGCGCAACCAGATCGCGCCGGGCACCGAGGGCGGCTACACCCGCGACTTCACGCAGGCCGACGCGCCGGTGTCGTTCATCTACGACGCCTCGCAGAACTACCAGGCCGCGGGCACCCCGCTCGTGATCCTCGCGGGCAAGGAGTACGGCTCCGGCTCGTCCCGCGACTGGGCGGCCAAGGGCACCGCGCTCCTGGGTGTCAAGGCCGTCATCGCCGAGTCCTACGAGCGCATCCACCGCTCGAACCTCATCGGCATGGGCGTCCTCCCGCTCCAGTTCCCGGAGGGCCACACCGCCGAGTCCCTCGGCCTGACCGGCGAGGAGACCTTCTCCTTCACCGGCGTGACCGAGCTGAACGACGGCACCACGCCGCGCACCGTCAAGGTCACCACCGACACCGGTGTGGAGTTCGACGGCGTCGTCCGCATCGACACCCCCGGTGAGGCGGACTACTACCGCAACGGCGGCATCCTGCAGTACGTCCTGCGCAGCCTGATCCGCAAGTAGGCGATCGGGAAGTGAGCGAAGGGCCGCACCCCCGGGGTGCGGCCCTTCGCCCGTCAGGTCCTCTCGTCCGGGCCACACCGGCCTGGCCCGGACGAAAGGCTCTAGGCTCGAAGGTCTGATGAAGAACAACCTCACCTCGCAGGCCTCCAAGGCCGGACACGAGTCCGTGCGGCGCCACAACCTGAGCCTGGTCCTGCGGACCGTCCGTGACGAGGGCGAGGTCACCCGCGCCCGGGTGGCGAGCCTCGTGGGGCTGACCAGGGCCGCCGTGTCCTCACTCGTCGAGGAACTGCTCGCACTGGACTGCCTCAGCGAGTCCGGCAAGACCTCCAGCGGCTCGGCCGGGCGCCCCGGCACCGTCCTCAAACTCTCCCGCACCGGCCCGGCGGGGCTCGGCGTGGAGATCAACATCGACTACGTCTCCGTGTGCGCCGTCGACCTCACCGGCACCGACCGCGTCCGGGTCACCGAGCACACCGACCACCGGAACGTCCCGCCCGCCGAGGTCCTGGCCCACGCCGCCCGGCTCACCAACCGGGTCATCGCCTCCACCCGGGAACAGGAACTACGGGTGGTCGGCGTGGAGCTGGCGCTGCCCGGCCTCGTCTCCGGCGGCGTCGTCCGGCAGGCCCCTAACCTCGGCTGGAGCAGGGTCGCGGCCGAGGGCATCTTCGGACAGGCGCTCAGCACGCTGCGCCCGGCCGGGCGGGCGCTCGCCGTGGGCTCCGACAACGAGGCCAACCTGGCCGCCCTCGCCGAGCTCTGGTTCGGCGGACTCGGCGGCGTACGCACCTTCCTCTATCTCACCGGTGAGATCGGCGTGGGCGGCGCTCTCGTGGTGAACGGTGAAATGCTGCGCGGCGCCCACGGGTTCGCCGGCGAGATCGGCCACGTCGTCGTCGACCCCGAGGGCCCGCTCTGCCGGTGCGGAGCCCACGGCTGCCTGGAGCAGTACGCGGGCCGGGCGGCCCTGCTGCGCGCGGCCGGGATCGATCCCGCCATGGGCGTACGCGGAATCGCCGAACTGGAGCAGCGCGCCGCGGCCGGGGAGAAGCGGGCCGTCACCGCGCTGCGCGAGGCGGGGGACCGGCTGGGCGTGGTCCTGGCCGGGGCGGTCAACCTCTTCGACCCGGAGGCGGTCGTGCTGGGCGGGATCTACCGCAGCCTGATGCCCTGGCTGGAAGGACCCGCGGACGCCCAGCTCACCGCCCGGGTCGTCTCCGGCCGCTGGCACGAGAACGGCAGCCGGCTGCGGGCCTCGTCCCTCTCCGGCGACGCGGCACGGGGCGCGGCGGCCCGGGTGGTCCATGACGTCCTGGGCAACCCGGCGGCGTTCGCGGTGCGTTGACCGCCGGGTCGCACACAGTCGGGGGTGCCGGTCAGATGATGCGGAAGGGCTGGCCGCACACGACGTTGACGCCCCCGTCGGTCAGGCACTCCTGAACGGTGACCGGCCCTATGAGCGTGAAGCTGTCCTTCGTGACGACCCCCTGGCCCGATGCGCTGACGCTGGTGAGGACCTCGCCGCCGTCACCGCTCCGGGAACGGATGTTCACGCGGGCGCCGCGACCGTCGTCCGCGGTGTCCTTGACGGTCGCACCGACGGAATAGGTGTGGATCTCGGCGGCGGCGATCCAGGTGCCGGTGGCCTGCACGCCGGCCACGTCCGCGACCGTGCCGGCGGCGGTCCACGGGTTCTGGGCGACGGCGGCGCCCGCCGTCTGTGCGAACAGTCCCACGGTGAGGAGTGCGGCAGCCGCGAGCGCTGCCGAGATCTTCGGTGCGGTGGTGACGGGCACGGGAGTACTCCTAGGGTTGAGGCCTGACTCGATCACCGCCCCGGGCCGGCCGGTGACGGCCCGGACGCCGACGCCTGCCCCCTGAGGCGTCATGAACGTACACCTGAGTGCGGTCACCGGTGCCGGACGTCATGGGAATCGAGCCAATCCCGAGGAGTGCCCGCACGCCGGGCCCGGCCACGTGCGGAACGCCGTCCGGGGGCGTACGCGCGGAGTGTCCACGCGTACGCCCCCGGACGTGAGGCTTCGGCCGGTCAGGCCCTGTGCGCCGCGATCAGCTGCTGGTACCAGCGGTAGCTGTCCTTCGGGGTGCGCTCCAGGGTGTCGTAGTCGACCCGGATGATCCCGAACCGCTTCGCGTAGCCCAGCGCCCACTCGAAGTTGTCCAGCAGCGACCACACGTAGTACCCGCGTACGTCGACACCGGCGTCCATCGCCGCGCGCAGCGCCGTCAGGTGGGTGCGCAGGTACTCCACCCGGTCCGCGTCGTGGATCGAGCCGTCCGCCTCGACGCTGTCGAACTCCGCCGAGCCGTTCTCCGTGATGTGCACGGGCGGCAGGGCGTCACCGTACGTCTGCTTCAGCACGGTCAGCAGGTCGGTGAAGGACTCCGGCACGACCGGCCAGCCCATGGCCGTCCTGCGGACGTCCGGGTACTGGCCCTCCGCGTACCGGTTGTCCGTGGCCACCCGCAGCGCCGGGTCCGCCTCGCGGTGCGGTGCGGCGCCGACGACGATCGGCCGGTAGTAGTTGATGCCCAGGAAGTCCATCGGCTGGGAGATCAGCTCCAGGTCGCCCTCGCGGCGGAAGTCCTGGCCGGTGATCAGCTCGCCCCAGGTCTCCTCCTCGGTGGCCGGGTAGCGCCCCGCGAGGAGCGGCTCGGTCCACACCAGGTTGTGCTGGGTGTCCGCCCGGACGACGGCCGCGAGGTCGGCGTCCGACTCGGTCGCCGGGACGTTGCGGTCCAGGTTGAGCGTGATGCCCGCCTCGCGGACGCCCGCCGCGCGCAGCGCGTTCATCGCGTGCCCGTGGCCGACCAGCAGGTGGTGCGCGGCGGCCAGCGCCCCGCGGCCCTCCTGCGCGCCCGGCGCGTGCCGTCCCACCGAGTAGCCGAGGAACGCGCTGCACCAGGGCTCGTTGAGGGTGATCCAGCGCGGCACCCGGTCACCGAGGTGCTCGGCGACGATCGCCGTGTACTCGCCGAAGCGCTCCGCCGTCTCCCGCACCCGCCAGCCGCCCTTGTCCTCCAGGGCCTGCGGCAGGTCCCAGTGGTAGAGCGTGGCGGCCGGCTCGATGCCCGCCTCCAGCAGCGAGTCGACGAGCCGGGAGTAGAAGTCCAGCCCCTTGGGGTTGACCGCGCCGCTGCCCGTGGCCTGGATCCGGGACCAGGCGATCGAGAAGCGGTACGACTCCACGCCCAGGTCGCGCAGCAGCGCCACGTCCTCCGGGTAGCGGTGGTAGTGGTCGCACGCGACGTCACCCGTGTCGCCGCCGTCCGTCCGGCCGGGCGTGTGGCTGTAGGTGTCCCAGATGGACGGGCCGCGGCCGTCTTCCTCCACGGCGCCCTCGATCTGGTACGAGGCCGTGGCCGCGCCGAAGACGAATCCGGGCGGGAAGACCGGGAAGTCACTCATGGGAACCCTTACTTGACCGAGCCACCGGTGATACCGGCGGCGATGTACTTCTGGGACAGGACGAGGAGGACGGCCGCCGGCACCGCCGAGAGCACCGAGGCGGCCATGACCGAGCCCCAGTCGCCGACGTGTGCGCCGATGTACTGGTAGATCCCCAGCGTGATCGGCTTGACGTCGTCCGTGGTGTTCAGCGTGAGCGCGAACATGAAGTCGCTCCACGCGTAGAGGAACGAGAACAGCCCGGCGGTGATCAGCGAGTTCCGGCTCATCGGCAGGACGACCTGGAGGAACGTACGGACGCGGCCCGCCCCGTCGACCTCCGCGGCCTCGATGACCTCACGCGGGATCGACACCATGAACGAGCGCATCAGCACGATCGCGAAGGGGATGCCCAGCGAGGCGTCCGCGAGCATCAGGCCGAAGTAGGAGTTGACCAGACCGAGGTCCACGTAGGCGCTGTACAGAGCGTTCGCGATGACGATGCCCGGCACCATCTGCGTGATGAGCGTCCCGAAGACGATCGTCCTGCTCCCGCGCAGCTTGAACTGCGCCAGCCCGTACGCCGCCGGTGCGGAGATCGCCAGGCAGATGGCCACGGCGCCCAGTGCCACGGCCAGCGACGTCAGCAGGTTGGTGCCCTGCTCGGTGATCGCGGACGTGAAGCCGGAGAAGTCGATGCCCGTCGGCACCGGACCCACGTCGACCAGGCTCGCGTCGGGCTGCAGCGCGGTGTTGATCATCCAGTACAGCGGGAACAGCATCACCGCGAGGACGACGACGCCGAAGGCGGTCGCACCCCAGCGGCGCTTGGGCCGGTGGACGGCGGGAGCCGGGGCGGCGGGAATCTGGGTGGTGGTCGCCATGCCGGTCACTTCCCCTCGTTGCGGTTGACCCGCAGGTAGAACACCGCGAAGACGGCGGAGATCAGGATCAGGATGTTGCCGACCACGGCACCGGCCCCGAAGTCCATCTGGACGAAGGAGTTCTGGTACGTGAGCGTGCCGAGCGTCTGGGTGGAGTCGGCGGGCCCGCCGTCCGTGAGCGCGAGGACCAGGTCGAGGATCTTGACCGTCGACATGAAGCCGAGCACCAGTACCACGGTGATCACGGGCTTGAGCATGGGCAGGGTGACCGAGCGGAACGTGCGCCAGGCGGACGCGCCGTCGAGTGCGGCGGCCTCGTTCAGCTCCTTGGGGACCTCCTGGAGGCCGCCGTAGAGGATCACCATGTTGAACGGGATGCCGATCCAGATGTTCACCAGGATCACCGAGGTCAGCGCCATGCTCGTGCTCGTCAGCCAGGGCGTGTCACCGGGAAGGCCGACGGTGCCCAGGAAGCTGTTGAGGACACCCGTGTCCTGGTCGAAGATGCGCCGCCACACGATGCCGGAGACCACCATCGGGACCAGCCACGGCAGCAGGATCAGCGAGCGCAGTATCCCGTTCAGCGGGAAGCGGCGGGTGAAGAAGACGGCGAGGGCCAGACCGATGCAGAACTGGCCGACGAGCGATCCGACGGTGAAGAGGATCGTCTGCCACAGGGCCTTGCCGAACAGCCCGTCGCCGAAGACGTTGCTCCAGTTGTCCGTGCCGTTGAACGGCGCCTCACCGGTGAAGAACGTGGACGGCGAGTAGTCCTGGAAGCTCATCACGATGTTGCGGACGAGCGGGTAGCCGAAGAACAGCGCCATGAAGATCACGGCCGGGGCGATGAAGCCCCACTGGGCGAGCGATTTGCGGCGCTTGGCGCTCCGCGGGTTCACGGGCTTCTTGACCGCGTCGGCCGCGGGGGCCTCCGGGCCGGTCGGCAGCGCGGCGGCCGAGGCTGTGGTGGATGACATGGTTCGTTACCTCAGTTCCCGCTCGTGACCTGCTGCTGGGCACGCTTCAGAGCGGCCTCGCTGGACGCGCCGGTGAGCGCGGACTGGAAGGCGCTCTGCAGGGCGAGCGACACGGACGACCACCGGGCGCCGACCTTCGCGGTGCGCGAGCGGGCCGTCGAGACCTGGCCGGCCAGGGCCGCCAGCTCCGGTGCCTTCGTACGCCAGACGGCGGCGGCCTTGCTGTTCGCGGGGACCATCCAGCTGTTCAGGGCGTAGGTGATCTGCTCCTGCTCGCCCGCCATGCAACCGATGATCTCGGCGGCCTTCTTCTCACGCTCGGTGTCTCCGGTGTTGGGCACGGTCAGCACACCGCCGCCCAGCGGGCCGACCGAGTCGTCGCCCGCCTCGGGCACCGGGATCTCGGCGATGCCCCAGTTGAGGCCCTTCCGGGCGTTCAGGGTCTCGACCTGCCACGGGCCGTTGATCATCATGGCCGCGTTGCCGGCCATGAACTGGTCGTTCACGTCGGCCTGGGTCCAGTTGACCGTGGACTTGGAGAGGGAGCCGTCCTTCAGGAGGGCCTTCCAGTAGTCCAGGGCCTCGGCGACCTCAGGGGTGTCGAGCTTCGACTCGTCACCGCCGTTGGACCACATGAAGGGGGTGAACTGGAAGACGCCGTCCTCCGCGCCGCCGGCGCTCAGCGCCAGGCCGTACCGCTTGCCCTGGGTCAGCTTCTTCGCGGTCGACTGCATCTCGGCCCAGGTCGTGGGCACCTTCAGCCCGGCCTTGTCGAGGGTGTCCTTGTTGTAGAACAGCGCCAGGGTGTTCACCGTGCGCGCGGCCCCGTAGTACTTACCGTCGAACGAGCCGAAGTCGACGATCCCCTCGGGGATGTCCGTCGTGGTCAGCCCGAGGTCCTTCAGCGGGATGAGCCCGCCGGCCTCGGCGAACGTCGGCATCTCGGACGCGTCCAGCTGGAGGACGTCCGGCAGCGACTTGGAGGACGCCATGCGCAGCGCCTTCGTCATCAGCTGGGACGCGGGCACGCTCTGCTGCTCGATGGTGATCCCGAGCTGCTTGCTGCAGCGCTTGAGGGTGTCACCGTCCCAGCGGTGGTACGACTCGTCGGTCGAGGAGTTCATGACGGTGAAGACGTCCTCGTCCCGCTGCTGGGCGCAGCCCGACAGAACGGTGCCGGCGACGATCGCGGAGACGACGGTGAGGGGGACGGCGATCCGCCTGGTGCGGCGGCTGCGGCGGCGGATCCGTCCGTCCGGGGAAGGTTCTGTCACGGTGGTGCCCTTGCGGTAAGAGGGTGGCCGGGCCCATGGGAACGCTCCCACGGGGTTGTCGTCAAGCCCTTGCGCGGATCCGGCGGTGTCACGGCAGGGAGGGGCGGGGTGCCCGGTGGTGCTTTCCGGACACCCCTGGTGCGTGGTGGGGTCAGCGGACGCCGAGGAGGTGTTCCATGGCGAGCTGGTCGAGGGCTTCGAAGGCCATGGAGCGTTCCGCGGCGGCGGTGGCGTCGAAGT
>NZ_JNYQ01000016.1 GCF_000717245.1 Kitasatospora papulosa
ACTTCGACGCCACCGCCGCCGCGGAACGCTCCATGGCCTTCGAAGCCCTCGACCAGCTCGCCATGGAACACCTCCTCGGCGTCCGCTGACCCCACCACGTCCACCGGCCGGGGGCCGGCCCGCACCGGCGGGCCCCCGGACCGGCGGCGGACGCCGTCAGAGGCCCGCCGGGACGGACCGGGAGTACGCCACCGGGTCCGCCAGCACGTCCTGCACCACCAGCGCCGCCGCGCCCCGGGCCGCGTCGCCCGCGACGGAGGACGCGCGCAGCCTGCCGCCTCCCCGGGACCAGAGTCCGGACACCACACGGCCCGTCAGTTCCTCGTCCGCCGGTGGCGCGAGCCACGGCATCAGGCCGCGGTATATCCCGCCGAGGACGACCGCGTCCGGGTCGAACAGATTGACCGCGCCCGACAGCACCTGTCCCAGCATCCGTCCCGCGTCGGCGACGGCGGCCAAGGCCACCGGCTCGCCGGCCTGGGCCCGCCGTTCCAGTTCCATCACCCCCGCGGCACCGCCCGCCCCCTCACCGATGCCGGCCGCGCGCAGCAGGGCCGACTGGCCGGCGTACTGCTCCAGGCAGCCGCGCGAACCGCACCGGCACTCCGGGCCGGCCGGGTCCACCACCACGTGCCCGATCTCCCCGGCGAAACCGTGCGCGCCGCGCAGCAGTTCGCCGTCGAGCACCAGGGCGCCGCCGACACCGATCTCGCCCGTCAGATAGAGGAAGCTGCGCACCGTGCCGAGCCCGCCGAACCACAGTTCGGCCAGCGCCGCGAGATTCGCCTCGTTCTCCGAACGCACGGGCAGCGCGGCCGTGCCGGGGCGCAGACCGGCGAGCGCCTCACCGAAGAGGTCCTCGGCCGCGACCTGGTTCCAGCCCAGGTTCGGCGCCTGGCGGACCGAGCCGCCCGAGACGAGTCCCGGCAGTGCGAGCGCCGTGCCGACCGGACACAGATCCTGCTCCCTCGCCGAGTCCAGGGTGCGCGCGGCGATCCCCGCCGCCCGGGCCAGCACCTCCCCGGGCGGGGCTCCCCGGTTGTCCAGGTGCTCGGTCTGCCGTACCCGGCCGGTGCCCGCCAGATCCACGACGCACACCGACACGTAGTCGATGTTGATCTCCACGCCGAGCCCGGCGGGCCCGGTGCGCGCCACTTTCAGGGCCGTACCCGGGCGCCCCGCCTGGCCGCTGAAGGTCTTGCCCGACTCCGTGACGAAGCCGCTGTCCAGCAACTGCTCGACCAGGGAGGACACCGCGGCGCGGGTGAGTCCGACCCGCGCCGACACCCCGGCACGGGTCGCCTCACCGGCCTCGCCCTCGTCCCGTACGGCGCGCAGCACGAGGCTCAGGTTGTGGCGCCGCACGGTGTCCTTGTCGGCCTTGGACCCCAGGGGCGTGAGGTAGCTCTTCATATCGTCGACGAGCCTATGCGATGCCCCGGGTGGCGGAGGGCTCGCGCCGGGGGGTACGGGACCCGCGCTACAGGCCCGCCGCGTCCTTCACCGCGCGGAGGTCGACGAACTTGAAGCCGGTCGCCTCCCGGCCCTCCTCGGCGCCCGACGCGGAGGTCTCGTGTCCGTCCTGGACCACGAGGAGCCCGTGCGGGTACCGGGCGCCCAGGGGCTCGTCGAGCACGGCGGCACCGTCGCACTCCTCGCTGCCGTCCAGGTCGGCCGAGACGGCGCCCACCCGGAAGCCGCCCTCGTACTCGTTGTCCTCGGACACCTCGCGGTCGTACAGCGCGAACGTGTCGTCACCCTGGCCCGACGCCAGCAGGTAGCCGTCACCGCCGGACTCGCGGACGAGGGTGAGACCCTCCACATCGGCCGCGAGGCGCTTGCCGCCGAAGCCCGGGTCGGCGCCCGGGACGCACTCCTCGGTCTCCGGGTCGTACGTCCCGGGGACGCCGTACTCGCGCACCTTGTCCACCAGGACCGGGCGCCCTCGCAGACCGGCGGGCAGGCGCCAGATGCCGACGTCCTCCTGGCCCGCGTAGAGCATGCCGTTCGCCGGGTCGACGACCATCCCCTCGACCTGGGGCAGCTCACCCGGCTCGCCGCACGGCGTCCACGAGCGGCCGTCCGGGAGCCGGAAGGAGGAGGGGAGGGAGAGGGTGCGCACCAGGCGGTAGCCGACCGTGCCCGCCGCCGTGGGCCGCAGCTCCAGCAGCGCGAGGTCCGTGGTGTTGCGCCGGCTGACGAGCGCGTACGCCCGCCCGGTGGAACGGTCCTGCCAGGTGGCGAGGCCGTACGCGGTGCGCTGCTCGTCGATCTCGGCCTGGTCCGACGAGAACACCGGGGCGGCGGCGGGATCCGTGACGTCCTTCAGCGGGCCACCGGGCTGCGAGGGGTCGACGCGGTACACGCGGAGGCGGTCGTTGCCCCGGTCGCTCACCACGGCGAAGTCGGCGCGGCCGGCCGGGGTGCGGAGCCCGGACACGAGGTCGACGTTGTTGAACCGGCCCGGGGCGTGGTCCTCCGTGACGGGCGCCGGTGCCGGAATCGTCTGGACGAGGGAGGCGTCGAGTCCGTACACCCGGAGCCCGCCCTCCTTGGCGGTGGCGACGACCAGGCTGCGGCCGGGATCCGCGTCGTTGCGCCAGATCGCGGGGTCGTCGGCGTTCGCGTTGCCGCCTGCCTCGTCGTCGTACAGCGCGGCCGTCTCCGCCGTCGCGCCGACGGACGGGAGCGACGTCGCGTGGGCGGGGGAGAGGGGGGCGAGAGCGACGAGCGCGGTGCCGAGGACGGCGGTCGCCACCAGCCGGGGGGAGCGGTGCATGCGCACGGATGCTTCCTGTCGTGAGAGGGACATGTCCATGACTCGTCAGGAAGTGTCGGGTGGCGGAGCGCTGCCCCGGTGTCGCGTTCATGAGGAGGACATGGGCGCCGGGTGAATTCGCGGTGCCGCGGACACGGCGGGTCCGGCGACACGCGTCGCCGGACCCGCCCGGTCACCGGTCGCCTCAGGGCTGCGCGCCCCGGGCCTTCAGCATGTCCGCCATCAACGAGCTCTCCGACTCCTGGGCCCGGGCCATCCCGGCCGCCAGGCTCCTGATCTCGTCCGTGCCCGCCGCGCCGGCCGCCGCGCGCGCCATGTCGGCCCCCGCGCGGTGGTGGACGGTCATCAGCCGGAGGAACAGCACCTCGGCGTCCTTCCCGTCGGCCGCGCGCAGCCGGTCCAGCTCGGTGTCCGTCGCCATGCCCGGCATGAGCGAGCCGTCGGACGGGGTGACGGGGTGCCCCATCCACTCCATCGGCGGCCGGTCCGAACTCTTGGGCCGGTCCCACGACTCCAGCCAGCCCAGCATCATCCCGCGCTGGTTGGCCTGGGTGTTGATGATGTCGTACGCCAGCCTGCGCACGTCCTCGTCGTCGGTGCGGTCCCGGACCAGGAACGCCATCTCCACCGCCTGCTGGTGGTGGACCGACATGTCGCGGGCGAACCCCACGTCGGCCGACCCCTCCGCAGGGACGGCGCCGGCCGCCCCCGAGCCGGCGGGGGAGGCGGCCGAGGGGCGTACGACCATCAGCAGCACCAGCCCCACGGCCACGACGAACACCATGACCCCCGCCCACACCAGCGAACGGGAGGTACGGACGGCCGGGCTCACTTGGCGACCCCGCCGGAGCAGGCGGCACCGGGCTCCGGGGTCTGCGCGCCCTGGACGTACTTGGTAAAGAACTGGGCGACGCGGGCGTCGGTGGCGCTCTTCACCGTGAGCTGCTTGCCCCAGGCGCTGAGCATCAGCGGGTCCTTCTGGTCGGCCACCGGGCTCATCAGGGAGTAGGGCGTCTTCCCGACGCGCTCGGCGAGCGCCTTGACGTCGGCGTCCGGCGCCTTGTCGTTGTACGTGACCCAGACGGCGCCGTGCTCCAGCGAGTGGACGGCGTTCTCGTTCGGTATCGCCTCGGTGTAGACGTCCGCGTCGCAGTTCATCCAGACCGGATCGTGGTTGCCGCCGACAGGCGGGTTCATCGGGTAGTCGACGGGCGTCTCGACGTGGTCCTGGGTCAGGTCGTCCCAGGACTTCTCCCCGGTGACGGGGGAGGTCCTGGCCTGGTCCTCGGCCTTGTCCTTCTCGTCGGCGGCCGACATCAGGTAACCGCCCCCGGCGACGAGGCCGGCGAGCACGGCCACGGCGGCGGTGATGGTGATGATCCGGCTGCGCCGCTCGCGGGCCCGCTCCTTGCGGCGGGCCTCCTCGAGCTTGGCGCGGCGCGCGGCGGCAGGGCTGTTCTGGTTCTTGGCGGATGCCATGTCAGGTCCTCGGGTTCGGCGGGCCGCGTGCGCGGACGACGCGCCACGCGGGGGGAAGGGCACACGGAGACCCGCCTCCCGCGCCTCGGCGGCGTGGAAGGGGGATCCGGGACGCCTACGTCCGCTGGACCTGGAGACGCAGTTGGTCGACGGAGCCCACGCTGTCGTTCGACGGGCCCCGGATGGCGTCGGCCCCGGTGAGCGGAGCCGTCCGGGAGGACGCCGAGGGGCAGGGCGGCGCGAGAGGAGCGGGATGGCCGGGCAGGACGACGGCCGTCGTGTGGTCGACCGGTCCGTGGCAGGAGCTTCCGATGCCGCGTTCGTCCGGTGCGTCGGCCACCACGACGGACACGGCGGGCGCCTGCACCGGGGTGAAGGCCCGGACGGCGGAGGCCGAGGGGGCCTCCGCGCGGGGTGCGGCCGTCGCGGCGGGGGAACAGCAGAGGAAGACCGCCAGGAGCATGAGTGCCCAGACCGGCGCGGTGAGCAGGCCGCTGCCGCTCCGTCGCCGGTCCGTCCGTGTGCGCACTCTGGTCATCGCCGCCATCGTAGATGGTGTGTGAATGTTCAATGAGTCCGGCCCGCAGTTCGGCAGGATAGTGTGCCCCGGTGACAACGCAATCGAACATACCTGCGGGCTGGCATCCGGACCCCTACGGAGCACCGCAGCTGCTGCGCTACTGGGACGGTTCCCGGTGGACGGAACACACGCATCCGGCCCAGGGTCAGGCACCGGCCCAGGCCCAGCCGCAGGCCACCGGCCCCTACGCCGGACAGGCCCAGCCGCAGGCCGGCGGTCCCTACGCCGCGATGCCGCAGCAGCCGTTCGCCCCGCAGCAGGCGGCCCCCGGGCAGGCCGTTCCTCCGCAGGGAGCGCCCGGCTCCGGCACGCTGTTCGACCAGCAGGTGCTGGTGGTGAACCAGAAGGCCAAGCTGATCGAGCTCACGAACGAGTACAGCGTCTTCGACCAGCAGGGCAACACCGTCGGGTCGGTCGTCCAGGTCGGTCAGAGCGCCCTGCGCAAGGTTCTCAGGTTCGTCTCCAGCATCGACCAGTACCTCACGCACCGCCTGGAGATCCGTGACGCCCACGGGCAGCCGCAACTGCTCCTCACCCGCCCGGCGAAGTTCATCAAGTCCCGGGTTGTGGTGCAGCGTCCGGACGGACGGCCCGTCGGGGAGATCGTCCAGCAGAACGCCATCGGCAAGATCAACTTCGCCATGACGGCCGACGGACGGCAGGTCGGAGCGATCAAGGCCGAGAACTGGCGCGCCTGGAACTTCGCCATCGTCGACCACGACGGCGTCGAGATCGCCAGGATCACCAAGACCTGGGAGGGTCTCGCGAAGACCATGTTCACCACGGCGGACAACTACGTGCTCCAGATCCACCACCGCCTCCCCGAACCGCTGCTGAGCCTCGTGGTGGCGACGGCGCTGACCGTGGACACCGCGCTCAAGCAGGACGCACGCGGCCTCGGCTGATCATCCGGGTCCCACCGGATACGGGGCGACGACGCTCCGGCCGGATCACGGCCCGTGCGCGCCCGGCCGCTGCCGAGGCGTGCGCACCAGGGCCCGGATCAGGGCGTGTGGATGCCGAACCTCGCCCCCTGCGGGTCGCGGAGCGTCGCGACCCAGGGGCCGCCGGGGATGTGCGCAGGGGGTGCCAGCGGCTGGCCGCCCGCGGACAGGGCCCCGGCCGCGGTCCGCTCGGTGTCGGAGACGGTGAAGTAGGGCAGCCAGTGTGCGGGGGTCCGCGCCCGTTCCTCGTCGCCCTGTTGCTTCATCCCGCCGAAGTCGGCTCCGTCCACACCCCAGTGGGTGAAGTGCGCCGAATCGCTGACGGTCCAGCCGAACACCGCCGGATAGAAGGCGAGAGCGCCCTGCGGGTCGGGGGTCCGGAGCTCGGTCCAGCCCAGGGTCCCCGGATCGTTGAAGCGGCCCGCGCCCGGGAACGCGCGCGCCTGCCACAGGGAGAACACCGCACCCGCCGGGTCGGCCACCACGGTGAACCTGCCCTGGTCGAAGACGTCCACGGGGCCCATGAGCACCGTGCCGCCCGCCGACCGGACGGCGTCGGCGGACGCGTCCGCGTCCTCCGTGGCGAAGGAGACCGTCCAGGCCGGCTCCTGCTCCGGGCGGTAGAGGGGGCTGAAGGCCGCGACGGCGTCCTCGCCCAGCCGCGCCGTGGTGTAGCCGCCCGCCTCGGGCCGCGGGTCGGTCTCGGACCGCCAGCCGAAGAGCGCCGCGTAGAACGCCTGCGCCGCACCCACGTCCGAAGTGCTCAGTTCGACCCAGCAGGGCCCGCCGGGTACCGGCTCCGTGAGCTTCATGCGCTTTCCTCCCGAGGCGGGCGATCCGTGGTGTTCCTACGCTGTTGTGCAGCACGCTAGGTCCGCCGATGGCCGGCTGCTACCCGGGCCGGAGCCCTCCGGCGAAAATGTTTTACGGGTATAACACCTGTTAAAGTAAATGAGTGAGTGATACAGCTGTGCGATCCCGGAAGCCATCCGTCCACAAACTGCCGGTCACCGGTGTCCTGCGGCTCAACAGCCCCGCGGAGATCTGGTACAAGCCCGCGCTGAGTGTGGTCGTGGCGTCCGCCGTCCCGAATCTGCTGCTGTACTCCCTCGGCCGGCTCGACCTGGTCATGTACACCATGGCGGGTTCGCTGTGCGCGCTCTACGGGCACAACCTGCCGTACGCCCGCAGGGCCCACACCGTCCTCCGTGTGATCCTGGGGATGGCAGCCGGGCTCGCGGCAGCCCTGGTCACCGCCTCGCTCACGGACTCCACCGCCGTGCTGATCGCCGTCGGGGCGCTGCTCGCCGCCGTGCAGAAGACCTTCTGCGACGCGACCCGCATCGGCCCGCCGGGCAACGTGATCTTCGCCTTCGTCACCTCGGCCGCGCTCTTCGCGCCGCAGGAGCTCGGCCAGGTCCCGGGACACATGGCGCTGATGCTGGCCGCGGGCGCCTTCTCCTGGCTGGTCACCGCGGGCCCCGCGCTGTGGCGCCGGGAGGGCCCCGAGCGTCTCGCCACCGCCCGCGCGCTCGACGCCGCCGCGGCGTACGCGACGGCGCCCGACGCCCGGAGCCGGCACGCCGCCGCCGCTGCCGTACAGGGCGCGTGGCAGTCACTGCTGGCCTCGGGCCGCCCCACCCCCGTACGCCAGGAACTCGAACGCCTCGTCGTCCACGCCGAGCGTGCCCTCGCCACCCCCGCGGCCGACGGCCACGTCCCGGGAACCGACCCCGACGAGCTGCGCCGATGGGCGGCGAAGACCCGTGCCCGAGGTCCGGTCCCCAGCCCTCCGCCCGCACCGGGCACCCTCGAGCAGCTCTTCGGGATCGACGCCGAACGGGCCGGGCAGCGGATGCGGAGAGGCCGGCGCGAGGCCAGGCGCCGGCTGCTGCGCGCCCTCGGCCCCGGCTCACCGGTGCTGCCGGTCGCCGTCCGCACGCTCGTCGGCTGCGCCCTGGCCGGCTACGTGTCCTCGGCGCTCGGCGTCGGTCACCCGTACTGGGCGATCGTCACCGCGGCCTCCGTCTACCAGCCCAACCTCGCTCTCTCCTGGAGCCGCGGGCTGCAGCGGACCGTCGGCAACCTCCTCGGCGTCCTGGTCTTCGCGGCCGTGATCCCCCTCGCCCGGACCGGCCCGCTCGCCCTCGTCCTGTGCGTCCTGTTCTTCAGCTTCGCCGCCGAGGCGCTGATCACCCGCAACTACTGGCTCGGCTCCGTCGCCGTCACCCCGATGGCCCTGCTGATCCTGGAGTTCGGAGGGTTCCAGCCGGCGGGCCGGCTGATCACGGACCGGGCCCTGGACACCCTCGTGGGCGTCGCGGTCGGCTTTCTCGCCGCCGTCGCCGTCACCAACCGCAGGGCGTCCGGACGCGTGGAGCGGGCCCTCGCCGCGGCCGGGGACGCCCGGGACCGCGCCGAGCGCGCGGTCGCCGACCCGGCAGCCGATCCTCCGGCGCTGGAGAAGGCCCGCAGGAGGCTGACCGCCGCGCTCGTCGAACTGCGCGACGCCGGCGACGTCGCCTCCGGCGAATGGTGGCAGCGCGCACTTCCCGAGGAGGAACTGCTCGCCGCCGAGCAGGCAGGACACCGTACGCTCGCGGCGACAGCACAACGGCAGGGGCTGATCACCCTGCCCCCGGCGAACGGAGCGGTGTGACCGACGACATCGTGGCCTCGGTGGTACGGCAGTGGCAGGCCGTCAACCCGGGGCTGGACACCGGCCCGATGGAGCTCATCGGCCGGATCAACCGCTGCGCGGCCCTGCTCCAGCAGGCCGAGGACGCGCCACTGCGGTCCGCCGGGCTGAACCGTGCCGAATTCGACCTGCTGGGAGCGATGCGGCGCACCGACCGGGAGCTCACCCCCGGCGAACTGGCCCGCGAGACCTTCTCGTCGGGGGCCGCCGTCACGAAGCGTCTGCGCGCCCTGCAGGAGTCCGGCCTGATCGACCGGCGCGGCGACGCCAGGGACCGCCGGGTCGTCCACGTCGGGCTCACGGACGCGGGGCGCGACCTGGTCGACCGGCTGCTGCCCGAACAGCTCGCCTACGAGCGGTCGGTGCTCTCGGGGCTCGACGAGGAGACGCGCAGCGGTCTCGGCGGACAGCTCGGTGCACTGCTCGTGCACCTGGAAGGCCGGCTCGGCGGCCGTCGCTGACATCCGGCGGGCCCCGGGAGGAGTGCACGGGCGTCCCGGGCGGCGGGGGTGAGCCTCACGGAGAGTGAGGACCTTGAATCCGGCCCGGCCCGTCCGCCGCCGACCTCCGATCCGGTACCGCCGCCTGCGCCCTCCTGTCCGTACATTCGTTCGTCGATCAGGGATCTGCTCCTTTCGATCCGATTCGATCGCATGTGCGCTTGTCCCGCTCTGCGGTTCCTCGGTATTCGCTCACATCGGCGTTGTTCGCTCTTGTGTGCCTGAATTTTCGTTAATCCACTGGTGATTGGGCTTCCCGGGTCGACGCTCGTCGGGGCCCGGTGTCCCGCACAGTGGGACACCGGGGTCTACTTTCTCCCGATTCCGCGCGCACGTCACTCCCTGCGCACGCTCGGCACCGCTGAGTGCAAAAACTGGCGAGTGTATTACCGCGGACGCCCTCGCGCAGGGGGTTGGGCGAATATGCCGAGGCACTGTTCTGATCTGGTTAGGCTCACGCGCAGTGAAGTCGAGTTGATATGAATTCGAGCGCTTGTGCACAACTATCCGTGCACATGCGTATACCTCCCGAAATCAACCGCCAGAGGGTTTAGATGGTCCGTGTTGAATCACCGCCGACCAAAAGAGACATCCCCGTAGTCCGTGCCGCGCTCCTGCCCGTCGTGCTGATGGCGGGCGCCACCGCGGCCGGCGCGGTGCCGGTCACCGGCGCCGCACGGGCGGCAGTCGTCGTGTGCGGCGCGGTCGCCACCGCCGTGGTCGCCACGCTCGCCGTCGTACTGAACCGCCGACGCCGGGCGATGCGCGTCCAGCGGGCCGAGTACGAACGGCGCATCGCGGCCCTGGAACACAGGATCGCCACCTACGACCAGGAGACCGAACGGCTCAGCAAGGAACTCCTGCCCGCGGCCATCCGCCGGCTGCGCGCCAGCAACTCCCCGCAGGAGGTGATGCGCGACATCGTCGACGCCGACGCGTCCTACCGCAACCTCCCCAAGGCGCAGCGGGCACTCGTCCTCCAGGTCCTCGACATCATCGACAACGAGGAGGCCATGCGTGACTCCGCGCAGCGGGCCTTCGTCAGTGTCGCCCGCCGGGTCCAGGCCATCGTCCACCGGCAGGCCAGTGAACTCCGGGAGATGGAGGACCACCACGGGCGCAACCCCGACGTCTTCGACGACCTCCTCCGCATCGACCACGGCACCGCGCTGATCGGCCGCCTCGCCGACTCCATCGCCGTACTCGGCGGCGCGCGCCCCAGCCGCCAGTGGCCCAAGGCCGTACCGCTGTTCAGCGTGCTGCGCGGCGCCATGTCCCGCATCCTCGAGTACCAGCGCGTCGACCTGCACTCCATCGCCAAGGTCGCCATCGTCGGCACCGCGGTCGAGCCGCTCATCCACGCCTGCGCCGAACTCCTCGACAACGCGACGCGTTACTCGCCGCCGCAGACCCGGGTGCACGTCACCGCGGTCGAGGTGCAGACGGGCATCGCCATCGAGATCGAGGACGGCGGCGTCAGCCTCAGCGAGGAGGCCCGGGTGCGGGCCGAGAACATGCTCGCCCAGGCACAGGCCGGCATCAACATGAACGACCTGGGGGAGTCCCCGCGCCTCGGCATGGCCGTGGTCGGCCGGCTCGCCCGCATGTACCAACTCCAGGTCTCCCTGCGGCAGTCCGCGTACGGAGGGGTCCGCGCCGTACTCATCGTGCCGCGCGACATGATCACCACCGGCCCCGCTCCCGGCATCGCGCACGGCATCGGCGCCACCTCGCGGCCCCAGAGCTCGCTCGACATGTCGCAGATGCAGCACGTCGTCCCCCCGCGCGGCAAGCACAAGGCGCGCCCCGCCGCGACCGGCCCCGTTCCCTCGCTCGCGACCCCCGTCCCCGCACCGGCCCCGGCGGCCTCCGCCGCACGGCCCGCGCCCGCCGCCTCGGCGGCCATGGGCGACGACGAGATCGTCGTGACCGAGTGGACCGAGGGCGGGCTCCCGCAGCGCCGCAGCCGAGGGCGCGCACCCCTCGGATCGCACAACCTCCCGCAGCAGTCCGCGCCGGCCGCCGAACCCGCCGCGCGCAACGGGCACAACGGACACGGCGGCGGCGCGACCGCGCCGCCCGGCCTCTGGCTGGAGGCCTTCACCCAGGCCGTCAACGGTGTGCCCAAGGACCCCGGGAACGACACGGACTCTGACGACGCGTGGGACAAGGGAGACGAGAAGTGATCCAGCAGCGGGGAAACATGGACTGGATGCTCAAGGAACTGGCCGACGACGTACCGAGCATCCACCAGATCGTGGTGCTCTCCGCCGACGGCCTCCGCATCGCCCGGCACGGCGGCGACCCCGACGTCGCCGACCGTCTCGCCGCCGCCTGCGCCGGGCTGCAGAGCCTGGCCGCAGCCGTCGCCACCGAGATCCCCTACAGCGACGGCCTGATGAAGCTCGTCGTCATCGAGGTCACCGGAGGGTTCTTCTACCTGATGGCCGCGGGTGCCGGCGCCTACCTCGCCGTCCTGGCCGGCGAGACGGTCGACGCCGGACTGGTGGGTGCCCGCATGCGCGACATGGTCGTCCGTATCGGCGCCCATCTGACGAGTCCCCCGCGCCACGACGGGCAGGCCGGATGAGTCCTCCCCGACGAGAACGCCGGAAGGCCGACCCGGCGGTGAGCGACCCCGAACGGCTGTACGTGATCACCGGTGCCCCCGACGGCGAGAGGGCGGCGCTCGACCTCGTCACGATGGTGGTGGCGCAGGCCGAGCCGTCGCCGACGGTCCAGCCCGAACAGGCCGCGATCCTGCGGCTCTGCAAGGCGCCGCTGTCCGTCGCCGAGATCTCGGCCTACCTGAGTCTCCCCTTCAGCGTGGTCACTTCGCTCCTGACAGAACTCCTGGCGACCGAACTGATCGAGTCGCGCGCGCCCATCGTGCGCGCCGCGCTCCCGGACCGGTCCCTCCTCGAAGCGGTGATGCATGGACTTCAGAAGCTCTGACACGATCACGGGCCCCCGCAGCGAGGACGTCCTTCCCGACACGGCCACGGCCGCGGTCAAGGTCGTCGTCGTCGGCGGGTTCGGGGTCGGCAAGACGACCATGGTCGGCTCGGTCAGCGAGATCCGGCCCCTGACGACCGAAGAGACCATGACCCAGGCCGGCGTCGGCGTGGACGACAACGTGGGAGTGGAGACCAAGACGGCGACCACGGTCGCCATGGACTTCGGCCGGATCAGTCTCAGCGACGAACTGATCCTCTACCTGTTCGGCACCCCCGGCCAGGAACGCTTCTGGTTCCTCTGGAACGGGCTCTTCGAAGGAGCGCTCGGAGCCGTCGTCCTCATCGACACCCGGCGGCTCCAGGTCAGCTTCGACGTCATCGGCCGGCTGGAGGAGCGCGGCGTTCCGTTCGTCGTCGCCGTCAACACCTTCCCCGGCGCCCCGAAACACCCCGTCGAGGCCCTGCGCAGCGCCCTGGACCTGCCGGACGAGGTGCCGATGATCGACTGCGACGCGCGGCTGCGCGCCTCCAGCCGCGACGTACTGATGACCCTGATGCGCTATCTGCACAGCCTCGCCGTGCCGCTCACCTGACGACGGCACCCACCTCTGTAGTCGAACGGGCCCTGTCCCCAACAGCCCTGTTCCGGAACGTCCTATTCCTGGAGCCACTGTGACCACCCCCTTCCAGTACGAACCCGGATCGTCCGCAGGCCCGGTTCCGCCCCCGCAATGTCCCGCGCACACCATGGGAATCGGGCCGGGCGGGCTGCGCAGGCTCTACGGTCCCGAGGCCGAGGCCGACCCCGCCGGCCTGTACGAGAAGCTGCGCGCCGAACACGGCACGGTGGCGCCCGTCCTGCTCCACGAGGACGTCCCCGCCTGGCTGGTGCTCGGACACAGCGAGAACCTCCACATGACCCGCACCCCCTCGCAGTTCTCCCGTGACTCGCGACGCTGGCGTGGCCTGCAGGACGGCAGCGTGGCCCCCGACCACCCGCTCGCCCCGCTCTTCACCTGGCAGCCCGTCTGCTCCTTCGCCGAGGGCGCCGAACACGAACGGCTGCGCGGCGCGGTCACCGACAGCATGGCGCGCATCGACACCCGGGGCGTGCGCCGCCACATCAACCGGTACTCCAACCGGCTCGTCAACGACTTCTGCGCGGAGGGCAGGGCCGAACTGGTCACCCAGTTCGCCGAGCGGCTCCCGATGATGGTGATGTGCGCGATCATCGGCATGCCGGAGGAGTACGACGACCGACTGGTCCAGGCCGCCCGTGACATGACGCGTGGTTCGGAGACCGCCGTCGCCAGCAACGCCTACGTGATCGGCGCCCTGGACCGGCTGGTCCAGCGCCGCAGGGCCGTACCCGCCGAGGACTTCGCCACCTGGCTGGTCGAACACCCCGCGGAGCTCACGGACAAGGAGATCAGCGAGCACCTGCGGGTGGTCCTGATCGTCGCCTACGAGACGACCGCCAACCTGATCGCCAACGTGCTCCGCATGGTGCTCACCGACCCCAGGTTCCGCGCCAGGCTCAGCGGAGGGCACATGACCGTGCCCGAGGCGGTCGAGCAGACCCTGTGGGACGAGCCGCCCTTCACCGCGGTCCTCGGCCGCTGGGCGGTGGGCGACACCGAGCTCGGCGGGCAGCAGATCAAGGCCGGCGACGCGCTGATCGTCGGCATCGCGCCGGCCAACACGGATCCCGCCGTACGGCCGGACCTGACCCTCAGCATGGAGGGCAACCGTGCCCACATGGCGTTCAGCAGCGGCCCCCACGAGTGCCCGGGCCAGGACATCGGACGCGCCATCGCCGACGTCGGCGTCGACGCCCTCCTGATGCGCCTGCCCGACCTGGAACTCGCCGTCGACGAGGACAAGCTGAGCCGCGCCGGGAACTTCATGTCGCGGCATCTCGTGGACCTCCCGGCGACGTTCGCCCCGGCACCGCAACAGGAGATCGACGAGGAACCGCTGCCTGCCGTGGCCCGTCCGCGGACACCCGGCGACTGGGTGGTCGCCTCACCCGCCGTCCGCGGCGCCGCGCCCGTCGGCCGCGTGTCGCCCGCGGCGCCCACCGCCCCCGCGGACGCCGCGTCCGGAGAGGGCGCCGTCGTCCCGGCGCAGCGCAGCGGACCGACGAGGATCTGGCACGCCGTCGTGCGGTGGTGGAACGGCCACTGACCCGCGCGGCGGTCCGCGGCGCCGGGTGCCCGTGCCCCCAGGTCCGGGGCACCCGGCTCCCCGCCCCGTACCATCGAGCAGCGTGAAGCTGACAATTCTTGGTGGCGGCGGATTCCGGGTCCCTCTGGTGTACGGGGCACTCCTCGGCGACCACGCCGAAGGCCGCGTGACGAGGGTGACCCTGTACGACACCGACGCCGACCGGCTCACGGCCGTCGCACGGGTCCTGGCCGAACAGGCCGCCGGCATCGACGACGCGCCCGCCGTCGTCGCGACCGCTGACCTCGACGAGGCCCTGCGGGGCGCGGACTTCGTGTTCTCCGCGATCAGGGTCGGCGGCCTCGAAGGGAGGGCGGCCGACGAGCGCGTCGCCCTCGACGAAGGCGTACTGGGCCAGGAGACGGTCGGGGCGGGCGGCATCGCCTACGGGCTGCGTACCGTTCCCGTCGCGACCGACCTCGCACGGCGCATCGCCCGGCTCGCCCCCGACGCGTGGGTCATCAACTTCACCAACCCGGCGGGCCTGGTCACCGAGGCGATGGCCCGGCACCTCGGCGACCGGGTCATCGGCATCTGCGACTCACCGGTGGGACTCGGCCGACGTATCGCCCGCGTCCTGGGCGTGGACCCCGACCGGGCCTGGATCGACTACGTCGGACTCAACCACCTGGGCTGGGTGCGCGGGCTCCACGTCGACGGACGCGACGAACTCCCCCGTCTGCTCGCCGATCCCGCCCTGCTCGGCTCCTTCGAGGAGGGCAGGCTGTTCGGCGCGGACTGGCTGCGCTCCCTGGGCGCCGTCCCCAACGAATACCTGCACTACTACTACTTCAACCGCGAGGCGGTCCGCGCCTACCAGGACGCCGAACAGACCCGCGGCGCCTTCCTCCGCGAGCAGCAGGAGGGCTTCTACGCCCGGATGAAGGACCCGGCCGCACCGCCTCTGGCCACCTGGGACCGTACGCGTGCCGAACGTGAGGCCACGTACATGTCGGAGAACCGGGACGTGGCGGGGGCCGGTGAGCGTGAGGAGAGCGACCTGGAGTCCGGCGGGTACGAGCAGGTCGCCCTGGCTCTGATGCGGGCCGTCGCCCGCGACGAACGCACCTCGCTGATCCTCGACGTCCGCAACCGGGGCGCCCTCCCGGTGCTCGACGAGGACGCCGTCATCGAGGTGCCGTGTCTCGTCGACGCCAACGGCGCCCGTCCCGTCGCCGTCGACCCGCTGCCGTACCACGCGGTCGGGCTGGTCACCGCGGTGAAGGCGGTGGAGCGTGCGGTGCTGGAGGCGGCGGAAAGCGGCTCGCGGTCGGCGGCCGTGCGGGCCTTCGCCCTGCACCCACTGGTGGACTCCGTCTCCGTGGCCCGCAGACTCGTCGAGGGATACACCCGGGCGCACCCCGGGCTCGGGTACCTCGACCGCCCCTGAACGGCGTGGGCCTCAGGGAGCGGGTACCGCCCTCGGCCGGCCGGACGGGCCCCAGGTCGGGGCGACGCCGGTGACCTGGCACACCATGAGGAAGAGAGGGATGGGCGGCGTGTAGGGCGTGCGGCTCTCCGGTGTGTGGATCAGCCGGGGACGCCCGGCCGGGACGTACGCCCCGGCGGCGTACGAGGCCTGCTCCGGCCAGTCCAGATCGAGGTCGGAACCCGCCGGCACGATCCACCACCAGCGGTCGGCGTCGGCGAACACGCATCCCGCGCGCGGCAGATGGGACATCAGCCGGAAACCGTACTGCGCGGGCACGCCCACGGCGTCGCAGCCGAGGCTCGCCGACAGCGCGGGTGGCAGCGGGAGCCGGACCCGGTCAGGCGCGCCGTCCTCCTCCTCGGGGCGTCCCCTGCGCGCCCCGAGGAGCTGGGAGAGGGCGTTCCTCAGCATGTCCGCTCCGGACCGTACGGCAGCTCCGCCCACACGATGCGCCCGGAGTGGTACCCCGCGTCGTGGGATCCCCAGGCGGCGCTCATGGAGTCGACGAGCAGCAGTCCGCGTCCGTGCTCCCCGTCGGAGGTGAGGGAGAGCCGTGGACCGCCGGGCTCGTGCCCCTGGTCCTGCACGGAGACGCGGAGACGGGCGGCGTCGCAGCGGAGCTCGCAGACGACCCGGGCGCTCGCGGTGTGCACGACCGCGTTGGTGAAGAGTTCGGAGACGACCAGGACCGCCGCGTCGTGGGTGTCCCCGGTCAGCTGCCAGTCCGCCAGCCGGGCACGGGTGAGGCGCCGGGCACCGGCCACGGAATCGGGGTGCGCGGGCAGCGCGAAGCAGTAACGGAGCGCTTCCGTCCCGGGGCTGAGGTCCATGAGCCGGGGGATGAGCGCACTGCCAGGTGCCACGACCGATTCCTCACAGTGGGGGCTGCGTCACGCTTCGCGCCACCCCGGAACGGGGCGGGAACGACCGCGAACTTGGTTCGGTCACCAACTCTCCCCCCGACATGAACACTTGGCAAGAGGCACTCTGAAAAATTCAGAGTGGCAGTGTCCCCGGAGCCGTGCGCATGGCACACTGCTCGCACACAGCGCATCGGGAGGTCTGAAGTGAGCGAACCGCGGTCCGCCCCGACCGTGGGTCAGGTCGTTCTCGGCAAGCGCCTGCAGGATCTGCGGGAGCGCGTCGGCCTGAGCCGTGACCAGGCGGCGAAGGTGCTCCGTGTCGCCCCCGGGACCATACGCAGGATGGAGACCGCCGAGGTCGGGCTGAAGATCCCTTACGTCCAGCTCCTCCTCAAGGCCTACGGCATCGCCGACGACGAGACGGACGCCTTCGTCGAACTCGCCGAAGAGGCCAACAAGCCCGGCTGGTGGCAGCGCTTCCACGACGTGCTGCCCGACTGGTTCAGCATGTACGTCAGCCTGGAGGGCGCGGCGAGCCTCCTGCGCACCTACGAACCGCACTTCGTCCCCGGCCTGCTGCAGACCGAGGACTACGCCCGATCCGTCCTGCGCACCGGCGCCGTCGGCCAGACCAGACCCGCCGACATCGAGCGCCACGTGGCGCTGCGGATGGAGCGGCAGTCCCTGCTCACCAAGGCCGAGGCGCCGAAGTTGTGGGTGGTGATGGACGAGACCGTCCTGCGCCGTCCCGTCGGCAGCCCCGAGGCGATGCGGGCACAGGTCGACCGCCTGCTCGAGGCGACGGACCTGCCCAACGTGACCCTGCAGATCGCCGAGTTCGCGACCGGTCACCACCCGGGCACCTACGGCCCGTTCGTCCTCTTCCGCTTCGCCGTCCCGGAACTCCCGGACATGGTCTACAGCGAGTACCTGACCGGCGCCGTCTACTTCGACGCGCGCCCCGAGGTGGCTTCCTATCTCGAGGTCATGGACCGCATGGCGGCTCAGGCCGCGACTGCACAACGCACGAAGGAAATCCTCAGGGACTTCCGCAAGGAGCTGTGATGAACCACATATACAACGGCATGCCGGCCGCCGACCTCGGCACCGAAGGCTGGTACAAGCCGTGGAGCGGTGGTAACGGGGGCAATTGCATCGAGGCCATGAAACTGGCCGACGGCAGAGTGGCGGTCCGCCAGTCGGCGGACCCGGACGGCCCCGCGCTCATCTACTCCAACGGCGAGATCGCCGCCTTCATCCAGGGCGCCAAGTCCGGTCAGGCCGATTTCCTCCTTACCTGACGCACGACCGCCCGCGCTCGCACCACACGCTGTTCGCCGAAGTCCCCGACCAACGGAGTGCGCCATGACCGGGCAGGAATCCCAGGCCGTCGAGATCGACACGAGCAAGCCGCATCCGGCACGGATGTACGACTGGTTCCTCGGCGGCAAGGACAACTACCCGGTCGACGAGCAGATGGCCCGCCAGCTGCTCGCCCTGGACTCCCGGGGGCGTGACATGGCCCGTGTCAACCGTGCCTTCATGCACCGGGCGACCCGCTGGCTCGCCGAGAACGGCGTGCGCCAGTTCCTCGACATCGGTTCGGGCATACCCACCGAGCCGAACCTCCACCAGATCGCCCAGCGGACCGCCCCGGACGCCCGCGTCGTCTACTGCGACAACGACCCGATCGTGCTGGCGCACGCGGCGGCCCTGCTGCGCTCCGCCCCCGAGGGCGCCACCGAGTACATCCAGGCCGACGCCCGCCGGCCCGAGGCCATCCTGGAGGCGGCGGGCAAGGTCCTCGACTTCGACCGGCCCATCGCCCTCTCCCTCCTCGCCCTGCTCCACTTCGTGGACGACGAGGACGGCGCCGCCGAGCTCGTCGACCGGCTCGTGGAGCAGCTGCCGTCCGGCAGCTACCTGGTGCTCTCGCACACCACGGGGGACTTCGACCCGGAGGGCGCGGCCAAGGCCCGCGCCATGTACAAGGCCCGGGGGATGACCCTGAGGCCCCGCTCGCGCGCCGAGCTCACCGCCTTCTTCCACGGCCTCGCACTCGTCGAGCCGGGCGTCTCGCTCTCCGCGGAGTGGCGTCCGGAGCTCGGCGAGGTCATCGACGTCCCCGGCCATGAGCCGATCCCCGGGTACGCGGGCGTCGCCCGCAAGCGCTGACCCGGAGCCGGAACCCGGCCCACCGGGCGCCGGGGCCACCGGCGACAATGGGGGCATGTCACGACGCACCTCCCGCCCGGCCGGATCCGGCGCCCGCTCCGCCAGGGCCTCCGCCGGAGCGGACCCCGGGCCGACCGGCCCGGAGTCCCCCTGCCCGTGCGGCCTGCCTGCCACGTACGCCGACTGCTGCGGCAGGTACCACTCGGGGGCCGCGGCCGCCCCGACCTGCGAGGCACTGATGCGCTCGCGGTACGCGGCCTTCGTGGTCCGGGACGCCGCCTACCTGCTGCGCACCTGGCACCCCGACACCCGCCCGCCGGGCGTCGACTTCGACCCGGCCATGCGCTGGACGGGTCTGGAGATCCTGGAGACGACCGACGGCAGCGCCTTCCACAGCGCGGGGACGGTCACCTTCCGGGCCCGCTACACCGACGGCGGACGCCCCGACGCGCTCCACGAGAAGAGCCGATTCGTCCGCCACGAGGGCGCGTGGGTCTACGCGGCAGCGGTCTTCGTCGACTGAAATCCCGTTGCCCCGGCCGGACGGATCTTCCTAGGATCCGCGGATGGACAGCGAGAGCGCGACGGAGCAGGACGCCGGACGGACACACTGCTGGAGCGGCCGCGGTATCGCCTTCGCACCTCTGGAGATCACGGACGCACCGCTGGTGCACCGCTGGCGGTCCGACCCGGCGGCGGCGCACGAGACGGGTGTCTGGCCCGGCTCGCTGTACGAGCTGACCGAGCGCATCGAACGCCACCTCGACGACAACTCGCGCGACGACTTCCTCGTCCTGCTGCCCGACGGCACCCCGGCAGGCATCGTCGCCCTGCACGACCAGCAGCTGGCCGAAGGCACCGCGGAGGCCTATCTGATCCTGGACCGGGAGCACCGGGGGCGCGGCCTCGGCGTCGCCGCCCTGGACGCCCTCACCGACCTGGCCTTCGGCGAACTGCCGATGCAGCGGATCGAGGCCTTCACCCACACCGACAATGCCCCCGCCCTCTCGGTCCTCGGCGCCGCCGGTTTCACGCCGGAGGGGGTACGCCGCTCGTCCTGCCTCCACCGGGGCCGCCGCTACGACAACGCCGTGCTCTCCCTGCTCCGCACGGAATGGGAGGCCCTGGACCGTCCCCGGTCCTGGGAGCTCTGAGCGGGCACCGTCACACCGGTGCGGCGGACCGCTCGGTCGACGGCGCGAGCTGCTGCTCCAGGTCCTCCGCGAGCAGCCGCTTGGCGATCACGTCGACCGCCGCCCGCAGCTGCCGGTCGTCCGGCCGCGCCCCGTCCTCGGCGAGCCGCTCGTTGAGCCAGCGGCCCCAGGCCGCCGAGATCGTCGCCGCCTCACGACTGCCGGCCGCCGTATGGGCGAAGAGCCGGCCGTCCCCGGTGAGGTAGCCCTCCTCGATCATCCGGTCGAAGACCGGCACCAGGACCTCCGGGGGGATCCGGTGCCTGGCCGCGATCAGCCGGAGCCCGGCGTGGCCCACCATCCGGGTGAAGAGGTCGACCTGCATCACGGCCCAGGCCCCCGCCGTGTCGAGGCGGGTGTCGGACTCCGCGACGATGCGCCGTGCCGTGTCGGGCCCCGCCCGGCGCAGGATTCCGGCGACGGCCGATTCGAGGACCTTCGCCGGGTCCCCGGTGCTCGGCTGGGCGAAGCCCTCGCCCATGTCCGTGGAGCTCGCGCGGGCGCTGTCGCGCAGCTTCACCTGCTTCAGGAAGAGCGAGACCACGAACCCCAGCAGGGCCACCGGCACCGTCCACAGGAAGACCGTGTGGAGGGTGTCCGCGTAGGCCTGCGCCAGGGGCGCGGTCTGTTCGGGCGGCAGGGCGTGCACGGCCTGCGGGCTCTCCGCGACCCGCGCCAGGGACGCCGGATCGCCTCCCGCCCGCGCCGCCTGCTCGACACCCTGGGTCAGATTCGGACGCAGCGCGTTCGCGTAGATCGTGCCGAAGACGGCCGTGCCGAACGAGCTGCCCAGCGTGCGGAAGAACGTCACGCCGGAGGTCGCGGTGCCGAGGTCCGCGTAGTCGACCGTGTTCTGCACGGCGATGGTGAGTACCTGCATCGACAGGCCGATGCCGATGCCCAGCACCAGCATGTACAGCGACTCCAGCCACACCCCGCTGCCCGGGCCCATCCGGGACAGGAGGTAGAGACCGGCCGCCATCACGAGCGAACCGATCACCGGGAAGAAGCGGTAGTGGCCCGTCCTGCTGACCACGTTGCCGCTGAAGATCGAGGCGGCCAGCAGGCCGATCACCAGGGGGAGGGTCCGCACCCCGGAGAGGGTGGCGGAGTCGCCGTCGACGTACTGCAGGTACGTCGGGAGGTAGATCATCGCGCCGAGCATGGCGAAGCCCACGATGAAGCTCAGGATGGAGCAGACCGCGAACACCGGGCCGCGGAACAGCCGCATCGGCAGCATCGGCTCCTTCGCCCGTGTCTCCACGAGGCAGAAGAGCGCCAGGGCGATCAGCCCTCCGACGAACAGGCCGATGATGACCGGGGAACCCCACGCGTACTCGTTGCCGCCCCAGCTCGTGCCGAGGATCAGCGCGCCGGACCCTACGGCGACCAGCCCGATGCCCGGGTAGTCGATGACCGGGCGTCCGGCCGCCCGTACGGAAGGGATGGTGCGGGCCGCGGCGACGACCACCACGATCGCGATCGGCACATTGACGTAGAACGCCCAGCGCCAGGTCAGATGGTCGGTGAACAGTCCGCCCAGCAGGGGGCCGACGACCGTGGCCACGCCGAACACCGCACCGATGGCCCCCTGGTACTTGCCCCGTTCCCGCAGCGGGATGACGTCGGCGATCAGTGCCATGGAGGTGACCATGAGCCCGCCCGCGCCGATGCCCTGGAGACCCCGCCAGATGATCAGCAGCAGCATGTTCGAGGCGAGCCCGCACAGGAACGAGCCGGTGATGAAGATGACCGCCGAGATCTGGAAGATCAGTTTCCGGCCGAAGAGATCACCGAACTTCCCGACCAGCACCGTGGCCACGGTCTCGGCCAGCAGATAGGCCGTCACCACCCAGGACATGTGCTCCGCGCCGCCGAGGTCCGAGACGATCGTGGGGAGCGCCGTCCCCACGATCGTCTGGTCCAGTGCGGCGAGCAGGATCCCCAGCACGATCGTGGCGAAGACGATGTTCCGGCGCCGGGGGTCGAGGACGGGTGGCGCTGCGGCACTCTGCGCGGCGGGTGAGGTCTCGCTGGCAGTGGTCACCCTCGCACCCTCACACCCGGCCCGGGGGCACGCATGCGGGGGCGAGCCGGACGGGTCAGGCCAGCAGCTCCCGTACGCAGGCCGTCATCCGGGCCACGAACGCGTCACGGACCTCCTCCGGGACACGGTCGAGGGACAGGTACGGATTGAGGTCCTCCAGCTCGACGAGCAACAGGTCGCCCTCCGGTGTCCGGCAGGCGTCCACCCGCTGGATGCCGTGCGTGAGCGTGTTCCACTCGACGAACCGGCGTGCGAAGTCCAGGTCCTCGGAACTCGGCGCGTACGGTTCGAGCACCCAGCGCCGCTCCGGATGCGGGGCGTGGAGGGCGTACTGGAAGTCGTGGTCGACGAAGTAGAAGGACACCTCGTAGCGGAAGTCGATCCGGGGCTGGACGAGAAGGGTGCCCCCGGCGCCCTCGGGAAGCTCCGGCCGCTCGGTGAACCGCAGGCCCATCGAGTCCGCGCCGAGCTTGGGCTTGACCACGTACCCGTCCGACCGGGGGAGCAGCCCGAGATCGTCCCGGCTGTCCACCGTCGGGATCACCGGGAAGCCGGCCCGGCTCAGATCGACCAGGTACTGCTTGCCCGCCATGTCCCCGCGTCCGTCGAGCGTGTTGCAGACCCGGGCACCCGACCGCCGCGCCCGGGCCACGAACGCGTCGTACGCCTCCTGATGGTGCAGCACCGGTCCGCTGTTGCGGACGACGACCGCGTCGAAGCCGTCCAGCAGGGCCGCCGCGTCCCGGGGGTGGCAGAGGGCGACGTCGAAGGTCTCGCGGAGCCGGGAGGTCAGGAAGATGTCCTCGTCGCAGTAGCGCCGTCCGCGCGCCTCGTAGGCGAGATCGGTGACGAACAGGACGGAGGGGCGTGGTGGGCCGGACGCGGCGGTCAAGAGTGCTCCCAGGGGGTTCGGTATCGGGCCGGACGTCAATAGCCTTGCCGGTGCAGCCCGTTCACCGTCATGAAGCACCCTGATCTCTGCCCCGCAGGAGTCACACGTGTCCCAGGCTTCGTCACCGCCCGACATTCTCTCGCCCGCCTTCGCCGCCGATCCCTACGGGGCCTACCGGGCGATGCGCGAGCGTGCCCCCCTGATCCACCACGAGCCCACGGGAAGCTATCTCGTCTCCCGGTACGAGGACGTCGAGCGCGTCTTCAAGGACCGGGCCCAGGAGTTCACCACCGAGAACTACGACTGGCAGCTGGAGCCCGTCCACGGCCGGACCATCCTCCAGCTCAGCGGCAGGGAACACGCGGTGCGCCGGGCCCTGGTCGCTCCGGCCTTCCGCGGGGCGGACCTCCAGGAGAAGTTCCTGCCCGTCATCGAGCGCAACGCCCGCGAGCTCATCGACGCCTTCCGGCACACCGGGGAGACCGACCTCGTCGAGGCGTTCGCGACGCGCTTCCCCGTCCTGGTCATCGCCGATATGCTGGGCCTGGACCGGGCGGACCACCAGCGCTTCCACGGCTGGTACACCGACGTCATCGCGTTCCTCGGCAACCTGGCGGGCGACCCCGCGGTCATGGCGGCCGGGGAGCGCACCCGCCAGGAGTTCGCCGAGTACATGATCCCGGTGATCCAGCGGCGCCGGGAGGAGCCCGGGGACGACCTGCTCTCCGCGCTGTGCGCCGCCGAGGTCGACGGCGTACGGATGAGCGACGAGGACATCAAGGCGTTCTGCAGCCTGCTGCTCGCCGCGGGCGGCGAGACGACCGACAAGGCCATCGCCTCGGTCTTCGCCAACCTGCTGGCCCACCCCGAGCAGCTCGCTGCCGTGCGGCGGGACCGCTCCCTCGTCGACCGTGCCTTCGCCGAGACGTTGCGCTACACCCCGCCGGTCCACATGATCATGCGCCAGACGGCGGGCGAGGTGGAGCTGTCCGGCGGCACGGTCCCGGCCGGCGCCACCGTCACCTGCCTCATCGGCTCGGCCAACCGGGACGACGCACGCTACGCCGACCCGGACCGGTTCGACCTGTTCCGCGACGACCTGACGAGCACGACGGCGTTCTCGGCGGCCGCCGACCACCTGGCGTTCGCGCTGGGCCGGCACTTCTGCGTGGGCGCTCTGCTGGCCCGCGCCGAGGTGGAGACCGGGGTGAACCAGTTGCTCGACGCCATGCCGGACCTGCGCCTCGCCGACGGGTTCCAGCCCGTCGAGGAGGGCGTCTTCACCCGCGGCCCGGCGTCGCTCCCGGTGCGGTTCACACCGGCAGCGGGCTGAGCAGGGGGAGCCGGTGCGCTGGACCGCGCACCGGCTCCGCGGCGTCAGCGGATGTGACGCCCCGAGATGGCCCGGGAGATGACCAGGCGCTGGATCTCGCTCGTGCCCTCGAAGATCGTGTAGATCTTGGCGTCCCGGTACATCCGCTCCACCGGGTGCTCCCGGCTGTAGCCCGCACCGCCGAGGATCTGCACGGCCTTCTCCGTCGCCGCGACGGCCAGTTCGCCCGCGCGGAGCTTGGACATGGAGCCCTGGCCGGCGTCGAAGGCCCGGTCGTTGCGGGCCATCCAGGCGGCCTGCCAGATCAGCAGGCGCACCGCCTCGATCTCCGTGCGGATGTCGGCGAGGGCGAACGCGATCGACTGGTTCTCGATGATGGGCCTGCCGAACGCCTCGCGCTCCCCGGCGTACTCCAGCGCGTACTCGTACGCCGCCCGGGCGATGCCCAGGGCCTGCGCGCCCACGGTGGGGCGGCTGACCTCGAAGGTCGCCATGGCCGCCTGGCCCTTGGCGGTGCCGCCCTCCCTGGCCCGGGCCAGCCTCCTGTCCAGCTTCTCCTTCCCGCCCAGCAGACAGTGCCCCGGGACGCGTACGTCGTCGAGGAAGACGTCCGCCGTGTGCGAGGCGCGCAGACCGAGCTTCTTGACGGTGCGGCCCGCCTCCAGACCCCTGGTCCCCGGCGGCACGATGAAGGCGGCCTGCCCGCGGGCTCCGAGCGTGGGATCGACCGAGGCGACCACCACATGGATCTCGGCGATCCCGCCGTTCGTGATCCACGCCTTCTGGCCGGCGAGCACCCACTCGTCCCTGGCCTCGTCGTAGCGGGCCCGGGTGGCCATCGCCGAGACGTCGGAGCCGGCCTGGGGCTCGGAGACGCAGAAGGCCGCCACCTTCGGGTCGTCCTCGTCGCCGTAGCACTGCGGGACCCACTCGGCGAGCTGGTCGGGGGTGCCGGAGGCGAAGATCCCGGCGACCGCGAGCGAGGTGCCGAACAGCGCCATGCCGATCCCGGCGTCGCCCCAGAAGAGCTCCTCGTTGGCGATCTGGAGGGAGAGCCCGCTGGGATCGCCGTACATGTCGGCGAGCGACTCGAATCCGTAGAGACCGATCTTCGCGGCCTCCTGGATGACCGGCCACGGGGTCTCCTCCCGGGCGTCCCACTCGGCCGCCGCGGGGCGCACCACCTGGGCGGCGAAGCCGTGCACCCAGTCGCGCAGGTCCTGCTGCTCCTCGGTCAGGGCGAGGGAGAAGTAGCTCATGGACTCAGGCCTTCGGGATGTCGAAGTAACGGGTCAGACCCGAGGCCAGGCCGACGTCGCCGACGACCTTCAGCTTGCGCATCATGAACATGGTCACCGGATTGCCGTTGCCGGAGACCAGCCGGAGGAATTCGGCGTCGCCCATCACCAGGGTCGTCCGGGGCTCGGCGTCGGAGCGGCCCGCGCTCACCACGCAGGCGCCGTCGGCTATGGAGGTCTCGTAGACCTCCTCGCTCTCACCGGTGATCTTCCAACGGATCAGGGCCTTCAGCCGGCCGGCCGCCTCCGGGCGGAACTGCTGCCGCATACGCCCGAACACCTCGCGCAGCACCCGGGCGCGCAGGTCACCGTGCATGACCTCGTCGAGCTGCCTGGCGGACAGGCCCTTGACGATCCGCGCGAAGTCCTCGGGGGAGACGGAGGCGAAGTCGAGCCCGGACAGTTCGTCGGTGAGGTTGCCGCTGCTGTGGTCGGGCACGCCAAATCCTTACTCCAGAGTAAACTTACTTCTGGGTAAGGTAAGGCGGCCGTCGCCGCAGCGCAAGAAGCGTCACCAGGCGCTGTTCGGGCGGACCGCGAGATGCGGGTGATGGGCGGACAGCACCTTGTTGGCCCACGCGAGCTCGGACAGCGCCTGCTCGCGGTCCGCCTGGTCCTCGATGCCGAGCCTCGGCCCCCGGAACCTACGCACCTCACGGGCGGCACAGTCGGCGTCGAACTCCGCCTCCAAAATGTGCGACGGGGTGCAGGCGCCGATCAGCGCGGCGACCCGGTCGGGGATCGGCACGGGGACGAGGAGGTGCGAGGCGGTCATGGGGGGTTCCCTCTCGGATGGTTGGCCAGGAGGTGGTGCTCCGCCACGACCGGTGGGCCGTGGCTCCTCCTTATGTAACGGGACGCAGTTCCTGGTTTCTCGTTGAGAACGTCTCCGTGTCGCAACCGTTTGGGACTGACCGTCTATTTCGCGTTACCTGGCAGTAAGTTGACTTGGTGTACCGCGTGTGATGGGCCCTCAGTTGAGGATCTGGCCGCTGCGGGCACGTAACTGCGTCGCGCGCAGCACGGCTTCGGTGGCGAAACGGCTCTCCGGGTCGGTCAGCTGGGTGCCGAAGATGGCCTCCAGGCTGCGCATCCGGTAGCGGACCGTCTGGGGGTGCACGTCGAGGAGTTCGCCCATCTGCGCGGCGGTGCCCCGGGTGTCGAGCCAGATCCGCAGGGTCTCGATCAGCCTCTCCCGGCGGGTGGCGCTGATGCCGGAGACGGGGGCGAGTTCACGCGTGGCGAGCTGGTCGAGCAGGGCGGGATCGGAGAGGAGCCACAGGGTGATGAGGTGGTCCTCGCACGGGATGAAGGGCGCGTCCTCGATCACTCCCGCGTCCACCAGTTCGAGGACGCGGCGTGCCCAGCGGATCGAGTCCGCGGCGAGCGCCGTCGGCACGGTGAGCCCGATCGCCGCGCCCCCGCCCGGAATCGTCCGGTCGAGCATCTCCCTGCGCGCGTCGTCGAACGCCCCCGGGATCAGCAGGTGCGGCTGCGGGTCGCCGGGATCGATCAGGACGTCGTGGTCCGCGCTGATCCGGTCCAGTCCGGACGGGGGGCGTACGGCGACGAGGGTGACCTGCTCGGGCAGCGCCCATCCCGTCTGCTCGCACAACTCGGCGATGGCGCTGCGGGGTACCGGCCTGCCGGTGAGGATCAGGTGCAGCAGCCGGCGGCGTACCGCCTCGCTCTGCTGGTCGGACTGGGCCTGCACCTCCAGATAGCCCTGGCGGGACAGCGACTCGAGCTCGTCCACGTACGCGAACAGGGCGTCGGCGAAGCTGAGCATCAGCGCGGGCGAGAAGTTGTAGCTCCGGCCCACCTTCTTCGCCCTGCGCAGCGCGACCCGCGCGCCCAGCCGGTACGCGCCCTGCAGCGCGTCCATGGTGCGGCCCTCGTACGCCTCGAACCGGCCGAATCGACGGCACATGTCGTCGCGCAGGACCGTGGGGGAGGTGGGCTCGGCGACCAGGTCGACGAAGGAGGAAAGGCTCTGTTCGACGCCCATGCGGATGGAAGCGCCGTTGGGGCCGTTCAGGAGACGCGCGTATTCCGGATAGGCCCGGGTCACTTCCATGCCTATCTCTTTGATCAGGCTCGGCAGTTCGGGTCGCATGATCGCGGCGAACTCCTGGGGGAGGGGCCCCAGCGGATCTCCGGTGTCCAGCGGCTGGATGAGTCTCGGCATGACGTCCCCTCGCTTTCCTGGGTCCGGCTGGGCGGAGCAGGTGGGGGAAAGCGCTCCCACGGACCGACAGGTGTATACCAACATCGGCGCCGAAGATAGACCAAGTCGGGCGGGGTGCACACCGCCTGGACAAGATCGAAGTGCAAGGGGCACACATCATGGCCCTGTTGTGGCGCTCCCGTGCAGGTCGCGCGCTACATGCTCACTTCCGGACAAAATTTTCGGCCGTGTCTTGCATCGTTCCCCCTGCGGGCCCCCCGGACGAACGACCCTCCCGTCGCGGGGGCGAGGTGTTCCGTGCGCCTCCACCCGTCACCCCCGGGCCTCTGTGCGGGCGGCGGCGACAAGGGCCGGGTCCGGCATCGTGCCGAAGGAAGACATTCCACCGAGATATTGCGCACCAAGTGACAAGTGTGCCGCGCGAATTAGTGACCTGCTGACGAGGAAAAAAACTCACCCGGCCAATCTTGACCCGCAGGATTGTGCTCCAAGTTTCCCGCAAGTAACGTCACGCCCTGTCACAGAACGTGTGTGGCTGAAAGAGCAGCACGGCCCCCCACGCAACGATTCATCGCGGCACTCGCTGCGTCTTTGCAGGAATTCGAGTGCTGTCCCCGCAACAGTGCATCCGCACTGCCGAATCGGAGGAACTCACTGTGCGCAACACCCTCAGAAAGATCGCACTCACGGCTGGTGCCGCCGCGGCCGCCGTCACCCTCGGAGCCACCACCGCCACCGCCGGCGTCGCCGCCCCGACGTGGACGGTCGGCCCCAACTCGCCGGAGACGTTCTCGGCCAGTTCCGGCACCGTCACCCTCTCCCTCAACGGCATCCCGATGACGTGTACGTCCTCCGCGGCGTCGGGCAACCTGGCCAGCGCCTCCGGCACGACGAACGTGCAGGTCGGCACCATCGCTCCGCTGACCTGGAGCAACTGCACCAGCCCCTTCGGCCCGGTGACCCCGACCGCCGACACGTCCACCCCGTGGAAGCTGAACGCGAACACCTACAGCGCCGGTGTCACCAACGGATACATCTCCGGAGTGAAGGCCACGCTGAAGGTCCTCACCTGCACCTTCACGGTGACGGGCAACGTCGTCGCCAAGTACACCAACTCCACCGGTGTGCTGGCGGTCAGCAACAACGCCACCTACAAGCTGACGGTCGCCACCGTCACCGCGGGCTGTGCGGGCATCGCGGCCGTGGGCAACAACCCGACCTACACCGCCAACTACAACGCGGTCACGCCGAGCGGCGGCACCACCAAGCCGACGATCGTCTACACCCCCTGATCCGGAAACGGCTCAGGAGTGAGCAGGGATCGCACGGCGGGAACCGTCCGCCGTGCGATCCCCGTGCCCGACCCTCCTCCGCGCGACGGAGGCGCCGGCCGTGCGGGCCGAGCGTCGTGTGCACCCCTGATCCGGACGGGTACCCACGGGACCTGAGCGAGCAGCACCTCCCGTCGCGGGTCCGTCCGCCGCGCGACAGACGTCCGACCGGTCCGAAAGGGGAGACCGCCAGTGAGAGGCACTCGTACGACGGAAGCACGCAGGCGCACGGCACGCGGTGCCGCAGTGGCCACCGCGGTGCTGCTGGGAGGCATGGTTCCCGGGGCGCGGGCCGCAGCCGGTGTGCAGGACGTCGATACGGCGCTGGCTTACACCTGCCGCCTTCCGGAGGGCGGACAGGAGGTGAAGACCACGGCCAGGATCACCGCGAAACTCCCCGAGGCCGGTCGGGCGGGCCAGACCGTGCAGCCCGAGGAACAAGCCGTGGACCTGACGCTCCCCGAGGACGCGTCGGCCGTGCTCGCCGGCTCCGGAGCGGCGACCGTGAGCGCGCAGACGCGCCTCTCGGTCGATGTGGCCCAGGGCGATCAGCGCGCTCGTACGGAGTGGATCGGGCGGACCGGCGACGCGGTACGGGTGCCCGAGACGGGTGACCTGACGCTGAGTACGTCGGGGAACGTCCCCTACGTGAAGCCCGAGGTGCCCGGCGATCTGGAGTTCGAGGCGGGCGCCCTGTCCGTGGAACTCACCCTGAAGGCGGCCGACGGGGCACCCGCCGAACCGTCCGCCCTCACCTTGAGCTGCTCGCCCGACACCGGGCAGGACGCCCGACTGGCGGTGGTCCCCGTGAGCGCGGGGAGCGGCGAGGCGGAGGCGGATCCCACCCCGGGCGAATCCTGGCCCGAGGACCAGCCGGCGGAGGAGGACGACGAGCTTCCGAAGGTCGGAAAGCCGGCGCGGCAGCCCGCCGCGGCCGACGCACCCCCCTGCGTGGGGGACGCGGCCGACGACCTGAGCATGAACGCCTTCGTCACCGGCTACGCCAACGTGGCGAAGCTCAAGGGGGCGACCAAATTCCCGTTGGCCTGTGCCCGGATCACACAGGGCGAGAGCCGGATCGTGCCCGACGGCGAATTCCTGCACGTGTACCAGGACTCGGCGGTGGACCTCGACTACAAGGGGAAGACGCAGCTCCCCCCGGCTTCCGGCACCTTCCTGACGTTCGGATTCATGCCGACCACCGCGACCCTGGAAATGACTCAGATCCCCCCGGCGACCAACCCCGACGGGACGCGTGTTCCGAACATCAAGTCCGACCTGGCGATCAACATCGCCGAAGGGTCGACCAAGGCCGTCACGACCGTGACCCTCCAGCTGATGCTCAGACTCCATGACGTCGAGGTCAACGGTGTGCCCCTGGACGTGGGTGACAACTGCCGCACCAGCAAGCCCTTCTCGCTGAAGCTGGAGGGGCGCATGACGCTGAAGGACGGGGTCCAGGAGGGGTACACCCTGGTGACCGGCGGTGAGCTGACCGGTTCGGTCACGCTGCCCCCCTTCAGCGGGTGCGGCGCCGACGAGGACCTGGACAACCTCTTCACCGCGTCCCTGTCCGGGGTGCCGGGTTACGTCAAGCAGGTGCAGGGGGCGCCCTGCGCGCCCTCGCAGCACACGCCCGGTGACGGCGGGGTGTGCACGGACGCCCTCGAACCGGTGGACGTGCCCGAAGCGCGCCGTTGACCCGCAGCCGAACCGACCAACCGCACGGAGCACAGCAGATTCTCCCGCCCCGCTCACGAATTGAGGGAACCATGAGACCTGCCTCGAAGACCTGGATCAAGGCCGCCGGCGCGGTCGCCGCGTCCGCCGCACTGGTCATGCCCCTGACTGCCACCCCGGCCGGGGCCGCCACGGCCGCCGCCCAGCTGAACGGCTCCTGGGCTCCGTTCGACCGCTGTCCGGTGGACGCACCCGCCATGCTCGCGACCGACGGTGACGTCGACGTCCCGTTGTGTGTGACGTCCACCTCGCCCAGCGGGACGATCAAGCTGGGCAACGTGACGGCGACGACCGGTTCGACGAACCTGCAGTTCGGTGTCGTCCAGCACCCTGCTGAGGGGACCTACACGGTCGTCCCGCCGGCGGCCGGCTCCATCGTCAGCGGCAAGACCACCATCCCCGGCGGTCTCCTCGGCATCATGTGCCCCAGCAACGTCCCCGTCGTCTCCGCCGTCTGCGGGCAGATCACCAACGCCACGCTGAACAAGGTGACCGCCACGGTCGAGTCGGCCGGTACGCCGACCGAATTCAGCCTGGTCGCCGGCATATCCTCGGGCCCGATCGTCAAGCTGCCCGTCAAGATCCGCCTGGAGAACCCGCTGCTCGGATCCAACTGCTACATCGGAAGCAGCAGCAACCCCGTGCTTCTGCGCCCCGGCAACCTCAGCGCCCCCGGCATCTCCGCCGCCAGGTTCAACGCCGACGGCTCCGAGAACCCTGACGAGGGGTCGATGATCCAGATCGCTCTGTCCGGCGCCGCGCAGGGGGACAGCCAGTTCTCCGTGCCGAAGGCCAGCGGGTGCGGTCTCGGCGGCCTCCTCAGCTGGGCCATCGACCTCAAGGTCGGCCTGCCCGCCGCGGCCGGCTCGAACAACCTCGTCCTGAACGATGCCAAGACCTACACGGCCGGCCTCACGGCCCCCGGTCTGTCCGTGCCCGACGCCGGCAAGGAGCTCGCAGAGGGCTGGCACTCCGCGGTGAAGTAGCGCCGCAGAAGGCCGGTGACACCTCCTGTTCTTGTCACTTGATGCGCCCCGGCCCTCTCCGCCCATGAGCCCGCCCCGACCGCATGCACGCTGGTCGGGGCGGGCTTCGGCATGTCCGGGGCGCCCTCACGGAGCCGGCCGTGACTACCCGAAGGCCCTCACTTTTCGACAGGTTTCGCGCGCCGATTACTCACCAGGGCATAAGAAAACGGGGCTGAGTGATTACCTCGGAGAAAGTTCGTGAAGTGCTATTGCGGACTCAGGTTACTGGCCCGTAACGTCCCGCTTGAGCAGCTCGGAAACACGTCCGTACCTGCTTGTCCGACGTACGTGGAGTGCTGGTCGAGCCCTCTTGGTCCGGGATTCCGCCGGGAGTTCCTCCGGCCCCGGACCTTCATTCGGGGGATGTCCTCCTCTCCCGGGGTCTCGTGGTTCCGGCCCCCCGGGCCGCAGGACCGCGGTGCACCCCGGAAAGATTGCGCAGTTTGCGACAAAGCCGCCGAGCGGGTTTGTCAATCGGTGACAAGTGATCCACACCGAGATCGACATCCGGCGATTTCCGCTGCTCAACGGCTTGTCCTGGCGGATTCGACGGACATACCGTGCGCCTCCTGGTGCACGGGTGACGAGCCGTCCTTGCATGTACCGGAGCCGGAGCGCAGACAGATGACGTCGTTCACCACCACTTCGAGGGAGGGCCGATGGGAATCGAAGTAGTCGTCGAAGGCCTGACGAAATCCTTCGGCAAGCAGAACATCTGGCAGGACGTCAGCCTCACCCTGCCGGCCGGTGAGGTGAGCGTCATGCTCGGACCGTCCGGTACCGGGAAGACCGTTTTCCTGAAGTCCATCATCGGACTGCTGAAGCCGGAAAAGGGCCGTGTGCTCATCAACGGCGTCGACATGGTGAACAGCCCCGAACGGGACATCATGGAGACCCGGAAACTCTTCGGCCTCATGTTCCAGGACGGCGCCCTCTTCGGTTCGATGTCGCTCTTCGACAACATCGCCTTCCCCTTGCGTGAACACACCCGCAAGAAGGAGTCGGAGATCCGGCGCATCGTCATGGAACGGATCGACGTCGTCGGCCTGCTCGGTGCGGAGGGAAAACTTCCGGGTGAGATATCCGGCGGTATGCGCAAGCGGGCCGGCCTGGCCCGCGCCCTCGTCCTGGACCCGCAGATCATCCTCTGCGACGAGCCCGACTCCGGACTCGACCCGGTGCGCACCGCCTACCTCTCGCAACTCCTCATCGATCTCAACGCGCAGATCGACGCGACGATGCTCATCGTCACCCACAACCTCGACATCGCGGCCACCGTCCCGGACAACATGGGCATGCTCTTCTGCCGCAACCTCGTCACCTTCGGCCCCCGTGAGGTGCTGCTCACCAGCGACATGCCGGTGGTCTCCCAGTTCCTCGCCGGACGCCGCGAAGGCCCCATCGGGATGTCGGAGGAGAAGGACGCGGCCACCCTCGCCGCGGAGCAGACGAGCGGCAACGGCTGGGGCCACGCCGCCCCGCGCACCGTCGTACCGCAGCTGGAGCCCTCCCCGGGCATGCCCGTGAGGCAGGCGGCCCTGCGCCGCCGGGAGCGGGTCGTCTCCATGATGGGCCAGCTCCCGGAGGCGGCCCGTACGGCCATCATGAACAGCTACACGCCGACCTTGGGCGGTGGGCGCCGATGACGGCACCGCCGCCCGTACGGCCACCGGCCGAGCCCGCCACGGAGAAGGCCACCGGGACGCCGGGGCGGAAGCCGCCCTCGCGGCTCCTCGCACCCCTCCGCCAGACCGGTCAGCTCTTCGCGCTCGCCCTGGCGGTGGCCCGCGCCATCTTCCGCCGGCCCTTCCAGGTGCGGGAGTTCATCGAGCAGTTCTGGTTCGTCGCGAGCGTGACCATCCTGCCCGCGGCCCTCGTCTCCATCCCCTTCGGCGCGGTCATCGCCCTCCAGGTCGGCTCGCTCACCGAACAGCTCGGCGCCCAGTCCTTCACGGGCGGCGCCAGCGTCCTCGCCGTCATCCAGCAGGCCAGCCCGCTCATCGTGGCCCTGCTGATCGCCGGGGCCGCCGGATCCGCCATCTGCGCGGACCTGGGCTCCCGCAAGATCCGCGAGGAACTGGACGCCATGGAGGTCATGGGCGTCTCGCCCGTCCAGCGCCTCGTCGTCCCACGGGTCCTGGCCACCATGTTCGTCGCGGTCCTGCTCAACGGGCTGGTCTCCGTCGTCGGCACGCTCGGCGGCTACTTCTTCAACGTGATCATGCAGGGCGGAACCCCCGGCGCCTACCTCGCCAGCTTCTCCGCCCTCGCCCAGCTGCCCGACCTCTACGTCGGTGAACTCAAGGCGCTGATCTTCGGCTTCATCGCGGGCATCGTCGCCGCCTACCGAGGGCTGAACCCCCGGGGCGGCCCCAAGGGAGTGGGCGACGCGGTCAACCAGTCCGTGGTCATCACCTTCATGCTGCTGTTCGCGGTGAACATGGTCCTCACGGCGATCTACCTCCAGATCGTCCCCCCGAAGGGGGGCTGAGCGATGTCCGTGCTCGGCTGGCTCGACCGCTCCGGTGAGCAACTCACCTTCTACGTAAGGGCCCTCGTCTGGATACCCCGGACCCTGCGCCGCTACCTCAAGGAGGTGCAGAGGCTGCTCGCCGAGGTCGCCTTCGGCAGCGGCGGCCTCGGAGTCATCGGCGGAACCATCGGCGTGATGATCGCGATGACCCTCGCCACCGGCTCGGTCGTCGGCCTCCAGGGATACGCCGCCCTCGACCAGATCGGCACCTCCGCCTTCACCGGCTTCATCTCCGCCTACTTCAACACCCGGGAGATCGCCCCGCTCGTCGCCGGACTCGCGCTCTCCGCGACCGTCGGCGCGGGCTTCACCGCCCAGCTCGGCGCGATGCGGATCAACGAGGAGGTGGACGCCCTCGAAGCGATGGGTGTGCGCTCCATGCCCTACCTCGTCACCACGCGGATCATCGCCGGCGTCGTCGCCATCATCCCGCTATACGCGATCGGGCTGCTCTCCTCCTACCTGGCGTCCCGCTGGATCACCGTCCTGTTCAACGGGCAGTCGGCGGGCACCTACGACCACTACTTCAATCTCTTCCTCTCCCCGGACGACGTGCTGCTGTCGGTGCTGAAGGTGCTGATCTTCAGCGTGCTGGTGATCCTCGCCCACTGCTACTACGGCTTCCACGCCACCGGCGGACCCGCCGGGGTGGGTGTGGCCGTGGGGCGGTCGGTGCGCAACGCCATCGTGCTCATCAGCGTCACCGACTTCTTCCTCTCGCTCGCCATCTGGGGCGCGACGACAACGGTGAAGGTGGCCGGCTGATGACCTCCTCCACGGCGCAGACGGTGCGCCGCAGACTCGCCGGCGTGGCCTTCGTGCTCGTGCCCGCCGTCCTCGTATGGGTGTCGGTCTCGGTGTACGAGAAGGACTTCACCGACGACGCCACCGTGACCGTACGCACCGGCAGCGTCGGCAACGAGATGCACGACAACGCCGAGGTGAAACTGCGCGGCGTGGTGATCGGCGAGGTGCGCCACATCGCGTCCGACGGCGACGGGGCACGGCTCACCCTCGCCATCCGGCCGGACCGGCTCGGGCAGATCCCGGCCGACGTCACCGCGCAGATGCTGCCCACCACCCTCTTCGGAGAACGCTTCGTCGCCCTCGTGCCGCCCGCCGTCCCCTCCGCGGAGACACTCCGGGCCGGGGCGGTGATCCCGCAGGACCGCTCCAGCAACGCCATCGAGCTGGAGGAGGTCCTCGACAACGTCCTGCCGATGCTGACCGCGGTCAAGCCGGAGAAGCTCGCCGCCACCCTCAACGCCGTGTCCCAGGCGCTCGAAGGACGCGGCGACAAGCTGGGCGACACGCTGGTCACCCTCGACGCGCACCTGAAGGAGTTCAACCCCCAGCTCCCCACGCTCAACGCGGACATCAAGGAGCTCGTCAAGGTCAGCCACCTCTACGCGGACGCGGCACCGGACGTCCTGGACGCGCTCACCGACTTCACCACCACCAGCGGCACGATCGCCGAACAGCAGGCGGAACTCGCGGACCTGTACGGATCCACCACCGCCTCCGCCGACGACGTCACCGCCTTCCTGCGGAAGAACAAGGACAACCTCATCCGTCTCTCCGCCTCCGGCCGCCCCACCCTGGAGCTCCTCGCTGAGTACTCCGACGCCTTCCCCTGCACCCTGCGGACCATGGCCGGGTTCGTCCCCGCCATGGACAAGGCGCTCGGCAAGGGCACCGACGCGCCGGGGCTCCACGTCTCCGTCGAGGCGGTGGAGTCCAAGGGCAAGTACGTCGCCGGCCAGGACACCCCGGTCTACGACGCGACCGGCGGCCCGCACTGCTACTCCGTGCCCTACACCGGCAGAACCGTCCCGACGGCCGACGCGCGCAGGGCATCCGCAGCGACCCACGGCGCCGGAGGCACGGAAGCCGCGGACGGCGCGGACGCGGTGGAGGCACCCGACGCCGGCAGCGGGCTCGGCATGCCGAACTCCCCCGAGGAGAGCCGCCTCGTCAACGAACTCGTCGCACCCTCACTCAAGGTCCAGCCGCAGTCCCTGCCCGACTGGAGCAGCGTGCTCATCGGTCCGGCGTTCCGCGGTGCGGAGGTGAAGCTCAAGTGAAGCGCCGCTCCCTCGCGGGACCGCTCGTCAAGTCCCTCGTCTTCGTCGTGGTGACCGCGCTGGCCACCACCGTCCTCGCCCTGTCCATCGCCGACACCGGCATCGGCGACACCACCTCGTACAAGGCGAGGTTCACCGACGCCACCGGACTGGTCGTCGGCGACAGCGTCAGGATCGCGGGCGTCAAGGTCGGTCAGGTCGAGTCCATCGAGGTCGCCGACCGGCGGGAGGCCGAGGTCGGCTTCGCCGTGCGCAAGGGCCGCAGACTCCCGGCCTCGGTGACCGCGTCGATCAAGTACCTCAACATGGTCGGCCAGCGCTACATCGACCTCGACCAGGGTGTCGGGGCCGTGGGGGCGACCTTCAGGTCCGGGGCGACGATCCCGCTCTCGCGCACCACCCCCGCGCTCGACCTCACCCAGCTCTTCAACGGCTTCCAGCCGCTCTTCGAAGGGCTCTCCCCGCCGGACGTCAACCAGCTCGCCGGCTCCATCGTGCAGGTCCTCCAGGGGGAGGGCGGCACCGTCGACAGCATCCTCTCCCACGTGGGATCGCTGACCGGCACCGTCGCGGCCAAGGACAAGGTGATCGGCGAGGTGATCAAGAACCTCAACACGGTTCTCAAGACCGTCAACGACCGCGAGGCGGGCTTCGACGACCTCGTCGTCACCCTCGAGAAACTCGTCAAGGGCTTCTCCGGCGACCGCAAGCCGCTCGGCGACGCCGTCACCGCGATGGGCGCCCTCACCACCGTCACCGCGGACCTGCTCCAGGACGGACGCGCCCCCCTGAAGAAGGACATCGCGCAGCTCGGACGGCTCAGCGGAGAGCTCGACGAGGGCGCCCCGCAGATCGAGAACTTCCTGCGGAGGACTCCCGCCAAGATGGAGGCCATCACCCGCCTCACCTCGTACGGATCCTGGCTCAACCTCTACCTGTGCGAGGCGAAGGTCACCGGGGTGACCACCGAGGACGGCAGCGCGCCGCCCACCGGCATCACGATCGGCGGATCGAGGTGCACGGGATGAGGATCAAGCCCGTACGGGAACGCAACCCCGTCGCCCTGGGGGTCATCGGCCTCGTCGTCCTGGCCCTCGTGGGCCTCGCCGCCTACCGGGCCGACGCTCTCCCGTTCATCGGCAGAGGCACCACCTACAGCGCCGACTTCACCGAGTCGGCCGGACTCGACGCCGGGGACGAGGTCCGCATCGCCGGGGTGAAGGTCGGAGAGGTCACCGGCGTCTCCCTCGACGGGGCGAAGGTGAAGGTCGACTTCAAGGTGAAGGACGCCTGGATCGGCGACTCCTCCACCGTCGGTATCGCCGTCAAGACCCTCCTGGGCGAGAAGTACCTCGCGGTCGACCCGCTCGGCGACGCGCCGCAGGACCCCGACTCCCGCATCGCGTCGAGCCGGACGACCTCCCCGTACGACGTCACCCAGGCGTTCGACGGACTCGGCGAGACCATCGACGAGATCGACACGGCACAGCTCGCCCAGAGCTTCGAGACCATCTCGGACACCTTCAAGGACTCGCCGCCCGACGTGCGCAGCGCCGCTGAAGGCCTCTCCGCGCTGTCCAGGACCGTCTCCGAGCGTGACGCGCAGCTCGCCACCCTCCTCAGGGGCAGCAGGCAGCTCACGAAGACGCTCGCCACGAAGAAGAGCAGCTTCGAGACGCTGCTGGAGGACGGCAACCTGCTCCTCGGCGAGATCCAGGCCCGCCGCGACTCCATCCACCTGCTCCTCACCGGTACCCGTGACCTGGGCACCCAGCTCACCGGTCTGGTCACCGACAACGACAAGCAGCTGAAACCCACCCTCGACTCCCTGGGACGGGTCACCACCGTCCTGGTGAAGAACCGCAAGAGCCTCGACAAGGTGCTCTCCATGGCCGGCACCTACAACCGGCTCGTCGGCAACACCCTCGGCAACGGGCGGTGGTTCGACAACTACGTCTGCGGAGTCGTCCCGAAGACCTACCTGCCGAAGGACACTCCTCCGGCGAACGACTGCATGCCGCCGAAGCAGGGGGGCCGCTGACATGCGACGCATCCGCATCATCGGCATCGGCGCCGGACTCGCGGTCGTGGCCGTGGCCGTCGGCTCGGGCGTGAGCGCCCTGGACCAGGACGGCACCACCGTCACCGCCTACTTCGACCGGGCCACCGGCGTGTACCCCGGGTCCGATCTGCGGATCCTCGGGGTGAAGGTGGGCACCGTCGAATCGGTGACACCGCGCGGCGAGGAGGTCCGCGTCACCCTGCGGCTCGACAAGGACGTCGACGTGCCCGCGGACGCCCACGCCGTCGTCGTCGCCCCCAGCCTCGTGGCCGACCGGTACGTCCAGCTCGCCCCGGCCTACACCGGGGGAGCGCGGCTGGAGGGCGGAGCCGTCCTCCCCGCGGCGAACAACGCCACGCCCATCGAGGTGGACCAGCTCTACGAGTCGATCACGGAGATTTCCACGGCGCTCGGCCCCGACGGGGCCAACGCCGACGGTGCGCTCGCCGGACTCCTGGAGACAGGCTCCAAGAACCTCAAGGGCAACGGCGAGGCCATCGGAGACTCAATCGAACAGTTCGGAAAGGCCACGAAGACGCTCGACAAGTCCAGTGGCAACCTCTTCGACACGCTGTCCTACCTGCAGACCTTCACCACCATGCTGAAGGAGAAGGACGGCGACGTACGCGCCGCGGAGCAGCAGCTCAACACCGTCACCGGCTTCCTCGCCGACGACAAGGAGAACCTCAGCGCGGCCCTGAAGGAACTGGGCACCGCACTCGGCCAGGTGAAGACCTTCATCCAGAAGAACCGGGGCGCGCTCAAGAAGAACGTGGACCTCCTCGTCCCGCTCACCCAAACGCTCGTCGACCAGCGTGCCTCGCTCGCCGAGTCGCTCGACACGCTGCCGCTCGCGGCGGGCAACGTGCTCAACGCCTACGACCCGGCGAACCGGACCCTCGACGGGCGCACGAACCTCAACGAGCTGTCCATGGGCGGCCCGCTCACCGAACCCGTGGCCGGGAACGCCGGCCTCCAGGGGCTCGCCCCGGTGGACACGACCCGGCAGAAGGCCCTGCCCGTCCTGCCGCTACCCGCCGTCGGCACCGTCTACGGCACCCCCGAGGACACCGGGACCGAGAAGAAGACCGGTGCGGGCGAGAAGAAGGAGGCGGACCGATGACCCCCGACCTGCGCAGACCCGGCACCCGCGCGGTCGCGGGCCTCGGAGCCCTGGTGGCCGCCGGCGTCTGCTTCGCACTCGTCGCCACCACCACCGGACTGCCGTCGTTCTCGGGCATCGACCAGATGCCACTGCCCGGTGGAGCCGACCTCGGCGACCACCCGTACGAGATCACCGCCGAGTTCGGGGACGTCCTCAGCCTCGCCCCGCAGTCCTCCGTCAAGGTCAACGACGTGGCCGTGGGCCGGGTCACCAAGATCTCCCTCACCCCGGGCAGCTGGACCGCCAAGGTGACCATGCGCGTCAACGGGAAGATCAGGATGCCCGCCAACGCCTACGCCCACCTCGAACAGTCCAGCCTCCTCGGCGAGAAGTACGTCCAGCTCTCACCGCCCGCCGACGGCACGGCGAAGGGCTCGCTGTCCGACGGCGACCGCATCCCGCTCGTCCGCACCAACCGCAACCCCGAGGTCGAAGAGGTCTTCGGCGCCCTGTCCATGCTGCTCAACGGCGGCGGCATCGCCCAGCTCAAGACCATCACCACCGAGCTCAACAAGGCGCTCGCCGGCCAGGAACCCCAGATCCGCTCGATGCTGAGCCGCGTCGACACCCTGGTCACCGACCTGGACACCCACAAGGAGGACATCACCGACGCACTCGACGGCGTCAACCGGCTCGCCGCCACACTCGCCACCCGCAAACAGGACGTGGGAACCGTGCTCACCGGCCTCAGCCCGGGCCTGAAGGTGCTGGAGAAGCAGCGCGGATCACTGCTCACCATGCTGCGCTCGCTCGACACGCTCTCCACCGTCGCCGTCGACACGGTCAACAGGAGCAAGGCGGACATGATCGCCGACCTCAAGGCCCTCGCCCCCACCCTGAAGGCCCTCGCCGACTCGGGGAAGGACCTCCCCGACTCCCTGCAGGTGCTGCTCACCTATCCGTTCACGGACGAGGTGCTGCGCGGGGTGAAGGGCGACTACCTGAACGTCTACCTGGACGTCACCGCCGTGCCCGGCACGCAGATCATCCCCGCACTCACCCCGCCGGCGGCCGGCACCGCTCAGAAGTCCGGATCGGCGCTGCCCCTGCCGCTCCCGTCGGTCACCGCATCCGGCACGGAGGGCACCTCCTGATGATCACCCTCGCCACCCGTCTCAAGAACATCGCCTTCCTGGTCATCGCGGTCCTCGTCCTCGGCTACCTGGGCGCCCGCTACGCCGACCTCGGCCACTACGTCGGCCTGCGCGGCTACTACACGGTGAAGATCCAACTGCCGCAGACGGGTGGCCTCTTCACCCATTCCAACGTCACCTACCGCGGTGTCTCGGTCGGCCGGGTCGGTCCGATCGAGCTCACCGACGAGGGAGTCGAGGCGGAGCTGCGCATCGAGAACGACGCACCGCGCATCCCCGACAGTCTGGAAGCCGTCGTCGCCAGCCTCTCCGCGGTCGGCGAGCAGTACGTCGACCTGCGGCCCACCCGCAAGGACGGTCCGTTCCTGGAGAACGGCTCGGTCATCGACCAGGCCGACACCACCGTCCCCGCGCCGGTCACCGACGTCCTCACCAGCGTCAACGACCTCACCGCCTCCGTCGACACCGAGGACCTGCGCACGGTGGTCGAGGAGTTCGGCGCCGCGTTCGAGGGACGCGGGGACGACCTCCAGGTGCTGCTGGACACCGGCGGCGAGTTCGTCGAGGCCGCCGACCAGGCCCTGCCGACCACCACCAAGCTGATGACGGACGGCGAGACCGTGCTGCGCACCCAGGCCGAACAGGGCGAGGCGCTCAAGGGATTCGCCTCGGGTGCCGAGGAACTCGCCGCCGAACTCAAGGGTTCCGACACCGACCTGCGCCGGCTGATCGCGGCGGCGCCCGGTGCCACCGCCCAGATCAGCGGGCTCCTGAGGGACCTCGAACCCGGCTTCGGAGTCGTCGTCGCCAACCTCCTCACCACCTCGGAGGTCGCCGTCACCCGGCAACGGGGGCTGGAGGAACTGCTGGTGAAGGTACCCGCGGTCGCCGCGGCCGGGGCGAGCATCATCGACGAGGACGGCGCCGCCCGGTTCGGGATGGCCGTCACCTTCTTCGAGCCCCTGCCCTGCACCTCCGGATACGGCGCCACCACCTACCGCCCCGGCAAGGACCTCTCGGCGGCACCGCCGGTGAACACCAAGGCCCGCTGCGCCTCCTCGCCCGGCAGCGGCATCAACGTACGCGGCAGCGGCAACGCCCCCGACGGCGGCGGAGTGCCGACGCCGGCGAAGCCCGGCTCGCTGATCGCCGGTACGGAGGGTTCCGGACTTCCCGGCGCCCTCGGCGCCCCGGGGGACACCCCACGTCCGGCCGGCGGTATGGCCGGACTGCTCGGCCTGGGAGGCGGCGCGTGAACGCCCGTACCAGGAGCCTGGGCGGATGGGCCGTCATGCTCGCGGCCGCGCTGGTCTGCGCACTCGGAGGCTGGTCCTACACACAGGCACGCGGCGACGACACCCTGGCCTACGCCAAGGCACGTGACGCGGCGACCGCCGACGGCAGGAGCCGGCTCGCGCGGCTGAACAGCATGGACGGCACCAGCGCGGCGAGTGTGAAGTCAGGGCTCACGGCCTGGCTCGCCGCCTCCACGGGCCCGCTGCGCACACAGCTGGAGCGCACCCGGAAGAAGGACACCGCCGAGCTCGCCGAAGCCGGGGCGACCGCGCGCGGCAAGGTCACCGACGCCGCCCTCACGGCGCTCGACGTACGCGCCGGCACAGCGGTGCTGATCGCCACCGTGGACGTCGCCGTCACCCCCCGCACCGGCAAGGGCGGAACCGAGCGCAAACGCTTCGAGGCGACCCTGGCCCGGACCGGCGACGGCTGGAAGATCAAGGCACTGGACGCGATACCGGTCGGGAGCGGCGGATGACACAGTCCGGAGGGACCACGGTCCAGGACACCTCCTCGAAGCCGGAACGGGAGCCGGAGCGCGAGCCGGGGACGGCGACGCGGACCGGCACCGAGGAGGGCGGTACCGGTACGCCCCGCGCTGCCTGGCGCCGTGTTCTCGCGGCCACCCTGGCCGTCGCCCTGCTGGCCGCCGGGGCCGTCCTCTTCGTCCAGGGGCGGCACCTGCGCGATACCCCGGCGACCTCGAACCGGGCGCTGACCGACACCGCCGGGACCAACCGGGTCGTGGGCGACGTCAGCAGCGCCCTGGGCAAGGTCTTCACGTACAACCCCCGGAGCACCGCGGCCACCAAGGAATCGGCGAAGCGGCTGCTGGCGGGCAAGGCCCTGCAGCAGTACGCGGCCCTGTTCGGCCAGGTCGAGAAGCAGGCGGCCGACCAGAAGCTCACGCTCACCTCGCAGGCCGTACGCGCCGGGGTCACCCGGCTCGGCACCCGCAGCGCCCGCCTGCTCGTCTTCCTCGACCAGGTCTCCGAGCGCGAGGGCAAGGCAGCCACCACGGCGGCCGCGCAGCTCTCGGTGACGGCGGAACTGCGTGGCGACCGCTGGATCATCGTCGACATCACCTCCAGGTAGGGGAGAGGCACCAATGGCACGGGTACGGACGACGAGGAATCCGCTGGTGGTGGCAGCGATCGTGCTGGCGGTCGCGGCGGCCGGCGCGGCGGGCTGGGGCGGCTGGGAGCGTTACGAGGCGACGCACGACGACGCGGCGGCCTACGCGGGGGCCCGCGACGAGGCGCTGGCCGCGGGGGAGCAGGCCGTGCAGAACATGAACACGCTCGACCACGCGAAGGTGGAGCAGGGGCTCGACAGCTGGGAGGAGTCGACCACCGGCGACCTGCACAAGCAACTCGTCGACGGGAGGGACGCGTTCGTCGAGCAGATCGAGGCCGCCAGGACCGTCAGCACCGCCGAGATCCTGTCGGGCGCGGTGACGGAGCTCGACGACCGGGCCGGCAAGGCGGGGGTGATGGTGGCCCTCAGGGTCACCGTGACGGCCCCGGAGGGCAAGCCCGCGGTCAAGGAGAGCCGGATGCTGGGCCAACTCACCCGCACCTCCGAGGGGTGGAAGCTCAGCGCCCTCGGCCAGGCCCCGGTCGGCAACACAGCCGGCTGAACCCCGCCCGACCGAAGCCCTTCGAGAGGACCACCGACATGTCGACGACCCGACACCTCGTCAACCGCCGTCGCAGGCTCGCCACCGTCACCGCGACGAACGCACCGGCGCGCACATCCTCGGCCCCGGAACCGGCCACCGGGGCGGCCGAGGCGGCCGAGGCGGCGGGGCCCTCCGAGGCCCACGAGCCTCCTGAGGACCCCGAGGGCGATGCCGACCCCGATGCGCAGGCCGACGGCGAGGCCTCCGACGAGGCGGCCGGGGACGTACGCCCCCCTCGCCGGATTCCCCGCCTCCGCATCCGGCTCCCCGCCGTGCTCTGCGCGGCCACCGTGCTGCTCGGCGCCTTCGCGGCCTGGGCGTTCAGCTCCGCGGCGACGCTCCGGGAGGACCCCACGCGGCAGAACACCGCGCTCACCGACATCAGCCGGACGAGCGAGGTCAAGGGCCAGATCTCCGAGGCCGTGGGCGCCGTCTTCTCGTACACGTACGCGTCGCCGGGCAAGTCGGACCTGGCCGCGCAGAAGTACCTGACCGGCAAGGCCGTCCAGCAGCACAAGGACATGCTCGCCGAGGTACGCGCCCAGGCGCCGAAGCAGAAGCTGGTGCTCACCACGACCGTCACCGAGAGCGGCGTCGAACTGCTCGACGGCGACCGGGCCCGGCTGCTGGTCTTCGCCGACCAGAGCAACACCCGTACGGGCAAGGAGGAGGAGACCACCTACGCGGCGGCCATGTTCGCCGTGGACGCCGTGCGTCGCGGTGACACCTGGCGGATCGCCGCCATCGACACCTTCGCGCGATGACCCAGGAGAGGGAGGACACATGAGGTTCAACGGAACGATGCGCCGCGGACTCACCGGGACGGCCACCGCCGTGGCCGCCATGGCGGCGCTCACCGCGTCCCAGGCCCCCGGGCTCGTGGGCGGCACCGGCGACGACATGAAGAACGTGGCGGCGGACGACGTCGTGTGGACCGAGGTGCCGAACGACGACAGCTACCACACCGAGCTTCCGCCCCTGCGGTCACCGGAGCCGCCCAGGAGTCCGCACAGCGGGAAGAAGCCCGGCCCCGCGGTCGTGCAGAGCTGGGCCGAGGCGGGCATCCCCACCACCGTCCTGGCCGCCTACCGGGCCGCGGCGAGCGCCCTCGGCCGGAGCGACCCCGGATGCAACCTCCCCTGGCAACTGCTCGCCGCGATCGGGAAGGTGGAGTCCGGCCACGCGAGCGGCGGGCGGGTGGACGCCGCCGGAACCACGCTCACCCCGATCCTCGGCCCCGTCCTCGACGGAGCCGGCTTCGCGAACATCCCCGACACGGACGGCGGTGCGTACGACGGCGACACCCGCTACGACCGTGCCGTCGGGCCCATGCAGTTCATCCCCTCGACCTGGGCGCACTGGGGCAGGGACGGCAACGGCGACGGACGCAAGGACCCCGGCAACATCGCCGACGCGGCCCTCGCCGCAGGCCACTACCTCTGCGCGGGGACCCGCGACCTGTCCGCACGGGCGGACCTGGACCGGGCGGTCCTCAGCTACAACCACTCCGACACCTATCTGCGCACGGTCCTGTCCTGGCTGGAGTTCTACCGCAAGGGCACCCACGCCGTCCCCGACGGCAAGGGCGTCGTCCCGAAGAGCCCCGGAGCGGGCAGCACCCACACGCCGAAGGCCCCGGTCGGAGGCCCCGGCAGCCCGAGCGACCCCGGCAAGGGCGGCGGCGGCATCGTCGTCGGCCCGCAGCCCGGCGGCACCCCGCGGCCGTCCACCTCACCCACCGTCACGCCCACCCCCACGCCGACGGACTCCGGCAGCCCCGGCCCCGGCGGGACCCCGAGCCCCGGCCCGACGGACAGCGGCCCCACCGGGCCCACCCCGACACCGGACCCCACCACGACGCCCGACCCGACCACCACTCCGGATCCGACCACGACGCCCGACCCGACCACGACTCCCGACCCGGAGCCCACGCCGTCGGACTCCGGCTGCCCCACCACCCCCGCCGGGCCGCCCGACCCGGCGGCTCCCACCGGTGAGGCCGAGCCCTGCCCCACCCCCACCGCCTGACGGGTCAGCGGGTGCTCAGCACCTCGGCCAGGTCGTAGCGCACCACTTCCTCCAGCTGCGCGTACGTGCAGCCGGAGGGGGTGCGATCCGGCCGCCACCGGCGGAACTGGGTGGTGTGGCGGAAGCGGTCACCCTCCATGTGGTCGTACGCCACCTCGCAGACCCGCTCGGGCGCGAGCGCCACCCAGGACAGGTCCTTCTTGCCCGACCAGCGGCTCGGAGCGCCCGGCAGCCGTGAACCCTCGTGCGCCGCCGCGTCCGCCCAGGCGGCCCACGGATGTTCCGCCGGCTCGATGCGCAACGGATCCAGCTCGTCGACCAGTTCGGCGCGCCGCTTCATCGAGAAGGCGGCGCACACCCCCACGTGCTGCAGGGCGCCCCCGGAGTCGTACAGCCCGAGCAGCAGCGAGCCCACCACGGGGCCGCTCTTGTGGAAGCGGTAGCCCGCCACCACGCAGTCCGCGGTCCGTTCGTGCTTGATCTTGTACATGACGCGGGCGTCCGGCCGGTACGGCAGATCGAGCGGTTTGGCGACCACTCCGTCGAGCCCCGCCCCCTCGTACCGCTCGAACCACTCCCGCGCGAGGGCCGGATCCGTGGTGGAGGGGGCGAGATGGACGGGCGCCGAGGCCTCCGCCAGCGCCTCCTCCAGGATCCTGCGCCGCTCGGTCTGCGGAGCGGCCAGCAGGGACGTGTCGTCCAGGGCGAGGACATCGAAGGCGACGAAGCTCGCCGGGGTCCGTTCGGCGAGCGTCCGGACCCGGGAGTCGGCCGGATGGATGCGCTCGCTCAGCCGGTCGAAGTCCAGCCGCCCGTCGTACGGCAGGACGATCTCACCGTCGATCACACAGCGCCGGGGAAGGTTCTCCAGCAGGGCTGTGACCACCTCGGGGAAGTAGCGGGTCAGGGGCTTGCCCGTCCGGCTGCCGATCACCACCTCGTCGCCGTCACGGTGCACGATCGCCCGGAACCCGTCCCACTTCGCCTCGTACTGCATCCCGGGGGGAATCGCGGACACGGACTTGGCGAGCATCGGCTTCACGGGAGGCATCACCGGCAGGTCCATGGTCCCGATTCTCACCCACCGCACGCGGCACGTCTCCCGATATGCGGCGTATGTGGCCCCGGCCTACGGTGTCCGACATGGGAGCTGGAGCAGCGGTGGAGCTGGACGTGGACGGACGGGCCGTGCGCCTGTCCAACCCGGACAAGGTGTACTTCCCCGAGAAGGGCTACACCAAGAAGGACGTGGCCGACTACTTCCAGGCCGTGGGGCCGGGGATCCTCCGGGCCCTGCGCGAGCGGCCCACCACGCTCCAGCGCTTCGTCGACGGTGTCGAGGGCGACTTCTTCTACCAGAAGCGGGCGCCGAAGAACCTCCCCGACTGGACCCCCACCGCCAGGATCGAGTTCCCCAGCGGCCGGCACGCCGACGAGATGTGCCCCACCGAACTCGGAGCCGTCCTCTGGGCGGCGAACCTGGGCACCCTGACCTTCCACCCCTGGCCGGTGCGCAGGGCGGACACCGACCACCCCGACGAACTGCGCATCGACCTCGACCCGCAGCCCGGCACGGATTACGCCGATGCGGTGAGGGCGGCCCACGAACTGCGCGCGGTCCTGGACGACCACGGCCTGCGCGGCTGGCCCAAGACCTCCGGCGGCCGCGGCATCCACGTCTTCGTCCCGCTCGTCCCCGAGTGGACGTTCACCCAGGTCAGACGCTCGGCCATCGCGGTGGGGCGGGAGCTGGAGCGCCGGATGCCCGACCGGGTGACCACCGCCTGGTGGAAGGAGGAACGCGGCGAGCGGATCTTCGTCGACTACAACCAGACGGCCCGCGACCGGACCATCGCCTCCGCCTACTCCGTACGCCCCTTCCCGCACGCCCCCGTCTCCGCCCCGCTGCGCTGGGAGGAGATCGACGACGCCGAGCCCCGCGACTTCGACCTCCGGACCATGCCGGCGCGGTACGCGGAGGCCGGCGACCTGCACGCCGACATGGACGACCACGCCTTCCGCCTCGACGGGCTGCTCGAACTGGCCCGACGCGACGAGCACGAGCACGAACTCGGCGACCTGCCCTATCCGCCGGAGTACCCGAAGATGCCGGGTGAGCCGAAACGGGTGCAGCCCAGCCGCGCCCGCCGCGACGACGGTGACCCGGCATGACGGGCGGGGCCTCCGGCGCCCACGGAGCGCACGGCAGGCCGCCGACCCGGCGGGAGAAGTGGGAGTCGTACAAGAAGTCGCCGTACTTTCCGGCGGTGGTCCTGCTCTTCATCCTCGCGGCCGCGGCCGGACTCTTCGCCGGTTCGTACACCTATGCGATGGCCAACCCGACCCCGCACCGCATTCCGGTCGCCGTCGTCGAGGGCCCCAGGTCTCCCTATGCCGCGCGGTTCGTCCAGGGGATGGAGAAGGCCCTCGACGCCTCGCTCGAACTCCACCGGTACCCGGACGGCGCACAGGCCGAGGAGGCGCTCGACGAGCAGAAGGTCTTCGCGATCCTGCGGAGCAAGGGGAAGGGCGTGGCGATGGAGGTCGCCGGGGCCTCCGGCGCCACCGTGGCCCAGCTGCTGGGCGAGACCGGGGTGAAGGTCGCCCGCACCCTCGGCGTCCCGCTCACCGTCAAGGACGTCAAACCGCTCGGTGAGGGGGACCCGCGCGGTCTCGCCCTCTTCTACATCTCGCTCGCCGCCGTCATCATCGGCTTCGTCGGGGCGATCCAGCTCAGCGTCCACGCCCGCGCGCTCAACCCGCTGGAGCGGATCCTGTTCACCGTCGCCTACGCCCTGCTCGGCGGGTTCGCCATCGCGGCGGTGGTCGACTGGGGGCTCGGCGCGCTCGATCTGCCGTTCGTGCAGTCGTGGCTGATCCTGGCGTTCACGATGTTCACGTCGGGGATGGTCTTCACGATGTTCAACACCCTCATCGGCCGCTGGGCGATGATCCCGACCTGGGGTGTCATGGTGCTGCTCGGCAACCCCTCGTCCGGCGGGGCGGTGTCCTGGCCCCTGCTGCCCTCGGTCCTCGGGCACGTGGGGCGCTGGCTCCCGCCCGGTGCCTCCGTCAACGCCCAGCACACGGCGGTCTACTACCAGGGCCACCAGTACGTCTTCCCGTACCTGGTGCTGGCGGCCTGGGCACTGGTGTCCTGCACGGTCTTCTGGGTCTGGCGCCACCGGCACCCGGGAGGCCGCGACCGCGTGCCGGAGCACGCGGCCGCGGCCGCCTGAGTGTGCCTCGCGCCTACAACTCCTTGATGCGGATGTCGCGGTACGAGATCACGTCCGTGGTGCTGTGGACCTGGAGCCCGACGTAGCCGGAGGCGTACCGTCGGCCGTCGGTGCCCGGGTCGTCGCCCCGCGGCGGCTCGAAGAGCTGACCGCCGTTGTTGTCGAACTCGTTCAGCAGGACACCGTTGCGGTAGACCGAGTAGTGCTGGTCCACCACCCGGATCTCGTAGTCGTTCCAGGTGCCCTTGGGCGTGACACCGGCGCCGCCCAGGCCGACCCGGTCGAACCCGTAGACGGACCCGGTCTTGTACATGTCGCCGTCGGGCCGGTCGTTGACCTGGATCTCATGGCCGTACTTGATGGCGACCCACTCCGGACGGGACTCCTCCGGGTGGTCGTGGACGTCCGGGAAGCGGACGAAGACCCCGCCGTTGGCGTTGCCCGCGCCGGGCGCGTCGTCACGCCACTGGAGCTTCAGCGAGAAGTCCCCGTACTGCCTGGCCGGGAACCACAGCATCCCCATGCCGTCCACCGTGGTGGAGCTGGTGATCGAACCGTCCTCGGTGTTGAGCCCGAACTTCCCGCCGCCGACCTGCTCCCACTGGGCGAGGGAGTCGGCGGTGCCGTCGAACAGCTTGCGGTAGCCCTCGTCCTGGCCCGGCTTACCGATGCCCGACTGCTTGGCTGCCCTGTAGATCTTCTTGTGCTCACGGGCGTCGACGACTCCGTCGGCGAGGAGCTTGTCCAGGACCTTGTCGACGTGCTTGAGGAACAGCGCGTGCGAGGACCAGTCCTTCTCGTCCTCGATCAGCTCGTTGATCGTGCACCGGTTGCCGGTGAGCCGGTTGGGGACGCCCGTGTCGACCGTGCCGACGATGACGGTGAGCCGCTCGTCGAACTCCGGGCAGTTGGGCGCCGGTACGCCGCCGCTCCGCGCGACGGTGAACGAGGCCTGCTTCGCCTGCGAGGTGTTCCCCGCCTTGTCCGTCGCCCGGTGGGCGAACGTGTGGCGGCCGACCCGGTCGACGACGACGGGGGCGGAGTAGGCCAGGTACGGGCCGCCGTCGAGGGAGTACTCGACCTTGTCCACACCCGAGTCCGCGTCGGTCGCGGTGACCGTGGCCTTCGCACTGGTGATGAACGCGCCGTCGGAGTTCTTGTCGCCCGACACCACCACGGAGGTCTCCGGCGGCTTCCCGTCCTGCGACGGCGGCTCGACGACCGTGAAGTCCACGGACTTCTCCGCGGCGACGTTGCCGGACCTGTCGGTGGCGCGGTAGCGGACGCTGTGCGTACCCACCTCGTGCACCATCACGGGTGCGGTGTACGGCTGCCAGGCGCCGTCCGCCCCGATCGCGTACTCGATGGTGTTGACGCCCGAGCCGGTGTCGGACGCGGTCACGGTGACCGTGGCCATGCCGAGGTAGGCCCCGGCGTCGTCCTTCTCGCCCGAGACGGTCGCCGAGGTCTCCGGCGCGGTGCTGTCGTCCGTCGGGGGTGCGGCGACCGCGAAGTCGGCCTTCTTCTCGGCCGCGGCGTTGCCCGCCTTGTCGGTGGCGCGGTAGCGGATCGAGTGCGATCCGACCTCGTTCACCACGACGGGTGCGGTGTACGGCTGCCAGGCGCCGTCCGCCCCGACGGCGTACTCGACCGTGTCGACGCCCGAACCCGCGTCGGTCGCCGCCACGGTGACGGTCGCCTGGCCGATGTACGCGCCGTCGGCGTTCTTGTCGCCGTCCACGGTCGCCGAGGTCTCGGGAGCGGTGGTGTCCTCGCCGCCGCCGTCCTCGGTCACCGTGAGGATGCCCTGCATCGAGCCGTGGCCGGGGATCGTGCAGTGGTAGAAGTACCGGCCCGGCGTGAGAGTGACCTCGACGCTGTGCTTGCCGCCCTCGCTGTCACTGGGGTTGGCCAGGATGTTGACCGCGACGTCGTCGTTGAACTCCGGGTCCGAGACGCTGAAGGTCAGCGTGTGCGGCATGCCCGTGGTGTTGCCCGTGGCCGTGCTGTTCTCGAAGACGATCGTCGCGGCGCCGGCCACCGCGGTCCTCGGCGCCGTCAGGTAGTGGTCGATGGGGTCACCGGCGGTCCAGTTGAGGACCTGGTCGGCGGCGGCCGCCGACCGGTCGTCGTCCCGTCCGTAGGCGGCGGTCGACGCCAGCCCCAGAACCATCAGGAACGATCCGAGCAGGGCGAGCCACCAGCGTGCGGGCCCGTACCGCCGTCGAGCGAGGAGCGAGGGGTGTCTCACTGCGCTGCCGCCTTCCTGGCCAGGTCTGCGGCGGCCGGGGTCGGACCGCCGCCCTTGTACGTCACGCGCCACAGCGCGGACTTGGAGTCGGAGGTGAAGAAGCCGCGACCGTAGTCCAGGACGTAGAGCGATCCGTCCGGGGCGAACTTCCAGTCCATGAGGTTGCGGATGCCGTCCGCACCGACCGGAATGATCTTCTTCAGGGACTCCGCGTGCGTGGGCAGGCCGCCCTTGCCGACCGTCTTCGGGTCGGTCAGCACGGCGTGACGCGGCTGGGTGTCGTCGTAGAAGTCACCGACGAACCACTTGCCGTCCCAGTAGGACGGCCACTTGGCCTCGCTCGTGCTCGCCGCGTCGTAGCGGTAGACCGGGCCGTTCATCGTGGCCTGGCCGCCGCCCTTGAGCCAGGGCAGGAGCTGCTTCTGGTCCTCGACCTTGTAGCTCGGGACGCCGTTCGCGTCGCGCGGGTAGTCCACGCCGCCGCCCTGGGGCGAGTACCAGATGGTGTTCGACGTGACGGGAGGCAGCTTGACCAGGCCGTCGTTGTTGGGCGACTCGTTCTTCGGGGCGTTGCAGTCGTACCAGCCCAGAGGCTTGGACGGGTCGGGCAGGTTGCGGTCCCGGTAGGGCTGCTTGTTGCCCATGCAGTACGGCCAGCCGTGGTTGCCGGCCTTGGTGATCGCCGCGAACGTGTCGTACTTCGCGGGACCCCAGGTCGTGCTGGGAGCGCCCGCGTCGGGGCCGACCCAGCCCGCGTACAGCGTGTCGGTCGACGTGTCGACGGAGATGCGCGCCGGGTTGCGGACACCCATCACATAGATCTCGCCACGGGTCTTGCCCCCGCCCTCGTCCGGCTCCTTGCCGGTGAAGAGGTTGCCCTCGGGCAGGGTGTAGGTGCCGTCGTCCTCGGGGTGGATCCGCAGGATCTTGCCGTTGAGGTTGTTGGTGTTGCCCGCGGTGCGGCGGGCGTCGGCGAACGACACGCCCTTGTAGTTCGGCTGCGGGTTGTTGCCCGAGTAACCGTCGCTGAAGCCCGAGGAGTTGTTGTCACCCGTGGCGATGTAGAGGTTGTCCTTCGAGTCCCAGGCCAGGCCGCCGCCGGCGTGGCAGCAGCTGTGGATCTGGACCGGCCAGTGCAGCAGCACCTTCTCGGACGCCAGGTCCAGCTTGTCCGTGGCGTGGTCGAAGGTGAACCGCGAGACCTGCCGCACCGCCATCTGCTTGTCGCGGTCGATCTTCGCGTGCGGGGTGTAGTGCAGGTAGACCCAGCCGTTGGTGGCGAAGTCCGGGTCCAGCTCGATGCCGAGCAGCCCCTCCTCGACCTTGACCAGCTCGTCGCCGCCGCCCTTGTTGCCGAAGACGCTCAGCTTGCCGGCGAGGGTGACCTTCTTCGTCGCGGGGTCGTACACATGGATCTCGCCCTCGCCCTTGCCGACGTTCGGGTCCTTCCAGTCGGTGACCACGGGAACGCTGCTGTCCGCGCCGCCGCGTCCGATGTAGAAGACCCGGCCGTCCTTCGCGGTCACCAGGCCGTGGGGCTCGCCGATCTGGTCGTTCCGGCCCGGCTGGTTGGGCTGGGTGAGCCGCTGCGCCGTGTAGTTGGAGTCGATGGTCGCCTTGCAGTCGGCCTGCGAGATACGGTTCGTCCAGGCCAGCGCACCGCGCAGATGGTCCCGGAAGTCGGTCTCGGCGAAGCCGGCCGCCGTACCGCCCATGGCGGTGTAGAAGGAGCGGCCGCCGTCGTAGTCACGGCACCAGGAGACCGGGTGGTCCCAGCCGTTTGCGCTCTTGCCGGGGGAGTAGGTGAGCTCGCGGACGCGGGCCACGGTGTGGACGTCGCCGGACGGGTTGTCCTTCCAGTTCAGCCACTTGTCCGGGCGCTTCCACTCCAGCGGGAGGTTCTTCGTCGCCGGGTGCTGCCGGTCGCCGATCTCCACCGTGGCGCGCTGGACGGCCGTCGGACTGTCCGCGGCCGGACGGGCGCCGACCAGACCGGTGAACCAGTCCGAGTACGGTTCGGTGCGCGCGGCGTCGTGAATGCCGAGGAAGCCGCCGCCGGCCTCCATGTACGCCTCCAGGCCCGCCTCCTGCTCCGGGTCGAGCACGTCGCCGCCGCCGGTCAGGAAGACGACCGCGTTGAACCTGCCCAGCTTCTTGCCGTTGGTGAAGACCCCGGCGTCGTCCGTGGCGACGGTCTTGAAGCGCCCGGACTCCGGACCGCTGAGTCCGATCTTCTCGATGGCCGCGATGCCCGCGTCCACGGTCGGGGGCTCCTCGCCCGCCGAGGCGTGGAACACCAGGACTCGGACATCGGCCCCGCCCGGCGGCGAAGGCAGGGACAACGTTGTCGCCATCCTCTCCTTCAGCCCTGGATCCGGATACGGGCTGGCGGTGGCCGCCTGGCCGCCGAGCAGGGACGCGGTCAGAGCCCCTGCCGCCACGGCCGCCGCGACACCGCGACGCGATCTGGACCTGCGATGTGGTGTGCGCTGCATGTGGTCACCCACCCCTCTTGGTCACTTCTCCGGTCACTACTTCGTCACCGCACCTCTGTGGTCACTGCGACAGCGCACGAAGCTAGACCTCTTTTCGTGACTCGCCAATAGGTATGGCAGCAATCGAACGAACTTTGTCCTGAGTGTGGATAAACGCACGGCCCCCGGCTACCGTGTGGGCCGTCCAGGGGAACAGCGCGTCAGTTTCCGTCTCGCAGTGGGGAGTTCGACATGGACCGAAGGACCTTCAACCGCCGGATGCTGGTGGGCGGCGGAGTGGCGGCGGCCACCGGCGTGACATCGATGTCACTCGGCGCGGTGCAGGCCACCTCCGCGGAGAACCCCGCGAAGACCGCGCCCGCGGGCGGCGCCGTCCGCCATCTCAAGCTGTACGCGGAGAAGCTGGCGGACGGCCAACTCGGATACGGCTTCGAGAAGGGCAAGGCGTCGGTACCCGGACCGCTCATCGAGATCACCGAGGGCGACACGCTGCACATCGAGTTCGAGAACACCACGGACGTCGACGCCAGCCTCCATGTCCACGGCGTCGACTACGACATCGCCAGCGACGGCACACGGATGAACCGCAGCCACGTCGAACCGGGCGGCACCCGTACGTACACCTGGCGCACCCACGCCCCGGGCCGCCGCAAGGACGGCACCTGGCAGGCGGGCAGCGCCGGTTACTGGCACTACCACGACCACGTCGTGGGCACCGACCACGGCACGGGCGGCATCCGCAAAGGGCTGTACGGGCCCCTTGTCGTGCGCCGCAAAGGGGACGTCCTGCCGGACAAGACGATCACGATCGTCTTCAACGACATGACGATCAACAACAAGGCGGCCCACGAGAGCCCGAACTTCGAGGCGACCGTGGGCGACCGGGTCGAGGTCGTGATGATCACGCACGGCGAGTACTACCACACGTTCCACATCCACGGGCACCGCTGGGCGGACAACCGGACGGGGCTGCTCACCGGACCCGACGACCCCAGCCGCGTGGTCGACACGAAGATCTGCGGCCCCGCGGACTCCTTCGGCTTCCAGATCATCGCGGGCGAGCACGTGGGGGCCGGCGCCTGGATGTACCACTGCCACGTCCAGAGCCACTCCGACATGGGGATGGCCGGACTGCTGCTCGTCGCCAAGGCGGACGGCACGGTCCCGGGGTACGACCCGCCGCACCACGCGGCAGGGGCGGCGAAGGAACACGCGCACTGAGCTCCGCGGCCCGCGCCGGAGCCCGTCAGGAGGCCCGCCGCCCGGTGTCCTGCCGCGCCGGGCGCCGCGTGCCTGCCGCCGGCGGGCCGCGCTCCGTGGACCGGGCGCCCGGCCCGCCCGCCGGGGCTGCGGTCGCCGGTGCCCGGTGCCAGACTCGGAGGGTCAGGGAAGCCTGGCGTGACGGACCACGCGAGGCACAGGATCCGCCCGAGGAGCACACCATGCTCGACCCGTCCTTCGAGACCGGCGCCCCGGACTGGGTCGATCTCGGCACACCCGACATCGACGCGGCCACGGCCTTCTACAACGGCCTGTTCGGCTGGGAACTGCAGCCGGGCGGTCCCGAGACCGGCGGCTACGGGACGTACCAGCTGCGGGGCCGGAGCGTGGCGGGCGTCATGACCGTACCCGAGGGCCAGGGGAAGCCCTCCTGGTCGGTCTACTTCCAGACCCCTGACGCGGACGCGACCGCGCGGACGGTCGAGCAGGCCGGGGGCACCGCGGCCTTCCCGCCGATGGACGTACTGGACTACGGGCGCATGGGCGGCTTCACCGACAACAACGGTGCGTACTTCGGCGTCTGGCAGCCCGGTACGAACCCGGGTCTCGGCATGATCATGGAGCCGGGTTCGCTGATCTGGTCCGAGCTGTACACCCCGGACGTGCCCTCGGCGGCCGCCTTCTTCAACACGGTCTTCGGATGGCAGACCAACCAGATGAGCTTCCCCGGCGGCGCCTACACGGTCGTACGGCCCGCGGGCACGGACAACGACGAGTCCGCCTTCGGAGGACTCGTCCCCCTCGACCAGGTGCCGAGCGAGACCGCGGCCGGACCGCACTGGCTGCCGTACTTCGCCGTGGACGACACGGACGCCACGGTGTCCGCCGCGGAGCGGCTGGGCGGCGGCGTGACCATGGCGGCCACGGACCTGCCCGAGGTCGGCCGGATCGCGACCATCGCCGACCCTGCGGGGGCCACCTTCGCGGTGATCAGGCCCGCGCCGATGCCGTGACCTCCTGACCTGCGCCGACGGTCCGGACCGTCGGCGCGCGGCCCCGGCGGGACCGTGCGTTGAACCATCGTTGATCACACGTTTATCGCCACCGGGCATCGTGGCCGCCATGCCGATCAACACCATGACCGACGAACTCACCTGGCAGGAGACCGCGCTGTGCGCGCAGGCCGGGCCGGAGTTCTTCTTCCCGGCGCCGGGAAGCTCCACCCGTGAGGCCAAGCAGCTGTGCAACGCCTGCGAGGGCCGCGTCGCCTGCCTGGAGTACGCACTCACCCATGACGAGCGCTTCGGCGTGTGGGGCGGCCTGTCCGAGAAGGAGCGGGAGCGGCTGCGCAGAGGGCGTGGCTGAGAACCCGGGGGCCCGAGCCGTCCTGCCTCCGGGGCCGTCCTCCGCCGCCGGGCGGCGGGCCCGGGCGGCAGTGGGACGCACGGCGGCGGCGCACGCGTCACGCGCGCGCCGCGGTCCGGCGGGTCGGGGAGCGGATACCGAGCCCTGGCCGGGTGGACGTGCGGACGGTCAGCCCTGGGCGGCCCTCGCCGCCACGCGGGCCTTGCGGGCCGCCAGCTTCTCGTCGAACTTCGACGCCTCGCTGTCCAGGCCGCTCATGTACAGCCCGAGCTCCTCCTGCGCCTTGAGGCCCTCCGGGCCGAGGCCGTCGATGTCGAGGACCTTCAGGTACCGCAGGACGGGCTGGATGACGTCGTCGTGGTGGATGCGCATGTTGTAGATCTCGCCGATCGCCATCTGCGCGGCGGCCCGCTCGAAGCCGGGCATGCCGTGTCCGGGCATCCGGAAGTTGACCACGACGTCACGCACGGACTGCATCGTCAGGTCCGGGGCCAGGTCGAAGGCCGCGCCCAGCAGATTGCGGTAGAAGACCATGTGCAGGTTCTCGTCGGTCGCGATACGGGCCAGCATCCGGTCGCAGACCGGGTCGCCCGACTGGTGGCCGGTGTTGCGGTGCGAGACGCGGGTCGCGAGCTCCTGGAAGGCGACGTACGCCACGGAGTGCAGCATGGAGTGGCGGTTGTCGGACTCGAAGCCCTCCGCCATGTGCGCCATGCGGAACTGCTCCAGCTTGTCCGGGTCGACCGCGCGAGAGGTGAGCAGGTAGTCACGCATCACGATGCCGTGCCGGCCCTCCTCCGCGGTCCATCGGTGCACCCAGGTGCCCCAGGCGCCGTCGCGGCCGAAGAGCGAGGCGATCTCGTGGTGGTAGCTGGGGAGGTTGTCCTCGGTCAGCAGGTTCACGACGAGGGCGATGCGCCCGATGTCGGTGACCTTGGACTGGCCGGTCTCCCACGCCTCGCCGTCCTCGAAGATGCCGGGGAAGTTCCGGCCGTCGGAGAACGGTACGTACTCGTGGGGCATCCAGTCCTTGGCGACCTTGAGATGGCGGTTGAGTTCCTTCTCCACCACCTCCTCCAGTGCGTACAGCAGCTGGGCGTCTGTCCACGCCTTCGAACTGCCGAGGTGGGGAGAGGTGATCGTCACGGGGGCTCCTGGGGACGGGAGAATTACCTACGGCTTCGTAGGTTACGTGACCGTAGGTTAAGGCGGCAGTAAGGCCACAGCCAAGCCCGGTCCTCGTACCGCGTGATCACTCACTGTCATGAGAACAGGTCAAGGCTGAAACGGAGGGGACAAGTCAGGCGCCTTCGTCGCCCGCCCACGGCAGCTCCGACGGGGCCACGTCCCGGAGTCCGTCCGCGTCCAGGAGCAGCCACCGGGTGATTCCCAGCGACTCGAGGAACGGCAGGTCGTGGCTCGCCACGATCAGCGCGCCCTCGTACGCCGCCAGCGCCGACGCCAGGCGGTGCACGCCGGACCGGTCGAGGCTGTTCGTCGGCTCGTCCAGCATCAGCAGCTGCGGAGCCGGATCCGCGAGGAGCAGCGCCGCCAGCGTGGCCCGCAGGCGCTCACCGCCCGAGAGGGTCCCCGCCGGGCGGTCGGCCCGGCCGCCCTTGAAGAGGAAGTGCGCCAGCCTCGCCCGGATGCCGTTGTCCGTGGTGCCCGGCGCGACGCGTGCCACGTTCCCCACCAAGGACAACGCGTCGTCGAGCACGTCGAGACGCTGGGGCAGGAAGCCCGTCGGCACCTGCGCGACGGCGTCGCCGGAGACCGGTTCGAGCTCGCCCGCGATCGTGCGCAGCAGAGTCGTCTTCCCCGCGCCGTTGCGGCCGATCAGCGCGATCCGCTCGGGGCCGCGCAGATCCCACTCGCCCCGCAGCCGTGCGCCGTGGGCGAGTTCGAGATCGCGCAGCACCAGCACGCCACGGCCCGGATGGACCCGGGTGTGCGGCAGCTCGATCCGGATCGCCTCGTCGTCCCGTACCGCTTCGACCGCCTCGTCGAGACGCCCCTCCGCGTCCGCGAGCCGTTCCGTGTGCATGATGCGGTGCTTGCCGGCCGACTCCTGGGCGGTCTGCTTGCGCCGGCCCATCACGGCCTTCGGTTCCCGCTTGGTGTCCCACATCTTCTGCCCGTACCGCTTGCGACGGGAGAGCTTGACCTGCGCGTCGGCGAGTTCGCGCCTCTGCCGCCGCACATCGGCCTCCGCGACCCGCACCATCCGCTCGGCGGCCTCCTGCTCCACGGCCAGCGCCTCCTCGTACGCCGACAGGGGGCCGCCGTACCAGGTGACCGAGCCGTCGCGCAGGTCCGCGATCCGGTCCACCCGCTCCAGCAGCTCCCGGTCATGGCTGACGACGACCAGCCCCCCCCGCCCAGGCGTCGACGGCGTCGTACAGCCGCCGGCGGGCGTACAGGTCGAGGTTGTTGGTCGGCTCGTCCAGCAGGAGGACGGAGGGGCGTGCGAGCAGCAGGGCCGCCAGGCGCAGCAGCACGCACTCGCCGCCGGACAGCTCGCCGACGGTGCGGTCGAGACCGACCGCGGACATGCCCAGCTGGTCGAGCACGGCGCGGGCGCGCTCCTCGACGTCCCAGTCGTCCCCGACGGCGGCGAAGTGGGCCTCGTCGGCATCGCCCGCCTCGATGGCGAGGAGCGCCGCGCGTGCCGTGGCGACACCCAGCACCTGGTCCACCCGGAGGGCGGTGTCCAGGGTGATGTCCTGGGGGAGGTGGCCGATGTCGCCGGCGGTCCTGATGTGCCCGTCCGTCGGATCGAGTTCACCCGCGATCAGCCGCAGCAGGGTCGATTTCCCGCAGCCGTTGAGACCGATCAGGCCGGTACGGCCGCCGCCCACGGTCAGTTGGAAGCCGTCGAAGACCTTGCTCCCGTCGGGCCAGGCGAACGAGAGGGAGGAGCAGAGGATGTGCGTGGTGGATGCGGACACAAGGGTCTCCCGGCTGCGTCGGAGGAATCACGGAGAACGGCTCGGACACTGGGGTCACGCAGGGCACGGCGGCGCGGCAGGGCACACGACGCGGTGAGCGGACACCTCAGATGTGGAGCAACGTCCTTCTCCGATCCGACGACGACAGGGACACAGGTGACGTTACGAGCGGACCCGGGCGCAGGGCAACGGAATTACGGGCGGGGGAGCGGGGGCCTCGCGGCGATGCCCGCCCTGCCCGCCCCGTGCCGGAGCGGCCGGCCGCGTGTCCCGGCGGCAGGGGTCGGACGCCGGCTCAGCCGGAACCGCCCAGCAGATCCGTCAGGTCGCCGTCCAGGTCCAGGAAGAGGGACTCGTCGCCCGCCGGGACGAGTTCCTGCGCCCGCTTCAGGAAACGGCGCAGCTCCGACGTCCGCACGTGCACCATCGCGATGCCCTCCACCGCGTGGAACTCCAGGACCGTACGGTCGTAACCGAACGGCCGGACCCGGACGTCCCCGACCCCGGCCGGTGCGTCCATGCCCGTGGCGAGCAGTTCGCGGGAGAACTCCCAGGAGACCTCGGTGCCTTCGAGGGTCGCGGGCGCCGGGAAAGCCATGCGGACGGCGAAGGGGTCCTTGCGGTCGTAGTGCAGGGTGGCGGGCAGCGTCTCCATGCGCGGTGCGGACGCGACCATGCGTGCCTGCACGGACTGCTCGATTACGGTGGACAAGACCTGCTCCCTCTCGCCTCGGACGAACGGCTCCCGGCACTGGAGTAGACGACGGAACGTCTCCATCCGTGCACTGCCGGGTGGCGTGAGCTGCGTCACCGCCCCCACTCTCTCCCTGATCAACTGCCCCGTTTCGCGAGGCGCACCCTGGACGTCCGTCCCCCGGTGGGTTAGCTTCCAGCGCCATGACGGCCATGGGGAAGACGAGACGGCTGGTGGCTTCGGTGCTGTGCGGTGCGGCGGTGACGGCCGCACTGGCCGCGCCGACGGCGCAGGCCACGCCCGGCGGGCACCAGGATCGCGGCCCTGGATGGGTACTCACCGGCACGGACACCCAGGCACGCTTCCGCGGCCTCGCCGCCGTCGGCCGCGACACCGCGTGGGTCGCCGGCTCAGGAGGCGTGGTGCTGCGCACCACGGACGGCGGGCGCCACTGGCGCGATGTCTCGCCGGCCGGCGCGGCAGGACTGGAATTCCGTGACATCGAGGCGTTCGACCGGCGGCGGGCGGTGGCACTGTCCATCGGCGAGGGCGAGGCGTCCCGGGTCTTCCGCACCGACGACGGCGGCGCGACCTGGACGGAATCCTTCCGCAACACCGATACCCGGGCGTTCTACGACTGTCTGACCTTCTTCGACCACCGCCACGGGCTCGCGATGAGCGACCCGGTGGACGGGCGGTTCCGCGTCCTGTCCACCTCGGACGGCGGGCGCAACTGGCGTGTGCTGCCCGACGCGGGGATGCCCGAGGCGCAGCCCGGCGAGGCCGGATTCGCCGCGAGCGGCCAGTGTCTCGTCTCCGCGGGCGACAGGGACGTCTGGCTCGCCACCGGGGGAGGCGCGACGGCCCGGGTCCTGCACTCCGGTGACCGCGGGCTCACCTGGAAGGCTTCCGCGTCACCGATCCCGGCGGGGGACCCGGCGCGGGGGGTGTTCGGTCTGGCCTTCCGGGACCGGACCCACGGCATCGCGGTGGGCGGCGACTACCGGGCCGGCCAGGAGTCCGCGGACGCCGGGTCCGTCACCGGCGACGGCGGCCGGAGCTGGCGGCGTGCGGACACCCCGCCACCCGCCTACCGGTCCGGCGTCACCTGGCTGCCGCACAGCGGGCGGTCGGCGCTGGCCGTGGGACCGACCGGCACCGACGTCACGCGCGACGGCGGCCGGAGCTGGCGGACCGTGGACACCGGTTCGTACGACACGGTCGACTGCGCACCGGACGGCGGGTGCTGGGCCGCGGGTGAGAAGGGCCGTGTCGCGCGGCTGCGGCAGGGCCCTGCCGTCGGTTAGCCGGTGTGCGCGGTCCGTCGCCCTCCTGTGCCGGGGCGCCGCGGGCCGACTCGCACGCGAGCACGGTCGCCGGTCCGGCCGGCTCCTAGACTGACCGGTCATGACGACATTCCGCATGCCCGCCGACGAGGCCGAAGCCCGCGCCGTCCAGGACGCGTTGCGTGCGCGGGTGGTGCTGGACGAGCCGGGGCCCCCGCCCGGAACCGGCCGCGTCACCGGGGTCGACGTCGCGTACGACGACGACAGGGATCTCGTCGTCGCGGCGGCCGTCGTCCTGGACGCGGCGACCCTGGAGGTGATCGCCGCGTCCACCGCCGAGGGCCGCGTGACGTTCCCGTACGTCCCCGGGCTCCTGGCCTTCAGGGAGATCCCGGCCGTCCTCTCCGCGCTGGAGGGCCTGCCGGTCGACCCGGGGCTCGTGGTCTGCGACGGCTACGGGCAGGCGCATCCGCGCAGGTTCGGGCTCGCCAGCCACCTCGGCGTGCTCACCGGGCTGCCGGTCATCGGCGTCGCGAAGAACCCCTTCACCTTCCGCTACGAACAACCCGGGCCCCGGCGCGGTGACTTCACCCCGCTCCTCGACGAGGACGAGGAAGTGGGACGCGCGCTTCGCACACAGGACGCCACGAAGCCCCTCTTCGTCTCCGTGGGCCACCGCACGACCCTGGACAACGCCTGCGTCCACACGCTCGCGCTGGCCCGCGACTTCCGCCAGCCGGAGACCACGCGCAGGGCCGATGCCCTGTGCCGGTCCGCCCTCCGGGAAGCTGTCGCCGGCGGGCGGGGATCCGCTCAGGGTTCTGTTGCCAACTGAGTACAAGTACGGATGTTCTTCGTCGAACATCAGGGGCAGGCTTGTACACATGATCGACCACCACGCACCTCAGATGAGCACCGGAACCGTACGTCTTTCCCAGCGCGGCGTCGCCGTGGGCATGACCCTGGGCGTTCTGGCGGGCGCAGGCTGGACCGTGTCCATGGTCGTCACGCTGGCGTCCTGGATGCTCTGACCGCAGCACCGTCCCGTCCGGGCTCAGCGCGACGCAGCGACCCGGAAGCGCAGTCCCGCGGCCTGCAGGCGTTCCAGCAGCGCGTCGCCCATCGCCACGGCCGTCGTGACCTGACCCGACGTCGCCGGCAGGTCGTCGAGGGCGAGCGCCAGACTCGCCTCGGCCAGCATCTTCGCCGTCTCGCCGTAGCCGGGGTCGCCGCCCGAGACCTCCGTGTACACCCGGCGGCCGCCGCCCTCCCCGACGAAGCGGACCGTGAACCAGCTGCGCCGCCTGCGCTGTTCGTCGGGGCCCGTGCCCGGTTCGACCCGGGCGGAGAGCCATTTCCGCGCTGCCGGGATCTGGGCCGCGCCCACCAGCAGGCCGATCGCCGCCGTGCCGCCGATCGCCATGGGCAGGTGCTTGACCGAGGCGAAGTGCCGGTAGCGGAAGTCGGGGCCGTAGCGCTCCAGCCCCCGGGCCGACCGCTCCACCACACGGGGGTCCAGGGTCGGCAGCGGAAGCGCCCAGGTGCCGGTCTCCGGGCTGAAGTGCGGAGCACCCTGCGGGGCGCGCGCCCGGCGTCCGACGAGCCGCGGTTCGTGCAGACGTCGCTCCTGTGCGGCCCGGAGCATCTGCGGGCCGCGGCCCATCGCCGTGAGCGCCGAGGCGAACGTGCCCCCGGAGAAGACCGCGTCGGTGCGGACGTAGCCGTCGACCGTCAGCGGCACCCCCTCGGGGAGCTGCCGCACGGTGAAGTATGCGCCGAGGTCGTGCGGGACGGAGTCGAACCCGCAGGCGTGCACGAGCCGGGCACCCGTCTCGCGGGCCCGGCCGTCGTGTTGCAGATACATCCGGTCGACGAACTCCGCCTCCCCGGTGAGGTCGGTGTAGTCGGTCCCCGCCTCCGCGCAGGCGGCCACGAGGGCCTCGCCGTACCAGACGTACGGTCCGACGGTCGACGCCACCACGTGCGCGGACTCGGCGAGTTCGCGCAGGGAGGCGGGGTCGTCCGCGTCCGCCCGCACCAGGGGCAGGTCCGCGCAGCGCGGGTGCGTCGCGGCGAGGCGGTCACGCAGCCGCTCCAGCTTGCCGAGGCTGCGGCCCGCCAGTGCCCAGCGGCAGCCGTCCGGCGCGTGCGCGGCCAGGTAGGCGGCGGTGAGTTCCCCCACGAAGCCGGTGGCCCCGAAAAGGATGACGTCGTAAGGGCGTTCCGCCCCGTTCTGCCTGTTCATGACTGCCTCCGCAGGGGCCGGCGCCGATGTAGCAGGCAGAGGGTAGCCGAGGCGTTCGGGGTGCCGCGCGGCCGGGCGGGCTTCGGTGAGAGAGGATCCGAGGGAAAGTACTAAGCGCTTGCTCGGCCAAAAGGGTTGTGCGGAGCGCGGTCGGTTCTTAGCATCATCGATGTTACATCAGTTGTGTCATACCGCTGGGGGCTTGATGGCAACGACAGGACAGGGGCCGCGGGGCCCGCTGGCCGGGGTGCGCGTCGTCGAACTGGCGGGCATCGGCCCGGGGCCGTTCGCGGCGATGCTCCTCGCCGACCTCGGCGCCGACGTGGTGCGCGTCGACCGGCCCGGCGGCTCGGTGATCGGCATCGAACCCGCCTTCGACCTCACCAACCGCAACAAACGGTCGGTCCTCGTCGATCTGAAGGCCGAGGGCGGAGCGGACCGGGTCCTCGACCTCGTCGAGCGCGCCGACGTCCTGATCGAGGGCTACCGCCCAGGTGTCGCCGAGCGCCTGGGCGTGGGGCCGGACGCCTGCCTGGAACGCAATCCGCGGCTCGTCTACGGGCGGATGACCGGCTGGGGCCAGCACGGTCCGCTCGCCGACCGCGCGGGCCACGACATCGGCTACATCGCCCTGACCGGCACCCTGTCCATGATCGGCAGATCGGGCGAACCGCCCACGGTGCCCGCCAACCTCGTCGGCGACTACGCCGGCGGATCGCTCTACCTGGTCGTCGGCGTGCTGGCGGCCCTTCAGCACGCCCGTACGCCGGACGGGGCCGGGCAGGTCGTCGACGCGGCCATCGTCGACGGCGCCGCCCACCTCGCCACGATGATCCACGGCATGCTGGCGGCGGGCAGCTGGCAGGACCGGCGCGGCTCCAACCTCCTCGACGGAAGCTGCCCCTTCTACGGCGCCTACGAGACCTCCGACGGCCTGTACATGGCGGTCGGTCCCCTGGAGCCGCGCTTCTACGAGGAGTTCGCCGAGCTCCTCGGGCTCGGGGACGAGGCCCCCGACCGCAACGACTTCGGACGCTGGGAGGAACTGCGCGCCCTCGTCGCCGACCGGTTCCGCGCCCGCCCGCGCGCGGAGTGGACCGAGGTCTTCGAGGGGACGGACGCCTGCGTGGCCCCCGTCCTCTCCCTTCGTGAGGCACCCCGACACCCCCACCTCTCCGCCCGCTCCACCTTCGTGGAGCACGGCGGACTCACCCAGCCCGCCCCCGCGCCCCGTTTCTCCGCGACGCCCACCTCCGTCCGCAGCGGACCCGCGCTGCCCGGGGCGGACACCGAGGCCGTCGCCGCGGACTGGGACCTGCCGGGCCTGCCGACCACCGGGAAGGAAACGACCGGCTGATGGAACTCTCCCTGCCGCTGAACTACGCGGGCGACCCGCGCGCCGCCTGTGACCAGGTCGCCGCACTCGAGTCCGCCGGCCTCGACGCCGTGTGGGTCGCCGAGGCGTACGGCTTCGACTCACCCACCCTCATGGGCTACCTCGCCGCCCGCACCGAGCGCATGAAGATCGGCGCGGCGATCCTCAACGTCTACTCCCGGACCCCGGCCCTCATCGCCCAGACCGGTGCGGGGCTCGACGCGGTCTCCGGTGGCCGCGCGCTGCTCGGGCTCGGTGCCTCGGGCCCGCAGGTGGTGGAGGGCTGGCACGGCAAGCCCTACGACAGGCCGCTCGGCCGGACCCGCGAGACCGTCGAGCTCTGCCGGCGCATCTGGCGCCGCGAGGTCATCGACCACCACGGCATCACCGACATGCCCCTGCCGAAGGAGAAGGGCGGCAAGCTCGGCAAGCCGCTGAAGATCCTCACCCGGCCGGTACGCGACACCATCCCGCTCCACGTCGCCTCGCTCGGCCCCGCGAACGTCCGGATGACCGCCGAGATCGCCGACGGCTGGCTGCCCACCCTCTACATCCCGGAGAAGGCCCGGCAGGTGTGGGGCGCGGCCCTGGCCGAGGGCGCCGCGAAGCGGGACCCGGAGCTCGGCCCCCTGCAGACCGTCGCGGGCGGCCTGCTGGCCATCGGCGACGACGCGGCCGCCGTCCGCGACATGGCCCGCCCGCAGATCGCGCTGTACGTCGGCGGCATGGGCGCGCGCGGCAAGAACTTCTACAACGACCTCGCCGTCGCCTACGGCTACGAGAAGGAGGCCGCCACCATCCAGGACCTCTACCTCTCCGGGAAGAAGCGGGAGGCGGAGGCGGCCGTCCCGGACGAGTTCTGCGAGCTCATGACGCTCTGCGGCCCCGAGGGCTACGTACGCGACCGCATCGAGGCCTTCCGCGAGGCCGGGGTCACCATGCTCAACGTCACGCCCGTCGGCCCCGAGCCGGCCAGGCTGATCTCCACCGTCAAGAACTGGCTCCAGGGGGCTTGAAGTGCAGCGGCAGATCTTCACCGAAGAGCACGACGCGTTCCGCGAGACGGTCCGCACCTTCCTGGCCAAGGAGGTCCTTCCGCACTACGAGCAGTGGGAGAAGGACGGCATCGTCTCACGTGAGGCCTGGCGCGCGGCCGGCCGGCAGGGGCTGCTCGGCCTCGCCGTCCCCGAGGAGTACGGCGGGGGAGGCAACACGGACTTCCGTTACAGCGCCGTGCTCGCCGAGGAGTTCACCCGGGCCGGGGTGTCCGGGCTGGCCCTCGGCCTGCACAACGACATCATCGGCCCCTACCTCACCGGACTCGGCACCGAGGAGCAGAAGCGCCGCTGGCTGCCCGGCTTCTGCAGCGGCGAGACGATCACCGCCATCGCCATGACGGAACCCGGCGCGGGCTCCGACCTCCAGGGCATCCGTACCGCCGCGGAGGACAAGGGCGACCACTGGCTCCTCAACGGCTCCAAGACCTTCATCTCCAACGGCATCCTCGCCGACCTCGTGATCGTCGTCGCGAAGACCTCACCGGAGGGCGGTGCCAAGGGCCTGTCGCTGCTCGTCGTCGAGCGGGGCGCCGAAGGGTTCGAACGGGGCCGGAACCTCGACAAGATCGGGCAGAAGTCCCAGGACACCGCCGAGCTGTTCTTCGACGACGTACGCGTCCCCAAGGAGAACCTCCTCGGCGAGCTCGACGGCGCCTTCGTCCACCTGATGACCAACCTGGCCCAGGAACGCATGGGCATAGCGGTCGCCGGGATCGCCGCCGCCGAACACCTCCTGGAGATCACCACCCGGTACGTCAAGGAGCGCGAGGCCTTCGGGCGCCCGCTCTCCAAGCTCCAGCACATCCGCTTCGAGATCGCCGAGATGGCCACCGAGTGCGCCGTCACCCGGACCTTCCTCGACCGGTGCATCGTCGACCACTCCGAGGGGACCCTCGACGCCGTCCACGCCTCGATGGCGAAGTGGTGGGCCACCGAGCTGCAGAAGCGGGTCGCCGACCGCTGCCTGCAACTCCACGGCGGATACGGCTACATGACGGAGTACCGCGTCGCCAAGGCCTTCACCGACGGCCGTATCCAGACCATCTACGGCGGGACGACCGAGATCATGAAGGAGATCATCGGCCGCTCGCTGCTCGCCTGAACCCCCGCCCAGCAACGACCCCGAAAGGCAGCTGCCTTGAGTACCGAAGCATTCGTCTACGACGCGATCCGCACCCCGCGCGGCCGCGGCAAGGCCAACGGCGCCCTGCACGGAACCAAGCCGATCGACCTCGTCGTCGGCCTCATCCACGAGATCCGCGACCGCTTCCCCGGCCTCGACCCCGCGGCGATCGACGACATCGTCCTCGGCGTGGTCAGCCCGCTCGGTGACCAGGGCTCCGACATCGCCCGCATCGCCGCGATCGCGGCCGGACTGCCCGACTCGGTGGCCGGCGTGCAGGAGAACCGCTTCTGTGCCTCCGGCCTGGAAGCGGTCAACCTCGCCGCCGCCAAGGTCCGCTCGGGCTGGGAGGACCTCGTCCTCGCCGGCGGTGTCGAGTCGATGTCCCGTGTGCCGATGGGTTCGGACGGCGGCGCCTGGGCCATGGACCCGATGACCAGCTTCGAGACCGGCTTCGCCCCGCAGGGCATCGGCGCCGACCTCATCGCCACCCTCGAGGGCTTCTCCCGCCGGGACGTCGACGAGTACGCCGCGCTGTCCCAGGAGCGCGCCGCGATCGCCTGGAAGGAGGAGCGCTTCGCCCGGTCCGTCGTGCCCGTCAGGGACCGCAACGGACTGCTCGTACTCGACCACGACGAGCACATGCGCCCCGGCACGACCGCAGACTCCCTCGCCTCCCTCAAGCCCTCGTTCGCCGCCATCGGTGAGATGGGCGGCTTCGACGCGGTGGCGCTCCAGAAGTACCACTGGGTCGAGAGGATCGACCACGTCCACCACGCGGGCAACAGCTCCGGGATCGTCGACGGCGCGGCCCTCGTCGCGATCGGCTCCAAGGAGACCGGCGAGCGCTACGGGCTCACCCCGCGCGCCCGTATCGTCTCCGCCGCCGTCTCCGGTTCCGAGCCGACCATCATGCTCACCGGACCGGCCCCCGCCACCCGCAAGGCGCTGTCCAAGGCCGGACTCACCATCGACGACATCGACCTCGTGGAGATCAACGAGGCCTTCGCCGGAGTCGTCCTGCGCTTCGTCAAGGACATGGGCCTGAGCCTCGACAAGGTGAACGTCAACGGCGGCGCCATCGCCCTCGGCCACCCGCTCGGCGCGACCGGCGCGATGATCCTCGGCACCCTCATCGACGAACTGGAGCGCCAGGACAAGCGCTACGGCCTCGTCACGCTCTGCGTCGGCGGCGGCATGGGTGTCGCCACCGTCATCGAGCGTCTCTGACCGTCCCGTCCCCGGACCTCTCACGGAGAAGACAAGCAATGACCGAGAGCACGACCATTCGCTGGGAACAGGACGAGACCGGCGTCGTCACCCTCGTACTCGACGACCCCAACCAGTCCGCCAACACGATGAACCAGGGCTTCAAGGACTCCATCGCGGCTGTCGCCGCGCGTGCCGAGGCCGAGAAGGACTCCATCCGGGGCATCATCTACACCTCCGCGAAGAAGACCTTCTTCGCGGGCGGCGACCTCAAGGACATGATCAGGATCGGTCCCGAGAACGCCCAGGCCGCGTTCGACGCCGGAACCGCGATCAAGAAGTCGCTGCGCACCATCGAGACGCTCGGCAAGCCGGTCGTCGCCGCCATCAACGGCGCGGCGCTCGGCGGCGGTTACGAGATCGCGCTGGCCGCCCACCACCGCGTCGCCCTGGACGCCCCCGGCACCCGTATCGGCCTGCCCGAGGTCACCCTCGGCCTGCTCCCCGCAGGCGGCGGGGTCACGCGTACCGTGCGGCTGATGGGCATCACGGACGCCCTGCTCAAGGTCCTCCTCCAGGGCACCCAGTACACCCCGCGGCGGGCGCTGGAGAACGGCCTGGTCCACGAGGTCGCGGCCACCCGGGAGGAGATGCTCGAAAAGGCACGCGCCTTCATCGACGCCCATCCCGAGTCGCAGCAGCCCTGGGACGTCAAGGGCTACCGGATCCCCGGCGGCACCCCGTCGAACCCGAAGTTCGCGGCCAACCTGCCCGCCTTCCCGGCCAACCTCAAGAAGCAGATCGCCGGCGCGCCCATGCCCGCGCCCCGCAACATCATGGCCGCGGCGGTCGAGGGGTCGCAGGTCGACTTCGAGACCGCGCAGACCATCGAGGCGCGCTACTTCACCGAGCTGGTCACCGGCCAGGTCGCCAAGAACATGATCCAGGCGTTCTTCTTCGACCTCCAGGCGGTCAACTCCGGTGCCAGCAGGCCGGCGGGCGTCGAGGAGCGCCAGGTCCGCAAGGTGGCCGTGCTCGGCGCCGGGATGATGGGCGCCGGCATCGCCTACTCCTGCGCCCGCGCCGGCATCGACGTCGTCCTCAAGGACGTCTCCACCGAGGCGGCCGCCAAGGGCAAGGCCTACAGCGAGAAGCTCCTCGCCAAGGCGCTCTCCCGGGGCCGCACGACGGAGGCGAAGCGGGACGAGCTGCTGGCCCGGATCACCCCGACCGGGGACCCGGCCGACCTCGCGGGCTGCGACGCCGTGATCGAGGCGGTCTTCGAGGACACCGCGCTCAAGCACAAGGTGTTCCAGGAGATCCAGGACATCGTCGAGCCCGACGCGCTGCTGTGCTCCAACACCTCGACCCTGCCCATCACGGTGCTCGCCGAAGGCGTGAGCAGGCCGGCGGACTTCATCGGGCTGCACTTCTTCTCGCCCGTCGACAAGATGCCGCTCGTCGAGATCATCAAGGGCGAGAAGACCGGGGACGAGGCCCTGGCCCGTGCCTTCGACCTCGTACGCCGGATCAAGAAGACGCCGATCGTCGTCAACGACTCGCGCGGCTTCTTCACCTCACGCGTCATCGGCCACTTCATCAACGAGGGCGTCGCGATGGTCGGGGAGGGCGTCGAGCCCGCCTCGGTCGAACAGGCGGCGGCACAGGCCGGCTACCCGGCGAAGGTCCTCTCCCTCATGGACGAGCTGACGCTGACCCTGCCCCGCAAGATCCGTGACGAGACCCGGCGCGCCGTCGAGGAGGCGGGCGGCAGCTGGGCCACGCATCCCGCGGACGCGGTCATCGACCGGATGGTCGACGAGTTCGGGCGGCCCGGGCGCAGCGGGGGAGCGGGCTTCTACGAGTACGGCGAGGACGGCGGCCGGGGCGCCCTCTGGCCGGGCCTGCGTGAGCACTTCACGAAGCCCGGCACCGAGCTCCCGTTCGAGGACATGAAGGAGCGGATGCTCTTCTCCGAGGCGCTGGACAGCGTCCGCTGCCTGGAGGAGAACGTCCTGACGACCGTCGCCGACGCCAACATCGGCTCCATCATGGGCATCGGCTTCCCCGCCTGGACCGGTGGAGTGCTCCAGTACATCAACGGGTACGAGGGCGGCCTGCCCGGCTTCGTGGCGCGCGCCCAGCAGCTCGCCGAGCGCTACGGGGACCGCTTCCTGCCGTCCGCGTACCTGGTGGAGAAAGCCGGGAAGGGCGAGACCTTCCACGACTGACCTCGCCCCTGCGGGCCGTGCTCACCGCTCCTCGTCCGCGGTGAACGCGGCCCGCAGCTCCTCCTTCAGCGACCGCTGGAAGGCCGTCAGCAGCGCCTGGAGCACCATCGGCTGCATATGGGCCGAGAGCGACTTCATCGCCTTCACGTGCTCGGGGTCCGACTCCCGCTCCCGGTAGGGGGTCCACACCTCGTCCCGGAAGAGCCGGCTCAGCTCGTGGGCGGCCGAACGGGTGTGCTCCAGCAGGACGGTGCGGGCGGCCAGGATCGTCTCGTGCGCGATGGGCACCTCCAGGAGCTCCACCCCGAGCCGCAGCAGACCCGGGTCGACCAGGAAGGGCCCCCCGGGCCTCGACGGGCGCTCCAGCACGCCCATGGCCGCCAGCCGGTCCACGTCCTCACCGCTGAGCTCCCGGCCCGCCCGTCGCTCCAGTTCGGCACGCTCCATGTCCTCGGCCGAGTCCGGCGCCCAGGACGCCACCAGGGCGCGGTGGATCGCCAGGTCCTGCGCGCTCAGGTCGGGCGGCAGCTGCTGGAGGTAGCGCTCGATGGCCGCCAGTGTCATGCCCTGGTGCTGGAGTTCCTCGATCAGGGCCAGCCGGGAGAGGTGTACGTGTCCGTAGTGCCCGACGCGCCGGGGGCCGATCACCGGGGGCGGCAGCAGACCGCGCGTGCTGTAGAAGCGCACGGTGCGCACGGTGACTCCCGCGCGCGCCGCCAGTTCGTCGACGGTCAGCGTCGGCTCGTCCGTCCCGGTCGCCATGTCCACTCCTCCTTGCCGGGGCACCGAGGTCGCCGGTGCCGTCGTTCCTGTGCCGTCGTTCGTGTGCGGTGGTGACGGGTGCCGTCGTGCGCGGCCCGTGACCGCGTCCGGACCTGTCCCCTTCCCTGCACCGATCCGGTGCAACAGTATTGCTGTCTCACCACTGTTGTGAAAGTGTCCGGCAGCATCGAAGCGCAGTCCCACCCCCGGTACGGACCGCACCGGTCCGGCCCAACGGACAGGAGGCGGCCGTGACCACGATCCTGCGACTTCCCACCGGACCCGATCAACTCACCCTCCCCGCGCTGCTGCTGCGCAACGCCGAGGACCACGGCGACCTCCCCGCGCTCTCCTGGCGCGCCGCGGGCGGCGGCGGGGACGGCGCGGAATGGACCACCCTCACCTGGCGGGAGGTACGCCGGGAGGCGGCCGTGCTCGCCGCCGGATACAGCGCCCTCGGGGTGGAACGCGGCGAGCAGGTCCTCATGATGATGGGAAACCGGCCCGAGCACTGGCTCAGCGACCTCGCCCTCACCCACCTCGGTGCCGTTCCCGTCACCGTGTACGGCACGGCCGCACCCGGCCAGATCGCCCACATCGCCCGGCACAGCCGTGCCAGGTTCGCGATCGTCGAAGGCACCCGGGAGCGCGAGCGCTGGGAATCCCTCGTCGAGGACGCCACCGTACCGCTGGAGAAGCTCGTGGTGGTGGAGCCGGCCGCCGCCGGGACGCATCCGTCCTACGGCGAACTGCGCGCGACGGGCGAACGCCTGGGGAGCCAGGAGGCGTTCGACAAGGCGTGGCGCGAGACCCGTGCCCAGGACCCGCTGACGGTCGTCTACACCTCGGGCACCACGGGCGACCCGAAGGCCGTTCCGATCACCCACCGCAGTGTCGTCGTCAACGCCCTCGCCCTGGACCGGGTGGTGGAACTGCCCGACCACGTGGAGCACATCTGCTACCTCCCGTTCGCGCACATCGCCGAGCGGATGCTGGGCATCTACCTGCCCGTCTTCCGCGCCTCCCACGTCCACCTCTGCGCGGACACCGCAGCCGTCGCGTCCACCGCGCGCACCCTGCACCCGGCCCAGTTCTTCGGCGTACCCCGGGTGTGGGAGAAGCTCGCCGCCTCCGTGCGCGCCGCGCTGGCGACGCTCCCCGAGGAGCAGACGGCCGCCATCGAGGCGGCGAACGCGACGGCCCGGGAGCACGTGTCCTGCCGCGAGCGCGGCGAGCAGCCCTCCGCCGAGCTGGAATCCGCCTACCGGGCGGCCAAGGAGACGGTCCTTGACCCCCTGCTCTCGCTCGCGGGCTTCGAACGGCTGGTGTGGACCGCCAGTGCCTCCGCGCCGATGCCCCTGGACGTGGTGCGCTTCTGGGCGGGATTCGGCATCGTCGTCATGGACGCCTGGGGGCTGACCGAGACGGTGGGGGTCTTCACCACCAACAGCCCGTCCGCCTTCCGCCTCGGCTCGGTGGGGCGCCCGCTGGAGGGCCTGGAACTCCGCGTGGCCGACGACGGAGAGATCCTGGTGCGCGGCGAGACGGTGTTCGCCGGGTACCTGCGCGCCGACGGCACCGTGGACGGGGCGCTCGACGCGGACGGCTGGTTCCCGACCGGCGACATCGGCCGGGTCGACGACGACGGCTATCTCTGGCTCACCGACCGCAAGAAGGAAATGATCATCACCTCGACCGGGAAGAACGTCTCCCCGGCACTCGTCGAGAACACGCTCAAGGAACACCCGCTGATCGGCCAGGCGCTGGTCCACGGCGACGGACACTCCTACCTCGTGGCCCTGCTCGTCCTCGACAACGAGATGGCACCGGCCTGGGCCGCGGCCCACGGCATCGAGGGGGACCCGGCGGCCCACCCCGCGGTGCGGGAGGAGATCGCCCGCGCGGTCGAGGCCGCCAACGCCCGGCTGAACCGCACCGAGCAGATCAAGCGCTACCGGCTGCTGGAGCGGGAGTGGGGCCCCGAGACGGGCGAACTGACCCCCTCGCTGAAACTGCGCCGCAGGGTGATCAGAGACCGCTACGCCGAGGTCCTCGACGCGCTGTACGCGGAGGGAGAGGCCTGAGCGGGGGCCCGTCGTCGGTGGCGGACCGTACGGTGGAGGCATGTCGGGGATCACCTATGTGCGGGGGGACGCCACCGCGCCCCAGGGCAAGGGCGTCAAGCTGATCGTGCACGTCTGCAACGACCTGGGCGGCTGGGGCAAGGGGTTCGTCCTCGCCCTGTCCCGGCGCTGGCCCGGCCCCGAGGCCGCCTACCGGCGCTGGCACCGCGAGCGCGCCGGCAACGACTTCGGGCTCGGGGCCGCGCAGTTCGTCCAGGTCGAGCCCTTCCTGTGGGTGGCGAACGTCGTGGGCCAGCGGGGCATGCGACGAGGCAGCAAGGGCGTTCCGGTGCGCTACGAGGCGATCGACGAGGGGCTGCGCAAGGTCGCGGAGCAGGCCGCCGTGCTGGGCGCCTCGGTGCACATGCCGAGGATCGGCTGCGGCCTCGCGGGCGGCACCTGGACCAGGGTGGAACCCCTCGTCACCAGGCGCCTGGTGGACCGGGGGGTCCACGTCACGGTCTACGACCACGGATGAGACCCGAGCAGGGGTGCCCCCGGCCGGAGCGGGGGCCCCGGGTGCTCAGAGGCCGTAACTCCGGCCGATGATGTCGCGCTGGATCTCGCTCGTGCCGCCGTAGACCGTCGACACGACCGCCGCCCGCAGATGGCGCTCCATGTCGTACTCCGTCGCGTAGCCGTACCCGCCCATCATCTGCATGCCCTCCAGTGCGGCGTTCCGGGCCGTCTCGGTCGCCTTGAGCTTCGCCATGGACGCCTCGCGGGAGAACCGCCTGCCCGGCTCCGCGTCGCAGGCCGCCGCCACGTCGAAGACCAGGAGGCGTGCGCACTCGATCTCGGTCGCCAGGTCGGCCAGCCGGTGCCGGAGCGCCTGGAAGGAGCCGACCGGGCGGCCGAACTGCTCGCGGTCGCGCACATACGCGACCGTGTCCTCCAGGACCCGCTCGGCCAGCCCCAGCATGTTCGCGGCCAGGAAGAGCCGCTCCGCGTCCAGGCCGGCCATCAGCTGGGGCCAGGCGTGGTCGGCCACGCCGACCACGGCGTCCGCGGGCAGCCTGACATCGGTGAAGTAGACGTCGTTGACCTCACGGCCACCCATCGTCTCGATGGGACGGATCCGGATCCCGGGCGTCCCGGCGGGGACGTGGAACATGGTCAGGCCCTCGCGCTTCGTGCCGCTCGCGTCGGTCCGGGCCACCAGCAGGATGTGCTCGGCCAGGTGGGCGTTGGAGATCCACGTCTTGTGACCGTTGACCAGCCAGCCGCCGTCCGGCGTGCGTTCGGCCGCGCACCGCAGGGCCGCCACGTCCGACCCGGCCTCCGGCTCCGACATCGCGATCGACAGCACCTGGCCGGCCACCGCACCGCCGACCGCCGCCTTGCACTGTGCCTCGTTCCCGAAGCGCTCGTACGCCTTCGCCGTGATCACCGAGGTGATGAACCCTCCGGCGGGTACCAGACCGCGTGAGGTCTCCCGCAGGAACAGGCAGGCGTCCGTCATCCCGCCGCCCGAGCCCCCGTATGCCTCCGGCAGGCACACGCCGAGCCAGCCGAGCTCCGCGAGCCGGGCGTAGAGCGAGGGGGCGTGCGGGCCGCCCGCCTCGGCGGCCAGCGCGTCGCGCTGCTCACGCGTGCCGCACTCGCGCCGGGCGAAGTCGCGTAGGGCCGTGACGAAGGCCCGCTGTTCCTCGGAGAGCGAGCGCGGGAGGGCGTGGACCGTGGACATGGAGACCTCCGGAAGGAGTTACAAAGCAACGGGTCAGGTAACACTGTTGCGGATTCGGTATGGTTGAGTGGGGGCAACGGACGGGGAGGGCTCATGGCGGCATCGGGTACCGACGAGACACTGCTGGCCAGGGCGCTCGGCGCGACACCACCGTCCGACGCGCTGAGCGAACAGATCCTGGACGCGGCGCGCGAGCAGTTCATGACCTTCGGGCTGCGCCGCTCGACCGTCGACGACGTCGCCAAGCGCGCCAAGGTCTCGCGCGTCACCGTGTACCGCCGGATCGGCAACAAGGACAGCCTGGTCTCCGCCTGCCTGCTGCGGGAGTACCGCAGATTCGTCAGCGACGTGGACGAGGCGGTCGCCGCACTGCCCACCATGGAGGACCGGCTCGTCGCCGGCTTCGTCACGGTCCTCCGGCACATCCGTGAACACCCGCTCGTCGGCGGGCTGCTGAAGCTGGAGCCCGAGATCATGCTCCCCTTCCTCACGCTGGAGAGCGGCCCCGCCTTCCTCGCGATGCGCGGATACCTGGCGGACCGGCTCCGCCACGCCCAGCGCGCGGAAGGGCGGCCGGAGACGGATCCGACGCCGGTCGCCGAACTGATGGTGCGCATCACCGTCTCCTTCCTCCTCAACCCGGTGAGCAGCTTCGAACTGGACGACGACGAGCAGGTGGCGGCCTTCGCCCGCCGCTACCTGGTGCCCCTGCTCAGCGCCGGCTGACCGTCGCGCCCGGAGCCGGGTGGCCGTCCTCCGGCGCTCCGCGAACGCCGTGTCAGGCGCCGCGCGACCGCCGCGCCCGCTCCCGCGTGACCGCCGTCAGAAGCGGGCGTGCAGCCTCCTGCCCAGTTCGACCGCCCGGGCGACCTTCTCCCGGGGCGTCGCGAACGACGTCAGGTCCACCGCCGGTGCGAACCGCCGCACCGTCACCGAGTGCGGAGCGGCGAACGCCCGCAGCCCCTCCTCGCCGTGGATCCGGCCGTACCCCGACTCGCCCGCACCGCCGAACGGCAGGGAGGGGATCGCGGCGAAGCCCAGCACCGAGTTGACCGACACGGCCCCGGATCCGAGGCGTTCGGCGAGCGCGACCCCCGCCGCCCGGTCGCGGGTGAACACCGCGGCGCCCAGCGAGTAGGCCGACGCGTCGGCCCGCTCCACCGCCTCGTCCATGTCGCGCACCGGGTTCACCACGACGACGGGGCCGAAGGTCTCCTCCGTCACGGCCGGTGAATCCTCCGGCACCCCCGAAAGCACCACCGGGCCGAGTACCGGGGCCCGCAGGGCGTCGGGTCCGCCGAGCCTGGCCGTGGCGCCGTCCACGAGTGCCTGCTTCACATGGCGTTCCACCACGTCGAGCTGCGACGACAGGGTCAGAGGCCCGTACGCCTCACCGGGAGTCAGCGCCCGGGCCCGGCTCACGATGCGTGAGCACAGGGCCTCGTGCACCGACTCCACCGCGTACACCCGCTCCACCCCGGCGCAGGTCTGGCCGGCGTTCCCCATCGCGCCCCACACGATCGCGTCGGCCGCCGCGTCCAGATCGGCGTCCGCCGCGACCAGCACCGCGTCCTTGCCCCCGCACTCGGCGAGCAGCGGCGTGAGCGTGGCCGCACAGGCCGCCGCGACCTTGCGGGCGGTGCCCGGTGAGCCCGTGAAGGCGACCTTGTCCACCCCGGACGGACCCTCCGCACCGGCGAGCGCGGCCCCGGTGGAACCCGGGCCGGTGACCGCCTGCAGCAGATCCGCGTGATCCGGCAGGGCCTCCCCGAGGCTCCGGGCCAGCAGGGCCCCCACCCCCGGTGTGAGCTCGGACGGCTTGAACACCACGGCGTTGCCCGCCGCGAGGGCGTAGCCGATCGAGCCCATCGGCGTGTACAGCGGGTAGTTCCAGGGCCCGATCACACCGATCACCCCGAGCGGGCGGTAGGCGAGCGTGGCCCGCTGGTGGACCGACAGGAGACCGGACGGCACCCGGCGCCGGCCCAGCACCCGGCGCGCGTTGCGCGCGGCCCAGTCCAGATGGACCAGAGTCAGCAGCACCTCGGCACGCGCGTCGTGCACCGGCTTGCCGGTCTCGGACGCGATCACCTGCGCGAACTCGTCCGCCCGCGCCGCCAGGGCGCGCTTCCACCGCAGCAGTGCGGCGCGCCGTTCCCGCGCCCCGAGCGCGGCCCAGCTCCGCCCGGCGCTCCTGGCCCGCGCCACGGCGGCGCGGACGTCCTCGGCGGTGTGCGCGGGATGGTTCGTTCCGGTCGTCATGAGGTCTCCATGGGCAGGGGCTCCAGCGGGCGGCTCTGCGCCCAGTGCGGACCGAGGTCGTCGAGCTGGTATCCGAAGGGGTAGCTGCGCGGCCGGGGGCGGGAGGGCAGCCACCGGGGCCGCGCCGGCAACAGGCGGACACCGCGCGACCGGGCGCGCACCGTCCGCACGGCCGCCGCCCGCAGCCACCGCGGCTGTGCGGGGAAGCCCAGCGCCCGGAGTAACGGCTCGTCGAGGAGGGCGAGCGAAAACCTGGCGACCAGGGGGCGCAGCGGTGCCGGGTACCACGCGGCCATGACCCGGAAGGTGGCGTTGGCGACGCGGCGGTTCGCCGGGTCGTACGCGAACATCCGGTCCTCGTAGGCGTCGAGGAGTTCCTCGAAGCCCTCGTAGGTGCCGGGAGCGCCCTCGATGCCCATCATGGCGGCCATCCGCCGCCCCACCTCGGCCAGCGCGGCGGTCTCCTGCGCGCACAGCGGGCGCCATCCGAAACGGTCGATCCAGCGTTTGGGCCCGACGACCGTGGTGGCCAGCACGTAGAGGTAGTCCTCGTTCGGGATGCGGTACCTGCCGTGGATCCGGTTGAGGTGGCGGGCCGCGGCCCTGGCGCGCTCGGAGTCGAACCCCTCCGCCGCCAGTTCGTAGCCGAACAGGACGGTGTCGTCGTAGCGCTTCTGGCCGTTGCGCTCGAACTCCTGGGTGCGGTCGAGCAGCACGGAGATCCGCGGGACGCCGTAGTCGCGCAGGAACGCGACGCTTATGCCCTGCCGGTAGTCCCACGGGAACTCGTACTGCGACATCAGCTGGAGTATCTCGGCGCAGTCGCGGGCGGGATCCATCCGGCGGATCTCGCGCAGTCTGCTGTAGCGGCCCATGGTGCGACCTCCTTGGTCGATACGGCCGTTCCGGCTGCGGGGCACGTGGTGGGGCGGATGTCCTGGGAGAGCCGGAGAGAGAGTCAAAGTTACAAATACTATTGACTTGTTTCATGGGGTGCGTCAACACTGCTGACACGGATTCGAGCAGGGAGGCCCGGACGGGCGTGCCCGCCCTCGCGGATCACCGGTGGGCCCGTGCTCGCATACTGGAAGGCACACGGACCCGGCAGCGGTCCGGGCGCCGCCGAACGCTGGGAGCACCCGCATGGCCAGTACGGGAGAGCCGTCACCGCCCCCGGCGGGCGGAGTCCTGTGGAGCCTGGCGGGCGACGTCCGCGGACTGCTGATGCTGCCCGCCGCCCTCACCCTCCAGGTCGCCCACCCGGCGGTCGGGGCGGGCGTCGACGACCACTCCGTCTTCCGCACGGACCCCTGGGGCCGCGGCGAACGGTCCCTGAGTTCCCTCCTGCTCTGGGTGTACGGGGGAGAGGAGGCCGCCGAGGAGGGGCGCAGGCTCAGGAGGCTGCACCGCACGATCCAGGGGACCGACACCCGCGGCCGCCGGTACCACGCGCTGACCCCCGAGAACTACGCATGGGTGCACGCGACCGGCTTCCCCGTGTACCGGCACGCGTCGCGCTATCTCGTCCGTCCGCTCACCGGGGCGCAGGAACGCGCCCTGTACCGGGAGTGGCTCCAGGTCGGCCGGATCCTGGGCATCCACGACCGGGACATGCCGCAGACGATCGAGGAGTTCTGGCCCTACTACCGCAGGATGCTGGCCGAGGAGGTGGAGGCCACCGTCGTCGTACGGGAACTGGTTGCCGCGGACGCCCCCGTGCCGCCACCCGACCGGGGCCCCCTCCTCCTGCGCCTGCTCCTGCGGGCGCTGTGGCCGGTGCTTCTCCCGCCGCTGGCCCGGTTCCGTCGGTTCCTCACCGTCGGACTGATGCCGCCGGACGCCCGGCAGGCCATCGGGCTCGACTGGACCCCGGCGCAGGAGCGGCGGCTGAGGCGCTTCGGGGCCGTGGTGCGCCGGATCGTGCCCGTGCTCCCGGAGAGGCTGCGCTACCTGCCGCGCGCCAGGTCGGCGCGCGCCGCGTGGAGGGCGGGCCGGGGGTGAGCTCCCGACGCGCCCGCGCACCCGGCGCGGGCGCGCCTCAGGCCGAGGCCCGGCGGACCAGTTCGGTCGGGGTGATCACGGAATCGGGCCAGGCCCCCGTGCCGCTGTTCAGCCGCTCCATCAGCAGCCTCACCATCAGCCGCCCCATGCCCTCGACATCCTGACGGACCGTCGTCAGCGGCGGTTCGGTGGCCTCGGCGACCGATGCCATGTCGTCGAATCCCACCACGGCGACGTCCTCCGGGACCCGCACGCCCCGTTCGCGCAGCACCCGCAGCGCACCCGACGCCATCAGGTCGTTGGACACGAAGACGGCGTCGACGTCCGGACGGGCGTCCAGCAGCTCGGTCATGGCACGGGCCCCGCCCTCCGTGGTGAAGTCGCCGTCCACGACCAGTTCCTCCGCCGCGTCCGGCAGCACGTCGCGGTAGCCGTCGATCCGGTCCAGCGCCGACACCTGGTCGCGGGGCCCGGCGATGTGCGCGACACACCGTCGGCCGAGCGAGACCAGGTGGCGTACGGCCTCGCGGGCGCCGCCCCGGTTGTCGCAGTCGACGTACGGCAGTTCCGGGTCGTCCTGGCCCCGGGCCGCGTGCTGCGGACGACCCCCGTAGACCGTCGGGACCCGGAACCGCCGGATGATCGCGGGCAGTTCGTCGTCGGTGTGCAGCGAGAAGGCGAGTACGCCGTCCACATGACCGCCGGCCAGATAGCGGGTGACCCGGTCGAAGTCGCCGCTGCCCTCCACGAGGAGCAGCACCAGTTGCGCGTCGTGGGCGTTGAGCTCGCGGCTGATCCCGCGGATCTGCCGGGAGAAGAACGGGTCGGAGAAGACCCTGAACTCGGGCTCGTCGATGATCACCGCGACCGCGCCGTTGCGCCGGGTGACCAGGGTCCGCGCCGCGTGGTTCGGGATGTAGCCGAGCTCCTCGACCGCCTTGCGCACCTGGTCCACCAGGGGCTGTCGTACGCCCGCACCGCCGTTGACGACGCGGGACGCCGTCGCCCGGGACACACCGGCGCGGGCGGCCACGGCTTCCAGGGTGGGCCGGACGTCACGGTGCGGGTCGGGGGTCGGGTCGGGCAAGAGTCGCTCCTCGTACGCACGTCCCGGCTGGGAACGGCTGGAACCGGCGGGTTCGTCACGAACGCCGTCAGCCTAACCGCCCGGTCCGGGCGACCTGACAGATGATTCGGACAGCGGGCGGCGGACATATGCCCCTGAACATGGTCAAGCAGGAACCGCTTGTTGGTCCCGTGTGTGACACGGTGCGTGTGGTACTGCCTACGGAGAGCGAAATTTCGCACTGCGTGAAAGGTGCCATCTGTGTCACACGACGAGCAGGGTTCCGGCGGGCGGGGGGACTATCTCCCGGTCACCGCCGAGCTACCCGCCGAGCCGCTCCACGGTCGGCGCCCCACGACCGACCGGGTGGTCTTCGGCGTCACGGCGGTGCTGACCGTCGCCTTCGTGATCTGGGGTTCCACGGCCACGGACTCGCTGGAGGACGTCTCCAGCTCGCTCCTGACCGGCCTCATCCACAACGGCGGCTGGGCCTTCATGCTGGCGGCCTCGGGGTTCGTGGTCTTCGCCCTCTGGCTCGCCATCAGCCGCTACGGGACGATCTCGCTCGGTCAGGAGGGCGAGGAGCCCGAGTTCCGGACGGTCTCCTGGGTGGCGATGATGTTCAGCGCCGGCATGGGGATCGGCCTGATGTTCTACGGAGTCAGCGAACCGCTCGCCCACTTCGTCGACCCGCCGCCCGGCACCCGCCCCGAGGACGCCGCCGAAGCCATGCAGACGGCGATGGCCACCACGCTCTTCCACTGGACCCTGCACCCCTGGGCGATCTACGCGGTCGTCGGGCTCGCCATCGCGTACAGCGCCTACCGCCGGCACAGAAGACAGACCATCAGCTCGGTCTTCGTCCCCCTGATCGGCGAGAAGCGCGCCCACGGACCGCTCGGCCGGGTCATCGACATCCTCGCCATCTTCGCGACCCTCTTCGGCTCCGCGGCCTCGCTCGGGCTCGGCGCGCTCCAGATCGGCAGCGGCTTCCAGGAACTCGACTGGATGGAGAAGACCGGCACGGGCCTGCTGGTCGCGATCATCGCCGCCCTGACGGTCGCCTTCGTCGCCTCCGCCGTGTCCGGGGTCGAGAAGGGCATCCAGTGGCTGTCCAACATCAACATGGTCCTCGCGCTGATCCTGGTGGTCTTCGTCTTCATCGCGGGGCCCACCATCATCGTGCTCGACCTGCTGCCCACCTCCATCGCCGCCTACTTCGGTGACCTCGCCCAGCTCGCCGGGCGCACCGAGGCCACCGGGAAGGGGGAGGTGGCCGACTGGCTCGCCAGCTGGACGGTCTTCTACTGGGCGTGGTGGATCTCCTGGACGCCCTTCGTCGGCATGTTCATCGCACGGATCAGCCGGGGCCGTACGATCCGTCAGTTCGTCGGCGGTGTGATCCTGGTCCCCAGCACGGTCAGCCTGATCTGGTTCGCGGTCTTCGGCGGGTCCGCGATCAGGCTGGAGGAGTCCGGTCAGCTCAAGGGCATCGGCGACACCCCGGAGGCCCAGCTCTTCGGCGTCCTCCAGCAGTTCCCCGTCGCGACCATGATGAGCATCCTGGTGATGGTCCTGGTCGGCATCTTCTTCGTCTCCGGTGCCGACGCGGCGTCGATCGTGATGGGCACGCTCTCGCAGAAGGGCGTCCTCGAACCCTCCCGCTGGGTCGTGATCTTCTGGGGCGTCGTCACCGGCGCCGTCGCCGCGGTCATGCTGCTCATCGGTGACGGTCAGGGTGACGCGCTGGCAGGTCTGCAGAACCTGACCATCCTCGTCGCGGCGCCCTTCACCATCGTCATGATCGGCATGTGCGTGGCGCTGATGAGGGACCTGCGGCACGACCCGATGATCGTCCGCAGGGAGTTCGGCGTCGAGGCCGTCGAGTCCGCCGTCATCGAGGGGCACGCCAAGTACGACGGCGACTTCGAGATCCGGATCGGACCCGGTACGGCCGAGGTCACCACCGACGAACGCCACAAGCACGAACCGCCGGCCTGACCGACGCTGCGGCTCAGTCCACCAGCTGGGCCGCAGCCCGCGCACAGCCCCTGGCGACCGTCACGCCCGCACCCCCGTGCCCGTAGTTGTGCACCAGCAGACCTCCGTCCGGCAGGTCCTCCGCCTCGATGCGCACGCCCGCGTCCCTGGAGGGCCTCAGCCCCACCCGGTGGCCGAGGACGCGGGCCCCCGCGATCTCCGGCCGCACCCGTGCGCAACGCTCCACGATCTCCCTCGCCGTGCGGAGGTCGGGCTCCGTCCGCGGATCGTCCACCTCCGCGGTCCCTCCCAGCACCAGCCGGCCGGGCTGCGGGAAGAAGTACGTCGTCGCGCTCGACGACGGGTCCGCGTGGGTGAACCACTCGTCGATGCCGGGGTTCTCCACCACCACCAGCTGGCCCCGGACCGGCCGTACCCCGGGATCCGGGACCAGCTCGCGGGCGCCCAGACCCGTGCAGTTGACCACCACCCGCGCCTCGGCCGTCGCCTCCGCGAAAGCCCGCACCGTACGCCGCTCGACCACGCCTCCCGCCGCGGCCACCCGGCCCTCCAGCCAGCGCAGATGCGCCGGCATGTCGATCAGCGGAAGGGTGACCCGCAGGCCCTCCGGCACCTCGGAGGCCCGGTCCAGAGCGCGGACCCAGGGCCCCAGCGCCGCCAGCCGCTCGCCCTCGTGCACCCCCGCGACCATGCGCACTCCGGTCTCCGCGGGGGCCGCGGCCAGTTCCTCGTACACCCGGAGCGTCTCCAGCGACCACGCGCCCACCAGCTCCGCGGGCTCGATCCGGTAGGGCCACCACAGCGCGCCGGCCACCGCCGACGTCGTCGCCCCGGCCGGGTCCCGGGACCAGACCCGCACCCGCAGGCCGCGCTCCGCCAGCAGCAGCGCCGTGGTCAGCCCGCTGACCCCGCCGCCCACCACGATCACGTCCGCCACCGCGCCCACCCCTGTCCTCGGACCACCCCGCCCGAGCCGGGGCCGGAGGAGCCATGGTCGCACCCCGGTCCGGAGGGAGGCCCGGCCCCCGCGGTTGGTTAGGATCGGCACCCTGATGACTGCCACCCTCGTCGCCAAGGAACTCGCCGCCGGCCACGGCGACCGCACACTCTTCGCGGGCCTCGACCTCGTGATCGCCCCCGGCGACGTGATCGGTCTCGTCGGAGCCAACGGTGCGGGCAAATCCTCGCTGCTCCGCCTGCTCGCCGGGCTCGACCGGCCCGAGGAGGGCGAGCTGAGGCTCTCCCCGCCCACCGCCACCGTCGGCCACCTCCCGCAGGAGCCCGAGCGGCGCGAGGGCGAGTCCGTGCGGGAGTTCCTCGCCCGCCGCACCGGGGTCGCCGACGCCCAGGCCGCCATGGACACCGCGACCCAGGCCCTGGTCGACGGCGCGCCGGGCGCCGACGACGCCTACTCCGAGACGCTGGAGCGATGGCTGGCCCTCGGCGGCGCCGACCTGGACGAACGCGCCGAGGAGGTCGCGGCCGACCTCGGCCTGACCATCGGCCTCGACCAGCCGATGACGGGGCTCTCCGGGGGCCAGGCGGCCCGCGCCGGCCTGGCCTCGCTGCTCCTCTCCCGTTACGACGTCTTCCTGCTCGACGAGCCCACCAACGACCTCGACCTCGACGGCCTGGAACGGCTGGAGCGCTTCGTGTCCGGACTGCGCGCGGGCACGGTCGTCGTCAGCCACGACCGCGAATTCCTGATGCGCACGGTCACCAAGGTCCTGGAACTCGATCTCGCCCAGCAGCAGATCAACCTCTACGGCGGCGGCTACGCCTCGTACCTGGAGGAGCGCGAACGCGCGCGCTCGCACGCCCGCGAGGAGTACGAGGAGTACGCCGACAAGCGCTCCGCGCTCGAAGGCCGCGCCCAGATGCAGCGCGGATGGATGGACAAGGGCGTCAAGAACGCCCGACGCAAGGCCACCGACAACGACAAGATCGGCCGCAAGTTCCGCAGCGAGGCCAGCGAGAAGCAGGCGGCCAAGGCCAAGCAGACCCAGCGCATGATCGAGCGCCTCGACGTCGTCGAGGAACCGCGCAAGGAGTGGGAGCTGCGGATGGAGATCGCCTCCGCACCGCGCTCCGGCTCCGTGGTGGCCACCCTGCGCGACGCGGCCGTCGTCCGCGGCGGCTTCTCCTTCGGACCGGCCACCCTGCAGATCGACTGGGCGGACCGGGTCGCCATCACCGGCGCCAACGGGGCCGGCAAGTCCACCCTGCTCGCCGCGCTGCTCGGCAGGCTCCCCCTCGACGCGGGGCACGCGTCCCTCGGCTCGGGCGTCGTGGTGGGCGAGGTCGACCAGGCCCGCAAGCTGTTCCACGGCACCGAGAGCCTGCTGGACGCCTTCTGTGCCGCGGTCCCCGACACCGAGCCCGCCGAGGTGCGCACCCTGCTCGCCAAGTTCGGTCTGCGGGCCGCCCACGTGCTGCGCCCCGCGACGACGCTCTCACCCGGCGAGCGCACCCGGGCGGGCCTCGCCCTGCTCCAGGGCAGAGGCGTCAATCTGCTGGTCCTGGACGAGCCGACGAACCACCTGGACCTTCCGGCGATCGAACAGCTGGAGTCGGCTTTGGAGGCGTACACCGGAACGCTGCTGCTGGTCACCCACGACCGGCGGATGCTGGAGGCCGTCCGTACGACCCGCCGTGTCGAGGTGGCCGACGGCAAGGTCACCGAGTCCGGCTGACAGGACCCCGCCGCGCCGCGAACCCGCCCGTCCCGGAGCTCCGGGACGGGCGGGCGTCGTGCGAGGGCGGCCCCGCCCTCGCACGCCTCTCAGCGCTTGCGCCCGCCCTGGTCGGAGCCGCCCGTGAGACCCGCGCGCCGCAGCGCGTCGGCCATGGCGCTGTTCGCCGGAGCCGCGGCGGGGCGCGGTGCGCCCGTGCCGCCGCCCCCGCGCCGGTCGCGGCGTTGTCCGGCGCCTCCCTGACGGTTGTCCTGTCCCTGCCGCTGCCGGGGCGGCCGTTCGCCGCCCCCCTGCGTGTTCCGCTCCCGCTTCGGGCCCTGCCCGCCGCCCTGACCCGCCGTGGCCTCGTCGTCGAGCCGTAGGGTCAGCGACACGCGCTTGCGCGGGATGTCGACGTCCATGACCTTCACCTTGACGATGTCGCCCGGCTTCACGACGTCGCGCGGGTCCTTGACGAACGTCCGCGACATCGCGGACACGTGGACGAGGCCGTCCTGGTGGACGCCGACGTCGACGAACGCGCCGAACGCGGCGACGTTCGTGACGACGCCCTCCAGCACCATCCCGGGTACGAGGTCGCCGAGCTTCTCCACACCCTCCTTGAACGTGGCGGTTTTGAAGGCGGGCCGGGGGTCGCGGCCGGGCTTCTCCAGCTCCCGCAGGATGTCCGTCACCGTCGGCAGGCCGAACTTCTCGTCCACGAAGTCGTCCGGGCGGAGCGAACGCAGCGTCTGCGTGTTCCCGATCAGCGAGGCGACGTCACCGCCGGTCCGCTTCACCATCGTCCGCACCACGGGGTACGCCTCGGGGTGCACGCTCGACGCGTCCAGCGGGTCGTCGCCGCCCCGGATCCGGAGGAAGCCCGCGCACTGCTCGTACGCCTTCGGGCCCAGCCGCGCCACGTCCTTCAGGGCCCGGCGGGAGCGGAACGGGCCGTTCGTGTCCCGGTGGGCCACGATGTTCTCGGCCAGACCGGACCCGATGCCCGACACCCGTGAGAGCAGCGGCGCCGAAGCGGTGTTGACGTCGACGCCGACGCCGTTCACGCAGTCCTCGACCACCGCGTCCAGGGAGCGCGACAGCTTCACCTCGGACAGGTCGTGCTGGTACTGCCCGACCCCGATCGACTTCGGGTCGATCTTCACCAGCTCGGCCAGCGGGTCCTGGAGCCGGCGCGCGATCGAGACGGCTCCACGCAGCGAGACGTCCATGTCGGGGAGTTCCTGCGAGGCGAAGGCCGAGGCCGAGTACACGGAGGCACCGGCCTCGGACACCATCACCTTGGTGAGCTTCAACTCCGGGTGCTTCTCGCACAGCTCACCCGCGAGCTTGTCGGTCTCGCGGGACGCCGTACCGTTCCCGATAGCGATCAGGTCGACGTGGTGCTCCTTTGCGAGGCGCTCCAGCGTGGCGAGCGACCGGTCCCACTGGTTCGCCGGCACGTGCGGGTGGATGACGTCGGTCGCGACGACCTTCCCGGTCGCGTCCACCACGGCGACCTTCACCCCCGTACGGAACCCGGGGTCGAGCCCCAGCGTGGCCCGGGTGCCCGCCGGGGCGGCGAGCAGCAGGTCCCGCAGGTTGGAGGCGAAGACGCGCACGGCCTCGTCCTCCGCCGCCGTACGCAGCCGCAGCCGGAGGTCGATCCCGAGGTGCACGAGGATCCGGGTCCGCCAGGCCCAGCGGACCGTGTCGCCCAGCCACTTGTCCCCGGGCCGGCCGCGGTCGGCGACCCCGAACCGGCGGGCGACCATGTTCTCGTACGAGGAGGGGCCAGGCTCCTTGGACGGCTCCTCCGGCTCCAGCACCAGGTCGAGCACGTCCTCCTTCTCGCCGCGCAGCATCGCGAGGATCCGGTGCGAGGGCAGCGCGGTGAACGGCTCCGCGAAGTCGAAGTAGTCGGCGAACTTCGCTCCCGCCTCCTCCTTGCCGTCCCGCACCCTGGCCACGACCCTGCCGCGCGACCACATGCGTTCGCGCAGCTCACCGGTCAGGTCGGCGTCCTCCGAGAAGCGTTCGGTGAGGATCGCCCGTGCGCCCTCCAGCGCCGCCGCCGGGTCCGCCACACCCTTCTCGCTGTCGACGAACGCCGCCGCCGCGGTCAACGGGTCCACGGAGGGATCGGCGAGCAGCCCGTCGGCCAGGGGGGTCAGGCCCGCCTCGCGCGCGATCTGCGCCTTCGTCCGCCGCTTGGGCTTGAACGGGAGATAGATGTCCTCCAGCCGCGCCTTGGTCTCGGCGGCACGGATCTGCGCCTCCAGGGCCTCGTCGAGCTTGCCCTGCTCACGCACGGAATCGAGGACCGCCGCACGGCGGTCCTCGAGTTCCCGCAGGTAGCGCAACCTCTCCTCGAGGGTGCGCAGTTGCGCATCGTCGAGCATCTCGGTCGCTTCCTTGCGGTAGCGCGCGATGAACGGCACGGTCGAGCCGCCGTCGAGCAAGTCGACGGCCGCCTTCACCTGACGCTCATGTACGCCGAGCTCCTCGGCGATCCTGCCTTCGATGGACGTCGTCACGGTTTTCCCGACTCGCCTTCTCGTACTGGCTGTGCTGGCTGTGCCACTGGGGTGGTCCACACCCGGGTGGTCCCCTTCGCCTGCATTGTGCCGGGTGGCCGGGGGCCGTGTCGCGTGACCTGCTCGATCACGGCCCCGACGTGCCCGAGAAGGCCCCGGTCAGGCGCGACGGGTCCTGCCGCCTCGCGACGCGCCGCCGAAAAGACCTGCCAGGAGCCGGAAGGGCAGAGTCACCACGGTGGCAATGGCCGAGCCGACGGTACTCAGAGCGTTTGCGATCGCACGGAACACGGTGTGCCTCCTTCGTAGGGTGTACCGATCGCCTGGCCCGTGAGATCCGCCGTAAACGTTCCGGCGCTCAGCCCTTGCCGACCAGATCCTCCGGGAACGCGCCCGCGGAGGCCGCCGCGAACAGGAATCCCCGGCCCAGTTCGGTGAGCCGCGCCACGCCGTCGGCGCCCAGGTGCTCGTACGGTGCGGCGTCCATCCGGTCCGTCGCCTCCTCCAGCTCCGCCCTGAGCGCGGTGCCCGTACCGGTCAGCTCGCCCTCCGCGTCCAGCACGCCCCGCTCGCGCAGCCGCTCCACCGCCGCGTCCCAGTCCGTGCGCCGCCAGCCGCGGGTGGCGAGGATCCAGCGCGGAGCCATGCCCTTGCCGGTCGCGGTGTGGCTGACCAGTGCCTCCAGCGGGTCGAGGCCGGCCGAGAGCAGTGCCGCCAGGTGTCCGTCGCCGCGGTGCTCGCGCAACAGCGTCGCCGCGTGCCAGTACGCCAGGTGAGGCTCGTCCGGGACCGGGAGATCGGCGTGCGCGGCGTACAGCGGACGGGCGTGGCGGGTGCAGGCCTCGGCCGCACGCAGGGCGAGCCCGGCCGCCTCCGCCATCTCCGGCGAGGCCACGGTCTCCTCGCCGAGCACCCGGCGCAGCGTCGAGTCGGCCGTCCTCAGCCGTGCGTCCAGTGCCGCCCCCGGGGTGATCTCCGACCACACGGACGGCAGGTGCCGGGCCACCAGATCGTGGTTGAAGTTGTAGAAGGTCGCGGTGACCGTGCCCGCGCCCGCCGCGCCGAGGGCCGCGCCGCGCGCGGCGAAGTAGACCCGGCTCGCGTCGTCGACGCCGAGCTCCGCGAACTCCTTGCCGAGATCGGGGGAGAAGTAGACACAGGAGTGCAACGGGTTGAGCGCGTTGTGGCAGCGGCGTCCGGCGCGCGGGGGAAGAGTACTCATGCCCGCACGTTACCGACTGGTTGGTACGTGGAGAAGACCCGGGTCGAAGCGACGTGTGCATGGCAGCATGGGTGGGCAACTCGTCATTGCGGCCATCGTGTGGTCCGGCCAGGATTGCGGACATGAAGCAGCGATCCGTCCTCGTCGTCCTCTTCGAGGGCGTGCAGAGCCTCGACGTGAGCGGCCCGGCGGAGGTCTTCGCCGGCGCCTCCCGCTTTCCCCGGGGTCTCCTACGAGCTGCGCACCGCCTCGCTCGACGGCGCGCCGGTCCGCTGCTCCAGCGGCCTCACGCTCGTCCCCGACGGCACGCTCGCGGACACCCCGGCGCCCGATCTGCTCCTCGTGCCGGGAGGAGCCGGGACCAGGACACCCGACCCGGAGCTGGTCGACTGGCTGCGCGCCCACGGGCCCCGCGCCCGGCAGCTGGTGTCGGTGTGCACCGGCGCCCTGCTGCTGGCGGCGGCCGGCCAGCTCGACGGCCACCGGGTCACCACCCACTGGTCCGTCTGCGAGACGCTGGCCCGGACGTACCCGGCGGTGCGGGTCGACCCGGACCCGATCTTCGTGCGCGACGGACGGCTGGCGACGTCGGCCGGTGTCACCGCGGGCATCGATCTCGCGCTCGCCCTGGTCGAGGAGGAGCACGGCCGGGACGTCGCGCTCACCGTCGCCCGTCATCTCGTCGTGTTCCTGCGGCGCCCCGGCAACCAGGCCCAGTTCAGCGCCCAGCTGAGCGCGCAGACCGCCGTCCGCGCACCGCTCCGCGGCGTCCAGCACTGGATCACCGAACACCCCGACGCCGACCTCTCGGTCGAGGCGCTCGCGGCCCGGGCCGGACTCTCACCCCGCCACTTCGCCCGCGCGTTCACGGCGGAGACCGGCCTCACCCCGGGCCGCTACGTCGAGCGCGTACGTCTGGAACAGGCGCGGCGGCTGCTGGAGGACACGGCCGACGGCGTCGTCGGCATCTCCCGTGCCAGCGGTTACGGCACCCCGGAAGCGATGCGCCGCGCCTTCGTCAAGGCCCTGGGGACGGCGCCCGCCGAATACCGGCGCCGCTTCCGCTCCCATCCCGTGTGAAACGACGGAAGGACCATCATGCAGATCGCGATCGTGCTCTTCGACCGGTTCACCGCGCTCGACGCCGTGGGCCCCTACGAGATGCTCAGCCGTGTTCCGGGAGCGGAGACCGTGTTCGTCGCCGAGCGGCCGGGTGCCGTGCGCAACGACAGCGGCAGCCTCGCCCTGGTCGCCGACCGGGCGCTCGCCGACGTGCCCGCGCCCGACGTGGTGGTCGTCCCGGGAGGCCCGGGGCAGAGTGCCCAGATGGAGAACGGGGAGCTGCTCGGCCGGCTGCGGGCGGCCGACGCCGCCAGTACCTGGACGACCTCGGTGTGCACCGGATCCCTGCTGCTGGCCGCCGCGGGACTGCTCACCGGCCGGCGTGCCACCTCGCACTGGCTGGCCCTGGACACCCTGCGGACCCTCGGGGCCGAGCCGACGGGCGAGCGGGTGGTCACCGACGGCAAGTACGTCACCGCCGCGGGCGTCTCCGCCGGCATCGACATGGGTCTCACCCTGCTCGGCAGGATCGCGGGCGACGAACACGCCCGGGCCGTCCAGCTGCTGACCGAGTACGATCCCCGGCCGCCCTACGACTGCGGATCTCCGGAGAAGGCCCCGGCGGCCATGGTGGAGACGTGGCGGGCCAGGAGCCGCTTCATCCTGACGTAGACGTGTCCCCGGCACTCCCCGCGGTCCAGGTGAAGCGGGGGGCGCGGCGTTCCAGGAAGGCGGCGACCCCCTCGGCGGTGTCGCCGCTGCCGCGTGCCTGCAACGACCAGTGCGCGTCGCGGTCCTCACGGCCGTCGGCGAACTCCTTGGCCGCGGCCTGCGTCAGCTGCGAACGCGAGGCGAGCACCTCGGTGAACCGGTGGACCCGCTCCTCCAGCCCGCCCCGGGGCAGGACCTCGTCCACCAGCCCGGTCCGCAGGGCCCGTTCCGTGCCGATCAGCTCCCCGGAGAACAGCAGGAACTTCGCGGTGGCCGGGCCGACGAGCGCGACCAGCCTGCGCGTCGACGACGAGGGATAGACGATCCCGAGTTTGGCCGGGGTGACCCCGAAGGACGCGCCCTCCTCGGCGAACCGCAGGTCGCAGGCGGTAGCGAGCTGGCTGCCGCCGCCGACGCAGAAGCCGCGCACGGCGGCCAGCGTCGGCCCGGGAAACGCGGCCAGGGCCTCCTCCGCGCGGACGGCGAGCGTCTGCGGCCGCCCTGCCGGGTCCCGCAGGGAGGAGATGTCCGCTCCCGCGCAGAAGGTGTCGCCGGCCCCGGTGAGCACGAGGACGCGCACCGCCGGATCGGCTGCCAGCCCTTCCAACAGTACGGGCAGGGCCTGCCACATGTCCGCGGTCATGGCGTTGCGCTTGGCCGGGTTGCTGATGACGACGGTCGCGACGCCGTCCACGACCGTGTGCTCCAGCCGTGGCCCGGTGCCCGCCGTCCGTTCGCCGAGGTCCATGCGCCGGATGCTATCCGTACGGCTCGAACCTATGATCAAGAAGGGGCCGCGAAGCGCGCACACACCCTGAGGAGCTGTCGATGGCCGGTCCCACGACCGAGGGGAAGAGACTCCACCGGAGCTTCGGCGGACTCGCCCTGCTCGGTGTCCTGCTGGTCGTCGCGGGCCTGGTGGGCCTCGTCTACACCGGCGTCGCCACGCTCACCTCGATGATCCTGTTCGGCTGGCTGCTGCTCGTCGGCGGTCTCGTCGGCCTCGTGCACGCCGTCCAGGCGCGCGGCACCGCGTACTTCTGGCTCGGTGTGGTGGTGGCCGCCCTCAACATCGCCGCAGGGATCGTCGTCATCAAGAACCCGGTCGGCACGGCCGAGGCGCTGACGATGTTCGCGGCCCTGCTCTTCCTCACCGGGGGAGTGTTCCGGCTGGTCGGCAGCGTCGTCGTACGAGGGCCCCAGTTCGGCTGGACGCTGCTGCAGGGCGCGTTCGGGCTGCTCCTGGGGGTGCTGGTGCTCGTCGACTGGCCGCACAGCAGCCTCTACGTGCTCGGCTGCTTCTTCTCTCTCGCCCTCCTGTTCGACGGGCTCGGGCTGGTCGCGATCGGGGTGGGCGGGAGACGGGTCGTCAGTATGGTCACGGACCAGATGAAGCCCGAAGAGGGCGCGAAGTAGTCCCCTCACCTGACGGCGTCATACGCGCTCGGTCAAATCCGATCCGTAGGTGACCATTTGTGGTCAGTGCTGTGGCTCGGACCACGCTCCTCCCGACACTCGGTACGCGAGGTCGGTGAGATGCGAGTCGAGAGCGGGTGGCGGTCCATGGAGAGCCGTGGGAGTGTTCCGGCCCGTCCCGTGCCGTACGAGGGCGTGTGGCGCTTCGACGCGCCCGCCGTCGACGTCTCGGTACCGCAGGCCCGGCACGCGGTCCGGGACCTGATCGAGCGGCAGGGCGTACCCGTCGAGGACGACATCCTCCAGGGGCTGCTGCTGATCGTGTCGGAACTGGTCACCAACGCGGTCCGGCACGCGGCGCTGCTCTCGCCCGAGCTCGCCGTCGAGGTGGCCGTCGGGGCCGAATGGATCCGGGTGGCGGTCGAGGACAACCACCCCTACCGTCCGACGGCCCTGGTCACCGACCACGCGCAGACCGGCGGACGCGGCCTGCTCCTGGTCCGTGAGATCACCGCCGAGGCGGGCGGCACCTGCGACGTGGAGCACACCGCGGGCGGCGGCAAGATCATCTGGGCGGCGCTGCCCCTCAAGACGCAGCTCTGACCGCCCCCTGCGCGGGCCGTGGCCTCACCAGCCCGCGGACGGTCCCGTCAGTTCCCTGATCGCGGGACGCGCGGCGTCGAGCACGGTCATGAACCACGCCGAGAACGGTGCGGCGGCATGCCGCTCCGCCAGTTCACCGGAGGTCACGAACGCGGTCTCGCCGACCTCGTCCTCGTCCGGCCGGAGGCGCTCCTGCACCATTCCGACGAACAGGTGGTTGAACTCCTGTTCCACCAGGCCCGACGCCGGATCGGGGTGGTTGTAGCGGACCGTGCCCGCCGCGGCCAGCAGGGAGGGCGAGACCCCCAGCTCCTCGTACGTGCGCCGGGCGGCCGCCGCGAACGGAGCCTCTCCCGGGTACGGATGACCGCAGCAGGTGTTCGACCACACGCCGGGGGAGTGGTACTTGCCGAGCGCACGGCGCTGGAGCAGCAGCCGGCCCTGCTCGTCGAAGAGGAAGACGGAGAACGCGCGGTGCAGCTGGCCGGGCGCCTGGTGAGCGGCGAGCTTCTCCGCGGTGCCGATGGTCGTGCCGTTCTCGTCGACCAGTTCGAGCATGATCGCGTCTGCTGTGCCGTTCGACGAGCTGTGCGCCGCGGTGGCTGGTGTGGTCGGCATACCCATCCTTCGCTTTGGTTCCCGGCCTCGTGCGCCGGACCCCTCGAGTGCGGTCAAGTCTGCCGTACAAAAGCCGCTTGTCCGCACTTCGGGTGCTGGCATGTCCGACCCGCCCGGCGGGGGGAGCGGGGCGGGGGCTGACTTCCCGGCGGCCCCGGAAGGCCGCCGGGAACGGATCATGCCCACCGGAACCCGCACGGTATCGCCACCGGGCCCCGGCCCGCGCCGCTCAGTGGCAGAGCCGCGCCTCGTGCTCCGCGTGCCCGCTGGGCTCCAGCTGGAAGGTGCAGTGCTCGACGTCGAAGTGGTGGCCGAGACAGCCCTGGAGGTCGTGAAGGAGCTTCTCGTGCCCGATCGAGTCCAGCATCTCCTGATGCACGACCACGTGCGCGGAGAGGACGGGCATGCCCGAGGTGATCGTCCAGGCGTGCAGGTCGTGGACGTCCAGCACCCCGGGCAGGGCCGTGATGTGGGCGCGCACCTCGTCCATGTCCACACCCTTGGGCGCCGACTCCAGCAGCACGTCGAGCGTCTCCCGCAGCAGTTTCACCGTACGGGGGACGATCATGAGGCCGATCAGCAGCGAGGCGATGGGGTCGGCTGCCTGCCAGCCGGTGGCCATGATGATGCCGGCCGACACGAGCACCGTCACCGAACCGAGCGTGTCCGCCACCACCTCGAGGTACGCACCCCGCACGTTCAGGCTGTCCTGCTGCCCGCGCACGAGCAGGGACAGGGAGACCACGTTGGCCACCAGACCGACCGCGGCGAACGCGACGGCCAGACCGCCCCTGGTCTCCGCCGGGGTGATGAAGCGGTCCACCGCCTCGAAGACCAGATATCCGCCGACCCCGAGGAGCAGCAGACAGTTCGCCAGGGCTGCCAGGATCTCCGCACGGGCGTATCCGAAGGTGCGGTTGGGGCCCGCGGCCTTGTTGGCGAAGTGGATGGCCAGCAGGGCCATACCCAGCCCCAGGGCGTCGGTCGCCATGTGGGCCGCGTCCGCGATCAGGGCGAGCGAGTCGGCCAGGACCCCGCCGACGATCTCCATGACCATGACGCCGAGCGTGATGCCCAGGGCGACGCGGAGCCGGCCCCGGTAGGCGGCGGCCGCCGTTCCCGTCGGGGGCGGCCCTCCGTGCGTGTGCCCGTGATCGTGGCCAGCCCCCATGTGAACGCCTCCGTACACCCGTCATGCCCGTCGTGCTTCCCGGGCAGCGCGGACGAGCCTCGCCCGACGCGGCCAGTGAACTACGGGGGAGGGGTAAGGGGCAACACGGCACTGAACACCGTTGTCATGTGCTCTGACCTGCGAAAACGATCGCAGGTCAGAGCGTCGCCCACGTGCCGTCCCTCACTTCGCGGCGCGTGCCTCGGGGTGGCGCAGGCACCAGCCCTCCCAGGCCGACTCGACCATCTCGCGCATGTCGCGGAGCGCCGTCCAGCCCAGCTGCCCGGCCATCCGGTCGGCCGACGCCACCGCCCTGGCCGCGTCCCCGGGCCTCGGCGGATCGACCACGGGCTCCGTGCGCAGTCCGGTGACCTCACCCACGAGCTCGGCGAGACGGCGCACGGACACACCCTCGCCCCGGCCGATGTTCACGGTGAGGTCGCCGCCCTCCGGCGTCCCGTCCAGGTGCCGGGCCACCGCGAGGTGCGCCTCCGCCAGGTCGGCGACATGGATGTAGTCGCGTACGCAGGTGCCGTCCGGTGTCGGGTAGCCGTCCCCGAAGATCCGCGGTGCCTCGCCCCGTGTGAGCCGGTCGAAGAACATCGGGACGACGTTGAAGACCCCCGTGTCGGCCAGCTCCGGCTCGGCGGCCCCGGCCACGTTGAAGTACCGCAGACAGGCCGTGGAGATTCCGTGCGCCCGCCCCGCCGCGCGGACAAGCCACTCCCCGGCGAGCTTCGTCTCGCCGTAGGGGTTGATCGGCGCGCACGGCGTCTCCTCCGTGATGAGATCCACGTCCGGGACGCCGTACACCGCCGCCGACGAGGAGAAGAGGAAACGCTTCACACCGGCCGCGACCACGGCCTCCAGCAGTACGGCGAGGCCGGTCACGTTCTCCCGGTAGTAGAGCAGCGGCTTCTCGACGGACTCACCGACCTGCTTCTTCGCCGCGAGGTGCACCACCCCCGTGACGGCGTGCTCCGCCAGGACCCTGTCGAGGACCGCGCGGTCCGACGCGGATCCCCGTACCAGGGTGACCTCCGCGGGCAGCCGCCCCGCGATGCCCGTGGTCATGTCGTCGAGGACGACGACCCGCTCCCCGGCACCCGTCATGGCCTTCGCCACATGTGCCCCGATGTAACCGGCTCCGCCTGTGATCAACCACGTCATGCCCGTCAGCTTATGCGCTGACCGGACGCGGTTTGTGGGGCGAGGTGTTGATCGACCATGATGATCGCGAACGGCGCCGCATGGTGGCCGATTCGCCCGAACGGAGCACAAACGGGTGATGAACTCGGTCTTCCGTTCATCCGATAGCCTCAGCCGACGTGCCGCCGGCCCACCCACGGGCCGCTGTGCCGCGCGCCCTTCCCGTCAGCACCAAGGAGTGAGTTCGTCTGTCGACCGCCATCCTCACCGGTGCACCGGTACCCGGCTCGTCGCTCGAGGACGATCTGAGGTCACTCGGTTTTGACGTGACTGCCGCAGCCGACGCCGGCGAGGCCGCGGAGCTGCTCGCCGCAGTCCCCGCGGGCAGGCGCGTCGCGCTGGTGGACCCACGCTTCATCGGGCACGTCCACGCCCTCAGGCTCGGACTGACCGATCCCCGTTTCGCCGCCGCGTCGATCCCCGGAGCGCTCACCGCGCAGCCCGAGGCCCGGCCGGCGCTGCTCCGTGCCCTGCGGCGCGCCGTGACCGCCGGCGGCGCGGGAGCCCCCGTCGCGTCGTCCGGTACCGACGCCGTCGCCGTAGCCGAGGACCGCACGGTCCCCGGCCGGCTGGCTGACGCGCTGGACGCGGAGGGCACCGCGGTGCAGCGCCCCGAACTCGGCTCGCTCACGGCCTCGGTTCCGGACCGCCCGGAGGAGCGGAACACCGCCCGGGCCGCCGTGGCCGCCGTCGACGACGAGGCCGTACGGCTGCGCAGCGCGGTGAAGGCCCATGACGGCTTCTTCACCACCTACTTCATCAGCCCGTACTCCCGCTACATCGCCCGCTGGTGCGCGCGCCGGGGACTCACCCCGAACCAGGTCACCACGGCCTCGCTCGTCACGGCGCTGATCGCGGCGGGCAGTGCGGCGACCGGCACCCGCGGCGGCTACGTCGCGGCCGGGGTGCTCCTGCTCCTCTCCTTCGTCCTGGACTGCACCGACGGGCAGCTCGCCCGGTACTCCCTGCAGTACTCGACGATGGGCGCCTGGCTGGACGCCACCTTCGACCGGGCCAAGGAGTACGCGTACTACGCCGGCCTGGCCCTCGGCGCCGCCCGCACCGGCGACGACGTATGGGTCCTGGCGCTCGGCGCGATGGTGCTCCAGGCGTGTCGCCACGTCGTCGACTTCTCGTTCAACGAGGCCAACCACGACGCGGTGTCCAACACGAGTCCCACCGCCGCGCTCTCCGACAAGCTCGACAGCGTCGGCTGGACGGTCTGGCTGCGCCGGATGATAGTCCTGCCCATCGGCGAACGCTGGGCCATGATCGCGGTGCTCACCGCCGTGACCGCGCCCCGGATCGTCTTCTACGCCCTGCTCGTCGGCTGTGCCCTGGCCGCCTGCTACACCACGGCGGGCCGGCTGCTGCGCTCGCTGACCCGCAAGGCGCAGCGCACCGACCGCGCCGCCCGGGCGCTGGCCGACCTCGCCGACTCGGGGCCGCTCGCCCAGGCCGTCGCCGCGGCGGTCCGGCGCCCCGGCGGTGGCTTCACCGCCCCGCTCCTCGCGTTCGTCGGAGCGCTGGTGATGGTGGGCGCGGCGGTCTTCACCCCGTACGGGGGCTGGTCCGCCGTGGGCGCCGCAGCGGTCTACGCGGTGCTCTCCGGGCTGGCCGTCTCGCGGCCGCTCAAGGGCGCCCTGGACTGGCTGGTCCCGCCGGTCTTCCGGGCCGCCGAGTACTGCACGATCCTGGTGCTGGCCGCCCGCAGTGACGTGCCGCACGCCGTTCCCGCGGCCTTCGGGCTGGTTTCGGCCGTCGCCTACCATCACTACGACACGGTGTACCGCATCCGGGGCGGCACCGGAGCGCCGCCCGGGTGGCTGGTGCGCGTCATCGGCGGACACGAGGGCCGGACCCTCGTCGTGGCCGTGCTCGCCGCCCTGCTGACCCATGGTTCAGGTTTCACCACGGCCCTCACCGCACTGGCGGCCGCCGTGGCTCTGGTGGTGCTCGTGGAGTCCATCCGCTTCTGGGTGTCCTCCTCGGCCCCCGCCGTACACGACGAAGGAGAACTCGCATGATCGGCCTCGTACTGGCTGCCGGTGCCGGACGCCGTCTGCGTCCCTACACGGACACGCTGCCCAAGGCCCTGGTGCCGGTGGACGGCGAGAAGACGGTCCTCGACCTGACGCTGGCCAACTTCGCGGCGGTCGGGCTCACCGAGGTCGCGGTCGTCGTCGGCTACCGCAAGGAGGCGGTCTACGCCCGCAAGGCCGAGTTCGAGGCCACGTACGGCGTGACTCTGACGCTGATCGACAACGACAAGGCAGAGGAGTGGAACAACGCCTACTCCCTCTGGTGCGCGCGTGAGGTCCTGAAGAAGGGCGTCATCCTCGCCAACGGCGACACCGTCCACCCGGTCTCCGTCGAGAAGACGCTCCTGGACGCCCGCGGTGAGGGCCGGAAGATCATTCTCGCCCTCGACACGGTGAAGAACCTCGCCGACGAGGAGATGAAGGTCATCACCGAGGACGGCAAGGGCGTCCGGCGGATCACCAAGCTGATGGACCCGGCCACCGCCACCGGCGAGTACATCGGCGTCACGCTGATCGAGCCGGAGGCCGCCGAGGAGCTCGCCGACGCCCTGAGGACCACCTTCGAGCGCGACCCCGACCTCTACTACGAGGACGGCTACCAGGAGCTCGTGAACCGCGGCTTCACCGTCGACGTGGCGCCCATCGGCGAGGTGACGTGGGTCGAGATCGACAACCACGACGACCTCGCCCGCGGCAGGGAGATCGCGTGCCGGTACTGACCCGCCTCATCCCGTCCCCGGTCGTCGTCGACATCCGGCGCGGCGCGATGGACGATCTGGCCGGTCTCCTCGCCGACCAGCGGATCTCCGCCTCGGGCAAGCTCGCCATCGCGATCAGCGGTGGTTCAGGGCGCGCCCTGCGGGAGAGGCTCGCCCCGGTGCTGCCGGGGGCCGACTGGTACCCGGTCACCGACGGCACGATCGACTCGGCCGTGCGGCTCGCCGACGAGATCAAGGGCAACCGCTACGACGCCGTGGTCGGCCTCGGCGGCGGCAAGATCATCGACGTGGCGAAGTACGCCGCGGCGCGCGTGGGCATGCCCATGGTGGCCGTCGCGACGAATCTGTCGCACGACGGACTCTGCTCCCCGGTCGCGACCCTCGACAACGACAACGGGCGGGGCTCGTACGGCGTCCCCACCCCGATCGCCGTGGTCATCGACCTCGACGTGATCCGTGAGGCGCCCGCGCGCTACGTGCGCTCCGGCGTCGGCGACGCGGTCTCCAACATCTCCTGCGTCGCCGACTGGGAGCTCGCCCACGAGATCCGCCGCGAGGACATCGACGGACTCGCGGCGGCGATGGCCCGGCAGGCCGGCGAGGCGGTGCTGCGCCATCCCGGAGGGGTCGGCGACGACGCCTTCCTCAAGGTCCTCGCCGAGGGGCTGGTCCTCACCGGCATCTCGATGTCGATCGCCGGGGACTCCCGGCCCGCGTCGGGTGCCTGCCACGAGATCAACCACGCCTTCGACCTGCTGTACCCGAAGCGCGCGGCCAGCCACGGTGAGCAGGTCGGCCTCGGCGCCTGTTTCGCCATGCACCTGAGGGGCGCCCACGAGGAGTCCGCCCAGATGGCTGCCGTGCTGCGGCGCCACGGGCTGCCCGTGCTGCCCGACGAGATCGGCTTCACCGCCGATGAGTTCGTGCGGGCGGTCGACTACGCCCCGCAGACGCGCCCGGGGCGCTTCACGATCCTGGAACACCTCAACCTCTCCACCGACCAGATCAGGGACGCGTACGCCGACTATGCAAAAGCCATCCATAGCTGAACTCCGTCCGGTCGTGCACCCTCCGGGTGTGAAGGACCGGCGCAGCGGCGAGCACTGGGCGGGTCGGCTCTACATGCGCGAGGTCTCGCTGCGCATCACCCGGCGCCTGGTGACCACCAAGGTCACGCCCAACCAGCTGACCTACGTGATGACCGTCGCCGGCGTGCTCGCGGCTCCGGCTCTTCTGGTCCCGGGCATCCCGGGGGCGCTGCTCGGCGTGGTCGCGGTCCAGCTCTACCTGCTCTTCGACTGCGTCGACGGCGAGGTGGCCCGGTGGAAGAAGCAGTACTCCCTGGGCGGTGTCTACCTGGACCGGGTGGCCGCCTACCTCTGCGACGCGGCGGTCCTGGTCGGCTTCGGCCTGCGTGCCGCGGACCTGTGGGGCCCCGGGCGCATCGACTGGCTGTGGGCCTTCCTGGGCACGCTCGCCGCGCTGGGCGCCATCCTCATCAAGGCCGAGACCGACCTCGTCGGCGTCGCGCGCCACCAGGGCGGACTGCCGCCCGTCAAGGAGGCCGCGTCCGAGCCGCGCTCCTCCGGCATGGCGCTGGCCCGCCGGGCGGCGGGCGCGCTCAAGTTCCACCGGCTGATCCTCGGCATCGAGGCGTCGTTCGTCATCCTGCTGGTGGCCGTGCTTGACACCGTCAGGGACGACTTCTTCTTCAGCCGTCTCGCGGTCGCGGTCATGGCCGGTATCGCCCTCCTCCAGACCGTCCTGCACCTGGTGTCGATCCTGGCTTCCAGCAGGCTGAAGTGAGCTCTCCCATGAAACTCGGCGCGGTCATCATCACCATGGGCAACCGCCCCGACGAACTCCGCGCCCTCCTCGATTCGGTCGCCGGGCAGGACGGCGACCGGATCGAGGTGGTCGTCGTCGGCAACGGCGCCCCGGTCCCCGACGTCCCCGCGGGCGTACGGACCGTCGAGCTGCCCGAGAATCTGGGTATTCCGGGCGGCCGCAACGTCGGCATCGAGGCCTTCGGCCCGTCCGGTGCCGATGTGGACGCCCTGCTCTTCCTCGACGACGACGGGCACCTGCCGAACACCGACACCGCCGAGCTCTGCCGGCAGGCGTTCGAGGCGGACCCCAGGCTCGGCATCGTCACCTTCCGCATCGCGGACCCGGACACCGGTGTCACCCAGCGGCGGCACGTGCCGCGGCTGCGTGCCTCCGACCCGATGCGTTCGTCCCGCGTCACGACGTTCCTGGGCGGTGCGAACGCCGTCCGCAGCCAGGTGATCGCCGAGGCCGGCCCGCTTCCCGGCGAGTTCTTCTACGCCCACGAGGAGACCGACCTCGCCTGGCGTGCCCTGGACGCCGGCTGGCAGATCGAGTACCGGGCGGACATGGTGCTCAACCACCCCACCACCGCCCCCTCACGGCACGCGGTCTACCACCGCATGGTGGCCCGGAACCGCGTCTGGCTCGCCCGCCGGAACCTGCCCGCGCCGCTGGTCCCCGTGTACGTCGGGGTCTGGCTGCTCCTCACCCTGGTCCGACGGCCCTCCCTGCCCGCTCTCAAGGCATGGTTCGGAGGGTTCCGGGAAGGCTGGACCACGCCCTGCGGACCCCGGCGCCCCATGCGGTGGCGTACGGTGTGGCGGCTGACCAGGCTGGGCCGGCCGCCGGTGATCTGAGAGGCTCTCCTCTGAGACCATGAGCCGTATTCATTCGTACGGGGACCCTGTCCGCCTTGGCCGCGCCCGCGACCGGCTGCGCATTGTGAAGACGAGAGTTCTTAACTGTGAGTGACACGACCCACGACGGCGGAGTTGCCCTGAGCAGCCCGCCGTCCGCCGACGAGGTCCTGAGCGCGAGCCGGCTGGCCGAGAAGTACGGCTTGACGGTGAGCGGGGCCCGGCCCGGGCTGTTCGCGTACGTCCGGCAGCTCTGGGGCCGCCGGCACTTCATCCTGGCGTTCTCGAGGGCGAAGCTGACCGCGCAGTACAGCCAGGCCAAGCTCGGCCAGCTGTGGCAGGTGGCGACACCGCTGCTGAACGCCATGGTCTACTTCCTGATCTTCGGCCTGATCCTGGGCACCAACCGGGGGATGAGCCAGGAGGTCTTCATCCCCTTCCTGGTGACCGGGGTCTTCGTCTTCACCTTCACCCAGAGCTCGGTCATGGCGGGGGTGCGGTCCATCTCCGGCAACATCGGCCTGGTCCGGGCGCTCCACTTCCCCCGGGCCTCGCTGCCCGTCTCGTTCTCGCTCCAGCAGCTCCAGCAGCTGCTGTACTCGATGATCGTGCTGTTCGCCGTGGCGGTGGGCTTCGGCAGCTACCCGTCGCTGTCCTGGCTGCTCATCCTCCCGGCGCTGGCGCTGCAGTTCCTGTTCAACACCGGCCTGGCGCTCGTCATGGCCCGGCTGGGCAGCAAGACCCCCGACCTCGCCCAGCTGATGCCGTTCATCATGCGCACCTGGATGTACGGCTCGGGCGTCATGTTCTCCATCCCGGTGATGCTGGAGGGCAAGCCGGCGTGGATCGCGGACGTGCTGCAGTACAACCCGGCGGCCATCTACATGGACCTGGTCCGCTTCGCACTGATCGACGGCTACGGCTCCGAGAACCTGCCGCAGCACGTCTGGGCCGTCGGGCTCGCCTGGGCGCTCGTGGTGGGCGTCGTGGGCTTCGTGTACTTCTGGAAGGCAGAGGAACGGTACGGCCGTGGCTGAGGAAACGTCCCAGGGGCACATCCCCACCGTGATCGCGGACGACGTGCACATCGTGTACCGGGTCAACGGCACGGGCGGAGGCAAGGGGAGCGCCACCGCGGCGCTGAGCCGGATCATGCGCCGGGGCAAGGGCGAGCCGCGCGGTGTGCGCAAGGTGCACGCGGTGCGGGGTGTCTCCTTCACCGCCTACCGCGGCCAGGCCATCGGCCTCATCGGTACCAACGGCTCCGGCAAGTCCACCCTGCTGCGGGCCATCGCCGGCCTGCTGCCGACCGAGCAGGGCAAGGTGTACACCGACGGCCAGCCCTCGCTGCTCGGTGTGAACGCGGCCCTGATGAGCGACCTGACCGGGGAGCGCAACGTCGTGCTCGGCGGCCTGGCGATGGGGATGAGCCGCGAGGAGATCCGCGTGCGCTACCAGGACATCGTGGACTTCTCGGGGATCAACGAGAAGGGCGACTTCATCACGCTGCCGATGCGGACGTACTCGTCCGGCATGGCCGCCCGGCTGCGCTTCTCGATCGCGGCCGCCAAGAACCACGACGTCCTCATGATCGACGAGGCTCTGGCCACCGGGGACCGGAAGTTCCGGGTGAGATCCGAGGAGCGGATCCGCGAGCTCCGCAAGGAGGCGGGCACCGTCTTCCTGGTCAGCCACAACAACAAGACCATCAGGGACACCTGTGACCGGGTGCTGTGGCTGGAGAAGGGCGAGCTCCTGATGGACGGCCCCACCGAAGAGGTGCTGAAGGCCTACGAACGGGAGACGGGCAAGTAGCCGTCGACATCCGTGGCCCCCGCCGGAGCACGGCGGGGGCCCTCGTGGGTCGGGCGTCGGCCGAGGTCCGCACGGCCGCAGGCGCTCCGGCGCGGATCTCCTCCCGGCGGATGACGTCAACTGCTCGGTGTCCGGTAAAGGTTGAAGGAGACCGAGGGGTCGCGCGGGAGGGCACCGCACCCCGGCGCGGCTCTGTGAGCTGTACAACGTAAGCTGTAACGGTGCTGATTCGCGGCAATGTGGGGCGTATGCCCCCGGCGCATCGCCCGTTGTGAGCATGTCGCACTCGGCCGGACGAGCGGCGTGTCCGAAAAGGGATGTTTTGGGTCAGCAGTGTAGAACGGGAGATATGACGGCAATGATGGAAAATCTCCAGCTCCGACGTGGTTTCGCCGTCCCCACGTCGGGTGGTACGCAGTGACCCGTCCCCAGCAGGCGTGCGCCGACGCCGCCGCCACGCTCGACAAGGCCGCGGACGAGAACTTCCCCGTGGCTCCTTTCTTCCTGCCCCGCGCCTGGCGTGACGACCTGATGGCGGTCTACGGATTCGCCCGCCTCGTCGACGACATCGGTGACGGCGACCTCGCCCCGGGCGGCGCCGACGCCCGCCACCTCGGCCTCGAACCAGGTCAGGACGAGGACCGCCTTGCCGCGCTGGACGCCCTCGAAGCCGATCTCCACCGCGTCTTCTCGCCCACCGGTGACGGCCCGCGCCACCCCCTGATGCGCGCCCTGCGCCCCACCGTGCGGCGCTGCGCGCTCACCCCCGAGCCCTTCCTCGGGCTCCTCGAGGCCAACCGGCAGGACCAGAAGGTCCGCCGCTACGAGACCTACGGCGACCTGCTGGCCTACTGCGAGCTCTCCGCCAACCCCGTCGGCCGTCTCGTCCTGCAGATCACCGGCACCGCGAGCCCCGAACGGATCCGCCGCTCCGACGCCGTCTGCACCGCCCTCCAGATCGCCGAGCACCTCCAGGACGTGGCTGAGGACCTCGGCCGCGACCGGATCTACCTGCCCGCCGAGGACATGGCACGCTTCCGCGTCGGCGAGAGGGAACTGGCCGCACCGTCAGCCGGCTCGGCCGTACGCTCCCTGGTCGCGTTCGAGGCGGAGCGCGCCCGTGCGCTGCTCGACGAGGGCGTCCCCCTGGTGGGCAGCGTCCACGGCCGGCTCAAGCTGCTGCTCGCCGGATTCGTCGGCGGAGGGCGCGCAGCCCTCGGCGCGATCTCCGCCGCGGGCTTCGACGTACTGCCCGGACCGCCCAAGCCCACCGCGCCGCGACTGCTGCGCGAGGTGGGAGACGTCCTGCGAAGAGCGCACAGAGAGGGGTGAGCCGGACCGTGGAGGGACAGACGACGTACATGTCGGCACCGGTACAGGCCGCATACAGCTACTGCGAGGCCGTCACCGGACAGCAGGCCCGTAATTTCGCGTACGGCATCAGGCTGCTGCCGTACGAGAAGCGGCAGGCCATGTCGGCGCTGTACGCCTTCTCCCGTCGGGTCGACGACATCGGCGACGGCGAACTGGACCCGGAGACCAAGCACGTCCGCCTGGAGGAGACCCGGGGACTGCTCGGCCGCATCCGGGACGGCGCCGTCGACGAGGACGACACCGACCCGGTCGCGGTCGCGCTGGCCGACTCCACGCGCCGGTTCCCGCTGCCGCTCGGCGGCCTCGACGAGCTCATCGACGGCGTGCTGATGGACGTGAGGGGCGCGACGTACGAGACCTGGGACGACCTGAAGACGTACTGCCGCTGTGTCGCGGGCGCCATCGGGCGCCTCAGCCTGGGCGTCTTCGGCACGCAGCCGGGCGCCCCCGGCGCCGAGCGGGCCGCGGAGTACGCCGACACCCTCGGTCTCGCGCTCCAGCTGACCAACATCCTGCGTGACGTCCGCGAGGACGCCGGAAACGGGCGCACGTACCTGCCCGCCGACGACCTCGCCAAGTTCGGCTGCTCCGCCGGGTTCCACCGGGCCACACCGCCGCCGGGCTCCGACTTCGCCGGTCTGGTGCACTTCGAGGTACGGCGCGCCAGGGCCCTCTTCGCCGAGGGCTACCGGCTGTTGCCCATGCTCGACCGGCGCAGCGGCGCCTGCGTGGCCGCGATGGCCGGCATCTACCGCAGGCTCCTCGACCGGATCGAACGTGATCCCGAGGCGGTCCTGCGGGGCAGGGTCTCGCTGCCCGGCCACGAGAAGGCGTACGTTGCGGTGCGCGGACTGTCGGGCCTCGACGCGCGGTACATCTCACGCCGGACGGCCCGGGGGAGGGTCTCATGACGGCCTCGGACCGATGCCCGGAACGGGCAACCCCCGGGCGCCCCGGTGCGTCCCTGTCTGCGACGACGCGGCGTGTGCCGCCGACCGACGTGGCACGGCGAAGGGAGCGGGCATGAGCGGCCGGAGCCCCGCCAACTCCCGCGCGGTCGTCGTCGGCGGCGGGCTCGCGGGCGTCACCGCGGCCCTGCGTCTCGCCGACGCGGGACTCGACGTGAAGCTGCTCGAGGGCCGCCCCCGGCTCGGCGGACTCGCCTTCTCCTTCCGGCGCGGCGACCTGTCCGTCGACAACGGCCAGCACGTCTACCTGCGCTGCTGCACGGCCTACCGCTGGTTCCTCGACCGGATCGAGGGAGCCCACCTCGCCCCGCTGCAGGACCGGCTCGACGTGCCCGTGCTCGACGTCGGCAGGGCCGCCGGGCCCCGGCTCGGACGACTGCGCCGTACCGCGCTGCCCGTCCCGCTGCACCTGGCCGGCGGACTCGCCGCCTACCCGCACATCTCACTCGCGGAGAAGGCCGGCGTCGCCCGCGCCGCGCTGGCACTGGGCCGCCTCGATCCGGCCGACCCCGCGCTCGACGGCATCGACTTCGCCACCTGGCTGCGCCGTCAGGGGCAGTCGCAGCGCACCATCGAGGCCCTCTGGGACCTCGTCGGTGTCGCCACGCTCAACGCCACCGCGCCGAACGCCTCGGCGGCGCTCGCCGCGAAGGTCTTCAGGACGGGGCTCCTCTCGGAACCGGGCGCCGCCGACATCGGCTGGGCGGCCGTGCCGCTCGGGGACCTCCATGACACCCTCGCCCGCAAGGCACTCGAATCGGCGGGCGTGGAGATCCACCTGCGTTCCCGGGTCGACTCCCTCACGCGCACCGAGGACGGCCGCTGGTCGGTCGGGACCGACGGTGAACGCTTCGCCGCGGACACCGTCGTCCTCGCGGTGCCGCAGGGCGACACCCACCGGCTGCTGCCCGACGGGGCGCTGGACGACCCGGGACGGCTGCTCGAACTGACCGACGCGCCCATCCTGAACGTCCACGTGGTCTACGACCGCAAGGTCCTGCGCAGGCCCTTCTTCGCCGCGCTCGGATCCCCGGTGCAATGGGTCTTCGACCGCACCGCGTCCTCCGGCCTCCAGGGGCACGGCCAGTACCTCGCGGTGTCCCAGTCCGCGGCACAGGACGAGATCGACCTGCCCGTCGCCGAACTGCGCCGCCGCTACGTACCCGAGCTGGAGCGGCTCCTGCCGGCGGCGCGGGGAGCCGGGATCCGCGACTTCTTCGTCACCCGCGAACGCACCGCGACCTTCGCGCCCACGCCGGGCGTGGGGCGGCTGAGACCGGGCACCCACACCCGCGCCCCCGGGCTGCACCTGGCGGGAGCGTGGACCGCCACCGGCTGGCCCGCGACGATGGAGGGCGCCGTCCGCAGCGGTTTCACCGCCGTGGACGCCGCGCTCGAGGCCCTCGGCAGGCCACACGAACATCCGCTGCAGGAGGCGGCATGAGCAGTACCACCGGAACAAGAGGAGAGTCTGTGACCCCGGCGAATCCGGCTTACGACACCGTGGCGGACCCCACGGACGTCACCGCGCTTCTGGAGCGTGGAAGGGCCCTGTCAGCGCCGGTGCTGCGAGCTGCCGTGGACCGGCTGGCGCCGCCCATGGACACCGTCGCGGCCTACCACTTCGGCTGGATCGACGCCCAGGGCCGTCCGGCCGAGGGCGACGGCGGCAAGGCCGTGCGTCCCGCGCTGGCCCTGCTGTCCGCAGAAGCGGCCGGCGCCCCGGCGGAGGCCGGGATCCCCGGAGCCGTGGCCGTCGAACTCGTGCACAACTTCTCGCTGCTGCACGACGATCTGATGGACGGCGACGAGCAGCGCCGTCACCGCGACACCGTGTGGAAGGTGCACGGCCCCGCCCAGGCGATCCTCGTCGGCGACGCGCTCTTCGCGCTGGCCAACGAGGTCCTGCTGGAGCTCGGCACCGTGGAGGCCGGCCGGGCTGCCCGCCGCCTCACCACGGCCAGCCGCAAGCTGATCGACGGCCAGGCCCAGGACATCTCGTACGAGCACCGCGAGCGGGTCACCGTCGAGGAGTGCCTGGAGATGGAGGGCAACAAGACGGGCGCCCTGCTCGCCTGCGCCGTCTCCATCGGCGCCGTGCTCGGCGGAGCCGACGACCGCACCGCCGACACCCTGGAGGCGTACGGCTACCACCTCGGCCTCGCCTTCCAGGCGGTCGACGACCTGCTCGGGATCTGGGGCGACCCCGAGTCCACGGGCAAGCAGACCTGGAGCGACCTGCGCCAGCGCAAGAAGTCGCTGCCCGTCGTCGCCGCGCTCGCCGCGGGCGGACCGGCCTCGGAGCGGCTCGGCGAGCTGCTCGCCGACGACGCCAAGAGCAGCGACTTCGACAGCTTCTCCGAAGAGGAGTTCGCCGCCCGCGCGGCACTCATCGAGGAGGCGGGCGGCCGCGAGTGGACCGCCCAGGAAGCCCGCCGTCAGCACGCGGTAGCCATCGAGGCGCTGCACGGCGTCGACATGCCGGAACGAGTGCGGGCGCAGCTCACCGAGCTCGCCGACTTCGTGGTCGTACGAAAGAGATGATCACCATCCAGATATGACTCGCAGTCGCCGGCGGGCGCCCCACGGGGCGCCCGCCGACGGAGACCCCAGCACAGCAGAGGACCAAACTGCACGAAGGGGAAGCCATGACAGCGACGACCGACGGAAGCACCGGGGCCGCGAACCTCCGCGCGGCAGCGGCGAGCGATCCGACCGAATCGACCAGTGCCGCGCCCGACATGATGGCCGTGGCGCGGCACGCCGCGGAGCGCTCGGTGGAGCACCTCCTCGGCAGGCAGGACGAGCAGGGCTGGTGGAAGGGCGACCTCGCCACCAACGTCACCATGGACGCGGAGGACCTGCTGCTCCGTCAGTTCCTGGGCATCCAGGACCCGGAGACCGTCAAGGCCGCGGCCCGCTTCATCCGGGGCGAGCAACTCGGCGACGGTACCTGGAACACCTTCTACGAGGGGCCTCCCGACCTCTCCGCCACCGTCGAGGCGTACGTCGCGCTGCGGCTGGCCGGGGACCGGCCCGACGACCCTCATATGATCCGCGCGGCCGGCTGGGTCAGGGAACAGGGCGGCATCGCGGAATCCCGGGTCTTCACCCGGATCTGGCTCGCGCTCTTCGGCTGGTGGAAGTGGGACGACCTGCCCGAGCTCCCGCCCGAGCTGATGTTCTTCCCCAAATGGGTCCCGCTCAACATCTACGACTTCGGGTGCTGGGCCCGCCAGACCATCGTGCCGCTCACCATCGTGTCCGCGAAGCGGCCGGTACGCCCCGCCCCGTTCACCCTGGACGAGCTGCACACCGACCCGGCGTGCCCCAATCCGTCCAGGCCGACCGCTCCCGCCGCCAGCTGGGACGGGGTGTTCCAGCGGCTCGACAAGGCGCTGCACCTCTACCACAAGGTCGCCCCGCGCCGGCTGCGGCGCATCGCCATGAACGAGGCCGCCCGCTGGATCATCGAACGCCAGGAGAACGACGGCTGCTGGGGCGGAATCCAGCCTCCCGCGGTGTACTCCGTCATCGCCCTGCACCTGCTCGGCTACGACCTCGACCACCCGGTCATGCGGGCCGGGCTGGAGTCGCTGGACCGGTTCGCCGTATGGCGGGAGGACGGCGCCCGCATGATCGAGGCCTGCCAGTCCCCGGTCTGGGACACCTGCCTCGCCACCATCGCCCTCGCCGACGCGGGGGTGAGTCCCGACCACCCTGCGCTCGTGAGGGCGGCGGACTGGATGCTCGGCGAGGAGATCGTGCGGCCCGGCGACTGGGCGGTCCGCAAGCCCGGACTTGCCCCGGGCGGTTGGGCGTTCGAGTTCCACAACGTCAACTACCCCGACATCGACGACACCGCCGAGGTCGCTCTGGCGCTCCGCCGTGTCCGCCACCCGGACCCGGCCAGGGTCGACGCCGCCATCGAACGCGGGGTGCGCTGGAACCTCGGCATGCAGTCGCGCAACGGCGCCTGGGGTGCCTTCGACGCGGACAACACCAGCCCTTTCCCCAACCGGCTGCCGTTCTGCGACTTCGGCGAGGTCATCGACCCGCCGTCGGCCGACGTCACCGGACACGTCGTGGAGATGCTGGCCGTCGAGGGACGGGCGCACGACCCCCGCACCCGGCGGGGCGTCGAGTGGCTGCTCGCCGAACAGGAGGCTAGCGGGGCGTGGTTCGGCCGGTGGGGCGTCAACTACATCTACGGAACGGGCTCCGTGGTGCCCGCGCTGATCGCGGCCGGCCTGCCCGCCGCGCACCCCTCGGTGCGCAGGGCCGTCGACTGGCTGAGATCCGTGCAGAACGACGACGGCGGGTGGGGCGAGGACCTGCGCTCCTACCGTGAGGAGAAGTGGATCGGCCACGGCAGCTCGACCGCCTCACAGACCGGCTGGGCGCTTCTCGCCCTGCTGGCCGCGGGGGAGCGGGAGACCAGGTCCGTCGAGCGGGGGGTCGCCTGGCTGGCCGCGACGCAGCAGGCCGACGGCTCCTGGGACGAACCCCACTTCACCGGGACCGGGTTCCCCTGGGACTTCTCCATCAACTACCACCTCTACCGCCAGGTGTTCCCCCTGACGGCCCTCGGCCGGTACGTCTACGGCGACCCCTTCGCGACCGCCACCGCCATCGGCGCCGGCACCGGCAAGGGGGCCTGAACCGATGGGTGGCGCCGAGGTGCCGCCCGGTCCCACCACACCGCTGCTGATCGCCTGCGCGCTCGGCATCGAGCGCTTCGCCCTGCGGACCGGCAGGAGGGGCGGCGAACCGGGCCCCGGCCCCGTGAGCATCATCAGGTCCGGGATGGGACCCCGGGCCGCGGAGAACGCCGTCCGCCAGGCGCTGGGACGGCCCGGGGCCGGTGGCACCGCGGTCATCGCCTCGGGCTTCTGTGCCGGGCTTGAGCCGGGCATGCACCCGGGGGACCTCGTGGTGGCCGAGGAGACCCGGGACGCCGGTGGCACCACCGCCTGCACCGGAACCGGGCTGCTGGTCGACGCACTGGTCAGGGCGGTGCCCGGCCGCACCGTCCACACCGGCCCGCTGACCGGCTCCGGACACGTCGTCCGGGGCGCCGAGCGGGCCGGGCTCCGGGCCGCCGGTGCCGTCGCGGTGGACATGGAGTCCGCGGCCACGCTGCGCACCGCGGTCCGGACGGGCCCACGCCCGGTTGCGGCCGTACGGGTGGTCGTGGACGCTCCAGAGCATGAGCTCGTCCGTATCGGCACGGTCCGCGGTGGAATATCGGCATTCCGCGTTCTTCGTGCCGTCCTTCCGGCTTTCCATGAATGGCACCGATCTTTGCTGCTCCCCAGGAGGTGAGCCCAGATGGCCATGCCGCTTCGCCAGTCCATCAAGGTTGCGACGTATCTCTTCGAACAGAAGCTCCGCAAGCGCGAGAAGTTCCCGCTGATCGTCGAGCTGGAACCCTTGTTCGCCTGCAATCTGGCGTGCGAGGGCTGCGGCAAGATCCAGCACCCGGCCGGAGTGCTCAAGCAGCGCATGCCGGTCGCGCAGGCCGTCGGCGCGGTGCTGGAATCGGGCGCCCCGATGGTGTCCATCGCCGGTGGCGAACCGCTGATGCACCCGCAGATCGACGAGATCGTGCGTCAGCTGGTGGCCAGGAAGAAGTACGTCTTCCTCTGCACCAACGCCATGCTGATGCGGAAGAAGCTGGAGAAGTTCACCCCGTCGCCCTACTTCGCCTTCGCCGTGCACATCGACGGACTGCGCGAGCGGCACGACGAGTCGGTGGCCAAGGAAGGGGTCTTCGACGAGGCGGTGGAGGCCATGAAGGAGGCCAAGCGGCGCGGCTTCCGGGTCACCACCAACTCCACCTTCTTCAACACGGACACCCCGCAGACCGTCATCGAGGTCCTCAACTACCTCAACGACGAACTCAATGTGGACGAGATGATGATCTCTCCCGCCTACGCCTACGAGAAGGCGCCGGACCAGGAACACTTCCTGGGGGTCGAGCAGACCCGCGAGCTCTTCAAGAAGTCCTTCGCGGGCGGCAACCGCGGCCGGTGGAGGCTCAACCACTCCCCGCTCTTCCTCGACTTCCTCGAGGGCAAGGCCGACTTCCCGTGCACGGCCTGGGCGATCCCCAACTACTCGCTCTTCGGATGGCAGCGGCCCTGCTACCTGATGAGCGACGGCTACGTCCCCACCTACCGGGAGCTCATCGAGGACACCGACTGGGACAAGTACGGCCGGGGCAAGGACCCGCGCTGCGCCAACTGCATGGCGCACTGCGGGTACGAACCCACGGCGGTGCTCGCCACCATGGGGTCGCTGAAGGAGTCCCTGCGAGCGGCGCGGGAGACCGTCGGCGGGGGCCGCTGACAACACGAGCGAGCCGGAGCCGGCCGCACCGGGACCTCCCCGGTCCGGCCGCCCGCGCCGCCCCCGGCGGCCCTCGCCGGTTCCTCGCCCGTGGCGGCCGCGGTGAGGCGCTCGCCGGGGCCGGGCTCACGCCGGAGACCGCAGGCCGCGCCGGAGCGCCGCACGGGGGACGGGAGGGCGCCGCATGCCGAAGGAGAGCGGGACGTGAAGGACCGATCGCAGGGGTTCGACCTGGCACGGCTCATCGAGGAACGGGGGGCCGAGCGCTACGAACTGCACACCCGGCACCTGAACCACCAGCTGCCACGGATGCTCCACACCCTCGGATTCGACAAGGTCTACGAACGGGCCGAAGGCGCGTACTTCTGGGACGCGGACGGCAACGACTACCTCGACATGCTCGCCGGCTTCGGCGTGATGGGTCTCGGCAGGCACCATCCCGTCGTACGCCGGGCGCTCCACGACGTCCTGGACGCCCCGCTGGCCGACCTCACCCGTTTCGACTGCCAGCCACTGCCCGGACTGCTGGCCGAGAAGCTGCTCGCCCACAGCCCGCACCTGGACCGGGTGTTCTTCGGCAACAGCGGTACCGAAGCGGTCGAGACCGCCCTGAAGTTCGCCCGGTACGCCACGGGCAAGCCACGGATCCTCTACTGCGACCACGCCTTCCACGGGCTCACGGCCGGCTCGCTCTCCGTCAACGGTGAGCGCGGCTTCCGGGACGGGTTCGCGCCCCTGCTGCCCGACACGGCCATCGCGCTCGGCGACCTGGACGCGCTGCGACGCGAGCTGAAGCGCGGCGACGTGGCCGGGCTCGTCGTCGAACCGATCCAGGGCAAGGGCGTCCACGCCTCACCACCCGGCTTCCTGCGGGAGGCGCAGGACCTGCTGCACCGGCACAAGGCCGTTCTCGTCGTGGACGAGGTGCAGACCGGGCTGGGCAGGACCGGAGACTTCTACGCGTACCAGCACGAGGAGGGGGTCGAGCCCGACCTGCTCTGCGTCGCCAAGGCGCTGTCCGGCGGCTACGTGCCGGTCGGCGCCACGATCGGGAAGGACTGGATCTTCAAGCGCGTCTACTCGTCCATGGACCGGGTCCTCGTCCACTCGGCGAGCTTCGGCTCCAACGCACAGGCCATGGCGGCGGGACTGGCCGTCCTGGCCGTGATGGAGGACGAGGAGACCGTCGCGAACGCCCGTCGCACCGGTGACCTGCTGCGCGAACGCCTCGCCGCGCTCGTCGGGCGCTACGAACTGCTGCACGAGGTCCGCGGACGAGGACTCATGATCGGCATCGAGTTCGGCCGGCCCTCCTCCCTCAAGCTCCGCAGCCGGTGGGCGATGCTGCAGGCCGCCCGCAAGGGGCTCTTCGCACAGATGGTCGTGGTGCCGCTGCTGCAGAAGCACCGCATCCTCACCCAGGTCTCCGGCGACCACCTGGAGGTGATCAAGCTGATCCCGCCGCTGGTCATCGGGGAGCCGGAGGTCGACCGATTCGTGACCGCGTTCACCGCCGTCATGGACGACGCGCACAGCGGGGGCGGGCTGGTGTGGGACTTCGGCCGGACACTGGTCAAACAGGCGGTCGCCAACCGCTGAGAATTTTGCCCCGGAGGCAAGTTATTTGCCTCCGGGGAAAGGTGCTGGCTCAATGGAGGAATGAATCCTCCTGACGGCGGGAGTACCGACGAACTTCCCGGGATCGCGCCGCGCCTGCGAGATCTGCGCCGCAACCGTGGGCTCACCCTGGAGGCCGCGGCCGGGCGTGCCGGCCTGTCCCCGGCCCACCTCTCCCGGCTGGAAACCGGCCGCAGGCAGCCTTCGCTGCCGATGCTGCTGTGCCTCGCCCGGGTCTACGGTACGACGGTCTCCGAGCTCCTGGGCGAGATGCCGCCCGAACGTGACGCGATCGTCCGCGGCGGCCCGCTCGAGGGGGCGGGCGGGGAAGGCGGCGGCTGGCTCTACCGCCAGGCCGGCGGCTCAGGCCGTGCCATGCAGGCGCTGCGGGTGCGGGTCCCCTACGGCACCGAGGGCGACCTCGTCCGCGTCCATCCCGGAGAGGAGTGGCTGTACGTCCTCGACGGCCGGCTGCGCGTCGTGCTCGGGGAGACCGTGCACGACCTCGACCCGGGTGACAGCGCGCACTTCGACTCACTCACCCCGCACCGGATCGCGGCGCTCGACATCGGTGGGGCGCGCCTGCTGTTCGTCCACACGCTGCTGCAGAGTCCGACCGCGGAGCTCTGCCTCGGCGGCGGGGCACACCGGCTCTGATCCGGCAGGCCCCGCACCGTGCGATTCCTTCGTCACGCCGACCGCCACCCCGACCGCCACCCAGACCGTCACCCCGACCGGCAGGCCGGGAGAGAGGACTGACATGTCCGATTCGGAGCACTACGACCCGCTCACCCCGCGCCGGCAGAAGAGCGCGGACACCCAGGAGCGGCGGATGCCCCGAGGTGTCGTGATCCGGCTCTTCGCCTACCTGGTGGCCGGCCATGTCATCGCGGCCTTCCTCTTCCTCCTCTTCACGGTCGCCGGTAAGGGCTGAGCCCCGGCGTCACGAGTCCTCGACGAGCCGCTCGCGCAGCCTCGCGCGTGTCTCCGGTGCGATCTTCAGCCCTTCGGTGAGGTAGCGGTCCGTGCTGCCCCAGATCTCCTCGATGGTCGAGAACGCGGCGGCCAGGTACTCGGCCTCCGCGCCGAAGAGCGGATCGAGCAGTTCCAGCACCTCGTCGGACATTCCCGCCGACGAGGTGTCGCTGCGCCGGATCCGGTAGCGGCGGTGCGCGTCGTTCGACTTGAGGTAGTCGGCCTCGATGGCCTCCTTCTCGACGCCGACCGCCAGCAGGGAGACCGCGATCGAGAGGCCCGCACGGTCCTTGCCCGCCGCGCAGTGCATCAGGGCCGGCACGCTGTCCTCCGCCAGCGCGTGGAGCACGCGGCTGTGTTCGGCGGTGCGGTCCTTGATGATCGAGCGGTACGAGGCGACCATCCGTTCCGTGCCCTTGCCGTCCGCCAGGATCGAGCGCAGCTGCTGGATGTTCCCGTCACGCACCAGCCGCCAGAACTCCGCCCCGTCCGCCGGGTCCGAAAGGGGAATGCTCACATTCCGGACGCCGGGCAGTTCCACGTCGAGGCCGTCCAGCTTGTGGTCGGCGGCATTGCGGAAGTCGAAGATCGTGTGCAGGCCGAGCCCGGCGAGGAACGCGGCATCGGTCGCGGTGGCGTGCGCGAGGTGCCCGCTGCGGTAGAGGCGCCCGTAGCGCACGGTGCGGCCGTCCACGGTCGGAAGTCCGCCGACGTCGCGGAAGTTGCGGACGCCGGTCAGGTCGACGTCCTTGGGTCCGTGGCCGGCCGGCGGGACCTCTGGCAGCTGCGTCACAAGGGCTCCTGGGGTGTCGGGCGTCGGCGCCGCTCGCCGACGGGGCACGCTCGCGACGATACGACATGGCTGCATCGGGCAACCGTCTCGGTCGTGGCGGCCGGGGTAGCGCGGAGGCGACCGGCGGCAACATGTCCGTATTGATGCATTTAGCAGAACATGCCCCGCTTGTACGGGAGATGGAGTGAGGCGGGTGAGCGGGATCATATCCGTGACGGTGTGTGGTGAACGCGCCGACGGGTATTCCGGACCCCGCGCGGAAAGCCAAGATCCGTAATCCACGCAGTGTGACGGGAATTCCGCGAAGGAAATGAAGCGAGTATTCCGGTTCCCGGCCGGCGGCTTGTTCGCGGCGTCCCGGCTCGCTTACGGTCACCATCAATCCGGACGGAACGCCTAATCCTGCCGCCGCCCGGAATCCGCACCGACTCACGTGTGGCAGGAGCGGGGGAACCAGGTAGGCCGCCGTCCGGAGCGATCCGGCACGGCTAGGGGTCAAGTCGCGATTCACGCGGCCGGACATCTCCAGTCCGAACCCGACAGCTCACCTCGCAGGCGCCGGAGAGGAAACCCCCCATGCCCGCAAAAGGCAAGCACCGTCGTACGAAGACCGGCCCGATCTCCCGAGGCGTCCTTGCCGCGGGTACCGGTGGCGCCGTTCTCGCCCTCCCGCTGATCGGCGCCACCGGCGCCCACGCCGCCGAGCAGGCGGCACCGGCCAAGCCCGTCGCCGCCCAGAGCGCTCCCGCCGCGGCGGCGAAGGGCTCCCCGAAGACCTACTCCGTGGTCTCCGGCGACTACCTGGCCAAGATCGCGGCCGACCACAAGGTCAAGGGCGGCTGGCAGAAGCTGTACAAGGACAACCGTGACGTCGTCGGCGGGAACCCGAGCCTGATCCTCCCGGGCATGAAGCTGACGCTCGGCGCCAAGGCGTCCGGCCCCGCGGAGGCCGCGCCCTCCAAGGCCGCCCCGTCCACGGCGAAGAAGTCCGCCCCGGCCGAGAAGGCGGCGGCTCCGGCCCAGGAGGCCGCCGCGAAGACCACCGGCTCCGGCGCGTCGGAGAGCACCTCCTCCGGCTGGACCGCACCGGTCGAGAACGCCAACGTCACCACCCAGTACCGCGCCTCCGGCGCCAGCTGGTCCAGCGGCTACCACACCGGCTCCGACTTCCAGGCCGCCTCCGGCACCAGCGTCCGGTCCATCGGCGAGGGCACCGTGGTCTCCGCCGGCTGGAGCGGCTCGTACGGCAACGAGGTCGTCATCCAGCACAGCGACGGCATGTACTCGCAGTACGCCCACCTGTCCTCGCTCGAGGTGACGACCGGTCAGACCGTCACCGGCGGTCAGCAGATCGGCCTCTCCGGCTCCACCGGCAACTCCACCGGCCCGCACCTCCACTTCGAGGTCCGGACCGGCCCGAGCTACGGCTCGGACGTCGACCCGATCGCCTACCTGCGTTCGCACGGCGTGTCCATCTGAGGGCACACCACCTGAGGGCCGGAGGAGGGGCGGTGCGCCGAGGCGCACCGCCCCTCCCCTTATTCCTGCTTTACCAAAAACTGACCGGGTGGTCTTTCTCACCACCCGTCAACCCCTTATTACGGTCGCGTAGGTCACATTCGAAGGTGCAAGATAAGCCCTTGTGGCAGACGATTCGAGAAACAACATACGAGGCATCATCGGGTCGTACGCGGCGATTGGCGACAGCTTCACCGAGGGCGTCGGCGACCCCGGCCCCGGCGGGACCCTCGTCGGCTGGGCCGACCGGTTCGCGGTTATTCTCGCGGACCAGCTTCCGGTCCCCGACGCGATGGTCGGCCCCGTGGACGACCCGCACGGGTATTTCCGGTACGCCAATCTCGCCGTACGCGGACGCCTCCTCGACCAGATAGTCGAGGAACAGGTCCCCCGCGCCAAGGAGCTGGCACCTGATCTGGTGAGCTTCTGCGCGGGCGGCAACGACATCCTCCGTCCCGGCTCCGACCCGGACGACGTGGCCGAACGCTTCGAGCGCGCGGTGGCCGACCTGACGCGATCGGTCGGTACCGTCATGGTCACCACCGGCTTCGACACCCGTGGGATCCCCGTCCTCAAGCACCTCCGGGGCAAGATCGCCATGTACACCGCGCACGTCCGGTCCATCGCCGACCGCTACGACTGCCCGGTGCTGGACCTGTGGTCCCTGCGGTCCGTGCAGGACAGGCGGGCCTGGGACAACGACCGGCTCCACCTCTCGGCCGAGGGGCACACCCGCGTGGCGCTGCGCGCCGCCCAGGTCCTCGGCCTCGACGTGCCGGCCGACCCCGACCAGGTGTGGCCCCCGCAGGCGCAGCGCGGGGCGCTCGAGGTGCGGCGCGACGACATCCAGTGGGCGCGCGAGTACCTCGTCCCGTGGATCGGCCGCCGGCTGCGCGGGGAGTCCTCGGGGGACCACGTCGCGGCCAAGCGCCCCGACCTGCTGCCGCTCTGACCGCGCGGCACCCGACGCCTCGTCGGGCCCCCGCCCCGGAGTCGTGTCCGCAGCCGTTCAGCGGCTGACGAACGGGAGCGGGCGCCGCGACGGGCCCGGTGACACGGGCCCGTCCGGAGCGGACGCCCGTGCCGGGCCGGCGGGCGGGGGCGTGCAGGCCGGCGCCGGTGCCGGGCCCGGGGGCATCCGTACCGGATCGGCGGGTATCCGCTCCAGCACTCCGCCCGCGAAGACGTCGTACAGGGGCAGCGTCTCCAGGTGCACATAGCCGATGTGGCAGTCGCAGACGTCGAGCGGGCAACCGCGCGGGCCGAGTGCGTCCCGGTAGCTGCCGTCGTAGAGATTTCCCAGCTCGGCACGGACGAAGTGGCAGCGGCGCACCGTCCCGTCGCCGTCCACCGAGACGACCGACTCGCCGGTCCGGCAGGGCAGCCCGGCCGAGCGGTGCGGGTGCCTGCTGTAGGGGAACAGCGGGTCCAGGGCGGTCCAGCGGTTCGCCTGCTCGTCCGTGTAGGTGTACCCCTCGGCGGCGTTGACCCAGAGGTACACCTCGGGCGGCAGTGCGGAACGCAGACGGCGGGCCTCCTCCAGGTGTTCGTCGAGACCGACGATCCCGACGCTGTGACGCACCCCGAGGGCCGTCAGCTCCCGGCACCGGGCGAGGAACCGCTCGTACGGCGTCTGGCCGGGGTGGTAGGTGCACCACAGGGCGACCTTGTCGCGGTCCGCCTCGGCCAGCCAGCCGGTGCGGCCACTGAGGTTGGTCTGGATGGCGACCCTGCCGACATGAGGCAGCAGGGACATCTCGACGAGTGCCCTCCTGTACCAGGACCGCACCAGGCCCTCCCCCCACGGGGTGAAGAGCACGGACAGCCGGTCACCGGTCTGTGCGGCGGCCCACGCGGTGAACCGCTCCAGGGCCGCCCGGTCCCCCCGCAACTGCTCCCCGGTGTCCCGCCGCTTGGCGAACGGGCAGTAGGGGCAGTCGTAGTCGCACGAGGCCAGCGGCCCCCTGTAGAGAATGGTCAGTTCCGTGTTCACGGGGCGGCTCACTTCGCCTCGTACGCGGCCATCGCGGCCCGGACCGCCGGGGAGAACAGCTCGGGGCCGAGCGCGTCGGAGTGGGCCAGGCCCTCGGGGGAGAGACGCAGCAGGCCGGAGGCCGCCGGACCGCCGGCCGGAGAACGGCCGGACGCCGATCCGGCGGACGGCGAGCCGCCGTCCGCCGGATCGGCCAGCCAGCCCCGCGCGGCGAACCGTTCCAGCTCGGCCGGGAAGTCCTCGTACGGATCCGACCCGAAGCGCTCGCGGTACTCGGCGGAGCGCATGCCCTCGGCCTGGAGCAGCGACTGCAGCAGATGCCGGCGGCGTGCCTCCTCACCGTCGACGTACCGGCCGACCTCCGCCCGGGAGAAGTCCGTGGTGGTGGTGAAGCCGTCGATGATGCCCCGGATCTCGCGCATCTCCACCGCGTAGTCGAAGGAGTAGTGCAAGGAGGAGGTGTACGAGCGTGCCCCGCAGCCGAGCCCGATCATGCCGTCGGTCTGGCAGGCGTAGTCGTCAGGACCTGCGGGCGGTGCGTCCGCACGGCGGAACATCCGCATCGACACCTGCTCGTACCCATGGGCCAGCAGGTGGTCACGGCCCGCCCGGTACAGCCGCAGCCGCTGGTCGTCCCATGCGGCGTCGGGACCCCCCGCCTCCTGCGCCGCCGCCCCCAGCCGCCCGAGGCCGGTCAGCGGGCGCACGTACAACGGGTAGAGGTAGAGCTCCTCCGGACTCCAGGCCAGGGCGGCGTCCAGCGAGGTGCGCCAGGTGTCCTCGGTCTGCCCCTCGATGCCGTAGATCAGGTCGATGTTGAGGACCGGGATGCCGGCCTCACGGATCCTGCCGAGCGCCGACTCCACCTCGGAGCGGTGCTGCGGGCGGACCGCGGCCCTGGCCTCCGCGTCGACGAAGCTCTGCACGCCGATGCTGACGCGGGTGGTGCCCCGGTCGGCGAGGACGGCGAGCCGGTCGGCCGTCGCCGTCGAGGGGGACGTCTCGACCGACAGCGGCACGGCGCTCAGGTCGGCGCCCATCCGCTTCTCCGCGATGTCGCAGAGACGCTCCAGCTCGCCGGCGGTGAGGAAGGTGGGCGTACCGCCACCGAACGCCGCGGAGGTGAAGCGCACCGGTGCGTCGTCGCCCAGCGCGTCGCGGACCGCGGTGGCCTGCCGGTCGAGCGCGTCGAGATAGCGCGTCGTCAGCTCGTCGGGGGCGCCGATCCGGGTGAACAGATTGCAGAAACCGCAGCGGACCTCGCAGAACGGTATGTGGAGATAGAGGGAGAGCGTGTCCTTGCGCTCCGTCGCCCAGAGGTCGCTGAGCAGCGGACGGCCTCCGGGCCGGCCTGCGAGCGGGCGGTAGGCGGTCTTGTGCGGATAGGCGTAGACGTAACTGCGGTACGGGCTGGTGCCGAGCGTGGTGCCGGTCATCGGGACGCCCCCTGTTCGAGGAAGAAGTGGGCATAGGGCACGGTCCACACGGCTTCGTGACCGATCCGGTGACCGGTGTAACCGTCGTCGCCGTACGCCGTGCCGTGGTCGGAGCAGACGATGGCGAAGCACCTGCGGCGACTGCTCGCGGCCGCGAAGAGACGTCCGATGTGCCGGTCCACGTACTCCAGGGCAGCGGCGTGGGTGGCCCTGGAGTCCCCGGCGCCGGCGGTGGCGCCGGGCGTGTGGAACCAGTTGGGCTGGTGAAGGGCCGACACGTTGACGAAGAGGAACAGGCGCTGCGCGGCCGGGAGTTCCGCGACCACCTGTTCGGCGCGCGAGACCTGCGCCTCGAAGGACGTCGGAGAGGCGACGCCGAACTCCGGCTCCCAGTGGCTCTCCTGGAACATGGCGGGAAGCACCGAACCGAGCGGGGGGCGGCGGTTGAAGAACCCCACGCCACCGATGCACACCGTGCGATAGCCCACCTCGGCGAGACCGGAGAGGAGATCGGGGGACTCGTGGACGAAGGTGCCGTCCGCGGTCGACTCGCTGCCCGCGAATCTGGCGGCGAACAGCCTCGGATGGGGGCCTGGCGCGGCCGGTGTCGGCAGGAAGCCGGCGAAGATCGCCTGATGGGAGGCGTAGGTGAAGCTGCCCGGCGCGTGCCTCTTCTCCCAGGCGCCGCCGGGCAGATGCCGGGCGAGATGGGGGATGCGCCCGGCCGCGGCGAGTTCCTCGGCCACATCGAAGCGCAGGGTGTCCAGGGTGACGAGCAGCAGATCGTGGCTGCCCACGATCGCGTTCATGTCGGGGTTCGGGTGCTGTGTACCGCGGATCGCGGAATCAGGGTCTGTCGATGGCACGGTCGTTCCTTGCTCGGTTCTCGGTCGTCGTGCCGGTGCGCCGGCGGTCGTCGGTCGTCGTGCCGCTCCTCCCGCGGCCGTCGTCCGCGGGGCGGGTGGCGCGGCGGTCCTTGTACGTGGAGCCGGTCACCGGCCTTCGCCGCCCGTCCTGCCGGCCGCCCCGCCGGCCCCGCCCGGCAGGACGGGGTGGGCGGACGCCGCCAGTACGGCCGCTACCTGCGTGCCGTAGGTGTCGAGCCCTTCCGCGCCGCTGCCCGGCAGGCCGGTCAGACGCGGCAGGAGGTCACCGAAGGCGTTCACCTCGCCGACGGCGAAGCGGCGCCAGCCGGTCGCGGGCAGCAGATCCACGCCCACGCACAGCGTGTCCGGGAAGCAGGCCGCGGCCCGTTCGCACACGGCCAGGGCGGCGCTCCAACTGCCGCCCGCCGCCTCGACGGCGGCCCGTACCCCGTCGAGATCACCGCGGGTGCCACCCAGGTGCAGATTGGTCATGGGGGAGCGGCTGGTCCGCACGACGGCGTGGGTCGCCCGCCCCGCGACCACCACGACCCGCAGGTCGGCGGCACGCCCCCGCTGGGACGCCTTGGGCAGCCAGCGCTCGATGTGCAGACCGTCCGGTGCCAGGGCGTCGACCAGTGCCGCCACCTCCCGCTCCGTCGTGCAGCGCCGCACCCGCAGCGAGTTGAACAGCCGGCCCTCCTCGTCCCGCTCCACCGATGTGGCCGCCCGTATCCTTCCCGGGCCGGCCGTCTCCAGGGCCATCACCCCGGAGGCGGAGGAACCGTGCGCGGGCTTCACGAACACCCGTGGCATCCGATGCTCCGACATCAGCCGGCGCACGTCCGCCCACCCCCGCACGGGGTCCCCGTCGGGTCCCGAGGTGGGGGAGTCCGGCACCGGTACCCCCGCGGTGTCCAGCACCCCGTGGCAGAGCCGCTTGTCGAACATCACCGCGATGTCCTGGGGACCGTCCAGGAGCACCGCACCCGCCGCGGCGGCGGTCCGTGCCACGTCCCGGACGGCCGAGGTGAAGCGCGCGTACCAGCGGGCCGAGCCCTCGACCCTCGTCGGGTCGTCGCCCCCGCGCAGCAGCATGTCCACCTCGGGGTCCTCACCGGGCGAGTCGACGCGCACGGTCTCCCCGGGGAGGAAGAACGCCTCCCCGCGCAGGACCTCCGGCCAGGACACCGTGCGCGCGGCGGGCAGCCCGGCGGCGCGCACGGCGTCCTGGAAGAGGCCGACCCTGCGGTTGGCCGGGATGCCGACGACCGCGAGGCGTGGCCTCCCGCTATTCGCTGACGGCGACATAGCGGGCCTTGTCGTCCTCGTCGTCCCAGCGGTCCCCCTGGTCGAGACGGACCTGGACGCCCGACCGGGCGCCGAGTTCCTCGATGCGGGCGACGAACGGATCCGAGAGGAAGTGGTGGTGCAGATCCAGGACCGACAGATGGGTGAGCGGCTGGCCGTCCAGCAGGGCCTGTGCTCCGGAGTCACCGAGCGTGCCCATCGAGAGGGACAGCGACTCCAGTCGGGCGACCACCGGTGCCGAGGCCACGGCAGCGGCGATCTCGTCCTGGATCTCGCTGTTCTGCAGTCCGAGATGACGCAGACGCGGGAGCGCGGCCCCGGAGAGCACGGGCGCCAGATCCGCCACCGTGGTGTCACCGCCGTACCACTCGGAGCCGAACCAGAGCTCCAGGTGTTCCAGGGCGGGCAGTCCGGACGCGCCGACCGCGCGGACGACGTGCCCGGGCAGTCCGCCCGACTCGAAACGGAGCGTCCTCAGCGCCTGATGGCGCACCGGTCGCAGCTGGAGGCTCCCCTCTCCCGGTGCTCCGTCGCCGCAGCCGCGTACGCCGAACTCCTCCAGGAGCGGGAGAGCTTCCAGCACCGGAGTGATGTCGCACAGCTGCAGCCAGGACAACTCGCACTCCTCGCTCTCCACATCGCCGAGGAACAGCGCCCGCAGCGCCGGGAAGCGGTGTGCGTCGGCGACGATCGCGTCGACGACCGGTGAGAGGGAGGTGTAGTCCCCGTCCCACCAGGGGCCGATGAGCAGCGCCCGGACCCCGGTGGTGTCGACCTCGTCGAGGAAGCGCCCCCAGACGTCCTCGAACGGCAGCTCGTACGGATAGCAGTCGAGCCGCCATGCCACCGAGCCGGCGGCGGGCGGTGCCGTCGGATCGGTGGGGGAGGGCGGCTGCAGGGTGTGGACCGGCAGGCCGTGGAAGCTGTCGTGGTGCGTGATGTCGGTCATCGCGCCGTCACTCCGCGACCGCGGTGTAGCGGCCCTCGGGGCCGAGGCCGTCCCACGGCTCGGAGCGCCCGGACAGGTCGACCGACACGCCGTGCGGCTCCAGGGCCTCCGCCACGCGGCGTTCCATCGGCTCGGTGAGGAAGTGGTGGTGCAGGTCGAGCGAGGTGAGGTGGGTGAGGGGCTGGCCCTCGAGCAGCGCGGCAGCGCCCTCGTCGCCCAGCGTGCCGTTCGACAGATCGAGTGTGCGGAGCTGCGCGACGACCGGCGCCGAAGCGATCGCCGAGGCTATCTCGTTCTGCAGCTCGCTGTTGCGCAGGCCGAGATGGCTCAGTCGTGGGAAGCGGGTACCCGCGAGCAGCGGTGCCAGGTCCGGGACGACCACGTCGCCGCCGTACGAGGAGACCCCGAGCCAGAGATCCAGGCTTTCCAGTGCGGGGAGCTCGCTGTCCAGCACGCCGCGCAGCGCCTCCGCGGGCAGTCCTCCGCTCTCGATGACGAGCCCGCGCAGGGAGTCGTGCTTGACCGGGGGGAAGGTCAGGCCGGTGCCGCCCCGCACACCGAGATGGGTCAGCTGCGGGAAGGCGGTGAGCAGCGCCGTGACGTCCGACTGCTCGATCCAGGAGATCTCTGCCTCCTCCGCCACCAGGTCCCCGACGAAGACCGCCCTGAGCGAGGTCAGCCGGTCGGCCGCGGCGACGACGAGACCGATGGGGTAGGCCGAGGTCTCCTCGTACGACTCCCCCCACTGGCCGATGATCAGAGCCTCCACACCTGACGGGTCGACGGCTTCGAGGAAGGCTTCGAACTCGGCCTCCCAGGCGACGTCCCCGTCGTACGGATCGACGGATACGCGCCAGGCCACGGCACCGGCCGGGGGACGCGTGGCCTCTTCGGCCTCGCGCTGGAATTCGACGGCCGGAAGGCCGAGCAACTCGTGCAGACGGTCCGCGTCGGACATGGCACTGAGCTCCTGATACTCGAGGCGACTGATGTCCGCAAGGTTTATCAAGCGCCACTGACAACGGGACGACCGGCCCCGGACCGCCGAGGATCCGGCGCCGAAGGAGTGGGACGGCAACCCGTACGCCCGGGGGCGGGTAAGGAAACCCGTACGTCCGGGGAGGCGGTACGCACACCCGTACGGGACCGGCCCCTTGCTCAGCCCTGTCCGTCACCGGCCTGCTGGATCCGTCGCCGGCCACCGCGTTGTCAGACCCCTCTCGTAGCGTTTTCCCTGTCGCCGGCACAGCGTGTGCCGGGACGGAGGGGAGACGTCTGTGTACCGGCAGGGCGACGTGCTGATGATGGCGCTGGAGGAGTCGGAGGTGCCCCGGCACTTCCTCGACGCACCGGGCGAACCGCGCGACAGCCGGGGGAGGATGGTCCTGGCGCTGGGCGAGGTCACCGGGCACGCGCACGCCGTGCAGGGGCCCGGCCGACTGCTGAGGGAGGCCGGGCCCTTCGGCCCGATGCTGCTCCATCTCCCCGAGGGAGGGCGCGTGGTCCACGAGGAGCACGCCGCGATAGCGCTTCCCCAGGGATGGTTCCGCGTCGTGCGGCAGCGCGAGTACGCCCCGGGCGCGGTCCGCATCGTCGCGGACTGAACATCCCGCGGTGCGCGGTGGGGCCGATGCCTCGTGGCCGACGACGGCCCGGTGGGTGCGGCCCGGTGAGGTGGGGTCGACAACAGTGACAGGGGACGGGGAATACCGATGCAGTTCGTGAACACATGGCGTGCCGTGGCGGCGGCGACGGGCAGGGCCGACCGGGGAGCGGCGGAGGCCGGGGTGCGGCTCGCCTACCGAGCCGCGGGGCTCGCGGAGCCGGAACGCGTCATCTGGGCGGATTCGCCCAAGGCGGCCGTCGAGGTGGTGGAGAAACTGACCGGGGCGGGGCGCTCGGTGCGTGAGGAGGTCCGCACCCGTCCATGGGCGGAGGAACGGCGCCGCCTGTACGACGAGTTGGGCCCGGCCGGATGGTCCGCCCTGTGGTCCGCCACCGGGGCACAACTGTGGGAGACGACGGCCGCCCTCGCCGAGCGGATACGAACGGGAGTGGTCGCCGAGCTCGCCGCACGGCCCGAGGACGAGTCCTCCATCCGGCTCGTGCTGCTCGACGCGGTCCTCGGCCAGCACGACGCTGCCTGGCTCGCGGCGTTCGACGGCCGCGGCGACCGGCTGACCGGACTGGCGGAGGTCGCCAGGAACGCCGGGTGGTGGTGGCCCTACGAGCACGCCGTGGTGATCGTCGAGCGACCCGAGGCGCTTCACCGGGACGAGGCGGGACGGCTCGACCGGGCCGACGGACCCGCCCTCGCCTACCCGGACGGATTCGCCCTGTACGCCTGGCGGGGCATGCCCGTGCCGGCCGAGTTCCTCGACGGCCTGGCGAGCCTGACCCCCGACCGCATACGCGCCGAGGAGAACGCCGAACTCCGTCGCGTGATGCTCGAGTACTACGGCTACGACCGCTATCTCGCGGAGTCGGGCGCGGAGCCGGTGCACCGCGACGAGACCGGAATCCTGTGGCGCATCGCGATGGCGGGGGACGAGGACGTCGTCATGGTCGAGGTCGTCAACTCCACCCCCGAGCCCGACGGCACACACCGCACCTACTGGCTGCGGGTGCCGCCCAGGACCCGGACCGCGAAGGAAGGGGTGGCCTGGACGTTCGGGCTCGACGGGGAGGCGTATGCGCCGGTGCGCCAGACCTGACCGGACCCGCGGCCGGCCGAGGGCGGCCGCGGGCGGCCGGGGCCGTCAGGCGGTCAGGACCTCGTGGTCGATGCCGAGTTCGCGGGCGAGCGCCTGTTCGGTCCACCGCAGCATGGTGGCCCGGGAGAGCGGACCGGCGTACGACGTCATCTGGACGGCCAGCCCGTCCAGGAGCGCCGTCAGCCGCCAGGCCACGGACATGGGATCGTCGCAACGGAACTCGCCTGCCGCGGCTCCTTCGTCGATGACCTCGGCCAGCTCGGCCTTCCACTGCTGGTCGAGGTCCGCGGCGACCTCGCGCAGCACCGGATCACGCAGGGAGGAGGCCCAGCCCTCGATCCAGAGCCGCCACCCCTTGGCCTGACCGGTCGGCGCGTACCAGCGGACGGCGGCCCTGAGCCTCCGGACGGCGCTGGTACGCCGGCTCATCAGTTTGCGCAGATGGGCGAGATCGGCCTCCGCGGCGTAGGCGAAGGCCGCGGCAACGAGCTTCTCCTTGGACGAGAAGTGGTAGAGCACCAGGGCGTTGCTCACCCCGAGGACGGCGGCCACATCGGCGATCCGTACCGCCGACACGCCACGGACCTCGATCTGCTCGACGGCAGCGCGCAGGAGTTCCTCCCGCCGCTCAGCCACGCTCAGCCGTACTCTCGCCACCCGGTCACCTTAACCAACGCCCCGGCCGGGGTCTCGGGCCGTGCGGCCGAGGGGCTCTCCGTACCAGCCGAACCGCTCCGCCATCACCGGCAGCCGGTCGGCGGCGAGGGCGTGCGCGGCCGCCCGCGGTGTGCAGCCGTCCGCCGCCGCACGCTCCAGCACGCGGTCGACAAGGGCGCGCATGGAGCGGCGGGTGTGCCGGAACGCCTCCTCCGCGTCGGGCCCGATGTCCCCGAACAGCGTCCACCACCACCACGCGTTCGTCGCGGAGTTGACGACTACATCCGGCAGCACGGTGATCCCGCGCCCGACGAGCAGTGCTTCCGCCTCGGGGAGCACGGGCATGTTCGCGGCCTCGACCACCCAGCGAGCGCGGATCGCAGCCTGGTTCACGGCGTCGACCGCGTACGACACGGCGGCCGGTACCAGGATCTCCGCATCGGTGCCCAGCCAGGCATCGCCCGGCAGCTCCTGGTCCTCGGCCCGCAGAGCACCGCGGTCCACCGCCCCGTGAGCGTCCCGTGCGGCCAGGAGCGCCTCGACGTCCAGGCCCGCCGGGTTGGCGATCGTGCCCTTGACGTCGGCGACCGCGACGATGCTCAGTCCCGCGTCGGAGAGGAACCGTGCCGTGGCGCCCCCCATGGTGCCCAGCCCCTGCAGGGACACCCGGGTGCCGGAGTGCGCCACGCCGGCCCGGTCCAGCGCGGCGAGCGCGGACTCAGCGACTCCGCACCCGCCGACCAGCTCGTCCAGCCCGATCCCCCGGACCGTGACGGCGAAGGCGTCCGCCAGCCGCCGGCGGGCTTCCTGTTCGTCCTCCAGCAAGGGGTAGACGGCCTGGACGGTGGAGACGAGCCCGGCTTCCTCAGCTGCCCGGTCCACGACGTCCTGGCCGAGACCGAGGTCCTCCCCGGTCGTCCAGACGTTCTCCACGTACGGGCGCACGGCCCGCAGGAAGCGGACGAGCACTCCGTAGGCGGCCGGATCCCGGGGGTCGCAGTCGATACCGCCCTTCGCGCCGCCCAGCGGGATGTAGCGCGCCGGCGAGTCGGCGTCGAAGTGCAGGGCCTCCTTCATGGTCATGCCCCGGGCCAGGCCCGTGACCTCGGCGAGGGTGCAGCCCTTCCGCATCCGCAGACCACCGCTGGACACCCCGCGCACCAGCCGGTCGACGACGAGGTACCCCTCCGTGCCCGTGACGTGGTCCGTCCAGGTCAGGGAGATCAACGGGGCGGGGGAGGGGGACGACACGGAGCGGCTCCTTGGTCACCGGGGCTGACTACTGAACAGCGAGTCAGTATTGAGAGCCTCGGCGCGGCTGTCAACGCGGCCGGGGCGCCTGCTGTGACATCGCCGTCACCCGAATGCGGAATCCTTCGGGGGGTACGGACGTTGGACTCGGCATGACGGACATCGAACCCGGGCGCGATGCACTGCTCCGGCTCATCGGGCAGCACGACGGCGGCGTGCTGGTCACCCTCAGGCGTGACGGCAGGCCCCAGCTGTCGAACGTGAACCACGCCTACTACCCCGACGAGGGGGTGATCCGGGTGTCCGTCACCGAGGACCGCGCGAAGACCCGCAACCTCCGCCGGGACCCACGGGCGAGCTACCACGTGACCAGCGACGACCGGTGGGCGTGGACCGCCGCCGACGTCACCGCGGAGCTGACGCCGCCGGCGGCCGGCACCCACGACGCGGTAGTGGAGCAGCTGATCAAGCTCTACCGCGACGTCCAGGGGGAGCACCCCGACTGGGACGACTACCGTCGCGCGATGGTCCGGGACCGCAGAGTGGTCCTGACCCTGAGGATCGACCATGTCTACGGCCGGCCGCGTGCCTGACGCGACACCCGGGACGACAGCCACGGCGGCACCTCGTGCACCGCTGCGCGGCGTTCATCCGTATTGCTCCGTTCACCGCGGTGCTCTCGCCCTGTTCTGCCTCCCGACCATAATGAGACGACACCGACTCCCTCAGGAGATGTTGTGACCGGCGCCGACCACCAGCCCTCGCTCCGTACCAGACTCCGCTCGCTGCGCCCCGTCGCCTTCGGGGCGGACCCGGCGGGAGAACGGATGGAGCGGATCCGCCGCTCGCCCAACTTCGCCGACGGGGTGTTCCAGAATCCGGAGGGGGCCCGGACCAGGCCGTCCGGCTCCATGCTGGAGTTCGCGAAGGTGTACTTCTCCAAGGAGGAGCGGGCACGCAGGTCACCGCTCGGGACCGTTCCCGTCCACGCCACGACCCTGGCAGATCTGTCCGCGCCGCCGGCCTCGGGCCTGAGGGTGACATGGCTCGGCCACTCCAGCGTGCTCGTCGAGATCGACGGCCGACGGGTGCTGTTCGACCCGGTCTGGGGCGACCGGTGCTCGCCGTTCGCCTTCGCAGGGCCCAAGCGGCTGCACCCCGTCCCCCTGCCGCTCACCTCGCTCGGCCCGGTGGACGCCGTCGTGATCTCCCACGACCACTACGACCACCTTGACCTGCCGACCATCAAGGCCCTGGCGGGGACGGACACGGTCTTCGCGGTGCCCCTCGGTGTGGGCGCCCACCTGGAGCGATGGGGCGTTCCGACGGACCGGGTCCGCGAGCTCGACTGGAACGAGACCACGCGGATCGCGGGCATCGGCCTGACCGCCACCCCCGCACGTCACTTCTGCGGCCGTGGACTGCGCAATCAGCAGCACACGCTCTGGGCCTCCTGGGTCGTCACGGGCTCCGAGCACCGGGTCTACCACAGCGGGGACACCGGCTACTTCTCCGGCTTCAAGGACATCGGGGCCGCGCACGGCCCCTTCGACGTGACGATGATCCAGGTCGGTGCCTATTCGGAGTACTGGCCGGACATCCACATGACGCCGGCCGAGGGCCTGCGCGCACATCTGGACCTCCAGGGCGGCGCGCCGCACGGAGCGTTGCTGCCGATCCACTGGGGCACCTTCAACCTGGCCCCGCACCCGTGGTCGGAGCCGGGTGAGTGGATGAAGGACGTCGCCGACGAGGCCGGCCAGGCGGTGGCGCTTCCCCGTCCCGGCGAGCCGTTCGAACCTGCCGGGAAGCTTCCCTCGGACACCTGGTGGCGTGCCGTGGCGGCGCCCGCCGCGCAGCCGTGGCGTCGCTCCGGAGTCGCGGAGGCACCGCCGGTGCACCAGGAGGAGGTCGACCTCGCGGGCGAGCGGTGACGTGAGAGGCGGGTGGTCCCGCGCGGCGGATGCCTCGCGGACCGTCCGGCCGGTCCCCTTCCCGGGCGCTCAGACGGGGTAGGCGTGGGTCTGCGTCGCCTTCACCGTCGCCCAGACCTCCGCTCCCGGCCGCAGATCGAGTTCGGCGGCGGCCACGGTGGTCAGGTCCGCGGCCAGGCGCAGCTCGCCGCTGAGGTCGGCACGGATCTGGTCACCGTGGGTTTCGAGACCCGCGATCTCGCAGTGCCAGAGATTGCGGGCGCTCGTACCCGCGGGCCGGTCCCGGTGGAGGGTGACCGCACTCGGCGGGAAGGCCACGAACACCGGCCCGGACAAGGCCTCCGCCGTCGTGAGGGAAGGTCCGTCGTCGAGGCGGACGGTGTGCCCGTCGGCCTCTCCCCGATACAGGTTCAGGCCGACCAGTTGGGCGATGTAGTCCGTGCGCGGGCGGCGAGCGACGTCGGACGGCGCGCCCTCCTGCACGATCCGGCCGTCCTCGACCACGACCAGCCGGTCGGCCAGCACCATGGCATCCAGGGGGTCGTGCGTGACCAGGACGGCGACGGCCTCGAAGTCGGCCAGATGCCGCCGGAGCTGGGAGCGGACCTCCAGGCGGGTACGGGCGTCCAGTGCCGCCAAGGGCTCGTCCAGGAGCAGCAGCCGCGGCCGGGTGGCCAGCGCGCGGGCCAGGGCGACACGCTGGGCCTGGCCGCCGGAGAGCCTGCGCGGCTTCGCGCCCGCATGGTCCGCGAGCCCCAGACGGCCGAGCCAGTCGGCGGCCTGTTCCCTGGCCGACGCCTTGGTCGCGCCGTGGCAGCGAGGTCCGAAGGCCACGTTGTCCAGAGCGGTGAGGTGCGGGAAGAGCAGGTAGTCCTGGAAGACGACGCCGACGGGGCGGGACTCCGGCGGCATACGCTCCAGCGCGGTGCCGTCCAGGCGCAGATGACCGCCGGAGAGAGGCGTCAGGCCGGCGAGGGCCCGCAGGGCGGTGGTCTTGCCGGCGCCGTTGGGGCCGAGCAGGGCGACCACTTCGCCGGGCGCGGCGGTCAGCGCCACGTCGAGGCGGAAGGCACCGCGCTCGACGACCAGGCGGGCGTCGAGTCCCGTCCCGGAGCCGTCGGGGCCGTGGCCGCGGGCGTCAGGGGTGCGGTGGGGGGCGCGGGCGTTGCGTGTCCCGTGGGCGGTGTCCGGGGTCTCGGTCATCCTGCTGTCATCCAACGGTCGCGCAGGCCGGCCAGCACCGCGATGGACACGGCGAGCAGGACCAGGCTGAGGGCGATGGCCGCCTCGGGGTCGCTCTGCAGCGCCAGGTACACGGCCAGCGGCATGGTCTGGGTACGGCCGGGGAAGTTGCCGGCGAAGGTGATCGTCGCGCCGAACTCGCCGAGGGCGCGGGCCCAGGCGAGCACGGCGCCGGCCGCGATGCCCGGCGCGATCAGCGGCAGGGTGACCCGGCGGAACGCCGTGAACCGTGAGGCGCCGAGCGTGGCGGCGGCCTCCTCGAAGCGGGGGTCGGCGGCGCGCAGCGTGCCCTCCACACTGATGACGAGGAACGGCATCGCGACGAAGGCCTCGGCGATCACGACCCCTGTCGTCGTGAAGGGCAGCGTGATCCCGAACCAGTCGTCCAGCGACTTCCCGATGATGCCGTTGCGGCCGAGAGCCATCAGCAGAGCCACGCCCCCCACCACGGGTGGCAGCACGAGCGGCAGGGTGACGAGGGCCCGTACGAGGCCGCGGCCGGGGAACTCGACCCGGGCCAGCAGCCAGGCCAGCGGCACACCGATGACCAGGCTCACCGCGGTGGCGGCCGTGGCGCAGACCAGGGAGAGCCGCAGCGCCTGCCACACCTCGGCACTGGTCAGCAGCTCGGGCATGCTGCGCCAGGGAGCCCGTACGAGCAGCGCGACCAGCGGGACGATCAGGAAGGCGAGGCCGATCAGCGCCGGCAGCAGCAGCGGAAGCGGCACCCCCGGACCGCCACGGGTCCGGACGCGCCGCGGCCCGCCCTTGGGAGGGCCGGTCGCGGCGCCGACGTCGAGCTCGGTCACGGCTTCAGGAATCCGGCCCCGGTCAGGACCTTCTGGCCCTGCGCGGACTGCACCAGGGCGATGAACGCCTTGGCGGCTGCGGCGTTCCCGGTGTTCTTGAGCTGGACGATCGGGTAGTCGTTGACGGCATCGGCGGACTCGGGGAATTCCACGCCCTCCACCTTGTCACCGGCGGCGTGCACATCGGTCTTGTACACGACGGCGGCGTCCGCCTCCTTGAGCTCGACCTTGGTCAGAGCGGACTTCACGTCCTGCTCGTACGAGACGGGCGTGAGCTTCAGCCCGCTCGCGTCGAGGGCCTTCTGCGCGGCGGCACCACAGGGCACCTCCTTGTCGCAGAGGACCACCTTGAGGCCGGGACCGGTGAGGTCCTTCAGCGAGGAGATCGTGTCGGGGTTGCCCGGGAGGGTGGCGATCTCCAGCTGGTTGCGCACGAAGGTGGCGGGGGTTCCGGACGCGTCCCCCGCATCCGTGACGATCTTCATCGTCTTGGGGCTGGCCGAGGCGAACACATCGGCCGGGGCCCCGCCGGTGATGCCCGCGGCGAGGGAGTCGCTGCCCCCGAAGCTGAAGGTGACCTTCGTGCCGGGGTGGGCCTTCTCGAACTCCTCGCCCAAGGCCGTGAAGCTCTCCTTCAGGGAGGCGGCGGCGAACACGGTCACCGTGCCGGACAGCTCGTCCGACGACGAGGCGGAGGAGCCCGACGCCGCCGACGAGGAGTCGTCCGACGACGAACAGCCGCTCAGGGCCAGCAGGACGGCTGCGCCTGCGCCGGCCACCTGCAGGGCCCGGCCTGTCGGGCGTGCGGTACGGGTCATGATGGGTCGCTCCCTCTTGTCCGGATGGACGTGATCGCCAGTGGTCCTCGCGGACCGGCCACGGGCGTCCCGCCAACACCTGGGCCGCCTGGAGTGGTCCGGCGGCCCGTCGCGCTCGTGGACCCGTTCCTCCCGCCGTCGACGGTGCGCCGCACGGCGCCGGCGTCGACGGCGGCCCGTGCGGCAGCGTCCCCGGTCCGGCAGGCGTGCATGCGCTGATCATACTGCCGCAGATAAGAGGGGAAAGTCTCCTGTCGCATTGCATGAGTAAGAGAAGGCAGTGTCTTGGCTCGCATGTGCGTTTGTACAGACCCCGCGTCCGGGTGCCGTCGTCTCGGAGGTGGTACCTGTGGGTCAGTCCCTCGAAGCTGCCGCTACGACGGCCGGCCAGGTGCCGGAACTCGCCCTCACCGGCGACGTGGCACGTCCGGCCCGGCTGACCGTGCCCGACCTGCTCACCTGGCCGCAGTACGAGACGGACGTCAGCTTCGAGTGCGCGCCCAGCGGCGTCCAGTACCACCGGTTCACCGGGCCGTTGCCGCACGACGTACTCATGGACGCCGGGCCTCGCTTCACCCCGGCCCGGCGCAAGGACCGCCTGCGCTTCCTGATCGCCGTGTCCGGCGCGGACGGCCACCACGTCCTCCTGTCCTGGGCCGAGATCGATCCCGACTTCGGGCAGGCCCGGGTGCTGCTCGCGGTCACCATCGACGACACGCCGCTCGACCGCGCGGGGCCGCAGCTCGTCCTCCCGCAGGACCGTTGCGGCGCCCGCCACGTCAGCGGCATCGACACCCTTCATGTGGACGGTGGTTACACCTCGTGGACGTGACCCCGCCCGGTTCGCGCGGAGCTGCGGCGAAGAGGCGACGGCAGGCCGGGTGGGAGGCGCCCGCACATGGATCGGCCGAGGCCGAACGGCGGGGTCAGTTCGTGGAGCCGGGCCCGGGCGGGATGTGCACCGTCATGATCAGGTGGCAGGTCCCGGAGCCCGAGCCGCGATAGGCGTGGGTGGCGTCACCGTCGAAGGTGGCGGTCTGCCCCGCCTCGACGGAATGCTCCGTGCCGTCGACGACCAGCGTCATCCGGCCCGAGGTGACGCTCACGGTCTCCACGACGCCGGCCTGGTGGGGGTGGCTCGGGTACTCCTCGCCCGGTTCCAGTTTCCAGCGCCAGACCTCCACCGGCGCCGGCCCCGAGGTCGTCAGCATGAGCCGCGCCTCGCTGCCCCGCTCGCCGGCCCACAGCGGCATGACCGCGTCGGCCGACACCACGCGGACGCGGCCCTCGGCCGGCCCCTCCAGCAGCGCCGACACGGAGATGCCGAGTGTGTCGGCGAGACGTACGAGGGTGGCGAAGTTCGGGTTGCCCTGAGCCTTCTCCAGCCCCACCAGCGCGCCCTTGCTGACCTTGGCGCGCCGGCCCAACTCGTCCAGCGAGAGCCCCGCCCGTGTGCGCGCGGCCCTGACGTTGCGCGCGAGCGTACGCAGGGCTTCGTCTGCCTCGGGCACTGATCCACCGTCCTCATGTGTGCGGGCGTCTGCCGGTATGCGGAGCGTCGGAGTGGACCACGCGGTCGTTCGGTTGACTCTCCGCGGTCGTTTCATTGTACGGTTGAGTCGTTCCGTTGTGGAAATCGTGATTTCCCGACCTCGCACAGGCGGCCCGGACGCAGGGCCGTCGCCCCCGCCCCACGCAGATGGAAGAGCAGGACACCGCATGACCGTCTTCCGTATCCACCCCGACGTTGCCGACGCCTTCCCCGGCACCCGCATCGCCCTCGTCACCGCGACGGGCCTGCGCGGACGTGAGCCCTGGCCCGAGGCCACCGCCGCCCTCGCGCACCTGGAGCGGGATGCGGCCGACGGTGTGTGGCAGCCCGCCGACGAGAGCGACCCCCGCATCGAGGCATGGCACACGGCCTACCGTTCCTTCGGCACCAACCCCCGCCGCATCCGCCCCAGCGTCGACGCCCTGGGCCGCCGCGTGGCCAAGAAGGGGGCGCTGCCGCGGATCAACCCGGCCGTGGACTCGTACAACGCGGTTTCTCTCCGCCACGGCCTGCCCGCCGGTGCCTTCGACCGCGCGCACGTCTCCGGCGACGTCGACATCCGGTACGCCGACGGAAGCGAGCGATTCACCCCGCTCGGTGAACCGGACACCGTGGAGAACCCGAAGCCTGGCGAGATCATCTACGCGGACGCCCACGGCGTCCTCACTCGGCACTGGAACCACCGCGACGCCCACCGCACCCGCGTCACCGAGGACAGCACCCAGGTCACCTTCGTCCTGGAGACCCTGCACGCGCACCGCGACGGCCACCTCATCGAGGCAGCGGCGAAGGAACTCCAGGCGCTGCTCCTGCCGCACGCCGACCACTGCACGGTCCGGTACCTCGACCCCGCCGGTCCCGACGCGGCCGTCTGACCACCTCCGGCGCCCACCGTCGTGACCTGCTCCGACGCGGTACGGGGTGGGCCTGCGACGTGAACCCCGGGGCCCGCGGAGGCCGAGGCCGAGCCGCCGGGAGCCGTCGGGCCCTCGCGGCCGGGGAGTCGCCGGAGCGTCAGTGCGAGGCGAGCCAGTCCGCGTAGCGGGTGGGGGCGAGCGAGGCGTCGTTCCTGCCCGTCAGGACGTCCCCGCGGACGACGGAGAACATTCCCGCGGTGTCGTCGGTGACGACCGTACGGCCGTCCGAGCGGGCCGCGAGTGTGATCCGGCCGAGTTCGTCCAGCGGGAAGACCTCGGGGCCCGCGATGTTGTGGACACCTCGCAGCGGAGTGCCCATGGCGGCTTCGGCGACCGCGTCGGCGACCTCCTGGGCGGCGATCGGCTGGAGCGGGGTCTCGGGCAGCCTGACGGTGTCACCGTCGGAGCTCCAGCTCATGATCGCGTCGACGAACTCCATGAACTGCGTCGCGCGGACGATGGAGTACGGGATGGGCCCCGCCGCGAGAAGTTCTTCCTGGAGCGTCTTGGCGCGGTAGTAGTCCAGTTCGGGTACCTGGTCCACGCCGACGATGGACAGCGCGACGAAGTGCCCCACCCCCGCCTTCCGGCCGGCGTCCAGCAGATTCCCCATCGACCGTCGGAAGAACTCCGGTGAGGCCTCGTCGAAGGTCGGGGAGTTCGTCAGGTCGACGATCACGTCGGCCCCGGCGACCGCCTTCTCCACCCCCTCGCCGCTGATGACGTCGACGCCCGTCGACTTCGCGCAGGGCACGGCCTCGTGTCCGTCGGCGCGCAGCTTCTCGACGACCTTCGATCCGATCAGCCCCGTACCGCCGATCACCGCGAATTTCATGACTGGCCTCTCCGCCGACGGACGTGCCTGTCCTTCTCGCAGGTCACCGGTCCACTGAAACACGCGGTCCTCCGGGGCGCACACGCTCCGTCGCTGCCTCGGACGACGAGGACCGCAGCCCGTGGTGGAGACGCCGTGCCGCCGCGCCCGGGCTCACTCCGACGCCGTGAAGCGACCCCGCCACAGGTCGCGGAGGAGGGAGACCTCGGCCATGTGATGGATGAACTCGAGGTTGGCCCCTGCCAGCACCGCGACGAACGGGTCGTCGGAATCGGAGCCGTACGGGTACCGGGAGAAGCCGACCGTGTCGAGCTGTTCCTCGGTGACGGTGGCCAGGCTCTCGCGCCAGCGGTCGATCAGGTCCCAGAACCGGTGGAGCGCCACGGAGGCGGAGGGGGAGAAGTCGACCAGCAGCCTCGGTTCCCGCCGCCGCTCGCCGAAGGTCCACTCCCACTGGCCCGCCAGACAGGAATGCAGGTGTCCGAGCCGCCACGCGATGGTGGTCACAGGGGTCTCGTCGGGCACCGGCTCACCCCGGTGGGCGAGGACCTGCTCGACCCGCTCGACGCTCACGCTCCAGTCCTCTGCGATCCTGGACACGGTCATGCCCCCGGCGGCCTGCCGGGCGACCTCCGCGTACTCGGCCGCCGGGATGTCCGGGGCGCCCCTGTCGAGCACCCACTCGCCCGGTCCGTACGCCCGTGGCGTCGGCGCCTCGCCCCTGCGCCGGATCGACCAGGAACCGGGCACCGGCTCCCACAGGTACTCGTCGTCACCCAGGCCCTTCAGCCGCACCCGGGCCATCTCCCCGGCCTGGTCGAACTGGCCGAGCAGCAGGCCCAAGCGGTCGGTCCTCGTGCCCTCGGTCATCCCCGGCTCCCCTTGCGTCGCGGCTGCGTCCCACAGCGCTCCGAGGCAAGCTAACGACTCGGATCCCGGGGCGCGAACCATTTCACCGGTTCACCGGGGCCGAAGGGGAGCGTGGCGCTGTCGGCGCACGCTCGTGATGGCCCAGCGTTTCGGGTCCCAAATGGCCCTGGGGGGTGGGTAAATGCGGTCGTAGATTCGTATCCATGACCGAGAACACGACCACCTCGTTCCACCCTCTTCTCACCCGTCACGCCGATGCGGAGACCTGCGTCGACCCGAGCAGCACCATGCGCCTGCTCGGCGAGGCCGGTGACGCCGACGGAGGGTTCACGAGCTACCGCTCGACCTTCGCCGAGGGAGCGGTGGGAGCACCCGCTCATTTCCACACCAGGGCGACGGAGCTGTTCTTCGTACTCGACGGAGCACTGCGGGTGCTGGTGGGTGAGGAGGTGACCGTCCTGCGGAAGGGCGACTTCCTGGCGGTCCCGCCTCACACCCCGCACGCCTTCGCCGCCGCCCCCGGCCACGCCGCGGACGTCCTGTTCGTGTTCGACCACGCGATGGACCGCTTCGCGTACCTGCGCCTGCTCGGCCGGGTCATGCGGGGAGAGGCGGATCCGAAGGAGATCGCCGAGTCCGCCGAGCGGTTCGACAACCACTACGTGGAGAGCGCCGCCTGGCGTGCCGCACTCGACGCCTCCTGAACGAGGGATGTCCGCCTGCGTCCGTGGGACGCGGCCCGGCCCGGGACCGGGCGCACCGCCGGAAACGGGCCGCGGGCCGGTGAAGGGGAGGGGAATGCGTGTGTCGCCGAGTACCGGGTACTCGGCAGCGCAAGGCGTAACCGATCACAGAAGGGGTTGTTCTCCATGTCCTCCTCCCTCGTCGAGACCGTCGACATCAAGGCGCCGGTCGCCGTCACCTGGGCTCTGTGGAGCGACGTGACGCAGTGGCCGAAGTTCCTCAGCCACGTGCGACGCGTGGACCCGATGGACGAGCGCAGGTTCTCCTGGCAGCTGTCCCTGCCCGGCGCCGACAAGGCCTTCGTCGCGGAGCTCACCGAGGTCGTCCCGCAGGACCGGATCGCCTGGAAGACCATCGAGGGGGTGCATCACGCCGGCGTGGTCACGTTCCACCGTCTCGACGACACCTCCAGCCGCGTCGCCCTGCAGATCGAGTACGACCCCCACGGATTCGTGGAGCATCTCGGCGCCCTGACCAACCTCGACTCGGCCCTGGCCAACTACGACCTGGGCGAGTTCCAGAAGCTGGCCGAGGCCACGGTCGCGGGAGACGGGCCGCGCACTACCTGAACCAGGACGCGGCCGGTCCGGACAGCCGCGGGCACGGCCCCGTGGACGATGACCGCCCGTGCGCCTGCAAAGTGCGCACGGGCGGTCACGTGTGTCGCGATACGTGACGGGCGGTCAGTGCCGTGACCCTGCCGAGGACTCGGCTCCGCGCGAGGCCGGAGCGTTCGCGTCCGCAGCCCGTTCCAGCCGCGCCTCCTCCCGTGGGGCGGATTCCGCCGACGCCCGGCGGCTGGTCCGCAGAGGCGACTGGGTCCATTCGGCGAACCACCAGACGCCGGCCACCACGCAGGACCACAGGAGCCCGCTCCGCACCGCACTCGGCCACGGTGCTCCCTCCGCCCATCGCTCCACGGCTGTGAGCGCCACCCAGCCACCGAGCAGCACGGTCAGAACTCGTACACGCCTATACCTGAACATCTCGGCCCGCTACCCGGTCCACGCGGGATTACACAGCGTCACCTCGAAAGAGTTGCGGTGCATCACCGGAGAGGTCGCCTTCGAAGCGGCGCGCGGTCGCACGGCGCGGCGTCCGCCGGATCCCGGTCCCCGGTCCGTCTCTTCCCGTGGAACGGGGGTTGTCGCGTGGAGCGGAAGCGGATGGGATACCTCCATGGAGAAAGCGCTTTCATCGCTGTCCGCCGAACCCCTGGCACCCTTTGACCACCTCGATCACCGCTACCGCGGCGAGAACCCGGTCCGCACGCTCGGCCACCTCTTCCGTCCCGACCGGGGCCGGCTGGCCCTCGCGGTCGCCATCTTCGTCGTGAAGCACAGCCCCATCTGGCTGCTGCCCCTGATCACCGCCACCGTCCTCGACGTGGTCGTCCAGCACGGTCCCGAGTCGGGGATCTGGAAGGCGAGCGGCGTCCTGCTGTTCATCCTCGTGATCAACTATCCGCTCCACCAGTGGTACGTGAGATGTCTGGCCGGCAGCATCCGGCGCATGGGCACCACTCTGCGCTCGGCCCTCTGCCGCCGGATGCAGCAGCTGTCCATCGGCTATCACTCCCGGGTGAGTTCGAGCGTGCTGCAGGCGAAGGTGGTGCGGGACGTCGAAGCGGTGGAGCAGATGGTCCAGCAGAGTTCCGACATGGGGCTCGGCGCGGTCGTCACGCTGATCGGCGGGCTCGTCGTCATCGGTGTACGCGTGCCCGAGTTCCTTCCCGTCTTCCTCGTCGTCGTGCCCGCCTCCGGCTTCCTCGTGATGAAACTGCGCGGCCGGCTGCGCAGCCACAACGAATCCTTCCGCCGCGAGGTCGAGCAACTTTCCTCCCGCGTCGGTGAGATGACCACACTCATTCCGATCACCCGCGCCCACGGCCTGGAGCGGACAGCGCTCGGCCGGGTGGACGGTTCGCTGCGGCAGGTGTTCGCGGCCGGAATGCGCCTGGACATGATCAACGGCCGCTTCGGGTCGCTGGCCTGGGTCATCCTCAACACCCTCGGCGTGCTGTGCCTGACGGGCTCCGCGCTGGTGGCCTACCACGGGTGGATGGCCATCACCCCCGGTGACGTGGTGATGCTCAGCTCCTTCTTCACCGTGCTCACCGGCTCGGTGACGACACTGCTGGGTCTGGCGCCGATCCTCACCAAGGGCCTGGAGTCCGTGCGTTCGGCGGGCGAGGTGCTGCAGGCACCCGACCTGGAGAACAACGCCGGCAAGGCCCGGGTGGAGAGCGTCGTCGGCCGTATCGACTTCGAGGACGTCGGATTCGCCTACGAGGACGGCAAGTCGGCGGTCGACGGGTTCACCCTCTCCGCGCGGCCGGGGGAGACCATCGCTCTCGTCGGGGCGTCGGGCGCCGGCAAGTCCACGGTCCTCAACCTGCTCATCGGATTCATCCGGCCCACCTCGGGCCGCATCCTGCTCGACGGGACCGACATGGCCGGACTCGACCTCCGGACCTATCGCCGCTTCCTCTCGGTGGTGCCCCAGGAGTCGATCCTCTTCGAGGGCAGCATCCGTGACAACGTCACCTACGGGCTGGGGGACACGGACGAGGGGACGCTGATGCGGGCCCTCCGGGAGGCCAACGCGCTGGAATTCGTGGACCGCCTGCCGCGTGGCCTGGACACGGTCATCGGGGAGCACGGAGCGCAGTTGTCGGGCGGCCAGAAGCAGCGCCTCGCCATCGCGAGAGCGCTGATCCGCGACCCGAGGGTACTGGTGCTCGACGAGGCGACCTCCGCGCTGGACAACCGTTCCGAGGCCCTCGTGCAGGAGGCCCTCACACGGCTGGTGCACGGCCGGACCGTCTTCGTCGTCGCCCACCGGCTCTCCACGATCCAGGGTGCCGACCGCATCGTGGCCATGGAGGGCGGCAGGATCGCCGAGGTGGGAACCCACGAGGAACTGCTGGGCACCGGCGGTGTGTACGCGGGTCTGCAGCCCGCCCACCCGAGGTGACGTGGACGGCCTCTGCCGGAGACCGCCGAGGTGGTCGCGCGCCGCCCGGACGAACCGGACCCGGGCGCGCCGGCCGAGGTCGACGGGGTCGCGGCCGGGGGCGACGACAGGCGGTGGGCGAGCATCCTGCGGTGGGACCGGCAGCGCCCGGCGGCCGTGGCGGAAGAGGCGTCCGGTCCGCTCGGCCACTGCGTGGCCGCGTGCGCAGGGTGAGCTGTTTTCCTCTGCCGACCGCGGACCGGACCCGGGTGCGTGTGACCGACGGGCCGACCGGGCGGTCTCCGTTCGGCGGCATCGGGCACAGGACGCCGAGCACGCGGCCCACGAGCGGGGAGCTCCGCGATTCGCACGTGGGGCCGGGGTTCGTACACCAGGCCCGAGTTGGCGTCATGCGGATTCGGCCGCCCGTACGAGGCGTCATACCAGAGCGGGACGACCGGCGGGCAACTTCGACAACTGCACGCCGAACGCGGGCGATTGACGACTACCGTGAGTGGCCGGTGATCAACGGTGGGCTCCTATCGGTCGAGTCCGCCCCAGCCGTTGGCCCGGCCTGACCGACCACCGTAGGTGTCACCACACGAATGCCGATTCCTGGTGCCCCACGTACCGAGGACGAAGATGTCTCAACTTCGCGCACCCGACGCGCGACCGGAACGCCGCGAAGGCGGACGGCACGGCCGTCCGGGTGGCCGTTCCCACTCGGCCACGAGCCGGCCGCGCGCCGCGCAGCCCGCCCCCGACGGCCGCCTGCGACCCCAGCTGATGCGCACGGCGCTCCTGCCGACCGTGGCGGCACTGCTCAGCGGGGCCGCAGCCGTCATCTTCACCATCCGGGCCTCCGGGGTACGCCCCTCCGGCAGCCTCCTGGCGGCGCTCGGCGGATCCGGCGCGCTCGCCGTGGCCGCCGTGGCCGCGGCCTTCCTCGGTGCCGGCCGGGTGTCCGCCGCGGTGCTCGACCGCGCTCTGACCCTCCGGCGCACCGGAGCCCAGCACCACGACGAGCTGCAGCGGCTCGTGGAGCGGATCCGGGACGGAGAGCCGCTGCCGGCCCGTCGGGCCACACCCCCCGCCGCCGCGGACGCGGACGCCTTCGACCTCCTCGCCCAGGAGATGAACCGTGCGCAGGACAGCGCGGTGGCGGCCGTCGTCGAGGCCTCGCAGCTGTTCCGCAGCAACGGGAACGAACAGAAGGTCGAGGTCTTCGTCAACCTCGCCCGGCGTCTCCAGTCCCTCGTGCACCGCGAGATCCAGATCCTGGACGAGCTGGAGAACCAGGTCGAGGATCCCGACCTGCTCAAGGGACTCTTCCACGTCGACCATCTCGCCACCCGCATCCGCAGGCACGCCGAGAACCTCGCCGTACTCGGCGGCGCCGTGTCGCGACGGCAGTGGAGCAGCCCCGTGACCATGACGGAAGTACTCCGTTCCGCGATCGCGGAGGTCGAACAGTACCCACGGGTCAAACTGGTCCCGCCGATCGACGGCACCCTGCGCGGACACGCCGTCGCCGACGTCATCCACCTCCTCGCCGAACTCGTCGAGAACGCGACGGTGTTCTCCGCACCGCACACCCAGGTCCTGCTGCGCGCCCAGCGCGTCACCGCCGGTCTGGCGCTGGAGGTGGAGGACCGAGGGCTCGGCATGCCCGGCCCGGAGCAGAAGCGGATGAACACCCTGCTCGCGGACCCCGACCAGGTCAACGTCGCCCATCTGCTCCAGGACGGGCGGATCGGGTTGTTCGTGGTCGCCTCCCTGGCCCGCAGGCACGGCATCGCCGTCCGGCTCCAGAGCAACATCTACGGGGGAACGCAGGCGGTACTCGTACTGCCCGAGGTCCTTCTGGGCATCGACATCGAGTCCACCACGGCGCCCGACGCGGCGCCGGCCCCGTCACCCGGAACCGTGCACCTGCCGCCCGCGCGGGGCGCGGCGACCCCCGCCCCCGCACAGGTGACGGCGGAACCGTCGCCGGAGCGGGCTCCTGGAGGGAACGGCCAGGGAGGCGGGCCCCCGCTGCCGCTGCGTGCCGAACGCGTGGACCGCCCGAACCCGGCCGCGTCCCCGCCGGTCGCCCGGACCGTACAGCCCGATCCCGCGCCGGTGCCGGTTCCCTTCGGCGGACCCGTCTCGCCGGCCGGACCCGTCCCGCCGGCCGGACCCGTCGAATCCGCGCCGCCCCGCACGGACGCTCCCGCTCCGGCCGCCGAGACCCGACCCGCCCGGCCCCAACTGCCCAGGCGGAGCAACCAGGAGCATCTGGTCCCCCAGCTGCGGGAGGCCCCGGTCCGGCGCACCGAGGACGAGAACGTCCTGCACGATCCCGGTCTGATGGCGGCCTTCCGGCGCGGTGTCGACCTCGCGGAGGCGCAGACCGCCGAGGAGCGGGAGACCGCGCATCCGTACGGCGCGCCGGGTGCCGTGCCCGCCACCGGCCCCGTCCCGTCCGTCGGGGCACAGCGTTCCCACGGCCTCGCCCCCCTGCCCCTCCGGGCCCCCACCACCACGGCGACAACCGGCCCGGGCCCGGTGCACCGGACCCCGCAGACACCCGAACCGGATCCCCGGACCGGCAACACCTTCAAGGAGTAGACGCATCATGACGAGCGAAATGCCGTCCGGTCAGGTCTCCGACCTCGACTGGCTGCTGAGCGGCCTGGTCCAACGCGTGCCGTACACCCGCAGCGCCGTCCTGCTCTCCGCGGACGGACTGGTGAAATCGGTCCACGGGATGGACGCCGACAGCGCCGACCACATGGCGGCCCTGGCCGCGGGCCTGTACTCACTCGGCCGGAGTGCCGGGGCCCGCTTCGGCGACAACGGCGACGTACGGCAGGTCGTGGTCGAGCTCGACTCGACCCTCCTGTTCGTCTCGACCGCCGGTTCCGGCACCTGCCTCGCCGTCCTCGCGGGCCGTGAGGCGGATGCCGCGGTCCTGGGTTACGAGATGGCCATGCTGGTCAAGAGTGTGCGCCCCTACCTGATGACGCCGCTCCGGCAGCCGGCCGGAGCGCCGTTCACCCCGGGGCTGTGAGGATGCCGGCCCCGCAGGACGGGCCGTTGCTCGACGACGCGGCAGGCCGGCTCATCCGCCCCTACACCGTGAGCAACGGCCGCACCCGGCCGACCACCGTGCTCGACCTGCTCTCCCTGGTGATGGCGACGGGGAGCGATCCCCAGGTCCACCTGGGCCCCGAACACACCGTGGCCCTGGAGCTCTGCGACGGGCCCACGTCCGTGGCCGAGATCGCCGCCCACCTCCGGCTGCCCGCGGTCATCACCAAGGTCCTCCTGTCCGACCTGGTCGACTGCGGGGCCGTCACCGCACACGCCCCCGCCTTCCACGACATGCCAACCGACCGATCTCTGCTGGAGGCAGTGCTCGATGGTCTACGACGACAGCTCTGACAGCTCCGAATTCTTCCCCGTGGCCCTCAAGGTCCTGGTCGCGGGTGGGTTCGGCGTCGGCAAAACGACGTTCGTGGGCGCCGTCAGCGAGATCGCGCCACTGAGTACCGAGGAGCTCCTGACGCAGGTCAGCGCGGCGACCGACTCTCTCGAAGGCATCGAATCCAAGTCCGCCACCACCGTGGCCATGGACTTCGGCCGGATCACCCTGTCCGAGCAGCACGTGCTGTACCTCTTCGGCACGCCGGGGCAGGAGCGCTTCTGGTTCATGTGGGACGAACTGTCCAAGGGCGCCCTCGGCGCTGTCGTGCTGGCCGACACACGCCGGCTCGCCGAGTGCTTCGCGGCCGTCGACTTCTTCGAGCGGCGTGGCATCGGGTTCATCGTCGCCGTCAACGAGTTCGACGGCGCCTACCGCTACGAACCGGAAGAGGTGCGGGCGGCGCTCGACCTCGGGCCCGAGGTGCCGGTCGTCCTCTGCGACGCCAGGATCGCCAGCTCCGGGACCGGGGCGCTGGTCACGCTCGTCCAGCACCTCATCAACGCCACGGCGCCCACCCCGCTCTCGGGCTTCGGAGCCACTCCGTGACCCCGACGCGCCCGACCAGGGGGAGCCGTCGTCACGACGCGCCGGTCCCGTCACCCGGCCCGTGGAAGCGGAACCAGTCCACGGCGAACAGATCCGGCTTCTCGCTGTTCCACGCGGCGTCGGTGAACACCACGTAGAGACGATCGCTGCGGCCCTGACTCCTCAGCGCGGCCGTCGGCGTCACGTCCCCGCCCCCGTGCCCGGCGCCGGGCACGCGCACCGAGCCGAGAAGGGGGCCGTCGGGAGAGCCTGCCCGGAATTCGACGGTGCCGCCGAGTCCGCACGGTGTCGCCCCGACCGTCACCGACCGGATGCCGCCCAGGTCCAGCGGATCGAAGGCGATCCAGTCACCGTCCTCGATCTCCGTCAGCACCCGGCCGCCGGAGGCACCCGTGCGGTTCCCGGCCACAGCGCCTCCATGGGTGCCCCCGGTCGACGTGAAGTCCTCCGCCTCCTGGAAGGACGTGCGCAGGGTGAGCGAGGCGGAACCCGTGAGTTCCGGGGCGTCCGGGCCGCCCTCGTCCGTGTAGCGCATCGTGACCCGGTAGCGGCCGGACCGGGGCACATCACCCGCCTCCGTGACGATCGAGCCCCGGCAGCCCCGCGAGCGGGGGAGGGGGCTCAGCGCTCCGGGCCGGCCGGTCCGTGTGCGTACGAGGATCCGGGAGCAGTCGACGGGGGTGTTCCTTCCGTCCTCCTCGTCACGCACCTCCACGGTGAAGCCGACGGTGTCGCCGGGGCGGAACAGTCCACCGTCCGCGGGCCGGCGGACGGTGATCCGGGGCCGGTTGTTGCCCACGGTGATGTCCTGGCCGGCCACGGCCGTCGTCCCCTCGGGCCCGGTCACCGTGAGCCGCGCCGTGAACCGGCCCTCGGCGCGGTAGGTGTACGAGGGGTTCGCCTCGGTCGAGTCGGTGCCGCCGTCGCCGTCGAAGTCCCAGGCGTAGGTCACCGGTACGCCTCCGGGGAGCCCGGAGCCCGCACCGGTGAAGGCCACGGTGAGCGGGGCGGAGCCGTTGTCGCGATCGGCGGTGACGGCGGCACCGGGCAGGGCGCCGAGGCCGACGTGGTCGATCCGGAAGATCCCGGAGCCTCCGTCGTCCCCGTCATGGTCCGTACCGTCGTCCTGCCCGGAATCGACGACGTACAGCGCGCCGTCCGGGCCGAAGACCGCGGCCGTCGGCCTGTTCCACTCCATGTCCTCGAACACGGCGTCGACGGACTGCAGTTCACCGGCGGAGACCGGTCCGAGCCGCGGGTCGGTGAACGTACGGTCCTCCCGCAGGAACGAGAGCGTGGTGAAGCGCCGCCCCGCCGGGTCGTACGTCAGCCACTTCCCGGCGAAGTACTCGGGGAACCTGGTGCGGTACAGGCTCCCCGCGTCGTAGTCGTAGACAGGGCCGCTCATCGTGATGCCGCCGCCCGGGCCGGCGGCGTCCGGCGCGCCGCCGAACCGCGGGGCGCAGTCCGTCGCTCCGCGGGGGAGCCCGCCAGAGCAGAACGGACTTCCGATCTGGCCCGCCCCCGTGATCCGGAAGTGCCCGACCGTGCCGTCGGGGCGGGTGTCGGTCGCCAGCACGATGCCGCTCACCGGGTCGACGGTGAACCGGAACGGGTTGCGCATACCCGTCGCGTAGATCTCCGGGCGGGTACCCGGCGTCCCCGGTGCGAAGAGGTTGCCCTCCGGCACGGTGTAGGTGCCGTCGTCCCGCGGGGTGAGGCGCAGGATCGCGCCCCGCAGGTCGTTCGGGCCACCGGCGTTCAGGGGGAGCGTGATGTCGCCCGTGGCCGCGAACAGGCTGCCCTCCCGGTCGAAGGCGAGCGAACCCGTCGGTGCCGGGGAGTCCGCGGCGTCCGTGCTCCGCCGGCCCGGGAGGGTGAGCAGCCGCTTCTCCGAGGCGGGATCGACCGTGTCCGGGCCAGCCGTGAAACGGGAGAGGAGGAGCCGCTCGCCGGAGGTGTCGGAACGCAGCAGATAGAGCCAGTGGTTCTCCGCGAACCGTGGATCCAGGGTCAGAGCGATCAGCCCGTCCGAGCGGGCGGCCGTCCCGGGGCCGTACGCCAGGTCGAGAGCCGTGGAGACCCTCGTCGTCCGCTGGTCGACGACCTCGAGTTCACCGGTGCGCCGGGCGACGAACACCCGGCGGTCGGGGGCCACCGCCACGTCGACGGGATCGCCGGGGCCACCGGTCGCGAGCCTGGTCCGCTGGAAGGAACCGGCCCGGGTCGCGGTGCAGTCGCCCGGCCTCGCGCCCGCGGCCCACTCGATACCCCCCAGGAGATGGGCGAGGAAGTACTCCTCGTGGAAGGCGGAGGGCGCGTGGCCGCCCGCCGTGAACCAGGAACGACCGCCGTCGTAGTCCTGGCACCACGACCAGGGATGGTCCACACCCTCGTCGAGCCCGGTGATCCCGTCGCGCACTCTGATCCGGGCGAGCGTGTGCACCGTCGCGCTCGGACCGGTCCGCCAGGAGAGCCAGTCCTCCGTACGCTCCCAGAGGTCGGGGAGCGCCACCGTGGAAGGGTGGGCGCGGTCGAGGACCTCGACCCTTCCCGCCTGCACCGGGGCGCTCCGGTCGAGGGCGGCTCCCACCAGGCCCCGGTACCAGTCCCAGTCACCCGCTCCGTCCGACGCGTCGTGCAGTCCGACCCACCCGCCACCGGCCCGGACGTACTGCTGCAGGGCCGCGCGGCCCCGCTCGTGGAGGCCGCCGTCGCCCTCAGGCGCGGCCGCGGTGTTGTTGAAGACGACCGCGTGGAACCGCGCCAGACGGGAGTCATCGAAGACGGCCGGATCGTCCGTAGCCTCCACCCCGAACCCGTTGCGGGCCCCGAGTTCCCGCACCGCTTCGACACCGGCACGGATCGTCCCCCGGGGGTCGTGCGCCCCGCCCGAGTACACCAGCACCCGGAAGGACACCGCCGGCGCCCTCGGGAACGAGGAGACCGCCGCCGCACCGACGATCGACGCCAGGAGCGAGAACAGGGCCAGGACGGCGATCGACGCCGGGGGAAGAGCCCGGGACGGGGTACTGCTGGGTAACGGGCGGCTGCTCATGAGGGCGCTCCCGGTGCGGTGTGGGGCCGAGCGGGGGAGGAAAGCGCTTACTGATGTGCGTGGCTCAGCGTAGGTTCATGGCAACGCCGGGTCAACGGGCCGTCAGATCCCGGGGCTGAGCTGAGCCGGCCCGGAGCGCGGACGGGTGCGGGGCGCCGCCGCGGCCGGCCGGGCCGAGGAGGTGTGGGCTGCCGCTTCAGGGGTGCAGGAAGCCGGTGATCCGCTGCCGGAGGGACCGTGGGTCGAGGCCGTGCGCCACGAGGTGGTCCGGCATCTGCCCGTACCTGCGCAGCTCGCTACGGCCCACCCCCAGTCCGAGGATCCGGTGGGGCAGGTCGGTCAGGGCGTCGTTGGCCGCCGCCGTCGAGGTGCCGGCGAGGAACGGTTCGACGAGGACGACGCCCGTGGTGCCGTGCGCACCGGCGGCGCGGCGGAGGGACGCCGCGTCGAAGGGACGCACCGTCGTCGCGTACAGCACCGTCACGTCCAAGCCCTCGGTCGCCTCGAGGACGTTGTCGAGCATCGGCCCGACGGCGATCACCACCCCGCCGCCGTCGCCCCGGCGCACGGTCTCGAAGCCCGGGCCTCCGACCGCGCGGGCGGCCCTGTTGGACTGGAGTGAGAGGCGTACGTAGACGCGGCCGTCACCCCTCACGGACCGCCGCAGCAGCGTTTCGGCCTCGTCGGGGTGGCCCGGGACGTGCACCGTCCAGCCGTCGAGCGTGTCGAGGAGGGCGACATCGCCCGGCGCCATGTGGGTGAAACCTCCGGCGGGCCAGTCGTACGAGGCTCCGGCGCTGACCAGCACCCCGCCCACCCCCTGATGTCCCAGGTCCAGCTTCACCTGTTCGAAGGGGCGCTCCACCAGGAAGCTGGCGAAGGTGTGCATGACGGGCCGCATCCCGGTCAGGGCCATCCCGGCGCCCGCGCCGATGAGCAGCTGTTCCCTGATTCCGACGTTGACCACCCGGTGCGGGTGGGCACGCTCGGCCGGGCCGAATCCGTCTCGGCTGATCTCGGCGAGCACCACGGCGATGCGTGGATCCTCGTCGAGGAGACGGGTGGTGGTGGCGATGAAGCGGTCGCGCATGGTGTCCATGGGGGTGTCCTCGCTCGTGTTCGGGGTCGTGTCCGGGCCGGAAGGGCGGGCCGGGTGCTCAGCGGCCGGGTGCCAGCGGGCGATCACGGCGTGCGGCCGGCCGGGGTGCGGCGCGGTGAAGGCTGCGTACAGCGCGTCGTGGTCCCTGCCGTCCACGGTCGACGCCGACCATCCGGCGGCCTCGAAACGTGCCGCGATACCGCCGGGCCGGGCGTACGTCGCCGACGCGTTGTCGATCACCACGGTGTTGAGCTGTTCGAGCCCTGCCGGGCCGGCGTAGGCGATCGCCTCGTGGTTGCTTCCCTCGTCCAGCTCGGCGTCGCCCGTGAGCACCCATACCCGGGGCTCCGTCAGACCTTGCGCGCGCAGCCCCAGCACGCTGCCGACGGCCAGCGGCAGACCGTGGCCGAGCGACCCGCTGCCGATCTCGGCGCCGGGAACCAGCAGCCGGTCCGGATGGTGCCCGAGCGGGGAGTCGTACGCTCCGAAGCCGCTGAGCAGCTCCTCGTCGAAGAAGCCGCGAGCGGCCAGCACGGCGTAGTAGGCCATCGGGCCGTGCCCCTTGGAGAGCAGGAATCGGTCCCGGCCGGGGGAGCCGGCGGTGGCGGGCGAGACCCGCAGCACGCGGTCGTACAGCACCCAGAGGACGTCCAGGGTGGACGTGGCCGCCGGGCCGTGCTTCTCGTCACCGGTCATGAGGCCCATCAGCCGGTCGAGCTCGCCGTAGCCGTGGAGCGGTGGGGTCGTCGTGTTCGTCATGCGGCCCAGCATTCGACCTCAAGTTAGGTTGAGGTCAAGCCCTCGGGAAACGGGTTCGTGAGCACCGGTGCAAGTGCGGTATTGTTCTCATGCGCGTTCGGCCAGGGGAAACCCCAGGTCAGACGGACAGCGGGACGTGGCGCAGCTTGGTAGCGCACTTGACTGGGGGTCAAGGGGTCGCAGGTTCAAATCCTGTCGTCCCGACTCGAGAGAGTCGTAGATCAGGGCCGGTTTCGGAGCAATCCGAGACCGGCCCTGATCATTTTTGGAGACCAGCGTCCTTGACCGGGTCAGCGGGGCTTCCCGGCGCACAGGAAGCGCTGGGCGACGAGAGACGGATCTCCTCGACGACGGGGACCCTGCGAGCCCGCTTGCCCTTGGTGCCTTGTCGGTCGGCCCGCCGGGCGCGGGTGTGGTCCGGCGCCGCGCGGTCCAGATCCACCGGGCGGTGTCGGTGTCTCCGACGCGGCAGCCTGAGATCTCTCCGATCCGTGCGGTGGTGCGCGCGGCGAAGATGACCACGGTCCCAGCCGGGGCACTCGTCGTGGGAGGCGGCCACGAGTGCGTCGCCCCGTGCGACGGGCCTCTTTCCGTCGCGCGCTAGGGCCTGTGTGAGGTCGTGATCAATATCTGCGTTCCGCTGCCGTGCCGGGACGGATCACGGTAGAACGCCGGTGTGACGCGCCGACAGCTCAGTG
>NZ_JNYQ01000017.1 GCF_000717245.1 Kitasatospora papulosa
TGACCACAGTTCAACAGCGGCGCGGCCGGAACCCGGCGCGCCGCTGACGAGCCCACCTGCTCCGCCGACGGCGACCACTTCCTGTCCCTCACCAGCATCACCTGCACCCGCATCTGCCACCGCAGACTCGCCACATGAGATGGATTCTTGGGTGGCCCTGGCCGGGCTTCAACGCGTGGCCGAACGTCCTGCGGCCGTGAATGGTCTGCTCTGCGTACGACCGACCCTGTCCCTGGACCACCGGGCTGCCAACGGTGCCACTGGAGCGCGATTCCTGCCTCGACCGACTCCTGCAACGACCGGAGGAGGGAGCCTGAACTTTGTGATTCGGGGCCGAAGGGGGCCCCACGAGGGCCATTCGGCCTGCGTCTCTCTTGCAGAAAGGGGCCAGACTGGGAGTGGACACCGATCAGGAGGCCCCCATGAGCACTCCTCTCAACCCGCGGCTCACCGCAGCTCTCTCCGTCGAGCAGCGAGAACGGCTGCTGCAGTACGCACGTCGCGTGGACTTTCCTGAAGAGACCCGACTGTTCAAGGAAGGCGGATACGCCGACCGGTTCTGGATCATCCGAACCGGGACAGTCACTCTGGACGTCGAGGTGCCCGGCAAGCAGCCTGCGGTCGTCGACAGCGTCAATGCAGGTGAACTGCTCGGCTGGTCATGGCTTTTCGAGCCCTACCAGTGGCATTTCGGGGCCGAGACGATGACGCGGGTACGAGCACACGAGTTCGACGCGGCAACCGTCCGCATGCTGATGGACGCCGATCCTAGCTTCGGCTTCGCCTTGGACCACTTCGTCGGACAGATGCTCGCTCACCGTCTCTTCTCCGCGCGCGTGCGGCTCCTGGATCTGTACGCACCACACGGAAGCGGCATGTAGATTCTAAGGCGTCATCTCATGTGGTGAGGGCGCGGCATCAGGGCTCGCCCAGCTACTCCGCGACGCTCGCAATGAACGTGTGGATTTCGGCGGTGAGGTTGCGCATGTCCTCCCCTGCCGCGTGGACCGTGTTGGTCTCGAACTGCCATTCCTCGGAGGGCGCCCTGTCGCGGATGCCCCAGGTCAGTTGGACGTGGCCCCCAGGGTGGTGTTCCGCTGAGATGGTCAGGTCGTAGCAGAGGGAGTGCCACGTGCGCACTCCTTCCCAGCCCCGGAAGTCTTCGGCAAGTGATGCGAGGAAGGTGTCGAGTCCGTCGCCGTCCCAGGTCTCCACCGAGGTCTCGACGTTCCCCCAGGGCCCGTGGGCCCTGACTAGGAAGTCGAGCGTTGGTTCGTCTTCATACCGTCGGGCCGGGTCCGAGAGCAGTAGGCGTGCGGGCCCGGAATCTCCCACCTGAACCATAGGGCGGCCGGAATCGTCGTAGTCGATCACGCGATCAGGTTAGAAGACCGGGCTGGGCAGCCGTCGCACTCTCGGGAAGACCGACATCGGGCGTAGCCACTTTGAGGCATGATCACCAGCCATGGCTATGGATCTTGAGCGCGAACTCGTTCCTGACGGGTTGTGGGAGATTGTGGCGCCGCTGATACCACCGTTCAAACCGCGTCGGCAGGGCGGTGGAACGGCTCCGGTGGCGGACCGCACGGTGTTCTGCGCAATCGTGTATGCGCTGACCACCTCATGTGCTTGGCGTCGCTTGCCGCCCAGCTTCGGCGTGAGCCCGGCTACTGTGCACCGCCGATTTGCTGCCTGGACAAGAGCCGGCTTGTGGCGGCGTCTCCACAACGAAGTCCTTGACCGGCTGGGTGCCGCAGGGGCGATCGACTGGTCCGCTGCCCTGGTTGATTCTGCCTCGGTCCGGGCGAAAAGGGGGGCCAGCTCGTAGGTCCGAATCCGGTCGACCGGGGCAAACCCGGCGCCAAGCTCCACATCCTGACTGACGCCCAGGACCTGCCGCTGGTTACTGCGGTTTCTGCTGCGAACATCCACGACAGTCTTGCCCTCAAGCCTCTGGTCATGGCTGTCCCCGCTGTGCGGTCGCGGCGCGGGCCTAGACGTCGCAGACCTTCCAAACTCCGCGCAGACAAAGGATACGACTACCCGGAGATCCGCCACTGGCTGCGGAACCGGAGCATCACACCCAAGATCGCGCGACGTGGCATCGAGTCGAGCGAACGCCTCGGCCGTTACCGCTGGAAGCTCGAACGCAGCATCTTTTGGCTGTTCAACTACCGGCGCCTGACCATCCGCTACGAACGCAAGAGCCGCCACTTCGCCGCGTTCCTCAGCCTCGCCGCCACCCTGATCTGCTACAAGCGGCTCGCCAAACTCACCACATGAGATGACGCCTAAGCGCTCCGGGAGAGCGTGATAGCCCGCCTTGACGTCTGACTCCATTCACTGCTCGGTCCGGTGTTTTCGGGTCCTTTCTTCGACAGTGACACTGGTGGCGCTCGGCCGGCGTGATCCGAAAGGCTCGGATCCGGTCCCAGAGGTGCCCAGCGGACCAGGTTCAACGCAAGCCAGCGGGCGCCAGCGCGAACTCAATCCAGGTGGTGCAGCCCGCGAGCCAGCCATCACAGCGGAAAAGGTGCAGGAACAATGTTGGCGGGGCCCGAGCCCCCCGGCGCCTGCGGCAGTTGCCGCTAACCGAGAGCACCGTCCGCGTGAGGTCGGCTGTGCCGCCTGGGCCCGACGGGACCGCCGATGATCGGCCCAGACCGTCAGTGCGTTTCTCTGACGCCGGAGCTATCTGGATTCGCTCATACCGCCGACGCGAGGCACCGCGCCTCCGTACCGGATCGCTTCTACGACGCCTCTCCCCCGGCCTTGGTGTCGACTCGCTTCACCGGTATTTTCCGTTCGGTCGGCAGGGTTTCTTCGGGCATCGGGATGCGGATGTTGAGGACACCGTCCGCATATGCGGCGTCGACGTCATCGACCGGGATCGCGCCCGGGAGGCGCACTGTCCGGCGGAACGATCCGTAGCGGAACTCCGAATGTTCCTTGTCCTCGGTGCTCTCGCTGTGCTCTGCGCTGACTGTGATGAGGTCGCCGTCGACCGTGATGCTGATGTCCTTGTCCGGGTCCATGCCAGGCAGTTCTGCCTTCAGGACGTACTCACCTTCTCCGCTGGTCATCTCGACCGGGATGGAATGGGCGGCGAATCCAGGCCGCCAGCCTGGAAGTCCCGGGAAATCCCGGTTAAACCAGTCATTGAAGTCAGGAAAACGCCCGTGCCTACGTGCCAACTTATCTCCGGTCATTGCGTGCTCCTCGGGTGTGTTTCGGCGTACGCCACGTGCTATTTGACCGTGGCGAAGCTGTCAGGGGCCACCGAGATCGAGTCAACTCCGGCGGCCACCAGGAACTCGGTGAAGGCGGGATCGTCGCTGGGGCGTTGGCCACAAAGGCCTACGGTGCGTCCGACCGAGTGGGCGCGAGTGACCAGCGTGCCGATGCTGCGAGTGACGGCCGGGTCGGCCTCATCGAAGATGCGGGCAAGGACCTCGGAGTCGCGGTCGATGCCGAGGGTCAGCTGGGTCAGGTCGTTACTGCCGATCGAAAAACCGTCGAAGCGCTCCGCGAAGTCCTGGGCGAGGATGATGTTGGCCGGAATCTCGGCCATGACGTAGACCTGCAGGCCCTTCCGGCCGCGTACGAGCCCCTCCTCCATCATCGTGTCGAGGACACGGTCCGCCTCGCCGAGAGTGCGGCAAAAGGGAATCATGACGACGACATTGGTCAGTCCCATCGTCTCGCGCACCCGGCGCAGCGCCCGGCATTCGAGAGCGAAGCCCTCGCGATAGCCCTGGTCGTAGTAACGGCTTGCTCCGCGCCAGCCGATCATCGGGTTTGCCTCGTCAGGCTCGAAGGGCCGGCCTCCGAGCAGTTTCGCGTACTCGTTGGTCTTGAAGTCGCTCGTCCGCACGACGACGGGTGCGGGCCAGCGTGAGGCCGCGATCCGGGCGATGCCGTGGGACAGCCGGTCGACGAAGTAGGAGCCCTGGTCGGGGTAACCCTCAGTGAGCCGCTCGATCAGGTGCCTGTCGTGGGAGTCCAGCCGTTCCGGGTGGAGCAGCGCCATCGGGTGGACCTTGATCTGGTGGGCGACGATGAACTCCATTCTGGCAAGCCCGACTCCGTCTGCAGGGAGCCTCCACCACCGGAAGGCGGCGGAAGGGTCGGCCAGATTGAGCATGACGTGGGTGCGAGTGGTGGGCAGGCGCTCGAGGTCCTCCTCAGACTCCTCGTACGGGAGCAGTCCGCCGTAGACATGTCCGTGTTCTCCCTCGGCGCAGGACACTGTCACCTCTCGCACGTCACGCAAGACGTGGGTGGCGTCGCCTGCGCCGACGACAGCGGGCACACCGAGTTCACGGCTAACGATCGCGGCGTGAGAGGTACGCCCGCCATGGTCGGTGACGATCGCGGAGGCCCGCTTCATCACTGGCTCCCAGTCGGGGTCGGTGATTCCCGTGACGAGGACGCCGCCGGAGGGGAAGCGGTCCAGATCGACCGGGTGCTCAAGAGCGACGACGAGGCCGCGGTCAATGGCCTCGCCGACCGCAGTGCCGTCGACGAGCGGTGCGCCGGGCGCGGTGGTGAGGCGGCAACGGCGGAGCGTGGCCGTATGGCGGCGGGACTGTACGGTCTCGGGTCGCGCTTGGAGGATCCAGAGCTCGCCTGTAAGGCCGTCCTTGGCCCACTCGAGGTCCATGGGGCAGCCGTAGTGCTTCTCCACGGCGGCCGCCCAGCCGGCGAGGGTCCGAATTTCGGCGTCGTTCAGTACTCGTTGGCTTCGCTCGGTTTCGGGCGTGCCCTCCGTTCGGGTCAGTCCGGTACTGGCATAGACGGTCTTGATGCGCTTGCTTCCGATCCGGACGCCGATCACGGGATCGAGGGCAGGGTCCTTCATGCTCGGCTTGAAGACGGTGTACTCGTCCGGGTCCACGCGGCCCGCTCACGACTGTCTCGCCCAGGCCCCAGGCGGCGCTCACCACGATCACTTCGGGGAAGCCGCTCTCAGGGTCCAGGGTGAAGATCACTCCGGCGCCTGCGAGGTCGGCGCGGACCATGAGCTGGACACCGATGGACAGGGCGACTGTGAGGTGGTCGAAGCCCATACGTTGCCGATAATCAATGGCGCGATCGGTGAAGAGAGACGCGAAACAGCGTCGGCACGCATCAAGAAGTTGGCCGGGTCCACGGACGTTCAGATACGTCTCCTGCTGGCCGGCGAAGCTCGCCTCGGGAAGGTCTTCGGCCGTGGCGCTACTACGCACGGCCACCTCGGGATTCTCGCGATCACAGGCGCGCCCGAGCTCCTCGTACGCGGAGACGATCTCGGCCTCAAGCGCGTCGGGCAACGACTCCGCAAGCATCAGCGACCGAATTGATGCGCCGACCTCGTCAAGTGGAGCGCCTCGGTGGAGCCTCCCGATCTGTTCTTCGATCCGTCCGCGCAGCCCGTGGGCAGTGAGCATCTCGCCGTACGCCTCCGCCGTCGTTGCGAACCCGGCAGGTACGCGCACTCCAGCGGCGCCGAGCTTTGCGGTCATCTCGCCCAGGGAGGCGTTCTTGCCACCCACGCGGCCCAGGTCCTGCCGGCCGAGTTCAGCGAACGGTACGACGCGTAGAAGCGGTGGCATGGAGGTCTCCGGAGCTCGCGGCTAAGGGGTCGATGGGGCATCGGTCGTCCAGAATGCGTGCGCAGATCAAAGGGCACGGGCCGACGACGGCGCTGAGGGCGTGACGAGACCCTGATGCGCTCCAACGCGGTCACCTCCTCGGGTGCGGAGACGGAGCAGCCTGCGATAACCACTCTCCTCACGGGCGCGTCTCGTCCGTAGTGCCGAAGGGGGTCGATGGGCGAGTGCCGTATGGGCCGTATGGTCCGTATCGGAGGGTCCCCTGCCAGCTCGTGCGGAGCACCGAGCTGCCCATCGCTCACGGCCTTGATCGGGGGGCAGATAGTGGCGCAGCAACGGGCAGGGGGAGAGAGGCCCGGCTCGCCCACAGACGCCGAGGAACCCTGGGCGGGGCTGAAGGACGATGGCCTGGTCGACGTGTAGGAGCGACAATCGCCACGACCGTGCCAAGTACCATCGGCTCGCTACCGCCGGACGCCGACCCTACGTCGTGCGGAGTCGGGAGCGCCGGTGAATGATCCGGGCAGTGGGCGCACTTCCTGCGTTGCTTCGCAGGTGGCCAGTCGGCCCCAGCGAGAGGCACCACGGCCCTTGCCCCCTACCTGTCGAGCCATCGGCGGTGGAGGCGGGATCACCCCGGATATTGAAGCATCCTGAAAGCTGCGGCCTGTGAGGCATAGCACCGTCGCCGACGTCATGACGCGAGACGTAGCCACGGCGACCCCTGAAGCGTCCGTCAAGGACGTCGTCTGGAGTCTCCTCTATAACAAGGTTTCGGCTTTGCCTGTCGTGGACCCCCGCCATCGACCGGTAGGAATGGTCTCGGAAACCGACCTGCTCCGCAGACGGCCCGGTCTGCCGAATTCGAAAGGTGACAGCAGAGAAGCAATCACAGCAGGCGATTTGATGACAACGCCCGTATGGACCGTGAGTGTGCCCGGAATGCAGCCTTGCCACTGCAACTCGAATGATCTCTGAGCACGGAGTCGGTCGGCTGCCCGTGATCGATGCCAGCGGAATACTGGTCGGGGTCGTAAGCCGCTCCGATCTACTGCGTCCACTGCTGCGTCGGGACGAGGCCATACAGAACGAAGTCGCGCTGGAGGTGTTGAACCGCAAGTTCCAGGTTGCTGCGGGAAACGTATCAGCCACTGTTCAGGACGGGGTCGTTACGCTTCGCGGCAGCGTCCAGAAAAAATCCAATATTGGCGTCATCGTAACTCTCTGCCGACACGTGGAAGGCGTTATCGAGGTCAAGTCCCGTCTTGGTTACAAGGAGGATGATCTCGTGAAGAATTCCAATCCCGAGCAGAATGAGAAAAAATAGCGGGTTCCGTGCTGCGCAAAAAATGCGAGACCGCGCGGTGTCCGGCCCCCAAGCCTTGCAGAGTTCGCTGAAAGGCGTCCACCCGGGCGTGCACCGACACACTGCCACTGTGGCCGTACAAGTGACTGTCATCGTCACGGACGGGGGCGGGTCGCGCGGCTCGAGTGGTCAGTTTGCGCGACAGAACGTGTCATCAGTAGGCATCTGGCCCTCGACGAGGTAGCGCGTTGTGGTGTTCAACGCACACGAATTGCGGCCCAGGACGTAGACGCCGTGCCCGCTGTCATCGACGCTGATCAGCCGGGCGCGGTCGCCGAACTTCTCGCGCAGCATCTTCGCGCCCAGGTGGGGGGTAGACGCGTCCCTGCGGTTTTGCAGGAGGAGCACGTTGCGGGGGCCTTCAGGATCGACCTCCACGGGCTGTTCGGCGGGGGCGTGCGGCCAGAAGGCGCAGGGTGTGATGTTGGCGGTGGCGGCGCCGTAGAGCGGATAGCGCTCACGGTCCTTGGCGACGCCCCGCCGGTAGGTGTTGACGTCCTCAGGCCACTCGACGTCGTTGCAGGTGACGGCGAGGAAAACGGTCAGAGCGTTGTCGGTCGGCGATACCGGCCCGTCTGTTCCGTCCTGTTGGAAGGCTTTCAGGCTGCGGGCCGCGGGAGCGTCGCCTTCGCGCAGCGTCTGCCAGGTTTGCGCCAGGGCGGGGTACTGCGTCTGCTTGAAGAGGTGGCCGAATGTAAGGAGCCGGAAGAGGTTGCCGTTGATCCCTGCGACGGGGTTCTTGTCGAGTGCGCCGGCGATGGTGAAGTAGGAGGTCCGGACCTGGGCGGGGGTGCTGCCCAGGCCGTAGCTGTCGTGGCGGCTGGCGGCCCAGTTCGCGAAGTCCGGGAAGGTCTGTTCCATGCCGAGCGCGTAACGGCGCATGCCGTCGCGGTCAAGGTGAGTGTCTCCGATGTTGCTGTCGAGCACGACACGGTCGGAGCGTTCGGGAAACATCGACGCGTAAGCGGCACCGAGTGCTGTCCCGTAGGAGTAGCCCAGGTAGCTGGTTTTCTCCTCACCGAGCGCGTCCCGGATCCGGTCGAGGTCACGGGCGGTGTTCGCGGTGGTGAAGTGGCGCAGTCGGCCGTCGTCGTTGTCCGCGCACTGCTTGGCCGCCTGCTCAGCGACCTTGGCCTGTGCAGTGACCGCGGCGTCGTCGACCGCGTAGGGCGGGATGTTTGAGTAGTAGGAGCTGTCCGTGGTGAACCCGCAACTGACCGGTGTGGAGTGACCGATCCCGCGGGTGTCCATGCCGATCAGGTCATATCGGTCGGTGACGCTGCTGGGCAGGCCTTGGGCCACCAGCAGTGCGGACAGGGCCAGCCCTGACCCGCCGGGGCCACCCGGGTTGAGCATGAGGACGCCGCGCCTCCTGTCCGGGTTGGCTGCGGCCAGCCGGGAGACGGCGAGGTCGATCTGCTCGCCCTCCGGATGGGTGTAGTCCAGCGGCACGCGCACGGTGGCACACTGCAGCACGGTGGGAGCGGCTTCCGCCACGACGTCGTCGGGGCATTGGCCCCAGTTCATCTGATGAGTTCTCGCCTCTTCGGCGGCGGCGGGCACGGCTATCAGCGACGCGCCCAGGCCCAGGGCCGCCGCGAGCGCCAGGCTCTTGGCGAGACTGCCTTGCTGATTCATGTCGAGTCTCCTCATGCCGGTTCGTGGTGGCGGTCGCGACCATCCCACTCTCTGCCCCTGGGGCACGGTCAATGGCTGGCGCGCGGAATTGGCCGGAGTTGACCGTGCCCCAGGGGCAGAGAGTTCAATGACGGCCCGACACGATTCTGTAGAGGGGGCTCGTGGTGGCATGGAGTACTCGTCAGCTGGCGGAACTCGCGGGGACGACGGCCAAGGCCGTCCGGCACTATCACGAGATCGGTTTGCTGGAGGAGCCAGAACGGGCCTCCAACGGCTACAAGCGGTACGGCGTCAGCCATCTCGTCCGCCTGCTGCGCATCCGCAGACTGACCGACCTCGGCGTGGCTCTCGCGGACGTCCCGGCTGTCGAGAGCGGTGACGGGAGAGCACGGCAGATCCTCAAGGACCTGGACGCCGAACTCGCGGCGGAGATCGAGCGCCGGCAGGGGATGCGGCGGGCACTGGCGGCCATCATGGACAACCGGGCCGTGCTCGACATGCCCCCGGAATTCAGGACGCTCGCCGACGACCTGCCCGAGACCCAACGGTCCCTGCTTCTGGTCTACTCCAGCATCCTCGCACCCGCAGCGATGGCCGCCCTTCAAGAGCAGCTCGCGGGTCCTCGCGGGGATCTCGAAGCAGAATTCATGGCACTCGACGAGGACGCTCCCGACGACGTCCGGCAGAGGCTGGCCGAGCGAATGGCACCCGAAATCCGCCAGCAGCAACAGGCCCACCCAGCGCTTGCCGACCTCGGGCAGGCCTCGTACCGGGAGAGAGTCGTTGCGGAGTCGGTCGCCTTGCACGCATTGGTCGAGTTCCACAACCGCGCCCACCTCGACGTGTTGCGACGCGCCCACGCCATCCTCGTCAAGAGCGACTGCGCAGAAAGCGAGGGCAACGCCGTCCAGCAGTGAGGCGCGCGGGGCAGGCACACGCGCTTCTGTGTCGTGTGCCCGCCTACAGAAGGGAGGCACGCGGCGCCGGATTGCCAGGAATACGGTTCATCAGCGTTCAGGCAGTGGTGGTCGTGGCAACGAACTTGCCGTCCACTCGTCACGCCATCAGGCGCACGTCGAGGTCCGCTCACGGAGTCACGGAGCGACGGTCCGAGAGCGGTCACTGGCGGGCAGTCACATCGGAAAGCAGTCGGTCGAGCCGCTTCATCACGTCCACCTGCGCTGGATTGTAGAGATCGCTGATGGCTTTGCCGATAGTGCGGGCGGTGTGCTGTCGACCGCGTGGGGCGTCGGAGGCGAGGTCGTTCAGCCCGGAATGCGCGGCCCGGATAGATAGGACGTAAGGCACCAGACGCTCGGCGAGACTCTGGCGTGTCTGCTCATCGGCATCGGCGAGAAGCTCGTCGAGTTCGCGTGCCACCGGTTGCGGCTCCTGCTGGAGCAAGTCGGCATAGGCGTCCATCCCGCTGGGGCCAAGGACCGTACCGAGGACGGTGACGAACGAGCGGTCCGGGGCCGGAAGATCAGCCGTCTCATCCACGGAGGCGAAGCGGAGGGGAAGATCACTTGTGGCTCGCCCGCGCAGGAGGGTACCAACCTCAGCGCGGGCGTGTTGCAGGCGTTCGATCGTGGCGGCGAGCTCAGCGTCGAGAGCCCGCAGATCACGCGGATCGGGATCCGAACCCGGCTGGTCGTCCATATCCGCGATCTGGGAGAGGGAAAAGCCCAGAGCGGTGAGGCGCTTGATCCGGAGGAGTCGGACGAGGTGACTGACGCCGTACTGCTTGTATCCGTTGGAGCGGCGCTCTGGCTCGTCCAGTAGCGCCACGTCGTGGTAGTGCCGTACGGCCCTCAGGCTGACGCCGGCCAGCTCCGCCATTTCCCGGGTGCTCCACGCCATGATCGAGATATCCCCCACCGTCTCTGGTGTCGCCGACGCGGTCACGTCGTGAGCCCCATTGAAAACCATGACGCGACGGCGGGTCGGCCCAGGGGGCGTGCGAGGGCGCGGTCCGCCTCTTGGTGATGTATGGAGAGCCCCAGGTCCAGGGCAGGACAGATGGCGGGGGGCGCCTGAGGGGGAGTTCGACGCCTGCCGGAGCTCGCTCCCGGATCAACGGCCAGCGGCAGGAACCGGTGCGGCGGGGCAGAGATCGGCATTCTGCCCTGTGGGAGGTTCCTGGTCCGTCGGCACTGGATCATCGGCCGGGGCACTAGACGTGCTGATGACCGCGACGTGATTGCGATCGTCCTCGAGAGCTCCGGTCGGCGGCATGCCTATCGAGCAGGTCGCCGCCGATAACTCTGCTCTCGCGCCTCCGCCCGTCGGCGGGCTGGACCGGTGTGGGGGCGTGGTTGGATTCACGGCTGAGTCGGCTCGACGGGTGATCCGGGGCCAGCAGAGAGGATGAAGTCAACAGCGGCGTTGAGGGTTTCGGCCTCGGCCATGAAGACGGACTGGCTGGTGGGCAGGGCACGTTCGACCGAGAGTCCGTTGAGGATGGTGAGAAGGAATCTGAGGTTGCGGGTGTGGTCCCCCGGGGGCAGTGCACCTTCCTCGGCGAGCACGGTCAGCCAGTGTTCGACCCGGCGCTCCGCCTCCCGCTCATGGCAAAGGTATGCGGCCCGAAGCTGTTCAGTCGGTTCAGGTTCGATGAAGGTCCGGTACGTCGCGCCCCATGCGGTTCGCGCGTCTTCGTTGGTGCCGATGAGAGCGAGTACCTGCCGCAGGCAGTTCAGCAGCCGTTCGCGAGGCGGCAGTGCCGGGTCGCGGATCGGGTCGCCGGGCAGCAGGTGTTCGTAGATCCGCGCGAGCAAGCTGTCCTGCAGGGCGCGCTGGGTGGGGAAGTGAAAGCGCAACGAGCCAGTACTAACCCCTGCACGCGCGGCGACCGCTCGCACGCTGAGCTTCGCCCCCATGTCCTCGGCAAGCATCTCCGCCGCCGCCTTGAGGATTCTCTCGCGTGTGTCCATATCTCGCTCTCCTTCGCTTCTCCCAGCATCCTTCACTGTACTAGCACGCCGTACTAGTACGGCGTGCTAGCGTTCTTCTAGCACGCTGTACTAGTGGGTGCGGCTGAGATCCAGAGGGGTGACCGAAGCGTGGCATGGAAGGAGTGGGCGGCATCAAGGCGCCTCAAGCAAGGAGACGGCAGGGAACTGCAGCGCTTTCGTTGGTGGCAGCTCCCTTTTCGTTCACTGTTCTGGCTACGGCTTCCCGGCGCCCATGGTCAGCAATGTCTGTACGCCGTCGACGTACGCCATTGGGCGCGGTTGGACGACAACAGAATCCGGGCGCATCTGTTCCTGGAGGGCAGGCATCTGGCCGAGTCGAAACTGCCCGCACTCTTCCCCGTTGACGGGGGCGTCATCGAGGTGGCGATGAGCAGCTACGGCATCAGGCGCTGCCACTACCGCCCCTCAGGTGGACGGCCGTCTCAACTCGCCCCGGATCCGGCCTCGGCGGAGGGATGGCGGGCGCGCTTCGGTGCCCGCCATCCGGGACTGAGCCGGGCGCTCGCCGCCGGGTCGGTGCTGCTGCTTGTCATCGGTGTAGGTCTGAACCTGTTGCAACTCGCTGAGCCCGTCTCTCAGATCCCTCCCGTCATGCAGCGGGTGGGAACGTTTGAATCGCCCATACACCTGCCGATCTGGCTGAACATCGCGCTGGGGGGTGGGGCCGTTCTGGCCAGCATGGAGCGCGCACTCCGCCTGCGCTACTCCTCCCTGCTCGACGCGGCCGGTCGCTGACCCCTCGAAGCCAGGAAGGCGCGACCACACCCGCGCTCTTGAGTCGGCTTCTTGCGCGAACGACAAGCCGGTCGCACGCAATGACCTACGCAGAAGAAGGGGAAAAAAATAATGATTCAATCGAAGCCACGGGCCGCCGCTCAGTACGGAGCAGCGCTCGCCGTAGCCCTCATGACCCTGACGGGGTGTTCGTCAGGCGCCTCGGGGCTGCGCAGCATGTCCACAGCCAGCGCACCGTCTCCGGAAGCGCTCACCTGGAGCGAGTGCGGGAAGAACCTGGAATGCACCACGATCGAGGTGCCGCAGGAATACACCGAGCCCGCCGGCACGCAGATCCCGCTCGCGGTCATGCGGCACCGGGCCACTGATCCCGGCCATCGCATCGGCAGCCTGGTCTTCAACCCGGGCGGGCCCGGGGTCTCCGCCACGGAAACACTGCGCAATCTGCCCGAGACAGCTGGCACTCCTGGCGCATTCTCGCCCGCCGTGCTGGCCACATTCGACATCATCGCGATGGACCCGCGCGGCGTCGGCCGATCGCAGGCCGTTCACTGCTTGACCGACGAGCAGCGAGTCGATGCCGCAGGCACCGCCTTCGACCCTTCTGTCCCGGGGGGTAAGCCCCTGCCCCAACTACTGGCCGATACCGCCGCGTTCACCAGCGGCTGTGCCAAACATCAGAGCAAGAAGTTCTTGGCCAGCCTATCGACCGACAACGTGGCTCGCGACATCGACCAGGTTCGCTCCGCCCTCGGCGAAAACAAGATCACGTACTACGGCTTGTCCTACGGCACCGTGGTCGGACCGATGTATGCCACCCTGTTCCCTCATCGCGTCCGCCAGATGGTGCTCGACGCGCCCGTAGACACCAACCAGTGGTTCGGTAACTCCCTGCTCTTCCAGAACGACGTCGCCGTGGCCAGCGAACGGACCCTTAACGCCTGGTTCAAGACCTGCCGTACCGAAGGGACCGCAGTATGTCCCTTCGGTGCAGGCGACCCGGAGGCAGCGTTCGACACGCTGATCGACACACTGGAAGCGGAGCCCCTGAAAATCACACCCGCCAAGGGCGGCGCCTTGGGCGGCGAACTCGACGGCGCCATGACCCTCGAGGCCACCCGGGCCCTGGCCGGCGACCAGAATGCCTGGCCGTTGCTCACCTCGGCGCTGCTGGCCGCTCAGAAGGGCAACGGCGCGCCCCTCTACACCCTGTGGAGCAGCGTCACGGTATCCCCCTTCCCGGTCCCGACCGCGATGTTCGAAGCCCACACCGCGGTGCGCTGCGCCGACTGGGAGACCCCGACCGGCATCGCCGCGCACAAGGCAGCAGCCAGCAAGGCCACCGCTGACGCGAAGCGCATCGGCCCCCGGGCTGCCTACTCCGCCTTGAACTGCGCTCGGCGGCCCGCACCGAACAAGGACCGCCCCAGCAAGCCGCTCACGGGCGCCGGTGCACCGCCGGCGCTGGTGGTCGGGGGGCGGCTGGACCCGGTCACACCCCACCACTGGGCCGAGAACATGACCCGGACCCTGGACTCCGCGGTCCTGCTCACACGTGAAGGAGTCGGGCACGGCTCGTACGGCACCAACACGTGCGTCAACAGCGCGGTCGACGCCGCTCTCATCCACGGTACCCATCCCGCCGACGGCGCCGTATGCAAGACAGAAAAGCCGGCCACCACCCGCCCCGTTGTCTTCGGAGACCGTTGATTCACAGTCGGCCTCGCCGGCACATGCACGGAATAGCCCTTGAGCATAGGACTGATTGGCGGGCTGACTCACGTTCAAGGTCTCGACTGATAGGTGTCCCTCAGTCCTGCCGCACACTTACCCATCACGATTCGCGGGACAGCTCTCAGGTGATCCTCTTGCAGCATCCCGCCCGTTCCTGATCGTGCGCCAGCTCGACGAAAAAGCGCACCCAAAAACGGGAAGAAATTAGTCCACCGTCATGGCCCCGAGGTGGTCGCAGTGATGGGAAACCGCACCGCCACCGGCCACCGCGGTCATACCAGCGTTCTTTCCCGGCTGTATGAGCGCGCGCCCACGACACCCATAGCACCCCGATTTCGTGGCGCCTGACACAGCAACACGTCCAGGCCACCGGAATGTGGGCGCGGGAACCGTCATAGGCGCATGCCCCGCCCTGCGCGTCCTGTTGACGACACGGATGTCAGTCACGCCTCATGGCGATCACCTCGGCCCACACGGTACAGAAGATCACTGAATGTCCACTTTTCGGGCGCTTGGAACTATGCCGTAACGTCATCAGTTTCACGGCCCGAGTTGGAGGTAGGAGACCCGCCAGAAGGCAATACAGCGTCAAAGAAATGACAGTCACCCCCTACAGATGGGCGAGTTGTTGCTTTTCCGCCGATTTCCTCAACAGTCACCCAAGGAACGGACGGCGAGACCGGCAGGTTTTCACTACTGAACATTTTTCGCCCATTCATCGGCAGAAATACTTTCTCACTTATGCCAACACGCTGGAGATTTCTCGTGTCCAAAACTCTCGCCCAGAAGCTGTATCTGCTCTGCTACACCGTCAAGAAGGAGAAGTTCCAGCTCGACAACATTCAGGGGCGCGGCCAGTTGCTGCGAGCGGGAGCGATGACCCAGCTGACCCGTGACGGCCTGCTGGACGCCACGGGGGGTAAGGTTCGGCGGCTTGCCGGCAGTCCGCCCGAGGACCCGTTCGTTGCCTCGGTCTGGTGCGACCTGCCCGACGACAGGCCTAAGGGCTGGCTCAAGTTCTTGCACAACAAGGCGCATAAAGCCGAAACCCCCGTCCGCGACCAACTGCTCGCCTCCGGGGAGGTCGCCATCACGCGGGAAAGGAAGCTGGGAGTCGTACCCACCAACAGGGTCACCGTGAATCACCCGGACCTGGTGCACGCCCTGCAGGACCGAGTGCGCTCGACCGTGCTCGACGGAGCTCCCGACGAGAACCTGACGGACGAGCTGGCCATGGCCGTCCTGGCAGTGGAACTGGAGCTGACCTCGGTCTGGAGCAAGGAAGAGCGTCGCGCCCACAAATCCGGCCTCGAGGCTCAGGCGGCGCGGTTCGACGCGTTCGTCCCCGGACTGCGCAAGGCGCTGCGCGACTCATATCTCGCGAGCCGGGCCGTGGGAGGCGGCTGGAGCGCCTGACGGAACGGCCGCGACGTGTAATTCCCGAGTGACGCTGAATCTGCAGCACGAGACCAGGAGTGATCAATGTCCCGACTCGAAGGCGAGCACGCGCCCTCCCCCACTCCCGACCGGAGCGACACGAGCGTGCCCTCCCCCGCCCCAGGGTCGCCCATGCTTGAATCCATGGGCGGCACGGCGGGCTTCGTCTACTCGACCGTCCCGGTCGTGGTGTTCGTGATGGCACTCGCCTTACTGTCTACGAAGGCGGCCGTGATAGCGGCCATCGCGACCGGTGTGGTGCTGACCGTGACCCGGCTGATGCGCGGGGAACGCCTCCTCGCCGCCTCCGGCAGCCTGACTGGTGTTCTGATCGCGGCAGGCATCGTCGCGCTCACCGGTTCCGCAAAAGACTTCTTCCTGCTGGGTATCTGGGTAGCCTTCGCAGGTTTCCTCGCCACCTTCAGTTCGGTTCTCCTTCGTCGGCCCCTGACCGGCGTGGCGTGGAACCTCCTGCATAAGGGCACGTACACCTGGCGCGAGGACCGTGCAGTGTTGCGGGCACACGACATCGCCACCCTCGCCGCAGCGCTCGTCCTCGGATCCCGATTCGCGGTGAAGCAGTGGCTGTACGTACACGACGCCACCGGCTGGCTCGCCTTTGCGAAGATCGCCATGGGCACCCCCCTCACCGTGGTCGCCGCGCTCGTCGTCGCCTGGGCCTTCCGCACCTCGTCCAAACGCCTGGTGAACGGCCCAGCGGACCGAAGCACCTCTCAGCGAGAGGCCGCACTTCCCCCTCGCCAGGATGCGTCCAGGTAGCGAGCCGTCACATCACATCACCGAAGAAGGGGCCTCGGATGTCGATCAGCCACACGCACACGGGGTCGGTCAGGGACCTCGGAGCATTCGAGCGGACCATCGATCTCTACATGCGCCGAAACCCCGTCCAGTTCTCCCTCGTCGCCGAGATCGACCGGGAAGTCTCCGAGCAGATACTGGCGCGTGCACTGCGGGATGTGCAGGCACGTCACCCGTTGCTCCGGGTCTCGGTCGACCGCAAAGCTCCCCAAGCTCGATACCGCTGGGCAGAGAGCCCGATCAGGGTCGACACCGCAGCGGAGGGAACTCCCTGGCAGGCGGTCGTAGCTGGTGAGCAGACACGCCCCATAGCGACGGAGCCGGGCCCACTGGTACGCACCGTGCTCATTCCCGCTGAGGCCAGCAGCTTCATCGTGCTGACCTTCGCCCACCAGATCACCGACGGCACCGGCGGCATGCGCGTGTTGGCGGACCTCGTCGCCGCCCTCGACGGTGACGAGGTGCACGGCCGGACGAGCAGCTCAGGATGGGATGTACCGCCGTCCCAGGAAGACCTCCTACTGGCTCTCGACACGACGGTGCCACCCGTGGGGCCACCGCAGAATGACCTGATGAACGCCCCCGGCAAGCTGACCCCGTACACGGCACGGGCACCGCACGTGTCCGCTCTGGCCCTTCAAGGCGGCCTGACCGCAAGGCTCGTGACCCGCTGCCACGCCGAGAATGTGTCGGTGCACGCCGCACTGTGCGCTGCCGCCAGCACAGTCTTCCACCGAGCGGGCCGCAGACGGGTGAGAGTGCTGAGCCCGATCGACCTGCGCCGGGCCGCAGGTCTGCCTGACGCCGTCGCAAACCGGTTCGCCGGAGCACGGACTGAGAGCCAGACATCCCAAGCAGAGAACTTCTGGGAATTGGCCCGGCACCATCACCAGGAGCTGGAACACCAGCGGACACCGCAGATGCTCAAGGCAGGCTCGGAGGCGCTGGCCCAACAGGCACCGGTCACATCCGAGGAAGCCGAAGCGATGATGACCATGGCGACCGCCGCCGACATCCAGATCACCAATCTCGGGGTGGTACAGGCATCGGATCACAACCGCACCTGCCTCACCGCTGTGTGGGGACCGGCGCAGACGACCCAACTGGCCGGTGAGCACGTCCTGGGTGTCGCCACTATCGGGGGGCGCCTGCGCATGACGGAGCTGACCCACGACCCTGTGGCCGTTCTGCTGCCCGACATGGCAGCCGTTCTCGCTCAGCAGTGCGCCGAGCCAGACTCGCCATCCTCCTGATCTGTTCAGGACGCGGCATTCCCTCTCCCACAGCAATACACAGGAGTGACCATGCAAACCCCTACCGATACCCACGACGCAGTCAGCGCTGCCTTGCTTGCCGAGCTGTGTTCCCATGTCCCTGCGGACCGGGTGCTCACCGACGGACCCGAGTACGCACGAGCCGTAGCCTTGTTCAACGCGGCCGTCGATGTCCGCCCTTCCGTGGTCGTGCGGTGCTCCACCAGCGCTGACGTGCAGGCCGGGGTACGCGCGTCTCGCAACCACGGGGTACCGCTCTCCGTGCGTGGCGGGGGTCACGACTTCTGGGGCAGGGCTTTCCGTCCCGGTGGGGTGGCTCTCGATCTGACCGGTATGAGGGACGTGCAGATCGACGTCAACCACCGCTGCGCGACGGTGGGTGGCGGGGCGCTTTCGTCAGACGTCGTCTCGGCCGCCGAGCGAGTGGGCCTTTCTGCCGTGACCGGAACGGCGGGCTCTGTCGGAATGGTCGGGCTCACTCTCGGCGGCGGGTACGGTCCCCTCCTCGGGCAGTTCGGGCTCGCAGCCGACAACCTGCTCGGCGCCGAAGTCGTCCTCGCCGACGGTTCACAAGTGACAACCGACGCCGAACATCACCCTGATCTCTTCTGGGCCTTGCGCGGCGGCGGCGGAAACTTCGGAGTCGTGACCTCAGCGCGGATACGGCTGCACCCCGTTCCGACAGTGGTGTCGGGGACCATCCTGTATCCGATAGACCAGAGCGCCGGCATTCTGGCCGACCTGGGCGGGATCCTGCAGAGCAGTCCCGACGAGCTGACCGTAGACGTGGGCTTCCTTCCCGGCCCGGACGGCAAGCCGGCGGTGTACGTCGCGCCGACATGGTCGGGGGATCTGGAGATCGGGAACGCCGAGAACGGGCCAGTACATTCCCTGGCCAGGCTCGGTACACCCGTGTTCGCCGAGGTCGGGCCAGTCGCCCGTTCCACGACCCTGGACGCGACGGACGCCATGTTCCCACCCGGACGCATGGGCGCAATTCGCACGCGGACCGTGCAGAGCGTCACGGGCCCCCTCGCGACCGTCCTGGACCGAGCAGCACAGCAGTTCACCTCACCGTTCTCGGCGATCGTGTGGCATCAGTTCCACGGTGCAGCCACCCGCCCTGCTCTCGGCTCCACAGCTTTCGGCCGACGCGAACCGCATCTGATGGTCGAGCTGATCTCCATGTGGGAGAACAGCGAGAACAGGGAACACACAGGCGGTGGCGACGGGGGATCCTCACATCTGCGCTGGCTGGAAGACACTCACACAGCTCTCGAACCGTTCTCCCTGCCCGGCGGCTATGTGAACTTCCTGGGGCCGGAAACTCCCGACCAGGTTGCGGGCTCCTACGGGGCGAACACTGAACGGCTGCTCGCCATAAAGTCTGCAGTCGACCCGGACTCAGTCTTCAGCGCCACACCGCTCCCGACGGATACGTCTTATCCCGGATCCTCGCCGGTGTGAGACAGAGGGAACATCGGCACCTCCTGTCCGCGAGATCGGCACCTCGCCTGCGCACCCTACCGATCCAGGACGGAAGCCTGCAGGTGTGCCATCCACGGTGTCGGCACGCAGCAAGGTGGGTGCGTGCTCTTTCGGCTCTGATCCTGGTCTGCTCGAGGCGCACCGGTGAAGCACACCGGGCCGCCACGAGCAGACCAGGCGTGTCGAGGGACGCGTCGGGAGAGGCACGTCGCTTGGCCGAGCGCCTACAACCTGGGCTGCGATGGGGCATTCCGTCTGCCGTGCCCGGCCCGGCCGGAAAGTTGCCTCTCCCGACACGTGCACGTGGCCCGGCAACGGATCCTCATCCAATTCCTGTCCCCGGGCGACACGAGGATTTCATCACATCGGAAGGAGCGTCGATCCATCGTATGTGCCGTGTGGATGCTCGCGAACATGCCAATCCGCGAGCATCCCGGCCCGTGATCGCGGGACTCGATGAAGACACCGCCGGGCCTTTCCTACGGACCCGGGGGCCGTCGACTGCTTCCCCAACACCGGTCGGATGCGTCCCCATGGGTCCGGGAGTACGACCTCTCTCGCCGATGGCAGCAGAACGGCATCTTGCCGGTCACGCGCATTCACGCCCGTCCCGAGCCCCTCGGGCCTCTGCGGGTTCGCACGGGGGTCGTTCACGCTGAGGGCAGCGCCTCTGTCGGGGGGTGCCCCTATGTCTATAGTCAAGGCACTCTGTCCGCCATGAGCGATGAAGCGTGTGTGGACGAGCAGGGCGGTAAGGGCATGCGGCCATGCGTCTTTTGTAATCACCCTGTCGTAATCGACTCGCTCGACGAATGGGACTGCCCTGTGTGCGGCGACGCTGGTGAGGGTCAGGCAGCTATGGCTGGCCGGGATTCGTAGAAGGTCAGTGCCTGGGTGTGGTGCTTGCCTTGGGCGATCTTCTTGTCGTAGTAGGCCCGGGAGGCCGGGTCGGCCAGGGCGGCGAACGTGGCAAGGAAGAAGGCCCGTTTGAGCTGCTTGTTGCCCCTGCGGGAGGGCTGTTCGCCGCGGATCGAGGCCCCCGAGCTCCGGGTCGCCGGGGCGAGACCGGCATAGGCGGCGAGGTGGTCGGCGGTGGGGAAGGTGCTGCCGTCGCCGGCCTCGATCAGGGTGCGGGCTCCGGCCCTGACGCCGACTCCCGGCATCGATGTCAGGACCTTGGCAAGGGTGGTCCTCCAGGAGTTCCTCGATCCGCCCGGCCAGCAGCTCGCTGGTCGAGCACGGCGGCGAGCGATCTGGCCAGGCTCGGGACGATCAGCGCGGCCGCCTCGGTCCCCGGGACCGTCACGGTCTGCTCGTCCAGGGCGGCGAAGATCTCCTCGATCAGCCGCTCGGCCATTCTCAGCGCCTTCGGCCGCAGCAGGGTGACCAGCCGCCGACGTCCGGGCTTGCGGATCTGTGCCGGGGAGCCGAACCGTTCCAACAATGTGGGACGGCCGGATGCTGCGCCCGCGGCCCCAATACCCGTTCCAGCGAGGGATGGATCTGGGTCAGCAGGCCGTGCAGCCGGTTGGCGACCCGGGTGGCTTCGCCGGCCAAGTCGTCGTCGAATCCGACGATCATCTCCAGCTCGGCGATCGTCTCGTCCTGGCCGTCGATCGCCCGCAATCTGTGCGGCATCGCGCGGGATGCGTCCGCGATGATGAACGCGTCCTTCGCGTCGGTCTTGGCCTCGCCCGGGTAGAGGTGGGCGATCCACCGCATCGTCAGGCCGGGCAGGTAGGCGATCGGGCAGCCCATGTCCCGGGCGACGGCCAGCGGCAGGGCGCCGATCGAGGCCGGTTGGTCGACCACGACCAGCAGGGTTCCGTGCTTGGCCTGGAGTTTCGCGAACAGCTCGCGGAGCTTGGGATCGGTGTTGGGTAGGCGCTTGTCGAAGGCTTTCTTCCCGGCGGGGGTGACGGCGGTGGCTTGGTGTTCGCCCTTGCGGACGTCCAGGCCGAGGATGTCGCCGGTGTCGCTCACGTACAGGCCCCTCCATCACGCTTTCGGCCGGCCTTGCCAGGGCACCGAGCTGCCACACCCGCGTTACGGAGAGCTCTTCCGGCCTGGGTGAAGCCGGTGCTCAAGCCCATCATCAGCAGTTGGTCGATGCCTCCGGGCCCGGTGACACCGCCCCCCGGATCATGAACAAGCAGCCCCGGGGGGAACCAGGCCGCACGGACCGAGGGACAGGCCCCGGCCACCATGCCGACCGTTACGGCACAGAGGCAGCCAGCTACGACCTAGGTCAGGGGATGACGGACGGCCAACCACTTGAAGGTCATTAGCTGGCCACCGGTTCGTGCGCCGCCGTGCGGCAAGAGACGACCGATTCTTCGTACCGGGCTGTGTCCTCCCATGAGCGAAATGCCCCGGCAGCTGAGCCACGCAGGGAGTCTGCGAGGCGTACACCGCATCATGGTCAGCATCACCCGCGCGTCACTCCTGCCGCTTCAACTGCTGTCCCGTCCCCGGTTACCCGGTCGGTTGTTCTTCCGACTTGCCGATCGACTCCTCCGCGGCGCATGTCTTGTCCTTGACAGGGAGCTTTCCGGTTGTCAGATATCTGGTCACGGCGTCGTTGGCGCAGGTATTGGAAGCATTCGGGTAGATGCCGTGGCCACCTTGGTCGACGGTGACCATCGTGGCCCGCTTGCCAAACGCCTTCCGCAACTCTTTAGCCCCAGCCAACGGCGTGCCAGGATCGCGCTCGTTCTGCACCATGAGAACGTTCGACGGTCCCCGGTTACCGATCCGCACCTGCGGCTCAATGCCGTTGCTCGGCCAGAAGGCACACGGCCCGATATTGGACATGGATCCGCCCACCAGCGGGTACTTCACGCGGTCCACCTCAGTGCTGTGTTGATATTGGGCGATCGACTTCGGCCAGCGGCTGTCGTTGCAGGTCACGTAGTAACGCGAGGCCGTGGAGTTCTCAGGGCCCGGCACTGACGGGCTCGGCGGTACCGGTTCACCCGTGTCCAGGCCTGCCAGGTCTGCGCGATAAGGGGCATGTGGGAGTCGAGGTACAGCAGGCTGAACGTGTCCAAGCGGAAGCGTGTCCCGTCATATCCCTGGGACGGCTTCTTGTCCAGTCGCTCCGCAAGTTCGTTAAATTCCCGCTCCACGCGCCGGGGGGTGGCGCCCAGACCGCACTCCGGGTGCGCAGCGGCGTACTTCGCGAAGTCCGGGAACCGGTCCTCCATGCCCCGGCCGAACAGCCGCATGGCCCTGACGTCGTACCCCCTCGGGCCAAGATTGCTGTCCAACACAAACCGGTCGCTCCTCTTCGAGAAGAGCGTCGCGTAGACCGCGCCGAGGGAAGTACCGTAGGAGGTGCCGAGGTACGAGATCTTCGACTCGCCGAGGGCGATCCTGATCCGATCCATGTCACGTGCGGTGTTAGCGGTGCTGACGTGCGGCAGCATCCACGACGTCGCCGAGTGGGCGCACTGCCGGGCGACGTCCCGGGCGTAGCCGGCCTCCTTGGTGACGTCGGCCGGGGTCCGCGCATACACCGGCCGGTGCTCCATCTGCTCGGACGTGAGGTCGCAGGTCACCGGGGTACTGCGGCCGACGCCGCGCGGGTCGAAGCCGATCAGGTCGTACGAGTCCTGCACCTCCTGCGGCAGCCCCGAGACAGCGAGCACATATGGATACCCGAGGCCGCCGACGCCCGGACCGCCCGGGTTGACAAGCAGCGCGCCTTGCCGCTTCGAGGGGTTCTCGCTCTTGATCCGGGAAACAGCAATGTCGATCGTGCGGCCACCCGGGTCCTTGTAGTCCAGGGGGACGCCCAGCGTCGCACACTCCAACTGGGGGGCTGCGGCCTTGCCGAACCTCCGCTGGGCCTTCGAACCACCGGTCTTCTTCTGCGTGTCCTTGCACGAGCCCCACTGAAGGGTGCTGTTCCTCGCCTCGGCGGTGTCCGAGGTCTTCGCCAGCGATACCCCGACGATGGCGGTCACCGCCACGGCGGAGGTAGTAAGGCCGAGGGACAAGCCCCTCTTCCTGTACATGTGATGATCTCCTCGGGTGTCAGATGTCAGGTTTTGTCAGCCGGATGGGCAGACGGCACGCTTCAGGAGCTTGTGCGTAGTGCTCCCACGGGATCAGGCACTCGGTACTTTCAGTCAGGTCCGAACTGAAGCCCTCGGTAGCCGCAGAACGCGAGGCTGCGGACCGCGACCAGCCCAAGCAGGAATGTCCGTCCGCGAGGCGGCCGCGCACTTGGTCGAAGAGCTCTGCCAAGCTCAGGCCCCTGGTCCAGACCCCAGCGAATTGCCGTGAGGGGCATCAGCGGCGTGCGCACCATCCCCGAGGCATGCAGAGCGAGGTGGTCGCCTCCACCACCGTGTACTCCATTCCGTGTCCAGTCCGTCCGATACACGAACAATTCTGTTTCAGCGGGCATCCCGATTACATCGGACCGATGGCTTGCCCCTTCCTGGACCTTGGTAGAAGGGGTTCTACGCCCAAGGTCGGGGTGGGGTATACCTTGGTCTACCGCCCGGATGTGAAGAGCCTGGTGGGATCATGTCGGTGAACTCGGACAAGACCGTTTCGCCGGGTGTCGGTAGACCTGTCGGCTGGGGCAGCCGTGGCGGCGGTGCCCAAAAGGCCTCACCACCGGCCACCGCTCCATGCAGCTCCCGGTATCAGACGGTTGGCTCTTTCAGGTCGGCCAACCGTCATAAACGCCTGCTGAATGCCGGACGCTGGGCACTGTCTCCTGGAGAGATGGCATGCCTGAAGCACCCGTATCGTCCGCTGCCTTTCAGGGCAACGGATGCTTCCTGCTTGTCGCTGCTGCCTGCCCTAGTTGTGCTCGACAGACAACCGCTGCGCCAGCCGACCGCTGCAACAGGGAACCCAGCCGCGCTTAAAACACCCTCGAAGGATGCGATTTGGCCGATTCTGGTTTCGAACGGCGTCAGGAACGACCGTCACGGCGCGCGGACGGCCCTTTGAAGACCATGACGTGAGAGCAGAGTGGGTCAGGGGTGAGAGTAGGGCGTGGGTCCAGGACTTGGGGAGGTAGAGCTCGCGGTCGGCGAGAGCGTCGCCGCGGGTGGTGGGGTAGGCGGGGAAGACGCCGATCTGGCAGTTATAGGTGCGGCCGGCAGTCAGGAGCACTGCCGGCCGCACTCTGGTGGAAAACCTCGTGGACGATCAGGATGACCTTGTCAGTGCCGAGGTGATCGGAGACGTATCCCCGCAGGTCGTCGCTATCTCTTCGGGGATCGTGGCCCTGTCAGCCTGACCAAGTGGCTCTGTCGGTTACCGAATCAGGAATGGTTCACGGCGGGCTCCGGAGGAAGACGGCGGGCTCAGCACGGGCCCCGTTTTGCGCGTGCACCACCAAGTGATCGCGGTGATTACGATGACGGCGAGCGCCGGAAGGAGCAGGGTGGGGGAACCGACACCGGAAGACCGGTCGGAGAGCTGCGCGCCCAGGTCGACGCGCAGCAGCGATGCGCCGAGCAGGGCGTCCGTATTAAGAATGGCATGGAGGATGATCGCGATCTCCAGGCCCCCGGTGCGCCAGGTAATGATCGCCAGGCAGGTCCACAGTACGAAGTACCAGACGTTGATGTAGAGGTCGGTGGAACCGTGCACAGCCGTGAAGAGCACACTCGACACGAGTACCCCGGCGACAACTCCCGCTCGTGAGCTGCGGGTCCAGCTACCGATGACGCGGAAGATCAACCCGCGGACGCCGTATTCCTCTCCCGTCGTCTGCAGTGGTGTGAGAAGGAGGGTGGCGACGAACATGCCGATGAGGTCGGAGCGGGACCAGGCCACCTCGGTACTCGGGGCCAGCAGACCGATCAGGTTCACGACGGCCCAGAGGGGGCCGAACACGAGAAGGGCCTTGCCGAACAGGTCGAACCGGAAACGCGAGGTCACCGAGTGCAGTGAGGCGCAGGGCACGCCGTAGAGCCAGCGCTGGATGAGCATGCTCCACGGGATAAGCAGGGCGAGTGAAATCATCGAGCCAGCGTGGAAGAGCGGAGTGTAGTCGTCGCCGCCGATGATGGGCGGGGTGTCGCCCATCCGCTGGTCGATGGGGGCGAGCGCCCTGCCGACGGCGGTGGGGAATATGACGAATCCGGCCAGCAGCAGGACGACCGCCAGAATGCCGCGTCCGATGCGGCGTTTCTCACCGGCGAGGATGCGGTGGTAGGCCACTGCGCTGGGTACGGCACGGTCGTTGTGCGGCGGGGCGGGCATGAGGAGCCAGCTGTGTGTGGTCACCGTGTTCATGTGCCTTTCTCTCTTGGACGGATCTGCGGTCAGCGGCGTCGGACAGGGAGGAGTACCGCAGCGGAGGGCGCGCCCCGCGCTTGCCAGGACGGCTCCGGTGCCCAGGGCGGTGTTCAGTCACACAGGCAGGTGGCGGGCATTTCGGATGTCTCGCGCTCCCCCTCCCCCGCCAGTCGCATTTTTGGAAGGGGTTCGGCGAACTGCAGCAGGTTCAGGGCCACACCGATCAGAAGCAGCAGCACCGAGACAATGCTGATGTCGTTGCTCAGCTTCGGATGGCCGGCGCCCAGCTGCGCTCGCCATCCCTAGGCAAGGCCGGACGGGAGGGCGCTGATGCGGTTGTCCGGCCGTTGGGCATAGCGAGACGCCTATTCCCGAAGTTGCTCGGCGCCATCTCGATGGTGTCGCCTTCGATTGGGAAGATCCGCAGCCAGCTTCGCCTGGACCGCATGCCTTGCGTCCTGAAGCAGGCGTACTCGGATCTTGCCGCCTTCCGGCCGCGCCCCGCCCGCACGTTGACGGCATACGTCCGGGTGTGGCAGTCGGCAGTGTCAAGGCGCAGCCAGAACAGCGATGGCAGAGGTAGCTGCCGACAACGGAATGCCGCAGTTCCCTTCGGCCTCCTAACATGGAGCACTTCGCCCGCCGTCGCTCTAATGACATGCGTCTGCACCTTCCAGCCGTCACCCCCGATGCCACTAGTACACCGTGTCAGCAAAACGCTAGCACGGTGTACTAGTGTTTGCGTAAGGGCTCAAGGAGCAGATCAAGGCAAGGTAACGATCCTTCCCTTGATCGTGGACACCTGAAGACTGGGACCTGAGGCTCCGGAAGAAATAGCACCAGGTGGGAAGCAAGTGCATGAAGCGGTGCACCGCAGAGTTCAATGGGAACGCCGTCGCGCTCGTCGACTCGGCGGACAAGACGGTCACCGTAGTCGTGCCAGGAAGCTCGGCATCAGCTCGGAGCCCCCGCGCGGCTGCTACCGCCCGGCCCAGGGTCTGACTCGCTACGGCGAGGAACCGGGCCGCACGCAGGGCCGCAGAACAGAGCCCGTGCACGAGATCACCGTGATCCCCGTCGGCTCGCGCCAGACCTGTGGCGTCCCGCTCTTCTATGGCGGACTGCGGCGGCTGGGATGGCGGCGAACCGCCAACGGGTCGCCCGCCTCATGCGCTGGCACGGAGTACAGGGCATGACCCGCCGCAAGCTCCGTTCGATGACCAGGCCAGACAGGAAGACCGAGCCAGCCCCAGATCTGATCAGCCACGGCTTCCGCGCCGCTGTGGCAGGCACGAACTGGTCGGCAACATCACCGCGCTGCCGACCGGCGAGAGCTGGCTCTACCTCCTGCTGGACCTGGCCACCTGGGAGGTAGGCGGCTAGTCGGTGGACACCACCACCGCGCCGAGCTCGTCGTCGACGCACTCGACATGGCCCACGGCCGCGGTGCGCTCTGCAATCCAGCTGCGCCGATCCACAGAAAGCGCGGCAGCGAGTCCCCCCGGAACCGAATGCCTGAATCGCAATGCGTACTCGGAAAAGCCGAAGTCTACGGCCCTCTGAGCCAGGGTGTCGTGCTTGCGCGCTTACGCCATATCAACGAGCGCGCGTCGGTACGTCGAGAGCTTGCAACGGCTGCCGCTCTCGCGGGTGAGGGTGGGTACGGTGCCGTACTCGATCAGCGCACGGGGCAGATCGAGTACGGCTGGTTGGGACACCGAAGAGGCAACTGCGCTGAAGAGTTGAGGAGCCTTGACGGCGACCCCGAAGACTCTTGGTGCGGCTGGTGCCGGCGTAGTCGGTGTGTCATGGACAGCTTCCTGGAGGTCTGTTGGGTGATTGGTGGGAGGGGCGACGGCTGGTGCTATAGCGATGAAGCCCTCGGAAGGCGTGAAATCGGGCTGCGTTCGTTGGGCCAGCTCCTCCGCCCCTGGAGGGTTTCGCGTTTGAAGGTCACTTCGAGGGACTCGCCGAGAGCGTTGTCCGCGCTGGACGCGGCCGTCCACACGCTTCGCCAAACGCTCGTGTACTGAACTCCGTTGTCTGCGTGCATGGTCGTCCGACGAGTCTGCCGGGCGCCCGCTGACTTTTGCGTCGGCCACCTGGCGGGCAGCCAGGTCGGCGGCTGTCCGGCGCCATTAGCAGAAGCTCGAGCGGTTCCCTCCGAGGACGCTACAAAGCCGCTTTCAACCGTAGCGGCGCTGATAGTCGGCGACGCACCAGAAGCGGTCACCAGTGCGTCTCCAGCGAAATTCTGCGCCGCCTTCCGCGAATCTCGCGTTCCTCCCCGAGCTCACGGACCCTCTTCCGGCATCAGGCGTCAATGCTGGCTTCCTCCTCGGACACCCTGTCGGCGCGGCTACGGTACGGGGAAGCCGGCCCACACGCCCTGCCCTTCGGCCGCAGGTATGTAGATCAGCCTGTTCTGCTGACGAAGGGCCCGTCGTTCGCGAAGACGATCTTGGCGAAGTTGTCGCCGATGCGGCGGTGTCCTTCAGGACTGGGATGGATCCCGTCCGGCAGGGGGAGCTCTTCGTGGTCATTCTGGCCGTAGAGGTCGAGCCCGTCGAGGTAGTGGAGGTTCGGGTCTTCGGCGGACCGCTGCTTAACGATGTCGGCCAGGACCTCGCGGACGATTACGAGCGTCAACCGCCCGGCAGTAGTCTCGGCCGGATCACCGGTGGCCATGAACTTCAGGGTGCCACTGGAGAGGTCAGGCATGAGAGGTCCGGGGGTGTTCTCCTGTGTCGGACACAGGACCGGGGAAACCAATAGCAGGGGGGTCGTGGGGTGGCCCTCGCGGATGGTGTCAAGGAAGCCATGGATGGCGGGAACGAAGGCACGGAGGCGCATGGCGTCACTGTTGACGACGTTGATGCCGAGCTTAAGGCTGATCAGGTCTGCGGGAGTGTCGCGTATGGCGCGAGCGGTGAACGGATCAACCAGTGCGCTTCCCCCGAATCCGAGGTTGATCAGATCCACATCGCCTGTGGACGCGGCCAGAGCAGGCCAGATGGTACTGGGGAAGACCGCGTTGGATCCGTGGCTTATAGAGCTGCCGTGGTGCAACCACACCCGACGCCCAATATGCGGGGCTGGCTCGACGGGGACGTCTGTGTGCAGGGCGATCACCTCGGTGATCTCCGCGTGGGGTAGCCAGATCTCGATGTCCTTTTCGCCAGCGGGGAGCTCGGTGAAGTGCGCTGTGCCAACGGGGCCCGGAGTGAATTCCGCGGCCTGGGTCTGCATGTCGGTGATGGTGCGTAGGTTGCCGCCTGCCACAGTGGTCTGGGCGGTGAGGCGGCCGCCGACCAGAAGGTCGTAGATGCCGTCCGGAGGAGGCGGGAAGCCCCGATAGGCACGTTTGGTCGGCAGGGCGTCCAGGCGGATGGTGGTGGCACTGGTACGAAAGGCAAGCCGGATGCCGGAGGGCTGGGCCTCGGCCACAGCCAGCAGGTCGTCGGGGATCTGGCGGCGGGCCCATGCAGGCAGCCGGTGCGGCAGCAGTCCGTGGGCAGTTTCCTCGAGGTCAAGGTGCCCACGCAGGAAGTCAGCGGTGATGGGGGTTCTAATCAGGTTCTGATCGGTGCTCATTGCCTCAGGTCCTTCAAATTTCGGGGTGGGTGTCGAGCCAGTCTGGGCTTGCCGTCGTGGGTAACGCGGCCTGTCAGGGGGGTGGATCGGCTCCGCAATGCGGTAGCCAAACAGTCCAGAGTTCAGGTTCCGGACTGCTGGGCATCGGTGTCGGTGTGGTCGAAGTCGCTGGCGACTCCAGGGAGGCCTAGCCGTGGAAGACGCTGCCCACATGCAAACCGCGTGTGAATGGTCCGGCGCTCTGTGAGGTCGTAACCGCACGGGAGCGCCCACGTCGTATACGCGTGCTAGACACCGGCCCTGGCCGCCGCGGTATGCGGGGCCAGGCGGAGCCGTGCTGCTTCGTACCGACCTGGGTGCGCCGTACGTGATTCCGGTAGGCGTTCACGAAGGCGGCCAGGGCGTCCCTACCTCCACGGTGGGTCCGAACATCGGCGACTCTGTCAGCAAGCTCCTCCAGTGCGAACAGTGCGATTTGCACTCTTGAGCTCGTGGGAGCTCTTGACGTGCGTGTAGAGACTCGCGGGCTGCACGTCGAAATGCCGAGGCGCGAGCGGACAGGGCCAAATGTTCGAAACCGGCCTCATCGGGGAGCTCGGTGCCAGCTACCCCCCCTCGGTCCCCCTCGAACCATAGCCTTTATCTAACTCGAGAATTCCTATGGCGATCATAGTTCTACCTAGGGGTACTAGGCAAATATGGAAGCGGTTCAGTAGAGCGTAGGCCACAAAAAGGTCTAAATCACAGAAAAAGTCACGGACGCGAGCAGTTGATGCACAGGAAGGCGACATCAGTGTTGGTCAGTCAGCACACCACTCTGTGGGCCCATCGAGGGACGGAGAGAACGGTGGATGGCGCCAGGTTCTGTATTGATCGCGAGCGTTGTTGACACGAGGAGGGGCTTGATCAAGGACGCAGATCTTCGGTGCGGTAGAGCTGTCTGCGCACATGAACGGGTGAGGCTGGGGTGGGGTGGCCGGGGCGAGGCTCGCCGGCGTGTCCGAGGCGCGGATCCTCTGTACGGTGCCCATATGCCCACCACCATGCGCGGGGTGGGGCAGCGTATCGCCACCATCCGTCGAGCACGCCGGATGACGCAGGCCGGCCTCGCCCGCGCCGCCTATGTCTCCCTCGCCACCATCAAGGGCATCGAGCGCGGTGCCCGCTCACCGTCCGACCACATGCTCGACTCGATCGCCGCGGCGCCCGCCATCGACCCGATTCACCTCATCGTCGGCAGCACCCGCACCGACAGCCGCGTACACGCCGCCGTGCCCGCAATCTCCGCAGCGATCGCCGCGTATGACATCCCCACCGACGACACCGCCCGCCCCCTCGACGAGCTCGGCGAAGACGTCGGCCAACTCGCGCAATGGCGCCTCGCCGCGCAGTACGCCCACATCGCCGAGCAGGCACCGCACCTCCTCACCGAGACGCTCACCGCGTTTCACCACAACACCGGCACCAACCGGCTACGCGCCGTGCGCCTGCTCGCCACCACGACCCGCTCCGCGGACGCCGTGGCGTTCAAGTTCGGTGCACATAACCTCTCGGCCCGCCTGGTCGAGCTGATGCGGTGGGCCGCGGACAGAACAGAGGACCCCATCACGCAGGCGACCGCCGCGTACGTGCGCAGCGAAGTGTTCTTCGCCGCCCGAGCTCACACCGCCGGCCTGCGCGCCCTCGAACAGGCCCTCGACTCCTGCCCGTCCCCGGTCGGCCCCGCCTCGACGGCCGCTCGCGGTGCTCTGCACATGCGTGCCGCCGTCGTCGCCGGCCGGTACGGGAACACGGACCGGGTTGCCCTTCACCTCGCACAGGCACGGCGCCCCGGCGACTCGGTCCGAGAAGGGGCGTACGACGGCACGCAGTTCGGCCCCGACTCCGTACGCGCCCACGAGGTGTCGGTCGCCGTGAGCCTCGGGCGGGACCACCTGCAGCGGCCCTCGACGTCGCCGACGAGTGGACGCCGCCCAACTCCCTGCCCCAGGAACGGCAGTCAGGTTTTTGGATCGAGCTGGCGCGGGCGCAGGTATGGGCAGGGCGCCCCGACGACGCATTCGAGTCACTGAAGGTCGCGCGGTTCATCGCGCCGCAGCACACCCGCGAGCACCCATGGGCCCGCGAATCAGCTGCGACAATCCGCCGGCTGAAGCGCACCGACGCCCAGTCGCTCACGTCATTCGCGGAATGGATCGGCGCCGTCTGACCTGAGGGAATACACGCTGTATCCCTTGCCGCAGCCCATGCTCAGTTTGTCCAAATCGACAAGCCAGATCGGAGACAGGGAAATGCGAAAGCGCTGCGCCGACGCGTTACGGCGCAGCGACGACCCGGTGAGCATCGCACGCCTGCACGGCCGGGCATGCTGACACTGCGGCGCCGTCGCGCGAGGGCTCCGGCCCATCAGGCGTGTACAGCGAAAGACCGGCACCTGCGTGTGCACAGTCGTATCCTGCGGCTGCCCTGCCCTCGCAACGGTAGGAAGTGCGGCACCATGCCCATGACCACCCGCCCCTTGCCACCCCTCCACACGCTCACCGAGGCACAGCGCCGCGGCGCCGACTGCGTCGACTGTGCCACCCCCTACGCAACCAAGCGGCCACCGACCTCGGGGCACGACGTCGCACCGAAGACGGCCAGACGATCACCATTCACCCCCGCCGCTGCGCCGCCGCGTGCCGAGCGGGAGGCGCCCAGTGATCACCCTGTCGAAACTCACCGACGCCCCCGCACCCGACGACGCATACCTCATCCACATCGGACACCTCCGCACCTGCGCACGCTGCACAGCCGGCAAGGACTGCCCCGCAGGGCAGACACTGCGGCGCGCCGTGGCCGCGGCCCGATTCACTCAGCGGGGGTCCCGATGATGAGCGAGACCGCCCCGGCACCGGTTCCCGCCCCGACACCCGGACTGATCGCCCAACTGCAGACCCGTACGGCACTGGACCACACCGCGCAGGGCCGGGCCTACGCGTCGCTGCTCATCACGTACCCTGCGCCGCAGTTCGAGGGCGTCGACCAGGCCGCGGTCGGGCGCCTCATGCACGGTGTGGCCCCCACGCTCGTCGCGGTCCCGGCCGTGCTGCCCGAGGCGGGTCCGTGTGGCACCGGCCGGGCGGCGCGGCGAACGCGCGAAGAGCCACCTGGGCACGTGCCCCAGGCACCTTCCGGAACCGGAATTGGGCCTGGCCGCCCGGCCCAGCCGTCGCGCGGCCAGGCGGCCGTGCCTCAGACCTCCGCCGCGCCACCCGTCCCTTCTGGGCGCTCCCCGCCCCCACGGATGCGTCACCCGGGCAGGACTCAAGTGGCTCACTGTCACGAAACGAACACATGGACAGGTCACGTATCTGGAATGGTTCCGGGCCCTACGGACGCACGTGCCGGCGAGGCCCGGTGACGGCGCCCGTCGCGCGGTTCCCGGCGCGATCAGGTACCCAGGAATGGTGGACAAGGACGCGACCGACCCGTTTGTGCATGTCCGGGGCGCCAGTGAGAACAACCTTCGGAACATCGACGTCGACGTTCCGCGGGACGCGATGGTCGCCTTCACCGGTGTTTCCGGCTCCGGCAAGTCCTCGCTCGCGTTCGGCACGCTCTACGCTGAGGCCCAGCGGCGCTACTTCGAGTCCGTAGCCCCTTACGCACGCAGGCTGTTGCAACAGGTCGGTGCACCGCACGTGCAGGAAGTCACCGGACTGCCACCGGCGGTGGCCCTGCAGCAGCGACGCGGGGCGCCCAGTTCCCGCTCGACGGTCGGCACCATCACCACGCTATCCAATCTGCTGCGCATGCTGTATTCCCGCGCCGGAACCTATCCGCCCCAGGCCGCACGGCTGGAGGCCGAGTCGTTCTCACCCAACACCGCGGCCGGCGCCTGCCCGCACTGCCATGGACTGGGTGTCGTGCACGACGTCGCCGAGGAGCTGCTCGTCCCGGACCCCTCGCTGAGCATCCGCGAGGGGGCGATCGCCGCCTGGCCGGGTGCCTGGCAGGGCGCCAACCTGCGCAGCGTCGTGAGTGGCCTGGGGGTCGACATCGACCGGCCGTGGCGCAGGCTCAGGAAGAAGGACCGGGACTGGCTGCTGTACACGGACGAGCAGCCCTCCGTGTTCATCGAGCCGGAGGAGGACCGCGTCGACTACGGCTACCAGGGCAAGTTCTGGAGCGCCCGTAAGCACGTCATGCACGTCCTTGCCGACTCCAAGAGCGAGAAGATGCGCGAACGGGCGCTCCGGTTCGTCAGGAGTGTGCCCTGCCCGGAGTGCCATGGCAGCGGATTGCGGCCCGAGGCGCTCGCCGTGACCTTCGCCGGGCGTTCCATCGCCGAGATCAACGCGATGCCGCTCACCGAGGTCGGGGCGCTGCTACGGCCCGTCGCGGGGCGGTCCGAGGCCGACGCCACCACGTCGACCGCGCGATCCGGTGAGACGACCGAGGTCGCGGTCCGGATCTGCGGCGATCTGGTCGCGCGGGTCGATGTACTGCTCGACCTGGGTCTCGGATATCTCAGTCTCGGGCGCCGCTCGACGACCCTGTCGCCGGGCGAGGCGCAGCGTCTGCGGATCGCCACGCAGTTGCGCTCGGGGCTGTTCGGCGTCGTCTACGTCCTCGACGAACCCTCCGCGGGCCTGCATCCGGCTGACGCGGAACCGCTTCTGGACGTGCTGGAGCGCCTCAAGGCGGCGGGCAACTCGCTGTTCGTCGTGGAGCACGACATGGACGTGGTGCGGCGGGCGGACTGGGTGGTCGACATCGGCCCTGGCGCGGGCGAGGGCGGCGGGCGCGTGCTCTACAGCGGCCCGGTCGGCGGTCTGGAGCGGGTGGGCGAGTCGGCTACGAGCCAGTACCTGTTCGGGCGCGCCGAGCCGGTCGATCACCGGCCGCGCACTCCGCACGGTTGGCTGCACCTGAGCGGGGTCTCCCGCCACAATCTCCACGACGTGTCCGTCGACATACCGCTCTGCGTGCTGACGGCGGTGACGGGCGTGTCCGGTTCAGGAAAGTCGACGCTGGTGACGCAGGTGCTCGCGGAGGTCGTCCGCGGCCACCTCGGACTCGTACCCGAGGAGCCTGACGAGGCGCAGTTGGAGGTCGACGTCCAGGACGCGTCGGGGGTCGAGTCGTTCGACCGGATGGTCCGGGTCGACCAACGGCCCATCGGCCGAACCCCTCGGTCCAACTTGGCCACGTACACGGGGATGTTCGATGCGGTGCGCAAGCTGTACGCGGCGACGGACGAGGCCAGGGCGCGCGGCTACTCCGCCGGGCGGTTCTCCTTCAACGTGGCCGAAGGGCGGTGCGACACCTGCCAGGGCGAAGGATTCGTCGCGGTGGAACTGCTCTTCCTGCCTGGTACCTACGCACCGTGCCCGACCTGCCAGGGCGCCCGGTACAACGCCGCAACGCTGGAAGTGACCTACCGCGGCAAGAACATCGCGGAAGTGCTGGGGCTGTCCGTCGACGCCGCCGCCACGTTCCTGTCCGCCGTACCGGCCGCCTCCCGCAGTCTGGAGACGTTGCGTGAGGTGGGACTGGGGTACCTGCGTCTGGGGCAGCCCGCGACGGAGCTCAGCGGCGGTGAGGCGCAGCGCATCAAATTGGCCACCGAACTGCAGCGAGCCCGCCGAGGCCACGCGCTCTACCTGCTCGACGAGCCGACGGCGGGGCTGCACCCCTCGGACGTCGCACTGCTGCTGCGACAGTTGCATCGCCTCGTCGACGCCGGCAACACGGTCGTCCTCGTCGAGCACGATCTGGACACCATCGTCATCGCCGACTGGGTCATCGACCTCGGGCCGGGCGGCGGCGAGGCGGGCGGGCGGTTGGTCGCGGCGGGGCCACCGGCCAAGGTGGCGAGAGCCCGTCGGAGCGCCACCGCTCCCTACCTCGCGGCCCGGCTCGCGGGCTCCTGACGACGGCGTGAGCGGCTGAGCACCGGTCACAGGGAGCAGGCCCCTACGGGGAGAACGAGCTGTCAGGCCCGGCCGCCTGCATCGGCCGGCGGAGCCGGCGTGTCATCGCAGCGCCGACGCCAATGCAGGCGTCGTCGCAGGGCACTGCGGTGGTGGCTCTCCTCGCGGCGGCCCCGGTCGCCCCGACCGAGACTGCGAGGCGCATGGCGCGGGCCCTTCCTGCTCGGCGCGCCGACGAGTCTGGCCAGGCACTGCGTTGCCGTTCGCCGCACCGCCGAAGCAGCGTGTGCCCAGACAGGTCCCCTGCGGCTGCTTGACCAGACCGCCCCTGAGGCTGCGTTTCCGACGCCGCCCGGCCACGCGCCCAGGCGAAGTGGCGGCCTCGCTCGTCATGGTCGGATGCGGCGGCGGAAGAGCCAGGGAATGACGAGGGGTACACGGCATTCCCGCACATCCGCCGGCCCAGAGGTGGGATGGTTCTGGTGGGCCGGCACGCACTCTGCAGCACTGACCGGCCCGAATATCGCTCCCATTCTGGTTACGCATGGTGGGGCACAGGCGTTCAAAGCTCGTCGAGTGCCCTTCGTGCGCCTGTACCCGCATGGCAGCGCATTGCCGGGCCCTCACCAGTCGGTAATCCGGTGAGGGCCCGGCAGAGTGGGGGCAGGAGACGACGTCAGTCGGTGAGAGCGTCCTTGATCTTTTCCTTCGCCTCGCGGGCGTCACCCTTGGCCTGGTCGGCCCGGCCCTCAGCGGTGAGGCGCTCGTTGCCGACGGTGCGGCCGGCAGCCTCCTTGACCTTGCCCTTGCCCTGCTCGGTCTTTGCCTGAGTCTTTTCGTCGGCAGCCATGTCACTCACACCTTGCGTCACTCGACATCGGGAACACCCACCGCCTGGCCGTCTTTGCTTCGTTCAAACAGGTCACTCACCACCCATTTCGTCATACGAACTACAAAAACGCGAGGGGCGTGGAACGCGGGGGCGACTGACCGGCACTGCTTCCCATTCTCTTGTTCTTCTCCTCGCCCTGATCCACTTCGGCGCCGGTTTCGCACTCAAGGCCTTGTGGTGGATCGCTGTCATCGTTCTCGTCGTATGGTTGCTCGGGCTTGGCGATCCGTCCGAGCGGCCACGGTGGCAAGGGCGGCCGCTGGTACCGCTGGTACCGCTGGTAAAGAACACGATCCGACCGCGTGGTGGGGAGCGGCAGAACGACGCCGGTCCACCCCATCACGCGTTTCGTCAGACGCACCCCCTACGCGGTCGGCCGATGCCTGCGCCCCGCTTGCGTACCTCGCATGTGGTGGGCATGGCGGCAGAGGGCAGGGGTAAGCGGTGAGCTGCGAGCGACGAAAGGCTCGCGAGCGACGGCGAGTAGGAGACTCCGGTGTTGATGGCCCACCCCGCGGTGCTGCGGAACCTTGTCGAGCAGTACGACACCCTGCGCATTCTCCAGGCCGAAAACGGTGACGCGGACGTGCAGCAACGGATGGACGACATCGCCTACACGCTCTGCGTATCAACCGGCACCCGCGACATCGACGCCGCCTTGGTCGCCGCGCGCCATCAGCTGCCCGGCGCACGCCCCCAGGACGACTCCGTCCTCACCGCCTGAGCCCTGTATCGAGGTACCACGGCCGGCCAACCATAGCCGTGCCTTGCCGGCGGGTACGCTGCGCGATGGTCGACTGCATGGCAGATGACGGTGGCGCCCGCCCCGGATCCTCCGGGGCGGGCGCCACCTGCGTTTCTTCGGCAATTCCCTCGTGAGCGTGGGGCGAGCAGAAGGTCTTCATACGTGTGGTGGCGCAGGAGTGCGGCGGCACGGTCGGTGTCTCCGGAGTCGACGAGGTCGCGTGAGGCTGCCGCGGATGCTTCTCCGCTCCACACTCGTCACAGCCCACATGCCGATGTCCTCGTGACCAACACCTCATCAGCTCGCCGGCGAGGTAGCCGGATGCGATGGACCGCAGGACGGCGTAGGCGCACCGCCGGATCGCATTCCGGGGTCGGCACCAGCCTCCAGTGCCGGTGTCGCCTCTGGAGCGGTGCCGACAGGCGACACCCACCAGTCAGTCCACCCGGATGGCCGCAGCCGGCCACTGTGAGACTCACCGCGCCTGGGCGACCGCCCGGACATTGTCGATGTTCCCGCAGTCTGCCTTAAGGTGCTTCTCCCTGTCCCGCAGGAATGCCGCGCCGAGTTCGACACGACGTGCGTCCGGTACGTTCGCCCGCGCACCGTTGAGGATCGTGCGCTCCTCCTCGTCAATGTGGTGGGTGATGGCCGTCGCGAGCTCTTCGAGCTTCTCGTCCCACTCGTCGGAGTTGACCTGCCCCACCTCCATCAGAGCGAGAAGTGCCTCGTTACCCTCGTGGTGCTCCTCTTCGCCGTGCTCGACCTCCTCGTCGTCCACGTTCCGGAACCGCTTCAGCGCCGGGTACACCTCGGCCTCCTCCGCCTCTGCGTGGGCGATCAGGAGCGCGGCGAAGTCGTTCAGGGCCGCCCTCCGGTCGTCCTCGATGCTCCGCATTCGGCGCAGCAGTCCCTCCATGGTGCGGTGGTCCTCAAGAATCACGGCTACCACGTCGCGTGCTTCGGACATCACGAACTCCTTCTCCTCGGCCAATGCCCCGCTGGTACCCCCGAGCGACGACGCCAAGCGAAAAGGCCTCCGCACCTCGCTCGTTCTTCGGCTCGCGTCGCGGTCCTGACCAAGTGGTCGGTGCTCGATGCCTGGCGGTTCACGCCTTGCGGAACCGCCATGTGGCCCCCGGCTGTGTTGTGGTCCAGGTCCCGCGGGATGGAAGCATGCAGCGTCCCGGCCGGTCTCGACGGTCAGGGTGAGGAGGAGGGCAGTGAAGTCACGCGGGCAGCGCGTACGCCAGTGGTGGATGGGGAGAGTGCTGGTTGCCGGGCCTGCGTCCGCCCGCCGTGCTCAGCAGGTGCCACCGACCGGTTTTGCCCCAGTTCGACTGAGGAAGTCGGTGAGTGCACGGACGAGTCGTTCGGGCTGGTCCTCGGGGATCAGGGTGGACGAGTCGGCAATCTCGACCAGCTGGCTCTGTGGGTAGAGCTCTGCCAGCCGGGGGCCGTGTTCACGCGGCATCAGCCGGTCCTCGGTCGCCCAGACGACCAGTACCGGGCGGTCGAAGTCACGCAGTCGCTCACTCCAGGCGAGCAAGGTCTTGCGTCCGGGCGCTCCGGTGGCGAATTTGGCGAAGTCCCTGCGGATGGCCCTGCTGCGGGTGGCGGGAGCGAACCAGTCGTCCATGATCTCGTCGGGGATGCCTCGCAGGCTCATCCCGCCGTATCCGCCCCGACTGTGACGGAAGGCGGGAAGGCGCATGAGCCGCGTCAAGAGCCAGACGCCGCCGGGAATCCTGCATACCTGCGCCATGGCCTTGGCCGGCCCTGGGGGAAAATTGTCGAAGGCCTCGCAGGCCACCAGCACCAGGCGCGCGATGTCTTGGTCCTGCCCTTCCGACACCAGGAACTGGCCCCCGCCCCAGTCATTGAGTACGAGGGTCACCTCGCTCAGACCGAGCCCCTCGATGAACTCGCCCAGGAGCCGGGCGACACCGCGCTGGGACAGGTCTGCATCCGAGTTCATCGGCTGACGGTGACCACCCAGAGGCAGCGTGGGCAGGACGCAGCGGTAGCCGTCCAGCAGCGGAACCACCTTGCGCCACTGGGTCTCGTTCATCGGTAGACCGTGGCCGAACACCAGCACAGGCCCCTCACCGCCGGTGTCCTGGTAGTCGATCGGTCCGGACGACAACTCAATTCTCGGCATATCAACTCCTGGTTGATAGATCCTTCTATCTTGGAGGGGAAAGGGAACGTAGACAATGGGACAGACGGACACGCGAGCCAGGATCCCGGGTGCCGCCACAGTGCTGTTCCGCCGACACGGCTACTCAGCCACCGGCCTGAAGCGGATCGCGGTAAAGACACAGCTCCGGGCTCAACCGCATCGAGGCCCAGTTCTCGGCTCTGCGCTATTTCACCCTGGACGGCACGGACCACGCCGGCCACAAGGAGCAGGGCAGCATGATCCGCCGCTACATCATCTGGCGGAACAAGCCCGCCACCGACGAGCGCCTGCGGTGAGTTGTGCGCAGGGCGAATGTCGCCTGACGTGCAAGACCATCATGTGGTTGCAATTCCTGGCTCGTCGTTGACGAAGCCGAGCCGTCGGTTCATGCCGATGGCCGCTGCGTTGTCAGGGTGGTGGAAGGTCCGCAGCCAGTGCATGCCGTGAGAACGCTGGGCGCCTTGCGCTGCCGCTCGTGCGAGGTCATGTCGCACGCACCTGGAACCTGTCCGGCTCCACCCCCATCTGCATGAGTAAGGCCGTGATCGAACTCCGCGAGCAGGACGGCGTCCTCAGCGGCGTCGCCCACGGGTCGGGCGTGGAGGTGCCGCTGAGCGACGTCGCGCTCGACGGCGACCGGCTCACCTGGAAGCAGACCATCACCAAGCCCATGCGGCTCAACCCGGCCTTCGACGTGAAGGTCGACGGCGACACTCTGCACGGCGTCTCCAAGACCGGCCGTCTTCCCTCCTCGAAGGTCGCCGGAGAGCGGCAGCCCGCCTCGCAGCACCAGGGGTCACCTGCCTGCGGCCAGCGCCGCCCACCACCGCTCGGGGCGCCGCGAGCGGCTGGCCACCGGCCGCCCGTACTCCTGGACTTCGCCGAGCGCGGACGGTCGGCGCTGTGCAGTCCTCGGGCGCCCGGCATACCACCGGATCAACCGCGCCTCCGCGACGGCTGGGGTCGGCACCGGCCGTCCAGCGCAGCCCACACATCCTCGTTCCGCTGCACCCCCGCATATCCATGGGCACCCAGGGCCGACGGGGTAAGCCTCACGCTCCACTCATCGGGTAACGCCGTACCGTTCGCCCGCGACCTGGTCGGCGAGGGGCTGCAGTTGGGCGAGTGCGGCATCGTCGAGGGTGAGGTCCAGCGAGGCGATGTTCTGTTCCAGCCAGCGGGTCCGCTTGGTCCCGGGGATAGGTACGATCGGCACACCCAGGCGGTCGGCTTGGGTGTACACCCAGGCCAGCGCGACCTGAGCCGGTGCCGCCCCCGCCTGTTCGGCAACCTGCCGGACGGTGTCGGCGATGGCTTGGTTGGCGTCGGTCTGGATTCGCTCATTGCTGCTGCGGAAGTCGGAGCTGTCCAGGCCCGCCCGGTCGACTGTGCCGGTGAGGAAGCCGCGGCCCAGTGGTGAGTACGGCACCAGTCCCACACCCAGTTCCGCCATCGTCGGGGTGACCGCCTCGACGTCCCGGGTCCACAGGGAGTACTCGCTCTGAACCGCTGTGATCGGGTGGACGGCGTGGGCGCGGCGCAGTAGGTCGCCATCGACCTCGGAGAGCCCGAGGTGGCGGATCTTACCCTCCTTCACGAGGTCGGCCATGGCTCCCACGGTCTCCTCGATCTCGGCGTTCTGCGGCGGACGGTGCAGGTAGTAGAGGTCGATCACCTCGACCCCGAGGCGCAGCAGTGACGCCTCGCACGAGCGCTTGACGTAGCGGGCGTCTCCGCGCAGGGTGCGGGCGTCGTCGCCGGCACTGCGGTCGATGCCGAACTTCGTGCCGATCTGAACCTGTTCGCGGCGGTCGTGGATGGCCCGGCCGAGCAGTACCTCGTTGTGGCCGGCCCCGTACTGGTCGGCGGTGTCCAGGAAGGTAACGCCCAGATCGACAGCTCGGTGGACAGTCTTGATGGAGGTGTCCCAGTCGGTCGGGCCGTAGTACTCGCTCATGCCCATGCAGCCCAGGCCCTGGGCAGACACGTCGAGGGCTCCCAGCATGGTCCTCTTCACAGCGGATGCACGTCCTCTCGTTCGGGTTGTCATGTCAAGCCCCTTCGGGCGTCCCGGCAGCCTGCCGAGCAGAACACTGGGGCCGGTGCCGAGATCGGCGGCCAGCGTGCCGAGCGGGTTCAGCGCCTCCTCGGCCGCTGTGTCCGACTCCGTCCGGAAGACGACCAGGTGCTGAGCAGGTGCGCTGTTCACGCCGGGCCACTGCGCGGTTCAGGACCCGAGGCGCATGATGTAGTGGGCGTGGTGGAGGACGTCGTCCTTCCACTCTCCGTAAGCCCAGAAGCCGAGGTCGTCCAGGTAGTCGATTCGGTCGCCGTCGATCCAGAACCGGCCCTGGTAGGCGTGCGGGCGCCCGCCGCGTGTCTCGTCGTAGCGGCCGTCGGCCTGGAGTTCCTGGTGCAGAAAGTCCGTCTCGTCGATCCAGACGCCGACCCGCGGGTGACCGGTCAGACCGGGAGAGGCGGGGATGCCCGGCTTCGGAGCGGTGGGCCGGTCGGGGGCGTCGTCGCCGTTCCACAGGACGGGCTTGCCGTCCGCGATGAGCGCGCGGACCTGATCCGGGTGGGAGAAGAGAGTGCTCACAGCCGTCGGTGCATCCGGGGCGAACTCGTCGGGCACCACCAGGAAATCGGTCTTGTTGCCCGGGGTGAGGGTGGCGATGTAGTCCGAGCGGCGGCTGCGTCCTCCAGCCAGGGCTGCGGCGTCCAGCACAGCGGGAACGATGGTCAAGCCGGTGCAGTCCACGACGATGGCGTTGTCGTCCTCCGCCGCGGTGATGAGGCCGGGGCCGACCCCAACGATCAAGGGGCCGAGGAACAGCAGATCGGCGCCGGTCATGGTCCCGAGCATCGGGTCCATGGTGACGATCCGGGCGTGGGTGAAGAGCACGATCCGCTCGTGGCCCTGCGTGAGGATCTCGTTCAGGGCGTCGGAGTTCCAGGCAGCGGCGCGCGTGTCCGTGGTCATGATTCGTCTCCTCGAGAGTTGGTCGATCAAGGTGCTGGAAGTGCGGCCGCCGTTTCCCGCCTGCCACGTCAGTCGGGGTGACTGCGGCCGACGAGGGGAGCGGGTGACCGTTCCAGGGGTGCTTGCTTGACCACCACTTTCCGAGAGCTGCGGAGGAAGTACCAGGCTGCCGACTGCCTGGGTGTCGGGCACCCACCCTCCGGCCGCTGAGATCAGCCCGCAGGCCTGTTCGTGATCGAGGTCCGGACACTTCGGGAAGTTGGCTTCCTCCGTGATCGGAATGACACGATCGTCGAGTCGATCCGCGTCGACGAACAGGGGCACGACGTGCCGGCGCTCCTGGACGAGGACTTCGCCGGCGCCTGGCTCCGCAGCAACATCGGCAACTACGTCCACGCCGTCGGGACGTGCCGCATGGGCCCCGCCGACAACCCCCTGCCGGTCGTGGACACCCACTGCAGGGCGCACGGCCACACCCGGCTGCGGGTGATCGATGCGTCGATCATGCCGGACGTCCCCACGGCGAAGACCCACACACCCACCGTGATGAGGGCGCCGAACCGCTCGCCGAGGCCGCGAACGGCGCTGTCGAGCCGCCCGCCCGGCTGAAAAGCCGGCGCGGACCTCGGCCTGAACACCCCGGAGCGCCGTCCCGCTCGGGGACGGGGGGGGCAACGATCCCTGGGGTCGTCATGGACGGGTTCGGGCAGTGTGAGGGCGATGTGCGCCGGGCGCTCGGTGGCCGGTGGTGAGGCGGCGAGGGCGCGAAGTCGGGCGTTGCGCCTCTCAAGGGCCTCGGCAGTGGTGGGGAACAGCGCCGCGTGGCCGTCCGTGACCTGTTTCTGGTTCAGTTCGACGAGACCGCGCAGGTCCCTTTCGCAGGCGGCGAAGGCCGCTGTGTGGTCGCGGTGCGCGGCCAGCGAGGCGGCGAGCGCGTAGGCGCCGACGAGGGCGAGGCTGGAACCCTGACCGGTCAGGAACGACGGGGCGTATGCGGCGTCGCCGGTGGGGAGCAGGGCGACGCAGAGCACGAACGCCACGCCTCACGGCAGCAGCAGCACCCACCGGCTTGAAGCGCCCGCGAGCAGCGCGCGCGGGCGTTTCTCCTCCTCAGGCGTCATGGGCATCACCTTATGCGTGTCGCGTGCGCAGCCGTTCACGCCGCCGGTGCGGGCGCGAGACGTGCCCGCACCGGCGGCATAGTGCGCGGCATCGCCGTGCCCCACAGCTCGGTGGCGTCGAGCCACGAGGCGGCGTCGACCGTGAGGCCCTTCTCGCCGCCACGGTTGCGGTTCCTGGTAAAGCGGTCGGGTGAGGCGAGTTCGTTGCGCGCGGCTTCGAGGCTGGTCTGGCGGCCTTGGGCTTCGCCGAGTCAGCCATTGACGCGTGCCTCCTCGATGCGGTCACCGAGGTTGCGGATGATCTCTTCCAGGCGTCGGGGGTTGGGTTCGGGTGTGGTGTTGGGTGGCGTGGAGAGAGCCGAGGAGGCTGAGGGCTCGGGCGCTGGGGCTGGCTGGTTCGGCGTGATAGATGATGAGTTGCTGGCCAGGGGCGTCGCGGACGTCGAAGGCCTGGTAGGTGAGGTTGAGGGGGCCGGTTTCGGGGTGGTTCAGGTTCTTGGCGTCCCGGCTTTTGCCTCGGACGTGGTGGGCCTTCCACAGGCGGCCGAATTCTGTGCTGTGCCTGGTGAGTTCGGTGACGAGGCGGTGTAGTCGGGGGCTGTCGGGGTCGAGGCCGGCGCTTTCGTGGAGGTTGGCGACGGCGGCCTGGGCGGCGCGTTCCCAGTCTGTGTAGAAGTGACGCCCTGCGGGGTCGAGGAAGATCATGCGGGCCAGGTTGTCGGCCGGGTCGAACGGGGTGAAGAGCGCGTCGGCCAGGGTGTTGGTGGCGAGGATGTCCAGGGTGCGGCCCAGGACGAATGCTGGGGTGTGGGGGTAGCCGTCCATCAGCTGGCGCAGCGCCGGGCTCACCGCGGCTGCCGTGTGGAGGGTGCGTGGCGTTCCGGGTGAGCTGCCGGCGAGGCGGAATAGGTGGGTGCGTGCATCGCCGTCCAGGCGCAGGGCGCGGGCGAGGGCGTCCAGGACCTGGGGCGAGGGGTTGCGTTCGCGGCCCTGTTCCAGGCGGGTGTAGTAGTCGGCGTTGACCCCGGCGAGGACCGCGACTTCCTCGCGGCGCAGTCCGGTGACCCTGCGTGTGCCGTGGCTGACCATGTCGACGTCCTGCGGTGTGAGGCCGGCCCGGCGGGCGCGCAGGAAGGCTCCCAGGTGGTTCCTGTCCATGCCTACAGGCTAAGCAGCCGTGCGGTGCGCTGCCTGGGTGTGGCGCACCCAGGCAGCAGCCGTCCTGGTCCATGCCCGCTGCCCCGCACGGATGCGGTGGCGCAGTCAGCCGACCGCGGAAGCGTCCATGTGCGGGAAGGACGTCGTCATGACGCAGACCGGCAAGGTCCTTCTGGTGACCGGCGCGAGCAGCGGGATCGGTGAGCGACGGCCCTGCGCCTGGCCGCCGACGGCCACCGGGTGTGCCTGGGGGCGCGCCTCACCGACCGGCTGGAGAAGCTGGCCGGTACGGGCGGATCGCGAAGACCGAGCATCTGCTGTGGGGGGTTGACCCGGTCGACGACGCCTACCGGCGGCAGATGAACCGGCAGCTCACGTGCAGGAGTCCCGCCACACGCTCGCCCGCGACGTGTGCCACGGCAAGCGCGGCAGCATCCACCAGGCGTACCGGGAAGAGATGGAGGACCAGCTCGGCGCGCTCGGCCTGGTCCTCATCGCCATCGTGCTCCGGACGACGAAGTACCTCGACGCCGCCGCGCCCAACTCCGCGCAGAGGGCCACGAACTGCGGGACGAGGACATCGCCCACCTGTCCCCGCTCAAGCACCGCAACCTGAACCTGCTCGGCCGCTACAGCTTCACCGCCAGAGTCCCGGCCGCCGGCGCGCAGCGCGCCCCGGACACGCTCGAGCTGGACGAGGACGACGACGGGAGCTGTCAGGAGTGATGGGCAGGACCTGGTCGGCGGCACGCGGCACGCGGCCCCCGGCTCAAGGTGCCTGCGGCGCGCCGTGTCGCAGGCCGTCGAAGAGGAGGGCGGTGATCTGCCTGGCCTCTACCAGCCAGCCCGCCGTGGCGCGCATTCCGCAGATGCCGCCCAGGGCACGCAACAGAGTGGGCCCTGTGACGTCGTCGCGTACGGTGCCGGCCGCACTTCCGGCTTCGAGCAGCAGAGAGAGGGCGCCGGCCATCCGCGTACGGGCGTCGTCGAAGACCGGTGAGTCCGTTGCCATGATGCTTTCCAGCACCCCGGACATCCCCTTGCCCACCGCCGCGTGGTCCACGAGCAGCAGCAGGAAGCGCCGCAGCGCCTCCTCCGGCGCATGTTGGTCCAGCAGGACGCCGGGCTCGGTGCACAGGTCGTCGACCTCTTTGCGGTAGACCTCCTCGATCAGCGCGTCGCGGGTTTCGAAGTGGCGGTAGAGCGTTCCGACGGCGACGCCGGCGCTGCGGGCGATGTCCTCGACGTGCGCGTCGGCGTCGCCGCCGAGGAACGCCTGGCGGGCCGCGGACAGCAGTGCCTCGCGGTTGCGTCGCGCGTCGGCACGCAGCGGGCGTGATGACGACAAGAAAACCTCCATAAGGTGAGTCCGGTTCCGTTTACGTGTACCTTTCCGGAGTCAGGTTCATCTTACGGAGGAGAATCCCCATGCCCATCACGGACAACAGCCTCGAGGGCCTTCGCGTCCTGGTCACCGGCGGCAGCCGGGGCCTGGGAGCGGCGACCGTGCGCCGCTTCGTCGCCGCGGGCGCGACCGTGCTGACGGCCTCCCGCAGCCGGCCCGACAAGGACAGCGGTGCCACATTCCTCGCAGCTGACCTCTCCACGCAGCAGGGAGTGGCCGAACTCGGCCGCCGCGTCGTCGAGCAGGTGGGCGGTGTGGACGTGCTCGTGAACAACGCGGGCGCGGCGAGCGCCCCGGCGCCGACCCTGAGCCGGTCGGACGAATCCTGGCAGGCGGACCTGGAGATGAACCTCCTCAGCGCCGTGCGCCTGGACCGGGCCCTGGTGCCGGGAATGGTTGAGCGGGGCTCCGGCGTCGTCGTGCACGTCTCCTCGATCGCCAGCCAACTGCCCCAGCGCACCGAAGCGTCCTACGCCGCCGCCAAGGCCGCGCTCAACACCTACAGCCGCGAACTGGCCACCGAGGTCGGTGAGCATGGCGTGCGCGTGGTCTGTGTCCTCCCCGGCTTCGTCGCCACCGAAGGCGCCACCGCCCATCTGAAGCACATGGCCGAGAAGCAAGGCATCACCACCGAGGAGGTCACCCGGCAGATCGTGGACCACCTGAACGTTCCCATGGGCCGTCCAGGAGATCCCGAGGATGTCGCCGAGATGATCGCCTTCCTCGCTTCCAGCCGCGCGAAATGGCTCACCGGAGCACAGTTCCGCGTCGACGGCGGCATCATCCCGACCGTCTGAGCAACCCCCGACAATACGAACAGGACACCCCCATGCCCATCACCCTGGCCTCCGTGATCATCGACGCCGCCGACATCGAGAAGGAAAGCTCCTTCTGGCACCGGCTGCTCGGCGGTTCTGTCACTCCCACGCCGACCCACCACTTCGTCCAGGCTCCTGGCCTCCCGGTGATCGTGGTCCAGTCCGCCCCCGGACACACCGCCCCGAACTGGCCGCACGGCACCTCCCAGCAGATGCACCTCGACTTCGGCGTCGACGACCTCGCAACCGCCGACCGCACGGCCACCGACGCCGGCGCCACCCGACTGCCCCCCACCGACGAGATCACCCCGGAAACCCGCACCGGCAACCGCATCTACGCCAGCCCGGCCGGACACCCGTTCTGCCTACGCCTGGCCTGAGCCAGGCCGCCGAGCACCGAGCCGCACCTGTCGTCAATCGAAGACCGGCTCGAAGAAGGGCAGCACATCAACGCCGCATACCGTCGCGCCGCCGAGTCATCCGCTCCGCTGGCCTCGGCCTGAGACGACGAAGACCTGTACCTGCCCAAGTTGCTTCGTGACTGGCGCCCGCGCCTACTGTCCGGGACGCTTCGGCGTCCCGGACAAGGTCGTCTTCATGATGGCTCCGACGTCGCCCGGAGTGTCATGCCGAGGCTGCGGCGGCCTCTCCGTGCGGGGTGCGCGTGCGCGGGTCGGGCACCGTCATGCTAGCCGGCCTGGCACTGGGAGGGCAGGGGCCGTTTACGCGGCCGGGTTGAGTTCGGCTTGGCCGAACAGCAGGGCCCAGCCCGTGGGGAGCTGGTGGTGGATACGGGTGATGAGGTCGGGGCCGGCATGGGCGGTGACAGCGGCGAAGACGGACCCGGTGTCCCAGCGGGTAGTGGCCAGGGAGGCGCCGGAGCGGGCGGCGAGGTCCTTGACGAACGCCCAGCCGGTCAGCGGCTGGGCGTCGGGAATCTGTGCGGTCAGGACGCGTGCGGCCTCCAGGGGCAGGCAGGCGGCCAGGTCGACGCGTTCGTCGCCGGTCAGCTGGCGTCCCAGCCCCGAGAGGATCAGGCGGACGGCTTCCTCAGCTCGCTCGCGGGTGGGGTAGGCGCCTTCGTAGCGGACCTTCTCCAGCATCTGCTCGTACGTTGACGAGTACGGCTGGTGGTGCTCAAGCGGTACGCGCACGTCGGTGATCACTGCGGTGCATGCCTTTCGTCAAGCCAGGGTGGGATGGTGCCGGTGTGCGGCACCGGTGGTCAGATGGGTTGGGGGCGGCCGAAGAGGAGGTCGTAGCCGACCGGGAGCTGGAGCAGGATCTGTCTCAGGAGGTCCTCGCCCGCGGTGTCGGCGACCGTGGACAGCACGGCACTGACGTCCCAGGTCGCGGTCTGCTCGGTAGCGCCCTCGATCCAGGCGGCAGTCGCCCTCAGGAACCGCTCCGGGGGCAGCGGTTCGGCGCTCTGGAGCGGGTTGAGCAGGATCAGGGCGAAGCCCTCCGGCAGGCGTGCCGCGAGCTGGGCGCGGACTTCGCCGACAAGGTGCGCGCCGAGCAGGGCGAGGACCACGCGGGCCGCGCGCTCGGCTTCGTCGACAGTGCCGTACTCACCGCGTTCCTTCACGTGGTCGAGGAACGCTTCGCGTCGCAGAGTCATCTCGGCGCCGCCCTTCTGGTTCTTCGGATGCCTGTAGGGGTGCGGAGGGCGGGGTGAGGGGGAGAGCAGGTGTCCCGTCCTCCGCACCTTCTCCGGCCGGTGTCAGCCGGAGATCTCCTTGTGGCCGGTTCCGACGCCGATGGAGATCTTGCGGGGCTTGGCGCGCTCGGCGATAGGGATGCGCAAGGTGAGCACGCCCGCGTCGTAGTCGGCCTTGATGTGCTCGGTGTCGAGGGTGTCGGCGAGCACGATCTGGCGGGAGAAGACGCCCAGCGGCCGTTCGGACAGTTCCATCTGCGCGTCGTCGGCCTTCGCCACCGGCCGGCGCTCTGCCCTGACGGTGAGCATGTTCCGTTCGACGTCGATATCGATCGCGTCCGCGGTGACACCGGGGACGTCGAAGGCCACCACGTACTCGTCGCCCTCGCGGTAGGCGTCCATCGGCATCGCCGACGGCTTCGACCATGTACCCGGGCCCACCAGCTGCTGCGCCAGCCGGTCCAGCTCACGGAAGGGGTCAGTGCGCATCAACATCGTGAAACACCTCCAGCGGGTTGTAGGCAGTTGCTGCCAATGCGCTGCACTGACACCGTTGTAACATGTCATCCAATGGATGACAAACATGATGTCGTCGACATGGTGACAGCTTAGGGAGGTGTCCGTGACCCCGGCCGACCAGCCGTCCACGATCGGCACCGGCGCCCACAGCCCGGCGTCGTTCCTCGCCGCCGCGGCGGCCCTCAACGCCAGAGACGACGCCCTACGCGAAGCCCAGCAGGAGGCGCCGAACCCTTCCGCTGCCGGGCCGGGCCCGGAGCAGGCCCGCTACCTGGGCAGTCTCGCGGTGCGCTCCGGGCAGGCGGCGCCGACATAGCGCATGGCCTGCATATCGGGCGACCGCCTGAGCACGACCTGCGCCGGATCATGGACGCGGTGTTGCACGTGGACCGCACCGGGATCCCCTGGCGCTATCTCCCCCACGACTTCGCGCCGTGGGAAACCGTCGACGGATCGCCGCCTGGCAGAAGGACGGCGTGTTCAACCAGCTCAACGGCCTGCTGCGCCGACTTGTCCGGGAGGCCGCAGGCCGGGACGCCGAACCGAGCGCATGGGCCCTGGACGCCCAGAGCATCAAGAGGTCCGCCAACGTCCCGACCACCGGCCAGGGCATCGACGCGGGCAAGAAGATCGCGGGCCGCAAGCGCCATATCGGCGTCGACACCCTCGGCCTCCTCCTCGCGGTCTGCGTCACCGCGGCCAGCATCTCCGACAATGCCTGCGGGATCCACCTGCTCTCGCGCATCGCCAAGGCCCACCCCAGAATCACCAAGGCATGGGCCGACAGCGGCTATCGAACCAAAGCCATCGACCACGGCGCCACCCTCGACGTCGAAGTCACCCACCGCGACCCTGGCCAGAAGGGCTTCAAGGTAATCCCCCGGCGCTGGGTCGTCGAGCGGACATTCGGCTGGCTCATGAATCACCGCCGCCTCCCCCGCGACTACGAAACCCACCCGCACCGCTCCCAAGCGATGATCCGCCTCGCGATGATCGACCTGATGAGCCGCGGGCTCACACGAGAGTCGACCCCGAACTTGAAAGACTCAAAGCCGCCGAGCCACACTGACCCGCGCGTCCTCGCCCCTCAACGCCTGCGGCCAGCGGCCATCGATGACACCCGCCATATCCTGGCAGGCGCCACAGGCGTTCCCCCGCTCCGGCAGCCACCAGTAATCCGACGGTGACATGCCGGCCACCTGGATTCCGCACAGTGTCCTGTCGAAGATGCCGAAAGCATGGGAGACGTCGGCGGTGAGGCCATCCGCGACGGCCCGCTCCCAACGCATGTCAGCGTGCAAGTACGGCAGCCGCGGGACCTCGAACCAGTGAGCCTTTTCAACCTGGTCCGGCAGGGTGGCAGTTGGGCTGAGGACGGTGTCCGGACGTGAAGAAGCTCCTGTTAGACGAGTTCACGACCAAGATCACGGCTCCAACAGGAGCTTCTGCGTGCTTGTTACCCGTCCGGCATCGGTGTGTCCACCTCGCCCCTGCACTTCCTGCCGCCCGCCTGCGGGCCCGCCGCAAGGAACGTGAAACACGGTGACGCCGCCTGCACACGGGCCGCCAAGCCCTGCTTGTCCTCGCGCATCTGCGCTCCGGCCATACCTACGCCCAGCTCGCCGCCGGTTTCGCGTCGGCATCACCACCGCTTACCGGCATTACGCCGCGCCCTCCGGATTGCGGGGGTTCGTCGGACGCGTCGACCGCTTGTGCTAGCCATCGTTTGACGACAGCAATGCAACAATGCCGCCCGTCAGCCTTGGCGGCAGGGAGGACGGGCGGGCCGCGCGGCAGCGCCAGTTTCAGGCGGAGTCGTGAGCGTGCTCCGGGGCGTTCGCGGAACTCTCGCAACTGGTCATTTGCGCGAGCGAGATCAATCAACGGCCGCCAGCCCCTCACCGAACCCGAGTCCGGTCGCAGAGCCCGTTCTCACCCGAAAGTGGGGCTGATCTCCTTTCGATTGGTGCCCGGTTCGTGGGCGTCGTTCTGCGGTTCGCCGAACCATTGGGACAGCGCGGCTCGCAGGCCGCTGACGTCGTTCGGTTCGGTTCCGGTCCAGGCTATGTGGCAGTCGGGGCGTAGCAGGAGACCTGTCGCGCTCGTGCCGTCGGCGTTGCCGCTCATGATGTCGACCCGGTCGTGCCAGGGCTGCGCGGCCTCGGCGAAGTCGCCGCTCAGGTCCAGCAGCAAAGGGCGGCCGGTGGTGGTCACGTCGGCCAGTCGGCGGGTGCCTGCGTCGGTGTGGATCACGAGGTCGGGTGCGAATCCCTCGGTGGTGCCGGCGAGCAGATGGGCGATGTGTTCCGTTCCGCCCGGTGTGGCGAGCAGGTCACCGAAGACGGTCCGCAGCGCTCCGACTTCCGGTCCGGGGCGCATCAGCGCCGACTGGGACAGGGTCGAGGCCACGACGTGTTCTGCGACCGGCCGGCGTTCCTCGTCGTAGGTGTCGAGCAGACCTTCGGGGGCCCACCCGTGCACGGTGGCGGCCAGCTTCCAGCCGAGGTTGAACGCGTCCTGCAGACCGAGGTTGAGCCCGGGGCCGCCGATCGCGGAGTGCACGTGGGCCGCGTCGCCCAGGAGCAGAACCCGCCCATCCCGGTAGCGTTCTGCCAGCCGAGTGTTTCCGCCGAGCAGCCGTCGAAGAAGGTGGGGCCCCTCTCCCTTGGGCGGAGCGAGCGGGACGGGTACGCCCAGCACGCGTTCGGCGCTCGCCATCATCTCCTCGAAGGTCATCGGGGTGGTGTACTCGTCCGGGCTGCCGGTTTCGGTGGTGTTGAGGACAGGCACTCGGCCGGGCAGCAGACCCCACGCGATCGTGCCGTACTCCGTGCGCACGTAGAGCAGGGGCGGCAGGGTGCCGTAGCCGGGGACGTGCAGGCTGCCGTCGGGGCCCAGGTGCTCGTCCGCCACGGACACGTGCGCGGAGCGGGTGATGAAGTCGTCGGTGGTCACGCCGGGGAAGTCGATGCCGGACAGGCGCCGCACCATGCTGTGGCCGCCGTCGGCCCCTACCAGGTAGCGGGTGGTGAACGTCTCTCCGTCGGCCAGGGTGATCCGGACGAAGTCGTCCTCCTGCTGCACATCTGTCACCTCCTGGCCCCTGCGGAGATCGACGCCTAGTTCCACGGCGCGTTCGGCGAGAACCTTCTCGATGTGCTCCTGGGGCGCCGGGAGGAGGCATACGGGGTTGCTGTCGCCGAGCCCCGTGAGATCCAGCGTGAATGCGCCGAACATGTATCGGGGTGCGGGGCGGGGCGGCTCCTCGGACTCACTGATGCGAGCGTAGAGGCCGCGCCGGTCGAGCATGCGCACCACCTGACCGACCAAGCCATTGGCGCGGGCCTCGGTCTTCGGGCCGGCCAGACGCTCCAGCACGACCGGGCGCACCCCGGCCAGTGCCAGCTCGCAGGCGAGCGTCAACCCGTTCGGGCCGCCACCGACGATTACGACATCAAGCATGACAATTCACCTTTCCAGGGCGTGGCGGGGTAGAGGCTGCGGGCAGCAGCCCCTGTTCAGAGCGAGAAGGGGGATTTACGGGGTGGGGAGTCCGGCAGCAACCATGCGCAGAGCTCGGGGCAGCAGAACCTCCATCGGCTCGCCCGTGCCGCCCTGCACGAACAGTTCGAGAGCGACATTGCTTGCGGCCATCACGCTCGCGGCCACCAGGCGCGGGTAGAGATCGGCCCCGAGGTTCATGCCTGCGCGGTCGGCGATCGCCTCGGCAAGCTCCTTCTCCGCGATCTTGCCCGCGCGCAGCATCTCGGCCTCCAGTGCGGGTTCGGCCAGCATCACCCGCAGGCCGGCCGCCCACTCGTCGGGGCCTTGGGGCGGCATGTGCTCCACCTCGGGCCCAGGCTCCAACTGCCGCAATGCCGCGCGCATGATCGCCTCCCACAGCGGCTCACCGGGCGGTCCGTGACGCAGCTCGGCCGCGAGCCGCAACGAGCGCTCAAGATGCCGGAAGGCGATCGCTTCGGCCTTGCTGGAGAAGTAGTTGTTGTAGGTGCGCGGCGACACGCCGACCGCCGCGGCAATGTCTTCGACCTTGACCGCACTCCACCCGCGCTCGGCGGTGAGCCGGACTGCGGCCCAGCTCAGCGCCGCGCGCGTGGCTTCCTTCTTGCGTTCCCGTAGACCGCTCATACCGTTCACACTAACAGAAGATGCGTGGTGCGCAAAAATACGTGCCACGCATTTTTCTGGGTCGGGGGTGAGTCATCGTTCGGCGACGTGCCGAGATCCCGTCGTCAGGTAGCGATACTTGAGCGGGGACAGGCGCGCGATGTCCTCGTCCGGGATTTCGTGGCCCTCGACGCGGAAACCTCGGACACCGACAGGACACGCCAATCGTGGCCGTCCTCTCGGGCATAGGGGAAAGGGTCGCCGTTGTTCGGGCGTACGGCGATACAGCCCTCTCCGGGATGTGTCAGGCGCGTCCCGAAGGCGAGGAGCACCGCCGCCTCGCCGTCCGCACCGCCCGCGATCTGCTCGACGATCTCAGCGGACGGCGACCGGGGGCGCCCGGTCGATCGAGCCGTCGTCGTGCCGCCTGGCATAGAGCCGGGCCCCTGACATGGCGTTGCCGATCCACGCCGAGGGCTAACCGGTACTCCCACGGTTCACCGCTCGAGCGGAGGTGAACCGCGATCGACGGCACCCGGCTGGACACTGGCGGCGAGTGTGAGAACTGCAGCACCGTGGTGTACATCCGACGAGCCCGACGGGCGAAGACCGCTGCGCAGATCGACCTGGATCTGCCCGGCCTGAGCGACGCGAAGCGCCGTCCCCTCATCGAGGAGCAACTGCGTGAGCAGACTGCTCGCGAAGCCGAAGTGTCCGCGGCGCGCCAAGAGGAGACTCGCCCGCAGCAGGCCCGGCGCGATGAGGCCCGTGCGGCTGACCAGGAGCAGGCGAAGCGCGAGCGTACGGCCGCAGCCGCCGCTGACACGGCTCGTCAGACGCTGGCGTGCGAGGACTGCGGGCTGGAGCAGACGGCCGGGCGGTGTGAAGCGTGCAGCTACCGGCGCCGCACCGAGGCCCTGATCGCGGAGGCCGGGATGGTCGTGGCCACCTGGTCGGCCGACCTGACCGACCAAAACGTCGTCGCCACACAGAGGCCCGGCGCGCCGACCGACGCCCTCGACCTCTCAAACCGGCTCTCCGGAGTCTGACCGAGGACCGCCGAAGGCCGCCCCACACCGATCCCGGCCGTGCCCATGCCCTACCGAGTCTCCGCGAGGGACCCCGAAGTGCTGCTGGTCACCGCTGGCACCTGCACGTGCGACTGCCTCTGGTACCACTGGTCCTCCCAGGGCCGCATCGGCACCGTCCGCATCGACGACTGCGGCCGCCCGTTCCGCACCAGCGCCATCAAGGGCCTGCCGCGATACACGTACGACGCCCTGAACAGCCGGTGGGAACACTACAGCTAATGACCTGAGCGGAGATTCGCTGTCGCAGCAGGCTCCACACCATCGCGGACCGCCCGGCAACCGGTCACCTGATCCCGCTGGAAGCCCCGGCCGACCCTCGTCGACGCCATCACCGCACTCGCTCCCGCAACCTGACCGTCCCGACGGCGACTCGGTGCAGGCGGACGGACGGCGAGTCGGTCATGAATCCCCGTACCGACCTTCGTCACTCCAAAGAGCCACTTCAAGTCACCCCCTGTGCGGAGGATCAGACCTTATCCGTCGCAGACCCGGTTGACAGCCTGAGTGCTGACCTTGACGACGCCGATCCAGGCGGTGCGCGGCACATGACTGAGCTTGGGGACATCCCCTCCTGCGAACCTCTCCTCAATCGACGCAGTAACGATAAAAATCGACACTGTGTAGACTTTTCGCAGGATGGGGCGGTCAGGCTCCACAAGACTTGCTGGAGGAACAGTGCAGAAGCAGAACTGGCTCATCACCGGCGTGAGCACGGGCCTGGGGCGCGCTTTCGCGCAAGCCGCCCTGGCTGCCGGGCACACCGTGGTCGGCACCGTCCGCTCCGAGAAAGATTTGCGGGCCTTCGAGGAACTCAGGCCCGGGCATGCTCACGGCCGCATCTTGGACGTGACGGACGGCGATGCCGTCTCAGGCGTGGTCGCGGAGGTCGAGCGCAGCGTCGGTTGCCTGGATGTAGTCGTCGCCAACGCCGGCTACGGCCTGGAAGGAACCTTCGAGGAAACACCTCTGGCCGAGGTGCGGCGGCAGTTCGAGGTCAACGTGTTCGGGGCCGTGGCCACCCTGCAAGCAGCGCTCCCCCATATGCGCGCACGCCGCCGCGGACATCTGATGGCCGTCACTTCCATGGGCGGGCTCATGGCTGTGCCCGGCATGTCCGCCTACTGTGGCAGCAAGTTCGCCCTGGAAGGCATCCTCGAGGCGCTGGGCAAGGAAGTCGCGCAGTTCGGCATCCACGTGACAGCGGTCGAGCCCGGCTCCTTCCGCACCGACTGGGCCGGGCGGTCCATGACACGCGCCGCGCGGACCGTCGACGACTACGACGATCTGTTCTCCCCCATCCGCGAAGCGCGGCAGAAGGCCAGCGGCAACCAGCTGGGCAATCCGGCCAAGGCCGGAGACGCTCTCGTGCACATTGCTTCGCTCGAGCGCCCGCCGGCCCATCTTGTCCTGGGCTCCGACGCCCTGCGACTGGTCACCGCCGCGCGCACGGCCGTGGACGAGGACATCCGGGCGTGGGAGGCGCTCTCGCGTACGACCGACTTCGCCGAGGGCGCTCAGTTGTGATGCCTGGCCAGCCCTCCGCGCGCGGTCGTCGTACCACCGAGCGCAAGGGGGACGTCCGGGAGCGGGCCATCCTCGACACCTGCGAGGCCTTGCTGGCGCAAAAGGGCTACGACGCCATGACCGTCGGTGACGTGGCCCAGGGCGCCGGCATCACACGTGGTGCCCTGTACTTCTACTTCGGCTCCAAGCAGGAAGTGGTCACGGCACTCGTAGCCCGGACCGTGGAGCATCTGTGGGAGCGGTCCCGGGCCACCGCGCAGACGGATGAGCCACGCCAGGCCATCGCGGCGGCCATGCAGCGCACGGTCGAGCTGTGGAACGAGCACGGCCTGGTCATGCGCACGGCGATCGACCTGTCGCTCACGGTGCCGGAGATCGGCGAGCTGTGGAAGCACACCGCTGATCTGTTCGTCGAGGCCATCACCAGAGTCCTGGAACGGGCCGGGATTCAGGCCGGCACCCGACCAGACCAAGCCTCGGCAATCGCGCATGCCCTGTGCTGGATGATCGAGCGGACCTTTTACCACGCCTCACAAGAATCCCGAGAGAACCTTCAGAAGGCATCGGAGACATGCGAGCACATCTGGTTGATCAGTGCCGGCCTGATCACCTGAGGTATCTGACACTGGCTGGTGACCACGCGCCGAGCAACCGACACCCAAGCGGAGGACCCGACACGCGGTCCGCTCCGGAGTCGAGGGCACGTTCAACGAGTTCGCCCACGCACACGGCAGGCTGCGTTACCGATATCGGGGAAGGGGGAAGCGCGCGCATTCATCACGTCCTGCTGCCTACCGGCCGTCAACACCGGTCGCCTCGGCGCCCTGCCACCGATCGAGAACGCACCCACGGCCCGCTCACCGGCTGCCGCGAGGAGACTGCTTCCTGACGCCGTTGCCGTTGGAAGAACGACACGAAATCCGGCGCAGCGGACGCTCCCCCCTGGTGCCCCTGCGCAGGCACCAGCCGCGAAGACAGGTCGGTCAGCGCAGGTGTGCACAGCCGAGGGCCGCCGAGTGCGACCGGCGGCCCTCGGTTTCACGGTGCTGTCTTGGCCGACTGACGGTCGTGGGTGCGGTCAGGCGTCGCTGGTGTGGGTCGGTGTCGCCTCGCCGAGCATGGCAAGGGTCAGCACGTTGCCGGAGATGCCCCAGCCGCCGTCGGTGACCTCTTCGACCAGAATCATGGTGTTGTCACGGGCGCGTTCGCCGTAGATCTCGACGTACAGCTCGGTGGTGCGGGTGACGATCTGCTCCTTCTGCTTGGGGGTGAGGGTCTTCTCGGGGACCTTGAAGTTCGCGAAAGGCATGGCGGGTTGTTCCTTTTCTCAGGAGGCGTTACAGGGAGCTGCCTGCGGCGAGCAGGCTGTTCAGTCCGATGCGGCGGAATCAGTCGACAAGAAGGCGCTCGACGACCGCGGAGACGGTTTCGCTACCGTCTCGGCTTGGGTTTGTGTGGGTGCGCTGAGACCGAGTGTCATCCGCCATCGAAACCAGGCTCGCCACGGCTTTGGCGATCCCGGTCACTTCGGCGTCCGAAGGAATGAGCGCGGCCAGACGTTTGCCCGGATTGCCCATCGGAGGCGCGGCGTCGGCGGGGTCCTCAGAGGTGATGTCCAGCTCGACGGCGTGCACGTCGACGTGGTGGTCGGTCCGTAGTGGGTCAAGGCGGCCACAGCGGCCGCGTGACGGGTCGTGGTCTGGCGATCCTCGCGTGCACGGTGTGATCGGAGGCGGCCAGAGCAGGTTCGGACCCCCTGGTACCGCTGGAGGCTCCGATGACCGGAATGGCCTTTCGGCGTCGGCGTTCCTCATGACAGGTTCTTTCGTTGATCGATGGAGTGGCTGCGGGGGGTCAGATGATTCCGCCGTTGGCACGGACAACCTGTCCGTTGATCCAGTGACCGGCCGGGGAGGCCAGGAACGCGACGACCTCGGCGATGTCGGACGGGGTACCCAGTCGCCCGAGCGGGGGCTGGGCGGCCAAGCGGGCGATGGTCTCCTCGTCCTTGCCGTCCAGGAAGAGGTCGGTGGCCGTGGGGCCGGGCGCGACGGCGTTGGCGGTGACGTCCCGGCCCCGCAGTTCCCGGGCCAGGATCAGTGTCAGCGCCTCGACCGCACCTTTGCTTGCGGAGTACGCGCCGTAGTTCGGGAAGGCCAGCGCCACCACAGACGTGGAGAACGTCACGATCGCACCGCCGGGGCGCACCCGACGGGCGGCCTGCTGGACAACGACAAAGGTGCCGCGGATGTTGGTGCGGTGGAGGTCGTCCAGAACGGCCAGGTCCATCTCGGCGATCGGCGCCATGTGTGCCCGCCCGGCCGCGTGCACGACGACGTCGATACCGCCGAACTCTGCTTCGGCCGCCTCGAACAGAGCTGCGACAGCGTGTTCGTCGGCTACGTCGGCGCGTACCGCGATCGCCCGGGCACCGCTGTTGACGGCTTCCTTTACTGCGGCTTCGGCCTCGTCCTGGTTGCCGGCATAGCCGACCACGACGGCGTACCCGTCGGCAGCCAGCCCCCTGACGGCCTGGCGACCGATGCCTCGTGAGCCGCCGGTGACGATCGCGACACGAGGTGAGGCGGAGAGCTGAGCCGGGGCGGTGATCCCGTCGAGGGTGGCGGGAAGGGGCATTACTGACTCCTGTGGTGAATGCGGATCGGGCCGCGGTCTCGCCGTCGCCCTGCTGCGTCCTTGACAATGGGCCGGGTCCTCCCCCCTAGCCAGGGCTGCGTCTACCCAGGGGATGCCACCCCCTGGCTACGGCCTGGCGCGCGAGAGACCATGAACGGGTGAACCTTCCAGAACTCGGCGCCTTCCTCAGGACACGCCGCGACCGCGTCCGACCCGCCGAGGTCGGTCTCCCCCAAGGCCCGCGCCGGCGCGTCCCGGGGCTACGCCGTGAGGAGGTCGCCCAGTTGGCAGGGCTGTCGGCCGACTACTACACCGAGTTGGAACGAAGCAGCGCGAAGAACGGCGTGCAGCCCTCGGCCCAGGCCCTGGCCGCCCTCGCCCGAGCCCTACGTCTGAACGACGACGAGCGCGACCACCTGTTCCGCCTGGCCGAGCGGCCGATCCCCCTGTCAGCCCACGGGCCGTCGGCACACGTGCAGCCTGCGCTTCTCGGACTGCTGGACCGGTTGTCCAACACCCCCGCGCGCGTCATCACCGACTTGCACGAAACCCTGGCGGAAAACGACCTGGCCCAGCACCTGCTCGGCAAGTCCCCGGCACACCGCGGCCCGGCGGCGAGCTTCGTGTACTGCTGGTTCACCGACCCGCAGACCCGCGAGAGGTACCCGGCCGAGGACCACCCGCACCACTCCCGGGTGTTCGTGGCCGACCTCCAGGCAGCGGCCGCCCGGCGCGGCCGGGACGCGGAGGTCACGAAAATGGTTGCCGCGCTACGCCGACGCAGCCAGGAGTTCGCAGCCCTTTGGGACACCCACGACGTCGCGGTGCGCCGCATGGACCACAAGAAGATCGTCCATCCCGCGCTCGGCGTCATCGAACTCGACTGCTACAACCTGCTCAGCGAGGACGGACGCCAGCGTCTGCTGTGGTTCACCGCGCCGCCCGGAAGCCGAGGAGCCGAGCAACTGGAACTGCTGTCTGTCATTGGGGCCCAGGAACTCGGCTTCACTGAGGGCACAGCACCGGAGAGATCGTCCGCGGCGGAATCCGGATCGCTGCGCTGACCCGCGTCGCAGAGAGAGGGCTGCCGTACCGCCGAGACGTGGGGCGGCTTCTCATCGCGCCGAACATCGCCGTACAGTCCCCGGAAAGCCTTCATACTTGCCAAGTGCTTCCCTGGCCGGAGTGCATGATCACCGGACAAGCCCACGATACGGTTTGCGTCATGTCCGGCGTCTGCGGGCCTCGAAGGCATCATCCACAGTGCCGGGGAGGGGCGGCTATGGGTCCGGACGACGGGAGAGCGTCGGCTCGCTGTTTCGGCCGCGCCTGCCGTGGAATCCCAGTGGGCGGATACTGTCGCGGACCGTGCTGCGTGCCTCTGGTAAGCGCACGATGCCGCCCCCGTGAGTTCTCATGCAGAGGAGTCCATCATCATGCCCCAGCACAAAGAGGCTGCGGACGAACGGAATAGCCCGTCCGCGCAGAGGCATGGCGCCGCCAGAACGGACCACGATCCTTCCCTGGAGCCAGGCAAGCGCGATCCTGCGGCCGGATCTGCACTCGCCTCCGATACGGAGCCGAGGGCTGAGACCGGAGCCGAGACCGCGGCTGCAGGAGCCGGCAGGCCTGGAGAGCCGGGACAGTCGAAAGGGCTCGGGGTGGATGCGACGGCTGCCCGGAGTGCTGCGAAAGCCGGGCAGCCTGTGGGTCCAGGGGAATCAGCGCGGTCCGAAGGAGCCGGGGACGCCGGAGGTACTGGCGTTTCTGCCGTGACCGCGTCGAGCGGAACGTCACTGATCTCTGCCGAAGCGGAGCGTCAGGCCACGGTGCCCGTCGGCACCGAGGGAAAGGGTGCGGCATACGGCCCCGCGGCAACAGCCCAGCTCAACGGCCCAGTTGGCTCCAAGGAGGTGGGGCGCCCCGGCAAGGCACTGCTGGCCGCTGCGGCGATCGCCGGAGTCCTGCTCATCAGTGTGCCCTTCCTGATCGCCGTCGGCGACGGCGGCCGGCCCGGTGCGAGCGAGTCACCCGGCACGGTGCTCGGCGGTGGCGGCACAGAGGCGCCCGGGACCTTCTCGGCGGCCTCACCTGACGCTCGGCACGGTGGGGGGCCCAAGGCCCGTGGAGCCACGGTACCGGGCAGCGGTGCGGAGGCGTCCGGACGGGGCCGGGAGGAGGCCGGCTTTCTCGCAGGAGAGGATAATGCGGAGAAGAAGGCCAAGGGCGTGGTCGGCGAGCCGGGGACGACTGCCGCTCCCACCCCGGCTGCAGACAAGTCGGCTTCAACTCAGAGTTCCGGTACCCCGCCCCAGGCGCCCAAGGCGCTGGCAGCCTCTGCCGTCGTCTACACGGGGGTCGTTGGACACGGTTGCCCCACCCCGGTCGGCGGCGGCTACAAGCAGGTCAATTACTACAGCGACGGCACAGCGGGCTGGTACACCCGCACGACCGGAGCCTGGACGGGTGACGGGTGCAGCGGCAGTTACGCTGCGGTCCCCATGTCCGGTTCCACGTCCACGGATGGGGAGAGCAGGGTGATGTGGTGGTGGAGGCCGGGCACCGAAGCGCGTACCTGCCAGATCTCCGTGTTCATCCCGCACAGCAACACAACCCTGTACGTGGGAGGGCACCCCTCCACGTACCACGTGCTGGTCGACGCCAATGACCGGACGACGAAGTACAGCAGTTTCACCGTCAACCAGGCAGGTCTGCGAGGTCAGTGGATCGGCGTCGGTACGTTTCCGGTCAAGGGCCCCACCATCGGCGTGAAGCTCCTGGACCGGGGTGACGACTGGTCCAGCGGCTGGGCTAAGGCCCACCACGCGGCCGCGCAGATGAAGGCAACCTGCCGCTCTTGACGTCGGCCGTGGCGGGATGTCGCTCCGCTCGTCCCTGTCGCGGGCGTCGCGCAGATCGCCTCCGCGAGCGCACAGTTGACAGCGCACACCGCGGGGGGACTGCCAGTAGGTCATCGCGGCCGAGAACCGGTCATATCGACCCAGGGAGCCACTTCTCCGCACTGAGATAAGACGATCCCGGCAGGCGTCCACACTCGCGCGTCCGCAGTCTGCCTCTTGTCGACATCGACGACGAGCAACCCGATCCCCGACCGCTGCCTCAGCTCCTCCGTCCGCGGTCCCTCGAAGCGCAGAGCCAGGCACACCCGACGACGTTGGGTTCAACTGCGTACAGGCACGTCGTCCTGAGAATGTGCGCCGGGCAGTTGGTGTCAGGCGGCGATCAGCGCGACGTAGATGTTGCTTGCACCGGTGGACGCAGAGTGTGTGGGAGACGTCGTCCATCCGTTCCTGTACCTGGCCGTCCGAGCGAGCACACCGGACCCGGCGGCGGACAGTCGAAGGGGGGCAACGTGGGAGTATCAGGCCCGACGCGGGCATAGCGCCTTCGAGATGACAGTGCTTCTCCTGGTCTGACTGCGAGTTCGGCCGGGCAGCCGCGGTAGGAACTGACGTGCAAGAGGAAGATTCGATGAGCGAGCACATCGGAACATCGGGGGTGTTCTCCTGGTAGCCCTTTCGTCGGACCTGAACGAGACAGCGGTGGCCTCCCTCCAGGAGGTGCTGTCCGCCCAGGTCGTGGAGAAGGGCGCTCATGGTGTCCTCGACGACATCACCGGCGTGCAGGTAGTCGACACATTCGTCGGTGGCGGACTCTCCGTAATCGCCTGCGTCGCACGCCTCCCCGGCGCCCACCCCGTCCTCGTCGGCATCCGCCCCGGCGTCGCACAGACCTTGGTGCAGCTCGGCGTCGAACTCAACGACATCCCCAGAACACGCGATCTCGACGCCGGCCTGCTGGCGCTGGGAATCCGCAGCACGTAAGTCGCGCGAAGCTCATCGCGCAATTGGCCATCTGTGTGCATTGACGGTCAAACTTCACGCCGGCCCGAACTGTGACGTCCCCGTCGGCTCCGCCTGCCGCACCCGCAGAGGGAAGACCACCCCGGCTTCCTCCTCGTCCCCGCGCTCCGCGAGGAACTCGAAGTCTCGTCGAACTGCACCTCGACCCCGTCGGGGCCTACGCGCTCGCTCTCCCTGCGGGACAGCAAAGCGCGTGCGGCGGCTCCGTACCTTTTTGGAACACACCTCGGCCCCGCGTGAAGAGGACGTCGCGGGGCCGAGGGCGGGTTCTGAGCGACGTCAGTCGGTCAGGGCGTCCTTGACCTTCTCCTTGGCCTGCCGAGCGTCGCCCTTGGCCTGATCGGCACGCCCCTCGGCAGTGAGCCGCTCATTGCCCACGGTGCGACCGGCAGCTTCCTTGACCTTGCCCTTGGCCTGCTCGGTCTTGGCCTGAGTCTTCTCGTCAGCAGCCATTTCACTCACACCTTGCTGTTCTCGACATCATGGTCATTCACCGCGTGACCGCTATCGCTCCGTTCAAACAGATTGGTTCTCACCAGGCTCGCAAGGAGTCAGCGATCCCATGGGCGTGTCACCGCGGAGGCCGACGTCAGCCAAGGAGTGCCGTCTACGGTCGGTCGGCGGACCTCGCACAGCTCGTGGTCCGGCAGCACAAGCACCGTCACGACGTCCTCGCGGGAGATCAGGCACACCTGGTCAAGGCAATGCCCACCTTCGAAACAGCAGGTGTTCCTGTTACATATGCGCCGCATCCCACGGGCTGGAGGTCACGAATTGGGCCAGCGTCTGCCGGTTCCCGTCCTCGCCCAGGCGGGCGGCCATCGACTCCACCGACTTGCGCCCGCCATCCAGCAACAGACCCGCAGATAGACCCGCCCCACCGACGCTGATCCGTCCGCGCGAACGACCACTGTCGAGCGCTGCATCAACCGCCTCAAGTAATGGCGCGGTATTGCCACCCGCTACGAGAAGACCGCCACGATCTATCCGGCCGGGCTCCACATCGCAGGCATCTTCCTGTGGTCAGCCTGATGATCCAAACGAAACGGCCCAGGCGATATCGCCCGCCGCAGGTGGTCGGCCCATCAGCTCGATCAGTTCGATGCGGTTGCCAAGAAGGTCATGAAGGACTCCCTGCGGGCGTGGATGCGGTTTTCGGTTTCCGGGGCCGATGGCTCATGGCGAGGATGGCGTCCATCAGCCGGGCCGGCAGGAATCGTGTGAGAGGGATGATGAAGGCGGCGTCCGCACCGAGGGTGTACCGGGCGCGCGGACGGGGCGTGGTCGCCACCCTGGCGATCTTGGCGCCCGCCTTCGCCGCTGGTAGGGCTCGTTCGAGGAAGGCTGCGTTGGATGCCACCGTCGCGTTGATGAGGTGACCGTAGAGATGCTGGTGTTCGGCGCTCATCGCGGCAGCGAGTTCGAGAGAGAGGTCGCCGCTGCGGGCGGCCATCTCGGTACGGACGCCGCCGGGCTGGACAACGACCACCTGTACACCGTGCGCCGAGACCTCGCGGCGGAGGGAGTCGCTGGCCGCTTCAAGGGCGAACTTGGTTCCCGCGTAGGCCCCGAAGACGGGCAACGCGGCCACTCCCCCCACGGAGCTGATATTGACGATTCTGCCCCGGCTCCGCCGCAGGAAGGGCAGGAGCTTCTGGATGACGGCGACGTGCCCGAAGAGATTCACCTCGAACTGCTCGCGCCACAGAGCAAGGGGGAGCACCTCGACGGGGGCGTTGATCTCGATCCCCGCGTTGTTGACCAGGACGCGCAGGGCTCGCCGCTCAGGGTCGTCGGCGATCCGCCGGGCCAGGGCCTCCACATGGTGTGGGACGGTGATGTCCAGGGTGACCGGTTCGATGCCGTCGGCCCGGACGGCATCCGCCTCGCTGTCGGTGCGTACCCCGGCGAGGACGTGGTATCCCTTCGCGGCGAGGGCACGGGCTGTCGCGGCTCCGATGCCCGACGAGGCGCCCGAGACGACGACGAGTCCATCGGCCTTCCGAGGGTTTTTCCGCTGGTCTTTACGCGAGTCCTTGGGTGGACGGATCACGAAGGTGGGTCCTTTCACGAGACGAGGGTTGCGGACGGCCCAAGGGGAAGCGTGTGTCGGTCAGGTCCTCCGACACCTCCCACAGCCGCCGTGCCGCCGAACCGTCACGTGCCCGGGCGGACCGCCCGACCGGCGCCGGCGCACCGCGCATGGCCCAGAGCCGATCGGGGCCGGCACAGCTGTCGCCTGGAAGGTCCGCGGTGGCGGCGTACGGAGTGGGCAGGGCACCCTCCTCAGCGCTTTGGGCGACCAGTGCGACGAGGGCCTTCTCGACACGGAAACCGAGGTAGGGCCTCTTCTCCGCTCGCATCGGGTTTGTCGCGGAGATGCCGGGGTGTGCGGCCGTCGAGATGACGAGGGATCCCGCGCGGGTGGGTCTGCGCTGGAGTTCGGCGGCAAACAGGAGGTCGGCCGGCTTCGACTGCGCATAGGCGGCGCTGGGACGGTAGGACCTTCGCCCCCACTGGAGGTCGGTGAAGTCCGGGGAGCCGATCCGGTGCCCGAGTGAAGCCACCGTGACGACCCGCTCCCTGATGCGCGGAAGGAGCAGGTTGGTCAGGGCCAAGTGGCCCAGGTGGTTGGCCCCGAACTGCAACTCGAATCCGTCCGCGGTCCGCGAGAGCGGCACCAGGGAGTGACCAGCCTTGTTGACCCATAGATCGACGCGGCCCGGAGTGTCACCGGCGAAGGCCCGTACGGAGGAGAGGTCGGCGAGTTCGAGGGCGCGGGCCTGGACCGGCCCCTTCATGGTCGCCGCCACGGCTTCCCCCTTCTCCGGATCGCGTACGGCCAGGACCACCCGCGCTCCATGCTCGGCGAGGGCACGGGCCGCGACGAGCCCGATGCCGCTGCTCGCACACCGGTGACGACAGCGGTGCGGCCGGTCGGATCGGGCAGGTCGGCGAGAGAGAATCTGGACACACCACAAAAGTAGACACTAGCAACATTGTTGTCAATGGAAACATCTAGTTGGGTAGGCTCCCCCCATGCCTGACACCACCGAGCGGCGCCCCTACCACCACGGGAATCTCCGCACGGACCTGCTCGACGCGGCGGAGCGCAGCCTGAGGGCGCACGGGGCCGAGCAGCTCTCTCTGCGGGATCTGGCGCGGGACGTCGGCGTGAGTCACGCGGCACCACGACGCCACTTCGCGGACCGCCGCGCGCTGCTCGACGCCCTCGCCGAGTCGGGCTTCACGCGCCTGGGCGAGCAGCTGCGGGCCGCAGTGAACGAGATCGGCGACGAGCACGACCTCCCCGCCCGCCTGCTCGCGTTCGCGTCGGCCTACGTCCTGTTCGCGACCGAGAATGCCGCGCTGACCGAGCTGATGAACTCCAGCAAGCACCGCCCGGGAGCTACGGCAGTCACCGAGGCCGCAGCGGCCGCGTTCGGCCAGATCAGTGACCTGATCGAAGACGGCCAGGAACGCGGTGAGTTGGAGGGAGATGACCCGGAAGAGACCGGACTCATCATCTACGCAACCGTCCTGGGAATCACCTCCATGCTCAACAGCGGCATGATCGAGCCCGCGCGGCTCGAAGGACTTGTGGGCACAGCGGTGACACAGTTCCTGCGAGGCGCCCGCCCGGCGGAGCCGCGCTGACCGCATGACAGGACCGCTCCCGGCCCTCCGCCCCCGGCCGACGGCGCTCGCCGCTGCAAGCGGTGGGCGGGATGGCATCCAGCAGGCCGTCAGCTCGGTGGCGTCTTCAGACGCGGTACGCCCCCCTTGCGTGCCGCCTTCGCCTGGCACGCCGACCGGAAGGCCGCATCCATACGGGACAGCGAAGGCGAGGGTCCGACCGCGGGCGGCGGAGTCCCCTTGTCGCCGCGGCCTGATCACGATCGACATGGGCTCCTGACCTTGCTCGAGCCGGGTGCAGACTGTTGGTAGATCCGCCGCGCAAGCGTCCCCGTCGGTGATCGCGAGGCTCGACACGACACCGCCGGACAGTACGCTCCGCACGGCACACGATCGGCCCGCGCCATCGGCGGACCAGTTCACAGAACCGTTCCCACCGACCCCACTCGACCGTGGTTCGGGAAACGGTCCACCGGAACTACCCGCCGGGGCCGATGGCCCGCACCCAACCCGCCCGCAGTCACTCGGACGACCGCAGGTCGTTCATGCCGAGGCCAGCGCCTCCGTCGGGGGGAGCCGGGCCGCACGGACCGAGGGGTAGACCCCAGCAACCATGCCGACCGCAACGGCACCGAGGCAGCCGACCACGACCGAGGTCAGGGGGATGACGGACGGCCAGCCCTGATAGGTCGCGTAGCCGACAGCGGCGAGCACGCCGAGCGCTGTTCCGGCCAGGGCACCGAGCAGCGAAAGCGCCACCGACTCGGTGAAGAACTGGACCCGTACATGGCCCCGGGTCGCACCCAGCGCTCGACGGAGCCCGATCTCTCTGCGGCGCTCCAGAACCGAGATGACCATGGTGTTGGCCACGCCTATTCCGCCGACCAGCAGGGCGACACCGGCCAGCCCGAGGAAGAGCGAGGAGAAGGAGTTCTGCGTTGCGCGCTTGGCGGCCAGGGCATCGGACGGACGGCTGACCTGAACCTGTCCCGGCTGCTCCGGGAAAACGGTGGCGGGCAGTACCTTCCGTACGTCTTCCAGGTGGTCCTCCCCTGCCTTGATGTAGATCACCGTGGGGTTTCCCTTGAACCGCAGTGCCTTCTTGGCGGCGGTCCATCCCGTCAGAACGGCGACGTCGAGTTCCTCGGCCAGCGGTACGGAGCGGAGGATGCCGATGACGGTGAACCACGATCTGCCGACTCTTATCTCCGGAGCAGGCTCATCCGTGGAGATCTCCCCGATACCGAGACGGCTGGCCGCCTCGTAGCCCAGAACCGCGGTGGGGAACTGTTCATCAGCCTTGCTGAAGAACCTGCCCGACAGGACCGTGCCTCCCACGACGTCCAGGAGATCTCGCCGGGCAGCCAGAACGCTCAGTCCCGCGCTGGAGAAGTCCTCCCCGGAGGTGAGATCGGAACGCTGAACCTCTGTATTGGTGTTGGCCACCGCGCTCACCCCGGTGACCGGCCCGATACGGCCCGCCATGGCGACCGACTCCTCGGGCAGCAGCACCGGCTTGGACTGCCCGGGGACCGGCTGGACACGCAGCATGTTGGGGCCCAAAGCCGATATTTCTTCGATCAACGCCCGGTGGCTGGAGGCCGGGATTGCCGTCACTATCACCATCGTGGCGACACCGATGGAGATGCCGAGCGCCGACAGCACGGAGCGCATCTTGCGGGTCCGCAGGCCGAGCATGCCAAGACTCAGCAGATCCGGAAAGGCCAGCCGCACGGGCTTGACGCTGCTCGTGGCGGACCTGCGCGAGCGCGAGGACGGGGCACTTGAGTGCTGGGTGGAAAACGGTTCGGAGCGGGGGCGCTTGGAGCAGGAGTGTTTGGAGCGGGTGGCTGTCATGTGAGGCTCTCGGTCAGTGCGGTGTCCGCGACTTTGCGCCCGTCGCGCATGTGGACCCTGCGTGGCAGTTGTTCGGCGATGTCCCGGTCGTGGGTGATGAGCACGATCGTGGTGCCTGCCGCATTGAGTTCGGTCAACAGGGCCAGCGCTGCCTCGCCGTTCGCCGTGTCGAGCGCACCGGTCGGCTCGTCGGCGAGGACGAGGGCCGGCTCGTGGACGACTGCGCGGGCTATGGCAACCCGCTGGCGCTCTCCCCCGGAAAGCTGGTGCGGGAGATGGTCGGCGCGGTGCGCGAGACCGACACGGGCCAGGGCTTCTGCGGCCATCCTCTTGCGGCACTTGCGCGGCACACCGGCATACAGCAGACCGGTCGCCACGTTCTCCGTCGCCGTGAGTCCGTCCGTCAGATGGAAATGCTGGAAGACGAAGCCCAGGCGGCGCCCGCGCAGGGCGGACAGTTCGCGGTCGGAGAGCTCCGCCACGTCACAGCCCTCGATGATCACACTGCCCCTGGTCGGCGGGGCCAGTGTGCCCATGATGTTGAGCAGGGTGGACTTGCCCGAGCCGGAAGGGCCGAGGATCGCCAGCAACTCGCCCTGTGCGACGGACAGGGATACACAGTCGAGGGCTCGTACCTCGGGCGGGTAGACAACGCTCGCCTCCAGGACGCTGATGACCTCGGTCATGCCGTGGCTTCCACCTTCATGCCCTCGGCGATGTCCTCGCCGCTGATTTCGACCAGTCCCCGGGCGAACATGCCCGTGTCCACCGGAACGAGCCTGCCCCCGGCGGAACGCCCCTCAGCGGAACGGCCTTCGGCCAGACGCACCGCGTAGCCTCCCTCGCGCAGAGCGAGCAGCGCCCCGACCGGGACAGCGAGTACACCCTTCTTGGCCTCGCCCTGGAACCTCACCTGCACGGGCGCGGCGTCGATGCCTTTGACAGCTTCGGTGTCGTCGACCGAGACGGTGACATTGATCTTGGTTACGCCCGTGCCGCTCTCTCCCTCCTGATCCGCCTTGATGGTCGTACCGATCGTGGCGACCTCGCCCGCGGTTTCGGTCCCGTCCGGAAGCACGACGGTGACCTTCTGACCCGCCTTGATGGTCCCGAGATCAAGCGTCTCCACCGGAATGTGCACGGACTTGGTGGTGGCGGAGACCGACAGCAAGTCGTTCGCCGCCGCGTCCCCCGTCTGAGCAGAAACCTCCGAAACACGGACCGCTGAACGTGTCACCACCACATCGGAGATCTCCAGAACCCCGGTCGGCTCGATACCGACGGACTTCTGCCAGCGCTTGATCGCGGACATCAGGCCCTCGGTGAGCACACCGTCGCCCTCCTTGACCGTGACCTGCCGGGCGGGCGTGGGCGACTGGCCCGCCCGCGTCTGGTCTTCCGCCGGCTTGCCTGCCCCGGTCTCCTGGTCGGCATCGTCGCCCTGAGCCGACGGGGGCGGGCCGGAGCTCGGCTCGGCGGTGTCCTGACCCGTTTCGCCCGCTGTCGAAGGACCGGCGTCCGCCGACGTCTGCTGATCCACTGGTTCCCGCTGCTGAACGACTGTGCCCGGAGCCGGCTGTTGCCCGATGTCGTATCCGAGGGCCTTCAGGTTGTCGGCCGCGGCCCGTATGTCACGGCCGACACTGCCGGGAGTGTCGAGCCTGCGGTACATGGGGGTACTGCCGTAGAAGACCACGGTGGGACGCTCGTCGACCCGATACAGCTGCTCACCGCGTGCGACGGTCGCACCCTGTTTCGGAAGCCAGGTCACCACTCCTTCGCCGGCGCCCCGGATGGTGCGTACGGAGTCGTAGCCGAGCGTGCCCTCCATCTCCCTGACCCCGGACATGTCCGTCTTGGCCACCGCGACCTGCCGTATCTTCGGACCGGCCTCGGGCCCGGCGGTGTTTCCGCCACCGCCCGCCCACAGCAACCCGGCTCCCACTCCTGTCACCAGGAGCACGGCGACGACACTGAGAGCTACCGCCTTCTTCCGGCCGCGCGCCGCCGGCTCAGGGAGGTCCGCCTCATTGTCAAGGACCTCGCCGCCTTCTTCTTGAACGGCCACGCGCAGCGGCATCGTCTCGGCAGGATCGCGGTCACTATTCACTGAACGCCTCGATCATGCATTCCTGGTCAATCTGATCAGCGTTTCTGGGTGGCGTCGTGCCCGCTTTGTAGTTCCAACCCTCACCATTAGGAAGGGGGTCCACTTTGAGCCCCTTCTCATTCATGCACTGGATATATTCAGCGTAATCAGACATGTAGTTGGGATTTCTCTCCGGGTCCGTCTCCGCGGGCGGGAGAGGCTTCTTCCCCAAACACTTCTTCTCCGCGTCCGGATGTTCTACCGACACATCCACGCCGGGCCATGCCAGAAGGTCGGGGTCCGCTCCCTCCACTTTTGAGCCGATCTCGCCGATTCTCACACCATGACTTTTCAGGCACTGGAAATACCCCTGACTCATCCGCAGCTCCTCGACAGCCGACGTGTCCATCCGGCGCTGAGGACGACCGGCCTCCGAGTCATCCACGTCGGCATCCGCACCACCCCCGCTCCCCGATTCCGCCTTCTCTGCCGTTCCAGTGGACCGATCGACGGAATCGACACCGGGTTCCTCGTTCACATCGGAGCCGGAGCAACCCGCAAGCAGCATCACCGCCGCCACAGCCCCAGAAACAAGGAGGAGCCTTTCACGTGGAAGGCACAGCGGACGGAAGCTGGTACCGATCAGATCTGTTCTCATGCGGCACAGACTGGCATGAGATTGTCAGGAAAATATCAACGCTTGCGTGCGAGCCGGCCTCTAGCACGCAATTGTCAAGAAGTTGTCAGGGGAACCGATCTACTGCCTGCATTTCCACCCGTGCACCACAGGCTTATGATCTGGCCATGTCCACATACGTACTGGTGGCGGAAGACGACCGGAAGCAGGCGGAGTTGATCCGCCGCTATCTTGCGCACGACGGCCATGAGGTATCCGTCGTGCACGACGGCAGGACAGCGCTCGGGGAAGCCACCCGCCGGCCACCGGACCTGCTCGTCCTCGACTGGATGCTCCCCGGCCTGGACGGGCTGGAGGTATGCCGGCGACTGCGGGGTGCCGGCGAGTTGCCCATCCTCATGCTCACCGCCCGCTCCACGGAGGACGACCTTCTTCGAGGCCTGGACCTCGGAGCGGATGACTACATGACAAAACCATTCAGGCCGCGCGAACTGGTCGCACGCATCCGCACACTGCTGCGCCGCAGCCGCCCCTCGGCCGGTCCGGCCGCCGTATCTCCTGCGGCGCCCGCGAGCCCAGCAGTTCTCACGGTCGGCCGACTGACCGTGAATGCGGCTCAGCACCAGGTATTCGTCCACGATCGCCCGGTGAACTGCACCCCTGGCGAATTCCGCATACTGAGCGCAATGGCTGCCTCACCCGATCGGGTCTTCACCCGATCCCAACTGCTGGACTGCCTGACGGATCACGGCAGACCCGTCTCCGAGCGCACCGTGGACGTACACATACTGAACCTGCGGAAGAAGATCGAGACCTCTCCCCGCAGACCCCAGCACCTGCTCACGGTCCACGGCATCGGATACAAACTGGCCAGCGGCGACCATGGCGCCTGAAGTGCCGCTGCGCAACAGCCTGCTGCTCCGCCTCCTGATCGCCTCCTTCGCGATCTCCCTGGTCTCCATCGCCGCCACGGCCTGGCTCACGGCACGCAGCACCACGCTCGCCCTCAAACAGGAACGGGGCCAGATCCTCGCGGACGACGCCACCATCCAGAACACGCTCGAAGGCTTCGCGGCCTCGCACCCGAACTGGGACGGAGCCGAACACACCGTCCGGGATCTCGCCCGTAGAACCGGACGCGGCATCGTCATCGCAACGCGGGCACGCGAGGTCATCACCGCCTCGGACCGGTCCTCCGTGGACCGGCTACCTCTCAACGCGAGCGCTGTCATCGATCCTCTGCACCTCAGTCCGCTCCCGGACCAGGGTGCCGGCTCGCCGGAGGACGTCTCCCGAATTGACCCACGGGCGGTCGGGCCCTACCTGCTTCCCACCACGGAACGGAAGAAGCTGAGGCAACTCGCCCGTCAGGAGGTCGACTGTCTCTACGACGCACAAGGGCTACGCGCACACATCGTCGAGGAACCCAGCGGCAGGCCCGTCATCCGGGCTCTCCCCTCCGGAGCGGTCACCCCGCAGACCTGCGCGACCAAAGACCTGCCCGCCCCCACCCCGACCGAGGCGAAGGCTCTCACCGAACTCACCGCCCTCGTCCGAACCTGCGCGGCACGCAACCGCATACGCATCGAAGAACCCCTCACCATCGATACGCAGTTCCGGTTGCGCCAGGCCGGCTTCGAGCAGGGCTCCTCCCGCCTCGACGACTGCGTGGAGGAAGGCCGTCGCGAACAGCTGGCACCTCATGTCGCCCCGGCCGCCCTGCTGTTCGTCACCAGCCCTGCCCAGTCGGCCACTGCCGTTTTCGATCTGTCCAGGGCCGGAACCCTGCGCGTACTGGGAACCACCAGCCTGATCCTCACCGTGACCATCACCATCACCGCGATCATCGCGATCCGGCTCATACGTCCGTTGCGGAAGTTGACCAACGCCGCCCGCGACACCTCGGGCCGGCACATTCAGATCCCCATCACCACCAGGGACGAGATCGGCTATCTGGCTGCGGCCCTCAACGAGCTCTCGGAACGTCGCGAACGCACCGACGAACAGCGCAGAGTCATGGTCAGCGACATCGCGCACGAGCTTCGGACGCCGCTCAGCAACATACGCGGCTGGCTGGACGCAGCCCAGGACGGTCTGGCAGATCCGGACTCGTCGCTCGTCGCCTCGCTCCAGGAGGAAGCGGGCCTGTTGCAGCACATCATCGACGACCTCCAAGTGCTCGCTGCGGCAGACGCAGGCTCCCTGCGTCTCAACTTCCGCAAGCTGAACCTGCGGGAGCTGGCCGAACAGTCACTCGACGCCCATCAAACAGCCGCGCAGGCAGGCCGAGTCGCACTGACCGGCTACTTCACAGACGACCTCACCATCGAAGGCGACCCCGTCCGCCTGCGCCAGGTACTGGGCAACCTCCTGTCGAACGCGATACGCCACACACCGCCGAACGGCTCCGTCATAGTCAGCGGCTACCGGGTGGAAGGCGGCGTCGAGCTCCACGTCGCCGACACCGGCAGCGGCATCCAACCAGAGGATCTGCCCCGTATATTCGACCGCTTCTGGCGAGCCGAACAGTCCCGCAGCAGAAATACCGGAGGCAGCGGTCTCGGACTCTCCATAGTCAGACACCTCGTGCAAGCGCACGGCGGAGAAGTGCACGTGGTGAGCAGCCCAGGCACGGAAACCGTGTTCACGGTTCGGCTTCCGACCTGATCATCCGCAAGGTGCCTCTCCCTCCCCCACGTTGCAGGGTCCTTATCTGATCGAGGGGACAAGGCCGACCAGTTCCAAGATCGAGGAGGCGCTCAGTAACGGCCTGAACTGACCGGCCGTCCGGTGGGGTGGCGCGTCCGCGCGGGAGGCGCGTCGTTCCCAAGGCGTTCCCGAGGCGGCTCCCCGAGCGCCACGATGACGACGGCAGGCACCGGACGCGGGCGGGACCGGCAGCTGCGGCGGGGCGAAGGACGCGGCCGCAGCACCCACGGGCCGGTCGCGAGGAGCGCGGCAGGTCGGTGCCTCTGCCGAGAAAGCCGCGGGAGTCGTCGTCGCCGACCTGCCAACGCGTAAGTCTGTCCGCCGACACTCGAAAGTTTCGAAACTGACGCGCACGCTCGGCGGATGCCCCTCGCGCATCTCCTTCCGCCCTCTGCGGCGGCTCGCGTGCAAGATGATCTGAACAGCGGCGATGGAGGCACCGAGGCGTGTTCCGGCGTAAGGAATGTTTCCGAAAGAATGTCGAAAGCGTTGACAGGGGCATGGCGGCCTACGAAAACTTGGCCCATCGGACGACATGAGCCCGTCGGTCGGCTCGCGCCGTGTGGCCGGCCGGCACGGCGGTCGGTCGTGGCGGCGTGACGACCGGGCGGGCCGCCGTGGTTCGCGCAAGGCAGCGGGCGGCAGAAGCCGCCCGCCCCCACCAGCCTTCATCGGGAGAACCCATGCAGCAGGACGGAACGCAGCAGGACCGGACCAGGCAGAACCCAGCTCAGTTCGGCGGCATGAGCCGGCGACGCTTCATCGGCGGCGCCGGTACGGCCGCGCTCGCTACGGCGTCCGGGCTGCTGCTGCCCGGCACCGCCCATGCCGCCACCACCATCACCACGAGCCAGACCGGCAACGACGGCATGTACTACTCGTTCTGGACCGACGGCGGAGGCTCCGTCTCCATGACGCTGAACGGCGGCGGCAGCTACAGCACCCGGTGGACCAACTGCGGCAACTTCGTCGCAGGCAAGGGCTGGAACACCGGCGGGCGCAGGTCCGTCCGGTACAACGGCTATTTCAACCCGTCGGGTAACGGATACGGCTGCCTCTACGGCTGGACGTCGAACCCGCTGGTGGAGTACTACATCGTCGACAACTGGGGCAACTATCGGCCCACCGGCGAGTACAGGGGCACCGTCTCCAGTGACGGAGGCACGTACGACATCTACAAGACGACGCGGTACAACGCCCCCTCCGTCGAGGGCACCCGCACCTTCGATCAGTACTGGAGCGTCCGGCAGTCCAAGGTGACCAGTGGCTCCGGCACCATCACCACCGGCAACCACTTCGACGCCTGGGCGCGCGCGGGCATGAACATGGGCCAGTTCAGGTACTACATGATCATGGCCACCGAGGGCTATCAGAGCAGCGGGAGTTCGAACATCACGGTCAGCGGCTGACCTCTGTCCGGCGAACGACCGGTTGCGGGCCCGTCCCCGTGGCGGATCCCGCAACCGGCGTGGCCTCTCCCTCGAGGGCCGCCGGCCAGCCGCGCGCGGATCCACTCGTCGAGCCGGGTGCGGCGGGCCACCCACGTGAGGGTCGGGCCGTGAAGAGGGTGCCGCAGGAGCGATTCGACGACGAATCCGCGCGACGCCTCGCAGGTGTGCAAGCTTCTGGGCCATTCCTGCTGGTAGGGACGATCGGCGCACAGGGGTCGCTACTTCCGCGCGTTCACGATCAACGGCGCCAGCCCGTCGGGGTCGGCGTGGTGGGTCCGGCCGATGGCCGCGTCCACCCGCTTCGGGCGACAACGTCAGTGCTCCCACGGCACCGGAGTGCGGTGCGGTCGACGCCCCGGCCCGACCGATTCGCCGACGCCGCCCGGTGCTCGCTCGTCGCGACTAGCCAGGTGCCGAAGCCCCCTCGCCGGGCGGCGCCGTAGACGCGCGTACCACGAGTTCGGTGGCGAGCTCGATGTGGTGGGACTCGACCTTTTCGCCGTTGGCCAGGCGCAGGGCGGTACGCAGCGCGGTGCCCCCCATCTCCCTCAGTGGTTGGCGCACGGTGGTCAGGGGCGGTGTGGTCATCCGGGCAGGGCTCGTGTCGTCGAAGCCGACCACGCTCAGATCTTCGGGGATGCGCAGGCCGCGGGTGCGGGCCGTCTCGATGACGCCGGCTGCGATCTCGTCGTTGCCGGCGAACACCGCCGTCGGCGGCTCCTGAAGGCTCAGCAGCGCTGTGGCACCCAGCAGCCCGGTCTCGTACGTGAAGTCTCCGGACCGGACGTAGCCGTCGGGCACCCGCATGCCGTCCGCTTCCATGGCCGCCCGGTAGCCGTGCGTGCGGGCCTGATTGCACACGGCTGCGGCCGGTCCGCCGAGATAGGCGATGCGGTGGTGGCCCAAGGAGAGCAGATGCCGGGTCGCCGCCAGGCCGCCGGTGAAGTTGGTCGCCCCGATGCTGTGGACCCGGCTGTCCGGCACGTGGAGCGGGTCCAGCACGACCAGGGGCAGGCCGGACCGGCCCAGTTCGTCCAGATGTGCCGCGGTGTACACGCTGGTGATCGCGATGACGGCCCGGCGTCCGGCTGAGACCAGATCCCGGGCCCAGTGCGGAGCAAGGGACGCCTTGCTGATGACCACCGAAGCCCCCGACTCGGCCGCGGAGTCGATGATGCCTTCCAGCGTCTCGGCCACGTACGACTTGAGGCCCCCCTTGAACTGCACCTCTATCGTCGGCATGTCGGTGGCCTTGGTGTGGCGGAACACGGGCGCGAGGTAATGGTGCTGATGCAGCAGTTCCTGCACCCGGGTGCGGGTGTGCGGCGCCACGTCACCGCGACCGTTGACCACTTTGGACACGGTCGCGACGGAGACCCCAGCCGCTTGGGCGATGTCCGCCAGAGTGGTACGCCTGGCCTTCGGTCGCATCGGTTCCTCTCAGTCGTACGTCCACCGGTGGGGGTGAGCCGCCGTCGGCACCGGCGACACGAGTGGAACCGGTCAACCGTACGGCAACCCGGTACCGAGTTCGTCCGCACAGGTGCAGCCGGGCCTCCCGACGCCGGGGTGGCCTGCACTGACAGCGCGAGAGTCACGATCATCCCATCTTCCCCTGTCCCTGACTGCCCTTTCGAAAAGGTTTCGGTGGCGTCCGGAGTTGATCGAGGGCTGTTCGTCTCCCTTACTGAAAGGCTGGAGCGGGCCCTCCAGTACGCGGTTGCAGACGTCTTGACAGGGCGTCAGCTCGAAACCTAATTTGCATGCACAGAGCTCGGAGAAGGCTTGTTTCGAAAACCTTTCACCATGACTCACGAGAAGCCGATGGCTCTCGAGTGCGGAGAACAGACATGGCACTCTCCCGACGTACCCTCCTCGGCCTGGCAGCTGGCGTGCCGCTCTCCGCGGCGCTGGCGGCCTGCGGCTCGTCCGGCCCCGGCCGTGACGGGGGTGCCACGTACTGGTACCTGAGCGGCCAGCCGCAGGAAGGTGCCAGAGCCGGGGCGGTGGACACCTTCAACAAGGCCCACCCCCAGGGGCGGATCAAGGACACCACCTTCCAGAACGACGCGTACAAGACGAAGATCAAGACCGCCATCGGTGCCGGACAGGCGCCCACCATCATCTGGGGATGGGGTGGCGGGACGCTGCGCACCTATGTGGAAGCGGGCCAGGTCGAGGACCTCACCTCGTGGTTCGGCGAGCACTCCGAGGTCAGGAAGGGGCTGTTCCCTTCCTCGTTCGGAGCGGCCACCGTCGACGGCAGGATCTACGCGATGCCGTGCGAGGTCGTGCAGCCGATCATCCTCTACTACAACAGGAGGGTCTTCGACCAAGTCGGCGTGAAGCCCCCTCAGTCCTGGGGCGACGTGATGGCGTTGGTGCCCAGGTTCAACGCCAAGGGCATAGCACCGTTCTCCCTCGGTGGTCAGTCCCGGTGGACGAGCATGATGTGGTTGGAGTTCCTGTTCGACCGCATCGGTGGTCCCGAGGTGTTCCAGGCCATCATGGAAGGCGAGAAGAACGCCTGGTCCCACCCGGACGCCATCGCCGCGCTCACGAAGCTGCAGGAACTGGTCAAAGCCGACGGGTTCGTCAAGGGCTTCTCCTCGATCACCGCAGACTCCAACGCCGACCAGGCACTGCTGTACCGCGGCAAAGCCGCGATGATGCTGCACGGCGCCTGGTCGTACGGCATCCAGCAGGCCGACGGCGGGGACTTCGTCCCGAGCGGTGGCTTAGGCTACATGAACTTCCCGCCCGTGGACGGCGGCAAGGGCGATCCGGGCAACACCGTCGGCAACCCTGCGCAGTACCTGTCCATCTCCTCGAAAGCTGGCGCCGAGGAGAAGAGGACCGCCAAGGAATTCTTCGCCTCGGGTGTCCTCCAGGAGGACGAGACGAAGAGGTGGATCGACAACGGGTCGGTCCCGATCCGGCTCGGCACGGAGAAGCTGCTGGCCACATCCAAGAACGCCGATTTCCTGCAGTTCACCTACGACCTCGCCAGCGAGGCCGAGGTGTTCGGCCAGTCCTGGGATCAGGCGCTCCGTCCGGCGGCCGCCGAGACCCTGCTGAGCAATATTGCCAAGCTGTTCCAACTAAGCGTTTCGCCGCAGCAGTTCGCCAGCGCTCTCAACGCGGCCACCGCCAAATGACCTCCCTCACTCGCCATCGGCCGCACCGTGGATCGCGTGCCTTCCTGCCCTGGCTGGCGATGCCGGCGCTGGTGGTCTTCGTCGGCTTCGCGGTGATCCCACTCGTCGGTGTCTTCGCTCTGAGCTTCACCACGTGGGACGGAATCGGCGCCATCCACCCGACGGGGTTCACCAGCTGGCGTACGGTGCTCACCGATCCAGGACTGCCGCACGCCCTCGGGGTGACGTTTCTCGTGATGACCGTGTCCTGGGCCTTCCAGACGCCGCTCAGTATTCTGCTCGGCACGCTCCTGGCGGGCCGCCAGCGCTACCGTGCGGTACTGGGGGTCGTGTACTTCGTCCCCCTCATGCTCAGCTCCGCGGCGATCGCGATCGCGTACAAGGCTCTGCTGGACCCCAACTTCGGGCTCGGTGCCGGGCTGAGGATCCCGGTGCTCAGCCAGGACTGGCTGGGGCGGCCCGGGCTGGCCTTCGGGGTCGTCGTCTTCATCGTCTCCTGGCAGTTCGTTCCGTTCCACTCCCTGATCTATCAGGGCGGTGTGCAGCAGATACCGAAGTCCCTCTACGAGGCGGCGCAGATGGACGGGGCAGGCCGGATCCGGCAGTTCTTCAGCATCACCCTGCCCCAGCTGAGATACACCATCATCACGTCGTCCACGCTGATGGTGGTCGGGTCACTGACCTTCTTCGACCTCATCTTCGTCCTGACCGAGGGCGGCCCCGGCGATGCCACTCGGGTCCTGGCGCTGGACATGTACAAGCGGGGGTTCCAGGCCAGCCTGATGGGGCCGGCCAGCGCCATCGCGGTCATCCTGGTCCTGGTGGGCCTGGCACTCGCCTTGCTGCTGCGCCGGCTCGGCGGCCGGGACGCCGGTGCGAGCCAACTCGAGGGGGCCTGACGTGACCGCCACGCCGACCGAGGCGCGACAACCGCGGAAGACCACCGGTCGCACAGGACGACCACGCTCCCGTCGGCGCAACTGGGCGGGCGGACTGGCCGGATGGATCTGGCTCGTCATCGTCGTCGTACCGCTGTACTGGACGCTGATCACCAGTCTCAAGACCCAGAGCCGCTACTATGCGACCAACCCGCTGGTGCCTTCGGCCGCCCCGACACTCGACAACTACCGGCTGGTCATCGAGTCCGACTTCCTCCGCTACTTCGTCAACAGCATCGTCGTCACCGCCGGCGCCGTCGCACCGGCAGTCGTGTTCTCCTTCATGGCCGCTTACGCGATCGTCCGCGGCTGGCACATGCGGAGTCTTCGTGCGATCAACAGGCTGTTCCTGTTGGGCCTTGCCATCCCGCTGCAGGCGACGGTGATCCCGGTCTACCTGATCATCATCAGACTGCATCTGTACGACAGTCTGCTGGCCCTGATCCTTCCGTCGATCGCTTTCGCCGTCCCCCTGTCCGTTCTGGTACTCGCCAACTTCATCCGCGACGTACCCAAGGAGCTGTTCGATTCGATGCGGGTCGACGGCGCCACCGAATGGACGACGCTGTGGCGACTCGCGGCACCGCTCACCCGCCCGGCCATCCTCACCGTGACCATCTTCAACGCGCTGACCATCTGGAACGGATTCCTGCTGCCCCTGATCCTCACCCAGAGCCCCGAACGCCGTACCCTGCCGCTGGCACTGTGGACCTTCCAGGGCCAGTACGGAGTCAACGTCCCTGCCATTCTCGCCGCCGTCGTCCTCACCACTCTGCCCCTCCTGGTGCTGTACGCGTTCGGCCGCCGCCAGCTGCTGAGCGGTCTGACCGCTGGATTCAGCCGCTGACTCCGCCCCCGGCGGCAGGTCTGTAGCCCGAGCCGTCCGAAGCCGGTGCCGGGGCCTGTGCGCAACCGCCCCGCCTCGAGCCCCACCCGCTCACCCGTTCGTCCGTCGCGCCCTGGCCAAGAGACTGAGGGGCGTGGAAGGAAAAGGAACGCCAACGTGACTGTAGAGAACATTGCCGGAACCTCTCTCTGGAACGACCTCAGCCTTCCGGTCACCGCGAGAGTCGACGCCCTGATCGACGCGATGACCATCGAGGAGAAGACCGCACAGCTGTACGGGGTGTGGGTGGGTGCCTCCGATCAAGGCGGTGAAGTGGCCCCTCACCAGCACGACATGGAGGAGGCCGTCGACCTGGACGCACTCCTGCCCTCCGGACTGGGGCAGCTGACCCGTCCGTTCGGCACAGTCCCGGTCGACCCCGCCCTGGGCGCGCTCTCCCTGGCCCGCACACAGATGCGTATCGCCGCCACGAACCGGTTCGGCATACCGGCTCTCGCACACGACGAGTGTCTGGCCGGCTTCGCCGCCTGGGGGGCGACTGCCTACCCCGTTCCGCTTTCCTGGGGCGCCACCTTCGATCCCGACACGGTGCGGCGCATGGCCGCCGCCATCGGCCGCGACATGCGTTCCGTCGGCGTCCATCAGGGGCTCGCGCCCGTCCTGGACGTCGTGCGCGACGCCCGCTGGGGCCGGGTCGAGGAGACCATCGGCGAAGACCCCTACCTCGTCGGCACCATCGGGACGGCCTACGTGCAGGGCCTCGAGTCGGCCGGGGTCGCCGCCACCCTCAAGCACTTCGTCGGCTACTCGGCCTCCCGTGCCGGCCGTAACCTCGCGCCCGCCTCCATGGGCCCGCGTGAGCGCGCCGACGTTCTGCTGCCTCCCTTCGAGATGGCTCTCCGTGAAGGCCGGGCCCGGTCGGTGATGAACGCCTACACCGACACCGACGGCATGCCCTCCGCGGCCGACGAGGAACTGCTCACCGGGCTGCTGCGCGACACATGGGGCTTCGACGGCACCGTCGTCGCCGACTACTTCGCCATCGCCTTCCTGAAGACCCTCCATGGCATCGCAGCCGACTGGGCAGATGCCGCAGGCACGGCGCTGCGTGCGGGTATCGACGTCGAACTGCCCAATATCAAGACCTACGGGGCACCCCTGACCGAGGCCGTCGCGGACGGCCGCGTTCCGGAAGCGCTGGTCGACCGCGCTCTGCGCCGGACACTCACCCAGAAGGCGGTAATCGGCCTGCTCGACCCGGACTGGAATCCGCTGCCGGCCGCGCTCCACGGAGCAGATCTGAACGATCCGGCCGCCGTGCGCGGCCGGATCGACCTCGACGGTCCGGAGAACCGCGCGCTGGCACGCACGGTCGCCGAGAAGGCAGTGTTGCTGCTGAGCAACGACGGCATCCTGCCGCTCGGAAGGCCGCGCCGCGTAGCCCTGATCGGCCCCAACGCCGACGAGCCCGTCGCCGTCCTGGGGTGCTACTCCTTTCCCCAGCACATCGGCGTCCGCCATCCCGGGACTCCACTCGGCATCGAGCTGCCCACGCTGCGCGACACTCTCGCCCACGAGTTTCCCGACGCCGAGATCACGGTCGCCCCAGGCACCGGAATCGACGACGGAGATCTCTCCGGCATCCGCGAGGCCGCCCGGCTGGCACGCGAGTCCGACATCGCCCTAGTGGTTCTCGGCGACCGAGCAGGGCTCTTCGGACGGGGCACCAGCGGTGAGGGATGCGACGTCGCGACGCTGGCGCTGCCCGGCGTACAGCAGCGACTACTCGACACCCTGCTCGACCTGGAGACACCCGTGGTCACCGTGCTGCTCGCGGGACGGCCTTACGCCCTCGGCCGCGCCGTGGAGGAGTCCGCCGCGATCGTGCAGTCCTTCTTCCCGGGCGAGGAGGGCGCCCGAGCGATCGCCGGGGTGCTCAGCGGCCGTACCAATCCCTCCGCCCGCCTTCCGGTCAGTGTGCCGCGCGTACCGGGTTCCCAGCCGGCCACGTATCTAGGAGCGCGGCTCGCGCACGTCAGCGAGGTGTCCAGCAGCGACCCGACACCCGCATTCGCCTTCGGCCACGGTCTGTCCTACACGCGGTTCGACTGGACGGATCTGATCATCGTCGTCGAAGAGGCCCCGACGGACGGTGAGTTCGTCCTCACCTTCACCGTCCGCAACACAGGCGGTCGGTCCGGAACCGAGGTCGTCCAGATCTACCTGCACGACCCGGTCGCCTCCGTCGTCCAGCCGGTGCAGCGCCTCGTCGGCTATACCCGGGTCGAACTGCAACAGGGCGAGGCCCGGCGCCTGCGTGTCGTCGTCCCCGCCGACGTCGCCTCCTTCACCGGACGCGACCATCGGCGCGTCGTCGAGCCTGGCGAGCTGGAAGTGAGGCTGGCGGCGTCCAGCGTGGATCCGCGGCTGACAGCCAGGGTCACATTGACCGGAGCCGTGCGCCACGTGGACCACACACGCCGTTTGCACGCCACGATCGAGCAGGATCCGGTCGATCAGGCGTGAACCGAGGGGCGCAGCGAACGTCGCAGGTGCGGCGCCGCTGCGCACTCCGGCCGCAGGGCCGGACACGCGCAGGTCCGGACCCGGGTCCCACCGGGCACGGGTCGGTACTCCGTGAGCGCAGGAACTCCGCCGTCAGGTGTCCGACCCAGGGCTCCCGGCCGCCCTCACAGCACGCCACGCTGCGCGAGGTTGCGCATCAACGCTCGCACACCGAAGGTCCAGGGCGCGGCCTGCTCGCTGGGCACGACGGTGTTGACCAGAGTGCCGAGCCGCGGGCTGGAGATCTGCACGATGTCGCCGTACGCATGGGTGAAGCCCTCGCCCGGCGCCCGGCGGTCCTCCGTGGGGGCGAACAGCGTTCCGGTGAACAGGACGTGGCCGTCCGGGTACTGATGGTGCGGACCGTATGTGGCGGCCACCAGTTCCAGCACGTCGCGGCTGATCTCACGCATGGAACTGCTGCCGTGCAGTACGTAGCCGTCCGGGCCGTCGATCCGCAGGCCGACCTCGAGTCCGCGCACGGTGTCGAGGTCGAAGCCCTCGTCCAGCAGGCGGATGAACGGGCCGATCGCGCACGAGGCGTTGTTGTCCTTGGCCCGGGACAGCAGCAGGGCGCTGCGACCCTCGATGTCGCGGAGGTTGACGTCGTTACCGAGCGTCGCACCGCGCACCCTGCCACGCGAGTCCACGACGAGGGCGACCTCGGGCTCAGGGTTGTTCCACACCGAGGCACCGAGGACTCCGATGTCGGCGCCGGTGCCGACCGAGGACAGTACCGGCGCCTTGGTGAACACTTCCGGGTCCGGACCGATCCCGACCTCCAGATACTGCGACCACAGTCCTTCTGCGACGAGCAGCTCCTTGACCCTGCCGGCTTCCGGCGACCCGGGGCGGATTCCGTCGAGTGCGCCGCCCACCGCCTGCCCGATGCGGGCGCGTACCCGCTGCGCCTGCGCCGGATCGCCGCCCGCACGCTCCTCGATGACGCGTTCCAGCAGACTCCGGGCGAAGGTGACACCCGCCGCCTTGATCACCTGCAGGTCGACGGGAGAGAGGAGATGCGGAGCCTCACGGCGGTCGGCCGGTGCCTGGATCAGTTCGGCCAGCCTCCAGACGCGTCCGCCGTCGGCCTCGCGGACGACCGCCGTCGCGTCGTCGAGTTCCATGAGGTCGGCGACCGTGGGTACGAGGGCAGTCAGGTCGACGACGTGCTCTCCGCGGACCGCGGCCACACACGGTCCGCCCCGTTCCGGGTCGTACACCCGCGCGACGAGCGCCGCTCGATCGGCGTCCTCGGGCAGTACGGAGCCGGTTGTCAGGGTCTGGCGGGTGCGCGTCGTTGCCGGTTCCACGATCGCTGCTCTCCTGGGTTCGAGGACTGGCGGGTCGCCCTGGACGGGATCAGTGGGAGTCGCGGGGGACCTCGTGACCACGGCTTCCGCGCAGGAATCCGAAGTCGGCCCCTCGGTCCGCCTGTTCGACGTTCTGGGTGTAGAGCCAGGTGTAGCCGCTGGTATACCGCTCGGCGGGTGCCCTCCATGTCTGCCGGCGTCGCGCGAGCTCGGCCTCGTCCACCTCCAGACTCAGGATGCGGTTCGGGACGTCGAGGATCACGGGGTCCCCGTCGCGCACCAGGGCGAGAGGCCCACCGACGGCGGCTTCGGGCGCTACGTGCAGGATCACCGTCCCGTACCCGGTGCCGCTCATCCGACCGTCGCAGACGCGCACCATGTCCTTGACCCCGGCTTTCAGCAGCTTGGCGGGCAGCGGGACGTTGGAGACTTCGGGCATTCCGGGGTAGCCCTTGGGGCCGGCGTTGCGGATGACGATGACGGTGTTCTCGTCGACGTCGAGGTCCGGGTCGTCGGCCACCTCGTGATAGGCCTCGGGTGAGTCGAAGACGCGCGCGGGGCCGCGGTGGGTGAGCAGGTGCGGTGAGGCGGCGGACTGCTTGATCACGGCGCCGTCGGGGCAGAGGTTGCCACGCAGGACGGCGATGCCGGTGCCAGCGGGCTGGAAGGGGGCTTCGAGGCCGGTGATCACATCGGAGATGATGCGTTCGGCACTCTCGGTGTTCTCGGCGACAGTGCGTCCGGTCACCGTGGTCTGTTCGCCGTGCAGCAGCTTGCCGCCGAGCAGCTCGGCCATGACGGCCGGCAGGCCACCGGCGTAGCAGAAGTCCTCCATGAGATACCTGCCACTGGGCATCAGGTTGACCAGGGTCGGAACCGCGCGGACCAGGGCGTCGAAATCCTCCAGGCTCAGTTCGACGCCGAGCCGTCCGGCGATGGCGGTGAGATGGATGATGGCGTTCGTGGAGCCGCCGATGGCCGCGTTGACCCGGATGGCGTTCTCGAACGCCGCCCGGGTCATGATCTGAGACGGGCGCAGATCCTCGTCCACCATCCGTACGATGCGCCGTCCCGCCGCCTGCGCGGTCTCCATCCGCCGGGAGTCGACCGCGGGCCAGGCCGCCGAGCCCGGCAGCTGCATCCCGAGCGCCTCGGCCATGCAGGCCATGGTCGAAGCGGTACCCATCGTCATGCAGTGCCCGTGGGAACGGGCCATGCACCCCTCCGCGAAGAAACACTCCTCCTCGGTCATCCGACCGGTCTTCAGGTCCTCCTCGAACTTCCAGACGTGGGTGCCGGACCCCACGTCCTGGCCCCGGTACTTGCCGTTGAGCATCGGCCCGCCGGTGACCATGACGGCAGGCAGGTCGACGCTGGCGGCGCCCATGAGCATAGCGGGCGTCGTCTTGTCGCAGCCGGACAGCAGTACGACACCGTCGAGCGGATTGGCCCGGATCAGCTCCTCGACCTCCATGGCCATGAGGTTGCGGTACAGCATGGCGGTGGGGCGCATGAGGGTCTCGCCGGTGGCCATCGTGGGAAACTGAAGCGGTAGGCCGCCTGCTTGCCACACGCCACGTTTGACGGCCTCGGCGACATGTGTCAGATGGGCGTTGCACGGGGCGAGTTCGGAGGCGCTGGTCGCGACGCCGATGACGGGGCGCCCGTCGAACACCTCGTGCCCGAGACCTTGATTGCGCATCCAGGAGCGGTACAGCATCCCGCTGCGGCCCCGGGCACCGAACCATGCCTGGCTGCGACTCGTCTTCCGACCGTCGGTCATGGAGGCACTCCCGTTGCTCTGGCGTCGTCGCTTCGCGATGGGGCGTTTCCGGATGAGGACCCGTGGGCCCTACCCTGTGAGGCAATCATTAGATGATTCGATGAATGGTGTCCAGGGGGCGGGCGGAGATCGTGGTGCACTACCTGACCATGCATCAGCGAGTGGTCGACGAACTCGGGCGGCGCATCGTGGCCGGCGTGTGGAGGCCGGGCGACCCGTTGCCGGTCGAGGAGGCGCTCGCCGCCGAGACAGGTGTCAGCCGAGGGGCGTTGCGTGAAGCGGTCAAGGCGCTGGTGGCCAAGGGGATGCTCCACGTACGTCCACGCACCGGCACGCGCGTGCTGCCCCCGGAGCAGTGGAACCACCTGGACCGTGACGTACTGCGCTGGAAACAGGCCGGGGACGCCGCCTCCCTGCTTCGCGACACGGGTGAACTGCGCCGGATCGTCGAACCCGAGGCGGCCCGGCTCGCCGCCGACCGGGCCGACCCCGACGCTGTACGAGTCCTGTACGACTGCCTCGCGGCCATGGAAGCCGCAGCGGCGGAACCCGGCCGCAGCGGCTACGTGGAGGCCGACATGACCTTTCATCGGGCCCTGCTCGATGCCAGCGGCAACCGTCTTCTCGGTTCACTGGGCCGCGCTGTCGACATCGCGCTGGAACACAGCTTCCTCGTCAGTACCCGGACGCCGGGCGCCGTGGAAGCCTCACTGCCGAAACACCGCGCCATCGTGCGTGCCGTCGAGGCCCGCAATCCCTCGGCTGCGGCGGCCGCGGTCCTGGCCCTCATCGAAGCCGCCGAGGAAGAGATCGCCCGGTCACCCGGAATGCCGACCGGCGCGGCACGGAAGTCCTCGCAACCCCCTGCCCGGCACGGATGATGCGACTCTGCTCCCCGAAGCCGTGAGTGGTCGAGCGGACCCTTGTCGGCCGGCGCTCCTCCTGAGCTTGTTCTTCAGCCAGGCGCATGCCATCGGTATGATTCAGACACTGTTACGCATACCCAATGCTTCGGCACGTCCCTGCGGGCAGAAAGCATGGCTGACGGCGGTCGCGTCGCCTTCGTCATCAACTGATGACCTTGCGCACGGGGGCAGCACCGCAGGTCGCTCGCCTGCACCTTCGCGACACCCCGAACCTTTTGAGCTCCACGAATATGGCGGCAGCTCTTACCAAGCTCGTATGCGGACACCGGTGAAGTCGAGCGCTGCACCGTTGATCGCGGCCGAGTGGCGGGGGGCTCGTTGCATGGTCGGGCCGTTGTGTCATGGCCGGCGGCACAAGGTCATGAGGGCAGCCCGGCTGCGGCGGCGTGCGAATGGGCGCCGGTGCGAAGCGCCGGTGGTCTTCGCCGACCGGCTCCCCTGTGCCTGACCTGCCCCTTTGAAAACCCTTTGCCGCATTCCACCCCGATGGGTTGTCAGGGGCACGTCTGCGCTCCTACAGTCCCTACGAACCAAGGGTGGGAGCGCTCCCAGATTCGACACGGCTGGGCGCTGCCGATTCCCTGATCGCCCCATCCGGTCATCCCTCCTGGAGAGGCCCCCATGCGAGCGTTACCGCACGGCCCCAGAACTCCGCGCAGCCTGCTCGGTGCGCTGCTCCTCGCTCTCGCCACCGTGGCGGCCGTCCTGGCCGCTGCTCCGGCGGCCCACGCGGACACTCTGGTCTGCGAACAGTACGGTTCGACGACGATCCAGGGCCGCTATGTGGTCCAGAACAACCGCTGGGGCACGAGTGCCCCCCAGTGCGTCACCGCTACCGACAGCGGCTTCCGAGTGACCCAGGCCGACGGCGCCGTCCCCACGAACGGTGCCCCGAAGTCCTATCCCTCGGTCTTCAACGGCTGTCACTACACCAACTGCCCGCCCGGGACGAACCTCCCGGCGCAGGTGAGCGGTATCGCCAGCGCCCCCAGCAGCATCTCCTACGGCTTTGTCGGCAGCGCCGTGTACAACGCGTCGTACGACATCTGGCTGGACCCCACACCCAAGAAGAACGGGGTGAACCGTACCGAGATCATGATCTGGCTCAACAAGGTCGGCCCGATCCAGCCCATCGGCTCGCAGGCCGGCACCGCCTCCGTCGGCGGGCGCACCTGGCAGGTGTGGAGGGGCAGCAACGGCTCCAACGACGTCATCTCCTTCGTCGCCCCTTCGGCCGTCGTCAGCTGGAGCTTCGACGTCATGGACTTCGTCCGGAACACCATCGCCCGCGGCATGGCGCAGAACAACTGGTATCTCACCAGTGTCCAGGCAGGATTCGAGCCGTGGCAGAACGGTGCCGGACTCGCGGTGAACTCCTTCTCCTCAACCGTGAACCTCGGGACTCCGGGCACCGGTTCCCCGGGGGCGCCCGGGGAACCGGTGACAGCCTGCGAGGTGGCCTACGCGACGAACGTCTGGAGCGACGGCTTCACCGCCGACGTCACGATTGCCAACACCGGCTCGACGCCCGTCGACTCCTGGACACTGTCCTTCACTCTGCCCTCCGGGCAACGCGTCACCAACGCGTGGAACGCCACCGTCAGCGGGCCGACCGGAGCAGTGACGGCGACCGGCCTCGCGCACAGCGCCCGAGTAGCAGCTGGGGCCAGCCAGACATTCGGTTTCCAGGGGACCTACAGCGGCACGTTCTCCAAGCCGTCCGGGTTCAGTCTCAACGGCGCCCGCTGCGCATGAGTACGGCGCACGACCACTGCCCTGTCTCCCCGCACGCACAGGCCGCCCAACCTCACCGCCGCGACCCGACAGCCTCCCTGGAACACGCCTGACTCCCGGACCTCTCTCCCCTCAGGGCGGGTGCCTCCACCGTAGGACGAGGCTTCCCTCACCGGACGGCGACAGCAGGAGACAGGCTCAATCGGAAGAAAACTCCACACAGGAAAAGGAGACACCATGGCTCGAGGCAAAAGACTACTTGTATCTCTGACAGCGGTCTTCGCGACCCTGCTCGGCGGAATCGCCCTGACCCTGTTCGGACAGGGCAACGCGCAGGCTCACGGCGTGACGATGACCCCAGGCTCGCGTACCTACCTCTGCTGGCTGGACGCCAAGACCAGCACCGGCTCCCTGGACCCGACCAACCCGGCGTGCAAGGCTGCGCTCAGCGAAAGCGGCTCGAATGCGCTGTACAACTGGTTCGCCGTGCTCGACTCCAACGCGGGTGGACGAGGGGCCGGTTACGTCCCGGACGGAAAGCTGTGCAGTGCCGGCGACCGGTCGCCGTACAACTTCACCGGATACAACGCCGCCCGCTCCGACTGGCCTCGGACGCACCTGACGGCCGGCCGGACGATCCAGGTCAAGCACAGCAACTGGGCCGCGCATCCGGGCTCCTTCCGGGTGTACCTGTCCAAGCCCGGCTACTCGCCCAGCACCGAACTGGGCTGGGACGACCTGGAGCTGATCGAGACCGTCACCAACCCGCCCCAGACGGGTTCGCCGGGCACCGACGGCGGCCACTACTACTGGAATCTGGACCTGCCCAGTGGCCGCTCGGGTGACGCGGTGATGTTCATCCAGTGGGTGCGCTCCGACAGCCAGGAAAACTTCTTCTCCTGCTCCGACGTCGTTTTCGACGGCGGTAACGGCGAGGTCACCGGCATCCGGGGTTCGGGCAGCACCCCGGACCCGACGCCCACGCCGACCCCGGACCCGACCCCCACGCCGACCGACCCGCACAGCGGGTGCATGGCCGTCTACCGCGTGACCAACTACTGGAGTGGTGGATTCCAGGGGTCCGTCGAGGTGATGAACCACAGCACGACGGCGCGTGACGGCTGGGCGGTGAAGTGGACACCCGGCGCCGGAGCCAAGGTCAGCAGCGTCTGGAACGGCGCGCTGACCACTGGATCCGACGGCGCGGTCACGGTCAGGAGTCTCGACTACAACCGGTCCATCCCACCGGACGGCAGCGTCACCTTCGGATTCACAGCGACATCGACCGGCAACAATCTCCCGGTCGGCTCGATCGGCTGCGTCAACCCGTAGCCGCTGACAGAGACAGCGCCGCTCCCGCATCCCGGGGAGACGGCGCTGTCGCGCTTCCCTGCCGGCACAGCCACCGCGGCGGGGCGACACCGCCGGTCCGGCGGTCGATGTGTACGAAGCTCCTGGCGGGCCCCGTGCGTGCCCCTAAGGTCGGCGGAAGCCACCACCGCACACCGCGACACCGTCCAGGCCCGGGAACAGGCCCCAGGGGCGAGCCGCCCGAATCGAGGCCGCCGCCGGGAACACCGAGGACTGCGCATCAGGATGTGGGTCTGTCTGCGCGTGTCCGCTCGGGCGGGCGAGGAAGAAGCAGTGGTGTTCGTCGATGATCGACCGAGGTGCCGGTGACCACGTCTTGCTCAAGGGGCGGAACGCCGCGCTGTCGACCGGGGTAGGGCCGGTCACGTGCACGGTGACGGTCAAGGGCCACCCACAGACGTGCCGGCGGGCGGTGATCCAGTCCTGAGCGTCGATGAAGGCCCGCATGCGGCGGTCTTTGTGGACGTTCAGGTTGTCCCATATGAGGACGATGGGGCCGTCGGGCTGCTGGTGGGCGGCGATGAGGTCGCGGTACTCGGTCCAGGCGAAGCCCTTGCGGCCGCCGCTCTTGTGGTCGGTATGCCGTTTGGGCCGTAGATCAGGCGGGAGCCTTCGCCAGGCCGGTAGCAGCACAAGGCCTGCTACGGAGAAGCGACGCCGGGAACGGCCCCGGGCACGGACGACCGGGGTGGATCCACCTCTGCCCCCCGTGTGTGGTCGGCGGCGTCATCGAGAAGCCGGCCTCGTCCTCGAAGACGATCCAAGCCCCGAGCGCCGCCGCGGCGGTTCCAGGTGTGGCCACACCTCCTTCACCCAGCCGGCGACGACTGCCTCGTCGCTCGACGGCACGAAGGGCCGGAACCTCATGGCTCCAGCCACGGCACCGCAGCATCCTGGAGACCCCCGACAGCGTCATGGACGTGTGGAACCGTCGGCCGATCAACGTCTTGATCCGGGCGAGCGTCCACCGCTGGTCCGGCCATCCGTGAGCAGCCGGCCCCTTGGCCAATTCCTCCTCGAGCAGCGCGGAGGCGGCCACGGAGCTCTCGTGCGGGGCAGTGATGTGGATCGAGCCCCACGTGCCGTCCAGGCGCTGCCCCTTCACGGACAGCTGCAGCAGACGGTCCTGGAGCAGCGGCATCCCGGAACGCGCCTCGTAGTTGCGGAAGCGGGCGGCGACCAGACCGCCAGGCGGCCGCACCCGGTAGATGCCCGTCCTTGCCGTACCGGATCACCGCGACCTCGTCCTCGAACCACTCCAGCACCCGCTCGATCGCCCGTTCGTGCGCAGCCTCGATCACCAGATGGGTCTCCTCACCCCCGAACGCCCACAGGAGGTAGATCGTCGGCTGCGGCCGGAACACGAAGTCCACACCCGTGACCGTGACCCGGCGCCCGAGGGCTCCAGCCTTGAACGCCTTCTTCGGAGAGTCGCCCGCGGCGAGCCGCCCGGGCTCCCGGGACGCGGAACGACTGCTCGATCAGCCGGAATGGGTGGCGGGGCGGGCGTGCGCACAGGGTCGGCAGACCTCGCACGGCTCGATGCCGGCTCTGCGAGCGCCACCAGGGCGTCCTCGCGGGAGATCAAGCCGACTTGGTTCGGGTAGGTGGCGCAGCCTCCGCGGTGGAGCAGTGCGGTGGACGAGGAGCGCTGCGGCTGGATCTTGAACGCCATCTCGGCTCGTGCCCGCTCGCGGCGTGCCTGTTCGCGGGCTTCCTGGATTTCCGGTTCGGTCTGTCCGACCTGCCGGCGCAGCCAGTCCAGGAGGCCCGGTTCTTCTCCAGGTCGCTGATGGCGCCGGGGGTCGGGGTGTCGTCGGGCATGGCTACGCGTCGGGGTCGGCGGGGTGTCGTGGACGTGCTCGAGCGCGGTACGGGCCTCCACACGGTCCGGTCCGGACAGCGTGCGCCAGTAGGGGTGCGTGATGATCTGGGTGGTCAGCTCCAGGATGCGCGCCCGGTAGGCGGCGAGGCGTTCGGCCTGTTCGGGGAACGCGGCCCCCCGGGGAACCGCCCGAGCTTGGTGGCCAGAGCAACTCCGTCGTCGACTTCCACGGTCCGCCACCCGTGTCCAGCAGCAGGCCGCCCAGCGGCCCGCCGACCAGTTCGGCGTAGGTCCGGTGCGGGAGCGGGCCGGGGTTGGGGTCGTTGTGGTCGTGGCCGTAGACGCGGCCGTTCAGCATCTGCTCGCCTCCGTGAATCCTCGCAGCCGCCACCGACAGCGCCCCCGAGTGGGGCGGGCCCGGCCCGCGCCTTGGTTCATCCAGGCCAGTCCGGACGACCGTGAGGTCAAGGTGAGTAGGCCGCACCACGGGGGTCACCGAGAAAGCCGTCGCACTCCACGATCGAATCAGCGGCTCCAGCAGGGCGTGTGGACGATGCAAGGGAATGATGTGGCCGCAGTCCTCGATGAGGTGTCCGGTCAGGTCGTCGGTGACGGGGCGGAGCTGGCGTTCCAGGACGGCGCCCACTGCCATGGTCGGCACTGTCAGTCGGGCCGTGCTGACAGCCTGCGCCGTCTGCACTGCGCTGTGAGGCAGGGCCCGGTAGTAGGCGAGCGCGCGGCTCAACGCGCCGTCACCCGTGTGCGCGCGGACGAACGTGTCCCGGATGGCGAAGGGAACCCCGTCGCCGAGCGTGACGTGCCGTCATTGCTCGGCAGTGCCACGAGCCGAGCTGGCATCGGCTCGGCGGAGAGGCGGGCCTGGCGCCAGACTGCCGACTGTGGGGGGTGTCAGGGCGGGGGCCGACGGGCCAACCAGGTGCGTTGTCAGTGGCGTCCGGCAGAATCTGCTTCACCGACGCCACCAGGACCTGGCGTCACCCGGTAGGAGAAGAGGGTTTCTGTGCGTGAACTGCCCATGTTCGAACGTCTTTACCCCGATGTCCAGCTGGCGTCTCCCTCGGAGAGGTTCGTGCTGCGGTGCGACTCGGAGGGTGTCGCCGTGGTCACGGACACCGACTGCGGTCAGGTCGTCTGGCGGGCGGGCGCAGCTGGACAGCTGCTTCTCGGACACGGGTACGAGGTCGTCGTCGAGGGTGGGGAGGACCACGACACGGTGTGGCGCTCCGGTTTCGCCGCGCCCGGCGCGCAGTACCTCGTCCTCACGGATGCCGGAGAGCTGGAACTCCTTGACCGCTCCCACGTCCGCCTGGGCAACATACGCACCGGACTCACCCGCCCTGTGCCGCTCGGGGACGCGGCGCCTGCGGCTGCCATCAACCGGGATACGTATCTGGTCAGGGAGGGGAAGATGCGGCGGACAGTGGCCCGCGAGCAGGACGGATGGCTGCGGGTCTGCGCGTACGGGAAGGGCGGGGGTAGGAGCTACGCGCTGACCCGTCCGCTGGTCGACTGGTTCGAACAGGAAGACACCGTGCTCACCTGGCGCCGGCACCTGGCGGGTGGTTCGAAATCCAAAGCCTTGATGCTGTGCCTGGTCGACTCCGCCGGGACCGTCCTGTGGCACGAGGGCACCCAACGCCCGCATGGACCGGTCCCCCCGGGAAAGCCCTACGCGTACGGTGGGCCCGCGTTGGAGGTGGGAGGGCGCCTGCGCAACCAGTCGCTGACGTCTCCCGCCGGTACGCACACTTTGACTCACCAGGGCAACGGCGACCTGACTCTGTACTGCCACACCGAGCGCCGTGCCGTGTGGTCGACCGGCACCGGGTGGGTGGACGGAGGGTGGGCCGAGCTCTCCGAGGACGGCGTCCTCTCGGTCCGCAACACCCATGGTGTCCCGGTGTGGAGTTCCGGCCCGTCCGGTTCGGGGGCCCGCAGGCTCGTGGTCGGTGATGACGGCCGCGCCGAACTGCGTGACGTGGACGGCCGGTCGGTGTGGTCAACAGGCACACACACGGCATGCCATGGCCCCACGGCCGACGCCCCGCAGGGTGCTGTGCTGCGCCGAGGACAGACGCTCGGACGGCACTCCCTCACTTCCCCCGACGGAAGCACCGTACTCGGACACTGGGACGAACGCCGCCTCGTGCTGTTCGGGGCGGACCAGACCTGGCTCTGGTATCTGCACCTCGGCGAGGCGGTCGAGCCCGGACTGCGGCTCGACGAGGACGGCATGCTGCGCGTTCTCGGCGACGAACGCCCACCGCTGGGCGGACCGGCCGACGAACTGCGTGTCGAGGAGGGCGGAGTGGTCCTGTGCCGTGCCGACGCACCGTCGTCTGGCGCGACGGCGAGGCGGTGGCCGAGCCGGCCGCCACCCCGAACCCGCCCGCACGGGGAGGGCTCGTGGAGAGCCTGCCGGACGTGGACGAGACCCTGCTGATCCGCACCGACTTCTCCGACCCGACCGCTTGGCAAGCCCTGCTCACGACCGTCATGACACCGAACCAGGACGGCTTCCTCGCGAACGTCCACCCCGTGGATGATCCCGCCTATCGCGACCTGACGACCGAACAGATCCTTTCGGCGGCACACGAGCTGGACACCGAGCTTCTCATCGTGGCCGACAAGACCGCCCTCACGACGCCGGAGATGCCGCTGCTGGCCCTCCCGCTATTCGACGGAGTCGACGAAGACGACGAACGTGAGGAGGGTGAGTCCAGGCAGGAGCACAGCCCGCTCCGGGTCGTAGCCACAGAACTGTGGTCGGTCGAGAACAATCTTTCCCTCGCCAACATGGATTGGGAGGACTTCGAGAACGTCGCCGACAACGGTGTCTTCCGGGGCTTCTGACCTCGGCAGGATATTAGAGCTCGCGCAGATAGGCGGTGCGGGAACTCCGGCAGCAAGGCGGGCACAGGCCTCGGTGATCATGGAGATGCGTTGCTCTGTGATCACTGAGGGGACCTGTGCCCGTCCTGCCATCATGGCTGACCGAACCACTCTGGGACCGATTCGCGGCGCTGCTGCCGCAGCGCCCGGCCTTCGATCCGACGCACCCACTGCGGTGCCACCGCCGCCGCGTCAGCGATCGGATCGTGTTCGACAAGCTGCGATTGCCGACACGACCTGCTCGGCCACGACCATCCGCAACCGCCGTGACGAGTGGACCCGGCTGGGCGTCTTCGCCCAGTTCACGCAGATCGGGCTCCAGTCCTACGACCGGATCGTCGAACTCGTGCTCGACCAGATCGCGATCGACGGCTCCATCACCAAGGCGCCCGGTGGCGGCGAGGACGCCGGGGGCTCACCGGTCGACCGCGGCAAACAGGGCCTGAAGCGCTCGGGCATGACAGATAGTTACGGCATCCCCTCGGCAGGGTCCTGGCCGGAGCAAACCGCCACGACTGCGCTGCTCGCCCCCATCCTGGACCTGCTGCACGACCTCGGGCCGCTGCCCGACGACATCACCGTCCACCTGGACGCCGGCTACGCCTCGGACAGGACCCGCGCCGAACTGTCGGCCCGCAAACTGCACGGCCGCATCGCCCGCAAGGGCAAGAAGACGCCGATCCAGGCAAGCCAGCGCTGGCACGTCGAGCGCACGCGCGCCTGGCAGAACGCCTTCCATGGCCTTGCCCGCTGCTACGAACGTCGGGCCACGGTCATCGACGCCTTCTTCGACCTCGCGGACACAATCATCACCGTCCGTAGCCTGATCCGGGGCGCCTGGACCACCCACCGCTGGGACGACCGCCCGAACCGGCACCCATGAATACACACCTGCTCTTAATCATCGTCGGTCGCGGCCGCGCCCCGCGCCTCGTCATACTCGGCGAAGACCTCGCGCGCCACGGAATAGCTGTCGAACGCGCGGGCGACGCCCGCGTAGACGGCCATCTGGATGAAGGCTTCGACGATCTCCTCCTTGGTCACGCCGTTGTACAGGGCGATCCGCAGCTGGCCGCGGAGCGGCTCCAAGATGCCCAGGCTCGCCGTGATGGTGACGGAGACCAGCGCGCGGGTACGCAGGTCGAGGTGATCGGTGCGGGGCCAGGCGTCGTTGAAGGCGTGCTCGGTCGCGATCCGGGTGAAGTCGTAGGCGTTGGCCGGCTCAGACGGCCGGGGGTCGACGAACGGCGCCAGGCTGAAGCCGAGGATCCGCTCGGCATTGTTTAGGGAGCGGATGTAGTCAGGGCTGTGCTCGGTCATACCGTGATTCTGCACCAGCACGGCGTTTGACGGTGCATCGCTACCCCGGAAGCGCAGCCACCCCGCCGTCGCACGATCGGAATCCTGGCGATCGTGTGAGGCTCGGCCTTGATCGGCGGTGCGATCGCTCATGGGGTGCCTCCGCCCGACGGGTACCGGACGACGCGCCCGTCTCCAGTCACGGCGGCCTCAGGGACCTGCGAGGACGCGGGCCTTCCCCGCCTCGAACTCCGCTTCCGACAGCGCCCCTTGCTTCCTCAGCTCCACCAGGGCGGTAAGCCTGGAGATCCGGTCCTCGGCGGGAACAGCCGCTGCGGTGGCGACGGCGGGCTACCGCGTCGGGCAACGGCCCCAGGTCGTGCAGCAAGTCCAGGGGGGCGAGCAGCGGGGAGTCGTGGCGGTTTGCTCCGGCCAGGACCCTGCCGAGGGGGATTCCGTAACCGTAGGGACACCCAGAGCGGGCTGTCCACACCACTGGCAGATCGGGTTACGTTCCCGATCAGTCATCCGGATCGCCCCTCTGTCAGCATTCCTGGCCCCGTAGAGCCCTTCATTCACGGCGACCAGCGCGCTGTTGACGTCTGCGCCCGACTACTGGAAAGAGCCACACTCGCATTCTGCCCTGCCGCGCGCGAAGAGTCGTGGTACCGACCGGGGCCAACTGGGCGGGTGGTTGGAGCACTCACTCGCCTCACAGCCAAAGGGGCGAATGAGCGCTGGGACCTCGCTTCCGATGAAGCTGAGCGCCAGGCTCTCCATGGACTCGCCGAGGACCTCCCCACCATCGTCAGCTACGAACCCGTCCTGTAGCGGATCGGCACCGCCAGCGACGGGTCCCGAGCATGACGGGCATCCGTGTGCAGGGCCGTGATCAGACCCGTCGTAGCAGGATCCGGCCATACGGACCTTGAAAGCGGCCTGGCCGGGCATCCAGTCCCGTCGAGAACGATGACGGGGAGCAGGCTTGTCACCAGACGGACCGTGACACCATCACGTTTGTTCAGAACGGCGGTGTGTCGTGCCAGGGTCCGGGTGATGGTGGGGGCGGCTTGGGGCTGTGCTGCTGGAGGACGACTACGGCTCTTTCCACGCGGCCGAGGTCGATGAGGTACCCAGCCAGGTCATGGCTGTTGGCCGACGAGTAGGGTTCGAGTGCGGCGACGGCCTCCTCGAGACGTCCGGCGCCCGCCAGCAGCCTGGCAACGTGCGACACCGCGTACGACGTCCCGCCCTCGGGATGGTAACTGGTCTGCTCAACCGCTTCGTCAACCCGGTCACACGCTGCCATCAGTGGAAGCCGGATCCAGAAGAGCTCCCACTCCTCCTCGCCGCGACGTGCTTTGAGGGCGTCGAGGTAGGCCAGGCCGTCCTGGGGACGGCCCTGGTCGGCATAGAGGGTGCAGAGCATGTCGACGATCCAGTCCTCGGCTCCGCCAGGCGCGTCGGCCAGCGCGCGCATCACCTCAACCGCCTCGTCGACCCGGCCGTGGCGCGACAGGAGTTGTGCGAGATCCACTGCCACGTTTCCCGGGCAGACGGACGCGTCACCAGCATGCCGGTACACGGCAATCGCGCCCTCCACGTCGCCGCGTTCCTCCAACAGCTCCGCCAGACGCCGAGCGGCGTGCCCGAGCGGCTCGGTTGCCGCGTAGGCGTGCAGTTCCTCGGTCCGGCCTTGCCGGGCCAGCAGATCGGCCAGCTGATCCTGGTTGTTGAGCGAGTTGTTGTCCCGGGTTCGCAGCAGGGCGATGGCGTCGTCGATGCGGCCCTGGCGTTCGCGGATCGTGGCGAGCAGTCCGATCGCCGTGTCGGGGTCGAGGCCACGGCAGCACCATGGTCCGTCGCACCGGTGCTCGTCGGGGATCTGGGCGGCGAGTAGCGCGGCCGCTTCGTCGTCCCGGCCAGCGTCGTCCGCGACGTCGGTCAGGGCAGCGGCGAGGGACCAGTCGTGAATGTGAGGTCGCAACAGGTCGAATGCCTCGTCGCCCCGGCCGTGGCGAGCAAGCAGCCGTGCGTGGAATTGCAGTGCCTGCGGGTGCCCGGCCTCCATGCGTGACCGGGACAACGCGATCGCCTCGTCGGCCCGCCCCCAGCTCTCCAGCAGTTCCGCCGTAGCCCTGACAGCCGTCCACCATCCCGTGGCGACGTAGGGGGTGAGCACTGCCAGCGCCTGTTCCTCGCGGCCCTGACCTTGCCAGCAGCCGCGCCCACTCTTGCGCGCAGAACCACTCCCCACGACCGGCCCACAACTCCACCTCCTCGACATGGCCGAGTTCGACAAGCCGGGAGACCAGATGCGGCGGTATACAGCCGGACTGCATCCGGACTTGATAGTCAAGATCACCAATGTCCACGACGACGTACCGTAGCCCCACCCACTGACAGCGCCGGCAACTCTCGTACCGTCTCCATGGCAAGCGAGCGATGGAACCGCACGCTGCCTGCATCACTGGCGCGAACCTCTTCCTTATTGGGTCGGAGTGGGAATACCGCACGGTTCGAATGACGCTCCTCACCAACTGGCGCCTATGACTGAGCCGCCGAGCGACGCCAGGCCTACGCCAACGACCTCGGCGCAGACCGGCCCTTGGCCGCGGTCACCGCGAAGAGTAACCGGTCCAAGTCCGACCAGGACCCCGCCGCGTGGCTGCCACCGGCCGATGGCGCTCACTGCACCTACGGTGCGGACTGCAGCAGCACCAAGCTCCGCCGGGGCCCGACCGCCGAGGACAAGGAACGCGCCGCACTCCTCCGCTCGCCAAAGCCTGCCCCGACACCACCGTGCAGTACGAGGTCGCGCAGTAGAACAGCCCTCAGCCGCCCCCGGACCTCTTCACGCGGCGGAGGTACCCAGGGGCGGCGCTGTTTTATTGAAGCTCCTATAGATCGTCAAGCCGAGCTGCGAGGTCCATAGGATGCGTTCGTGGCGCGGTTTGATAAGGCGACGTTGTGGGGGCGAGGGCCTGTACGGGGTTCAGCCGCCGCTGACCGACGCGGTCGTGCAGGGTGCCGAGTGCCAGCTCGGCGTATGCCTGCCGGCCTCATTGCTAGAGATCGATCTTGGTTCCGGCCGAGCCCGCGCTGTCCAGGGTGCTTGTGCTCCTGTGGTGCCTATAGATCTCGCGGATGACGAACTGCTTGAGGCACCGCATGATGTCCTTGGTTGACATGCCCTCGGTGGTGCGTCTGGCGACGTAGTCCCGGGTTCGTTGGTCGTACCGCATGCAGACCAGAATGATGGTGCAGAGGACACTGTTGGCGTTGCTGTCCCCGCCGCGGTTGATGCGGTGACGGTCGGTCCGGCCGGACAAGGCGGGGATCGGGGTGGCGCCGCACAGGTGCGCGAAGGACGCTAGATCCCGCACGCAGTGCCGTTCCGAGGAAACGCCGGTCGCCCTCAGGGGCATGTCCTCGCTTCCGTCTGCCTGGGCCTGCCCCCACGAGTGCACTCTGTGACCGACGGTATGTACCGCGGCGCCATCGGCCGCTGAAAGGCTCGGTGGTCACGCGGAGCGCCTGGGTGTGCTGATGTGCGGGATGCGAGGGACTATCGGAGCATGAGTGGTGATGATCCACTGGCGCCGTCCGGAGAGTGGGACGGGCGGAGGCCCTCAGGGCAGGCCGCAGGCGGTGCCATGCCGCCGGCCCGGTCCTCGGTCCCGTCGGCCTGGCGGCGGAGGGGACGGCCGTGAACGAGGAACGTCTCCTCAGGCGGTACCAGGCGCTCATGGGGGCCGTGCCGCAGTCGGTATGGGTGATGTCGCCCGGCGGTGTCGTCACCGTGTTGTCCGGAGGCGGGATCGCCGAGAAGCTGTGGACTCCCGGCACCGATACCTCGTGGATGGATGCCGTGCATCCCAAGGACCGGGACTGGTTCCAGCGGGCGTGGCGCAGGGCCACGCAACAGCGGTCCCCTCTCGACACGAACGTCAGGGTGCGGCTCGACGGTGCCGTCGACCGCTTCCGCCACGTCAAAATCATCGCTGCGCCCGTTGTCGACGAGGACGGTGAGGTGGAGTTTGTCGGAACGGCCACCGACGCGGAGGAACACTGGCACGGCCGTATGCGGGAGAAGTTGCTGGCTCGTATGGCGGCGGTGCCCGCCGCCCGCGATCTTTCGGAGGCTTTTCTGACGACGGCCGCAGCCGTTGTGCCCGAGCTCGCTGACGCGGTGGCCATCTTCCGTCTCGTGGACGGCGTCGAGGCCGGTGTGCGGCCCGCCGACGCACCAGCCGCAACGTCGCCGGAGCGTGTGGGGCTCGCCCCGGGGCTGCCCTCCCTGCCCCCGCTCGACGCCGATTTTGTGCTAGGCCCGGTCGCCCAGCGGGCGATCGAGAGCCAGGAGGCCAGCCTGTTGGCCTTCCCTCCCGACGGGCCTCCCGGGGACGGGCTCTCGGACGTTTCCGTACGGTGGCTGCGGGAGGCCGGGGCGACTGGCATAGCGTTGGTGCCCGTGGTGGTGGACGGCCGGACCGTCGCGCTGGCGACGATCGCGACGTGTCGGGGCAACCCGCCCCCGGACGAGGCCGACCTCTCACTGCTGCAGGACCTTTTTCAGCAGATGAGCGGGCCGCTGCGCCGGACGATGGAGTTGCAGAGCATCCGTGGCAAGGCGCTTGCGCTGCAGCAGTCGTTCCTGGCGGCCCCGCCGTCCATCGACGGTCTCACGATCACCGCGCTCTACCATCCGGCGGACTCAGCGGCGGAAGTCGGCGGGGACTGGTACGACGCCGTCCGGCTCTCCGCCGACGCCCTCGCCCTGTCCATCGGCGATATCGCGGGGCACGACCTCGACGCGGCCATGGCCATGGCACGGGTCAACAGCATCCTGCGGGGACTCGCGTACGACAGCGGCCCGACCGCCAGCCCTGCGGCCACCCTGAACCGTCTCGACCGCATCGTGCAGGCGCTCGACAGCCCGGCGATGATCACGGCCGTACACGCGGTCCTGCGTCGCCGGGCACACGGCGGCTGGTCCATCGCCCTGTCCAACGCCGGGCACCCGCCGCCCCTGCTGATTCCGGCAGACGCGCCGTCGCGGTATCTGCACGACCTCACAGCCCCGGACCCGCCCCTATGCGTCACCGACAGCCTCACCCGCGCAACCCTCTACGCAGACCTGCTTGAGGGCGACACCCTGGTGCTCTACACCGACGGGCTGGTGGAGACGCCGGACACGGACATCAGCGACAGCCTCCGAAAGCTGCGTGAACGCACCGACGCGCTGGCCCGCCAAAGCCCTCCGCTACGCTCCTTGATCCGCGGCCTTCTCCCACCTCTTCACCACCGCCGAGACGACATCGCCATCATCGCCCTGCAAGCCCGGCCGGACTCATGACCAGCCCCTTACCGAGCACCTCATCGGTTGCACCCGGGACAGTGCCTCTATACCGTCGAGAAGGCCCGTCCCCTGACGAAAGAGGCTCTGTATGAACACGCCGAGCGACCGTCAGGACGGACTGGCAACCACACGTGCCCATTCCGCCCGGGTGTACGACTACATCCTGGGCGGCAAAGACCACTACCCCGTGGACGCGGAAGCTGGCGACGCCATGGCCCGGCACTGGCCCGCCCTGCCCGTGCACATGCTGGAAAACCGCCGGTTCATGCATCGAGCCGCCCGTTTCCTGGCAGAGGAACGGGGCATCCGCCAGTTTCTCGACATCGGAACCGGCCTGCCGACGTCGCCGAACCTGCACGAGATCGTGCAGGAAGTGGCGCCGGAATCCCACGTAATCTACGTCGACAACGACCCCATCGTCCTCGCCCACGCCCGCGCCCTCCTGCAGAGTTCACCCGAGGGCGCAACCGCATACGTGGACGCGAACATGCACGACCCCGACGCCATCCTGGACAGCCCCGAGTTCCGGGAACTGATCGACCTGAGCCAGCCCGTCGGCCTCATGGTGATCGGCATCATGCACTTCATCCTGCCGCCCGACGACCGGCGCCTGATCGCTGAGCTGCTGGATCCACTGCCGTCCGGCAGCTACCTGGCCATGACCATCGGCACCGCAGACTTCGCACCCGCGGAGGTCAACCAAGTCGCCCAGGAATACCGCCAGCAAGGCATGCCCTTCGTCCTGCGCGAACTCGCCACCGCCACCTCGCTCTTCGACGGCCTGGAACTGCAGGAGCCGGGGGTCACCCAGGTGCACTCCTGGCGTCCCGGCCCTGAACAGACCGGCATCAACGGCCGTGACATCGCCATGTACGGGGCAGTCGCCAAAAAGCCCTGAGCAGCCGCGGCGTCGACCGGGTACGGAATTCCGTCATCGCAGCCCGCCACCTCAGCGAGCCCGGGCACGTCGTCCTCGGCATCACCGCCGCCGACTAACGACCTCGGGCACGATAAGCATCACCGCAGCTCAGGAGCTTGCACCGACGCAACGCTCGGGCCGTTGACCTGCAGGGATGTGGCGACAGTTCTTATCGTGTACGAGATCTTAGAGAAAGGATCATGGTTTTCACTCCTACGATGGACAGCCGCGATTGCCTTGTCCGCGAGATCGGGACGTCATTGGGTCTTGTCGTTGGCATGCCCGCACCGGGATGATCCTTGATCGTGGATCTCGGCGAACTCAGTGCTGTTGAAAGTCAGTTGTGGCGGTCCTTCGCGCGGGGCGGAGTCGTCGATGTCCACGACGGCTTGTCAGCAGCGGAACGCGCAGTACGGGCCGAGGTCGTCGCAGCACTGTTGCTAGGTGCCGGTGCCGATCCGGCCCCGGGCGACCGCCCGGCGCTACGCCTGACTGGTGCCTGCATCGCGGGCAAACTGGATCTGCGATTCGCCGAGATCGCGGTGCCGATCGTCCTAGAAGAGTGCCACTTCGACGAAGTGCCCTTGCTCGAGGGTTCCAAGATCCGCGAGCTGGCTCTCAGCGGCTGCACTCTGCCAGGTCTCGCAGCCGACACTGCCCAGATCGACGGCCGGCTAGTCCTGTCCCGCTCCCACTTGACCGGGCCCCTCGTACTCACCCGCGCACAGATTCACAGCAACCTGGACGTCCGCGACACCGTAATTACCGTGCCCGGCACCGAGGCGATATCCGCAGTTCGCCTTACCGTGGGCGGCGACGTGCTGTGTACCAACCTTGCCGTCCAGGGAACATTCCGCATCTCTGGCGCCACCATCTCCGGCGAGTTCGACCTCGAGAGCGCCTCGCTGAGCAACCCGGGCGGCAACGCCCTGGACGCCTATCACGTCCATGTCACCGAGGACTTCACCTTCCATCCGGGCTTCAGCGCCGAAGGGCGGATCATCCTCTCCGGCGCCACGGTCGCGGCGGCCATCGGCTTCTGCGGCGCCCGGCTGAACAACGCCAGCGACATCGCGCTGGAGGCCGTCGACGTCAACGTCGCCCGCAACTTCGACCTCGGCCTGGGCCTCAGCGTCAACGGCGGCATCAAACTCGACGGCAGCCGCATCGGTACGCAGCTCAGCTTCCGGAACTCCACGCTGACGAACCCCGGGGGCACCGCCCTGTCCCTACGCCTGACACAAGCTCGGGAGACTGATCTCCGCACCCGGCAACCAATCGACGGCACCGTCGACGCAAGTCACGCCCAGCTCGGCACCCTGTACGACGCACCCGCCACCTGGCCCGCCGACCTCCGGCTGACCGGGACCACCTACGACGCCCTCGCCTCCCCGCTGACCGCCACCGAACGGCTTGACTGGCTCCGGCGCAGCACCAACGGCTACCTCCCACAGCCGTTCGAGCAGCTCGCAGCCGACTACCGGCGACTCGGACACGAGGACGAAGCACGCACGGTCCTCCTCGCCAAGCAACGCCACCGCCGTTCCACGCTCCCCTTGCACCTCCGCGTCTGGGGTTACCTCCAGGACGCGACCGTCGGCTACGGATACCGGCCGCTCCGTGCCGGCCTCTGGCTCATGGCTCTGCTCGCCTGCGGCGCTCTCTTCTTCGGAGCGCATCCTCCCGCACCCCTCGAAGCGGCGAAGGCACCTCCGTTCAGCGCCGTCTTCTACACACTCGACCTTCTTATCCCGATCACCGCCTTCGGACAGGAGACCTCCTTCGCGCCACGAGGCAGTGGGCAATGGCTCGCCTACGCACTGACCGCTGCCGGATGGATCCTGGCCACGACCGCCGCCACCGGTATCTCACGAGCGATCAGCCGCCAGTAACGAACCAGCAGCCACGACAGCAAGCGGGCCGAACCGGTCGCCTGGCTGAGGCCGATTCGGGGTGTCGGCTCAGCGAGTGGGGCCGAGCAGGTGCTGCTCGGTGCGGGCGACGATTCCGAGGAACGTCGCGTCGTCGCCGTATGCACGCGCCAGGATCAGCCCGCCCTGTATGGGCGACGACCGCGTCCAGCGCGCAGTCCGCGACGCGGGCCTACATGATCACGGAGTTCTCGACGCTCAGCGATGTGAAAACCAGCCGTGCGAGGCTCCGCCCTGTGCGGTTACTGCGTCCCGTCGAACGGCAGGACATCGGCTTCGCTGGCGTCGAGGGCCCTCGGCCTCGTCCTCAACGCTCTCGCGCTCTTCAACACCCGCTATATGGACGCCGCAATCACCCAGCTTCGCGAGGACCGCTTCGACGTCCGCGACGAGGAGGTGGCCCGGCTCTCGCCATTTGTGCGGCACCACATCAATATGCTCGGCCGGTACTCCTTCCAGCTCCCGGACCTGCCGGGCGGCCTGCGCGATCCTGCCGCCCGCCGTCGTCAGACGCCGCAGCACGGCGCGTTCGTGGACGATGTCGCCGCTCCTGAGCGCCGCGTTCTCACCGGCTGGCTGGGCCCCAGGAGTTTCCCGAGGCTCGGCCAGCCGGCCCGCCTGCGGCGCGTCACACGCCGGCGGATGAGCTTTGTCGTCGGGATAGCGATAGCCTGCGTCGCTCTCGGTCGATCTCGGTTACGACCACCGTGCCTCATCGCCGACCTGAACGACATCTCCTGGAGTCTCCGACGGTGTCCAGGCGAGCTCTCGCAGGTGAACCAGTCCCTCGATCCCGTCGGCGACCTGGACGAAGACGCCGAACGGGATCAGCTTGGTGACCTGGCCAGGCAGTTTCTGCCCCACCGCGATGGTGTCGGCGAATACCTGAAAGGGTCCGGCTGTGTGGCCTTCAAGGACAGTCTGACCTCCAGGTTCCATGAGTCGAACTCGAGGAACTCGCATGAGACGCGCTGCCCGACCTGCACGACGTCGGTGCTGCCGCGAAGCGTCGCCAGGACAGTTCAGCGAAGGAGATGAACCCGACGCCGGGAAGACCGGATGGTCGGGGCCGTCATCCAGCGCAACGAACACACCGAACCGTTCGATCGCTGTGACGGCGCCGGAAAGGAAATCGCCGCGGTGCAGCGACTCCAGGAATGCCCAGAGGTCTGGGTTCTCAGACGGTCCACTCATCATGCTTCCAGCCATGCGCACAACCTGGGTCGACGGGCGGCTACCGCCAGCATCTCCTGGAGCACGCCGCCACCCTCGGCATCGACTTGCGCATCGTCCGCCGCGACCCCACCACCAGAGTCCTTACCGTGCTGCCCCGCCTAACGACCTCGTGCACGATAAGAACTGTCGCCCCATCCATGCAGGTCAACGGCCCGAGTGTTGCGACGGTGCAAGCCCCTGACCTGCGGTGATGCTTATCGTGCACGAGGTCGTTAGCATCCCCTCGCATGAGCGCAGTGGTCGTCACCATCGGGCTGGCACTGGCCGGCTATGTCGTCACATACCTCAACAGCGTTCGGCTGGCTCAGCGTCAAGAACGACTGGCGCGAGTGAACCGGCAACTCGCCTCTTTTTACGGTCCGTTGTTTGCCCTCACCGAGGCCAACAGCCGTACGTTTGCCGCATTCGTGGAACGTCATGCCCGCCCCGGTGGCCGGTCACCGTTCGCCGGTGAAGCCGCGCCGACTGAGGAAGAGCTCACTGAGTGGCGTCTGTGGGTCACCACCGTGTTCCTGCCGAACATCCAGGCCATGCGTGATCTGGTCGTCAAGCACGCAGACCTACTGACCGGCTCCATGATGCCGCCGTTGCTTCTCGATCTGTGCGCGCATGTGTCGGGGTACGAGATCACTGCCGCACGATGGGCGCAGGGCCACCACGACGAGCACCTGTCAGTGGTGTCCTTCCCCAGCGAGCAGCTCGCCGCCTACGCGCGCCATGGATTCACGACGCTCAAGACGGAGCAGACCCGCCTGCTGGGTCAACGGCGACGGACATGACTCATGGCATCGACATCTGTCCCATGCGGGCGCTCTCGCGTCCAGGAGCTGCCGGCGAGGCGGGCTGGCCGGGGGCGAACATGTCGTGGGGCGCGCGCTCAATGCATCAACCGGTGTTGGTGATGGTGTCGCGGGCCTTCCGACGGAAGTCCTGGACGGCTTGGTAGAGGGCATGTTCCATCCGCGCTGCGCGAGCCAGGTTCTCGGTCCGATGCGTCGTGTCGCCAGCATGCGCGTCGTCGACCATCCCTCGCATGACCTGGGAGAGGTCGCCGGATGCGCGGGCCACACGTTCTGCGGAAGCAGCCAGCGCGGCAGGTCCTTCGAGCATGACCACCTCAACGGCCCGGTGCACCTCACGGGCCAGCGACACGAAGCGGCGGACCGCATCGTCGATGTCCGCTACCGGGGCGTCTCGGCGGAGCAGATCAAGGATGCCGTCCATGGCGATGTCCCGGGCGTGCAGGGCGCCGAGGTAGACGGCGCAGGCGTCACGCCGCTGCTGACGGTGCCACTGCTTTTGCTGCGCTTTCGCCTGCGAGCGTCCGGTGATGAAAGCAGCGCCCAGCGTCGCCAGGGAGCCGACGGCCGCGCCCAGGACCGCCGCGAAACCTGAATCCATGCCGTCAGTCTGCCCCCTCCCCCGCAACGCAGGCAGCCGCCGGTCTAAGCCCTCGCCTCCGCCACCGTTGCATCCCGGACATCTTCGTGATCGCCTCGGGGCGTCCCAAGCTTCTCAGCCGCCAGTGACCTGAAGCGCCAGCCCGCGAGCTGAACAGCTCAGACGGTGGCGAGACTCGCCCGGGCCGCGGCCATGAAAGCGTCCTTGTGCGCTTCGACGTACTCGTTGACCTCGACCTGGCCGATCTCCCGCCACACCGCCTGATTCAACGCCCGCGCATACCCCTCCGCGGGAGCGTGAAGACTGGCGTGGCACAGCAGCACCAGGTGCCGCTCGGCGATCCAGAGCCTGCCCATCACCGCCGACGCCACCGCATGCCAACCCTCGTCATCCTCCCCGCTCACCGCTTCACCCCACCCCTCAGGGCGCCGGTATGCCACACCTTCTGCTTCCTGCACACACGCCAGAAAATCCTTGATCGCCTGCAACTGCTCCGCCCGACGGCTCTCAACCCCCGCCGCGATCTGCCGCCGTTCATCCAACCGCTCAGCAGAACGCTGAGTGGCTCGCTGCGACAACGCCGTCAGACCTCCGCCCAGCACCACACCCACGAGCGAAAACAACGGCGCCCATACCCCCGCCTCCACAAAACCACCCCCTACTCACCATGCCGTAGACCATCAGAACTCGGGGCTGTGGCATCCCGCCAGCCAACCGCAACAAGCAGCTGCCCGCCAGACATTCGGAACTGGCCACCTGGGTTTGTACACGACTTCGGGTTCTGTCTCAATTTGTAGTCCGAATACGGTTTCGACGCTGAGACGAACACGGTCCGGGTCGTTCATCACCACTCGGTGCGGCTGCTGCTGATGTTCCGCTCGTTGACGCGCGAGCAGCCACCTGGCAAGTGGAAGCACCTGCACGACTACGACCTGTCCTTCGGGCGTCTCGCGGACGCGGTCGGCGCCAGTTCGCAGCTCCGGTACGGCCAGCGCTGGACCGGGCCTGATCTGCGGATGCGCTGCACCACGACCGAGCCGGCCTACACGTGGCCGGGCGGAGCACCGTATGACGGGGAGTCGACGTTGACCTGGATGGTGCCGGGCTACGGCTCGCACGCCACCAAGGACGAATTCTTCCGGGGCGTCACGCACAACGCGCTGTGCGGGTTCCGCTGGGTGAAGGGCGGCCGGCCGCGCCGGGTAGAGGGACTGCCGGAGTGCCGACGCGAAGTCCAACTCGATGTCGACCGCCCCCGCGGCGCCTGGTGACAACCGCGCGCGACTACGCGTTGCCGGCGCCGGGGTGACTACTGCTGGATACGGTCCTGTTCTCCCGAAGCTGCCACGAAGCGGCTAGTAACTCAGCGTGTTGTTGGGGCCTTGGCTTCCGTACGGGTTTGGAACTTCGGGGCCAGCGAGGGCTGCGAAGTCGGCGTGAACCTGCTCGACGGCTTCCGGGTACGCCTCGCGCTTGGCGTGCTCGGCGAGCACCCGGTAGATACTGGCAACCGAGGGGTTCTGACCCTTGCTCGAACGCGTGGAGTGATAGCGGACTCTGATTCTGGTGGGGATGCGTGGACCGTCGTCCGGTAAAGCTTGTCTTGGACGTCCTGCTGATGCTGCTCGGGGCTCTGTTGGGCATGGCGGCCAACTACGCCACCAGTCAGACGGATCATGTCCCGTGGCCACTGCGCCTGTTGCGGGAATGGTCGGTTCCCTTGGTAGCGGTCGTGCTCTTGCTTCTCGTCGCGGGACAGGTCTGGCTGCACTTCCTGGAGCGGCCTGTCGCGATCGCGCGGACGTGGAACTCCGAGGACGATGGCGGCGTGTTCTTCGGCCGTGACCGCGAGATCAGGGATCTCGTCGGCAGGCTCAATCCGTCCGCCCCGGCCCGTGCGCACCGGTTCGTCGCGGTAATCGGTCCCTCCGGGAGTGGTAAGTCCTCGCTGGTGCGGGCGGGGCTACTGCCCGCCCTGAGGCGGCGGCGGGCCGGTGGGTGATCACGCCGGCGTTAGCACCGGGCGCCGATCCGCTGGTGGGCTTCGCGTCGAGTGTCGCTGCGGTGCTGCCCGATATGACCGTCGAGCAGGTCCAGACGGAACTGGCCCAGGGGTCTGCGGGCATACGGCGGTGCCTGGACCGGCTGCGCACGGCGCGGTTTTCTCGCTGATCGATGAGTCGCTTGCGGCGGATCCGCATCTGTGGGTGGTGGCCACCCTGCGATCGGATTTCCTTACCGACTTCCTGGGAACCGCATACGCCGCGCTGATTCACCAGCCGACGCTGGTCGGTGTGCTCGGCCGCACAGAACTGTTCGAAGTGATCGAGAAGCCCGCAGAACAGGCGGCCCTGAGCTTCGCTCCCGGGGGCGTGGCCCGGATGGTGGACGACACAGAAGGCGGGGACGCACTGCCGCTGTTGGCGTACACCCTTCAGGAGCTCTTCCTGCGGGTCAGCTCTGGTGGGACGGTGACGGAGGACGACTACCGTCGCCTGGGCGGGGTCGCTGGGGCACTGTCCGAACACGCGGACCGGATCACCGCCGACTTGCGTGCGGCCGACGCGGACACGCCTGTGCTCTCCACACTGCTGAAATTCGTGACCCTGGAGCACGGCGAACCGACCCGCCGCCGCGCGCACCGCGACGACCTCACGCCCGACGAACGCACCGTGACCGATGCGTTCGTCACCGGATGCCTGATCACCAGCGACAATGCCGTGCTGGACGTCGCCCATGAGGCGCTCTTCCGCCAGTGGGCCCCGCTACGTCAAGCTGCCGCGGCCAGTACCGACAAGCTGCGGCGCCGTACGGAGCTGGAAAGGTGGGCACAAGACTGGGAACGCTCTAACCGGCAAGACGCAGCACCTCATCACGGTTCTTGGCCTGCTGCATCCATGCGGGCAGGCGGGCGACCACGGTCATCTTTCGGCCGTGGTCGTGCCAGGGAATCGCTTCACGCAGTGGTGCCTGCACGAATCGTCTGATCAGGTCCAGGTGTTCCAAGTTGTAGGCCCATATCCACCCGTGCCGGGCCTCGGCCTGCAGCCAGAGACGGACATCGAAGTATGGGTCCGTGGCCGGCGCGTGCCGGTCCCGATGCAAGACCACACCGCCACGACTCCATTCTTTAACCACACCGCAGTTCCGACAAACGAGGCGCCTTGGTGCGAAGAGAACCTGGTCGTGCAGCCCGGACCGATGCGGTGCTATACCGACGTGCGCGACCTTCTCGCAGCCAGGACAACACACGAGGACCGACGCGAGAAAGTCGTACTTCGTGCTGCGAGGGTCCCGGAACCGATGACACCTGGAGCTCGAGCTCATCGAACCAGTATGCGAGCCACGGGCAGAAACCTCCTACGGGTTAAAAATCAAGTTGGCAGAGGAACCGGAATCGGGCGACCCGGGCAGCGACGGCTTCGGCGACGTCGTCGGAAACCGTCCAGCCGCAGACGCCCGTGCAAGGGACGCCGCAGGCGTGGCTATGCGTTCCACCTGGTATCCGTTCGGACTGGGACCGTTTCCAGAAGCTGGCTACCCGCGGCCGCCGGCCCGGAGACCGGTATCCCAGACGTGGAGAACGCGCTCAGTTTGGTCCGCGGCAAGCCCTCCGAGGGCCATGAGTACCATGAGCCGAGCCCCTCCAGCAGGAGGTCACTTCCCGAGTTGTCGACGGCACCCGCACTCTCGCCGCCTGGCTCACCGAAGACAACGATCCCGACATGGACGCGACCCGGCACGCAGCCCTTCGTGGCCTAGACATCGACGAAACGTGGGAAGTGCTCCACCGCGATTGGATGCGCATCGAAGGGGCAACCGGCAACACCGCAGGAGTCCGGAAGGCCATCGCCCGCCTGCAGCGGGTCTCCCGCACCTACGACATCTCGCTCGAACCTCTCACCGAACGGATGATCGACCTCGTCTTGTCGGAGTCTCCCCTGCAGGTACCTGTGCGCCAACCGACCTGCAACGTTGATTACTTCCAGTCAGAGCGTGTCAAGAGTTCGACAGGCGTAGCATCGCCGGCCGTCGGATACCGGGTGGAGAGAGTCGTGAGAGCGGTAGGTCCCAGGATCCCTCTGGCCGTTGTGGCCGCCCGTCCGAGTCGCGGACGTTCGCCCCTTTCCGGCAGGAGGATGCTCATGCGTCTTCGTCGTCTCGTCACCGCCGCCCTTCTCGCGGCCACCATGGCCGGCCCCACCGCGGCAGTCGCCTCGGCCGCCCCTAAAACCGACCCGGACGAGAACTACCTCACCGACACCAAGTACCAGGCCATCTCCTTCGGCATGAGCAGGCAGCAGGTCGCAGCCGTCATCGGCACACGGCCGCACTGCTCCGGAACCGGGAGCGACGGCCCCCTGGTGTGCTGGGCGAAGAACCAGTTCGACGATCAGACAGGGTCCTTCACCTTCAACACCGCTGATCAGCTGACGAGGAAGGAGAAGGACTACGCCTTCGCCTACGCCTGGTACACACGCGATCTGCCCATGATCATGACCAAGGCCCAGTACGAGCAGCAGTTCGCGGTGGGCGACACGCTGGCCGAGGTCAACGCACGCATCGCCGGCACGGCATGCACCGACAGGTGGGTCGAGTACCCCGGCTACCCGTCGCCCAGCGGCTGGAAGACCATGATCCAGTGCACCGGCACGGTCTCCGAGGCCTACCCCGACATCGAGTTCCACTTCACCGACGGCGTACTGACGCACAAGACCTACTACTCCCGCAACGACCCCCACTGACCCGTCCGGCAGCCTCGAGCGCCCCTCTCGGCCCCTCTCCCGGTTCCGGGGTGTCCCCCGATTCCGGCGCCCCAAGCCGCAGAGGAGCGCAAGCGTCCGGCGATAGGGCGCGAACTCCGCGCACCAGGCCTGAGCGCCGGGCGCTCCGGGACGGTATCGCCCCCGGACCTCACTGACGTACAAGATCACGTACAAGATCAGCGAGTGGCGACCGGCGAAGGAGCCGAAGGACTCGGGGATCGCGTCGTCCAACTCCTTTGGTTCCGGCAACAGGGCATAGAAGCCCTGGAGCCGTTCCACCGTATCGGGCCCAGCTCACCAAGGCCGCAACCACCCAGGCCGACGCCCCACCCCTTCCTGCACGGCAAAAGTTTGGCCGCACCTGCCCCGACACGGCCTCGAGTCCTAGGCATACGACGGAGAAGCGCTCCTCGCCATCGAAGTCCGCAGCGGGGGCCGATGATCGAGGCATACGTTCCCCGGTAGGCGCCGGAATTCTGGACCAAGTCGGTGAAGAGATCAGCGTCCTGCGCGACGACCCACTTGATCGTCAGGAATGCTTCCGCCTACTCCCCAGCTTCCGTACTGGTCAGCTTCTCCCAGGAGACGGTGCGGTCGCACCAGCGCCCCAGAAGCACCTGGTCGTGGCCCACGGCAAGCAGTCCGGCGCCGGTGGCGGAGCGGTACTCCTCGACAGCGGCCACCAGAGCGGCGGTGGTGGAGGCGTCCAGCATCGCGGTCATCTCGTCGCAGATGAGCCAGCGCGGGCGTAGAAGCAGGGCGCGGGCGAGGCAGGCACGTTGGAGCTGGCCGTCGCTGACCTCGTGGGGCCGACGGTCCAGAAGGTCAGGGGTGAGGCCGACGGACGGGGCCAGTTCAGCGACCCGCTCTCGTACTTCATCACGGCGTCCGGTGGCGCGCAGGGGCTCGGCGATCAGGTCGGTGAGCCGCAGCCGGGGATCGGCGGAGAGGCGGGGCTGCTGGAAGACGACACCGATGGCGGTGCGCTGGGCGCATGGGGCGCGGTGCCGCCAGCGGCGTACCGGGTCGCCGTCGAGCAGCAGGGTGCCGGCGTCGGGGCGGTGCAGCAGAGCCGCAACACGGGCCAGGGTGGACTTGCCGCAGCCGCTGGGCCCCAGCAGGCCGACGCTCTCGCCGGGCGCGACGCTCAGGGTGACGTCTCGGACGACGGGGGCCTTCCTGTCGTATCCGGCAGTGATGGCCTGGAGTTCAAGCACGAAGGTCCTCCGTCACGTGCGGGTGGTGACAGACGAGCCCGGCGGCCGCCGCAGGGAGGGTGGTGCAGGTGGGGGTAGCCCGCTCGCAACGCGGGGCGAAGGCGCAGCCGTCTGGGAGATCTCCGAGTTCGGGCGGCATGCCGGGAATCGGGATGAAGTCGCGTTCAGGAAGGGCCCCGAGCAGGCCGCGGCTGTAGGGGTGACGAGGACCCGGCAGGCCGAAGAAAGCTGTCGCGTCGCTGATTTCGACGATGCGGCCCGCGTACATCACGGCCATGCGGTCGGCGATGCGTTCGGCGGCGGCCAGGTCGTGGGTGATCACCAGCAGGGCTCGCCGGCCGACGTCCACTTGGCGGCGCAGCTCATCGACGGTGTGGTGAACCAGGTCGCGGTCGAGACCTGTGGTTGGTTCGTCGGCGAGTAGGAGAGGTGCGTTTCCGATGAGGGCGAGCGCGGTGGCGGCGCGCTGGGCGAGGCCGCCGGAGAGCTCGTGCGGATGGTGGTCGAGGTGACCGGCGGGGAAAGCCGCGCGTTCGGCGGCTGCTTCGGCCGCCTGTCGCACGGCTGCCCGACCGCGCGTGCCGGTCAACGCGACGACTGTTTCCTCCAACTGGGAGCGGACCGTGCGGACCGGAGTGAGGTGGGCGGCAGGGCTCTGCGGGATGAGCCCGATCAGCCGGCCGCGTACCGTGCGGGCGAGGGTGCGTTCGTCCGCGGCTAGCAGGTCCACGTCGCCGAGGTATGCGCCGCCCGCGGCCTGCGCGTTGGCGGGCAGCAGGCCCAAGAGCGCGGAGGCAAGGACGGACTTACCGCAGCCGCTCTCGCCGACCAGGGCGAGACACTCACCTGCTGCCACGTCGAAGTGGGCGTCAGTGACGGCGGCGATCCGGCGTCCGCTGGGCATGAGGAAGCGCACCGAGAGTCCGCGCACGGAAAGGACTGGGGCGGTCACAGCATCAGCTCCGATCGGCGGCGGGGATTGATCCGCTCCCGCCAGGCACCGGCGAGCCCGGCGATGGCGAGCGTGGGCACGATGATGAACAGCCCCGGGAAGAGGGTTGGCCACCACTGCCCGGCCAGTAGCGAACCCCGTGCGCCCTGGATGAGGTTGCCGAGGCTGGCCAGGTGCGTGGGCAGGCCGAGCCCGAGGAAGGACAGCGCGGATTCATGCCACATGGCGTGCGGCACCATCAGGACGGCGGCCAGCGCGGCCTGCGGCAGCACCGCGGGCAGCAGGTGCCGTACCGCCACCCGCCACCGGGAGGCGCCCCCGGAGATGGCCGCGTCGATGTAGGGGCGGGCGCGCAGGGAGAGCACCTCGGCGCGCACGATCCGGGCGGTGGACAACCAGTGGGTGAGCGCGACGGACACAATCACCGGCCATACACCGGGCCGGAACATGGCCACGATGAAGATGCCTAGCAGCAGGTGCGGCACGGAGGAGAAGGTGTCTACGAGCCGCATGAGGGCCCGGTCGGCCCTGCCTCCCAGCGCACCGGCGATCGCCCCGATGGCCGTGCCGATGACCGTCGCGGTGAGCGCGGCGGCGGCACCGACCAGCAGGGAGACGCGCAGGCCGTAGACGCAGCGCAGAAACAGGTCTCGGCCGAGGTCGTCGGTGCCGAACGGATGCGACCAGCTCGGCGACAGCAGTTTCGACGACAGGTCGACGGCCTGCTGATCAAGCTGGACCAGCGGCGGCACGAGGAGCACGGCCAGCACGGTCGCGGCCACCAGCGCGGCGGAGATGCGTACGCGCACCGTCCGGGTGGAGCGGCGGCTCATGCCGTACGACCGCCAGACGGGGCCGGATGTAGCCGTGGGTTCACATGTCACTGAACTTCACCCTCGGGTCGAACAGGCCGTAGAGCAGGTCGGCGAGGAGGTTGCCGAGGAGCACGGCGGCAGTGGCGAGTGTGGTGAGTGCGGCCAGGAGGGGGAAGTCGACGGCGGTGGCCGCTTCCACGGTGGCCGCCGCTATGCCGGGCCAGCTGAAGACGCTCTCCACCAGCAGGGCGCCGGTGATGAGTTCGGGCACGCGGGAGCCGACCAGGGTCAACACCGGCAGCAGTCCGGAGCGCAGGGCGTGGCCGAGCAGGACGGTGCTCTCGCTCAAGCCCCGGGCGCGGGCGCCGCGTACGGGGTCCTCGGCGAGGGCGTCGCTGACGCCTTGGCGAACGTACAGGGTGAACCAGGGCAGCTGGGAGACGGCGAGTACCCCTGCCGGCAGCACGATGTGGCTCGCGACCTGCCTGAAGGTGACCTGCTCGCTGGCGGTGTCGGTCAGTCCACCCGCCGGGAGCACCCCGAGCTGGAGGGCGAACAGCCAGACAGCCAGCAAGGCAAGCCAGAAGACCGGTGCCGCCTCCAGAGAGTAGGCGGCGGAGGTGACCACCCGGTCGAGCAGGGATCCGGGACGGCGGCCCGCCAGCACCCCGAGCACCGTTCCTGTCAGCACGGCTACCAGGAACGCGACCGCGCACAACAGCGAGGACCAGACGAGACGTTCGCCGATCACCTCGGCCACCGGCTGCCGCAGCACACTGGACTGGCCGAAGTCACCGGTGACGGCGGAGGTGAGCCAGTGCCACCAGCGTGAGGTGAACGGCTGGTCCACGCCGAGGTTGTCCCGCAGACGTTCCAGGGTCTCGGCGTCGGCACCGAGCGCCGCCGTGCCGGCGTACGCCTTGACAGGGTCGAAGGGGGAGGCGGCGGCGATCGCGAAGACACCGAAGGTGACAACGAGCAGGATCGGGGCGGCGAACAGCAGCCGTCGCCCTGCCAGCCGTGCCATCGCTCCCCAGGGGAGTCGGCTCACTTCTTGGGCTGCCAGGCTTCGAGGTTCCACCACGGGCCCGAGGCGAAGCCGTGCTCGTGCGGCTCCACCTGCGTGGTCAGACCGGTCCAGCGGTCGGCGAGAACGTAGACGTGGTCGATGTGGGTCAGGAAGGTGTAGCCGGGGTTCTTCACGAGCTCGCGCTGGAGGCGGTCGTAGGCGCTCCTGCGGGTCGCCTGGTCCGAGCTGCGGCGGCCGGTGTCGAGAGCCTTGTCGACGACCGAGTCGTCGTAGCGGGCCATGTTGTTGAAGCCGTCGCCGGCGAGCGAGGAGTGCAGCAGGGTGTAGAGGCCGTAGTCGGGGTCGCCGTTGCTGCCGAAGCCAGCCAGGACCGCGTCGCTCTTCATGCGCGGCTCGATGACCTCCCAGGTGGCGCTCTCCACCTTCACCTCGATGCCGGCCTTCTTGGCGTCGGAAGCGTAGGCGAGGGCGTGGTCTTGGCGGACCTTGTCGCCCGAGGGGTAGAGGAGTGTGAACGAGGCCCGTCGGCCGTTTTGGGCGCGGATGCCGCCGTCGCCCGTCTTCCAGCCAGCCCGGTCCAGGATCTGCTTCGCCTTGGCGAGGTCCTGCTGGCGCTCGATGCCCTTGGCGAACCACGGGTCGCCGACGGGCAGCGGCCCGTACGCGGGGTGCCCGGCGCCGTCGAGAATCTTATTGACCATGGCCTGCCGGTCCACGGCCGCGTCCAGGGCCTGGCGGATCGCGCGGTCGCTGGTGACCTTGTTCTCCCGGGGGAGGGTGACCGTGCGGAAGTCGTAGGTCTTCGCGTCGTACGTTTTCTTCGAGCTGTCGCTCTTGAAGGTGGCGGCGAGGTTGGGCGGCAGGACCGCGCCGTCGAGGTCGCCGGAGCGCAGCCGGGTGGCGCGGACGTTGTCGTCCGCGATGATCGCCATGGTCACCGTCTTCGCCTTCGGCGCACCGCCCCAGTGGTCGGGGTTGGCCTTGAAGGTGAGCTTCTCGCCCTTGCTCCAAGAGGCGAGCAGGTAGGGGCCAGTCCCGACCGGCTCCGTGCTGAGGGAGCCGGTGTTGGGGTCCTGTCTCTTGGCGATGTGCTCGGGGACGACGGGCAGCACCGTGCGGCCGGCGAAGGGGGCGTAGGGGTACTTCAGGGTGAAGACCACCTTGGCGTCCCCTTCCGCCCGGACGTCCTTGATGGCGTCCAGCTCGCTGCGGCTGGTGTTGTTGGTCTTCGCGTCGAGGATCGTGTCGTACGTATAGACCACGTCGGCCGAGGTCAGCGGCTCGCCGTCGCTGAACTTCACGCCTTCTCGCAAGACATAGGTATAGGTCAGGCCGTCCGCGGCAACCTCGGGCAGGGCCTTCGCGAGGGCCGGCTTCAGCTTCAGGTCGGTGTCCCGGGCCAGGAGCCCGTCGAAGATCTTCGAGTTGCCGTCCTTGCCGTACCCGAGCAGCGGACTGAGCGTGTCCGGCTCGGACGCGACCCCGATCACGACGGAGTCCGCGGCTGCACCACTGCTCGTACTGTTGCCGGGCGCCGAGCAGGCGGCGACGCCGGTGAGTATTGCCGCCGTGGCAGCGGCTGTCCGTATCCGACGGGCCGTCATGGACCTCACACCCTTAATGATGAGCTCAAGCTACTGCATATCATTCGCAATAAGGGTTACCCGGGCGGGTCAGAGAACAATCCGGTACCAGCAAGTTCCTCTCAAGCCTCCGCCCGACCAAGCCACAAGAGAGAGGCAGGCGTCCATGACGCAACCTGCCAACGGTCCTGACCTGACCGGGGTCAGCGACGAAGACCGCTGGTCGTAGTGCCTGCAGCCGCTACCCCGGTGGACACGGTCACGGTGTTCCTCGCCCACCCGCAGCGGATCACATTGGTACTCAGCCAGGCAGCCCCCACATCCCATGCCAGAGCCGGAGGACCTATGGAGCTGGTACGGACACAGACAATGTCCCCAGACTGCAGTCGGAAGCGGTCAAGGCTCCGAGCGGCCCTCTCCGCCACCCCCGGTCATCGGCCAGCTCCTCGATCCGGCCGTCACGCGGGTCCTGGGGACAGACGAGCGGAACACCGTCGACGGTCGCCATGTGCTTTTTCAACAGGCTGTAGAACGACCCTGCCTGGGTCCCTCCCGTGGTGGACCTGGTCCCACACAGACTAGACAGCACCACGCTCTCCCACTCGACGGCGCCGCCTTGCCCCGCCCCAGAGCGGTTCCGCGCCCAGGTCCGCCTCCCGCACCACACGCTTCCGGAGCGCCAACTCGAAGAGGACTTCAGCGTTAACCGCTTCGGCGGCGCCTCGGCAGGGTCTGTGCACCTCGATGTGGTCCATGGGGCTGAGCGACCAGCCCCGTTCCTGAACCGTCTTCCTGTCGACGACCGTGGTCGATACGCGCGATGGAGCTGGGTATGGTCGCCACCAGGATGGTGCTGCAGTTCCTCTTCGACGGCGAGGAGGACGAGGCCGACCTCGACGAGTACGCCCTCGACTGCGGTCATCGGTCCGCAGGTCTGCCTGTCTGGCTTCCCGCGGGCGGGGAGTGGTCCGGAGCGGGGTCAGCAGTTCCTGCTGAACCACGCTACGGAGCATGGGAACTGGGTGCTCCATACGCCAGATGACTCGCTTTCCCTGACCAATCTTGGGGTTCTTTTGCGCTCGCAGCAGGTCGGGGCGACGCGCCTGACGGGGCCGCGATCTCACTGGCGAGCAGTGGGCAATGCTGGAACCGTCGCAACCGAAGGGCGCGGTAGTGGGACGGCCCGTTGTATGCCGCGCGGCAAGGGCGGTGGTGGTTCGGTCACCGGTGGTGGGGTCGCGGCTGACGGTGTGCATGTCGATGCCGAGAGTGGCGGCGTGCTCGACGAGGTGCTGGCAGTAGCCGCCGTTGACCCAGGTTTTACGAATGGTGGACGTCCGACCTGCGTGACCCAGTGCCGACGTCAGGCGTGACGCATCTCCTGACCAGGAGCGGGCGAAGCGCGAGCGTACGGCCACGGCCGCCGCAGGCTCGGTTCGTCAGACGCGGGGAACGGCCCACCCAACAGCACATCCACACCATCAGTCGCACGCCCAACGGCAGCGACTACGGCATTGACCTGCTCAACTGCACTTGGAGACCGACCACAAAGGCCGGACGGCACCGGTCGTCCACTCCGTCCGCCGCGGATGTGACACTAAGGAAATGCTCATACAGTTGTTCGCCGCGACCGGTGTCCTGGCTGTGCTCACCGTGGTGCCCGGGCCGGACATGGCCGTGGTGACCAAGCGTGCCGTCTCCTCCGGCTGGCAGGACGGGCTGCGGACCGTGGGCGGCATCACGGCAGGGCTGATGGTCTGGGGGGTGCTCGCGGTGGCCGGCCTCGCCGCTGTCCTGGCCGCGTCCGCCACCGCGTACACCGTGTTCGCACTGGCCGGCGCCGCCTACCTGGTCTTCCTCGGCTTCCAGGCGCTGCTCCAGAATCGTCGCGGGCGCTTCCAAGCACCGGCGGCGACCCTCACCCCGCCTCGCGGCAACCCATGGCGGACCGGCCTGGTCAGCAACGTCTTCAACCCCAAGATCGCCGTGTTCTACACAGGTCTGCTCCCGGCACGGGCCCCGACCGGGCTGTCCGCCCACAGCGGCATGACGCTGCTGGTCCTCGTACACGCGATGCTCACCGCGGTCCGGCTCGGCGGATACGTCATGCTCCTGTCCAAGGCCCGTTCCTTCTTCGAGAAGCCGGCCGTGCGCCGGGGCATGGACCGTGTCACCGGGACCGTACTGATCGGATTCGGGCTGCAGGTGGCCACCACCCAGCCCTGAGTTCCCGAGCGCACCGAGCGGTACGGTCCCCGTCGAGCCAGTGGGCCCGGGGTGCCGACGGGCACAGTCCTGGCCGCCGCCCGACCGCGCCGTCACCAGGAAAGGAACATCAGGATGACAAGCGACGACGACCCGGTTCTCGACGACCCGGTGGGCCGGTCGCTCGGCGGTCGGCACGCGCATCTGGCCCGCCGCCTCGGCCGGGCCGCCACCTACCTCACGGACGTGGCAACCTTCGCCTCCGTGTCCACACAGCCGGACGCTGCCGACTGGGCCGATCTGGCAGAGCTGCTGGGCCCGGGTGCCTTCGCCGACATGTTCAGCTGTCCGGCTGCTCCACCGCCGAGTTGGGAGCCCGTCTTCAACCTGGAGGGCCGTCAGATGATCTCGTCCGGCGCCGGCCACCCGGACGGTCCCGGCGCCCAGTCCGGCGCCGACCTGGTCGAACTGGGCCCGGACAGCGTCCCCGACATGCTCGACCTCGTCGCACGGACCGAACCGGGACCCTTCTGGCCGCGCACCCACGAACTCGGCACCTACCTCGGGATCCGCGTCGACGGCACCCTGGTGGCGATGGCCGGAGAACGCCTGCGACCGCCGGGATGGACCGAGATCAGCGCCGTCTGCACCGCCCCCGAAGCACGGGGGCGGGGCTACGCCGGCCATCTGGTCAGCGCGCTCGCCGCCCACATCGTGGCGCGAGGCGACCGGCCCTTCCTCCATGTGGCGGAGACGAACACCAGCGCCATCGCGCTCTACGAGCGACTCGGTTTCAAGAGCCGCCGCCAGGTGACCTTCCGGGGCTTCCGCACCCCCTGACCGCCTGTGCGCACCGCCTTCCTGGAAAGCGCGCAAGGCCCGCCGCGAGTACGCGAACAGGGTCAGCGCCCTCAACCCCTGACCATGATCGTTCTCACCGACAGCCGCTGTACCGATGTTCCACGAGGCCGGGTCCCGACACTCGGCGGCAGCTGAAGGCCGGCGGCCACTGCTCCCCGCGGAAGCGGGCATTGTTCCCGGTGGATCAAGTTGAGTCCCCAGAGTCCGGTGAGTGCGCGGTACTCGGTCTCGTCCTTACAGCCTTCGCGGTACCGGGGCAGGGAGGGCCCCACGCCACGGCCACTGTTGAACGGCATCTGGTATGCCTCGCGCTAGTCGTCGCACGTCGCTCCTGCGGCGCCCGACGACGACCGGCCTGCACAGACGTGGGCCCGGCCTCCTCAGCGGAGCCGGGCCCAGGGTCTTCTGGTGGGTTGGATTCAGTTCACGGTGAAGAAGTAGTCGTAGGGCGCAAGCTGAAGGCCCGAGCGGGTCGTCGCGTAGACCGTGAGGTCATGCCAGCCATCCGTGGCCGGGCTCCAGTCGATGCTCGCGGTGTGGTCGGTACCCACGGGGACCGTCACCTCCGGGTCACCGTTGTTGAAGCTGTAGGTGAAGCTCACGACATCCTTCACCTTGGGTGTGAACGTGAAGGTGCCCGGAACGCCGATGCCACCGCCCGAACGGTTCTCCGGGTAGGTGACCGAGGAGACATCGGGGGTGGTGTCGAAACTGATACCCCACCACGCTGCGTCGCTCACCCATCCGTTGCCGCTCCTGCTGCGCACCTGGAGGTGCTCGCTGTAAAGGTCGTCCAGCGTGAGCTCCACCGTCGCAGTGCCGTCCGGTCGTGCCGTGACGTCGAAGGTCCTGTCTTCCTGACTTCCGATGGTCTTGACGGAGTAGCTCACGACAGGGCTCTTCGCCTGCAGCTCGGGGTCGGGGCTCAACGTGAACTCGGTCAGCTGACCGAACTCGGGTTCCGGGACCGCCGGTGAGATGGTGGGCGCCGTGGAATTGACTTGGAAGTCGTACCTGGCGATCCCCGACCCGTTGTAGGCGCGGTCCAGGCTGCGCACCCACAGCGTCATCGGACCGGAGCCGGTCGGCGGCACCAGACTGAGCGTGGTCGAGCCACCGAGCGCGTTGGCGCGCTTGAAGTACTTTGTATCGGCGTACGGGTCGACGGGCTGCGGAATGCCGTGGTCACCGATACTCGTACCGATGACCGGCAGGGTCTGCTGCCAGGAGAACTCGAAGCCCTCGACATCGTCGACGCCGTTCGCGCCGAGCGTGAACTCGACCGGCTCGCCGCCCTCGTTCCATGTCTCGGCTTCGTAGTTCGACGAGGTGATGGAGGGGGCATTCGCAGGTCTGCTGTTGTCGACGGTGACATAGCAGGGTGCTGACCAGTCCGAGACCGCGTCCCCTACCACCGTCCGCGCCTGCCACGCGTAGCTCTGCCCATCGACGAACGCGCTTGCCGGAAGGGTGGCGGGAGCCTCGAATCCAGGGCTGGCGTGGTCGCGGGTTACCGTGGTGATCTTCGAGGGATCGGCTACCGGCCAGACCTGGTACCGCACGCTGACGCGGGCGCCTCCCGTGGCCTCTGTGACTCCGGGGATGCCTTCCACCAGCAGACCTTCGCGGGCCCACCGGTACGAAGGCTGCTGTGCGTCCGTCGCGCAGTGCCTGTATTCGTTGAACAGATGAGTCGGTGGGGTGAGCGTCCCGTCGACCGCGTTCGCCGGGGTTGCGGCGCCGGCCAGCGCCATGGCAACAGCTCCCAGAGAGGCGAGAACTGCACGCGGTCTCGCGCCGAAGGACATGGTCAAGTGGTTCCTCCCGTTGATCGCACGCAGGGTGCCCTGATGGGCACGTATGTGCGAGCGGCGAGCGCATCGTATCTGTGTGTCGTCGCCTGGCGCGCAGGATTTGATCAGTCGAGCCATGGTTGCCCTGCCCGGAGAACCGGGACTTTGTCGAGCAGCTCTGCGGACCATCCCGCTGACGTGGGCGGTAACTTCACCGCGACCGGGCAGTCGGCGGGAGCTCGGACAGCGCCTGCATGCACCGGCAACGTCGAGCGAACCGCGGCCTGCAAGGAGGCGCAGACCCTGCCCGGGGCCGCTGGCTTTGATGTTGAACAGGCAGCAGCCCCGGAAGGTGATGTGGTCAGTTCCACGCCGGGGACGGCATGTGCAGCAAGGTGCCTCGTCCGGGATGCTGGCATCGGCCGCACCGGAAGGATTTCCCCAGCGTCGCGCATCAGGCTGCGGCCGAGGTAGACGTCGGTCGAGGTGTTCGCGCCCGTCCCAGGGATGGGCGCGGGCCGCCTCCGTCCTTCCTTGAGACCATCGCATTTGGCGAGTCTGCGGTGGCAGATGCGGGTGCAAGCGATGCTGGTGAGGGACAGGAAGTGGTCGCCGTCGGCGGAGCAGGTGGGCTCGTCAGCGGCGCGCCGGGTTCCGGCCGCGCCGCTGTTGAACTGTGGTCA
>NZ_JNYQ01000018.1 GCF_000717245.1 Kitasatospora papulosa
TTTTGGCACGCTGTTGAGTTCTCAAGGAACGGACGCTTCCTTCGGTCCCGTTTCACCGGGGCCCTCCGGGCGCTTCCCTTCGTTCTTGCGTTTCCGACTGTATCAGACTCTTTCGTGTCCGATTCCCGGTCGAAGCGGGTTACTGCGGTACTACTTTTCGCTTTCCAGTTCTTCGCTTTCGCGTTTCCCTTTCGGCGTGGTCACTACTTTAGCTGATTTCCTCGGCGACTCATAATCGAGTCGTTCGGACAAATTTCGGCATGCCGAAATTGCACCCGCCAGGGGTGAATCGTAGGTAGTGGTTGGCCCTCTCACGATGCTTCGACCCGGTCCGATGGACCGCGCCAAGAACAACTGCATCCGTTCAAGCGGCTCGGACTACATTAGGGAAACGGCAGGGGCGAGTCAAGTTGCGCGGCGGCGGGGCGCGTGGGCCCGGTACGGACTCACCGTCGGGTCGCCGTCGATCCAGAAGCGCCAGGGCTGGTGGGCGCCGGCTCCGCCCACACCGGTGCGCGGACCGCTCCGCACCTGGTCGGGCGAGACCGGAGATCCCTGGAGGACGGACAGCGGCCGCCGCCGGCCGGCCACCACGTCGACTCCGTTCAACGCGCGGTCGACATCGAGGGCGGTGGCCAGACGCGCGGGCCCTTTGGCCAGTTCTCTGTCATGGCGGGCCGAAAAACGACGTTTGCGGGCCATCTCCGCCCCGACGCGGATCTCCCCCGCCCGGAGCAGGACACCGCTCGCCTTGCCCTCGGGTCCGCAGACCAGGTTGAGGCAGTGCCACATCCCGTACGTGAAGTAGACGTACGAATGCCCCGGCGGGCCGAACATCACGCTGTTGCGGGCCGTCCGGCCGCGGTAGGCGTGGGAGCCGGGGTCGATCTCCCCGGCATAGGCCTCCACCTCCGTGAGCCGCAGCTCGATCGCACCCTCGTCGGTGCTCCTGACGAGCACACGGCCCAGGAGGTCGGGTGCCACCTCCAGGACCGGCCTGTCGAAGAACTCCCGCCCGAGCGGCGTGCGGTCCATGCCCTTGTCCATGGAGTCCGAGGGTACTGGGCTCGGTGCGACGGGAACCGGCTACGGTCATGGCGCGTATGTAGGGGTCAGGACCTAGGAGGAAAACATGGGCTTCAAGCGGCTGCTCGCGAGCATGGGTGCCGGCGGTGCTTCGGTCGAGACCGAACTGACCGAACTCAACGTCGTTCCTGGCGGAGTCGTCCAGGGCGAGGTACGGATCCAGGGCGGATCCGTGGCCCAGCAGATCGAGGGTCTCTCGGTCGGGCTGCAGGCGCGGGTCGAGGTCGAGGGCGGGGACCAGGAGACCAAGCAGGACATCGAGTTCGGCAAGCTGCGGCTCGGCGGTGCGTTCGAGGTGCAGGCCGGCGCGGTGCACGTCGTGCCGTTCGGTCTGGAGATCCCCTGGGAGACGCCGATCACGATGTTCGCCGGGCAGCACCTGCGCGGCATGAACATCGGGGTGACGACGGAGCTGGAGATCGCCCGCGCCCTGGACTCGGGGGATCTCGACCCGATCAACGTGCACCCGCTGCCCGCGCAGCAGGCCATCCTGGACGCCTTCGGGCAGCTGGGCTTCGGCTTCCGCAGCGCCGACATGGAGCGGGGTCACATCCGCGGCACCCGGCAGCGCCTGCCGTTCTACCAGGAGATCGAGTTCTTCCCGCCGCAGCAGTACCGGGGGCTGCACCAGGTGGAGCTGACGTTCGTCGCGGACGACCGGGAGATGGACGTCGTCCTGGAGATGGACAAGAAGCCCGGCCTCTTCAGCGAGGGCAGCGACTCCTACCGTGCGTTCAAGGTGGGTCTGAACGACTTCCAGGGCACGGACTGGGCCGCGTACCTCAACCAGTGGCTCGCCCAGGTCGGCGGACAGCGCAACTGGCTCTGATCACCCCCTAGGGTCGGTGGGAAGACATCGCACAGCCGATCAGGAGAGGTGCTGACGTGACCGAGCCGAAGAGGGCGCCGCTGCCGCACGACTTCCATCCCGAGGTCCCCCCGTTCACCGTGGTGAGCGAGGACCTCGCGCCGGGCGCCGTATTGGCCCAGGCCCAGGTGTTCGCGGCGGGGAACACCTCGCCGCAGCTGCGCTGGGAGGGCTTCCCCGCGGAGACGAAGAGCTTCGCGGTGACGTGCTTCGACCCGGACGCGCCGACGGGCAGCGGTTTCTGGCACTGGGTGCTCTTCGACATTCCCGCCACCGTGACGGAGCTTCCGGCCGGTGCGGGGAGCGGGTCGTTCGAGGGGCTTCCCGCAGGTGCCGTCCAGGCCCGTAACGACTACGGGACGAAGGAGTTCGGCGGAGCCGCGCCGCCTGCCGGGGAGAACCACCGTTACGTCTTCACGGTGTACGCCGTGGACACCGAGAAGCTCGGGCCGGACAGTGACGCCTCACCCGCCGTGGTCGGTTTCAACCTGCGTTTCCACACACTTGGCCGGGCCCAGCTGATCGGGGAGTACGCCGCCCCCGAAAGCTGAACGTTCGCCTCCCGTTTGCCCTGCCCTGGTCTTGGAGAGACCAGGGCAGGGCACTTTTTATTGCGTTGTCCATCACGGTCCGCCCGGACAGAGTTGATCCGGGCCCGCCGACAGACGGGCGGCACACGGGAGGTGGGCGGGATGCGGGACACACTTGTACTCAACGCGAGCTTCGAGCCGCTGTCGACGGTGACGCTGAACCGCGCGGTCGTCCTGATCCTGCAGGACAAGGCCGTCGTCGAGCAGTCGCATCCCGGGCTCCGTATGCGTGGTGCCGCCGTGGACATCCCGGTTCCACAGGTGATCAGGCTCTGCCGGTACGTACGGGTGCCCTTCCGAAGACACGCTCCGTGGTCCAGACGGGGGGTGCTGATACGGGACCAGCACCGGTGCGCGTACTGCGGGCGGCGGGCCAGCACCGTGGACCACGTGGTGCCCCGGGCCCAGGGAGGCCAGGACACCTGGCTGAACACCGTGGCCTCGTGCGCGGAGGACAACCACCGCAAGGCGGCCCGGACACCGGAGCAGGCCGGCATGCCGCTGCTGCGTCAGCCGTACGTGCCGTCGCCGGCGGACGCGATGCTGCTCGCGCTGGGCGCCGGCGACCGTTCGGCACTCCCGGAGTGGCTGACGCGCTCGGCGGCGTGACCGCCCCGGCCGTCCGCACGGCCGGGCTAGGAGCCCGTACCCCGTCGTGAGGGGACGGGCTCCGTGCGTCAGCGCAGCAGCAGTTGGACGATGGCCGCGGTGCCGACGACGACGATCAGGGCACGCAGGAAGCCCGGGCTGAGCCGGCGGCCGACCTTGGCGCCCACCTGGCCGCCGATCGCCGAACCCACCGCGATGAGGACGACCGCCGTCCAGTCGAAGTCCGCGACGAAGAGGAAGAAGAGCGCGGCGACGCTGTTGACGACGGCGGCGAGGACGTTCTTGACGGCGTTCAGGCGCTGCATCGTGTCGTCGAGCAGCATGCCCATCAGGGAGAGGTAGATGATGCCCTGGGCCGCCGTGAAGTAGCCGCCGTAGACGCTGGCGAGCATCAGGCCCGTGAACAGCAGAGGGCCGCCGTCGGGGCGGGCGGACGTGCCGGTGCGCTCACGACGGCGTTGCACGGCCCGGCTGATGCGGGGCTGCAGGATGACCAGGGCCAGCGCGAGGGCCACCAGGACGGGGACGATCGTCTCGAATGCCGTGGAGGGCAGGGAGAGCAGGAGGGCGGCCCCGGCGAGGCCGCCGATCAGTGCGCCGACGCCCAGCTTCAGGGTCCGGCGGCACTGGCCGGCGAGTTCCGCGCGGTAGCCGATGGCGCCGCTGATGGAGCCGGGGATCAGGCCGAGGGCGTTGGACACGGTCGCGGTGACCGGGGGCAGACCGGTGGCGAGCAGTACCGGAAAGGTGATCAACGTGCCCGAGCCGACGATGGTGTTGATCGTGCCGGCGCCGATCCCGGCGGCGAAGACGGCGAGCATTTCCCAGATGGACAAGGCCATCTCCTTCGATGGTCAGTGATGCCTCCCCGCCATGAAGGTCGAGGGGCCTCACTGATCATGCACGAAGGTGTTTCGCCGCTATTCGACCGGGGGCTGCTCCCTGCGCTCCGTACCGGTGTTGAAACCGGGTGCACCGCTGCCGAGGTTGCCGAAGGCGCCGCTGAGTCCCTTGAGCGCGTCGCCGATCTCGCTGGGCACGATCCAGAGCTTGTTGGCGTCGCCCTCGGCGATCTTGGGGAGCATCTGGAGGTACTGGTACGAGAGGAGCTTCTGGTCCGGGTCGCCCGCGTGGATGGACTCGAAGACCGTGCGGATGGCCTGGGCCTCGCCCTCGGCGCGCAGGGCCGACGCCTTGGCCTCACCTTCGGCGCGCAGGATCGCGGACTGCTTCTCGCCCTCCGCGGTGAGGATCGCGGACTGCCTGATGCCTTCGGCGGTGAGGATCGCGGCGCGCTTGTCACGGTCGGCGCGCATCTGCTTCTCCATCGAGTCCTGGATGGAGGTGGGCGGTTCGATGGCCTTGAGCTCGACGCGGTTGACGCGGATGCCCCACTTGCCGGTGGCCTCGTCGAGGACTCCGCGCAGTGCCGCGTTGATCTCCTCGCGGGAGGTCAGGGTCCTCTCGAGGTCCATGCCGCCGATGATGTTGCGGAGGGTGGTGACGGTGAGCTGCTCGATCGCCTGGATGTAGCTGGCGACTTCGTACGTCGCGGCGCGGGCGTCGGTCACCTGGTAGTAGATGACGGTGTCGATGTTGACGACGAGGTTGTCCTGGGTGATCACCGGCTGGGGCGGGAAGGGGACGACCTGTTCGCGGAGGTCGATCCTGTTGCGGATCGAGTCGATGAACGGGACGACGATGTTCAGCCCGGCGTTGAGTGTGCGCGTGTAGCGGCCGAAGCGCTCGACGATCGCGGCACTGGCCTGCGGGATGACCTGGATCGTCTTGATCAGGGCGATGAAGACGAGCACCACCAGAATGATCAGGACGATGATGATCGGTTGCATCGTGTGCCTCGTGCCCTTCGGTTGCCGACGGATCGCGGTGATCGAGGTCGATCGGTCAAGACGGTCGCATTCTCATGATGATCGACTTCGAGTTTGGCAGACTGCGGCCTGCCGTGTGACCGGTTCGCTCACATGACGACGGCCGTTGCACCGTCGATGTCCACGACGTCCACCTGCCGGCCGGGTTCGAAGATCTGGTCGGCGTCGAGTGAGCGTGCGGACCAGACCTCACCGGCGAGCTTGATGCGCCCGCCGCTGCCGTCGACCTGTTCCAGGACGACCGCCTGACGGCCTTTCAGTGCGTCGATGCCGGTGGCGTGCGGGGAGCTGCTCGTACGGTGCCGGGCCGCGATCGGGCGCACGACCGCGATGAGCGCCACCGACACGAGGACGAACACCAGGACCTGGGCGACGATCCCGCCGCCGAGGGCCGCGACGACGGCCGCCGCCACCGCTCCCACGGCGAACATCCCGAATTCGGGCATCGCGGTCAGGACGAGGGGAATGCCCAGTCCCACCGCGCCGATCAGCCACCACACCCACGCGTCGATGTCCACATGGTCATCGTAGGACCGCGGGCCCCTTCCCCGACAGGGCGCAGAGGAGGTTGGCTGTGGTGCGCCTACTGGCCGAGGGGCAGTCCGCGGGCGGTGTAGCGGTCGCCGTGGTGCTCGACGACGAGCGGCAGGCCGAAGCAGAGGGAGAGGTTCCGGGAGCTGAGCTCGGTCTCCATGGGGCCCGCGGCGAGCACCTTGCCCTGGCGGATCATCAGGACGTGCGTGAAGCCGGGCGCGATCTCCTCGACGTGGTGGGTGACCATGACCATGGAGGGGGCGTACGGGTCGCGGGCGAGGCGGCCGAGGCGGCGGACCAGGTCCTCGCGTCCGCCGAGGTCGAGTCCAGCCGCGGGCTCGTCGAGGAGGAGCAGCTCGGGGTCGGTCATCATGGCGCGGGCGATGAGGGTGCGCTTGCGCTCGCCCTCGGAGAGGGTGCCGAACTTGCGGTCGAGGTAGTCGGTCATGCCGAGGCGGTCGAGGAAGGCGCGGGCGCGCTCCTCGTCGACGGCCTCGTAGTCCTCGTGCCAGGTGGCGGTCATGCCGTACGCGGCGGTGAGCACCGTCTGCAGCACGGTCTGGCGCTTGGGGAGCTTTTCGGCCATGGCGACGCCGGCGATGCCGATGCGGGGGCGGAGCTCGAACACGTCGGTGCCGACCCCGCCGAGCCGCTCGCCGAGGACCGTGGCCGTACCGGTGCTCGGGAAGACGTAGCTGGAGGCGATGTTCAGGAGCGTGGTCTTGCCGGCGCCGTTGGGGCCGAGGATGACCCAGCGCTCCCCCTCCTTGACCGACCAGGAGACGTCTTCCACCAGAGCGCGTCCGTCGCGGACCACGGATACGTCCACCAGCTCCAGTACATCGCTCATGGCGCGTTGTCTCCCCATACAGTGTCGAGATCGTCGCGTGCCTGTGGGCACAGCTCCCAGGGAAAACCTACGCCACCCGGGGAGTGCTCAGGCCCTGGGGCCGTTCCCTAGGCTGTCCCCATGCTTTCGGAACCACGCTCAGGGCGGCTCGCCGCATGGGGAAACGCTCTTTTGGCCGGACTTGTGTCGCCGGACGACGCCGCGCTCGCGATCGTCGGCGAGGACGCGGTGCACCGGGTGGAGGGGCTGCCGGGTGAGGCGGGGCCCGTGGGGCTCACGCTGGCGCTCGGACGGCTGAGGTCGCTCGGGGCGACCGGTTTCCGGGTCGCGCTGCCGGTGCCGGGCCATCCGCTGGGGCTCAGCGGGCCGCCGGACTTCAACGCCCGGGCGCTGGAGGCGGAGGAGGCGGTCCTGACGTCCGGGGTGCCGTACGGGCTCGTACCGGAGGTGAGTGAGGCGGGGCCCGCCGGGGATCTGCACGTGGAGGTGGTCTGGTGCTGCCTGCCGGTCCGGGAGGCGCCGCCCGCCGACGTGCCGTCGCTGGGTGAGGCGGAACGGGAGCTCGCCGAGGCGTTGCGGGACGCCACGGCGGTGCTGTCGCGGCTGGACGTGGCCGGGTCCGGCCCCGTCGCGGAGGCCGCGGTGGACGCCTACCGGGCGCGGGCGGAGCGAGGACGGGACGTGCTGGCACCGGGTTACCCGCCGCGGGCGGTCCGGGTGCTGGAGCTGGCCCAGCGGGTGGGGCTCCTGGTGTCGGTGGCGCACGAGAACGGGCACGGCGGCGCGGTGAGCGCGTCCGAGATGGCGGCCCGGGGGGAGGCGCTGCGGCCGGTGGAGCGGGTGGCCAGGCGGGCGCAGGTCGCGGCGTACAACGCGTACGTGGAGGAGCGGGGGCGCTGATCGGCCGCGGGCCGTGTTGCCGGCCACGTCCACCCGGACCTCCACCGCGACCTGGCCGGGGTCGCCCGGGGCGGGGCCGGAGGGGAGCCGTCGGTACGGCTCCCCTCAGCCCGCCGCCCCGTGCCGGACCGCCCAGAGCGCGGCCTGGGTCCTGTCCGACAGGTCGAGCTTCATCAGGATGTTGGAGACGTGGGTCTTCACCGTCTTCTCCGACAGGACCAGCGCCCGGGCGATCTCACGGTTGGAGCGGCCGTCGGCGATCAGTCCGAGCACCTCGCGTTCCCGCTCGGTCAGGGTGCTCCCCCGCCCCGTGCCGTTGCCCGTGTCCTCCTGGGCCAGCAGCGCGCCCGCGACCTCCGGCTGGAGCAGGACGTGCCCCGCGTGGACCGAGCGGATGGCGCCGGCCAGGGCGTCCGGGTCCACGTCCTTGTACACGTAGCCCGACGCCCCCGCCCGGAGCGCGGGCACGACCGTGCGCTGTTCGGTGAAGCTGGTGACGATCAGGACCCTGGCGGGGTTCTCCAGCTCCCTGAGTCTGCGCAGCGCCTCGATGCCGTCCGTACCGGGCATCTTGATGTCCATGAGGACCACGTCGGGCCGCAGCTCCTCGGTCCTGGCGACGCCCTCCGCTCCGTCCGACGCCTCGCCGACCACCTCTATGTCGTCCTGGATCTCCAGGAAGGTGCGCAGTCCCCTGCGGACGACCTGGTGGTCGTCGACCAGCAGCACCTTGATGATCTTGTCAGCCACAGGGGACCTCCATCTGGATCGTGGTGCCCGTGCCGGGCTCCGAGTCGACGACGAGCCGGCCGCCGACGCCACCGGCCCGGTGCCGCATGGAGACGAGGCCCAGGTGCCGGCCCGCGCGCCGGACGACGTCCGGGTCGAAGCCGCAGCCGTCGTCGGTGATCCGCAGCACCGCGGTGGTGGTGCTGCGGGCGAGGCTGACGTCGACCTGCCCGGCACCGGAGTGGCGCAAGGCGTTGTGCAGGGCTTCCTGGGCGACCCTGAGCATCGCCTCCTCCTGAGCGGCCGGCAGGGCCCGCACACCCGCGCTCGTGAAGGTGACGCGCGCACTGTGGGCCCGGTCCAGCACCTGGACCTGGGTACGGAGCGTGGCGACCAGACCGTCCTCGTCCAGGGCCGCGGGGCGCAGCTCGACGACGGCCGCGCGCAGCTCGTCCACGGCTTCCCCGGCGAGGGTGGCGACCTGCTGGAGCTCGCCCTTGGCCCGCACCGGGTCGCGGTCGACGAGCGCCGCCGCGGCCTGTGCGGTCAGCCGGAGCGAGAAGAGCTTCTGGCTGACGGCGTCGTGCAGCTCATGGGCGAGCCGGGAGCGCTCCTCGGCGATGGTGAGCTCGCGGCTGCGTTCGTAGAGCCGGGCGTTGGTGAGGGCGATGGCCGCGTGCTGGGCGAGGATCTCCAGGAGTTCCTCGTCCTCCTCCGTGAAACCGCAGCCGCCCGTGGGCCTGGGGCATCGCTTGTTGGCCAGGAAGAGCGCGCCGATGGTCTCGTCGCCGTCCTGGATCGGCAGGCCGAGGAAGTCGGACATGTCGGGGTGGGCGTCGGGCCACCCCTCGAACCGGGGGTCCTTGCGGACGTCGGCGAGGCGCTGGGGCTTCGCCTCGTGGAGCATCGCCGCCAGGATGCCGTGCTGGCGGGGCAGCGGTCCGATGGCCTTCCACTGTTCGTCGCTGACGCCGTCGACGACGAACTGGGCGAAGCCTCCGTGGTCGTCCGGCACACCGAGGGCGGCGTACTCGGCGTCGAGCAGTTCCCGGGCCGAGGCGACGATCGTCTTGAGGACGTCCCTCATCTCCAGGTGCCGGTTCATGGCGAGCAGCGCCGCGCTGACCGCGGCGAGGCCCGACGGCGGGCGATGACTCATGCGCTCACCGTACCGGCGGGGGCGCAGGGGCCGTATCGGGCTGCGGACCTCCCCCGTACGGGGCCTCGGACCTAGGCCGAAGTGCGGTGCCCGGCTTCGGCGCAGGGGTGGGGCGGGACGCCCGCCCCACCCCTCCCTCTGCCCTAAAAGCCCCTTACGTTCCGCATCGCTGTAGCAACTATTTGTGAGCGCCGAGGGGGTCTGATGTGAGCCCAGGCATAGGGCCCACGTCACTTACGAAGAAGGATAGTTCTCCCAAATCGGGCAAGTCGCCAAGGCTCAAACCGGACAAGGAGGGATTAACAAGACCCCCTTCCACTATCCAGCTTCGTACGTCACACCTTTGCCAGGCCATTTTGCTGGCGCTAAGAATTGCATCTGTCCCCGACGGAGATGCCCCCGGCTCTTCCGTCTGCGTCCTCGCCGAGGACCCCTGCTATTCGAAGAGGTACGACTGTATGTCCGTGTCCCGCATCTCCAGCCGTAGCCGTCGTCTGAACAAGACGCAGAAGCTCTCCGTCGCGGGGGTCTCCACCCTGGCCGCCGCCGCTGTCGCCTTCTCGCTCGTCCCGAACGACGCTTCGGCCACCACGGAGCCGCAGGCCGCCGCTGCCGCCGCGCCCGTCGCCTACACCGGCTCGCAGACGCAGAGCCTCAAGGCCACCGGTCTGAGCCAGAACACGACGGCCGAGCGTCTGGCCAAGACCGCCGACGCGGCCAAGGCCAAGGAAGAGGCCGCGAAGAAGAAGGCCGCCGCCAAGGCGGAGGCGAAGGCCAAGGCCGTCGCCGAGGCCAAGAGCAAGGCCGCCGCGAAGGCCAAGGCCGACGCGAAGAAGCGTTCCGCCAAGAAGGCCAGCCGCGCCGCCGACCGCAAGCCGGTCTACGCGAACAACCTGGACGGCTGGATCCGCGAGGCCCTGTCGATCATGCACGAGAAGAAGATCCCCGGTACGTACGAGGGCCTGCACCGCAACATCATCCGTGAGTCCAGCGGTAACCCGCGCGCCATCAACAACTGGGACATCAACGCGATCAACGGCATCCCCTCGAAGGGTCTGCTGCAGGTCATCAAGCCGACCTTCGACTTCTACCACGTCAAGGGCACCAAGCACGACCAGTACGACCCGGTCGCCAACATCACCGCGGCCGCCAACTACGCCGCGGACAAGTACGGCTCGATCGACAACGTCGACAGCGCGTACTGAGCCACGCACCGAGCAAGGCCTGGCATAGCGGGCCCGCCGGTCCGCAGCGTCGCGTGACCGGCCGGCACATGCCGAAGGGCGGCACCCCACGGGGTTGCCGCCCTCGGGCGTTTCCGGGTCCGGTGCGGGCCCGTTACTTGCGCATCACCTCGGGCTCGTGGCGCCGCAGCATCCGGGAGACCGCGACGAAGAGGACGGCGCTCATGACGAGCATGACCGTGATGTTGATGCCCCACTGGCCGGCCGTGTGCTCCCACAGCGGATCCAGGTCCGTCGGGTTCTTCGGGTCCCACGGCGGCATGAGGTGGGCGAGGTCGAGCGTCGTGCCGGCCGCGGCGACCGCCCAGCGCGAGGGCATCAGCCAGGCGAACTGCTCCAGGCCCGGCGAACCGTAGACCTGGAAGAGCACACCGGTGAACACGACCTGGACGATGGCGAACATGACGAGCAGCGGCATCGTCTTCTCGGCGGTCTTCACCAGCGCGGAGATCATCAGGCCGAACATCATCGAGACGAAGCCGAGCACGATGATCGACACGCAGATCTCGGCGGCGGGAGGCATGAACAGGCCCTCCTCCGGCAGCTGGCGGGTGGAGAAGCCGATCCCGCAGATGATCACGCCCTGCAAGGCCGTGATCACGCCGAGGACGATCACCTTGGACAGCAGATAGGCGGAGCGGGAGAGGCCGGTGGCCCGTTCCCTCTCGTAGATCACCCGTTCCTTGATCAGCTCTCGTACGGAGTTGGCGGCGGCGGCGAAGCACATGCCGACCGCGAGGATCAGCATGATCGTTCCGGCCTTGCCGTTGAACCGGGAGGGCGGATCGGGCTCCGCCAGGCCGAACTCGGCGGGGATGACCACGCTGACGACGCCGAGCACGGCGGGCAGCAGCACCATCAGGAGCAGGAACCCCTTGTCGGACGCGATCACCGAGATGTAGCGGCGCATCAGTGTCCAGAGCTGGGCCGCCCAGCCCGACGGCTTCGGGGGGCGGATCTGCTGCGGCGGCGGCATGTGCACGGGCTGCACGGCGACGGCATCGATGTCCGCGGCGTACATCTGGTAGTGCTGCGAACCGCGCCAGCGGCCCGCCCAGTCGTAGTCGCGGTAGTTCTCGAACGCGGAGAAGACGTCGGCCCAGCTGGTGTAGCCGAAGAAGTTCAGGGCCTCCTCGGGGGGCCCGAAGTAGGCGACGGACCCGCCGGGCGCCATCACCAGGAGCTTGTCGCAGATGGCCAGCTCGGCCACGGAGTGCGTGACCACCAGGACCGTGCGGCCGTCGTCGGCGAGGCCGCGCAGCAGCTGCATGACGTCGCGGTCCATGCCGGGGTCGAGGCCCGAGGTCGGCTCGTCCAGGAAGATCAGCGACGGCTTGGTCAGCAGCTCCAGGGCGACCGAGACGCGCTTGCGCTGACCGCCGGAGAGCGAGGTGATCTTCTTGTCGCGGTGGATGTCGAGCTTGAGCTCGGCGAGGACCTCGTGGATCCGGGCGGTGCGCTCGGCCTCGGTGGTGTCCGCGGGGAAGCGCAGCTTGGCCGCGTACCGCAGAGCCCGGGTGACCGTGAGCTCCTTGTGCAGGATGTCGTCCTGCGGGACCAGGCCGATGCGCTGCCGGAGCTCGGCGAACTGCTTGTACAGGTTCCGGTTGTCGTAGAGGACGTCACCCTGGTTGGCGGGCCGGTAGCCGGTGAGCGCCTTGAGCAGGGTGGACTTGCCGGAGCCCGAGGGACCGATCACGGCGATCAGGGACTTCTCCGGGACACCGAAGGAGACGTCCCTGAGGATGTCCTTGCCGCCGTCGACGGTCACCGTGAGGTGGCGGGCGGAGAAGGAGACCTCACCGGTGTCGACGAACTCTTCCAGCCGGTCCCCGACCAGCCGGAAGGTCGAGTGACCGACGCCGACGATGTCGTTCGGGCCGATGAGGGCGGAGCCGGACTTGCTGAGCGGCTGGCCGTTGACGTAGGTCCCGTTGTGGGACCCGAGGTCGCGGATCTCGAACCGGCCGTCCGGCGTCGCCCGGAATTCGGCGTGCAGACGTGAGACCTGGAGGTCGGAGACGACCAGCTCGTTCTCCAGCGCACGGCCGATGCGCATCACGCGGCCGAGGTCCAGCTGGTGGAACGTGGTCGGGCTGCGGTCCCCGTAGACGGGCGGAGTACCCGCCCCGCCGCCGGGCGCACCGCCGCGGTTCTGCTGGTGCGGGACCGGAGGCTGCTGCTGCGGTGCCTGCTGCCAGGCGGGCTGCTGCGGGGCCTGGTGTGCGGGAGCCTGCTGCGCGGGGGCGGCGGGCCAGGCCGCGGCGCCCTGCGGCTGCTGCGCGGGAGCCTGTCGCGCCTGCGGTGCGGGCGCTCCGGCGACCGCCGCCGCGGTGAGGTCCAGCCGAGGTCCGTCGGTGGCGTTGCCCAGGCGGACGGACGTTCCCGCGGCGATCTCCGTCTGCTGGACGCGCCGGCCCTGCACATAGGTGCCGTTGGTGCTGCCGTGGTCCTCGATGGACCAGCCTCGGCCGTTCCAGCTGATCGTGGCGTGCCGCCACGAGACCCTGGCGTCGTCGATCGTCATGTCGCCCTGCGGATCACGTCCGAGGGTGTACGACCTGGACGGATCGAGCGTCCAGGTCCTTCCGTTCAATTCCAGTACGAGTTCCGGCACTCCGCGCCCCACTAGTTGTCCCCCGAGTCGCCCCCGTCGCAGGGAGCCTAGGGATGCTGAACATCGTGGGGAACTATTCCAGGAGCGGTCCCGTAACGGAAAGCCGGGCGGCGTGAAGACCGCGCGGAGGCTCCTCGGCACCGCTGCCGAGTCGGGAGGAATCAGCCCGGAGCACCCCATCCCAGGCGCGCTCGCGCGGGCTCGGGGCGCCGTCGGAATCCGGCCACGGGCTGTCCGCCACTCGGGACGGCCTCTGGACCCGCCCCCGCAGCCCTATACGGTGGGACCACCATGAGCGCATCTCAGCCACCTCGGTCTCCTGAGTCCCCCGAGCCCCCGCGAGGCACGGACGCCCCCACACTTCTCGTCAAGATCTTCGGGAAGGACCGGCCGGGTATCACCGCCGGGCTCTTCGACACCCTGGCCGCCTACGCCGTCGACGTCGTGGACATCGAGCAGGTCGTCACCCGTGGCCGCATCGTGCTGTGCGCCCTGGTGACCTCGCCGGAGCCCGGCACGACGGAGGGCGACCTCCGGGCGACCGTGCACAGCTGGGCGGAGTCCCTGAAGCTGCAGGCCGAGATCATCTCGGGTACCGGCGACAACCGTCCGCGCGGTGACGGGCGTTCGCACGTGACGGTCCTGGGGCACCCGCTCACGGCCGAGTCCACGGCGGCCATAGCGGCCAGGATCACCTCCACGGGCGGGAACATCGACCGCATCTTCCGTCTGGCGAAGTACCCCGTCACCGCCGTCGAGTTCGCCGTGTCCGGCACCGGGACCGAGGACCTGCGGACCGCCCTGGCGCCGGAGGCCGCCGGGCTCGGCGTCGACATCGCCGTCGTGTCGGCCGGACTGAGCCGCCGGGCCCAGCGGCTGGTCGTCATGGACGTCGACTCCACGCTCATCCAGGACGAGGTCATCGAACTCTTCGCGGCCCATGCCGGCTGCGAGGCCGAGGTCGCTTCGGTGACCGAGCAGGCGATGCGCGGCGAGCTCGACTTCGAGCAGTCCCTGCACGCGCGGGTGGCGCTGCTGGCGGGGCTGGACGTGTCGGTGGTGGAGAAGGTGCGGGCCGAGGTCAGGCTGACTCCCGGTGCGCGCACCCTCATCCGGACGCTCAAGCGGCTCGGCTACCAGGTGGGCGTGGTCTCGGGGGGCTTCACCCAGGTCACGGACGATCTGAAGGAGCGTCTCGGGCTCGACTTCGCCTCGGCCAACACGCTGGAGGTCGTCGACGGCAGGCTCACCGGCCGGGTCGTGGGTGACATCGTGGACCGGGCGGGCAAGGCGCGGCTGCTGCGGAGCTTCGCGGAGCAGGCGGGGGTCCCACTGGCGCAGACGGTGGCGATCGGTGACGGCGCGAACGATCTGGACATGCTGAACACGGCCGGTCTGGGAGTCGCCTTCAACGCCAAGCCGGTCGTCCGGGAGGCCGCGCACACCGCGGTGAACGTCCCGTTCCTCGACACGGTGCTCTACCTGCTCGGGATCACCCGCGAAGAGGTCGAGGCCGCCGACGGACTGGTGGACTGACCGCGCGGGGACGACATGAGGGGCGCCGGCACACGATCGTGTGCCGGCGCCCTTCGTACGTGGTGCTCCGTCGTCGGGCGCCCGGTGTCAGTCGTTCGGCGTCCAGTACTCGACGAGCTTGCCCACCCCGTGCTCCAGGCTCTTCCAAGGACCGGAGAACTCCACGACGGCATACGCGGCGGTCGGGAAGCCGTCCCTGGTCATGCGGGCGAGCGCGTCGCCCTCGGCCGTGCCGGAGAGCGCGTCGGCGGCACCGTGCATGCCGGGGTTGTGGGCGACGACCAGCAGATTGCGCACGTCGTCGGGGGTCTCGCCGAACAGGGCGATCAGTTCACCGAGGGAGGCCTCGTAGAGCCTCTCCTCGTACACGGTCCTGGGGCGCTGCGCGAACTCGTGGACCGCCAGCTTCCAGGTCTCGCGGGTCCTGGTGGCGGTCGAGCACAGAGCGAGGTCGAAGACGGTTCCTGAGTCGGCAAGCCTGCGGCCGGCGACGGGGGCGTCCTTCCTGCCCCGTTCCGCCAGTGGCCGCTCGTGGTCGGAGTCCTGCGACCATTCCGCCTTTGCGTGCCTGAGAAGGACGATCCTGCGAGGTGTATCGGCGCTCATACACCTCAGCTTCGCACGGATTACGCGTCCGGGCGCAGGGTGTTGACATGCTCGCCCACGAGGCCTTTTCGTGCGGATCAGACGGCGAGCAGCGCCAGGATGCGCTCCACCAGGCGTCCGATCACGGGGGCGCCGGTGTCCGCATGGGCCTGTCCGGGTTCCACGATCAGCAGCAGGAGCACGGCGAAGGCGAGGGCGGGAAGCGTGACGGCCCACCACGGCAGCCGGACCTCGACGGCGTCCGTGGACGGGCGGTGGGTCCGGGTGTGTGTACGGGCCGGCATGTCCGCCTCCGTGGGGTCCTCGGCTGTGTCACCTCGAACCTACGGGCGGCGCGGTGGCGGGCCCATCCGGTGACCCACCCACTGGACCCTGACCCTGGCCCCCTAGGGGACAGGGGTGCAGGCCCCACCCCCGGGCGGATTCAGGGGGTCAGGGGGAGGCGATCGTGGCGATCACGCCGATGACCACGGAGATGAGAAGCATCGTCCCGAAGACGAGGAGCAGCTTCTTCTGGCCGTTCTGGGGATTCGGATCGAGCACTGGCATGCGCACAGTGTCGCATCTCAGCATTCGTCCTCGATCGTCCGGTCCCGGCCCGCGAGGACTCCCGCCACCGTCTGGGGGACGAGGAGGGCCGCCATGAGGGTGAGGGGAAGGCCCCAGCCGCCGCTGTGCTGGTAGAGCACCCCGACCAGCAGCGGGCCGGGGATCGAGATCAGGTAGCCGGTGGACTGCGCGAAGGCCGAGAGCCTGACCACGCCGGCACCGGTGCGCGAGCGCATCCCGATCATGGTGAGGGCGAGCGGGAAGGCGCAGTTGGCGACGCCCAGCAGCAGGGCCCAGAGCCAGGCACCGCCGGCCGGGGCCAGGTAGAGACCCGCGTAGCCGAGGAGGCCGCATCCGCTGAGGACGAGGACGATCGGGCCCTGGGTCCGCAACCGGGTGGCGACCCGGGGGATGACGAAGGCCAGGGGGACGCCCATGGCCATGATCACGGCGAGCAGGACACCGGCGGTGCCCGCCGAGAGCCCCGCGTCCCGGAAGATCTGCGGCATCCAGCCCATGGTGATGTACGCGGCCGTGGCCTGGAGCCCGAAGAAGCAGGCGAGCGCCCAGGACGTCCGGCTGCGGGTGATCTTCAGCGCGGGTGGCGCGGGGGCTCCCGCGGCCTGCCCGGACGCGTCTCCTCGGTCCTTCAGGAGCGGGACCCAGGGCACGACGGCGACCACGGCCAGGGCGGCCCAGATCACCAGCCCCGTCCTCCAGCCGCCGCCCAGGGCGTTCGTGAGGGGCACGGTGAGAGCGGCGGCGAGTGCGGTGCCGAGGGCCAGCGCCATCGAGTAGAGGCCGGTCATGGTGCCGACGCGGTCGGGGAACCAGCGCTTCACGATGACGGGCATCAGGACGTTGCTGACCGCGATGCCCATGAGCGCGAGGGCGCTGGCGGCGAGGAACCCGGCGGTGCCGCCCACGAAGGGGCGCAGCAGCAGGCCGGCGGCGATGGCCGCCATGCCGGCGCAGACGACGGCGCTGGGGCCGAACCGGCGGGCCAGGCGGGGCGCCATGAAGCCGAACAGCGCGAAGCACAGCGGCGGCACCGAGGTGAGGACCCCGGCGATGCTGCCGCTCATGTGCAGTCCGTCCCGGACCTCCTCGAGGAGGGGGCCGAGGCTGGTGATGGCGGGCCGGAGGTTGAGCGCGGCAAGGACGAGACCGACGGTCGCGATCCGCAGCAGCCAGGGAGAAGGTCCGGGCGCGGGCCTCTCGCGTCCCGTGGCGGGGGCGGCGGGAGGGCTCAGGATCGGGGTCTCGTCATGACGCATGAGACCCATCATAGAATCATGGGATGATTGACTGTCCACTTCCGCTCTCCGCCTGGGACAATCGGAGTGACGTCCGACGGGCCCGCACCTCCCGGACCGCCTTTCCGGAACACGAGCAAGGAGCAGCATGGCTCTGACGTCCACGCGGCGTTCGGCTCTCGCCGACCAGGTGATCGCCCAGCTGAGGAACCAGATCACCACGGGTGAGTGGCCCGTGGGCTCGCGGATCCCCACCGAGCCCGAGCTGGTCGAGCAGCTCGGGGTCGCCCGGAACACGGTGCGCGAGGCGGTGCGCGCCCTGGCGCACAACGGACTCCTGGACATCCGCCAGGGCTCCGGGACGTACGTGGTGGCGACCAGCGAGCTGGCCGGGGTCATGCACCGGCGCTTCGCGGACGCCGACCCCCGGCACGTCGCCGAGCTGCGTTCCACGCTGGAGTCCTCGGCCGCACGGCTGGCCGCCCTGCGGCGTACGGACCGTGACCTGCGGCAGCTGGACACACTGATGGCGAGGCGTGAGGCGGCGTGGGTGTCCGGGGACGCCGAGGCCTTCGTGGCGGCGGATGCCACCCTGCACCTGGCGGTCGTCGCCGCCTCGCACAACGACGTGCTGACCGAGCTCTACGCCGATCTGAACGACCTGTTGCGCGATTACCTGCGCGACGACGTGGGTCCGGAGCTGCGGCCGGAGGCGCACATGGACCATGCGCGGCTCGTCGAGGCCATCAGGGCGGGTGACGCGGAGGCGGCGGCCGCGGAGGCCGCCGCCCATGCGCTGAACTGTCTCCAGGAACGGGTCTGAGCAGGCGTTTCAAGACACCGAATGGCTGACCCAGGCCGAGCCGACCTCTTTCCAGCAGCGGTCCTCGAGCTTGACCGTCCGGCCGGGCTGCACCGCGACCGGGCCGCCGTCGGCGTCGACGTCCCACCAGCGCGCGCACTCGGTGTGGAGCTGGACGAGATCCGTGCTGGGGTAGGGGTTGTGGCAGTAGGCGACCACCCGGGACCCCTCGACCGACGTACGGCACTCCGCGCCCGCGGGCTCGGGTTCCGGTGCGACGGGGACCGCCGAGTTGCCCGCCCGGTTCGCCGCGCTCACGGCCACCGGGGTCAGCAGTCCCGCGACGACGGCGGCGGTGGCGAGCAGGGCCCAGGTTCTGCGACGTGTGGAGCGCACAACGGTCTCCTCCCCGCAGCCTGACCAAAAGTCCGGTTCCTCCACATTCTGCGGTGGAACGGCCAGCTTTTCGAGTCGAGCACGGGAGAGCCCCCGGACACGCGCGACGACCGCGTACCCGGTGAGGGGTACGCGGCCGTCGGTGAGCGGTGGGAGGCGGTCAGGCGCCCATCATGTGCACGCCGCCGTCGACGTGGACGATCTCGCCCGTCGTCTTCGGGAAGAAGTCCGAAAGGAGGGCGACGACCCCGCGGCCGGCCGGCTCCGGGTCGGCCATGTCCCACTCCAGCGGGGAGCGGTGGTTCCAGACGTCCGCGAGCTCGCCGAAGCCCGGGATGGACTTGGCCGCCATCGAGCCCAGCGGGCCCGCCGAGACCAGGTTGCAGCGGATGCCGTCCTTGCCCAGGTCGCGGGCGAGGTAACGGGAGGTCGCCTCCAGCGCGGCCTTGGCCGGGCCCATCCAGTCGTACTGGGGCCAGGCGAACTGCGCGTCGAAGGTGAGGCCGACGATGGAGCCGCCGTCGTTCATCAGGGGCTTGCAGGCCATGGCGAGCGACTTCAGCGAGAACGCCGAGACGTGCATCGCGGTGGCCACCGACTCGAAGGGCGTGTTCAGGAAGTTGCCGCCGAGGGCGTCCTGCGGCGCGAAGCCGATGGAGTGCACGACGCCGTCCAGCGAACCGAGCTCGTCCTTGACCAGGCCGGCGAGGCGGGCCAGGTGCTCGTCGTTGGTGACGTCGAGCTCGAGGACCTTGACGGGCTTGGGGAGCTTCTTGGCGATGCGCTCGGTCAGCGTCGGCCGGGGGAAGGCCGTCAGGATGACCTCGGCGCCCTGCTCCTGGGCCACCTTCGCGGTGTGGAAGGCGATGGACGACTCCATCAGCACGCCCGTGACGAGGATGCGCTTGCCGTCGAGAATTCCGCTCATGGTGATCAGTGACCCATGCCCAATCCGCCGTCAACGGGGATGACGGCTCCAGTGATGTACGACGCGTCGTCCGACGCGAGGAAGCGCACCGCGGCCGCGATCTCGGCGGGCTGCGCGTAACGGCCGAGCGGCACCTGGGACACGATCCCCTTGCGCTGCTCGTCGGTGAGCGCCTGGGTCATGTCGGTGTCGACGAACCCGGGTGCGACGACGTTGAACGTGATGTTCCGCGAGCCGAGCTCACGGGCCAGCGAACGGGCGAAGCCGACCAGGCCCGCCTTGGACGCAGCGTAGTTGGCCTGGCCCGCCGATCCGAGGAGGCCGACGACGGAGGAGATGAGGACGACACGGCCCTTCTTGGCGCGCAGCATCGCACGGTTCGCGCGCTTGACGACGCGGAAGGTGCCGGTGAGGTTGGTGTCGAGCACGGACGTGAAGTCGTCCTCGGTCATCCGCATCAGCAACTGGTCCTTGGTGATACCGGCGTTGGCGACCAGCACCTCCACGGGACCGTGCTTCTCCTCGATCTCCTTGTAGGCCTGCTCCACCTGCTCGGTGTCGGTGATGTCGCAGCGGACCGCGAGGACACCCGCCTCGGTGAGCTCCTGCGGAGGCTCTCCCGAGCGGTAGGTGACGGCGACCTTGTCGCCGCTGTCGGCGAAGGCTCGGGCGATGGCGAGGCCGATGCCCCGGTTTCCTCCGGTGACGAGAACCGAGCGGCTCAACGGATCACCCTTTCCTTGGCGGTGTGGTTCATCGAAAACCTATCGGTACCACCGCTCAACCAAGGAATCGGCCTCTGACAGCGCCGCCGGGCCGCGACTGTCGGGTTTCCACAGTCCGGACCCGGGGGTGGCCGGTCGAGGGCGACGTGCGTGGTGGGCTCCACGGCGCCGTCCACCGTGGCCGGCGGCGGATCCCCGACGGTCGCGTCGTCCCCCGGGGCCCCGCTCCGGGACGGGCCGTGACCCCGTGAACCGCCGCGCCGCGACCGGCATGCCCGAAGCCTGACCGGGAGACCGCCACGGAGTCCGGCAACGACCGAAATCGCACGTGGATACGGCAATTGCGAGCGAGTTCGGTCCATGAGGGCCCTGCGGCGACAGCCTGCCCGGGAAACGTGTAGCCGCCCGGCGGCGTCCGGGTGCATGGTTCACTCCGAGGTAACAAGAGAGAAAGAGAAGGGGAGCCCTTCGTGGCCCACGAGGTAGATCAGTCGTTCCTGGCCCTGCCGCTCCGCGCCCTCGCCGACGCGGCGCTCGCCCGCGCCCGCGCGCTCGGCGCCGTGCACGCGGACTTCCGGTTCGAGCGGGTGCGCGACGCCTCCTGGCGGCTGCGTGACGCCCGGCCCTCCGGGACGTCGGACACCACCGACACCGGATACGCGGTCCGCGTGGTGCACGGCGGGGCGTGGGGTTTCGCCTCCGGCGTGGACATGACGATGGACGCCGCGGCGAAGGTGGCCTCGCAGGCCGTCGCCATGGCCAAGCTGTCGGCGAAGGTGATCGCGGCGGCCGGATCCGACGAGAGGGTCGAGCTGGCGGACGAGCCGGTGCACGGCGAGCGGACCTGGGTGTCGGCGTACGACGTCGACCCGTTCTCCGTGCCGGCCGACGAGAAGGCCGCGCTGCTCGCCGGGTGGAGTGCGCGGCTACTGGCCGCCGACGGGGTGGCGCACGTGGACGCCTCCCTGACGACGGTCCACGAGAACAAGTTCTACGCGGACACCGCCGGCACCGTCACCACGCAGCAGCGGGTGCGGGTCCATCCGCAGCTCACCGCGGTGGCCGTGGACGGCGGGACCGGCGAGTTCGACTCGATGCGGACGATCGCCCCGCCGGTGGGCCGGGGCTGGGAGTACCTCACGGGCACCGGCTGGGACTGGGACGCCGAGCTGGAGCGCATCCCGGACCTGCTGGCCGAGAAGATGCGGGCTCCGAGCGTCGAGGCGGGGTCCTACGACCTGGTCGTCGACCCCTCCAACCTGTGGCTGACGATTCACGAGTCGATCGGCCACGCCACCGAGCTGGACCGGGCTCTGGGCTACGAGGCGGCCTACGCGGGAACCTCGTTCGCGACCTTCGACCAGCTGGGGAAGCTGGCCTACGGCTCCCCCGTGATGAACGTGACCGGTGACCGCACCGCCGAGCACGGGCTCGCGACCATCGGTTACGACGACGAGGGCGTCGCGGCACAGTCCTGGGACCTGGTCAGGGACGGCACGCTGGTGGGCTACCAGACGGACCGCAGGATCGCGAAGCTGACGGGACTGGGCCGGTCCAACGGGTGCGCGTACGCGGACTCGCCGGGCCACGTCCCCGTGCAGCGCATGGCGAACGTGTCGCTGCAGCCGGATCCGGGCGGGCTGTCGACGGAGGACCTGATCGGCGGGGTGGAGCGCGGGATCTACGTGGTCGGCGACCGGTCCTGGTCGATCGACATGCAGCGCCACAACTTCCAGTTCACCGGCCAGCGGTTCTTCCGGATCGAGAACGGCAGGCTGGCGGGCCAGCTGCGGGACGTCGCGTACCAGGCGACGACCACGGACTTCTGGGGCTCGATGGAGAAGGTCGGGGGCCCGCAGACCTACGTCCTGGGCGGTGCCTTCAACTGCGGCAAGGCCCAGCCGGGCCAGGTCGCGGCCGTCTCCCACGGCTGCCCCTCCGCCCTCTTCCGAGGCGTGAACATCCTCAACACGACGCAGGAGGCCGGGCGATGAGCCGCGCCAGCAAGCCGTACGAGATCGTCGAGCGGGCGCTCTCGCTGTCCACCGCCGACGGCTGTGTGGTGATCGCGGACGAGAACTCCTCCGCCAACCTCCGCTGGGCCGGCAACGCGCTGACCACGAACGGGGTGACCCGTGGCCGCACCCTGACCGTGATCGCGACCGTCGACGGCGCGCAGGGGACGGCGTCCGGTGTGGTGACGCGTTCGGCCGTCACGGCCGACGACCTGGAACCGCTCGTGCGGGCCGCGGAGGCCGCCGCGCGCGGTGCCGGGCCGGCCGAGGACGCGCAGCCGCTGGTGTCCGGGGTCCCGGCGTCCGCCGACTTCACGGAACCGCCGGCGGAGACCGGATCCGACGTCTTCGCCGACTTCGCCCCGGCACTCGGCGACGCCTTCGCGCGGGCCCGCTCGGGCGGCCGCGAGCTGTACGGCTTCGCGAACCACGAGATGACCTCCACCTACCTGGGGTCGTCCACGGGGGTGCGGCTGCGCCACGACCAGCCGAACGGGACCCTGGAGCTGAACGCCAAGTCCCCCGACCGGACCAGGTCCGCCTGGGCGGGCCGGGCGACCCGGGACTTCAAGGACGTCGACCCGGCCGCGCTCGACACGGAGCTCGCCCGCCGGCTCGGCTGGGCCGAGCGGCGGATCGAGCTGCCGGCCGGCCGGTACGAGACGTTGCTTCCCCCGACGGCGGTGGCGGACCTGCTGATCTACCAGTACTGGTCGGCGTCGGTACGGGACGCCGCCGAGGGCCGGACGGTCTTCTCGCGGCCCGGCGGCGGTACACGTGTCGGGGAGAAGCTCTCGGGCCTGCCGCTCACGCTGCGCAGCGACCCGTACGCGCCGGGGCTGGAGTCGGCCCCGTTCGTGATCGCCCACGCGTCCGGGGACGGGGACTCCGTCTTCGACAACGGGCTGCCGCTGGCCCCGACGGACTGGATCGCGGGCGGCAAGCTGGAGCGGCTGACCGCCACCCGCCACTCGGCGGGGCTGACGGGCCTTCCCGTCGCGCCGGCCATGGACAACCTCGTCCTGGACGGCGGCGGCGAGCGGTCCCTGGACGAGATGGTCGCCGCGACGACCGGCCGCGCCCTGCTGCTGACGTGCCTCTGGTACATCCGGGAGGTGGACCCGGCGACCCTGCTGCTGACCGGGCTGACCCGGGACGGGGTCTATCTGGTGGAGGACGGCGAGGTCGTCGGCGAGGTGAACAACTTCCGGTTCAACGAGTCGCCGGTCGGGCTGCTGTCCCGGGCGTCGGAGGCGGGCCGTACGGAGAAGACGCTGCCGCGCGAGTGGGGCGACTACTTCACCCGTGCCGCGATGCCCCCGCTGCGCGTCCCGGACTTCCACATGAGCTCGGTCAGCCGGGGCGTATGACCCCCATAGACTGACCGGACAACCCATCGAACACCCAGAGGAGAGAAACGACCGTGACGGACATCGTCGACGAGCTGAAGTGGCGCGGGCTGTTCGCCCAGTCCACCGACGAGGACGCACTGCGCAAGGCTCTCGCGGACGGCCCGGTCACCTTCTATTGCGGTTTCGACCCGACCGCGGCGAGCCTGCACGTGGGCCATCTCGTGCAGGTGCTCACCATGCGCCGGCTCCAGCTCGCCGGGCTGAAGCCGCTCGCCCTGGTCGGCGGCGCCACCGGCCAGATCGGTGACCCGCGGCCGACCGCGGAGCGCACGCTGAACGACCCGGAGACCATCGCCGCGTGGGTCCAGCGGCTGCGCGGGCAGATCGAGCCCTTCCTCACCTTCGAGGGCCCGAACGCCGCCACCATGGTGAACAACCTGGACTGGACCGCGGGTCTGTCCGCGATCGAGTTCCTCCGGGACATCGGCAAGCACTTCCGGGTCAACAAGATGCTCACCAAGGACTCGGTGGCCCGTCGGCTGGAGTCGCAGGAGGGCATCAGCTACACCGAGTTCAGCTACCAGCTCCTCCAGGGCATGGACTTCCTGGAGCTGTACCGGCGCCACGGGTGCACCCTCCAGCAGGGCGGCAGCGACCAGTGGGGCAACCTCACCGCGGGCATCGACCTGATCCACCGCCTGGAGCCGGGCGCCGCCGTGCACGCGCTGGCGACGCCGCTGATGGTGAAGGCGGACGGCACCAAGTTCGGCAAGTCCGAGAGCGGCGCCGTCTGGCTCGACCCCGAGATGACGACGCCCTACGCGTTCTACCAGTTCTGGCTGAACGTGGACGACCGGGACATCTCGACGTACATGCGCATCCTCAGTTTCCGGAGCCGCGAGGAGCTGGAGGAGCTGGAGAAGCTCACCGAGGAGCGGCCTCAGGCGCGTTCGGCGCAGCGGTCGCTGGCCGAGGAGCTGACGACGCTGGTGCACGGCGGTGAGCAGTGCGCGGCGGTCATCGCGGCGTCGAAGGCGCTGTTCGGCCAGGGTGAGCTCGGCGAACTGGACGAGGCGACGCTGAGCGCCGCCCTGTCCGAGGTGCCGCACGCCCGGGTCACCGAGCTGGGCCCGGTGGTGGACCTGCTGGTCGAGGTCGGACTGTCCGCGAGCAAGTCGGCGGCCCGTCGCACGGTCAAGGAGGGCGGGGCCTACGTGAACAACGCGAAGGTCACGGACGGCGAGAGTGCCCCCTCGGCGGACGAGCTGCTGCACGGGCGCTGGCTGGTCCTGCGCAGGGGCAAGAAGAACCTGGCCGCCGTCGAGGTCACGGCGGGCTGACACCGGGGAACACGACGCCGCGGCCGGTCACGCGTCACGCGTGACCGGCCGCGGCGTTCCCACGTCCGGGTCAGGTTCTCCGGGTCCCGCTCCTGTTGCCCCTGATGGACTGCCAGACCATGTCGCCGACACCGACGACGGCGATGGCGCCGATCAGCTGCAGCAGGTGCCGGATCCAGTCGATCCCCTTGGTGTCGTTGACGCCGATCCAGGTCGCGACGGCGTTGCCGAGGATGCTGCCGAGGATGCCGAACACAACCGTCAGCCAGAGGGGGATGGCCTGCTTCCCCGGCAGGATCGCCCGGGCGATCACACCCAGCACCAGACCTACGATGATTGCCCACAGCCAGCCCATGTCGCCTCCTCGCGCGGCGCGGTGTGCGCACGTTCACCCAGTCTCGGCGCACCGGACGTACGCCGCATGCCGGACAGGTCCGTACGTGGAACTGCGGTTCGAACCCGTATGGGCGGACGTGCCCCGGTCTCGAACACGGCCGGCCCCGGGCGTACCGTGGGAGCGGCACCGTCCGGGGAAGTCCGGCACAGAGATCTGGTGGTGGAATCACGATGCGGAAGCAGAGCGGCCCGGAGGTTTTCCGGATCACGGGTGCCCGGCAGGGCCTCGCCGACGACGTGCGCGGCCGGCAGCGGCGGTACATCATCTCGATGTCCGTACGCACCGTCTCAGTGGTGCTGGCCGCGACCCTGTGGAACGTCGAGAGGCATGTGGCCGTGGTGGCGCTCGCGCTGGGCGTCCTGCTTCCCTACGTCGCGGTCGTCATCGCCAACGCGGGTCGTGAGAACGCTCCTTCGCTCCCCTCCACGTTCGTGCCGGCGCCGATGCGGCCGGCTCTCGGAACGGCTCCCGCGGAGCCCGCCGCGGAACCCGGTCCCACCGGCCGTGGCGCGGGAACGCGCCCGGCCGACTGACCGGCGGGCGCACTCCGGGGGCCGTGGGAAGAGCCCGGGTCAATCATGACGATCCCGTGCACCGGATCCCGGGGCCCGTGCCATACTTCGTGTGCGCTCCGCATCCCCCGTCGGAGCGACGGACCGACGCCGGGCAGCTCCCCCCGTGGCTGCCCGGCGTCGCCATTCTCCGGCGGGGATGCGCCGCGGAGCCCTCCGGAACGAGGCTTAGGGTTGGGGCCGTGAACCTCTTCGAGACCTCCGCCGAGAGCGCCACCGGCGCACCGGTCTGTTCAGCCAAGGGCTGCCGCGCCGATGCCGTGTGGGTGCTCGCCTGGAACAACCCGAAGCTGCACACACCCGAGCGCCGCAAGACCTGGCTGGCCTGCGACGAGCACCGGGAGCACCTCTCCTCTTTCCTCGACGTGCGCGGTTTCCTCAAGGACGTCGTGACGCTCGCGGAGTGGGAGTCCTCAGCCGCCGATCGCTGACATCGGGCGGTCGGGCTGCAGGAAGGCCGGGTCGTCGAGACCGGAGCCCGCCTTCTTGCCCCACATCGCGAGCTTCCAGATCCTGGCGATCTCCTCGTCCGGGGCACCGGAGCGCAGGGCGCCGCGCAGGTCCGTCTCCTCGCGCGCGAAGAGGCAGGTGCGGACCTGGCCGTCGGCGGTGAGCCGGGTGCGGTCACAGGCCCGGCAGAAGGGCCTGGTCACCGAGGCGATGACGCCGACGCGGTGCGGGCCGCCGTCCACGGTCCAGCGCTCCGCGGGGGCGGATCCCCGCTCCTCGTCGTCCTCCGCGGTGAGGGTGAAGCGTGTGCGCAGCGAGGCGAGGATGTCGCCTGCCGTGATCATGCCGTCGCGCTTCCAGCCGTGCTGGGCGTCGAGCGGCATCTGTTCGATGAAGCGGAGTTCGTAGGAGTTCTCCGCGGCCCAGGCCAGCAGTTCGGGGGCCTCGTCGGCGTTGAGGCCGGGCATCAGGACGGAGTTGACCTTGACGGGGGTGAGTCCCGCCTCGCGGGCGGCCTCGAGCCCTTCCAGTACGTCCTTGTGCCGGTCGCGGCGGGTGAGCGTCTTGAAGACGTCGGGACGCAGGGTGTCCAGGGACACGTTGACGCGGTCCAGTCCGGCCGCCTTCAGTGCGGAGGCGGTGCGCTTGAGCCCGATGCCGTTGGTCGTGAGCGACATCCTGGGCCGGGGCTCCAGGGCGGCGCACCGCTCGACGATGGAGACGAGGCCGGGGCGCAGCAGCGGCTCACCGCCGGTGAAGCGGACCTCGGTGACACCCAGGTCCGTGACGGCGACCCGGACGAGCCGGACGATCTCGTCGTCGCTGAGCAGATCGGTCTTGGAGAGCCACTGCAGGCCTTCCTCGGGCATGCAGTAGGTGCAGCGGAGGTTGCACTTGTCGGTCAGAGAGACACGCAGGTCGGTGGCGACCCGGCCGTAGGTGTCGATGAGCACTGTGGGCCTCCCCCGGTGATGTCCGCGGTTGCGGTCTGACACCTCCGAGACTACGCGAGGCCTCCGGCATCGGGGGGGCGCGGTTGGCACGAGGTGCGCCGGGGCCCCGTCGTAGGGATCTACGACGGGGCCCCGGCGGGGCACGGCGGGCGCGGGGGCGTCAGTGGGCCCCGGTGCCGGTGAGGGACTTGACCTCGAGTTCGGCGTACTTGCCCTTGTCCGGCTCCTCCTTCGAGAGGACCGAGCCGACCCAGCCGAGCAGGAAGCCCAGCGGGATGGAGATGAGACCGGGGTTCTCCAGGGGGAACCAGGCGAAGTCCACGTCCGGGAACATCGAGCTGGCCTTCCCGGAGACGACCGGGGAGAACAGCACCAGGACGACGGACGAGGCGAGACCGCCGTAGATCGACCAGAGGGCGCCCTGGGTGGTGAAGCGCTTCCAGAAGAGGCTGTAGAGGATGGTCGGCAGGTTGGCCGACGCGGCCACGGCGAAGGCGAGGGCCACGAGTCCGGCGACGTTCAGGTCGCGTGCCATGGCGCCGAGGGCGATGGAGACGACACCGATCGCGACGGTGGCCCAGCGGGCCGCGCTCATCTCCTCCTTCTCGGTGGCCTTCCCCTTGCGGATGACGTTGGCGTAGATGTCGTGGGCGAAGGAGGACGAGGAGGCGAGGGTGAGGCCCGCGACGACGGCGAGGATCGTGGCGAAGGCCACCGCGGAGATCACGGCGAGCATGATGGCGCCCCCCGTGGTGCCGACCCCTCCGAGGTACTCGGCGAGCTGCGGTGCCGCCGCGTTCCCCGCCGGGTTCTTCGCCTTGATCTCCTCGGGCCCGATGAGCGCCGCGGCGCCGAAGCCGAGGGCGATCGTCATGAGGTAGAAGGCGCCGATGATGCCGATGGCCCAGTTCACGGACTTGCGGGCGGCCTTGGCGGTCGGGACGGTGTAGAAGCGGATCAGGATGTGCGGGAGTCCGGCGGTGCCGAGGACCAGCGCGATGCCGAGCGAGATGAAGTCCAGCTTCGAGACGTCCGTGGCGCCGTACTTGAGGCCGGGCTCCAGGAACGCCGCGCCGTGGCCGCTCTTCTCCGCCGCGGTGCCGAGCAGGTCGGAGACGTTGAAGTCGAACTTCCACAGCACCATCAGGGTCATCAGCAGGGCGCCCGCGATGAGCAGCACGGCCTTGACCATCTGCACCCAGGTGGTGCCCTTCATCCCGCCGATGGTGACGTAGACGATCATGAGGACGCCGACCAGTGCCACGATGAGGATCTTGCCCGCGTCGCTGGTGATGCCGAGCAGCAGCGAGACGAGGACGCCCGCGCCCGCCATCTGGGCCAGCAGGTAGAAGATCGACACGACGATGGTGGAGACTCCCGCGGCGGTGCGCACCGGCCGCTGGCGCATCCGGTAGGCGAGGACGTCGCCCATGGTGTAGCGGCCCGAGTTGCGCAGCGGCTCGGCGACGAGCAGCAGGGCGACGAGCCAGGCGACGAGGAAGCCGATGGAGTAGAGGAAGCCGTCGTAGCCGAAGAGGGCGATGGCGCCGGCGATGCCGAGGAAGGACGCCGCCGACATGTAGTCGCCGGAGACGGCCAGGCCGTTCTGGAAGGCGGTGAACTGCCGCCCGCCGGCGTAGAAGTCCGACGCGCTCTTGGTCTGCCGGCCGGCCCAGACGGTGATGCCCAGGGTCGCGGCGACGAAAACGGCGAAGAGCGTGATGATCAGCGGGCGGTGCTCGGCCGTCGACGACGACGCGGCGAGCTGGATCACGGGATGCGATGCGTACGCGGCGCTCATGCGTCGCCCTCCAGACGTGACTTGATGGCCGCCGCCTGCGGGTCGAGCTTGTTCGTGGCGTGGCGCGAGTAGAACCAGGCGATGAGGAACGTGGTGGCGAACTGAGCGAGGCCGAAGACGAAGGCGACGTTGAAGTTCGCGAAGACGATCTTGCTCATGAAGTCGTCGGCGTAGCTGGACAGCAGCACGTACAGCAGATACCAGGCGATGAAGCCGATGGTCAGCGGAAAGGCGAAGGAGCGGTGGGAGCGGCGCAGCTCGGCGAACTCCGTGCTGTCCTGCGCCTCGAGGAACGCCTCGGTCGTGGGCTGGACGGGGCTGCCGTCCTCGGGGCTCTGGGGCGGCGGTGCTTCGGTGACCACGGATTCTCCTCGCGACGCGGGTGCGGTGATGGGGACGTTGGCTTTCACGGGGAGTCCTCTGCTGAGTGACGGGGGCTGATCGCACGACTCCCTGTGCAACGGCACGGAGAGCGTGGCGAAGCGGTTCACCGCAGGTTCGGTCCTCCTGGGGAGGCACTCGTGTACGCGACTCCCGGAGGTCACACCTCGAACTCACTTGCCCGCATTCATTGATGTGCCGGGAAGATCAGCGATAGCTTCACTGGTCATGTACCGGACCGGACACGCCTGTGTCCGGTTCCACGGCACGGATGATGTGGAGAACCCATGGCTCATCTGGCATCCCGACGGACTCGCGTACTCACGCTGCCCGTCGGACTCGCGCTCACGGCCTCGCTCGGCTTCCTCCCGACCGGGACCGCGGCCGCGGCACCCGCGGACGAGCAGCCCGCGGCGCAGGTGCGGACGGACGGCCCCGAGCTGTCGTACGTCGTGAACACGCGGGCGGGTCACGGCACCGTCAAGCAGGTGCGGAAGGCGATATCCGCGGCCGGCGGGACCGTCGTGACGTCGTACGACACGATAGGTGTCATCGTCGTCCACTCGCAGAACCCGGACTTCGGCGCGACGATCCGCAAGGCCAAGGGCGTCCAGTCCGCGGGCGCCACGCGCACCAGCCCCATCGCTCCGGCCGCGACGAAGGACATCGGGGTCGAGCAGCCCCTGACCGCCGCGCAGGCGCAGGCGGCGTCGGCGGACGCGGCGGCGGGCCAGGACCCGCTGGAACCCCTGCAGTGGGACCTCCCCGCCATCAAGGCGGACCAGGCGCACAAGAAGTCCCTGGGCAGCAGCAAGGTCACGGTCGCCGTCATCGACACGGGCGTGGACGACACCCACCCGGACCTGGCGCCGAACTTCGACCGCGGCGCCTCGGTGAACTGCGTGTCCGGCGCCCCTGACACCACGGACGGCGCCTGGCGGCCCGCGGCCGGGGAGAGCGACCACGGCACGCACGTGGCGGGCACCATAGCCGCGGCCAAGAACGGCACCGGGATCACCGGCGTCGCGCCGGGCGTGAAGGTCTCCGGCATCAAGGTGTCCACACCGGCCGGCCTGTTCTACACCGAGGCCGTCGTCTGCGGCTTCGTGTGGGCCGCCGAGCACGGTGTCGACGTGACGAACAGCAGCTACTACACCGACCCGTGGCTGTTCAACTGCAAGAACGACCCGGACCAGGGCGCCCTGGTCGAGGCGGTCACCCGCGCGACCCGCTACGCGGAGCGCAAGGGCGTCGTCAACGTCGCCGCGGCCGGCAACTCCGACCACGACCTGGCCCTCGACGCCATCGAGGACTCGACGAGCCCCGACGACTCGACGCCGGTCACCCGCACGGTCGACCCGAGCGCCTGCCCCGACATCCCGACCATGCTGCCGGGCGTCGTGACGGTCTCCGCGACGGGTGCGAAGAACCTCAAGTCCTCCTACTCGAACTACGGACTCGGGGTCATCGACGTGGCTGCTCCGGGCGGTGACTCGACGCGCTACCAGACGCCCGAGGCGCCCGCCGACAACGGTCTGATCCTCTCGACGCTGCCCGGTGGCCGCTTCGGCTACAAGGCCGGTACGTCGATGGCGTCGCCGCACGTCGCGGGTGTCGCGGCGCTGATCAAGTCGACCCACCCGCACGCCTCATCGGCCGCGGTGAAGGCGCTGCTGACGCTCCAGGCGGACGCCACCGCGTGCGGCGCGCCGTACGACATCGACGGTGACGGCACCGTCGACGCGGTCTGCGAGGGCGGCAAGCGGTACAACGGCTTCTACGGAGCCGGAATCGTGGACGCGCTGGACGCGGTCCGCAAGTAGGGCATGACGGAGGGGCCGGGGACAGCTGTCCCCGGCCCCTCCGTGTTCCGTCCCCGCGTTCCTTCCGGCTGCTACGGCTTGATCAGGACCTTGAGCGCCGTGCGCTCGTCCATCGCCTTGTAGCCGCCCGGCACCCCGTCCAGCCCGACCGACAGGTCGAAGACGGGCGACGGGTCGATCGTGCCGTCGAGCACGTCGGGGAGCAGTTCCGGGATGTAGGTGCGCACCGGGGCGACGCCGCCGCGCAGGGTGATGTTCCGGTCGAACATCGCGTCGAGGTCGATCCCGGTGCCGCTGCCGTGCGGGACTCCGACGTATCCGACGGAGCCGCCGTCGCGGACGATGTCGATGGCCGTGCGCATCGACTGCTCGGTGCCGACCGCCTCGATGACCCCGTGGGTGCCCTCGCCGCGCGTCAGCTCCCGTACGGCCGCGAGGGCCGCCTCGCCGCGCTCGGCGACGACGTCGGTGGCGCCGAACGCCCGGGCGATGTCGGTACGTGCCTGGTGGCGGCCCAGCGCGATGATCCGCTCGGCGCCGAGCCGCTTGGCCGCCATGACGCCGCAGAGGCCGACCGCACCGTCACCGACGACCGCGACCGTGCTGCCGGGCCTCACGCCCGCGCCGAGTGCGGCGTGGTGACCGGTGCCGAGCACGTCGGAGAGCGCGAGGAGCGCGGTGAGCAGCCGGTCGTCGGAGGCGGCCGCCGCCGGGAGCTTGACCAGGGTGCCGTCGGCGAACGGGACACGCACGGCTTCGCCCTGGCCGCCGTCCGAACCGACCGACCCCCAGAAGCCGCCCCGCGGGCAGGAGGTGGTGAGTCCTTCGGCGCAGTAGGCGCAGGTGCCGTCGGACCAGACGAACGGGGCCACCACGAGGTCACCCGCGGAGAAGCCGGCGACCTCGGAGCCCGCCTCCTCGACGACACCGAGGAACTCGTGGCCGATGCGCTGGCCCGGCTGCCGGGCCGACTCACCGCGGTAGGCCCAGAGGTCACTGCCGCAGATGCAGGCCCGCAGGACCCGCAGGACCACGTCGGTGGGCTGCTGGACCGTGGCGTCGGGCACCTCCTCCACACGGATGTCGTGGGGGGCATGGATCACAGTGGCGCGCATGCGTGGGGGTCCTCGCTGGTCTCAGATTCTGATACGCCCCTCACGGTACGCCCCGGGGGCGGCTCCGGTGGCATCTCTGTGCAGATCGAGCGCCCCTCTCGTGAGCAGGTACTGCGCCGCGAGGTAGGTCAGCATGATCCAGAAGTCGTGGGCGGGCAGCTGGGGCAGGTCCGCGATGCCGGTGGCGATGAGCGCGTCGGAGAAGAGGAAGAGCGCGCCTCCGAGGGCGGCGGGGCGGCCGAGGACGCCCGCACGCCAGGCCATGGCCGTGAGCAGCAGGCTGTACCCGGTCAGCGGGACGCGCAGTCCGTCCGGCAGGCCCGGCCACAGCAGCGCGACGAAGGTCACGAGCACGACGGCGTAGACGGCGCCGGAGACCGGCCGGACGGGGGCGCGGCCGAAGAGCGCCAGGTAGCAGACGTGGCCCGCGGCGAAGAAGCCCATCCCGGCGAGGAACGCGAGCTCGGCGTCGGGCATCAGCAGCACGTCCCCGGCCCAGCCGCAGAGCAGCGCGGCGATCAGCAGCCCGGGCCCTCCCCGGGCTGCGGCGTAGCCGGTGAGCAGGAGCATCAGCAGCGGCTTGGTGGCCACGTGCACGGCGTCCTGCCCGGCGAGGAGCCCGGCCAGATGGACGGCGGAGACGGCCAGGAAGGCCACGAGCAGCGGTCGTACGAGCCGGGGCGCACCGGCGCGGGGCCTCATCCGGTGCGCTCGGTGGCGGCGTGCGGCCGGGCGGGCACGGGGGTGGCGGGCACGGCGGGGCGCGACGGCTGCCAGCCCGGGCCCCTGAAGACCCGGCCCGCGCGCTCGCTCCAGGTGGCGGCCGACCGTACGTCGCGGGCGATGGCGGCGTACTCGTGGGTGGCGACACGGAACGGGTTGTGGGTGCTGATGTTCTTGGTGAGCCCGAAGACGGGGCGCTCGGTCTCCGGGGCGAACGAGCCGAAGAGCCGGTCCCAGAGGATGAGGATCCCGCCGAAGTTCCGGTCCAGGTAGCCGCCCTGGGAGGCGTGGTGCACCCGGTGGTGGGAGGGGGTGTTGAGGACGAACTCGAAGGGGCGGGGCAGCTTGTCGACGCGTTCCGTGTGCACCCAGAACTGGTAGACGAGGTTCGCCGACGAGCAGAAGGCGAGCGCGGCCGGGTGGACGCCCAGCGCGATGAGCGGCAGGTAGAAGGGCCAGGAGGTGAGCGAGGTCCAGGGCTGGCGCAGGGCGGTGGTCAGGTTGAACTTCCGGCTGGAGTGGTGGACGACGTGGCAGGCCCACAGGATCCGGATGACGTGGTGGCCCCGGTGGGACCAGTAGTAGAAGAAGTCCTGGGCGAGCAGCATCAGCAGGACCGTCCACCACAGCACGGGGACGCGCAGCGGGGTCAGTTCGTACAGGGCGGCGTAGATCGCCACGACGGGTATCTTCCACAGCAGGTCGAAGACCAGGCTGCCCAGCCCCATGGTGACGCTGGTGGCCGCGTCCTTGGCGTCGTACCCGGCGGCCTCGTCGTCCGGGTGCAGGCGGTACGACACCATTTCGAGGACGGTGAGCAGGACGAAGGCCGGGATCGACCACAGCACGACATCGGGCAGGTTCGGCTCCATGCGAGCACCGTAGAGCCGCTCCGGGCACCGGGCATAGATGTTGTTACCGACAAGTATGTGAGACGTGGCGTCAGGACCGGTTGGCGGGTTCCTCCAACCGCCCCCCTCACACCCCCGCGGCCCCCAACAGCGCCCCCGCTCCGTACGTCACCGCCATGGCCACCGCTCCCCCGGCCATGTTCCGCAGCACCGCCCGCCCGGCCGGCGCCTCGCCCAGCCGGGCGCTCCACCAGCCGGTGAGCGCCAGGGCCGCGAGGACCGAGACCACTGTGACGGGGAGCCGTGCCGAGGTGGGCGGCAGCACGATCGCCAGCAGGGGCAGCAGCGCGCCCACCGTGAAGGCCAGGAAGCTCGCCCCGGCCGCGTGCCACGGGTTGGTCAGCTCGTCCGGGTCGATGCCCAGCTCGACCTCGGCGTGGGCGCGCAGCGCGTCGCGCCGGGTGAGCTGGACGGCGGCCTCCCGGGCGAGCCGGCGGCTCAGCCCCTTCTCCTCCAGGAGTCCGGTCAGTTCGGCGAGCTCGGCCTCCGGGGTCTCGCGGAGCTCCCGCTTCTCCGTCTCCAGTGCGGCCTTCTCCGAGTCGCGCTGGGTGGACACCGACACGTACTCGCCGGCCGCCATCGACATGGACCCCGCGAGCAGCCCCGCGAGGCCGGCCGTCAGGAGGGTGGACCGCGCGCCCGTGGCTCCGGCCACACCGACGACGAGGCCGGCGGTGGAGACCACTCCGTCGTTGGCGCCGAGCACGGCGGCCCGCAGCCAGTTGAGCCGGGTGCCGAGCCCGTTGCCGTGGGGTTCGTCGTGTGTCTGGTCTGGTGTGTCCGTCACTCCGGGAGCGTCTCACCGGACCCGCCCGGGGGGCGCCACCGACCCGCGTGCACGGCGGCCACGGTCAACTGCGGGCCGTCCCGTCCGGGTTCGCGGCCGAAGGTCCCGGATGGGTGGCTGTCGGTGGCGGCCCGTATTCTCTGTGACCATGCTCGACGACCGTCAGACCGCAGCGCCGTGGCCGGCCGCCTATCCCCAGGGGTACGCGGTCGTCGACGTGGAGACCACCGGACTCGCCCGCGACGACCGGATAATCTCCGCTGCCGTGTACCGCCTGGACGCGAGAGGCGACGTCGAGGACCACTGGTACACGCTGGTGAACCCGGAGCGGGATCCCGGCCCCGTCTGGATCCACGGGCTGACCAGTGACGTCCTGGAGGGAGCGCCGCTCTTCCCGCAGGTCGCCGCGGAGTTGTCGGAGCGGCTGGCCGGGCGGGTCCTCGTCGCGCACAACGCCGCGTTCGACTGGTCGATGATCGCCCGGGAGTACGCCCGGGCGGCGGTCACCGCGCCCGTCGAGCAGCGGCTGTGCACCATCGCGCTCGCCAAGGAGCTGCGGCTCCCCCTGCCCAACCACAAGCTGGAGTCGCTCGCGGCGCACTTCGGCGTGGTGCAGCAGCACGCGCACCACGCCCTGGACGACGCCCGGGTGCTGGCCGAGGCCTTCCGGCCGTCCCTGCACGCGGCGGCCAAGGGCGGGGTGCGCCTTCCGCTGCTGGAGTGCCGGCCGCTGACCGAGTGGTACGACTCCCCGGTCACCCCGCGCGCCGGCTACCGGCCCTCGCAGGGTCAGGGCAGCTGGCGTCCCTCGCGCAAGCGTCCCGCGTGCCCGTATCCGAATCCCGGGCGCTACGAGTCGGACAAACCTCTCATGCAGGGCATGCGGGTGGCCTTCTCGGGAGACACCTCGATCGACCGTGAACTCCTGGAGGACCGCGCCGTGGAGGCCGGCCTGCACGTGGCGACCAGCGTGTCCCGGCTGACGAGTCTGCTCGTCACCAACGACCCGGACTCGGCGACGTCCAAGACGGTGAAGGCGAAGTCGTTCGGCACACCGGTCCTGGAGGAGAGCGCGTTCACCCATCTGCTGAGGGACGTGGCACCGGCCGTGTCGGTCGTCGTGCCGAAGCCGTCGCCGTCATCGGAGTGAACCGGCGGCGACTCGCCCCGTGCCGGCTCGCCCCTCACCGCCCGGCGTCCCACCCTGTGGCGCATGGCACGTTGCGAGGTATGCGGAAACGACTACGGGATGTCCTTCGAGGTGCACGCGCAGGGCGCGGTGCACGTCTTCGACTGCTTCTCCTGCGCCATCCACCGCATGGCGCCCATCTGTGAGCACTGCCGGGTCCAGGTCATCGGCCAGGGCGTCGAGGTCGACGGCCACTGGTACTGCGGCGGTCACTGCGCCCGCGCCGAGGGAAGGGCGGGCATCGTGGACAAAGTGTGACGGGCCGGCCCCGGCCGCACGGGGGACCCTCCGTGCCGCACCCCATGACCCCGGTTGTACGGTCATGGGGTGTACCGCTTCCTGTTGACCCGGCAGTGGGTGATTCTCACCCTGCTCGTCCTCGCCATGATCCCCACGATGGTGGAGCTGGGTTTCTGGCAGTTGCACCGGCACGAACACCGCGTCGAGCAGAACGCGCTGATCACCCGGAACCTCGAGGCGGACCCGGTCCCCGTCACCCGTCTCACCTCTCCCGGGCACACGGTCCCGCGCTCCGACTACTGGCGCGCCGTGACGGCCACCGGGACGTTCGACACCGGGCACGAGGTGGTCGTACGCCGCCGCACCTCGCAGGACGAGCGCATCGGCGTCCTGGTCCTGACCCCGCTGGACCTCAGGGGCGGGGGCACGGTCATGGTCAACCGGGGCTGGGTCCCGGCCGCCGCCGACCAGCAGTCCTTCCCCGAGGTCCCGCCGCCGCCGCGCGGCGAGGTCACGGTCACCGGCCGCCTCAAGGCGGACGAGACGACGAGCGCCAGTGGCATCAAGGACCTGGAGGGTCTGCCCGACCGCCAGGTGATGCTGATGAACAGCGCACAGCAGTCGCATCTGCTGGACCGTCCCGTGCTGGGCGGGTACCTGGAGATGACCGGTCCGGCGCCGGCCGACGGCAGCCCCGAGACGATCGCCGCCCCCGACGACGGCTCCATCGGTCCCCATATGGCGTACGCGGTGCAGTGGTGGCTCTTCGCCGCCGGGGTCCCCGTCGGCTGGGTGATCCTCGTACGCCGCGAGAAGCGCGACCGCGAGGAGGCCGCCGCGCGGGACGCGACGGCTGAGCAGCCGGAACCGGCCACCGCCTGAGGCCCTCACGCCTGTTCCGTTCGCACCGGTCCGGCTGCTTAGCGGGGCCCAGGTTCGGGAAGACGCCAGAGCGTGACCCCACGTATCGAGGACTACGCCATCATCGGCGATCTCCAGACCGCCGCCCTCGTCGGCAGGAACGGTTCCGTCGACTGGCTGTGTCTGCCCCGCTTCGACTCCGGTGCCTGTTTCGCCGCCCTGCTGGGCGACGAGGACAACGGCCACTGGCGCATCGCACCCCAGGGCACGAACAGCACGGAAACCTGCACCAGGCGCGCCTACGTGGAGGACTCCCTGGTCCTGGAGACCTACTGGGAGACCAGGACCGGGACCGTCAAGGTCGTCGACTTCATGCCGCAGCGCGACAAGGCGCCCGACGTCATGCGGATCGTCGAGGGCGTCAGCGGCAGCGTCGACATGAGCTCGGTCCTGCGGCTGCGGTTCGACTTCGGCTCCGTGGTCCCGTGGATGCGCCGCTCGGACGGCCACCGGGTGGCCGTCGCCGGCCCCGACTCCGTCTGGCTGCGCAGCGAGCCGCCGGTCAAGACGTGGGGCCAGCAGTTCAGCACGTGCTCCTCCTTCACCGTCGCCGAGGGCGAGTCCGTGGCGTTCGTGCTCACCTGGCACCCCTCGCACTCCCCGCGCCCGAAGCTGATCGACCCTCACACGTCGCTGAAGCACACCCTCACCGACTGGGCGAAGTGGTCGGCCCGGTGCACCTACCACGGCAGGCACCGGGAGGCGGTGCTCCGCTCGCTGATCACCCTGAAGGCCCTCACCTACGCGCCCACCGGGGGAATCGTGGCCGCCCTCACGACCTCGCTGCCGGAGGAGATCGGCGGCGTACGGAACTGGGACTACCGCTACTGCTGGCTGCGGGACTCCACGCTCACCCTGGGGGCCATGATCTCGGCGGGCTACGTGCACGAGGCGGCCGCGTGGCGTGACTGGCTGCTCCGGGCGGTGGCGGGCGACCCCGCGGACCTCCAGATCATGTACGGCCTCGCCGGTGAGCGCAGACTGCCCGAGTCGGAGCTGCCGTGGCTGAGCGGCTACGAGAACTCGCTGCCGGTCCGCACGGGCAACGCGGCGGTGCGCCAGCTCCAGCTCGACGTGTACGGCGAGGTCATCGACTCGCTCAGGGTGGCCCGCGCCGCCGGACTCGACGACAAGCCGCACGCCTGGAATCTGCAGCTCAGTCTGCTCGGCTTCCTGGAGTCCAGCTGGCGTGAGCCGGACGAGGGCCTCTGGGAGGTGCGCGGCGAACGCCGGCACTTCGTCCACTCCAAGGTGATGGCCTGGGTCGCGGCCGACCGGGCGGTGCGCACCCTGGAGGAGAACCCCGGCCTGCCGGGGGACGCCGACCGGTGGCGGGCGATGCGGGACGCCGTGCACGCGGAGGTCCTCGAGAAGGGGTACGACCCCGTACGCAACACGTTCACCCAGTACTACGGATCCCGGGAGCTCGACGCCTCGACGCTGCTCATCGTGCGCACCGGCTTCCTGCCGCCCGACGACCCCCGGGTGATCGGGACGGTCGACGCGGTGCGCGAGGAGCTCGCCCACGACGGCCTGATCCGCCGCTACAGCACCGAGGACGGCTCGGTGGACGGCCTTCCCGGCAACGAGGGGGCGTTCCTCGCGTGCTCGTTCTGGCTCGTGGACGCCCTGCTGCGGACGGGCCGCCGGGACGAGGCCGAAGCGCTCTTCGACCGGCTGCTGGACCTGCGCAACGACGTGGGACTGCTCGCCGAGGAGTACGACTCGGCGGCCGGGCGCCAGCTCGGCAACTACCCGCAGGCGTTCAGCCACGTCGGTCTGGTGAACAGCGCGGTCGACCTCGCCGGTGAGGACTTGGCAGGATAGGACCATGGATCTTGGACTGAAGGACCGTGTGTACATCGTCACCGGGGCGACCCGCGGGCTGGGCAACGCCACCGCGCGCGCCCTCGCCGCCGACGGCGCGAAGGTGGTCATCTCCGGCCGTGACGAGAAGGACGCCGTCGAGGCCGCCGCCGAACTGGGCGCCGACGCGGTCGGGCTGGGCGCGGACAACGCCGATCCGCTGGCCGCCCGGCGGCTGGTGGACACGGCGAAGGAACGCTTCGGCAGGCTCGACGGCATCCTGATCAGCGTCGGCGGCCCCGCGCCCGGTTTCCTGGCCGACAACACGGACGACCAGTGGCAGTCGGCGTTCGAGTCGGTCTTCCTCGGAGCCGTGCGCCTGGCCCGTACGGCGGCCGAGGCGCTCGGCGAGGGCGGTGTCATCGGCTTCGTGCTGTCCGGGTCGGTGCACGAGCCGATCGCCGGTCTGACGATCTCCAACGGGCTGCGCCCCGGCCTGGCCGGCTTCGCCAAGTCGCTCGCCGACGAGCTGGGGCCGCGCGGTGTCCGCGTCGTCGGCGTCCTGCCGTCGCGGATCGACACGGACCGGGTGCGCGAGCTCGACGCGCTGTCCGGGGACGCCGAGGCGTCCCGCACGGCCAACGAGGCCCGCATCCCGCTGCGCCGCTACGGCACCCCGGAGGAGTTCGGGAAGACCTCGGCCTTCCTGCTCTCCCCTGCCGCCTCCTACCTGACCGGCATCATGGTGCCGGTCGACGGCGGCGCCCGCCACGGGTTCTGACGGTCCCGCCGGAAGGCGGTCGGTCAGTTCACCCGTTCCGCGCGGTGCTTGACCGCCTTCATACGGACCTCGGCGGGCAGTTCGTCCAGCCCGGCCGAGGTCCGCGCGTGGGTCAGCGCGCCCTCGGAGAGGCCTCGCAGCGCCAGGCCCGGGGACGCGTGCGGCTCCATGAGCATCCGCACCCGGGCCCGGGGGGCGGTACGCCGCCCGGTCAGTGCCACCTTGGCGCCGGACACCCCGTCCAGGGCGCCCGCCTCGTCGCCGAGGGCGTCCTCCAGCGCCCTCCCCCGCAGCAGCGCGCCCTCGCCGTCGCCGCTGTCGACCAGCACCTCGGCGAGGCGCCCGCGGCGCAGCTGGGCGAGGAACCACCACAGCGCGAGGACCACGAGGACGGCGAGGACCGCGATGACGGTGGGCCACCACCAGCCCTCGTCGCGCCATCTGGTGCGGTCGGCCTTGCTGAGCAGCACGTCGTCCGTGCCGTCCCAGGGCCACCAGGACGGCACGTCCAGGCCGAGGCCCGTCGCGAGGACGGCGCCGCCGACGGCGACGAGGACCAGTCCTGCCAGGCCCAGCAGGACCCGGTTGGCGGTCTTGATCACGGGGTCACCCCTTCTTCGCCGGCCGGCGCACGTGCACGGAGAGGCCGGGCGGCCGGGCCAGGTCCAGTTCGCCGACGGCCGTGGACAGGACGCTGTCCAGATCGGCCCTGACCTCGTCGAGTTCACGGAAGTGCGAGAGCGCCCGCACGGTCGCCCTACGGCGGCTCATCTTCACCCGTACGGACTGCACACCGGCCACTTCCACGGCCCGGTCGCGCAGGACGAGGCCGGCGGCGGTCCGGTCGAGCCCGGCCCGTACACCGGTGTGCCGGCGGCGCATGGGAAGCAGGGCGCGCAGCCCGGGAGTGAGAGCCAGCAGGAGCAGCCAGAGTCCGAGCGCCGCTGCCAGCGCGGACCCCGCGAGGACCCATACGTCGTCGAGGTGACGGCTCGCCAGGTCGTCGGCGACGGATCGCCGCCACTGCATGGCCGGGTGGTCCGCGCGCACGGCGGCGATGTCGTAGAGCAGGATTCCGGCGGCGCCCAGGACGACCAGGGCGACGAGCGCCGCGGGGATCCTGCGGCCGGACCAGAAGCGGCCGGCCCTGCCGCCCGGCTGCTCCGGGGCGGGCGCGGCCTCGTAGGTCGAGCCCGAGGCGGACCGGTCCGTCGCGAGCACGCCGCCCGACGTCGCCGGCCCGACGGTGGGCAGGCGCCGGGTGCTGTTCTCCGGGTCCTGGGGCTCGGTCATCGGATCCTCCCCTCCGGTGCGGTGCCCGCTCCCGACGGATGCAGCCGTTCGACCTGGACCGCCACCTCGGGCACCTCCATTCCCGCCAGTGCTCTTACCCGCTCGGTCACCCGGCGACGTACCGACCCGCACTGGCGGCCGATGTCGCAGGGGTAGGCGAGGTCGAGGCTGACCCGCACCCGGGCGGTGTCGTTGTGCACGGTGACGGTGGCGCGGGGCGGGGCGGCGGAGTCGGGCCGCTCGTCTGCGGCCTCCTTCGCCGCCTGCGCGGCGATCTTCGCGACGACCCGGTCGGCGATCCGGGTCTGCCCGCGCTCCGCGGGGTCGACCCGGCCGGTTCCCCCCCTCACCGTCGCCGGTCGCCGCGCTCGCGACTCCGGAAGAAGTCGCCGGGTTCCAGGTCACCGTCCAGGAAGCGGCCGGCGACGAAGCCGACCGCGCCCAGCGCGGCCACCAGCACGAAGGCCCCGAACCCGCCGAAGTACCCGGCGAAACCGAGCGCCATACCGGCCACCAGGCCGACCACAGCCATGCTCATCGTGTGCTCTCCTCAACTGCCGACGGGGGAGGTCTACTGGACGCGTGACTCGGACTCGTCCTCGTCGTCGTCCTCGTCGGGCAGTTTGACGTCGCTCACGGCGATGTTGACCTCGACGACCTCCAGGCCGGTCATCCGCTCGACGGCCGCGATGACGTTCTCACGGACGTCACGGGCCACCTCGCTGATCGCCACGCCGTAGTCGACGACGATCTCCAGGTCGAGCGCGGTCTGCGATTCGCCGACCTCCGCCTTGACGCCGCGGGTCACCGACTTGCCGCCGGGAACACGGTCGCGCACCGCACCGAAGGTCCGGGAGAGGCCGCTGCCCATGGCGTGGACCCCGACGACGTCCCGTGCCGCCATTCCGGCGATCTTCTCGACCACGCCGTCGGCGATGGTGGTGCGTCCGCGGGTGGCGGGAGCTCCCCCGCCACGCTTGGTGAGCTGGCTCTGCCTGCCGTCGTCGCCGCGGGACGCCGCGCCGGGGCTGTCGGGCCTGTTCTGCTGCGGGTTCTCGGTCATCGCCGCTCTTTCCTTCCTGCGGGTTGGACTTCCGTGGCCCACAGTAAGTGCGCTTCCCCGGTCCCGCGCCGTGGATGGGGCAGGCTGGGGCAATGACAACGGCTGACAGCCCGCACCGGGCCGACGGATGGACCGCTGCCGTACGCCAACGGCTCGGCCTGGGCAGGTTGCTCCCTCTGGGCGGCCCCTCCGACTGTTCGTGGATCGCCGAACGGGCGGCCGCCGCCGTGCTGCGGGACGCGGCAGCCGGTTCGGGGGCCGTGCTGGGAACGCTCCGGATCGCCCTCGCCGAGCCTGATCACGCTCCGGAACCGGTGGTTCCCGGGCCTCCCAGCGCGCTGCCGCCCGGGCCGCTGCGGATCGAGGCGGGTTTCTCCGCGACGGTCCGGCGGCCGCTGCCCGCGACCGCCGACGCGTTGCGCGCGGCTCTGCTGACGGCAGCGGCCCAGCGGCTCGGCCTGGTGGTCGACGAGGTCGACCTGCGGGTGACGGAGCTGCTGGAGGAGGAACCCCGGCCGGCCTCGGAGCCGGACGCGGACGTCCGGGCCGCGGAACCCGACGGGGCGGCCGGCACGGCGGCGGCCGGTGTCCCGGGCGTCGTGTCGCTGACCCGGGTGCTGGGCAGCCCCGTTCAGCAGTCGGAGAGTCACGTCCGGGTGGAGCTCGCGACGGCGGAGGGACATCGGGCGCTCGATGTCGCACGGGCGGTGCGCGGGGCGGTGGCCGACGCCGTGGAAGGCCCTCCCACGGTCGCGGTACTCGTCACGGCGGTGGTGGAACGGGACTGACGCCGCCCCTCACCGGACGGTGAGGGGCGGCGGGGCGCGAGCACCCCGGCCGCTCAGTCGGCGAGACCGGCGAGATCGCGCAGCCGACGGCCCTGTGCGGCACGCTCGGCGGTGCGCTGCTCCTCGTACGTACGCGAAAGGGCACCACTCAGCAGCGCCTTGGTCTCGACGACCGCGTCACGCGGGGCGGCCAGCAGGGCGGCGGCCAGGTCGCTCCCTGCCGCGTCGAGCTGATCGGCGGGGACCACGAGGTTGGCGAGGCCGGTGCGCTCGGCCTCCTCCGCGTGCACGAAGCGCCCGGTGGCGCAGATCTCGAGCGCGCGGGCGTACCCCACGAGGTTCACCAGGGGGTGCGTGCCCGTGAGGTCGGGAACGAGTCCGAGGCTGGTCTCGCGCATGGCGAACTGCACGTCCTCGGCGACGATCCGCAGATCGCAGGCGAGGGCGAGCTGGAAGCCGGCACCGATGGCGTGCCCCTGGACCGCCGCGATCGACACGATGTCGTTGCGGCGCCACCAGGTGAACGCCTCCTGGTACTCGGCGATGGTCGCGTCGAGGTCCGCCTCGGAGCCGCGTGCCATGTCGAGGAAGGACGGCTCGCCGTCGAATCCCTCGGGTGCGAACGCCTGCCTGTCGAGTCCTGCGGAGAAGGACTTGCCTTCGCCGCGCAGCACGACGATCCGCACGCTGCCGGGGAGCGCTCGTCCGGCCGCTGCCAACGCCCGCCACAGAGCGGGAGACTGAGCGTTGCGTTTGGCCGGGTTGGTGAGCGTCACCGTGGCAACCGCGTCATCGACGGTGAGCCGTACACCGTCCTTGTCGAGCACAGAGTCGAGCGAGGTCATGGAGCGCCTCCGGAGCCGGGTGCAGTCAGCACGTACTGGACGAGTACTGAACAGTAACCACCCGGACGACCTGATGGCCGACCGGGTGGCCACCCGGTGTTCCGGTGAGCTCCGGGGCCGGTCCGGACCGGCCCGTGACCGTCGCCCGCCGTCAGGCCGAAGCGGCCTTCTTGCCTCGAGTAGCCCCGCCGCGTCCCCGCAGCGTGACTCCGGACTCGCTGAGCATCCGGTGGACGAATCCGTAGGAGCGACCGGTTTCCTCGGCCAGCGCCCGGATGCTCGCACCGGAGTCGTACTTCTTCTTCAGGTCTGCCGCGAGCTTGTCGCGCGCGGCGCCGGTCACCCGGCTGCCCTTCTTCAGAGTCTCGGCCACCCGTGCCTCCTCAAGGAAGTGCGCTCTGGACTCTCATGATCACCCCTCCCGCGCTTCCTGGCCACCCATTCGGCAAGGTACGTACGACGGGATTCCGCGCCCCGGAGCGGTCCGACACAAGCGGAATTCAGCATTCCCACAGGCCTGGACGCCATTCGGAAGCGGCTGAGGGAAAAACGGGCAGGTCAGGGCCGTACGGGGCGAGGTGGCCGGAAATGAGTGCGCCCGGCAGCTATCTGCCGGGCGCCGCGCCGGGGTACGAGACGTGCTCATCCAGATGATGGATCACCGATGGGCCGAATGATCCAGACTCGTTGGATCACGGGGTTCCGCACCGGATACGGGAGCCTCCAGGATCAGGCCAGGGCGACCAGGTCACGGTAGTCCGCGCCCCAGAGGTCCTCGACCCCGTCGGGCAGCAGGATGATCCGCTCCGGCTGGAGCGCCTCGACCGCGCCCTCGTCGTGGGTGACGAGGACGACCGCGCCCTTGTAGGTGCGCAGGGCCCCGAGGATCTCCTCGCGGCTGGCCGGGTCGAGGTTGTTCGTCGGCTCGTCGAGCAGCAGCACGTTGGCGGAGGAGACGACGAGCGTCGCCAGGGCGAGCCGGGTCTTCTCGCCGCCGGAGAGCACTCCGGCGGGCTTGTCCACGTCGTCGCCGGAGAAGAGGAAGGAGCCGAGCGTCTTGCGGACCTCGACGAGGTCGAGGTCGGGAGCGGCGGTGCGCATGTTCTCCAGGACCGTGCGGTCCGGGTCCAGGGTCTCGTGCTCCTGGGCGTAGTAGCCGAGCTTGAGGCCGTGGCCCTCGATGACCTCACCGGTGTCGGGCTTCTCCGCGCCGCCGAGGAGGCGGAGCAGGGTCGTCTTGCCGGCGCCGTTGAGGCCGAGGATGACGACGCGTGAACCCTTGTCGATGGCGAGGTCGACGTCGGTGAAGATCTCGAGCGACCCGTAGGACTTGGAGAGCCCCTCGGCCATCAGCGGGGTCTTCCCGCACGGGGACGGCTCGGGGAAGCGCAGCTTCGCCACCTTGTCGGAGACTCGCACGGCCTCCAGCCCCGAGAGCAGGCGCTCGGCGCGCTTGGCCATGTTCTGCGCGGCCACGGTCTTGGTCGCCTTGGCGCGCATCTTGTCGGCCTGGGAGTTCAGGGCCGCGGCCTTCTTCTCGGCGTTCTGGCGCTCGCGCTTGCGGCGCTTCTCGTCGGCCTCGCGCTGCTGCTGGTAGAGCTTCCAGCCCATGTTGTAGATGTCGATCTGCGCGCGGTTGGCGTCGAGGTAGAACACCTTGTTGACCACGGTCTCGACCAGCTCGACATCGTGGGAGATCACGATGAAGCCGCCCCGGTAGGACTTCAGGTAGTCGCGCAGCCAGACGATGGAGTCGGCGTCGAGGTGGTTGGTGGGCTCGTCGAGGAGCAGGGTGTCGGCGTCCGAGAACAGGATCCGGGCGAGCTCGACGCGACGGCGCTGACCGCCGGAGAGGGTGTGCAGGGGCTGGCCCAGCACCCTGTCGGGCAGGCTGAGCGCGGCGGCGATGGTGGCGGCCTCGGCCTCGGCGGCGTATCCGCCCTTGGTGAGGAACTCCGTCTCCAGGCGCTCGTACTTCTTCATCGCCTTCTCGCGGGTGGCGCCCTTGCCGTTCGACATCCGCTCCTCGTTCTCCCGCATCTTGCGCAGGATCTCGTCGAGACCGCGGGCCGAGAGGATGCGGTCACGCGCCAGGACCTCGAGGTCCCCGGTGCGCGGGTCCTGGGGCAGGTAGCCGACCTCGCCGCTGCGGGCGATGGTGCCGCCGGCCGGCGTCCCCTCACCCGCCAGGCACTTGGTGAGGGTCGTCTTGCCCGCGCCGTTGCGGCCGACCAGGCCGATGCGGTCGCCCTTGGCGATACGGAAGGAGGCGGACTCGATGAGGATGCGGGCGCCGGCACGCAGCTCGATGCCGGAAGCGGTGATCACGGAAAAACTCCAAGGCGGTATGGACGGCGGAGGGACAGCGGGTTCACGACTCGACGCCGTCTAATGCACAAGGAGAATTGCCATGGACTCAGTCTACTGGCGGTGTCCACCTGCTTTTCCGCATGCTCCCGCCGCGCCGCCGCACCACCGCAGCACCTCACCCGACCGGGCATTTCACACCGAACGGGCCGATACTCGGCACAGGGCCGCGCACGCGGCGTGCAGCGGCCGGAACGGAGGGTGGTGGCGGACGCGGTTCGACGACGACGCCGGCCTGGACACATCCACGGCTCGTCCGCGCAGCGCCGGCGGTGGTTCACGACGGGCTTCCGCAACGGGACCCGGGCCGCCGCGACACCTTCCGCCGACACCGTCGGCGACCGATGGAAAACTGAGACGCGGATCACATCGACCGGGTACGCGTGAGACAGGAGAGGGTGAGTCCGATGGCAGGCACGGGCGGCGTTCCCACGATCTTCCCGACGGTTCTGTACGACGACGCGAAGGCCGCGATCAGGGTGCTGACCGAGGCCCTGGGGTTCACCGAGGAGGCGGTGTACGAGGGGGACGACGGCAGCGTGCTCCACGCCGAGCTGTCCTGCGGCAACGGCAGGGTGATGCTCGGCTCCAGGGGGCGCGGGGGCGTCTTCGCCGAGGCGATGGCCGGCGGCGGGCCTGCCGGGGTGTACGTGGTGGTCGACGAGGTGGACGCCCACCACGCGCGGGCCGTGGAGCACGGCGTGGAGATCCTGATGCCGCCGGCCGACCAGGACTACGGCTCCCGCGACTACATGGCGCGGGACGCCGAGGGCAACGTCTGGAGCTTCGGTACGTACGCCCCGGGGTCCTCGGGCTGAGGCCCCCGGGGCGGCGGGGTCACACCCCGCCGGTGTGCACCTGGAAGGCCGCGCGGCGTACGGCTTTGGCGAGGGCCGGGTCCGGGTGGGCGGCGGCCAGGGCGACCAGCACCTGGACGGTCCGCGGGTGCCCGACGGCTCTCACCTCGTCCAGGAGCGCGGGAACCGTGCCCTGGACGGCGGAGTCGAGATGACGGACCAGCAGCCCGGTCTCACCGTGGTCGGCCACGGCCGCGGCGGTGTCGACCCAGAGCCAGGTGGCCTCCTCACGGCTGAGGACGTCCTGGGCGTCGTCAGGGTCGGTGCCCTCGTACTCCGCGAGCCACAGCAGCGCGTAGGGGCGCAGCGGCGCCTCGGTGACGACGGAGCGGACCACGGGCTCGGCGGGGGCGCCGACGACGCGCAGCGCCTCGAAGGCGAGGCCGCGCAGCAGGGCGTCCTCACCTCGGGCGACGGCGAGCAGTTCGGCCACGGCGCTGCCGACGGGCCGGGCGGCGAGCCAGGCGCGGTATTCGGCGCGGGCCGGGCCGGGGGTGAGGCGTGCGCAGCCGAGCAGCATGTCGGCGGCGGACTGCTCGATGTTGCCGGCGGGGCTCTGGGCCGCGACGCAGATCTGTTCCAGCTTGACCCAGACCGCCCAGTTGCCCAGCGGGGTGAGGGTGGCGTGGCCGGCGCCCAGCGTGAGCGCGCCGACGGAGGCGAGGCCCTCCAGGGCCCAGTCGAGCAGCAGCGCGTTCAGGTCGGCCGGTTCCGCGCCGGTGGGCGCGGGCTGCTCCTGCGGCCCGTACGGCACCTCGCACCGCTCCTCGTGGAGTTCCGCGACGCGCTGGCCGAGCAGGTCGAGGAGGGCGGGCACGGTGACGGGGCCCGCCGAGAGCTGGAGGAGGGACAGCACCTGGGGTACCGCCTCGACGGCCTCGGCCACGGCGGTGGCCTCGATGCCGTCGGGTGAGGCGTGGACGAGCGACCACGCGTCGAAGAGCGCCACCCAGCCGCGGAGCACGGCGGAGTCGTCACGGTCCCAGGCGCGCAGCCGCCAGCCGGGGCGCGCGGTGTCGCCGTGCAGCTCGATGAGTCCGGCCAGCCTGGCCCGGTCCCATCCGGCCTGCACCTGGGCCGGGGCGAGTGCGAGTGCGGCGGCGGCCCGCTCCAGGGTCCGGGCGGCGAGCGGGGCGGAGCCCGTGCTCGTCCCGTCCGCGGCCCAGTGGGCGATCCGCACGGCGTCGGCCAGGACGGCCCTGGCCTGGCGCGCCAGTTCGGCCGGGGGCGGTGTGCCCTCGGGTGGGCGGGGGGCCGGCCTGGTGCGCCGGGTCGTCACGGCCTTGCGGGCGGTTGCCTGGGGTCGCGGGCGGACAAGTCGCAGCCTGGAGTCGCGCGGGGTACGGGACGTCACGAGGAGCAGTCTTGCCTCTGACGGGCCGAAAGCCCAAACGGAAGCCGTGTCACCGGGGTTCGGAGGGGCTCCGGGACGGGTCACCAACCGGGCGGTTCCGGCCCATCAGCTCACATCAGGGGCGTGAGGAAACGCCGGAGCGCCTCTTCGTAACCGGCGGGGTCCGCGTTCCACATCGCCGCATGCGGAGCCCGTGGCACGGGGTGCAGGGTCACGAGGTCGGGCCGGCGGGCGGCGAGCTCCCGGGACTGCTGCCAGGGGGCGAGGGCGTCGTCGGGGCCGTGCAGGACGAGTGTGGGCACGTGCAGGGCGGTCGGCACCGAGGTGTCCAGGAGCCGGGCGCCGTGCAGTCCGGTCTGGCCCTGGGCGGCCCTGACGGCGAGGGGCAGCAGCGCGGAGGGGACGCCCCGGGCCGAGGCGAGCGCGCGCAGGGTGGTCCTCCAGTCCAGGACCGGGGAGTCGAGGACGAGGCCGCTGATGCGGTCGCGGAGGGCGGAGTTGACGGCCGCGTGCAGGGCCATCGAGGCGCCGGACGACCAGCCGTGCAGGATGACGCGCTCGGCCCCGTAGCGGACGGCGTAGCGGACGGCGGCGTCGAGGTCGCGCCATTCGGACTCGCCGAGGTGGGCGAGTCCGTCCGGGGAGCGCGGGGCGCCCGGGTCGCCCCGGTAGGCCAGGTCGAGCACGGGGAACTGCCGGTCGTGGAGGAACCCCGTCAGATTCAGGGGGTGGTCCCTGGTGGTGCCGAGGCCGTGCACGGTGATCACCCAGGTGTCGCGGGCGCCGGGCACGAACCAGGCCGGCAGGGCGCCGAGTTCGCCGGGGACCTCGACCTCCTTGTACGCGAGCCCGAGGGCGGCGAGCGGGTCGCCGCGGTGGAGCTCCGGGGTGAGGCGGACCCTGGTGCCCGGTTTCAGGTTTCCGAGGGTGACGCGCTCCAGCCGCCGTACGACGGTGTCGGCGGAGACCGCCGGGTCGCCGGGCGGCTGTTCGATCACCGGGCCGACGACCGCGTGGACGTCGCGGCCGGTCAGGCCGTACGTGCCGGGCCGCAGCGCGGAGAAGGAGCGGGTCAGGGTGACCTGCCCGGCCGCGACGGCGTGCACGGTGAGGCGGCGGTCGGCCGGGAAGGGCCGTGGCGAGGGCGCCCCGAGGGCGGCGTCGCTGGCGTAGCGTCCGGCGGCGACCGCTGCCGCGCCGACGCCGATGACCGAGGTGGCGGCCACTGCCGCCGCTGTTGCCGGGCGCACGGCTCCAGTCTCCCGGGCGGCGGCGCCGACGGCCAGTGGGCCTCGGCCGTACGGTGGGCCGCCCGGTTCAGCCAGGCTGTCCGTACCCCTCCAGGGCGTCCTGCACGTCGCGCAGCTGGGCGGGGGTGAGGAGGGTGGGGCTGTGGCCGGGCACGGAGCTGGCGGTGAGCCAGAGCCTGCACATCCATTCGAGCTGGGCGGTGCGGTCGTAGGCCTGGTCGAGGGTGTTCCCGTAGGTGACCGTGCCGTGGTTCCGCAGCAGGCACCCGGTGCGGTCGCGCAGGGCGGTCAGCATGTGGTCGGCGAGCTCGCGCGTCCCGTAGCGCGCGTAGGCGGCGGTGCGGACGGGGCCGCCGAGGAGGGCGGCGGCGTAGTGGACGAGCGGCACCTCGGTGACGAGGGTGGAGACGGCCGTGGCGTGCACGGCGTGGGTGTGGACGACGGCCGCGGCGTCGGTGTGGCGGTAGACGGCCAGGTGGAGGGGGAGCTCGCTGGTGGGGACCATGTCGCCCAGGACCTGCCGTCCTGCGAGGTCGACGCCGACCGCGTCCCCGGGCGCCAGGCGGTCGTAGGGAACCCCGCTGGGGGTGACCAGGACGATGTCGCCCACCCGGGCCGACACGTTGCCCGAGGTCCCCACGACCAGGCCGTCCGCCGCGGTCCGCCGGGCCGTCCCGACGACCGCGTCCCACGTCTGCCCGATCGCGTCCTTGCCCACGTCACTCATGCGGGGATCCTAAGGCGACGTGACCGACGTCTCGCCAACGGGGCAAATCGGTCATGGCGGCGATCTTCCGCGACGCGTGGGGCCGGGCCCCGCACCGGCCGCGGGGGCCCGGCCCCACGCGTCGCGCACACAAGCGGAACCCGCCCACGCGCTTGGGGTCACCGTGCCGCCCTGCCCAGTTCATCTTCCGTTCACCCAGGTTGCTTACGTTCCCCGTGCCAATGACGTCGAACGATTGCCTGGGTAAATGGAACACATCACGCTGCTGCTTGCGATTGTTGTCGTAACAGCTCTCGTGTTCGATTTCACGAACGGTTTCCACGACACCGCCAACGCGATGGCCACCACCATCTCGACCGGCGCCCTCAAGCCCAAGACAGCGGTGGCCATGTCCGCCGTTCTCAACCTCGTCGGCGCGTTCCTGTCGGTGGAGGTCGCCAAGACGATCTCCGGCGGGATCATCAACGAGAACGGCCTCAGAACCGAGGTCATCTTCGCCGCGCTCGTCGGCGCGATCCTGTGGAATCTGCTGACCTGGCTGGTCGGCCTGCCCTCCAGTTCCTCCCACGCACTCTTCGGCGGCCTCATCGGCGCCGCGGTGATGTCGGCCGGCTGGTCCTCGATCAACGGCGGCACCGTCGTCACGAAGGTCCTGCTGCCCGCGATCGCCGCGCCCCTGGTGGCCGGAGTCGCCGCGCTGCTGGCCACGAAGCTGACGTACCGCCTCAACCGGAAGATCACCGACGAGGCCCAGCTCAAGTCCACGGCCAAGGGGTACCGCGCCGGCCAGATCGCCTCGGCCGGCCTGGTGTCGCTCGCCCACGGCACCAACGACGCGCAGAAGACCATGGGCATCATCACCCTGGCCCTGGTCACCGGCGGCGTCCTCGCCCCCGGTTCCAACCCGCCGGTCTGGGTCATCGCCTCCGCCGGTATCGCCATCGCCCTGGGCACCTACCTCGGCGGATGGCGCATCATCCGCACCATGGGCAGCGGCCTCACCGACCTGCGTCCGCCGCAGGGCTTCGCGGCCCAGACGAGCGCGGCCACGGTCATCCTGGCCTCCTCGCACCTCGGCTTCTCCCTCTCGACCACCCAGTCCTGCTCGGGTGCCGTCATGGGCGCGGGCCTCGGACGCAAGGGGGGCGTGGTCCGCTGGTCCACCGCCACCCGGATGTTCGTCGCCTGGGGTCTGACGCTGCCGGCCGCCGGCCTGGTCGGCGCGGGAGCCGAGTTCCTGACCAAGCAGGGCCCCTGGGGCGTCGCGGTGGTCGCCGTCCTGCTCGTCGCCGGCTCCGGCGCCATCTGGCTGCTGTCACGCCGCAAGCCGGTCGACCACACCAATGTGAACGCGACCGGGGACGAGCCCGCGGGCGTCGTCACGACCGCCATCGCGGCCGTCAGCCCGCCGCCCGCCGGTCTGAACGTCCCGGACCTCAAGACCACCATCCACGCCCCGACGGCCGAGACCCCGGCCGACCGGCCGGCCACGGTGTAAGGACAGATCCGCATGAACATCGACTGGGCAGCTCTCGCGTCCGTCTTCGGCGTCAGCCTCGTGATCACCGTCGCGCTGGTCGGCCTCTTCACCCTCGGCATCACCGGTCTCGCCAAGCAGACGGCGACGGCGCAGGGCGGCGGTGGCGGCGTCCTGGCACGCACCGGCGCGTACGCCTGCTTCGCCCTGTGCGCGGCGGCGGTCGCCTACGGGATCTTCCTGATCGTCGTCTGACTCCTCGGGCGGGCGACCGCGTCGGGCCGGACACACTCCGTGTGTGTCCGGCCCGATGTGCGTCTGAGCACACCGAAGCCTCGCAGGTCAACGGCAGGTTGACGGACGTTCGCGGAGCGTGGTGGACTGCCGGAGCCATTCACGGCGACAGGAGAGGAAGCCGGTGCGAATCCGGCGCGGTCCCGCCACTGTCACCGGGGAGCAGCCTCCACACGGAATTCACGGTCCGCCACCGCGGACCGGAAGGCCGGAGGACTGCGGATCCGGGAGCCAGGAGACTCTCGTCGCCGGTCACGTCGAACCAGGGCGCGGACCCTGAGTGAGGACATACGCCATGTCGGGCTGCCCCGAGCCGGTCACCGCACCACCTGCCGAGAAGGCCCTCCGAGGCACGACGGCCGGCTGAGCGGTGCGAGCCGACCGCGTATTCGCGTACGGCGCCGCCGCGGGGCTGATCGGCGACCTGCTGCTCGGTGACCCCCGGCGGGGCCACCCCGTCGCCGCCTTCGGACGTGCCGCGACCCATGCCGAGAACCTGCTGTGGCGCGACCACCGCGGCTGGGGCGTCCTGCACACGCTCGTCTGCGCCGGGGGCGCCACGGGCGCCGCCGCGCTGGCCGCGCGTGCCGTACGGAACCGTCCGGCCGCCGCCGTGGCGCTGACGGCCGCCGCCACCTGGTCCGTCGTCGGGGGCACGTCGCTGGGCCGCGAGGCGCGCGCCATCGGCGGGGCCCTGGCCGCCGGGGACATCGAGCTGGCCCGGGAGCGGCTGCCGCACCTGTGCGGCCGGGACCCCCAGGCGCTGGACGGGCCGGGCATCGCCCGCGCGGTGGTGGAGTCCGTCGCCGAGAACACCTCCGACGCCGTCGTGGGGGCCCTGGTGTGGGGTGCGCTCGGCGGGGTGCCGGGGCTGGTCGGCTTCCGGGCCGTCAACACGCTCGACGCGATGGTCGGGCACAAGTCGCCCCGCCACCGGCGCTACGGCTGGGCCTCGGCCCGGCTCGACGACGTCGCCGGCTGGCCGGGGGCCCGGCTGACCGCAGCGCTCGCCGTCGCCGCCGGAGGCCGCCCCCGCGAGGCCGTCCGTGCCTGGCGGGCCGACGCGCACCGTCATCCCAGCCCCAACGCGGGCCCGGTGGAGGCGGCGTTCGCGGGAGCGCTCGGCGTGCGGCTCGGCGGCACCCTCGCCTACGGCGGACGGGTGGAGCACCGGCCGGTGCTCAACGGCGGGGCGGGCCGGGACGTACGGGTCACGGACATCGAACGGGCGGTGCGGCTGTCGCGCCGGGTGAGTGTGCTGGCCCTCGCCGTGTGCGCGGCGGGGCGGCTGGCCAGGGGACGGAGAGCCACATGAGCGGCGGACTGCTGGTCGCCGGAACGACGTCGGACGCGGGCAAGAGCGTCGTCACGGCCGGGATCTGCCGGTGGCTGGTGCGCCGGGGGGTGAAGGTCGCGCCCTTCAAGGCGCAGAACATGTCGCTGAACTCGTTCGTCACCCGGGAGGGGGCGGAGATCGGCCGCGCCCAGGCGATGCAGGCGCAGGCCGCCCGGGTGGAGCCGTCGGCGCTGATGAACCCGGTGCTGCTCAAGCCCGGCGGTGACCGCTCCAGCCAGGTCGTCCTCATGGGCAGGCCGGTCGGCGAGATGAGTGCGCGCGGCTATCACGGGGGGCGGCAGGAGGCCCTCCTGGGGACGGTCACGGACTGTCTGGAGCAGCTGCGGGGTACCTATGACGCGGTGATCTGCGAGGGGGCGGGCAGTCCGGCCGAGATCAATCTGCGGCGTACGGACATCGTGAACATGGGCATCGCGCGGGCGGCGCGGTTCCCGGTGCTGGTGGTGGGCGACATCGACCGGGGCGGCGTGTTCGCCTCGTTCTTCGGCACGACGGCGCTGCTGAGCCCGGAGGACCAGTCGCTGGTCGCCGGATACCTCGTCAACAAGTTCCGCGGTGACGTGTCGCTGCTGGAACCCGGTCTGGACATGCTGCTCGGGCTCACGGGCCGGCGGACCTTCGGGGTGCTGCCGTACGCCCACGGTCTGGGCATCGACGAGGAGGACGGGCTGCGGGTGTCGATGCGCGGCGCCGTGCGGGAGTCGGTCGTCGCGCCGCCGCACGGCGAGGACGTCCTGCGGGTCGCGGTGTGCGCCGTGCCGCTGATGTCGAACTTCACCGACGTGGACGCGCTGGCGGCGGAGCCGGGCGTGGTGGTGCGGTTCGTGGACCGCGCGGAGGAGCTGGTCGACGCGGACCTGGTGATCGTGCCGGGGACGCGGGGCACCGTGAAGGCCCTGGCGTGGCTGCGGGAGCGCGGTCTGGCGGACGCCCTGCTGCGGCGGGCCGCCGAGGGGCGGCCGGTGCTGGGGATCTGCGGCGGGTTCCAGGTCCTGGGCGAGCGCATCGAGGACGACGTGGAGTCGCGGGCCGGTCGCGTCGAGGGGCTCGGGCTGCTGCCGGTGCGGGTCCGCTTCGGCCGCGAGAAGGTGCTGGCCCGGCCGGTCGGGACGGCGCTGGGGGAACCGGTGGAGGGCTACGAGATCCATCACGGGGTCGCCGAGGTGAGCGGCGGCGAGCCGTTCCTGGACGGGTGCCGGGTGGGCTCGGTGTGGGGGACGCACTGGCACGGGTCGCTGGAGAGCGATGCCTTCCGGCGGGCGTTCATGACCGAGGTCGCGCGGGCCGCCGGGCGCCGGTTCGCGGCGGCGCCCGACACGAGCTTCGGGGCGCTGCGGGAGGAACAGCTCGACCGGCTGGGGGACCTGATCGAGGAACACGCCGACACGGACGCGCTGTGGCGGCTGATCGAGACCGGCGCGCCGGAGGGGCTCCCGTTCGTCCCGCCGGGCGCGCCGCCCGCGCCGGCCCTCGCCTCCGGAACGTCCGGAAGACCCGCTCCGGACGGGCGAGGGTTCGCCGGGACCGGACGTGAGAGTGCAGATGTGACCGTTACAGAGGAGGCTCCGTGAGTACGCCGTATCCCTTCACCGCCCTCGTCGGGCAGGACGATCTGCGGCTCGGGCTGCTGCTCAACGCGGTCAGTCCCGCCGTGGGCGGGGTCCTGGTCCGGGGCGAGAAGGGCACCGCGAAGTCCACCGCGGTGCGGGCGCTGGCCGCCCTCATGCCCGAGGTCGCGGTCGTGGCGGGGTGCCGTTTCTCGTGCGACCCGGGGGCGCCCGACCCGGCGTGTCCCGACGGTCCGCACGAGGCGGGGACGGGCGTGTCGCGTGCGGCGCGGACCGTGGAGCTTCCGGTCGGCGCGTCGGAGGACCGGCTGGTGGGTGCGCTCGACATCGAGCGGGCCCTCTCCGAGGGGGTGAAGGCCTTCGAGCCGGGGCTCCTCGCCGACGCCCATCGCGGGATCCTGTACGTCGACGAGGTCAATCTGCTCCACGACCACCTGGTGGACCTGCTGCTCGACGCGGCGGCCATGGGCGCCTCCTACGTGGAGCGGGAGGGTGTGTCGGTCCGTCACGCCGCCCGTTTCCTGCTGGTCGGGACGATGAACCCGGAGGAGGGCGAGCTCCGGCCGCAGCTGCTGGACCGCTTCGGGCTGACCGTCGAGGTGGCCGCCTCGCGTGAGACGGACCTGCGCGTGGAGGTCGTGCGGCGGCGGCTCGCGTACGACGACGACCCGGCGGGGTTCGCGGCACGGTGGGCGGACGAGGAGGCGGCGCTGCGGGAACGCATCGTCTCCGCGCGCGCCCTGCTCCCCCGTGTGGTGCTCGGCGACAGCGTGTTGCGGCAGATCGCGGCGACCTGCGCGGCGTTCGAGGTCGACGGGATGCGCGCCGACATCGTCATGGCCCGCACCGCGACGGCGCTGGCCGCGTGGGCGGGACGCGAGGAGGTCGTCTCCGACGACGTGCGGCAGGCCGCGCTGCTGGCACTCCCCCACCGGCGCCGGCGCAATCCGTTCGACGCGCCCGGGCTGGACGAGGACAAGCTGGACGAGGCTCTGCAGGACGCCGCGGACGAGCAGGGCGACGACGATCCCGACCCCGACGGGCCCGGCGGCGGGGTGCCCCCGCAGGGCGGCGGGCCCGAGAGCGACGGCGGCGGCTCGGACGCGGGCGGCTCCGACGACGGAGGTACGGACGACGGGGGCGCCGACGCGCCCGGCCGGGAGGACACCGGGAGCGGGGACGCGCCCGCGCCGGGCGGCGGCGGTGAGCAGCAACCCGTGCGGGCCGGTGAGCCGTTCCGGACGAAGGTGCTCAGCGTGCCGGGTCTGGGCGAGGGCGCGGCGGGGCGGCGTTCCAGGGCGCGTACCGAGCACGGCCGTACCACCGGTTCGCGGCGGCCCGAGGGCGCGCTGACGAAGCTGCACCTGGCGGCGACCGTGCAGGCGGCGGCGCCGCACCAGCGGGCACGCGGGAGGTCGGGCCGGGGTCTCGTCGTACGGCGTGACGATCTGCGGCAGGCGACGCGTGAGGGGCGCGAGGGCAATCTCGTGCTGTTCGTCGTGGACGCGTCCGGGTCGATGGCGGCCAGGCAGCGGATGAGCGCGGTGAAGGGTGCGGTGATGTCGCTGCTGCTGGACGCCTACCAGCGCAGGGACAAGGTCGGTCTGGTCACCTTCCGGGGGAAGGACGCCGAGGTGGCCCTGCCCCCGACCTCGTCGGTGGACGCGGCGGCCGCCCGGCTGGAGTCGCTCCCGACGGGCGGGCGCACCCCGCTGGCCGCCGGACTGCTGAAGGCGCACGACGTGCTGCGCGTGGAGCGGCTGCGTGATCCGTCGCGGCGGCCGCTGCTCGTCGTGGTGACGGACGGGCGGGCGACGGGGGGCGTGGATCCGGTCGCGCTGGCGGGGCGGGCCGGGCGACTGCACGCCTCCGAGGGCACCGCGTCGGTCGTCGTGGACTGCGAGTCGGGGTTCGTACGCCTCGGTCTCGCCGCACAGCTCGCCCGGGATCTGGGAGGCAGCGCGGTCACGCTCGACGAGCTGCGGGCCGACTCGATCGCCGGACTGGTCAAGGACATCACTGCTGCCGGGAGGGCCGCTTAATGCCACAGGGACAGCCTGTATCGGTACCGGACGACGGGCTGACGACGCGTCAGCGCCGTAACCGTCCCCTGCTGTTCGTCCACACGGGCATCGGCAAGGGCAAGTCGACGGCGGCCTTCGGGCTGGCGCTGCGGGCCTGGAACCAGGGATGGCCCATCGGGGTGTTCCAGTTCGTGAAGTCGGCGAAGTGGAAGGTCGGCGAGGAGAACGCGCTGAAGGTGCTCGGGGCGAGCGGCGAGGGCGGCAGCGTCGACTGGCACAAGATGGGCGAGGGCTGGTCCTGGGTCCAGCGGGGCCTGCACGGTGACAACTCCGACAACGAGGAGAAGGCCCGGGAGGGCTGGGAGCAGGTCAAGCGTGACCTGGCGGCCGAGACCTACAAGCTGTACGTGCTCGACGAGTTCGCCTATCCGATGCACTGGGGCTGGATCGACACCGACGAGGTCGTCGAGGTGATGCGCGACCGTCCGGGGACGCAGCACGTGGTGATCACGGGGCGGAACGCCCCGCAGAAGCTGGTCGAGGCCGCCGACCTGGTGACCGACATGTCGAAGGTCAAGCACCCGATGGACGCCGGTCAGAAGGGCCAGAGAGGCATCGAGTGGTGAGCGTTCCTCGTCTGGTCATAGCCGCACCCGCGTCGGGCAGCGGCAAGACCACGGTCGCCACGGGCCTGATGGCGGCCTTCGCGGAGCGTGGGCTCGCGGTGTCCCCGCACAAGGTGGGGCCCGACTACATCGACCCCGGCTACCACGCGCTGGCCACCGGCCGGCCGGGACGCAACCTCGACGCGTACATGTGCGGGCCCGACCTGGTCGCCCCGCTGTTCGCGCACGGTGCGAGCGGCTGCGACCTGGCCGTCGTCGAGGGGGTGATGGGGCTGTACGACGGGGCGTCCGGGCAGGGTGAACTCGCCTCGACCGCCCAGGTGTCCAAGTTGCTGCGGGCGCCCGTCGTCCTGGTCGTGGACGCGTCCTCGCAGTCCAGGTCGGTCGCGGCCCTCGTGCACGGCTTCGCCTCCTGGGACCCGGAGGTGCGGATCGGCGGGGTGATCCTGAACAAGGTGGCCTCCGACCGCCACGAGGCCCTGCTGCGGGAGGCCCTCGACGAGTCCGGGCTGCCGGTCCTCGGGGTGCTGCGGCGGGCCCCTCAGGTGGCGACCCCGTCGCGTCATCTGGGCCTGGTCCCGGTGGCCGAGCGGCGGACCGACGCCCTCGACGCCGTACGCGCGATGGGCGCCCGGGTCCGCGAGGGCTGCGACCTGGACGCCCTGATGGCACTGGCCCGCTCAGCACCGGAGCTGCCCGGGGAGGCGTGGGAGCCGGAGGCCTGCCCCCGGCCGGAGAACCGGCCCGTGGTGGCCGTGGCGGGTGGCGCGGCGTTCACCTTCGCCTACGCCGAGCACGCCGAGCTCCTGACGGCGGCGGGCGCGGAGGTGGTCGTCTTCGACCCGCTCCACGACGAGAAGCTGCCCCCGGGCACCTCGGGGCTGGTCATAGGCGGCGGCTTCCCCGAGGTGTACGCCCCGGAGCTGTCGGCGAACGAGCCGCTGCGCGGGGCGGTGACGGCTCTTGCGCTGTCCGGGGCCCCGGTGGCGGCGGAGTGCGCCGGGCTGCTCTATCTGGCCCGGGAGCTGGACGGGCGTCCGATGTGCGGGGTGCTGGACGCGTCGGCCCGGATGTCCGAGCGGCTGACGCTCGGCTACCGGCAGGCGGTGGCGGTCGCCGACAGCGTGCTGGCCGTGGCGGGGACCCGGCTGCGCGGCCACGAGTTCCACCGGACGGTGCTGGAGCCCGGGGCCGGACCGACGCCGGCCTGGGGCCTGCACCAGCCCGAGCGGCGCGTGGAGGGCTTCGTGCAGGACGGGGTGCACGCGAGCTATCTGCACACGCACTGGGCGGCGGCGCCCGAGGTGGCCCGGCGTTTCGTGGAGCGGTGCCGGGGGTGACGCCGCTCCTGCCCGATCCGGTGGTGCCGGGGGCGGGGTCACCCCGGTCCACCCCTGCGGGGTCACTCCGCGACGCCGACCACCAGCCAGATGAAGCCCACGCCCGCGACCGTGCACAGCAGCGTGGAGCGGGCCGGGTGGTCGTGGTGCGCCTCGGGAAGGATCTCGGCTGCGGCGAGGTAGAGGAGCGCCCCGCCGAAGAAGCCGAGATAGCAGCCGAGCAGTTCCTCCGGAAGGGTGAACAGCAGGGTGGTCGCCGCGCCCACGATCGGGGCCAGGGCGTCGGCGTACAGCATCAGGAGCGCCTTGCGGCGGGCGTTCCCGTAGAGGCTGGTGATCGTGTATGTGTTGAACCCGTCGGCGAAGTCGTGGGTGATGACGGCGAGCGCGACGGCGGCTCCCATGCCCCCGCCGACCTGGAACGCGGCGCCGAGGGCGACGCCGTCCATCAGGCTGTGGCCCACCATCGCGGCCGCCGCCGTCAGCCCGACCTGGGGTACCCGTTCCTCGCCCGCCCCGTGTGCCGCCTGGCGTACGGCCAGCGAGCGTTCGACGAGATGGGCCGTCAGGAAGCCGCCCACGAACAGCAGCAGGGCGGCGGGGACGCCGAAGAGAAGGCCTCCCGCGGCCTCCACCGCTTCGGGCAGCAGGTCGAGACCGACGACACCGAGCATCAGTCCGCCGGCGAAGCCGAGTACGAGGTGACGGCGGTCGCTGACGCGCTGCGCGACCCAGCCGCCCGCCAGGGTCATCAGGAACGCGCCGAGCGCGACGAATACCGCCATGGGCCCTTGCTAGCGGATCGACCCCGCTCCCCGCACCTCAGGACGCCCTTACCCGTCGCTCCCCGTCCGCCCCGTCCGTCGCTCGTCCCTGTCCCGCTTCCCCGTCCCCGTCACCGTCCCCGGAAGGACCGCTCCCCATGACCCGAGCCGAGCTCGTCGTCGGTGTCGGTGCCCGTCACGGCGTCGCCGCCGAAGAAGTGCTCGGGCTCATCCGCAGGACGCTGGCCGAGGCCGGGGCGGCCTCCGCCGACGTGGTCGCCCTGGCGACGCTCGACACCCGGGCCGACGAGCCGGGGATCACCGGCGCCGCGGCGTGTCTGGGGCTGCCCGTCAGGTCGTACCCGGCGAAGGCTCTGGCCCAGGTCCCTGTGCCGCATCCGTCGGCGGTGTCCCTCACCGCCGTGGCCACCGGGTCGGTGGCGGAGGCGGCGGCGCTCATGGACGGCGGTGAACTGCTCGTTCCCAAGCGGAAGTCGGCGTCGGCGACCTGTGCGGTGGCGCGCCGGGGAACGGTGGACGTCACCCGGGCATCGACGAATGGCGCCGAGCCGTTCACCATGGCTGCCATGCTGCCCCCCACGAAGCACACCGAGAACGCCGGGCCCGATCTGCGGCACCACGGCGACGCGGAAGTACGCGGCCTGGATCTGATCGACCTCGCCGTGAACGTACGGACCGGCACGCCACCGGAGTGGCTGCGTCGGCGGATCGTGACGTCGCTCGCGTCACTGGCGGCCTATCCGGACGGACGGTCGGCGCGGGCGGCGGTCGCCGGACGGCACGGTCTGCCCGAGGAGAGAGTCCTGCTCACGGCGGGCGCGGCCGAGGCGTTCGTGCTCATCGCACGGGCCCTGCCGGTCAGCCGGCCGGTCGTCGTGCACCCCCAGTTCACCGAGCCGGAGGCCGCTCTGCGCGCCGCGGGTCACGAGGTGGGCCGTGTGGTGCTCAGCCCGGAGGACGGGTTCCGGCTGGATCCGGCGGCGGTGCCGGAGGACGCGGATCTGGTGGTGGTCGGCAATCCGACCAACCCGACCTCCGTGCTCCACCCCGCGGGCGTGCTGGAGCGGCTGGCGCGGCCGGGGAGGACGCTGGTGGTCGACGAGGCGTTCATGGACGCCGTACCGGGCGAGCGCGAGGCACTCTGCGCGCGCCAGGACGTGCCCGGGCTCGTGGTCCTGCGCAGCCTGACCAAGACCTGGGGTCTCGCGGGTCTGCGGGTCGGCTACGTGCTCGCCGATCCGGCGACGGTCGGCCTGCTCCAGGAGGCGCAGCCGCTGTGGCCGGTCTCCTCCCCCGCCCTGGCCGCGGCGGAGGCGTGCATGGAGCCGCGCGCGCTCGTCGAGGCGGCGGACGCGGCGGACCGGACCGCGGTGGACCGCGCGCATCTGCTGGCCGGGCTCGCCGAGTTCAGCGAGGTGCGGGTGGTGGAGCCGGCCGCCGGGCCCTTCGTGCTGCTGCGGCTGGAGCGCGCGGACGAGGTGCGCGAACTGCTGCGCTCACGCGGATTCGCGGCGCGGCGCGGGGACACGTTCCCCGGGCTGGGCGGCGAGTGGCTGCGGATCGCCGTACGCGACCGTGTGACGACCAACCGGTTCCTGCAGGCGCTGGATCTGGCCCTGCAGGGGCTGCCGCGGAGAGCCGTCGGCTGACGGCCCTCCGGGCACGGAGAGCGGTGCTCCGCCGCGCGGGCACCGCTCTCCGCCGAGGAGGATCAGCCCCGGGCGCGCCTGCGGGCGACGACCGTGGCACCGGCTCCGCCCGCCAGCAGGACGGCGGCGGCGCCCGCGATGTACGGCGTCGAGGAGCCGGCCCCGGTCTCGGCGAGGTCGCCCGAGCCGGCGCCCCGGACGGGGTCGGAGCCGGTCTGGGGCTTCACGTCGACGGGCTCCTCCTTGCCGCCGGTGCCGCCCGTGCCCTGGGCGCCGCCGTCACCTTCGCCGCCGCCGGAGCCGTTGCCGCCGCCCGTCGATCCGCCGTCCGAGACGCCTCCGCCGGAGGTGCCGCCGCCCGCGGTGCCGCCGTTCCCGGAAGCGCCGTCGTCCGAGCCGCCGTTCCCCGATCCCCCGTTGCCCGGACCCCCGTTCCCCGATCCCCCGTTCCCCGATCCCCCGTTGCCCGGACCACCGCTGTGCGAGCCGCCTCCCCCGGGCGTCTCGCACGTCGACTCGGCGAGCGTGATCTCGCCCTCCACCTCGGCGACGTTCAGATCCAGCGGGTTCACCGAGACCCGCAGCCGCAGTGCCGTCGCGGCCGCCGTCCGTGTCGTCGTCTGCGTCCTCGACAGGTCGAGCGTCACCTCACCGACGCCGGGCACGTTCACCTCCGTCGTGCCCCCCGAGGTGAGCCGGGTCCTCTTGCCGAGCACCGTCACCTCTCCCAGCACGTTCGACTCCGCGACCGGCTTGCGGCCCACCTCGCACAGCGCCTTCGAGGTCACCTTCCGCACCTCGATCAGCGAGAGCAGCGGCAGCCCCGGCACGTGCACCCGGGCCGAGGCGAGATGCGTGTACCCCTCCGCCCTGTGCTCGTCGACGGTGGCCTCCGCCGTGGCGACATCGGCCTTCAGCACCTGGACGGGCCGGCCCTTCTCGACGCCGTCGAGCCGCACGCTGAGCGCGGTCCTCTCGGCACGCGCCGGCGCGTGCACCTCGTTGAGCGTGGTCGTGAGCGGCACCCGGACCGACTTACTCAGGAGCGAGACGTCGAGTCCGGCGCGCAGCACGACCGCGCTCGCCTTTCCGTGGCCACCGGCGCCGGTGGCCGGCGTCGTCGCGATGGCTGCCTGCGCGGGGACGGCGACGAGCAGGGCGACGGGAGCGGCGGCGATCGCCAGCACGGCCGGACGGAAGGTGTTGCTGTTCACGATGGTGGAACCCCCACAAGAGACATGGAGCCTCCGGCGCCGTCCAAGGGGGGACATCGCGGGCACCGGTGGCCTCGACTCCGTGAATCTTTACGCACAGAGAGTGAACTGACGGACACCTTACGTCAGTTCACTCCAAAGAGGGGTTTCCGCATACACATTCGAATCCACCGGCACAGGAGTTCCTCCGAATCACCTGTTTCACCGGTCGCGGAGCGCACCCATCGACTGATCCGGAGGCCGCACAGAGGTGCTTCAACGAGAGCCGTGCCCCGGAGTCACCACCGGTCAACACGGCGCCTGTTCCGGCGTCAACCGGCGGTCAGCCCATCACCCGCCCGTTGAGCACCACCGCGCGCGGCGAGGCCAGCACCCTCACGTCGGCCCTCGGGTCCTCGTCGTACACCACGAGGTCCGCCGGGGCGCCCTCCTCCAGCGCGGGCCTGCCGAGCCACCGGCGCGCGCCCCAGGCCGTCGCGGAGAGCGCGTCCAGGGCGGGGATGCCCGCCTTAACCAGTTCGGCGACCTCGTCGGCGATCAGGCCGTGCGCCAGCGATCCGCCCGCGTCCGTACCGGTGAAGACGGGGATCCCGGCGTCGTACGCCGCGCGCACGGTGTCGTACCGGCGCTCGTGGAGGCGTCGCATATGGGCGGACCAGCGGGGGAACTTGGCCTCGCCGCCCGCCGCGAGAGCGGGAAACGTCGCGATGTTGACCAGGGTGGGGACGATCGCCACGCCGCGCTCCGCGAACAGCGGGATGGTGTCCTCCGTCAGCCCCGTCGCGTGCTCGACGCAGTCGATCCCGGCCTCCACCAGGTCCCGCAGCGAGTCCTCGGCGAAGCAGTGGGCGGTGACCCTCGCCCCGAGGCGGTGCGCCTCGGCGATCGCGGCCTCGACCTCACCGCGCGGCCAGCAGGCGGTGAGGTCCCCGGCGTCGCGGTCGATCCAGTCGCCGACCAGCTTGACCCAGCCGTCGCCGCGGCGCGCCTCCTGCGCGACGTAGGCGACGAGGTCACCGGGCTCGATCTCATGGGCGAAGTTGCGGATGTAGCGACGGGTCCTGGCGATGTGCCGCCCCGCTCTGATGATCTTCGGCAGGTCCTCGCGCTCGTCCACCCACCGGGTGTCCGACGGCGATCCCGCGTCCCGGATCAGCAGCGTGCCGGCCTCCCGGTCGGTGAGAGCCTGCTTCTCACTGGTCGCGGCGTCCACGGGGCCCTGGTGGTCGAGCCCGACATGGCAGTGGGCGTCGACGAGACCGGGCAGCGCCCAGCCGGTGAGCGTCACGGCGCCGTCCGCGCCCGGGGGCCTCTCGTAGGTGATCCGCCCGTCCACCGCCCAGAGTCCGTCCCTGACCTCGTCGGGACCGACGAGCACCCGCCCCTTGATCCGCAGCACCGGCGCCGCCTCCTGATCGCTCATGGACAGCACTGTACGAGGCGGCCCGCCGGGGGGCCCGGGAGGTGCTGGGTACCCTCGGACGCAGGCGCTGACCGCGCACCGGCCGACCCGAAGAGAGCAGCACCGTGACGCACCCGTTCCTCGACCTCGCCCCGCTCACCGCCGCGCGTTTCGCAGCGATCGAGCGGCGGGTGGCCGGCCTCCTCGACACCGAGCAGGACGTCGTCATCATGCAGGGCGAGGCTCTGCTGCCCCTCGAAGGCTGCATCCGGGGCGGCGCCCGGCCCGGTTCGGCCGCGCTGAACATCGTGACCGGGCCGTACGGCCGGACCTTCGGCGACTGGCTGCGCGACTGCGGCGCCGACGTCGTCGACCTCTCGGTCCCCTTCCACTCGGCCGTCACCGCCGAGCAGGTCGAACGGGCGCTGGCGGAGCACCCGGAGATCGACTTCGTGTCGCTGGTGCACGCGGAGGCGGCGACCGGCAACACCAATCCGGTCGCCGGGATCGGTGAGGTGGTCCTGGCGCACGGTGCGCTGTTCATGGTGGACGCCGTCGCGTCGGTCGGCGCGGAGCCGCTGCTGCCGGACGCCTGGGGGGTGGACCTGTGCGTCATCGGCGCGCAGAAGGCCATGGGCGGACCCGCCGGGGTGTCCATGGTGTCGGTGAGCCCGCGGGCCTGGGAGCGGATGGCCTCCAACCCGCAGGCCCCGCGCAGGTCCTACCTGTCGCTGCTGGACTGGAAGGCCCGCTGGATCGACGGCGGCCGCAGGACGCTGCCGCACGCACCCGCGCAGTTGGAGATGCTGGCGCTCGACGCGTGTCTGGAGCGGATCGAGGCGGACGGCCTGGACACGGTGATGGCGCGGCACGCGTCGGCCGCGGCGGCGACCCGGGCGGGGGCGACGGCACTCGGCGGCGGTCTGGAGCCGTACGTCCACGAGGCCCGTGACGCGGCGCCGGTCGCCACGACACTGCGCACCCCGGCGGGCGTGGACGCCTCGGAACTGGTCGCCCACGCGCTGGCGGCCGACCCGGCGCTGCCGCTCGTCGCGGGAGGCGGACCGCTCTCCAAGGAGATGATCCGGGTCAACCACTACGGCGTGGACGCGACGCGGGGGACGGTGCTGGCCTCGCTGGCCGCCCTGGGCGCCGCACTCACGGACGCGGGCCGGACGCCCGACCTCGATGCTGCCCGCGCAGCTGTCGGGGAAACCTGGCCGAACAGCTGAATTAAATTCGGCACGCACAGTCGCCGGTTTAGCGACACATAAAGGGGAGCTACTTTATCCGAAGTAGCTCCCCGCATTCTTCTTCCCCCGTTCTTCAGACCTAAACACCACAGTTCCCGCTGATCGGATCCCTGCAATCCAAGCGGATGTCATGAGAGTTACAGCGATGTGACCGAACCCACATCGAGGCCGTTATGACCGATTAATTCAGGACAAACGCACACGATTCATCGCCCCGTCGGGAGGAGTCCGCGCCCGCGTGATAACACAGCGGGCCTTCCCACCCAACCCCTTACGGCGATGCAATTTTGATTTTTGCTGGGTAAATTTAATTTGCATGACCGCCGCACCAGCAGATTTTGCACGTGCCCGAAGCGAATTCCTCAGTATCGACACCCCGCGAGTGGAGGACGGAGCCGCGATCTGGCGCATTGCCCGCGACTCCGAGGTTCTCGACCTCAACTCCTCGTACAGCTACCTGCTGTGGTGTCGTGACTTCGCGGCGACCTCCGTGGTCGCCCGCGACGAGAACGGCGAACCCATCGCCTTCGTGACCGGATACATCCGCCCCGACCGCCCCGAGACGCTCGTCGTCTGGCAGGTGGCCGTCGACCGGGCCCACCGCGGGAAGGGTCTGGCGGCCACGCTGCTGGACGCGCTGACCACCCGCGTCGCCTCCGACCAGGGCCTGACGTCGGTCGAGACGACCATCACGCCGGACAACACCGCCTCCGACCGGCTGTTCACGTCCTTCGCCCAGCGTCACGACGTGCCGCTGGAGCACGAGGTGCTCTTCGACGGGGCCCTGTTCCCCGGAGAGACGCACCTGCCGGAGGTCCTGTACCGCATCGGTCCCTTCTAGGACCTCGACGCCCCTCCGCGCCCCGCCCGGGCGCGGCTTTCCCGGGCACGCCTGACCCGCCGCCCGTCACAACCCCCCTCGAGCAGGAGATCAGCTGTGACCATCACCCCGCCCGCCCTGAGTGTCTTCGAGAGTCTTGAGTCGGAAGTACGCAGCTACTGCCGCAGCTGGCCCGCGGTCTTCGACCGTGCGCAGGGTGCCCGGCTCACGGATGAGGACGGACACTCGTACCTGGACTTCTTCGCCGGTGCCGGGTCGTTGAACTACGGCCACA
>NZ_JNYQ01000019.1 GCF_000717245.1 Kitasatospora papulosa
GATTCCGTTCAGCACCACCCGGTCGTCCCGCCGGGGCCGCCCCGTTTCCGTCCGCGGAAGCAGCCCCGACAGAACATCCCACTCTTCATCCGAGAGCTCATGTCGCCGCACCATGCGTCACATGATGCCCCATCAACAGCCTTTGAAGACAGGCCCTAGGAGGAACGGACCATGGCGTCCGCCACCATTGATGGTTTCAGTCACGGCTTCCTGACTCCCGCTGCGGGGTTCCTCGTCGCCTGGCTCGGCGGGGCTTTGGGCCTGCGCTGCACGAACCGGTCACGCAGCTCGTCGGGCATCTCGAAGGCGGGCTGGCTCGCACTCGGCGCCGGGTCCATCGGTGTCGGAATCTGGACCATGCACTTCGTGGCCATGCTCGGCTTCGAAGTCGTCGGCGCGCGGGTCTCCTACGATATGGGCCTGACCGTGGGCAGCCTGGGCGTGGCGGTACTCGTCGTTCTGACCGGCGTGGTCCTCGTCGGGTACAGGGGATCGGGCAGGGCGAATCTTCTCCCCGCCGGAGCCCTGATGGGCCTCGGTATCGCCTGCATGCACTACATGGGCATGGCGGGCATGCACGTGGGCATGAGGCTCCACTACTCCGTGCCCCTGGTGGTGGTTTCCGTCGTGATCGCGGTCGTCGCCGCGACCGTCGCCCTGCGAGCGGCGGTGTCCACCTCGGGTATCAAGGCGAGCGCTGTCGCCAGCCTGATCTTCGGCGTTGCCGTCGCAGCGATGCACTACACGGGCATGAGCGCGTTGGGAGTGGACGCCGACCACATCTCGCACGCCTCGGGGACGCCCGCCAACGCCCTGATCGTTCCCATGCTGCTGGGGCCGACGGTCTTCCTCGTCCTCGCTTCGGCCGTCGTGATGTTCGACCCCGAACTCATGCTCGCAGACGTGGACGGCAAGCGCCGGGACGCATGAAGCCGGGCCGGCACCGCAAGGCGTAAGGCGTTCCGCGCCGCGCCTTGTCCGGCTGCCGCCCCGTGAACCAGGCGGCTCCGACGAGTTCGACGACAGTGCGCAACGCACCTGACGCACCCGCAAGACGACCAGACGGTGTACGCCATCGCGCTCCGCCTGGGCACCGCCAAGGCGGAGCAGGTCCTTCACCGCGTCACCCGCGACGGCCCCCAGGACCTCAACTACCTTGCGACCAAGGAACTCGCGCGGGCGGTGCCCCCGCTGTCCTGGACGCACGTGCACCCCTCCGGCCGGGTCGAGCTCCACGCGAACAGCCTCCCGGGTGCCCAGGGGGTGCTCGGCCCGCGCACCTCGGATCAATCCGTGACGGGAAGGCACTCGGCGAGCAGGGCGACGATGTCACGCCAGGCTCGCTGTGCGTGTCGTGGGTGGTAGCCGACGCCGGGTACCACGGTGTGGTCGACGGTGGGGTGGTGGAAGCCGTGAAGGGCTCCTCCATAGACCGTGAGGCGCCAGTCGACGCCTGCGGCCTGCATCTCTGCGCTGAACGCGTCCCGTTGCGAGGGTGACATGATCGGGTCTTCCGATCCGACCCCGGCCCATACCGGGCAGCGAATGCGTGCCGCTTCGCCCGGTCGGCCCGTGGTCAGCGCGTTGACCGTTCCAATCGCGCGCAGGTCGATGCCATCGCGGCCTAGTTCCAGTGCGACTGCACCCCCGGTGCCGTAGCCGACGGCGGCGATTTGGTTGAGGTCGGCCCGTGGTTCGGCACGCAACACGTCCAGTGCGGCGCGACCGATTCCTCGCATCCGGTCGGGGTCGGCGAGCAGAGGCATGCAACGGGCCAGCATCTCCTCTGGATCTTCCAAGTAGCGTCCGCCGTGGAGGTCGAAGGCCAGCGCTACATACCCCAGCTCGGCCAGAGCGTCGGCCCGGCGGCGTTCGACATCGCTGAGCCCCATCCCCTCGGGTCCGATCAGGACTGCGGGCCTGCGCTCGTCACCGGCCGGGAGTGCGAGGTGTCCGATCATCGTCAGGTTGTCGGCCGGATAGTCGACCGTACGGGTTGTGATCGTCGTCATGCGGCCGGACGTTAACGGCTGATGCGCCCGCTCGGGGTGGTGTTTCACCGACGGCAGACAACAGCCTGTCCCCACTACATCAACCCGGACGCCTCGAATGAAGCCGTGCGATCAGGGGTTCGCTGGGATGCGAATCCAATCACATCCGATGTCGATTTCTGACAGGTCGAAGTCATACAAGATCTGATTTTCTGTCAGGAATGTTCCCTAGGTGGCGAACCTGGTCTACGAGCTGGTCTCCGCCGACAAGTAGTCGACCGCCCGACAGGATTCGCTCTGTCAGGTCAGCATACTGTTGGTGTGCTTGAATACTTGCTTGCGACCGATGACGACGATTTCCTCGGGCCCATGCGATCGAATAGGTCCCCGGATGTGCTTCGGCCAACGGGCTGGGGAGCGGTGCCGGTGGCTGGCGATGGCGACTACCGGATCGCTGTCGAGGGCATGGAGATTGAGTTCGCTTGGGAAATGCCCGGCCTTCAGGTCACTGTTCACGGCGTATCGGACAAATCCGTGGTTGAGGAGTTGGTGGCTACGATCGCACGTCAGGTCGGTACCGAGCTTGCGGTGCGAGTCCGGGTGATCCCGCTCTAGCACCGCGTCAGGGGATGTTGGTCTTGTCGACTACGGTTCGTGGTTGCTGATCGTAGTGCGGTGGCTTGACCAAATGACGTAACGGCGGATCATGCTGCCCTGATACTTGTGGCCTGCGTGGTTGATGCCGTCGAGGGTGAAGTCATGCAGGACGGTGAACTGCGCCCCGATCCGGTTCGCCCGTCGTGATCAACTCTCGGCAGGTACGGATTTCGCGTGTACCGAGACGCTGGTGAGGTAGAGGCCACCGCCGCTGAGCCGGAGAGTTGGGGGCAGGCTGTCACTGAAGGCGTCCGAGACCTCGGCGGTCGGGTAGCCGAAGAGGTCGATGCCGCGCAGGACGACCGCGCAGGTAGCTGGCCCAGTGAGCGTGAGGGGGGGGCGCGGCTGAGGCCGATGCCGGCCAGGCCCGCGGCATCCTGGTGCCCGCCGCTCCGGCCCGCCGTATCGCCGTATGCATCGAGCGTCAGGCCCCGGTACTGCGCGCTGAAGGCCCAGCGGGCGCCGCGGACCTCCCACCACGGTCCTCATCATCGGTGACGATGCTGACGCCAAGTCCTTGCTGGCCGATGTCGTCACCGCCGGCGGTCTGCGGGCCGTCGACGCCGGCTCCCTCAAGCGGGCACGCGAGCTGGAGGCGTTGGGCTTTCTGCAGCTCACTCTCGCCGCTGGCGAAAGGAATCCCTGGACAGGTGGCTTCGGCGTCGTAGGCTGAGCAGTCGACCGTCTGCCGGTCGTACTCAAGGGCCTCTCCCGGCCCGCCGCGCACATGCGGAGCGGCCGGTGTCGCGTCTGAGGTAAGGGCGGCATTCTGGAGCACCGGTGTCGCCGGACAGCTCGGCGGCAAACGAGGCCGAAGCGGTTCCGCCGAGCTGAGCCGACTGGGACTATGGCGTCATGAGAAGAATGGTCCGACTCGCTGTCCTCCCGATCGCCGTGGCCCTGCCCTTGGTGGGCGGCTGCACCCTGGACTCCGGCACTGCCGGCGGTCGGCCCACCGAGTCCCCACAGCCGACCGCCACCACCACCGTCGCCCCAGACCCTGCCGTGCGGCTTGCCGACCGCTACCGAATATCGAGCGGAAACAAGGATGTATACGGCATTCAGCGTGCCGACGGTCCCTCCGGTGTGCCGTTGCTGACGGTCTGGACACACAGCGCGGACGAGGACGCCGAACCTTTCGACCGCTTGAAGGTCTCGCTCACCGACTATCTGGAGCGAGAGGAGAACGTGAATCTGGGCAAGGGGTACCTCATGGACGTGTTCGGGCCGGACGGCAGCATTCAGCACCGTCTCGATGCACGCCCGTAAGATGCGGCACCAAAGTGGTGAGGCCTGGCCTCATCATGGCCCGTAGCTGCGAAACCCGATGGGCGCGGTTCCTTTCGAGTGACGGCCGCGACCAAGTGGTGAGAGTTCCGCTGGTGAGGGCGTCAGGCGCGACGCCGAAGAACCGTGCGGCAGGGAGCCGTGACGCGTCGGGATGGTGGGCCGGTGAGCAGCGCCACGGCTGAGCATGAAGCCGTTGCTCAGCAGTTGATGCGGTCGGATCAGTTGTTGATCACCGGCTGAAAGATTTCGGAGAACTCACCGTTCTCGATCAGTCCGGCAATCACATCGGTCATGCAGTCGATGCCCGGATCCCTGACGATCAAGCCGTCCGAGACCCAGAAGTAGCGCCCCCCGAGGGCCTCGTCGGTTCCTGCCCAGAGCTTCATCAGTCGCTCGACTTCCGTGACGGTGAACACAGTCGCGGTCCACCGTGATCCATCCTCCAGAGCCACGAAGACATCGATGTTGCAGACCTCGTCCAGGTCCTCGCCGTCGCTGGGCAGGAACGACGCTTCGAAACCCTCCAAACGGACCCGATACCAGGGCTCGTCCCATCCTCGCTCGATCGCTTCAGACGATGTTCTGCGGCTCATCGCGCGAGTGTCCCTTCTCTGGAGCATCGATCTCAACCGAGATCTCTGCAGCACCACTGCCGCCCGCGATCAGAACTGGGGACGTTCGTCCGTACGCAACTGGGGAGAAAAGTCCGTACGCCGACACCGCGTGACGTTCAATTCGCTCGCCGATCTGCACTTCCGGCTCTACTCTCGCGAGGATCGGGAGTAGAGGAAGGGCAGGTATGGCCAGTCACGGCACGGTCAAGGCCGTCAATGAACTTGCCATGCGTTGGACTGCGGTCTTGCCCCACGCCGGCACGGTACTTGCCGCAGCCGGGGTGTGGCCGCTGCTCGGCCTTCTCGCCCACGGGGCCGCAGGTGCCGCCCGGCGTGAACTCTCCGATGCACTCAGTATCCCGGCGGACGGTGCCGCAACCGCCGCACGAGATCTGCTTGCCATGCTCAGGGCTACGCATGGCTTGGGCGCAGCCCTGGGACTGTGGAGTCGCAGCACCTTGCCCGTCGAGCCGGCCTGGCTGGACCAACTGCCCGCTGAGGCACACGGGTATCTCACCGGCGACCCCGTGCGTGACCAGGCGCACCTCGACACATGGGCAGCCAACCGCACCCAAGGGCAGATCTACACGATGCCTGTCACCGTGAACGACGAGACTCTGCTGGTACTGGCCAGCGCCCTGACCCTCCGCACCGACTGGATCCGGCCCTTCACTCCGGGCGGAATGGAAGCCGGAACGGGGCCATGGCGCGACATGAACCTGGCTGGCCTGCACCGAACCACCCGTCTCCTGAACCGGGTCGGCGTCGTGGACACGGCAGCCGGCCCCCTCACCGAGCTTCAGATCATCGGTACCCACGGCATCGACGTACACCTGTACCTCGGAACACCCGAAGCAAGCGCAGGCCAGGTACTGACTGCCGCAGTGGGCGCACTCCACAACCGCCGGGCAATGGTCCCCGGCGATCACCTGCCTCACGGCACTCCAGGCCCCGGCTTGTCGGTGACCCGCGTCCTTAGTGTCGACGGTGAGTCCGTACTCCGCGTATCCACCGTTCCGTTTACCGTCACATCTCACCACGACCTGCTGAACCATCACGACTTGTTCGGTCTGGGCACGGCGACAGATACGTCGCAGGGGCACTTTCCCGGTATCAGTGCCAAACCACTTGCTGTCCAGGCCGCCGCACAGGCAATGACCGCGACGTTCGGCGCACGCGGCTTCCGCTCCGCGGCGGCCACCGCCTTCACGACGGTGGTCGGTGGCGTGCCGCGTTTCCCCTTCCGAGCCCGGGAGATCACCGTCCGCTTCGACCGCCCCTTCGGGTTCCTCGCTCTGCACCGCACCTCCCGACTCGTCCTCAACGCGGGTTGGGTCGCTGTACCCGACACCTTGGAGGAAGCCGCGTGAGACTGTTGAGCAGCCCATGAGACGCAAGGCCGCAGGCGAGATCGGCTGGGACATCTCGGTCGCCTCCACCATCGTCCGCACGCATCAGCACGCGGCTCGCGCCCGCACCGACCCGCCTCTGGCACCGGGGGGTCGAAAGAGGCCGCAGGGATGGAACACCAGGACGCGACGCCGTGGCAGAGTCCCGTCGGCCGCCTGGTGGAGGTGGTGCTGGAAACGAGGGCCTGGGCCGCTCGCGCGGCGGGTCACCAGCAAGCTCCACCTGGGCGCGGACGGCCGCTGCCGGCCTCTGTCCCCGACCGTCACACCAGGTCAGCGGTCAGACTGTACCCAGTTCCAGCCGGTCCTGGAGAAGATTCGGGTGCTCAGGTCTGGCCTGGGCAGGCCGCGCAAGTAGCCCTACGGCCTTGCGGCCGACAGGGCTTACAGCAACGGCCCCATCCGCGAGTACCTACGGCGGCGGGGAGTCTGCCATACCATCAACACCGTCGGGCGGGCGATCCAGCTCCTGGAGCAGTCCCGGGCGGTCGCCACTCGCTACGACAAGCGCGGCTATGTCTTCCTCCACACCGCAACCGCCGCGGCTGTCGCGATCTGGCTTCGGACGTGAGCTCCTACGCGACCCAGCAGTAGACACTCTGGTTCTGGCGCCGGGCGCTGGTGACCAAGGCAGCCAGGTCACCCACGATCACGTCGGCGATCTCCGTGTCGATAACCTCGCCGTCCTCCGCACGCAGCTGAGTCCACGAGGCGGCGACGTCGCTCAACCTGGAGTGCGTGGCTTCCGCGAGTGCAGAGGAAAGGCGAGGCGAGATCGCGAAGACGACGCATCCCTCGTCGTCCAGACCGGCGATGATGCGAGGCTCACCAGCCTCGACGAGGTCCTCGAAGCTGCCGTCGGCAAGAAGGCACTCCCACTCGACCACGGCCTCTTCGGGATCGAAGTTGCCGAAGGAGAGCGACTCGAATGCCCGTCCCGGCCCGGTCTGGAGGGCCAGACTCGCTGACGTGTCGTCCGGCGCGACGAAGAACTTCACGATGATGCTCACCCGGACATCATGCCCGACAGCCCACTACCATGATCGGCCGGACAAGTCCTAGGACTTGTCCGGCCGATCATGTGACTGCGCCGCCCCTGGGTCGTTGATGCGGGTATGGGGCGGAGCGATCTGAGTGATGCCGAGTGGGAACGGCTGCGGCCGTTCCTGCCGGTCAGCAACAGGCATTGTGGCCGGTGGCGTGACCACCAGCAGGTGATCGACGGGATTCTGCACCGGGTGCGGACCGGGGTGCAGTGGCGTTACCTGCCCGAGCGGTCCGGGCCGTGGAAGACCGTCTACGAACGCCATCGACTGTGGTCGGCGGACGGGACGTGGGAGCGTCTGCTCCAGCAGGTCCAGGCCGCGGCCGACGCGGCAGGTGAGATCGACTGGGACATCTCGGTCGACTCCACCATCGTCCGTGCGCATCAGCATGCGGCCGGCGCCCGCACCGACCCACCGCCGGCGCCCGGCTCAAAGGGGGCCCAAAGGGCAGAACACCAGGACGAGACACCTTGGCAGAGCCTGCACGCCCGCCTGGTGGAGGTGGTGCGGGAGGTGAGGGCCTGGGCCGCTCGCGCGGCGGGTTCAGCAGCAAGCTCCACCTGAGTGCGGACGGCCGCTGCCGTCCGCTGTCTCTGGTCGTCACTCCAGGTCAGCGGGCGGACTGCACCTAGTTCAAGCCGGTCCTAGAGAAGATCCGGGTGCCCAGACCGGGCCTGGGACGACCACGCAAGAAGCCCGACAGCCTCGCGGCCGACAGGGCCTACAGCAATGGCCCCGTCCGCGAGTACCTGCGACGGCGGGGCATCCGCCACACGATTCCGGAGAAGAGTGACAGCCAGGCCGCCCGCTTGCGCAAGGGCTCACGTGGCGGACGGCCACCCGGTTTCGCCGAGGACCGCTACAAGAAGCGCAACACCGTCGAGCGGGCGATCAACCGCCTGAAGCAGTTCCGGGCGGTCGCCACTCGCTACGACAAGCGCGGCTACGTCTTCCTCGGCACCGCCATAGCGGCAGCCCTTGCTATCTGGCTCCGAACGTAATCAGTCGGACAAATTCCTAGTGGTGGTCGAGCCAGCGGCGTGCCGCCACGCTCAGCGGCAGGTCGTTCGGATCGCCCATGTCATCCATGGAGCCGTCCGTCAGCCCCTCCGCCCAGTGGCGGAGGACATGCGAACGGTGCGGCGCCTTCAGCACCGAGGTGCTGATCGCGTACTCCCACGTCGTGGCGAAGCACAGCACGTTCCCGTCGAGCGACAGCATGCTGAACTCGGGCCGGTAGGGGGCGCTGCCGAGCAGCCCGTCAGCGCCCTTGCTCATGATGTCCCACTCGCTCTGCAGCTCGACGCAGTGCCATCGCGAGAGGCGGTCCCGGCCGGGGCTGAGGGCGATCAGGAACCTGCGGTCGGTCTCGGAGAAAAGTCCTCCTTCGACCGCCAGCCGGTACCAGTCGGCGTTCGCCTTCTGCTGGAGGAGCGGATCGAGGAAGTCCCTCAAGACCTCGACGCGCCCGCCCTCGAACGGGACGCTCGGCGCCTGTCCGATGACGGTGGGCGGAACGAGCCTGTCGGGCGCGGTCCACTCCTCTACGATGCGCAGCCCCGCCGCGGTGAGAGACTCCATAAACCCCATCATGCAGTCCCCGCTGATCAGCAGGCGGGGCAGGGCGGTGCTTGAGTTCGCGCCTGGGCCGTAGCCGCCCGTTACGGCAGACGCGGCTATGTGTTCCTCGGTACCACCATCGCAGCGATTGGGATCATCCCGCTCCGGACATGATCGGCCGGACAAGTCCTAGTTGTTCAGCTGCGCCGTACGGAATCCGCGAGCACGGGGACACGTCCCAGCGGGAGGGGGCTTCCGATCAGCTGGGGCATCGCCTTCTGAAAGAACATGTCCGTAGCCCTGTGCCGGCTCGGTACAGGGTTCGTTGCCGAACTCCTTCGCCAGGGTCTCGGCGACACGCCCTTCCACAACGGCTCCCTCGGTCTCTCCGCCACCTCGATGGCCGGCGTGGGTAAGGGATTCAACCGGGAGCCCGGGGGCACCCTCAACTCCATGACCACCGGGGGGACGTCCTACTACTATCTGACCGACGCGCTCGGCTCGGTCGTCCCTCATACCGATGAGTCCGGCACGAAGGTCAGCAGTTACGGCTACAGCCCTCGCGGTGTCCAGCGCGGGACCACTTCGGTACAGGTGACCCAGCCGTACAGGTTCGCAGGCGGCTACCAGGCCCCCCACGGGCCTCTACCACTTCGCCGCCCGCTACTACGACCCCAACATCGGCCGCTTCACCAGCCCCGACCCGTCCGGCCAGGAGGAGAACCCCTACCTCTACGCCGAAGGCGACCCCGTCATCCGCATCGACCCACAGCGCACGCTCAGCCTCGGCAGCATCGGGAACTCGCTCGGCATCGGCACGATCCTCCAGAAGGCTTTACCGGGGGGGCACCGGGGCGGCCGAGACAGCCACAGCTGCCATGATCGCCGACGTCGGCATCACCGCACTGTGCGCAGCAGGCGCGGCTGGCAACCCTGGTGCTCGCAGCTGTCAGCCAGAAGAAGGGGCAGGGATGATGAGCGTGCTCGCCGCGCCTCCTCTCTTGCAGGACGGCCAGTCGGCAGTGATCTTCACGGTCGCCTTCATCGTGATCGTGGCTCTGCTGCTCGTCTTCTGGCGTTTCAAGGGACGTTAGACGGTCCCTGTCCACGGACTAGCACGCCTTGAGCTGTTGCTGCGGACCCAGAGGGCCGCCAATGCTGTCGCCGTCGTTACCCTTGACGACCGGTCTGGCCAGGATCAGCACGCCTGCGGCGACGGCCGCGCAGTAGAGCGCGTAGTTCCCAAAGCGGATCGCCACCCCGTGCATGAACAGAACGAGCGCGACCACCTCCAGTGCGCGCTCGACCAGGAACAGCCTCAGCCCGTGTTCGCTTGCCGGGATCAGCAACAGCAAGGCGGCAGTAACGGCGCCGATGAGCGCGCCGACGACGCGTTGCGCCGCGGTCAGAGTGCTCTGTTCGAGGTTTGGTTTCATCGCGACCATGACCGCGATCGGCATCCAGTAGCCGTGGGAGAGGTCCAGACCGAAGGCGAGCGCTATGGTTCCGGCGGTGACCAGGGCGCGCATGAGTGCGAACATGACCAGGGGCCGGGTGAGCGGCTTTCGTGCGGTGTCGCCGGGGAGTTCCGTGATCGGTCGGGGTCGGTCACCGCGTCCGCGGACGAGGCGGGCGGTGAACGTCGCCGACAGCCACAGGGCCGCTCCGCCCACCCAGGCGAGGACCTGGGCCCAGGTGTAGCTGGTGATGCGGGAGTGATGGTGGAAACTGGACGCGAGCCCGAGGGTAACGAGGAACCAGACGTTCAGCAGCATGGCATTCACGAACCTGCGCACGCCGAACGCGGCCGCCAGTCCAGCCACCAGCGTGATCGCGAAGGCCGCGAGGACCCGCCAGCCCCAGGCATAACCGCCGATGCCGAATCCCAGCGCGGTGACCCCGGCGCCGATCAAGGTGAACACCGCGATGTGCGAGGCACGGTTCGCTAAACTTCCGCCCGGGTCGTCCAGCCAGGCGAAGAACAGGCCGAACAGCGCGCTGAGCAGGTACTGCTCGTGCCCGATGGCCCGGAAGACCACCAGCGGCACCAACGCGATGTCCAGGAACAGCACGGCACGCGGCCAGTTGAGACCGGTCGGGTCGAACCGCGAGATCCTCGACAGCCAGCTCCTGGCTGTGGGCTTGTCCACCGGCTGTCCTACGCGTCCGCTCGCACCGGCCATGACCGCCCTCGCTCGCCTCGTCCGCCCGGGTATGCGGCTGCGGCCGCAGTCTGTGACTCCAGCCGCAGCCGACACGACGCGACCCGCAGATCTTCCCGTACCGCGCCGTCTCGTCCAGCCGTACGGCGCAGCCCGCCCCTTCAGGTCACCGCGGCCCCGGTCCTCCCGGCCGGCCGATGCGCGGCCACGCGGATCGGGATGGCGCTCACCCGGGCTTCCCTCGGTACAAGGGGCTGCTTCCTGTGGACGCGACCTATCCGAAGGCCAACCGCTGCACGAGACATGGGGCTGTCGGAAGCCGGGCGAACGGCACGCGTACGCCGACTCGTCGGTGTACGCGGTGAAGGCGGATAAAGCTTCGTCGCTGACGGTGTGTCGCCTTGCCCCAGGGGCGTCCCGTAACCGCAGCCGTGGACAGGGGCCGCCGGCGGGTGGGGCGGCAGCGTGCGGGCCACCGCGCCTGGATACATGCTTCCCGCTGGGAGCGCGGCGGCGCATACGTCTGCACCCGTTCGTGCCGTGATCAGGCCAGGCCGCCGTTCCCCTTCTCACTCCCTCACTACGCCGACGCTACTCCCTCTCGCGAACCAGCTGAGTCGTAGCTTCCTGGCGGGCAGGAGTTCGCATCTGCGCCTGGGCGATCAGGGTGTCGGGGTCCGGATGCGCCTGCAGCGCGCACAGCACCAGCGACCACCATCGTTCCAGCCGATCGGACCAGTGACGTCCGCCGGGCACGTCATCACCCAGCGCACATACTCCGAAGAACGCGCAAACCAGGGTCGCGGCGGTCTCTGACGGTTGAATTCCATCGGCGAGTTCGTCTCGGATCCTGGCTTCGGCGAGAAGCCGTGTGACCGCCGGTACCCAGGCATCGAACGGTGTGGGGACAGCGGCGTCGATGCTGCGGCGTTCTGCCCACAGCCGAGCTCCGGCGCGCGCCACCGTGTCCTCACTGAGGGCTTGCGCGACGCTGAAGCTGAGCGCCACCAGCTTTTCCAGTGGGGGCACTCCGGGGGCCGCATACGGGGTGACGAGTTGAGGCCAGCTCGCGAACTGCTCCCGGACGACGGCGAGTGCGAGATTCTCTTTGCTGGAGTAGTGAAAGTAGATAGCGCCGCTAGTTTTTCCTGAATGAACGCTTATATCGGTAACACTTGTCCCGGCGTACCCCTGTTCGAGAAAAAGGTATGCCGCGGATTCCAGCAGGGCTCTGCGGGTGGCGCGCGCCCTCTCCTGCATGTGTTTCCCCTTCGATCTCGTGTTCCGTGGCTGCGCGCGCCTCGATGACGCTCGTCGTCGCAGGACCAGCCGCAGCACATGGCGATTTTATTATTCTTCGACGGTGTGCTTGATCTGGCGGGATGACGAAATCTGACAGTTCTGTGAGCGGAAACGTCGCTGAAGGGCGATGGTGCTGCGAACTGGACCGCGTCCTGATCGGGGCGATCGCGCAGGTCACCGAGGGCCTGTGTAGGGAGTTCGTCGCCTCCCGTGGCGTCCTGCGGCTGGATTCTTCCGGCGGGGCGCCCTGCGGCGGCGTTCCCTTTTTTGCACTCGAATCAGTGATTGCAGAATTTGGAAACGGCAAACTAACGTAACGGTCACGATGTTTTGGTTCGGGGTAGTTACTGCCGCGTCGAGCATGCGTTGCCGATGCGGTGGGACGGTGTTCCATCGCCGATTACGGCAGGTGGATCCTGTGGAGCCGAACCTTTGCCGCACTCGCGAATCGAACAGATGGCGCGACTGCCGAGAGAACGGCGGATAAATGACAGCACATCGCATCCTCGCCTGGTCCCCGTCCGCTATCGTGTTCGACTGCGATGGAACGCTGTTGGACACGGAGCAGCACTGGCAGGAGGCCCGCAACATCACTTTTCGGTCATTCGGCCTCAAGCCGCCCGCCGGGTTCGCTGAGCGCGCCAAGGGCGTCCACTACGTCGAGTGCGGAGCCCTCATGGCCCGTGAGACCGGAAAGCCCGACCTCACCGAGGAACTGACGGACGCGCTCCTCGAACACTTCACAGCACTCGTCGACGAGGACCCGGTGACCATGCCTGGAGCCGCAGCACTGGTCAGGCAGGTGGCACGTCACCGCCCCTTGGCCGTCGCGAGCAACTGCCCGAGGAGCATGGTCGAGACATGTCTCGACCGTGCCGGTCTGCTCTCCTACTTCAGCCACGTGGTGGTCGCAGGCGAGAACACCCGGCCGAAACCCGAGCCGGACGTCTATCGAACCGCTGCCAGACTGTGCGGCGTTCCGCCACAGGAGGCCCTCGCGGTCGAGGACTCGCTCACGGGCATGGAATCGGCCCGTAGCGCGGGGCTCCGAGTACTGGCGATCGGACCCCGCCCGAACGGCATCGAGGCTGAGCAAGCTGATCTGTGGGTGGACAGCCTTGCAGACCCGGCACTGTCCGCATGGGCGCAGAGTCAATTCGACGCTTGAGATCATGGCCCCTGCGTGGGTCGGGCGTCGGGGGCGGCCGTGGAGAGAACGTTTCGTTGGACTGTCCCGGACGGACAGTGGGAGACCGTCGCTCGCCAACCCCGCCGTCGAAGGTGCGGCCGCGGGGGTGGCGGGGTCCCCGGGACCCGCTTGACGGCAGTTCACGCCCCAGAACGTCGACGAGCTGCGGCGTCTCGTCGAAGAGGATCTGAGGCTGCACCGGGCGAAGTTGTCCGGCGGTCACCAGGCCGCGTACGACGAGATCAGCCGCGGCCTCGACCTTCCCTCGAAGGTCACCATCACGGCCGGATCGGCATCGGTACGCCGCTCGGTCGCTCACCAGATCCAGCGCGATCATCTCAGGGGGCGCGTTGAGCCCTTCTCATGAGCGAAGACGCGCAGTTGGAGCCGAGGATTCGTCACGAGTCTCCACCGAGCATTCAGGGATACGGTTCAGGTCCATGACGCCGAGCGCGCACACCGTGTCCGGTGACTGCGACCCGACGATGCACGGACTGCGCGTCGTGACGTGTGACGTGGTCCGGCATGCGGAGGACACCCTGCCGCTTGTCGAGCGGCAGGGGGTCCGGGGTCAGTGAGCGGAGCTGCGTGAGCTGGGACGGACCAGGCCTACGACCGCGGTGATCACGAGCGCCACGGCGGCAAGGCCGGAGAGCAGGGGAAGCACGGCCATTTCCTTCGTCAGCTGATTCGCCGCACTGAGGGCGAGCAGGACTCCGCCCACCAGGTAGAGGGCACTGATGCCACGGCTCGACGGGATCATCTGCCATGTGCGTGCACGCATGTCATCCTCCAACTGGACTGTTCTGCAACGCGGTTCACCTGCCCGAAGATCCAGAAGTCATTCCCGCCGCACACCGCTCCTCGTTACGCCGGACCGGAGGCAACCGTTACCTGGTGATCTGCCTCGACGCAGGACTGGGCCACTGACATCGCGCTGCCGCCCGACCGCGACGAGCTGATCGCCCATGGACCGCTCGTGTCCGACGACGGCGGCCGCCGGCTGGGAGTTGTCATTCGCTTGAGCTTGAGCTTGAGCTTGAGCTTGAGCTTGAGTTCGAGTCCGAGTGGGGTGCGAGGGCCTGGGGCGTGGCGGCCCAGGTGGAGAGCAGGCGTAGGCCCTCTTCGGAGGGCGAGCCGGGTTCGGCTGCGTAGACGGTGAGGGTGAGTCCGGGTTCGGCGGCCATTTCGAGGCCCTCGTAGGCGAGGGTGAGGTCGCCGACGGTGTGGTGGTGGAAGCGTTTGGTGCCGGTGCCGTGGTGGCGGACGTTGTGGGCGCCCCAGCGGGTGCGGAAGTCGTCGCTGCGGGTGGACAGCTCGCCGACCAGGTCGTGGAGGTCCTTGTCGTGGGGGTTGCGGCCGGCCTCGGTGCGCAGGATGGCAACGGCCATGTCGGCGGCCAGGTCCCAGTCGGGGTAGAAGCGGCGCGAGGCGGGGTCGAGGAACTGGAAGCGGGCCAGGTTGGCCTGGTTGCCGGCCGAGGCGTAGACGTCGTCGTAGAAGGCGAGGGCGAGCTGGTTGGTGGCGAGGAGGTCCATGCGGCCGTTGCGGACGAAGGCCGGTCCGGCGCTGAAGGCGTCCAGCACCCATTGCAGGCTCCGGTGAGCGGCCCAGCCCCGGGTGGTGCGGCGGCGCGGCCGGGTGAGGGCGTCGGAGCCCTCGGCTGCATGCGCCAGGTTGATGAGGTGGGCGCGTTCGGCGTCGTCGAGCTGGAGGGCGCGGGCGACGGCTTCGAGAACGGCGGGGGAGGCTCCGGCGAGGTTTCCGCGCTCCAGCTTGGCGTAGTACTCCACGCTCACATCGGCGAGCGCGGCTACCTCGCTGCGGCGCAGGCCGGGTACCCGCCGGCGGCTGCCTGCGGGCAGTCCCGCCTGCTCGGGGCTGATCTTCGCGCGCCGCGAGGTCAGGAACTCGCGGACCTCTTTCCGGTTGTCCACGCATCCGACGGTACGTCCTGCCCGCGTCCATAGGGATGTACTGGCAGTACACCTCTTGATGGTGTCTCGCTACCGGCGCGAGGACCGGGTTACCTGGGTGACGTGGTGCTTTGCGCCCGTCCCGACGGGACGGCCGTGCACCCCACCCTGCATACGGCGACGGTCCCGGTCATCCGGCGGCCGCCGCCCCGGCACCGAAGGAAGTCCTGCACATGCGCGGCGCAGTGATCCACGCTCCCGGCGACGTCCGCTTCGAGACCGTCGACGATCCCCATGTCCTTCACCCGACCGACGCGGTCATCCGGACGGCCGTCACCTGTGTGTGCGGCTCGGACCTGTGGCCCTACCGCGGCGCGGAGCCGATCGGCGATCCGCATCCCATGGGCCACGAGTACGTCGGCTTCGTGGAGGAGGTCGGCTCCGCCGTCACCTCGCTGCGGCCGGGCCAGTTCGTCGTCGGCTCCTTCGCGACCTCGGACAACACCTGCGTGAACTGCCGGAACGGCTTTCAGTCGAACTGTCTGCACCGTGAGTTCATGTCGACCTGCCAGGCCGAATACGTACGCATCCCCAACGCCCAGGGCACTTTGGTCGCCACCGCCGAGGTGCCGGACGAAGGGCTGTGGTCGGGTCTGCTGGCCGTGTCCGACGTCATGGGCACCGGCTGGTGGGCCGCCGACGCCGCCGAGGTGAGGCCCGGCTCGACCGCCGTGGTCGTCGGCGACGGCGCGGTCGGCCTGTGCGGGGTGATCGCCGCGAAGGAGATGGGCGCGGAGCGGATCATCGCCATGTCCCGGCACGAGAGCCGCCAGAAGCTGGCGCGCGAGTTCGGCGCCACCGACATCGTCACCGAGCGCGGCGAGGAGGGCGTCGAGCGGATCAGGGAACTGACCGGCGGGATCGGCGCGGACAGCGTCCTGGAGTGCGTCGGCACCGCTCAGGCCATGAGCCAGGCCCTGCACGCGGCCCGGCCCGGCGGCAACGTCGGCTTCGTCGGCGTCCCCCACGAGGTCGCGATCGACGGGCAGGAGCTGTTCTTCTCCCACGTCGGCCTGCGCGGCGGCCCCGCACCCGTGCGCCGCTACCTCCCCGACCTCATCGACCGCGTCCTCACGGCCCGGATCGACCCGGGCAAGGTCTTCGACCTGACTCTGCCCCTGGAGCAGGTCGCCGAGGGCTACAAGGCGATGGACGAGCGCCGCGCCGTCAAGACCCTCCTCAAGCCCTGACCCCCTACCGCACAAGGAGCAACCGTGCAGATCACCCGCAGCTCGATCGACACCGTCAAGGGCCCGGCCGACTGGTTCACCGGCGACGTCTACATCGACCCCGTCGCCGCCGCTCCGGCCCCGTCCCGGGTCACCGCGTCCCTGGTGCACTTCATGCCCGGTGCCCGCACCCACTGGCACCGCCACCCCCTGGGGCAGACCGTCTTCGTCACCGAAGGCGTCGGCCTGTGCCAGCGCCGGGGCGGGCCGGTGGAGGTCATCCGGCCCGGCGACCGCGTCCTGTTCGAGGCCGACGAGGAGCACTGGCACGGCGCCGCCCCGACCCGGCTGATGGTCCACGTGGCCATCAACGAGGGCGACCACGACCACGACGTCGTGCACTGGCTGGACCCCGTCACCGACGAGGAGTACCGCGCCACCCCGGCCACCGCCTGAATAAGGAGGAACGCCTTCACCACCTTCGCCCTCATCGGCGCCGGCCAGGCTCGGCGCCCGGCCTGTCAGGCCGAGCCGCGCGCCGGACGTGCACGGTCTCGTGCATGCGTCAGACGGGGAGTACGAGGAGAAAGGCGGTGCGCCCGGGGTCGCTCGTGACGGAGACGGTTCCGCCGTGCGCGGTGACGACGGCCTTGACGATCGCAAGGCCAAGTCCGGTGCTGCCGGTGTTCCGGGACCGCGCGTGATCGGCGCGCACGAAGCGGCCGAAGATTTCGTCCTGCAGTTCGTCGGGGATACCCGGCCCGTTGTCACTCACCTCCAGGGTGACCTGGGTGCGTGCGGACGTGAGGGTGACGGTCACGTCGGTGCCGGGCGGTGTGTGGGTGCGGGCGTTGGCGAGCAGGTTGCCGACGGCCTGCTGAAGTCGGTGGGCGTCCCCCCTCACAGTGACCGGTTCCTCGGGCAGGTCCAGAAACCAGTGGTGCTGCGGGCCCGCGGCACGTGCGTCGTCCGTCGCGTCCAGAACCAGCAGGGTCAGGTCGACCGATTCGTGTTCGAGGGGGCGTCCGGCGTCCAGGCGTGCGAGAAGGAGCAGATTGTCGACGAGACGTGTCATGCGCCGTGATTCCACGTCGATGCGTTCAAGGGCGTGCCGGACCTCGTCGGGGACGGGGCCGGGCCGGCGCAGGGCGAGCTCGCAGTGGCCGCGGATATTGGCCACCGGGGTGCGCAGTTCATGGCTGGCGTCGGCGGCGAAGTGCCGCAGCCGCTCCTCGCCGGCCTGTCGTCGGACGAGGGCGTCCTCCACATGCCCCAGCATGTGGTTGACAGCCTGGCCGACTTGGCCGACCTCGGTGCGCGGATCCGCGTGGGGAAGGGGCCCTGGCATGGCGATCTCGCCGCTGGCGAGCGGCAGGTCGGCGACCTCTGCGGCCTGGGCGGTGACCAGCCTGAGAGGACGTAGGGAGACGCGTACCCACAGGGCCCCGGCGAGACCGGTGACCAACAGCGCCGCGCCGAACAGCGCGGCCTCCACGGCCAGGAGACGGTGCACCGTCTCCTCCACCGGGTGCAGAGGCAGGCCTGTGATCAGAATGTCCTGGTCGTCGCCCCTGACCGCCATGACGCGGTACCGGCCCGGAGCCGTGGAGAGGTGGATGCTGTGACCGTCTCCGTCCACGGGGATCCGCGCCAGCGTGCGGCGATCCCCGGCACTGAGCGAGAGGGGCCGGTCGGTGGTGTCGTCGACGACGGAGGCCTCGGTGACGACGCCGTCGAGAAGCCGGGCGCCGAACGTGCCCTCGGCCTGCCCGCGCGTGTCGGAACGATTGTCCGCGTCGGGCTCCGCCTCGTGCTCGAGGCTTGCGGCGAACCGGCCGCCGGACACCGCGAGCTGCTCGTCCACGCGGCCGATGAGGAATCCGCGCAGAGCGAGCGCGGTGGTGATGCCGACCGCGAGACAGGCGACGGCGAGGAGCGTCACCAGCCCGGCGGTGAGCTGGCCTCGCAGCGTACGCGGAGCCGGGCGCCTCACGGGGACTCGGGCTTCAGGACGTATCCGACACCTCGTACGGTGTGAATCATCGGAGCCCGTCCTGCATCGATCTTCTTCCGCAGGTAGCTGATGTAGAGCTCGACGATGTGCGCGCGACCACCGAAGTCGTAGGCCCAGACCCGGTCGAGAATCTGTTGTTTCGACAGCACCCGGCGCGGATTGCGCATCAGGTATCGCAGCAGTTCGAACTCGGTCCGGGAAAGATCGACGATGACATCACCTCGTCGCACCTCCCTGGCCTCCTCATCCATCGTGAGGTCCCCGACGATGAGCTGGTCCGCGCCCGGCACGGCGGCCATGCCCGCCCTGCGGAGCAGGCCGCGCAGCCGGGCCAGTACCTCCTCCAGGCTGTAGGGCTTGGTGACGTAGTCGTCGCCGCCTGCGGTGATACCCGCGATGCGGTCCTCCACGGCGTCGCGGGCGGTCAGGAACAGTACGCACACCTGCGGTGCCTCGCGCCGCAAGCCGTGCATGACCTGCAGGCCGTCCAGGTCGGGCAGCATCCAGTCCAGGACCACTGCGTCAGGGCGAAAGGTACGGGCGGTGGCCAGTGCGGTCGTCCCGTCGGCTGCCGTACGGACCTGCCAGCCCTCACCCGTCAGCACGTTCGCCAGGACATCGGTCACGTCGGGCTCGTCATCCACGACGAGCACCCGTACGGGTGCTCCGTCAGGGCGGTGCAGAGGCGGTGTCGTGCGCGGATCGTCCATGGTCCTTTCAGCATCGCCGGTCGTCAGCCGGAGAGAGAGGAACCGGGCCTATGCGTTTTCTCTGAATCGCCATCTGAGAGGCCGGACCGGCAGGTTTCAGAGGGTTCTCAAAGCTCGCGCTGTGAGCATGGACGCCCGTCACTGGAAGCCTGTCCTGGCTGGAGGAGATCTATGACCAGCACGTTCACCACCACGGATGCGAGCCGTGGCATACGTCATCGACGCCCGCGGCGCAGCGTCGCGCCCGTCCTCGTACCGGCGGTGATCTGGGCGGGCGTCGCGGGCGTGCTGGCCCTCTGGTGGAGTGACACGTCCTCGGTGGTGGGACCGGCGGGATGGATCACCGGCGCCGGACGTATCACCGGACTCCTGGCCGGATACGGCTGCGCGATCCTGCTGCTCCTCATGGCCCGTCTCCCTCTGCTGGACCACACCGTGGGAACCGACCGGCTCGCCCGATGGCACGCCTGGGGCGGCCGCTGCACCATCTCACTCGTCCTGGCACACACCCTGCTGATCATCTGGGGCTACTCACTGACGTCACACACGAACGTGGTCGGTCAGACGTCCACGCTGGTGCTGCACTACCCCGACATGCTCAAGGGCACGATCGGCTTCCTCCTGTTCCTGGCCACAGGAGTCCTCTCGGCCCGTGCCGCACGCCGCAGGATGTCCTACGAGACCTGGCACTACCTGCACTTCGCCACCTACCTGGCCGTCTTCCTCGCCTTCGGCCACCAGCTCTCCGACGGAGCCGACTTCGTGGGGAACCGCCCGGCCCGGATCGCCTGGTACACGCTGTACGTCGGCGTCGCCGCCCTGGTGGCCTGGTACCGCTTCGTCCTGCCCGTCCGGCGCGGGATGCGCCACCGTCTGCGCGTGGCCGCGGTCCACCCCGAAGCGCCGGGGGTGGTGTCCGTTCACCTCACCGGTGAACACCTCGACGAGCTGGGCGGCGTACCGGGCCAGTTCCTGCGCTGGCGATTCCTGACCCGCGAGCTGTGGTGGACGGCCAATCCCTACTCCCTCTCCGCACCCGCCCACCCCCGTCACCTGCGCATCACCGTGAAGAGCGCCGGTGGCCACAGTTCCGCGCTGGCCCGTCTGCGCCCCGGCACCCGGGTGTGGGCCGAAGGGCCCTACGGAGGCTTCACCGCCCGTCGCCGCACCGTCCCCAAGGTGCTGCTCCTGGCAGGCGGCGTCGGAATCACCCCTCTCCGGACACTCTTCGAGACCCTGCCGGGCCAGGTGACCCTCGTCTACCGGGCACGCCACGCCGAAGATCTCGCACTGCGCGGTGAACTCGACGCGATAGCCGCCCGCAGACAGGCGACCGTGCACTACGTCACCAGCGGAACGGCCGGATACTCCTCGTCCCTGACTGCCCGTGGCCTGAGCGACATGGTCCCTGACCTGGCCGCGCACGACGTCTACCTCTGCGGTCCGCCCGGAATGGCACGCACCGCGACCGAGGCTCTGCGCCGAGCCGGCGTCCCGGCCCGGCGCATCCACCACGAGTCCTTCGAGTTCTGAGGAGAAACCGTCATGCGCCGAGCCGTCCTCGTCGGCACCGGGTCCAGTGCTCTGGTCGTCGCCCTGCTCGCACTCAAACCCCACCAGATCCCCGGCCCGGACACGTCGGCCGCTCGCTCTCCTGTGCCCTCCCCCACCTCTACGGGCGCGTCCACCGGCACGTCCGCCGGCATGGGCACGTACACCGGAGATCCCGTCGACACCCGGTACGGGACCGTGCAGGTCGCCGTCACCGTCACCGACGGGAGGATCACAGCGGTCAAGGTCATCCAGGCACCGGACCAGAACGGCCGTGACCAGCAGATCTCCTCACAGGCCCTGCCACAGCTCACCCAGGAGGCGATCAAGGCCCAGAGCGCCCACATCGACGCGGTTTCCGGCGCCAGCTACACGAGCCAGGGATACGCCCAGTCCCTCCAGAGCGCCCTGGACCAAGCCCATGTCTGACACCACCGCCGGTCTCCGCCACGTCGAACACGTCATGGGCAGCGTCTTCTCCTTCGACATCCGGGACGAGCCCACCCCTGCTGTCCGCCGTGCGCTCGACGAGGCGGTGCACCACCTCCACCGGATCGACGAAGTGTTCTCCACCTACCGCCCCGACAGCTGCATCAGCCGCCTCGGCCGTGGCGAGATCCGACGCGAGGACTGCCCGTCCGAAGTCCTCGAAGTCCTCTTCCTGTGCGCACACGCCGCGCGCGTCAGCGACGGCTGGTTCAGCATTGTCCCCGAGGGCACCCTGGACCCCTCGGGTCTCGTGAAGGGCTGGGCCGTCGAGGCGGCGTCCCGCATCCTCCACGAGGCCGGCGCGCACGACACCTGCGTCAACGGAGGCGGGGACATCCAGATCCGCGGCCGGGCCGCCCCCGCCACGCCCTGGCGCATCGGAGTCGCGCACCCACTGCGCCCCGGCGAACTGGTCACCGTCGTCACCGCCCACGACGACCTGGCGGTCGCGACCTCCGGCACCGCCGAGCGCGGCGCTCACATCGTCGATCCGTTCACCGGCAGACCCGCTACCGCGCTCGCCTCACTCACCCTCGTGGGACCGCGCCTGACGCTGACGGACACCTACGCCACCGCCGCGTTCGCGAGGGGCGACGGCGCACGGGACTGGCTGGAGGGCCTGCACGGCTACGAGGCGCTCGCGGTCACACCCGACGGCGGAGAGTGGCGCACGACGGGCTTCCACCGGTACGGCTCGTGAGAAACGTGTCGCCGGCACGAACCGTACGGGAGCCGTAGGAGCACAGCCGGACGGCCCGCGGGGATCGCTGCGGAGCGTCGTCCCGCGCGAAGCGCCCTCTCGTGAGTAGCGTTCCCATCCTGACGCCCGGGCCTCCGTGGTACGTCCCGAGGGCCCTGCCTCCGTCATCCGAGTGCTGTGCCCGCCGGAGGCACCGGCAGGCCGAGAGAACGAGGTGGGAGACCATGCCCTACGACCGCACCGTCCAGCTGCACACGGGGTTCGAGGAGGCCGCACAGGCCGTTCGGCACGCCCTGGCCGAGCAGGGTTTCGGCGTCCTGACCGAGATCGACGTCCAGGCCACCCTCAGGAACAAGCTCGGCCACGACATGGAGCCCTACCTGATCCTCGGAGCCTGCAACCCCGCCCTTGCCCACCGGGCGCTCGAGGCCGACCGCGCGGTCGGACTGCTGCTCCCGTGCAACGTCGTCGTCCGCGCCGCGGACAACCGGGTGCTGGTCCAGGCGATCGACCCCGGAACCATGGTCACCCTCACAGAGCTCGACGCCATGGTGCCCGTCGCCGAGGAGGCGACCCGCCGCCTGGACAGTGCACTCGCCTTCCTCCAGGAGACGTACGGGTGATACCGACCGCACCGGTTCCCGCCGCCGGGCGAGGACGGTAACAGCCTGGACGTCCCGTGTGCCGCCTGCCGTTCAGCGCATTATGACGACCGGGCACGGAGCGTGCTGTGCGCAGTGCATGCTGACCGAGCCCAGCAGCGCCTCACGGAACTCTCCGCGCCCGCGGTTGCCCACGATCAGCATCTTGGCACCTGCGGCTGCTTCGATCAGCACGGCGGCCGCGTGCCCCTGTACCGCGGTCGAGCGCAAGGGGACAGGCCGACCGGGCCCAGGCCCCAGTGCGTCCTCGACAGCCTGGTCGAGGAGTTCTTGCGCACGGGACGCATACGTGCGCATCTCCTCGTCGGAAGGCGGGGTCAGGCCGTACCAGGAAGTGGGTGACTCCCAGGCGAGGACGGCGTCGACCGCGCCGCCGTCGACCCTGGCTTGCCGGCCCTCCTTCCACGCGGTCGAGGTGAGTGAGGCTTGTGGCAAGGCGTCGTCCTCAGGAGGAGCTGACCATGTCCCGCGTCGTCACTGCCGGAATCGACGGCTCACAAGAAGGCCTGGACGCGGCCGACTGGGCGGCTGGTGAAGCCGCACTGCGCTCATGCCTTCTGCGCCTCGTGTACGTGTGGCGTGACATGGCCGGCGGCGGTGGCTACGCCTCCGACCCCGACGTCGAGCGCCGTGCGGCGGAAGCCCTGCTGCACGCGGCGGCGGAACACCTTCGAGCGGCACATCCACACCTGCGGATCGAGACCCAGCAGAAGTCCGGGCAGCCGGCGGACGAGCTCAGCGCCGAAGGCGCCCGCTCAGAACTTCTGGTGCTGGGATCCCGTGGCTTCGGCGGCATCAGGGGATTCGTCGCAGGATCGGTGTCCCTGGCGGTACTCGCCCGGATGCGAAGCCCTCTGGTTCTCGTCCGTAACCGGCCGGACAGGGAAGCGGCGCCGACACCGGACCGCGGTGACGTGGTTCTCGGACTCGACCTCCCGCGGGCGAGCACCGACGCGCTGGCTTTCGCCTTCGCCGCAGCAGACCGGTACCGCTGCGGCGTGAAGGTCGTCCACAGCTGGTCCCTGCCCCCGGTATACGGAATGGGTGCCACAGATGTGGTTCCCACACTGATGCGGGAGACATCGGACGAGCGTCAGAAGGAGATGACCGAAGCGCTGGCGCCGTGGACCGAGACCTACCCGCACGTGCCGGTGACGCGTGACTGCCGTCAGGGGCATCCGACGCAGGACCTGGTCGAAGCTTCGTTTGGAGCCGGGCTGGTCGTTGTCGGGCTGCGGCACCGAGACGCGCGGCTCGGAAGCCACATCGGGCCGGTTGTCCACGCCGTCCTGCACCACACGGCAGCACCCGTGGCTGTCGTACCGCACAGCTAGCCGGAGGTACCGGGCTTGAGCCCAGGGAAGTGAGAAGTCATGGCGGCCCCCAGGAAGAGAGGAGAGGAAATAGACGGGGCGGCGCCTGCGACCGATGACTTCGGCAGAATCCCTCCGACTCCGACGACTCCGAACAGAATCCCCTCCGACCGCTTCACGGATGCGGAACTATCGCGACAGGTGAGGCGGCGTGATGGATGACCGCATGCGTCACATGGCCGAGCCGGGGGCCGACGGGAAGCGATCGCTCGCGTCGACCCACGATCACCAGATCGGCTTCGGACGAGGCGTACACCAGCTCCGCCCCGGGGGCTCCCATCACTACTCCGGTCTGTGCGGTGACCTCTTGGAAGCGTTGCCGCCACGGTTCCACGACCTGCTCCAAAGCCTGCACGATCCTTCCGGCGAGTTCATTTCCCAGACCCGGATCGGCGGTCTGTGCGGGCGCGTAGGTAGGCGGCAGCGCCCAGGCGTGCAGAATCCGGAGCCTGCAGTGACGCCGCGCTGCCTCACTGAAGCCGAATTCCAGGAGGGCCTCGTAGTCTTCCGTACCTCTGATGTCGATACCGAGAAGCAGCTGTCCCGGCGGATGCTTGATGAGCGGCTCCTGCTTCCCTCCGGCGGTCTTCCAACCGCGGACGAGAACGACGGGGCAGGGCGAGGCCGCTGCCACGGGCAGCGATGTGGTGCCGATGACGAAGCCTGTGAAGCGATCCAGCCCTTGGGACCCGAGCACCAGCAGGTCCGTGCTCCCCGGAGTGCCGGCTTCGGCCAGCAGGGCCTTGGAAGCGAGACCCGCGCCGCTCACGTTCTCCGCGCTGACGGTCAGACCTGGATGCGCGCTTTCGGCTTCCGCCGTTGCCACCTCCAGCAGCCCCTCGTACCTGGAAGAGGCCCTCGGCTTTGTCGGGTGATCGTTGAACGGAGGCCGCGTCGCGATGTGCTTGACGTGTTCAGGCGGTACTGGCCACTCCTGAACGTGAACGATTCGGAGCGCGACCTCCCGCAGTACCGCTTCCTTCGCCGCCCATTTCACGGCCGCGAAACTCTCGGGCGAACCATTCAGTCCCACCGTCACATTGCCTGGCATGTCGCCCTTCTCTCAGCGAAGGAACGTCCGGTCCTGAGGAGTTGCATCGGACCTGCCCACCTCGGGCTTCGGTCCTCAATACGTCACCGCCGCCCTGGTCGTCCGTAAGGGATTCGGTCCGCCTCAGCCGCTGCCGGCGAAGGGTGCGAGACAGTCGTGTGCGGTTTGCGGGCATTCCGAGCGCGACGCTGCTCGGTTTCCCTCTCGAGATGGCTGCGGAGACCGGAAGTCAGTTCCCTGAGCCGGGCGGAAGTGGCGGGAAGGGGCGGTGTGGGGCCCTCGATTGTGCAAGCATCGCGGGGGAGTGCAGCCAGATCCTTCAGAAAGCGCTGGTGCGCAGCGGCCAACGTGTCTGGCTCCGCGATGCGACGACCCGCCGACATCACTTTCCGCAGTACCTGTTCCCTGCCGTCGGGTACTTCTTCGTCAGCCAGCGCTATCACGTCGTCCAGGCCGTCCGCCCGCAGAATCTGCTTGCGTCCGGGCGCCGTGATCTTGGCGGCGGAAAGCTTCATGACAGGCATTCCGTCGTATTCCACCAACTTGTACGCCGAGTCGAGATACGGAGCGTCGGACGAGGTTCCGACCTTCGTGCCGACGGCATAGACGTCTATCGGAGCGCCCGATCGCACGAGGCTGTTGATGCGGTACTCGTCGAGGCCGCCACTCGCGATGACAGCGACTTCGGGAAGGCCTGACCGGTCCAGGACACCGCGCGCCTCGCGGGCGAGGGCTCCCAGGTCACCACTGTCCAGACGGACTGCGCAACCGGTGCCCAGTTGGAGGGTGTTGAGCACACGGGCAGCCGTCATGACTCCGTTGACCGTGTCGTAGGTGTCCACCAGGAGCGTGACAGGTCCTGGAGTGCTGCGCGCGAAAGCCAGGAACGCTGCCTCCTCGTCGCCGAACGCCTCGATGTACGAGTGAGCCATCGTGCCGGACGCGCGTGTCCTCCATCGGAGCGCGGCTGCGACATTGCTCGTGCCGGCGAATCCGACCATGGTGCCGACCCGGGCGGCCTGCATTCCCGCCTCCGGGCCATGGCTCCTGCGCAGCGAGAAGTCGATGACGGGGTGGTCTGCTGCGGCCAGGACACACCGGGCAGCCTTCGACGCGACAGCCGTCTGGTGGCTGATCTGGCTCAGCAGCCACGTCTCCACGATCTGTGCCTGAGGCAGGGGAGCAGTGACCTCGAGCAGCGGCTCACCGGCCAGGACGATCCGTCCTTCGGGTACCGCTCGGACCTCGCCGTCGAAGCGGAGGCCGACGAGAGCCTGCACATCCTGTTCACTGCGTCCCAGAGCCGAAGCGAAATCCCGGGCGTCCTGTTCGGTCACCTCGAAATCGGCGAGGAAGCCGAGAACGGGCTCCAGCCCCGCGCTGACCAGAAAGCCACGGTCGCGGGGCAGATCACGCACGAACAGGCTGAACGTCGCCTGCCGGGTCATGCCCTCCCGTAGATAGGAGAGCGCCATCGTCGCCTCGTACAGATCCGTGGTGGTGGCATGCGACATGGGGGGTACCACTTCTCATCGACAGGTCTCGGGCCCCGCCCGGCCCTGGAGGGACCTCCACGTCCAGGCTTGCGTGCAGCCGCACCGGGTGTACAGGGCCGAGTGGGTACCTCGGCGTGCTGGACAACTGCGTGGCCCAGGGACCTTCGGTCCCCGGAGTAGGCCTTGTGACCCCTGCCCTGTAGTAGGTCGCCGAGGCCACGGCCTCCCACCGGAGCGCCGAAACCGTGCCGCGGATGTCCGCCCAACAAGGCCTGGCCTGGAGCGTGCACCGGGCGAGGGTGGTGCAGGGGGCGCCGTCATCGCCTGCTCCGGGCCAACCGTGCTCCGACAGAGACCGGAACGAGTGGGCTCTCTGCCGGGGTCTCGCGCCGCTGACCGTGTTCCGATCACACGGATGCCGTGCTGCCCGATGGGCAGTTGGACGCCGTCAGGGCGACGTGGCCGGCCACAGCACCCCGCCACAGTGAGGCGCCCCAGCCGAGGGGAACCGAACACTCGGGGTCGCACGTCTCCCGTGCATGCTGACCATCCTGGGGATACTCTTCGCCGTCGCGCCCGCCGTCGTCTGGCTGACGATCACCCGCACCCGTTCCGTCGGGTGCATAGTGGGCGGCGCTCTGCTCGCCGGAGCCGGTCTGCTGATCAGCGTCCAGCAGAGCTGGATCGACGCTCCCAGACCCGATGCCCATCTCGTGTTCACGGCTCTCGCGCCCCTGCTCATCGCCTGCGGCGCGGGACTGGAAGGCCGGCACGAGGAACGCCCTCCCCAGGAATGGATCTCCCGTCGAAACGGGGCGATCGGCTTCCTGGGGACGCAATTCGCCCTCACCCTGGTGGTCGGGCTCCTGTACGCCCTGATGATCAGCGAAGGCTCGGACGCCCCGTCGTCCAAGGCCCTCCCCTCATTGCCGCCAGGCATCACCATGGTCGACGAAGGCACCAGCTGTGGTTCCGGCGGCTGCTCGCGCGTCGCCACTGTCACCAGCGATACCGGCCTCTCCCACCCGGAAGTCATCCGCGAACTGGGCCTCCAGCGGGAGCGTTGTCGTGCCAGCGGCTGGCTGCTCGACTGGCGGGACGTGTGCGTCGGAGCCAGGGACAACGGTGAGAGCGTCACTATTTATGCCAGCTGGGGGTACTGAGAGTAAGTGCGCGGCCTGCCCAGCGCTCAGGCCGGCGGTGTCGCGGGGACGGGCTGGGCGCGCCGAGATATCCGGCGCTGCTCGCCGCCGAGTTCCGCGCGGCTTCCGTAACGTGGAGGCATGAAGAACGCACCGGACAGCACGCCTCTGGTCATCCACGTGGGCCGCGAAGAACTCGTCATCAAGCGACGCTACGAAGTGGCCAGTATCGCCAATGACGCTCTCATCGCCCTGTGGTTCGTCACCGGCAGCATCATGTTCTTCTCCGAGCGGTGGACCATCGCGGGCACATGGTGCTTCCTCGCCGGCAGCATCGAGCTACTGGTCCGGCCCGCGATCCGTCTCACCCGGCACCTGCACCTGCAGCGCGTTCACTCCCGGGCGCTCTGGTCCCACTCTGCGGCTGCTGCGTCCAGCGACGGCTCACAGGACTACTGAACGCTCGCTCGGGCTCGCCGCGACGGGCGGCTGTCGCGAGTCGTCCGAGGTCCGGGCGGGCCCGCTGCGGGACTGCGCTCGCCGGGGCAACTGGTCTACAACGCCCCCTTCGACTACGGCTGGCGGCACGTGGATCCCCACCCCCGGGACTGGGGCGAAAAGCGCGATGACCATGGCGGTACGGCGGTGCAGGGAGCAGGTGGCCCGGACTGTCCGGCGGAGCCTCGTCCCGTTCGCCTGGCCGGGCAGGGAGAAACGTGACCGACCGTGCTCCCGTTCGTGATGCCCTGTCGATCATGATGGACATGCCCTTGCGGGACATCGGGGGGTACGTCGTGCGGGCTGACCGGGCAGTGTGCGAGGGGCGTATGTGTATATGTCTGGCGCATCTGTCAAAAGAATGGTTAAGCGGCGGCGACACTGTGATCACCGAGATGGCCCGTGCCCGAGCCGGGTCGCCGGACCGTCGTGTCTTCCCGAGCGGCCGTCGGGCCGACCGGGACGCGTTCACATCGGTACGCGACGTTGACGAACAGGAAAGGCCTCCCTTGAACCGACCGCCGTTCTCACCCGATGTCGCCCTGTCGGCCAGACGGGCACTGGGGATGTCGCCTCAGGAGGTGGCGGAGCAGATGAACGTGTGCGGGGTGCCCACCGACGTCTCTCTCGTTCATGCATGGGAGAGCGGCGAATACGGTCCGGCCGAGCATGAGTTGATTGCTCTGGCCGACGTGCTCTGGTGCCGGACCACGGAGCTGATGGGGATCGGGGAACCACGCACGTTGACGCAGTACCGTCTGGCGCGACAGTTCACCACGGCCAAGTTGGCTCGCTCCGTCGGAATGGACACGGTCCGTTACGAGCGGGCGGAAGAGCAGGGAGTGTGGCCCGGTGACGAGCGGCAGACAGCCGCCCTGTTGCGGCTTCTGAACCTCACCCCGCTCCAGCTGTCCAAGGTCACCGTGCAGGTTGGTCCGTCGTGGTCGGCAGCCTCGATGCGGCCCAGGTCGAATCCGAGCCGCGCGCGTTCACGTTGAGGGCCGGTGGCAAGACGTGCAACCTACCGGACACCGGTCCACCTTCCAGGCAGCGAGCCGGCGCCGACGCGTCAGCGGGTCGACGCGGAGCGGTCCGCAAGGTCGACAGGGGGTGTGTCAGAGCCGCCTCGTGGTGAACAGGTTGGTTCCGTGCACTGCGTCCACCTCCTTCCGCTCGGTTTCGGTGAATCCGACCTTGGCCAGCACACGGCGAGAAGCGGTGTTCCAGTCCCAGACCGTGGCCCACAGACGTTCGTAACCGGATGATCTCGCCCATTCCAGAACCGCCAACGATGCCTCGGTCGCGTATCCCTGACGCTGAACTCGGCGTAGCAGCTCGAATGCCAGTTCAGGTTCTCCTGCCGCTCCTCGCTCGCTGTCTACCAGCCCGCAGTAGCCGATGACGTCACGAGATGCCTTCCGCTCGATCGCCAGCAACCCGCTCGACCACAGCTGATCGGTGCGGATCGAACTCTCGAGCTCCGCGACCGTGGGATGTCCGTCCGCGTCGATCCGGCGGTGCGGCGGCACTCGTGGATCACGTTCGGTCCACAGCTCATGCTGGATGACGGCCTCGGCTACCCGCCAAGGTCTGAGCAACAGACGACTTGTCTCGAGTACGACCTCACTGCCCGGAACCGCGCCAACTGTCATGGCAGCAACCATGGCACGGGTGAGCGCGGGGTCGTGCCAGGGCGTCGAACGCGACTCGAACTTCTTCGGTGCACATGTGGGCGGCGTCCCGCCGATGAGGCCGGGCTCGTCCCCAGTGGTCGTGCCGGGGCTTCGAGCATCGGCCGGGACGGTGTCCTACGGTGCGCGGAGGTCGGTTGTCAGGCTGCTGTCTGTTCCGTTGTCTGTTTCAGGTCGTGGTGTATGGGGTGCGCGCTGCCGGTCAGTGGCAGCCCCGTTCCGCCGCGTTTCGCCGCGATGATCTCGGCTGCGATGGACAGGGCCGTCTCCTCGGGCGTGCGGGCTCCGAGGTCCAGTCCGATGGGTGATCGCAGCCGCGCCAGCTCGTGATCGTTCAGCCCTGCCTCGCGCAGCCGCCGCAGCCGGTCCTCGTGGGTCCCGCGCGAGCCCATCGCGCCGACGAACGCGACCGGTCTCCGCAGCGCTTCGGTGAGTAGCGGTACGTCGAACCGCGCTTCATGGGTGAGGACGCACAGCACCGTGCGTCCATCGGTCCTGGTGCTCCGCAGGTAGCGGTGCGGCCAGTCGACGACGACCTCGTCCGCCTCGGGGAAGCGGGCCCGGGTGGTGAAGACGGCCCTGGCGTCGCACACCGTGACGTGGTGGCCCATAAACTTGCCGACCCGTACCAGGGCCGCGGCGAAGTCGATGGCACCGAACACGATCATGCGGGGTGGTTCCACGCTGCACTCGACGAGCAGGGTGAGCCCGCCGGGGCAGTGCGAGCCGTCCTCGGAGAGCGTGACGGTGCCCGTCCGGCCGGTGTCCAGCAGGGCCCGTGCCTCGGCCGCCGCCGTGCGGTCCAGCTCCGCATGGCCGCCGAGCCCGCCCTCCTGGCTGCCGTCGGGACGGAGCAGCAGGGCACGCCCGAGCAGCTCCGCCGGGCCGCGTACGACCCGGGCGAGCGCCGCCTGCCCGCCCGAGGCTGCGGCAGAGATCGCGGCTCGCAGCACGTCACGCTGGGGTGAGTCCTCGTGGACCGGTGTGACCATGATGTCGATGACTCCGCCGCAGGTCAGACCGACCGCGAAGGCGTCCTCGTCGCTGTAGCCGAAGCGTTCGCGTACGGTTCGGCCGTCCTGGAGGGCTTGGGCGCACAGTTCGTAGACAGCGCCCTCCACGCAGCCGCCGGAGACCGAGCCGATCGCCGTGCCGTGGCTGTCGACCGCGAGGGCGGCTCCAGGGCCACGTGGGGCGCTGCCGTCCACGGCGACGACGGTGGCGACCGCGAACTCCCGGCCCGCGTCCATCCAGGCGTTCAGCGTGTCGGCGATGTCAAGCATCCGCCGGTCCGCTGTCCGAAGGCGGAAGTGCGGCTGCCGCGAGGACGCGATCGGGGCGGATGGGCAGATTCCGGTGGCGTACGCCGGTCGCGTGCCAGACCGCGTTGGCGACGGCCGCGGCGGCGCCCACGATGCCGATCTCGCCCACTCCCTTGATCCCGATGGGATCGTCCGGGTCGTGGTCGTCCACCCAGTCCGCCTCGATGTCGGGTACGTCGGCGTGTGTGGCCACGTGGTAGCCGGCGAGGTCGGGGGAGTAGTGGCGGCCGGTGTTCCGGTCGCGGACCGCCTCCTCGTGCAGGGCCATGGAGATGCCCCAGGTCATTCCGCCGACCAGTTGGTTGCGGGCGGTGAGCGGGTTCACGATCCGGCCGGCCGCGAAGATGCCAAGCATGCGGCGGACCCGGATCTCACCGGAGGAGGTGTCCACGGCGACCTCTGCGAACTGGGCGCCGAAGGAGTGCCGTTCCTTCTGTGCGAGGGCACCGAGCGCCTCGGTGGTGTCGGAGCGCACGGTGATCCCCTCCGGTGGGATGTCCTGGGTCACCGCGAGCCGCTCCCGCAGTTCGGTGGCGGCCGCCGTGACCGCCCAGGCCCAGGAGCGGGTGCCCATGGATCCGCCGGCGATCATCGCGGGGCCGAAGTCGCTGTCGCCGATGCGGACGTGGACCCGTTCCGGGGTGGTCTCCAGAGCGTCGGCGGCGATCAGGGTGAGTGCCGTGCGGGCACCGGTACCGATGTCCGCGGCGGCGATCCGTACGGTGTAGGAGCCGCTCGCCTCCGCCGTGACCAGAGCCGTGGACGGCATGGCTCCGGCGCCGAAAGAGGCTGCCGCCATCCCCGTGCCGAGCAGCCAGCGGCCGTCGTAGCGGATGCCTGGGCGGGGGTCGCGGTCCGCCCAGCCGAACCTACGGGCGCCCTCGCGGAGGCAGGCGGCCAGGTTGTTGCTGCTGAAGGGGAGGCCGGAGACGGGGCCGGTCTCGGGCTCGTTGCGCAGGCGGAGTTCGACCGGGTCGATACCGGCGCGTTCGGCCAGTTCGTCCAGAGCCGACTCGATCGCGAACGACCCCGGTGCCTCTCCCGGCGCCCGCATCCAGGTGGGGGACGGTACGTCGAGGCGTACGACATGGTTGGCCGTGCGGTGGGCGTCGGCGTCGTAGAGGACCCGGGCGACGCCCGCGCTCGGCTCGACGAACTCGTAGACGGTCGACGTCTGGTTGAGCGAGCGGTGGTCCAGGGCGCGGAGCCTGCCGTCGGCGTCCGCGCCGAGCCTGACCCGCTGAGTTGTGGGGCTGCGGTATCCGGCCAGCGAGAACGTCTGGCGTCGCGTCAGGACGACGCGGACCGGCCGCCGGAGTGCGGTGGCGGCCATGACCGCGGACACCTGGTGGGCGCGCAGGCCCTTGCTGCCGAACCCGCCGCCGATGTGCTCGGAGCGCACACGTACCGAGGACGCGTCCAGGGAGAAGAGCGTGGCCAGTTCGGACTGGACCCAGCCGGCGCCCTGGTTGGAGTCGACGACCTCCAGTCGTCCGCCCTCCCACCGGGCGGTGGCCGCGTGCGGCTCCATCATGCTGTGCTGTTCCTCAGGGGTGGTGTACTCCTCGTCCACTACGACGGCGGAGGAGGCGAGCCGGCCCTGCAGATCACCCTTCTCGGTCGCCGCCGGCATGAAACCGGCTGCCGGATAGGCGTCAGGATCGTCCGCGGTCAGCACGGTACTGTGCGGCTCCCGGTCGTACGTCACCGCCAGGGTCTCGGCGGCCTCCCTCGCCTCCTCCGGGGTCTCGGCCACGACCAGGGCGACCGGCCAGCCGGCGAACGGCACCTTGTCGTGCTGGAAGACGACGGCGGCCGGATCCGGCGGGGTGCCGAGCATGCCGACGTAATCGGTGTACAGGCGGGGGGCGTTGCCGTGGTGGAGCACAGTGAGGACGCCCGGCATGGCGAGGACCGGGGCGGTGTCGATGTCACGAATGCGCCCCCGGGTGATGGGGGAGAGGACCAGCCAGCCGTGGGCCAGGTCGGCGAAGGGGATCTCGCCGGCGTAACGCGCGGTGCCGGTGACCTTCTCGCGGCCCTCCACGCGGGTGCGGGCGGTGCCGACGGCCGTGCGCAGTGCCGGAGGGCCCGGCGTGGTGGTGGTCATCGGGCGTCGCCTTCCGCCAGTTCGGTCAGCACGGAGACCATGAGGTTGCGCATGAGGGTCACCTTGTATCCGTTGTCGGGCAGCGGTGCGGCGGCGGCGAGTTCGGCGTCCGCGGCGGCGGCGAAGGTCTCGCCGGTGGCCGGTGCGCCGGTCAGGACGGTTTCGGCGGCACGGGCACGCCAGGGCCGGGAGGCGACGGCTCCCAGGGCGAGCCGCGCCTCGCGTACCTGACCGTCCTTCATGTCCAGCGCGGCGGCGACGGATCCGATGGCGAAGGCGTAGGAGGCGCGCTCGCGCACCTTGCGGTAGCGGGAGTGGGCGGCGAGCGGCGCCGGGGGCAGGGTGATGTGGGTGATCAGTGCGCCCGGCGGCAGGGTCGTCTCTCGGTGCGGGGTGTCGCCGACGGGGAGGTAGAGGTCGGTGAGCGGCACCTCACCCGGCCCGTCGAGCGTCTCGTAACGGACCTGGGCGTCGAACGCGGTCAGGGCCACGCCCATGTCGGAGGGGTGCACGGCGACGCAGTGGCCGGAGGCACCGAGGACCGCGTGGTTGTGGTGCTCACCGGCGACGGCCGGGCATCCGCTGCCCGGTACACGCTTGTTGCACGGTCCGCTGACATCGGTGAAGTAACCGCAGCGGGTGCGCTGGAGCAGATTGCCGCCGACCGTGGCCATGTTGCGCAGCTGCCCGGAGGCTCCGGCCAGCACGGCCTGGGTCAACGCCGGGTAGCGACGGCGGACGTCGGGGTGGGCCGCCAGGTCGCTGTTGGTGACGGTCGCCCCGATACGGAGGCCACCGTCGGCGGTGGACTCGACCCGGTCCAGCGGCAGTTCCCGCACGTCGACGAGGAGGTCGGGGCGTTCGACGCCGCTCTTCATGAGGTCGACCAGGTTGGTGCCACCGCCGAGGAACCGCGCGTCCGCTGCGGCGGCGAGCAGGGCGACGGCGCCGGTGACGTCCTGGGCGCGCCGGTAGTCGAACTCCTTCACGCGGCGGCCTCCTCTGCTGTTGCCGTACGGGCCTCTTCGTGCGCCCGGGCGCCACGGGCGACGGCCTGGACGATGGAGACGTACGCACCGCAGCGGCACAGGTTGCCGCTCATCCGTTCGCGGATCTCGTCGGGCGTCAGTGGCGGTGGCACCGACTCGGGGCGCACGTCCTCGGTGGCGGCGCTCGGCCAGCCGGCCGCGTGTTCCTCGATTACGGCGATGGCCGAGCAGACCTGACCGGGCGTGCAGTAGCCGCACTGGTAGCCGTCGAGGTCGAGGAACGCCTGCTGGACGGGGTGTAAGTCATCGCCGTCGGCGATGCCTTCGATGGTGGTGATCTCGCGCCCCTCGGCCGCCACCGCGAGATGGAGGCAGGAGACGACACGGCGCCGGTCGAGCAGGACCGTGCAGGCCCCGCACTGCCCCTGGTCGCAGCCCTTCTTGGTGCCGGTGAGTCCGAGGCGCTCGCGCAGGGCGTCGAGGAGTGTGGTGCGGTGGTCGACGGACAGGTGGTGCTTCTCGCCGTTGATGTCCAGGGTGAGCGTACTGGTGGTCGAGGAGGGTGTTGGGGCCATGATCAGCCTTCTTCGGTGTCCGGTGACAGAGAGATCGGCACGACAGCAGCGGCCGGATACACGGCCCGATGCGTACCGGCACCGGGCCGCGCTAAGGTAGACCTAAACGGACTGTTGTCCGCTTGGGTTGACCAACGTAACGGACAGCTGTCCGCTTAACAAGGGCGGAACTCCGCTATCCGTCAGGAGGATGCGTGTCCCGACCGATGAAGGAAACGCCCGCGCGTTCGGACGCGGTGCGCAACCGCGAACGCATCCTGCAGGTCGCCATGACCGAACTGACGGTGTGCCCGGACGTCCCGCTGAGCGCCATCGCAAAGAAGGCAGGCGTCGGACAGGGCACGTTCTACCGGAACTTCCCGAACCGCGAAGCGCTCGTCCTGGAGATCTACCGCTACGAGATGCAACAGGTGGCCACCGCGGCGGCCGAGTTGTTGTGCGGCCGCACACCCGATGCGGCCCTGCGCGAGTGGATGGACCGACTCGCCCGGTTCGCCATGACCAAGGCCGGGCTGGCCGACGCGATCCGGCTGGTCACAAGCACACCGGGCGGCCCGGCCAAACCCGGACCCGCCCCGGTGATGGAAGCCGCCGCAACGCTGCTCCGCGCCAACGAAGAGGCCGGCACCATCCGGCCAGGAGTGACGCCGGACGACTTCTTCCTGGCCATCGCCGGCCTCTGGCAGCTGGATCCGCAGGAAGACTGGCAGCCCAGGGCCGCCCGCCTGCTGGACCTCGTGATGAACGGACTGCGCGCCGGGGCCCCCGGCCGCTGACAGCTACGGCACGTCGGCCTGGGGAGCCATCCGCGACGAGTCACTGAACCAGACGGCTCCGGTTCCTCGTCGGTGAGCTCGGGTCCGAGGCCCTTCGCCACACCCTTTGACGCTGGCCGAATTCCATCCCCCAGGCCTCGAAAGCCCAGCCGGCCGGCACCACGACAGCCGCCTCGGAGGCCTGCGCCGACGCGACGGCGGGGATGCCGGGCCTCGGTGAGGACGGTGAACAGCCCGTCAGATGGATCGCGCTCAAGACGGCGGTTGCGGTCAGCGGCGCGCCGCGCAGAACGGTGCACCGGCCCGACAGGGCGCCGTGGTGCTGCGGCGGGACCATGGTGGGCAGCTCCCGGTGTCGAGGGTGGCGGTCCGGGCCATCTGCTCGTCGGTGAGCTGGAAGTCCAAATGAAGCTCTGAGTGATGGCGACGGCGTTCTGCAGGGCCCAGGAGTGCCCCACTCCGTGTCGCGGTTGGCCATGCGGGGGCGGCCGTGGTCACGGAGCAGGGCAAGGGTGGCGTCGGCCCGGTCGGCCTCGGCCCGGCGCGCCGGCAGTCCCTTGGTCAGCTGGCCGGTCACCCACGGTCCCGCCTGTGTCCCGGCCGCCGGCTTCAATCCCGCGTAGAGGTCTTCGATGCGCCGGGCCAGGTCGGGGCGGTACACGGCGAGGTAGTCGGTGACGTGGTCGAAGTGGTCGCGGCCTGCGTAGCCGAGGTCGTTGATCTGCGCCGCTACCTGGCCGGCAGTCAGGCCCTGGGCCGCCAAGGGCTGGCCGCGCTTCTGCTCGGAACACCCGAGGACGAGGTCGGCGACACCGCCGTCCGTAGGCTCGGCGCAGCGCAGATGGCCCTTTTCACCGGCCTGATGACGCAGTGGCTCACCGACCCCGACCAGGCTCCCGATGCCTCTGAAATCGTCGCGGGCCTACGCGCCCTCACCGGCATCATCGACGCACGCGAGTAGCCAACGGCGCTGACAGGCTCCGCCAGCGCCGGACAGACAACGACGGGCGGCCTGCTGCAGCATGCCGTGCAAACGCTCTTCTACGGCGTCTCGCCGAGGGCGCCGCAGACCCGGGCCCTGACCCAGAAGCCTGTTCGTCCCCTTTGCCTACGACGCCGCTTCAGCCAGCTGCGGACTGCGTAACCTGTTCATCCGGTGCAGCGCACCGGTACCTGAGAGCCGATCTACCGGCGGATCGGGTCCGCAGCAGAGGGGTCGTATGACTGCGGGCGTACATCACATGCCTGACAGCGCACTCTTTCGGCCCTTCGGTGCGTCCCTGAAGCGCATGCGGTCGATCGCGGCTGATCATTGCCTTGGGCCCGCTGACGGGCTGCGCAGATACCGATGAGAGAGGGAGGCTTCGATGGTCGACGCACCGGTACTGGTACTGGCGGCAACCGGCGGTCAGGGCAGGGCCGTGACGGACGCGTTGCTGGGCGGTGGGGCCCGGATCCGGGTCATGGTCCGTGATCCGGAACGTGGAGCAGCGCGTGAACTGGCCGGACGTGGTGTCGAAGTGGTGGCAGGTTCGCTGAGCGATGAGGACTCCCTTGTCGCGGCCATGCGCGGAGTGGCCAGTGTCTTCGCGTTCACCACCCCCTTCGAGGCGGGGCTGGAGGCGGAGGTGGGCCAGGGGCGCGCGATCCTGTCGTCCGCGACGCGGGCGCGCATCGGGCACCTTGTGTTCAGTTCCGTGGCAGGAGCCGACCAGGACAGCGGGGTACCGCACTTCGAGAGCAAGGCGCGAATCGAGGCAGACCTGGCCTCCGGGGACGTGCCTTACACGGTCCTTGGGCCGACCTACTTCTTCGACAACGCGCTGGGTGGCCAGGAGCGCATCCTGCACGGATCTCTCGACCTGCCGCTGCCTCCGGACCGGCCTCTGCAGCAGCTCGCCCGTACCGACCTCGGTGCGTTCGCGGCGGAAGTCATGCTCAACCCCGCTCCTTACGTGGGGCAGCGCATCGAGCTGGCCAGCGATGCTCCCACCCCCGAGCACATGGCGGCGTCGCTCAGCAAGGCGCTGGGACGGGAAGTCCACCACGTACGGACACCGCTGGCTGCGGTCGGCAATCCTGACATGCACGCGATGTGGACGTTCCTCAACGGCCCCGGATACCGGGTCGACATCCCCGCACTGCACGATGCTCACCCAGAGATCCCCTGGACGAGCTTCGAGTACTGGGCCACCCACACCTGGGCCGACGCGAGCTGATTCTTGGTACGGAGCCGACCGTGGGCAGACGTTCGCGCAGCCGGCACTGACCGGCAGCGCGCCTCGCTCCAGCGCCCGGTCCAGCTCGCCACAGACCATGTGCAGCTGACGCCCATGGGCCGTGCCGCGCCCAGCCTGTCGAGGAGTTGGTCGAGTGCAGTGATGGCGGAGAACTTCGGCGGTTTCTCGGGGGACGTGACGACAGTTGAATACGAGGGCCCACGAGTAGACCACACCCGTCAACAGGCGTCACATCCTCACAGCCGGGCTTGATCGAGCACCTGGTGCATCGTCACGACGAGGAGCGTCCGATTCGCGGCTGCCCCGGAGACGACGGCCGGCTCGTCGGCCTCGAGGAGAGTCATCAGCCGGTCGGTTGGGAGCGACGGGTTGGTCGCTGCTCGACGTCGCACGTAGTCGGTGTCGTCGGCCAGCAACGCCTCGATCGTTTCGAACGGAAGCCCGGGATGTGCTGCGGCGACGACCCGGTCATGCGGGTCGTCGGAGCGGGCCAGGGCAGTGGCGGCATCGGCGGGGAAGTTCTTGTGGGCGAGCATGTCCCAGCGGCTGTAGCTCTTCCAGCCGGCAGCAATGTGTGCCAGCAGCCAGCCGGGTGCGTTCGGCTGGCGTTCGCACACGAACAGTCGCACGGCGAAGCTCTCGTCGGCGGAGAGGATCCCGACGGCCTCGTCAGACAGATCGGTGCGCATGGCCAGCGTCTTCCGGAAGACTTGATGACGGCTTCGCGCGAAGGCGAGCTGATCGGGTTCGGACATGTCTTCGGCCAGCAGCCACTCGACGGCGTTGCCGCTGCTGCGGTCGTCGTACTCGACCGATACCGATTCCCGTAGCGCCGGATCGAGGCCGCGGCGTGCGACGACTGCAGCGCGGACCTGGTTGTCGGGATGGTGTGCCAGAGCGGCGACATGCTCGGGGTCCAGTGTCGGATTGGCTGCAACCGCGGCGCGCAGCGGCGGGTCCGTCAGGAAGCGGCCGGTCAGGTCGGCGTCCAGGGCCGCGGTCGCGGCGATCTGTCGCAGGAGACCCGCGCTGTTCGCCGGATCTGTGGAGGAGTCGATGTCGGCGAGCATGCCACGGGCGGCCTCGGCGGGAAGCGGACCGTCCAGACGAAGCAAGAGCAGCTCCCGGCCGAAGGCTCCCGTGGCCCGCGAAAGCAGTTCGCTGATCCGGGCGGTCGGCGCAGGGTTCCACTCGGCGGCGGCGATGGCGGCCGTTCGCGCATCGTCGTCGTCGAGCATCCTGGCCCGAATGTCGTCTGGTAGGTGGCGGTTGAACGCCAGGGCACGGCGGACCTTCGGCTCCGGGTCTCGGGCCAGTAGTTCGTAGACGTCGTCTGACAACGGCCCCGGGAAGCGACGTGCGTGCACGCCGACGGTGGTGAAGTACTCGGCACCTTCAGCCAGCCGACCACGCACCTGCGCGTCGACGTCTCGGGCGAGGACGATTTGGACCTCGGCGGGGAGATTCGGATTCGCAGCCAGCTCCGACCGCAGGTTCGCATCCTTGTCGTCGGCAAGGATCACCGCGGCCTGCGCGGGCAGGTCACGGCGCCGTGCGAGCTCGTTTCGATCGATGTTCGCCGCCGCGAGGCGAACAAGAGCCTCTGGGGGTGCGGAGGGGTTGCCTGCCAGGCCGAGCAGCAACACGGCCAGGTTCCGCTGCCTGATGACAGGACATTCGAAGGGAGCGGGCACCAATCCATGGTGCCAGGGCGCCTGTCAGTTCGGTGTCGAACATGATCGACGGTATCGACCACCACCAGGCTCCGTAGCGAGACCTGCGGAGCATGGACCCCATACGTCTCCGGCGATCACACAAGGTCACCAGCGGGCTGGGTTCTCGGGGAACCGGAAGGTGCGATCGCTGCCGGAAGACCCGAGCCGCGGGCTCCCTTTCGGCGGGGCCACGGCCCGTAGCGTTCCGGCAGGTCACGCCAGGGCGCCCGGGTCCGCGTCCGCCACCGTATGCCGTCGATCAGATGCCGACGGGTCCAGGTCCGCCGGCGGCCGGGGTGGAGGCGGTGAAGCGGTAGCGGCCGAGCACCGAGCAGGACCTATGCGGATGGCGATGTCGACGGAGTGGCAGTCGGCGGGACAAGAACACCGTCGACGATGTATACGGCCGCGTTCTGCGTGGGGATGTTGCCGCAGGCGATCGGCACACTGCCGTTGACCTTGAAGGAGTCACCTGAGCCGGAGGTGGTGAGGGTGCTGCCTTCAAGCGTGGTGAACGTGCCGTGGGGCAGTTCCGCCTTGGTGATTTTCTTGTTCTCGACCACGTGGTAGGTCAGCACCTTCTTGAGCTGAGCACTGTCGTTGAGAATCGCGTCCCTCTTGGCGGTGCCGAGCTTGTTGAACGCGTCGTTGGTGGGTGCGAATACAGTGCTGCCCTTGAGGCCCTTCAGGGTGTTCGCCAGGTCGGTCTTCTTGATGGCGTCGGCCAGCATGGACAGGTTGGGGTTGTTGTTCACCGCGGTGGTGACGTTCTCGTGCGCCATCTGTGCGGCACTTCCGTTGCCGCTCTGCGGCAGGCTGGAACAGCCTGGACCGAAGGGTTGCTCGCTTGCTGACGGCGACGCTGCGTTGGTGGCACTCGGCGACGAGTCGGAGGACGATGCCTGGGCCGTCACTATGCCAAGCGACAGAGGGAGGCTGAGCGCCGCTGCCACTGTGATGGCAACGGTACGAATGCGTACGGAGTTCATAGCGATTCCTCGTTCCCTACGGAGGAGGGCTTGAGCCTGGGGTCGACTGACTGCTGTAGAGGCCACCTGATAGGGGACTCCGCGTGCCGGGTGGGGATGCACACCACACCGGTCTTCCCGTCCTTTGATCGGACCTTCCACAATCTAAGCGCACATCACTCCGTCCGGCATCTTTCGGACTGATACAGCCGGCAGATCGGCTCGACGCGCCTCTGATGTCGTGCCCGGGCGCCTGCCCGCTTCGATCTCGTGCTGCTTCAGCCGGTTCCGCAGCGCCTCGCGGGAGCCGATGCGGAGCTTCTCGGTCACCGCCTGCAAATCGGCCGTCTCGTTCGGGTAGTCGTCGCGCACCTCGGCGACCATGCGCACTGCACGACCGCGGAGCTCGAGAGGGACCGCGGGGAGGCCCCTGGCCGCCATCGAGCGGCTGGCAGCGGGCGAGGAGCCCTCGGTGTACGGGGGAGACGGTGCCGTCCGCAGGGTGTAGCCCTGGCCGCGTCGTACGGTCGTCCCCTGGTCGAGCGCGGCACGCTCGGCGGGCTCCAGCTCGGTGATGCGGAGGCAGTCGGCGACCGTGCCCGGCATATCGAGGGTGACCGGAAGTTCCGGGGCGAGCGCGTTTTCAACGCTGGCGGTGTGGTAGGGCAGGAGGTCGCCGACGGCCGTGCAGATGGCGCCGCGGCTGACGTGGTGGCCGCGTACCTGGGCGGCGATGGACCGGCCGCCCAGGTGCGCGGCGCGTACGTCGGCGGTCTTCGCGGCCGCCACCGCGGGGCGGCGCCCGCCCTTGCTGCCCACGACATCGGCGGCGCGCAGTCCGTCGTAGGTCAGTTCGCGCTGGAATCGAGCTGGCCGGTGATGCTCTCACCCCGAGCAGATGGCGGCGTCGCCGAGCAAGGTGTTGGGACGGGAAGTCCGGTACGTACGGACGCCGCTGGCGGCGGTCGGCCTGACATGCAAGCGATATGGGCGTTCCTCAACGGCCCGGTCGGCCCTGGCAGGCATAGCTTCGGACCCAGTCGTTGACGGCGTCCCCGGTGACGTAGTCGCCGCGTTCCTTTGCGACGACCCGGTTCTGGAGGGTGCCGCGGGAGGTGAGGGCCCGGAAGAGCGCGCCTTCGCGGATGCCGAGGGCGTGGAGGCCTGTGAGGCAGTTCCTCACGGCCGCGACTGGGTCGAGGAGCGGGTCGTGGTCGGCGGGATGCCGGTGGGCTCGCCCCTTGGCCTCCTGGTCGGTCATGGAGGACCGGATGTCCAGGGGTGACGAAGTCGTCGTCGACCGCGACGTCGGCGATGGACAGATCGGCGACCTGGATCCTGCGGTTGAGGGCCCCCCGGCCAAGGAGGAGCATGCATCGGTCGCGGCGCCCCGCAGGTCGCACGTGGCGGCCATAGCCCGCAGTAGTTCGTCCGTGATAGGGGGCGCCTTACGCACCGTGGTCCGCTTCGCCCACGTCTTCTTGTACTCGTTCAGCATGCCCCGGGCCTGCTTCATACCCGGCTTCTGGTCCTCGGGCATCCAGGTCCGCTCCGTGGTCGTGGTTGAGCCAGACCCGCAAGGGCTTGTCCCACGGGTTCTCCCATCCGGCCGGGCGCATGCGGTGCGTGCTGTACCCCGCGGGCCGCTCGTGCGGTGCTGCTCGGTACGGATTCAGAGGGCCGTCCATATCGAGCAGAAGCAGAGGACGCCCATCCCTCTCGTTCCTCACGGGCGGCCGGGCCGGCCACCTCTTTGTCGTAGACCAGATGGAGGAGTACGCCGGTGTCGCACCGGACGCCGCCCGAAGGCTGTTTCACCTGCAGATTCACCTGTGCGGCACCGTGGACGGGGAGTCCGGCTCCGTCCCCCGGGCAGTAGTCACGGCGCGCCACGACTCCATCGGCGCCCTGATGACGGCCGCGACCTCCTCTGCGCTCAGCGACGCGGTCATGTTCCTCGCCCCGCTCGGCCCCGACGACCTGCGAGACGCGATTACCCGGCCCGTGGACGCGGTGCCCGGACTGTGGGTGGAGCACGGACTCGCCGACCGGATCGTGCGTGACGCGGCGGATGAGCCGGGCCGCATGCCCCTCGTGGAGTTCGCACTGACCCGTCTGTGGGACCAGCGCGAGCGGTCAATGCTGACCCACGGCGCCTACCAGGACTTCGGCGGAATTGCCGGCGCTCTTGCCGGGTATGCGGAGGATTCCTTTCGTGCCGTGGTCCGGGAAGAGGAAATCCCCCTCGCGCAGGCGCTCTTCGTCCAGCTGGCACGCCCGGCAGACCAAGGCGGCTATACCCGGCGTCCCGCACCGGTTACGGACATGAACCCCGCCGCGTTGGCGCTCGCACGCCGTCTCTCACCCGGAAAGCTGATTGTCTTCGGCCGCACCGATGGGGGCACGGAGATCGTGGACCTCGCGCAGGAGGCCCTGACCCGCCACTGGCCGCGGCTGGGAGGTTGGCTGGACGACAGCCGCAAATTCCGGTCCTGGCAGGAGGAACTGCGCCGAGACCTGGCACGCTGGAAAGAGGCGGGTGAGGAGACGGGCGCCCTGCTGCGTGGCAGCGTGCTCGAGGTGGCCGTCGAGCAAGCCGACCACCGACCTACCGAGATCACCGCACTCGAGCGTGCGTACATCGGTGCAAGCCGAAGGTTCGCACGGCGGGCACTCCGGCGCTGGCGGGCGCTGGTAGCAACACTTCTGGCTCTCTTGGTAGGCACCGGCGTGCTCGCCAATATGGCACTCGACAGCAGCCAGACGGCCGAACGACAACTGCGCACCCTCGCATCCCGCGCACTCGCCGACGAGTCCAGCGACAGGGCACACCATGATCCAGGGAGCTCGATCCAGCTGGCCCCCTGGCTGCCTGGAACGCAGACGACACCCCACAGGCACAGGAAGCGCTGCTGCACAGCCATGTCACCGGGGAGTACCTGCGCGCCAGTCACGTCGACCTCTGGCCGGGGCGGGCAACGCGTCTTGACGCCACACCGGACGGTCGCACCCTGGTGGTGTGGTCCAAGCCGGCGGGCGCCGCGCCCGTCGTGCTCTCCGTTGTGACAGGGGCAATGGACGGCTCTCCCGGGTCCTACGCACTGCGCGGGACGCGCACCGGCGACGTACGCTCCGAGATCAGCTCCGACGGCAATCTTCTCGGCCGACGGGCGAAGTCTGTTGGTGCAGAGCGCGGACGGCACCGTCCGCCGGTGGTCGGTGAACCAGCAGAAAACCACCGGACACCCCATGGCCGTGGACCACCTGGACAACGTGATCGCTCTGGCCTCGGACGGCACAGCGATCACGGAATCCGCCGACGGCTACGACCTGTGGGCGACTCGAACGGGCCGTCACATCGGCGCCTTCCCCACCGTGCTCGACATCAGGCGGACAGCGGTCGTCCACGAAGACCGCCTGGTCGCCTACGCCAAGGGCTGGCGGCAAACCTACGACCTACTTCGCGCGAACTGGTTCCCCCACCTCTGCTCCTCGGCCGGGCGTGATTACACCGAAGAGGAGCGCAAACGCTTCCTGCCCGCGGGCACCCCCTCGGGTCTTCCGTGCGAGAACGCGAGCCCCTGGCCTGGGGCGCCGACCGCCGACTGACCGGTCGATCACATCGGGGACCTGGTCCAAGAGCCCCTTGATCGCAAAGAGCAGCACGGAGACCACGCCAGAGAATGACGATGATGGCGGAGCAGTCCACCGATCCTGCATTCCGTGGGCGACGGCGATCTGACCCGGCGCGCCCGCATCCCGCACCCCTGCAGCCCAGCCGGCCGGAAGGCCGAGCCGGGCCGCGGGCGGTGGATCAGGAGGTGCGGCAGACCGTGCCGTTGAGGGTGAACGTCGTCGGGGTGGGGTTGGCGCCGTCGTTGGCTCCGACGAAGCCGAAGGTGGCGGTGGAGCCGCTACGCGGAGCCAGCTTGGCGTTGGCGCCGTTGTCGGTCACATGTACGCGCGTGCCCGAACTGGTGACGTTCGCGTTCCAGAAGCTCTGCACGGTCTGGCCGGTGGACGGCCAGGTGAAGTCCAGGGTCCAGCCGTCGATCGGGGAGTCACCTACGTTGGAGACCGTGACGGTGGCGACGAATCCGTTGCCCCATCCGCTGTCCACCCGGTAGTTGACCAGACAGCTGCTGTCGCGCGGAGCCGTGGTGGCGAAGGTCAGCGGCTCTGAGGGGCGCGAGAGGCGGCCTTCGGCGTCCCGGGCGAGGACGTTGACCGTGTGCTCGGAGCCCGGCGGCAGGTTGTGCAGCGTTGCCGAGGTGGAGGTCGAGGTGGCGAGCAACTGGGCGTTGGAGCCCAGGCGTTCATACACCTCGTAGCGCACCGCCTTGCCGTTCGCGGGGGCTGCCCAGCTCACCGTGGCGGTCGAGCTGCCCACGGCGGTGGTCTTCGGTGCGCCGGGCGCGCCGACCGAGGCCGCAGCGGCGTGCGGGGCGACGGTGATCGTGGTGATCGAGTACGGCGGCAGCACCGGGTCGCCCCCGGCGGTGGCGGCCACGCGGGTGACATCGGTGTCGCCGCGGCCGTAGCGGTGCATGACCGGCGCCTGGGCAGTGGGCGTGTATCCGGCATAGCTGATGTCCGCGGTGTGGGAGTTCAGCGGGTCTTTGTTGATCAGCATCACGCTCAACGTGCCGTCCACGCGGTGCACGGCGTGCGCGGAGACCTGGTCGCTGTCGGTGGAGGAGGCGACCATCGTGTCACCGGGACGACCCAGCTTGGTCAGCGACTTGATGCCGAAGTACGGGTGGAACGGCGTGTTCACGGCCGGCTGGCAGACGTCGTCGACGCAGCCGCCGCTGGAGAGAAGGCCGAAGTCGTTGAAGTCGGTGTCACCGTCTACCGTCTCCACTTTGGTGGGCCCGTTGTGGACGTTCCACCAGTCGACGTTGAAGACGCCGTTCTCCAGCGCCGTCATGTAGGTGTCCGCGGCGAACAGGCCGTTGGGCCGGCTGTTCATCTGAACGTTGGAGTTGACCTCGGTGAGCGCGATGCCGATCTTCGACGAGCGTTCTCCGGCGTACCGGTCGATCTGCCGGCGGACCTCGCGGAGCTGTCCGGGCAGCCGGGCGGTCCGGTCCAGGGCCTCGTCGGCGTTGGCGCCGCCCGGGTAGGAGTGCACGATGGCGAAGTCGATCGCCCCGGCGACCGTGGAAAGCACGGTGTGGTTCCAGTCGGCCGAGTCCCCAGCGCCGACGATGCCGTCCGGCCAGTCGCCCGGCGTGGTCAGCACGGCGCCGATCTTGATCGTCGGATCGACCGCTTTCATCGCCTCCGCGTAGGAGAGGACGTTGCGGGCGTACTCACGGGGGCTTTTGTCCGGGTGCTCGTCGGCCTCCCAGCCGCTGCCGTAGTGGCCGTTGCCGTAGATCTCGTTGCCAATCTCCCAGTACTTCGCCCCGTAGCTGCGGGTGACGTTGGCGTACCGGACCCAGTCGGCGGCCTCCTGCGGTGTGCCGGTGCCGTAGTTGGCGATGATCATCGGCTGGGAGCCGGAGGTGCGTACGCTGCTCATGAACTCGTCGAAAGTGGTGTGGGGCGCTACGTAACCGCCGGGCGCGGTGTGGTCCTTCCAGTGGTAGATGTCGCCGTAGGAGCCGCCTGGGTAGCGCATCACGCCGACGCCCGCCTCGCCCAACAGGCCGGTCACCTCGGGGTCGTTCATGTGCGAGTCCCAGAGCGCGTGGTTGACGCCGAACGCCGCCGCGTCGATGGTGCCGAGGCCCACCCCCGCGTTGACGGAAACCTCGACGGTCGACGCCTCGTCGGCGGTCGTCGCCATGGAGGCCTGAGCCGCGGCGGTCCGGCCGGTCGCGGCGGGCGCCGGGGGAGCGGCTGCGAGGGCGGCGACCGTGGATAGGGCGCAGACGAGCGCGGCTGCGGGGCGTCTGCCCACTGTTCTTCCGACTGCGCGGGACGGCCGGCCTAACCAACTGGTGCGAGGGAGGTGTGCGAGCGGCATGAACGTCCTCCTCGGGCGAGCGCCGCGTCGGCCGACGGGACGCCCGGTGTGGTCGGTGGGGTGCTTTCGGTGCGGCGGTGTGGGAGCGCTCCCAAAATAATGCGGGGGAGGCATGACTGCGTCAATGGTGCGGACCAGGACCATCTGATCTCCCGCCACCCGTAACGCGGCCTCGGCCTCTGTATGCCACCAGTCGGGCGGAGACGGGCCGGTGACGCGGGCGATCGGGTGGTCCGGGTACAGGCAGGACGCTAAGCCGTTTCCTCCGGATCACGTTGCTGACCGGACGGAGATGCCTGCCAGGGCGAGAGCTGCGAGGTAGATGGTGGCGGTCTTGTCATAGCGAGTGGCCAGGCCCTGCCACTGTTTGGAGAGGGGTTCGTGCGACCGACCCCCGTGTACTCCACGAAGGAATGACCAAGAGCGGATCATGGCCGGCCTGGAACACGATCCAGCCGCAGGGATCGCCTCGTGCAAGAAACTCGGACCCGTCCGGCGTACCCACCGCCGTACCGCATGGGTCGGAAGCCGCAGGCCTCCACCTCGTCGGATCCACGACGTCGCAGCTCGCAGGCCTGCACCTGGTGCAGAGGAGCGAATCGCCGCGGTGCCGCCGTCCGTGTCGGCGGAAAACCACGGGCGACGTGCCTCCGCCCGGAGAACGGGCGGGTTCTGCGCGTTCACGTGGGCCGGTCGCCGGGCCGTGGCGAAATCCTTCGTCCACGTTCCTCCACACGTGAGCGCCGCAACCGTCCCTCCTGCGTCAGCTCGCGATCGGCCGCGCCGGATTGCACTGCGATGACCAGCGCAGATGCAGGATTTCGCCATTGACGGGCCGAAAACCACTGGTTAGCTTCGTGGCATGACCCAGGAAGCACTCTCGGACACCGTCGACGAGCTGGACCGCCGCGTCATCGCGGCACTCCAGCTCAACGGCCGTGCGCCGTGGAGTGCGGTCGCCCGGTGGGTCGGCGCCAGCGAGACCACCGCGCAGCGCCGGTACACGGCTATGCGCGAGCGGGGGCTGGCGCGGGTCACCGGCACCCTGGAGCTGGACCGCACGCGGGAGGGCTCCTCCATGCTGGTCCGGGTGCAGGCCAGGCCCGGGCGCGGGCTGGAGGCCGCGGCCCGTTTCGCCGAGAGCCCCGACGTCCGCTTCGTGGCGGTGGTCACCGGTGCCGCCGACCTGATCGTCGACTTCGTTGCCCGTGACAACGAGGAGATGATGCGGATGCTGTTCACCGACCTTCCCGCAGCGGACCTCATCACGAGCACCGAGGCGGTCCCCGTCATCCGGGCGTTCACCACGGCGGGGATGTGGGACACCGGGCTGCTGCCCCCCGCGGCGGTCGCCGACCTGAGGCCGGACCCGGTGTCGCCCTTCTGCGACCCCGGCAGGGACCGTGCGCCACAAGCGCTTACCCTGCTGGAGCACGAGATCGCCGCAGCCCTGCGGGAGGACGGCCGGATCCAGGTCAGTGCGCTGGCCCGGCGGCTGAAGCACGCGCAGTCCAGCGTCGCGCGCGCCATGGACCGGCTCATCTCCCGCGGCATCCTCCAGTTCCGCACGCTCGTCGAACCCTCACTCCTCGGCTTCGACGCGGAGTTCATGGTCTGGCTCTCCATCGAGCCAGACCGGCTCGACGCCGCGGGCAGACAGCTCGCCAAGCACCCGGGAACGAAGTTCGTCAGCGCGTCGACCGGTCGCTTCAACCTGGTCGGGCACGTGGTGCTGCCCCGCCGTGCGGATCTCTTCCCCTACACCAGGGAAGTCATCGGCGCCCTGCCCGGGCTCCTCGCCTCCGACGTGACGCTGCATCTCGTCACCATGAAGTACTCCTGGCACCGGATGGTCCGCCCCACCTGAAATCACGGGCCCGGGGCGCTCGCACACCGTCGCCTGCCGCACACCTGAACATCCCCTTACCCCAGCCCTCATCCCTCCGTGGAGTCGTCATGCCCTCAGAAGACCTCGACCTGTCCGCAGGCAGCTGGCAGTGGCCCGAGTCCACATGGCGCGGGCACGTGGACTCCGTGCGCGCCGGACGGCGCCTCACCCCGGACCGCTGGCCCGGCGGAGCCCGTGTCGCCGTGGCCCTGTCATTCGACTCCGACCACGAGACGATCCCGCTGCGCGACGGCGAGACGAGCCCGGGGCGGCTGGCCCAGGGCGAGTACGGTGCCCGGGCCGGCGCTCCGCGCATCCTGGACCTGCTGGCCCGATACAGCGTGCCGGCCACGTTCTTCATGCCGGCCGTCTCCGCCCTCCTGCACCCCGAGGAGGCCCGCTCCTACACCCGGGACGGGCACGAACTCGCCGTCCACGGCTGGATCCACGAACGCAACATGCTCCTGGGACGTGACGACGAGCGCGAGTTGACCGCACGCGCCCTGGACACGCTCACCACGCTCACCGGACAGCGCCCCGTCGGCATCAGGACCCCCTCGTGGGACTTCTCCGAGTCCACCCTCGACATCATGCTCGACCTCGGATTCGCCTACGACTCCTCGCTGATGGCCGACGACGAGCCCTACGAGATCGTCGCCCACGGCCGGCCCACCGGCCTCGTCGAGATCCCCGTCGACTGGATCCGGGACGACGCGCCGTACTTCACGATGGACCGTTACGGATCGGTCCGCCCGCACAGCCGCCCCCGCGACGTGGGCGAGATCTGGCGGGACGAGTTCGACGCGGCCTACCGCGACGGCGGCGTCTTCCAGCTCACGCTGCACCCGCACGTCATCGGCCACCGCTCACGCCTGGTCGTACTGCGTGAACTGCTCGACCACATCGGCTCGCACCGCGACGTCTGGTTCGCCACCCACGCGCAACTCTGCGACGCCGCACGCACCTGCCTGGACGACACCTCCCCCTCCAGCCCCGCCCCTGACGCCCCGGAGCACCCCTGATGAACACCGGATCTGTCATGCCCGCCGGCCCGAGCAGGGACGAGGACAGCACGACCGCCCCGACGAAACTCAACAGTGCCCAGCGCAAAGCCATCGTCGCCGGCACCATCGGCAACACCGTCGAATGGGTGGACTGGGCGCTCTACTCGATCTTCGCGAAGATCATCGCGGATGAGTTCTTCCCGAAGGGCAACGGCGCGGTGGCGCTGCTGTCCACCCTCGCGGTGTTCGCCGTCGGGTTCGTCATGCGCCCCGTCGGCGCGGCGGTCCTCGGCGCCTACGCCGACCGGCGCGGCCGCAAGAAGGGCATGACGCTCACCGTCGCCCTGATGGCGGGGGCCGGCTTCATCATCGCCATCACCCCCTCCTACGAGCACATCGGCGTGTTCTCACCGCTCCTCCTGCTGGTCGCCCGGCTTGTCCAGGGATTCTCCGCCGGAGGCGAATTCGGCTCCTCCTCCGCCTTCCTCGTCGAGTCCGCCGCCCGGGGGCGACGTGCCTTCGCCGGATCCTGGCAGCAGGTGTCGGTTGCCGGCGGCGTCCTGATCGCCTCGCTGCTGGGCACCCTGACCACGTCCGTTCTCAGCGACGACGCCCTGCACTCCTGGGGATGGCGCGTCGCCTTCATCTTCGGGGGACTGCTGGGACTGGTCGGCCTGTGGCTGCGCGTCTCCGTCGAGGACACCGATTCCTTCGCCGAGGCCCGGAGCAGCGGACGCACCCGCACCAACCCCGTCAAGGCCATGTTCGTCGAGCACCCGGCCGCCACACTGCGGGTCACCGGCATCACGATCGCAGGCACCCTCACCTACTACATCTGGGTCAACTACCTCCCTACGTACGCCAATCTGACCACCGGCATCCCGCTCAAGACCGCACTGCTCTCGCAGACCCTGTGCCTGATCGTCTTCGTGGTCGCGTTGCCCTTCGCCGGACTGCTCTCGGACCGCCTCGGGCGCAAGCCGACGATGGCGGGGTTCGCCGCCGGCTTCGTGGTGCTGGCCTGGCCGCTGCTGCACCTGCTCGGCAACAGCTTCCTCAGCCTGTTCCTCGTCCAGCTCGTGGGCATGCTGCTGATTCTCGGCTACTCCGCCAACTGCGCCGTCGTCATGGCCGAGCAGTTCCCGCCCGAGGTGCGCGCCACCGGCATCGCCCTGCCCTACGCGCTCGCGGTCGCCGTCTTCGGCGGCACCGCCCCCTACGTCACCACCTGGATGCACGAGAGCGGCCACAGCGACCTGCTCTGGGTGTACGTGTCGGCCGCCTCCCTCATCTCCCTGGTCGTCTACCTCACGATGCCCGAGACCAAGGACAAGGAGTTCAACTGATGCCGCACGTACTCATCACCGGCGCGGCCGGCGGCATCGGCAGCGCCATCGCCGAGGCGTTCGCCGCCCGGGGGGCCACCCTGACCCTCGCCGACCGCGACCTCACCGCGCTCGAATCGACGGCCGCCCGCTGCGACGTGCCCACCGCCGTCCGGACCGCCGACCTGGCGGACCCCGAAGCCCCGGCAGCCCTGGTCGACCGGGCCTGGTCGGCTCTCGGCCCCGTGGACATCCTGGTCAACGCGGCGGGACTGTACCCGTCCCTGGACATGGCCGACGTCGACACGGCCTCCTGGGACAGGCTGTTCGCGGTGAATCTGCGCGCCCCCGTCCTGACGACCGCCGCCTTCGCCCGCCGCGCCATGGCCGAACACCGCCCGGGCGCCGTCGTCAACATCTCCTCCGGCTCGGCCCAACGCTCACGACCCGGCGGGGGCCCCTACGCCAGCTCCAAGGCAGCCCTGGAGATGGCAACCCGGGCGGCGGCCCTGGAACTGGGCGGCCACGGCATCCGCGTCAATGCGGTCAGCCCCGGCTTCGTCCTCGTCGACAGCGACTGCAACCCGGTCTCCGCGGAGTACGCCCGAGCCATCGGCGTCAACCCGCTGGGACGCCCCGGCGCACCGCAGGACATCGCCCGCGCCGTGTGCTGGATCGCCGGCCCCGAGGCGTCCTGGATCACCGGGGAAGTCCTCCGCGTCGACGGCGGGTCGAGCACCGGAGCCCACCACCTGCCCCGCATATGGCAGACCGACGACACCCGCGCCATCGCGGTCGGCACCACGACGGAGGAACACACCCGATGAACGACCAGAGCCCCGAACGCGCCGCCTACACCGTCGTCGGAGCGGGTGCCATCGGCGGCACCCTCGCCCACGCCCTGTCCCGCAGGGGCCACCCGGTCACCGTCATCGACACCGACCGCGCCCACGTCGACGCCATCCGGGCGCACGGACTCGTCGTCGCCCGCGGTGACAAGCGAACGAGCGTCCCCGTGCGGGCCGCCACACCGGAGGAGTACGACGCGGGCCCACTCGACCGGGTCCTGCTCGCGGTGAAGGCCCAGGCCACCCGCAGCGCCGTCGAGTGGATAGCCCCCCGACTGGCCCCGGACGGCTACGTCGTCTCCGTGCAGAACGGCTTCAACGAGGACCTGATCGCCTCACTCGTCGGCCCTGAACGCACCGTCGCCGCCTTCGTCAACATCTTCGCCGACGTCGTCGAACCGGGCGTGGTCCAGGACGGCGGCGCGGGCGCCCTGGTCATCGGCGAGTGGGGCGCCCCGGTCAGCGACCGCGTCCGTGACCTCGTCGCCGACCTGCAGAGCTGGGGCCCCGCCCGGGCCGACGACAACGTCGAGGGCCACCTGTGGGCCAAGGCCGGCTTCGGCGCCATGCTCGCCGCCACCGCCCTCACCGACGCACCCATGGCCGACCTCATCGACCGCCACCGTCCGTCCATGGCCGGGCTCGCCGAGGAGATCTTCGCCGTGGCCGAGCGGCGCGGCGTCACACTCGAGGCGTTCGACGCCTTCGACCCCGAGCCCTTCCGGCACGGAGCGGTCCCCGCGGCACGCGACACCGCCTTCGACCGCCTCACCGCCTGGCTGCGCACCCAGACCAAGGACCGCAGCGGCATCTGGCGCGACCTGGCCGTACGCCACCGGCCCGTCGAGGTCACCACCCACTACGCCGACGTCATCACCCAGGCCGCCGGCGAAGGACTGCCCACGATCCGCCTCCGGGCCGTCCTGGACGGACTGCGCGAACTGGAGTGCGCACCGCACACCATGTCCGAGGCCCGGCTCGACGCACTCGACCGCCTCGTCCAGCAGCCCGACCACCCGCAGCTGCCTGCGCGCAGCCAGGCCGCAGCCGTACAGCGCTGGCTCGACGACCACCGCGAGGAGATGGTCACCGACCTCGCCGCCTACACCGCGCAAGGCAGCTCCAGCGACGACCTGGACGCCCTGACCGACTGCCTCGCCTGGCTGCGCGACTGGCTCGACCGGCGGCTGGGCACTCCGGAGGACGAAGAGATCCTCCCGCGCGCCGACGCCGGAGACATCCTCGTCCGCCGCTACCCCGTCCGCGGCGCGACCACGGCCGACAGCCGCGCGGTCACGCTCGTGGGACACTACGACACCGTCTGGCCGACCGGCACGCTGGACACCTGGCCCTTCCGCCGGGAGCACGACCGCATCACCGGCCCCGGCGTCTTCGACATGAAGGCCGGCCTCGTCCAGGCGGTATGGGCCCTGCGCGCGCTCGACGAGCTCGGCCTGCCCCGGCCCGCCTGCACGCTCGTCCTCAACGGCGACGAGGAGACCGGCAGCCACGCCTCCCACGAGGCCGTCGTCGAGGCGGCAGCCGGTTCCCGGCTCGCCATGGTCTTCGAAGCGGCGGCCGACGGGTCCATCAAAACCGCCCGCAAGGGCGTCGGCCTGTTCACCCTCACCGTCACCGGGACCGAGGCCCACGCCGGACTCGACCCCACCGCCGGCGCCAGCGCGGTCGACGAACTCGCCCAGCAGATCCTGCACGTGAACCGGCTGCGCGACCACGAGGCGGGCACCTCCGTCAACGTCGGGGTCATCGAGGGCGGGACCCGCAGCAACGTCACCGCCGGCCGGGCCCGCGCCCACCTCGACATACGCGTGGCGTCCGACGCCGAACGGCAGCGCATCACGCGCGCCCTCGCCGGTCTGCGCCCCGCCGACACCCGTACCCGGCTGGAGGTCACGGGAGACTGGAACCGCCCCGTCTTCGAACGCAGCGCCCAGGTAGCGGAGTTCGCGGACCTCGCCACCGCGTGCGCGGAACTGCTCGGGTTCGGCCTCTCCGAGGCATCGGTCGGAGGAGCGAGCGACGGCAACTTCCTTGCCGCGGCCGGTATCCCCGTCCTGGACGGCATCGGCGCGGTCGGCAGCGGCGCTCACGCCCGATCGGAGAACACCTCCGTGTCCGGCATGGTCGAGCGGGCGGCACTGGCGGCCACTGTCCTCGTCGCGCTGGCCGGACGCTGAACACCCGGGCCGCCGTGCGTCACCTCGCCCGGTGAGGTGGCGCCGAGGGAACGAACACCTGCCCCGGCCCGGGCGCGCAGCGGCGGCGGAAGCGCCGGCGCCCGAAGAGCTGTGCGAGGACCCCGCCACACGGGGCCCGGGCGTCGCGGGGCTCCGGAAAAGCGCGGCGCGCCCGCACGCCCCCGCCGGGAGCGGCCGACCGCGTACGGGTGTCCCGTCTCGCCCCGGAGTGAGACGGGACACCCGTACGTACCCCTGGGCATGATCTGACCTGTCACCACAGCGGGACCCCGAGCGGCAGGGGATGCGCCGCGCGCGTAAAGGGCACGAGGAGTTGGTCCCCCTTCGCGAGCGGCCTCCACCCTGGCCTCGTCACCGGGGTGAGCGTGGTCCGTGACGGCAACTCGTAGGCCGATCGGGCAGTTTCTCGGGGACGGGGACGGGGACGGGGACGGGGAACCGGCGGCCGGCGGCAGGGTCTCGTGTCAGACCCGGCAGATAGCGTTTCCGGCGGAGGCGCGTTCCCGGGCCGGACAGCCCACCCCTCCGAGGAACACGCTCACCGAGAGAGAAGTCCCATGAAGAACCTGCCGGACACGGACGAAACCCTGCTGATCCGTACCGACCATTCCGACCAGGCCGCTTGGCAAGCCCTGCTCACGGCCGTCACCACGCCGAACAAGAACGGCTTCCTCGCGAACGTCCACGTGGTGGACGATGTCGCCTACAGCGACCTGACGACCGAACAGGCCGTCTCGGTGGCCCGCGCCCGGGGCGATCTGCTGATCGTGGCCGACACGACCGCCCTCACCGGGCCGGAGATGCCACTGCTGGCCGTCCTGCCCTTCGACGGGGATGAGGACGACGACTATGACGAGGACGAGGACGAGGACGGCGAGACGAAGCAGGAGCACGGCGAACTGCGCGTCATAGCCGCGGAGCTCTGGTCGATCGAGAACAACATCTCCCTCGCCAACATGGATTGGGAGGACTTCGTCAACGCCGCCGACGAGGGCGTTTTCCGGGGCTTCTGATCCGGGTGGCAGCGGTTTCCGGCACACCGGCGCGCATCGCCCGGTGCGGCCGGGTCCACGACGTTCCGCTCCCGTCAGAGGCGGCGGACTCACTGCCGATGAAACGGGCGCGACCGAAAACGTCCCACACCCCACCGCCGCCCTTTCTCCGCTCGATCGTGCGTTTTCCCTTGACGGAAGGCAGTCGTCCGGCCAAGGGTGGCCCTCAACCATTGACAACGTTGTCCAACGCGGGTCCGTCGCACGACGCGTACGCCTGCCCCAGGACCGCCGCGAGAGCCCGTCAGAGGAGAACCATCATGGGCCCGACCTCCCTGCCCCTCGGCCGCCGCCGTCTGCTCCAGATCCTCGGTGCATCCGGAGCCGCGGTATCCCTGCCACTGGGCGCAGGTGCCCTGCCTGCAGCGGCGCCCCCTCATGGAACAGCGGGTGAGAGCGCCCCGGAGGACGTGGTCGCCGCCACGTACTACCGGGTCCTGCTGCGGCACACCCGCTGGTCCGAGACGCAGTGGGACGAGGCCCGGGGCATCTACACCGACAAGTCCTTCGGTTTCGCGGTGGTGCTCGGCCACGCCGTGCTGCTGACCCGGGGCAGCTACGACGCCGAGCTCGCCGGCGTGGACCGGGACACCCTCAGGCGGCGGACCCTGGCGACGCTGCGGCACTTCGCCGCCTCCAACCGGCTGACCGGCGGCACGCAGTGGGGCCGCACCCTGTTCTTCGACACCACGTTCCAGTCGTACTTCGTGCTGGCCGCCCGGCTGCTGTGGGACGAACTGGACGCGCAGACCCGCTCCCTGGTCGACACGATCGTCCGGGAGCAGGCCGCGTACACGCACGCCCTGGGCACCGGGGACGACCCCGCCTCCGGATCCTGGACGCCGAACGGTCCGGCGGGCGGACACGTCGGCGACACCAAGCTGGAGGAGATGGGCATCTACGCCCAGGCGCTGGCCCCCGCGCTGGCCTGGGCCCCGGACGACCGGCGGCGCGCCGAGTGGGCCGTCGGTTACGGCGCCTGGTCGCGCAACGAGGCCGGCCTGCCGGAGGCCGACCTGGCCAACCCGGCCCGCGTGGACGGCGTTCCGGTGGCGCGGAACACCGCCCGGAACGTCTACGACACGTTCATCGTGGAGAACCACGGCTCATTCGGCCCGCATTACCAGGCGGAGCTGTGGCGGACCTCGGGGCGCAACGCGGCGCACTTCCTGGCCGCGGGGGAGCCGCTGCCCGAGGTGCTGACCCGGCAGCCGAACGCCGGACCGCTGTGGCGGACCCTGCTGGGTGTGATGTCGGACGCGGGTGAGCCGCTGATGCCGATGGTCAACGACAGGGAGCATCTCTACGGCCGGGATGTCATCCCGCTGGCGTTCCTGTCCCGGGTGATGGGCGACCGGGCGGCGGCCCGCGCCGAACAGGACCTGGCGGAAAGGCTGGAGGCCTACCAGGCGTACCCGCCCGAGTACCGGCTCGCGAAGTTCTCGGGTGAGCCGAAGTACGAGCCGGAGGCACGCGCCGAGCTGGCCATCAGTTATCTGCTGCACGTGTGGCCCGAGGCGGGCCGGCCGGTCGTGCCGCTGTCGGGCCAAGAGCTGTTCGCGTACGCCTCCGGGGTGACCGACTTCGGGGAGGGGCCGGGCCTGGTCGCGCACCAGTCGCCCGCAGCCTGGGCGGGCGCGGTGTCCAAGCCGAAGTTCGTGAAGTTCGCCTGGCAGCCCGGCCACGACGACTGGCTGTTCCGGATCAGCGGCAGCACGCCGATGTTCCTGCCCTCCACCGCCGTCGAGGTCACCGGCCGCTCTGTCCGCACGCACACCACTCCGCGCGACGGGTTCGACGGGAGCGCGACGCTCCTACGACTGAAGAACGGTTTTGCTGGCTTCACCACGCTGCCCACCGGCGCGGTCGTCCATGCGGCCGGCGGCCCGGACACCGTGGGCGGCCGACTCGAGGTGCACAACCTGACCATGCCGGGCGTGGCGGGCCTGGACGGCAGCCGCACGTACCGCTTCGCAGAGGGCTCGGCGAAGGTCGCGTCCCGGGACTCCTCCGGAGGTTCGACCGGCCGGGTCGACGAGCTCCCCTTCGACCGTGCGACGGTGCGGCACCTGCGGGTCCTTGGCGTGACGCCCGATCCGGCCTACGGATACTCGCTGTTCGCTGTGGAGGCACGGGACGGAGCGGCCGGTCCCGACCTCGCGCGCGGCGGACGGGCGACCGCCTCCTCGTACACACCGGGCAGGGGGCCGGAGCTGGCCGTCGACGGGGACGACACGACGCGCTGGGCGGTCTCCACCGCCGACCGGCCACGCCCCGACAGCTGGCTGGCGGTGGACCTCGGGGAGCCGCGCGCCCTGGACCGGGTCACCCTGCGCTGGGAGAGCGCGGCAGGCCGCAGCTACCTGGTACAGGGCTCGGACGACGGCGAGCGGTGGACGGACCTGGCCGACGGCCCCGCCCCGGCGCTGCGCAGCACCGGCGGCTGGCTGGACGTCGACGGCCGGGCCGGACTGGTGGTGCGCGGCGGACGCGGCCCGCTCGCGGTGTACGGGGACACGATCGTGCCCGCGGAGGACGACGAGGGCCCGCTGCTGGTGGAGGGCCACTGCGGAGTGTCCACCGCCGAGCTGGAGGCACTCGCCCGCCGGCCTACGCCCACGACCGGGGACGACCGGGTGCAGGCGGCGGTCACGGACGGGCACCTCAGCCTGTTCAACCTCTCGGACCGGGCGGTGCGCACCCCGGTCTCCCTGGTCCAGGAGAGCCGTCACCGGGAGGTCTACGAGGGCGAGCAACTGGTGACCGGGAACGGGCTGCGCTACGAGGCGCGGCTGGAGGCGGCGTCGGCGTTGCTGCTGCCGCCGCGGTTCACGCTGGTCGCGCTGTCGGGGCGCTCGCTGCCCGACGGGCTGCGGGCGGAGGTCGTGGACGCCGCGACGGTCCGGCTGTCCGGTCCGGCCTGCCGGGTGCGGGTAGAGGCGCAGGGCCGCAGCACCGTGGTGACGGTGCGGCCGGGCCGGGTCACGGAGACCACGGTGCGTGGGGCCCTGGCGTACCCGACGACGGACCAGGCTCTGGGCCGAACCGTCTTTCCGAACGCGCCGCTGCCCGCAGGGATGTCGGAACCCGCCGCGGCGGTGGACGGTGATCCGGACACGGTGTGGCGGCCGGGGCGCGACGGCCGGATGGTCGTGGACCTCGGTGCGCGACGCGCGGTGCAGCGGGTGGAAGCCGAGTGGTTGACCGGAAACGTCCCGGCGATGTCCGTGGAGTTCAGCGACGACGGGATCCGCTACCGCCGGGCGGGCGCGTTGACCGGCCGCGGCCGGGAGAGGACCCTGCGGGCTTCGGGCTCCCCCCGCTATGTGGCGCTGCGCGTGTCCGGCGCACCTGAGAGGAGCACCGGTCTCGTGCGGCTCTCGGTCCACTGAGCGCACGGGAGCCGGTGCCGGCACCGGCTCCCGTGCGGACCGTGTGCGAGGTCCTGGCGCCGAAGAGACGGCCGGAAAGAGAGACGTTGCCGCTCCGGCCCAGGATCACCACGCCCCCCGAGCCGCGGAACGGGACCGGGACGGCGCGGTGTTCGGCCCGGTCCGGCAGGGAGGATGCACCGGTCCTCCAGGTGACAGCCGGGGACCGGTGCGTTCCTGTCAGGCCGGGTGCCCGGAGGGCCTCGTGATCCTGTACGAGGTCCGGAGCCGCCCAGGTGGCGTTCCGCCGGTCCGTGGTTACCCAGCCAGGAGGCGGCGGGGGAGGGGCGGGGCGACCGGTGCGGTACGAGCCCGAGAGAGCGCGGCCATGTACCGGGCCGTCGCCGGCCGAGGCTCGGAATGAGAAAGCTCTGCGGGCCTGGATCGCTGAGCGCCCTCCTGGCGCTTGTGAAGAGCCCGCAACTGCAAAGAACGGCCCTGACGGCACCGGTACCTGTGGATGCCGCGCTCTGGGCCGAACTTGCCTTCCCGCCCCGCCGAACCAGGCTGCCGGTGGGCGGCGGACTGCCAGCAGGCGTCGAGCGGGACGACCCGCTGCCGCCGCACCCTCGGTACCCGTTCGAGCCGTCGAGGGAGGCGTTCCGGTACACGCTCACGCGGAAGCCCGCCGTCAGGGACCCGTGGCTGCGGGCGATCTACGACCGAGGATGCTGACCTGCCAGAAATGGTGCGGACCACGTCGGAGCTGGGACCATGAGGTCCCCTGATCACGCATGGTGACCGCCATCACGCATTCAGCTTCAGTAGTTCAGAGAAGACCTGCGCTGACACCGCGAAATGCTCGCCACCCCGCGAGGACCACTGTGTACACGGCGCCGGTACGCGCCGCTGTGCGCGCACGAAGGCAGGGCCGAGGTCGTAGCCCGTTGCCGTCGACGCCCACGAATCGGAGTGACACGGTAAGCCCCCTGCACCACAGCGGGACGCTGCAGCACAGGGGCCCTGCGGGTGCTCGTGATCAGGCGCCGATATCGCGCCGCCGGAAGTCTTCCTGCGTCTCACGTCGCACCAACAGACGGGCCGAGCCATCGTGCACCGCGACGACCGGAGGACGGCCGACCAGGTTGTAGTCGGAAGCCATGGACAGTTGGTAGGCGCCGGACACCGGCACGGCGAGCAGATCGCCGGGGCGGACGTCTCCGGGCAGCAGGACATCAGCCGCGAGGATGTCGCCCGCCTCGCAGTGCCGACCTACGACCGTGGTGGCGACCGGCTCGGCGGTCGTGGAGCGGCCGATCAGCCGCGGCGCGTAGCGGGCCCCGTACAGAGCGGGCCTGGGGTTGTCGCTCATACCGCCGTCGACTGCGACGAACATCGTCGACCCGGTGGGCTTGACGGCGAGTACGCGGTACACCGCCACACCTGCGGGGGCCGCTACCGCCCGCCCGGGCTCGATGACGAGTCTCGGCACGGGCAACCCCGCTGCCGCACAGCTCGCGGAGAGTTCCCCGTTCAGACGGTGTGCTAGCGCGGTCAGGTCCAGTGCGCTTTCCCCTGCCCGGTACGCCACGCCATGCCCACCTCCCATGTCGAGTTCCGGGAACGTGACGCCGTGGCTCTCCTTGATCCGGGCCATCAGCCCGACCATCCGGCGCACGGCCACCAAGTAGGGCTTGACGTCGGTGATCTGGGAGCCTATGTGGCAGTGAAGGCCCGTCAGTTCGAGCTGCGGCTGGCCGAGGACCCGGGCGATGGCGTGCTGGGCGGAACCATCGGTGAGGGACAGGCCGAACTTCTGCCCGTCCGTACCGGTACGGATCTTCTCGTGCCCGCCTGCGGAGACGCCCGGCACCACCCGCACCATCACTTTCTGCCGACCGCCGGAGCCGACTTGGGCGGCAAGTCGAGCGATCTCCGAGGGGCTGTCGACGACGATCCGTCCGACCCCGAGTCGCAGCGCGGTCTCGATGTCCCTCGGGCTCTTCGCGTTCCCGTGCAGCACTATCCGTGCCGCCGGAAACCCGGCCATGACGGCGAGTTCGAGTTCGCCGGCGGAGCAGGCGTCGAGGCCGAGTCCCTCCTCGTCGATCCACCGCACCATCGCCCGGGACAGGAACGCCTTGGCGGCGTAGAGCACATCGGCGTCAGGGAAGACGGCCCGGTACGTCCGGCACCGTGCCCGCACCTCGCCCTCGTCCAGCACATAGGCCGGGGTGTCGAACCGCTCGGCCACGTCGGTGAGCGAGACCCCGCCGACACTCAGGTTCCCGCCCGGGAGGCGGGCGGTGGAGGCCGGCCAGACGGACAGATCATCCAGTTCGGCCGAAGGCCCGGTGAGAACGGGAGCGGACATGACTGCATCTCCTCGGAAGGCGGGTGTCGAAGCGTGAGTCACAGCGCGCGGACCGGCTGTGCGGCCGTGTGCACCGGCTCCGCGGTGACTGCGGGGGCCGAAAGGGCGGGGTCGAGGACGAGCCGTTCCACGCCGAGAGGAGCCGCGAGGGAACGGAGCGCGGGCTCGGAGAGCCTGATAGAGGACTGACCGGCACCGAGGGCCGCCGTCAGCAGGTCCTGGCGGGTGAAGCCGACGGCGGTCCGCTCCCCCATGGGGGAGCGGAACATCCGTAGCGCGGGCCCCGCTGCTCCAGGCCGGACTGGTACGTGGAGCAGCCCGGCAGGGGCCCGTTCTTCGGGGTCGGGGTCGTCGTCGTACTGGGAGAGGCACATGGGTTCCTCCGAAGGATCCGCGGGAGGCGGTTGCCGGCGCGTGGCGTCGAAGCTATGCCCGCCCCTGGGGTGACTGCTTGGTCACCTGACGCAACTTTGACGCCTGTCGTCCGGTTCATACGGATCACTGACGCCCGGAGCCCTCGGACCGCCGTTCAATGTAGTTCCGGGACAGGACGACCAGGAGGACATGCGGTGCAGCGGAGGGTTGTGGTCGGTGTGAGCGGTTCCCTGGGAAGCCTCACGGCCCTCCACCGGGCCACTGCCGAGGCCCAGGAGCGCAACGCGGAGCTGTATGCGGTCCTGGCCTGGCAACTGCCCGGTGGAGGGCTGGGCAGCCGTGCCACGTACGGCACCGCCCTGCTGGGGGAGTGCCGGGAGGCGGCGAGGGACGATCTGTGCACGGCTCTGGACACGGCGTTCGCCGCAGGAAGACCGGGAGTCACTTTGGTCGGGTGTACCGTTCGGGGCGACCCGGGGGCGGTTCTCGTCGATGCTGTTCGGTCGTCCGACGACCTCCTGGTCGTCGGCACGGGCATCCGCGGCAGGTGGTTCCCTGGACTGCGGGCGCCGGTGGCCAGGCATTGCCTGGCACACGCGCCGTGCCCCGTGCTCGCCGTCCCCCCGAACCCGCTCGAGGCCGAAATTGCCGCAGTACGGCGCAGGACGTGGTCGCCAGACAACACGGCGCCAAGTTCCCCATGGCCGTCATGAAGATCACCGATGACGAGGACGGACTGCCGGCCTTCTACGACTTCTCCGCCGAGCACCGGGACCAGCTGAGGACCACCAACCTGATCGAGTCGACCTTGGCGGCCGTCCGGCTGCGGACCAAGGTCACCCAAGGGGCCGGCTCACGAGCGGCCGCACTTGCGATGGTGTTCGAGCTCGTCGAGGCCACCCGGACCCGCTGGCGAGCCGTGAATGCACCCCACCTCGTCGCCCTCGTCCGAGTCGGAGCCCACATCGAACGCGGCTACCTCGTGGAGCGGCCGCAGACGACCGCAGCATGACTCATGAACAGGGTGGCGGACCTGCCTCAAAGTTCGAGATCATCCGGTCATGTCGGATGACACGCCAGGACAGGGCCTCCCAGCCGGCTTCGGGTTCCGGCCGTATCGGGGTGATGTGGACCACGGCCCCATGGCCACGGTGCGGCTGGAATGTGTCGAACGGGACCGGGTCGACGCCCGTTCGGTGGTGGAAGGGCTCCCGACAGCCGCCGAGATCGCCGAGGCCTCTGCCAAGCTGGACGAGCCGTCCAAGAACCAGGTCCTGGTGGTGCGCGACGGGAGCGTCGTCGGCTACTCGACGATCCGGTGGTGGCAGGAGCGGGACGATACGTGGCTGTACCTGCACCGCGGTTACCTCTTGCCCGAGCATCGCGGCCAGGGCATCGGATCAGCCATGCTGCGCTGGGCCGAAGAGCGGATCCGCCAGCTCGTCGAAATACACGGCACGGTGCGGACTGCGGTGATCGGTGCGAACGCCATGATCTCCGAGCAGGATGCCACGGCGCTTCTGCTCGCAGCCGGCTACCGACGTGTCTTCAGTCTGGTCGAGCTAGAGCTGGGCGATCTGCAGCAGTTGCCCGAGCCGGGCAGCGAACTCCGTCCCGGGATACGGACGGGGCCGATCGGGACCAGCCACTACCGCGCGGCCTGGAGGACGGTCGTCGACTCGTATGCGGACACCGGTTTCACCCAGAAATGGTCCTTCCAGGACTTTGTCGACACCGCCAACCCGGCATGTTGGAGGGCCGCCTGGAACGGGCAGGACATGCTCGGCGTGGCCCTCTGCTCCATCCGCGGCCACGACCACACCGTGGGCGAGGTCGAAGAGCTGAGTGTCCGAACGGACCAGCGACGCCTCGGAATCGGCCGGGTCCTGCTGCTGGACGGGCTGCGAAGTCTTCGCGAGCGGGGCGCAACGACTGCCAGGTTGTACACGGGCACGGCAAATCCGCACCGATCCTACGATCTTTACGAGAGCGTGGGGTTCCGGAGACGGAACGAGTATGTCCGCTACCGCAAGCCGCTCGTTTGATCGACCGGTCATCGGACTGTCCGGTCGATCCACGGAATTTGACGATATCTCCACATGGAGTGCCATGCCGTCGACCGTTCCGGCCCCGGTGGTCCTCCTGGCGATGTGCTGGGCGGACGCCAGATCCTTATCGGCCTGACTGAGTGGTCGTCGCCCCATGTGGCACCTTCGCGCACGCCTTCGTCCCGGGCTTTTGTCGCCGACGCGTCCCAGCGTGCCGGCGACGAGAGCCGATCGCGTTGTGCGCCCGAGCACTCCGGTGAACCCGCAGTGCTGATCTCCGGAGCGGTCGTCAGTCCGAGTCGACCGTTTCCTTTCTTGTTCATGCATTTCTGATGGAGGAAAGTCAAAATTCGAACGTATCGATCCCGTGTCCTCTCTTCGCTCGGGAGTTCGCCTTCTCTGTGCTCGCCGACTTGACGAAGTAGCGTCGACTTGCCGCCGAACGAGGGGCGTCCCGTCACCGGCCTCCCGACCCACCCCGAACCGCCTGAACAGCAGCAACGCCGGGCTCTCCGGCCCTGACGCCATTCGGCCGACGGGTCGGCGGGGTGCCCGGGCGCTCTTGTTGACGTCGGAAAACTGCCAGAAGGTGTCTCCTGTCCCTGCTGCAATAGTGCTCACAACCATTTGTGACGCCCCACAACAGGACGGGATTCGTGTCCACAGCAACGACTGCTTCCATCGACCCAGCTGAACTGCCGGCACGGTCGCCACTTGTCTCGTGGCTGGCCGTGATCTCGGTGATGCTGGGAATTTTCTCGATCGTCACCACCGAAATCCTGCCGATCGGATTGCTTACCTCCATCGGGTCGAGTTTCACCATCTCCGATGGAATGGCCGGCCTGATGATGACCATGCCGGGCTTCCTGGCGGCCATCTCGGCACCTCTGGTCACCGTGGCAACGGGGCGCATCGACCGGCGTCTCATGCTGGGGGCGTTCGTCCTCCTGCTGGCGCTGGCGAACTTCCTGGCGGCGGCTGCGTCCAGCTACTGGCTGGTCCTGGTCTCCCGGGTCATGGTCGGCATCACCATCGGAGGGTTCTGGTCGATCGGGGCGGGACTGGCCGGCCGGCTGGTACCTCCGGAGTCGGTCGGCCGCGCCACCGCCGTGATCTTCTCCTCGGTACCGCTCGGATCTGTGCTCGGCGTACCGATGGGCACGTTCATCGGGGACGTCGCGGGGTGGCGTACAGCCTTCCTGGTGATGGGAGTGCTGACTCTCGCCGTGTTCGTCCTGCTGATCCTGGTGGTCCCGTCCCTGCCCGCGGAGGAGCCCACACGCCTGCGCGTGCTCACCGGCATGCTGAAAAGCGTCAACACCAGGTTCGCTCTGGTGATCACCTTCCTGGTCGTGCTCGCCCACTTCGGGGCCTACACCTACGTCACCCCGTTCCTGGAACAGGTGACGCACGTGGGCGCCGGGCTCATCACCGTGTTCCTCCTCATCTACGGGGCAGCCGGCATCGCCGGGAACTTCCTGGGCGGATCACTCGTGGGGCGATACCCGAGGGCCACCTTCGCGGCGGCCGCCGCGATGATCGGCGGGGCGACCCTGCTGCTCCCTGTGCTCGGCGGCAGCCGGCTCGGGGCGGTGAGTCTGCTGATCCTGTGGGGTGTCGCGTACGGGGCCGTTCCGGTCTGCTCCCAGACCTGGTTCGCCAAGGCATGTCCCGATTCCCCCGAGGCCTCATCGGTGCTCTTCACGGCGTCGTTCCAAGCCACCATCTCGATGGGCGCCCTGGCCGGAGGCGTGGTGGTCGACCAGTCCTCCCCGTCCGTGGTCATGGCACTCGCCGGCACGGCCGCGGTCTTCACCGTGGTGGCCATCGGCGTTCACCAGGCCCGAAAGGTCACCTGGCCCGAGCCGGCTCACCAGCCGTAGGGCCACAGCTCCTCACCCAGGGCTCCTGCCCGACGTCCGGTCCGCCGTAGCCACCCCGCTGCGACGGGCCGGTCCGGTGACCTGCACACACATCCCTTGTCCCAGGGACACGGGCGCCCGCATCAGGCAGGCGTCCGCCGTTCTTCCGTTCTTCGACCGAAGGAGTACGTCGCTTATGTGCGGCATCGCGGGCTGGGTAGATTTCACGCGCGACTTAGGACAGGAGCGCGCCGTCGTCGACGCCATGACACGGACGATGGCGTGCCGCGGCCCGGACGACGAAGGGGTGTGGATCGACCGGCATGCCGCGATCGGCCACCGCAGGCTTTCGGTCATCGACCTGGAAGGCGGCCGCCAGCCCATGACGGCCGAGGAGGACGGACGCACACTCGCCGTCCTCACCTTCAGCGGCGAGATATACAACTACCGTGAACTCCGGTCCGACCTCGCCTCCCGGGGGCACCGCTTCCGTACCCGCAGCGACACCGAAGTGGTGCTGCGCGGCTATCTGGAATGGGGGGAGGGACTCGTCGACAAGCTCAACGGCATGTTCGCATTCGCCGTCTGGGACGTCCGCAGCCAGGAACTGCTCCTCGTGCGGGACCGGATGGGCGTCAAACCTCTGTACTACTACCCGACGGCCGACGGGGTCCTGTTCGGCTCCGAACCCAAGACGATCCTCGCGAACCCGGGAATCCCCCGCCGGATCAACGTCGACGGCTTGCGTGAACTCCTGGACATGGTCAAGACCCCCGAGCACGCGATCTTCACCGGGATGCACGAGGTCCGGCCCGGCCACACCGTCCGGGTCCGCCGCGAAGGTCTGGTCAAGCGCTGCTACTGGGCGCTGGAGGCAAAGGAACACACGGACACGCTGAAGCAGACCATCGACACGGTCCGCGGCCTGCTCGAGGACACCGTGAGCCGGCAGCTCATCTCCGACGTCCCCCTGTGCAGCCTGCTCTCCGGCGGACTCGACTCCTCCGCGATCACCGCCCTGGCCGCCAAGGCGCTGGCCGCCGAAGGAGGGGGCCCGGTCCGCTCCTTCTCCGTCGACTTCGTCGGAGCCGAGGAGAATTTCGTCCCCGACCCTCTGCGCAGTACGCCCGACGCGCCCTTCGTACGGGACCTCGTCCAGCACGTGGACGCCGCGCACAAGGAGATCCTTCTCAACAGCGACGACCTGAGCGACCCCGGGGTCCGGGCGGCAGTCCTCGCCGCCACCGACCTGCCCCCCATGTGGTACGGAGACCTGTGGCCCTCCCTCTACCTCCTCTTCCAGGCGGTACGGGAACGCTCCACGGTCGCACTGTCCGGCGAGTCCGCCGACGAACTCTTCGGCGGCTACAGCTGGTTCCACGACCCCGAGGTGCTCACCGCCGAAACGTTCCCCTGGCTGACCACCACTCCGGGACCGTTCTACGACGGCACACCGCTGTTCGACGGCGGCTTGCTGAGAACCCTCGACATTCCCGCATACCGGCGCTCCAGCTACGGCGACGCCATCGCCGAAGTCCCGGTCCTGGCAGGTGAGACCGGCCTGGAGAAGCGCATGAGAGAGATCAGCTACCTCAACCTCACCCGCTTCCTCAACACCCTCCTGGACCGGAAGGACAGGATGAGCATGGCCGTCGGACTGGAGGTGCGCGTCCCGTTCTGCGACCACCGTCTCGTCGAGTACGTCTTCAACGCCCCCTGGGCCATGAAGACCTTCGACGGCCGTGAGAAGAGCCTGCTGCGCGCCGCGACCCGCGACGTGCTTCCCGAGTCCATCGCGCAGCGGGTGAAGGCGCCCTACCCCAGCACCCAGGACTCGGGCTACGAGAAGAAGCTCCGGGACAGGCTTGCCGAGGTCATCGGCCAGGGCAACGCGCCGATCCTGCCGCTCCTCGACCTGGAACGGACCCGCGGCCGCCTCGACGGAAGCATCAGCACGGCCAGTACGCAGATCACCCGCATCGACCTGGAAGTACCGCTCTGGCTCAACGCCTGGCTGGAGTCGTACGACGTCACGATCGACCTCTAGCGCGTCGGATACCGCACGTCCTTCCAGCACCGCCCAGTAGTACCGCTCCTGCAGCGCTCCTGTCCGTGACCGGCTCCGAAGGCCGCGGACACCCCTACCCCGGCGGCCCTCTCGTCTCCCGAAGGGCCGCCGGGTCCTTCCCTGCTCGCCCGCCTCGCGTAAGGAATCCTCGATGGCCTCCTCGTACGGTCCGCCTGCGGCACCACAGGAGCCCGCGCCCGAGGCCGGCTGGTCCGACCGGGTGTCGGAACTGGCCGCTTGGCTCGACGGCATCCTGGCCGGGCTGCATGGCCTCGACCTCGAAGGTGTCGCCCCGTCGTCGGCGTACAGCGCCGCAGGCACCCAGGCTGGAACGCCCGATGCTGTCCTGTGAGATGACGGTCGAGGAGGCCGCCGCCGCCGTCGGCGGGCGCGAGTTGTCGCCCGTCGAGCTCGTCGAGTCCGTCCTGACCCGCTGCGAGGCGAGCGAAGGACGGCTCAACGCCTATGCCACCGTGGACGCGGACCGAGCGAGGAAAGCCGCCGCACGGGCAGAGCGCGAGATCCGCGAGGGTGACTACCGTGGCCCGCTGCACGGCATCCCCTACGGACTCAAGGACATGATCGACACCGCCGGGATACCCACCACGGCTGGGTCACGGGCGTGGGAAGGCCGTGTACCGGGCCAGGACAGCACGGTGGCCGCCCGGCTCGCGCGGGCCGGTGCCGTCCTGGTGGGCAAGACCCAGACACATGAGTTCGCCTACGGCCTGCTCACCCCGCAGACGTTCAACCCCTGGCGGGCGGAGCGCACGGCCGGTGGTTCGAGCGGGGGATCGGCGGTCGCGGTGGCCGCCGGTTCCGCCCTCTTCGCCCTCGGCACGGACACGGGGGGCTCTGTACGGGTTCCGGCGGCGCTGAACGGCGTCGTCGGCCTCAAGCCCACCTACGGGCTCGTCCCGTGCGTCGGTGTCGCCCCCTTGTCATGGTCCCTGGACACCGTCGGCACGCTGACCCGGACGGCCGGGGACGCCGGCCTCGTGCTGCGGGCCCTCACGGACCAGGGGCACCACGGCCCCGGGACACCGCCCCGGTGCGCCGGGACGCGCGGTGACCTGCTGGGCCTGCGCGTCGGCGTTCCCGCCGCCTTCTTCTTCGAGCACGTCGACCCGCAGGTGGAAGTGGCGGTCCGGCAGGCCATCGAGGACCTCCGGGCGCTGGGCGCCACGACCGTACCCGTGGTCCCGCCCCTCACGGAACACATGGAGGCCACCCACTGGGGGCTGATGGCTCCGGAGGCGGCAGCCGTCCACGAGCGCGGACTGCGGGAGGTGCCGCACCTCTACGGGCGGGACGTACGTCTCCTGCTGGAGGCCGGAGCGCACATCCTGGCCGCGGACCATCTCCGTGCCCAGCGCTCCCGCACCCTGATCCGGCAGGCCTGGCTCGGCGTGTTCGACGGTGTCGACGTGATCGCCGCCCCCAGCGTGCCGCTGACCGCGGTGCCACGGGACCAGGACACCGTCAACTGGCCGGACGGCTATACCGAGTCCGTCACCTCCGCGTACGTACGGCTCTCCGCGCCCGGCAACGTCACGGGGTTCCCCACACTCTCCCTGCCCGTCGCGCGGGACTCCGACGGCATGCCCATCGGCATGCAGCTGATGGCCCGCCCGTTCGACGAGTCCACCCTCCTACGCACCGGTTCCGTCTTCGAGAGGTCCCGTGACGACCCGGCCCGGCCCGCCCCCGCGCAGGGGACGCATCACTGACAGACCGCGGGCGCATCACCGCCAACCGCCTACTCAGCACGCGCGACGCCCCGCATACTGCCGCTACGCCCTCGCCGAACCGGCACCGAGCACCGAAAGGGACCCCGCATGAACACCGGACCGTCGCCCCTGTCCGCCACGACGGCGAACGCCTTCTACCACGACCTGGGCAATGGCCGCTTCGCGAGCTCACCGGCTACGGCGGGGCCCTGGAGCGCCAAGACCCAGCACGGCGGTCCCCCCTCCGCGCTCATGGGCCGAGCCATGGAACAGCACGCCCCCCGGCGCGGGATGCGCATCGCCCGCGTAACCGTGGAACTGCTGCGCCCCGTGCCCGTCGCGGATCTGGAGCTCGAGGTACGGACCGTGCGCTCCGGCGGCCGTACGGAGATCCTGGAGGGCGAGATGACGTCCGGGGGCACCCCGGTGCTGGTGGCACGCGCCTGGCGGCTGGTCGCCAGCCCACCCGAGACGCCGTCACTGTGTCCCGCGCCGGCCGCGCCGCAGCGGCCGGGCCCGCAGGCACCGCACACCATGGCCGCGGCCCACCTCGAAGGCTATGTCTCGGCCATGGAGTGGCGCTTCGAGCCCGGCAAGGGTTTCGACTCGCTCGGTCCCGGGACCGCCTGGGCACGCCAGCGCATCCCGCTCGTCGAGGGAGCACAGGACACGCCGTTGACCCGGGCGCTCACCCTGGCCGACAGCAGCTGGGCCGTCGCGTTCGAACTCGACCACCACGCGGGACTCGTCATCAACACGGACATCACTCTCGCTCTGCACCGCGACCCGGTGGGCGAGTGGCTGTGTCTGCGCTCGGACACCGCGGCGAGTCCCGCCGGTTCGGGCCTGGCCCTCGGGCAGCTCGACGACGCCATCGGCGACTGCGGTCGGGTCCTGCAGACCCTGCTGGTCACCGAGCGCGGAACCCGCACCTGACCAGGTGTCGCCTCGACGCGGTCGGCTGCGGGACAGGGCCCGCAGCCGACCGCGTCGAGGCGACCGTGTCTCAGCCGGGCCAGTCGACGAGCAGGCTCCGGGGCCCGCGGAACGAGACGTTGGCCGGGAAGTCGAAGTCCTGGTCCGCCACCAGCCGCAGGTCCGGGACGCGCTGAGCGAGCAGGTCGAGCGCGATCCGCGCCTCCATCCGCGCCAACGGGGCGCCGATGCAGTAGTGGATGCCCTTCCCGAAGGCGAGATGCCGTCGAGCGTCGCCCCGGGTGATGTCGAAGCTCTCCGGTTCCTCGAAATGCTTCGGGTCCCGGTTGGCCGCTCCGAGGAGGATCAGGACCTTGGCCTCGGCGGGTACCCGAACGCCGCCGACGTCGACCGCACGCGTGGTGATCCGCCGCCACGCGGGAATGCTGCTGTCGTAGCGCAGCAGCTCCTCGATCGCCTTGGGGATGAGCGAGCGGTCCGCGCATATGGCGGCCCACTGCTCCGGGTTGGACAGCAGTTGGCGTATCGCGTTGCCGGTGAAGCTCGTCGTGGTCTCGTGGCCGGCGAAGCTCAGGCCGTAGGCGACGTTGGTGATGTCGGCGAGCGACAGCGCGTCCGGGTCGGCCAGGTGGATCCGGACCAGATCGCTGGTGAAGTCGTCCACCGGCTCCGCCGCCCTGCGGGCGACGAAGTCCTCGCAGTACTTCCAGTAGTGCGTCATGTTCGTGGCGATCTCACGCTGCTCGTCGGCACTGGGACGGCCCCAGCTGAACGCGATGCGATTGCCGCACCAGCCCTTCAGCATGTCCATGTCCTCGTCGGGGAAACCGATGAAGGTGAAGATCATGTATGCGGGCAACGGGTAGGTCAGCGCCGCCACCAGGTCCACCTGACCGGGTTCGACGGCATCCACCAGCTCGGTCGCCTTCGCCCAGACCTTCGGTTCCAAGGTGGCGATGCGACGGGGGGAGAAGCCCGTCATGTTGTGCTTCCGGATGCGCGTGTGGCGGGGCGGGTCGCAGTCTGACATCACCGGGTAGGCGTGGAAACCCTCCTTGAGGATTCCCTGCGCCTCCTCCGACATCGGAAATACCGGGCGCTGCCCCACAGCCGCGGAGAATGTCCCCGGGTCCTTGAGGACCGCCTCGATGTCGTCGTACCGAGTGATCACCCACATGTCGATGGCCGCGGCGTAGAAGGCCGGAGCCTCTTCACGTACAGCGGAATGAATCGGGTAGGGATCGGCTATATACGGTTCGCCCAGCGGGTCGAAACTGTGATGTACCGGGCATGATGCCGCCGCGTCGATCGATGTCATTGCGTAACCTCCTGGACTCGTTCATTCAATTGCCTTTTTCTTGCACCGGACTTGAAAACGTCATGAGGGGGAACGCATGGCACAGGGATATTTTCCGGGACCCCCTTCCGGCGACTTCCTCAAGCGGGCGCCTGAAGAGGCTCCGCCTCGACCGCCGCGTGGTCCCTGGGAAGAGTTCCGTTCTCGCGCGAACCACCAGGAGATCCCAGTACGTCGAAGACCTCACGATCGACGACACGGTAGGAATGCATTTCCGCGGGAAGATCGTCCTCGTAGAAGACGGCCTCCACCGGGCAGACCGGCTCGCACGCCCCGCAGTCGACGCATTCGTCGGGGTGGATGTACAGCTTGCGGGGACCCTCGTAGATGCAGTCGACAGGGCATTCCTCGATGCACGCCTTGTCCTTGATGTCGACGCACGGCTGGGCAATCACATAGGTCATGACTCGCTCCGAATTCGATGGACCGGACGGCTGACGGGCCGGCCGGTGATTCACGGTCCAGGTGTCGTCGCGGGACGCAGGCCGACGGAGCCGTCCCACACCTCGGCGAGCGTGCCCTCCCGGAGCACCACGAGGTGGCGCCCGGCGGGGGCGCTACCGTCCAGCGGTACCGGTAGGCCGTACGCGCGCTCCAGTGGCACGGTTGTCACCAGGGCCAGACCGACGTCTGCGCTCCGGGTGAACTCCGGGCCGTCCGTGCCGACGATGAGAAGACTGCCGACGGTCGCCAGCTCCACGGGAAAGGCGCCGTCCAGACGGACACGGGTGTCACAGCGTGTGCCCAGGGCCGTCTCGTACAGGGCGACGGCTGCCGGGAACGCCGAGGCGCTCACCGCCCTGCGGACGAGCAGGACCGGCTCCGCACCGCGGACCGCCGGGCGGGGGGAGGGACGCGGAAGCTCGCCCGGCTGCGGCCGATGCTCGACCAGCTCGGCGACGGTCCCGTCGGTGTAACGCACTCGGGCGCGGCTGCCGGGGAGGATCGTCTCGGGCGGCTCGAGGACCGTGGCCCCGGCAGCACGCAGTCGCTTCAACTGCGCTGTCAGAGCAGGCACGATGACGGAGTGCGCGGTCCGCCGCTGGATGTCGGTGAACGGCCTGACGCTCGCGATCAACAGCATGTTCCCCACCGCCGCGAGTTCCAGGCCGCCGAAATCCGGGATGGGCATACGCAGATCCGCGGCCGTCCCGGTCAGCTCCTCGTAGAAGCCGATCCGCTCGTCGAGCTCGGCGAGGTGGATGAGGGAACGGGCCAACAGACGGGGGCGGGTCAGCACGGCGGAGTCCGGGTTCGCCCGGAACCACCGGTCAGGCAGGACAGTGGTCCTGGGTGCTGCAGACATGGGCCGATACCTTCTCTCTTCGGTCGGACTGGGAGGACCGCAGGGCGGCAGGCACGGGGGACCGGCGGAGCGCGGCCCCGCGCGGTGCCCGGCCCGTACGAGCCACCCCGGGGCTGTTCCGTAACCCCCGGGACATCAGCACGCGGCGTCGGATGCGATGGGTCACCACGCATGCGAGGTCGGCCCGGCGCCCCACCAGCGGTCAGCACGCAGCCCCCAGGCGGACAGCTCCTCGTCCACCAGGCGGGCCAGGGACGAGCCGTCACCGAAGTGGTCGGGCATGCCGGTGACGGTCACCGCCATCCTGTCGCCGGTACGGACCAGACACAGCGACGCGCGGATGCGGGCCCGGTCGGCCACCACACCGGGCACGTTCATGGTCCGTACGGCGACGCCGTCCGCCGGCCGCCCGGTGAAACGGGCCACCGCGTCGGGCGTCCGGCCGAAGTTGGAGGCGACGACGTCGGTCTGCTGCGCCCCCGGCCGCAACAGCCGATGAGCCCGACCCGCGGGGAGCAGATGCCACAGGGTCTCCGGTACCAGCGTGCCGCCGCGCTCTCCCGTGCGGCTCAGCAACTCCCTGGTCGCGTCCCGGGTACGTCGGAGGCCGGCGTACCGCGGGGGGCCGCCCTGGACCGTCAACGGCAGGACCACCAGGGCATTGGCCCGCCCGTCGTCCTTCGATTCCCGCAGGGTCATCGGCAGCCCCACCTCGATCGGGGTGGGGCTGTCCGTGCGGACGGCGGCCCGCACCAGATTGGCGGCGAACTCGATGAACAGGCTGTTCACCGTCCCGCCCCGGGCGCGGGCCTGTTCCTCCCACGCGATCGCGTTGGTCTCGACGATCAGCGACGTGAAGAAGCGCGGTTCACCCCCGACCGACGGACCCGCCGGAGGCCGGCGCAGTGCCGCGACGAGTCCGGCCCGTTCGGCCGGACTGCCCAGGAGACGCGGAAGCCACCGGACGGTATCGACGCCGGCACGTGCGGCCTGCCGCAGGACGTCGACCGCGTCACCCAGCGGGCTTGAAGCGTCCGGCACCGGACGGTCCGGCGGGCCGCCGGAGGCGATGGCTGCTTCAGGCACGGTCCGGTCCGGCCGACCGCCCGAGGCGATGGCGTCGAAAATGCCCAGTCCGTCGCAGCGGAAGTGCGGCACGGTCAACGAGACGACGCTGCCGCTGCCGTACGGTGCGGCGGCCAGCCGCCACAGCGCGTTCGATCCGGGCGGCAGCGGAACCCGCACCTCCCGGTCGGCCCACTCCATCAGCGTGCCGACTGTCACCGGTCGCGCGGCGGTGTCCAGCTCCTCCGTGTTGTGGGCCCGGACCCAGGTGCGCCGCGCCCCCGGGATGCGCGAGGGGGCCGCCCGGCGACTGAGACGACCCTGGTCCAGGCGATGCCACTCCGCCTCGAGCGTGCGACGGGGCACCGGACGGTCGAAGGACCACAGGACCTGCACGATGCGGCTGGAGCCGAGCCTGTCGGCCGCGGCGTGAAGCATTTCGTCGGTGGGGTTGAGACGTACGGTGCCGGGCATCAGGCCATCGCCTCCAGTAGCAGTCCGGCTGCGCGCTCGCCGACCGCGGGCGCCAGTTTGAAGCCGCCGCCGTTCCAGCCTGTCGCGGTGACCAGGCCGTCCACCTCGGGTGGCACGCCCACAGAGGCGGGCCCCTGCGGAGACATCGCGTCGTAGGCCGCCACGCCGCCCACGGCCGAGGCTCCGGTCAGTCGAGGAAGACGTGGGATCAGGATGTCGCGGACCCGTTCCACCTCCTGGTGCGGGACGTCGCGGCGCACCGAGGCGGGCACACCCGTCAGCGGCGAAAAGGCACCCGCCAGCACGACGGACGTGTTGTCCCACGGGCGTAGCCACGCACCGGTGGCCCGGTCGACGACGGCCGGCAGCGCGAGGGGCGCGGCCCTGGCCTGGAGCCGGAAGAGGCAGTAGCCCACCGCCCGGGTGTGCAGCGGCAGATGGACGCCCACGCCCGCCGCCAGGGGTGTGCTGCCGGTACCGGCGGCGAGCAGGACGGCCCGTGCCCCGACCGGGCCGGTGTCCGTCCCCACTCCTACCACCCGGGAACCCGAGGTGAGCAGGTGCGTGGCACGTGCCCGCAGGAGGCGCAGGCGCGGTCCGGCGTCCTGGACCATGGCGGCGGCCACGTCGCGCACCGGCAGCCAGCCGGCGTCGGGCTCGTACACGGCGTATTCGTCGGGGACCGTGTGCAGCCAGGGGAAGCGTGCGCCGATCTCGTCGGCGGCGAGGATCTCGGCCTTGTGCCCCGCTTCCAGGAGAGACGCCACCCGGGGGAGTGCCGCCTCACGTTCACCGGGTGCGAGGAAGGTGAGGCTGCCCCGGCCTCGTACGGCGGGCCAGCTGCCGTGCCATCCGCGCTTCCGGTAGACGGCCAGTCCGGCGGACGCGAGGTCCTCGTCGCAGTCGGACGGGGCGAAGGCGCGGACGAGACCGCCGGAGACACCTGTGGCGCCTCCGGCGATGCCGGCCTCGTCGACCACGACCACGCTGAGGCCGGCGGCCGTCAGCCGCTCGGCCGTGGCCAGACCGATGATGCCCCCGCCGACGACGGCGACGTCCGCGGTGACGACGGGGTGGCTCACGGGGAGGTCCCGGAGGCCACTAGCTCCTCGTGGTCGCGTAACAGGTCACGCTGGAGCGAGTCGGCGATGTCCGTCGCCCGGACGGACAGCATGGCCAGGGCGCCGGCGTCACCCATGCCGTGGCTCGCCTCGCAGAGCCCGTTCAGATAGACCCGGAGCGGTTGCGGGCTGTCCGCCGGGGACTTGAGCTCGATCGAGTAGTCCCGTGCGACCACGGGGACGCCGTCCTCGTCGAGCGGCAACCGGTGGGCGATGCCTTCCAGGAGCGGGTGGTACGGCTCGTCGCCCTGCTCACTGCCGAAGTCCCGGAAGCCGGTGGCCAGGACGACCACATCGGCGTCGAGGGTCTCCTCGGTGAGGTGGTTGACGTCCCGCAGTATCAGACGCTGCCCTTGCCCCTCGGACCGGCTGACGACCACCTCGGAGAAGGGCTTCATCAACAGTCTCTCGGAACCGGTCAGTTCGAACTCCCGTTGGGCGCCGGCCAGACGGTCGATGACGTCCTGGTCGCAGGCGGCGTAGTTGACCGACCGCAGGTCGTCGCGCAGCCGGCGCTTCTTCGCGTTGGACAGAGGATGGAAGTAGTCGACGAACTCGGGCAGGAACACCCGCCGGCTGTACGGACTGGTGTCCTTGAGACGGAACCCGATGGTGCGGTGGACGGACACGACCTGCTGTACCTGAGGGCGCGCCAGCAGATCGAGGATGATCTCGATCGCGCTCTGGCTTGCACCGACCACCACGACCCGAAGGGGGGGACGGTCGCCCAGCCTTTCGATGGACGAGAGGTACCGCGTGGAGTGGAAGACGCGCGGCCCGACACTCCGCTGGAAGGCCGGCGGGACCCGGGGTGATCGGCCGGTCCCGACGGATACCGTCCGGCCGAGGTATTCGCCGCCGTCGTCCGTCTCCACGCGGAACACCTCCCCGCCGTCCTCCCCCTGGACGAGGGAGAGGCCGACGGCCGAGCGTCCGTAGTCCACCTGCTTCCGGAAGGCGTCGGCGACCCAGGTGAGATAGCCGGCGTACTCTCGGCGCAAGGGGAACTTGGCGTTCAGGTGCAGGTAGTCCGTCAGTGAGCCCTGGGACGCCAGGTACTTGACGAAGGTGTACGGGCTGGCCGGATTGCGTGGCATCGCCAGATCGCGAAAGGGATTGTTCTGGATGTCGGCCCCGGACAGCAGCTGCTCGCGCTGCCACTGGAAGTCGGTGGACCGTTCGATGAAGTGGGCGGTCCCGGCGCGGTCGCGCTCCTCGAGCGCGACCGCCAGCGAGAGGTTGGCGGGTCCGAACCCCACTCCCAGTACCGGGTGGATCGTTTGGCTTGTCACGGTTCACGCATCCTCGACTTGTCGTGTATGCAGGAACGTCGTACGGCATGGGTGAAGTGCGCCGGTCAGGTGCTCAGGAGCGCCGTCTCGGTGATGAGGTTGGTGTCGTCCACGTGGACGACCCGGGACTTGTGGTCGGAGACCTCGTCCGGGGTGAGCTGGGCGTAACTGATGATGATGACCTTGTCGCCGGTCTCGACGAGGCGGGCGGCTGCCCCGTTGACGACGACCTCGTTGGCGGAGGGCCGACCGAGGATCGTGTAGGTCTCGAAGCGGGCGCCGTTGTTGACGTTGACGACGTGGACGAGCTCGTGGATCCCGATGCCGGCCGCGTCGAGCAATTCGGGGGAGATGGTGATGGAACCGACGTAGTTGAGATTGCTGTCGGTGACGGTGGCCCGGTGGATCTTCGAGTTCATGAAGGTGCGCAGCATGGTGGAACTCCTGTCGGTGGAAGAAGGGGTGGTGCGAGAGGTGTGCGGTGGCGGCCGCCGTTCAGGCGGTGGCCGGCTCCGCTGCGGGAGTGCCGGCGGGCGGCACGGTCAGGCCGCGGAACGCGCCCACTGGCGGCGTGGCGAGGTCGGAGAGGAGGGGCGGCTTGCCGATGGTGGACTCGGCCGAGAAGGCCGTGGAAATGTGTTCGCTCAGGTCGGGGGTGACCGGCCAGCCCAGGGTGCGCAGCGTCCAGAGGAACTGCAGCGCTCCGGACACGTCGCTCGCGTCGTCGGGCCGGATCGCGTCGCAGCGCAGCGCCAGTACCTCCAGGTGCAGGGCTACGGCCTCCGCCGCCCGTCGCACGCTGAAGGTCTCCAGCCGGTAGGCGTCCTCGAACCGGCCGCGTGACGCCTTGGCCGCGGCGGTCCACCATGGTGAGGGGACCGCGTCGATGCGGCGGCCGGCCAAGGGCTGGAGCGCGTCGACGATGGCGCGCAGCGGGGCGTCGTAGCGGGCCGCGATTGTCGCGGCGGCGATGGGTTCGCTGAATTCGGCCTGCTGGAGTTCCGGGCTCGTGAGGCCGAGGACGAAGCGGGCACGGTCCCGCCCGACGGATTCGAGGTAGTCCTTCGCCCACCGCACGTCGCCCTTGCTGGTGGAGAACTTGCGGCCCTCGAGCATGTAGTACTGGTTGGTGACGGTCCGGGTCCTGGGCAGCGAGACCGACATGCCGTGGCGTGCGGCGAGCATCGCGAGGGTCACATACACGAAGGCGTTGTAGAAGCCGTTGTCGATGCCGATGAACTGCACGAGCTCGTCGCACGGGGCGAACGGGTCCATGCGGGCCTGCTGCAGCCAGTACACGTGCCCGACGTAGATCTCCGGCCAGGCGTTGATGGCCTGCGGCTGTACGTCCGGCCCGTCCCAGTCCACCGTGATGCCCCAGGCGCTGGGGTAGGTGAGGGGAATGTAGGGGAGGCGGCTCGCGAGGGTGTCGGAGACGACCTTCGCCAGGTCGGGGCGGAGCTGGACGTCCGTCGTGCGGTACCAGTTGGTGATCATCGACCGGTAGCGTTCGAGGTCCAGGACCCAGACGGAGACGGCCTTGGTCGGCAGCGCGGAGGCCGTGTCCGCGACCGGGAGCAGGGCTCCGGGCAGGTTGTAGAGGCCGCAGGCCTCGCACACCCCGGCGCGGGCGTGGGCCAGGCAGGTGGGGCAGCGGCCGGTGACGAACGCCTCGGCCTTGTACTCGCCGGTCTCCGCGTCGTACGGCAGCTCGATCTCACGCAGGTCGAAGGCGCCGTGCTCCCACAGGGAGGTGAAGAAGCCGCGTACGAAGGCGGTGTACTCGGCGTCCGGCCGTTCGAAGAGATCGACGTCCACGCCGGCGAGTTCGAGGGACCGGGTGACGCTGTCCAGCGCCTGCTGGATGAGTGCCTCGGGGATGATGCCGAGCCGTTCGGCCGTGGTGACGACATAGGTCTGGTTGTCGTCGGTGCTCGTCGCGAAGGCCACGTCGTGCCCCAGGATCTTCTGGGACCGGGCGCAGATGTCGCTGTTCAGCACGGGGCCTGCCAGATGGCCCAGGTGCAGATCCCCGTTCGGTGTCGGGGGAGAGAAGGTGACGTTGATGCGCTGCTGCCGGGGTCTGGCGCCGTAGGGGCCGGTCATCGCCCGTCCTGCTTCTCGTCCGCGGGCTGGAGCCAGTAGATGCTGACGAACGAAAGCGGCTCGGAGCTGCTGGTGTTCGTGACCACGTGGTCGGTGCCGTGCGGGATGTAGACGACGTCTCCGGGTGTGATCGTCCGCTCTTCGGTGCCGACCCGCAGGTACCCTTCGCCGCTGATGAAGATGAACGTCTCGTCGGTGGCGTGGCCGTGCGGGGTGCTGGACTCGGTGGGGCGGATCGAGCACAGGGTGCTGTTCCAGGGCGGCGTGACGACGTCGTTCCAGGGGTAGAGCTCACGGATGTCGCAACCGTTCTTGCGGATCCGCAGGTCGTCGGCATCGGTCTTGACGTGCATGAGTGGTTGCCTTCCTTGTCGGTACGGCGGTGCGTGCGGTGCGTGCGGTGCCCGTGAGGGTTCCGGGGCGGATCGCGGGGCTGACTACTTCAGCGCGAAGAGCCGCTGTATGGTCGCGGGCGCGAACGATTCGTCGGGGACGCCGAAGGCCCCCTGGAAGGTGGCGAGGCGGGAGCCTGCCAGGACCGGGTCGGTGGGCCATGCCTTGGCGTACGCCTTGCGGCGGGCTGCACCTTCGGGGCCGAACGTCATGTACATCGTGGTCCTGACCGCTCCCGAGATACGCAGACGGCGCATGCGCTCCTCGCGTTCCTCCCGGTACGGGGCCAGTGTCCCGGTCGACCAGACGGTGTCGGAGCGCAGGGCGTCCCGTACCTGGCGGGCGTCCCGCAGCGCGATGGACAGCCCCTGTCCCACGACCGGATCACTCCACCCGGCCGCGTCACCGATCAGGACGCCACCGGGCACCACGGGAGAGTCGGTCCAGGCATCGTTCATCGGGTAGAAGGCGCAGGACTCGGAAGGGGTTGCCGCAGCGAACATCCCGCTGCCGGGTATGCAGCGGAACCGGAAGGCCTCCAGGAAGTCGGCCTGGCGGTTCGGACCGGAGAAGCGGCCCTTCTGCGCGACGTCGTGCAGCAGGTACAGCCGCGCCCGCGCGCCTTCACGGGGGAAGACGAAGTAGAGGAGGTCCCCCTCGGTGCCGATCGAGGTGACGTTGACGGGCCAGTCGTGAAGGTCCTCGACAAGCATGCCGCCGCCGAGCGAGTTCGGCGGTGTCTGGGTCAGGGAGACACCGAGCTGGCGCCGTACGGTCGAGGTACGGCCGTCCGCGCCCACGATCATCCGGCACGGTACGTCGTACTCGACGTCGTTGTACTCGTAGCGGACGACGGGATTCGCGCCGCCCGTGACGGTGACGTCCCCGATTCCGCGCACGACCGTGGCCCCCGCTTCGGCCGCGGCGGTCGCAAGGGCCTCGCAGGCCTCGGGGTGGCCCACGTCGAGCACCCCTCGGATACCGGGAATCATCTGGTCCAACGGGATGGCGTTCGCCTGTGCGACCTCCGGGTCGACAGTCTCGTCGTAGCCGACGAAGCGGTCGACGTAGGTGCCACCGGCCTTCAGGAGGCATTCCTCCAGGCCGAGTTCGAGAAGCTCCACGACACCCCAGCAGTTGATCACCTCGCCGCGGACCTTGTCCCGGTAGACGGTCTGCCGCTCCAGGAGCAGCACCTGGTACCCGTCTCCCGCCAGTGCCGCCGCGAGGGCGGAACCGGCGATACCGCCTCCGACCACCACCACGTCCATACGTTCGGCTGTCGCCATGGAACCCTCCACAGAAGACTTTTCAAGGCGTGACTGCGTGGGCTGCCCCGAAGACGAGCAGCCGGAATTCCGAGCTGGTGGAACCGGTGGTCCTGTCCCGGGCGAGGCCGTGACGGAACGTGGCGCGAGGGCCTCGTCGTGCGCCCCTCCCCGCGGTACGGGCATGGGCGAGCGGAGGACCAGCGGTGGGGGAGACCCTGGTCCCGTTACGGGAAGTCGGCTGTCAGCGCGGCCCGGATGAACCGCGCGGCTGCTTCCCGGCGTCCCTCGCACCGCCGTGGGGAGCGGATCCGCGGCGGGGACCGCAGAGGGTGCGACGGCGGGCCGTGCCCGGTGATGTCCTGCTCCTGGAATCCGTCGCCACCACGCTCACTCCTCGAAAGTGTGTCGTTTGCGGTGTCCAGAATCCGGGGTGCGGTCCGGGGCGGCAATGCCGACTTGCCTAAATCGTCCACCGGTTTCGCACTGCAATACGAATGATCGCAAGCCCGATCGATCAGGATCCGGAGGTCGGAGGACGACAGATGCCGTACTGGATCATGTCCCAGACCTGCTTGAGCTCGTCGGCCGTGCGAGGTTCGCGGTCCCCGGCCGGCGGGTCCTCGTGTTCGGCCCGTGCACGGCACTCGACCCCGATCGTGAGGTACGTCGACAGCGATATCAGTGACGCGGGACGCACCCCCACGTTCAACTGGCCCTGCATGTAAGCGTCCTCGAAGAGATTCTGCGCAACGACCATCCAGGAGGCCGTCCATGCAAGGTTCTGCTCCGGGCGCTCCCGGCTGAGCCGGGCCGCGGAGCGCACGGTCGACTCCGCGTCCAGCAACCGGGCGAGTTCGAGCATGAGGTCGATGGCGCGGTGAAGCGCGGGAGCCGGGCGGGCCGGCATGCTGTCCAGCGCCGCCCGGGTGATGGCCTGCCCCTGTGACTGGACGGCGTCCGCCAGCTCCGCCTTGGTCGAGAAGTGGAAGGTCAGGGCGCCTATGGTGATCCCGGCGGCGCGGCAGATGCGGTTGAGCGAGGTCCCGTCGTAACCATGCCGGTCGAACTCCTCCGCGGCGGCGTCCAACAGCGCCTGCCGGGTGCGTGCGGCACGTTCCTGCTTCACCATGCGTGTCTCCGCCTGTGCTCGTCGGCCATGGGAAAGACGTCGCCGCCTTCCGACGCCACCCGATGCGCGGTGGCGCGCCGTGGGTGGTGCGCCACCGTGTTCCGCGAGGCGGGCCGAGTCCGGCCGGTGCTGTCCCGTGGTGCACGGCTGTGAAAGCCGCCCGTGGGAGGACCGCACCGGTGGAGTCCGTCGAACGGACCGCGACCATGGGCCGATCCCGGTGTCCGGTTGTCCAAGCGGACAGTGTGCAGCCGCAGGTCAGCCACATCAAGGGAGGTGATTCGGGTTGGCTGGTTCGGTATGTGGTGCGAGGTAGCGGCGGCGCCGGGTGGTCGTGGTGTCGGGGTTGGCTGGTTCAATGCGATAAAAAATAGCGAACTCTATTATTCTTTCGTTGCGTTGAGCTCTCGAAGAGGAGAACGCCATGACCGGCCCCGTATACGAGTCAGACCACGCTTCCGTCCTCGCAGCCGGACGGAAGGTCACCGAGTTCGCCGATCAGGTCTTCACACGCCTGCCCAGAGCTGATCAACGCCGCTGGGCCGCCGCCTACTTACTCGGCCTGCTCGCCGTGTCGGGCAGAAAATCCGTACGCAGCCTCGCCGCCGCGGTGACCGACTCGCCGACTGCCTCCCAGTCGATGCACCGGTTCGTCAACTCCAGCCCGTGGGAATGGCAACCGGCCCGCGCCGAGTTGACCCGCTGGACCGAGCAGCGGCTGAGGCCGACGGCCTGGACGGTCGGCACCGCTGTCGTGCCCAAGCGCGGAAATCAGTCATGCGGCGTCCACCGCCGCTTCGACCCCGTAGCGGGGCGCTCCGTCAACTGCCAGGTCGCCACCGGGCTGTTCCTGGCGGCCGGTCGCGTGCAGATCCCCGTCGACTGGCGCCTGCACCTGCCCCGCGAGTGGTCCGACGAACGCCTGCGTCGCCGCGCGCGCATCCCGGAGTCGGTACAGCCGGTCCCCGAGTGGGTGCACATCCTCGACCTGGCGGACACTCTGGCCTCCGCCCTCCTCACCCCGCTGCCCCTGGTGGCGGACCTGCGGGCGTACGAGCAGCCTGACCGGCTGCTGCACGGATTGCGGCAGCGCGGTCACGACTTCGTGGTGACCGTCCCCGACACACTTCCGGTGGTGCTTCCGCTGGTGAACCAGGGCGCGCGCGGGAGCCATGCCGCCCCCCTGGTGAGTGCTCGCCGCTTCCTCGATGCCCACGGCGAGGTCCTGCGCACCGTCATGGCGTCCCCGCACGGCGGCGCGGCGGGAGCGAAACGCATCGTGACCGCCGTGGCCAGCCTGCCGCGCGGGCCCCGTGCCCAGCGCTTCTGTCGCCTGTTCGCCGAATACCGGGCCGACGGCCAGGGAGCGCCCGCACTCTGGATGACGACCCTGGTGCACCGACCCATGGACGAGCTGATCGAGCTGGCCGGAGCACATGCCTGGACGCCGGGCGCGCTGCGCCGCATGGAAGGGCGCTTCGGCCTCCAGGACTTCGAGGGCAGGTCGTTCCCGGGCTGGCATCGCAACGTGACGCTGGTGTCCGCGGCCTGCGCCTACAGCAGGTTGGCCGAGTCCGAGCCGGCACCGACGGCCTCCGCCGGACCGACGGCGGCTTGGCCCCACGCCTCGCCGCTGGTTCGCGCGGGTGCCCTGTCCGCGCCGAAACAGGGGTCGTGAGGGGCGTCGCAGAACTTCGCCCCCCAGCCCCGAAGCCTCAGCCGGCCGTCACACGGCGCTCCAGCCCCCGTCGACCGGAATGGCGCCGCCGGTGACGAACGACGCCCGGTCGCTGCAGAGCCATACGGCGACCTGTGCGATTTCATGCGGATCGGCGAGCCGCTTCTGTATCGCCCTCCGGGTCATCCCCGCCTCGACCTCGGGGGCGTTCGCGATGTAGGGCTCCAGCAGGTCGGTACGGGTGCCGCCCGCCATCAGGGCGTTCACCCGTACCCCCCTGTCACCGTACTCGGCGGCGGCCGCCCTGGTGAGCCCGAGCACTGCGTGCTTGGCCGCTATGTAGGGTGCGCTCGCACCGGTCGCGGAGTGGCCGGCGACGCTCGACATGTTGACGACGACACCACCGTCCTTCTGGCCCAGCATGACGGGAATCTCTTCACGCATGCAGTTCCAGACACCCCGTACGTTTACGTCCATCGCCATGTCATAGGCGCTGTCGTCGAGTTCGTGAAGAACGGCGCCCACCGAACCCCAGCCGGCGTTGTTGAACGCGGCGTCGAGGCTGCCGAACTGCTCCACGGCCCGCGCGACGGCCCTGGCCACGTCGTCAGGTCTTCGTACGTCCCCGGGGATCGATGCCGCTCTACCTCCTGCGGCGGTGATCTCCTCGGCCAGGGCCTCCAGCCGGTCCTTGCGGCGTGCCATCAGGACGACGGAGGCGCCCTCGGCGGCGAAAAGCCGGGCGGCGGCCGCCCCGATGCCTCCTGAGGCGCCCGTGATCATGACTGTCCTGCCCGGTAACATCCCTGAAACGTTGTCCATGGGCAGATTCAACCGTACGGGACCCGTTCGCGGACTCCTGTGAACAAGCCGGAATCAGCGGTTTCGTGTGTTCACCGCACGGTTACGTGCCGGACGGCCGCAAGGGTTCGGCTATGCGCACAGAGCTCTTCCCGGTCGTGATCAGCGGCAGCAGGAACTGCCACATCTCCCGCACTCTGTCGGGGAGATGACGTCGCCCGGTGGACAGCTGTTCGTTCATCTGGAGACCGGTCGCCGCGTTGACCACGAGCCGCGCCAGCGCCTCCGGGGCCACCTCGTCCCTCAGGTCGCCGCGCTCGGCGGCCTCGCGCAGGAACGGAAGCAGCACGTCCACCCACTGCTGGTACGAGTTGAGCTCGTGCGGATCGACGAAGTACTCCTGATCCATCACCAGCCGGGCTCCCGCGAGCAGTACGGGATCCTCCAGGAGCCGGGTGGCCCACAGGACCGAGGTGTCGACCGCCGCCTGGAGCCCTCGTGCGTCGGGAGCCACCGGGACCTGGGTCGGCTGGGCGCGCACGATCTCCCGGGCCAACTCCTCCTTCGACTGGAAGTGGAAGTAGAGCGCGCCCAGGGTGAGGCCGGCGCGGCGCGCGATGCCGCTCACGCTCGCACCCGCGAAACCCGCCTCTGCGAACACCTCGGCACCGGCCTTGAGGATGGCTGCGCGGGTACGCGCGCTGCGCTCCTGCTTCAACTCGCGTGGTGCCACCAGATCTTCACAACCCCTCGACAATTAAAATAGTAATCCCTATGTTACTTCATGCGATGACTCGAACCAGTGCGTTGTAGCTGACCGCCCAACGACCTTACGGCTTCCGGGGGGAACCCGAATGACAGTCACGACTGGCTCAATCATGCCCACCGTCAGTATCCAGCCGGTGCCATTACGGCAGGTACGCAAGGTACTTGTCGATCAGGTGCTCCTCACGGGCTGGGGTAGTCATGGCGACGGTGTGTCCCACACCGTTCTCGCGGAATGGCCCTCGCGGCATGCCCTGTACACCTCGCACCGCGGCGCCTATCACCCGCTGCTCCTCGTCGAAACCATCCGCCAGGCACTGACGATGCTGTCTCACACGGTCCACGGGGTGCCGCTGGACCACCGCCTCGGGTGGGAGACCTTCGACACCTCCCTCGTCACCGCGGCACTGGAAGCACGCCAGGGTCCGTGTTCCGTCCGCCTGACGATCACTCACACGGAAGTGGAGCGACGCAGCCGTGGCTCCGCCAGGCTCACCGCGCAGATCATGATCACGCGCGACGACGAACCCCTCGGGATAGCGAGAGTCCGCTACATCGCGCATCCTCCGGCCATCTACGACCGGCTGAGAGGAAGACACGCCGACGCCAGAACCGCGACCCGCCACGCCCTGCCCCTCGGCCCGGCTCTCGACCCCGTCGTACGCGGCGACCAGACCCCGCTCGACTTCGCCGTCCTGACCGCGCTCGCCGAACCCCATCGGTGGCAGCTGAGGGTCGACGTGACGAACCGCGTCTTCTTCGACCACGATCACGACCACGTCCCGGGCTTCCTCCTGCTGGAGGCCGCCGCGCAGGCAGCCCATGCAGAGTCGGGTGCCGCCGAGACTCTGCCGACCAGCTTCGACGCGCACTTCACGCGGTACGTCGAGCTGGACGCCCCGTGCTTCATCGAGTCCGTTCCCGTGCGCAGGAGGGAACTCGGCATCATCAGCACCCTGGTCACCGGTCGGCAGAACGGGCATGAGGTCTTCTCCATCCGCGTCACGGCGGCCGAGCGCAACTGATCCCCCCTGGCGCCGCCGCAGCCGGCGTGGCCTGATCGAGTGCGGTCGCGGACCGGCGGGGCATGAAGCGTCCGTGAGCGGATGATGGCCGGAACAGGACGGATCGGTACACCGGCTTCGGAGGCGGAGCGCTCCTCGTGGCCGGTGCTCCGTTGCCGCCGGTTCCCCATTGGGTGCGGTCGGCCGGGAGATCATGCCGACCGCACCCGCAGCGCAAGCGCGGCGGTTGCCGGCAAGCTCATGGTTATCTCCCTCTCCCTGGGTAAGGGTCGCGCGCTGAAGCCAACCGGGGCCGTTAGTGGCTTCGGGGCGGGGCGGTGGAGCGGGCCAAGGGGACTGGCGTAGGGGTGATGTGGCTCACCACCAACCTCGACCGAGGTGACGACAGCAACACGTGTCCGCCCGGGGCCCACACTGATTGGCGGGGGCTTGCGCGTCAACTGGCAGGATCCTCGATGCGCTGAAGCCAATGGCGACCTGGCCACCGCCTCCGGGTGATCACGGCGAGGACGAACGCGGCGAGTCCGACGATCGCGCCGGTGACGCTCGCGGTTGGGTCGGCCATGTCCGGGGTCACCACCAGCGCCACGATCAGCCCTGCCGACACCACGCCCGCCACTACGCCGACCGCCCACACGCCGATGCGCCCCGCCCCTGAGACTGCCATCGCATTGCCCCCTGTCGATGCCCGACGCCCCGTCAGAACGGAGGATCGACGATACCGCGACCGGCACCAGGCCGTGTCTCACAAATGATTACCGAGCGTGTGCGTGTTCGATCCAATTGCCTTGCCGTCCTGACGCCGGCCAATGATTCTGGGCAGGTGCCAGGACAGGGGAAAAGAAGGCGGCGGCAGGAGGACGCGCGGCAGCGGTTCGCTGCTCGCACCGCGCCGGACCCGGGAGAGTGGGAAGTGGTCGTTGAGACTCCGGACCAGGCGGAGATGCGTACGAGGTTGCGTCGTCTTCGGGAAGCCGGAGTCGACAGGGCGATGATCCGGATCGACACGCTGTGCGGACGCCTGGCGGCTGCAACCACCTACCGGCTGAGCCGTTTCGTGACGGACCCCGCGCGAGAGTCCATGCACGAGCACTCCGATCATTGATCGACCGGGGCTCCGGGCGTGATCTGCCCGAGCGGTACGGACCCTGGCAGACCGACTACGAGCGGATCGCCCGCTGGGAACCGGACGGGACCGGGGCGAAGCCGCATCCCGTCCAGGTCCGCGACGATGCGGTGGGCCGGGGGAGTGGACCGTCGCCATCGACTCCACGGTCAACCGGCCCATCAGCACGCCGCTGGCGTCCGAAAGGGGGGCGTAGACCGGGACGAACGGGAAGATCCGAGCCGCGCACAGACGCGCCAAGCCCTCAGCCGATCCCTCGCTGGGCACCTCACCGCAGCCGGCTCCGACCACCCCTGGACCCACGTCCGCTTCACCGCCTTCTGGATCAGCCGCAACCCCCTGGAACCGGTCCTCGTGGTCCCAACCCGTCGCGGAAATCAGCGCCGACGTGGCACGGGACCACATCGTGTGGCGCCACCCGCTGCGTCACGAACGGCTCCGCCACGACGCCACCGAAGCCGATGTCCTGCCGTTCGACGAGACGCAGTAGCTGCACAGGGCGGAGTACACCGCTCCAGCTATGCCGCACGGCTGCTCTTCACATCGCTGAGCGGAGAGAACTCCATGATCATGTAGGCCCGTGTCCGTTCTGGTTCTCATCCATCTCCCCGGGCGCCCGATGCTGGACCTTCTGAGAAAGAAGCTCAGTCACCTGTTGCCCCGTCGGTCCGCTCTCGCAGGAAGTCGGCGTGGCCGTTGTGGCGGGCGTACTCCTGGATCATCAACATGTAGACCCAGCGCAGGCTGAGGGTAACTCCGTAGGATGACATGAAGGTCTCGTCGAGATCGTGTCCAGCCGCCGCCGCGTCGCACGCTTTGACCTCGGCCTGGAAGAATGCGAAGTCTCTCTCCGCATCGGCCGCGTGAACTCCGCCGAGTCCCTCGTTGCTATCTGACGGGCCGGTGAATACGTCTCCGATAGCCTCACTGGCGAAGCTTCGCCGGAACCACCATCGCTCCACTTCCGCCATGTGCCGGACAAGGCCCAGCAGGGTAAGGTCCGACGGCTCTACGGTCGTCCGCGCCAATTGGGCCGGCTCAAGCCCGGCGCACTTGGCCTGCAACGTCTCCCGGTGCCAGTTCAGCCAACCCTCCAACATCTGACGCTCAGTTACGGTGCCCAGACCGCCCAGCTGCTGGGTCCGCTTGACCGATGGTGCTGTCCATGTCATGAATCCACCTTGCATCGCCGCCCGGGAGGGCTCAAGTGGGTAAAGTGGCAGAGCGGCCAGGTCCATCCTTGGTGATTACTGAGCGTAAAGAACCAGCTGGTGCCAGACGAGTGGTGGGAGTACCAGCGAGTGGTGCCAGCGGCGTCGTCGCGGCCGCAGGGTTGTGTCCGGCCCCGGCGCCGCACCCCGCCCCGAGCTATGCCGCCGCGTACTGATGTACACGCCCGCCCCGCCACTCCACCCACTCCGGCTGATCGAGCAGCTGGTCCGCGCCCGGGAGCCCTGCCCGTCGCAAGAACGAGGGGACATGACGCATTACACGAAGACCATCGAAGAGTCTCCCGGGCAAAGCCCTGGCAGGATCACGCGGCAGCGAGTTGTCCCTTCGTGGCGAACCGCTGCTCCCATCTACCGGGGGCTGCGCAGTAGACAGGAGACCCGCCCCGCAGCGGCAGATCTCGTGGTGTGTCTCAGTCTGCCGTGCTGCCGGTGGCGATTGCCTGGCCGTGTCCCGGCGGCCCGTGGCGGCCTAGACACGCTTTCGCTTTGCACGTCAGCGGGGGTGGAATGGTTCCGGGACGGCTGGTGGGCGCGTGATCGTTGCAGCCGACGGGCGCCGGCCCCACGCTGGTTGAGCACTGACCG
>NZ_JNYQ01000020.1 GCF_000717245.1 Kitasatospora papulosa
GGAGATCGCGGGGTTCGGTGGGCTGCTGATCGTGCACGCGGAGGATCCGGAGCATCTGGCCGGGGCGCCGCAGCGGAGTGGGGGGAAGTACGCCGATTTTCTGGCGTCGCGGCCTCGTGATGCGGAGAACGCGGCGATCGCGCGTCTGATCGCGCAGGCGCGGCGGTTGGGCGCGCGGGTGCATGTGTTGCATCTGTCTTCTGCGGATGCGTTGCCGCTGATCGCGGAGGCGAAGCGGGAGGGGGTGGGGGTGAGTGTCGAGTCGTGTCCGCATTTTCTGACGTTGACGGCTGAGGAGGTTCCGGACGGGGCGACGGAGTTCAAGTGCTGTCCGCCGATTCGTGAGGCGGTCAATCAGGACGCGTTGTGGGCGGGGCTGGCGGACGGCACGCGGGTCCGGCGGCTCTGGCCGGGCTGGGCCGGAAGGGTGCGATCGAGGCGGGGCGGGACGCGGACTTCGTGGTCCTGGCTCCTGAGGAGAGTTTCACGGTCGATCCGGCCGGGCTCCAGCACCGTAACCAGGTCACCGCTTATGCGGGGAAGACCCTGCACGGTGTCGTCAGGTCCACCTGGTTGCGCGGGACGCGGATCGTGGCCGACGGGGTACTCGCCGAAGCCCGCCGAGTTCGACCCCGAACGCTTCGGACACAAGGGCAAGATCATGGACGGCTGGGAGACCCGCCGCCGACGCGGTACCGGCGCCACCGAGCCGCACCCCACCGACGAGGACCACGACTGGGCCCTCGTACGCCTCGGTGCTCCCGGCGTGGTGCGCGGGCTGATCGTCGACACCGCGCACTTCCGCGGCAACTACCCGCAGTCGGTCTCCGTCGAGGCGACCTCGCTGCCCGGTTCCCCGTCCCCCGAGGACCTCCTCGCCCCCGACGTGCCATGGACAACCCTCGTCCCCCGCACGGCGGTCGGCGGCCACGCGGCCAACGGCTTCACCGTCGACGCGGAGCAGCGCTTCACCCATCTGCGGGTCAATCAGCACCCCGACGGCGGCATCGCACGGCTGCGCGTCCACGGCGAGGTGGCCCCCGACCCCGGATGGCTGTCCGCCCTCGGCACGTTCGACGTGGTGGCCCTGGAGAACGGCGGCCGGGTCGAGGACGCGTCCGACCGCTTCTACTCGCCGGCCACCCACACCATCGCGCCCGGTAGATCCCGCAAGATGGACGACGGCTGGGAGACCCGCCGCCGACGGGACAAGGGCAACGACTGGATCCGCTACGCGCTGGCCGCCCAGTCGGAGATCCGGGCCGTCGAGATCGACACGGCCTACCTCAAGGGCAACGCGGCGGGCTGGGCGGCTGTTTCAATCCGTGACGGCGAGGACGCCGCGTGGGCGGAACTCCTGCCCCGGACCCGTCTCCAGCCCGACACGAACCACCGCTTCGTCCTGCCGGTACCCGTGCGGGGCACACACGTCAGAATCGACATCTTCCCGGACGGCGGGATCTCCCGGCTCAGGCTCTTCGGCTCGCTGACCGGCGCAGGGGCGGCGCGACTGGCCGCCCGTCACGAGGCGCTCGGCGGATAGCCGCCCCGCGCCCTTCCCTGCGGCGGGGTGGGTGTGCCGGTTCCCGTCCGGCCTGCGGAGGTATGGGACGCTGGTCGGGACGTCGTCGTCCCGACCAGGAGTCGCCATGATCTTCATCGCCGTCAAGTTCACCGTGCGCAGCGCCGAGCGTGACAACTGGCTCCCCGCTGTCGAGGAGTTCACCCTCGCGACCCGTCAGGAGCCGGGCAACCTCTTCTTCGACTGGTCCTACAGCGTCGAGAATCCGGACCAGTTCGTCCTGCTGGAGGCGTTCGCCTCGCAGGAGGCGGGCGTGGCGCATGTGAACTCCGAACACTTCAAGGCCGCGATCGACACCATGTCGGAGCTCGTCAGCGAGGTTCCGGAGATCATCAACGTCGAGGTGCCCGGCGACGACTGGTCCCGGATGTCGGAGGTCACCCCGCGCAACCGGTGACCGTCGCGGCTCCGGCGGGTGAGGTCCGCCGCTCCGGAGGCTGACGGCCGCGCCCCGCACGGCCGGTGCTCCCCGGCCGCCGCGCGGCCGACCGCGCCCGGTGCCCCTCCGCCGTCAGAACTCCTCGTGGGTCTCGGGATCCCCGCCGAAGCGGTGCGTCGGCCGGGCCCCGATCCGGTCGAGTTCCTGCTGCGTCAGCCGGAAGCCGAAGAGGTCCAGGTTCTCCCGCTGCCGCCCGGGATCGGCGGACTTCGGGATCGGTACCGCTCCCTGTTGTGTGTGCCACCGCAGGACCACCTGGCCCGGCGTCACGCCGTGCGCCGCGGCCGCCGCGATCACCTCGGGGGCCTCCAGGACCTGGCGCCCCCGGGCCAGCGGGCTCCAGCTCTCCGTGACGATGCCCTTGGCGGTGTGCACCGCCCGCAGTTCCTCCTGAGGGAGCAGCGGATGCATCTCGATCTGGTTCACCACGGGCAGCACCCCCGTCTCCCGCTCCAGCCGGTCCAGGTGCTCCGCCGTGAAGTTGGAGACGCCGATGGCACGTACGAGGCCGTCCTCGCGGAGCTTGATCATCGCCTTCCAGGTGTCGACGTACTTGTCCACCCGGGGCAGCGGCCAGTGGATGAGGTACAGGTCGACGTACTCCAGCCCCAGGTTGCCCAGCGACACCTCGAAGGAGGCCAGCGTCTCCTCGTACCCGTGGTGACGGCCGGGCACCTTGGTCGTGACGAAGACCTCCTGCCGAGGTACCCCGGAGCGGGCGATCCCGCGACCGGTGCCGGTCTCGTTCCCGTAGTTCAGCGCGGTGTCCACGAGCCGGTAGCCGAGCCGCAGCGCTCCGGCGACGGCCTTCTCCGCAGCCTCGTCGTCGAGCGGCCAGGTGCCGAGGCCCACCGCGGGGATGGTGCTGCCGTCGTGGAGATTGCGGACCGGGGGCGGTGTCTGGCTCATGGTCTCCCATTTCGTTCGCGTACGGTCCCCGCCAGCGTAGGACGGGCCGACGGGCGGGGACGGGTCGGCGCGGCGGCGGGGTCCTGCCGGGCGGACCGATGAATTCCGCCCGAAGGTGGGGTCAGAACAGGTGGAAGCACACGGACTGCCGGGGCCCGTCCCCACGGCGTCGAGGCGGAAGGAGCAGGACCATGGCGAAACTGACCCTCACCACGTTCGTATCGCTCGACGGAGTGATGCAGGCACCCGGCGGCCCCGACGAGGACACCACCGGCGGGTTCGAGTACGGCGGCTGGATGGTCCCCTTCGCGGACGACGGCCTGGGGGCCTTCATCAACGAGGTCTTCGACCGTTCGGGTGCCTATCTCCTCGGGCGGCGTACGTACGACATCTTCTCGTCCTACTGGCCCGAGGTCACCGACCCGCAGGACCCCGTCGCCGCACGTCTCAACACCCTGCCCAAGCACGTCGTCTCCCGCACGCTGACCGAACCGGAGTGGGAGAACACCACCGTCGTCCGGGGTGACGTGCCCGCCGAGGTCGCACGGCTGAAGGAGCAAACGGCGGAAGGGGAGCTCCAGATCCACGGCAGCGGCACGTTGGCGCAGTTCCTCCTGGCGCACGGCCTGATCGACGAGGTGAACCTGATCGTCCACCCCGTCTACCTGGGCAGGGGCAGAAGGCTCTTCGCGGACGGTGGGGAGCCGACGGCCTTCGAGCTCACCGGTGCCCGGACCACCGGCAGCGGCATCGCGATCCACACCTACCGGCCCGCGGGGCGAGCGCGGTTCGGCACCTTCGAGCAGGACGTCTGACAGACCTTCGAGCACGACGTCCGACGGGAGCCGGACCTTCCGCCCGGTCGGGCAGACGAGGTGGACGGACCGGACGCGTGCCCCCGACCCCGCCGGCCCTATCGCTGGGCGAACGGACGTGCGGTCATTTCCGACCGGGGATCGCGGGCAGCGTGGAAGGGTCGGTGGCGGCGGCGTGCAGCCGCCCCAGGATGGCCCGCGCCGCCTTCGTGTAGCCGGGGTTGTTGCTGTGCAGCACGGACTCCGCGTTGGCCAGCTCCATGAACGCGATGAGTTCGAAGGCGAGCTGCGAGACGTCCGTGTCCGCGGCGAGCTCCCCCCGCACCCGGGCCTCCTCGACCGTCTCCTCCACGAAGGTGACCCAGCCCGTCTGCGTGGAAGCCAGCGCGTCGTGCACCTTGCCCTCCCGCGAATCGAACTCGGCGATGGTCGCGTAGAAGAAGCAGCCGCCGCTGAACACCCGGCGCTGCGAGTAGGACAGCCAGCTCTCGCACATCCGCCAGACGCGTCCCAGACCGGGCGGGGCCGCCCTCGTCGGTGTCAGCACGTGCTCGACGAAGACGGTCACGGCGGCGCGCACCGTGGCGAGCTGCAGCTCCTCCTTGGAACCGAACAGGGCGAACACGCCGCTCTTGCTCAGCTTCAGCTCCGTGGCCAGCCGTCCGAGCGACAGCCCCTCCAGTCCTTCGGTCGAGGCGACGTGGACCGCGCGCCCCAGGACCAGCTGCCGGGTCTGGTTCCCCCGCTCGACCCGTCCGTCCAGCCGCGCTCCACCCATGTGCCAACTCCGTGTGTCCGAGCGTCCCAGGACCGACATTCTAGGAGGACCCGGCACGGTCGCAGGACCGCTTCAGGCCGGTACGAACCCTGCGAACACCTGGCCGAGTCGCGCTGTGGACGCGCGTTCCCGAGGGGGGTCCGCGTTCGATACGGTGAGCGCTCCCGTGTGAGCCGGCGAGGTCTCCACATCGTTCCCGTGGAGAACCAGGAGCACCAGGTGTCCTCTGCCGTCCTGCCCGCCCTCACCCGCCCCCGCCGGGCGTGGGTCACCGATCTGCCGCTCCTGCTCGTCGCCGCCGTGTGGGGTGCCAGCTACCTCGCGGCCAAGGGCATCACCACCACGCACACCGTGATCGCCGTCCTGGTGCTCCGCTTCGCCGTCGTGCTGCCCGCACTGGCCGTCGCCGGACGGCGCGGACTGCGCACCCTGAGCGGCGCGCAGTGGCGGGGGGCCGGTCTGCTCGGGCTCGTGCTCAGCGGGATCTTCCTGCTGGAGACCTACGGTGTGGTGCACACGTCGGCCACCAACGCCGGGCTGATCATCAGCCTCACGATGATCTTCACCCCGCTGGCCGAGGCCGCCGTGACCCGGGTCCGGCCGCCCGCCGCCTTCCTCGCGGCGGCGGGACTCTCGGTCGCCGGGGTGGTGCTGCTGACCCAGAACGGCGGCTTCACCAGCCCGTCGGCCGGTGACCTGCTGATGCTGCTCGCCGCCCTCGCCCGCACGGTCCACGTCCTGCTCATGGCGCGCATCAAGGCGGTCCAGGACGCCGACTCGCTGTCCCTGACCACGGTGCAGCTCGGCAGCGCGGTCGCGGTCTTCGCCGTACTGGCGGCGGTCCCCGGTACCGGGGCGGCGCCCTGGACCGTGGCCGCGGACTTCGGCGCCGCCGAGTGGGCGGGACTGCTCTTCCTCGCCGTCTTCTGCACCCTGTTCGCCTTCTTCGTGCAGATGTGGTCGGTACGCCGCACCTCCCCGTCCCGGGTCAGCCTGCTGCTCGGCACGGAGCCCCTCTGGGCCGCCGCCGTCGGCATCGCCATCGGCGGCGAACGTCTCGGCGTCCCGGGGGTGCTCGGCGCGGTACTCGTGCTCGCGGGCACCGCGTGGGGGCGCCGACGGGCCGACGTCACCCCTTGACCGAGTCCGCGGCGACCATCACCGCGCCGCCCGTCACGACCAGCACGATGCTCACGTAGATCCCGTAGCCGTCCAGGACGTCGAACCTCGCCACCACGGCCCACAGCCGGAACCAGCCCGTCCATTCGTACAGGAGCCCGGCGACGCCCTGGACGAACACCAGGAAGCCGGCCGTCTCCAGGAATTTCCTCATGGCCCGAGCCTGCACCGGGCCGTGAGGCGTCCGCGTCGGCCGTCGGTCCTGGAGCGGCCGACGGAAGTCTACGATCGTGCGACTCAGGTATCCGTCCGGCCCGCGAACGGCCGTCGGCGCCCCTCGGCTGCGTAGATTCGTCCGTATGACACGTACGGAGTACCGCTGGCTGCTTCCCTCGGCCCTGGCCGACGACGAGCTGCCCGGCGACCGGGGCAGGTCGCGCCGGACCGTGCGGGACTGGGCCGTCGACATCACGGCCTTCCTCTGCGCCGCGGGCTTCGGGATGCTTGCCCTCGTGACGATCGAGGCGGACCCGACCACACCGGGCGGGGTCCTCGTCGCCGACTCGCTCGTGGGCGCGGCGGCCTGCTGCGGGCTCTGGGCCAGGCGGCGCTGGCCGGTCGGGGTCGCCGTGACCCTCACGGCCGTCAGCCTCGTCGAACCCGTCGCGGCCGGCGCGATGCTGGTCGGCCTGTTCAGCCTCGCTGTGCACCGGCCGTTCCGACCCGTGGCGTTCATCGGCGCCGGGGCCCTGGTCGTCGCCCCGGTGCAGCCGATGCTGCGCCCGGACCCCGGCAGCTCGTTCCTCGCCTCCAGCGTCATCGGCGCCCTGCTGGTGCTTCTCGTGCTCAGCTGGGGCATGGTCGTACGGTCACGGCGCCAGCTGGTCGTCTCCCTGCGCGAACGCGCACGACGGGCCGAGACCGAGGCGGAGCTCCGCGCCGAGCAGGCCCAGCGCCTCGCGCGGGAGGCCATCGCCCGCGAGATGCACGACGTCCTCGCCCACCGGCTGACCCTGCTCAGCGTCCACGCGGGCGCACTCGAATTCCGGCCCGACGCGCCCACCGCCGAGGTCGCGAGGGCCGCCGGTGTCATCCGCGACAGCGCCCACGAGGCGCTCCAGGACCTCCGGGAGATCATCGGTGTGCTGCGCGCACCGGGCGAGAGCGAGGACGGCAACCGGCCGCAGCCCACCCTCGTCACCCTGGACGCGCTGGTCGACGAGTCGCGCTCGGCGGGCATGCGGGTCACCCTCGACAACCGTGTCGCCGACCCGGCGCGGGCGCCCGCAGCGACCGGGCGCACCGTCTACCGCATCGCCCAGGAGGCGCTGACCAACGCGCGGAAGCACGCCCCCGGAGCCCCCGTCGGCGTGACCGTCGCCGGCGGACCCGGCGACGGGCTGACCATCGAGGTCGACAACCCCGCTCCCGACGAGCCCTTCGACCCCGTCCCCGGGTCCGGCCAGGGGCTCATCGGGCTCACCGAACGAGCGAACCTGGCGGGCGGCAGCCTGGACCACGGGCCCCGGCCCGACGGCGGGTTCACGGTGCGGGCCCGGCTACCGTGGCCGGCATGAGCACTCCCACGTCTCCGGAGGCACCACCCGTCCGGCTGGCCGTCGTCGACGACGACCCCCTCGTGCGCGCCGGGCTCACCCTGATGCTCGGCGGTGCCGCGCGTGTCGACATCGTCGGTGAGGCCGCCGACGGCACCGAGGTGGCCGCCCTCGTCGACCGCACCCACCCCGACGTCGTGCTCATGGACATCCGGATGCCGGGCATGGACGGACTGGCCGCGACCGAGGAACTCCGGCGCAGGCCCGGTGCCCCCGAGGTCATCGTCCTGACCACCTTCCACGCCGACGAGCAGGTCCTGAGGGCCATCCGCGCGGGGGCGGCCGGATTCGTCCTCAAGGACACCCCGCCCGCGCAGATCGTCGAGGCGGTCCTGCGCGTCGCCGCCGGTGAGCCCGTCCTCTCGCCCGCGGTCACCCGCAGGCTCATGGCCCGTGCCGCCGGCGAGGGGACGGACGACGGTACGGCGCGAAGGAGACGCGCCCGGCAGCGGTTCGCCGGGCTCGGGGAACGCGAGCAGGACGTGGCCTCCGCGGTGGGGCGCGGCAGGTCCAACGCGGAGATCGCCGCGGAGCTGCATCTGAGCGTGGCGACCGTGAAGGCCCACGTGTCCCGGATCTCGCCAGGCTGGGGCTCAACAACCGTGTCCAGATCGCCCTGTTGGTGCACGATGCGGGATTCCTGCACGAGGGCGACGACGGGGCGGGAGGCACCGCCCCGCACCGAACCGGTCGGACCGGATGAGGGAAGGGGACGATGCCGGCGGCCGATCCGCGTGACGCGCGGGACCCGGTGGGCGGGGGAGTCCTGCCGGCCGCCCGGGCCGCCGCGGGGGCCCGTCATGCCGCCGACGACGCCGGAGCGCTGCCCGGGGCTGCGGCTCGACGCGGCTCCGTCCCGGTCTGCCTCGCGTACCGGCATGCTGATCCGGGGGCCGGTGAGTCTGCCGGTGGCCTGGTGGCGGGCTCAGTCCTCGGCGATCTCCGCCATCCGTACGGGACGGCGCCGTGCGCGCGACAGCTCGCACGCCTCGGCGATGCGCAGCGCGTGCAGCGCCTCCCTGCCGTCGCACGGGTTCGTCGTCCCGCCGCGCACCACGCCGAGGAAGGCGTCCAGTTCGGCCTCGTACGCCGGGGCGAACCGCTCCAGGAAGCCCGGCCACGGCTTGGCCGGCGCGGGCGGACCCTGCGGCTCGGCGGACGTGAGCGGCGTGCGGTCGTCGAGACCGACCGCGATCTGGTCCCGCTCGCCCGCCAGTTCCATGCGTACGTCGTACCCGGCCCCGTTGCAGCGGGTGGCGGTGGCCGTGGCGAGCGTGCCGTCGTCCAGGGTCAGCAGCGCCGCCGCCGTGTCCACGTCACCGGCCTCCCGGAAGATGCCGGGACCCCCGTCCGACCCGGTGGCGTACACCTCGGTCACCTCACGGCCCGTCACCCACCGCAGGATGTCGAAGTCGTGCACCAGGCAGTCCCTGAACAGGCCGCCGGAGAGCGGCAGATACGCGGCGGGCGGGGGAGCGGGGTCGGACGTCGTCGCCCGCACGGTGTGCAGCCGGCCCAGGGCCCCGCCGCGCACGGCGCGGCGTGCCGCGGCGTACCCCGCGTCGAAGCGGCGCATGAAACCGATCTGGAGCACACTGCCCGCCCGCTCGACCTCGTGAAGCGCGCCCAGGGTCCCCGCCAGGTCCAGCGCGACCGGCTTCTCGCAGAACGCGGGCAGACCGGCCCGCGCCGCACGGCCGATGAGGTCCGCGTGCGCCGAGGTGGCCGAGGCGATCACCACCGCTTCCACCCCCGCGCCCAGCAGCTCCCCGGCGGACGCGACGGCGGTGGCTCCGGTCCGCGCCGCGACGCCGGCCGCGCGGGCCGCATCCGGGTCCGTCACCACCAGGGAGGCGACGGCGGGATGGCGTGCGAGGACGTCCGCGTGGAAGGAACCGATCCGGCCCGTGCCGATGAGTCCGATGCGCATGGACCCAACGTGCCGCCCACCGGGCGCACTGTCAACTATATGTCCTGACAAATGGACGGGTGCGGCGCGACGGCGCGGGGTACGCTCCCTGCCGTGCCCAAACCCGCCGCCGACTCCGCCGCCCTCGGGCTGGGCGTGGACCGCACCAGTCCCGTCCCGCTCTACCACCAGCTGGCCCAGCAGCTTGAGGCGGCCATCGAGCAGGGGCGCCTGGCGCCGGGCAGTCTCCTCGGCAACGAGCTGGACCTCGCCGCACGGCTCGGGCTGTCCCGGCCGACCGTCCGCCAGGCCATCCAGTCGCTCGTCGACAAGGGCCTGATGGTGCGCCGGCGCGGCATCGGCACCCAGGTCGTGCACAGCCGCATCAGGCGCCCGCTCGAACTGAGCAGCCTCTACGACGACCTGGAGACCGCCGGCCGGGACCCGGCGACCCGGGTCCTGCGGAACACGTTCGAGCCGGCCACCCCCGAGGTCGCCGCCGCGCTCGGGATCGAGGAGGGCGGCGACGTCCATCTCGTCGAGCGGGTGCGGTACGCGCACGACGAGCCGATAGCACTCCTGCGCAACCACCTGCCGCCGCGGCTGCTCGACCTCGGTACCGAGCGGCTGGAGTCGACCGGCCTGTACCGGATGATGCGCGCCTCGGGAATCACCCTGCACAGCGCCCGGCAGTCCGTGGGGGCCCGCGCCGCCACCGCCGAGGAGGGCGAACTGCTCGCGGAGCCCGCCGGGGCGCCCCTGCTGACGATGGAGCGCACCACCTTCGACGACGGGGGCCGGGCGGTCGAATTCGGCTCGCACGTCTACCGGGCCTCGCGGTACGCCTTCGAGTTCCAGCTGCTGGTCCGGCCCTGAACCAGCCCGTCCGCCCTCCGGTCCCCGTGTTCGGACAAGAGCATTGACGCGGTCATGCTAGGTCGCTAGAACGTCGGGAGGGCGCGGCCCGCGCCCCTGCCGGGCCGTGCCGGTCCGGGCTCGGGGATACTTGGCCCGCCGGGCGGCGAGTCTCTCCCCGCCGGCACCACCAGGCAGCACAGCGAGCAGCACTAGAAGGGCACGGCGTCGTGGCAAGGGTTCGGACAGGGGTACGCGCGATGGGCGCCGTGCTGGCAGCGGTACTGGCGGCCTCCCTCGCGGGATGCAGCAGCACCGGCGGCAAGCGGGCGGAGGAACGCGCCGCCCAGCAGGCCGCCGAGGGCCGGTCCGCGGTGAACACGCCCCGCTGGACGTTCGCCATGGTCACCCACTCGGGTGATGGTGACACCTTCTGGGACATCGTCCAGAAGGGTGCCCAGCAGGCGGCCAAGAAGGACAACATCAACTTCCTGTACTCGCACAACGACGAGGGCCAGCAGCAGGCCGAGCTCGTCCAGACCGCGATCGACAAGAAGGTCGACGGCCTGATCGTCTCCCTGGCCAAGCCCGACTCGATGAAGACCGTCGTGGCCAAGGCCGTCAAGGCGGGCATCCCCGTCATCACCGTGAACTCGGGATCCGCCGAGTCGAAGGCCTTCGGCGCCCTCACCCACATCGGCCAGGACGAGTCCATCGCGGGCGAGGCCGTCGGCGACGAGCTGAACACGCGCAAGCGCGAGAAGGTGCTCTGCGTCCTGCACGAACAGGGCAACGTCGGCCACGAGCAGCGCTGCGCCGGGGCGAAGAAGACCTTCGGCGGCACGATGCAGAACCTCTACGTCGACGGCACCAACATGCCCGACGTCCAGGCGTCCATCGAGGCCAAGCTCGACTCCGACAAGAGCATCGACGCGGTCGTCACCCTCGGCGCGCCCTTCGCCGCCGCCGCCGTCAAGGCGAAGAAGACCGCGGGGAGCAAGGCCGAGATCGACACCTTCGACCTCAACGCGAGCGTCGCCGCCGGGCTGCAGGACAAGAGCCTCGGCTTCGCGGTCGACCAGCAGCCCTACCTCCAGGGCTACGAGGCCGTCGACCTGCTCTGGCTCTACCGCTACAACCAGAACGTGCTCGGCGGCGGCCTGCCCGTCCTGACCGGTCCCCAGGTCATCACCCGCGACGACGCCGACGCGCTCGCGGAGTACACGAACCGGGGGACCCGATGACCGCGACCGGGCAACCGGCGGCGCCGCACACCGACGAACGTCTGCTGCGCACCTCCCCGCTGCGCAAACTGCTCGGCCGCCCCGAGCTCGGCTCGGTCGTCGGGGCCGCGGCCGTCTTCCTCTTCTTCGCGATCGTCGCGGACAGCTTCCTCCAGGCATCCAGCCTCGGCACGGTGCTCTACGCCGCCTCCACCATCGGGATCATGGCGGCCCCCGTGGCGCTCCTGATGATCGGCGGTGAGTTCGACCTCTCCGCGGGCGTGATGGTGACCAGCTCCGCGCTGATCTCCTCGATGTTCAGCTACCAGATGACCGCCAACGTCTGGGTGGGCGTCTTCGTGTCGCTGCTGGTCACCCTCGGCTTCGGCGCGTTCAACGGCTTCATGCTGACCCGCACCAAGCTCCCGAGCTTCATCATCACGCTCGGTACGTTCCTGATGCTGACCGGTCTGAACCTCGGCTTCACCAAGCTGATCAGCGGCACCGTCTCGACCAGGACCATCGGCAACATGGAGGGCTTCGAGTCCGCCCGCAAGGTCTTCGCCTCCTACCTCACCATCGGCGACGTCGAGCTCAAGGTCACCATCCTGTGGTGGGCCGCACTCGTCGCGCTGGCCACCTGGATCCTCATCCGCACCCGCTTCGGCAACTGGATCTTCGCCGTCGGCGGGGAGGCGGACGCGGCGCGCGCGGTCGGCGTCCCCGTGGTCCGCACCCGGATCGGGCTCTACCTCGGTGTGGCCTTCGCCGCCTGGGTCTCCGGCCAGCACCTGCTCTTCTCCTACGACGTGGTGCAGTCCGGCGAGGGCGTCGGCAACGAGCTGATCTACATCATCGCGGCCGTCATCGGCGGCTGTCTGATCACCGGTGGCTACGGCTCCGCGATCGGGTCCGCCGTCGGCGCGATCATCTTCGGCATGACCAGCAAGGGCATCGTGTACGCGGAGTGGAACCCCGACTGGTTCAAGTTCTTCCTGGGGGCGATGCTGCTCCTGGCCACCCTGCTCAACGCATGGGTACGCAAGCGCGCGGAGGCGACGAAATGACGGCCACCCAGGCCCCGGCACCCCGGGACACGGCCGGCCCGGCGCTGGTCGAGCTCGACGACGTCAGCAAGTACTACGGCAACATCAAGGCCCTGGAGAACGTCTCCCTGGAGGTCCGCGCGGGCGAGATCTCCTGCGTCCTCGGCGACAACGGTGCCGGCAAGTCCACCCTCATCAAGATCATCGCGGGGCTGCACCGGCACGACGCCGGCACCTTCCGGATCGAGGGTGAGGAGACCACGCTCGCCAACCCGCGCGACGCCCTGGACCGGGGCATCGCGACCGTCTACCAGGACCTCGCGGTCGTTCCGCTCATGCCGGTCTGGCGCAACTTCTTCCTCGGCTCCGAGCCGACGAAGGGTGTCGGCCCGTTCAAGCGCCTGGACGTGCGGCGGATGCGTGAGACGACCCGCGCGGAACTGCTGCGGATGGGCATCGACCTGCGCGACGTCGACCAGCCCATCGGCACCCTGTCCGGCGGTGAGCGCCAGTGCGTGGCGATCGCCCGGGCCGTGTACTTCGGCGCGAAGGTCCTCGTCCTCGACGAGCCGACCGCGGCGCTCGGCGTCAAGCAGTCCGGTGTCGTGCTGAAGTACGTCGCAGCGGCCAGGGACGCCGGGCTCGGCGTGGTTCTCATCACGCACAACCCCCACCACGCCTATCTCGTCGGCGACCGTTTCGTGCTGCTGAAGCGCGGCGCGATGTCCGGGAGCCACACCAAGGACGACGTCACGCTGGACGAACTGACCCGGCAGATGGCGGGCGGGAGCGAGCTGGAGGAGCTGAGCCACGAGCTCGAACGCGCCCCTTCACCCGACCGGCTCGGCGGCCGTCCGGTGGGTGACGACACCCCGTAGACACCGCCGCGCACCCCCTCGCCCCCACCCGGAGACCGGTTCCGGGGGCGCGGGAATGGCAGAATCGTGCACGGCGGGCGCCGTCCGCCGCCGGACTGATCACCGACCGGCCCCCCGACCTGCGCAGGGACGATGAGCACGTACCGCGACTTCACACACCGCGGCTCCGCCCGCGCCACCGTCCTGCGGACCGTCGGCACCAGGGAGCGGCGCTCGCATCTCACGGCGCCCCGGGTGCCCACGGTCGGCATCGACATCGGCGGCACCAAGGTGATGGCCGGTGTCGTGGACGCCGACGGCAACATCCTGGAGACCCTGCGCACCGAGACCCCGGACAAGTCGAAGAGCCCGAAGGTCGTCGAGGACACCATCGTCGAGCTGGTCCTGGACCTCTCCGACCGCCACGACGTGCACGCCGTCGGCATCGGCGCGGCGGGCTGGGTGGACGCGGACCGCTCCAAGGTGCTGTTCGCCCCGCACCTGGCCTGGCGTGACGAGCCCCTCCGCGACGCCATCGCCTCCCGGCTGGTGGTCCCCGTGATGGTCGACAACGACGCCAACACGGCCGCCTGGGCGGAATGGCGCTTCGGCGCCGGCCGGGGTGAGGACCACCTGGTCATGATCACGCTGGGCACGGGCATCGGCGGCGCGATCCTGGAGGACGGGCACGTCAAGCGCGGCAAGTACGGCGTCGCGGGTGAGTTCGGCCATATGCAGGTGGTGCCCGGCGGGCACCGCTGCCCGTGCGGCAACCGAGGCTGCTGGGAGCAGTACAGCTCGGGCAACGCCCTCGTGCGCGAGGCCAGGGAGCTGGCCGCGGCGGACTCCCCGGTGGCCCACGGCCTCATCGAGCGGGTCAAGGGCAACATCCCCGAGATCACCGGGCCGCTCATCACCGAGCTGGCTCGCGAGGGTGACGCCATGTGCGTCGAGCTCCTCCAGGACATCGGACAGTGGCTCGGCGTCGGCATCGCCAATCTCGCGGCGGCGCTGGACCCGTCCTGCTTCGTCATCGGCGGCGGTGTCAGCGCGGCCGACGACCTGCTGATCGGTCCCGCCAGGGACGCCTTCAAGCGCCACCTCACGGGCCGCGGCTACCGCCCCGAGGCCCGGATCGCCAAGGCGCAGCTCGGACCCGAGGCGGGTATGGTCGGCGCCGCCGACCTCGCCCGTCTGGTCGCCCGGAGGTTCCGGCGTACCAACCGGCGCAGGGTCGAGCGCTACGAGCGGTACGCGCAGTTCTACGACCAGGCCGCCACCACCATCCGGAACACGCGCGGAACGCGTAACGCCGAGTGACCCGGGGCCGCACCCCGCGGCCCGGCCACCCGCACCCCGCTCCGCACCGCAGCTCTCGAAGGATCACCGACCATGACCGCAGCCGAACACCACATCGTGCCGCGCCGGCCTCCTTCGTCCGGCTCCCCGGGATCCTCCGGGTCCTCGGGTTCCGGGTCCTCGGGTGCCGCGGGCTCCCCGGGCTCGGGTGACGGCGGCGGGACGCCTCCGGGGGACCGGCGCAGGGTGATCCGGCGCCGGCTGATCACCCTGACCATCATCGTCCTGCTCATCGGCATCCCGGCCGGCTACCTGGTCATCTCGGCCGGGCAGAGCCGCCGCTCGGGCAAGGACAAGGAGGCCGAGGCCTCCGCCCAGGGACTGCGCGAGGACTGGCCGTCCGGCATGCAGCGCCGGATCTTCGAACTTCCCATTCCGGGCAATGCGGTCGGGGTCCAGTACTACGAGACCAACAACTGGAAAGCCAGCCGGATGTACGTGAAGTTCCGTACGACCTCCGCCGGGCTCGACCGGTTCCTGAGCGGTGTCGGCACCGGCCGTGCCGCGCTGGAGACGGGCAAGGTCACCATCGGCCAACGGGACATCAAGATCACCGGCTGGCTCTTCGGGCCGGGCGTGGACTGGTCGGGAACGGTCCACAGGAACAAGGACCCGCGCCCCACCCAGAGCATCACCGTCAACATGACCGATCCGGCCGCGCCCGTCGTCTACGTCGTCTCCGCCGCGACCCCCTGACCGTGAGCCGGGCCCGGCCGCGCCTCACCTCCGGGGGACCGCCAGACCGGCACGGATGAGGTCTGTGACCGCCTCCCGGTGGTCGTCCAGGAAGAAGTGACCACCGGGAAAGGTCTGCAACGTGAAGGCCCCGCGGGTGTGGGCCGCCCAGTCGGCCGCCTCCTGGACGGAGACATGGTCGTCGCTCTCCCCGGTGAGCACCGTGACCGGGCAGGAGACCACGTCGTCGGCTCCGCCCCGGTAGGTCTCGATCGCCCGGTAGTCACTGCGGAGCATCGGCAGCACCATGTCGAGGATCTCCCGGTTCTGCAGGAGTGCCGGGGCCGTACCGCTGAGTGCGGCCAGTTCGGCGACGATGCCCGCGTCGTCGCGCGTGTGCACGGACTCGGCCCGGAAGTGGGTGGGCGCCCGCCGCCCCGAGAGGAAGAGGGCGGACGGAGACCTTCCCAGACGCTGCTCCATCCGCACGGCCAGCTCGAAGGCGAGCGTCGCCCCCATGCTGTGCCCGAACAGTGCCACCGGCTCGTCGGTCAGCGGCGCGAGTGCCTCGAAGGCCGCATCGGCCAGTCCGGGGATGCTGTCGATGCAGGGCTCGTGCAGACGGTCCTGCCGCCCCGGGTACTGCACGGCGAAGACACCGATGTCCGGGGACAGCGCAGCCGACATCGGTCGGTAGAAGGCCGCACTGCCGCCTGCGTGCGGGAAGCAGACGAGGCGCGGGCCGTCCTCGGCGTGGTGGAAACGCCGCACCCAGGTGTCGCCGGCCGAGGGACTCGATACGGGATTCATGACCGTGAGGTTCTCATTCGTCGCGCGGCTCCCGCCACGGGGCACGGGAACCGCACGCCGTACGGCACACGTCCCGCGGCCACGTCTGCTCCCTCTCGGCCGCGTACGTCGAGACCTGGCGCTCCCGACGGCTGCTGCTCGCCGGTGCACTCGGCGAGGTCGAACTCACCACCATCGGAATGCTGTTGCTGTTCGCCGGCCACGGACTGACCGGCAGCATGCCGGCTCTCGGTACGTTCGCGGTCGCGTTCGGCCCGTACTGGGCACGGAGGCCTCCGACGGTACGAAGGCCGTACTCGTCCTCATGCACATCGCGGTCGGTGCCGCCCTGATCCTGAGCCGGCGACCCCTGGAGGGGCCGGCGCGGCCGGGGTCATTACCCTGGAGCGAGTGAGTGAACTGAGCGAGACGACCCCGCAGCCCGCCAGGCCCCCGCAGTCGGCCCCCATCGAACCCGTACTGGGCGAGGTGGTCCGGCAGCCGCCGGCGGCCTTCCGGACGGTCCCGGGGCAGCCGTACGCGCAGGCCACCGGGCCGACGACGGCGGCCCAGCCGCCGCACACGGACGCCCCGTCCTCGCAGACCGTCCCGCCGTACGCACCGCCCGCCCCGGGGCCGCAGTACACCCAGCCCCCGGCGCCGCCGCACGGTGTGTGGCCCGAATCCGCGCCCCGGTCCCCGGAGCCGGGTCCTGCCGCTTCCCCGCAGCAGACCACGCAGCCCGGCGACGTCGCTCCGCAGGCGCAGGCCCCCCGGGGACAGCAGCCCGGCCCCGGCCCGCAGGCGGCGCAGGGACTCAGGCCCGAGCGGCTCCAGTACCGCTTCGACGGGCCCGACGACGCTCCGGTCCTGGTGATCGGCCCCTCCCTGGGCACCACCTGGCACATGTGGGACCGCCAGATACCCGAGCTGTCCAAGCACTGGCGCATCTTCCGCTACGACCTGCCCGGGCACGGCGGGGCCCCCGCGTACCCGGCCGCCGCGGTCAGTGACCTCGCCGACCGCGTCCTCGCCACGCTGGACAGCGTCGGCGTGCAGCGCTTCGGTTACGCGGGCTGCTCCATCGGCGGCGCCGTCGGCGCCGACCTCGCCCTCCGCCACCCCCACCGGGTCGCGGCCCTGGCGCTCGTCGCCGCGTCACCGCGCTTCGGAACCGCCGACGAGTTCCGCCAGCGCGGGGTGATCGTCCGCAGCAACGGGCTGGAGCCGATCGCCCGTACCTCCCCGGAGCGCTGGTTCACCCCTGGCTTCGCCGCCGCCCAGCCGGCCATCGTCGAGTGGGCCGTCCAGATGGTCCGCACCACCGACCCCGGCTGCTACATCGCCTCCTGCGAGGCGCTCGCGGCCTTCGACATCCGTACGGAACTCCCGCGCATCGGTGTCCCGACCCTCGTGCTGGTCGGTGCCGAGGACAAGGTCACCGGCCCCGCCGAGGCCCGGACCCTGGTCGCGGGCATCCCCGACGCCCGGCTCGCCCTCGTCCCGGGTGCCTCCCACCTGGCGCCGGTCGAACAGCCGGCCGCGGTCACCGATCTGCTCCTCATGCACTTCTCGACCGCGTGGCAGGACACCCAGGCGTCGATTCCCGTACCGCCTTCCCCCGGTTTCTCCGCCCCGTTCGCCCCGGTGGTCCCCGTCGCGGAGATCTCGGCCGCGGCCGCCCTGCCGGACGTCTCCTCGGATGCACTCAGCGGCCTGTACGACCGGGGGACGAAGGTCCGGCGCGAGGTGCTGGGCGACGCCCACGTGGACGCCGCCACGGCCGCCTCCGACGGCTTCACCGACGACTACCAGGACCTCCTCACCCGCTACGCCTGGGGGGAGATCTGGGGCCGGGAGGGCCTCGACCGCAGGGCCCGCAGCTGCGTGGCGCTCACCGCGGTCGTCGCGTCCGGACACCTGGGCGGCCTCGCCCGGCACGTCAGGGCGGCCCTGCGCAACGGACTCACATCCGTCGAGATCAAGGAGGTGCTGCTCCAGACCGCCGTCTACTGCGGCATCCCGGCGGCGGGTGCGGCGTTCGAGATCGCGCAGTCCGTGATCCAGGAGGAAACCACCCCGCCGGCGTAGCAGGATGGTGGGATGAACGCTTCGTCTCTCAACCTCGTCAAGAAGACCCACTCCTGCGTCCGCCTGGAGCGGGACGGGCGGTCGCTCGTCATCGATCCCGGCGGCTTCAGCGAGGACGACGCCGTGGTCGGCGCCGACGCGATCCTGGTGACGCACGAGCACCCGGACCACTTCGACGAAGGGCGCCTGCGCGCCGCGCTGGAGTCCGACCCCGCCGTACAGGTGTGGACCCTGCGCAGTGTGGCCGAGCGGATGTCCGCGGCCTTCCCGGGCCGCGTGCACACGGTCGGCCACGGTGACACGTTCACGGCCGCCGGATTCGAGGTGCAGGTGCACGGCGAACTGCACGCGGTGATCCACCCGGACATCCCGCGGATCACCAACATCGGTTTCCTGGTGGACGGTTCGGTGTTCCACCCGGGCGACGCGCTCACGGTGCCCGATCACCCGGTGGAGACCCTGATGCTCCCGGTCATGGCGCCCTGGAGCAAGATCTCCGAGGTCATCGACTACGTGCGCGAGGTGAAGCCGCGCCGTGCCATCGACATCCACGACGCGCTGCTCACCGATCTCGCCCGCCCGATCTACGACATGCAGATCGGCGCCCTGGGCGGGGCCGACCACAGCCGGCTGACCCCGGGCGACGCGACCCGCCTCTGACCCGGCTGTCAGTGGGAGCGGCTAGGTTTGCTGCATGCGCATCGCCACCTGGAACGTCAATTCGATCACTGCCCGGCTCCCGCGGCTGCTGGCCTGGCTGGAGAGCAGCGGCACCGACGTGCTGTGCATCCAGGAGACCAAGTGCACGCTCGAGCAGTTCCCCACCGACGCGCTGCGGGAAGCGGGTTACGAGTCCGCGGTCAACGCCACGGGCCGGTGGAACGGCGTCGCGGTGCTCTCCCGCGTCGGCCTCACGGACGTCGTGACGGGCCTCCCCGGCGGCCCGGAGTACGACGGCGTGCAGGAGCCGAGGGCGGTCTCGGCGACCTGCGGCGGCGCCCGCGTCTGGTCCGTCTACGTCCCCAACGGCCGTGAGGTCGCCCACGAGCACTACGCGTACAAGCTGCGCTGGCTGGAGGCGCTGCGCGAAGCCGTCGCCGCGGACGCGGCGGGGACGCTGCCGTTCGCGGTCCTCGGCGACTACAACATCGCGCCCACCGACGAGGACGTCTGGGACCCGGCCGTCTTCGAGGGAGCCACCCACGTCACCCCGGCCGAGCGTGAGGCGCTCGCCGCTCTGCGGGGGACGGGTCTGTCGGACGTCGTGCCGCGTCCGCTGAAGTACGACCGGCCCTACTCCTACTGGGACTACCGCCAGCTGGCCTTCCCGAAGAACAGGGGTATGCGCATCGACCTGGTCTACGGGAACGCGCCTTTCGCTGCGGCGGTCAAGGACAGCTACGTCGACCGCGAGGAGCGCAAGGGCAAGGGGGCCTCCGACCACGCCCCGGTGGTCGTGGACCTCGACGTCCGATGACCGGAAGGTGTCAACCATTGGTTGACGCGCTCTCGCTGTCAACCTAGGGTTGCCTCTATGGCGAATCCGTTGCAGCCCAGCCCTCCCATCCGTCTCGACGACCTGATCGAGGGGATCAAGAAGACCCATACCGACGCTCTGGAGCAGCTGTCCGACGCGGTCGTCGCGGCCGACCACCTCGGCGAGATCGCCGACCACCTCATCGGCCACTTCGTGGACCAGGCGCGCCGCTCCGGCGCGTCCTGGACGGACATCGGAAGGAGCATGGGGGTCACCCGGCAGGCCGCCCAGAAGAGGTTCGTGCCCAAGAAGCCCGACGAGGCGTCCGACCTGGACCCCAACCAGGGCTTCAGCCGGTTCGACGAGCAGGCCAGGAGCGCCGTCGTGGGCGCGACCAACGCGGCCCACGCCGCGCACCACGACGAGATCCGCCCCGAGCACCTCGTGCTGGGCCTCGTCGCCGTCCCGGACTGCCTCGCCCTCCGGGTGATGGCGGACCAGGGTGTTCCGGCGGACCGCGTCCGTGAGGCGGCGACCCTCGCCCTGCCGGCCGCGGCGGACGAACTGCCGGCACTGATCCCCTTCGACGCCGCGGCGCGCAAGGTTCTGGAGCTGACCTTCCGGGAGGCGCTGCGGCTCGGTCATGACACCGTCGGGTCAGGTCATGTCCTGCTTGCCCTGCTGGAGTTCGAGGACGGAGCAGGACTGCTCAGCGGCCTGGGAGTCGACAAGGAAGCGGCCTCCGCCTCCGTCGCCGCGTCCGTCGCGGCCGAGGCCGGGGACCCGGCCGAGGGTGCACACGGCTGAGGGCCCTCCTGCCGCCCACGCCCGCACGCCGCCGATGCCGCCCCCTCCCGGGGCGGCGTCCGCGTTCAGTGCACGGAGAACCCGCCGTCGACGAAGATCGACTGTCCCGTCACATAGCCCGATGCCGCGCTCGCCAGGAACACCGCCGCGCCCGCGAAGTCCTCGGGCAGGCCGTTGCGTCCCACCATGGTGCGGGCCGCCAGGGCCGCGACCCGCTCCGGGTCCGAGGACAGCCGCTCGTTGAGAGGCGTCATCACGAATCCCGGCACCAGCGTGTTGCAGGTGACCCCGTGCGGCGACCACGCCTCGGCCTGTGAGCGGGCCAGCGACTCCAGGGCCCCCTTGGAGACCCCGTACGCACCGCTCTGCACGAACGCCCGGTGTGCCTGCTGCGAGGTGATGTGGATGATCCGGCCGTGACCACGCTCCGCCATGCCCGGACCGAACCTGCGGCCCAGCAGATAGGGGGCCTTGAGGTTCACGGTCATCGTGGTGTCCCAGACGTCCTCGCCGAGTTCGCTCATCGGCGGCCGCAGGTTGACGCCCGCGCAGTTGACGAGGATGTCGGGTTCCCCGAACGCGGCCACGGACTCCTCGCCCGCCGCCCGCACGCCCTCCGGCGTCGCCAGGTCCGCGCTCACCCAGGCGGCCCGGCAGCCGTCGGCGTCGAGTTCGGCGACGGTCCGCGCCAGTTCCGCCTCCCTGCGCGCCACGACCACCACGCTCGCGCCGGCGCGGGCGAGCGCCCCGGTGATGCCCCGGCCGATGCCGGAGCTGCCGCCGGTCACCACGGCGACCCGGCCCTCCAGGGAGAAGAGTTCGGAGAGATAGTTCTGCGAGGTCATGCCCGTACCTTAGGTACATGGCGTGATCGTGTACGGACCGGGTGCCGGATCGGGAACAGAAGCGTGCCCTGCGGTGCGGAACGCCCCCGGGGTGCGATCCTGGTGGTATGAACATCCCTTTCCTGGACAACTGGCGTAAGCGCCAGGGCGGTACGCGGGAGGTGGCTCTCGCGGCCGCCGTCAGGACGGATCCGGACGGCGTGGCGGAACTGTTCGCGGAGTGCGAGCTGCTGCGCGCCCGGGCCGGACAGTGCGGCCTCGAACTCGACGACAGCCCGGGCTCGTTGTCCGCCCTCGACCAGCTGCCGCCGATCTGGCGCGACGACCCGGAGGAACTGCCCTGGGTCGGCAACGACGCGGGCCTCTACCTCGGCACGGTCCTGGTGCGGACGGTCCCCGGCGCCGTCTGGGACATCCTGGCCGGCGGGAAGCCGGCGGTACGGCTCGCGTCGGGGCGTGAGATCGACGTCGTCGCCGCCGGCCTCGACTGGGCGATGTCCGGCAGCCCCGAGCTGTCCGAGATGTACGCGGAGTCCGCCGAGAGCGGTCCCGAGGCCAAAACGCGATAAACAGCCTTATGCGGGGCCGGTGCGTGTCGGCCCCGGAGCGGTCGTCCGCCCCGGGTAGTTTGCGCTGACCTCGACAAGCGATAAGTGGGTAGGGCAGCGTATGGCCGTCGATCCGTTGATCGAGCTGCGGGACGTCAACAAGTACTTCGGGACGTTGCACGTCCTGCAGGACATCAATCTCACCGTCGGCCGCGGGGAGGTGGTGGTGGTCATCGGCCCCTCCGGATCGGGCAAATCAACCCTCTGCCGGACCATCAACCGGCTCGAGACGATCGAATCCGGGTACATCGCCATCGACGGGAAGCCGCTCCCCGAGGAGGGGAAGGGGCTCGCTGAGCTCCGGGCCGAAGTGGGCATGGTCTTCCAGTCGTTCAACCTCTTCGCCCACAAGACCGTCCTGGCGAACGTCTCGCTCGCCCAGCTCAAGGTCCGCAGGCGCAAGAAGGACGAGGCCGACCAGCGCTCCCGCGAACTCCTGGAGAGGGTCGGTCTCGCCTCACAGGCCGACAAGTTCCCGGCCCAGCTCTCCGGCGGCCAGCAGCAGCGCGTCGCCATCGCCCGCGCCCTCGCCATGGACCCCAAGGCACTCCTCTTCGACGAGCCGACCTCGGCGCTCGACCCGGAGATGATCAACGAGGTCCTCGAGGTCATGCAGCAGCTCGCCCGCGAGGGCATGACCATGGTGGTCGTCACGCACGAGATGGGCTTCGCCCGGTCCGCCGCCAACCGCGTCGTCTTCATGTCGGACGGACGCGTCATCGAGGACCGCACCCCGGAGGACTTCTTCACCCACCCGGAGAGCGACCGCGCCAAGGACTTCCTGTCCAAGATCCTCAAGCACTGACAGGGGGCACCGTGTTGCGTACGAGGAACATCGCGGCCGTACTGGTCTGCCTCCTGATCGCCGCGCTGGCCGTCGGCTGCGGCAGGGAGGGCAGCCCACCGGTCAAGGGGCCGAAGGCCGACGAACTGCCCCGGTACAAGGTCGACACCGGTTTCCAGCTGCCGGAGTCGAAGACCTGGAAGAAGGCCGAGAAGCGTGGCTATCTCGTCGTGGGCGCCAAGGAGGACCAGCCGTACCTCGGTGAGAAGGACCCGGCCACCGGCATCTACTCCGGGTTCGACATCGAGATCGCCCGCATGATGGCGGCCTCGCTCGGCTTCGAGCCGGACACGATCCGCTTCCGGACCATCGCCTCCGCCAACCGTGAGACGGCACTCCAGAACGGCCAGATCGACTACTACGTCGGCACCTACACCATCAACGACATGCGCAAGAAGCTCGTCGGCTTCGCCGGCCCCTACTACATGGCGGGCCAGGGGCTGCTGGTGCGCACCGACGAGAACGACATCCACGGCCCGCAGGACCTGGCGGGCAAGACCGTCTGCTCGGCCGCCGGCTCGACGCCGTACCAGCGCATCGCCGCCGACTACCCCGAGGCGGACCTCGTCGCCTACGACACCTACTCGATCTGCGTCGACAACCTGCTGACCTTCCAGGTCGACGCGGTCACCACCGACGACGCCATCCTGCTCGGCTTCGCGGCCAAGGCCCCGGACGAGATGAAGGTGGTGGGCAAGCCCTTCTCCGAGGAGCCGTACGGCATCGGTGTCCCGCGCAGCGACAACGCGCTGCGCCTCGCGCTCGACGACGCACTGGAGGAGAACGAGAAGAACGGCAACTGGAAGAAGGCGTTCGAGGCGACCCTGGGCCTGTCCGGGGTACCGGCGCCGACACCGCCGCCCATCGACCGCTACCCGGCGAGCTGAGGGGCGAACCTCCACCATGGACGTACTGACAGAGAACTGGTCGCTCTACGGCAAGGGCTTCCTCGGCACCGTCGAACTCACCGTCTACGCCTCGATCCTGGCACTCGTGCTCGGCTTCGTCATGGCGTCCTTCCGGGTCGCGCCCGTCGGCTCGCTCCGGGTCATCGGCACCGTGTGGGTGGCGGTGCTCCGCAACACCCCGCTGACGCTGCTGTTCTTCGCCGTGCTGCTGGGGCTGCCGCGCTTCGGCCTGGTCCTGCCCTTCCAGGTCTTCGCGGTCCTCGCGCTCGGCTGCTACACCTCGGCCTTCATCTGCGAGGCCCTGCGCTCCGGCATCAACACCGTGCCCACGGGACAGGGCGAAGCGGCCCGGAGCCTCGGGATGTCCTTCGGACAGACCCTGGGCAACGTGGTGCTGCCGCAGGCCTTCCGGTCGGTCATCCCTCCGGTGGGCTCGACGCTCATCGCGCTCGCCAAGAACTCCGCCATCGCCGGGGCCTTCAGCGTCACGGAGCTCCTCGGTACCTACAAGACCCTCAACGAACTCGGCTACAGCATCATCTGGACCTTCGTCTGGATCGCCGTCGGATACCTCATCATCACCCTCGCCATCAGTGCGCTCTTCAACGTGTTGGAGAAGCGCTGGGGAGTCGCCCGATGACCCACGCCACCGCCTCGGCGACCGCGCTCTACGACATCCCGGGGCCCGTCACCCGCAGGAGACACTTCCTCTACGGAGTCATCTCGACCGCCGTGATCCTGGGACTTCTCGCCTGGATCATCTACCTGCTCTTCGACACCGACCAGTTCACCAGTGCCAAATGGACTCCCTTCACGTACAAGGGAATCCAGGAACTGCTGCTCCGGGGCCTGGGCAACACCCTCAAGGCCTTCGCCTACGCGGCGGTGCTCTCGCTCGCGCTCGGGGCGGTACTCGCCGTCGGCCGGCTGTCCGTCCACAAGCCGGTGCGATGGGTCTCGACCGTCCTGGTCGAGTTCTTCAGGGCGATGCCGGTACTGGTGATGATCTTCTTCATCTTCGTCGCGCTCAAGGTCCAGCCGCTGCCCGCGCTGGTGGCCGGGCTGACCCTCTACAACGGTTCCGTGCTCGCGGAGGTGTTCCGTACCGGGATCAACTCCGTGGAGCGAGGGCAGGGGGAGGCGGCGTACGCGCTGGGCATGCGCAAGACCCAGGTCACCACCCACGTCCTGGCCCCGCAGGCCGTCCGGGCGATGCTCCCCACCATCATCAGCCAGCTGGTGGTGGCGCTCAAGGACACCTCGCTGGGCTACCTGATCACCTACGAGGAGTTCCTCCACGCGGGCAAGCTGATCGCGTCGAACCTCGACTACGACCTGCCGTTCATCCCCGTCGTGATGGTCATCTCGCCCATCTACATCGGTATGTGCATGCTGCTCTCCTGGTTCGCCACCTGGGTGGCGAGGAGGGAGCGGCGCAACCCCAAGACCGAGGGGACGGGCGTCGCGGCCGCCGAACCGGGAACGGTCCTGCCCGGCCGTCGCAGGCAGTAGCCGTCGGACCGTCCGCCCGGCAGCAGCCGGTGATCACTTCCCGCACCGCGGAACCGGTACACGTCCCGGGGCCTCGGACGGTGGGGAGAAGGTCAGCTGCGTGCCGGCCGGGTCGCGGCCGATGCGGGAGGACCGGTGAAGGGCACGGGGTGACACCTGACCGGCCCGTGGAGAAGTGAGGGGGCGGTTGAAGGACAGTCCGCCATGACAGGGGCGGTCCCGCGTCGTACGGAGGAACGACGCGGGACCGCCCTTTCCTGTGCGTGGGGCGACGGCCCCTGCCACGGCCGCGGGACCGACCGGGCCCCGGGCCCGGACACCGCGCTGTCCCCGGCGTCAGCCGGTGGCGCGGTGCGAGGTACGGGGGGCGGTGGGCAGCGGAGCCTGGGCCGCCCTGGTCACGTCGCCGACCAGTTCGACCACATCCGGCCCGTAGGCCTGGGAGTTGAGCACCTTCAGGAGCAGGACGAACGAGCCGCCCCGGTGTCTGCGCTGCAGCTTCTCGTGGTGGCGTATCAGGTAACGCGAGGCGGCCTGGTTGGCGATGGCGCGCTGACCGCAGAGCAGGAAGACCGGCCGCGCGTCCCGGCCGCCCGTCAGCCGTGCCAGCAGGACGTGTTCGGACGTTCCCGGTTCCAGCCGGTAGCGCTCCGAGCCGACCTGGAAGGCCGCGCGGTCGGGGCCCGGCTCGGGCCCGGTGTTGATCTGCACCCCGGGCAGCAGCGACTGCAGGTGCGCGGCCATGCGGCGGTTGGACCCGGGACCGCCGACGCAGAACTCCGTCCGCTCACCGAAGCCCTGGTGAGCCGTGTCGTGGGACACGATCTGCGCGTGGGCGGAGCAGTCCTTGATCAGGGCCGAGAGTTCGAGCAGGGCGAAGACGTCGTGGCGATGGACCGCGCCGTCGCCGCCCGCGTCACGGTTGACGACGAGCAGGCACTCGGAGTTCTCCGGCATCCCGAAGAACGCCTGCTTGCGCCTGAGTCCGCGCCGCCAGAGGTACGTCCGGGCGAGCCAGCCGAGGGAGGCGCTGATTCCGGCCGCGATGACACCGAGCACGATGTTGCGTACGTCGTCATTCATGAGCGGGCATAGTAGCGGTCCGTTCGAACGGGTGGCCGACGCGGTTCCGGAGGAGGCGGCGGGAGCGGCGGTCTCCGGCCCGGTCCACGGCCGGCCAGTTCCCTCACCATCCCGTCGGCAGGCTCCGGAGGAACGGGGCGAGCCGGTCGGCGATCACCCGGTCGTCGTGAGCCGAGGTGTGCCCGTCACATCCGAGGAAGTCCAGGCCCGACTGGTCGAGGTACCAGTAGTGGACCCCGCTGTCGCCCGCGTCGTTGCGTGCCTCGACCACCTGCCGCACATGCTCGGCGTTCCTGTCGAAGCCGACGGCCACGAGCAAGGTCCCGGCGCCGTTGCGGGTCCGGAGTTCCCGGAGGAACTCGCCGTAGGCGGTGCGGTAGGCGGCCGCCAGGCTGTCGGGCGTCCACGCTTCACCGGGGGTGAGGTCGGAGAAGTCGTTGGAGCCGAGGTTGACCACCACGACCTGGGGGCGCCACGTCCCCGGGTTCTGCCAGACGTCGCCGTCCACGTTCAGCAGGGCGCGGTCGTAGTAGGTCCGGTACGTGACGTCCGGGCAGATGCCGGCGACGTTGCGCACCATGCCCAGGCCGGAGAGGCCGTTGATCTGGTAGTCGGCGTCCAGCTGCCGGGCGGTGAGGGCGCCGTGGCTCACATCGCTGTTGGTGGTCCGCCTGAGCTGCTCCGGATCGCAGGCGCGGGTGCCCGAGACGTTGCCGTAGCCCATCGTGAGGGAGTCCCCGATGAACTCGATCTGACGGTCCCGGGGCGCGGGCCTGCCGAGTACGGTGCCCCCGGGTGCGGCGACGAAGCCTCCGAACGTGCTGGTGTCCCCCGGGGTGTCGTTGCGTCTGACGACCCGGACCGTGTGCTCGCCGTCCCGCAGGCCGTCGATCCAGTGCGTGGTGTCGCCGGGGGTGACCAGGGTCGCGACGGTGGTCCCGTCGACCTGGACGTCGTAGTCGGCGGCCGCGCAGTCGAGGACCACCCCGAGCCCGGTCCCGCGGAAGCGGCCCTCGAAGTACACCCCGGGCCAGCTGAACTCCACCGTCCTGCCATGGTCCTTGACCCGTCCCGCGGTATGCGCCTGCTCCGAGACGCTCAGTGCGGGGACCCGTCGCCCCGGCTGCGGGTTCCCTCCTGCGGACGTCATCGGCGTGTCATCTCTCCGTCCTGGTGCCGCGTCGGTCGATCACGGCTGAACGTCCGTCATTCCACCCTCGAGTGTCAACCGGATTGGAGGTGGGAGACGGATCAACCGCTGCTGTCCTAGGGGGCCTTAGGGGCTGCGGCCGGGGCGGCGCGTTCGTAGGCTGCCGACCGATCCTGTCGTCCGACGCCCCGAAAGCAGGCGGTCCATCATGACGTCGGTCCTCATCACCGGTTGCAGCAGCGGTATCGGTCTGGAGACCGCGTTGGCCTTCGCCCGCAGGGGCGATCGCGTCCACGCGTGCGTACGCGACCCCGCCACCGCCGGTGAACTGCTCGGGCGTGCCCGGGCCGAGAACCTCACCCTGGACGTGCCCCGGCTCGACGTCACCGACGACGCCTCCGTCGCCGCGGCCGTCGACGGGGTGCTCCGACGGCACGGCGGCATCGACGTGCTGGTCAACAACGCCGGCATCGACCGCACCGGAACCGTCGAGACCATGCCGCAGGACGAGGCGCGCGCGGTGCTGGAGACCAACCTCTGGGGGCCGCTGCGCACCGTGCGCGCGGTGCTGCCGTCGATGCGGGCCCGTGGCAGCGGCGTCGTCGTCAACGTCTCCTCCCTGGCCGGCCGCACGTTCGCCGTGCCCCACGGCGGCTTCTACGCCGCCAGCAAGGCCGCCCTGGGCACGCTCAGCGAGGCGCTGTCCGCCGAGGTGCGGCCGTTCGGGATCCGGGTGGTGTGTCTGGAGCCCGGCAGCTTCGCCTCCCGCATCAACCGCGACAGCCCGGTGGCCACGGCCCCGTCGGAGGTGTCCGCGGCTGACCCGTACACCGCCGACCGGGCGTGGACGGCGCGGTTCCTCGCCCGGGTCCAGCAGGGAGCCGGTGACTGCGGCGAGGTGGCCGAGGCGGTGCTCGCCGCCGCCGACGATCCCGGGACGCCGCTCCACGTGCCTGTCGGCAAGGACGCGGAAACGGCACTGGAGTACCTGGGGTCCACTTCCTACGAGCAGTGGCTGCCGCTCTTCCTCCAGCAGGCCCAGTCCCTCGTCGGCCCGCGGCCCGGAGGCGCCGGCCCGGAGTGAGGTGCCTCCGGGCCGGCGCACCCTGCCGTAGGGCCCGGGGCCCGTCCCGTCCGAGAACCGCTCAGCGGGGTCCGCCGGGGGCGTACGTCCCCCAGATCTCGCGCAGCGCGTCGCAGACCTCGCCCACGGTCGCCCCCGCGGACAGGGCCTCCTTCATCGGGTACAGCACGTTGTCGTCCCCGGCCGCCGCCTTCTGCACGCCCGCGAGGTGACGGTCCACCCGGTCCTGGTCCCGCCAGGCGCGGAGTTTGGCGAGGCGTTCGGCCTGCCCGGTCTCGATCGGCGGGGCGGCACGGACGGGCCCGTGCGGCTCCGCCCCGCCGAGCCGGGGGCCGTCGACTCCCGCCGCGACCCGCTTCCGGGGGCCGGCCTCCCGGGAGACGCGGCAGGCGTGGTCCCCCAGCTCGTCCCTCTGGTAGCCGTGCTCGATGGCGGCGACGGCCCCGCCGAGGTCCTCGATCTTCCGCATGAGCGCGACCGCGGCCTCCTCGATACCGTCGACCGTCCTCCCGGCGGCGCGGGCCCCGGAGAGAGGGGTGCCGGGTTCCTCGGGACAGCGGCCCCCGAGCGGACCGTCCCCGTGCTGCCCGGCTCCGGCCCGGGCGCGGAAGGGCGGCATCAGGGACCCGGGGGCCCTCGCCCCGAACTCCTCCCGCATCACCCGCGCCCAGATCCGGCGCGCGGTACGGAGTCCGGCGGCCTCCTCGTGGACCGTCGTGCGGGTCATGAGGACGAAGGAGAGCCGCGGGGCGAACGCGTCGACGTCCAGCCCGGCGGCGAGCGCCGCGCGTACGTACGCGATGCCGTCGGCCAGGGTGAACGCGATCTCCTGCGCGGGCGACGCGCCCGCCTCGGCCATGAGATGACCGGAGACCACGAGCGTGTCCCACCGAGGCATCTCGGCCCCGCAGTACGTGAAGACGTCCGTGGCCAGCCGCAGTGCCGGTTTCGGCGGGAAGATGCACGCCCCTCGCGCGACGTACTCCTGCAGCACGTCGTTCCGTACCGCGCCCCTCAGCAGGCCGGCGCCGATCCCGTGTTCCTCCGCGACCAGTTGGTGGAGCAGGAGCAGCAGGGACGCCGGGGCGTCGGCCGTCAACGACGTGGACACCCGGTCCAGGGGGATCCCGGCGAGGAGGACGCGCATGTCGTCGAGGGAGTCGATCGCCACGCCGGCCCTGCCGACCTCCCCGGAGGCCACGGGGGCGTCCGAGTCGTGTCCCGTCCGGGTGGGCAGGTCGAAGGCGACCGACAGGTCCGTCGCACCGTCGGCGACCAGCTGCCGGTACCGGGCGTTGGACTCCCTCGCGGTGCCGGACCCCGTGTACCGGCGCGTCGTCGACGGCCGGCCCGGCCGGTCGCCGGGCCCTCGGCGCGGCTCGACGGGCAGCCCCGGCCCGGGGGAGCGAGGTCGGTTCGTCACCACGGGTTCACGTCCTCGGTCGTCGTCGTGCGCGCCGTGGCGCCGTGCGGGAGCCTTCCCGCACGGCACCACGGCGCGGGAGCCGGGGCGGGACCGGATCAGCCGGTGACGTGGATGGACTGCGACGGACACAGCTCCACCGCACGGTGGACCTCCTCCAGCAGCTCCGCCCCCGGCCTCTCCTGGAGGACGACGACGAGACCGTCGTCGTCCTGGTCGAAGACCTCGGGGCTCTGCATCGCGCACTGGCCGGAGCCCACACACCGGTCGTGGTCCGTGGTGACATGCATGGCAGGGATTCCGATCGGATCGGCCGTCACCAGGTGACGGGCAGGTCGTAGACGCCGTAGACCATGGCGTCGTCCTTGTAGCGCAGTTCCTCCGCGGGTACGGCCAGCCGGAGGCCCGGAATGCGGCGGAGCAGGGTGGAGTACACGATCTCCAGCTCCGCGCGGGCCAGGTTCGCGCCCATGCACTGGTGGATCCCGTACCCGAAGGCCAGGTGGCTGCGGGCCTCCTTGCGGTGGAAGTCGAGGGTGCCGGGGTCCGCGAAGACCGTCTCGTCGTGGTCGGCGGCGTTGTTCAGCGCGAGGATGCCCTCGCCGGCGCGGATGGTGACCCCGCCCACCTCGATGTCCTCGATCGCGACCCGGGCGGTACCCGAGTCCGAGATGGAGAAGACCCGGAGCAGCTCCTCGACGGCGTTCGGCAGCAATGTCTCGTCCGACCGGAGCTCGGCCATGTGGTCCGGGTGCTCCAGCAGGGCCAGCACACCGAGCGCGATCATGTTCGCCGTAGTCTCGTGGCCGCCCACCAGCATCATCCGCGCCATGGTCACCACGTCGAGGTGGTCGGCGGCCTGCTCGGTGCGGTTCTTCTCCAGGAACCGGCTGATCAGGTCGTCACCCGGCTCGGTCTCCTTCAGGGTGACCAGCTTGTCCAGGTACATGTCCAGGGCCTGCACCGCCGCCCCGTACTCCTCGGGGCTGAGGTCGTGGTTCATCAGGGCCGCCGACCACTCCTCGAACTGGGCGTGATCCCCGTAGGGGACCCCGAGCAGCTCGCAGATGGTCAGTGACGGCACCGGCAGGGCAAGGGCCTGGACCAGGTCCACCGGACCTCCCGCGGCCAGCATGGCGTCGATCCGCTCGTCGACGACCTCCTGGATCCGCGGACGCATCGCCTTCGTCCGCCGTGCGGTGAACTCCGGTATCAGCATGCGGCGTTGCGCGGTGTGCTCCGGCGGGTCCATGGACAGCATCATCAGCCGGACATGGGCGAGCATCTCCTCGGAGATGTGGAACTGGTGCGGATAGCCGGGGCGCTTCAGGTTGGAACTCACACGCGGGTCCCCGAGCACCTGCTTGACGTGCTCGTGCCGGGTCACCAGCCAGGTCTCCTTGCCGTTGACCTTGAGCGAGGCACGCGACACGGGCTCGTCCGCGCGCAGTCCGGCGTACTCGTCCGGCTCGCTGAACGGGCAGGTGCGTCGCATCGGGAACTGCGGGTACGGCGACGCTGTTCCGCCGGCCGGTTCTGCGGACTGGGTCATGGCTGCCTCTCGAACGCAACGGTGGGGGAGGGGGTGTTCATCGGGGTGTCCGGCGTCACCAGGTGACGGGCAGCTCGTACAGGCCCCAGACGATGGCGTCGTCCTTGAAGCGCAGCTCGTCGGCCGGAGTGGCCAGGCGCAGCGTCGGGATCCGGCGCAGCAGCGTGGAATAGACGACGTCGAGTTCCATCCGGGCCAGGTTCTGGCCGACGCACTGGTGGACGCCGTAGCCGAAGGCCACATGGCTGCGGGCCTCGCGGCGCACGTCCAGGCGGTCCGCGTCGGGGAAGACCTGATCGTCGTGATTGGCCGCGTTGTTCAGCGGCAGGATGCCGTCACCGGCACGGATGGTGACGTCCCCGAGCTCGATGTCCTCCAGGGCCACGCGCGCCGTTCCTGCGTCCGAGATGGAGAACAGACGCAGCAGTTCCTCCACCGCGCCCGGCATCAGCCCCGGATCCTCGCGCACGGCGGCGAGCTGGTCCGGGTGCTCCAGCAGGGCCAGCACACCCAGCGCGATCATGTTCGCCGTGGTCTCGTGGCCGGTGACCAGCATCAGCTTGGACATGCTCGCGATGTCCGAGTGCTCCACCGCCGGGGTCTCCCGGTTGAAGGCGATCAGCCGGCTGATCATGTCGTCGCCGGGCTCGCTCTCCTTCGCGGTGACCAGCCCGTCGACGTAGCGGTCCAGCTCGTAGTGGGCCATGCCCCGGTCCTCGTCGCTGACCTCGTGGTTCATGATGGCCCACGCCCACTGCTCGAACCGGGCGTGGTCCTCGTAGGGGACGCCGAGCAGTTCGCAGATCACCAGGGACGGCACCGGCAGGGCGAGCGCCGTGACGAGGTCCACCGGGCTGTCGCAGCCCTTGGCCAGCATCTCGTCGATCTGCTCGTCCACGAGCTCCTGCACCCGGGCGCGCAGCTCACGCATCCGGCGCACGCTGAACTCCGGTGCCAGCATGCGGCGTTGCACGGTGTGGTCGGGCGGGTCCATGGACAGGAAGGTGAGCGGGACCGACTGGAGGATCTCATCCGGCACCGGCACCTGGAGCGGGTAGCCCGGCAGCTTCAGATTGGCGCTCACCCGCGCGTCACCGAGCAGCTTCTTGTACAGGTCGTGGCGGGTGACCAGCCAGGTGGGCTTGCCGTTGACCTTGAGCTGCGCCCGGGAGACCGGTTCGTTCTCACGCAGTTCGGTGTAGGCGGCCGGCGGGCTGAAGGGGCAGGCCCTACGCATCGGGAACTCCGGGAGGGCGCCCTCGGCGGCCGCTTCGGCAGGTGCAGTCATGGTGTCCTCTTCGCACGGGAGGGAGCGGGCCGCGCCGTTTCACCCCGGGGGAGGGCTCCGGGCCCGGCGCCGGCGCGGTTTCCGCCGGCCGTTTCCCGCACGCTAAGGAGCGGTGCCCGGGGTGGCCCACCCCTACGTGCCCCTAGCGGCGCGGCCCTCCGAGGGGTGCGGCCGTGGCGCCCGTCACTCCCCGTACCACTAGGGGCGGTTAGGGGTCCGTCGAACGTCTGGGCGACGGTTAGCGTCGGCTGCGGACCACGGCGGAAGCACGGTTCGCCCCGCACCACACGCTCCGCGGTCCCGGCCGGATCTCCTGACCGGACGTCCGCCGCACTCCGCAGCCGACCAGAGGTGATCAGCGTGTCCCCGAAACCCAGTGCGCAGGGTCTCGTCCCCGGCGTCAAGGGCACCGTCCCCTTCGGGGAGTACCGGACCTGGTACCGCGTGACCGGGGAACTCGGGGCGGGACGCCCCGCGGTCGTCGTCGTCCACGGCGGCCCCGGCAGTACGCACGACTACCTGCTGCCGCTCGCCCGCCTCGCCGAGGACGGATGGCCGGTCGTCCACTACGACCAGCTGGGCAACGGCGGCTCCACCCACCTCCCGGACAGCGCACCGGACTTCTGGACGGTCGACCTGTTCCTCGCCGAACTCGGCAATCTCGTCGAGGAACTGGGCATCGCCGACGACTACGTCCTGTTCGGCCAGTCCTGGGGCGGCCCGCTGAGCGCACAGCACGCGATGGGCCGCCCGCCCGGTCTCCGTGGCCTGGTCGTCGCCAACGCGCCCGCCTCGTACCCCATCTGGCTCCAGGAGATGGCCCGGCTGCGGGCCGCGCTGCCGCCGGACGTGCAGGCGGCCCTGCTGCGCCACGAGGCGGCCGGAACCTACGAGTCCGAGGAGTACCTGGCCGCGATGCGCGTCTTCTACGACCGCCACGTGTGCCGCCTCACCCCGTGGCCCCGCGACTTCCTCTCCTCCTTCATGGAGATCTACAACGACCCCACGGTCTACTACGCGATGAACGGCCCGACCGAGTTCCACGTGATCGGCTCCCTGAAGGACTGGTCGATCGTCGACGGACTGCACACCATCAGGACACCCACGCTGCTCCTGAGCGGACGTCACGACGAGGCCACCCCGGCCGTCGTCCAGCCCTACATGGACCGTGTCCCCGGGGCTCGCTGGGAGATCTTCGAGGAGTCCAGCCACCTGCCGCACCTGGAGGAGCCGGACCGGTTCTTCGAGGTGCTGACCGACTTCCTCGCCGGCCTGTGACACGCCGCGCCACGACGCCGGTCCGGGCGTCGCAGACCACTGTGAGAGGAGGCGGGGACACCGCCATGGCGTACGACACCGCACTCGTCTTCCCCGGCATGGGCCCCGTCCCGTTCGCCGACGTGGGCCGCTTCATGGTGGCCCACCCCGTGGCCCGGGAGCTGGTCGCCGTCGCCGACGACGCCCTCGGCTACTCCCTGGTGGACGCCTTCCGGTGCTCCGAGGGCGACTACTCGGAGGCCGCCCAGGTCGCCTTCTTCGTGAACTGCCTGGCCAGCGCGTACTGGGCGGTCGAGCACCTGGACGTCACCCCCGACATCGTGGCCGGTCCCAGCTTCGGGGAGAAGGCCGCCCTCGCCTACACCGGTGCCCTCGAACTGCCGGACGCGGTACGGCTCACCGCCGAGATCGCGCGGTGTCTCGAGTCGTACTTCGCCGCACACCACAAGGACATCGTCACCCTGTCCTTCGTCCGTGCCCCGAGCGAGGAACTGGACCCCATCCTCGCCGAGCTCGACGACGCCGGCGAGTGGCACGAGATCTCCTGCCACATCGACGACGGCTTCTGGATGGTCTCCCTGGCCGAACACCGTGTCGAGTGGCTGCGGGAGCGGCTGCGCGGCATCGGCAGCCTCCCCCTCTACACCATGCGTCCCCCCATGCACGCCTCGGTGTTCGCGCCGCTGCGCGCCAAGGCGGAACGCGAGGTCGTCTCGCGCTACACCTTCGCCGACCCCTCCCTGCCGGTCGTCGCCGACCAGGACGGCAGGCTGCTGCACACGGGCGAGGAACTGCGCACCATGCTGCTCGACGGCTTCGACCACGCCATGAACTGGCCGAGCGTCACCACGGCGCTGCGCGACGCCGGAGTCCGGCGCATGTGCGTCGCCGGTCCCGACAGCCTCTTCGGCCGGGTCCCCCGTACCACCCGCACCTTCGAGGTCGTCGCCGCGCACCCGCGCCTGGCGATGACCCCCCGGCGCCGTACACGCGCCGCCTGAACCGTCCGATCCGCCCTATCCGCAGGAGGCACACCCATGTGGGACGACCAGTTCGAACAGATACTCCGCACCTTCCTGCCGTTCCTGCCCCCGCAGGAGCCGCTGACCACCGACGACGAGCTGAAGGACCTCGGCCTGGACTCGCTGGGCATGGTCCAGCTGCTCGGCACGCTGGAGGACGCCTACCAGGTGCGCTTCCGTGACAGCGCGCTGACCATGGGCACCTTCCGCAGCGCCGGCACGCTGTGGGAGACCGTCGAGGGCATGCTCCAGCGCACCACGAGCTGAGGGACGGACCCCTTGGACGCCACCATGGACGGAACCCTGTCCGGACGGTTCCTGCGCGGGCTGGCCCTGGCGCCCGACCGGCCCGCGCTGCGGGCCGACGGCGCCGCCCTCACCTACCGCGAACTGCACGAGCGGGCCCTCCTGCTCGCCGGCTCCCTGCTCGCCGGCCTCCCCGGCCGGAAGCCCGCCGTGGGCGTGCTGGCCGGCAAGGGAGCGTCGGCGTACCCGAGCCTGCTGGCCGGCCTCTACAGCGGGGTCACCGTCGTCCCCCTGCAGCCGGCGTTCCCCGCCGCCCGCACCCGGCAGATGATCGAGGCCGCCGGAGTGGGCGCCCTGCTCGCCGACGACGACGCCCTGCCCGCGCTGACCGCGCTGCACGAGGACGGCCTCGACCTGCCCACCCTGTTCGCCCCCGGCGGGCAGCCGGGGCGGGCGCTCGCCGTCGACCCCGACAGCGCGCTCAAGGAACCGATGCCCGCCCGGCCGGACGACATCGCCTACGTGCTCTTCACCTCCGGCTCCACCGGACGGCCCAAGGGTGTGCCGGTCACCCACGCCAACACCGCGCACTACTTCTCGCTGCTCGACGAGCGGTACGACTTCGGCCCCGAGGACGTCTTCTCGCAGACCTTCGACCTCAACTTCGACTGCGCGATGTTCGACCTGTTCTGCGCCTGGGGGGCCGGAGCCACCGTCGTACCGGTCCCCGCGCGGGAGTACGCGCGCCTGCCCCGGTTCGTGGCCGAGCAGGGGGTGAGCGTGTGGTTCTCCACGCCCAGCGCGATCTCCCTGGTGCGGCGCACCGGCGGCCTCGCACCCGGTGCGCTGTCCCCGCTGCGCAGGAGCTTCTTCGCGGGGGAGGCGCTCAGCTGCCAGGACGCCGAGGACTGGGCGGCCGCGGCCCCCGGCACCGTGCTGGAGAACATCTACGGACCGACCGAGCTGACCGTCACGGTCACCGCGCACCGCTGGCAGCCGGGCCGGCGGCACCTGCACGCGATGGTGCCGATCGGCGACGTGCACCCCGGGCACTCGGTGCTGCTGCTGGACGCCGAAGGCTCGCCGAGCACCACCGGTGAGGGCGAACTGTGTATCGCCGGACCCCAGTTGACCCCGGGCTACCTCGACCCGGCCGACGACACCGGACGCTTCCTGGAACGGGACGGCCTGCGCTACTACCGCACCGGCGACCGGGTCCGCAGCACCGACGACGACGGCCTGCTCTACCTGGGCCGTCTGGACGCCCAGGTCCAGGTGCACGGCATCCGGACCGAACTGGCCGAGGTCGACGCCGCGGTACGCACCTGCCCGGGCGTCGAGGACGCGGTGACCGTCGCCGTCCCCGTGGACGGCACCGTCGAACTCGCCGTCTTCCACACCGGCGAACCGGTGACGCCCGCCCGGCTCGCCCGTCACCTGCGGGAACTGCTGCCGGCCGCCGTCGTTCCCCGGGCCTACCACCACCTGGACGCGTTTCCGCTCAACCCCAACCGCAAGACCGACCGCAGGAAGCTCACCTCCCGCGCCGCGGCCCTGCGACAGCAGCCCGCCGGAGCCGGGACCAGGACCCAAGGACGGCAGGAGTCGCAGTGAACGGTCAACCCACAGCGCAGGCCCGCACCGACGCCCGGATACACGACCTGCTCGACGAGGCCACCGCCGAGCACCCCGACGCGGCGGCCGTCGCCGACGCCACCGGGCGATGGACCTACCGGGAGCTCACCGCCTGGAGCCACGCCGCCGACGCGTGGCTCCAGGCCCAGGGCATCGGCCACGGCGACCGCGTCCTGGTCCAACTCGCCAGCACCCGTGAGCTCGTCGCCCTGCTGTACGGCGCCGCCCGCCGCGGCGCCGTCCTCGTCCCCGTCAACACGGGCATGAAGGACTACCACCTCAGGGCCGTCGTCGAGAACTCCGAGCCGTCCCTGGTGGTCGTCGACGGCGCGGCCGTGTCCCGTGTCTCCGCGCTCGCCGGGCAGGTCACCGTCCTCGGCCTGGACGAGGTCTGGCCGGCGGTCACCGACCTGCGTGACAAGGAGGCCCGGGGCGACGGCGCCCCCGTCCACGCCGACGACCTCGCCGTCCTCGTCTACACGTCCGGCTCCACGGCGGCTCCCAAGGCCGTCGTCTGCCCGCACGGCAGGATGGTGTTCGCCACCGAGGCCATCAACCTCGAACTCGGCTACCGCCCCGACGACGTGGTCTTCTGCCGCTTCCCCATCTCCTGGGACTACGGCCTCTACAAGGTGCTGCTCACCGCGGCCGGCCGCAGCGAGATCGTCCTCGCCGACGGCGAGTCCGACCTGGTGCTGCTGCGCCGCATCCGGGAGACCGGAGCCACCGTCGTCCCCATCGTGCCGTCCCTGGCCACCATGATCTGCGCGCTGGCCGAACGCGAACCCCGGCAGGACTCGACCGTCCGCATGTTCACCAACACCGGGGCCGCGCTGCCGAAGCCCACCGCCGACGGGCTCCGCACGGCCTTCCCCGGATCCGAGGTTGTCATCCAGTTCGGCCAGACCGAGTGCAAGCGCGTCTCCGTCCTGCCGCCCGACCAGCAGGACGCCCGGCCCGAGTCCGTCGGCCGTCCGCTGCCCGGCACGCGCGCCTTCACCGTCGACGACGACGGCAACACGCTGGGGCCCTGGCAGACCGGGGAGATCGTCGTCGAAGGCCCCCACGTGATGCCGGGCTACTGGCGTGCGCCCGAGCAGACCGCACGCGCCTTCCGCCCCTCGCCCGACGGCGGACTGCGCCTGCACACCGGCGACTTCGGGCACGTCGACGAGGACGGATACCTGTACTACGAGGGCCGCCGGGACGACATGTTCAAGCACAAGGGCGTCCGTATGAGCACCACCGAGATCGAGGCCGCGGCCACGGACGTACCCGGTGTCCGCGCCGCCGCGGTCCTCCCGCCCGCCCCCGGCCGCGATCTCGCGGTCTTCGCCGAGGGCGGCATCGACCCGCACGTGCTGCTGCGCGAACTGTCCCTGCGGCTGGAGCCCGCGAAGGTACCCGGTGTCAGCCGTGTCGTCGACGAACTGCCGCTGACCGCGCACGGCAAGCACGACCGCAAGCAGCTCCTCAGCCTTCTGGAAGGAACCACGCCGTGACCGGCACCACCGACCTCGCCCGGCGCTTCGGCACCCCCTCCTACGTCTACGACCTGGACCGGGTCGCGGCGGCGCGGGACGACCTGTTCGCCGCACTGCCCGACGAGGTCGCCGTGTACTACGCGGCCAAGGCCAACCCGCACCCCGAGATCCTGCGCGAGATGCGGGCCGGCGGCCCCCGTGTCTGCCGTGCGGAGATCAGCTCCGTCGGAGAACTCGACGCCGTCCTGCGGGCCGGATTCGCCGGGGCCGAGATCCTGTACACCGGCCCCGGCAAGACCACCGAGGAACTGGCCGAGGCCATGACCCGGGGCGTGCGGACGTTCTCCGTGGAGTCGCCCGGCGACCTGCGGCACGTCGGCGACACGGCCGTGCAGCTCGGCATCACCGCGGACTGCCTGATCCGCGTCAACAACCCCACCGGAGCCGCCGCCACCAGCATTCGCATGACCGGGGTGCCCTCACAGTTCGGATTCGACGGCGAGACCCTGCCCGGCCTCGCCGCGGAGCTGCGCGACGTACCCGGCACGACCATTGCCGGACTGCACTTCTTCCCGCTGAGCAACGCCAAGGACGAGGCGAGCCTCATCGCCGAGTTCCGGCACACCATCGCCACCGCCGCCGCACTCCAGCGGGAGCTGGGCGTCGACTTCCGCATCGTCGACCTCGGCGGAGGCTTCGCCGCACCGTACGCGGTCCAGGGGAGGCGGCCGGTCTACGGCGAACTGCGCGAAGCCCTGGCCACGTCGCTCGACGAGCACTTCCCCGGCTGGCGCGACGGTGCCCCGCGCATCGCCTGCGAGTCGGGACGGTACCTGGTCGCCGACAGCGGCACCCTGCTCACCGGTGTCGTCAACGTCAAGGACAGCCGGGGCACCCGCTACGTCGTCCTCGACGCCGGCATCAACACCTTCGGCGGCATGTCCGGTCTCGGCCGCATCCTGCCGGTCTCCATCGAGCCCCACGAGTCCGTCGGCACCGACGGAGTCCCGGTCCAGCTCGCCGGACCGCTGTGCACGCCCGGCGACCTCCTCGGCCGTCAGGTCCCGCTGGCCGACCCGGCCCCCGGCGACCTGCTGACCGTCCCCAACGCCGGTTCCTACGGGCCCACCGCCAGCCTCCTGATGTTCCTCGGCAGGCCCGCCCCCACGGAGATCATCGTCCGCGGCGACGACCTCGTCTCCGTGTCCCGTATCGAGCACACCCGAACCTACGAACACGGACAGGCCCTGTGATGAGCAATCCCCTCACCCCCGCCCCCGGCGACCAGCCCGTCCTCGTGGCGGGCGGTATCTCCGACTCGCACACCTGGAACCTGGTCTACCTCCAGCTCCTCGTCGAGGAGCACGGCCACCGCGTGGTCAACCTCGGCCCCTGCGTCCCCGAGGACCTGCTGATCGGCGAGGCCCTCCTGCACGACCCCGCACTGATCGTCGTCAGCAGCGTCAACGGACACGGCTACCACGACGGCATGCGCACCGTGACCCGGCTGCGCGAGCACCCCGCCCTCGCCGACGTGCCCGTCGTCATCGGCGGCAAGCTCGGCATCGCCGGGCCCTGCGGCGACGAGGAGTCGGCCGCACTGCGCGCGGCCGGCTACGACGAGGTGTTCGAGGAGTCGGCCGACGGCATAGCGGCCTTCCGCCGGATGCTCGACGCCCTGCCCCAGCGGGCCCTGGTGTGACCGGTGCCGGATTCGGCGCGTTCGTGCGCCGGGCCCACCACGCCGGCCGGCTGGTGGTGCAGCCCCGGATGGGAATGAGCAGCCCGCAGCGCATGCGCGCCGGGCTGCTCGCCACCCGGGACGCCGACGCGACGACCGTCGGCACCCTCACCCTGGACAGCTACACCCGGGTCGGCGACCTGGAGTCCGCGCAACTCGCCGTCCTCGAAGGGGTCGACCTCAACGGCTACCCGCTCGTGAGCCATGAGACGGCCACCACCCGGCGGGTCCTGGACGGCATCCACGGGCCGCAGTTCCCGGTGCAGGTGCGGCACGGCTCGGCGGCGCCCCAGCACATCTTCCGCGCGCTGACGGCCGTGGGACTGGACGCCTCCGAGGGCGGCCCCGTCTCCTACTGCCTCCCGTACGGCAGAGTCCCGTTGCGCGACTCCGTCGCCCACTGGACGGAGTCCTGCGAACACTTCGCCACGCTCCGCCGCACCGGAGCCGAACCGCACCTGGAGACCTTCGGGGGATGCGTGCTCGGCCAGCTCTGCCCGCCCGGACTGCTCGTCGCGGTCAGTGTGCTCGAAGCGCTGTTCTTCCGCCGGCACGGAATCCGGAGCATTTCGGTGAGCTACGCCCAGCAGACGAATCGGCGTCAGGACTCCGAAGCGGTCGCGGCGTTACGCAGTCTGTGCACACGCTTCCTTTCGGACACCGAATGGCACGTGGTCGTCTACGCCTACATGGGATTGTTCCCGGAAACCGAACACGGCGCCCGACGACTGCTCGCCCAGGCCGCCGAACTGGCCGTCCAGAGCGGCTCCGAGCGCCTCATCGTGAAAACCGTCGCGGAATCCCGGCGCATTCCGTCGGTGGCGGAGAACGTGTCCGCCCTCGAACACGCCGCCGCGGTCGCCGCGCGCACCGTCCGGGACCCCCTGGAGGGCACCGGCACGGAGACGTACGCCGAGGCGTACGCCCTGGTCGACGCGGTGCTGAACCTGGACGACGACCTCGGCACCGCACTGCTGAGGGCGTTCTCCGAGGGCCGGCTGGACGTGCCCTACTGCCTGCATCCCGACAATGCCGGACTGAGCCGGAGCTATATCGCCGAGGACGGCCGGCTGTGCTGGTCCGACGTGGGAAAGATGCCGCTGTCCGGCGTCGTCGACGCCCGCCCGGCCCACACCGTCACCTCCTCGGAGCTGCTCGCCTCCCTGTCCTACGTCCGGCGTTCGTTCGACGACCACAACGCCCTTTCCTGAGCGTGGGATTCGCCCCGTCGACCCCCTAGGGGTGCCTAAGGGTGTGGGCCTCCAGGGGTCGTCATTACCGTGAGAAAAAAGGTGGAAAACGGTGTCGGCCGAAAGTGGAGATGCGTGGATGAACGGGCCCGGATCCGAATCAGCCCTGGCGCGACTGCTCGCCGAGGCCGCTCCGACGCAGCACCGCAGACTCGTGACGGATCTGGTGCGCGCCGCCGTGACCGAGGCGGTCGAGGCGGCCCGGCCGGGCACCTCGGGGACCCTGGACCCGTCCGTACCGCTGGCGGAACAGGGGCTCGACTCGCTCGCCGCGGTCGACCTGCACCGGAGGCTGACCGAGCGGACCGGCCTCGACCTGCCGGTCGGCCTGGCCTACGACTGCCCCACCGTGCGCGACCTGGCCGACCGGCTGCTGGCCGGGGACGGCGCCGCGGCGGACGCGACGCCGGAGCCGGCCGCTGACGTCCTCGCCGACGAACCCGTGGCGATCGTCGGCATCGGCTGCCGCTTCCCCGGAGGCATCGAGACCCCGGCCGACCTCTGGCGCCTGCTGGCCGACGGCGGCGAGGTGCTCTCCGACTTCCCCCGGGACCGGGGCTGGGACCTCGAGCAGCTCTTCGACGAGGACCCGGACGTCCCCGGCAGCTCGTACGCCCGTACCGGCGGGTTCCTCGACACGGCCACCGAGTTCGACGCCGAGTTCTTCGGCATCAGCCCGCGTGAGTCGATGGCCATGGACCCGCAGCAGCGGCTGGTCCTGGAGACCTCCTGGCTGGCCCTGGAGGACGCCGGCATCGACCCCACCGCACTGCGCCGCACCGCGGCCGGCATGTTCTTCGGGGCCGAGGTGCAGGAGTACGGCCCGCGCCTGCACGACGCCCCGGACGGACTCGACGCCCACCTGCTGGCCGGCAACGCCTCCAGCGTCATCTCCGGCCGCGTCGCCTACGTGCTGGGCACCGAGGGCCCGGCCGTCACCGTCGACACCGCCTGCTCCGCCTCCCTGGTCGCCGTCCACCTGGCCTGCCGCTCGCTGCTGCAGGGCGAGTCGTCGCTGGCGCTGGCCGGCGGGGTCGCGGTGATGGGCGGGCCGGGGGTCTTCACCGCGTTCAGCAGGCAGCGCGGGCTGTCCGCGGACGGCCGCTGCAAGGCCTTCGCCGCCGCCGCGGACGGCACGGGCTTCGCCGAGGGCGTCGGTGTCCTCGTCCTGGAACGGCTCTCCGACGCCCGCCGCAACGGCCACCGGGTGCTCGCCGTCGTACGGTCCTCCGCCGTCAACCAGGACGGCGCCTCCAACGGACTCACCGCCCCCAACGGCACCGCGCAGCAACGGCTGATCCGCCGTGCGCTGGCCGTCGCCGGACTCGGACCCGCCGACGTCGACGTGGTGGAGGCGCACGGCACGGGCACCCGCCTGGGCGACCCCATCGAGGCGACCGCGCTCCTGGCCACCTACGGGCAGGGCCGCCCGGACGGAGCCCCGCTGCTGCTCGGCTCGGTCAAGTCCAACCTGGGGCACACCCAGGCCGCCGCGGGCGTGGCCGGTGTGATCAAGACCGTCCTCGCCATGCGGCACGGCCAGGTCCCGGCGACCCTGCACGTCGACGCCCCCACCCCGCACGCCGCCTGGGCGTCCGGCAGCGTGGAGCTGGTCACCGAGCAGCGGCCCTGGCCCCGGACCGGCCGTCCCCGCCGGGCGGGGGTCTCCTCCTTCGGCGTCAGCGGCACCAACGCACACGTCATCCTGGAGCAGCCGGACTCCGAGGACCGCGCCGAGGATCCGGCCGGTGTCCCGGCCACGGACCCGGACGCGGCGCACCTCACCCACGGGAGCGATACGGGGGACGGCGCCCGGGTCCCCCTCGTCTTCCCGCTGTCCGCCCGGGGCGAGGCCGCCCTGCGGGCCCGCGCCGCCGACCTGCTGCCGCTGGCCGGGACCACGGAACCCGCCGACCTCGCCCACGCTCTGGCCACCACCCGGGCGGCCCTTCCCGACCGGGCCGTCCTCGTGGCCGCCGACAGCGCCGAGCTGCGCGCCGCGCTCACCGGCGTGGCCTCGGGGAGCACCCCCGCCGTCCCACGGGCCGGCGGCGAACTCGGCTTCCTGTTCACCGGGCAGGGCAGCCAGCGATCCGGCATGGGCCGTGAACTCGCCGCCGCACACCCCGCGTTCGCCGACGCCCTCGACGACGTCTGCGCCCACTTCGACCTCCAGCTCCCCAGGCCCCTCAAGGACGTCCTCTTCGCCCGGCCCGGCACACCGGAAGCGGAACTGCTGCACCGCACCGAATACGCGCAGCCCGCCCTGTTCGCCGTCGAGGTCGCCCTCCACCGCCTGCTGGAGAGCTGGGGGATGCGCCCGGACCACCTCGCCGGGCACTCGGTCGGCGAGATCGCCGCCGCGCACGTGGCCGGGGTCCTCACGCTGCAGGACGCCACCATCCTGGTCGCCGCGCGCGGCCGGCTCATGCAGGCGCTGCCCGAGGGCGGTGCCATGGTCGCCGTCCGTGCCGGCGAGAGCGACGTCGCTCCGCTGCTCACCGGGCGCACCGGCATCGCGGCCGTGAACGGCCCCGCCTCCGTCGTCGTCTCCGGCGACCTCGACGACGTCGAGCGCATCGCCGGCGAACTCGCCACCCGCGGCCACGACACCAAGCGCCTGCGCGTCAGCCACGCCTTCCACTCGCCGCTGATGGAACCGATGCTGGACGAGTTCCGCCGGGTCGCGCAGGTACTGGACTACGCCGAACCCACCGTGCCGGTCGTGTCGACCGTGACCGGCGCCCCCGTCGGCCGCGAACTGTGCGACCCCGAGTACTGGGTGGAACACGTCCGCGCCCGGGTCCGCTTCCACGACGCCGTGCGGTGGCTCTCCGACTCCGGCGTCCGGACGTTCCTGGAGATCGGCCCCGACGCGGTGCTGACAGCCATGGGCCCCGACTGCACGGACGCCCCCGGCACAGCCTTCCTGCCGGTGCTGCGGCGCGACCGGCCCGAGTCGCGCGAGGCCCTCACCGCGTTCGCCGCGGCCCACGCCCGTGGCGTCCCCGTCGACTGGGCACGGCACCACGCCGGACGGGAGCCCCGCCGCGTCGAGCTGCCCGGCTACCCGTTCCAGCGGCGCCGCTTCTGGCTGGACCCCGGCACCGCCGCCGACGCGGCCGGCCTGGGGCAGGCCGCGGCCGGACACCCCCTGCTGGCGGCCGTGGTCGCGGTCGGCGCGGAGGGCGTCGTCCTGACCGGACGCCTCTCCACCCGCACCCATCCCTGGCTCGCGGACCACGTGATCGCCGGGCGCGTGCTGCTTCCCGGCACCGCCTTCGTCGAACTCGCCCTGCGTGCGGGAGACCACGTCGGCGCCACCGAGCTGGAGGAACTCACCCTCGGCTCCCCGCTGGTGCTCGCCGCGGACGAACACGTCGCCGTCCAGGTGGCCGTCGGGGAACCCGACGGATCCGGACGCCGCACCGTCACCGTCCACTCGCGCGCCGACGAGGACGCGCCCTGGACCCGGCACGCGGCCGGACTGCTCACCGACAACGACACCGACTCCGCCACGCCGGCCGCCGGCGCCGAGCCGGGTGCCTGGCCGCCGCCGGACGCCGAACCGCTGGACACCACGGAGGTCTACGCCGGCCTCGCCGACCAGGGCTACGCCTACGGCCCCGTCTTCCAGGGCCTGCGCGCCGCCTGGCGGCACGGCGAGGACGTCCTGGCCGAGGTGGCCCTGCCCGGGGACGCCACCGCCGACGCCGCGCGCTTCGGACTCCACCCCGCGCTGCTGGACGCCGCGCTGCACGCCGCCGACCTCGACGCCCCGCCGCGCGGCGAGGTGCTCCTCCCGTTCGCCTGGACCGGCGTCCGCCTGCACGCCACCGGGGCGGCGGCCCTGCGCGTGCGGATCACGCGCCGCGAGGGCGACACCCTGGGGCTGCGCCTCTACGACACCGCCGGCGCGCCCGTGGCCGACGTCGAGGCCATGACCTCCCTGCCGGTACCCGACGAGGACGTCCTGTACGCCGTGCGGTGGTCGTCGCACCCCCGGCCGACCACCACCGCACCCCTGCGCACCGCCGTCCTGGACGGCGGTCCCCACCCGGCCGCCCCGTCGGACGACGCCCTCGCACCCGCCCTGGACGCGCTGCTCGACGCCCCCGCCCCGGACGCCGTGGTGTACCGCCCGGCCGGCCCTGCGGGCGCCGACGCCGCCGAGGCGCGCACCCACGTCCTGGCCACCCTGCGGCTGCTGCGGACCTGGCAGTCGGACGAACGGGCCTCCGGGACCCGCCTCGTCCTCGTCACCGCGCCCGGCAGCCCCGCCCACGCCGCCGTACGCGGTCTGGTCCGCTCGGCGCAGGCCGAGAACCCGGACCGCTACGTCCTCGTCGAGCACGACGGCCTGCCCTCCGAGGCGGAGCTGCGCCAGGTGCTCGCCACCGGGGAGCCCGAACTCTCCCTCGCCGGAGGCCGGTTCGCCGTGCCCCGGCTGGCCGCCGAGCCGGCCGCCGCGCCCCGGCCGGCCGCCGAGTGGGGCACGGTCCTCATCACCGGCGGCACCGGCGGCCTCGGCGCTCTGCTCGCCCACCACCTGGTGCGCGCCCACGGGGTGCGCCGGCTGGTCCTCGCCGGCCGCCGCGGGCACGCCCCCGGACTGCACGCCGAACTGACCGCACTGGGCGCCGAGGTGACCGTGGCCGCCTGCGACGTCGGCGACCGGGAGGCGGTACGCGACCTGCTGGCCCGGCATCCGGTCGACTCCGTCGTCCACGCCGCGGGCACGGTTCGCGACGGCATCGTCGAGAGCCTCACCGACGACATGGTCGACGAGGTCCTCCACGCCAAGGCCGCCGGCGCCTGGCACCTGCACGAACTCACCCTCGACCGGGACCTGTCCCACTTCGTGCTGTTCTCCTCGCTCGCCGCCGTCCTCGACGGAGCGGGCCAGGGCAACTACGCCGCCGCCAACGCGTACCTGGACGCCCTCGCCGCCCACCGGGCGGCGCACGGACTGCCCGCCACGGCCCTCGCCTGGAGCCTGTGGGCCACCGGCACCGGCATGGGCGCCGCACTGGACACCGCCGCCCTGGAGCGCGTGGCCGCCTACGGGGTCCCCGGGTTGTCCGCCGACCACTCCCTGCGGCTCTTCGACGCCGCGATCCGTTCCGGCAGCCCTCACCTCGTCCCCGTGGAGATCGACGCCGCCGCCGTGCGACGCCGGCCCGACGGCCCGCCACCGCTGCTGAGCGGCCTCGTCCGCCCCGTCACCCGCCGGGCCGCCGCCCGCACGGCGCCCCACCAGGAGCGGGGGATGGCCGACCTGCCCGCCGCGGACCGGGAACGCGCCCTGCTGGACCTGGTCCGCACCGAGGTGGCCGCGGTCCTGCGGCACGACTCCCCGTCGGCCATCGACCCCGGACGGGCCTTCACCGAGCTGGGATTCGACTCGCTGGCCGCCGTCGAACTCCGCAACCGCCTCAACACCGTCACCGGACTGCGGCTCCCGGCCACCCTCGTCTTCGACCACCCCACCTCGCGCGCCCTCGCCGACCATGTCCAGGACGCCCTCTTCGGCACCTCACGGCCGGCCGGCGAGCCCGCCCCGGGACCGCGCCCCGCCGACCGCGACGACCCCGTCGTCATCGTCGGCATGGGCTGCCGCTACCCCGGCGGCGTCCGCTCCCCGGAGGACCTGTGGCGCCTGGTCGCCGACGGTGTCGACACGGTCGGCGACTTCCCCGCCGACCGCGGCTGGGACACGGACGCCCTGTACGACCCCGAGCCCGGCACACCCGGCCGCACGTACACCCGGGAGGGCGCCTTCCTCTACGACGCGGCCGACTTCGACCCCGGCTTCTTCGGCATCGGCCCGCGCGAGGCCACCGCCATGGACCCGCAGCAGCGCCTGCTCCTCGAGGTCTCCTGGGAGGCCCTGGAACGCTCCGCGATCGACCCGGCGGCCCTGCGCGGCTCCCGCACCGGCGTGTTCGCGGGCGTCATGTACCACGACTACGGCACCTGGCTGACCGACGTCCCCGACGACCTCGCCGCCTACCTCGGCAACGGCAGCCTGGGCAGCGTCGTCTCCGGGCGCGTCGCCTACGCCCTCGGGCTGGAGGGCCCGGCCGTCACCGTCGACACCGCCTGCTCCTCCTCCCTGGTCACCCTCCACCTCGCCGCGCAGGCGCTGCGGCAGGGGGAGTGCGACCTCGCGCTGGTCGGCGGCGTCACCGTCATGTCGACCCCCGACACCTTCGTCGACTTCGCCCGGCAGCGCGGCCTGGCCGCGGACGGCCGCTGCAAGTCGTTCGCCGCGGCCGCCGACGGCACCGGCTGGGGCGAGGGCGTCGGCATGCTCGTCGTCGAGCGCCTATCCGACGCCCGCCGCAACGGTCACCGGGTGCTGGCCACCGTGCGCGGCTCCGCCGTGAACTCCGACGGGGCCTCCAACGGCCTGACCGCCCCCAACGGCCCCTCCCAGCAGCGTGTGATCCGCGCCGCGCTCAGCGCCGCCGGACTCACCACCGCCGACGTCGACGCCGTCGAGGCGCACGGCACCGGCACCACGCTCGGCGACCCGATCGAGGCACAGGCCCTGCTGGCCACCTACGGACAGGAGCGGCCGGACGACGAGCCGCTGTGGCTGGGCTCGGTCAAGTCCAACATGGGGCACACCCAGGCCGCCGCCGGTGTCGCCGGCATCATCAAGATGGTCATGGCGATGCGGCACGGCACCCTGCCGCGCACCCTCCACGTCGACGCCCCCTCGCCCCAGGTGGACTGGACGGCGGGCGCGGTGCGGCTCCTCACCGACGAGCGGCCCTGGCCCGCCCCGGACCGGCCGCGCCGCGCAGGTGTCTCCTCCTTCGGGATCAGCGGCACCAACGCCCACGTGATCCTGGAGGAGTTCACCGCCGACGAGCCGGAGACCGCGGAGCCCGACCCGGCCACCGTGCCGCCCGTGCTCGCCCTCCCGGTCTCCGCGCGCTCACCCGAGGCACTGCGCGGCCAGGCCGCCCGGCTGCGGGACCTGACCGGCGCAGCGCCCGCGGACCTCGGCCTGGCGCTCGCCACCACCCGCACCACCCATCCGCACCGCGCCGTCGTCCTGGCCACCGACGGGCCGAGGACCGCCGAAGCGCTGGACACCCTGGCCCGGGGCCACGAGGCACCCGGCCTGCTGGTCACCGGCACCGCCACCGACGGCTCCCTCGCCCACCTCTTCTCCGGGCAGGGCGCCCAGCGGCCCGGCATGGGCCGCGACTGGTACGACGCCTACCCGGTCTACGCCGAGCACTTCGACCGCGTCGCCGAACTCTTCGCCAAGCACCTGGAACGGCCCCTCGCCGAGGTCGTCCTCGGTGACCACCCCGACATCCTGGAGCAGACCGCCTACACCCAGGCCGCCCTGTTCACCACCCAGGTCGCCCTCCACCGCCTGCTGGAGTCGTTCGGGGTGCGGCCCGCGTGGCTGGCCGGCCACTCCGTCGGGGAGTTCGCCGCCGCGCACGTCGCGGGCGTCTGGTCGCTGCAGGACGCCGTGACCGCCGTCGCGGCGCGCGGCCGGCTGATGCAGGCACTGCCCGCGGGCGGCGCGATGATCGCCGTACAGGCCACCGAGGAGGAGGTGGCGCCGCTGCTGGACGAACGGTGCGCCATCGCCGCGGTCAACGGCCCGCGCGCCGTGGTCCTCTCCGGGGACGAGGACGCCGTCACCGCCGTCGCCGCGCACTTCGCGACCACCCGGCGGCTGCGTGTCTCGCACGCCTTCCACTCCCCTCACATGGAGCCCATGCTGGAGGAGTTCCGCCAGGTCATGGCGGCCCTCCCGGCCGCGGAACCGGTCCTGCCCATCGTGTCCACCCTCACCGGTGTCCGGGCGACGGCCGCCGAACTCGCTTCCGCCGACTACTGGGTGCGCCACGTACGGCAGACCGTGCGCTTCGCCGACGCCGTCGGGACGCTGGCCGCGCAGGGCGTCGACACCTTCCTCGAACTGGGCGCCGCACCCGTCCTGACGGCCCTGGGCCCCGACTGCCTCCCCGACGCCGAGGGGACCGCGTTCGTCCCCACGGCCCGCAAGGACACCGCCCAGGTCCCCGGTCTGCTCGCCGCCCTGGCGGCGGTGCACACCCGGGGGACGGACGTCGACTGGTCGCTCCTGTACGCCGGTTACACCGGCCGCCCCACCGAACTGCCCACCTACGCCTTCGAGCACCGCCCCTACTGGCTGCCGACGGCCACGGCCAGGGGCGATGCCGCCGGACACGGGCTCGCCACCGCCGACCACCCGTTCGTCAGCGCCCGGCTGGACCTGCCCGGTGACGGCGGAACCCTGCTCACCGGAAGCATCTCCACCGCCACCCACCCGGTGCTCACCCAGCACGCCGTGCTCGGCTCGGTGCTGCTGCCGGGTGCCGCGCTGGTCGACCTCGCCCTGCACGCCGGGCGGCTGACCGGCCGGCCCGTCCTGGAGGAACTCACCCTCCAGGCCCCGCTGGCGCTCCCCGGGGACGCTGCCGTACACCTCCAGGTCGCCGCGCGGCCCGACGGCTCCGTCGAGATCCACTCCCGGCCCGGGAACGCACCCGAGGACGAGGGCTGGACACGGCACGCGACCGGCACCCTCACCGCCACCGGCACCCTCACCGGCACGCGGACCGCACCGGACGGTGCCTGGCCGCCACCGGGCGCCGTCCCGCTCGACACCGCCGGCCTCTACCCGCGCCTGCACGGCGAGGGCTACGACTACGGCGCGGTCTTCCGCGGCGTACGGGCCGCCTGGCGGCTCGGCGACACCGTCCTGGCCGAGCTGGAACTGCCCGCCGACGCACGGCAGGACGCCGCCCGGCACACCCTGCACCCCGCCCTGCTGGACTCCGCCCTGCACGCCACGTCCCTCACCGACGAGGGACCCGGCGACGACACACCCGCCGGCACGATCGCCCTGCCCTTCGCCTGGACCGGCGTCGCCGCGCACGGCCGGGGGGCGCTCGCCGCACGCGTCCGGGTCACCCCGGGCGAGGAGGGCACCCGGCTCGAACTGACGGACACCGAGGGCAGGCCGCTGGCCACCGTCGAGTCCTACGTCACCCGCCCCGTCACCGCCGACCGGCTCACCGGGCGGGCGCGCTCCCTCTACGTCACCGGGAGCGAACCGCTGCCGGACGCCGCAGGGCGCCCCGAGCGCCGCACCTGGGCCGTGCTCGGCCCCGACGACGCGGGCCTCGGAGCCCCCGCACACCCCGCCCTGGCCGCGATCGACGGCCCCGCGCCCGATGTCGTCGTCCTGCCGGTACGCGCCCCGCAGCACGACGCGGAGCAGCTGCCCGGGGCGGTGCGCGCCACGCTGGACGCGACCCTCGCGACCGTCCAGGAGTGGCTGGGCGACGAGCGGTGGGCCGGCTCGGTGCTGCTGGTCCTCACCGCGGGCACCCTCGCCGACGCCGCCGTGCACGGACTCGTACGGGCCGCCCAGGCCGAGGACCCGGACCGGATCGTCCTCGTCGGCCGGACGGGGCCCGACAGCTCCGTACCCGACCGTGCCGCGCTGGCCGCCGTCCTCGACTCCGGCGAGCCCGAGGTGCTGTGGCGGGACGGCCGGGCCCACGCACCGCGTCTGACGCCCGCCGCGGAACCGGACGCCCCGCACACCGGCCGGCCCTGGGGCACCGTCCTCGTCACCGGTGGCACCGGCGGGCTCGGCGCCCTGGTGGCCCGCCACCTCGTCACCCGGCACGGCGTCACCCGTCTCGTCCTCGCGGGCCGCCGGGGGCCCGACGCCCCCGGCGCCGCCGGACTGGCCCACGACCTCGCCGCCCTGGGCGCCCGCGCCGACCTCGTCGCCTGCGACGTCGCCGACCCGGACGCACTCGCCGCACTGCTGGCCGCCCACCCCGTCGACAGCGTCGTGCACACCGCCGGCGTACTCGACGACGGGCTGGTCCCCGCGCTCACCCCCACGCGCCTGGACACCGTGCTCCGCCCCAAGGCGGACGCCGCATGGCACCTGCACCGGCTCACCCTCGACCGGGACCTGTCCCACTTCGTGCTGTTCTCCTCGGCCGCCGGCACCATCGACGCCGCGGGCCAGGGGAACTACGCCGCCGCCAACGTCTTCCTCGACGCCCTGGCGGCCCACCGTGCCGGGCTGAACCTCCCCGCCACCTCGCTCGCCTGGGGCCTCTGGGCCGGCAGCGGCATGGGCGCCGGCCTCGACCGGGACGACGTGCAGCGCATCGAACGGTCCGGAATCGGCGCGCTCGACCCGGCCGAAGGGCTGGAACTGTTCGACGCCGCCGTGGAGTCCGGGCTCCCCGCCCTGGTGCCGGTCCGGCTGGACACCGCCGCGCTGCGCCGCCGGGGCGACGACGTACCCCCCGTGCTGCGCACCCTGGCCGGTGTCACCGCCCGCGCGGCGCAGGACGACCGCGCCCGCACACTCGGCGAACGCCTGGCCGGGCTGCCGGAGGCCGACCACGCGCACACGGTGCTCGAAGCGGTCCGCACCGAGGTCGCGGGGGTACTCGGCCACGACGGCCCCGGGGCCGTCGACCCCCGGCGCGCCTTCACCGAGCTGGGCTTCGACTCGCTCGCCGCCGTCGAACTGCGCAACCGCCTCAACGCCGTCAGCGGACTGCGCCTGCCCTCCACCCTCATCTTCGACTACGCCACCCCGACGGCCCTCGCGGACCACCTGCTCGACCGGTTCGCCCCGGACGCGGGACCGGAGCCCGCCGACACACGGGCCGACGACGAGGTGCGGGACCTCATCGCCCGTATCCCGGTCGCGAGGATCCGCGAGGCGGGACTCCTCGACGGGCTGCTGGAACTCTCCGGGTCCGCACCCGCCGAGGCCGCGGCCGAGCCGCCCATGGACATCAAGTCCATGGGCGTGGCGGACCTGGTGCGGGCCGCCCTCAACCGCAGCACCCCCGAGTGAGCCGCCCCGGTGCCGGACGCCGCGCCGCGTCCGGCACCGGCGATCCGCCTCCGGCGCACCACCACCGCGTCTCCACCTTCACCGCATCATCAGCGCCGCCGAGTCAGCAGGGAGCGACACCGACCGTGGACACATCTGTCGAGCAGATCGTCGAGGCGCTGCGTGAGGCCATGCTCGAGAACGAGCGGCTGCGCCGGGCCAACGACCGGATCTCCGAAGCCGCGCACGAGCCCGTCGCAGTCGTCGCCATGAGCTGCCGCTACCCCGGCGGCGTCAGCACGCCCGAGCAGCTGTGGCAGCTGGTCGACGCCGGAGTGGACGCCGTGGGCGACTTCCCCGCGGACCGGGACTGGGACGTCGACGCCATCTACGACCCCGACCCCGACGCGCCGGGCCGCACCCATGTGCGCGAGGGCGGATTCCTCCACGACGCACCGCGTTTCGACCCGGGGTTCTTCGGCATCAGCCCGCGCGAGGCCGTCGCGATGGACCCGCAGCAGCGCCTGCTGCTGGAGACCGCCTGGGAGGCGTTCGAACGCGCCGGCATCGACCCGCACACCCTGCGCGGCAGCCGCACCGGCATCTACGCGGGTGTGATGTACCACGACTACGGCAGCTGGCTCACGGAAGTCCCCGAAGGCGTCGAGGGATACCTCGGCAACGGCAACCTCGGCAGCGTCGCCTCCGGCCGTGTGTCCTACACCCTCGGCCTCGAGGGCCCGGCCGTCACGATCGACACCGCCTGCTCCTCCTCCCTGGTCGCCCTCCACCTGGCCGTGCAGGCGCTGCGCACCGGTGAGTGCGGGCTCGCCCTGGCCGGCGGGGTGACCGTCATGTCGACCCCCGACACCTTCATCGACTTCTCCCGCCAGCGCGGCCTCGCCCTGGACGGCCGCTGCAAGTCGTTCGCGGAGGGCGCGGACGGCACCGGCTGGGGCGAGGGCGTGGGGATGCTGCTCCTGGAGCGGCTGAGCGACGCCCGTCGCCACGGGCACAAGGTGCTCGCCGTCGTGCGGGGGACCGCCGTCAACCAGGACGGCGCGTCCAACGGCCTGACCGCCCCCAACGGCCCGTCCCAGCAGCGCGTCATCCGCGCCGCCCTCGCCGACGCCCGGCTCGAACCCCGCCAGGTGCACGCCGTGGAGGCACACGGCACCGGCACCCCGCTCGGCGACCCGATCGAGGCCCAGGCCCTCCTGGCCACCTACGGTCAGGACCGTGCGGAGCCGCTGTGGCTGGGGTCGGTGAAGTCCAACATCGGACACACCCAGGCCGCGGCCGGAGTCGCCGGAGTCATCAAGATGGTCATGGCCATGCGCCACGGCCGGCTGCCCCGGACCCTGCACGCCGGACAACCCACCAGCCAGGTCGACTGGGAGGCCGGCGCCGTCGAACTCCTCGCCGAACCACGCGAGTGGCCCGCCCCCGGTGAGATCCGCCGCGCCGCCGTGTCCTCCTTCGGGATCAGCGGCACCAACGCCCACGTCATCGTCGAGGCGGCCCCCGACCCCGAGCCGCGTGAGAAGGAGCCGGTCTGGGACCGGCCGTTGCCCCTGGTGCTGTCCGCACGCGACGAGCCGGGACTCGCCGCGCAGGCCCGCCGCCTCCTTGACCACCTGGCGACCGGCGCCGACCCGGTGCCCAACGTCGCCCACACCCTGGCCACCTCCCGCGCCGCACTGGACCGGCGGGCCGTCGTCGTCGGCGCCGACGCGGCCACCGTGACCGCGGGCCTCACCGCCCTGGCCGAGAGCGACCCGGCGTCCGGTGTGGTGCGCGGCGCACCGGCGGGGGAGTCCCGCATCGCGTTCGTCTTCCCCGGACAGGGCTCCCAGTGGGCGGGCATGGCCGCCGACCTGCTGGACACCTCCGAGGTGTTCGCCGCTTCCCTGGCCGACTGCGCCGAGGCCCTCGCGCCCTTCACCGACTGGGACCTCCTCGCGACCGTGCGCGAACGCCGCCCGCTGGAACGGGTGGACGTCGTACAGCCCGCCCTGTGGGCGATCATGGTGTCGCTGGCCGAGGTGTGGCGCGCGCACGGCGTGCGTCCAGCCGCCGTCATCGGCCACTCCCAGGGCGAGATAGCCGCCGCCTGCGTGGCCGGCGCGCTCAGCCTCTCCGACGGGGCCCGCGTCGTGGCCCTGCGCAGCCGGGCGATCGCCGAGGCCCTCTCCGGCCTGGGCGGCGGCATGATGTCGGTGGCCCTGCCCGAGTCCCGGGCCCGTGAACTCGTCGCCGCCCACGACGGGCGGGTCTCCGTGGCCGCCGTCAACGGTGCCTCCTCCGTGGTGCTCTCCGGGGACGGCGACGTCCTCGACGCCCTGCGCGCGACGATCGTCGCCGACGGCGGACGCGCCAAGCGGCTTCCGGTCGACTACGCCTCGCACTGCGCCCACGTCGAGTCGATCCGCGAACGGCTCCTCACCGACCTCGCGGACGTGCGGCCGCGCGCCGCCGACGTGCCCTTCTACTCCACCGTCACCAACGGCGTGCTGGACACCACCACGCTGGACGCCGGGTACTGGTACACCAACCTGCGCCAGGGCGTCCTGTTCGAGCCGACCACCCGGACCCTGCTGGGCGCCGGCTACGGGGTGTTCGTGGAGTGCAGCCCGCACCCGGTCCTGCTCAACAGCATCGAGGAGACCGCCGACGCCGCCGGCACGGACGTCACCGGACTCGGCTCGCTGCGCCGCGACGACGGAGGCGCGGACCGTCTGCTCACCTCGCTGGGCGAGGCGTTCGTGGCCGGCGTACCGGTCGACTGGTCCCCGGTGTTCGCCGGGATGCCCGTGCGGACCGCGGACCTGCCCACCTACGCCTTCCAGCGTGAGCGCTACTGGCTCGGCCGGTCCGCTGCCACCGGCGACGTCACCGCCGCGGGCCTCCGGAGCGCCGGCCACCCGCTGCTGGGCGCGGCCGTCCCGGTCGCGGGCGGCGGCACCCTGTTCACCGGCCGGCTCTCGCTGTCCACCACACCCTGGCTGGCCGACCACGCGGTCTCCGGCACCACCCTGCTGCCCGGCACCGCGCTGGTGGAACTGGCGCTGAGCGCCGGCCACGAACTCGGCTGCGGACACGTCACCGAACTCACCCTGCAGGCACCGCTGCCGCTGCCGGAGCGGGGCGCCGTCCAGCTCCAGCTGCACGTGGCCGCCGCCGACGGCCAGGGGCACCGCGCGGTGACCGTCCACTCCCGCCCCGAGAGCGCCGACGAGGCAGCCTGGACCCTGAACGCCTCGGGGCTCCTCGCACCGCAGTCCGCCCGGCCCGCCTTCGACCTCGCCGCCTGGCCGCCCCCCGGCGCCGAACCGGTCCCGGTGGACGGGGCGTACGCCGAACTGGCGGTCCTCGGCTACGAGTACGGGCCGGCCTTCCAGGGACTGCGCGCGGTCTGGCGGCGCGGTGACGAGACGTACGCCGACGTCGAACTGCCCACCGAGGCCGGCGGATTCGCTCTTCACCCGGCCCTGTTCGACGCCGCCCTGCACGCCGACGGCCTCGGCGCGCAGGGCCAGGAGACGGCCCGGCTGCCCTTCGCCTGGACCGGGGTGTCGCTGTACGCGGCCGGGGCCACCGCCCTGCGGGTCCGCCTCCGCGGCGGCGACACGCTCTCCCTGGAACTGGCCGACCCCACCGGCGCTCCGGTCGCCGCCGTCGAGGCCCTGGTCTCGCGGCCGGCCGACAGCGGGGCGTCGGCCTCCCCGGTCCGCGCGGACGACCTGTACCGGCTGGACTGGCCCGTGGTGCCCGTACCGGATGCCGCGGCACCCGCGCACGCCGTACTGGCCGAGGGCGGCACGGCCGCGCTCGCACCGCTGCCCGAGTGGGTGGTCCTGCCGGTGACCGGCGGCGACGACCCCGCGGCCTCGGTGCGCGAGGCGACCGTACAGGCCCTGACCGCACTGCACGACTGGCTGGCGGACGACCGCACGGCCACCGCCCGGCTGCTGGTCCTCACCGCGGGCGCGGTCACCACCGGCGAGGAGGACGGCCCCCTCGACCTGCCGGGCGCCGCCGTGTGGGGCCTCGTCCGCGCCGCCCAGGGCGAACACCCCGACCGCATCGTCCTGGTGGACACCGCCCCCGGAGCGGTGGACGGCGAGGACCGGATCGCCGCCGCCGTACGCGCCGCCGCCACGAGCGGCGAACCGCAACTGGCCCTGAGGGGGGACACCGTCCGGGTGCCCCGGCTGGCCCGCGCCGTCGTCCGGGGGAGCGCCGCAGCGCTCGACCCCGACGGCACCGTGCTGATCACCGGCGGAACCGGTGTGCTCGGCGCCGTGGTCGCCCGCCACCTGGCCACCGCACACGGCGTGCGCCGCCTCGTCCTGGCCGGGCGCAGCGGCACCTCCGCGGACGACTTCGCCGATCTCGCCGAGTCGGGCGTCCAGGTCGTCGTCGCACGCTGCGACGCCGCCGAGCGCGACGAACTGGCCGCGCTCCTGGCCGAAGTGCCCGCCGCGCACCCCCTGACCGCCGTGGTGCACCTCGCGGGTGTCCTCGACGACGGGCTGGTCACCGACCAGACCCCCGAGCGGCTGGACGCCGTGCTGCGGCCCAAGGCGGACGCCGCCTGGAACCTGCACGAGCTCACCCGGGACGCGGACCTGGCAGCGTTCGTGCTGTTCTCCTCGGCGGCGGGCACCGTCGACGGAGCCGGGCAGTCCGGTTACGCCGCCGCCAACGCGTTCCTCGACGCCCTCGCCGCGCACCGGGGCTCCCTGGGGCTGCCGGCGCTCTCCCTGGCCTGGGGCTTCTGGGAGCAGCGCACCGGTATGACCGCCCACCTCACGGACGCCGACGTCGCGCGCATGACGCGTGCGGGAGTCCGGCCCCTGCCCACCGAGGAGGGACTGCGGCTGTTCGACGCCGCGCTCGCCGCCGACGAGCGGCTGCTGCTGCCCATCGGCCTCGACCTGCGGGCCTTGCGCGGCGCCGACGGGGTGCCCGCCCTGCTGCGCGGCCTGGTGCCCGCCCCCGCCCGCCGGGCCGCCGCCACCCGGACCGTCGGGGACTCGTTCACCGACCGGCTGGCGGCCCTGGGCGCCGCCGAACGGGACGCGGAGCTGATGGAGCTGATCCGCACCCAGGTGGCCGCCGTCCTCGGCCACGGTTCCGACATGGTGCTCGACCCGCGCCGCTCCTTCCGCGAGGCGGGGTTCGACTCGTTGACCGCGGTGGAGCTGCGCAACCGTCTGGGCGGCGCCGTCGGCCTGCGGCTGCCCGCGACCCTCGTCTTCGACCACCCCGACGCCGACGCCCTGGTGCGGTACCTGAGGACGGAACTCCTCGGCGCGGACGCCGGGGACGCCCCCGGCGCCGCGGCACCGGAGACGGCGTACGCGGCCGACGAGCCCGTGGCGATCGTCGGCATGGCCTGCCGCTACCCCGGCGGTGTCACCACCCCCGAGGAGTTCTGGCGGCTGCTGGCCGACGGCGGGAACGGCATGGGTGACTTCCCGGACGACCGGGGATGGGACCTGGACACCCTCTACGACCCGGAGCCCGGCAAGCCCGGACACTGCAGCACCCGGTCGGGCGGATTCCTCTACGACGCCGCCGAGTTCGACCACGACTTCTTCGGCATCGGCCCGCGGGAGGCCCTCGCCATGGACCCGCAGCAACGGCTGCTGCTGGAGACCTCCTGGGAGGCCCTGGAGCGCGCCGGCATCGATCCGCACAGCGTGCGCGGCAGCCGCACCGGGGTGTTCGCCGGCGTCATGTACCACGACTACGGCAGCCGGCTGCGCGACGTCCCCGAGGCCGTCCGCGACTACCTCGGCAACGGAAGCCTCGCCAGCGTCGTCTCGGGCCGCGTCGCCTACGCCCTCGGTCTGGAGGGCCCGGCCCTCACCGTCGACACCGCGTGCTCCTCGTCCCTCGTGGCGCTGCACCTCGCCGCGCAGGCGCTGCGGCGGGGCGAGTGCACCCTGGCGATGGCCGGCGGTGTCTCCGTGATGTCGACCGTCGACACGTTCGTCGACTTCAGCAGGCAGCGCAACCTCGCCGCGGACGGCCGGGTCAAGTCCTTCGCCGACGCGGCTGACGGCACGGCCCTGTCGGAGGGCGCCGGTGTGCTGGTGTTGGAGCGGTTGTCGGATGCGCGGCGGTTGGGGCATCGGGTGTGGGCGGTGGTGCGGGGGAGTGCGGTGAATCAGGATGGTGCGTCGAACGGGTTGACGGCGCCGAATGGTCCTTCGCAGCAGCGGGTGTTGGGTCAGGCGTTGGTGTCGGCGGGTGTGTCGGCGGCTGATGTGGATGTGGTGGAGGCGCACGGTACGGGGACGGAGTTGGGT
>NZ_JNYQ01000021.1 GCF_000717245.1 Kitasatospora papulosa
GGGCGTGTCGATCGTTCGGTGGGTGGGGTGGAGATCGATGCGGGGGAGGGGCTGACGGAGTCGTCGTCGGTGTTCTTCTCCAGTTGGTCGATCGACGCGTTGGCCAGGACGTTGTCGGCGGACGACCGCCTGATGGCCTGGATACCCCCACGCCGCATTCCCTACATCCGGGCCGACTCCGACGACGGACCGGTCCGCATTCCCGGCCGCACCCCGCAACAGGCGCTCTCGAGCGGGTGGGTGATCCGGAGCTGCGGCGGGGCGCGCTGGAGCCGTTGGAGGTTTTGGAGCGGGGCCGTGAGCGGGTGGAGGCGGCCGGCCGTGATGCCTCTGCTCTGTGCGAGGCGCTCGCCGCGCTGGAGGAGGACTTCACCCGCATCACCGACACCGCGTCCCAGCGCGCCAAGGGCACCCATACCGCGCCCAACCGCTCGCTGGTCTACTCCGACACCCGGCGCTCCGCCACCGCCCGCGTCGGCAGCGAGGTCCTGGACGCCATGGCACCCCTGGACCCGTTGATGACCAGTGCCGCCTGGCTGATGGCCCGGCTCGGCGCCCGGGTGGAGGAGCGGGCCACCGAGGTCTACGAGAAGCTGGCCGCCGCCTCCGGCGGGGACCGGGTCAATCTCGCCGACTTCTGGTTCGGCTGCATGCCGATCCTGCACGGGGCCGCCGTCACGGACGCCCAGGAGGTGCTGGAGGAGTTCCAGCGCCGCTGGGCGCGGATCATCCCCGTCCCGGACGGCGCGCGTCAGGTCCGGACGACGCACGCCGCGATCGCTTCCCAGGTGGCCGAGGCGTTCCCCCCGGCCCCCGCGGCCTGGACCGCCGCCCGCTATCTCAGCCCCGATGTGCTGATCGTCGCCCGCGACACCGAATCGGTCGGAAGGGGCGACTTCGAACTGGTCCTGGGCGAGCTGCATCTGGCCTCCAACACCGTGGGCGCCTCGCTCTTCGTCAGCCAGCACCCGGAGCCGGCGGAACTCCTGCGGATCACCGGGCAGGACCACCCCGGCCCCCGGCTGCTGCCGCTCCTGCCCAAGGAACACAAGTCGCGGCTGTCCGTCAGGGTGCGCAATGTGCTGGTACGGCCGGAGGACTACTACATAGCCCTGCTGGAACTCACCGCCGACCCGCACCGGGACCGCACCGTGCTCAGCGCCGACGCCCATGTCACCCGACGCGGGGACCGGCTGGTCGCACTGCTCCCGGACGGCGGCGAGTTCGCCGTCACCGACGTGTTCGGCCATGTGCTCACCACCCTGGCCATGGACATGTTCCGGCTGTTCCCCGACGCGGATCATGTGCCTCGGGTGGCGGTGGACAAGCTGGTGGTGAGCCGGGAGTCGTGGCGGTTCACGGGTGGGGATCTGGAGTTCGCGGAGGAGAACCACTGACAGCGCGACACCCTTCGACGGGGTGTCCGGCCGTACCGGCCGGGCACCCCGTCGTCGTCGTGCCCGCCCCGGCCCGCCTCGACGGCCGGTCCGGCCGGCCCCGGGTTCGTACGACGTGCGTGCTCCTCGCCGGACCGGCACGAGGTCCCCCGGCTCCTGCCCGCGGACAGCGCGAAGCCCGGCCGGAAGGGTCCGGCCGGGCTCCTGACTGTCCTTCCGCCCCGTTCAGTCCAGCAGTGCGGCCAAGGTCGCGGCCAGGGACGTCACATGGGGGAGACGCATGACTCCGAAGTGGTCGCCGGGGACCCGGTGGGCCTCGACGTCGGCGTTCAGCTCCCGCCAGCGGTTCAGATACTCCTCGTAGGTCTGGCCGAGAGCCACCTCGTGCTCACCACGCGCGAGTTCGTCGCTGATGATCAGATGCAACGTGCCGGGGAAGTAGCGGTGCCGGTAGGTGAGGGTCATCTCCATCACCTCGCGCCAGATCCGGGCCGACGGGAGCCAGACACCGGCCCCGTTCCGCTCGGGCAGCACGATCCCGGTCTCCGGGTCGGCGTCGTCCACCAGATGGTTCAGCAGGCGCAGGATCTCGTCGCGCAGCGCACCCGTGTCCTCCTCCGGACCCGCCGCGGCCAGCTCCTCCAGCTTGGCTGTGCAGCTCTCGATCAGCCTGAACTCCTCCCACAGCCCTTGCCGTTCGTGGCTGTCCAGACCCGGGTCGAGCAGGATGAACGTCACCTCCTCGCCGTCCCCCCGCAGCCGGTCCGCCATCTCGGCGGTGATCCCGCTGCCGCCGCACCACCCGAGCAGCCGGTAGGGGCCGTGCGGGCGGGCCCGGCGGATCTCGGTGACGTACCGCTGCGCCATCTCCGAGGCCGTGGGCACCGGCCGGCCGGGACCGGACTGGAGGCCGGGCCACTCGAGGGCGGCGACCGGCAGATCCTCCGCCAGGTGGGGGACCAGCCGCTGGTACCAGTGGGCGCTGCCGCCACCGGGGTGGACACAGAAGAGCGGTGCCTGGCCGCCCTCCTTGCGCAGCCACATCAGGGCGCTGCGCGAGGCGTCCCCGGTCTCGCCGCGTTCGGCCGCGGCCGCGATGGCGTCCAGGGTGTGGTGCTCCACGAAGGCCCGCACCGTCAGCTCCAGGCCGTGGCGTTCACGGAGCAGCGCGATGGCCCGCAGAATCAGCAGGGAGTGCCCGCCGAGCAGGAAGAAGTCGTCGTGCGCACCGACCTGCTCGAGGTTCAGGACCTCCGCCCACACCTCGGCCATGGCGCGTTCGGCGGCGGTGCGCGGAGCCACCGTCTCACCGCCGGTGTCGACGCCACCCGGCTCCGGGAGCGCGGTGCGCTCCAGTTTGCCGTTGGCGTTCAGCGGCAGCTCGTCCAGCCGGACCCAGGCGCTGGGCACGAGGAACCCCGGCACCCGCTGACGGAGGGCGGCCCGCAGCGCCGAAGGGTCGAAGGCGGTGTGCTCCGCCGGGACGACATAACCGACCAGCTGCTTGTCACCGTCCGGGCCCGGACGTACGGCCGCCGCGGCCTCGTGCACGCCGGGAAGACGGTTCAGCCCGGCCTCCACCTCGCCCAGCTCGATGCGGTGGCCACGGACCTTGACCTGGTGGTCGCGACGGCCCAGGAAGTGCAGGACTCCGTCCGGGTCCTGGCGGACCAGGTCGCCGGTCCGGTAGAGGCGTCCGCCGGGCCGGGCGCCGGTGGGGTCGGGTACGAAACGGTCGGCCGTCAGATCCGGCCGGCCCAGGTAGCCGCGGGCCACCCCCGGTCCGCCGAGCAGTAGTTCGCCGGTGACCCCGTACGGAACGGGGTTGAGGTCCTCGTCGGTGACCAGCGTGGTGGTGTGCGCGATCGGCGTGCCGATGGGGAGGGGCCGGTCCGTCTGCTCCACGGTGAGAGCGTGCTGCCCGGTGGCGAAGGTGGTGCACTCGGTCGGCCCGTACATGTTGCTCACCCGCAACCCGTGACCGAGCGCGGTCCGCACCCGGTCCGGGGAGAGCACGTCCCCGCCGGCCAGCAGCGCGCGCAGACCGGTCAGCGCCTCCGGGCAGCTCTCCACCATGAGGTGGAAGAGGCTGGTCGTCAGGAACGCCACGGTCACGCGTCGTTCCCGCAGCACCTCGGCGATGCCCGCCGTGGTGGGCGTGCCGGGCGGGGCGAACGCCAGCCGGCCGCCGTTGGCCAGCGTGCCCCACAACTCGAAGGCGGAGGCGTCGAAGGCCAGCGGGGAGACCACCAGGACGGTGTCCCTCGGCCCGATCTCCGCGTGGTTCTCGCCGTGCACCAGGCGTACGACGTTGCGGTGGGTGATCTGGACGCCCTTGGGGCGCCCGGTGGATCCCGAGGTGTAGATGAGGTATGCGGTGTTGTCCGGGGAGGTGCCCGCTTCCGGAGCGGTGTGCGGGTGCGTCTCCAGCTCGCCTCGTCCGGCGTCCAGCAGTACGGTCCGGATGCCGCCCGTGAGCAGGCCGGAGAGACGGTCGGCCAGCGCGGCATGGGTGACCAGCAGCCCGGCGCCGGAATCGGCGAGCATGTAGCCGATCCGCTCCTCGGGATACTCCGGGTCGACCGGTACGTAGCAGCCGCCCGCCTTGACCACGCCGAGCAGGGCGATCACCGTCTCCGGGCCGCGCTCCAGGCAGACCGCGACGGGGTCCTCGGCGCGCACCCCACGGGCCCGCAGCAGGTGGGCGAACTGATTCGCCCGGGCCTCCAGTTCGCCGTAGGTCACGGTCGAGTCGCCGTCGATCAGCGCCACGTCCCCGGGCCGGGAGTGGCGGGCGATCAGCTCCGCCAGGGTCACCTCGGGCGGCGGCGGAACGTGCGCGGGGGCGACGGTGGGCCTGGCCAGCGCAGCGGCGCTGAAGGCGCCGGGGGCGGACTCCGGCCGCTCGGCCATGGCCCGCAGCACCTCCACGAAAGCGGTGGCCATCGCCTCCAGCCGGTCCCGGCCGGCCCAGCCCGGACGGCAGGTCATCCGCAGTTCGCCCGGGAAGGTCCACACGTCGAAGGTGAACTCGTTGGGGCTGCTGTCGGTGACTGCCTCCGGGGCGGAGCCGGACTGGTCCAGCACGTGGAAGTCGAGATAGCCGAAGACCACGTCGACCAGCGGGGTCCCCGTACCCCACTCGCGCTGCATGGCGGGCAGCGGATAGCGGCGGTGCGGCCAGACGGCGGCCTCCTCGGCGAAGACCGCGCGCAGCAGTTCCTCCCAGCTGGGTGCGTCCAGGTCCACCGCGAACGGCACGGTGTTGAGGTACATGCCGCGCACCTCGTCGCCGTCCGGCAGCTCGGGGCGGCCGTTGCAGACGGCGCCCGCGAAGAAGCGGCGCTGCCCTGAGATCAGCCCCAGCAGGGTCAGATGGGCGGTGTAGAGCACCGTCTTCAGCGAGGTGCCGGTACGGGCGGCGAGTCCGCGCAGCGCCGGGTCCAGCCCGGCCCAGGAGACCCGGACCTCGTGGGCGGGTCCGCCGGATTCCGCGAGCGCGGTGGGCGCGGGCAGCTCCAGGCGGGGGAAACCGCTGATCCTGCCCTGCCAGAACGCCCGGTCCTCCGCCGAGCCGAGCGCCTGCCGCTCCAGCGCGATGAAGTCGGCGTACCGGGCTTGCGGCGGCGGGGTGACGGCGCAGTCGGCGTCCTCACGGATGCGGTCGTAGTCCGCGCGGATCTCCTGGATCACCGAATGGTGGCTCCAGCCGTCCAGGATGGCGTGACACTCCGTGTGTGTGAGGGTCCAGGTGCCCTCGCCGGTCCGGTGCACGTGGTAGCGCAGCAGGGGGGCGCGTTCCAGATCGAACGGTTCGCGCTGTTCGGCGGTACGGAACTTCGCCATCGCGGCGCGCTGTTCGGCGGGAGCCAGCCCTCGCAGATCGGTGAACCCGACCTCCGCCTCGGCCTGCCGGTGCACCAGCTGGAGCGGTGCGGAGAAGCCGGAGAGCCGAAAGGAGGTGCGCAGGATCTCGTGCCGGTCGACGAGCCGCCGGATCGACTCGCGCAACGCGGGCAGGGAGAACGGCCCGTCGTCGGTGAAGTGGAAACTGCTGACGTTCTGGTAGGTGTTGGCCTCCGGGTCGGCCAGCAGCTCGTAGACCATCCCCGCCTGGACCTCGCCCAGCGGATAGGCGTCGGCCAGCCCGTCCGGCAGCCGCTCCCGGTCGGCCGGGTCCAGCTGGACGAAGGGTGCGACCAGCTGGTGGCCCTGCCCGGTGCCGGCGGTCTCGGTGGCGACGGTGGCCAGTCCGGCGACGGTGGGGTGGGTGAACAGATGCTGCACGGACAGCTCCAGGCCCCGGCCCCGGAGAGCGCCCACCGCACGGATCGCCCGGATGGAGTCGCCGCCGAGGTCGAAGAACCGGTCGTGGACACCGACCTGGTCGAGGTCCAGTGCGACGGCCAGCTCCTCGGCTATCGCCCGTTCCACCGGACCACGGGGAGCCGTGTACTCCCCGGCCCGGCTGTCGCGGCTGCGGTCCGGGGCGGGCAGTGCCTTGCGGTCGGTCTTGCCGCTGGCGGTCAGCGGCAGGGCGTCCAGAACCATCCAGTGTCCGGGCACCATGGCGTCCGGCAGCCGCTCGCGCAGCCAGACCCGGATCGCGCCGGAGTCGGGCGAGGCCTCTCCGGGGCGGCCGGTGAGATAGGCCACCAGGCTCTGCTCGTGCACCGTGACGGCTGCGGCGGCCACCGCGGGATGCTCGTGGAGCACCTCCTCGATCTCGCCCAGCTCGACGCGCTGGCCACGGACCTTGACCTGGTGGTCCAGGCGGCCCAGATAGTCGATGGAGCCGTCCGGCAGGTAGCGGGCCAGATCCCCGGTGCGGTACAGCCGTCCGCCCTCCGCCCCGCCGAAGGGGTCGGGGACGAAACGGTCGGCGGTCAGCGCCGCCCTGCTCAGATAGCCGCGAGCCAACTGGACCCCTCCGAGCAGCAGTTCACCCGGGACCCCGACCGGAACCGGCCGCAGCGCCGCGTCCACGATGTAGGCACGTGTGTTGGCGATCGGCTTGCCGATGGTGACCCGCTGCCCGGGGACGCACGGGGTGCTGGTGACGTCCACGGCGGCCTCGGTCGGGCCGTAGAGGTTGTGCGGGGCGATCCCGAGACGGTTCACGGACGCGGTGACGAGGTCCCCCGGCAGTGCCTCCCCGCTGCACACGACACGCCGGAGCGACGGCAGAGCGGGGACCGGGCCGGCGAGGAAGGCCCGGAGCATCGACGGCACGAAGTGCAGGGTGGTGACGGACTCCTCGGCGATGGTCCGCGCCAGATAGACCGGGTCCCGATGGCCGCCGGGGCGGGCCATGACCAGGGTGGCGCCGGTGGCCACCGGCCAGAAGAACTCCCAGACCGAGACGTCGAAGCCCATCGGGGTCTTCTGGAGCACCCGGTCGGTGGCGTCGAGGCCGAACTCCCTCTGCATCCAGTGCAGGCGGTTGACGATCGCCCGGTGCTCGACCAGGACCCCCTTGGGGCGGCCCGTGGAGCCGGAGGTGTAGATCACGTACGCGGCGTCGCCCGGTCCGGGAGCGGCCCCGTCCCGGCCGGGAACCCCCTCGGGCAGGAGCCCGCCGCGTGCCAGCGGCAGGACCGTGACGTCTTCCGGTACGCCGGCGGGTCCGGCCCCGGTGTCGGTGAGCAGGATCCGGGCCCCCGAGTCCGCCAGCATGTACTGCCGTCGCTCCAGGGGGAGTTCCGGTTCCAGGGGCAGATAGGCGCTGCCCGCCTTGAGTACGCCGAGGAGCGCCACCAAGAGGCCCCGGGAGCGTTCCAGGCACACCCCGGTGACCGTGCCGGGCCCCGCGCCGCGGGCCCGGAGCGCGGCGGCCACGGCGTCCGCGCGGTGGTTCAGCTCCGCGTAACCGAGCGTGCCGTCCTCGTCGGTGACGGCGACGGCGTCCGGGGTGGCCGCCGCCTGGGCCTCGAACAGCCCGTGCAGCGTTCCGGCGGGGAACGGGACGGCGGTGTCGTTCCAGCGGTGCACCACCTCGTGCAGCTCCGGTCCGGACATCAGCTCCAGCCCGCCCACCGGGGCCTCCGGGTCGGCGACCGCGGCGTCCAGCAGCCGGGTGAAGTGGCCGGCCATGCGGGCCGCCGTGGCCGCGTCGAACAGGGCGGTGGCGTAGTTGAGCCCGCCGGAGAGCGAGCCGTCGGGCTGCTCGGTGACGCTGAGCGTCAGATCGAACTTGGCGGTCCTCTCGCCGACCGCGAGCCGCTCCACCGCCAGCCTCCCCGCACCACCGCCGTCGGTCTCCCGGGAGTCCTGTCCGTCGGCACCCTCCCAGAGGAACATCGCGCTGAAGAGCGGTGTGCGGGAGGGGTCGCGCTCCGGGGCGAGGGCGTTCACCAGCCGCTCGAAGGGCACCTCCTGGTGGCCGTAGTCGTCGAGCGCGCCTTCCCGCAGCCGGGTCAGCACCTCGCCGAAGCCGGGGTCACCGGAGAGATCGGTGCGCAGGACCAGGGTGTTCAGGAAGAGCCCGAGCATCTGCTGCGCCTCGGCCCTGTCCCGGCCGGAGACCGGGGTGCCCACCGCGATGTCGGTGCTGCCGGTGTACCGGCTCAGCAGCACCTTGAACGCGGCGAGCGTGGCCATGAACGGCGTGGCGCCCCGCTCACGCGCCAGCCGGGAGAGACGGGCGGCGACCTCGGCGGGCACGGTGAACGGGGCGACCGCCCCGGTGTCGTCCCGGACCGCCGGACGCGGCCGGTCGGTGGGCAGTTCCAGCGGTGCGACCCCCGCCAGCCGTCGGCGCCAGTAGCCGAGGCCGTCCTCCAGCCGATCCTCGCCGAGGCGTGCGCGCTGCCAGACGGCGAAGTCCGCGTACTGGAGGGCCGGCGCCGAGGGCTCCGGGCCGGCCGGCTGCCGCAGCCGTTCGGTCAGCTCGCGCACCAGCAGGTCTTCCGACCAGCCGTCCGCCGCGATGTGGTGCACGGTCACGAAGAGCGTGTGCTCCTCGGCCGCGCACCGGGCCAGTACCGCACGGACCACGGGCCCGTCGGCCAGGTCCACCGGCTGCCGCCCCGAGGTGCCCAGAGCGGCCAGGCGGCCGGCGCGGTCCTGAGGGTCCAGCCCGGTCAGGTCCTCCTCCGCGAGGTCCACCGGCGCGGGCGCGTCGATGACCTGGACCGGGTCGCCCCCGACGACCGGGTAGCGGGTACGCAGCACCTCGTGCCGCGCGACCAGCGCGTCCAGCGCGCCACGCAGCGCCCCGGTGTCGAGGGGACCGCTCAGCCGCAGCGCGGCCGTCATGAGATAGGCGGTGGAGCCCGGGCTCAGCTGGTCCAGCACCCACAGCCGCTGCTGTGCGAAGGAGAGCGGCAGCGGGCCGCCGCGCGGCGCGCGGGTGATGCCGTCGGACGGGGCGGTGGCGGCCGCCCCGCGCAGCCGCTGCCTGAGCAGCCGTGCGCGGAGTGCCGCGGGGTCGAGCGTCTGGTGCGTCATCGTGCGCCTTCCGGGCTCAGCAGTTCTGCGACCTCTGCGTCGGAGAGCTGGGCGATAGCGGCCTCGACGGCCTCGGTGACGGCCGCCGCGAGGGTGGCGACGGTGGTGTATTCGAAGAGCCGGCGCAGCGGGATGTCCACCGCGAAGGACTCCTGGATCCGGGCGAGCACCCGGGTGGCCAGCAGGGAGTGGCCGCCCAGGGCGAAGAAGTCGTCCTCGGCCCCGACCTGTTCGAGGCCGAGGGCCTCCGCCCATATCGCGGCGACCGTCTCCTCGGCCGGGTCCCGGGGCGACACGAAGGCGCGTTCGGTGCGGGTGGCCGGTGCGGGCAGCGACTTGCGGTCGATCTTCTGGCTCGACGTCATCGGCAGGGTGTCCAGGGCGGTCCACAGGGCGGGGACCATGTAGTCGGGCAGCCGCTCGCGCAGATATTCGCGCAGGACATCCGGATCCGGGGCGGGGGAGTCGTCCCGGCCGGTCACATAGGCGGCCAGCTGCCGATCGCCCGGCGTGATCTCGGGTGCGGTCACGGCCGCCGCGCCGACGCCGGGATGTCCGGTCAGGGCGGCCTCGATCTCGCCGAGCTCGATGCGCAGCCCGCGGACCTTCACCTGCTGGTCGATCCGGCCCAGGAACTCCAGGGTGCCGTCCGGCCGGTACCGCACCAGGTCGCCGGTCCGGTACAGCCGCTCGCCCGCCCCGCCGAACGGGTCGGGCACGAACTGTTCGGCGGTCAGCTCGGGGCGCCCGTGGTAACCGCGGGCCAGCCGGACGCCGCCGACGCAGAGTTCGCCGGGGACGCCGACCGGGACGGGACGCAGACGGGCGTCCAGGACGTAGGCCCCGGTGCCGGCGAACGGGCGGCCCAGCGGCATGGACGCGGTGCCCCGCTCCCCGTCGTGACCGGCCGCCCCGGTGTGCAGCAGGCAGGTGACAGTGGCCTCGGTGGGGCCGTAGCAGCAGACGAACCGGCCGGGCAGCCCGCTCGCGGACCACTGCCGCGCGTCGGCGACGGTGACCACGTCGCTGCTGAGGTTGATCAGTTTCAGCCCGGTGAGCACGCTCGTGTCGTAGGCCATCACCTCCCGGTAGTAGGCCGGGGTGGTCTCCATGACCGTGACGCCGTGTTCGGCGAGGCGGGCGGGGAGTTCGGCCGGGCTCCAGAAGAGCGGATCGGCGATCACCACGGCGGCACCGGTCAGCAACGGAGCCGCGATCTGCTCCATCGAGACGTCGAAGGTCAGCGAGGAGAGCTGCACCACCCGTTCGCCGGGGCCGATGCCGTAGGCGTCGGCAGCGATCCGGCAGTGGTGGGCGTAGGCGCGGTGGTCGATCATCACGCCCTTGGGGCGCCCGGTGGAGCCCGAGGTGTAGATCATGTAGGCCAGGTTGTCCGGGGCCGCCGGGACGTCCGGCAGCGCTTCCGCGGTGTCCGCGGCGCCGTCGAGGCCGTCCACCGTGAGCACCTGGTGGCCGTCGCCGGTGAGGGAGTCCGCGTGCTCGGTGGTGGTGACCACGAACCGCGCTCCGGAGTCCTCGACGGTCCGGGAGAGACGCCGTCGCGGATGCCGGGGGTCGAGCGGTACGTAGACGGCGCCCGCCCGCAGCACACCGAGCAGGGTCACCACGGCGTCGATGCCGCGTTCCTGGCACGAGGCGACCACGGTTTCGGGACCGGCGCCCAGCGCCCGCAGCCGCCGGGCGAACCGTGCGGACCGCGCCTCCAGAGCGGCGTAGTCCAGCTGCTCCGCACCGAAGACGAGGGCGGTGGCGTCCGGGGTGCGGGCGGCCTGCCGGACGAACAGCTCCGGCACGGTCAGGTCGCGTTCGGCCTCAGGGACGATCTCCGGCAGCCGGGCGGCGTACGGGTCGGGCCAGCTGCCGAGCAGCTGCCTCCGTTCGGCTTCGGGCATCAGCTCCAGAGCCGCCACAGCGGTGTCCGGCGCGGCTGTCACGGACTCCAGCAGCCGCAGGTAGTGGGCGGACATCCGCTCCACCGTGGCACGGTCGAACAGCGCGCTGGCGTACTCGAACCAGCAGTGCATCCGCCCGTCCGGGCGCTCCTTCACGGTCAAGGTGAGGTCGAACTTGGCCGTCTGGGGGCCCGCCTTGAGCGGCTCGGCACGCAGTCCGCCCAGGGTGGTGGTCAGCCCGCCCATGTGCTGGTGTTCGAACATCACCTGGAACAGCGGGTTGCGCGAGAGATCGCGTTCCGTTCCCAGCTCTTCCACGAGCTGCTCGAACGGCACGTCCTGGTGCGCGAACGCCTCCAGGCAGACCTCCTTCACCCGCGCCAGCAGCCCGGAGAAGGCGGGGTCGCCGCCCAGATCGGTGCGGATCACCAGGCTGTTGACGAAGAGGCCGAGCAGCCCCTCCGTCTCCTCCCGGGTACGGGCGGCCACCGGGACGCCCACCGCGATGTCGGTGCGCCCGGTGTAGCGGTGCAGCAGCATCTGGAACGCGCCGAGCAGGGTCATGAACGGGGTCGCGCCGTGCCGGTTGGCCAGCTCGGTGACCGCCCGGGCGACGGACTCGGGCACATCGACGACGACGGTGTCACCGGCGGCGTCGCGGGTCGCTGTGCGGGGCCGGTCGGAGGGCAGCTCGACCGGGGTGAGACCGCCCAGGCGCTCCAGCCAGTGCTCGAGGTGGCGGCCGTTCTCCGGGCCGTCCTCCCGGCCCCGCTGCCAGGCGGCGAAGTCCGCGTACTGGACCGGGCCGGGGCGCAGCGGCGTCGGCCGGCCGGCGGCGAGGGCGGTGTAGGCGGTGTCCAGGTCACGCAGGAACACCTTGGTGGACCAGGCGTCGAAGGCGATGTGATGGGCGGCCAGCGCCACCCAGTGGTCCTCGGGGGCGGCGCGGATCACGCTGACCCGCAACGGGTGTTCGGCCGAGAGGTCGAAGGGGGCGCACAGCGCCTCCTCCAGCAGCTCCCGAGCGCGGGCGGCCAGGTCCTTCGTACCGTCGCCCGTGCCGGTGAGGTCCACCAGCCGGAACGCCACCGGCCCCGGCGGGTCGACGAGCTGCACCGGGTCGCCGTCCCGGTCGGCGTACCGGGTGCGCAGCACCTCGTGCACCCGGGCCACCTCGTCCAGCGCGCCTCTGAGGGCGGCGGTGTCCAGCGGCCCGCGCAGCCGCAGTGCCAGCGGGATCAGGTACTCCTCGCTGCCCGGCTCCAGCCGGTCCAGGAACCACATGCGCCGCTGGCCGAAGGAGAGCGGCAGCTCGCCGTCCCGGGACACGGGGACGATGCCGGCGCCGTCACGGTCCTGAGCGGCCTCCGCCGCCCCGACGGCCCGGTCGATGCGGGCGGCGAGGGCGGCGGGGGTGCGGTCGGCGAAGAGCTCGGCCACCGTCATCTCGATGCCGAAGGCACGGCGCAGCCCGAGGACCAGCCGGATGGCGAGCAGCGAGTGGCCGCCGAGCGCGAAGAAGTCGTCGTCCGGTCCCGGCTCGGGGACCTCCAGGACCGCGGCCATGGCCTCGGTGACGGCACGCTCGGTCGCCGTACGCGGTGCGGTACGGTCCGTCGCCGTCGCGGCCGGCGGCTGCGCGGCCTCCTCGGGCCCGGGCAGCGCACGCCGGTCCACCTTGCCGCTCGCGGTCAGCGGCAGGGCGTCCAGGAGCACCAGCCGGGACGGCACGACCGCGGCGGGCAGCCGTGCGGCGAGGTGCGCCAGCAGTTCCGCCCGCAACCGCGCGTCGGCGCCCCCGGGGGCGGAGGGGACCGCGTAGGCGGTCAGCTCCCGTTCACCGTGGGCACCGACCCGGGCGACGACCGCTGACGCGGCGGCCCCGGGGTGCGTCAGCAGCAGGGCTTCGATCTCGGCCGGTTCGACCCGGACACCATGGATCTTCACCTGGTCGTCGGTCCGGCCCAGGAACTCCAGGGTGCCGTCGGTCCGCCAGCGCGCCAGGTCACCCGTGCGGTACCAGCGTCCGCCGGGAACGGCGGCGTACGGATCCACGCCGAAACGCTCGGCGGTCTGTCCGGGGCGGCCCCGGTAGCCGCGTGCCAGCCCCGCACCCCGTACGCACAGCTCCCCCGGCACACCGACCGGTACCAGCACGTCGGCCCGGTCCACCACGGAGACGCCGACGCCGGGCAGCGGAGCGCCGATGGACACCGTGCCGGAACCGGGCAGTCCCTCGCCCGTCCAGCGGTGGGCGGTCGAGTCTATGGAGCACTCGGTGGGGCCGTAGGTGTTGGAGATCTCCACCCCGGGCACCACGGCCCGCAGCCGCTCGCACAGTTCGGTGGTCAGCGGCTCGCCGGCCGAACTGACCAGCCGCAGCGCCGTGCAATCGGAGAGTGCCGGCTCCTGGACCAGCAGGCGCAGCACGGAGGGCACCAACTGGAGCAGGGTGACGCGGTGGCGGGCCATGGCGGCGGCCATCACGGACGGGTCCCGGTGCGCGTCCGCCGGGGCCATCACCACGGTGCCGCCGGAGACCAACGGGGAGAGGAACTCCCACAGGGACGCATCGAAGCCGATGGTCGTCTTCTGAAGCAGCCGGTCGGCGGCGGTCATCGCGTACGCCTCCACCGACCACAGCACCCGGTTGCGCAGCCCGCCGTGCGTGACCACCACTCCCTTGGGGGTGCCGGTGGAACCGGAGGTGTACACGAGGCAGGCCGCGTCGTCCGGGCCCGCCGGGTAGGGGAGGGTTTCCGGCGGCCCGCCCGGGGCCGTCCTGGCGGCGGACCACTCACCGTCCAGCGCCCGTACCCGGGGGCTGTCCCGGAAGAGGTCGCGCAGCGCCTCCTCCGTGAGCACCAGTTCCGCCCCGGAGTCCGTCAGGAGGAAGTCCCGCCGGACGTCCGGGAGATCCGGCGCCAGCGGTACATGGACGCCGCCGACGGCCAGCACGGCCAGGATCGCGGTCACCAGCTCAGGGCCGCGGTGCAGGCTGACCGCGACAGGGTCGCCGGGGCGTACGCCCTCGGTGTGCAGCCGTCCTGCCAGCTGTGTCACGCGCTCGGCCAGCCCGGCGTAGTCCAGGTGGCCGCCGTCGTCGGCGACGGCCGTCGCCCGAGGAGTGGCGGCCGCCCGGTCGAGCACCAGCCGGACCAGGCCGTGGCCGGATCTGTCCTCCCCGGCCGGGCGGGGCGTGCCCTGACCCCACGTGGTGAGCGTGGCGCGCTCCGCCGGGGCCGTGAGCTCCAGCCGCTCCACCGGGGTGCCGGGCGTGGTGACCGCCTGATCGAGCAGATACAGGAAGTTCTCCGCCATCCGCTCGATCCGGTCCCGGTCGAAGAGCGCGGTGGGGTAGATGAACTCCCCTCCCATGGAACCGTCCGGACGCTCCGTCAGATGCAGGGAGAGGTCGAAGGCGGAGCTGCGCGTTCCGCCGTCCACCCGGGTGACCCGCATGCCCGGCAGTGCGAACGGGCGGCGGTGCGCGTTGTGCAGGGCGAACCCCGCCTGGAAGACCGGGTTGCGGCCCGCGTCCCGTTCGGGGGCGAGGGCCGCGACCACCCGCTCGAAGGGCACCTCCTGATGGCTGTAGGCGTCCAGGGTGGTGTGCTTCACCCGGGACAGCAGCTCCCGGAAGTCCGGTGCGCCACCCAGATCCGTACGCAGCACGACCGTGTTCAGGAACAGACCGATCAGCCGCTCGAGCCGGGCGTCGTCCCGGTTGGCGAGGGAGACCCCGACCGCGATGTCCTCCGCGCCGGAATAGCGGGCGAGAAGCAGCTGGTAGGCGGCCAGCCCGGCCATGAAGACGGTGGTTCCCTGCTCCTTGGCGAGCGCGGAGAAACGGGTCGCCAGCGATGCCGGCACGGTGAACGCCACCGTGTCCCCCGAGGCGTCCCAACGCGGCGGACGCGGACGGTCGGTGGGCAGCTCCAGAGGCACCGCTCCCGACAGCTGCTGCCTCCAGTAACGGAGTTGTTGATCCATCAGTTCCGGCTGCGCCGACCACCACTCGCGCTGCCATTCCGCGTAGTCGGCGTACTGGAGCTCCACGGGCTCCAGGGGTTCCGGCGTCGGATCGCGGTCGGAGGCGAACACGCCGTACAGCTCGCGCAGTTCGTCGGCGAGAAGGCCCCAGGACCAGCCGTCGAAGGCGATGTGGTGAAAGGTGAGCAGCAGGGCCCAGTCCTCCGGTGCCAGACGGACCACGGCCACCCGCCAGGAATGGTCCCGGCGCAGGTCGATCGGCGTGCCGGCCCAGCTCGCGCCGAACTCCCGCAGGCTCTGCTCGCGCCGGTCGGCGGGGACATCACCGAGATCGGCGAACTCAGGTTTCACCGGCTCGGGTTCGTCGATGACCTGGACGGCGACGCCGTCCTCGTCGGCGTACCGGGTGCGCAGTACCTCGTGCCGGGCGGCTGTCTCCGTGAGCGCGGCGGTCAGCGCCCCCGTGTCCAGCGGTCCCCGGATTCTGAAGGTCTCGTGCATCAGGTACTCGGCGGCGTCACCCGACCTGAGCTGGTCGAGCAACCAGAGCTGTTCCTGTGCGAAGGACAGCGGATATCCGCCGTCGACGGGTGCCATCGGTCGTGTCTCCCTGGGCATGTGGTGATGGGGCGGTAGGTATACGGGAACGGACGGAGGGTCAGCCCCGCTCGACCGGTCCGCTGGAGGGCTCGGCCATGGCGACGGCGATCTTCCGAGGGCCGGTGAACGGCTCCCGGGCGTGCGCGGCGAGCATGTTGTCCACGACCAGCACGTCTCCCTGCTGCCAGTCGAAGCGCCGCTGTTCGGCGCGGTAGCAGTCCCTCAGATGGCTCACCACCTCGTCCGGGACCGGGGCGCCGTCGCCGTAGTACGTGTTGGTCGGCAGGTCCGGCTCGTCGTACATCTCCCGCAGCGCGGCGCAGAGATCGGGCCCCAGCGTGGTGACATGGAAGAACGTCAGGTGGTTGAACCACACCCGCTCCCCGGTCACCGGGTGGTGATGCACCGCCTCGCGGCGGGCGCGCGTCCGCAGGCCTCCGGCGGTCCACTCGGCGACGACCCCGTTGCGCGCGCAGTAGGCCTCCACCTGGGCCCGGTCCTCGGTGTTGAAGGCGTGCTGCCACGGGACGCCGAATCCGTCCGTGAAGTTGCGCACCACCATCCAGCCGCGGGCGGCGAACTCCTCCCGGACCTCCGGGGCGATGGCGGCCAGCACCCGCCGGGTGTCGGCGAGCGGGGTGGAGCCGAGAGTGTCGGGCGGGGTCACGCAGGAGAAGAACAGGGTCAGCGGCCAGGTGGCCTGGTAGGAGTTCTCGTTGTGCAGGAAGATCTCCTCCGAAGGCGGATAGTCGGTCGAGGTGTACACCTGGCCCTTGATGGTGGACCGGGGAGAGGAGCGCTCGGCGTACGTCAGCGGCTCGCCACCGATGGTGCGGACCGTCTGCTCGAAGCCGTCCACCCCGTCGTGGCCGAAGCCGCGCAGCAGGACGGCGCCGTGCTCGCGCAGCCGGGCGCGGATCTCCTGGCGGGCGGCGGTCAGCTGGTCGGCCGGGGAGTCCTTGCCGGTTGCGGCGGTCATCAGATGGGGCAGCGTCTGTCCGGACGCCCGAGGCCCGCCGGCCGCCGGCGCGAACAGCGCTGAAGGGTTCGCAGTCATACCCGTCAGGGTCGGCGCACCACTCCCCGTCGGGCAGAGAACATCCGGCGGAGTCGTCGGCACGGCAGGTGCGCGCCTTTCTGCGCGTCCTTCCCTGGGCCGCCCGTCGCTCGCCGGGCACGCTGGCGGCACCGTGCGCTCGGCCGTCCAACCGGTGTGCCGGGCATCGTGTGCGGTTGTCGAAAGGATTCCCCATGTCTGAGTGGAGAGCATGTCCATGAGCAGGGTCGCCGAGGACGCGGGTGTCGTTCCCGCGCCGCCGCCACTGCGGCGCAACCGGGATTTCATGTTGTTGTGGAGCGGTTCGGCGGTGGCGATCATCGGCTCCACGGCCTCCACGGTGGCCTATCCGCTGCTGGTGCTCGCGGTGACGGGCTCGCCTTCCGCCGCCGGGGTGGTCGGCTTCGTCGTCCTGCTGCCCGCCCTGCTCTTCCAGCTTCCGGCCGGGGTCCTGGTCGACAGCTGGAACCGCAGACGGGTGATGATCTGGTGCGACGGGCTGCGGGCGGCCGGCGCGGCCACGGTGGTGCTGGCGCTGCTCGCCGGTGAACTGCGGCTGGCGCACGTGATGGTGGTCGGCTTCGTGGAGGGCACCCTCACGGTGCTCAACGGCCTCGCCTCCACCGCGGCGGTGCCCAACGTGGTGCACCGCAGCCAGCTGTCGGCGGCACTCGCGGGGAACGAGGCGCGCGGCCGGGCCGCCACCATGATCGGGACCCCGTTGGGCGGCATCCTGTTCGGCCTCGGCCGGGCGGTGCCGTTCGTGCTGGAGACCTTGGCCTATCTGGTGTCGCTGGCGACGCTGCTGGGCATCCGGAAGGAATTCCAGGCGGCACGTCCCGGCGAACCCGCGCCGGCCGGGAACGGCCCGGGCGGCGACGCCGCGACGGGCAGCCGTCGTGACCGCGCCCTGCGGCAGGCGGGCCGGATGGCCGAAGGGCTCACCTGGCTGTGGCGGCGGCCCCTGCTGCGGACCACCGCGCTCCTGGTGGCCGGCAGCAACCTGCTCTTCCGCGCCCTCTTCCTGGTGATGATCGTGCTGCTCGCCGAGGAGGGCGCCGGCCCGGCCGCGATCGGCCTGCTCATCGGCGTGGCCGGCGGCTGCGGCATGCTCGGTTCCCTGGTCGCAGGCTGGTTCGGACGCACCCTGAGGCTGAACGCCCTGGTCATCGGCGCCAACTGGGTCTGGGCGCTGCTGATGTGCGTGCTGGCCTTCAGCGGCGGGCTCTGGCCTGCAGCGATCGCCTACACCGCCATGTGGTTCGTCGGACCCATCTGGAACGTGGCGGTGGGCAGCTACCAGCTGACCGTCACCCCCGACGATCTGCGAGGCCGGGTGCTCAGCGCATCCAGCCTGCTGGCCAACGGCGCCCTGCCGCTGGGCGCCCTCGTCGGCGGCCTGCTCCTGGACGCCTTCGGGGTACGGGCCGCGGCGACGGTCCTGGCCGGGTGGATGGTGCTGATGGCGCTGGCCGCCACCCTTGCCCGCCCGGTACGCCGGGCGACCATGACCGCGATCAACGACCCGGCAGGTCCGGCCCCCGCCGAGTCCCGGGCGGTCCCCACGACCGCCGCCGACTCACACTGAGACGACCGCCCCCATCCCCGCCCCCGCCCGACACACGCAGGAGACCACGCCATGTTCCGCACCATGTTCAAGTCCAAGATCCACCGTGCCACCGTCACCCAGGCCGATCTGCACTACGTCGGATCGCTGACGATCGACGAGGACCTGATGGACGCCGCCGACCTGCTCCCCGGCGAGCAGGTCCAGATCGTCGACATCACGAACGGCGCCCGGCTGGAGACCTATGTGATCTCCGGGGAACGCGGCAGCGGCGTCATCGGGATCAACGGAGCGGCGGCCCGCCTGGTGCAGCCGGGCGATCTCGTCATCATCATCTCGTACGCCTCCGTGGCGGACGCCGAGGCCAAGGCGCTCGTGCCCTGCGTGGTCCATGTGGACCAGCACAACCGGCAGGTGTCGCTGACCGGTTCGGACCTTGCCGAGCCGGTACCGGGCAGCGGCACCGTCCGGGGCGACCTCCTCCGTCCCGGGAACTGAGAACCGGCCCGAGGACCCGGGAAGGGCGCCGGCCCGGCGCCCTTCCTCAGGCCACCGGGCGGAGGCGCGGGCCGGTCAGATGAGACCGGCCCGCACGGCGCGTGCCACCGCGTGAGCGCGGTTGCGCACCTGGAGCCGGGCCATCAGCTCGTAGATGACGTTCTTGACGGTGTGCTCCGAGCAGGACAGCGCTCGGGCGATCACCGCGTTGCCATGGCCCTCGGCGACCAGGGTGAGTACCACGGTCTGGCGCGGCGTGAGCGGAGCAACCGCCTGCTGCGCACGGGGGACGCCGGGGGCCGGCGCCACGGGCCGCTGTGCGGTGCCCAGCAGACGTACCAGGACGCCGTAGGGCACCCGGCCGTCACCGTGGTGCGCGGAGTGCACGGCGGCCACCAGCTGCTCCGGGTGGGCGTCGGCGGTGCGCAGGATGGTCCGGGCCCCCACCCGCACGGCGCGCAGCACGCTGTCGGGGGAGACCAACTGGGCTGCCACCAGAAACCCTCGGCGGTCCGGGTCGTCCGGAGGCGAGCAGGAATCCACCGCCTCGTCCACGGTGCGGCCGGCGGCCAGCAGCACGACCCCGGGGCCCGGCTGCGAGTCCTCCGCGAGCGGGATACCGGCCCTGGTGAGCCGCTGGTGCCAGGACCGGCGCAGGCCGTCGTTGGCGGCGCGCACATGGACGCGTACCGGTGCGGGGCCGTAGGACGCGGGGATCCCCGGGACGTGGTGGCCGGGCAGTCTCGCGGGGCTCACAGCAGACCCGCCCGCAGCACGTAGGCGACCGCGTGGGCGCGGTTCTTCAGCCGGAACCGCTGCGTCACGTTGTGCAGGACCGTGGTCACCGTCCGCACCGAATAGCAGAGTTCGTCCGCTATCGCGCTGGTCTCATGTCCGTCGGCGACCAGCCGCAACACCGCGCGCTCCCTTTCGCTGAGCCCCGCGGCACCCCAGGAGTCGGCGACGCCCGGGTCGGCGCCCTCCGCGCGCTGCTCCAGGAGCCCGTCCAGCAGATCGGGCGGCACCGCGCAGTCACCGCCGGCCGCGGCCAGGACGGCGTGGGCCAGGCGCGGACCACTGGTCTCACGGCGGCGCAGCAGGCCCCGGGCCCCTGTGGCGATGGCGTGCAGTGCCTCCACCGGGCCCAGTTCGGTGGCGACCAGGACGACCTCCGGACGGTGCTCGGCGGCCCGGGTGCGACGCAGCAGGTCCAAGACCGGTTCGGCCACCCGGTCGACCACGACCACCGTCACATCGGGCCGTTGCTCCCCGACGACAGGCCGTACCTCCGCGAAGCCGTCCAGCGCGCTCAGAGTGCCGGCCTCCAGCACCGGGTCCAGAGCGATGACGCTCACCCGCACCGGATTCCTCATGGATCCTCCTCGGTTCGTGCCGGCTCTCGCCGGCACCACCGAGCATCGTGGCCGCGGCCACGCGGGACATCGGTGCGCGGCACCCAGATTTGTGCCGTACCCCGCCCCCTGCCCGTCCACCGGAGTCTTCGCCGCCCTACGCCCGGGCGGACGCGTCGGGCAGAACCGGTTGTTCCCCTTCCAGGCCGCTCTCGTCCGACCGGTCCTCCAACCCCGTGCTGACCTGCCCGGGAGCGGTTTTCGGACCGAGGTGGGGACGCGCAGGCGAAATATGGGGGGCCGTTCCCCATAGATCTTCTCGTCCGGCGCCCCACCTGGGGCACCGGACGAGAAGGGCTGCCCGCTCAGCCGGAACCGGTCGCCCGGGGCTCCGGCAGGAAGCCGGTGATCTCGGTGCCCACACCCGCTGCACGGGCCCGGCGGAGCACCAGCCCGGCCAGCGCCAGGTCCAGCACACCGAGTCCGAACGGCGAGAACAGCGTGATGCGTCGCGGGTCGCGGTGGCCCGCGTCCGTCTTCCGCAGGAGCTCCCCGAGGGTGCTGTCGATGAAGGACCGGCTGCCCGACCGGGTCTCCGCCAGGTGCACGGAGGTGGCGGCCCGGCAGACGTGGTCGGGGTCGTCCACCACGTTCACCGCGTCCAGCACGCCTTCCACCGTGACGTCCCGCAGCGAGACGTGCAGTACCAGGGTGCCGGGACGACACGCGCGCAGGTCCAGGTGCGGCACGGTGGCCGTGGTCGCCAGGCTCACCAGCCGGTGCGTGCCCAGCGCTTCCTCGGCGCTGTCCGCCACACGCACGACTCGTCCGGCCCCGCCGAACTCCGAGGCGCAGCGCTCCCGGAACTCCTCTGCCCGGCCGGCGTCCAGATCGAAGACGGTGACGTCGGTCAGCTCGGGCCGTACCACCAACAGGAAGCGAAGAACCTCGAAGTTGATCACACCGCAGCCGATCAGCGCGACACCGGTCTCCTGACCGCCCTCGGCCGGGAGGCTGGCGGCGGCGAGCGCGGCGCTCGCCGCAGTGCGCCGGGCTGAGATGGTGGAGCCCTCGACCAGAGCCACCGGCTGTCCGGTACGCGTGGAGTTGACGATGATCGCGGCGGAGGCGCGCTCCAGGCCGTCGGCGACATTGCCGGGGAAGGAGGCGATCCACTTCATTCCGGCCAGGGGCTCCGGCCCGCCCAGATAGGCCGGCAGCCCGATGATCCGGTTGCGGGTGTCGTCCGGGAAGCGGAGGAACACCGAGTGGGGCAGCGACGTCTCCTCGTCGGCATGGCGCAGATACGCCTCCCGTACAGCGTCCAGCACCTCCCGCTCCCTGCCGTCCAGAAGCCGCCGGACGTCTCCGTTGCCGAGCGTCAGCACGGTGCCACCTCGGTCATCTCGCTGGTGTCGGCCACGTCGGCCACCTCGTCCTTCCACAGGTGGGTGACCTCGCCGAACTGAGCCTTCACCCACCCGTCGTCGTAGATCGTGTTCAGATAGCGTTCGCCGCGGTCCGGCATCAGCAGCACGCACGAGGAGCCGTCCGGAATGCGTCCGCTCAGCCGTTCCAGGGCCGTGGCCACCGCGCCTGACGAGCCGCCCAGCAGCAGCCCCTCGCGTAGCGCCAGGCGGCGGCAGCCCACCAGGCTGTCCAGATCGCTGACGTGCACCACCTCGTCGGCGAGACCGCCCCGGTAGAGCGGTGGGCGCACTGCCGCACCATGACCGGGGATCAGCCGGCGAGCGGTCGGCGGCCGGAAGATCGCACTGCCCTCGGCGTCCACGGTGATCACCCGGGTGGGAAGCCGGTGGTCGCGGATCAGGTCACCGCAGCCACGCAGGGTGCCGGAGGAGCTGATCGTGCAGAACAGGTAGTCGGGTGCCTGGCCCAGGTCCTCCACGATCTCCGTCATGGTGATCCGGTGTGCCCAGGCGTTGCGGGGGTTGGCGTACTGGTTGGGCCAGTACGCCCCGGGCACCGCCGCGACCAGCTCCCGCACCCGCGCGATCCGCACCGGCTGGAACTCACCGGTGACGGGGTCGCCTTCGTCGACGGTGTGCACCTCGGCACCGAGCGCTCGCATGATCGCGATGTTCTGCGGATTGGTCCGCGGGTCCACCACACAGATGAACCTGAGATCCATGGCACGGCACATCTGCGCCATGCCGACACCGAGGTTTCCGGAGCTGGACTCGACCACGGTGCCGGTGCCGGGCACCACCGCGCCGGTGGCGACCGCGTGGCTCAGCATGGTGTAGGCGGACCGGTCCTTGATGCTGCCGCCGGGACTGACCGACTCCAGCTTGGCCCAGACCCGGAACCGGGCACCGGGCAGCAGCCGGGTCAATTTCACCAGAGGTGTCCCGCCGACGGCGGACAGTGCCCCGGTGCGGTCAGCGCCGTACGCGGTGGGCGCGGGTCCGGACGGATCGGTGGCGTCGGGTGGTATGGCTTCCTGGTCCGCCCGCGCTACGGGCGCCGGCCTGTATCTCGGCTGGGAGACGGAGTTCATCGCCGGGTTTCCCCTCGGTGTCGGTAGGCGGATCAGACCGGGATGCTCTGTCGTCCGCCCTGACCGCCCGCCGCCCCGGCGGCATCGCTCTCCATCCGGCGGCGCAGACTGGCGGGACGCATGTCCGTCCACACCCGGCCGATGTGCTCCAGGCACTCCTGCTTGGTGCCCTCGGTCCCTTCGGCCCGCCAGCCCGCGGGCAGTTCGCGGTCGGCCTGCCAGATCGAGTACTGCTCCTCGTCGTTGAGCACGACGCGGTAGACGCTTTCGGTGTGGTCGGACATCGCCGTCCCTCTTCGGTAGGTGGGGGCGCAGGGATCGATACCGCGCCAGAGCGAGCGTCCCTTTTGACGACGGCCGGACGTAGAGACAAAAGGGCAGCGGTGACGGCGACGGCGGGCCGCTGTTCCTTCCCCTGCCAAAACGATCGGCGTGTACCGCTCGACTTCTCGGAGGGACGTTCGTCGGTCGATGTCTGTTCCTGCTGCCGTTGATGCCGGCTGATCCGAGGTTGCCGTGCCGCACGGCCGTGCAGCAGGATCGGGTCATGTCCCGATCAGTAGGACCGCACACCGCTGACCCATGTCCCCGGTGCCTCGTCGAAGCGGTCCGTCCGGGCTCCCCGATGACGGTCGAGGGGCGCGATGTGGTCGGCTACCTCTGCGAGCAGTGCACGCACATGTGGAACCGGCCGGTCGAGGGCGATCTGGAGGTCCACGACGTCGTCAGGGTGGATCTCCCCGGCGCCACGCTCTACGGCACCGTTCGGCAGGTGGAAGAAGACCGTGTCCAGGTACGCGTCCAGGACGGTCAGCGGCTGCTGTGGGCCGAGCGTTGGCGACTCATCCTCCACTGACCGACAGCCGACGCCATGAGCCGGGTATGCCGGGGCAGGGCTGCCGGTCGCAGACCGACTGCCTGCTCCATGGTGGAACTGCCGCTGTCCGCGATGTCACCCTTCCCGGCGCAGCGTCAGCATCCTGCTCGCGTAACCGCCCCGCGGGAGCTGAGCCGACAGTCCGTGCGCCATCAGCGCGGCACCGCTGCGCACGGTGCCCGCACGCGTGATCTCGCTGTCGTCGTCGACGCGGTACACGGCCTCGGGAACAAGGCCGCGCAGCCGCAGGCGGGGCAACGCCGCGCGTTCCTCGGGCCCTGCCCGCCACTGGAAGACCACGGACTCGTCGCCGTCGCGCGCCACGTACTGCACGGCGTGGGAACTGTCCGCCGGGGAGCCCAGCCTGTACTGCCGGCCGGTCTGGACGGTGGACCGCACCGTCTTGTACAGGGCTACGTACGCCGCCGTCTCGTCCAGTTCCGCCTCCGGCCAGCGCGTCAGGTCGCCGCCGATACCGAGCGCCCCGGCCATCGCGCTGTGCAGGCGGAAGCGGAGGGGCACGGTCCGCAGGGTGATCGGGTTCGGGCTGTCCGTCACCCAGGCGCCCATCACCTGCGCGGGATAGAGCTGCGAGAAGCCGTACTGGATGCCCAGCCGGTCGACCGCGTCCGTGTTGTCCGACGTCCACGCCTGATCGGTGCGGGCCAGGCTCGCCAGGTCGACGCGTCCGCCGCCGCCCGAGCAGGTCTCGATCCGCAGCGCCGGCCGCGCGGCCCGCAGCCGGTCCATGACCTCGTGCGCCCCGAGGGCGTGCCCGACGAACACCCTGCGTCCGTCGGGGTGGCGACCGGCGGAACCCGCCTCCGTGAACGACCGGTTGAAGTCCCACTTGAGGAAGTCCACAGCGAACGCGTCGACGGTGCGCAGCAGCCAGGTGAGCGCCCAGTCCGTCACCTCGGGCCGCGAGAAGTCGAGCACCAGCTGGTTGCGCAGGGTGTGGGCGGTGCGGTCGGGCAGGTGCAGCACCCACTCCGGGTGCGCGCGGAACAGATCGCTGTCGGGATTGACCATCTCCGGCTCCACCCACAGCCCGAACCGCATGCCCAGCCCGTGGACGTGGTCGGCGAGCGGGCGCAGCCCGTCGGGGAAGGCGCCCGGCCGAGGGGTCCAGTCGCCGAGACCCGCGCGGTCGCTGTCGCGGGCCCCGAACCATCCGTCGTCGACCACGAACAGCTCGGCCCCGACGCGCGCGGCCAGGTCCGCCAGTTCCCGCTGCCCGTCGAAGGTGACGTCGAAGGCCGTCGCCTCCCAGGAGTTGTAGAGCACGGGGCGTGGTTCGTCGGGGGCGGGCAGCACGTATCGCCGTACGTAGGAGTGGTACGCCCGGGACGCTCCGCCGAACCCCCCTGGCGCGTACAGGCCGGTGCTCACGGGAGTGGTCCAGCTCGCGCCGGGCGCGAGGGTGATCTCCACGCCCTCGTGACCGCTGCCGCCCAGCACCCCGCACCGGCCCTCCGCGGACCGCACCGCCGTCATCCGCCAGCTTCCCGCGGTGGCGAGGGCGACCGTCCAGACCTCGCCCGTCTCCTCGGTGGCGTCCCCGGCGTCGAGGGCGAGCCAGGGGTTGCTCTGGTGACCCGTGTGACCACGCCGGCTGCTGACCGTCGTCTCGCCTACGGCGAGCGGGGTCCGCCGCAGCTGGAACTCGCCCGCCCACTGCCCGTGCACGGAACTCATCCGGTACGCGGGCAGGACCGGCAGATTCCACTGGGCGGCCGAATGCCGTACGAGCGAGAGCGCCGGCTCCTCGCCGGGCTCCGCCGGCCCGGGGCCCGTGTGCCGGAACACGGTCCAGCGTTCGATCACCGGGCAGTCCTGCCGGACGCGGTAGTGCAGCGTCCACGCGAGCGGGCGGCCGTGGTCGCGGAGCCTGACGGACAGCTCCGAGCTGTCGCCGTCCCGCCGGACGTCGTAGCCGTCCACGACGGGCTCGACCGCGCTGGTCCCGTCCCCGTACCGCACATCGAGTGCGGGCGGGGCGAACCGCACCTGTCCGTCGACCGCCAGTTCCTCCGTGCCGTCCAGGGGGCTGCGGAAACTGTCCGTAGCGGGGTCCGGCTCCAGCAGCGAGCGGGCGTCGTCGAGGGAGAGGGAGGCCCCCCAGTGGAGCGTGCGCACGGTCCCGGTCGCCGTGTCGACCCGCAGGACGTAGCTGGTGTCGGAGGCGCGGAGCAGCACGGTCCCCGACGGGCGGTCGATCTCGATGTGGGGCATCAGCGGTCTTCCTCGCGGTGTGGACGGGCGGGTTGCTCTGCGGTGCCGCCTTCCCGCAGGACGACGACATCTCCTGCCGGGACGACCACGGGCCCCGGCGGCACCGAGCCGTCGAGTCGTGTACGGCCGTCGAGAGGCACGCTCACATCCTCACCCGTGTGGTTGATGAGGAAGAGGTACGAGCGGTCGTCAGCCGCTCGGCGTACCGCTTCGACCCCGGCGGGTACGGACGCCGCGGGGGCCGCTCCGGCTTCCCGGCACACGGCGTCGATAAGGTCGCGCAGGGCGGGCGCCGGCAGCGTGGCGGCCGCGTACCAGCCGGCGCCGTCACCGTAGGAGTTCCGGGTCACCGCGGGACCGCCGGGGACGGGGCCGCCGTCGGGGCCGTCCGCGAACCGCAGCCGGACGGTGCAGCCGCGCGACTCGACACGCTCGGTCCACAGCCGTGCGCGGGAGCCGTCGGACAGCAGCACCGACTCGTCCTCCCGCAGGGGGATGTACTCGTCGACGACGAGGCCCAGGAGGTCGCGGAACGCGCCGGGGTGGGCCCCGGGGTGCATCCGGTCGTAGGCGTCCACGGCGCCGCTGAACGGGCCGAACACGGCGTGACCGCCGCCGCGCACGTAGGTGTGCAGTGCCTCGGCGTCCGCGGCGGAGACCAGATAGAGGCTGGGGGCGACGACGGCCGCGTAGGACGTCAGATCGGCGTCGGGTGCCACGAGGTCGCAGGTGACGCCGAGGTCCCACAGCGCCACGTACCACTGCCGGACCGTGTCCAGATAGCGCAGGCGCTCGGAGGGGCGGGCCTCCAGCTCCAGTGCCCACCAGGCATGCCAGTCGAAGAGCAGCGCCACGCTCGCCCGCACCCGGGTGCCCCGGACCTCGGCCAGGCCGGCGATCTCCGCGCCGAGGCCGGTGACCTCGCCCCAGGTGCGGGCCGCCGTGCCGCCGTGCGGAAGCATCGCGGAGTGCCACTTCTCCGCTCCGGCACGGGACTGCCGCCACTGGAAGAACATGATGCCGTCGGCGCCGCGCGCCAGGTGGGTGAGGCTGTTGCGGCGCATCTCGCCCGGGCCCTTGGGAACGTTGACGGGCTGCCAGTTGACCGCGGAGGTGGAGTGCTCCATCAGCAGCCAGGGGCGGCCGCCGGCCATGCCGCGGGCGAGGTCGGCGTTGAGCGCCAGATCGATGTGGTTGGAGGGGTCCGCGGCGACGAGGTAGTGGTCGATGGAGACGATGTCGGAGTGCCGGGCGAAGGAGTGCCCGTCCACCTTCTTCTCCAGTGTGCCGAGGAGGTTGGTCGTGACCGGGATGCCGGGCGCCAGCTCCCGCAGCAGAGCGGTTTCCGCACGGTGCCGGGCGAGCAGGGCGTCGGAGGAGAAACGGCGGTAGTCCAGCTCCTGGCCCGGGTTACGGAAGGCGGTGGTCTCGCGCGGCGGGTCGATCTCCTCCCAGTCGCCGTACCGCTGGCCCCAGAAGTCGGTGCCCCAGAGCTCGTTGAGCTCGTCGAGGGTCCCGTACCGGTCGCGCAGCCAGGTGCGGAAGGCGGCGGCGCTGGCGTCGCAGTAGCAGAGGGCGTTGTGATTGCCCCACTCGTTGTGGACGTGCCACATGACGACGGCCGGGTGGCAGGCGTACCGGGTCGCCAGCGCGGTGACGACGGCGTCGGCTGCGCGGGCATAGTCCGGGCTGCTGGGGCAGAACGCCTGCCGGCTGCCGTGGGTGAGCCGGGTGCCCGAGGCGGTCCGGGGCAGCGAGGTCGGGTGGGCCTTGCTGAACCACGGCGGGGGAGCGGCGGTGGGGGTGGCGAGGTCGACCGCGATGCCGTGGGTGTGCAACAGGTCGAGGACCGTGTCGAGGAGGGTCCAGTCGTACGTGCCGGGGCGGGGTTCGAACCGGGACCAGGAGAACACCCCGACGGTGACGAGGTTGACGCCGGCCTCGCGCATGAGGCGTACGTCCTCGTGCCACACGTCCTGCGGCCACTGCTCCGGGTTGTAGTCGCCCCCGTAGGCGATCCCGCCGAGACGTTCCGCGAGCGCGTTCCAGGGGTCGGTCATGACTTCACCGCACCGGCGGCGAGACCCGCGCGCCAGTAGCGCTGGAGCAGCAGGAAGGTGATCACGATGGGGACGACGGAGACGAGCGCGCCGACCAGGGTCAGCGTCTGGAGCTCCGGTGCCCGGCTGGTCTGCGACTGCCAGGTGAACAGGCCCAGGGTGACGGGGTACAGCCGCTCGTCCTGGAGCATGATCAGCGGGAGCAGGAAGTTGTTCCAGATGACGACGAACTGGAAGAGGAGGACCGTCACCAGCGCCGGCGACATCATGCGCAGGGCGATGCTCCGGAAGATCGTCCACTCCCCGGCCCCGTCGATACGGGCCGCCTCGACGACCTCCCCGGGTATGGAGGCCGCGGCGAAGATACGGGACAGATAGACCCCGAACGGGCTGACGATGCTGGGCAGGAACACCGACCAGAACGTGTTGGTGGCGTCCACCTCCGCGAACAGCAGGAACAGCGGCAGCGCGAGCGCGGTGGCGGGGACCAGGACTCCGCCGAGAATGACCGAGAAGACCGCCTCCCGCCCCTTGAACTCGTAGACGGCCAGGGCGTATCCGGCCATGGCGGCGAGCAGTGTGCCGACCGCCGCCCCGGCGCCGGCGTACGCCAGGCTGTTGACGAGCCAGCGCACGTACACGCCGTCCTGCTGGGTGAGGAGCGCGCTGAGGTTGTCGCCCAGATGCCACTCGGCGGGGAGCAGACCGGGCGTGTCGACGAGGTCGCTCTGGCTCTTGGTCGCCGAGACGAGCAGCCAGTAGACGGGCAGCAGCATGTAACCGGCGACCAGGACCATGAACACGAACACCGGCACGGTCGACAGGCGCGGCGCGCGGCGAGGGCGTACCGGCGAGGGGGCGTGCGCGCCCTCGGTACGGGTGAGGAGGGTCATCCCTGCCTCCTGGCAGTGAAACGGAGGAACAGGAAGGACAGCGCGAAGGTGGCCACGGCGAGCAGCACCGACAGCGCGGCGGCCTCGCTGTAGTGGTCGCCCGCCGCGAGCGAGTACGCGGCCAGATTCGGCGTGTACGTGCTGGTGACGCTGGTCGAGATGGCGCGGAAGACCTGCGGTTCGGTGAACAGCTGGAACGTGCCGATGAGCGAGAACACCCCGGTCAGCACGAGGGCCGGCCGGATGACCGGCACCTTGATACGCAGGGCGATCGTCCACGGCCCGGCCCCGTCCACCCGCGCGGCCTCGCTGAGATCGGCGGGCACGGCCTGCAGCGCCGCGTACATGATCAGCATGTTGTAGCCGGTGTACGTCCAGGTGACGACGTTCCCGATCGACCAGAGGATGGCGTCGGGGCCGAGAAGATCGACGTCGAGGTGCACCGAGCGGAGCACGTCGACAACGGGGGACAGACGCGGGTCGTAGAGGAACGCCCACATCAGCGCGGCGACGACGCCGGGAATGCCGTACGGCACGAAGTACACCAGCCGGAAGAACCGCTTGAGGCGGGCGACCGCCGAGTCGAGCAGCAGGGCCAGGGTGAGGGCGAGCGCGATCATCACGGGGATCTGCACCAGCGCGAAGAGCGCCACGCGGAGCAGGCTTTCCATGAAGAACGGCTCGGACATGACGTCGGCGTACTGCTGGAACCCGGCGAAGACCGTCTCGGTGCGGCCGAAGGTGCCACCCGTGCGCTCGGTCTTGTGCAGGCTCTGCCAGAAGGCGTAGCCGACGGGGACGAGGGTGAACAGTACGAACGGGATCAGGAAGGGGGCGAGGAACGCGAGCGGAGCGGTGTGACGGCGGCGGGGCGCCGCCGTCACCGGGGTCCGGCTGCTCGCCACTGTGCGGGTGGGCGTCACGGGTGACCTTCGGGTTGGGCCGTACCGGCGGAGCGGGGTGGCGGCAAGGAGAGCGGCGGCAGGGTCAGTCGGTGACCTTGAGGGACTGCTTGCGCAGCGAATCCGCGCTCTGGGCGTCCGTGTCCTTCAGTACGTCCCCGAGGGTGCTCCCGCCTCCGGTGGCCTTCGCGGTGCCGTCGCTGAGGAAGCGGTAGGTGTCGGTCATGGTCGGCCCCCAGGTGAACTCGGTGTCTACGTCGGCCGATGCCTCCGCGAAGACGTCGAAGATCTCCTGCTTGCCGTAGAAGTCGACGGGCTGCTGGAGGGCCGGCATCGTCAGCCCGTCCTTCGCCGCCGGGTAGAGACCGCCCTCGCGGTTGAGGATCTCCAGCGCCTTCGCGTCGGAGTTCAGCCACAGCGCGAACTTCGCGGCTTCGGCCGGGTGCTTGCTGCCGGCCAGGACCGCGGTGGTCGAACCGCCCCAGTTGCCCGCCTGCTTCCGGCCCTTCTCCCACTGCGGCATCGGGGCGACGGCCCACTTGCCCGCAGTCGACTTCGCGTTGTCGCGGATGGTGCTGTAACCCCAGGCGGCACTGATCCAGGTGACGACCTCGTCGTCGTTCCACGCCTTGTACAGCGCGGGGGAGAAGCCCTGGAGGTCGGTGGCGACGAGCTTCTCGTCGATGAGCTTCTGCCAGTAGTCGGCCACCTGGCGGCTCTCGGGCCGGTCGACGCTCACCTTCCAGTTCTCGCCGTCGCGCTCGAACATGGTGGCCTTGTTCTGCCACAGCAGTCCGGTGAACCAGTTCGGGTCGGTCTGCGAGAAGTGGGTGATGTACTGCCCCTTCTTCGCCGCCTTGATCTTCCGGGCGTCGGCGGCGTACTCCTCCCAGGTCGTGGGCGCGGTCAGACCGAGCTTGTCGAAGATGTCCTTGCGGTAGAACAGGGCCATCGGACCGGTGTCCTGAGGCACCGCCCAGACACCGTCCTTGCCGTCGGCCCCGAAGTCGACCTGGGACCAGGTCCAGTCGACGAACTTCGGCTCGGCTTCCGTGACACCGGCACACTTCGCGATGTCAGCCAGCCCGCCCTTGAGCCGGAAGCTGGCCAGCGAGTCGTACTCGATCTGGCCGAGGTCGGGAGCCTTGTCGGCCTTCAGCGCGTTCGACAGGTTCTGGTACGTGCCCGCGTTTCCGGACGGCGTGGTCTTGAGCGTGACCTGGATGTCGGGGTTCTCGCCGTTCCAGACGTCGACGGCCTTCTGCATGCCGGGCACCCAGGACCAGTAGTCGAGCGTGACCTTTCCCGAGGACGGCTCACAGGCTGCGCCCGCAGCCGAGCCGGACCCGTCCTCGGAGCCGCCACCACCGCAGGCGGTCAGCGCCGTGAGGGTGAGAGCCATGCCACCGATCAGGCCACGCCTGACGATCGAAACGCGCTTGTGAACTGCCATGAGGGTGCTCCCTGAGCCGAGGGACGTGACGCCCGAGTGAGGCGAACGCGTCACCTTCACAACAGGGGTCAACAGAAGTCAACAGTTCTGGCGAACTTCGGTGCGTAAAGCGACCGTTCCGTGATGTGACGGGAGGTGGCCGAGGCGAGAGAAATGCGGCTCTGACCTGCATGTATGGACGATCTTCCGTGGCGCGTCACGTGTTCGCATCGGGAGACGTAATCGATTACGCATCAGGCGGTGCGCAGCGGCGCCACTTCTTCGTGTCGCCATCCGGAGCCGGAGGGGAATCGGAGCACCGCGACCACCGCCCGAGCCCGGGCGGCACACGGCTCACGGCTCACGGTCCTGTTCGGACGGTTCCGCGCGAGATGAACTCCGCCTTGACGTGCACGGTCCTTCTCACGGACCGACCGTCGAGGCGCTCGATGAGGAGCCGCGCCGCGGCCTTTCCCACGTCGGCGGCCGGGTATCTGACCGTCGTGAGCCGAGGACGAACCAGCGACGCGAACGAGGCGTCGTCGTGGCCGATCAAGGCCACGTCACCCGGGATGTCGATGCCCAGTTCCTCCGCCTTGTCCATCGCGCCGATCGCCACGACGTCGTTCGCGCAGAAGACGGCGTCGGGGCGGGGTCTGATGCGCATGAGGCGCTCGAAACCCACCGCTCCGGCCTCCCGGGTGTGCTCACCGCGCACGACCAGCCGACCTGGCAGCGCGGTCCCGAACTGGGCGGCCAGGGACCGCAGCAGATTGAGCCGAGGATCGCCGCCGGTCGCGTCCCGCGGGCCGGCGACCATGGCGATGTGTCGCCGGCCGGCCTCCGTCACCTCGGTCAGCGCCGCGCGTATGGCGGCCCGCGCGTCCGGCGTCACCAGGTCGTTGTCCCCGAAGGGAAGGTCAGCGCTGACGACCGCGGGAATGCCCGCCTCGGACAGGACGAGGAAGTCCTTCGCCACCAGCCGGAACGGCGTGATCACGACCCCCGCGAACCTCTGCTGGACGGCCTCCCGCAGGAACGCGCGTTCCTCCTCCCGGTCGGCCTTCGTGTCGCAGACCATGACGTGCAGGCCGAGAACACGCAGTTCCTCCTGCAGGGAGGCTGCCAACTGAGCGAAGAAGGGATTGGAGAGATCAGGCACGACCAATGCCACGATGCTCGAACGCCCGGTGCGCAGACTTCGCGCCACCGTGTTCACGCTGAAGCCCAGATCGGCGATCGCCTTCTCGACCACGCGCCTGGTGTGCTCGGCGACCGGCCGCTTCCCCGAGATGACGTAGGAGACGGTTGCGGAGGACACTCCGGCCGCCTGGGCAACATCTGCCATGGTGACCCGACCTAGCAACGCACACGCTCCCTCCGTACGGCTCGTCACCCTACTTCACGCCATGGTGGGGAGGGGGCCGGCGATGGTGCGGACAGGTGCGAGCGCTGTACGCGGCACGGCGCGACGCCGTACAGACCTCTTCAGTTCGTAAGTCCATGTCCGTTTCCGGTGCTTCCTGGCTGACGGCGTGATCACTTGGCGCTGCTCGGCCGGGTCGCCTTGTCAGTGCCGCTGCATAGGGTGCACCCGACGATCACTTGCTTCTGGGGAGGGGCGAAGACGTGCGCGACGGGATTCGGTGGCTGGTCGATCTGGAGCACTGGATGTCCAGCGTGGTGTTCGCACGCAAGATATCCGCGCAGGAGCTGGCGGTGCGCATGGGAGGCGATCGGGACGCCGCGACCGAGCCGATCACCGACGCCGAAGCCTGGGGCCTCGGTGAGTGGTACCGACCAGGCGAGGACGGTGACGGTGTCGTACGCGTCGGAGAGCAGGAGGGCTGGGCGTTCGCTCTGGAGTACGGGGACTCTACCGGCGGAGACCGTTTGGCAGAGATCTCCCAAAAGGGCATCGAGGCTGTCCACTACGTGCCGATGCAAGAGCACCCGCCGGCCACAGTTTTCTATGCTCGGGACGGCGTGGAAGTGTGTGGCTTCGGGCTGCGCGAGGAAGTATGGCGCTGGGGCCGGGAGCCTGACCTCCTGCTTCCTGACCTCATCAGCGGGCACGTGCTGCAGCCCGATGGGAAGACGCGCGGCGCCCCCGAAACCGAGCACTACACGGATGCCTACCGGCGCACCCTCGGCGTCATCGAGCAGCGCTTCGGGCTCTCGCTCTCCCCGGCCTACCTGAAGGAAGCCCGCCTGCCGGCGTATGCAGTTCGCGGCACACCGGACATGCATGTCTGAGCGATCGCAACCGTCGCCAACCCATATCTGCTCACCCGCCAACTCGGCAGCGAACTCGGAGGCGCCGTGCTGAACGGCCTGTCCTGGCCGTCCATCACGGGCCGGAAGCCGGGCGACAACGCCGTCGCCGCGGTGGGAGACGAGGACGTCCGCAGTGGCGAGCCGACGGCGACGGTGAAAAGCGCTGTCCCATCACCGGAGCACGGTGGTAGAACAACCGGCGTGGAAAAGAATCTTGACTTCCCCGACCTGTTGCGACTGATCGATGAACGGTCGACCGCCTTCCGCGCCGTGGTCGCCGCCGCGCCCGACCTCGACGCGCAGGTGCCGACCTGTCCTGGGTGGACGCTGTTCGATCTGGTGAAGCACCTGGGCGGGGGAGACCGCTTCTGGGCCGCCATCGTCGGGGCGGGGTCCGCCGACGCACCCCCGGCCGAAGCCGTCGCCGCGCGCGCGGCGACGGAGGTGCCGCGGGAGCGCGAGGCCCTGATCGCCTGGCTGGACGCGTCGACGCAGCTTCTGCTGGGGGCCCTGCGCGCGGCGGGACCGGAGAGCGGTTGCTGGACGTGGTGGCCCGCGTCGCAGTCACCGCAGACCGCTGGCGGCACCGCCCGGCACCGGGTCCAGGAGACCGCGGTGCACACCTACGACGCCCAGCTTGCCGGGGGCGTCCCGCAGCCGCTGCCGGTAGAGCTGGCACTCGACGGTGTGGAGGAGTTCCTGTTCACCGTGTGCGCAACGCCGAGTGCCTGGCCGCACAAGCCGACGGCCTTCGACTTCCACTCCGCCGAGGGCCGCTCCTGGCGCCTCACCGTCGACGGCGACGGCGCACGTATCACCCGTATCCCCGCGCCCGCCGCCGCGACCGGCGAGGACTCGGACGTAGCCGGCGCCTCTGTCCATGGCACGGCCAGTGAGCTGGTCCTCTACCTGTACGACCGGATCCAGGCCGACTCCTTGCACGTGGACGGAGACGTGGGGCTTCTCGACCTGCTCCGTGCCTGGGAGCCGGAGGAGAAGTAGCACGTAGCGTGGGCGGTTGGCCGCCTCTCAAGCCGGTAGCACACGACTCTTCGCCACATCCCTGCGGGCAATGACAAGGTCACCGATGCACTCGGCCGGCGCTACCAGGACGTCGCGCCCTTCAAGGCTGCGGCAGCCGTTCAGATCGATCATCCCTCGTTTCCCGTGGACCAATGAAGGCAAGCCCTACATGCTCACCCGTCGGGTTCGGAACCGCGATCGCCTGCTCCAAGGCAGAGGACCGCGAGATTCTCTGCACCGACATCAAGCCGGCCGAGGACGCACTGCCCGGCCTGGTGAAGAAGCGGTGACCCGCGCACTGCGCTGCGCCGGGATCACATTTGCCGCCCTGGCTACGCTCACTGCGTGCGGCGGGCGTCCGGAACCCTGCCCAGCGCTCGATCTCATCCCGCGGGTCGGCGTGTCCTGGCGGGCCGAATCCCTGCCCTACGACGCGGCCACCACGTACCGGTTGTGCGCCGCACAAGTCTGCACGACGGGTGCATTGCAGGCGTACGGCGACCAGGCGCATGTCTCGCTGGATCTTCCGGAGAGCTTTGACGACCGGACACCGCAGGTGACACTTCGGCTGTCGGACGATTCGGGCACGCCGGTCCTGAACGCCGCACGAACAGTCACTCTGCAACAGGCGGAAGACGGCTGTGAACAGGCCCTGACCGGGACGTTGCAACTCACCGCGGACGGTGAGTTGAAGGACGTGCGCTGAACCATGCCGGGCGGGGACCGAGGGCGAGGACGGCACACCACCAGGTCGTCATCGACGCCCACATCCGCATGGTCGGCGTCGGCCGGCCGCGCACCGGGAACCGAAACGACTGCAAGGCGTGGGAGGAATCCGGCGCCACGGCCGCAGCCGGCAGGACCCTGACGATCGCCGACGGCGGCCCCGCGGGCACCGGTCGTGTCATCCCGCACCGCCGCAAGCGCGGCCAGAGCCAACTCCCGGACCGGAAGGAGGAGCACAACACGTTCCACAAGCAGGTCCGGCCCCGGGTCGAGCACGCCTTTGCGCACATGAAGACGTGGGAGATCGTTCGTGACTGCCGCCTGGGGGCGACGACTCCACCACGCCGTGCCCGGCCTCGCCCGCACGCTTAACCTCACCCTCGCCGGATTGGCGAGGGTGGCCGTGCCGCCGACCTGCCCCGCCCGAGGCGACCCACGGATTCTTCAGGGGACAGCCCTATCAGTCACCGGCCGGGGCGGTCAGTGTCCAGGCCCGGCCGGATTCGGCGGGCCTCCAGTGGTCGGTGTATTCGGCGTCGTCGTCGATGGGCCCTGAGACACGGAACACCGGGTGGACGACATCGGGGTCCTCGTTCACCTGGAGCGACTGTTTCTTCCCCTTGCCGTCGATGTAGTCCACCCGAAGTTGGTACTCGACGTACTCCTTGCTCAGGAGCTTCGACTCCACGGCCATGACGAAGCCGTCGCCCGGTTCGAGCACCTGCGACTTCCCGGTGAAGTAGGGCTTGCCCTCCTGGGTGAACCTGGGGTTCCGCTCGCCGAGGTCCAGCTCCGCCGGGATCGTGTCCTCGGCCACGCCTCCCAGCGGTTCGATCATCGTGGCGTCGAGCGCCGGGGTACGCCGCGTGATCACGGGGACGATGTCCACCACGGTGACGGGTGAGGACGATGTGTTGGTCACGGACAGCTTGTAGGCGGTCTTGATCAGGGAGACCGCGCCGGCCTTCCGGAACAGACGGCCCAGCGCCGCCTGATCGTACGGTCCCGTCAGCACCGCACGGTCCGCTTCGCTGACCCGTTGCCCCGAGACCAGGAACGCGCTGCTTTCCCCGGGCAGGACCGCCACGGCGACGGCCGACGAGGCCTTCGACACCGGCCGGGCCGTCGCGGCGGGCTTGTCCTCACCGAACAGGGTGTCGGCGACCAGCCCTTGCAGCGACGAGCCCAGGCCGGTGATGAGGCTGACGACGACGGCGGACACCCCGGTCAGGACCGCGGCCATGAGGACCGTGCGGGCCGAGGTCCTCTGGACCTCCGGCTCGGAAAAGACCGGCCGACGACGCTCCGACACCCTCCGAAGGTGTTCCCGCCCGCCCGTGCGCCTCACCATGCTGCCCCCGCCCGCGTCGCTATGGGTGCGCGAAGAGCACATGCGCACCCCACGACCGGCGATCAGCCGATCCCCACCCGCGACCGGCCGATGGTCGCGACGTCGTCAAGTGGTGCCCCCGCACAATGACTTGTCGATCCTAGTCCTGGATCGGACCGACGGGCCATCGGTTACCGTGCGGACCGTGACTGGACCGCAACGGTCAACGGACTTGGAATCGCGGCGTCGCCTGAGCGCTCTCACCCGAGCGCCTGGCACCCCGCCCCGCCCCGCCCAGAGCTACGCCGCCGCGTACGTGTACGCCCGCCCCGCCCCTGCCACTCCACCCAGTGCGCCTGGTCGAGCAGCCGTCCCGCATCCAGGTGACCGGCGGCCCGTGCCCCTCACCGGGCCCTTAAGTCGGCCCTGCCTGCCTCCTGGTCCGTCTCCAGGGCCGCGACGGCTTTCCGTGTCCGCTCCCGTACGCGCGGCCGGAAAGCGCCAGGTGGGGGCGAGACGGTGCAGGTGGGTCGCGCGGAGTACCATCCCTGCGAGGTCTGCCGGTCGGCGCTCGCCCACAGATGGCTTTTCCACCCACGGGCTTCGGGACTTCAGCGACCGGCACCGACGCTTCGAGCGGTCTCACCCGCGGTGGCGCAGTCGCGGGGACATCCGAGCAGGGAGGGCAGAGGAGAATGACTGTCGAGGAGAGCTGGTCCCGGGTGATGGGGCTGCTTGAGCAGCATGCCCCCGGTGATCACGCGGATCTTCCCGGGCCGGCTACGGAGAACATGCTCGTGGCCGCCGAGGAGCGCATGGGCGTCGTCCTCCCGCAGGACCTGCGGGCGTGGCTGCTGCAGAACAATCTGGATCTTCCTGAGGAAGACGTGGACGAGGACGTCGAATGCTCTGGCTACGCCGGATTCCCGGACGAGGGCAGCTTCTTCCTGGGTATCCGATCCATCGAGAGCCTCTACACGAACCGCTCCAGGCCGGGTGGGTTCGACCCGCCGGACCAGCCGGACAATCCGTTCTGGCGTAATGAGTGGATCCCCTTCCTGTCCGACCAGGACGGCTGGGCCGGGAAGTTCATCGACACGCGGGACGGGCGGATCGGCAGGTGGTTCGTCGGGGAGATCACCGTCACGGGTGAGTACGAATCACTGGCCCAGTATTTCGACTCCCTGGCAGAGATGCTGACGAAGATCGCCGACGGAGACCACCCGGTCTGCAAGGTCGACGAAGGGCGACTCCTCTGGTTGTGACGTGAGGCACCCCGGTCGGTCGTCGGGGCACTTCACCCTGAGCGTCCCGGCGTCGCCGGAGCATCACCCAGGAGGTCATGACGCAGTCGTGCGGGAGGCGCGTCCTTGGCACGTCGCCGCCGCCGCGAGGGTTCGGGAGACAGAACAGGAATGCCCCCCACGGTCAGCCGTGGGGGGCATTCTCACTTCAGTTCACTTCGCTGCTACGGCGTCGGTGCGGTGAATCCGTCGAGGTCCAGCCAGTAGTCGTCGTCCTCCATCAGACGCTCATTGCTGATGAAGGTCCCGAAGGGCTGCATCGACTGGGTGTTGACCCAGTTCGACATCGACGACCGGCCGCAGGGCTCCTTCCAGGTGGGTGCCGGTGCGTCCGGGCGCAGATTCAGGCTCATACTGTCATCGGGATTGCGCCTGAGATAGGTCTGCACGCATTCTGCGCCGCTGTACGAGACGGGGTTGGGGCCGTTGACGTTTCCGCCGCTCTGCAGGGAGTTGGCGAACGTGAACTCGTCGCAGCTCTTCTTGTCGGTGATCGGCTTTCCTGCGTCCGCGGACCACATGTCGCTGAACAGGCCGGTGTCCTTGTACGTCTTCCACCGTCGCTCACAGATGAGCTGCCGGTTGCGGGCCTGCTGCGTCTTGGTGGGGTCGTCGGTCGCCATCTTGTTACCGAGGTAGGTGAGCGGCTTGCCCCCGTTGTGATTGCCCCAGTTGATTTTGGTCTTCCGCCACATCAGGTCGATGTGGGCGGCGGCGCCTGGGAACTTCTTGGAGTTCATCACATAGGTCGGCGTGTAACCGGGGAACACGCAGCCGGTTCCGGCATTTGTGATCGAGTTGTCGCAGCGAATGTCCAGCTTCGACTTTTCGACTTCGGTCGGAACGGGCATCGGAACGCCGTTGCCCGACCCCCCGAAGGTCCAGTAGGGAGTGATCACGTTCTTCGTGGTGCCGGCGCTCGGTGTCCACTTGAACCGGGTGGTGATGGTCCTGACCACGGTGTCACCCTTGGCGAACACCTTGGAACCCGACCAGTTGACGCTCGTGACGGTGCAGTATCCGCGGCACTTGGCCTGGTAGTCCATGGTGACCGTGTTCAGCGCGCCTGTCATCGACTTCAACACCATCGTCGTGACCTGAGAGAATTCATCACTCCGGGCATCGAGATAGATGGTGTTGTAGTAGTCGAAATATGACCTGCCCGATGGTGCGCCGTCCGTGAAGAATGTGGTCGTCACCTCGTCGTGAATGCATGCATTGGTGCGCTTGCGGGTGATCGAAACCGACACGATGGAGCACGATGCGCTGCTTCTGGCTGCCTTCGGGGTGGGCGAGGCGGCCCCGGAGGAAAGCAGGGCCACTCCGGGATAGAAGTCCTCGGCGATCTCGTCACCGGGCTCGACCGGAGCCGGGTCAGGGGCAGTCAGGTCGACCGTCATGTTGCCGGTCATCTTCTGGCCGTTGTACGTACCGGGGACGAACGCCACCGCGTCGAAGGCGATGTCGGCCGAACCGTCGCCGCCGTTGAAGTTGTCGAGCCGAACCTCGGGGGCTTGGTCACCGAAGTCGTAGGCACCCAGGTCGACCCATTTGTTGGACTCGTTGGCGGTCTGCGAGACACTCACCTCCTCCTCGCCGTCGACGGTCTGTATGCGGTAGACCGCATTGCTCGTCTGGGCGCCGTGGTCCGGAACGTGCGCGAAGACCTTGGCCTGACGCGTGGTGTTGGTGAGCGGCGCGTTCAGCTTCCACGCGCCGGTGACCTTCATCCTGTTCGCGTTGGCCGGGTAGGACTCGGGGGACCGGGTGTGGGCGAACCAGAAGTGATTGCCGTATCCCGCACCGATCTGGTGTGTGTCGATCTTGCCCGGATAGGTCGTGACGGTGGTCGGGTTGTCCGTGTCGTCGTCCGTGAGGTCCATCTTGGTGTCCCACGGGACGAACGTGAAGTTGAACGTGCCGCTGGATTTCACCGCGCCGCATCCGCGAGCGGTGTCGACTCCCGCCGGTGTGACGCCGTCGGGCAGATCATCGACCACCAGGGCGTTGGTGGGCAGGGATCCGATGGAACAGTTCGGCGGGTAGGAACCTGCGTCGGCCTGCTCACCGTAGGAGGTGCTGAAACGGTGCACCCCGTTGCCGCACTCGGCGAGTCGCTCGCAGTCCTTCCACTGCTCCTTGGTGATCTCCTCGTGCCACCAGCAGTGCAGCCAGTGCGGATTGGTGTCGCTGTTGCCCGCGTCGAGCGAGCAGGCACCCATGCCAGGATCGTTGGAGTCGTTGTCGCCGATCTTGGAGGAGACGCAGCTGTTCGACGAGTCGCAGAACAGATCGACAGGAGGCTTGGCGTTGGCTCGGTCCCCATTGGTGGTCCACCACGCGGGACGGTAGCCCGCCTGGAAGTCACCCGGGGCGAACATCGCCGATATCGGGCGGGCTGCCCAGCCGATCACCTTCTCCTGGTACGGCCAGTCCTGCGGATGCGCGGCATGGCTGTAGTCGTCCCCGGCGTTGTTGGTGGCACTCTGCAGGAACGGAACCCGGTTGGCCTTCCACAACGGGTTCGCCGGGTTGTTCGTCCAGCCGACGCCCCAGTGACCCGCCGAGTCGACGGAATCGTAGAAGCCGGAGTTGTAGGCCCACAGGGCGAAGAACCAGTTCTCGATCCACTTCGGGTGGCCGCCGTTGATTTTCATGCCGGCGCTGTAGGTCTGATTCCACTTCTCGGACAGGATCCGCACGCCGGCCGCGACGTTGGCCGTGTAGTCGAGGGCAACGGCCTCCTGCGCGAGCGTGGACAACGCGGTCTCGCCCGGCTTGGTCTTGCCTGCGAGACGCATGCCGTCGGTCGCCTGGGTGATGCCGTAGCCACAGTCGGCGTCAGCCCAGTTGATCTTCCAGGGGTCGAGCTGCTCGCCGTCGGGAGCGTAGTCGACGCCGTAGTAGTTGCCGATCAGGGAGTTGGATGTGACGCCGGGTACGGCGAAACGGGTCGCCTGCCACATGTTGGACTCCTGCGCGGTGATGCCGAGCATCACCTGCGCGGGAATGTGCCACTTGTCGGTGACATCGGGGTCCTCGTTGTCGAGGGTGCCGTTGGGATCACCGGCGAGTACGGTGGCGGGGAACAGGCCCTGGGGCTGATAACCGCCCGTGCCGGTGTTCTTCCAGTTGCTCGAACGGTAGAAGTTCAGTTCGCCGACGACGGCCTGATTCACCGCCCACTCGACCTGGCGGGGTGTGGGCTGGAACGCCTGCTTCTTCGCGTCGTTGCGGGCTACCGCACAGTAGCGTTCCCCGGTGCCCTCGCTGGGGCTGTCGGACTGTGCGGTGAGCGCCTGGGTGCGGAAGCTCTGCGTGGAGATGCCCTCGCCGGCCTTGTCCTCACCGGCCTGGCCCGTCGCTTCCGACCCGTAAGGACCGGAGGCGAGCGGGCCGCCGCCGGGCAGAGCGGGGGAGAGCGCGTGGCCCTCAGTCACCTTGCTGACACGGTTGACGCCGGGACGCAGGTCGAGCGTCACCGACGTGCCCGAGTCCAGCATGCGCAGAGTGGTGCGAGCCGGGCGGGGCTTGGCCGCGTCCTCCGGGTTGACCAAGGTGGTCTTCCCGTCGGACCACGTGGTGGTCAGCGCGGCCTGGGCGTTGCTGGAGATGGCCGCGCCCGTGGGGAGCTTGCCGGGGTTGTGTATGCGTGCGGGCAGTGTCTTGGACGTGGCATTCCCGGTCACGAAGACCTCGCCGCGCGCCGAACGGGTCAGATCCCAGGCGTTCAGCCGGCCGGTGGCCACCGTGACGGGTTCCGCCTCCTTGCCCCGCGCGACCGCGGTGGGGGCCAGGTGCTCGGCCCAGCTGGTCGGCGTCCTGGAGGCGTCCTTGTCGAGCTCGCGGTCGATGTAGGTGATGCCGCCCTCGGCATCGGCGGTGATCTGAAAGGGCACCGCCCTCGTGGTGGCCAGGGGCTTCTCGGTCCTGCCGTTGATCCGCACCACCTTGTTGCCGTGTGCGGCAACGATCCCTTCGGCCGTGGGGATCGCGGAGGTGACCTGCCCGGCGAGCGTGACCGGCTGCCGCTGCTTGCCGGTCGCAGCGTCGACGGATATGAGGCGGGTCTGCTGCTTTTCGTCGCCGTCGTGCGTGAGCTGTGTGAACACGGCCTGATCACCCTGGCCGCAGCCGGGCGAGAAGTAGGCCAGCGACGACTGGAACGGCAGCTTGGTCACCTTGCCCGATTCCAGGTCCACCACCGCCGTGAAGGCGCCGCGAACCATGAGTTCCGGCTTGTTGGTGAACATGCGCGGGGCGTACGAGACGGCTGCGTACCTGCCGGACCCGGTCACACAGTGGTTGCCGATCCATGTGTCCGAGGCGAAGCCGTCCTCGAACAGGCTGGCGACGGTTCGAAGCTGGTAGCCGTCCTCCTCCTTACCCGCGAGCACGTGGAAGCCGGTCCCGTCGCCGCTCGTGGTGACCGCGGTGTCGGAGGACTTCTCGTAGTCCTCGCCGAGTATTCGGACTCGGTCCTTCACCGGGATCGCGGACGGCTCCGGAGAGAACTTCTCCTGGCTGCGGGTGGCATCACTCCACCCCTGCGCCGCGTCTGCCGGCGGTTTCGGTTCCTCGGCCTGCGCGGGCAGACCCAGCGGTATCGCCAGTGCCGTGGCCACCATGAGGGTGACCGGCGTGCGCAGACGGATACGTCTCTTTCTCAACTTTCTCTTCTCCTCGGGTTACCTACTTGACAGCCTTGGCGGCTGTGAGGACGTCCCTCGTGCGCGTCTTGACGACGTCGAGCTGGTCCTTGTTCTCCTTGATCAGCCGCTTCTGGACCGCCGACTCCTCCTTGAACCAGACCTCGATCAGGCGGGTCTGCTCCTTGCAGTCGATGTCGTCCAGTGCGAGCGCGATCGAGTCCTGGGTGTCGGTCTCGACGAGGCCCTGTTCCATGGCCCGGTACGGATCGGAGGCCTTCCGGCCCTTGTCCTTCATGCACGCCGACCACCTCTTGACGGCCTGCTCGACCGACTTGTGGGGGCGGGTCTCGGAAAGGCCTGTCGACGCGAGCTGAGTGACGAAGCCCGCATCGGACTCATTCAGCTCGAGCTGTCGCTTCGACCACCCGGCACAGCCGTCCTTGTGCAGCTTCCTGCCCTTGTACTCGGCACGAGCAGGCTTGGTGTTCTCGCCCACCCCGGAGTAGCCGACGTCGCTGCCGGCGGGAGCCTCGACCGGTTCCGGCCTGGTGTGCCCGGTGAGAACCTCGACCTGGATTCCTGGCAGGTCGGGAGTCTGCTGCGCGGTGTACTTCTGCTGCTCGGGCGAAAGCAGGTAGCCGTACTTCTCCGCCTCGGCGCGATCGGTGATGCCGTATCGACGCTCGATGTTCATACTGTTGCTGCTCGCCGGCGGATGCACGCCCGGGCGCGGCAGATTGACGGTGAATCCGTACGTGGACATGCACTCCGTCTGGAGATCGCGAAGAGCGGAGTCGATGACGACCTGATCCGAGTACGGGACCATGTAGCTTTCGAGCGGCAGTGCCAGACCCTTGGTCAGGCCGGAGTCGGGAACATCCTTCGGCCACCTGCTCTTGTCGACGTGTGCCTCCCCGGTGGTCATGCCAGGAGACGACGGTCCGGACGGTGAACATGAACCGAGGGTCAGTGCTGCAAGCGTGGCGGCCGCGGCAGCAGACGCCTTCCTGAGGACGTGCACAAGTTCTCTCTCTAGGTGAAGTGATGGAACGCGGACATACGCGCATATCTGCTTCCGCTCGACCCGGCTGCTTTCCTCCGGGGTGAGTGGCCTGAAGTCCGGACCAGCCTCTTGGGCGACGGTCTTCCAGGGGATCGAGCGGCAGCTCCGGACCAATGAGGAGTCGGTGAAGGTCGGCAGCGGGCGCCGGCTCGGACGATGTCCTCGAGGAAGGCCGCCAACCACCGACGGGCCGCAAGCCCGCTGCGCTGCGCGACGGCCCCCGCCATCGCCCCGGATCCTGCGAGCGAATGTGCCGCCGTACCCACCACGTCGGCGGCTACGGAACGCCGACCGCTCGACAGCGCCGCTCTGCACGGAAGCAGTGGTGGAGGCTGGGCCGGGAACATCGGGACGTTCTCCACGGACGACCGCTGCTGCGGCTCTGCCCGCGCCGACGGGCTCCGCGAATGCTCCGTCGGACGGCGGCGTGACGCCGGCCGACCGGTCCAAGCCGTGGCGGGAGACGTCCTTCGCCCGTCTATGCGGCGATCGACGATCGCCTCTGCCCTCCAGGAGGCCGCCGGGGCACCTGCTGGAGGGCACTTCAAAGCTGGTTTCCAACTTCAACTCTGCTAAGACGCAAGAGGTGTTGCTCTCACGGCCACCGGGCTGCGGAGCGATGTGTACTCCAGCGGCCGTGATGCCTACCTTCCGGGCGTACCGCTCCTTCAGGTGGTCCAAGACCTGCAGTCGGTCCAAGACCCGTGAAGGTCCTTGAGGGTTCCACTTGTTCGGCGAAGAGGTCTTGCGGACGCAAGTGACCGTCATCGGCGCCGTGGCCAGGGCTCCCAGGGTGCGGTCCTCGTAGTCAGCCGACCGCGGCCGGATGGCCGATGGTGCCCACACGACGCTTCCCCCCGTCCTGCCTCGGCGCTGATGTCGAGTCTCGATGCGTACGTCCAACTGGGCGCGCTGTCCTGGATGGAGAAGCCTGCAGGCACGGTGGACGGGACGCGTGCGGGCCGTACGCGACGAGTGACCGGAGCCCCTGGACACGCGCCCAGTTGGCCCCTTCCGCCGTTCCCCCCCCGCCTGGCCCAGATCCCCCCGTGTCAACGCAGCTTCCCCGTGCGCGCGTCATTCGGAAGCCGAAAGCAGAGTGCGCAATGGAGACCGTCTGCGTGCCCTGGCCATCGACTTGGGCATTAGATCATCAACGCTTCTTCGCGAAGTGGGCATTCCGTGACCTAGTCGACTGTCACGAATTAATCTCTTTCTCACTTGCGAGATCGAGTTCGTGTGCCGTATGTGCGGATGGTGGGCGGGTGAATCTTTCGTCGGAACTCGGTTATAAACGGGCCCAACTGACCGACGGTCCGGGGAGTGGGGCGTTCGTGAATGAGGCGGCGATCTCGAGGGATCTGCGAGGGGGGATGCCCCGATCGCTGCGGCGACGGAGACGGTGACGGTGACGGCGGCAGGCGATGGACGTGGGGCGAGATCAGCGTCTGTGGCGGAGACGAGGTCCGCGTGCTCCCGGTGCGCCGTGTGCGCGGAGACAGCGCCATTTCGTCGGCGGACTGTCGGCCCTGCTTCTGCAGTCTCCCCACCCCGAGGCCATAGTCGCGGTGTCCGCCCATCCGGGCTCCGGGGCGACCTCAGGGGGCAGCTCCAGCGCACCAGCACCTTCCTCACAACCACGATGCGCGGCACAGCCGACAGCGCGTGGTCAGCCCGTGAGCGAGTCAGAGCTGGGCATGTCCGGAACCACGGTGTGACCGACGAGGGCGTGCCCTACCGGCTGACGCCCCCTTGCGCTCACCGAGTACCTCCTAGCGGTCGTCGGTGTCACGACGAGGCTCCCCTTCTTTCCCGTGGGCCTCCTCGACGACGGCCCACGTTCATCCCGCCCATCCGATCGCTGAGCCGACCGCCCCGACCGATCAGCTGGGAACGCGACTCGTGTCTGGACGGTGACGTCATCCAGCCGCCGCGCGGTCGGCCAGGACGTGGTACGTCGGCCGACCGGCGTGCGAGGGGAAGCTACGACGCTCTGGCGGCAAAGGCTGGCCCAGCATCGGTTCCGGGGGTGTGGCGGTCATGGTGCGATGACGATGCGGCAAAGCCTGGCCGGACATGAGTCGACACGGCCCGTCGGACTTGGCGGGCGCCCCAGGACGATCTTGATCAGCCCAGGAAACTCAGCCGCACCTGCCGGTCCCTGTTGTCGACGTTGGTGTCCACAAGACAGACCGATTGCCACGTCCCGAGTTCCAGCCTCCCCCTGATCACCGGCAAGGTGGCGTGCGGCGGGACCAGGGCGGGGAGTACGTGGTCGCGCCCGTGGCCCGGCGTGCCGTGGCGGTGACGCCAGCGGTCGTCGGCGGGGAGCAGGGTCTGCAGGGCGGTGAGGAGGTCGTCGTCACTACCGGCCCCGGTCTCCAGGATGGCGATTCCGGCCGTCGCGTGGGGTACGAAGATGTTGAGCAGGCCGTCCCTGTCGTGGGAGGCGCGGGCGAGGAACTGCGTGCAGTCGTCGGTCAGGTCCAGGACCGTCTCGGTCCGTCCTGTGGTGACGTTCAGTACGTGCGTGGTGAAGGTATCGGGCATGACTCTATTGTGTCGTCGGCCCGTGCTGTCGGCCCGGTGGATAGGGCCCGGGAAGATTCGGAGCCTTTCACGGGTTGGTAGAACAGTGAACTATTCCAGGACGCGCGAGCTCGACGTGGTGGTCATCGGTGCCGGGCAGGCGGGGCTGTCCGCCGCCTACCATCTGCGGCGCATCGGGCTCCTGCCCGGCGAGAACTTCGTGGTCCTGGACCACGCGCCCCGGCCGGGTGGAGCCTGGCAGTTCCGGTGGCCCTCGCTCACGTACGGCAAGGTGCACGGTATGCACTCCCTGCCCGGTATGGAGCTGACGGGCGCTGACGACGACCGCCCCTCCTCCGAGGTGATCGGTGCGTACTTCGAGGCGTACGAGCGCCGCTTCGACCTCCAGGTGCACCGTCCCGTAGAGGTGAGCGCCGTGCGCGAGGGCCAAGAGGGCAGGCTGCTCGTCGAGACCTCCGAGGGCACCTACGCCTCCCGCGCGCTGATCAGCGCCACCGGCACCTGGGACCGGCCGTTCTGGCCCCGCTATCCGGGCCAGGAGACCTTCAAGGGCCGGCAACTGCACACGGCTGACTACCCCGGGCCCGAGGAGTTCGCCGGCCTGAAGGTGGTGGTGGTCGGCGGGGGCGCATCGGGCACTCAGCACTTGATGGAGATCGCCGAGGTGGCGGCGGAGACGTACTGGGTGACACGGCGTCCTCCGGTGTTCCGCGAGGGACCGTTCGGCATGGAGCAGGGACGCGCCGCCGTGGCCATGGTGGAGGAGCGGGTACGCCGTGGACTCCCGCCACAGAGCGTGGTGAGTGTGACCGGACTGCCACTCAACGACGCCGTCCGGCGCGCCCGCGAACAGGGGGTACTCGACCGGCTCCCGATGTTCGAGCGGATCACCCCGGGCGGGGTGGCCTGGGCCGACGGCCGGTCGGTGGAGGCCGACGTGATCCTGTGGGCGACCGGCTTCCGGGCCGCCGTCGACCACCTGGCGCCACTGCGACTCCGCGAGCCCGGCGGGGGCATACGCGTCGAGGACACGAGGGCCGTACGCGACGGGCGCGTGCACCTCGTCGGCTACGGACCGTCCGCCAGCACCATCGGAGCCAACCGTGCCGGACGGGCGGCCGCGCGTTCGGTGAGCCGGCTGCTGGAATCGCACGGCGTGCCGGCCTGACCGGCAGCCGGGTCCAGCGACCCAGGCAACAGAGCCGGGCGGCCCACGTGCTTGGCCGCCCGGCCGAGCAGCACCAGGTACCACCGCATCACCGGAACACGGGAGCGGATGCTCGCCCGAAGATGTCCGCGTTCCAACTTTTGGTTGCCCGTCCCCCTTCCGGCGGCTGATGCTTACTGAGGGCGTACGGGCGGCTATAGAACGTTACGGCGCATGTCTCACAGATGCACCACGCAGCAGGTTTATCGATCACGAGCGTTGTTGACACGAGGGCCTTGATCAAAGGCGAAGACCTCAGGTGTGGTGGAGCCGTCTAGGAGGGGACACCGCCGGCAGCAGCCGGGGCAGCGGCAAAGCCCATCGTGAGCAGGGCGTGGCAGCTCGCCGGCGTACCTCCGTTTCACGCACCGAGTACCCACAAGACCGCTGTACCCCATGTGATGAACTGTGTTCCGGTTTCGAGGCTTTGAGCCCGTACCGAACAAGAGAATGGGAGGGACCGTGGACCTTGGTAGGGGGACGTGGCGGCGGCTGACCGCCGTGGCGCTCGTCATGGCAGTGGCGGCCGGGTGTACGAGGCAGGGCGAAAGCGCGGGTGGCGGAAACGACGAAGACCTGCTGCGGAACCACGACTGGACGCAGATGCCGGGCACCATCGCGCGGAACGACATCCTGCGGATCAGCGCATTGGATCGGCACATCGTGGAGCAAGACTCCTCCGGCGGCCAGCCCAACCCCCCGCTGAACCTGGCCGGCCCGCATCTCAGATCCGACGGCGACTTCACCGTCACCGCGCGCATGTCCGGTGTGGGCGACGGCGGCGGCGACTCATGGCTGCGGCTGTACGGACAAGTACCCGTCATCTACGACGAGTGGCGGCAGGAACGGCCCTCACTCCGCGTCGGCGTGACCGCCGGTGGACGAGTGAAGGTACAGATATGGGACGGCGAGGGCGATGAGCCGGCCACCTCCAAGGAATTCGACTGCGGTTGCTCCGGGACGGTCACGGTCGCCGTGTCGAGCATCGGTGACACCTTCCGCGTGAAAGCCGACGGGCGGCGGCTGGGAACCGTGCAGGACCCGGGAGTGTTCGCCGAGGGCACTGTCTGGTTCGGCCTGGAGGCAGACGCGAGCACACACGAACGCCGCGAGGGATGGCGTCTGACGCAGCTGATCGCACGGGCAGAGAGCGGTGACTCGCTCCGCGTGATCAAGGCGCCGCAGCTACGCCAGGAGCAGTCCGACGACTCGCTGCGTGCGCGGGCCGCAGAAGTAGGGCGGCCGTTCGACGTCGGCACCGCGCTGGCCGAGAACCCGCTGCTCACCGACTCGCGCTACCGGTCGCTCGCGGGCAGTCAGTTCTCCATGCTTACTCCGGAGAACGCGTTCAAGCCACAGTTCCTCCACCCACGCCGGGGCGTCTACGACTTCCGTGACGCGGACCTACTCGTTCGCTTCGCCCGCGCAAACGACATGAAGGTGCATGCGCACACCCTCGTCTGGCACGAGGCTCTGCCCGACTGGATGCGGGAGAACGACGACCCCGAGGAGGTGCGCCGGACCATGCTCCGGCACATCGCCACGGTTGCGGGGCACTTCAAGGGAAAGGTCGCGGAATGGGATGTGGTCAACGAGCCCATGTCCGACGACGAGAAGAGCTACACCAACGGGGATCTAGGTCTGCGCTCCGAGCAGAGCCCGTGGTTCGAGGCCATGGGGGAGGAGTACATCGACGAGGCGTTCAGGGCCGCCCACCGGGCCGATCCGCAGGCACGGCTGTTCCTCAACGAGTACGGGGTCGAGGAGGAAGGCGAGCGGTGGGACGCTCTCTACGATCTGGTCACGCGGCTCAAGGAACGCGGCGTACCGATCGACGGCGTGGGTTTCCAGAACCACGAGTACGCACCTGGCGACCGCATCGACCCGGAGACCTTCCGCAGCCATGTACGGGATCTGGCGGAGCTCGGGGTTCAGGCGCGGGTGTCGGAGATGGACGTCCCCGTAGGCGAGGACGAGGAGGACGGGCGGCAGATCCAGGCTGATGAGATGGCGGGCAAGCTGCGGGTCTGCCTGGAGGAGCCGAACTGCACATCGTTCTCCACATGGGGATTCACCGACCGGTACGGTTCCACCGCCGACACCAAGATCTACCCTCCGCGCACGGCCGATTCCCTGCCGTGGGACGCGGCCCTGCGGCCGAAGCCGGCGTACGAACGCCTGCTCGATGCCTTTGACGAGGCGTGAGGAACCAGATACTCGGGGCCTCGACCCGCCCCCACTCTCAGCCCGCGTCACGAAAACGGTCCACCGGCACTGCTGCCGGCGGGCCTCACCAAACTTCGAGGTGAAAAGTTCCGCGTCAAGGGCGGTGGCACCCTGGCGGGTGCTGCTGCTCGGTGTGGCAGGAGTCCGCCTTGTCGGCCAGGACCACCTTTGGCTTTGTGCGGGGCCGTCCTCGCCGTCGAGGGATGCGGAGGAGGGCTAGACGTGAATGGAGGCGGGTTCGTCACCGACCTGTCCGGCGGTGAGCACGAAAGCCAGTAGCCGGCATTGAGCGTCGGAGGCGAGTTGGATCTTTGTGGTCAGTCCGCCGCAGGACCTGCCGATGGCGTGGTCTGCCGGTTCGACTGGTCGGGCCCGGCGGACATCGCGTGGCGGGTCATCACCCGGATCGGGCAAGGTGCCGGGTGATGAACTACGAGTACGAGATGTCATATGCCCTCCCTGACTCCGTCGAGGGTCTGCTGCAACGCGGGCGTGGCCTGGGTGTGGTGCGAGCGCTCCGGGCCCCGCGGGAGTCTGCCGCGTTCGTGTACGACGGGATCCGCCGTGACTGGCTGTGGGACCAGTCCGACGAGCGGTCCGTGTATCTGGCGCGGCTGGTCTGTGATCTGGACCTGTCTCCCATGCCGGTCGTGAACATGCTGGCGGGGGACGAGGAGGCCTGCCTGCGGGCCTGCGGGGTGTTGGAACTGCTGGCTCTCGCCGGATCGGTCGAAGCCAAGGACGGCTTGCGGGCGTATGTCCGCAAAGGTGAGCACTGGGTGCGTGTACTGGAGCGGATGTCAGTCGGCTGGCCACCGGAGTGGTGGGAAGACCTCGGTGACGTCGCACGCGTCCGGATGAGCGCTGAAGCCCAACTTCCGTGGCACTCCGAGCCCTGGACGCGGTTCGGTATCGCGGTCCAGAGCCAGCCGCTCGTTCCGCGGCCGTCACTGAACGGGCTCAGCACCGCAGAACTCCTTCGTCTGCTCTCCGGCAGCCACACGGGAGACCACACGAAGATCGACGCGCTGCGCGCCCTGAATGCCCGAAAGCCTGCTGAGGAGCTGATCCCGCTGGTGCCCTGGTTGGGCATGTCCAACGGCCTGCGCCCCTTGCCCATGCTCGGCCGGGCCGTCCGGCGCTTGGGCACGCTCGCCGTACCGGCGGCGCACGGCTGGGCCCAGGCGGAGCGCCCCTGGCTGGCTCTGCTCGGTACGGAGATCCTGGCCGACCATCCCGGGCCGGAGGCCTTGCCCGGCCTGGTGAACGAGCTCGCCGAACAGTGGGCGGCGCAAGACTGGTGCGGACCGGGCCAGACGGCCCGGCGCCTGGCCCGGTTCGGACCTGACGCCGCCGGGGCCGTCCCCTACCTCCGGCGCTTCTGGCTCCACACCCCGCATTCGTACGAGCGGACCGCCTACCTGCAGGCCCTGGCTGCCATCAGCGGGGACGACGGCTTGGAGCACATCTATACCGAGTCCCTCTGGGACTGCCAGAAAACAACGCGACTGCTGGGGATCACCTCGGCACCCACGATCCCGGAGACACTGGACCGGCTCGCCGTACTGCGCGATGACCCGATGGAGACGACCGAGGTGAGAGCCGCGGCCGGAACGAGGCTGGCTGCCCCGGACGGCCGACTGTCTTGACCCTGTTCGAACGAGCAAGCCCGACCATCCAGGGCGCCTCCCGTTTTCGGGCTCTGGCTCACTTTCCGTGGAGCATGCACGCTGAGTGGCGGGCTTGAGGCGAGCGGGCCCTGGGGAAGCGACCCTGAACAGGCCGGTACCGCGGGCGGTGTAGCTGACACGCGACCCGTGAAGGACGTCACTACGGGACCGTCCTGGTCGACGTCGAAAGCCGGTGTCCACTGGATCTGCTGCCCGATCGGGCTTCCTCTTCGCCGAAGGCGCCACGGCCCGGGCACCACAAGCGCTTCGGGTCGCGGACAGGTGGCAACTTCGGCACAACCTGAGGGAGGCCGCCGAGCGGTGCCTTGCAGCCACTGCGGAGACGTCGGTCCATGACGGACGGCCACTGGTGGGCGGTACTGACACGGCTTCCGATCGGTCAGCGGTGGCGGAGCTTCTCCAGGGCGTCGGCGAGAGCGGCGCGGGTGACCGGGAGGGCGGGGTGGTCCAGGCCGAGCAGTTCCTCCTCGTCGGCCAGCAGCTCGGTGAGTTCGGTCGCGGCGCGGGCCGGTTCGCCGGCGGCCGTACGCCAACGGGCCAGGTCCATGCGGGTGCCCAGGGTGTGAGGATGCTCCGGGCCTATCACGCGCAGGCGGTCGACGAGGAGCGGCCCCAGTAGGGCGACGGCCTGAGCGGGGTCGCCCTCGCGTCCGGTCCAGTCGGCGATGCGGGCGCGGGTGGCGAAGGTGTCGAGACCTTCGGGGTCGTCGACCTGTTGGACTTCGAGGAGCTCCCGCAGGGCGGCGAGCGCGCTCGCCACGTCGCCGAGTTCTCCTCGGTGGTGCATGGCGGCCGAGCGGGCGCACAGGACGTCCGGATGGTCGGGGCCGAGGCGGGCCTCGGCCTCGCGCCAGGCGGCCTCGTGCAGGGCCAGGGCTCCGGCGTGGTCTCCGGAGGCCGAAAGGAAGTTGGCGAGGTGGTTGCGGTTGCTGATGGTGTCGCGGTCGGCGGCCCGTCCAAGGCTGATGCGCAGTTCGTACAGGTACTTCAGTTCGGTGACGGCCGCGTGAGGGGCACCGGCCGCGCCCTGCCAGACGGCGGCGCTCTGGCGGGTCTGGAGCAGGCTGCGGTGGTCGGACGGGTACAGGCGGTCCTGGTCCGCGTAGAGAGAGGCGTAGGCGCGGGCCGCGCCGGCGGGGTCGCCCGCCTTGGCCTGCCACCAGGCGAGGTGTCCCCGGGTGTCAAGGCTGATCTCGTCGTCCGGTGCGAAGCGGGCGTCGACGACTTCGTGCAGGCGGCGGAAGTGGCGCAGCGCCGCGCTCGCCTGGCCGGAGTCGCCGAGGCTGTGGCCCACGCGGTAGAGGACGGGGTGGGGCACGGGGGTGAGTAGCTCGTCCTGGGCGTGGCCTGCGAGGGCGAAGGCGTTGGCGCGCAGGGCTCGGTCGAGGCGGGCGGGGAGTTGCGGGGCCCGCCAGCCTTCGACGAGGGCCTGGGCGGCGGAGCCCGCGGCGGCACGGCGTTCGGGTGGGTCCAGTAGGTCACGGGTTGCGTGTTGGGTCAGGGAGTGGATGCGTATTGCCTTGCCGGCGAGCGCGCCGACCGGGTCGGCGCCGGAGTCTGGCTCCGTGCGGGGGGTGGTGGTGGCGGTGGTGTCGACGGAGAGCAGGCTCAGGCGTCGCAGATTGTGCACCGCGTCGTGGACCTCGTCGCGGGCTGCGGCCTCGGAGGGGTGAGGGGGGAGTGGGCCATGGCAGCCGACATCACGGCGGAAATGTTCCTGAAGGCCTTCAACAGTGTGGGTGGCGACAGCAGCGCTGCGGCGCGGGCGGTGACGAACTACAAGACCCTGTCGGGTTGGCGAGCGTCCCAGATCGCACAGGTGGCGGCCGCCAGCGCGGCCGCGATGGCGATACCGGTCGCCCACATCGCCACGCTGGCCGCCGACTTCGCCGTCCTGCTGCGCAAGATGGCCGTCTGTGCCTGGGGCATCGGCTACAAACTGGGCGCCGTGGTGGAGGCCGAGGAAGACCTGGCGATCATCCTGGGACTGTGGTCGGGGGCGGTGGAACGGGACGCCCTGAGCGTCACGGCGGCCGCCTTGGGCGGCGCGGCGGGCCTGATCGCCCTCAACGCGGCCTACCCGACGTTCGCGCAGGCCGTGATGACGCAGGTCCTGACGCAGGGCGGGCACACGGTGGTGACCGCGGTGGCTGGGAAGGTGGCCGGAAAGGGTGGGGGCAAGATGGCGGCGAAGCTGACCAAGCCGCTCCTTCAAATGAAGGCGCACGCGATAGCGCTGAAGTTCTCGCTGATGCTCGGCTCGAAGGCGGTCACGGGCATCGTGCCGTTCCTCGGAGCGGTGGCCGGGGGCGCGATCAACGCCCACTTCGTCAACAAGTTCGCCGACGCCGCCGAGACGTACAACCGGGCCAAGCTCGCATACCCCGGCGGGCCGGCCGGGGACGTTCGCGTCCCGGTGTAGACGGCGTGCTGCCGCCCGCGCGAGCTTGGCGACGGAAAGGGGCGCCCCACCCGTGACCGCGCCCGCAGTTGATCGTTGCCCAGCCGTAATGGCGGCCGTAGCCGTGGAGGCCGACGAACGTGGACAGGACAGAGAAGCTGATGAATGTGGATAGGTCAGCCTGTCACGGGCAACCGCCCGTGCCCCCCGGCCCCGGAACGCTCGCCCACTCCCGCGCCTTGCGTTTCTGGCTCGACCCGGCCAACCTCGACCAGGCGGGCCCGGTCGTCCGGACCAGGACCGGCCCGGCGACCGCCTACCAGGTCAACGACCCGGCACTGCTGCGCAAGGTCGGTAGTGATGAGAGCACCTTCCGGTTCTGGGGCCCGGACCCGAGCCTGCGCGACTTCACAGAGAACGGGGTGGTCGGCATCGAGGGCGCCGCCCACAGGGAGCGGCGCACCGTGATGAGGCCCGCGTTCACCGCGTCCCGGCTCACCGCTCTCGGGCCCGAGGTCCAGGCTCGTACCCTGTCGCTTCTCGCTGACCTGCCTGCCGACCGACCGCTCGACATGCGGGTGGAGATGAGCCGGCTCGCCTGCGGGCTCCTCGTCAGCTGCATCCTCAACAGCGAGCTCGCTCCCGGCACCCTGTCCAAGATCGCGGCCGCCCGCTCCACACTGTCCGGCGGAATCTTCTGGCGCTACGCCCTCGCACCCTGGCCCTGGGTGCCTGTGCCTCGGCGCCGCGCCAGCAGCCGCGCGCTCACCGAACTGGACGAGGCCGTCCACGAGGTGCGAGACCGTCACCGGCCCGACCCGGACGGCCAGGACCTGGTGTCCTTGCTCGAAGCTGCCGCTCCCGGGAATCCCCACGTGGTGCTGCGCGACATTCGCGCTCTGCTGATCGCAGGTATGGAGACGAGCGCCTCCACCCTCTCCTGGGCCTGCTACGAACTAGGCCGCTACCCGCACTACCAGCAAGCGCTCCAGGACGAGGTCGACGCCGCGCCCGACACGAGCCGCCTCCAAGCAGACCAGCTACCGCTCGCCACAGCCTTCGTGCAGGAAGTCACCCGCCTCCACGGCATCCCGTTCCTGGTCCGCCGCACCCGCCACGAGACCTGCCAGGGCGGTGTACGGATCCCGGCCGGAGCCGTCGTCACCCTGCCGCTGGGAGCCCTCCGTCGTGACAGGAACCGCTACCCCGACCCGGACGTGTTCGACCCACAGCGCTGGCTCCCCAACGCCGAGCCGCCATCAGCCCCTGCCGCGCTGCTCGCCTACGGTCTGGGTCCGCGATACTGCCCCGGCGCGGCCGCGGCCGATGCCATGCTGCCTGTCGCCCTGGCGACCCTGGCCAGCTCGCGCACGCTGCGCCCGGCGCGGCCGGGCCGCAGGATCGGCGTGAGCCTGGAACTCACGCCGACGCCCAAAGGCCTGACCATGTACGCCACACCACGCGAACCCCGGACCGCCGACACCAGACCGACGCCCGGGGCGAACATCGATTCCCGTTCCGGGGTGGTTTCCACCACGGACGGACAGGCGTGACCCACGCCCTTCGCGCGGTCTCTCGCCGATCACCGGGCCACTGCGTCGACTCCGGCGCCCCGGGCATGCAGGGGTGCCTGCCGGACCCCCGGAGCCATTGACGCAGTTGGTCGTAGTCGTCCTCCGGCCGGTCCGCTCACCACTTCGCCGGCCGCGACGACGAGCCCGCGGCGGCGGAAGCGGACAGGCGGGATTCGGCGGATAAACGGTTCGAGCTCAAGGGCTGCCGCCGCTTACGGCGTGCCCGCTTGAGCGCGAGATCATCGGGCGGTCGCTCGGTTCCGTTGCCACCGCCAGGTCCACAGCGCACTGGCACGGTGGTCGTGCTCGAAGCCCGCACCGAGCTCTCCCACCCGGTCGATCGCCTCCGCGGTCCGGGGGTCGTCACGCAGAACGAGACCGTACGCCGCTTCGAGCCGGATCAGCTGATCCTCCTCGTCGAGCAGATCCGCCAGAGTGTCCGCGACGGTCGCCGAGCGATCCGACGAGAGGGCCAGCTGTTCGGCTACCGCAAGCCGTACCGAGGGGTCCGGATCCGTGGCCAGTGCAAGAAGGGACAGAGTGATGTCCGGCAACAGGCCGGAGTCCCTGCGGCCCACCCTGCACGCTGCCATGCGCACTTCGGGGACCGGGTCGTGAACAAGGGCGGCGAGAGCGGCTCGGGCGGCCGCCGATGCGACGACGAACTCCTCGACCAAGGCGTACGGCACCTGCTCACGCACGCGCGGGTCGGGGTGGGAGCAGAGCTGAAGACCGACGGACTCCAGCAAAGGGTGTTCGTGGTCGGTGTACGTGTCGAGGACTCGCGCGAGCACTGCGCCATCGGCCTCCTCCAGCGCCCAGACGGCCAGGAGGTCACCGGACTCCTGCGAGCGGAAGGGCGTCTCGCCGACGGCCCAGTTCAGGAGCTGGAGGTAGAGCGTGACGAAGCGACGGTGTGCCCGGTCGGGGTGGAACCGGTGAGCTACCACAGCTGACCATGTCTCCTGGTTGCGCTGCCGGCTGAGGGTCCAGCAGGCCGTCCACCAGTCCACATGGTCCTCGTCGGTCCGGACCGCCCGGTCGATGATCGCGTCCACCGGCGTCGGCACACGGAACGACCATTCCAGAGCGGTCAGGATCGAGCCGTGTCCCGCACGCACAGTGCGGCCACCCGACGACACCTGATCGACGTAGTTGTAGCCGTCGTCGAGCATACGCACGGACCCGACCGGGCCGCAGGCGCCCGTAAGGCGCCGCAGTTCCTCAACCACGCCGTTCGAATACCACCTGCGGGCCGAATCGAGCAGCCCGTCACGGGCCGCTGTCGAGAGCCGCAGCACCACGTCGTCAGACAACAACGCCATGACAGTCTCCGGGGAGCCGGCGTCAACAGCACGCTCCAGCGGCGTACTCCCGTCCGGCTGGACCAGACAGGGGTCGGCCCCGCCCTCCACCAGGGCGCTGACGACCTCCGTATCGAAAGCCGAGATCGCCGCGCACATGACCGAAAGTCCGTCCACGAACGCAGTGTTCGGATCGGCGCCGCACTCCAGCAGCCCTCGCACCGCGTCCGCGTCGCCACGCCCGACCGCTGCCGACAACCGGTCCCCAAGAGCGCCCTCGCTCATCCATCGCCCCCTCGATCACGTACCCAGGCGGTGGAGCCGCTCGTAGACACGCACTACCCACGGACAACCGCAGGCAGGCATCCTGCCACGCGTACCTGGAATGGTGGAGCAGCACGGTCACACGCCGCACGAGAAGGCGGACGCGGCCCGCGCGCTCGCGGCGCGCCGCGGCCGTCGCGGGGGACTGCTCCCCGCAGCC
>NZ_JNYQ01000022.1 GCF_000717245.1 Kitasatospora papulosa
GCTGGAGATCGACCACGCGCAGCGCCGTGTCAGGGTGCGCCTCCGGTCGGGCGGAACGGGAGGACGTTGGTGTCGTCGCTCATGATTTTCCCTTCGGAACGCCTTGACAGGCTGTGACCGCCTCGCGTACGCGCGCACGTGTCCGTGCGCCCGAGCGCCCGTGCCTCCGCATTACGCGAGCCGGAGGCGGTCACAGCCCGGATTGACCGGTGGATTGATTGACCCGGCGGTCACTGCTCGTAGCGGGCGACCCAGTTCGCGATGGTGCGGGAGAGGTCGTTCCACGCCTCCTCGTCGCCGCTCTTCTCGCGGGTCGCGGCGATGGCCCGGGCCCGCTCCATCCACGACTCGGCCAGGCCGCGCGGACCGCGTGCGGCCCGCTCCGCCTGGCGCTTCTGGAAGTGCGCCAGGCGGTTGGCCGCCTGCCTCTCTGCCTTCGTCTGCACGGCCACCGGTCAGGCCCCCCGTCGCAGGCCGTCGAAGACGTCCCCGAACTCGTCCCTCTTGGCCTGCACCGCCGTCCCGGCCTGGCCCGACTCGATCGCCGTGGCCTGCCCGTTCTTCGCCAGCGCCTTCCGCCGGCGCTTCTCCTCGCGCTTCTGCGGCAGGTCCTCGTACGCCTTCTGGAACCGGGCGTTGAAGCTGATCAGGTCGGCGAGCGCCTTCTCGACGTCGTCGGCCGCCTTGAACAGCGGCTTCGCGACGTGCCAGGCCCGGAGCCTGGCCTGTCCGGGCAGGTCGCCCTCGATGGACTCCATCTCCTTGACCTCCGCGTCCATCTCGCGGGCCAGGCGGCGCAGATCGTCGACGATCGGCAGGAGCTGCGCCCGGCGCTGCTCAAGGTGGATCGCCCGGTCCGCGGACGACAGGAGGTGCTCGGAAGTCCATTTCTCGGCGGAACTCATGGGTTCTCCTCTACCGTTGGGACTGTGACCAGGGCGGTAAGCACGTCCTGGTCGTGGTGGCTGCTTCCGGCAGCCGCGGTGACTGCTTCCGGCAGTCGCAACGAAGGCCAGCCCGATTCGCGCGGGCTGGCCTTCATTGATGTGTGCCGGACTGCTGTGGTCTCACGCCGTACGGGACGGCGCCTCCGGGTCGATCCCGCGAGCGGGGTCGTATCCGGCTTCGATCAGCGCGACGGCGTCGGCCTTGGTGGTCGACGCGGTGCTGCCGGAGGTGACTCCGATCGCCGTGGCGACCTCCTCCAGCGACACGTCCTCGGGCGCCTTCGCCAGGATCATCCGGGCGACGACGCGCACCCGGCGCTGGCGTGCGGTGAGGTTCGCGGTGTCCTCGGCTTCGACCGCTCGACGGGTGATTTCGGCTTCCTGCAGCCGGGCTTCGGCTGCTCGCCGCTTCGCTTCGGCTGCTTGCTTCTCCGCTTCGGCTACTCGCTGCGTGGCTTCGGCAGCACGCTGGTTGTCGATCGCCGCCTTCGCGAGATCGGCCGCCTTCGTCTTCTGCGCTTCGGCTGCTCGCGCCTCGGCTTCGACCACTCGCGCGTTCGCTTCGGCTGCTCGCTTCTTCGCTTCGGCCACTTCCTCGGACTCGACCGCGTCGGTCAGCGAGGTCGCCGCGCGAGCCTGTGCGTCGGCCTGCGCCTCGGCCTCGGCGACCGCCCCCCGGGCCTGGGCCCCGGCGACGCCCTCAGTGGCCGTCAGATCGGCAGTCAGGGCCGCCATCTCCTTACGGTGCGCCAGGCGCGCCTTCTCCGCCTCGTGCTCGCCCCGCTCCTTCTCCGCCTGCAGCTCGCGGTCCTGCTTGTCCTGCTCCTGCTGGCGTCGCAGCTCCTCGCGCGCCATCTTGTCCGGCAGCGCCAGCGCCTCGTCGACGGTCAGGCCGAACGGCTCCAGCTTCTTCGGGAGGCGGGCGAGAGCCTCCTGGCTGCCCTCCTCCAGTCCGGCCTTGGCGATGTCGACCTTGTACTCGGTCCAGGCGTTGAAGATCGCCCGGTCCCGCTGCCGCTTCACGACCTCGCTGTACGGCTCGTCCCAGATCTTCATCACCTTGAAGATGCGCCAGGTCGTGCGGAAGGCGAGCACCCAGCGGTGAGCGGGGATGGTGTCGTGGTCGGCGGGGAGCGCCGCCTGGTGGACGAGGATCCGCCGGCCCGCTTCCACCCCGATGACGAACAGGACCGGCATCAGCCCGTGGGCCAGGGCCTTGTCCCAGTTCTGGGTGATCGAGCCGTGGGCCACCGCGTTGAAGTACACCGAGGCCACGGTCATCCCGTGGGCGAGTACCCGCAGGAGCGGCCAGGAGGTGCGGATCGTCGCCATGAACAGGTCCAGCAGCAGGCAAGTGACGATCGCCGCGTCCACGCCGATGGCGAAGTACGGGGCGTTGTCGACGGAGAAGCCGAACTCCGTGTGACCGGCCTGGCTCAGGTTCCCGAAGGAGAGGTAGAAGCCGATCGCCCCGATCGCGAGTGAGCCAGCAACCGCCGCGACGCCTAGGCCGATCTTGACCTTCCGGCTGACGTCGGGGACGTCGTCGAGCGGAGTGGTCGAAGCGGACAGGGCAACAGCCGAAGCGATCGGGTGAGTACCCGAAGCGGGTTCCCGGGTCCCCGAAACGGGAGCGGGCCTGAGGGGTTCCGCCACCGTGCGGGGCGGCTCGATCGTGGTCGTCATCTCTCTCCATCCGAAGCGTGTAAGCCAGCGGGCCCGGAGTAGCCGAAGCTCTCCGGGCCCGCTGGCCAATGATCACTACTCAGCGCCCGAGGGCCTGGCAGGCCGGGCAGGTCCACAAGCTCCCGGGCAGGAAGCCGAAGCGGCCCCCGCACTGGTCGCACTGCAGCGTGTTCTGCCTGACCGGCAGAACGCCCGCCCGGCAGGTGCGCTGGCCGGTGAGGAACAGGAGCTGGGTGCTGAAGAAGCCACTCGCCCGCGGGGCGCCCCGCGTGCCGGCGGTCGGGCGTCCGTCGGCAACCAGGTGGTCGACGAGCTGGCGGAACGCGGTGTCGGTCTCATCGCGCTCGTAGCCGCGGCCGTTGTCGTCCTCGGTCATGTCGTCTACGAGCCCGGCGCGAGGAACGTCCAGGGTCGATGTCATCCTGTGCATGCGCATTTGCCCTTCGAGAGAGGGTGAGCTGCGAAGACGGACCCCCGGGGTTGCCTCCCCGGGGGTCCGTCGTTTTGCTCCCGCCGCATCAGCGGCGGGCAGTTCCCCGGACCGGACTCGAACCGATCTCTACCTACGGGGCCCGCGATCTTTGCCCTTGCCTCGTCTGTGAAGAGGTCGGTGGGGTCCGGGACCGTCTCCGGCTGGGCCCTAGGGCGGCCGAGCGGCCACGACCGCGGCGCGGCTCGGGATTAGGAGCGCGCCGGATCGAATCCGTTCGGGGTGGTTCGTTGTGCTTTGTGTTGCTCTCCACCAGTGACGGTGATTCTCCGGCGCCCGGGCTGTGACCCCCCTCTGCGTAGGTCCGGACCCGTGTCAGGTAGTCCGCGTGACCTCCCCTGTCCTGGCCGGGGTGCCCTGATCTGAAGTTCTGAAGGAACGGACAATCGCCGTCCCCCACCCGTAGGCGGCTTCTGACGCTGCGTGCTCAAGGTAGACCACCAGACATACTAAGCGCTACTAGTAGCGCTACATGTATGCGTGGTTTAACCTCATGGATGTACCGCTGCACATGAAGAGGTGCAGCACGAGACAGAGGAAGGAGCCCGGTATGTCGGAGACGACCGGGTACGCGGAGATCGCCACGTACTACCGCCAGCAGATTCAGGACGGGGAGTTCGGGCCGGGCGACACGATGCCGTCGCTACGGCAGGTCTGCGAGCGCTTCGGTGTCGCCAACACGACTGCTAACCGCGCCTACCGCGTGCTCAAGATGGAGGGCTTGACGCTGCCCAAGGCAGGCGTGGGAACGGTCGTGGCCGGGCCAATCAGCAACAACATCGCGTCCCGGATCCTCCTGCACGGGGCCACCGGAAGCGCTCTCGACAGCGGCGAGACGTCCCGCATCTTGGAGGTGGGCACGATCGGAGCGGACTCCTTGATCGCTCCCCGCCTTGACGTGGCGCCCGGCACACCCGTCCACGTGCGCCGTCGCGTGGTCAGCCGGGGAGGCGTCCCGGTGCACGTCAGCAGCTCCTACTATCCGGCCTACGTGATCGCGGTGACGCCCGAGCTAACGCAGCCGGTGTCCACCGGAGCATCGCGGGAGCTTGCGGCGGAACGCTTGGGGACGGCGCAGGACGAGGTGCTGGAAGAGGTGACATCTCGCCTCGCCACAGAGACGGAGAAGACCACCCTCGGCCTCACGGCGGGAGATGTGGTCGTGACTCAGGTAGTGCGGACCGTAACTCTCACGGACGGCCGTGTAGTGGAAGTGGCTGTCAAGGTCGCCGGCGGCTCGACCATCCTCCGCTGGACCACGTCTCTGCGGCCCGAGGCCTGACAGACCAAACGACAAACGGCCGGTCACCAGCCGGTAACTGACCGTTAGAGTGATCGCAAGCAAGACAGCAGAAAGCCCGACCCCCCTCATTCTTGGCGGAGCGAGGGGGCCGGGCTTCAGATCCCGCAGTGCGGGGCCGATCTGTTTCAGATCATACGTGGTCAGCACCCTTCGGGGCGAGCGCCACGGAGGTCGGTGGGAGCAGCGGCAGCGCACTCGGGCAGGGAATGGAGCCCTTCATGTGCCGTGACCAGCGTGGTCACACCACCGCTACACCACACACCGTGGCAAGGACCACATGCCTCGCCACCGCACCCGGATGGTTTTGGGCCTCGGGTACGCACATCGCCAGGCCGACCATTGCTGACACCCGGCCGGGCGATCTCCAGCAGGAGCTCATGATGCCGGCGTCCCGTCGCACCGTTGCCCCTGCTGGGGGAGCCCGATGAGCGTCGAGGCTCTCAACTACTCCCACCGCGTCAAGGTCGGGAACACCACGGCCAAGTTTGTACTGACTCGACTCGCTGACCGAGCCGACGAACGGTTCTCCTGCTTCCCGTCGGTCCCGCTGATCGCGGCCGAAGTCGAGGTCAGCGAGCGCAGCGTTCAACGCGCGCTCACCCTGCTCCGCGACCTGTGTCTCGTATCGGATCGCCCGCAGTACCGGGCTGACGGCTCCCAGACGACCAGCCGCTACACACTTCACGGACCGTGGGACGACTACGCAGGCACCGGCGTCCCGTTCCCGGAGGTCGTCACCCCAAAGCAGGCCCGGATCGAGCTGTGGGCACAGGCTCCAGCGGAAGCCCCGTTCCGGGAGGGCACCGCCGCCGCCGTGGCACTCAGTGGCGACCAGGACGAGGCGGAGGCCGCCGCGCAGCGTGCTGCTGCCGCCGCCGCCAGAACCGCTGCAGCACGAGAGGCAAAACAAGCGCGGGGCCGGAAGGCTGCGGCATCGAAGCAGCCCAGGGTAGGCGCCCCAGATCCCAGCGAAGGCATTCCCGCAGGTGGAAAGGGGGTGACACAGATGTCACCCCCCCCGGTGACACAGATGTCACCCCCCCCGGTGTCGCTGGCGTCACCCCTTGAATCCACATCTACAACCCTCACAACAGAACCCACACGAGCGCCTTCGGCGCGTAGCGCCGGTGACGTCCGTAGGACTGGTGCAGGTAGTAGCGCGTGCGGGCCCGTGAATGGCGGCTCCGCCGCGTCCGGGAAAGAGAGCTCGTCGTCGGAGGACCAGGGCGCGGCCCCGGCCGGGACGGACGTCCCGCAGCAGCGGACCGAGCGCCAGGAGCTGACCGGCGAGCAGGTAGCCGTGGTCAAGGCCGTCGCCGCCTCCCTGCCTGCCGCCCTGGTGGAAATGCTGCCGTACCGCACCGTGCCAAAGCGCAACCGCTCTCAGTTCCTCGCCGCTATGGCCGGACGCACCGCCGCGCAGATCATCGACCGGGCGGCTCGCCGCTGGGTCCAGCACGGGTACGCCGAAGCGCTGCACTCCATCGACGGCAAGGGCATCGGCAGCGCCGTGGGTGTCGCGGTCGCGCTCGTCCAGGCCGGCGAGTGCACACATCCTCGGTGCGAGGACGGATTCAACATCGACACGGGTGAGGAGTGCCGGGTGTGCGAGACGCGACGGGCCGACCGGCGAGCAGCGAAGAAGGCAGCAGCAGAGGCTGGCAGGAACACTGGCACCGTCCGGCAGGCACCGCACCGTCCCGGCTGGTGGGAGTGCACCATCTGCCACGCCCCCGGTAAGGGCGACATTCCGGAGAGCGGCGAGTGCCGCAGGTGCCAGGACGAGACGGCCGCCGCCGCGCAGCAGCTCGCCGCCCAGTGGGAGCAGGAAGCCGCGGAGCGTCAGAAGACCGTGGAGGCCGAGGAGGCCGTCCTCCTCGCGATCGAGGAAGCCGCTGCCCGCCGACAGGCCGAGGACCAGCGCGCGGCCGAGGAGCACACCGCGCGCCGACAGGCAGCCGACGAGGAGACCGCACGCCTCCGAGCCGAGCTCGCCGCGCAGTACCCGGAGCTCGCCGCCGTGTCCGGGTCCACCAGTACCGCACCGTTCTAGGTCGACGAGGGCCCCGGGAGCCGAGGAGGTGCCGGGGCCCTCATGCGCACCCGTCAGCGGCCCGTACGCCCGCGATCACCCATCCATTCGACCGGACCGTCGTCGGGCACCGCGAACGCCCCGCACGCGGCCGCACGGCGCGTCACTTTCAGGTACCGAGAGAAACGGCCGGATGTGTCCTGAGCCTCGGGCGGTGGGCTCCCCCAGCAGCCGATGAATGCACATGTATCGGCCTGAAGTCGGGCAACACCGGGGCCTGGAAATCCGGTCCCCGGTGAACCGGTCGCCGGTAGACCTGGCGCCCTTAGTAAGAACATCAAGCAGGACCATCAAGTAGTCCACGAGGTGTCCTCGCTTCGCTGCGGGCAACCTCGTGCCTGTGGTCGGCTCACCACTGCTGAAACCGCCTCGCGCGTGCCCGTGCGTAAGGGGGTCCAGAAAGTCCAGAAACCCTCGCCGCTGCGCCCGCCGATGCCCTGCCTGTCGCGACGAGGGACCCAGCACCGCCCGGCCCCAAAGAGGCCGGCAGTGCACTTCGGGTCAGACGCCCGGGGCTGCGTCGTCCCCGGCCGCCTGGTCGCGCATCCGGTAGGCCGTTCGGCTCGCGAACTGCCGCAACTCGTGCCGCAGCTGCTCACCCCGGCCCGGGTCGTACAGCAGGGCGGCTGCGAGGATTCCGTCCCCCACCGCGTCGTAGATCTGCCGTTGCTGAGCGAGGGCTCGTTCCATCGTGGCGACGGCCTCCGCTCCTGGGTCCAGGCGCTTCTGGTCGACGTTGTCGCTGTCTGCCTGCTCCGGGTCGTGCTCCTTGCCGGAGGACTGCGCAGGCACCGGGGGGGCTGCCGGTGCGAGACGTGGTGCGCGTCCCTCGGCAGCGGCCGTAGTGAGGACGTCGCGCACCTGGTCCGGCCGGGAGAACTGCCGGGCCGGAGGCAGCACCGCCCGCGCCTCCGCGAGATCAGCGGCCGTGACCTTCCGGTTGCCCCGAAGCTCCTTCACCTCGCGGTACAGAGCGACGGCCGCCTCCTGGCCGTAGTCCGTGAAGACGGGCCGCAGCTCCCGGGCCTGCCCCTCGTTGATGTCCCCAATTGGGGACACTGCGGCGGCGACAGGCCAAGCCTCGATCATCCGGTACGCCTGTGACTTCCGGATCTCCCACACATCGTCCAGGTACTCCACGAACGTCGCGTGCGTCTCCCGGTACAGGCGGCCCCGGCTGATGACCTCCAGCGCCTTGCCCGCGACGATCACCGACTTCCGGAAGCCGGTCAGCGCCTGCTCGCACACGAGCAGGTGCGCGCGCTGCTGGTCGTCCAGCGGGGCCGTCACAGTCTCGGCGACGTCGTACGGCGTAGGGAGCTGCGCTACGGATACGGGCGTCGACACGTCCGCGCCGGTCAGCGTTGCGACGACTCCAGCGGACTGCGCGGCCGCAGCTTCCCGCTGGCCGACGCCAGCCTCCAGCTCCTCGTCGTCCGGCTCGGCGCTGCGGGTCGACGGCATGACCAGGGCACGACGACGGCTCACGCTCCGGCCTCCGGCGTCTCCAGGAAGAGGTGCGCGGCCTGGTCGTAGTCCCCGGCCGCTGTCGACTTCGGCGCGTACAGGCGCACTGGCTGCTCAGCGATCGGGGCCTCCGCCGCCCGGACACTGCGCCGGATCGGCACGACCACCGCGTCCGGGTAGTCCTCGGACACCTTGGTTGCGAGTTGCCGGGCAAAGTCGCTCTTGTCCCACGCGGTGAGGAAGACAGCCCCGACCTTGAGCTTCGGATTCGTCTTGCGCTGGACGCTGCGGATCGTGCGGTCCAGCGACGCCATCGCCTTCATGTCCAGGCCGCCCACCTTCACGGGGACGAGGGCCTCGTCCCCGGCGGTGAGGGCTGCCACGGTGACCAGGCCGAGCGACGGGGCCGCGTCGATCAAAGTCACGTCGTACGGCGAGTGTCCGCCGGCCTCTTGCGCTTCCTGAGCGATGGCGGCTGCGATGGCGTTCTCCGCGCCGATCGGCCGTTCGTACTCGACCCGCGACAGGTCCAGCCCGGACGGCACGACGTCGACGCCTTCGAACAGGGTCGGGTAGGTCGCCTCGGCCAGTGTGCACTCGTCGAAGAAGACGCTGCGCAGCGAGTGGCGCGGCGAGCCCTCCGGATACTGCGGCAGCAACCACACCGACAGGGCGGCCTCCTGGTGGTCGGCGTCGATCACGCGGACCCGGAGGCCAGCAGCGGCCCAGGCGGCGGCGAGCTCCACCGCCGTGGTGGTCTTGCCCGCCCCGCCCTTCTGGTTCACGGCGACATAGACTCGGGCCGGCGTCGCCGGGCGGAACGTCGGCGGCACCAGGATCTGTGGCCGCCAGGCCTGATACGGGGTGTCGGCGTCCCAGGCCGAGACGACGTCCAGCCGGTCGCCAGGCGGGCTGTCGAGAGGTGGCAGTGCCGTTCGTGGTGATTCGGTCATGCGGCGAACCTAACCGGCCACTCGCCTTGCCCGGAACGCCCACCCCGTCACGAGCGTCGATCGTCTCTATGCATCTACGGGCTGCACGGTCGACAGCTGTTCCGGTGAGGCGACCGTGAAGTGCGCCCGGCGAGGCCGGCTGGCGAACGCTCGAGCGAAGCTGCGTTGGGGAGGCGGCAGCTCCCTACTTCTCGGCATCCTCAAGGGGTGGGGGAGTAGCTGCGATGAAGTCGGCGGTCAGCTGGGCGGCGTACGGGCCGAGTTCCTCGTGGTCGAGAACGACGGAGTTCACGATGCGGTTGATGCTGTCGGAGCGGGCCAGGCGTGCGCCGCGGGCCCGGTTCGCGGTGGTGGTAAACAGAGCGCCGGCGGAGGGGCGGGTGCCGTGTTCCGGGTTCCAGACCCGCTGGTCCTGGCCGGGGTCGGGAGCGAGGGTGCCATCAGGCTGCCTGCCGGTGTAGGTGTCCAGGAGCCGGGCGGCGTCCCGGCTGATCGTCACTGTGGTGACAGCGGAGACATCGGCGTTCTTCGGCTTAATCCGCCAGGTGGTGCGGAAGCCTTCGTTGGTCCCGTTGTCCACGTCCATGAGCAGGATGGTGCCGGGCCGCAGCTTCTCGTGTCCGAAGTGCTGGTTGAGCAGCAGGTAGCAGATGGCGCGGTTGCGGTGGGCGTCGCGGCCGGTGAGCCGGTCGGCTGCCTGCATGAACCAGCGAGGGCCCTGTCCGCGCAGTCCGGTGCGCTGGGGGTCGGTGGGCACGGGCGCACCGGCGAGCCGGGCGCGGGTGAGGCTCTTCTCCACCCCGTCAGCGACGCCGAGCTCGAGGAGATGCCCGTAGAAGGACGTGACCGCGGAGACCATGACCGCGCGGGTCGCGAGCGGGGAGTCCTGGTGCCGATCGGAGATCCACACGGCGATCTGCGCGCGGTCGCAGGTGTAGGGGTCGAGCGTGTCGCGACCCGCGTCGCACCAGTTGAGCCAGTCGGTCACGTAGCCCCGGTAGTGTCTCTTGGCTTCCGGGGAGAACGAGCCGGAGAGCAGCTTGTACGGGGAGCCGGGCGCGGTCCAGGAGCCGAGCCGCACGTACGCGTCGTGCGCCCCGCAGTCCTCGGGGTGGCAGTTAGGGCTGTGGCGGTGAAGATGGGGCACGCCTCGGCACCCTACTGGTCGGCGGATCTGCCGCTTGCGGAAGCTATCCCGGTCGCCCTGGAGACGGGTGGGAGAGTTTTCCCTGCGGGCTGTTGCTGTCCATCTGGCGTTGAGAGCACCGAAGGGGTGAAGGAGGTGGTGCCCCGATGTGCATGACGTGCAAGCACCCCGGCAGTAGTCACGCGGTCGTCGTCCCCCGGGAGGGCTGGCCCGAGCGCTGTGACCAGTGCCCGCGCTGCGAGGCGGAGACGCGCAGCGAGCGGGAGCAGGGCAAGTAGAGCAAGGGTGGGCCGGGGCGACACCGCTCCGGCCCGTTGTCTGCATTGCCTTGGATTACCCACCATTGTTGCAGCAACTTGCAACTACTCCACCTGGTCGCTCCGCCCCTTTTTTGCTCTTCACGCTGGTGACGGTGCTGATGCCCAACGGATCGTTCTGGCTGGCACAGGGCGGGTTGGCAGCGGAGGTTTCGTTCCGAGCGGCGTCTGCGGAGACGGAGGATCGGGGCGACCACGCTCAACCTCCACGAGCATCGCGGTGCCGTCCGCCTTGCGCATCATCCAGTCGATGTCGTGGTCCTGGCTGTATTCAAGGGGCGGGGAGGTAACCCACGGTTCAGCCTTCGCTTCCTGATGCCCTTTGGCTCCGTCGTTTTCCCTGTTGCCGGGGTGGTGCTTGACGAGCCGCCTAGGGGCAAACCAGTCGAGGGCCTTGCCGTTGAGCCTTGCGCGTTCTTCGAGGAGGTGGCTGATGCCAGCGTTGAGGACAGCCGTGATCTCGTCGGGCGACAAGGCGGACAGCATGACCTGGAAGGCCGGGCTGATCCTCCCGACATAGTCGGGAGGCCCGTCCGTACCGTCGGCATGCAGCGGGACGCCTTGGCGGGCGTACCTGTTGTGCCGACGGGGAGGCGGGGGCACGGGCCGAGAGCTGCGGCTGTTGGTGATCCGGTGGAAGGCCTCGACGTATGGGCGCTGCTTGGCCGGTTCGATGCCGCAGGCGGTCAGGAAGGTCACGAGCTGTTCCGGTGTGGACGGCAGCTCTTTGCGCTTGACGATCCGCCAGGCGGTGGTGCGCGGCAGGGGCCGGCGTCCGGGGGTGAGGCGGGCGTCGCTCAGGGGCGGGGCACCAGCCCGCTCGTATGCGGCGGCCAGAGCGACGCCGAGGTCGTCCTCGGTGTGGATGAGGGAAGGGGCGGGCGCGTCGAGGTGACGGAGTCGGTCGCGCTGGACGGTTCGGCCGCGGATACGTAGGAGGCGGGCACGATCGTGGTCATCCTGAGTGCCCGAGCAGGCACGTACGTAGGCGTCGAGAACAGCCGGGGTGGGGGCGGCGGCGCCGGACTCGGCCCGCTGAACGGTGCCGCGCGAGATATTGGCGGCCTGGGCCAAGGTGCGCTGAGGTAACCGCGCAGCCCGCCGCAGGGCGGTCAGATGCTCGGCGAGGTGGGCGAAGGGACGCTCTGCGGCGCCAGCGGAGGAGCGGGTCATGGAAGCCGCCTACTTGCCCACGCCGGAGCGCACGGCTGCCTCGACGAAGACGGCGGCCAGACGGCGACCACCGCCGGCCGCGGTCAGGGTGGCCGCGCCGATCGCGCCCAGGCCGCCTAGCAGTGCGAAGACATCGTCCATCGGGGTGCCGGCCAGGAACAGGCCGCTGCCCAGCGATAGGACGCAGATCAACAGGATCAACGAATGGGTGGCCCCGAATCGGCCCATCGATGCCGGTTCCCTGTTCACCGAGCCATCGAAGGAGGGGCAAGGGCAGGAAGGAACAGGGGTGGCCGGTGCCGGCCCCACCGGGCGGGAACCTAGGAGGTCGCTCATGAGCGCAGGACTCCGTCCTGACAAGGGCCGCCGGTCGAATACCGGGGCCTGGGTCACTGGTCGCAAGGTCACGCAGCCCAGAGGCAGTTGGCCCTGCCGACAGCGGGCTGCGCGGTCCACAGCTTTCCATTTTCCTAGATCTCCCGCCCCGCCCCTATGGACTTGTTGTCCACTATGCGGCTTCCTGGCCCTGCAGGCGTTCCCCAATATCTGCCGCATGTGGCCGCTTGGATGGCCCGGTAACTCGGGCACCGCACTGACGTTTTCGAGGGGGCGAGAGCCTGGCACGGCCCAATATTTGTTCCGGATGAGTTGCGGCCGGGCCCTGTCAGAAAGACGGTGGGGGCAGCACGACATCGACGGTCAGCCGCCGGTGTCCTCCTGACGGCTACTGGTCGCAAGCCCAACCGTTTCAGGACCTTGGCAGGCGCGTTGGCCCGCGCCCGCCGATGCGTCGATCCGACACCCGCTGGCGGGTGTCGGATCGACGCGCCTACGGTGAGCGAGATGACGAGACTGGGACGCGTTGCTGCCGAGCTGACCGCGCTCGCGGACCACCTCACTGCCGGCCATCACCGGAGACCAGGACTTTAAGTGTGGTAACGGACCTAAGGGCTGTCCCGTAACTCCACAGACCGCTTACTGACGTCCGGTTCGACCTGCTTCGCAGGGGTCATGCTGAGACCGAGAATCGAAACACAACCGGACAAGCCGACCCGTCCATGGTGACCCACAGGCCTCTGCCCCGAGTTACGGGACAACGCTTAGCTCTCGCCCAACCCGCCGCTGTGTCGAGGCCCTATGGCACGCGCGAGAGGGCGCTTCGAACACGGGTCGACGGGGGAGTGGAGTTCGCTTGTCGAAGTCCGTTACCACACTTAAATGCCCAAGGCTCTGCAATGTAAAGTCGTGGAGTTCCTGGCAGGGCAGCTCGGCATCGCGAACGTCTCGTGTGTGAAGCGATACTCGGAGCGGCCATCGCGTTCACCTGGCATCCGGGCCTTCCGCTGGAGCTTGGACGAGCCCGACCAGTGCGGAGCGCAGGGAGTCAGGCGCTCGATCACCTCAGCTGCGTCCTCCGCCCTCATGCGGCAGGCCGGATCACTGGTCGATGCCGACGCGGACCTTCCGGGAGAACGTCATCCAGGGTGAATGCCGTCGGCAATGGTGACGCCGGTCAGCCGTACCCGGCCGCTGTTGGCTCTCCGTTCGTAGGTCCGAGGGTGTCCGTCATCGGCGGGCGAGGGGCGTCCGAACTGGCTCTGCCTGGATCACGACGTCCGGCCTTCGGTCTGAACTGGCAGGGGACGGTGGCAGGATGATCAGACATGCCGCTTGTGTCACCCCCCTGCACTACCCTCAAGGACACGGCGCGCTGACCTGAAGCAGAGTCAGCGCAGGGGACGAGAGACGGTTGCGGGATGTACGGCGCGCGTCAGGATCGTATTGAGCGGACGACCGAGACGGGACGATCACACTCCGGGACACCGGGTAACCGAGCGGCTCTAGAAGCAGGTTCCTGACCGGGCGCAACAGTCCACCGTCCACCGCCTCATGATTCTTCCATCACAACCTCAGGCCTCCCCCGCGGGCCTTAGCCCGCGCGAGCCCGGCGTTCAGTGGGCAACACTTCCGACACCCATGCTGAGGAAGCCATGAACAGCAAGGATCACGATTCCCGCCTCCCGGCGGAGGCCCGCGCACGTGCCCTCATCGACCAGCAGCTGACTGCCGCAGGTTGGGCGGTACAGGACCGCAAGGCGATGAACCTGTTCGCGGGCGAGCTCGGCGTGCACGGCGTCGCGGTGCGCGAGGTCGTCATGGCACCGGGCCACGGCCGGGTCGACTACCTGCTGTACGTGGAAAAGAAGGTCGTCGGGGTCATCGAGGCCAAACCGCAGGGCACGACCCTGTCAGGCGTGGAGTGGCAGTCAGCGATGTACGCCACCGGCCTGCCGCCGGAGCATCGCAAGCGTGCGCACACGGTGGGTGATCGCATCCCGTTCGTGTTCGAGGCCTCCGGGTCGGAAACTCATTTCACCAACGGCTACGACCCCGAGCCGCGTGCCCGGAAGATCTTCAACTTTCCTAAGCCGGCCACCCTCACGCGAATAGTTCGGGAGACCCAGGACGATCCCGCCTTCCCGACCTGGCGAGCAAAGGTGCGGCGCATGCCGCCTCTGAACGTGGAACGGCTGCGGCCCGCGCAGACCGAAGCGATCTCCAAGACCGAAGCATCACTGGCGGCCCAACGTGCAGACCGGTCGCTGATCCAGATGGCCACCGGTGCGGGCAAGACGCACACCGCCGTAACCCTGTCCTACCGACTGCTCAAGCACGCAGGGTTCAAGCGGGTGCTGTTCCTGGTCGACCGCAACAACCTGGCCAAGCAGACCGCTGGTGAGTTCAGCAACTACGAGACCCCAGACGACGGCCGGAAGTTCACCGAGCTGTACTCGGTCCAGCGCCTGACCCGTCTGGGAATGCTGGAGTCCTCGAACGTGGTGATCTCCACGATCCAGCGCGTCTATTCCGTGCTGCGCGGCAAGGACGTCCCCGAGGGCGACGACCCGACGCTGGACAGCTTCGTGCCGGACGCTCCGGTCGAGATCGCCTACAACAGGGACTTGCCGCCGGAGTCGTTCGACCTGGTGATCGTGGACGAGGCCCACCGCTCCATCTACGGGGTGTGGAAGGGCGTCCTGGAGTACTTCGACGCCCACATCCTGGGGCTGACGGCCACGCCAGGCAAGCAGACGTTCGCGTTCTTCCGCCAGAACCTCGTCTCGCAGTACACCTACACCGAATCGGTGGCCGACTGCGTGAACGTGGACTTCGACATCTACCGCATCAAGACGGAAATCTCGGAGAACGGCGCGACGATCGAGGCCGGCACGTTCGTGCCCAAGGTCGACCGCCGCACCCGCATCCAGCGCATCGAGGCCGTCGACGAGGACGTCAAGTACAAGAAGAGCCAGCTGGACCGGGCGGTGCAGAACCCCAACCAGATCCGCACCGTCCTGGAAACCTTCCGCGACCGGCTGTTCACCGAGATCTTCCCCGGCCGCACTGCGGTCCCCAAGACGCTCATCTTCTGCAAGGACGACGCGCACGCCGAGGAGGTCGTCACCCAGGTGCGGCAGGTCTTCGGCAAGGGCAACGACTTCGCCGCAAAAATCACCTACCAGGCCAAGGACCCTGAGGGCCACCTGCAGGCCTTCCGCTCCTCCGCGAGGCTGCGGATCGCGGTCACGGTGGACATGATCGCCACCGGTACCGACGTCAAGCCGCTGGAGTGCGTGTTCTTCATGCGCGACGTCCGCTCGGCGCAGTACTTCGAGCAGATGAAGGGCCGCGGGGCGCGCACGATGCCCAAGCCCGACTTCCAGGCCGTCACCCCCGATGCCCAGACGAGCCCGGTCGCACGCGAGAAGACGAGGTTCGTCATCATCGACGCCATCGGCGTCACCGAGCACGACTTCGTGGACCCGCCGCTGATGCGCAAGAAGGGCATCAGCCTGGAAAAGCTCCTGGGCAAGGCCGCAAGCCTCACGATCACCGAGGACGAGACCGCAACCCTGGCCTCCCGCCTGGCAGCCCTGGAGCTCCAGGTCACCTCTGCCGAGCGGGCCGAGCTCGACAAGGTCGCCGGCCAACCCCTCAAGGAGATCGTCAAGAAGCTGGTCGAGGCCTGCGACCCCGAGGAGCAGGCCGAAGCCGTCGCTGCTGCCGACGAAGGCGTGGACCCTCAACAGGTGGTCGACGACCTGCTCGAAAAGGCCATCACCCCGCTGGCGGCCAACCCCGAGCTGCGTACGCGCATCATGGAACTGCGCCGCCAGCACGACCAGATCATCGACGACACCAACCCCGACACCCTGCTCGAGGCCTACGGCGTCGGCGCCGAGGACAAGGCCCGCGAGATCGTCACGGACTGGCGCGCCTACCTGGACGAGCACCGCAGCGAGATCTCCGCGATCCAGGTCCTGCAGCAGGCCGAGGAATCCGGTACCAAGTCTGCCGGGAGCACGTTCGCCGAGATCAAGGAACTGGCCGACCGGATCGCCCGCCCGCCGCACCAGTGGACCCCGCAGCGGCTGTGGGAGGCCTACGAGCAGGTGGAGAAAGGCCGCGTCCGACCGAACACAAAGGCCCAGGTCACGGACCTGGTATCCCTGCTGCGCTTTACCCTTACGGGTGACGACGAGCTGGTGCCGTACGCGGACAAGGTCCACGAGCAGTACCAGGGCTGGCTACGGCAGCAGGAGCAGGCCGGCGTCGTCTTCACCGAGACACAGAAGTGGTGGCTGGACAACATGGCGGACGTGATCGCCTCCTCGGCCGGGATCGACGTCGACCAGCTCGACGGTGCCCCGTTCGACGAGCGCGGCGGCATCGACGGCGCCGTACGTGACCTGGGTGCCCAGGTCGGCACCCTCCTCGAGACCCTGAACAAGGAGCTGACCGCGTGACGCCTGAGTTTCAGACCGTCGGCGAGATCGCAGCGGTCGATTCTGGTCCCGCCTTCAAGAGCGCCCACTTCGGTGGACCAGACGAAGGAATCCGGCTGCTGCGAGGTGACAACATCGAACCTGGGGCGCTGCGCTGGGCGGGGACGAGGACCTGGCCTGAGTCGATGCTTCCAGGGTATGAGCACCTGGCAATTAAGGAGGGGGATCTTATCCTTGGGATGGACCGCCCGCTCATCTCCGCGGGTCTCAAGCTCGCTCGGGCTCGCCCCAGTGACCTTCCCGCACTACTCGTCCAGCGAGTCGCCCGAATTCGGCCCCACTCGATCAACGGCGCTTACCTCTACCACTGGCTCAGCGGTTTTGAGTTCCAACAGCACCTCAATGGGTCAGCCACTGGAACTCAGCTGCCACACGTGAACCTGAAGAGTATTAAACAATTTAAGGTCCCGCGTTTCAGTGAAGCCGCCGAAGCGCGGATCGTCGAGGTGCTGGAGGACCACCTCTCCCGCCTCGACGCGGGCGTCGACTACCTCAATGCCGCGCGTCGTCGCTGTGCCCTGTACGAGGACGCCACGATTATGCGTGCCTTGGGTAGCACGGAGAGTCGCCAGGACGGTGTCGAGCAGATCATCAACGGACACCTTCCTGCCCTTGCAGAGGGGTGGTCCTGGCAGACCCTGGGGGAAGTCGCTGATGTCGTCGGCGGGGTCACGAAGGATGCAAAGAAGCAGTCCGACCCTTCCTACATCGAGGTCCCGTACCTGCGCGTAGCTAACGTCCAGCGCGCCCGGTTGGACCTTGAGAACGTGACAACGCTCCGCGTACCGCCCGCCAAGGCTGAAGCACTGCGCCTGCTAAAGGGCGACGTCCTGATGAACGAGGGTGGAGACCGGGACAAGCTCGCTCGCGGGTGGGTCTGGGACGGACAGATTGAAGGGTGCATCCACCAGAACCATGTCTTCCGCGTGCGACCGCGCGACGACATGCGATCGGAGTGGCTGGCCTGGTGCGCCAACACCTACGGTGCACGCTGGGCCCAGAGACACGGTAAGCAGAGCGTCAACCTCGCCTCGATCAGTCTCAAGGTCATCAAGACCATGCCGATCCCAGTTCCCCCCTTGCCGGATCAGGACGAGCGGCTGGCTCAGATTCATGAGGTGGTCAGCCGGAGCCGTCGCCTCATCGGAGAGGTGGAGACTGGGCTCGCACGCGCAGACAGGCTGCGCCGCTCACTTCTGACCGCAGCGTTCTCCGGTCGTCTGACCGGTGCGGCCTCCGACGTCGAGCGGGTCGAAGAGATCGCCGCTGATGTCGTCGAGGCTGAGGCTCCTGAAGGTGTGCTGTTCTGATGGCGGGCAAGCAGGTGCGTTTGTTCCTGGTGGACGGCAAGGCCGGTGGTCTGACGACTGCGGAAATCATGACGTGGACCGGGCAGCTCCTCAAGGGAGCCCGCAAGGACCTGGCGCGTATCCGGGAGCGCAAGGAGGCGCAGAAGACCGGCGTCTACATCCTGTTGGGTGAGGACGAGGAGACCGGGAAGACCAAGGCGTACATCGGGCAGTCGGACAACGTCGCCAAGCGGCTGAGCACGCACGACCAGAACAAGGACTTCTGGTCGGAGGTCGTGGTCATCGCCTCAAAGGACTCCAACCTGACCAGCGCGCACGTGCGCTGGCTGGAGTCGAAGCTGATCGGCATGGCCAAGGCGATCGGCCGGGTGCCACTGGAAAACGGCAACGAGCCCACAGGCGGTGCGGACCTGCCCGAGGCGGACGCTTCGGACATGGAGGAGTTCGTCCGTCAGCTGGAGATCCTGCTGCCGGTCCTGGGCGTGGACGTGCTGCGTGGCAGGGCTACCCGCACGGTTGTCGGTGCTCCCGACGCCGCGCAGACTGCGCCTGCTGGGTCTGGTGACTCGCTACCGGTCACCGAGTCCGAGCCGGACCCTGCGGCAGAGGACTCCCCGGTGTTCCACCTGTTGCAGATGCCCGGTGCTCAGGCGCAGGTTGTCGACGGAGAGTTCACGGTTCTGGCCGGCTCTGAGGTGGCCGCGGAGATGCCGGACCGTTCCAACTACAAGGCTTCGTCGGCCAAGCAGTACAAGGTTCGTCAGGGCCAGCACCGGGCCCTGGTCGCGGACGGGTCGATCGCCGTCGGCCCGGACGGGACCGCCCGTCTGACCCGTGACGTCGTGTTCGGCTCCCCGTCAGCCGCTGGAGCGGTCATCGCTGGACGGGTGTCCATGAACGGGCGGATCAGCTGGATCACCGAGGACAACGTCACCTACGCCTTCTGGGAGTCCGGCAGCCCAAGCTGACCGGCCCCAGGAATCTATTCATCTTGCAGGGCGTATGCCTTGGGCAGGGAAGGAAACAACGTGGCGGACACTCGTCGGCTGGTAGACAAACTGTGGACGTACGCGGGGGTGCTGCGGGACGCCGGGGTGGGCGTGCTGGAGTACACCGAGCAGCTGACCTATCTGCTCTTTTTGAAGATGGCGCACGAGCGTGCCCACCGGCCGCTCAAGCCTGAGCAGATTGTCCCCGAGGAGTACTCCTGGCAGCGCCTGTTGGACACCGAGGGGGTGGCCCTGGAGACCCAGTACACGCTGATCCTGCAGGGGCTGGGCCGCCAGCCGGGCATGTTGGGCACGATCTTCCGCAAGGCGCAGAACCGGGTGCAGGACCCGGCGATCCTCAAGCGGCTGATCCATGACCTGATCAACAAGGAGACATGGTCGGGTGGCGGTGATCTCAACGGCGACGCCTACGAGGCTCTCCTGTCCAAGGGCGCCAGCGACAAGGGGTCGGGCGCGGGCCAGTACTTCACGCCGCGGTCGGTCATTTCCGCGATCGTCGATGTCGTGCGGCCCACCGTGGAGGACACGGTGGTCGACCCGGCCTGCGGCACGGGTGGGTTCCTGCTGGGCGCCCACGAGTACGCCTCCCAGGACGCCGCGCGCATGAACCCCGAGCAGCGTCAGCACCTCAAGGCGTCGTTCGTGCACGGCGTGGAAATCGTTGACGGCACCGCACGCCTGGCTGCCATGAACCTGCTGCTGCACGGCATGGGTGACGCCAAGGGCAAGTCGCTGATCGAGGTCAAGGATGCCCTGATCGACGACCCCGGTAGGCGCTGGTCGGTGGTATTGGCCAACCCGCCCTTCGGCACGAAGTCCTCTATCACGATGGTGGGCGCCGACAGCAAGGAGGCCCGCGAGGACCGGGAGGTCGAGCGCCACGACTTTGTGGTCACTACGAGCAACAAGCAGCTCAACTTCCTGCAGCACATCATGACGATCCTGGACATCAACGGCCGAGCCGCGGTAGTGCTGCCGGACAACGTGCTGTTCGAGGGCGGGGTCGGCGAGGCGCTGCGCCGACGTCTGCTGGACGACTTCGACCTGCACACGATCCTGCGTCTGCCCACCGGAGTGTTCTACGCCCAGGGGGTAAAGGCGAACGTGCTGTTCTTCGACAAGAAGCCGGCCAGTGAGACCCCATGGACCACCAGGACGTGGGTGTACGACCTGCGGACCAACCAACACTTCACGCCCAAGAAGAACCCACTGACCCGCGGGCACCTGGATGACTTCGTCCAGTCTGCCAAGCCCGGTCAGCCCCGCGAGGAGTCCGAGCGATTCAGGTCGTTCACCTACGACCAGCTGATCACCCGCGACAAGGTCAACCTGGACATCATCTGGCTTCGGGACGAGTCTCTTGAGGACCTCGACCACCTGCCTGCCCCCGACGTGATCGCCCGCGAGATCGTCGAAGACCTCACCGCTGCCCTGGAAGAGTTCGCGGCCGTCGCCGATGCTCTGGAGGCCAAGGAAACAAGCGAGGCCTGACCCTGCAGACCGCCTCGGAGGGCGCAGGGATGTCGACTGAAACCGGGTTTCACCGTCCCACTCGCTCAGGTGGGACACAATGTCCGGAGTCCAACTAACGCAAAGGTAAGTCGAAATGACCATCACACAGGCCGACCTCAACGCCCTCAGCGTCGCCCACCCGAACCTGAGCGCGAACGGATACGGCTCAAGCGCCTTCGCCCCGAAGCCTGTCCGTCTCGACGAGGTTCAGGCTGCCTACGCCTGGATCGCTGAGCAGACCTGGCTGACTGTGCCGGCGGAGAGCTCCTCGTACGGCCTCAAGCATGCGATGGAGCGTGTGACTGGCATGTACGTCACGAACGGCGCGTTCATCGCCGCGGCGCTGCTGCACGCCCCGGCTGGCCTGGAGGTCAAGCTGGACGACCTGAACCCGGCGATCGGGATCAAGGTGGAGGGGTAACCCGGGCGGCGCCCTCAGACCCGCTGCGTCACCGCCTTCACGGGCGACACCGTTCGGCGTCGTCCAGTTCGGCGGTGCGGAGGGAGCCGGCGACCTTGTCCGGCATGTTGGGGTGCAGGTAAGAACCCTGTCACCCGCCGCAAACAGCGGTGATCAGGGCTCCCCAGCATCTGCCGCGCACGTGGGTGCGACACCCTCGGACGTCAAGGCCACCGCCGCAACTGCCCGCCCTTCCCCACTCGTCTCTCCGGGTATGTCGCACCCGAGTCCCGGTCCTTCTCCGACTCCGCCCGCCTGGCCGCACTGCGCCCAGGACAGCACCCCGGATAACCCTGTCGGATGCCGAGGCATCCACGTCCCCGGCCACACTGCGTGTCTCGCCCACCTGGCCGTCAACGACCGCGCCACCTACCTGGCCGGATTGGCGCCCGGGGATGACATCGACCACCGCGGTACCACCTTCACCGACCCCCTACTCGCCGATCTCCTCAACGTCCTCCGGGACCCCGGCACAGACAACCTCCGACTTGGTCGAGCTGATTTCGACTTGGCAACTTTCACCGGGTTCGTCCGGTTCGACTCGGCGACCTTCACAGGGGCTGCCTGGTTCCAGTCAGCAACCTTCCTCGGGCCCGCCTTTTTTGACTCGGTAACCTTCATCGAGCCCGCCTCGTTCAGCTCGGCGACCTTCACCGGGGACACCCGGTTCGAGTCGGCGACCTTCACCAGGGCTGCCTGGTTCGACTCGGCGACCTTCACTGGGGACACCGCCTCGTTCAGCTCGGCGACCTTCACCGAGGACGCCTGGTTCGAGTCGGCGACCTTCACTGGGGACACCGCCTCGTTCAGCTCGGCGACCTTCACCGGGGACGCCCGATTCCACTCGGCGACCTTCACCGGAGACACCTGGTTCGAGTCGGCGACCTTCACCAGGGCTGCGTGGTTCGAGTCGGCGACCTTCCGAGCGGAATTTGTTTGCGAGGGTGTGTCTATCGGGGAAGACGCTCTTTTCCAGCGGGCTGTCTTTGAGCGGGCGAGCAGTTTCGGGCCGCTGGAGTGTGCAGGGCGGGTGCTGTTGTCCGGAGCGGAGTTCGCAGGCCCGGTGGTCGTTACGGTTGCTGCACGTCGTGTGGAGTGTCGGCGCACGCGTTGGTCAGCGACCGCTGAGCTGCGTCTGCGGTACGCCACGGTGGACTTCTCCCACGCGGTCTTCGAGTACCCCCTGACGATCGCCGCAGAGGCCGGCCCGTTCGTCCTCACCGACGGGCGGGCGATGGCTGAGCAAGGGCTTGTCGGTGCGCCTGACACCGTCGTCAGGATCGCGTCGCTGCGTGGGGTGGACGCGGCGCACCTGGTCCTCGCCGGCGTCGATCTGTCGCGGTGCCTGTTCGTCGGCACCGTGCATCTGGATCAGCTCAGGCTGGAGGGTGCCTGTGTCTTCGACAGGGTTCCGCCCCCTGCCTGGGTAGGGCGGGGGCCGCGGTTCGCCGTGCGCCGCACGCTGGCTGAGGAACAGCACTGGAGGGCGGGCAGGCCGGGTGCGGCCCGAGGATGGAACACGGCCGTGCTCGGGGCTGGAGGTGTGGGACCGGCGCAGTTGGAACCGGTCTACCGGGCGCTGCGCAAGGCATTCGAGGACGGCAAGAACGAACCAGGGGCGGCGGACTTCTACTACGGCGAGATGGAGATGCGCCGGCACGACCGTGAGGGCACGACCCGTACCGAGCGCGGGCTGCTGCATGGCTACTGGGCCTTGTCCGGATACGGCCTGCGGGCCTCTCGGGCCGTGTACTGGCTCGCCGCCACCATGCTCGCCACAGTGGTGCTGCTGATGGGCTTCGGTATCGCCCAGGACACCCCGAAACAACAGGCGACCGGAACGATCCCGGCCGGCGGCGGCAAGGCCACCTTCGAGATCGACAAAGACGATCCGCAGAACCCCAGTAGTGACAGGTTCACAGGGGAGCGCTTCGAGAAGGCGCTGAACGTCACGCTCAACTCGGTGGTGTTCCGCTCCTCTGGTCAGGACATGACCACCGCCGGTACGTACATCGAGATGGCCTCCCGCCTGACCGAGCCAGTCCTGTTGGGCCTCGCGGTCTTAGCGGTCCGCAACCGCGTCAAGCGCTGACCGACAGAGCTTTCGCTGACGCTACGAAAGGTCGGCTGGCACTCACTGAGGCGACGAGCACGCCGGGACTGCCCCAACCCACCAGATTCGAGGACTGATCACAGCCGTTTGCGGCGGGTGACAGCGTTCTTACCGACACCCCGACATCAAGGACGAGGATGTGGCCCGCCTGTCCCCGCTGAAGAACGCGCACATCAACTTCCTGGGCCGTTACCTGTTCAACATCGCCGCGTCCGGCCCCGCCCAGGGCCTGCGGCCCCTGCGCGACCCGGACGAGGTCGAGCCTGACGACGAGGACGAGGACTGATCCGCGCGTACCCGCCGCGCTGTGCCAGAGGGCCAGTCAGGCCGTGCAGCGGCGCCACGGCTTGTCGTACGGGCCGCCGCAGGTGCTGCACGAGGCGGTGTAGAGGGCGGCGGCCGGGCCCATCTGGCTGCTGGGCTCGGCCGGGTACTGGCGGCGGGAGATCGTCACGAGGAGCCGGGGAACGGGACACGCGCAGGGGTCGCCCGTACGCCGACGGCGCGGTGCGGCGGGCCGGGACTCAGCCGGTTCGACGCTTTCGCCGCCCGGGGATTCCATGTGCTCGGTGCGGTAGCCCTCGATGGGTACCTTCCTGCGGCGCCGGGTGTTGCGGATGAATCGCTGCTCCCACTCGCGGGTCGGGAACAGCAGCAGCATCCCGGCCAGCAGGCGGAACGCGTCACCGCTGACTTGTCCGGGCACCGGATCGAGGACCGCGATCGGCGCCCAGTCCTCCCTGTTGATCAGCGGCACGCCGCCGGCCCAGTGGGCTTCGGAACCGCTCCAGCCCGCGGTGGCGTCGATGTCGTGCTCGCGAGCCAGGTATTCCACCGCCCGCTGCACGTCGAGGCGTTCCATGAGCTTGCTGTGCAGCTCCGACCCGGCACGGCGGTGCAGCTGGCGTACCTTCTCCTCGGTCGCTGTGGCCCTGGACAAGGCGCGGGCCCGAGACTGCGCGTTGCGCGCGTCGATCTCTGCCCGCCTCTTGTCGGCTTCCGCCTTCCGGCGGGCCTGACGCTCGGCGTCGATCCGCCGCCGCTCCGCCTCTTCCACCAGATAGGCGTCCTCGGCGGCGGCGTACTGCGGCGCCGTCCACACCTGGGCGAGCTGCCGCTGCGGGTAGAACAGATGTCGGCGCGGGGCGTGCGGGACGACCTTGCCGGTGAACACCCAGCGCAGGAAGTCGGCGACGGGCACCTGCGGTGCCGCGGCCCACCCGCCTTGGGCGAACTTCACCAGCCCCTCGGCGGCGAGCAGCCCGTCGTCCGTCGTGGCCAGCCGCAGGGAGGGCACCGTGCCCAGCCAGGGCGGGCGGGGGCGGTCGCTGAACCAGCACGAGGTGACGCCGTCCTCGCGCATCCGCGCCGTGCGGGCGGTGATGTCCGCCGCGGTGATCGGGGACAGCTGAGCTTCCAGGGCCATGCGCCACGTCCCGGCCGGGTCGGTGGCCAGCACGTCCGCGCGCCAGGAGCCGTCCGCCGCACGGACTTCCAGCTCGGCGTGGCCGCCCGCGTCCCGGGTGGCGCTGGCGAGTTCGAGCTTGAGCAGGTGGTGCGCCTCCGACTCGCCCTGGCGGGCGATCTCGCAGTCCGGGGCGTGCGGGGCGTGGGCGAAAAACTTGAGCCCGCTGTATGAGGTCTTCGCGTGCATCGGGTGCCGGCACTCGGCGCAGGTGATCGGCGCGAGCGGACGGACCTTCCACACCGTCTCCCACGCCTGCCCGCACCCGAGATCGGGCAGGTGCGCGAAGACGGTTCCCCACTCGGCGTGCACGGCCCGGAACGCCATCGGCCCCCCTCTGAAGGACTATCAGCTCAGAGTGTTACGGCGGCCACTGACAGTCGACACCGCAGAATTCAGACGGACGGCCGGAAGTCGATCACGCACTCCCTCGGGCCGGGTTCGGGCCACGGCCGCACGCCGCGTCACTGTCAGAAACGAACCTTTCCCGGAGCAAGATCAAGAAAGGTCGGCGGAAGCGGCCCGGAAGCCGGATCGGCTGTCAGAACTCGTTCTCACTCAAAAGTGGAACAAGGCATGTTCTGGGAATGGTTTGTGACACGATCCGGGGTCATGACGGACCCTCAAACCGCACAGGCGAGCGACGCGGACAACGTCGAGCGCCACCCCTGCCCGCGCTGTCACGCACAGCCAGGCTCACCCTGCCGCTCCCGCTCCGGAGCGGTCGCCAGCACCTACCACACCGGCCGCTTCACGAAGGTGCCCCGACTCGCCAAGCTCCTGCGCGTCCCCACCCCGGCCGACCGCGGCCCCGGGCAGCCGTGGCGGCCCGGCACCCCCGCGCCCGCGCCCGTCGACCCGGACACCCCGAGCACGGACATCCGCATCGGCTACGCCCGCTGCTCGACCCTCGGGCAGGAACTCGACAGCCAGCTGGACGCGCTCGCCGCGAAGAACATCCCCCGGGACAAGATCTTCGCCGAGAAGATCAGCACCCGGGTGCGGGTCCGCCCCAGGTTCGAGGCCGCGCTCGCCGCCGCGCGGGAGATCAAGGCGCACGCCCCGCACTGCCGGGTGATCTTCACGGTGTACGAGATGAAGCGCCTCGGCCGGGACGCCGCCGAGCTGACCGCGCTCGCCGACCACCTCGCCGCCCACGGCCTGGTCCTGGAGATGCTCGCGGGGCCCCTGGCCGGGATCTACGACCCCACCGGACACGGCCGCCTGCTGTTCGCGTTCTTCGCCGCCATGGCGGAGACCGAGCGGGAGAACATCCGCGAGTCCACGCTCGAAGGACTCGATGCCGCGGCCCGCAAGGGCAAGCACGGCGGCCGCCCGCCGGTCATCACCGACGACATGCTCCACACCGTGCTCCGCCGCCGCGCGAACGGCGAGACGGTCGAGCAGATCCAGCCCGACCTGATCATCCCCACCGGCCGAAGCAAGGGGCAGAACCCGAGCCTGTCGAGCATCTACCGGGCCCTGGCCGAACACGAGAAGCGGCAGGCGTACCCGGAGGCCGTCACTGCGGCGCACGCCGACTTCGCCGCCCTCCAGTGGGTTGGGAGCATTCCGGACCAGATGGCGGGGAGCATGAGCGCATGATCTCCTCGACCTGCTGCCCTGGGGCGACAACCCCAGCTATCGCATGCGTAGTTGAGCCAGCCCGGCTACGCCCCTGCCACGAACGCCATGTTCTTTCGGTGACCACCGGAAGAATCACCCAGCATCGGGGGAAATAAATGCCGACACTTCTCTACTACCCGCTGGCTAAGCCTCCGCTAGAGGTGGTCCATGAATCCTTGTTGTACTGGGACGGCATCGCTTCAATTGTGTCCCGGACGCAGGAAGCGTACGAGCACACGATCACGGGAGAGCTGGAAAACCTCAAGGATCAGGGATTCTATCACCCTATTAACCCCCTTGATCAATACGACCTTTTGACCAATAGGGAGATCGAAGACTTCCCCGGTCTGGTCAGCAAGCTGCATGCAATGGGCCCGCATAGGCATCGCACTGTTTATCTCGACAACGGCAAGTACGGGTACCTGCTCGAAGACGGACTCATCGCACTCGGCGTAGCTCGCCGGCCCCGCAGCGGAGAGTCTCCGAATTTCAAGAGCCTTGTCCTTTCTTCCAAAGCGGCAGTTCTCTTGGCCGGGACCATGGCTCAGGAAGTCGCCCGCTCGACGCTGAACCACTCCTACACTCCCTACACCGATCAGCGGTCAGCGGACGAGTCATCACTGAGGCCAGACTCCCGAAAGGTCTCGGCTTGGCGCGTGGAACTCGGCAGCATGCTGCCCATGCCGGCACCCGGAACCCCGACCTCAGAAGTCTTGGCCTTTCGAGAAAGATACGCCTCCGAACGAGAGCGTTTGGTCAATGCAACCCAAATCATGCTCAGTGAACTAAACCGACACTGGGAACACCCGGCCGATGTTCTTGAACGCATGCGTAAGGAACTGGCCCAAGCGCGAGCCGATTATCAAGAAGCCGCAAAAAGTAGTCGCATGGCGTGGATCACCAGGTCCATCTCCGCCACGGTGGCGGTAAGCACCGCGGCGGTCGGTGCCCTGGTCGTCCCAGACCTAGGGTGGGTAGCCGGTATCGCAGGAAGCATCGGGTTCAACATCGCAACTCGCGAGGTTCGTCCTGCGATTCAGAAAAAACAAGAGCATCCGTTCAGCTACCTCCGACTCGTCGAGAAGGAACTCTCGTAGCAGCGGCTCCCCGCTTCCTTGTCGGCATCGAGCTCGACGGCCGGTGCCTACCAGGGAGCGGCGACCCGGCCCGCCTGCTGGGGTGCGGCGCCGCTCCTAGAGCCGGCGGCCCGTTTCGCTCGCGTTTACCTGTGGACGACGGGGATGCGGTGCCCCGGGTCGGCCCGATGCTGAGGGCAGACAGTCACCCGAGAATTCCCAGCCCAGGACCATGATCAATCTCAGCGCTACATCCTGTACCGCAACTACTCAGACCCGGATCAGGGCCGCGGTGATGCTGCCGGCGGCCTTGAGCCCGGCAGCCGTGACGCTCGGCGTCGTGAAGGTCATACGCGGTTCTACCACTAGTGTCCTGAGTCGTTAATTCGTGTGCAGTATGCGGCGAGGGTGTCGAGGATGTCGTCGGCGGTCTTCGTCCAGACGAACGGCTTGGGGTTCTTGTTCCACTCGTTGATCCAGCCGCGGATGTCCCTTTCGAGTTCGACGACGCTGCGGTGGGCCGAGCGGCGGAGTTTGCGGGAGGTCAGCTCGGCAAACCAGCGCTCGACGAGGTTGAGCCACGACGCCGAGGTGGGGGTGAAGTGCAGGTGGAAGCGGGGGTGACGCAGCAGCCACTTCTTGACCGGCTCGGTCTTGTGGGTGGCGTAGTTGTCCAGGACCAGGTGGAGTTCGAGGTGCTGGGGGACAGCTGCGTCGATGACCTTCAGGAAGCGGAGGAACTCCTGGTGGCGGTGTCGGCGGTAGTGCTGGGCGATGACCGAGCCTGAGGCGATGTCCAGGGCGGCGAAGAGGCTGGTTGTGCCGTGCCGAACGTAGTCGTGCGTCATCTTCGCCGGCGTGGTCGGCGCCATCGGCAGCACCGGTTGGGTTCGGTCCAGTGCCTGTATCTGCGACTTCTCGTCCACCGCCAGGACCAGGGCGTTCTCCGGCGGGGACAGGTAGATGCCCACCACGTCGCGGACTTTGGTCACGAACTGCGGGTCGGTCGACAGCTTCCAGGTTTCCACGATGTGGGGCTTGAGGCCGAACGCCCGCCAGATCCGCGAGACGGCCGACTGCGACATGCCCTCCGCCTCGGCCATCGAACGCGTCGACCAGTGCGAATCACCGGTCGGCGGCGTCTGGCCAAGCGTCCTGGCGACCAGGGCTTCGACCTGCTCGTCCGTGATCCTCCGCGGTGAACCGGGACCGCCACTTGCGCACCGTCTCCCGCGAGACACCCAGGTCGTCCGCGACACGCGCGTTCGACAGACCTTCCGCACACGACAGCACGATCCTCGACCGCAGCACGAGCGCCTGCGACGCGGTCTGCTTGCGCAACCAGCCCCGCAGCACCCGGCGTTCGCGATCGGACAACTCCAGCGGCAAGGGCTTCGGACCAGGCATCGCCCCACCCTATAACCGCAAGCGAACTACCGACTCAGGACACTAGTAGTGCTTCGTTAGGTTCTGCGTCTGCTTCGGTTGCGGGGCAGGGGGCAGTTGAACCGCCCCGTTTCGAGCGGTCGCCCCCAGAACGGGGGTTCGCTGAAAGATCGTCGATCACGGGTGGGCCTGGCTACGGGCCCCGTCATGCCGGTGGAGTTCTTAACTGATGATCAGGCCGAGGCGTACGGGAAGTTCGCCGAGGAGCCGACGAGACCTGAATTGGAGCGGTTCTTCTTCCTCGGCGATGTCGGCCGGGATCTGATCGCGCTGCGGAGGAGCTGGAGCTGGTCGAGGCACACGGCACGGATCTGGACGCGGCCGCGCTGTGGCGGGCGGTGGAGGAGGTCGCCCCGCGGGCGGCGGTGATGAGCGCGGCCGCGATGGTGGTCTCGCTGGTTCCCGAGGATGAGTACTCGGCGGCGGTCGCGATGCGGGCGGCGCTGGCCACCCGGTACAACACGGTGCGGCCGTTCCTGGCGCGGCGGGCGGCGGGCACGTCCTGCCAGGGATCACGGTGAGCCGCTTGGTACCGGGCTGGTAGTTCAGTCAGCGGTGAGAGTGCGTCGTACCGGGGCGGTGACGACGCGGGTCCATGCCAGTGCGCACTGCAGGGCCCCCTCCTCGCGCGTCTTGTACGGGCCGCTGACCATGAAGGAGTCGGCAAGGCGGTAGTTCCAGCCGTTGCGCCCGGTCCGGCCGGTGCCGCCGTAGGACGGCTCCACGTAGCCCAGCACCGTGTCGTCCTCGGCAATCAGGTCCCACCGGTGGGTGTCGCGGTGGTCCGCGCCCTTGACCAGGCGGGCGCTGCCCGCGACGGCGCGGGCCGCCTTCTGCGACAGCCGCCTGCGCCGGGCCGGTGCCGTCTTCTTCGGCGCGTCGGCAGGCTGCGGGGAGGACAGCATCGAATCGTCACGTGACGACTCTGTGGGCGGGGCCTGCACCGCGGCGCGCGGCGGGGCAGACTCGGCGACCAGGTCGACAACGGTGACGGTCGGGGCCTGGAGACGGTCCGGGATGCCGTGCAGGGCTTGCGCGGCCGGGGCGGCCTGCCGTGCGCGGGCCGCCAGGACGACCGGGACCCGCGCCACGACCCCGAGGTCGAAGTCATCGGCGGGCAGTCCGACGTTCAGAGCGCCGGCCAGGCGCCGGGCGGCGGCGGCCAGGCTGTCGGCCAGCTCTACCGCGGGCACCTCCGCGTACGCCTCCAGTAGCTCTCGCTCTTCGCCGGCGGCGACCCGGTGCTCCTGGTCCTGTCGCTGACGGGCGCGGTACGCCTTGGCCTGGCAGGCGCGCGAACAGTAGCGGCGGGCCCGGGGGCCGCGCTGCGCGGGAAGGGCCCCGCCGCATACCGGGCACGTCGTCATGCGTCCCCCTCGGTCAATCGTCACGTGATGATTAAGTGAGCACAGTACCGGCTTCCCGCTCAATCGTCACGTGACGATTGAGCGGGTCTCGGCGACTCGCCCGGTCACAGGCCGATACCGACGAGGGGGGAGTTCTTCACGCGGTCGACGTCGTCCATGTACCGGGCGAGGACGCGGGAGCCGTCGGCCCAGCCGCCCGCGCGGGCGATCTCCAGTGGATCGTGGCCGGCGGCCCGGGCGGCGGTGGCGAAGCCGCGCCGCAGGGAGTGCCCGGACCAGTCGCCGGTGAGGCCGGCGGCGACGGCCAGGCGCTCGATCACCTCGGCGGCGGCCTCGGCGGTCATCCGTCCGGCCGGGTCCCCGATGGTGCGCCCGCCCCGGGTCATCGGCGGGGAGATGCGGTCCCAGCGGTCGACGCGGACGAACAGCGGGCCCTCGGTGCGTCCGGCGCCGGCGAGGGCGGCGAGGTAGGCGCGCAGGGCGCGGACGGGGCAGGTGGCCGGGTCGGTGCCGTACAGGATCGCGTTCGTGGTGTGCTTGCGGACCTTCTTGCGGTACAGGGTCACGTCGTAGCCGTGCTCGGTCTCCACGACGGCGGCCAGGTCCAACGCGGCCAGCTCGGAGACGCGGGCGGCGGTGGCAAAGCCGAGAAGGACCAGGGCGGCGTTGCGCTGCCCGGCGAGGGTGGCCCGGTCAACTCCGGCGAGCATGGCGCGGATCTGTGCGGGCAGGGCCGCGGTCGCCTGCTTCGGCTGCGCGGCCGCCGCCTTCTCCTGCGCGAGCCGGTCCTTGTAGGCGTTGAGGACGGCCCGGGCGCCGCGCATGGTCGGCTTGGGCCGGCTCCGCTCCTCGTGCCAGGAGGTCACGGCGGACAGGGCGCGCTCGATGGTGGATGGCCCGGCCGGCCGCCCGGTGCGGGGCCGCGGGGTGACGGTCAGGTGCCGCACCCACTCCGCCATCGTCTCGGCGGATGCGGGCACGACGGTGCGGCCCTCGGTCGCGCACCAGGCGGCGAACGCCTCCCGGTCGGCGCCGTAGGCCCGACGGGTGGAGGAGGCGACGCTGGCGGCGATGGCGGCCGCGGTCTCCGGGGACAAGTGCCGGTCGCGGTCGACGGGTGCGAGCTCCGTCCCGGGCGGGCGGTCGTCGACCAGTTCCGCCTCCACGACGTCCCCACCGTCCGGAACGGCGAACTCCGAGGTCCCTGCGTCCATGTGGTCCCCCCTCAGTTCTGGCTCTTGAGAAGGAACATTATCAAGAGCCAGTAACGACGCCTCCTCCTCTTATCCCTTCAGTTCTAACGCGGATAGACCGTTGACTAAAGAGGCCGCCCGCCCTACCGTCACTCCTGTAAGAACGACATCTATCCACGTTCGATCAAACGGGGAGTGCGTTATCAAGATCACTGTCACGGTCGACCAGCCGACTCCGGAGTTCCAGGAGCGCCTCCTGGCGCTCCTGGCGGAATACGCCGCCCATGTGGAGGTCGACACCACCTGGGACCGCGAGCGCGCCCGGCGGTACTACCTCGCCCTGCCGACCCGCGCCCAGCGCATCCTGAAGGAAGCCGCGAAACGGGACGGCTACGTCAGTGCCGACGACCTGCGGGATACCGAGGACAGCAGCCTCCGCGGCCACAGCGCAGCCCTGAAGCGCATCCTCGACCGCGGCATCCGGGAGGGCTGGTGGCCCGACGGCATGGAGGCGCCGATCCAGGCCCAGGGCCCCGGCTTCGGGAAGGTGGTCGGCTACCGGATGCCCGACCACCTCATCAGCGTGTTCCGCATGGCCATCAACAACACCTCCCGCGACTGGTAGCAGCCGCCAGGACCAACCACGGAGGGCGCCCGCCCTCCCGCGGGCGCCCTCGCCACGTTCAGGCACGGCCGACCGCCCCGCCGGCAGCGTCATCACAGTCGCCGTCGACGGCCGTACCGAGCGGTCCGAGCTGACCAGAGTCCCACTGAACGACGACACGGTCGCGGCCGAGCCCCTGGCAGGTTTCTATGAGGGGCCGTCAGCCTCATCAGCCCTGACGGGTGTCATCAGGCATGACGTGCGGCGACTACAGCCCGGGATGAACCGGCTGGAGTCGCCGTCGTTGCGGCATGGAGAGCGGGCTGCAGCCCGAGTCCATCGGCGACGTCGTCACCCGCACCGGCGAACGCGCCGGCATCGACATCCGCTTCACCGGCCACAGCCCCCGCCACGTCCTCCCGACTCAAGGGCCACGACCAGATCGTCATTGCCAAGCAGGGTGGCTGGCCCCCCACTCCAAGGTGCTGGCCGGCTACCTCGAGGTCGTCGACCAGTGGGAGGACAACGCCCTGCTCGGCGTGCTCTAGGCAAGGGCCTCATCCTCACGCGCAGTCCCGAACGGTCGCCCTGCTGTTATAATGGAAGAACGAAGAACAACGTAAGTTCACTGCTTTGCACCATGCTTGACGCTTCGTCAGACGTGTGGGAAGCTTGAGTCATGTCGAGGGGTACTTTCAGGTACCCCAAAAATAGGGCCCTCCATCGCCACACGTGCGTCTGGGGCCCTTTTTGCTTGCCTAATTGAATGAAAACCAAGTGCCCTCCGGTGGCCGGCCGGGGGGTTTTCGCGTATCTGGAGGTCGTTCATACCCGTTCCACGCCCCACGCTCGCGTCACCTGCGGCCCGCCGCCGCTGATGATCGCGACGTCAGCCGCGGGGGCAGTTGCGGGGCTTGGCGCCGAGCTCCGCAAATCGTCTAGCACTTTCCGCCCCTGCCCACCGCGCTCCAGCCTACGAACGAACTGCTCAGTCTGAACTTCCCTCCCCACCCCTACCGGGGTCAGGAGGTTGCATTCCGCCGCCGACCCGCTGACCGGGTGGGGGCACCTTTTTCCGCACCGCCACTGCCCTACCCCCGTGCGCCCTGAAGCGGGGCTACGCCTACCGAATAGAGGACCCATGCAGCAGCAGCCCAACCCCAGCGAGCCGAACACTCGAATCGTGACGGCTCTCCTCGGCACGGTCGTAATCGGCCTCATCGCAGTGAGCTACCCCATGTTGATCCCCGCCCTCACGGTGGCGTGCGCCGCGTTCATGGCGCTCGCCATCATCCTCAAGCTGTGAGGGCCGGAGAGGACACCACGTCGCCTCATGACTAGTCGAGAACTACGTCGCAGAGCCCGTATCTATCAGGGGTTGCGTCTCTAACCACGTGTCCTCGAACCCTTGAGCACAGCCGCACCCGGCTGATGCTCTCACCGCAGCCACGCCCCGTCATCACGGGCGCTCGTCATTCCCGTCCGGACCTGCCCTGGCTCCGTGCGCCCTGAAATTGGAGACCCTTCATGGACCACATCGCTCTCGCCACAGCCCTCATCGTCGGAACCGGCCTGCTCTGCGCCACCGCCGTCTGCATCGTCGCCATCTGCCGAGCCCACCGGACAGACGTCGTCGCCGTCGTGCGGGCGCTGCCGGAACTCGCTCTCACCTTGGTCCGCCGACGACGCCGGTAACGCCCCCGGGGTGGGCCTCCGGCCCAATAACAACTCCCCGAGCCGCAGACTGGCCACCAGGGTTGGTCCTAGATGGAGCAGGGTTCCGGGCGGTGGACCGCCCGGAACAGCCGCGTTGCCTGGTCCTGGCTTACATGCTGCGGCGATGGCCTGCGCCTGGTGCTCGAGGTCCAGCCTGACGCGCGTGACCTCGGTACGGTCAACCGCGCAGACGGCTCGGCCCGGCTGAAGCGAACAGCCCGGGTGCGGTCATCCCTCCACCCTGCTTCCGGCTCGTACTGGGTGCCACCAGAAGGAGTGCTGAGATGCAGTGTCAGGTGGAAACCTGAGGGGGCGCGTAGGTGATGCCGACGTCTCCGGCGGAGGTCGCGGCGAGAACCACAACCTTCCAGATCGCGCCGGGAAGGCCAGCCCGGGGACCGTCGCAGGCTTCGTTGAGGAGATCCACGGTCAATCCCACGGACTTGCCCTCAGGCGCTTTTGCCGAGAAATTGACCTGCTCCGCCGCCCATGGGCCCCCTTCAACAGAGGCGAACTTCACCAGGGCGTGGTATGCCGTGAAGTCTTCGCCGTTCCGAGTGAGGATAAGAGTGCCCGGCCGCAGGTCGATGCCGACACGGACCTGAATGTCATCCGGGGCAACGAAGGGGTCGCCAGTGGCGTTCAGATCCACGCTGCTCTCCAAGGGCTGAGGTGGCAGTTCAGCTACTCAGCATGGCAGCTGACCGCCCGTCGGCTGACGTTCCGGCCGAAGCAATGGGGCCCTGGTCGGACGAGCGAGCCAGCGAGCCAGTAAGTCGGCGAGTCAGCAAGCTGGCTAGCTGACGAGCCACTCTGACCAGCAGAAGCCCCGCACCGAGCGGCGCGGGGTTTTGCTGTGTGGTCAGTTCGTGATCCGCACGGACGTCACCCGGTCGGAATGGATGCGGTGGGCCTTGCGGCCGGCGGGCGACTGCATGAGTCCGGTGGACGACCGCTCGATCATCGACACGTGCACGGACAACGGAGCGGGCACGCGTACCGAGTACCCCTGTCCCCGGCGGATCGTTTGCCCGCCCTCGAGGAAGCGGCGGATCGCCTCGTCTCCGGAGTCCTGCAGGTGTTCGGCGACCAGCCCGGGGACGTCGATGACCACAGTCGGATCGATGGCGGGCTCCTCCTGGCCGTCGACGGCGGCCGGGCCAGGTTGGTCGTCCGATGCCTGGTGCTCGCTCACATCGCGGGCTCCGGCATCGTCGAGGATGCGCCGGATCGTCTTCGGTGAGGTGCCGTACTGCCGGGCGAGTGCCTTCACGGCGGTGCCCTGCTCGGTGTAGGCGGTGACGACGTCGGCGGCCTGGTCCTCCGTAAGCGCGGTCGGGCGTCCGAGGGTCTTGCCGGAGGCTGCTGCTGCGGCGATGCCTTCGCGGGTGTTCTCCGAGATCATGTCGCGCTGGAACTCCAGCACGGCCGCGAGCACGCTGACCATCATCTTGGTGCCCGGGTCGTCCGAGGCGAGGTCGATGCCGGAAAGCAGCCCCGACTCCACCCGTAGGTGCAGGCTGCGCCGGATGAGCACCGGCCGCAGCTCGATGATGTCCGCCACCGACCGGAAGAGGCGGGCAGCGTCCGCGATCCGGATCGTGTCGCCGACCGCGGCTTCATCGAGCAGCTGCTTGAAGCCGGTGCGGTTGAGGGACAGGACACGGCTGGAGGTCGCCGGGTCCTCGTAGGCCGGAGCGCCGGCGGCGAGCAGCGCGGCCAGGGCGTGCTGCTGTCGGGCGTCGGTCTGCTTGTCCGTCGAGTGCCGCAGGTACAGGCGGTCGGTCATGCTCCGGCTGCCATCGGTTCGTCGTCTGCCAGCTCGATCAGAGCGAGCACCGAGGCATGGCGGTCCGAATCGCTGCCCAGCGGCCGGCCGCGCTCGACTTCTCTCCGGTGGAGCCGGTGCTGACGCTCAGTCCAGTCGCGCAGGACGGCGCGAGCCTCGTCCGGTGTGGCGTCGATCGCGGCAGCGATCTCGGTCCAAGTGGCCCCGAGGAGGATGGCCTCTCGGATGTCGCCCCCGCGGCGGGCGGCGAGGTCGCGCCGCATCGACTCCGACAGGGCGAGCACGGCCAGCACATCGCCGGCGTCACCACGCTCGACAGGCTCGGGGAAGTCTGCGGGCAGTGTCCTGTTCATCAGCCGGTCCACATGGCCTGCGCGCTTCTCCATCTGCCAGGAGAGCGAGACCCGTCCGCCGGTGATCGTGCGGACGTCGTCGGGGCGGCGGACCGTGAGGTCGGTCCAGTGCTCGTGCGCGGGTGTGCCCATGAAGCCCCCTCAGTCGGCCGGGCCCGGTGGCGTCGGCGTCCGATCAGCACCCTAGGGGGCTAAATGGGGGGGCGCCAATACGGAACGGATTCCAATGGAACGGGCACCCGTTTTTGACCTATTTGGGCGTTTCGGCGGATTGGGTTGGCTCCAGGGGGCGAAGACAACCGTTTCCGCCCCCGGCAGTTGATCGGCCAGAAGCGACGGCCCGTTGAGATAACGCAGGGGTCCCGGACGGCTCTCCGTCCGGGACCCCTGTCAGCTGTTGCGCTGCGATGTCCTGTCGCTGGTGAATTCAGCAGGACCAGGTGTGAGAGCGCAGGTAGGTGCCCACGCCCGCCAAGTTGACCTTCCCTCCCCTGCCGAGACAGAGCGCCTTGGTGCCGCCGTAGTTGATTGCGGTGTAGGCGGACACGGATGCTCCGGAGGTGCCGTTGTTGAACGCGGACTGCACCCGAGTGCCGGGGGACCAGCTGCAGACGCTGGTGCCATTGTTCCAGTCCGGGTCATCTCCGCTCCACGCGCAGACGGAGCCGGTCCCGTTGTCACCGGTGTAGACGCAGAAGGAACCCGTGTTGCAGTTCCAGGCGGTGGTGGTTGCGTTCGCGGATGTCGGCATGAGCCACGCGCTTGCGACGAGCGCCGCGGTGACTCCGAGACCAAGCTGCATCCTCTTGAGTACCCGTGCCATGAGTTCCCTTTCCATCGGCCTGCCCTGAGCAGACGCCCGAAGATCAACGATCGTGAACGTATCCGTCGGAGCCGAGTGGTGGCAGGTCGCACGTCCGGGGCAAGCAGGGAGATGGGATCACGTGTCGGGCGCACGGCAGTGGGCGATGCGCCTTCACTTGCTGCAGCGTGCCACCCCCCAACCGCCGTCAAGTGGACGCGGAGACCGGACCAAGCCACCGTTTCCGCCTCTCCGCTCCATCGGGCGACTGTACGACCGTGCCGTTACGCCCCTACGGGCTGGGCAACCAAGACGTGGGAAGGACGACCTCTGCTGGGGCTGGTGTGCCGACAGCAGCCAGAAGCCCTTGCGGAGCCGGACCTGTTGCGTTGTCGAAGCGCACCGTGCAGTCGGAGAACCTTGCGTCGGCGAACTGCACACCGCCGGAGAACGTCGCCCCGCCAAAGTTCACCGTGCCGTCGGAGAAAACTGCTTGGTAGAAGTTCACGCCGTCCGAGAGCACAGCTCTACTGAAGAACACCATGCCGCCAGAGAACGTGGCGCCGGCAAAGTTCACTTTGCCGTCGGAGAACACCGCTCCGTTGAAGGAGACCATGCCATCGGAGAACGTCGCTCCCCTGAAGGACACCGTGCTGCCGGCGAACACCGCGCCCTTGAAGGACATCAGGTCGACGTCGAAGGTGACGCCTGTGAGGTCGAGGTAGGAGCCTTGCCAGGAGCGCTGGGTGCCCTGAGGGCGTTGGTAGTGCTCGCCGATGAGGCGAAGGATTGTGTGCCGTACCTCGCGGAGGGCGAGGTACCGCTGGTGTTCCTCTAGATGAGCAGGATCCTCGCCGGGGTCGGGTGTGTAGGGGAGCCGTAGGTAGGCGCACAGGACGTCGATACACGTCTGCCGCAGTCCGGGCTCGGGGGCGTCGTCTGCGAGGCCAGCCAAGGCGTGCACTCCACCGAGGCGTACGGCGGGGGAGTCCGTGCCGAGCTTGTCGACGGCCTGGCTGAAGCGCTCGGTGTGCAGCCGGGTGGCTTCGCGGTGGGCGCCGGCTTCGTCGACGCGTTGGCGGCGGTAGGCGACGACTAGGGCGACGAGCGCGCCGGCCCCGGCGACCACGCCGAAGGAGAGCTTCACCAAGTCGAAGAGCGTCTTCGCGTCGAGCTTCGCGGTGGTGTCGATCTCCTGGAAGTCCAGCAGGACTACTAACCCGTAGAAGACTCCGCCCGCGACCAGGACCGCCGTGACGAAGGTCAACACCAGGGCTCGGCCGACCTTCCACAGCCGCAGCTCGCGCTCATTCGGTGATCGTGACCTTCGCCTGAACATCATGAAGATGAAGACAAGGCACTGAAGTCAGTGGTTGCAACGAGCACGATGTCGGCAGGACCTGGTCCTTATGACCGTTTCCGCCCCCTTGGCGATACGGATCAGATGGCGACAACTGCAACTCCGGCAATGACTGTCAGTGGCTGGTGTGATACTCCGCGCACACGATTCGGGTGACGGCGGGAGTCTTCGGTGTTGGATGATCTGCTCGTGGTCGGGTTCGACCTTCAGGATCAGCGTGAAGTTCACATCAGCGAGAAGCCCTTGGACCACTGGCGTGCGCTTGGCTACGGACGCGGCGAGACGGTGGTCTGCTTCTATTGCTGGCGCGGCATCGACGCTCCGGCAGGCACGAGGGTGCCGCTGCTGGCTCGCGGCCGGATCGGCGGCCTTGTCCGCCCACACTTCGCGCATCCGGCCGGCACCGCACCGCTCCTTGGGGGACACAGCCGCGAAACGGTCTGGCACATGAACGCCAAGCACCGCCTTGCCCGTTGGGCAGAAGCTCTCCCCAACGTCGCGCGCGTCCGGATGGAACAGTGGACGGATGGAGGCGAGCGCCGTGCCGACGTGCACGTCACGCTCGACGGCGGTGCCCACCTGGCCCTGGAGGCACAGCGCGAGCTGATCACCGATGAGCTCTGGCAGGCCCGGCACAGGGACTACGCCGCCAACGGGATCCGTGACGTGTGGTTCATGCGGCCGAACACCCGTATCCCACACGTGCTCTTCGCCGAGGGCACCCCGGCCTGGACCCTCTATCAGCGTGACGAAGCCGCAGAGGCTCGGCTCGGCGAGCCCCACTCCCGGGCCGATTGGCAGTGGTGGAACAAGGACTTGCGTCTGTTCAGCCCGCATCACCCGCCCTGCCCCGGAGACCCTGTCATCTGCGAACGCTTCCCACTCAGGGATCTCGGCCTCGACCCCAGTGGGGTGACTTTCCCTCCCGCGATGGTTGAGCGACTCGAAAAAGAAGCCGCGCGCGTGCGGCAAGCCGCCGACCAGGCAAAGCGCCAACACCAACAGCGTCAACTTGGGCAACAGCGCGAGGCCGCTCTCCACCCTCCAAGGCGCCCTTGGCGGCCCAGCCCCCTGCCACCCGTGCAGCCGGTGCCGCGGCCGACGAACGGCGAGCTCGTCTGCCAAGCCTGTCACCGACCGCTCGCCGAGTCCCTTGCCCCCTACGGACGGCACATCCTTTGTTGACCCGACTACTGGGCCAAGATCCTGCGAGAGGACTTTTTCCGCCCTCTTCTTTTGATCACGACTTCAGGTAGGCGAGTAGGGCGCCGCCGGCGGCGATGCTGACACCGATTGCGGGGATGAGCGTCGGCTGGGCGACTGCGATGAGTCCGGCGAGCATGGCGCCGATGAGGACGATGGCGGTGCGGTCAGTGGTCATGGGTGTGCTCCTGGGTGAGGCTGGTGTGGTGGTGAGGCGACAGTGCGGGCACCCGGTGGCCAAGGGAATCAAGGCTGCGCGGGTGAGGGCGGACAATGCCCGCAGTAATATCGCCGGGCACAGCAGCAGCCGCCGGAATTAATTCCATTATTCTTCTCCAGGGTGTTCAATTGGGGAGTCAATGTAGCAGGGAGCAAGGGCGCCGCGATCCACCCTCAAAGGCCTCTGCACTGGGGTTTTCTTATCCAGCGGCCCCTGTTTCCTGATGGAGCGCGCGAAAAAACCATAGGAATGAACTCGATTCCGATAGGAATTGCGCCGCAGGCTCCACCGAGTGGGTGCGGCCCTTGCCTGCGACCTGTACTGACGTGCGGAAAGAGCTTCTATGACCTTTGTCTTTGGGTGCGATATTTCCTGATAGGAAGATTCTGATAGCGGCGCGAAAACGGCGCACAGCAGAATCTCGCCTCGACGTGACGGACGTCACGCAAAAGAGCCCCGCACTGATTGGTGCGGGGCTCTGCGTGACGTCCGTGATTGGTGCGGACGTGCCGAGGTTCTCAGGCGATGTCCTCGTGGTCGGGCAGGATCTTCGTCGAGGCTGGGGCCGGACCCAGATCTCCGCATCTGCCGGGACCACGTCGACACCGGCGTCGGCGGCGACTGTGGCGACAGTTCCATCTGTGTACCTGGTCAGCGTCCTCGGCTGGGTCCCGAACGGCTCGGTGCCGGCGGTTCGTACCGGCGGTTCTGCTGCCCGACGCGGGCGGCTTGCGCCTGCTGCGCTTGCTGGATGTCAGCCCGTGCCCGGGTCTCTGCGCGGTGGAGCTCCGGGTGCTGCTGGGCGATCCGCTGACGGAGGGCCTTCTCGGTGCGGGCGTCGTCGGCGACGGCCCGGTACATCGCGGCGTTCTCCCTCGCCGTGTTCGCCGTGGCGTTGAAGCGGGCGATGCGCTTCTGGTCACCGGCGTCCCTCTGCTGGGCGCGGGCGGGCACCTTGGTCTGGCGCATCTCGGTGAGCCGGGCCGCGACGGTATCGACGTCCGGCACCCGGTGCTCGGTGGCACCGAGGAGAGTGGCGTACGGGCTCTCCCGCACGGTCTTCCAGGCGTCCGCGGCTGCCCGCCCGGCGGCCATCCGTGCTTCGGCACCCTCGCGGTACCCGGCCGCCCTGTCCTGCTCGGCCTGCTTTTTGAGCTGGGTGTGCTCCTTGCGTGAGGTGCCCGCCATCCGCAGGGCCAAGCGGCCCTTGTCGTCTGACAGGGACAGGTGGCGCAGATGCTCGTCGGCAGTCGCGGCAACCTTGGCGGCCGCTGTCTCCCGGGCCTGCTCGGCGCGGGCGAGGGCCAGGTGCTCGTCGGCCTGGTCCAGCACCGCGTAGATCGGTGCGACCTCGAGCCGCCCCGGGGTGGTCCCGCCGGCGGCGGCGTCCTCGATCTCCTGCAGCAGCGCGGCCTTGGCCTCGTCAGCGGCGTCCGCGTCCCGGTCCTCCCGGCGGGCGTCGACGGGACCGGTGGCGATGAGCCGGGTCAGCTCCTGGTCGGTGTGGCCGCCGTACGGGCGCTGGGACCAGGCCCGCGTCCCCGCCAGCTCCCGCTCCTCGCGCATGTCCTCCAGGCGCTGCTTCTGCTCGTCGGTCAGCCGGTACTCGCGCGGGGCGGTGGCTTCTTCCTCCCGCTGCTGCACGTGCCGTGGCGAGCGTGCGCGGGCTGCTGCGGTGCTGACGGCCCGGGTGGGTGTCGGCGACGGCACGACGACCGCAGGGGCCGGGGCGGGCGGCTCGTGGAACAGGTCGCTCACCATGCTGTCGGGCCGGGACTGCCCGAGGAACCGGGCGTACGCGTCGACGGCACGCTCCAGGCGCTCTGTCTCCGTACGGGCCGCACCGAGCCGCGCCCGGGTCTCCTCAGACTCGATCACTGCGAGCGGAAGCCAGAGGTGGTTCTCCTTCTTGCCCCTCGTCAGCCCGGGGTACGCGGCGAACGCGTTCGCACCGTGCCCGTACAGCAGGCTGGTGTCGCACGTCATGCCCTGAGATGCGGCGATCGTCATCGCGTACCCCAGCGACAGAGCCCCGCCCGCGATCTGGTCGGGCGTCAGCCACGCGGACACGTAGGCGTCGTCCTGGCCGCGCTCTCGGGTGCGCCACGTGACCTCGACCCGCCCGTCGTCGGCGAGCTGGGAGACGACGGCCCGGTACCCGTTGAGGAGGTCCGGCCCCTGGCCGCGCCGCGACCGGTAGTCGTTGGCGCGGACCCGTACGGCGTCGCCCTCGGCGAGGGTGAGCCGGTCCCCGCCGGGCAGGGCGTAGGTGCGCTCCTCCCCGAGTTCGCCGGCGGCGCGGCGAATCTGCTGCGCCCCGGCGTTGAGCGCGTCCACGTCGCTGTTGCGGGCGGCGAGGACGACCAGCTTGTCGAGTAGGTCATGGGTGTCGGGCCAGCGGTCGCGCCGGAACTCGTCCCAGACGGTGAGGATCTGGGAGCGGGCCTCGTCGGCGGACTCGGTGGGGTGGACGCGGCCGCGCTCGGCGAGCAGCCGGAGCGCCTGGTCGTGGTCCCCGGTGCGCCACACCTCCAGGGCGTGCCGTTCGGCGGCGTCCTCCTGGCGGCGGTTCTCGGTGAGGGTGAGCCCGCCGACCAGTTCGTGGATGTCCTTGAACCATCCGCCGGCGGCGATGGCCTGGAGCTGGAGAGGGTCGCCGATGCCGATCACCTTGGTCCCGGTGCGGGCCGCCTCGCGCATGAGGACCTCGGCCGCCCGGTCGTCCACCATCGTGGCCTCGTCCACGACCAGGACGTCGATCCCGCTGAGCCCGGAACTGGTGCGGATCTGCTGGAGCCAGGAGGCCACCGTGCGGGCAGGGATGCCGGACGCCTGGGTGAGCTGCTGGGCGGCCACCGCACTCAGGCACGCACCCGCGTACGTGGTGCCGGTCGCGTCCCACCCGATCCGGCACGCCTCCATCAGCGTCGACTTGCCGGCTCCGGCGACGCCGACGACGGTGTCGATGCCGTGCCCGCCGGTCAGTAGCCGGGTGACCGCCGCGCGCTGCTCGTCGGACAGCTCGAAGCCGACCGCGACCTGGAAGACGTCGACGGCGGCCGCCGCCTGGTCCGGTGTCAGGGCGGCGCGGCCTTCGCCGTGGCGGGTGAGCGCCTGGTCACGTACGTACGCCTCGGCATCCAGGATGTCCTGGGTGGTGTAGCGGGCGGTCGACGTCATCACGGTGGAGCCGTAGTCCGGCGCCCGGACCGCGTACCCGGCCACGTCCAGGACCTCGTCGACGAGCTGGTCCAGGCGGCCGACGTCGTCGGCGTCCAGCCCGTACGGCAAGGCGTTGCCGACCGCGGCGAGCAGCTGCGCGCGCGAGAAGGTCTTGTTGTTCGCCGTGAGCCCGGTCTCCGGGTTGAAGACGACCGCGGCGAGGTCGGAGGGCGGGGGAATCCGCGGTCCACCGGGGCGGTCGAGCGCGGGGCCGGCCCCAGGGTCGGGCGGTCCGGGTGCGGCGGCCGCGACCATCGCGTCGACGTCGACCCCAGCCTCCTCGGCCCGCTGCCGCCAGCTCGCCCGCATCCCGGCAGCATCCGCCGCGTGCTTGGCTCGCAGGCTCTCGGCTGCCGCACGGTCTCGCTCCTGGCGCCCGGACTCGTCCCCCGCCATCTCCACGATCCGCCCGTGCCGCCGCGAGTACAACTCGCGCACCTGCTCGGGAACGCCCGCCACTTCCCAGGCGCCGGTCCGCTCGGCCTGCTCGCGCCGTACGCCGTACCGCTCGTAGGCCAGGGCCCGGATGCGGGCCTTGAAGAACGCGTCGGCGGCGGCCGCGTGCCGGTGCAGGTCCTGGCCGCTGTTGCCGATGGAGCGCCACTCGCCGTCCTCGCACAGCGCCATGTTGGCGATCGTGACGTGGAGGTGGAGATGTGGATCGCCGGGCTGCCCGTCGCCCATCGGCCGGGCCGACTGGTGCTCGACCGACCACGCCAGCAGACCGCCGGTCACGAGCCGGACCGGCTGTCCATCCTCCGAGCCGACCGCGTACCCGACCCACCGCTCGACCTCCCGGAGCGTCTCCGTCTTCGCCCGGTGCACCAGGTCCCGGTACTCCTGGCCGTCGACGTCGGGCAGCAGCCCGGCGAGCGCGCTGTCGCTCTTGGGCATGTCCAGCATCAGGTCCCAGCCGCGCACCCGGTCATCCACCCGGGCGTCGGCGTGCTCGCGGGCGTCGGCCAGTTCCTGCTCCCCGTAGACGTCCGCGAGGTCGAGGCCGGCGGCGCGGGCGAGCTTGTGCAGGGTGCCCACCTGCATCCGGTGCCGGTCGCCCTGGCGGTGCACCATCCGCTGCTGCTGCGCGAGCACCTTCTGTTGCTTTTGCTTGCCCTCCAGTAGATCCGCGGCTGCGACACCGCGCTCCTCGGCGGCCGCCTCGATAGCCTCGACCAGACGAGCCGTCGTCAGCTTGGCGAGCAGGTGCGCGCGGGCGGACGTCCGCGTACGGATGAGCCGGGCCCCGGTCTGCGGGTGACACCCCGCCATCAACCGCCGGGCCGCCTCCTTGCCCTCCTCATCGAGGACCGCGCCCTCGGTCAGCCCGACCGCCGCGAGGCCGCTGCCCATCCACACCAGCGCGGCATCGCCCTCCTCCCGGAGTCGGTACTCCAGCGCCCGGTCGGGCTGCTCCTGGACGACGTCCTCGGACGCGACGACCGAGCACCCGGCCTGCTCGCGCAGCCGGTACTCGACCTGTTCGTCGTCGCGGATCGCCGTCACCCATGCCATGCCCGTGTCCCCGTGTCCCGCGCTGTGTCGTGCGCTGTGTCCCTGTGTTCCGGCTTGTGCTCTTGTGCTTTTCCCGGCTTGCCGGGGTTCCCGCGAGGGGAACCCCCTTCGTGCTTCCTCTGTTTTTGATCATGACCGGAACGGTCGGTGTCGACGAGGTCGGTACGGCCGGGGTCCATCACCGTACGGTCGGATCGGCGGCTGACCAAAAGGTCGGCCAGCCAGAGAACGGCTAGCTACGACAACCCGCGGTTGTCGGCGGGCAATGCGGAGGCTCGTCGCAGATCCTCCGGGCTCAGCCCCTGTACCCATGTCACCGAGCGGTGCCCGGTCCGAGGGCCCGCCGGCCTTTCGGGTCCGGCAGCGCCTGGTGCTCGTCGTCGTCCAGGCGCTGCTCCGCCCCGAGGCGTTCGGCGGGCAGCAGCCGCGGTGCCGAGTCAGCCGAAGAAGTGTTCTGGGTTGTGCTGGGACCGGTGCCGAGTCGCCGTCGTGTCGTGCTCATGGGAGGAGTCTCCTCGCACGGCCCGGGGGCGGCGTACGGCATGTGTTGTGGGACGGCGAACTGGGTTTCCCTGCCGTCGGTCGCCGACGTACGGGAGCCTCTCCGGTCCGTTGGCGACGCGGGCCCAAGGCCCCAATAGGCGTGGGCGAAGCCCTCGTAATTCGTCCCTCCCCGGAAACGCAGAAGGCCCCCGGTCCGCCTCGGGGAGGCAGGCCGGGGGCCTTGAGCATCAGGGTCCTACGCGGGGTGATGGTTACGCGGCGAGCGCGACGCCGGCGGCGGCGACGAACGCGTCAGCCTCCTTGATGGCGCGCTCGCGGGCTGCGGCCAGAGGTGTTGCCCCGTCCCTCCCGCGCAGTCCGTATGCGGCGTCGACGGCTGCTTGCGCGGCCGGGGCGAGGGAGGGCAGCAGCATCGAGACGTGCAGGAGCGGCGCGGTGATCGCGGACCGGGTGGCGTGGCTCTCGGCGCGTGCCTCGCTCCAGTCCTGGCCCCGGAGGCGCAAGTCTTCGCGGATCCACATCGCCCGACGGTGGTTGGCGAGCGCGGTCGCCAGCTCGGTCACGGCGGCGAGCCCTTGGGCCCGGCGGGCGGCGGCCGCGGCTTCCGTCCGCTGGGCTCGCTAGCTGATGTGCTGGAGCGTGCCGGTCAGTAACGCTCCGGCGAGGGTGCCGAGTACGGCGACGATGGCGGTGAGCATGTCGGTCTCCTCAGTGGTGTGGGTGGGGTGGCCGCGCGCCTGACAGCCACCCCAGCGTGCTGTCGGTCGGATCAGCCGTTGTGGTTCTGGGTCCGGCCGAACATCCCCTTGGTGCTCGTGTGCACCTCGGTGTGGTTCGTGACCGGGCCGTTGAAGTGGTTGTGGTTCTCCGTGTGCATGTCTGCCTTGGCGCGGCCTACGGACCGCAGTAGCGACCCGGCGGCGAGGACCAGGGCGACGGGCCCGGCCGCACCGACGGCGAGGATGACCGGGTCGACCTGCCCGAGCGTGTAGAGCACGAGGGAGGTGGCGCCTCCGACAGACAGGGCGGCGACGCTTCCGGAGAGCATCAGCGCGCTGGCGTCCGTCGCCTTCTGGCTCATGGGCGGCCTTCCCGGCTGCGCGACCGGCGGGGTCGTGCCGACCGTGGGGAGCTCGGATTCGTCGCGGAACGACGTCGGCGTCGGCTTGTACGCCTCGTCGATGAGCCGACGGGCCCGGGCGTCGGCCTCCAGCTCGCTGAGCGGGCGGCCTGCTGCGGTGTTCTCGGTGTGCTCCACTGGGTGCTCCTTCTTCGTCGCGATGGGGAAGGGCCGGGGCCCGGAGGCGGAATCTCCAGGGCCCCGGTGCGTGGGTATGCGGCAGGCCCGGAGCGGGGGATGCTCCGGGCCTGCGTGCTGCTGTGCGGGGGCGGTCAGTCCGCCGGGATCGGGACGATGAGCCCAGTGCTGTCGGGCCGGGCGATCTCCCCTTTCCCGCGCAGGCCGCTGATCGTGGTGCGCAGGGAGCCGCGGCGGACCTCGCGGCCTCCGTCGGCGTTCAGCGCGGCCAAGAGGTCGACCTCGGCCAGGCCGCCCGCCGGCAGCGCCGCGAGGATCCGCTGGGCGGTCGACATCGTGGCGGTGTCGGGCTCCGGCTCCGGGCTGGGCGACTCGTCCGTGTCGTCGTCGTCTTCCCCGTCGCCTCCACCGGCCGCCTGGCGCTCTTTGGCGGTCATGTAGGCCTCCAGGTCGATCGGTTCGCCGGGAGGCGCGTGGTCGCCGTACAGGGCCAGCACGACCGGGTCGTGGCCGGTGCACGGGGCGACGGATCCGATGACGTACGTGCGGGCCATGCTCGTCGGCCGGACGCCGGTCAGGTGGTAGAGCATCCCCTGGCTGTTGACGTCGTCGTCGTCCTCGGTCGCCGTCTCGTTGTAGCGCCGGATCTTCCGTACCTGGCCCACGACCTTCGGAATCGGCTGGAGTGCCTCGCCGCGGGGGATGAGCCCGTCGCCGACGAGCTGCTGCATCATCGCGCTGGACCAGCGCAGCAGGATGACCTCGCCCTCCTTGAGCATGGCGCGCAGGGTGTCCGACCCGCCCAGCTCGTCGAGGTGTCCGGCCTGGGCGGCGATGATGATGCCGACCCCGACGCTGCGGCCGGTCCTGCCGAGTTCCTTGATGAGCAGGGCACCTTCCTCGCGGAACGGGGCTCCCTTCTCCAGCAGCCGGTTCGCCTCGTCGACGAGCCCGTACGTCAGCGGGTCGGGGTCGTCCTTGACGAAGCCGGAGCGTCCGAGCTCCGCATAGGCGACCATCCGGCGCTCGGCTTCGGCGACCAGGCCGCGCAGCATGAGGATCGTCTCGTACTGGGTGGTGACCCTCGTTGCGACGTTGCCCTTGGCCTCGGGGACGGACTGGCCGTGCTTGAGGTCGGCGAGGTGCACGACGATGCCGGACCGCTTGCAGGCGATCAGGACCGCCTGGACGAGCCGGGACTTGCCGGCGCCGGTGGTCCCGAAGATGGCGCCGCGCTGGGCGTTGCCGGTCTTGGGGTCGAAGAGGCGGAACCGCAGCGCCGCAGCGTCGTAGTAGGAGCCGATCGCGATACGGCCGCGGGCGTCCATCACCAGGTCGTCCGTACGGATCTCCCGCATGCCCATCAGCGGGTTCTCGGGGTAGACCCTGACGATCGCCTCGCGCCCGACGCCCTGCTCGAAGATGACCCGGCTGTAGTCCTCCACCTTCAGCAGGTCGCACAGTGCTTCGTGGTCGTAGCGCTTCACCCCACCTGGGGGCGTCTTCAGCACGTACTCCTGGACGGTCGCCATCAGGTGAGCTCCTTCTTCATCTCGTAGGTGTTGGCCTCGATGAGCTCGATGCCCGGCATCGCCGTGCTGGCGATCTCGGCCCACGTCTCCTCGTCGGTGCTGCTCGTCGCCCCAGGCTCGGCGGCCGGCCGCTGCCCGAGGACCAGGAGGCGGACACCGGCGCCGCGGCCCGGTACGGGGCCGATCTCGATCAGCTCCTCCGGCAGGTCCAGTTCGGCGGACAGGCCGGGCTTGGAGATGTCGGGCACGGGCTGCCCGCGCTTCTGGGCGCCGATGACGATGGCCAGGCATCCCTCGCTCACCTGCTGGTGCTGCAGGAGCACGGTGCCGGGTGCGACGCCTCCCTCCACCGCGAAGCGCTCACCCCACCAACGGGCCTGCGGGGTGTCGTAGGTCGGGGCCGGTTCGACGGCGGTCTCCTCCGTCTTCTCGACGGCGTCGGCGAGCTCCTGGGCCAGCGCCTCGTCGACGAGCTCGCGGGCGGTAAGTCCGGGGCGCAGGTACCAGGTGGCGCCGGTCCAGAGCGCGATGGCTGCGGCCTGCAGGAGCACGGACACCGACCCCTCGGGGGCCAGGCGTTCACCGACGAGTACCGCCGCGCAGCCCGCGTGCGGGGCGGCGTAGACGGAGATGGCCGTCCACCGCACGGAGGCGGGGGCGCGCAGGACTTGATGGTTCGCCGCGAGGCCGACGGCGGCCGTGGCAGCCGCGGCGAGGGCTCCGGGGAGGGTGAAGGCGTCGTTGCCCAGTCCCCCGGTGAGGACAACGGTTCCGGCGACGGCGGCGGCTCGGCCGGCCGTTGCGCGCACGCGAGCGAGCATGGGAGGTACCTCCAGGAACGAGGGCGGGGCGGCCGGGCCCCATGGGCTCCGGCCGCCCCGCACAGGGGAGAAGGGGGTTATCGGTTGCTGTAGTACGTCCGGTCAGCCACGGCGCCCGGCTTGTTCGTCATGGCCTCGTGGACAGGCCCGTAGTCGGCCTCGTGGCCCTCCTTGGCGTTCTGGAAGTCACGCCCCATCTCGGCGGCCTCGGTGCTCAGGTCCTCAGCCGCGGCCAGGACGCCGCGCATGATGCCCGCCGCATCGCGGTGTGCGCCGGTCACGGCGTCGTCGACGCCCAGACCGGCTGCTGTGTCGGCCAGGTTGTCGACCGACTTCGCGCACCCTTCGATGTAGTTGTAGGCGCCTCGTACGGCCTCGCTGAGCGCGAGCATGGCGACCGACGCAGCGGTCAGACGCACCGCGATGATCGTGAACGTGACGCCGTCCGTGAGGGTGTCGGCGACCTTGGAGCCGACGCGTGCGAGATCCATGGCTACTCCTGGTGGTAAGAGGCGTCGGCGGGTGCGGTGTGGCCCATGTCGCGGGTCACGTCGGCGGGGTGCTTGTCGTAGTCGGCCGCTACCTGCCCGGCGTGGGCGATGGCCTCGGAGGCCCGGGGCAGACCCGCCGCGAGTTCTTCGGCCTTGGTCTCCACGACCCCGGCCCGCTCGATCAGGCGGGCGCACCAGCCGATGAGAACGCCGGGGACGAACTTGGCGGAAAGTTCGGCGTGCAGGGATTCCAGCGAGCTCACCAGCCGCTCGCAGCGGTCGGCGACGAGCTTGGCGTGCTCGGCGCCGGCCAGGATCTCCTCGGCCATGTCCTCGTCGGACTCGATGACGTCGTAGACCGTCAGGTCGGCGTCGACGAACTGGGTGTCTTGTACGGCAGGCGCTCCGCCCATGGGCCGGGCCCCCTTCCTTTGCCCTGGTACCGAGCCGGTCGGCTCGGCAGATGTGCTGGTCTTCTTCGGTGCTCCGGCCGGGAGTCCCGGGCGCCCTCGGGTGATAGCGCCGGGGGCGGGCTTGGGCGGCTCCTCGCGGTCCAGCCGGGTGAGGGTGACGGTGTACTTGGCGCTCATCCCGGGCGGCGGCCGGAGCCACTCGCCGTCCGTGTGTGGCTGCTGCCGGGGCGGCGGCTGCTGCTGCTGGCGGTTGCTGCGTGAGCGCGACCCCGGCCGGGAGCCTGTCGGCCCGGGCGGGGGCTGCCCCTGCTTGTTCTTCCGGAACTGGAACTTCGGGCGCTTCTTGGCTCCCGGCGGGGACGTCGGCCCCGGCCGGGGTGGACCGGGCGGCTGAGTCGGCGGAACCGTGGGCCCCGGTGCCGGGGGCGTCGGGCCCGGCGGCGGAACCTTCGGCGTGGGCCCCGGTGCTGGCGGTGTGGTCGTCGGCCCCGCCGTGGAGGCTGGAGCCGACGTCGTCGGGGGGTTCTTGGGGGTCTTCGTCAGGCTGACCTTGGGCCCCGGCGGCGGCGTGGCGGGCGCCTTCTTCTTGGCCCTGGACAGTACGGGCGAGGACAGGCTCTTACGCCGCCTCTCCAACCGCTTCTGAGCACCCTCGGCCACTGCCTGCCCGAAGGTCGTACGGCCTGCGGCGTCCTTCTCCCGCTTCTTCCTCGCCTTGTCCTTGCGCTTGGCCTTGTCCTTGAGGCGCCGGTTCCGGATTTTGTCCTTCACCGCCTGCTCCTTGTCCCGGCTGCTGTTCGTCCTCGCCCGGTCCGCGTCCCGGTCCTCGGCCCGGTCGTCCAGCCGCGCTGCCTGCCGGTCCGCCTTGCGCTGGCTCTTCGCCCCCTGGCGGGCCGCGGCCCGCTCCTGTCGGCCACGGGCCCGCTCCATCGACGGACTGGAGGCGCTGGAGCTCGGCGACTTACCACCGCCTGGGCTCTTGAGCCCTTTGCCAGAGCCGTCCTTGCCCTTGCCCTGCCCCGTGGAACCGGTCGACGAGCCGGTCTTGCTGCCGCCGGTCGGACCGCCCTTGCCCGAGCTGCCCTTCCCGCCGGCCCCGGACTTGCCGCCACCGCTGCCGACCGAGCCGCTACCCGTCGACGACTTGCCGCCCGGTCCGGACTTCCCGGTGCCGGACGACAACGGCTTGCCGCTCCCGCCGGACCCGCTCTTGCCGGAGCTGCCCTTGCCGCCCGACGATCCGCCCGACCCGTTCCCCTTGGACCCGCCCCGGCCGCCGTCGGTCAGCGCCTGGACGCGGCCCTTGGCGCGGGCCTTCTCCGCGTCACCGCCGATCTGCGCCAGGGCGGCCTCGTGCTCCGCGCGGTTCTTGACCTTCTCGGCCTTCGCCTTCGCGGCGGCCTGCCGTACGGGTGCCATGTCCTGGAACCGCTGGCGGCGGTCGTTCAGCCACCCGGTCATGCCGCGCAGGGCGGCGACGGCGGTCCCGATGGCGAGGACCATCGCGCCCCGGCCCGAACTCGCGATGCCGTCCGACTGCAGAGCGGCCGGGATGGGCGGCGAGGAGGCGTCGGGAAGAGCGGGGACCGGCGGCGGCGGAACCGCCGGAGCGGGGAGGCTCAGCGACGGGCGGGCCAGGGCCGTGCCCGTGGTGCTTGGCACGGAAGCCGCGGGCGTGGGCGCCGGGGCCGGCGGCGGCGTCGAGGGCAGCGGCGGGGCCGGTGGTGGGG
>NZ_JNYQ01000023.1 GCF_000717245.1 Kitasatospora papulosa
AGCCACCCGCTACGACAAAACCCGCGAATCCTACGAAGCAGCACTCACCATCGCGTCACTCCTGATGTGGATATGACCCTTTGAAGACAGGCCCTAGGGCTCCCGCCTTCTTCGGAGGGCGCTTACGGCCGCTGGACGCCGAGGTCCGTCAGCAGGAACTCCTCAGCTTCGCCGACCCACGCCTGCAACTCCTGCTCAGGGCAGTCGGCTGCAGGCAGGGCATCCGAGAAGGCTTCCTTAAGGGCCAGCCGCCACTGGTCCGCAGTACCGCGGAGCCGGAAGGGGCCGACCGGCAGCGTGATGCCGTCCTCGTCGACCGCCAGCGGGGCACTCTCGCCGGCCACGGTGACGTCACTGTCGAGTCCGCTTGCAGCAGCGTCGAGCGCTGCGTCCAGTTCAGCGGTGTCGATGCGGCCGACCCAGTGCTGTGTCCCGGCCTGTGCCTCGGCGAGCAGCATGGTGCGGCTCCCCGCGCCATACCCGGTCAGGACAAGCGACCGGCGGGGCGCCTCGGAGCTCGCGCTGCTGGCGTCCCCCGCATCGATAAAGGAGGGGCGGAAGCGCTCGAGGAGGGCGTTGATCCTTCCTGCGAGGAGCGCACGGCGAGCAACGAGAAACTCCCGGAACCCGTCAAATTCCAAGACCCGGGGGTCAGCCGTCGGGACAGCGTGAGCAGCCAGGTCGTCGGCCTGCACCTCCCCGATGTACTCGGCGGGAGACCGGTTTCCGATCATGTTCTTGGCCGTTTGCGGCGAGACGAAGACGATGTTCGCCAGCTCGTTGATCTCTGCCGACGAATACTTGTTGCGGTGGTTCCGCAGCTGCACAGCAGGGTGCAGGCTGCTGTACTGCAGCTTGTCGGTCCCTTCGGCAACAACGGAGATGGGCCCGCCAGCCCACCAGTCCTCCGCGCCGGAATGGGCTGCTGCCAGGTAGGAGAGCATGATGTACGGGCTCTGGATGTTCCGCCCTGCCAGATCTCGGGCGGTGACGCGGAAACCCTTCTCCTCCAGGCGCAGGTTGGCGAGGAGCGCGCGGACAGGCTCGACGGAGTCGAGGGCGTTGACGTCCTGGGTCAGGGCGCTGTCCGTCGCACCGCCGTAGCGGTTGCTTCCGGACGCAGCGAGGAACCAGTAGAGCAGCCCTTTCTCTACCTCAGGGTCTACCTTGGCGCCGGCAGGCAGTCGGCCGTAGAAGACAATCAGCGGGTGCAGGACCGAGACGGATGAAAGGAGTGCCGAGGTCGGGACGAGCAGCTGCTCGGAGAGCAGCGGGACGACGCGCTCGAGTCCGCGGCGCACCCGCTCCCAGGCCTCCGCCACGGACTCCCGACTCGCCGTCGTCAGTCTGGAGACGGACGAGGTCCGCTTGCCGGAGATGGACAGGCTGAGCGTGATCGCCTTGATGAGGAAGTTGGTGTCCACGGCCCGGTAGCCGTGGTCAGCCCACCGCGCCGACTCCTTCTCCAGTTCTCCGAGGAATCCCGGCGACCGGGCGGAAAGCGTCGCCATCGCAAGATCCGTCGTCTTCAAGGGGCGGCCGCCGCTGTTGACGCGGACGAAGATCTGGGTGACCTCCTCGTAGCCGAAGCCGTGGAGGACCTCCATGTGGAAGTCGCGCTGCGAGATCGATTCCAGTGCCTTGAGGCGGCGCCCGATTTCCGCGTTGTCGATGGACAGTCCCGCCGAGCGGAGCTGCATCTGCAGCGAAAACGAGTCGGCCTCAGGACCGACGACGTCGTAGACCCTGACCCACTTCGGACTCCTGAGCGTGGCGTTGCTCTGGTTCTGAAACGCCTCGGTCTCGATGTTGAAGACGATCTGCGCTGCGGGATGGTCCTTGAAGACGCGGTACAGCGAGGTGAGTCGCTGCTGCCCGTCGAGCAGATACAGCGGCATGACGCTGGGAAGCCCCTGACCGGATCCGGTGGCCGCTGTGCGCGTCTCGGCTCCCTCGTCCGTCTTCCACAGCAGGAGCGTCCCGGCCGGATATCCGAGGTACAGCGACTCCACGAGCTTTGCGACCTGCGAGGCCCGCCAGACATAGCCCCGCTGGATCTCCGGGAGCATGATCTCCCCATCGGCGATCTGGCCGATGAGCGACTTGATGTCGCGGTTCGTGCGTTCGACTGCCATGCGTTGGTGCCCCCACCCCTGCTGCTCCCCACCAGGCCGCGTTCGACCCGGGCCAGCGCGATCACAACTGCGCTGGTCAATACGGTAGACGAAGTAGATGGCACCGGGCCTGCCGGATCCGCATGCAGAGGCCGCGGGCTCGGCGTCGCTACTCCTCCTGTTCCTCTCGGAGTGCCGCCGCGCCTCGGCGCGATCGGACCGCAGCGCAGACGATCGCGCAACTCGCCTCAGCCGCATCGTGCTCCCTAAACCGGAGGACGAGCCACCCCGCTTCCTCGAGGCGCACATCCGTATCCCTGTCGCGCTTCACGTTCCTCCCGATCTTCTCTCGCCAGTAGTCGGGATTCGTTTTCGGCGGCACGAAGTGCTCCGGGCATCCGTGCCAGAAGCAGCCGTCGACAAAGACTGCGACGCGGGCCGGACGGAAGACGAGATCCGCTGTACGGCGCATCTTCGGGAGCGGCTTGGCAGCCACCCGGTAGCGGAGGCCCGCCGCATGGACGAGGGAGCGCAGCGCACGCTCCGGGGATGTGTCCCGGTTCCGGTTCCCCAACATGCTGCGGCGGTTCGCAGCGGAGGACGCCCAGGATCCATCTGGTGGAGACCAGCCACCAGTGGCCGGCTCTCGAGGCAGCGAGTTCATCAACTCCCAAGTATGGCCGATGCGGCTTGGCCGTGATCCTAGGGCGCAGATACGTGCCCCACCCTCGCTCCGAGTGCTGTGGAAGACTGCCGCCATGCTGCGCGAACCAACTGAACTGGAGATCGGCGAGGACGGCCGACTCGAGCTTCCCATAGGAGTCCTTGCCGAGGCCGGGCTGAACCCTGGAGCTCGCATCGTTGCGTACAGCGCTGGCGACGGCCGGATCGTGCTCCGTAGGGCAGAGGATGCGCTCACCGAGTTGGTGACCACAGGTTCTTTGACCTGACGCTTCGGGGTTGCCGAGTTGACGATCTTCTGCGGCTATCGGTGAACTGGCTGGCCTCAGGGCCGACCGCCAGGAGCCCTGGTCCGTGCAATGGCCCGTAGCCGCGATCCGTGCGGGTTCGAACGCTTTCGGAACCTGGGCGCTTCAGTTGAGGACGTACGATCGGGCGCCGTCAGCGCGGCTTTCTGCAGCAACGCCCTCATCCTCGCGGCCCCGGGCCACAGGCTGACCGGGATCACCGTCGGCAACGTCCTGGGATCTTCAGGCTCAGGCCACGGCCTCAAGCGGATGAATGCGGGGACGGAATTGTTCTACCGGCTGCTGCACCAGCTCGTCCCCTGGGAGAGGATGCCTCACAGGATCTGCGCGAGGCCCGCAACCGAGGACAGCGGGCCCCTGAGGAACTGGTCGTCCCCTACGGGCTGTGCTGCCGCCCCCTCCGTGACCTGCTGGTGGACGGAGGCGGGCAACAGTGTTCCGGCGACTTCGTCGCCGGAGTGTCTACGGGGCGTAAACGCCCCGGACTCGGTCAAGCTGGAGGAGGGCTTCACCCGGGACATGCGCGGTATCGGGCACCTCGGGACCGGCGACCTGGAGGTCCGTATCGTATCGGCAGCCGACTTGGACAAGGCGGCACCGTTGATCCGGCGGGCGTTCGAGGCGGCCTGACGCAACAGAAGGGGCGGCTGGTACATCGGTCAGTCGATGCTCTAGCCGCCGCTTTGGCGTCTGCGGGCCGCCGGCCCCGGCCTCTCCGCTCTCACGCTCATGCCTCCGGCCCGGCCAGCTCGAAGTCGTCCTTCGTCAGTTCGGCCCGCAGCCGCTCCTCGGCGACGTTGGCGTAGTGCGCGGACAGCTCGACGCCCACGAAGCGGCGTCCCTCGCGCAGGGCCGCGACGCCCGTGGAGCCGCTGCCGGTGAACGGGTCGAGGACGGTGCCGCCCTCGGGGCAGACCTGGACGAGTTGCTGCATGACCTCGACCGGCTTCTGGGTGATGTGAACCCGGCCCTTACGGGGCTGGGAGGCGATGTAATGGCCCGGCAGGTAAAGGTCGCGGGTGTTGTCGAGGGAGCCCTTGACGCCCCAGATGATGAACTCCGAGTCCTGCTTCGGCCCGCCCTTGCGGGGCCGGCTGGACGGCTTGATCCACGGAATCGTGCCGCTCCAGGTCCACCCCGCCATCTGCAGGGCGTCGGAGGTGGTCGGCTCCTGTCGCCAGTCGGTGAAGACCATCGCGACCGCGTGCTCGGTCGAGGCCCGGTACGCCTCGGTGAGAAGTTCGGTGAGCCAGGAGCGGTAGGAGCGCTGGTCGCGGTTCTCGCCCGGGAAGTTGGCGAGGTCGTGCGCCGAGTTGCTCGTGACGTACTTGGCGCGGGCGGTACGGCCGGTTCGATCGGAGCTGGTGCGGCCCCCGGAGTTGTACGGCGGATCGGTGATCACCGCCTGGACGCTCTCGTCCGGGAGGGACTTCAGGACGGTCAGGGCATCGCCTCGGTGCAGCGTGTAGCTCATGGGAGGGCCTCTTTTCGGGCGCGGCGGAGTCTGGGCCCGCTCCGGACAGCGCTCAACGGCGTGCATCCGGCGCGAGGTTGCAGCGGAGGTTAACGGCGAATTTCGGCCGCACCTAACGAGGCGGCTCCCCGCTCCGGACCCGGGACGGCAGTCGTTTGGTGCGGCCGGAATCCCGGTCTACTGTCTCGCCGTGCCACCGGGAAGGAGCGCTGCTCCACCCCCGTTGAACTGTGCTCATCCGTACCGTCTCGTCCAATCGGGCGGTGTCGGAGGCATGTTGCCTATCTGCCCGTGAACGCCGTGAGGAGGCCCCTGTGCACTGCCTGAGATTACGAGCGCGGCTGGCTGCCGCGCGTGACCTAAAACCGGCGTCCGGGAGCTACCAACTCCTCTGAACCGGGCCCGCCGAGAGGCGGATGCACATCGGCGCGGTGCCGACGGCTTTGCACGAGAAGTCGGCACCGCGCCTCCTACGAACACCAAGGAGCCGCTGCGATGCAGCATGCCCTGACACACCCGCGCCCCGACCCACCTCCGTCGCCTGGTCCGCACCGCCGTCGTGCTGAACGGCGGCGGCCGTGAAGAAGACGACGGGAGCCCTCGTCGGTCTGTGCGCCACCGGACCACTCCTGCTGGCACTGCCGATCCTCGGCATCGGTGCCGGGACCGCCTCGGCCTCGTGCTCGACCGACGGCGCACAAGGTGTAGACGCCTCCGCCGTCGCCAAGCAGATGAAGGCCATCCTGGACGGCGACGACAAGGGCTCGGTCTCCGTGCCGGGCCTGGACGCGCCTGCCGACCAGGTACCCAACGCCAAGACGATCCAGGCCACGGGCGTCGCGATGAACATCCCCGCCCGAGGGCAGGTCGTCGCCCTGGCAACCGCTCTGCAGGAGAGCGGCCTGCGGAACCTGACCTACGGCGACCGCGATTCGCTGGGTCTCTTCCAGCAGCGGCCGTCGATGGGCTGGGGCACGGCCAGCCAGATCCTTGACCCGGTGCACGCCTCGACGAAGTTCTACGAGGGGCTCAAGAAGGTCTCCGGCTGGCAGTCCCTCTCTGTCACCCAGGCCGCCCAGGCGGTGCAGAAGTCGGGCTTCCCCGAGGCGTACGCCAAGTGGGAGCCACTGGCCACCGCCCTGCAGAAGGCCATCGAGCCCCTGCTGCAGAAGGCCGACGGTGCATCGCCGAGCCCGTCCCTGTCCGGCTCTGCCGACACCGACAGCCCCTCTCCCAATTCCGCGGGCGGTTGTTCGGCGGACGGCGACGGGACGGACTTCGGCACCATCCCGGCGGGCGCCCTGCCGGACGAGTACAAGATCCCCGCCTCCGCGCCGCGAGAGGTGCAGACGGCGATCCGGTGGGCGCTCGGCCAGCTCGGCACCCCGTATCAGTGGGGCGGCACGTGCACCGACTCCCACGGCAAGAACCCGATGGGCCGCTGCGACTGCTCCTCCCTGATGCAGGGCGCGTACAAGGCCGCCGGGCTCACCCTGACGCGGACCACGTACACGCAGGTCAAGGACGGCAAGGCCGTCTCGATCGATGCCCTCAAACCGGGCGACCTCCTCTTCACCGAGGGGACGGCCGCCGTACCGGAACACGTCGGGATGGCGATTGGCCAGGGCCTGATCGTCCACGCCCCGCACACCGGCGACGTCGTACGGATCACAACCGTCACGTCCTGGAAATCGCGGATTCTCGCGGCCCGCCGAGTCGTCTGACCAGCGCTCCTCCCCCTCACCTCCCCCTCGCACCGCTGGATCGCCCCGCCAGGCTGTGGCGTGCGCTCACTCGAACTGGAGTTCCCATGTATCTCGCTGACCAGGTCATACAGCTCGCCTACGACCCCGGAATCAAGCCGAACGAGGGCGGGCTCCCTGGCCTCAACGTCCTCAAGCAGGTGATGGGCTCGATCAACCTCTTCGGGCTCATCGCCGTGGTCGGCGCCCTCGCCGTCAGTGCAGGCGTGTGGGCCTGGGGCCACCACTCGGGTGGTCACCAGGCCGAAGCGAACGGGAAGAAGGGCGTGCTGGTCAGCGCGGGCGCGGCCCTTCTGCTCGGTGCCGCCAACGGCGTGGTGGCGTTCTTCTCGACGCTCGGGACGCAGGTCCACTGATGGCTCAGCACTCCACCCATCCCAGCGGCGCATCTCGCGTGCGCCGCCGGGCGCTGCTCGGCACCGTCGCCCTGGCGGTGCTCGTCGCCCTCGCCGGCCTAGCCGCCTACCTCACCCGCGAGGGCCGAAGCCCCTCCGATACTCCGGCGCCACCGCCGAGTTCGCCCACGGCGTCCCCGCCGTCCGCGGCACCGTCCGGGCCGCACACCCAGCCCCGCGCTCTGCCCGTTCCGCCGAAAACCCACGACCCGATCACGTACGGCAAGGCCGCCGCAGCAGCGTTGTGGTCGTACGACACCCGCGCGTACTCGCAGCCCGAGCTGCGCAAGGCGCTGCGCGGCTGGCTGACCACGGAGTCGAAGTACGCCGATCCGGCCTCCGTCGACCAAATGGTCCCCTCGGCCGTGCTGTGGAGGGAGATGGCGGCCAACAAGCAGGTCGCCACCGCCAAGATCAACGAGGGGCACTTCCCGCACACCTTTACCCAGGCCCTCCAGGACGACCCCGGGGCGATCACCCAGGCGTACGTCTACGCCGTCACGGTCTCCGGCAAGCAGTCGATTCGCTGGAAGGGCTCGGCCGCCGGCGGCGCGGAGAGCCGGTCCACCACCCTCGCGGTCCGGTGCCGGCCCAATCACTCCTGCGCCCTGGTCGGCGTCATGCCGTCCGTCGCGCCCTGACCCTCGCCCCAGAACGGAGGTACGACCCATGGGAGTCTGCGACTTCCCGCTGATGGACAAGGTGTGCGGCGCTGTCGACTTCGCCACCAACCCCGCCGGCACCGTCACCGACGGCCTCGGCGCGTGGATCGCGAAGTCGGCGGGCGAGCTGGCGTCCAGCGCGGCCGACCTGGCCGCCAAGGCCGTCAACAAAACGACGGCCATCGACCTCAACGCCGGGTGGTTCCGCGACAACTACGAGCTGCTGCTGCCCATCGGCCTCGCCCTGACCGTCGGCATCTTCTGCATCCAGCTCATGACCGCGGCCTGGCGCCGCGACGAACGCGCCCTCACCAAGGCGGCGTTCGGCACCATGACCGGAGTCCTCTTCAGCTTCTCCGCCATCGCTTTCACGACCGTCGCCATCACCGTGGTGGACGCACTGTCCGACGGCCTCTTCAAAGCCGCCAACACCTCGATCGACGACGCGATCCGTCGTGTGATCAATGTTGATCAGATGGGAGCCATGTACGGCCTCGGCTGGGGTGTGCCCGCGCTGGTCGCCTTCGGGTGCGCGATCGGCGCCTTCCTCTACTGGGGCGTGATGGTAGCCCGCAAGGTCGGGGTCCTGATCATGGTCACGCTCGCGGTGTTCGCGGGGGCCGGCGGCGGATGGGAGGTCGCCAAGCGGTGGCGGCGCGGCTGGATCGAGGCCACCGGCACCCTGATCGTCTCCAAGCTGTTGATGACCGTCGTCTTCCTGATCGGCGTCTCCGCCATGGGCAAGACCGACGCCAGCGACGGGATGGCGGCCCTGTCCGACGCGATGGCCGGCATCGTCGTGATGGTCCTGGTGTTGCTCTGCCCCTACGCGACGTACAAGTTCGTCCACTGGGCCAGCGACGGCGGCGGCCACGACGACATGCACCGCACCGGCGTCGCCGGCATGGCGGTCGCCGCAGGAGCCGCGAAGACCGCAGGCAGCCTCGCGCTGCGGGCCGGTACCGGCGCCCCCGCTCCGCAGGGCCCGAACCAGGTCCCGGGCGCGGGCACCGATGGCGTCGCCTCCGGCATCAACCCCTCCGGCGGCAACCTCAGCAAGGAGGGCATCGACGCCGGGCCGCCCAAGCAGCAGACCCGCTTCCGGTACGGCGAAGACCCGGACGCGAGCGGCGACAAGGGCCGGGCTCTGATCCAGCGCCCCGGGATCCCGCCACTGATCACACGTCCTGGCGAGGACGAACCGGAAGGGTCCGAATCGACTGCCCAAGGCGTTGCGGGCGGCTCCGGTCACCTCGCAGCCGCATCGGCTCCGGGCGGCGACCTGACCTCCATGCCGCCAGCCGACCCCGGACCTTCGGCCTCGGGCACTCCGGCGTCCGCGTCCGCGTCCGGGCCATCGGCCACCGGCTCCGCGACGCCGACGAACTGGGTGTATCCCACCCAGCCGCCGTCGGGTTCCTGACCCACATCCCCGGGGGCGGGCCGCACTCCACGGCCCGCCCCCGCCCACCACCCGCAGGAAGGTTTCGCCATGACGTCCAGAAGAGCGCCGCGCGCCCCGTCCTCCGCCCGCTCCCACCGTCTGGAACCACCATGTCCGGCAAGCATCAGTCCTCCACGCCCACCGTGAAGTTTCCCCACCGCAGCAGGCGCGGCGTCCTGCTCGGCCTGACCGTCCCGCAGTTGGCCGTCGCCGGACTCACCGGCCTTCTCCTTCTCGCCGTGATCCTCGCCCGCGGTGTGGTCGGCGCCCTCCAGCTCATACCGCTGTGGGCGGTCATTGCGCTGCTCGTCTTCGTCCGCCACCGAGGTCGTGCTCTGGCGGACTGGGCCCCGATCGTCGTCCGGTACGCGCTGCGCCGGATGCGAGGCCAGCTCGTCTGGCTCACCCGGCCCTCCCGCCGGCCGACCCGCGAGGGACTGCTCCACCTTCCCGGCACCGCTGCCAGCCTGCGCGTGACCACTGCTCCCGACGGTAAGTACGGCGCCGTCCACAACCCGCACACCGGGACGCTGACCGCGGTGGTCAAGGTCTCCTCCCGCGCCTATGCCCTGCTCGACCCCGGCACCCAGCAGGCCAACGTCGGCGGCTGGGGACGCGCGCTGGCAGCTCTCGCCCGTACCGGGCAGATCGCCCGCATCCAGGTGATCGAGCGCACCATCCCCGACTCCGGTGACGCGCTGCGCCGCTACTGGGAAGAGCACGGCCGCCCCGACACCCCGATGGCCGGCGCGATCTACAACGAGCTGATCCAGAGCGCCGGCCCCGCAGCCGCCCCGCACGAGGCGTACGTCGCGGTGTCCCTGGACACCAAGGCGGCCCGCCGGCTGATCAACCAGGCTGGCGGCGGTCTCACCGGTGCCTTCAGCGTCCTCGCCCAGCTCACCTCCACGTTCGACCAGGCGGCGCGGACCGCCGGTCTCACCCCGACGGGCTGGCTCACCGCCCGCGAGATCGCCGCCGTGGTGCGCACCTCCTACGACCCGAAGGCGCTGGCGACACTCGACCGCTGGTCCACGGGCGGTCGCCCCGAGGCCGAGCCCGCCGCCGCCGGCCCCGTCGTGGTCGTCGAGAAGGCGGACCACATCGCCACTGACTCCGCCGTGCACGCCACCTACTGGGTGGAGAACTGGCCGCGCACCGAGACCAGCGCCGGCTTCCTGCACCAGCTCCTGTTCACCGGCGGCGTCCGGCGCACGCTGTCGCTCTCCTACGAGCCGAAGAACCTCGACGCCGCCCTGCGCGACGTGCAGCGCAAGAAGTCCAGCGTGATCGCCGACGCCGCCGAACGGGCCCGGCGCGGCCAGGTCGACTCCGAGGCGGACTCGATCGAGTACCAGGACATCAAGTCCCGCGAACGCCAGCTCATCGCCGGGCACGCCGACGTCGCCCTGACCGGTCTGCTGACCGTCTCGGCCGACACCGAGGACGAGCTGCGCACCGCCTGCGCCGTCGTGGAGACCGCCGCTGTCGGCGCCCAGCTCGATCTCCGGCCGCTGACCTGGCAGCAGGCCGAGGCATTCACCGCCGCCGCCCTGCCGCTCGCGCTCGCCGCCTGACCCTTCCCTTAGAAAGAGCACCCTCATGTCCCGCACCGCCAGCCCGACCGCGCAGGACTTCGTGCCCTTCGCCACCGCCGCGCTCGACTTCCACCGGGCGCTCAACATCCCGGGCGGCCCGCTGGTCACCACCCGGGTCGAGCTGGACGCTCTGCACGCCCACCTCGTCTCGCTGCACGGGCTGCTCGACGCCCACGCCGGTCGCACCGGGCAGCTCGTGGCGAACGAGGGCGACCAGCTCCGTACCGCCCGCACCCGCATCTGGCAGGCCGCCGAGCACCTCCACGCCGCCTACCACGCGGCGCCCCGGCCGGGCTCCGGCGAGATCCCCGCACCGGAGGCGTGCCAGGCCGTTCTTCCGGAGGGAGCACCGGGACTGACCATCTGCCAGCGCCATCAGCGCACCGCTCATCTCGTGCGGCGGCGCACCACCCCGGCCGACCTGCACGCCCCGTTCACCGGCCTCGTCCGCCGCTGACCCACCCCTCATCTGGAGAAACGTTCATGCCCCGTACCCGCGCCAGCGCCTCCCCCCTGTTCGTGCCCCGTAAGACGACGCGCACCGAGCAGCGAGCCGCCCGAGCCGGTTTCACCGAAGCCCGCCGCCAGGCACGCCTCGCCGGAAACCCGCCCAAGCACCGCGCCGAGCAGACCCTCGACCCGGATCTTCGGCCCACCTACCCGCTCACCGGTCGCCCCGGTCCGGCCTCCGCCCGCGGCGGCAAGCTCGACCTGCCCGCCCACCGGATGACCACCGCCACAGCCAGCGGCGCGTACCCGTTCGTGGCCGAGGGCGGCCTGGGCGCCGAAGGGGTGTTCATCGGCCGCGATGTGCACGCGGAGGCGGCTTTCTGCTTCGACCCTTTCTCGCTCTACAACAGCGGCAGGGTGGAGGGCTTCACCAACCCCAACGCGGTCCTGGCCGGCATCATCGGCATGGGCAAGTCCGCGCTGGCGAAGTCGATCGCCACCCGGTCGATCGCCCACGGCTACCGGATCTACATCCCCTGCGATCCCAAGGGGGAGTGGACCGGTGTCTCGCAAGCCCTCGGCGGCTACAGCATCGCCCTGGGCCCGGGGCTCCCTGGACGATTGAACCCGCTGGACACCCCGGCCCGCCCCGCCTCCGTGAGCGAGGAGGACTGGTTCACGGAGGTTCGCAAGCGCCGTCTGCTGCTGCTGGCCAGCCTCGCCCGCACCGTGCTGAAGCGCGACCTGCTGCCGATGGAGCACACCGCCCTCGACCTGGCCCTGGATCTGGTCGTCGCTGACGCCGCCGCCCGGGGCACGGTGCCGCTGCTCGGCGAGATCGCCCACGTACTCGGCTCCCCCGAACGCCTCAACCAGGCCCTCGGCCACCAGGCAGGGCACCTCGGTTCAGCCGCCCAGGACCTCGCCCATGCCCTGCGACGTCTCGTGCACGGCGACTTGAGCGGCATGTTCGACACGCCGAGCACCGTGTCGTTCGACCCGACCACACCGATGCTGTCCATCGATCTCTCCCGTCTCGGCGGCTCCGGTGACGACACGGCACTGGTGCTCGCGATGACGTGCGCGAGCGCGTGGATGGAGTCAGCCCTGAGTGATCCCGATGGTGGTCGGCGCTGGGTGATCTACGACGAGGCGTGGCGGCTGATGCGGCACGTCGGGCTGCTGGAGCGGATGCAGAGCCAGTGGAAGCTCTCCCGAGGGCTGGGCATCGCGAACCTGATGGTGATCCACCGCCTCAGCGATTTGCTCTCGGCGGGCGACGCCGGGTCGCGCGGCCGGGTCCTTGCCGAGGGGCTCCTCGCGGACTGCAGCACGCGCATCATCTACCGCCAGGAGCCTGACCAGCTCGCCGCCGCTGCATCTCTGCTCGGCCTGACCGGCGTCGAGACCCAGGCGGTGTCCGCCCTGACCAAGGGCCGAGGTCTGTGGAAGGTCGCCGACCGCTCGTTCATCACCCAGCACATCCTCCACCCGGCTGAGCGGGAGCTGTTCGACACAGACGCCCGCATGGCGGCCTAGCCCAACGACCAGCACAGCAACGGGAATCAATCATGTCCGCTTCTTCCACTCCTTCCTCCGGTGACAACCAGCCGTCGCAGGCCACCGACCCTTTGGCGTGGCGACGGCACCTCCCGGCATTGGCCTCGGCCGCCGCCGGGATCAACGAGGCGTGCGACGCCTGGGACGCGGTTTCGGACTCGCTCTGCGACGCGGACGGCTGGCCGCTGGACGACAAGGTCTACGGGGACGGGAAGGTCAAGCGGGACGCAGAAGCGTGGAAGCACGCCGAGGTGTTCCTCGACCACGGACCCGAGGTGCTGGCCGGGGTCCGCGCCGCCGCCGACGGCCCCGACTACGTCGAGGGGCCGATCAGTGACGACCTCCGTCGGATACGCGGGATCGACACCATCCTGTTCCGGGCGGAGGAGCTGCGGCACGAATGGGACGGCGTCATGGCGCTTATGGACGGTTCGCAGCCGAGCGTGCTCCACCTCTACCAGGAGCGTGCCGAGGAGCACCGCAACACCGAAGGCTGGCACTACTCACACGAACTGGGCTCCAAGGGACCGGCGTTGGTGCGCGTCGGCGAATACCTCGCTCACCGAGCGGACACCGAACGGCCGGCGCAGACCGAGCGGGCTCGCGTCGCCCTGACCCGCTCGACGCACAACGCCCCTGCCGGATCACCTGCTTCGCCCCAGGTCCCGCCGGCATCGCATCCGCCGGCTCCCGGTCGCTCGCGGTGATCCCTAGCACGCAGTCACCCCGCACTCCTTCAAGCTCCACGCCCCGTCGGCTCCCGCCGTGCGGCGGGGTGTTCGCAACGGAGAACTCCATGCACCACGAAACCCCGCCCCCGACCGCCACGTCCGATCCGCGTCGCCTTCAGGCTGCCCTCTGTTCCGCGCTCGGGCAGCGCGGCCTGGAGGGCACCGTCGAGTACGGCCTCAGCGACTACATCGTCCACGCCGAGCTTCCCGACGGCAGTTCACTGATCATCTCGTCGCCGCAGGAGCCACCCTCCGAGCACCCCGAGTCCCCGGAAAGCTGGATGGTCACCCGCCACCGGTCCGTCGAGCCTGCCGTCTACGAGGTGATCTACGACTCCGAGCCGGACGGCCCGCATGCGCGCCACGGCGGCAGCGTGCCGGATCTCCTCTCCGCTGTCGACGCCCGCCTGGACCAGCTTGGCGTATTGCCACGCCAGGAGCAGGAACGTTCCGGCAAGGCGCGCGCCGCCACCGTGCTCCCGCCCGACTCCGCTCCATCCCGGGCGAGTGTCGCTCTCGCCTTTTCGCCGTCGGTCGGCCAGCGCGTGCTCCCGACCGGTCCGCCGCCGGAGTCTTCCGCGCGGGCCGCGCCGCCGTCGGCCAGTTCCTCATCCGCTCCCCGGCTCTGACCGACCGCGATCCAGGAGTCCTCCGTGCACTGCACCCTCAGAACTGATCCGCCCGTCGCCCGCACCTGCAACCGCACCCGCCTCGGATGGATCTGCCATGCCCAGCCACTACGACGTGCTGCCCGACCTGGCCTTCGGCCACCACCCCGTCCACGGCATCGTCGCCGCGAACCCAAAGAACCTCGCGGCCAGCACCTGGATGCTCAGGGGATTCGACTTCCATCCCGTCCCCGACCAGCCGACGTTGTACGCGCTGCCCGACCAGAACCGTGACGGACACGGCCGTACGAGCCGGGCCATCGAGCTGCTGCGCAAGGCCGGCTACCAGGTCGATGTGGACGTCGCACTTGACCCTGCGCTGGCGCCCGAAGCGGCACAGGTACGCGACCGCGGTCCGCTCGGTGAACCAGACGTCGCCTTCGCCGATCACCCGCAGCTCGGCATCGTTGCAGCCCTCGACGACCGTGTCTCCGGCCTCAGCGGGCTCGCGCTAGTGGAGGACGGCTGGCGGCACAACTCGAGCCTGGACATCTACACGCTCCCCGCGACCACCGATCGCGTCGAGGCGCTAGGGAAAGTCGCCGACGCCACGGTGGCCCTGCACCGTTCGGGGCTCCAGGTCGCAGTGCAGCCCCGCCTCGCTCAAGAGGTGACGGCTCGGCCCCGCCCTGCTGCCACGCCGGCCGTCGGCCGTGAGCGCGGCCGTGGTCCCGCTCGCGCGTCTCCGTTGAGCGCCGCCGCGCTCGCCGCCAGCCCGGCCCGTGCCGGTATCCCGGGCAGGGCGCCGGTCCCCGCCGCCGTCACCACACCGGCGGTCCGGCCGGCTGACCCCCGCATCGCGTACTCCCGCGACCGCTGATCCAATTCCTCAAGGAGGCCCTTCCATGGCCGTGAAGACGATCTGGCCTATCGACCACACCTGCGGGCACCATGCCGACCGCGACTTGCCCGACCGACCGGCCGACCGCCGCGCCGGCTTCGCCGAGTGGCTCGCCAGGCAGGAGTGCACGGACTGCTGGCGCGCCTCGAACGAGGGCGACGAGCAGGACAAGGCCGCCTGGCTCAAGGCGAAGCGCGCCGAGGAGCAGACGGCGTCCGAAGCCTGGTCCGAGCAGTACCGGATGCCTCCCCTGGAGGGGACCGAGCGGGCCGTTCCCTGGGGCGTGCGCTGTCGTCACCAGATCCTGACCAACGCCTACACCGCACTGGTCACCGAAGGCTTCTCTGTCAAGTTCAGCGTGTTGAGCTGAACTAGGGCAGAGGGTTTAGTTGCCTCCGCCTTGAGCCTGTGTGAGAAGCCGCAGCCGCCAAGCGCGCGATACTCCAGTGCGCTTGGCGGCTCCATTAGGCCGTATGACCGGTGGTCAGCGGTTGTCGTCGAGTTCTTGGTGCATCTGAGGCTGGTCGTCCTGGTCGTGGGTGAGTGCGTACTGCTCGATCTCGTTGAACGCCTTCGAGGCGACTCCCAGGAGGTCCTTGTATGGGTTGACGCCGACGGTCCGCTGGGCGGCTCCTCCGAAGAGGCCGCCGGCCGTTCCGCTGACGAGGCCGTGGCCCGCAGCGAGCGGCTTGCCCGCGAGGTCGAGGGGGCTCTTGGGCAAGCCAGCCATGTCCGCGTACTTGTCGGTGAGCGCAACGCGGGTCAGCGCGATGTAGGCGTCACTGGCTCCGGGCTTCAGGAGATCGCGGTAGAACTTGATGGCCTGGGCGGTCATGAAGACACCGTCGTCGGTCTTCTTCCACTCCGTCTCCCGCTCCTGGTTCCACAGCCGCTCTGCCTCGTCGGCGTCCTTGGGCAGCTGCCACTTCTCCGGCGTGCCGAGGTAGTGGTTGACGTAGTGCCAGGCGCACATGAAGCCGCGGGCGTCGTCGGCGGAGACATCGATGCCGAGGTTCCTCATGCCTTGGAGGATCTGGGTGCTGAAAACGCAGGCGGCGCCGGTGGTGTACTTCTGGGAGACCGGCTCGCCCCACTTGTCGTAGTCCCACTGGCCGCTCTGCTTGTGCAGTTGCCTGACTGAGGCGTGCACGAGGCGCACCTTCGTGACGGTGGCGGCCAGGGTCCCGTCGCGCATGGCGTTCTTGTTGCCCATGTCGATGAACAGGCGGGAGGACTGCGACAGCCTTCGGCCTGGTCCCTCGACACCTCCGAGGCGGCCGGTGGAGCGCAGGGTGAATGCCCCGGTGGGTGCGAGGTAGGTGCCGATGAGGCCGACGGTGCCCTGCAGCATCGAGGCGGTGCCGTGGTGGTGGCCGAAGAAGCCCTCTGCGGCCTTGACGTCTGCCTCGCTCCAGTCCGGCGGCGGGGTAGCTGCCTCCCGCAGGAACTGGGCCAGCCGATCGGGAAGCCGTGACATATCTGTGTCGGGCTTGAGCGTTCCGATCGTCCGGAACAGAGCGTTGATCCCGTCGACCTCCCTGTTCTCGAGGAGGTCGGTCACCAGCGTGTCAGCCGTGGGATCTCCGACCTTGCTCGCAGCCTCCAACTCAGCTGCAACCGTTGCCGATGTCAACGCCATAGCAATACTCCTCGGTATTCATCCAATTGACCATGCAATGGGTGACCTGCGCACAGACGCGCTCCCGCCCAGGGGGCGCCCCTTCGTGCTGCGCGAGAAGACCCTGGATTGCCGCTCTCGCAGAGGGATGCCCATCGTGCGGGCTGCTCGATGGGCATGAATGAGAAGGACTCGTGCGGCAAGATCACTTCACTTCGATCTTGCCGCAATCGTCACCGCGAACTGGTCACCCAAAAGGAGTAAGGGGGCGTGCGCCCCGCGTGAATCAGAGAGTGCGCGGAGACTGTCGCTTCGGTCGGTGGCGTGTTGTGCTGCCGTGTTACGAGGCCGCAGCCGGGTGACTACCGGCTCTGGGGTTGACGAAGCCCCTTCGGCGGGTGGCGTCCGCATGTCTTCTTCCAGGCCGCGGTGGCATCCTGCTTGTCAGGTTGGGCCAGTACCAGCACTCCCCGCCGTGGAGAGCTCCGAGCCGGGACAGCGGCACCGGTTCGCCCCGGATAGCTGGCTCTCCTCGATCGGGTGGTTATCTCCCGAAAAAACGGTTTGGCACAAATCTGGCCCGTCAAGATCGTCCGTATGACTATCCGTCGCTGGGCCGCTGCTGCGGCCGCCATTCTTTCCGTCGCAGTCCTGACCGGGTCCGCTCAAGCCGCACCCACCGCCGCCCCCGTCCCCTCGGGACCCGTTGTCATCACCAACGACGCCCACACCAACTACCTGGTCCCTGACGACACGGTCGGCAACGCCGGCACCTTCCTTCAGGTCTACTACCGGCAAGACCATCCCTTCCCGCGCACATTCCAGTTCGAGCAGGTGAACGGGCGCCCCGGAATCTTCCACTGGAAGAGCGCCCGAACCGGGAACTGCGCCGACGCCAGGGCCGGAGAGCCGGGGGGCTCGGTGTACCTAGCTGCGTGCACGACGAACAAGTCCCAATGGTGGATCCTCCGGTCCACCGACGAGAGCCCTGCACGGTGGGTTCTGTCGCCCTTCCTGAACGAGGACGTCGCTGTAACCGGCCTGTTCGGGGACGACAACTACGCACCGCTGCGTGAACTGCCCAACCCGAACTCTCCGACTACTTCGCAGATGTGGCACTTCACCCGGCAGTGATTGCGCTGTCCTTCGGTGCTGCGTTCCGCGCAGGGCTCCGTCCCGCCCTACGGCAGGGTCCTGCGCGGGAAGCTGGTGGCGGAGCGGCACGGTGATCGGCTGCCGGATGTGAGCCGTCGGCGGCACGTGGGAATGGGTCCTGACCTCGAAGTTTCGTGACGGTCCACCGACAGGGTCGGTGGACCGATTTCGTGCTGTGGGCCGAGGCTGCACAGGCGGATGGACCGATTGTTGTCCCGAGGTGCAAGCCCTTGCTCCAGCCGAGGCGGTCCCCCTTCGCCACGTAGCTAAGTCGCAAAAGCGACGAGGCCGCTGTTGCGGCAGGCCCGCCGCACGGGCCCGTAAGGTCGGGCAGAGCCGGCCTTCGGTCGGAACGGGGGTGATGCCGAAGGTGGTCCAGAGTTGTTGCGGCTCGCCCACCGGGGCGTGGGCGGGCTCTTCGTCGGTGGCGGTGATGTCAAGCAGGACGAGCCGAGGCCGGCCGCTGAGCCGCCGGGGACTGAGGGGGGAGGTCTCGTCCGTGACGCAAAGCAGATTAATGATCTACTCGTCGTGACTGGGTGGAGGGGGGCTTCGCTGGTGGCCCCGGTAGAGGGTGTGGTGGTGTCCGTGGGGCGGGGCTTGCGAGTCGCGGTGCTGGGTGGTGGCGTGGCCGGGTTGACGGCGGCGATGGAGCTGGCGGAGCGCGGCTTCGAGGTGACGGTGGTGGAGCCGACCGGTTGGGGTGGCAAGGCCCGCAGTGCGTGGGTGCCGGGGACCGGCCGAGGCGGGCGGTTGGACCTGCCCAGTGAGCACGGGTTTAGGTTCTTCCCCGGGTTCTACCGGAGTCTGCCGGACACTTTGCGCCGGATCCCGGTCGACGGCAGCACGGAGGGGGTGGCGGGGAATCTGCGGGAGGCGACGCAGATGCTTTCCGCGCGTTCGGGTCGGGTGGGTGAGCGGGTCACGGATGTGTCCGTGGCTGTGGGGGCTCGGACTCCGATGAAGTTCCTGCGTGCTGTCGGGCTGGAGGCGGGTGGCAGGGGGCTGACGAGCGAGGAGCTGCTGTACTTCGCGAACCGGATGCTCGTCTACATGACGAGCAGTGATGAGCGGCGGCTGGGCCAGTGGGAGTCGACCTCGTGGTGGGACTTCGCCGCGGCCGACGGCGCCTCCGAGGAGTACATCAAGGCGTGTGTGGTGGGCGCGACCCGCACGGTGGTCGCGGCACGGGCCGAGGTCTGCAGTGCGCACACGGTCGGCGGGTTCCTGGAGGCTTTCAGTTACGGGTTCCTCGGCCGGGGCGAGGAATTACAGCCGGCGGACCGGGTCCTCAACGGACCCACCAGCACAGCCTGGATCGACCCATGGATCCGTCATCTGGCATCCCTGGGGGTGCGGCTGCAACTCGGCTGGGCAGTCGAGCGGCTAACCCTGAGCGGTCGCCATGTCGCCGGGGCCCAACTGCGCGGTCCGGCAGGCCGGCTGCGGGAGCTGGAAGCTGACTGGTATATCTGCGCCCTACCGGTCCACCGCGTCGGCGCACTGCTAGACCGCGGACTGGCGGAGGCCGACATTGAGCTCAAGAACGTGACGGGCCTCCACACGGACTGGATGGTCGGCATGCAGTTCTACCTGACCCAGCCGGCGCCCGTCACCCACGGCCATGTCCTGTTCCTGGACTCTCCCTGGGCGCTCACCTCGATCAGCCAGGCCCAGTTCTGGGACTGCGACTTCCCGGCAACCTACGGCGACGGGACGGTGGCCGACTGCCTGTCGGTGGACATCTCCTCCTGGGACACCCCGGGCATCCTGTACGGCAAGCCGGCCCGTGAGTGCAGCCGGGCAGAGATCGCGGCCGAGGTCTGGGCGCAGCTGTGCGACGGGCTCAATGGCGCTGGTCGAACCCGTCTGCACGAGGGGTTGCTGCACTCGTGGGAGCTGGATCCGGCGGTGCGGAACCTTGACGGGCCAGGGCCGGCTGTCAACGACGAGCCGCTGCTGATCAACACCACCAGTTCCTGGGCGGCGCGCCCGCGAGCGGTTACGGCGGCAGCGAACCTGTTCATGGCCGGGGACTACGTGCGCTCCCCCGTGAACCTGGCGACGATGGAGGGCGCGAACCAGGCCGCCCGCCTCGCCGTGAACGCCCTGCTGGAGGCAGCCGGTGTCACCGGGGTTCCTGCGGCCGTGCACGCCCTGCACCAGCCCGCGGAACTGCGCAGGCTCAAGGAGGTGGACGCCGAGCTGTTCGGTCAGGGCCGCGCGCACATCATGGACGGACCGTCGCCCTGGAAGGTCAGTGCACGCGTCTGATCACGACCGTGCAGAGCGCTCCGAGGTCTTCGAGAGCCTCGGGTAGTGCTGTGAGGCGGTGCAGCCGGTCGCGTGCGGCTGTCGCGTGCTGGGCGGCGCGGTCGCTGGTCCAGCGCCGCCCGCCCGCCTCCTCGACCAGGCGGGCGAGGTCGGCCGTATCGCCCCCGGGCTGCGCGTAGAGGCGCGCGAGTTCGTCGCCGGCCGGGGTCCCGGAGCCCAGCGCGGCGACCACGGGCACCGACATCTTGCGGTTCTTCAGGTCGTTGAAGACGGGCTTGCCCGTCACCGCCGGGTCGCCCCAAATACCGAGCAGGTCGTCCACGAGCTGGAAAGCCATGCCGAGGTCATGCCCGAACTCTGCCCACTGGGCGCAGACGGCCGGGTCGGCGCCTCCGTAGAGGGCACCCAGCCGGCAAGCGCAGGCGAACAGCGAGGCGGTCTTGCCCGAGACCATCTCCAGACACTCCGCCAAGATCACCTCACTCCGGCCTTCGAAGACCAAGTCCAGGCTCTCGCCGACGGCCAGTTGGATCAGCACATCCACCAGGGCGGCCGACGCCTCACGAGCCACCGGCCCGTCCGGCCCGTCGGCTTCCGACAGGACGTCGAACGCGGTCAGCATCATCGCGTCCGCAGACCGGGCTGCGGACGACGGGCCGAAAACCTGCCACGCGGCCGCACGGTGGCGCCGCACCGCGTCACCATCCAGAACATCGTCGTAGAGCAGCGACAGGTTGTGCACCATCTCTACCGCCGCTGCCGCCGGCACCGCCCTCCGGTCCGCACCTCCCACCGCACGCGCACACGCCAGAGTCAAGGCAGCACGAACGTACTTACCGCCCTGCCGTGCCCCCTCTCCCGACCAGCCGAACTGATAGGCAGCCACCTCAGCAGCGGGCCCCTGAAGCGACCCCACCCGCCCCCGCAGCTCCCTCTCGCAAGCATCGCCCGCGCTCCGCAGCACCTCATCGACCGTGCCCACCGTCAAGCCCCCTATCGTCAGCTCCACACGAAACCATGCGCCTCTCTGCCCCGGCTGTCGGCGGGCAGGATTCCTCCAGGGCTCCATCATGGTGGGCCCGGCCGGTACATAACTCCGCCGCTGCCCCAGCAGTGCGGTCGGGCGGGCACGAGAAGCGTCAGAAATACTGCTGCATATGAATGAACCACGACCCACCAGCACGTCCGGCAAGCTCGGACTGTCGCGACGGCTGGTCCCCATGACCGGCCGTGACCCGGAAGAGCACGGACGAACCGCCTCACCGCTGGAGCTCTTGTTCGACCTGACCTTCGTGGTCGCCGTCGGCACAGCGGCGTTTCAGTTCGCCGAGATGGTCGCCGAAGGGCATGCCGCCCAGGCGGTCATCGCATTCGTGCTGGCGATGTTCGCGATCAGCGTCGCCTGGATCAGCTTCAGCTGGTTCGCCTCCGCCTTCGCCACCGACGACTGGCTCTACCGGGCCCTGACGATGCTGCAGATGATCGGCGTTGTCATCTTCTCGCTCGGCCTGCCCGCGATGTTCCACTCCGTCGAGGAGGGCAGTCACCTCGAACTGCGCGCCATGGTCATCGGCTACGTCGTGATGCGTATCGCGATGGTGCTCCAGTGGTGGCGCGCCGCCCGGCAGTCCCCCTCGTTCCACGATGTCGGCATGGCCAACATCCGCTGGACGCTGATCGTCCAGGCAGGCTGGATCGTCGTGGCCTTCGTCCACATGCCGATCGCCGTCGTTTTCGTTGCGTTCGGCATCCTGGGCGCCCTCGAACTCGTCCTGCCGGTGCTGACGCAGGGCTCCGCGGGAGGCACGCCCTGGCACCCGCACCACGTCGCCGAACGGTACGGACTCTTCGCGATCATCGTCCTCGGCGAGGGGGTCGTCGGTACCGTCGCTTCCTCCGGTGATCTCCTGGGCGGCGGGGACGGCACGCACTGGACCTGGAACGCCATCGCCGTGGTCATCGCTGGTGTGGGCCTGACCTTCGGTATGTGGTGGATGTACTTCCTGACGCCGTTCGGCGACATCCTGGTACACCGACGCAAGCGCGGATACCTCTTCGGCTACGGCCACATCCCCTTGTTCATCGGCGTCGCCGCGGCCGGCGCCGGGCTGCACGTGGCAGGCCTGTACATGGAACATCACGCCAAGATCTCCGGCACCGCCGTCGTCCTCGCCCTCGCGCTCCCTGTCGGCCTCTACATGCTCATGATCTACCTCCTGCACACCCTGCTGCTGTCCACGGCCGACCGCTTCCACATCCTTCTGGTCGCCCTCACCATCGCCGTACTGCTCACGGCCGTCCTCCTGGCCGCCGCTGGCGTGGCCATCGCGGTGTGCCTGCTCGTGGTCATGCTCGCGCCCTTCGTCACCGTGATCGGCTACGAGACGATCGGCCACCGCCACCAACAGCAGATGCTCGACGAGCTCGGTAAGCAGTAGACGCCGGCGGGGACCTCGATTGGTTCAGGTGACCGGTAGTACGGGCCGCCGTCGTGGCTCGGCCCTCCCCGGGCCCGCTCGCTGAGCCGGACGCCGGGTACCCGACGGGCCCTCCTCGAAGCCCACCTCCACGAGCGCATCTGAGCCGTGTCCTTGCCGCGCCTGTACGCGTTGAGGGCGTGACGCACGCACAGGGCTGGACCCCCACGTTGGGTCCTGTGCGGTTCGCGGCTCCGATTCCTGCGCGGCGTCGGAGACGCGCCATTTCCCCCGAGGCGAAGGCCCCTGGCCTCCCGAGCGGTCGGGGCCCTTCGTACTCATGGCGCTGTGGGGTGTCGGCCGGGAGTGGTGGGGGCTGCCGGATCGGGGCCCAACCACGGTGACGATCCGGCAACCGGGAAGCGCGGCAACAATGCCGCGGCGGAGTCTCGGGGTGGGTCAGCGGCTGGGCCAGAGGTAGCGGCGGGCAAGGATCGTCCACCCCTCATCCGCCGGCCCGCCACCAGGTGCCCGGCCGTCTCCCCCTGCTCGGCGCGAGCTCGCTGAAGATCGATTCCAGTGGAGCTGTCCTGGCCAGAGGTATTCACGCTGCACGCCCACACCGGTATTGCTGTGGGCGTGCAGGTCCCAGGCCGTACTCATAGCCGTCAGGCGGCGACTTTCCCGAACAGGTGGTTGGCAGGGGCGTTCGGGTTGTTGCCGTAGAAGAACTCGGTGAGCGCCTGGTGGAATTCCGCCCGGTCCAGTGCGCCGGAGCCGTCTCGGTCCAAGGCGGCGAAGACCGCAGCGCAGTCCTCGCCGGGCACGCCGGCGACCGCGTCGAACATCTGCCGGAACTCCGCCTGGTCGATCTTGCCGTCTCCGTTGAGGTCGACGAGGTCGAAGAAGCAGTTGGTGACCGGCTCGATCTGTTCCGGGTAGAGGGCGGGGTCGGTCAGGACCCGCTTGAACCCTTCGGTCATTTCCCGCAGATCGACCTTCCCGTCACCGTCCTGGTCCATGGGGGCGATCACCTTCGTCCAGAACCCGTCCATCCCTTGGGTGAGCAGGTGGGCGGCCGGAGAGTCCGGCGTGGTGCGACGGGCGGCGACGTAGCGTTCGCTCATCATGCGGACGTCCTGCTGAGTGATAAATCCGTCGCCGTCGACGTCGGCGCCCCTGAACCACTGGCCGTACTTGAGGTCTTGAAGTGCAGTCACAAATGCGCACAGTATTCATGCCGTTACGCAAGCGCAAACGGCAAGCCGAGAGCCTCTCGACGGGACACGGGCAGCCTGTGCTGCACACGCCACGATGCAGGGACGAAACCAGCCCGAAGAGAGGCCGAAAGGTTTCGTGTCAGTGTTCGAGATCGGGGGGTGTGAAGGCGAGCACCTCGGGAGGGGGATCGCCGTACAGCTCGACGTCGACCAGTGCGCTGAGGGCACTCGGCCCTTGGGACAGGCGCGAGCACGGTCGATCCGCCGTGAGGACGTTCGGATTGCCGTGGCGGTCCAAGGTTCCGCTCAAACCCGGCTGGACCGGATCCCACCACGCTCCGGTGGACAGTTGTACGACGCCTGGCATGACGTCGTCCGATATCACCGCGCCCGCGAGACAGCTCCCCCGGTCGTTGTAGACCCGTACGATCATGCCGTTTTCGATGCCGCGCGACGCGGCGTCCGCCGCATTGAGCGTCACGGGCTCACGCCCTCGAATTTTTGAGCTGAGGCTGCGGCCGCCGTTGTCGTACTGACTGTGCAGGCGTGAGGCGGGCTGATTCGAGATCAAGTGCAGCGGGAATCGGTCCGCCAGATCAGCGTGAAGCCACTCCGTCGGTTCGACCCACGTCGGATGCCCGGCGCAGTCGTCGTAGCCAAAGGAGTCGATCTCCTCGGAGAAGATCTCGATCCGGCCCGACGGCGTCGGCAAAGGGAAACGCTGTGGATCTGAGCGGAGCGCCTCGAAGCTCCCGGGAAATGGTCCCGCCAGCGCCGGCAGCTCAGCAGTGGAGCTGCGCCAGAAGTCCTCGAAGCTTGGCAAGGCGGCCTCGTCGCCGAGCCCTGTCTTCGTCTGCTCGTAAAGGTGACGAACCCATTCGATCTCGGAACGCGACTGGGTGAACTCCTCCTCGTATCCGAGCCGGGCGGCCAAGGCGGCGAAGATGTGGTGGTCGGTGCGCGACTCGCCTTCCGGTTCACGGACCTTCGGCATCGCGACGAGGTGGGGGTCGGAGAAGCCGGCTGCGAAGTCGTCGCGTTCCAGGCCGGTAGCGACAGGTAGGACGATGTCCGCGAACTTAGCCGTGGTGTTCCACCAGGCTTCGTGAACAACCACCGTGTCGGGCCTCTGCCAGGCGCGGGTCAACCGGTGCAGGTCCTGGTGGTGGTGGAACGGGTTTCCTCCACACCAATACACGAGGCGCAGCTCGGGCAAGGTGAGCCGCTGTCCGTCGTAGTCGATGGTCTTCCCCGGATGCAGCAGGGTGTCGGCGATCCTCGCGACCGGGATGAAGTCCGCAACGGGGTTGGACACCGCCGGTATCGTCGCCACCGAGGGGCGGCCAGGGGCGACGCCGGTCGCGTCCATCGTCGCGTAACCCGCGCCCCAGCCGCCGCCAGGCTGGCCCATCGAGCCCGCCATGGCGGCCAGCACGACGGACATCCAGATCGGTTGTTCGCCGTGGTCTGCCCGCTGCACCGCGTAGTTGACCATGATGAGCGAGCGCTGGGTGGTCAGACGCCGAGCGAGGTCGATGATCGCGTCACGGCTGATGCCCGTGATCTCCGCCGCCCAGGCCGCGTCCTTGGGGGTGCCGTCGAGCTCGCCGAGCAGGTAGGAGGCGAAGCGGTCGAACCCGGTGCAGCACCGGCGGAGGAAGTCCTCGTCGTGCCAGCCGTTGACCAGCATCGTGTGGGCGATGCCGAGCATCGCTGCGGTGTCGGTGTTGGGGACGACGGGCAGCCACTCGGCGTCGAGGAAGCCGGCGACATCGCTGCGGATGGGACTGACGTTCACGAACCGCACCCCTGCCTCACGGCACCGGCGCTGCAGGTCCTGCGTCTGGTGCCTGGCCAGCCCACCAGGGTTGATCTGGCTGTTCTTCAGGGCCAGCCCGCCGAACGCGACCACGAGCTCACAGTTCTCGGCGATCTCGTCCCACATCGGCATCCGCGACTGGTAGCTCCACGGATGCCCGCCGATCACATGCGGGAGGATGACCTCCAAAGCCGCAGTGCTGTACGTGTTGCGGGAGTCGGTGTATCCACCGCCCAACGCCAGGAACCGGTGGAGTTGCCCCTGCGCGTTGTGGAAGGCGCCCGCACTGGCCCAGCCGTAGGACCCGCCGAACACCGCGCTGTCCCCGTGCTGCGAACGCACCCGAGACAGTTCATCACTGACCAAGGTGAGAGCGTCGTCCCAGCTCACCTCCACGAAGCCGTCCGCGCCTCTGGCCGTGTCGTGGGCGCGCGGCAGGCCGTTCAACCAGCCTTTGCGCACCGCGGGGCGCAACACGCGAGCGTGGTCATCGGCGGCTGTCACCATTCCGGGGCCGATGGGCGACGGCGCCGGGTCATCGCCCCTCGGCTCGATGCGCACCAGCCGCCCGGAGTCGACCACCGCGACAAAACTGCCCCAGTGGGTCGCAACCGACATGCGTCGTTCCACCATGCATCGACTCCGTCCCTGAAGCTTTCCCTGCATTCGGGCAGCGTTGCCTACGGCGCAGGGGCCCCACTGCAGTGGAGCTCCGCGGGGCAGAGACTTCCCTTGCGGTCTGCTGCCCAACCCCCGGGGTGCTCTTCGGCAGCACCCCCTTCGACGCAACGACCAGCGAAGCGGAGTGGGCGGAGATCGAGGAGAGCGCTCGTACGGTGACCCGCGCCGGGCGGTGGATAGACCAGAGGTCGTCCGAGCCCGAGGACCTCACCGAACTGCTCCGAGCCGCCACCGGGGCCGACCGGCCGACAGAGAATCCCTTCTTCTGACCGACCGGGTGCCCTGCTGCGGCGGGGCACCCGGCTGACCGCCACCGTGCGGCCTGTACCAGAGATTCTCGGCCGGACCAAACCCCGGATTTACCGGACGCTCTGCCCAGTGGCCCACCTCCAACGGGTCCTTCGCTCCCTCTGCCCCGGAGACTTCCGTGCCTACCTCGATCACCATCACGTCCGAGTTCAGCGGCAGCGTCGTTGCCAAGGGCGCTACTGATGACCTCTCCGCGCAGCTCCTCCGTCACGCCGGCTTCAAGCAGATCGACGACTGGCACGGCCGACGCCATCGCCTGCCCACCACCACTCCGCTCGCCGACCAGGTCGCCATCGCCAGCCATGCGGCCGAGATGCTTCGAGCCGCTCGCTATGACGTCACCCTTCCGCCGTCCCCCGACACGGCCCGGATGAGCCCTTCGGTGCATGCGCTGGGGCCCTACGCCGCCGAAGCCGAACTTCTCAGCATCACGGACCAGATCCGTGCGGCCGAAGACGGAGCCAGCCTTCAGCGGGCAGTTGACCACCTCCTTCACCCCGAGCATGGTGCGCTGGAGCGTGTCCGGGAGGCGCTGGAAGCAGCGGGAGAACAGGTCAACGACCTGGACGACGACGCGTATGCGCTCGCCGACCGGTTCGGCTTCGCCTCGGAGTTCGTCAGCTCGGCCCAGTCCGAACTCGTCGATTCCGAGGCCGAGCTACGCCGCGTCGGCGCCGCTTCGACCAGTTACTCGGCAGCACGGAGCGTCCGTGATCACCGTGGTGCCGCTCTGGCCACTCCTCCTGCGGCGAACCAGGCCAAGGTCTCCTCGGCGTCCAGTTCCGCGCCGGCGCCTTGCTCTGTGACGGGTCACCCAGCGCGCGCCGCAACCCCCCAACGGTGACCCCGGCCGCTCTCTCCGCTGTCGGCCACCAGTACGTCGCGCGTCCCCGCTCGACCCACCTGTCAATGATCACTCACCCGAGGAGGCAAACGTGCCCGAGTACTACTCCAGCATCGGCGAGGCCGTCGGTACGGCCATGCAGCACAACATCCGGCTCGCCCACCGCAGCGCGGCACCGGGCTCCGACAAGCCGCTGCAGGTCAGGCGCCTGCCTAGCGCTTCCACCGATCCGTACTCGGTCCGCGGGATGATCTCTCGCCTCCACGAGGACGCCTCGCCCGATGAGGTGGCGGGCATCATCGAGGAGGTCAACGGCGCCCTGGTCGGGGCTCTGCCCGAGCTGACCGAAGTCGTCGCCTCGGCAGCCGACTGGACTCGCGCCCGTCTCGACTTCGACGACCCGCATCACCATCCGACTTTCGAGACGTGGACGCGATTGGCCGCCGCGTACGGGATGCTCCAGGACGTCCGTGAGCAGTTGGAAGTCGCCGAGGACGGTCTCGCTGCCTGTCCCGCAGAGCGCACGGGCCCCCGGCACCACCAGATGGTCAACGTCTTGCGCAGCCGGGAGTTGCTCGACGATGTCCTCGGTGCCGAGGCTGCTCGTGTGCCGTCCGCCCGGAACGTCGATTCAGACCGGCAGCGGGCGGCCCGCGCCTCCTCGCCGCGCGCCGGAACGTCGCCGTCGACCGGCAGTCCGCCGGCCACCGCAGCACCTCCCCCCGCGCCTCGCTCTGCCGGCCGACCCCGCTGAAACGTTCCGCTTCAGACGTCCAGGAGTACTCCCATGAGCTGCACGAGAGCCGAGCGCGCCCCGCCCCCGCCCGCTCGCACACCCAAGGAATCGCCGTGCCATCCCCGCGCACCAGCGTGCCCTCGACCACCACCGGGTCGGACGCGCTCCTCTACCTACTGTTCGGCGTCCTCGGCGCCGTCATGGCTTTCGGCTCTGTCGCCTGGCTGACCGGAAATCTCACCAATACCTTTGTCGGGAGCGGGGCATGGGCCCCCTTCCGCGTCACGGACGCGCTGCTGCACCCGGAGGTGCTGTGGCCGACCTTGAGCACCAGCATGCTGATGGTCGGTGCCCGCGTCGCCCCCGGCCTGTTCACCGTGGCCCTGGTCGTCACCGCTGCGGTGCTGTGGATGCGCTGGCGTGCCGGCTCCAAGTCCGGCCTCGCCCGCAAGGTGGACCTGGCGCCGCTGCTGGACAAGGAGATCGTCGCCAAGGCGAAGAGCCTGCGCCCGAGCCTGGGCGGCCGGGAGAGTAAAAGAGGTCCTGCCCGCTGACCGCGGCATCCTGCTCGGCACCCTCGATCCCGGTCGTACGGAGGTCCGCGCGTCCTGGGAGGACGTGATCGTCGCGATCATGGCCCCGCGTTCCGGCAAGACGTCCGGGCTGGCGATCCCCGCGATCCTCTCGGCACCGGGTCCAGTCCTGCTCACCAGTAACAAGGCCGCGAACGACGCCTTCACCGCGACGGTGGACGCCCGCGCCAAGGTCGGCACGGTCTGGACCCTCGATCCGCAGCAGATCGCCCACCACCCGCGCGAGATGTGGTGGGACATCCTCGCTGACGCCCGTGATCTCGCCGGGGCGAAGAGGTTGGCGGGGCACTTCGCGACAGCGAGCGTGGACGAGTCCAGCGGCTCCGACTTCTGGTCGACCGCCGCGAGCAACACCCTCGGCGCCCTCTTCCTCGCTGCCGCTTCCCACCGACGGCCGATCACCGATGTCCTGGCCTGGCTCGCGATGCCGGCCGACCGCACCCCGGTGGACCTGCTCACCGACGCCGGCCACCATGCCGTCGCCGCCCAGCTCCAGGGCACCGTCTCCGGCGCGACCGAAACGCGTGACGGCATCTATGAGACGGCGAGGCAGTACGCGAGCTGCCTGCTCGACCCGGACGTCGCCGCCTGGGTCACCCCGAACGAGGGCCTCCCCGAGTTCCAGCCGTTCGCCTTCGCCACGTCCCGCGACACCCTGTACCTGCTGAGCAAGGACGGCGGCGGCAGTGCGTCCGCGATCATCGCGGCGGCGGCCGACGCAGTGATGCGCGCGGCCGTGATCGTCGCCGAGCGCTCCGGCGGACGGCTCGACCCGCCCGCCCTGTGCGTCCTCGACGAGGCGGCGAACGTCTGCCGCATCTCGGACCTCCCGGATCTCTACAGCCACCTGGGCAGCCGAGGCGTCATCCCGATGACGATCCTGCAGTCCTACCGTCAGGGCCAGCGGTGCTGGGGCGAGGCCGGTATGGACGCCCTGTACTCCGCCGCCACCATCAAGATCATCGGATCTGGCATCGATGACGCGGACTTCGCCGACCGGCTCAGCCGTCAGGTCGGCGATCACGACGTCCAGACCACCTCGATGTCGACCAGCGAGGGCGGCAAGTCCACCTCGGTGAGCATGCGCACGGAGCGGATCCTTCCGCCGGACGCCATCCGCGCCCTACCCAAGGGCAAGGTTCTGCTGCTGGCCACCGGCATCCGGGTCGCCATGCTCAACCTCAAGCCCTGGTACAAGGAGCCCTCCGCCAAGGTGGTCGGCCCGGCTTCCGCTCGCGCCACGAAGGCCATCACCGAGCGTGCCCTCGCGAAAAGCATCGACCAGGACGATCTTGGACTGTCGGCATGAGCGCGCCCACACCACAGCAAGGGCGGTTGGCCCACGCTCCGGTCGTCCTGCGCGGTGGCCGGTGGTGGCTTGACGGCGGGGCCGACTCGGTCCCCGCCTCCGATCCCGCCTTCACCGCCGCCCTGGACGACTTCGCGCTGTCGATGGCCGCTGCCGACCAGGCAGTCACCGACCTCCTCATCCGGCAGGACGAGGCGTCCTCCGTTGATCCCGGAGGCCGGCGGTGAACCCACTGATGAGTGCCGAGCAGGCGGTCCTCGGTGCCGCCCTCCTCGACCCCAAGCAGCTCACGCACCTGGAGTGGCTCGCTGCGGACCACTTCTATCGGCCCGTCCACCAGGCGCTGTTCGCCGCCCTCCGCAAGCTGCGCAACGACGGGCATCCCGCGCTCTCGGCCGATGGTCCGTTGCCGCTGTCGTGGGTGACCGACGCGGTCGAGGAGGCCGGACAGCACGTGCGCGGGCTGACCGCGGCGTACGCCCACACTCTGATCCAGGCGTGTCCCCGAACCGAGCACGCACCGGTGTACGGACGCATGGTGCTGGAGGGGGCGATTCACCGCACCGTCGCCCAGCACGCGATCCGTCTCCACCAAGCGGCTCGGGCCGACGCCGTCCAGGGCGAGGTCGAGGGAGCCTTGCGCACGGCGGACGTCCTGACCGGCGTACTCACCGACCTGGCACGACGCTGGGGAACCGACCCTCGACCGGTCCCACCCACCGCTGGGCCCTCTGCCGCCGCGGACATCCCGCCTCCGGTGCAGAGCGGCCAAGTCGCCGAGGACGAGCGGTTCCTCTTGGCCGTCCTCGCCGAACAGCCGGGGGCCATGGGCGAGGTGGTGGCCTGGCTGCGGCCGGGAGACTTCGCCGACCCTACCCACGGGCAGCTCTACCGGTGCCTGGGCGCGCTGCGCCACCGAGGCGAACCCATCGACCGGATCACCCTCCTCTGGGAGGCCCAGCGACGCGGCCTGCTGGCCGACGGCACAGTGTCGAGCGAGCAGCTGACCGCCGTCTGCGAAGGCATGGTCCCCGGCAGCGCTGACTGGTTCGGACAGCGGGTGATGCGCTCCTCCGTCACCCGCACCGCCGCCGCCTCCGCGCGAGCCATCCGGACCCTGGCCCAGGACGAGGTTCTGGGGCCCGGCCGGCTGATCAACCACGCCCTGCACGCGCTCGGTCCGCTCGACGAAGTACGTGCCCGTTGGGCCACCGCGAACAGCAGTCCGGCTCCGAAGGCCACAGCATCCGCGCCGCCGACGGCCGATCCGCCGCCCGACCGAGTGAAGGCCGCCCGCGCACGCAGCACACCCCGCCCAGGCGCGTCACCTCCAGCCCCGGCCAGCCGTCTCCCCACGCTGTCAGCATCCCGACCACCCTCGCGCGGCCACCCGTGAGCCCCCTCCCCGCCAGCCTCTTCTGCCCCTGGAACTCGCCTTGATCGACCCCATCTCCGCAGCCGCGCCGGACCTACGCGCCACGGCCCCGAGCCTTGCCACCCCGTTGATCGGGTCTCTCTGCTCGGGGTACGGCGGCCTCGACCTGGGCGTGCAGTCCGCGCTCGGCGGCACGCTCGCCTGGCACGCCGAGGTCGACCCGAATGCCTCACGCATCCTGGCCCGCCACTGGCCCGGCGTCCCGAACCTGGGCGATATCACCGCCGTCGACTGGTCCACCGTCCCCCGGGTGTGCGTCCTGACGGCCGGCTTCCCCTGTCAAAGATGTGTCCGTCGCCGGCCGCCGGGCCGGACTCAACGCCCAGACCCGCTCCGGGCTCTGGCTGCACGTCGCCCGTGCGGTCTCAGCCCTCCGACCCTGCCTGGTTGTGATCGAGAATGTGCGCGGCCTCCTCACCTCCCCCGCCGGTTCCCCTGGCGACGTGGAACCCTGCCCGTGGTGTCTGGGAGACACCGCAGGTCAGCCTGCTCTGCGGGCACTCGGTGCCGTACTCGGATCCCTGGCCGACCTCGGGTACGACGCGACATGGCTCGTGCTTCGCGCCTCCGACGTCGGGGCCCCGCACCGCCGCGAACGGACCTTCCTCGCCGCCTGGCCCACCGGAGCCCCTGCTGAAGACGCCGACCAGCAACATCGGCAAGAACGGCGGCAGCCAGCATCCATCGAAGCGGAAGAGCGGGGGGCACGGTCCGAACCTGGCCGACGAGGTCGAATGGCTGCTGCTGCCGACCCCGAAGGCGTCGGACGGAATCAAGGGCTCGCCGAACCAGCGGCACGGCAATGGCGACATGACCCTGCCCAGTGCGGCTGCGTCTCTGTTGCCGACCCCGAGGGCCAGCGACACGGGCACCGCGGGCCGCCGACCCGGGAAGGGATGGCGTCCTCCCTTGTCGGCGGTGGTCCTGCCCCTCTGGGCGGAGGAGACGCCGGAGGCGGGGGCGCGGACCGGCGATGGGGAGCGTACGGATCCGCCATCGCCCGATGGGAGAGCCTCACCCGTCCTGCCCCGGCCCCCACGGACGCGGCCGGTCGGCTCCGCGCGGACTTCGTGGAGTGGATGCAGGGCCTCGACGCCGGCTGGGTCACCGCGACTCCGGGGCTCGGACGTCCAGCGCAGCTCACCGCGCTCGGCAACGGCGTCGTCCCGCAACAGGCTGCGCGCGCCTTGCAGTTGCTGGCACCCCCCTTTCTCCGCTGTCCCCGCTGCGCCGACCGATAGCGCTCCACTACCGCGTTCTTCCGGCCGGACCAAACCGCTGATTCTCCGGATCCTCTCGGGCATGTCGCCGTCTCACAGATGGAGCACACCCCCATGGCCGACACCAGCCCGACCTCCCCCGGCCCCGAGCCGTACCGCGTCCCCGACGCAGACCTCGACGACCTCGCCAGCACCCTCGCCAAGACCATGGCCGAGGTCAGGCAGCACGGCGTCATCCTCGACCGCCTCGGCTCCGAGCCCGAATCCGGCGCCATCCAGACGCCGGACGGCGCTCCGGAAGCCGAGGCAGCTGACGGCAAGAAGCCCGACGGCCCCGCCTCGGTGTTCATCCTCGCCTTGGGCGGCGAGGCATACGCCGTCGAACTCGCTGCCCTCAGCGACTGGGTGAACTACCTCTTCCTGCCGGTGTACGGCCGGGAGATCAGCACGAGCCGCCCCTGGTGCGCGCACTGGCACGAACACCCCGAGGCCGTCGCCCGGCTCCACGCACTCTGGCTCGCCTGGCAGCAGTTCACCGACACGGAGGCCGGCCTGTCCGGCCCCTCGACCTGGCACCGCGACCACCTGGACCAGACCCTGGCGCACCTGCGTGCACCCGACGGACCCTTCGCGGCCTGCACGACCAGCGCAACTCGCCCGAATCACCGGGTGCTGGCCACCCCGGCGCCCGAGCAGGCGGGGGTGGCGGCGTGAACGACGTTCTCGACTTCGGCCTCGACGATCTCTCGCCGGTCGACGACGGCTCCGAGGAGGCGATGGAGGCCCTCTGGTCTGGCGACTTGACGGTGCTGTCCCAGCACCGCACCACGCCCAACGGTTCGCACAGCTTCGTCCTCGCCCACGACCGATCGGTCACCTGGGGGATACCCGGCGAGCCACAGCTCGTTGCGATCGCAGTCGCTCGGGATCTGTGGCAGTCCACGTTCACGTTCGAGACGAGTCACCACGCCACGGCATCCTTCGCACAGAACTGGCTGGCAGAGCGCGGCTGCCCGCTCGAACGGATCGCATTGCGCGGTGGCGACTACATCGAGCCCGCCGACGACCTCACCGTCCAGGTGGAACAGCAGATCCAGAAGTCGGGCACCCGTTACGAGGTCCTCGACACCTGCACCTCTGACGACAACCCCAGCGAGGCGTGGACGCTCGTCAACGACTCCCAGGCCACCCAGGCACCGGTTCGCCTCTTCTTCGAGGAGTGGAACCACGGTGCCGGCACGTACACGATGCGCGAGGGCGCCTTCCCCGACGTCGGCGTCGCCCAGACCTGGCTGGACGAGCGCAGTGAACCGCTGCCCGAGCCTCCTGAGTACAGCGACCACAACGGTGCTGTCGTCCGGGCCCGCATTGCCCGCATCGCCCTTTCCCGGTCCGCCGGTACCTCGCCGACACCGCAGACCGGTCTCGATGCGCCCCGCGCGACAGCGGCAGTCCCGGTTCAGCGCGCGGTCCAGGGGAGGCTGCTGTGAGCCGTGCTCGCTTCGCCTTCGCCGCGCACCCTGACGCTATCGCCGACCTGCGGTAACTCCCGTCTGAGATGCGCGATTTGGCCTTGCTGGAGCTGCAGAACCTGGTCCACGGAAGCGACGACTGCTTGCCGTTGAAGGGCCGCCTCGCCGGCTTCCACAAGGTGTACGTCGACCCGGAGGTCTCTTACCGGCTGGTCATCCAGTTCCGCCAAGCGCCACCGACCTCGACCCACAAGCGCGAGATCTACCTCGTGGCGGCCGGCAGCCGGAAGGACTACGCGGTCTACCGCGCGGCCCACCTGCGGACCGAGCCCCAGCAAGGGGTCGGCCCGGACTCCGCCGCGGAGGCCCGCGTGCAGGCCGCCCGGTCTCGCTCGACGCTCACCACCGAACGGCCGACAACGGGCCGCGCGGCTGCCCCGTCACCAGCGCCGCCCTCGGCCACTGCTTCTCGAAAGGTCGCCCAGCGATGACCAACGACCATACTGCGCTGACCCGTTCAGAGCTGGCGGATCTCCTCACCGAGGCCGCCCAGAACGTCGGCGGCATCCCTGCCGCCGAGTACCCGACGGCAGCCGCCCGCTCCTACCTGCATCCCGTCTTGGGTCCGCTGGCCGCTGGGCCCCGCGTGATCACCGAGCTGAACGACCGGTTCGAGGGCTTCGTGGCCACCGAGCCACGCCCTGCTGGTTCGGCGGACCTGTTCGCTCTGGCCTCCTACGCCTCCGCGCTGGGGTGGCTCACCGAGTCGTTCGCCGAGCTGACCTCCTCGGTCGATGAGATCTGTACCCGCGTGGGCATACCCACGGAGCCACGCGCCCCGATCGTCGCCGCGCCCGGTGGTACTGAGCGGGACGACGAGTTCGACTTCGCCTTCAGCGCACTCGAGTTGGAGGCGGTCCGCAACTCAGCCGAGGCCGCCGGCCTCGCGCCGGACGACTACGTCGAGGTTCTCTCCCAGTCGCTGCTCGCCGTCGCCCGGATCACCGACGCCTGCATGGAGATCTCCAGCGGCCTGCTCGATGACGCCGATCTCCTCAGCGAAGTGAGCGACCGCCCTCGGCTCGACAACGATCCCGGGAGCCTGCCCGCTCTGGTCCGCTCCCTGCTCGCCCGGATGGAGGCGACGGAGTGAACCCGTACGACGCAGACCACACCCAGGGCCCTATCTCGTCGTCGAAGTGCTCGGTGTCGGGGATGTCAGCGTGCCCGCCCTCGCACATGGTCCGGAGGGGCCGCTGCACCAGGCCGCTACACGCGTCATCGAAGCCGCAGCGGCGTTGGACGAGCGACACGAGAGCGTGCTCAACGCGGTCCAGCGGGCTCAGCGGCTGCTCGAAGGCACTGGTCACGGTGAAGTCGGCCGAGCCCAGGTGTCGTACGCGCTGCTGCGGACAGCTCTCCCGGACCTCGGAGACGGCCTGGCCCAGCAGGACCGGGCATACAGCCAGCTCGTCGAGTCCCTGTCCGCCTACCGGCGGCTGTGTCCTCGCCTGAGCCTGCTCAACACGCGAGCAATAAGAGCCACGGGCAGGGCCAGAAGACGAGGCCCCACCGGGACGACGACTGGGCCGTCGCCAGGGAGCGCGGGCTGGTAGCCCTCGAAGCGGTTGCGGCCGGAGGTGTTCGCTTTCGCCGCAACGCGATCGGCGAGGACCCGTACATCTCGCGGGAGAAGGCCCAGTGGCAGGAGCCGGCGGTCTTCCCGCAGACCGTGCAGCGGCTGGTCGCCGACGGGCTACTGCATCAGGACATCACCGAGAACGTGTACCGGCCCGACCAGCTCCTCTCGCTCACTGCGCAGGGGGAAGCCGCCCTGCGTGATGGTCGCGCGACGACCTCCCGGGTGTCCGCCGCCCTCGGCCGCACCACCACGCGGACCACGTCAGGCGCGCTCTCCGACTCGGCCGCCGTGCCCGTCACCAGGACCTCCCTCGCGACCCCCCGCTCACGCTGACCTCATCCTCATAAGGACCCCACCATGGCTACCCCCGGCCTGTCTCCCACCTTCTCCATCGCTTCCATCGACGCCCAGCGCGTCGAGGAGGCTCTCGCCCGGATCGGGCCCAAGTGGACCACCTGGACCGCGATGACCCTGGCCCAGGTGAACGGCCCCGTGCGCGTCCGCGACGTTGCTGCGCAGCTCCCCTTCGTCAGTGAGCAGTTCGTCGGCAAACGGCTGGCCACGATGCACGCTGACGGATTGGTGATCCGCGATGACGACCGGCGGGGTGCGCCGTACCGGCTCAGCGCGCTCGGCACGTCTCTGGCCCCCGTCCTCCGCACGGTCTCGGACTGGTCCCGCGCCCACCTGACACAAGAACCGATGGCCGAAGCCGAGCGTGTCGAGGACGCGCTGCGCCGCCTGCATCTTCGGCACTCAACTGCCGTGCTTCAGGCCCTCGATTCGGCTGACGGCCAGATGCGGTTCGTTCACATCGCCGAGGCGGCCGGTCTGGACAACGGCCTCGCACGGCAGCGACTTGTCCGGCTTCAGGCCGATGGCCTGGTCACGCGGACGGGCTCCCGGCACGGAGACCCGTACGTGCTCACCGATGCCGGTCAGGCGTTGGGGGCCGTCTACGCGAGTGTCGAGCACTGGAGCCAGCCCTTCGCGCTGCGAGGTGGAACAGCGGCACCGCTTCCGGCAGCGGCAGCCACGCGCACCCACGTCGGCATTCCGCTGGGGGCGGGAGCCGACAGCGCCCGGACCGCGGCGGCCCTACGACGGAGCGCCGCCGCGTCGAACGTCATGTTCAGCCACGCGCCTCAGCCGGAACCGCGGGCGCCGGCGGCCGTGACCGCTCAGTCGGCACCGGGCCGGGGCCGGTGACGGGGGTGAGAACTAGGGCCTGTGTGAGGTTGTGATCATTCGGTCGTCGGTAAGAGGTCGTTGATCCAGATCAGAGAGGCTCGGAGGTGGAGTCCGGCGTCGTAGCTCTC
>NZ_JNYQ01000024.1 GCF_000717245.1 Kitasatospora papulosa
CCGGTTGCTGGATGTGGAGCGGGAGTGGGTGCGGGGTGAGCGGGTGCGTCGTGCGGGGGTGTCGTCGTTCGGGATCAGCGGGACCAACGCGCACGTGATCCTGGAGGAGGCACCCGACGACGACACCTCCCCCCGGACCGAGGCGGAGACCCCGTCCCCCCTGCTGCCCGTCGTCGTCTCCGGGGCCACCCCCGAGGCACTGGCCGCCCAGGCGGGCCGGTTGCGCGCGGTCGCCGACGAGCGGATCGCCGACCTCGCCCACTCACTGGCCACGGGCCGCGCCGACCTCACCCACCGCGGCGCGATCGTCGCCCGTGACCGGGACGAACTGCTGGCCGGACTCACCGCGCTGGCCGACGGTGCCACCACCGACCACGTCGTGCGCGGACGGCCCGTGGCCGGCCGCACCGCCTTCCTGTTCACCGGGCAGGGCGCCCAGCGGACCGGTATGGGCCGCGGCCTGTACGACACCCACCCGGCCTTCCGGCGGGCCCTGGACGAGGTGTGCGACGCCCTGGACGCCCATCTGGACCGGCCGCTGCGCGAGGTCATGTGGGCCGAACCCGGCACCGACGCGGCCGAGTCACTCGATCACACGCTCTACACCCAGAGCGCCCTGTTCGCGGTGGAGACGGCGCTGTACCGCCTGCTGGAGTCCTACGGCATCCGCCCGGACCGGCTCGCCGGCCACTCCATCGGCGAACTGACCGCCGCCCACGTCGCCGGTGTGTGGGACCTCGCCGACGCGGCCCGGCTGGTGACCGCCCGCGGCCGCCTCATGCAGGCCCTGCCCCCCGGCGGCGCCATGCTCGCCGTGGACGCGGCCGAGGACGAGGTGCTGCCGCACCTCGGCCCCGACGTGTCCCTGGCCGCCGTCAACGGCCCCCGCGCGGTCGTGGTCTCCGGTACGCGGGCGGCGGTGGACGCGGTCGCCGCCGCCTTCGCCGACCGCCGTACCAAGCGGCTGCGGGTCAGCCACGCCTTCCACTCGCCCCTGATGGAACCGATGCTGGCCGAGTTCGAGAAGGCCGCCCGCGAACTGCGTTACGCAGCGCCCGCCATTCCGGTCGTCACCGGTACGCACGCCACCGAGGACGAGCTGTGCGCGCCCGAGTACTGGGTGCGCCATGTGCGTGAGGCCGTCCGCTTCGGGGACGCGGTCCGCGCCCTGGAGGACGACGGCGTCCGCACCTTCCTCGAACTCGGCCCCGACGCCGTCCTGTCGGCGATGGGCCCGCACGCACTCGCCGACCCTGAGCGGTCCGCGTTCGTACCGGCCCTGCGCCGCGACCGCGTCGAGGAGGTGACGTTCGCCGCGCTCGTCGCCACCGCCCACGTACGCGGCCTCACCGCCGACTGGCAGCGGATGCACGAGGGAACCGACGCCCGGCGCGTCGATCTGCCGACGTACGCCTTCCAGCGACAGCGGCTCTGGCTGGACGACGGGCCCGGGGCGGTCGCCGACGCCGGAGGGCTCGGCCAGTCACCCGCCGGGCACCCGATGCTCGGCGCCGCCCTCACCCTGGCCGGCGCCGACACCGTCGCGCTGACCGGCCGCCTCTCCCTGGCCACCCATCCCTGGCTGGCCGACCACGCCGTCGCGGGAGTCGTGCTGGTGCCCGGCAGCGCCTTCGTGGAACTCGCCCTCCAGGCCGGTGACCGCGCCGGCTCCGCGCACCTGGAGGAGATCACCCTGGAACGGCCGCTGGTCCTTCCCCCGCGGGGTTCCGTGCACCTCCAGGTGACCGCCGCGGCTCCCGACGCCGCCGGCCGCAGGCAACTGGCCGTGCACGCACGGCCCGAGGACGCCTCGGGCGACTGGACCCGGCACGCCACCGGAGTACTCGCCCCGCCGGCCGCGCCCGAACCCGCCCCCCTCGACGTATGGCCGCCCGAGGGCGCCGTCCCCGTCGAGGTGGGCGGCCTCTACGACCACCTCGCCGAGCAGGGGTACGGCTACGGTCCGCTGTTCCGCTGCCTGCGCGCCGCCTGGCGGCTCGGCGACGAGGTCTGCGCCGAACTCGTCCTCCCCGACGCCGACGCGGCCGACGGCTTCGGACTGCACCCGGCGCTCCTCGACTCGGCCCTGCACGCCATCGACCTGCTGGACGGCCAGGACCCGACCGTCATGACCCTGCCCTTCGCCTGGGAAGGCGTCACCCTGCACGCCACCGGGGCCACGGCCCTGCGGCTGCGGCTCACCCCGCACGGCACCGACCACATGACCCTGGGCCTGTACGACGTGTCGGGCGCACCGGTCGCCGAGGTGGCGTCACTGCGCGTCCGCCAGGTGACGGCCGAGCAGCTGAACGCCGCCGCGCCCGCCCCCGGCGACCTGTTCGCGCTGCGCTGGACCCCGGCGGAGGTGACCGCCGACGGGGCGGCGTCCGAGCCCCGCACCCTGACCGTGACCCTGGACGACACCGCGGACGGCGACCTGCCGGCCCGGGCCCGCGGGGCCGCCGTGCGCATCCTCGCCGCGCTCCAGGAACACCTGGCCGAACCGGCGGACGGCACCCCTCTGGTCGTCGTCACCCGGTCCGCGGTCGCCGTCACCGCCGACGCGGCGCCGGACCCGGCCCAGGCCGTCGTCTGGGGCATGGTGAGGTCCGCCGCCGTCGAGCACCCCGGCCGGTTCGTGCTGGCCGACACCGACGGTGACGACGCCTCGGCCGCGGTCCTGCCGGCCGCCGTCGCGACCGGTGCGCCCGAACTCGCCCTGCGCCGAGGGGCGGTGTACATGCCGGAGCTGACCCGGATCGACGGGTCAACGGCTGCGCCCGCCGTCCCGCTCGACCCCGAGGGCACCGTCCTCATCACCGGCGGCACCGGCAGCCTCGGCCGCCTGCTCGCCCGGCACCTGGCCGAGCACCACGGCGTCCGGCACCTGCTGCTGGCCGGCCGGAGCGGCCGGACACCGGACGCCGAAGGGTGGGAGGAGCCCGTCGCCCCCGGCGCGCGGATCACGGTCGCCGCCTGCGACACCACCGACCGTGCCGCGCTGGCCGAACTGCTGGCCTCCGTTCCCGAGGCCCATCCGCTGACCGCCGTCGTGCACGCCGCCGGCGTCCTGGACGACGGCCTGCTCACCGATCTCACCGCCACGCGCACGGAGACCGTGATGCGGCCCAAGACCGATGCCGCCTGGCACCTGCACGAACTCACCCGCGGCCTGGACCTGGCCGCCTTCGTCCTCTTCTCCTCCGCCGCCGGCACCCTGGGAGCGGCGGGACAGGCCAACTACGCGGCGGGCAACGCCTTCCTCGACGCGCTCGCCGCCCGGAGGAACGCCGAGGGGCTGTCCGCACTCTCCCTGGGCTGGGGGCTGTGGGACACCGGCGACGGCATGGCAGCCGGCCTCGGCGAGGCGGAACTGCGCAGGCTGGCCCGCGACGGCATCCTGCCGCTGCCCGCCGACCGGGCGCTGGCCCTGTTCGACCGGGCCCTGACCACCGGCGGTCCGTCGCTGCTGCCGATCCGCGTCCAGGTCACCGAGGACGCCCCGGCCCTGGTCCGCGCCCTGGAACCGGCACCGGCCCCGGCCCGCCGGGCCGTCCGGGCGGTGGAGGCCGCACCGGAGGAGACGGAGCCGCTGGCACGGCGGCTGGCCGGGCTCGGCGCCGCGGACGGCAGGCGACTGCTGGTCGACACGGTGTGCGGGCACGTCGCCGATGTCCTCGGACACGGCTCCGGGGGCGCGGTCGACGCCGAACGCCCGCTGGGCGACCTCGGCGTGGACTCGCTGGCCGCACTGGAGCTGCGCAACCGCCTCGGCGCCGAGACCGGGCTGCGGCTGTCCACCACGCTCACCTTCGACTACCCGACCTCCGAGGCCCTCGCCCAGTACCTGTTCGAGGAGATGGGCGGGGCCGGGACCGACGAGGAACGCGTCGACGTGGAGGCCGAGGTGGTACGCCTGGAGACGCTGCTGGGCACCGTGCTCGGCTCCGACGGGCTCGACGACGAACGCCGTGCCCGGGTGGCCGTACGGCTCAGGGCCCTCACCGCCCGCTGGGACGGCTCGGCGCAGGTGACCGACCCCGGAAAGGCCGGCGACACCGGGGAGAAGGGGCTGGAGGCGGCCACGGCCGACGAGCTCTTCGGCATCCTCGACGGCGAACTGGGCAGCTTCGGCTGACCGCCGGACGCCAGGACGGGTGGGCCCGGAGCGCGGTGCACCGCGCTCCGGGCCCACCCGTCCTCGTCCCCGCACTGCCGCGCCGCTCACCGTGCCGGTGTCCGGAGGCCCCTCTCCCGTACTCGTCCGGGCGGGCGTGGCCCGCCCGGACGGCAGAACGGCCCCCTCCGGAGCCCGTACGGGGACTCGCGAAGGGGGCCGTGCGACGGGGGAAGGTGCCGGAGGGTCAGCCCGCCGAGGAGTGGCCGGCCGCCCAGCGGTCGGACAGCTTCGGAATGCGGTGCTCCAGCATCTTCGGCGGCAGCTCGGAGCGGCTGGCCACGTGCAACTTCCGGTAGACCCTGGTGAGATGCTGCTCCACCGTGCTGATCGTGACGTGCAGCCGGCCGCTGATCTCCCGGTTGGTGTACCCCAGCGCGGCGAGGCCGGCGACCCGGCACTCCGCGTCGCTCAGGATGGCCGAACCCTCCGCCTCCGACCCCTCGCACTGGCCGGGATCCTCCAGCAGGTGGGCGTCGACCGGTGATTCGACGCTGCACGCCTCCGCCTCACGGGCCGCCTGGCGGGCGACCAGCCGGGCACGGGCGTACTCGCCCAGTTCGTAGTGCGCGGCGGACAGGTCGGCGTAGGCCTGGGACAGGGTGTGCTGGTCGCCGCAGAGCTTGAGCAGGTCGATCGCCTCCCGCAGCAGCAGGGCCCGGCGGTGCGGCTTGCTCGTGGCGGCCAGCATCCGTAACGCCATCGCGCGTGCGCGGGAACTGTGACCGCCGGGCAGCCGCAGCTGCTCCTCGGCGCACTCCCGGGCGGTGCGGGCCTTGCCGATCCGCAGATTGGCCAGGGCCAGGTCGGACCGCCAGGGAATTCCCTTCTGCAGGCTGGAGTTCCCCTGCCGCATCAGGCCGCTGCACGTCTCGAAGTCGTTGAGTGCGGCGAACGGCCGGTCGGTGACGAGGTAGTGGTGCCCCCGGGCCCGCAGGTACTGGATGCCGAAGACGGTGCGGAACATCGGCTCGGGGACCTCCCGTTTGAGCACCCGCTCGGCCTCGTCGTAGGCGCCCATGGCGGTGTGGGCGAAGATCGCCGTCGACAGCGGGAGCCCGGCGAGGACTCCCCAGCTCCCGTCGTGCAGACTGCTCAGCGCCCTGTCGGCGCCCTCGGCCGCGGTCGTCATGTCTCCGCGGAGCAGCGCGATCTCCGCGCGTACGCTGCCGAGCAGCGCCTGCCACGTGGTCGCCCGGCGCTCGACCGCGGACTCCAGCAGCGCGTCGCACGCCTCGGCGGCGACCGCGGGACGGTCGGCGTGGGCGATCGCGAGGAGCGCCATCGCCACCAGTTCCAGGTTGAGGTGGTCGAGTTTGCGGCCCTGCAAGGCCTGGGCCACGGCTGCGGCGGAGTCGTCCGTCGCGACCCCGCCGACCAGGACCGCCACCTGCGCGGCGAGCCCGCCGTACCGGTCGGCCGGAGTCCGCCGGCGCAGGTCCCCACCGGCGCCCCGCGGACTCCTGGCGGGCAGCGCGACGCCGTAGAACCACTGCCGTACGAACTCGACCTCGACCAGGATCTGCGCGTCGCCGGGGGAGTGCGCGGGAACCAGCGTGGCCACGGTCTCGGCGGCCAGCTCGGTGTCGCCCTGCCACAGCATGTGCCGCAGGACGGTGGCGGTGTCGCGCATGCTCAGTTCGCCGTCCAGCGCAGGCCGGCGCAGCGGCTCCAGATGGGCGGACGCGGCAGCGGGGTTGACACGCCACTCCGCCCGGGCGAGGGCGGCCGACAGGGCGTTGCGTTCCTGCGGATCCGTGCAGTCGCGCAGCATCAGGTTCAGGTAACTGCTGCACAGCTCCACGTCGTCCGCCGCCAGGGCCTGCTCGGCGGCGGCGCGCAGCACCCCCGGGCCCCACGGCTGCGGGACCCGGTCGGCGGCGCGCAGGTGCCGGGCCATGTCGCCCGCCGGCGCGCCACTGCGGTACAGCAGATCGGCTGTGCGCGCGTGCAGGGTGGCACGCGCGGTGGGGTCCATGTCCTCGAGCACCGCGGTCGCCGCGGCCGGCAGGCGGAAGGCGTGACCGTCCAGCAGCCCCGCCGAGTTCAGGGCCTCGACGGCCTCCTCGACACCCGCGGGTGTGGTGTCGGCCAGCTCACCCAGGACGCCGGCGGAGGCCGGTGCTCCGAGGGCGGCGAGCGCCCGGATCACCCGTAGGTGCCGTGGCTCGCCGCGGCGCACGACCGACAGCACCGCCTGGCGGTAGGCGGTGCCGGCGATGGGACGGTCCATGTCGCGGCCGAAGCGGGTGCTGTCGTCCAGCAGGGCGTGCGCCAGCAAGGGGTTGCCGGCGGTGGCCCGGTGGAAGGCGCGGCCCACCACGGCGGGCCGCGGGGCCGTCGACTGGGCGGCGATCAGTTCGCCGATGCCCCGCTCGGACAGGGGGCCCAGACGCACCCGGCGGTGCGGCCGGCGGATCAGTTCGGCGTGGGATGCGGAGTGACCGCTGCCCGGATGGCCGGATGTCGTGCACACCACGAGGACGGGACGGAAGCGGCTCCTGCCGAGCAGGTGGACGACGGCGTCCAGGGAGGCCTCGTCCATCAGGTGGGCGTCGTCCACGGCCAGCACCAAGGGGCGCTCGCCGTCCGCCAGGCGCAGCAGCGCCTCCGTCGTCGCGATATCCGGATCGCTGAATTCCGCGCCGGGCCGCCGATCGGAATTCCGGGCGGTCGGTTGTGTGTTTCCGGCGGTCAGTTGTGCGTTTCTGCCCGTCGGCCGGCCGGTGCCCGCCGGAACGGGCAGCACCTCACCGTTGCGCAGCAATTGCCGCAACAGGCTCATCGGCCGGTCGCGCTCGGCCGGGTGTGCCGTCCCCTGGAGTATGCGTGCGCCCGACCGATCCGGAGCGGCCAGAAATTCGTGCAGAAGCTGGGTCTTCCCGGAACCGGGACCACCGGTGACTATCACGAATCGCCCGGATCTTCGGGTGCTCTCGGTAAACGCTTCGTTAAGTATGTGTAATTCTTTGGAGCGGTCGAAAAGGCGCAAGGTGTTCCCCCTGTGTCCAGTTAACGCCCGTGGATTCGCGCCCGTCTGGGTGAAGTGCTGTTGCACGGGATCGGTCCGAGTCCCCGTTTCACCTGCATTTATTCTGTTCGAGAGCTGTTACCGCAGTGCTGAGGGGGCGGCCCTCGATCTCGCGGGCCAACCCCCTGAGGCTGCTCTCGGTGTGAGCGCAGCAAGAATGAAAGCCAGTCATTCGTGACTTGATTCGATCGGTTCGGCAGGTCTTTCCGGAGGGAGGAAAAATAGCTACTCGATCAAACAAACAGCGAGGTTATAGCGCCATGTCAACGTTGTCAACCAGGTGCTTGTGGAAGTTACTTCTCACTCACGATGCCGGTCCGAGGCGACTTTCTGCGGTCAGTTGATTTACCGGTAAGTAAAGAAAAGAAGCGGGCCGCCGCACGTGCGAACCGGGCGCGTACCGGTGCCGTGCCGCCCGTTCGGGCACGTCGTGCCGCTGCCCGCGTGGCCGTTCACGGCCCCTGGGGGCCGTAGGGGTATCAAGCGCATCCGTCCCCTACCTAGCCTCCGTCAACGGAGGGGGAAGCGGACCGGGATCCCGTCCGGAGACAGTCCGCAGGACCGAGGCCCACTTTCGATCCCGATCGGATGGCGCGCTGGTGAACAACGAAGAGCAGCTGCTCGACTACCTCAGGCGGACGACCGCGGACCTGCGGGAGGCACGACGCCGGCTGCGCGAGAACGAACAACGCGCACACGGACCGGTGGCCATTGTCGGCATCGGCTGCCGCTACCCGGGCGGTGTCACCTCGCCCGAGGACCTGTGGAACCTGGTGGCGACGGGGACCGACGCCGTGTCGGAGTTCCCCGGCGACCGCGGCTGGGACGTGGAGGCCCTGTACGACCCCGACCCGGACCGGCCCGGCACGACCTACGCACGCACCGGTGGCTTCCTGTACGACGCCCCCGACTTCGACTACGACTTCTTCGGCATCAGCCCCCGCGAGGCCCTCGCCATGGACCCGCAGCAACGCCTGCTGCTGGAGACCTCCTTCGAGGCGTTCGAGCGGGCCGGCATCGTGCCGGCCTCGCTGCGCGGGAGCCGCACCGGGGTGTTCGCCGGCGTGATGTACAACGACTACGCCACCCGGCTCGACAGCGTCCCCGACGACCTCGACGGCTACCTCGCCAACGGCAGCGCCGCGAGCATCGCCTCCGGGCGCATCGCCTACACCTTCGGCCTGGAGGGCCCGGTCGTCACCGTCGACACCGCCTGCTCCTCCTCGTTGGTCGCCCTGCACTGGGCGGTGCGCGCGCTGCAGGCCGGCGAGTGCTCCCTGGCGCTGGCGGGCGGGGTCACCGTGATGTCCACCCCGGAGACGTTCGTCGACTTCAGCAGGCAGCGCGGGCTCGCTCCCGACGGCCGCTGCAAGGCCTTCTCCACCGCCGCCGACGGCACCGGCTGGGGCGAGGGTGCCGGCATGCTGCTCGTGGAACGCCTCGCCGACGCGCGGCGCAACGGCCACCCGGTGCTCGCCGTGGTGCGGGGCACCGCCGTCAACTCCGACGGCGCCAGCAGCCGGCTGACCGCGCCCAACGGCCCCTCCCAGCAGCGGGTCATCCGCCAGGCGCTGGCCGGCGCGGGCCTCGCCGCCGCCGACGTCGACGTGGTGGAGGCGCACGGCACGGGCACCTCGCTCGGCGACCCGATCGAAGCCCAGGCGCTGCTGGCCACCTACGGCCGCGAACACCCCGCCGACCGGCCGCTGCTGCTGGGCTCCGTCAAGTCCAACCTCGGTCACACCCAGGCCGCCGCGGGCGTCGCCGGAGTCGTCAAGATGGTCATGGCGATGCGCCACGGAGAGGTGCCGCCCACCCTGCACGTCGACGCCCCCACGGACCAGGTCGACTGGGACGCGGGAGCCGTCGAGCTCGCCCTGGAGCGACGCCCCTGGCCCGACACCGGCGCCCCGCGCCGCGCCGCCGTCTCCTCCTTCGGCATCAGCGGCACCAACGCCCACGTGGTGCTGGAACAGGCCCCGCCCGAGGAGGAGGCCACCGCCCCGGACACGGAAACGGCACCGGCCGTCACGGCGGCGGCCACGCCCGTGCCCTGGATCGTCACCGGCCGCGACCCCGAGGCCCTCGCCGGCCAGATCGCCCGGCTGCGCGAGCACGTCACCGGACGCGAGGACGCCGCTCCGGCCGACATCGCGCTCTCCCTGGCCACCACCCGCACCCACTTCGAGTACCGCGCCGTGGCCGTCGGCAGCGACACCGGCACACTGCTGGACTCCCTGGGCACCGCGACCCCGCTCACCCCGGTCGGCGGCAGAACCGCCTACCTGTTCACCGGACAGGGCGCCCAGCGCCCCGGCATGGGCCGCGAACTGCGCCGCGCCTACCCGGTCTACGCCGAGACGTTCGACGCCGTGTGCGCTCTCGCCGACCCCCGCCTCGAGCGTCCGCTCGCCGAGGTGGTCGACGGCGACCCCGAACTGCTCACCCGTACGGACTACGCGCAGATCGCGATCTTCGCCACCGAGGTCGCCCTGTACCGGCTGCTGGAGTCGTGGGGCGCGGTGCCGGACCACCTGGCCGGCCACTCCGTCGGCGAACTGGCCGCCGCCCACGTCGCCGGAGTGCTCTCCCTGCCGGACGCGGTCTCCCTCGTCCTCGCCCGCGGCACCCTGATGGCGGCGCTCCCGGCCGGTGGCGCCATGGCCGCGCTGCGGGCGACCGAGGAGGAGGTCACCCCCCACCTCGACGAGCTGGTCGGGCTCGCCGCCGTCAACGGCCCCCGCTCCGTCGTGGTCTCGGGGACCGAGGCGGCCGTCGACGCCCTGGCCGCCCGCTTCGGAGGGGGCAAGCGGCTCAAGGTCTCCCACGCCTTCCACTCGCCCCTGATGGACCCGATGCTGGAAGCGTTCGCCGAGGCGGCCGCGCGCTGCGAGTACCACGAGCCCCGGATCCCGGTGGTCTCCACCCTGACCGGCTCACCCGCCGGGCCCGGCGAGCTCACCACCCCCGGCCACTGGGTGGACCACGTCCGCCACGCCGTCCGGTTCGCCCCCGCCCTCACGACCCTGCACGACCTGGGCGTACGGACGTTCCTCGAGGTCGGCCCCGACGCGGCGCTCACCGCGCTGGCCGCCGAATGCCTGCCTCCGGACAGTGTCTGCCTGCCCGTCATGCGCCGCGACGGCGACGAACCGCACGACCTGGTCACCTCCGTGGCCCGGCTGCACGCCGCCGGGGGGACCGTCGACTGGTCGGCCTTCCACGCCCCGCACCACGCCCGGAACACCGACCTGCCCACCTACGCGTTCCGCCGGACCCGCCTGTGGCTCGAGAACGCCGCGGGCGGCACCGGCGACGCCGACGGACTCGGCCAGCAGGCCACCGGCCACCCGCTGCTCACCGCGGCCACCGAACTGCCCGACACCCAGGGCGCGGTCCTCACCGGAAGGCTGTCGCTCTCCTCCCACCCCTGGCTCGGCGACCACGCCGTCCACGGCACCGTCCTGCTGCCCGGCACCGCCTTCGTCGAGATGGCCCTGCGGGCCGCGGCACAGACGAACTGCGACACCGTCGGGGAACTCACCCTGCACGCCCCCCTCACCCTGCCCGAACAAGGCTCCGTGGCCGTACAGGTCGCCGTCGACGCGGAACGGGACGGACGCCGTGAACTGACCGTCTGGTCACGCCGCACCGGCACCCCCGAGACCCCGTGGACCCGCAACGCCGCCGGCGTCCTGACCGTCGCGCCCGCCGACGCCGGACCGCCCGCCGGCCCCGCCGCCTGGCCGCCCGCCGGTGCGCGGCCCGTGGACCTGGAAGGGCTCTACGACCGGCTGGCCGGCACCGGCTACGGCTACGGCGAGGTCTTCCAGGGCCTGCGCGCCATGTGGCGCCGGGGCGAGGAGCTGTACGCCGAGGCCGCCCTGCCCGACGGAGCACGCACCACCGCCGGCGCCTTCGGCCTCCACCCGGCCCTGCTGGACGCCGCCCTGCACGTCAACCTGCTGGACCTGCCCGGCGGACAGGCCGTGCTGCCGTTCGCCTGGAGCGGCGTCACCCTGCACCGGGCCGGCACCGACCGGCTGCGCCTGAGCCTGTACCCGGAGGGCAACGACGCCGTACGCCTCGACCTGGCCGACGGCGACGGAGCGCCCGTCGCCACCGTGCGCGGCCTCGTGGCCCGCCCCGTCACGGCCGAGCAGCTCACCGCGGACGCCGACGACCCGCTGTACCGGATCGACCTCGTCCCGGCCCCCGGTGCCGCCCGTACGGCCCTGTCCGACCTGGCCGTCTGCGGCGCCGACGCCGGCCTCGACGCACCCCGGTACCCCGACCTCGCCGCACTGGCGGACGCGGGAGACGCGCCCGGCACGGTCGTCCTGGCCGTACCCGCCGACCCGGGCACCGGCGAGGGCCTGCCGGAGCGGGCACGTGACCTGGTGGGAACCACCCTGGACACCCTGCGGCTCTGGCTCGACGACGCACGCTTCACCGGCCGCAGACTCGCCGTACTGCTGCGTGGCGACCACCTCACGCACGCCCCGCTGTTCGGCCTGGTGCGCGCGGCGGCGGCCGAGAACCCCGGCCGCTTCCTGCTGGTCGGCACCGACGGCAGCGCCGCCCCGGACTCCGCCCTCGCCACGGCGCTGGCCTCCGACGAGCCCGAGACCGCGGTCCGCGACGGCGAGGTACGCGTGCCGCGCCTGGCACGCGCCAAGCCCGGCGGCCCCCACGTCTGGGACCCCGACGGCACCGTCCTCGTCACCGGCGGCACCGGCGGCCTGGGCGCCCTGATCGCCCGTCACCTGGTCACCGGACACGGCGTACGGCGTCTGCTGCTGGCCGGCCGGCGCGGTGCGGACGCCCCCGGCGCGGCCGACCTCCGGGCCGAACTCGCCGCACTCGGCGCCGAGGTCACCCTCGCCCGCTGCGACGTCGCCGACCGCGCCGACCTCGCCGCACTGCTCGGCCGGCACCCGGTCCGCGCCGTGGTGCACGCCGCCGGCGTCGTCGACAACGGCGTCCTGGCCTCCCTCGACGCGGACCGGGTCGAGCGGGTCCTGCGGCCCAAGGTCGACGCGGCCTGGCACCTGCACGACCTGACCCGGGACGCGGACCTCTCCGCGTTCGTCCTGCTGTCCTCCACCGCGGGTCTGCTCGTCGGCGGCGGCCAGGCCAACTACGCGGCCGCCAACACCTTCCTCGACGGTCTCGCCGCCCACCGCCGCTCCCTCGGGCTGCCCGGCGTCTCCCTGGCCTACGGCCTGTGGGCATCGGGCGGCGGCATGAGCGCCGGCATCGAGGCGGCCGACCTGGAGCGGCTGCGCCGTCTCGGCCTGCCGGCCCTGGCTCCCGCCCAGGCCCTGCGCATGCTCGACGCCGCACTCGGCGCCGAGGACGCGCTCGTCGTCCCCGTCCGGGTGGACGGCGCCGCCGTACGGACCCGGCCCGACGGCATACCCGCGCTGCTGCGCGGACTCGTCCGCCCCGCGGCCCGCAGGACAGGGGGCGGGCCCGCCGAGGGCACCTCGTCCGACTCCTGGCGCGAGCGGCTCGCCGGCCTGCCCGACACCGAACGCGACCGCGCCCTGCTCGACCTGGTCCGCACCCATGTCGCGGGCGTCCTCGGACACCCCTCACCGCAGTCGGTGGACCCCGGACGCGCCTTCCAGGAGATGGGCTTCGACTCGCTCGCCGCCGTCGAACTGCGCAACCTCCTGGCGGGAGCCACCGGCCTCGCCCTCCCCGCGACGCTGGTCTTCGACCAGCCCTCGCCCCGCACCCTCGCCGCCCACCTCAAGACCGCACTGGTACCGGGACCGGCCGACCTCACCCGGACCGCCCTGGCCGACGTCGACCGGCTCGAGGCCGTGCTGCTCGGCCTGCCCGACGAGGACGGCAGCCACACCCGCGTCACCGCACGCCTCGAAGCCCTCCTCCGCGGCTGGCAGGACGCCCGCGGCGGCGACGCCGCGCCCGCCCCGGCGCAGGACTTCGGCGAGGCCAGCGACGCGGAACTCTTCGCGACGATCGACAACGAACTGGGAGCCCTGTGATGGAAGACCCGGCAACGGCCGACAAGCTCCGCGACTACCTGAAGCGGGCCACGACCGAGCTGGAGCGAAGCCGGCGCCGCGTGAGGGAACTGGAGGAGCAGGACCACGAGCCCGTCGCCATCATCGGTATGGGCTGCCGCTACCCCGGGGGCATACGCACCCCCGAGGACCTGTGGCGCATCGTCGACGAAGGCGTCGACGTCGTCTCCGACTTCCCCACCGACCGCGGCTGGGACGTCGACGCCCTCTACGACCCCGAGCCCGGGGCGCCCGGCAAGACCTACGTGCGCCACGGCGGATTCCTCTACGACGCCGCCGAGTGCGACCCCGCCTTCTTCGGCATCAGCCCGAAGGACGCGCCCGGAACGGACCCCCAGCAGCGCATGCTGCTGGAGGTCACCTGGGAGGCCTTCGAGCGGGCCGGCATCGACCCCACGGCCGTGAAGGGCACGCAGACCGGTGTCTTCGTCGGCCTGATGCACCACGACTACCTCGGCGGCACCATCTCCGGCAGCATCGTCTCCGGCCGGATCGCCTACACCCTCGGGCTCGAGGGCCCGGCGGTCACCATGGACACCGCCTGCTCCTCCTCCCTCGTCGCCCTCCACTCGGCGATCCAGTCGCTGCGCAAGGGGGAGTGCTCCCTCGCGCTGGCCGGCGGCGCCGCCCTCATGGCCAGCCCGGAGATGTTCGTCGAGTTCAGCGAGCGCCGCGCCCTGTCGCCCGACGGCCGCTGCCACTCCTTCTCCGACGACGCCGCCGGAGCCGCCTGGGCCGAGGGCGCGGGCATGCTCCTCGTCGAGCGGCTGTCCGACGCCCGCCGCAACGGCCACAAGGTGCTCGCCGTCGTCCGCGGCAGCGCCGTCAACCAGGACGGTGCCTCCAACGGGCTGACCGCGCCCAGCGGACCGGCCCAGGTGCGGGTCATCCAGCAGGCGCTCGCCGACGCCCAGCTGGCCCCGCACCACATCGACGCGGTGGAGGCCCACGGCACCGGCACCACCCTCGGTGACCCCATCGAGGCCCAGGCCGTCATCGCCGCCTACGGGCAGGACCGCCCCGAGGGCCTGCCGCTGTGGCTGGGCTCCATCAAGTCCAACATGGGCCACGCCCAGGCCGCCGCCGGAGTGGGCGCCGTCATCAAGATGGTCATGGCGATGCGCCACGGCACCCTCCCCAGGACCCTGCACGTCGGCACCCCCAGCACCGCCGTCGACTGGAGCGCGGGCGACGTCGAACTGCTCACCGAGCCCCGCCCCTGGGGCGGCGACGGGCGGCCGCGCCGCGCCGGCATCTCGTCCTTCGGCATCTCCGGCACCAACGCGCACACCGTCCTGGAGGAGGCACCGCCGACCGAGGACGACGGGAGCGCCCCGCCCCGCGCCGGCCTGCCCGTCGTGCCGTGGCTGCTCTCCGGCAAGGGCGCCGACGCCGTGCAGCGGCAGGCGGAACGGCTGCTGGCGGCCGCGGGAGACCTCGACCCGTACGACGTCGGCCACTCGCTGGCCACCACCCGCTCCCTGTTCACCCACCGCGCCGCCGTCACGGGACGCGACCGTGACGAACTGCTGGCCGCCCTGCGCGAGGTCGCCGACGGCACCCGGGCACCCGTCGTGGCCCCCGAACCCGGCCGCCTCGCCGTCCTGTTCTCCGGGCAGGGCTCCCAGCGCCCCGGCATGGGCCGCACCCTGCACGCCGCCTTCCCGGTATTCGCCGCGGCCTTCGACGAGATCTGCGCCGCCTTCGACGAACACCTCGACCGGCCGCTGCGCGACGTCATGTTCGACGAGGACGCCGACGGCGCCGACGCGCCGCTGCACCGCACCGTGTACACCCAGGCGGCGCTGTTCACCTTCGAGACCGCCCTCCACCGCCTGCTGGAGCACTGGGGCGTCCGCCCCGACCTGCTCGCCGGACACTCCATCGGCGAGATCGTCGCCGCCCACGTGGCCGGCGTGCTGGACCTGAAGGACGCGGTCACCCTGGTCGCCGCCCGGGGCCGCCTCATGCAGGACCTGCCGGCCGGCGGCGCGATGGTGTCCCTGCGCGCCACCGAGGCCGAGGTCCTCGGGCTCCTCACCGACGGTGTCGACATCGCCGCCGTCAACGGCGCGCGCTCCGTCGTGGTCTCCGGTGACGAGGAGGCCGTCCTCGCCGTCGCGGCCCAGGCGGAGAAGAGCACCCGGCTGAAGGTGTCGCACGCCTTCCACTCGCACCGCATGGACCCCATGCTCGAACCCTTCCGCGAGGTGCTGGCCGGCCTCACCTTCCACGAGCCCGCGCTCCCGGTCGTCTCCAACGTCACCGGCCGGATCGCCGACGACCTCACCGACCCGGAGTACTGGGTACGCCACGTCCGCGAGGCCGTCCGCTTCCACGACGGGGCCACCACGCTCGCCGCCGAGGGAGCCACCCGCTTCCTGGAGATCGGCCCCGACTCGGTGCTCAGCACCATGGCGCAGGACGTGGTCCCCGACGCCATCGGCACCCAGAGGCGCGACCGGGCCGAGGACGCCACCCTGGTCGACGCCCTCTGCCGCCTCCACCTCACCGGCACCGGCCCCGACTGGCGGACGGTCTTCGCCGGCGGCCGCACCGTCGACCTGCCCACCTACCCGTTCCGCCGGGACCGGCACTGGGAGGACGCCCCCATCCTGCAGGCCGAGCGCCGGGCCGGATCCGGCGGCGACGCCGCCGACCCGTTCTGGGACCTGGTGCGCGAGCAGGACGTGAGTGCCGTCGCCGCCACCCTCGGTCTCGACGACGAGAGCTCCGTCGCCGCCGTCGTGCCCGCCCTCGCCACCTGGCACGGCCGGCGGCAGGCGCACGCCGCCGCGGACGGGCTCCGCCACCGCGTCACCTGGGAACCGCTGGCGCCTCCCGCCACCCCGGCCCTCGGCGGGGCCTGGCTGGCCGTCGTCCCCGCGTCCACCGCCGGGGACCCGTGGACCCGCGCCGTGACGGAGGGCCTGACGGACAACGGGCTGCGCGTCGACGTCCTCACCGTGCCGGACACCGCCGACCGCGCCGCACTGGCCGACGCGCTCACCGGCCGGACCTCCGCCGACGGCATCCTGTACCTGCCCGCCCCGGCGACTCCGCCGGCCGCCCTCGCCGCCCTCGTCCAGGCGCTCGGGGACGACGGAGCCGACGCCCCGCTGTGGTGCGTCACCCGGGACGCCGTCGCCCACGGGCCCGGCGCCACCGTCACCGGCTTCGCCCAGGCCGCACTGTGGGGCCTCGGCCGGGTCGCCGCCCTGGAGCACCCCGACCGGTGGGGCGGCCTCGTCGACCTGCCCGCCGAGGCCGGTCCGCGGACCGTGGCCCGCCTGGCCGCGCTGCTCGGCGACGCCGGCGGCGAGGACCAGGTCGTGATCCGCGAATCCGGCGCCCACGGACGCCGGCTGGAGCACGCCCCCGCCCGCGCCGGCGCACCCTGGAAGCCGTCCGGCACCGTGCTGGTCACCGGCGCCACCGGCGCGATCGGCGCGGCCGTCGCCCGCCGGCTCGCGGCCGAGGGCGCCGACCACCTGCTGCTGACCTCCCGCCGCGGCGCCGACGCACCCGGCGCCGCCGACCTGGTCCGTGAACTCACCGCCACCGGTACCGGCGTCACCCTGACCGCCTGCGACGTGGCCGACCGGTCCGCCCTGGCCGGCCTGCTCGACTCCGTACCGGCGCGGCACCCCCTGACGGCGGTCGTGCACCTGGCCGGTGCCCTCGACGACGGCGTCCTGGACGCCCTGGACGCCGACCGGTTCGCCCGCGTCCTCGGCCCCAAGGCGGACGCCGCCCTCCACCTGCACGAACTGACCGCCGGGCTCGACCTGTCGGCGTTCGTGCTGTTCTCCTCCCTGACCGCCACCGTCGGCGGCGCCGGCCAGGCCAACTACGCCGCCGCCAACGCCTACCTGGACGCCCTGGCCGAGCACCGCCACGCCGCGGGGCTGCCCGCCACCTCCGTGGCCTGGGGCCCCTGGGGCGGCGACGGCATGGCGGCGCACGGCACGGTCCGCGCCTCGGCCCGGGCGATGGGCATGTCCCTGCTCGACCCGGACACCGCCCTCACCGCGCTGGGCCGCGCCCTGGACGGCGGCGACACCACCGTCACCGTCGCCGACGTCGACTGGTCGGTGTTCGCCCCCGCGTTCACCTCGACCCGGCCCAGTCCGCTGCTGTCCGCACTGCCCGAGGCCCGCCGCACCACGAGCGGTCCGGACGGCGCGAACGCGGCCGACGGCTTCGCCGAGAAGCTCGCGGGACTCACCGGCGGGGAACGCGAGCGCGCCCTGAACGACCTGGTCTGCGGCCAGGCGGCCACCGTCCTCGGATACGGCGACGCCGGCGCCGTCGAACCGACCACCGCCTTCCGCGACCTCGGGTTCGACTCGCTCACCTCGGTCGACCTGCGCAACCGGATCAGTGGCGCCGCCGGGGTGCCGTTGCCGGCCACGCTCATCTTCGACTACGCCACACCCGCCGCCCTGGCCAAGTACCTGGGCACCGAACTCGCCGGCGCGGACACGTCCGTTGACTCCGTGGTCGCCGAGCTCGAACGGGTCGCCGCCCGGCTCGGCGACCTCACCGCCGAGGACCTGGAGCAGAGCAGGGTCACCACCCGGCTGCAGACCCTGCTCAAGGACCTGGACAAGACCCTCGGCCAGGATGCGGCAGCCGTCACCGGCCGGCTGGAAGAGGCCTCCGCCGACGACGTCTTCGCGTTCATCGACAAAGAACTCGGCTCGGCGTGACCCGGTACTCCCACGACACCCCGGCCCACCCGCAGCCCACCTCTTCGCACAGGAGTGGCGACACCCGATGACCAACGACGAAAAGCTGCTCTCCTACCTCAAGCGGGTCTCCGCCGATCTGCACCAGACCCGCCAGCGGCTGCGTGAGGTGGAGACCCAGGACCGGGAACCCATCGCCGTCGTCGCCATGAGCTGCCGCTTCCCCGGAGGTGTCACCACCCCCGAGGAGTTCTGGCAGCTGATCCACGAGGGCACGGACGCCGTCGGGGACTTCCCCGGGGACCGCGGCTGGGACGTCGACGCACTGTACGACCCGGACCCGGACGCCACGGGGAAGACGTACTCCACGCGCGGCGGCTTCCTGCACGACGCCGCGGGGTTCGAGCCGGACTTCTTCGGGATCAGCCCGCGGGAGGCCGTCACGATGGACCCCCAGCAGCGGCTGCTGCTGGAGGTGTCGTGGGAGGCGCTGGAACGCGCCCGTATCGCTCCCGACTCGGTGCACGGCGCCCGGGTCGGGGTGTTCGCCGGGACCAACGGCCAGGACTACCGGGACCTGCTGGCCCGGATGCCGCACGACTCCGAGGCGGCACTCGGCACCGGCGCCCTGGCCGCCGTGATCTCCGGCCGGATCTCGTACACCCTCGGGCTCGAGGGCCCCGCCGTCACCATCGACACCGCCTGCTCGTCGGCGCTCGTGGCGGTCCACCTGGCGGTGCAGGCCCTGCGGGCGAAGGAGTGCACCCTCGCCCTGGCGGGCGGCGCCACGGTCATGTCCACCCCCAACTCGTTCGTCGCCTTCAGCCGTCAGCGGGGCCTCGCCCCGGACGGCCGCTGCAAGTCCTTCGCCGACTCGGCCGACGGCACCGGCTGGGGCGAGGGCGCGGGAATGCTCCTGCTGGAGCGGCTGAGCGACGCCCGTCGCCACGGCCACGAGGTCCTCGCCGTCGTCCGGGGCTCGGCCGTCAACCAGGACGGTGCCTCCAACGGCCTGACCGCCCCCAACGGCCCCTCCCAGCAACGGGTCGTGCGCGCCGCCCTGGCCGGCGCGCGGCTCACCCCGGCCGACGTCGACCTGGTGGAGGCGCACGGCACCGGCACCACGCTCGGCGACCCCATCGAGGCACAGGCCCTGCTCGCCACCTACGGGCAGGACCGGCCCGAGGACGCACCGCTGTGGCTGGGCTCGGTGAAGTCGAACATCGGCCACACCCAGGCCGCCGCCGGCGTCGCCGGGATCATCAAGGTCGTCATGGCGATGCGGCACGGCGTGCTGCCGCGGAGCCTGCACGCCGAGGAGCCCTCCGGCAAGGTCGACTGGAGCCAGGGCAACGTCCGCCTGCTCACCGCCAACCGCCCCTGGACCGACCCGGGGCGTCCGCGGCGGGCCGCGGTCTCCTCCTTCGGCGCCAGCGGCACCAACGCCCACACCATCCTGGAGGAGGCCCCCGCGGCGGAGCCCTCCGAGGACCCGGCCGCGGAACCCGCGCCGCGCACCGCGCCGCCCCTGGTGCCGTGGGTGCTGTCCGGCCGCACCGAGCGGGCCCTGCGCGAGCAGGCCGCCCTCCTGGCCGCGGCCGTCACCGAGGCCCACCCGGTGGACGTGGCGCACTCGCTGGCCGTCACCCGCACCGCCCACCCGTACCGTGCCGTGGTCCTCGGCGCCGACCGGGACACGCTGCTCGACGCCGTGACCCGCCTCGCCGAGGGCGGACGTGCCACCGCGCTCGGCCGCGTCCGCAAGGGCCAGACCGCCTTCCTGTTCACCGGCCAGGGCTCCCAGCGGCCCGGCATGGGCCGCGAACTGCACGCCCACTTCCCGGTCTTCGCCCGCGTGTTCGACGAGATCTGCGAGCTGTCCGGTGACGGCGAACTGCGCGAGCTGGTCCTCGGCGACGATCCCGAGCCGCTGAACCGCACGGCCCGCACCCAGATCGCGCTGTTCGCCTTCGAGGTCGCCCTGTACCGGCTGGTGGAGTCGTGGGGCCTCACCCCCGACCACCTCGCGGGCCACTCCGTCGGCGAGATCGCCGCCGCCCACGTCGCGGGCGTACTGGACCTCGCGGACGCCGTCACGCTGGTGGTCGCGCGCGGCCGGCTGATGCAGGCCCTCCCGGAGGGCGGCGCCATGATCGCCCTGCGCGCCACCGAGGAGGCCGTACGCCCCCTGCTCACCGACGGGGTCGGTCTGGCCGCCGTCAACGGGCCGGACTCCGTCGTCGTCTCCGGCGACGCCGACGAGGCCGAGGCGGTCGCCGCGCACTTCGCGAAGAGCCGCCGGCTGAAGGTGTCGCACGCCTTCCACTCGCCGCTGATGGAACCGATGCTGGACGCGTTCCGGTCCGTGGTGTCGTCCCTGACCTTCCACCGGGCGACCGTCCCCGTGGTGTCCAACGTCACCGGCCGGCTCGCCACGCAGGACATCGGCACCCCCGACTACTGGGTCCGGCACGTGCGCGAGGCCGTCCGGTTCCACGACGGGATACGCACCCTCGCCGCCGAGGGCGTCACCCGGTTCCTGGAGATCGGCCCCGACGCCGTACTGACCGCCATGGCCCGCGAGTGCCTGGCCGCCGGCGACGAGGCCGGGGGCGACACCGTCCTGGCCGCCGCCACCCGCCGCGGCCGGGACGAGACCGAGACCCTGCTCACCGCCCTCGCCCAGCTGCACACCGGGGGCGCCGGCCCGCGCTGGGAGGCCCTGTTCACCGGGGCCCGGACCGTCGACCTGCCCACCACGGCCTTCCAGCGCGAGCGGTTCTGGCCCGAGACGGCCGCCCCGGCCGGCGACGTCGGCTCCGTGGGTCTGGACTCCGCCGACCACCCGCTGCTCGGCGCCGCCACCGTGCTCGCCGACTCCGACGGAGCCGTCCTGACCGGCCGGCTGTCGGTGCGGACCCACCCCTGGCTCGCCGACCACGTCGTCGGCGGTTCCGTGGTGATACCCGGAACCGCGATGGTCGAACTCGCGGTCCGCGCCGGCGACCAGGTCGGCTGCGGCCGGCTGGAGGAACTGGCCCTGGAGATCCCCCTGGTGCTGCCGCCCGCCGATGGCGTCCGGGTCCAGGTCGCCGTCGGCACCCCGGACCCGGCCGGGGCCCGCACGGTCCAGATCTACGCGCGCGCCGAGAACACGCCCGCCGACGAGCCCTGGACCCTGCACGCCTCCGGTCTGCTCGCCGACGGCACCGCCCCTCCCGGAGCACGGCTGGACGCATGGCCGCCGCAGGACGCCGAGGAACTCGACCTCACCGGCCTGTACGAGCGGCACGCGGCCGCCGGCCTGGACTACGGGCCCGCCTTCCGGGCCCTGACCGCCGCCTGGCGCGACGACGACACCGTCTACGCCGAGGTGCGCCTTCCGGAACGTCCGGCGGCGGACGCCCCCCGCTTCGGCCTCCACCCCGCGGCCTTCGACGCCGCCCTGCACTCCCTGGCCCTGCTCGGCGACGGCTCCGGCGACGACACGGCCCGGCTGCCCTTCATGTTCGCCGGCGTCACCCTGCACGCCGTGGGCGCCTCGGTCCTGCGGGCCCGCATGACACCCGCGGGCGACCACACCTTCGCCGTCGACCTGGCCGACGCCACCGGTGCTCCCGTCGCCACCGTCGACTCCCTGGCCTCCCGCCCACTGACACGGCTGCGCGGCGAGCAGGACACCGCGGGCGAGGCCCTGTTCGTCCTCGACTGGCAGCCGCTGGCGCTCGACCCCGACGCCCCCGCAGCCGACCACCGCCTGCTGGAGATCCCGGCCGGCTCGGACGCCGGGACCGTACGCGCCGCGCTGCGCACCGCGCTCGCCGCCCTCCAGGAGGACGACGCCCGGCCGCTGGCCCTCGTCACCCGGGGTGCCGTCGCCACCGCCGGTGAGGGCGTGCCCGACCTGGCCGGCGCGGCGGTCTGGGGCCTCGCGCGCTCCGCGCAGTCGGAGAACCCCGGCCGGTGCGTCCTCCTCGACCTCGAACCCGGCGCCGACCCCGGCACCCTGCTGCCCGCGGTCCTCGCCACCGGCGAACCCCAGGTCGCCGTCCGCTCCGGCACCGCCCGTGCGGCCCGGCTGGTACGCGCCGAGCCGCTCGAAGGCGCCGCGGCCCCCGCCCTCGACCCCGAGGGGACCGTGCTGCTGACCGGCGCGACCGGCGGACTCGGGCCCGTACTCGCCCGGCATCTGGTCACCGCCCACGGTGCGCGCCACATCGCCCTGGTCAGCCGCGGCGGCCGGGCCGACGCGCTCGTGGCCGAACTCGCCGCCCTCGGCGCGAGCGCCACCGCGCACGCCTGCGACGTCGCCGACCGCGACGCCCTCTCCGCCCTGCTCGACGGGCTCCGGCAGGAGCGTCCGCTCACCGCAGTCGTCCACGCCGCGGGTGTCCTCGACGACGGCGTGGTGGCCTCGCTGACGCCCGAGCGCCTCGACGCCGTACTCGCCCCCAAGGCCCTCGCGGCCCTCCACCTGCACGAACTGACCCGCAATCAGGACCTTGCGGCGTTCGTGCTGTTCTCCTCCGTCGCCGGCACCGTCGGCGCCCCCGGACAGGGCAACTACGCCGCCGCCAACGCCTGCCTCGACGCGCTCGCCGCCCACCGCGCGGCGGACGGCATGCCCGCCCTCTCCCTGGCCTGGGGCCCCTGGGCCCCGACCGGAGGCATGACCGGCGCCCTGGACGAGGCAGACCTCGCCCGCATGTCCCGCGGCGGCATGGTCCCGCTGTCCGCCGAGGAGGGCACCGCCCTGTTCGACCGGGCACTGGGCACCGGCCGCCCCGCAGTGGCCCCCGTACGCCTCGACCTGTCCGCGCTGCGCGCCCAGGGCGGCGAACTCGCCCCCGTGTTCCGTGCCCTGGCCGGGCGCCCGGTCCGCCGGGGGGCCGCCACCGGGGAAACCGGGTCCGGATTCGCCGAGCGCATGGCCTCCCTCGGGGCGACGGAGCGGGCCGAGGCCCTGCTGACCACCGTCCGCTCCCATGTGGCCGCCGTGCTCGGACACGCCGGACCGGACACCGTGGAGACCGACCGGGCCTTCAAGGACCTCGGCTTCGACTCCCTCGCCGCGATCGAACTGCGCAACTCCCTGTCCGCCGAGACCGGGCAGCGGCTGCCCGCCACCCTCGTCTTCGACCACCCCTCGCCCGACGCGCTCGCCACGCACCTCGGCACCCTCGTCGCCGGGGCCTCCGGCTCCGTACGCCGCACCCGGCGCACCGGACGGGCGCGCGCCGACGAGCCGCTGGCCATCGTCGGCATGGCCTGCCGCTACCCGGGCGACGTCCGCACCCCGCAGGACCTGTGGCAGCTGGTCGCCGACGGCACCGACGCCATCGCCCCGTTCCCCGCCAACCGCGGCTGGGACGTCGACCGCGTCGTCGACCCGACCCGGCAGCGCCCCGACACCTCGTACGTCGGCGAGGGCGGGTTCCTGCACGACGCGGGCGAGTTCGACGCCGCGTTCTTCGGCATCAGCCCCAAGGAGGCGTTCGTCACCGACCCCCAGCAGCGGCTGCTGCTGGAGGCCTCCTGGGAGGCGCTGGAGCACGCCGGAATCGACCCGCACTCCCTCAAGGGCAGCCCGACCGGTGTGTTCGCGGGCGTGCAGTACCACGACTACTTCGGCAGCTTCGGCTCCGGCAGCATCATCTCCGGCAGGGTCGCCTACACCCTCGGCCTGGAGGGCCCCTCGCTGTCCGTCGACACCGCCTGCTCCTCGTCGCTGGTGGCGCTGCACCTGGCCGGGCAGTCGCTGCGGCAGGGCGAGTCCTCCCTCGCCCTGGTCGGCGGCGTCGCCGTCATGGCGACCCCGGAGACCTTCATCGAGTTCAGCCGGCAGGGCGCCCTCGCTCCCGACGCCCGTACCCGGGCGTTCGCCGACGCGGCCGCCGGAACGGTGTGGGGCGAGGGCGTCGGCGTCCTGGTGGTCGAACGCCTCTCGGACGCCCGCCGCAACGGCCACCCGGTCCTCGCCGTCGTCCGCGGCACCGCCGTCAACCAGGACGGCGCCTCCAACGGCCTGACCGCGCCCAACGGCCCCTCACAGGAACGCGTCATCCTCCAGGCCCTGGAGAACGCCCGCCTCACCACCGCCGACGTCGACGTGGTCGAGGCCCACGGCACCGGTACGACCCTCGGCGACCCGATCGAGGCGCAGGCCCTGCTGGCCACCTACGGTCAGGACCGGCCCGAGGACCGGCCGTTGTGGCTGGGCTCGGTCAAGTCCAACATCGGGCACACCCAGGCCGCGGCCGGTGTCGCCGGTGTGATCAAGATGGTCATGGCGATGCGGAACGGCAGCCTGCCCAGGACCCTGCACGTCGACGAGCCGTCGAGCAAGGTCGACTGGGACGCGGGGCAGGTGCGCCTGCTCACCGAGGAGCGGACCTGGCCCGACGCCGGCCGGCCCCGCCGGGCCGGGGTGTCCTCCTTCGGGATCAGCGGCACCAACGCCCACGTCATCCTCGAACAGGCCCCGGCGGCAGCGGAGTCCGCGGCGGAGCCGGGCGACGACCCCGCCACGGGACCCGTCGTCCCGTGGCTGCTCACCGCGAAGTCGCCCGCCGCGCTCGCCGGACAGGCCGCCGCGCTGCTCGGCCACCTCGACGCGCACCCCGGGCTCGACCCCCGCGACGTCGGCTGGTCGCTGGCGACCGGCCGCGCCCACTTCGCGCACCGTGCCGCCGTCACCGGCACCGACCCCGCCGCACTGCGCGGGGCGCTCGCCGCACTGGCCGACGGCGCCACCGCCCGCAACCTCGCCGTGGGAACCGCCGCCGGACGGGCCCGCCCCGTCTTCGTCTTCCCCGGACAGGGCTCGCAGTGGTCCGGCATGGCCACGGAACTCCTCGACGAATCAGCGGTGTTCGCGGCCCGCATGGCCGAGTGCGCCGCCGCCCTGGAGCCCTGGACCGACTGGGACTTCGCCACCGAACTGCGCGGCGGGCTCGACCGGGTCGACGTCGTCCAGCCCCTGCTGTGGGCGGTGATGGTGTCCCTGGCGCACACCTGGAGCGGATACGGCGTCGCCCCGGCCGCCGTCATCGGTCACTCCCAGGGCGAGATCGCCGCCGCCTGCGCCGTCGGCGCGCTCTCCCTGGCCGACGGTGCGCGCGTGGTCGCCCTGCGCTCCCAGGCCATCGCCGAACTGCTGTCCGGCTCCGGCGGCATGATGTCCGTGGGCGAGGGCGCCGAAGCGGTCCGCGGCCGGCTCGCCGCCTGGGACGGCCGCCTGTCGGTCGCCGCGGTCAACGGCACCGCCTCCACCGTCGTCTCCGGGGACTCCGACGCCCTCGACGAACTCCTCGTCCGGCTGCGCGCCGAGAAGGTCCGCGCCAAACGGCTGCCCGTGGACTACGCCTCCCACAGCGCCCATGTGGAGACCCTGCGCGAACGCCTCGCCCAGGACCTCGCGGGCATCGAGGCCCGCAGCACCGACGTGCCCTTCTACTCCACCGTCACCGGCGCCGCGATCGACACCGCCGAACTCGGCGCCGAGTACTGGTACACCAACCTCCGCGGCACCGTGCTGTTCGAACAGGCCGTACGCGGTGCCGTCGCCGCGGGCCACACCCTGTTCGTGGAGTCCAGCCCCCACCCGGTGCTGACCGTCGGGATCCAGGAGACGGACGACGCGGTCGCCGCCGTCGGCTCGCTGCGCCGCGACGAGGGCGGCCGGGACCGGCTGCTCGCCGGCCTGGGCGAGGCCTTCACCCACGGTGCGGTCGTCGACTGGGCCGAGGTAGCACAAGGCCGTCGCGCCCGCCTCGTCCCCCTGCCCGCGTACGCCTTCCAGCGCGAGTGGTACTGGCTCGACAGCACCGCCACCGGAGCCGACGTCACCTCCGCCGGCCTCGCGGCCACCGACCACTCCCTGCTCGGCGCCGCCATCGCGCGGGCCGGCAGCGAGGAGGCCGTCCTCACCGGCCGGCTCTCGGCGGGCACGCACCCCTGGCTGCACGACCACCGCGTCGGGGACCGGCTGCTCTTCCCCGGCACCGGACACCTCGAACTCGCCCTGCGCGCGGGCGACCAGGTCGGCTGCGGCGACCTGGCCGAACTCACCCTGCACGCCCCGCTGGTCCTGCCCGACCACGGCGCCGTGCAGCTCCAGGCCGTCGTCGGCCCGCCCGACGGCGGGACCCGCCCGCTTACCCTCTGGTCCCGGCCCGAGAGCACCGACGAGGAACTCCCCTGGACGAGGCACGCCGACGGCCTGCTCGCTCCGACCGGCACCCTCCCGGCCGTCGTCGAACCGCTCACCTCCTGGCCGCCGCGTGACGCCGAACCGGTGCCCCTCGACGGCCTGTACGACGAACTCGCCGCCCTCGGACTCGGCTACGGCCCCCTGTTCCAGGGGCTGCGCGCCGCCTGGCGCACCGAGGACGCCGTGTATGCCGAGGTCGCCACCGAGGCACCCGTCGACGGCTTCGGACTGCACCCGGCCCTCTCCGACGCCGTCCTGCACACCGTCGGCCTCACCGACGCCGCCGGCGACCAGGCGCTGCTGCCGTTCGTCTGGTCCGGGGTACGGCTGCACGCCACCGGGGCCACCGCGCTGCGCGTGAAGGTCCGCGCCACCGGTGAGGGCACCGTCGCCCTGACACTGGCCGACCCGGCCGGCGCCCCCGTCGCCACGGTCGACTCCCTCACCCTGCGCCCGCTGCGCACCGACCTGGTGGACGCGGCCGCGCGGTCCGCCCGGTCCGGCGCGCTGCACCGCGTCGACTGGGTCCCCGCGCCGGCCGCGCCGGGGACCGAGACCACGCCCTGGGACGGAGAGGTGCTGCGCGCCCCGGCGGGTGTGGACGCCGCCGGGACCCGCGCCGCCGTCGCCACCGTCCTCGACGGGCTGCGGGACCGGCTCGCCGACGAACAGGGCGGCGACGGCACCCTCGTCGTCGTCACCGGGACCGACCCGGCCGGCGCCGCGGTCGGCGGGCTGGTCCGCTCGGCCCAGTCCGAGAACCCCGGCCGTATCGTCCTGGTCGAGAGCGGGACGGACCCCGGCCCGGACCGTCTCGCCGAAGCCGTCGCCGGCGGCGAACCGCACCTGGCGCTGCGCGACGGCACCTGGTACGTGCCACGCCTGGCCCGTGTCCCGGACACCGACGAAGCCTCAGCCGACAGCACGGGAGCCGACGCACCGGATGCCGCGACCCCCGAAGGCGGCCTCGGCTCCGGCACCGTCCTGCTGACCGGCGCGACCGGCGCCCTCGGCGGGATCATCGCCCGCCACCTGGTCGGCCACCGGGGCGTGCGCCACCTGCTGCTGCTCAGCAGGAGCGGCGCCGACGCCGCTCTGGTCAGCGAGCTGACCGAGCTGGGTGCCGAGGTCACCGGCGTCGCCTGCGACGCCGCCGACCGCGACGCCCTCGCCGCAGTGCTGGCCGGTCTGCCCGCCGACCGGCCGCTGACCGCCGTGATCCACGCGGCCGGTGTACTCGCCGACGGCGTGCTCGCCTCCCTCACCCCCGAACGTGTCGACGCGGTCTTCCGCCCCAAGGTCGACGCCGCCTGGAACCTGCACGAACTCACGGCGGACCTCGGCCTGTCGGCGTTCGTGCTCTTCTCCTCCTCCGCCGCCACCCTCGGCTCCCCGGGCCAGGGCAACTACGCCGCCGCCAACGCCTACCTCGACGCCCTCGCCGCTCACCGCCGCTCCCTCGGCCTGCCCGGGCACTCCCTGGCCTGGGGCCTGTGGGCCCAGGCGAGCGGCATGACCGGCACCCTCGACGAGACCGACCGGGCCCGCATCGCCCGCGGCGGTGTCGCCCCGCTGCCCACCGACGAGGGGCTCTCCCTGTTCGACGCCGCCCTGCGCGGCACCGACCCCGTGGTCCTCCCGGTCCGGCTGGACACCGCGGCGCTGCGCGGCCAGGGCGACGCACTCGCCCCGCTCTTCCGCGGCCTGGTGCCCGTACGCCGCGCCACCGCCGGCCACGCTGCCGCCGGCGGAGCCGACTCGCTGCGCGACCGGCTCGCCGGACTGCTGGAGCCTGAGCGCGAGCCGTTCCTCACCGAACTCGTGCAGAGCCGGGTCGCCACCATCCTCGGCTACCGCTCCGCCCAGGACGTCAGCCGCACGCTGCCCTTCCGGGAGCTGGGCTTCGACTCGCTCGCGGCGGTCGAACTGCGTAACGGCCTCGCCGCCACGACCGGACTGCGGCTGCCCGCCACCCTGGTCTTCGACCACCCCACCCCGGCCGAACTCGCCCGGTACCTGCTGGGTGAGCTGACCGGTGCCCTCGACCGGGCCGCGCCCGTCACCGCCGTACGCGCCGCCGCCGACGAGCCCATCGCCATCGTCGGCATGGGCTGCCGCTTCCCCGGCGACATATCCTCTCCGGAGGAGCTGTGGCGCCTCGTGGCCGAAGGCCGCGACGCCGTCGGGGAGTTCCCCACCGACCGCGGCTGGGACGTCGAGACCCTCCACGACCCGACCCTGGACCGGCCGGGCACCAGCTACACCCGGCACGGCGCCTTCCTGTACGACGCGGCCGACTTCGACCCGGCCTTCTTCGGCATGGACGAGGAGGAGGCCCTCGTCACCGACCCCCAGCAGCGGCTGCTGCTCGAGACCTCCTGGGAGGCCCTGGAGCGGGCCTCGATCGACCCGGCCACCCTGCGCGGTTCCGACACCGGTGTCTTCGCGGGCGTCATGTACCACGACTACTTCGGCAGCTTCGGCTCCGGCAGCGTCGTCTCCGGCCGGGTCGCCTACACCCTGGGCCTCGAAGGCCCGACCCTGTCCGTCGACACCGCGTGCTCCTCCTCGCTGGTGGCCCTGCACCTGGCCGCCCAGGCGCTGCGCCAGGGCGACTGCTCCCTCGCCCTGGCCGGGGGAGTGACCGTCATGGCTACCCCCGGCACGTTCGTGGAGTTCAGCCGGCACCGCGGTCTCTCCAGCGACGGCCGCTGCCGCCCCTTCGCCGACGCCGCCGACGGGACCGGCTTCGGCGAGGGCGCCGGTGTGCTGCTGCTGGAGCGGCTCAGCGACGCCCGGCGCAACGGCCGGACGATCCTCGCCGTGCTCCGCGGCACCGCCGTCAACCAGGACGGCGCCTCCAACGGCATCACCGCCCCCAACGGCCCCGCGCAGCAGCGCGTCATCCGCCGTGCGCTGGAGGCCGCGGGCGTGGGGGCGGCCGACGTCGACGTGGTCGAGGCGCACGGCACCGGCACCACCCTCGGCGACCCCATCGAGGCCCAGGCGCTGATCGCCACCTACGGCGCGGAGCACACCGAGGACCGCCCGCTGTGGCTCGGCTCGGTCAAGTCCAACCTGGGCCACACCCAGGCCGCCGCCGGTGTCGCCGGTGTCATCAAGATGGTCCAGGCGATCCACCACGAGACCCTGCCGGCCAGCCTCGGGATCGACACCCCGTCCCGGCACGTGGAGTGGGAGGGCGGCAACGTCCGCCCGCTGACCGAGTCCCTGCCGTGGCCGGACCCGGGACGTCCGCGTCGTGCGGGCATCTCCTCCTTCGGCATCTCCGGCACCAACGCCCATGTGATCGTGGAGGCTCCACCCGCCGCCGACCAGCCCTCGGACACCACGCCCCCCGCGGTGGACGCCGTGCCGTGGCTGCTCTCCGGCGGCACGCCCCGGGCGCTGCGGGCCCAGGCCGGCCGGCTGCTGGACCACCTGGCCGGCCGGCCGGACGCGGACCCGCACCGGACCGCCGGCGCACTCGCGCACGCCCGGGCCGCACTCGGCCACCGTGCCGCCGTCGTCGGACGGACCGGTGAGGAGCTGACCGCCGGGCTGCGGGCGCTGGCCGAGGGGCGCACGCCTCCCACCGGCGCGGCCGGCCCGGCGACCGACGGGAAGCTCGCCCTGCTCTTCTCCGGCCAGGGCTCCCAACTGCCCGGCATGGGTGCCCGGCTCGGTGCGGTCTTCCCCGCCTTCGCCACCGCCCACGACGAGATCCGCGGCCATCTGGACCCGCTGATGGACCGGCCGCTCGGCGACGTCCTCGACTCCGCCGCACTGCTGGAGCGCACCGAGTTCACCCAGCCCGCGCTGTTCGCCTTCGAGGTGGCCCTGTTCCGGCTGCTGGAGTCGTTCGGCGTCAGGCCGGACGTCCTCGCCGGGCACTCCGTCGGTGAGATCGCCGCCGCCCATGTGGCGGGAGTCCTCGGCCTCCAGGACGCGTGCCGGCTCGTCGCCGCCCGCGGCCGGCTGATGCAGGCGCTGCCCGACGGCGGCGTCATGATCGCCGTACGCGCGGCGGAGGACGAGGTCACGCCGCTGCTCGGGGACGGGGTCGGGATCGCCGCCGTCAACGGACCCATGTCCGTGGTGGTCTCCGGCCCGGCCGGCCCGGCCCGGGCGCTCGCCGCCCGTTTCGACCGGACCAGGGAACTGGCCGTGAGCCACGCCTTCCACTCGGCCCTGATGGAACCGATGCTCGAGGAGTTCCGCGAGGTCGCCGCGTCGCTGTCGTACGGATCGCTGCGCCTCCCGCTGGTGTCCACCCTCACCGGCGCCCCCGCGGCTGCCGACGAGCTGTCCACCCCCGACTACTGGGTGCGGCACGCCCGTGAGGCCGTCCGCTTCGCCGATGCGGTGTCCGCCCTGCACGACGCGGGGGCGCGCCACTTCGCCGAGGTCGGACCCGGCAGCGCGCTCACCGCGGCCGCCGGTGACTGCCTGCCCGAGGACGCGGCCGCCGTCGTCGCACTCCAGCGCAAGGACCGCGAGGAGACGGAGGCCCTGGTCACCGGACTCGCCGCGCTGCACGTGCACGGCGTCACCGTCGACTGGACGGACCTGCTGCCCCACCGCGACGGCGCGGACCTGCCCACCTACGCCTTCCAGCGGGACCGCTACTGGATGACCGGCGACCCGGGTCAGCCCGGGCCCGCGATCGGCCACCCGCTGCTGGGCGCCGCCGTCGAACGCGCCGACGCCGACGCCGCCCTGCACACCGGCCGGCTCTCCCTCTCCGCCCAGCCGTGGCTGGGCGACCACCGCGTGGGCGGCGTACCGCTGCTGCCGGGCACGGCGTTCGTCGAGATGGCCCTCGCCGCGGGAGCCCGGTTCGACTGCCCGGTGGTCGAGGAACTGACCGTCTCCGAACCGCTGGTGCTGCCCGAGCAGGGCAGCGTCCGCCTCCAGGCCACGGCCGGCGAACCGGACGCCACCGGTGCCCGGGACTTCACCGTGTACGCGGCGGCCGACGACGACCCGTGGACCACCCACGCCACCGGCGTCCTGCGCCCGGCGGACCCGGTACCCGCACACGACCTGACGTCCTGGCCGCCGGCCGGCGCCGAAGCCGTGGACCTGGACGACGTGTACGACCGGCTCGCCACACTGGGGGCCGAGTACGGGCCCCGCTTCCAGGGACTGCGCGCCGCCTGGCGCCTCGGCGACGAGGTGTACGCCGAGGTCGCCGTCGAAACGGACGGTGCCCCCTTCGGTCTGCACCCGGCGCTGCTCGACTCCGCGCTGCACGCCGTAGGACTGCGCGCCGGAGCCCCGGAGCGGATGGCGTTGCCGTTCGCCTGGAGCGGCGTCGAACTGCACGCGGCGGGTGCCACCGCCCTGCGGGTGCGGATCGCACCGCTGGAATCCGGCGCCGTGCGCATCGACGCCGCCGACGCCGGCGGCAGGCCCGTCGCCAGGGTCGCGTCGCTGGCGCTGCGGGAGGTCGACCCCGCGCGGATCGCCGCGGCGGCCGACGGCGGGCACGAGGACCTGTTCGCCCTCGACTGGGTGCCCGTCGCGGTACCCACCGCCCCACAGGCGGGCCGGTGGGCCGTCCTCGGCTCCGGCCACGAGGAGCTGGCCTCCGCGCTCGGCGGGGAGATCGCCGAGGTCACGACCGTCACCGGACTGTCCGAGGCCGCCGTCCTGGCCCCCGACACCCTGGTCGTCCCGCACCCCGGCGGACGGAACCCCGAGGAGATCCGGGCCGGCGTCCGGCGGATGCTCGCCGTGGTCCAGGACTGGCTGGCCGACGAGCGGTTCGCGGACACCGGCCTGGTCGTCACCACCCGGGGTGCCACCGGCCCCGGCCTTGCGGCGGTCACCGACCCCGGTGCCGCCGCCGTGTGGGGCCTGATCCGCTCGGCCCAGTCGGAGCACCCCGACCGGATCGTCCTGGCCGACCTCGACGACACCGACGCGTCCTGCCGTCTGCTGCCCTCCGCGGTCGCCTCCGGCGAACCCCAACTGGCGCTCCGGGAAGGCACGGTGAGCGCACCGCGCCTCGTCCGCGCCCCGCGCCGGGAGGAGCACGCCCCCGCCGACTGGACGGGCACCGTGCTGATCACCGGCGGGACCGGAGCCCTCGGCCGGGAGGTGGCCCGCCACCTGGTCACCGAGCACGGCGCCACGGAGCTCGTCCTGCTCAGCCGCAGTGGCGCCGAGGCCCACGGCGCCGGGGAACTACGGGAGGAACTGACCGCCCTCGGCGCCCGGGTCACCCTCGTCGCCTGCGACGTGTCCGACCGTGCCGCCCTCGCCCGCGTCCTGGACGACCACCCCGTCACCGCGGTGGTGCACACCGCCGGTGTCCTCGCCGACGCCGTCCTCACCTCCCTCACGCCCGGGCAACTGGACACGGTGCTGCGGCCCAAGCTGGACGCCGCCTGGCATCTGCACGAACTCACCAAGGACCGTGCGCCGGCCGCGTTCGTACTGTTCTCGTCCGCGGCCGGACTGTTCGGCAGCCCGGGCCAGGCCGCCTACGCGGCGGGCAACGCGTTCCTCGACGCCCTCGCCGCCCACCGGAGTTCCCTGGGGCTGCGGACCGTCTCACTCGCCTGGGGCGCCTGGGCGGGCAGCGGAGGCATGGCCGACCGCCTGGACGACGCCGACGCGCGCCGCATGGCCTCCGGGGGCGTCCTCCCCCTCGACACGGCGGCGGGCCTGGAACTCTTCGACACCGCGGTGGGACGCGGGGAACCGGTCCTGCTGCCCGCCCGTCTGGACCTCGGCACCCCGAGGGACGCCGGCCGCGTCGCCCCGCTGCTGCGCGGTCTGGTCCGCGCCCCCCGTCGCTCCGGTGGCACCGCGTCCGTGGCCTCGGCCGCGCTCCGCCGCGACCTGGCCGCCCGTACGCCCGAGGGGCGTACCGCGCGGCTGCTCGAACTGGTGCGGGACGAGGCCCGACAGGTGCTCGGGACCGAGGAGTTCGAGGCCGAGCTGCCCTTCAAGGACCTCGGCTTCGACTCGCTGACCGCCGTCGAGTTCCGCAACCGGCTCAACGAGGCGACGGGACTGCGCCTGTCCGCCACGCTCGTCTTCGACCACCCGAGCCCCGCCGCCCTCACCGAGCACCTCGCCGCCGAGCTCGCGCCGTCCGTCGCGGACGGCCCGCGCGAGGAGGACACCGTGCGCGCCGCCCTGGCCGCCCTCCCGGTGGCCAGGCTCCGGGAGGCCGGACTGCTGGACAGCCTGCTCGAACTCGCCGGGCTGCGGCCCGAGCGGGAGCAGTCCGCGAACGACGAGTCCAGCCGCCCCTCGATCGACGCCATGGACGCCGAGAGCCTCATCACCCTGGCACTCGACGACCTCGTCGGCGACGACGACGCCCTGTGAGAAGGAAGAGAACCATGGCCGAGTCCGAGAAGCCCGACACCCGGATGGTCGAGGCGCTGCGCGCCTCGCTCAAAGAGATCGAGCGGCTGCGGGAGCGCAACCGGGCGCAGACCGCCGCGGCCCGGGAACCGATCGCGATCGTGGGCATGGCGTGCCGCTACCCGGGCGGCGTCCGCTCGCCCGAAGACCTCTGGCGGCTCGTCGCCGAGGGCCGCGACGGCATCGGCGCGTTCCCCGACGACCGCGGCTGGGACCCGGACCTGCACGACCCGGAACCGGGCACCCCGGGCCGCTCCTCCACGGGCGAGGGCGGATTCCTCTACGACGCCGGGGACTTCGACGCCGCGTTCTTCGGTGTCTCCCCGCACGAGGCCCTGGTGATGGACCCGCAGCAGCGCCTCCTGCTGGAAGGGTCCTGGGAGGCACTGGAGCACGCCGGCATCGATCCGTCGTCGCTGCGCGGCAGCTCCACCGGAGTGTTCGCGGGCGTCATGTACCACGACTACTTCGGCAGCTTCGGCTCCGGCAGTGTCGTCTCGGGCCGGGTCGCCTACACCCTCGGCCTGGAGGGCCCGGCCCTCACCGTCGACACCGCCTGCTCCTCGTCCCTGGTCACACTCCACCTGGCCGCGCAGGCCCTGCGCCAGGGCGAGTGCACCCTCGCCCTGGCCGGCGGGGTGACGGTCATGGCCTCACCCGGTACCTACGTCGAGTTCAGCCGGCAGGGCGCCCTCTCCCCGGACGGCCGGTGCCGGTCCTTCTCCGACGACGCGAACGGCACCGGCTTCTCCGAAGGCCTCGGTGTGCTGGTGTTGGAGCGGTTGTCGGATGCGCGGCGTTTGGGGCATCGGGTGTGGGCGGTGGTGCGGGGGAGTGCGGTGAATCAGGATGGTGCGTCGAACGGTTTGACGGCGCCGAATGGTCCGTCGCAGCAGCGGGTGTTGGGTCAGGCGTTGGTGTCGGCGGGTGTGTCGGCGGCTGATGTGGATGTGGTGGAGGCGCACGGTACGGGGACGGAGTTGGGT
>NZ_JNYQ01000025.1 GCF_000717245.1 Kitasatospora papulosa
GCCACCCTCGATACCCTCCACGCACTGACCTTCACGTACGAACAGCTGGACCGTGAACAAGAGGCTCTGGACCTGAGGGAACGAGTGGCCGAGGCCCGTTCTCGCGTGCTGGGCCCCGAAGATCCTGCCACCCTCAAGGCGCTCGATGTCCTTGCCCTCGACTACTCCTCGCTCGGACGCGTTCAGGAGGCGGTCGAGGTGTGGGAGCGGGTCGCCCGTGTACAAGCCCGTGTCCTGGATCCCCACGATCCTGAGGCTCTCGACGTCCTCCACCTCCTTGCCATTGCCTACAGTGCATTGGGACGGGGCCAGGACGCATCCGACGCGGCAAAGCGCGCTGCCCAAGGACGCTTCCAGGCGCTGGGCCCCGAAGCCCCCGACACCATCGACAGCTTTTACACCCTCGCCCTGGCCTACGACCTGCTGGATCGGGAACAGGAAGCGCTGGAAATGAAGTTGTGGGTAGCAGAAGTCCGCGCCCGCGTCCTGGGGCCCGAAGACCCCGAGACCCTGGAGACGCTCTGCAGTCTCGCTCTCTCGTACAGCGTGGTGGGGCGTGATCAGGAAGCGGTAAGTCTGGGCGAGCGGGTTGCTGATGCCTATTCGCGTGTCCTGGGACACGATGATCCGGCGACTTTGGACATGCTCGACACACTCACCGACCTTTACAACAGTGTGGGACGTCATGCAGAGGCCCGGGCATTAAAGAAGCGGGTCGGAGCGGCCCGCTCTCACGCAGGCCGTCGCGATACCATGCCGCCGTCGGCTTCAGACGACGGCATCGAGCAGAAAAGGGGACGTGGCTGGTTCCGTCGGCGTGCCTGACCGCGCCACATCAGCTGCGCGGCTCGGCAACCGGCAAACCGCACAGCGGGATCATCATCAATCCTCGGGGGAAGCGGCTGACTACCAGCACACCACCTCCTGATTCCTGTGTAGACCGTGAGCCGAATCTCTGCTCGCCGTCGGCGCGAGGCAGGCCGCCCTGGGCTGCGCCTCTCCTCGCGACGCGATGATCATGCTGGGGCAATGCTGGCTAAGGTCCGCGACGAAGCTACACAGCGACTACGTGCCGCAGAAGCCGGACAGCCCCGGCTACACCCCCGAACAGACCGAGCGCCTCTGCGAGGACGCCATGGTCGCGCTCGCAGAGCCCGACATCGAGCCGTGCGAGGTCTGCCGACCGCACACCGGACTCCTGAGCTGACCGGCAGGGCTCCACGACGACGGCCCCCCACCCCCGGGGAGGAGATCCGGGGCCGGGGCGCCGTTGTCATGTGGTCAGGCTGCCCAGTCCAGTCCGAGGGCTGCGAGCACGGCCAGTTTTTCAGCCGCCAGCTTGGCCCGCCTGGTCTTGGAATTCGTGAGAAATACACCGAGCTTGACGGGGTGTTCCTCGCCGTCGACGACCACGGTCCACGTGGCAGCGTCGCGCTGCCGGAGCACCCATGTGCCGACGTCGCAGCCGTGGACGAGGACACCGGGCAGGACCTCGGTGAGTCCGCCCTCCTCGGCTAGGAGGGCGCGTGCGGTGGCGTAGTGGCGCTGCCACTCGACGGACCAGCCGGGGTGCCACTCCGGGTCGATCGCCTCCAGCGCCGCCCGCCGTTCCCCTGCCCGGACCTCGTCCTTGCCGAGGCCGCCGGCCTTGCGGAGATTGGCCAGCCACTGTCCCACCGCCACCCCCTCGACCAAGGCGTCCTTCGGCGCCGCGAGGGTGCCGTGCACCGCGTGGTAGGCGCGGGCCGCGGTGAGGTTGCGCCAGAACCCGGCGTCCGCGACCGACCACACCATCCCGAGCTCGTTCAAAAGATCGGCCCGCCATGCCTTCAGCGTGCCGAGCCGGAAGGCGCGGCGCTGCTCGCTGACCCATGCGCCCAGCGCATAGGGGATGCGGTCCTCGCCGAGCTCCACCGACGCGTCCAGCGGCACCTCCGCGCTTCCGTGTTCGCGCGTCCAGTGGCGCAGGGCGTTGTAGCCGGTGAGCCAGATTTCGGAGTCGGGGTGCAGGATGCGGGTCCGCAGGAAGAGGGCGATGGTCCCGGGGTCGCGGGGGAGGGAGAACCGCAGCAACGGGACTCCGCTGCCCGGGTGTTCCTCCTCGGCTGCGTCGTCCTCGGTACCGCTCTCGTGCCCGGCGCCGATTCCTGCCGCGTCGTCCTCGGTGCTGTCCTTGGTTCCGGCCGCCGTCTCGATGTCGGGCCCGTGCTCCTGGTCCTCGTCGACGTCGTCCTCCTGGCCGTCGCCGTCGTCGCCCTCTTCCCGGACGGGATCGAGCGCGACGACGGACGTCGCCTTCCCCCGGGCCGTGGTGGTGCCCAGCGTCATGCGCTCGATGACCCGCTCATCATGGGCCCGCAGGCCCTGGAGCACGGCTACCAGGGGCCGGTAGCTGGAGGACGCCATCATGTCGGACGGGTCCTCTCCGGGCTCCAGGAACACCGGCACGACGATCCGGGACACCTTGCCCTCCCCAGGGTCCTGGCGCAGGCCCCGCCCGATGACCTGAACGATGTCCACGGGCGAACTGCGGGTGTCGGCGAACACGACCGCGCCGACGCCGCGCTTTCCACGGATGTCGACGCCTTCACCGAGCACTCGGCAGCTGGATAGGACACCGAGGTCGGTGACCCATCCGTCCGCGTCGATCCCGTCCGCGAACCTGCCCAGGACCGCACGGCGGTGCGCGGCGGGGTGTTCGCCGGACAGCCATTCCGCACTGACCCGCCCGGGGTAGGTGACGGGGTCGGTGGCCTGGAGTTCCGCCGCCGTCTCCGGAAGAGCGCGGGCAAAACTCATGGCGTCCAGGGTTCGGGCGTGGAACGTCATGAACGAGCGCACCCCTGACTCGTCGGCGTGCTTGAGCAGTGCTTCCTGGAGCGCGGCGAGGCGCCGCCCGCGCCGCTCCTCTGGCGACGCGTCCGGTCCTGGGGCCTGCGGGTCGCGGATCTCCAGGACGTCGATCTCGAACCGGGCCAGGACGCCGCGCTCGACGCTTTCCATCAGCCCGAACTCGAACAGCACCGGCCCGTACAACGTCTCGTCGTCCATCGAGGCGACCAGGCGCCCGCCGGTCTCGTCCGCGCCGGCACTCCCGGGGGCTGCCTCCCACAACCGGGGCGTGGCCGTCATGTACAACCGCCGCGCGGCGGGCACCCGGTGCTGGTCATGGACAGCCGCCCACGCCTTGCCGAGATCACCTGAAGTTCTGTGGGCCTCGTCGACCACCAGGAGGTCGAAGGGGCGCATGGTCTGGCCGTAGGAGCCGCGCAGTGCGCGTTCCAGGGCGCCCGGGGCGGCGCCGGTCTCCTCGTCGCCCTGGTCGTCGTCCAGCCCCTGCGGCGACAGGCTGGCGTACGTCGCGAACACCAGCAGCGGACCGTCCTGCGCCCCGGCCCACAGGGCGAGTTGGGTCGGGTTGGTCGTGCACCGCACATTCAGCGCTTCCAGCAGCGGATCAGCGCCCAGACTGCACACCGCGATGGCCGGGGCGGTGTGGCCGACGGCCCGCCAGGCTTCCACGGTCTGAGTGAGGAGATCCAGGGTCGGGACCAGGACGCCGACCACGCCCCGGGGGACCATCCGCAGCGCGGCGACGGCCGCCGTGATGGTCTTGCCTGATCCGGTGGACATGTGGACCTGCCCGCGCTGCCCCCAAGCGGGCACCGTGCCATCGAGGGGGAGGGTCAGGCCCTCGATGATCGAGTCCACGGCCTCGACCTGATGCGGCCGAAGCGAGATCCCCTGCATACCCACCACTCCCTCACTCCCTCACGACCAGCGGTTTCTCCGGAGCACCGGACGGCGCGAGGTGTTGCCCGCAGTCTCGCCGTTTCGTTGTCCTGAGGGTGACCGTAACCCATACGTCCAACCAGCGTTTAACCAACGTCTAAACTTGCGCTAAAACTCGTCCAACTACGCTAGGGTTCGGGGTATGACGGAAAAGCTCAGTGTGGAAGCGCTGCTCGAAGAGGCACGTCTGAACGCGTCGATCCCACCCCCGGCCGAACGTCTGAGACTGCGGGAAGCCGCGAAGCTCTCCCGCGCCCAGGTCGCCGAGACCTGCGACGTCGGACGCTCCACGGTCGCCAACTGGGAGACGGGCCACTCGGAGCCGGCCCCACCCGCCCGTCTGCCCTACCTGCGCCTGCTGAAGGGGTTGGCCGAGATCTACCCGCCCGACTCGGCACCCGTCCCGGCCCCTGCCTCTGTCCCGGCTGCGTTCACTGCCGCCCCGGAGACGCTGCGTGGTCCGGACGGGCGCGCGATCGAGGGCGACCCCGGCCCCTGCATCCGCTGCGGCATCGAGACGACCTACCAGTCCACCGACGGCCGCCCGCTGCACTCCGGTGCGATGTGCCAGCCCGCAGACCCCGCCGCCCCGCAGACCACACCGCCCGCCCCGGCCGCGCCCGCAGCCACCACACCGGCGCCTGTCTCACCGACCCCGGCCCCCGTGCCGAGCCGGCCGGAGCGCCGCGCCCGCAGTGCGGCCCGCGCCCAGGCCGACACCACCGCCCTGATCACCCGCGCTGTCCAGGACGAGGCCGAGCGAGCCGGAGGCGACGAGGAAGCGGCGCTGAAGGCACTGATCAAGCGGGCGATCCCCGATGTGATGCACCTGTTCAACGAGACCCGCGCGACGGCCCGTTACGACTACACCGCCTACCCCGCCGTGCCGGACGTCCTGAAGAAGCCGTCCAAGAAGGACCCTGACCAGATCTGGGAGGCCCGCCCCAAGTTCCACCACCCCGGCTACTCCCTGAAGGTCCCCGGGGACGTCAAGGTCACCGCGCTCGACGTGAACGCCGCCTATCTCTCCGCGCTCAAGTGCTGGCTCCCCATCGGAAAACTTGAGCACAGCACCGGAACCGACGGGGTCGACCCGAAGCGTTCCGGCGTCCACCTGATCACCCCGGGGGAATGGGCCCACCCGCATCTGCCGGACCCGATCGGCGACCGGGACGAGCCCGGCGCCCTGTGGGTCACTAACGCCACACTCCGCCTCCTGCAACGCCTCTCCGGCCCGAAGTACGGGCTGACGGACGCGCCGGTGATCCACGAGTCGTGGACCTCGGGTGCGACGGAGAACTTTCTGGACGCGCTGCGCAAGCTGTTGTCGGCTGCTCGGGACGAGGCGATCGAGAACAACGACACCCTGACGCTGGAGTACGTCAAAGCCATGTACTCCAAGTTCATCAGCACGATGGGGGAGTCGATCCACAACCGGGAGATGGTGCGCCCCGACTGGATGCACATCATCCACTCCCAGGCCTACGCCAACCTCTGGGGCAAGGCCTACAAGGCCAGTCAGGCTGGTCTCGATGTCGTCGCGATGATGGGCACCGACGAACTCCACTTGACGGGCGACTGGCGCAAGGTGTTCCCGGAGGGCCGGGGCGTGTCGCAGATGAAGGTCAAGCACGGCGAGGGCAAGGCCACCGGTGAGTACACCGTCGGCACGGTCGGCTCGGTGGACCGCTGATGGCCGGGCGCTGGATGGACCTTGGTGCGCTCAATGCCCGGGGCCTGCCCGGAGCGGACGCGCTGGGCGTCGCGATCGAGCGCATGGTGACCGGCATCGCCTCGTCTGTGGAGAGCGAGCGCGGCCTTGCCGCCCGCCTGAACTACCTGACCAAGACTGATGCCGGGTACGAGGCGATGGACCGCGCCGGCATCCACGTCTCACCCCGAACCCTGATGGCCTGGCTTGCTGAGGAGCGGATCCCGAGCAAGGCGAACCGGTCGAGGTTGGATGCCGCGTACTGGGACCTGCGGCGCCGCAACGTGGCCGCAGACTTCAAGAAGCGGCTCAACAACCACGGTCGCGGAACGCGTGTCGAGATCAACCCCGTCGACCAGACCCGCGTCGAGGGGCGGCACCAGCGCGACCTGTCCAGCCGCAGCCTCAACGTCCGTGGCGTGTGGGATCGCGCCGTCGACGCATGGATGAACGACGACTACGAGGAACTCGACGCCGTCTGGGACGACATCATCGAGGACCTCGGCTCCGAGTACGACGCATACAGCAACGTCTCCTCCATCGGCTGGGCCGCCTGAGAGCAGCGAAGACGTTTGCTCTTCCGGCATTGAAGCTTCACCCCGACGCGCATGCGTCGAAGCACTCGTCGGCGGCTTCACCAGTTTCCTGCACTGCCCAGGCCCTGCTCCCGGGCCGCTACGACACCATTGGCCGTCTATGGCTGGTCGGCAGGACCACCCCGCGAAACGGGGGTCGACGAGGACCTGCCCCAGGGGTGCGGCCGTTCCGGAACGCGTGATGCGGGTGCCTGTCCAGGGGTGGCCGGTGCCAGCCGGGGTGAGGTGGTCGGCGAGCCCGAAGGCCGGGTCGGGTTGCGGCGGGCGGAGATCAGCGGCGACGTGTCCAGGACCGCGGCGGGTGGCCCCACCCGCTGCGGTACGTATGGATGCGCCGGACATGGCCGTGGCCGACGTGCCCGCCTTCGGTGTGGGGGCCCAGTCGCACCTCGGATGACACTTGCAGTCGACTCTGCGGGTCACCGTGGACGGTGGGGGCTGGTGATCTGTCAGGTTGGCGGGTTCAGCCGACATGAGGTCGCGTCGCAACCTGGAAGAGGTGCGCTGGTCCAGGCCGAGTGTCTCGGCCAACTGCGGATCTTTTTTCAGGCAACTTCACGGCCCGGAGTGGTGCTGGAGTGACTACTGAGAGTGCTGTTCATGGCAGTGGGGGAGTGCTAGGCATGTGGAGGACGGGAGTCCCCTTTCAGTGGCTGATGGGGCATCAGCGCACTGAGTGGACTGCGAGGCGGAATGCAGCGCATGTCCCATGCGCATCGTCGAACGGTCACTTCTGTATCTGATGGCATGCCTTCCGCAGGCCGCTTGGCCGCTCCTAAGCGGAGCGGTCCGGGGGAGGCGGAGGTCAGTCGAACCGGTCACCGACAGTGCGGGGCTCTGAGGGGGTGTGTTGATCTTTGCCGCGTTGGGATCTCAGGTGTCGGTCACGGAGCGTGTATCCGCCGAGAGCGCCGTTCTCGAACAAATTTTCTGGTGTGGGTGCAGTGCGTTGGCTTACGGTCACGATGCGATTTGCGAACGACATCGATACGCACCGGGCTGACCGGCTGGGTGCGATGAGGGGGATCTATGCGTACGTCTCGGATTGCAGCTGTCGCGATGAGCACCGCGGTCGTCGGAGTGCTGGGAATCGCGCCGGCGTTCGCGCAGGGGGGGTACACCAGCTCCATCAGCGGGTGGCTGCCGGGGAAGGAGTCGAACCACTGGACGGACGGCAACACCGACAGTGTCTCGACCAGCGTCAAGTTCTCCGGGTGCTCCGTGGACAACGGCCGGTTCACCTATGCGGGCCTTCAGCTGAAGAAGGAGCGCTCCGGCCTGCCCGACACCGTTGTCAACAGGGACAACAACTACTGCGACACGTCGAGCTTCGGCGACAAGGCTGCGGGCAAGTACTACTTCAACTACTCGAGCCTGAACGGGCAGGACTCCGTGTCCGCCTATCTCAGCGTCTCCACGGTCACTGTGCGCTACTGACCGGTTTGCGACGTTGCGGGGTGTGTGGTTGCAACCACACACCCCGCAACGCCGTCTGGGCCTGTAGTCATCACTCACCTGGGGTTTTGCGTGTCACTGCACTACACGGACTGTTCCTTTGCCTACCGGGCCGGCACTCCTGTGCTCGACGGCCTGACGATGGACCTCCCGCAAGGGTGCACTGTCCTGCTCGGCCCGAACGGGGCGGGGAAGTCGACACTGCTTTCGCTGGGGGCGTCCTCCCTGACCCCCGTGTCGGGGCGCGTCACGCTGGGACGCCTGGACAGTGTCCGGCGGCGGGACCGTCGGGCTTTCCGGCAGAAGGTGGGCTGGCTGCCGCAGGAAGTGAAGGCCATCCCTGCCCTGACCGTGCGGGAGCAGGCCGCGTACGTGGGCTGGCTGAAAGGCCTGTCCAAGCGCGAGGCATGGGACCGCTCGGCCACCGCGCTGGACAGGGTCCGTCTTACGGAGCTGGGCCAGCGCAAGAGCCATGAGCTGTCCGGCGGGCAACTCCGCCGCCTGGGGATCGCGCAGACTCTGGTGCACCAGGCCGAGATCGTTCTCCTGGACGAGCCCACCGCAGGACTCGACCCGGTCCAGCGCGGTGTCTTCCGGGACCTGCTGGCCGAACTGAGCGGCTCGGTGCACTTCATCGTCTCCACGCACCAGACCGAAGACCTCGCCGACATCTACGAGACCGTCATCGTCTTCGACCGGGGCCGGCCGGTGTTCCGAGGGCCGGTGAGCGACTTCTTCTCCACCGCCCCCGCCGGCACCCCGCACGAGCGGCGTGCGGAGAGCGCGTATCGCGGCCTGGTCCGAGGGGAGGTCTGAACCGTGCGTATCTCGACACTTCTGCGTTCGGGCCCCGCAGCGTGGGCCGCCTTGGTCCTGGTTCCCGTACTGGTGTGGTTCAGCGCCCAGAACACCGAGTCCACCATTGCCTACTGGCCTTCCATCAGCTCGCAGACCACCATCGTCGTCGGCTTCATCAGCGCCGCGTGCGGGGCGGGAGCGGCCTGGGAGGCAGCCCGGCTCAGACAGGGCGGGATCACGGTGCTGGCCCCGGCCCGCGGGTCGCTCAGCGTGGCGGTCCTGCATCTCGGCCCCGTCGCCGTACTTGGCCTGATCGCGATGATCGCACCCTTCGCCGTCATCGTGACGTCGGTGGCCTCCACCCCCGGTCTCCCGAACCCGGCGATCCTTGCCGTCTCCTACAGCGTGGTCCTGGCCCACATCGCTCTGGGCTGGTTCGTCGGCGCCCGCATGCCCAGACTTCTCGGCGCCGCCACCATGCTGATCTTCGGATACCTCTGGGGATTCTGGCCGGCGGCCCTGGGTGGCCTTCCCTGGCTGCGCCACCTCAACGGACAAGGCGTAACCGAGTGCTGCGGGCTGGACCAGGACCCCTCCATCCGCAGTCTGGCAGCCACCGTCACCTTCTCCCTCGCGATCGTGGCGGCCGTCGTCCTCAGCTCAGCGCTCAGCCACCGCCTCTGGCGCCCCCTGCTGTCACTGACCGGGTTCACCGTGGCCACCACCGTGGCGCTCACCCTGGCCGTTCCCCTCGACTTCCAGGGCACTCAGGCCCGCGACACCGCACTGCGCACCTGCACAGGACAGAACCCACAGATCTGCCTGTGGCCCGAGCAGAACACCCGACGGGCAGACATCAGCCACTGGGCCGAGGAAACCACCGCCCAACTGTCCGCCGTCGGCGTCACCCCCGCCCGGCAGGTCGAGTTCGGAGACCCCCAGCCCGACAAGACCAACGTCGCCTCGAACATCGCCACCAGCCCACTGCCCAACGAAGCACCCCCGTGCGCCCTGCGCCAGGGCGCCGCCTATCCCGGCGACGAAGCCATGATCGCCATATACGCCTGGCTCTCCCTCACCGGCGGCGTCCCCAAGAGCGACCTCGCCCAGCGCTGGCCCCTCGAAGCGATCAGCCTCGCCGAGCAGATCCGCGCCCTGCCCACACAAGCCCAGCACGCCTGGTACGAACGCAACATGCGTTCCGTCCACGACTGCAAAATCCTGCCCGACCTGGCCCCCGCCTCCTACACCAAGGCAGCCACATCGTGAACTGGTGGCACCGCGCACACGCCACACCCCTCGCCACAGCACTGCTCACCGTCACCATGCTGCTGGTACCGCTCCTGGGCGGATCCGCCCTGCCGATCCCCTCCCTGCTTGCCGGAATGAGCGCGGGAATTCCCGTAGCCCTCGTGCTGCCCGCCATCCCCGCGGCCTTCACTCTCTACGCGCTCAACCGGGTTCCACGCCTCTACGACACCACCGCGGTCCGCCCCGTAGCCCGATACCAGATCGGCATGCTGACAGCAGCCGCCCTGCTGGCCACCATCCTCGGCCTTGGCGCCGCCTACGCGGCGGACTCACCCATGTCCCTCGCCGCGGCAAGGAATCTCCTCGGATACCTGGGCACCGGGCTCATCGTCCAATATCTCGCCGGCCACGTGTACGGCCCCCTGACCGTCGCCTTCGTGCCCATTACCTGTGCACTCATCGGCCTCGGCCCTGGAGGACGTCCCTTCCCCTGGACCTGGCCACTGCACGAAGCGAGCTCCCCTATCGCCGCCACGGCCTCCCTGCTCCTGCTCACCGCAGGAATCGTGGCAACGACACTTCTCCCGCCTCGAGGCGCTGCGTCGCGACCGGCAACTGCCTGACCGGCCATGCCGCAGCGGAGGCGCGAAGAGCCAGCAAGGACGACGCCGGTGAGCTCCATGAGCGAAGCCCGAATACTCAACGGATGGAACGTTGTGAATCCCAGCGGCGGATCAGGCGCTCTCCTTGATTTCCGCTGCCAGGGCGTCGATGCGCACGCGACGGTGTCCATCCACCCCACATCGGCCCCCAGATGGGCAGGGCATATCCAGCCGAGAGCACACTACTGAGATCGGCACCCGGTGCTGTGCTGAGGACCCTGAGCTCACCTATACGCTTCATCTGGGTGGCATGCTGCAACCAGCAGCCCCCCTCACTGGGCACTCTTTAGCGCGTTGCGGTCCGATTCGTCCCCGCCGCCGACGCATCGACGAGGTCGGCGCTTACCGTGTAGCCACGTGCCTACCCTGTTTGTCCTGGCCTGGCATCGGCGCCGGTGGCGCCAGTGCTGGTGTGCTTTCAGTACCTCGTAGTTCCAGGTGGAGCGTTCCTGTGTGGAAGAACGTCCGGCAGAAACACCGAGTTGTTCCGCGATGGTGGGGAACCGGGGATGCATCTGGCGGTCGCCGACCGTTACCAGGTCTGACAGCAGCGGCTCGCTCTGGTCTCGGTCGTCGTTGACGAGCCACAGCAGGACGCTCTCGTCATCGCGATGCAGATTCATGAGAGCGGGCAGACGCTTGCGGATCGCCGTCCATGTGGTGGTGGTTCCGGCCCGGGCGGTCTGTTCCAGCAACGGCCGCACGTCGGTCGCGAGCTCCGCGAGCCGCCCCGCTACCAGGCGCCCCGGCTGACCCTCCTGAGGAATCGAGCGCCGACGGTCGAGCGGTCCACACCGAACCAGCAGACCAGCACATCATGAGTAACCCCATGACGAAGGTGCACCAGCGTGGCCAGGAGCCGGTCGACGAACACCATGCGGTGCTTCGCACCAGCGCCCACCGCACGCTTCCGCTGCCTGGACGCAAGCCTGGCCTGGTGCCGCTCATGCCACAACGGGCCCACCTCAGCAACAAGTTCAGCAATCACAGCGGCCGATAAGCCAGTAATCTTCCGGTCGCTGATGATCGCTCTGCGCGTAACGTTCCCCACCACGCAGCCATGATCGCCGATCCGCGCTCGACGTCCCACCGCTTACCGTGCACGAGCTCGTTAGGCCAGAGCTCACCGTCATGCGCCATTCGCTGGTGACCATCTCAAGGACGTCACATCGGAGGGTTGCCACGAGAGCCCGGGACATCGGGCCGTGCCGGACGGCTCCGTGGCCACGAGGGCCTCATCTTGGCAAGCTGAGGCGGGGCGTGTTTCCGCCGAAGATCCGACTGAGGCGCCCGCCGCGTTTCGAAAGGCCCTCGCTCGACTCGGCGTCACCGTGACAGGCTCATGACTGAACGTCACCAGGCGTTCGGAAAGGGCTAACGTGCTCAGAAGTGTTTTTGTCGGCGCTCTCACTGTGGGCCTGCTCGCGCTCGGCGTACCGGCATACTCCCAGTCAGAGCCGGTGAACGACCGGGTTTCTGCCCCCTCCAATGCCGAGCCGGAACGCTTTCCGGGTGGGAGAGCCGGGGCGGAGAAGAGCAACTGTGCGGAGGCCGCCGCGCGGCACAAGGCGGCAGGCAGCACGGGCCTCTACGGCTGTATCACCGAGGTGTCCGAAACCGAGGCCCGGCAGCGCTCAGCAGCCACCGGTGCTGCCGCGGTACCCCTGCCGGTGAACGACTGCACGGGCAACGAGAATGGCAGCTGGTGGGCATTGCGCCTCTCCCAGTGCCAGATCGACCCTGATGTCCGCTACACCCTGCGTGACAAGGACGGCACGATCGTCGCAACGGCGCTCTTCGCCATCGCCCAACAGATGGACCTGTCCGCCACCAGCCTGGAGTGGACCGAGACAGACCAGCTCGTCATGCTGGAGGCCAGCCCGAAACTCCCGGCGCTGACCGCCACGTGGACGACCAAATGTGCTGCCACCTGCAGCCCCGCGACGACAGCCGTGTTCTCCAAGCAGCCGGTCAAGGTCGGCCAGCTTCTGAAAAAGACCTACAAGGTCGCCGACGTCCCGACGAAAAAGTACGACTTCCTCGACGTGGACTACACGCTCAACTTCGACGCTGCTGGCGCCACCGAGATCACGCCCCCCTCAACCTGGGACGCCGAGGTACGGTGCGACGACCAGCTGTCGGTCGGTAACACCTCAGGCTGCGTCGTCCCCTGGTTCACACCGACGCTCAACATCTCCAGAGCACAGTACGGATCGTCAGCTGACATGATCAACTGGGCCCAGATCAACCTTTCCGGGCACTGGGGTCTGAGGAGCTCGGGCAAGCCGCTCCACCGCCTCCAGAGTGCGTCGGAGCAGAAGAAGAACCGGCAGGCGATATGCGGAACGGGAAAATTCACGCCGGATCCGGCTGTTGAGCAGGACTCATGCGACGAGTTCCCCTTCGCCGGCACCTACGAGAGCGGAGCACTGAACGGAGTCGACCACGGCAACGCATGCGCCCAGGTGACGTCCGTCCGCAAGAACAGCACTGGTGACCTGCCTTTTGACTGGCAGACCGTCACGCCCATCGGCACCGTGACCGGAAACGAGAAGTGTGTCCGCGGGCATATCCCCGGACCGCTTAACTCCTATGCCGGCGGCGCCTACGGCAATTTCGTCCAAACGGCTCGACTGGCCGACAACGACGGATTCTGGCTCAAGGTCACATCATCCTGACCCCGAGGTGAGATTCGCTGCCCATCGTTCAGCTCAACTGTGAGGACACGAAAATGGTGGGCAGCGGCCCCTTGACAGCACCGGCTTCCACTCGAAGACCGAACTCAGTCTCCACCGCTTCCAGAGCAGCACGGGCATCGTCAAATCCCTCCGGCTCATCCTCCAGGAAGAAGCCGACATGCCGCAGAGCTGTATTGAGGCGGTCGGGGTCCGACCCGGCCGCAGGCTCGAACAGCCACGTGCTGCACGTCGCGATGACCTCCCCATCGCGAGCCTGTTTCACATGCGTGGTGGAGTCGAGAAGCGACCACACACTGATCGCCTCCGTACCCCGCGACAGCCGCCGCAGCACCGGCTCCATGTGCGCGACACCCGTCTGCCCGTTCACATCGAACAGGTAGATCCACTCAGCATCGGCGGGCGCATAGATCCGGACACCCCAGCTATCGAAGCCCAGATGCTCGATCGCGTTGTCCAACCGGTACTCCTGCAAAGCTCCCTGGACCACGATCTCCAAGCGGTCAAGAAGGTCCTGCTGGGGCAACCCCCGGACCGCCGTCACACAGAAGTACTCACTGCTCAGCACCTCAGACAAACGGTCCACGTCAACTTCATTCCCTCAGCACCCCGACAGCACCCTGCCACGACAGGGTAATCCGGTCCTGCCACCTCTGTGCGAGCGGACGGACCGTCAGGGGCACCCCCTGTGGCCACGAAGGGGGCCCGGGGGTGGACTGGCTGCTGTGTGACAGGCCAATTTGCCTGCACAGTGAGAGGACGACGTAAACGGAGTCGTTCTTCCAGAGTCGGACTCGGTGTGACTGTCATCGCCTTACCGCTTGGGTCGGCCGCTCCGTGGGTTCTCGACGCCGACGGGATCGGGCGATGGCTCGCCACCTTCATCGGGCTCGGGCCTTGACCCCAGATGTTGGACACACGAGACATTGGATCCTGAGGATCTGAGAACGGACATCTCGTGGTCATGAAGAACTACCCGCCGGAGTTCAACGCGGACGCGGTCGCGCTGTACGAGTCGCGGCCCGATGCGACGATCAGGTCGGTCGCCGCCGATCTGGGGATCAATCCGGAGACGCTGCGGAACTGGGTCCGGGCTGCCGGAGCAAGCCGTCCACGGGGACGCCGGACGCAGAACCGGCCCAGCCGCCGGCACCGCTGGAGGCCGAGAACGCAGCTCTGCGGAAGAAGGTCCGCGAGCTGGAGGAGGAACGCGAGATCCTGCTGAAGGCCGCCAAGTATTTCGCCGGGGAGACGCGCTGGTGAACCGCTTCCAATGGTGTCGCCGACCATCAGCGCCGCTACGGCGTGAAGCGGCTCTGCAGCATCCTCGGCGTCGCCCGCTCGACACGAATGAGCAGGGCGGTCGCTACGCCCTCTCCCGAACGGCCCTCAACCTGAAGACCAAGTTCACCTGGCGGATGGCACAGCCGGACAGGAACGGGAACATCGTGGACCCGACAACGTCACTGATGAGCTCGACGAAGCCCGCGAGATGATCCTCGCCGTCGAGAGAATCGTGTGGCGGACGCCCCGGCGTCGCAGGTACTCGCGAGCGTGCTCCAGCCGTTGAATGGAGCATGGTGCGGTGATCTCGCCACCTGCCGCAACGCCGCGCAGCGACGGGGCTCTGACGCCAGTAGCCTTGCGTCATGGACTTAGGTTCTGCTCAGCCTCCATGAGTGGTTCGCCAGGCACCAGAGCCCGGTTCCCCGCATCTTGGTCCTTGACCAACCGTCGCAGGTGTACTTCCCAGCAGAACCGACCGGCGAGGAAGTCCTGCAAACCAACGATCGCACGCATCTGCTGAACACTTACAAGGCCACACCGCATGTTGCAGCAACTCGTCGGCAAGATGCAGGTCATCGTCATGGAACACGCCGACCTCGACGACCCAGCCTTCAGCCAGCACGTTGTCGAGCGCTGGCGGTACGGCAACGACTCAGGACTCGTGCCCTCGACTTGGATGGAGCCAGAGACCCCAGAGAGCTGATGAGTGGCCGACCACCACCACATCGCCCGCCGCCACCACCACATCGCCCGCCGCCGCCGCCGCCGCAGCGGCGGCGGCGGGCGCGAAATGAGTTACGTGACCGCTGACACGGTGCTCTTCGCCGAAAGAGTAGGTCCCCACGGCTGAACCAGTGCACACCCCCTGGGGCACGTGAACCGCACGCGATCGGGCGCAGTCTGCCATCGGTTCCCGTCCGGTGCCCTCCAAGATTCGGCGAACTCGTCGGTTTCCGGTGGTGGGGGACAGCATGCTCGGCGCTGCCATCTGCGATGGCGACACCGTCGTCGTACGCAAGGCCGAATCCGCTGACCACGGCGACATCGTCGCTTCTAGCGGGGCCAACTGTTGTGCAGCGTGATCCGGTAGGAATCGGTGCAGCTCAGCGGCAGTGAAGGCGACGCTACCGCGTGCAACAGGTGTGGCGCCATCACCCGATCCGGTAGGGGATCGCCGACGCGCGGATGACCGCGTCTCGGATCGAATGTCAGTGCGCATTGGCTGCGTCGCGGGATAGCGTCGCTGCTCAGATAGATCATGAACAAGGGGGCCACATGGAGGCCATCAGTAACACCCATCACTACGTCGGCCGCCCGCCCGCTATCCGACCGAGCGGGCGAGGAAGTCGTCCAGGGCCTCCGGTGTGACGGTGAGCGCGTTGGCGTCCTCGCGCTGGTCAAGGCGCTGCAACAGCTCCGCCTTCGTGGCGGGGAGGTACACGAGCCGCGGGTGTCCACCCACGGCTCGTACCAACTTCTTCCACGCCTCGCGATCTTCGCGTAGCCGCCAGGATCCGGGAGCGGTTCAGCAACAGGTTGACCGTGTGCTTGACGTGCTCGGCGATCAGTCCTCCGCCTCCACAGGCCCGACCGCACCGTCAGAGGGTGAGGAGCACCTTGGTTGCGCGGCGTTCGTCCATCGCCTTGTAGCCCTCGGGGGCCCGCTCGAGGGGCAGGGTGAGGTCGAAGACCTTGCCTGGGTTGATCGTGCGGTCCCAGATAAGCTGGATCAGGTCGGGCAGGAACCGGCGTACCGGGGCGGGTCCGCCGAGGGTGTGGATGCCGGCGAAGAACAGCTCGATGCCGGGGATCTGGACGTCGTAGTTGACACCAACGTAGCCGAGGTGCCCGCCGCCGCGGGTGGCGCCGACGGCCTGCATGAAGGACTCCTGGGTGCCGACCGCCTCGATGACCGAGTGCGCACCGTAGCCACCCGTCATCTCCTTGATCTTCGCGACGCCTGCCTCGCCCCGCTCTTCCACGATGTCGGTGGCGCCGTAGTAGCGGGCCAGCTTCTGGCGCTCCGGGTGGCGGGACATGGCGATGATGCGTTCCGCACCGAGCTGTTTGGCGGCCAGGACGGCCATCAGGCCGACGGCGCCGTCGCCGACGACCGCGACGGTTTTGCCGGGTCCAGCCTGGGCGGCGACGGCGGCGTACCAGCCGGTGCCGAGGACATCGGAGGCGGCGAGCAGGGCGGGGATCAGCTCGGGGTCGGGCTGGCCGGGGGTGGCGACCAGGGTGCCGTCGGCGTGCGGGATGCGGGCCTTCTCGGCCTGGGTGCCGATGGTCTGCGAGACGAACTCGGCGTGCACGCACTTGGACTGGAAGCCAGCCTGGCAGATCTCGCAGGTGTTGTCGGAGATGACGAACGACCCGACGACGAAGTCGCCGACCTTGACGTTCTTGACCTCGGAGCCGACCTCCTCGACGACGCCGACGTACTCGTGTCCCATGACTTGGTGGTCGGCGGGCTCGATGCCGCGATACGGCCACAGGTCCGAGCCGCAGATACAGGTCGCCGTCAGCTTCACGATCGCGTCGGTCGGCTCGATGATCTTCGGATCCTCGCGCTCCTCCACCCGTACGTCGCCGGCGGTGTACATCACTACTCCACGCATCGTGGGGTCTCCTTTGCTCTGTCGTGCTGGCGCCTGGGGCGCCGGTTCGTGTTCAGGAAGGCACGGCGGGGCCGCGGCTTCCTCGATGTGCAGGGCTCACGCCATTGAGCCCGCTGGAAGGGACTAATTCGCCTCGGGTGCGCCTTGGCGGTGCGCCGGTGCCGCGTGGCGGTGGCGCTGGGTGAGGGCGATGGCGATCGTGGGGATCAGCGTGAGAGCGGCGATGGCGGTTCCGACGGCGGCCGGACCAGTGGCGCCCAGAGGGGATTCGAGGGCGAGGCCGGCGATCCAGGAGCCGATGGCCGTGCCGAGATTGAAGGCCGAGACGGTCAGGGCGGAGCCCAGGGTGGGGGCCTTGCCTGCGAAGCGGACGGCCAGGGAGATCAGCACCGGGTTGGCGCCGAGCCCGAACAGCCCCAGCAGGGCGACCAGCACCATCGTGGGCGCGGCGTATCCGGACAGCAGGCAGAGCCCCAGTAGCAGGACCGTGGTCACCGCCGGGGCCGCGATGGTCGTCAGGTACGGACGGTGGTCCCCGAGACGGCCTCCCGCCAGGAAGCCTGCCAAGGCGCCGACACCGAACCCGACCAGAACCAGCGGCACCAGACCGGCGGCCAGACCCGCCCGGTCGGTCAGCAGCGGCGAGATGTAGGTGTACGTAGACAGCACGCCGCCGGCGGTGGTCACGCAGGCCGCAAGAGCGAGCCACAGGCGGCCCGAGCGCAGAGCGGACAGCTCGGAACGGACCGAGACCGCCTGGTAGCCGCCGGTGTCGCGCGGAACCTTCCGGGCGATGAGCACCATGGCGGCGGCTCCCAGGACGGCGAGCGCCCAGAACGGCCCCCGCCAGCCCACCACCTGTCCGGCGAACGCACCCAGCGGTACACCGACGACGTTGGCGAGCATCGCACCGGCGCCCACGACACCCAGCGCGCGAGAGCTCGCGGCCGGGCCGGCGGCGCGGGAGGCCACCACGTTGGCCACCGCCCAGAACGCGCCGGTCGCCAACGCGGTCACGAACCGGGCGGCCAGGATCAGCGCGAAGCTGGAGCCGAGGGCGACGACGACGTGCCCGGCCGCGAAGATCCCCAGCGCCAGGATCAGCGTCAGCCGCGCGGGCAGCCGCAGCGTCAGCATCGCCATCAGCGGCGCGCCGACGATCATCCCGACCGCGAAGACGGTGATCAGCAGTCCGGCCTGGGCCACGCCGACCTGCACGTCAGCGGCGATCTCCGGCAGCAGGCCCGCCACCACGAACTCGGTTGTGCCCATCAGAAACGTGCCCAGGGCCAGCACGTATACGAGGAGCGGAAGCCGGGCGGGCGGTAGCTTGTGGCTGCTGCTCCGCAGCTCGGCGGGGGCGTGGAGGGTGTCTCCTCGCGTAGTCATTCTTCTACTCCGCAGCTGGTCGAAATCGGGGGTGGAGGCCAGCGTTGTGGCAGCTGGTCACGCCAAGTTGCAGGCAAGCGGGCAAGCCGCCTGCGGAGGTACTCACGGTCAGGCGAGGTTCTTGGTGAAGAACTCGTCGAGCCGGTCGAAGGGGATGAGGTCCTTGCGGTCGTACAGGTCGACGTGGTCCGCGCCGGGGACGATCACGAGGTCGGCGGCGTCGGGGGCCTTCGCGTGGACGTCCTCGGAGTAGTAGCGGGAGTGCGCGTCGGCGCCGGCCACCAGGAGGGCCTTGCGGGGCGCCAACAGTTCGATGTTCGTCGTCAGGGGGAAGGCGAAGAACGACATCGGCGTGGTCGCGGTCCACGCGGTGGTGGAGATGATCGAGCGCGGGTGGTAGCCGCGCTCGGTGCGGTAGTAGTCGAAGAAGATCTTCGTGACCGGGTCGGCGTCCGCCGGGAGGGCCTTGGGCAGAATGAGGTTCGAAGGGGCGACGTTGCCGTTCTCGTCGAAGGGGACCTCGTGGGATCCCCGCGCGAAGGTGCCCTTCTCGGCGTCGATCCAGCGCTGCCGGCTGAGGTAGTCCACGACCTTCTGGCGCTGTTCGCGCGTGTAGTAGTCCTCGTGGCCGCGGGACATGCTGCGCGACATGTCGTACATCGAGGACGTGGCGACCGCCTTGATCCGGCTGTCTGTAGCCGCCGCGGTGAGCGCCATACCGCTCAGACCGCAGATGGCCTGCGCGCCGATCCGCTCACGGTCGACGATCTTCTGCACGCCGAGGAAATCGACGGCGGCGCTGTAGTCCTCGGTGAATATGTCGGGCGAGCCCACATCGCGCACCGTGCCGCCACTCTCCCCGGTGAAGGAGGGGTCGAAGGCGAGGGCGACGTAGCCGCGGCGGGCGAACTCGTTGGCGTAGAGCCCCGAGGACTGTTCCTTGACCGCGCCGTACGGGCCGCTGACCACCAGGGCGGGCAGCTTGCCCCTGACATTCTTCGGCACGTAGAGGTCTGCGGCGACCTCGATGCCGTAGCGGTTCTTGAACCGCACCGAGGTCCGCCTGACGTTCTTGTCCAACGCGAACGTGTAGCCAGCCTTGGCCGTGGCCTTGCCCTGTCCGGTGGCGCTCGCGGCGTGGCCGCTCTCTGCAGCGAAGGAGGGCCGAGCGGTGAAGGAGACGGCGGCGGTGGCTCCGGTGGCGGCGATCAGTCCGAGCGCTTTGCGGCGTTCCATGAAGGGACCTCATTTCGATCGGCGGAGGTAAAGGCGCGACGGTTGGTGGTGTCGTGACCGAGGCGCGATTCCAGGAGACCGCAGCTGCGTCAGGCGCGGCAGGCTGCGTTTATGGGGGGTACAAGCTCGACCCCCCTTTTCCCGGGGTGAGGGTCGTAGCGTGGATGGCATGGAACGCCTCCCCGACCACCACGCCGACATCCGTGACTTCCTCGCCACCCGGCGCGCCAAGATCACCCCGGAGGAGGTCGGGCTGCCCACCAGCGGGCGGCGCCGGGTTCCGGGGCTGCGGCGCGAGGAGGTCGCTGTCCTGGCCGGTGTGAGCACGGAGTGGTACACGCGGCTGGAGAAGGGCCACATCGCCGGTGTGTCCGAGGAGGTCCTCGACGCGGTCGCCCGTGCGCTGCAGCTGGACGAGGACGAGCGCATCTACCTGTTCGATCTGGCCCGGGCCGCGCAGCCGCCCAGCCGGACGCCGCGCCGCCGCAAGGCCGTCGACATCCCGCCCCGCGTCCAGTGGCTGCTCGACTCCATGACTCTGTCCGCGGCGTTCGTCACCAACGGCCGCCTGGACATCGTCGCCACCAACGCACTCGCCCGCGCCCTGTTCGCGCCGCTGTTCGACAGCGAGACCACGGACAAACGCGGCCGTCCGAACTTCGCCCGGTACTGGTTCCTCGACCGCGACGCACCCGACTTCGTCGCCGACTGGGAGGGCGCACTCGACACCACCGTTGCCCTGCTGCGCGCCGAGGCCGGCCGCTACCCGCACGACAAAGCCCTGCGCGAGCTGATCGGTGAACTGTCCACGACGAGCCCCGAGTTCCGCACCCGCTGGGCCGCCCACGACGTACGCATCCACCACGGCGGGCACAAAAAGTTCCAGCACCCTGACGCCGGGCCGCTGAAACTCGTCTACCAGCCGCTGGACCTGCCCATCTCCCCAAGCGAGGTCCACTCGCTGACCATCTACACGGCCGAGCCGGGTACCCCCGACGAGGACCGGCTCAAGCTCCTCGCCAGCTGGGCAGCGACCCGGCTCAAGGAATCAGAGCCCGCCGGCGACAGGGAACTGCCCTGAAACCCCTCACAGAAGCCACCTCGTCCTGTCGTGCCGGACGCCCTCCCGAACTCCCACAGCCCGGCCAAGATTCGTCCGCGCCGTTGCCTGCACGCGGGACGCACTCGTCGTGGGCGGAGCCGGGGTACAGACGCTCATGGAACCCCGGCCCGATGTCCAAGGGTATGAGGAGCGGGGCGGGAGCCCGCCGGGGCACAGGCGACACCACTGTCCGGTGATGGGCCCTGCGCTGCATGGCGGGTGTGACCGCAGTGCCCGCCCTCCTCTTAGAGGTCCTAACAAAGGCGTTGGACGTGTCGGTGGGTGATGAGGCAGGTCGCTAGGCCGAGGAAGGCTTCGTGGATGTCGTCGCGTCGTTCCCACCGGATGCGGAGGCGTCGGAAGCCGTGGAACCAGGCGATCGTGCGCTCGACAACCCAGCGATGAATACCGAGGCCGGAGCCGTGCGCTACTCCGCGGCGGGCGATGACCGGCTTGATGCCCTGAGCCCAGACCAGACGGCGGTACTTGTCGTGGTCATAGCCGCGGTCACCGAGCAGGACGTCAGGGCGCCGACGTGGCCTTCCCACGAGCCCCGGGACCGACGGGATCTTGGCGAGCAGGGGCATCAGCTGGGTGACGTCGTTGCGGTTTCCGCCGGTCAGGGACACCGCGAGCGGGATGCCCTGGCCGTCGACGAGGATGTGGTGCTTGCTGCCCGGCCGTGCGCGGTCGACCGGGCTGGGGCCGCTTTTGGGCCGCGCCGAGCGGCCCGGACGTAGGAAGAATCGATCACCGCCCGCGACCAGTCGAGCTGTTCCGCCGCTCGCAGCCTGGCCAGCAGCACGACGTGCAGCCTGTCCCAGACGCCGGCCTCATTCCAGGCAGCGAGCCGGCGCCAGCACGTCATGCCTGAACCGAAGCCCAGCTCCTGCGGCAGGTACTCCCACTGGATCCCGGTATGCAGCACGAACAGGATCCCGCAGAGCGCTTGACGGTCAGGAACTCTCGGCCTGCCGGGCACCAGCTTCGGCGCCGGAACAGGCAACAACGGCTCTACCAGCGACCACAGTTCATCCGAGACGATCCACGGACGCGACTCTCTCTTCCCCACGAACAGCCCAACGAGCAACCAAGCCGACAGTCACATCATCTGAGGCTTCTGTTAGGACCTCTTATAGGGCCAGCAGGAGCTTTCCGCGCAAGCCTCCCTGCTCGAACGCCGCGTGCGCCGCGGCGGCGTCCGACAGCGGGTACGTGCGGCAGACCGGCACCGTCAACGTGCCGTCGGCCAGCTGCTCGGCGATGGCGGCCAGTTGGGGTCCGTCTTCCTCGACGTAGTTCTTCCGGGGCGTGATCGCGCGCTCCGGTTCGGGCTGTTCGTTGTCCGTGATGGAGAGGAATTCACCGCCGTCGCGGACGTTCGAGATCGTCTGGGGGACTCCTGCGGTGTCGATCACGGCGTCGAACGCCTGCGAGGGGATGTCTGCGCCGGACGGGTACACCGTGCGTACGCCGAGGGAGGCGAGATCGTCGTGGTCGGTGGCTCGGGCGAGGCCCGAGACTTCGTGCCCGGCCTGGATGAGCCGTTGGACGGTGACCCGGCCCACCGCTCCCGCCGCTCCCGTGACGAGTACCTTCGCACGATCGGGCAGGTGCAGGTTGCTCAGGAGCTGCGCCGAGGTCAGCACGGTCAGGGGAGCCGCCGCCGCTGTCTCCAGACTGAGACCCGCGGGTAGCGGGGCGAAGAGCTGGTGGGGTGCGCTGACGAATTCCGCGTAGGTTCCCTGGAGCCGGGTCATCTGCTTGACCATGCCCATCACCCGGTCGCCCACGCGGAACCGGGTCACCTCTGAGCCGACGGCGTCGACGGTTCCGGCGACATCCCAGCCGAGTACGGCGGGGAAGGTGAGATCGACTCCGGGGATGCCTCGTCGAGTCCAGATGTCGACGGGGTTGACCGCGGCGAAGGCCGTCTTCACGCGGATGTCGTGCGGCCCGGTCTGTGGGAGCTCCACGTCAGCGTAGGTGAGTTCGTCCGCTGGTCCGGTACGGCCGATGACTGCTGCTTTCATGCTGAGTTCCTTTCGAGGATCACCGTGAGTACGGGGCGCCGATTCGGGGTGCGCGGTCAGGAGAGCACCAGCGCGGAGGCCAGCGCGGGACCGATCGCGCCGCCGAGGAGATAGAGCAGGGTGAACAGCCCGATCGCTGTCGGCTTGTGCTGCTCGGGCACGGAGGCGGTGGCCACGATGACCTGGGTGGCGTTGGCCGAGGTCGCGGCGAACAGCGCCAGGAAGATCCCGGCCAGAAGGAGGACCGGCGCGCTCGCGAAGAGGGCGGCGAGTACGGCCGTACCCCCGGCTGCCACGAGCACGACCCGCACGGTGGTGCGGGAGAGGCGGGCGGCGATGGAGGTGAAGGCGAGGGTCGCGAGCGAGGCCAGGACCATCGCGACGAGCTGCCCGGTGGCGGCGGCGTCCTTCGTCCAGTGGGCGCGGGCGATGAGCAGCTGCGGGATGACGAACAGCAGAGTGAAGTACCCCGCCGAGAGCGCCAGCGTCAGGCCGGTGGCGCTTGGGAACCTGCCCGATCGGATCGTCGCCACCGGCACATAACCGTCGCTGCGGCGGCGCGTATGGAGGACGAGCAACAGGATCGAGATGACCGTTGCTGCCAGGGCGGGAAGCGGGTTCGAGGCGACCATCACGACGCTTCCGGAGAGCACGGCGACCAGCAGCGCGCCCCAGGTGTCGAAGCGGTCTGTGCCGGCTGTGCCTGGTGCGATACGGCGGCTGACCACGGGCACGGTGATCAGCGTGATCGCCAGCATCGAGAGCGCGACGCGACACGACAGGGCCTCGGTGAGCTGCGTGCCGATCAGCGGACTCACCGCACCGAACAGCCCCATTCCCGCGCTGATGGCGCCGATCCTGCGGGCGCTGCCGGCCAGGGTGATGGCGAGCACGTTCAGCCCGGCTCCACCGGCGGCCTGGATGGCCCGCCCGGCGACGGCCAGCGGCAGCCAGGGCGAGACCAGGAGAAGAAACGTGCCGGCGGTGACGAGCGCGGCGCTCGTGAAGAGCACCGTGCGCCGACCGCGGTGCCTCATGAGCGCGGCCTGCAGCGGTGTCGCCACCGCCAGGACGAGCGCGAACACGGTGGCCAGCCAGGAAGCGGTCGCGGCCGACGTGCCCAGCGCGGTGCCGATGTCGTCGAGGATGAGCACCGAAGCGTTGTTCGCGGCGGCCACCGGCGACGCCATGAGCACGAGCCACCCCACCGGCACCAGGGCCCGGGCGAGCGCTGGTGCGGGGTTGCAGGGGGACGTGTGCGGCTGGGCGGGTGCGTTGCTGTTCATGATCTCCGGGCCTTCGGGGTGCGCAGAGGGGGCTCGGCCTGATTTCCGGCCGCCGGCACCCCGTCCTGGAAGAGGCAGCGGGCCGGGACGGCCTTGTGCGGGTCCCGGCCCCGTGCGTCGTGGTGTTACCAGGGCAGGATCTGCTGGTCCTGGTAGAAGGCACCGGTGCCTGCGGCGGCGGGCAGGTTGACGACGTGCTTGATGCTGGCCGCGCCCTCCGCGACAGGACGGCCGCCCTCGCCACCGAGGTCGGTGGCCGTCCAGCCCGGGCTCGCGGCGTGGACAGTGACCCCGTCCTCGGCGAGCTCCGCGGCCAGCGAACGGGTCAGCGCGTTGAGCGCCGCCTTCGAGGCGCCGTAGGCGGGAGTGCCCGCCCCCATGCGCTCCAACGAGGCAGCCTCGCTGGACACGTTGACGATGCGGGCGCCGGACGCCTTGCGCAGCAGCGGCACCATCGCCTGAGTGACGCGCCACGCGCTGAACAGGTTGATCTCCAGCGCCTCCTGCACCACGCCGAGATCCGCGATGGACGCCTTCTGGGCGTAGTCGAAGACGCCGCCGACGTTGTTGACCAGCACGTCGAGGCGACCGTGCTCGGCCTCTATCTGCGCGGCCGCGGCCTTGATGTTTGCCGGGTCCGACGTGTCGAGCTGGACCGGGTGGGTGTCGCCGCCGATTTCCGCAGCGGCCTGCGCCGCGGCCTCGCCGTTGCGGGCGCTGAGCAGAACGGTCTCGCCGTCCGCGGCGAGCTGGGCCGCGACCTCGCGGCCCAGGCCGCGGTTGGCTCCGGTGATCAGGATGACGCGTGACATAGCTGTGTCTCTTTCCTAGCAGGGGTGTGAGGGGCAGTCGTTCTAGGCGCTGACATGGCGCCCATTTCGGACGCCCCCTCGATCACCACCATGCCCCTGCGGATCCACAATGTCAAACAATCTGACACCAAAACTGCTAGAGTTCAGCATTATGGAATTCGAGTCTTCTTCCGGCCGTGTGATCCAGTCCGTGCAGCGCGCCTTTGACCTGCTGGAACGCATCGCGACGCACCCCGAAGGCGCCCGCTTGAGCGAGCTCGCCGACGGCGCGGGCCTCAACCGCAGCACCGCCCACAACCTGCTCGCCTCCCTCGAAGGGCTCGGCTACATCACGCAGGACAAAAAGGGCGCCGCCTACCGACTGACCGGCAAACTCAACCGCCTGCTCCGCCTGGACGCCGAGGCCGAGCACGCCCTGCGCGCCCGCATCCGGCCCGTGCTCGAAACCGTGAGCCGGGCATCGGGCGAGTCCACCTTCCTCGCCTTCGCCACCGGCACCGACTACCTGTGCGTCGACGCCGTGCAATCCGACCAGCCCCTACACCTCGCCGTCCGGCCCGGCGAACGAAAGCCCTTGATCGGCGAGGCGCTCGGCCACGTCCTCCTGGCAGCCGACACCGACCTCGCCCATGCCGTCCGCACCGATGACCCGGACCGATGGGAGCGCCACGCACAGGAGATCGCCGACGCGCAACGCCACGGCTACGCCCTCGACCTGGACAGCCAGCAAGCAGGGATCTCATGCGTCGCGGTCGCAGTCACCCCACGCGCTGCGATCGCCATCGCCGGGCCCACCAGCCGCCTCCCGAAATCACGCCTCATCACCATCGGCCAGCAGATGCGCGAGGAGCTGGACAAGGTACGCCCCGTCAGCCAGGGGTGGCTGTGACCCCTGGATCACGCGTGGCACGCTTTCTGCTCGTACGCCCGCCCGGCCGGTCTGGCGGTACTCCCCGACGGGGATCGGCGACAGTAGGGCACCAGCGGGCCTGGGCCCGGGGCGGGAGGACAAATCCGTGACGGACCTTGCCCTGGGTCCAGCGCCTCGTCACCGCGGGCGGGAGGGCCCTGGCGCCTTCTGCTCGCCACGCTGGTTGAGCGACCGGGTCAGCTCACGATTGGCCTCCCGGGCGGCCCGCAGGTCGGCCTGGCTCTCCTCCAAAGCCTCGGTCAGCTCGACGTTACGCTGCTCGAGCCGGGTGACGGCGCCCTGGAGCTCCTCAACATCGACGGGCGCGCCGAGGCCGGACTCGTGCCAGGCTTGCTCACCCAACTCGCTGGACAGTCGCTTCTCCAGCTGCAGAATCCGCGCGGCCAGTCGGACGTTGCGCGCTTGCGCATTGGCCAGATCGGCCTGGAGCGAGGCCCTGCTCACCGCCGAGGCACCCGATGCCGGATCTCGTTCGGACGGCTCGAGTTCGGCAGCATGGACCAGTTCGAGCAGATCCCGATGCCGGTAGAGGAACGTCCGATCCACCCCCGCCTGGCGGGCGATCCCCGAAACCGTGATGCGGGCCCCCTTCTGCGCGGCGACGTTAACGGCCTTCATCACCCGCTGCCGGCGCCGGTCGCAATCCGCCTGACGGCCCACGCTCATCGCGGAACTCATGCTGCCCTCCTCGGCCGGACATCAGGCAACGGCTGTCCGACACGGGGCATGCCCAGCATCACGCTCCGCCCGCGGCGGACGACCGAGACCGCCTGCTCGACCTGAGTCCGCTCCTCCTCTGTGAGATCGTCCAGGTCCGCCTTAACCCGGCTGATCAGACGCCTCACCCGGCCGATCTCCTCTTCCGACGGCATGGCCTCGCTCCGCGCCCAGTCATCCGCCTCGAACGCCGACATCAGCTTCTCCCGGCTGCGCAGCAGATCGGACAGATACGCCTCCAAGTCCGGCAGGTAGGAGATGTCGGTGCTGAAGTGCTCGCAGCCCAGGCACCGAAAGCGCAACGCGCAGCTCTGCCCGCCGGCCGCCACGTTCGACGGCTCCTTGCACACGCCGTACGCCGTGGCGACCTCACCGATCCCACGCCGGACGTGTTCGGAGTCCAAGAGACCCTGGACCTTGCGCCACACGCGGTTGCCGTGCCGGTCGAACTGCATCACCGTGACCCGGTCGATGGCCTCGCGCCGCCGGTCCTGGCCGATGCGGTAGTACGCCTGGCTGGTCTGCAGCTGGCGGTGGTCCATGAGCTCCTTAAGGACCTCCGGCGCCACGCCCTTGTCAGCGTGCCGCTGCGCGAAGCTGTGCCGGTACGCGTACGGGAAGACCTTCTTCTTGTCGAACGGCAAGAGCCTCGTCACCAGGTTCCCGTCTTCCTCCACCTCGATCGGCACGAGGAAGTCGGGCAGCGCGCGGACCCAGTTGCGGTGCTGGTCCCAGATGCCGGAGATCGGTTTGGTCCCCCACGGATTGGCGACCGGCGAGGGCAGCAGCTTCAGCTCGGAGGACGGGGTGTCGGGGAAGCGCTCACGCACGCGTTTCTGCTGGGCGACGATGACCGCCGCCGTGGCCTTGGCGATCGGTAGACGTCGTCCCAGCCGGTGCGCCTTGTGGTTGTCGTAGATGAGTACGGGACTGCCGTCCGGATCTCTCTCCAGACAATCCAGGGGGAGACGGCAGGCCTCGTCCGGCCTGCGCCCGGTGTCAATCAACAGTTCTGTGCAGACCCGTACTTCGGGCCCGCTCATCTCTTCCAGCAGGTTTAGGTTGTCGCAGAGCTGCTGCATCACCTCGTCGGGCAGGTCCTTGCCAGCCTCGGTGTCCTCGGGCTCGTCCGGCATGTCCTCGGGGCCCAGGACGAAGTCCGCCCGCAGCCCGTCGAGGAGTTCGCCCTTGGCGGTCAGGCCGAGGGTCCGCCACCGGTTAAGGATCTTGCGGACGGTCCGCGCGATGTCGAGTCGCTGGTGGGCGCTCAACTTCCCGTTCTCGGTCTTGAAGGCGAGCCGGTTGCAGAATGCGACGATGTCGCGCCGGTCAAGCAGCGAGACGACCAGCCCGCCGTCCTCACGCTGCAGATGAAGGCTCTTCGAGAGCTCCACCATCGCCTCGATCTGCCGCTGCACCCGCCTGCCCGCCGCATTTCCGCGGCGGCGCGGTAGATCATCAGCAGCCCAGACCTTCACGGCCTCGCGGAGTACGTCCTGGCGGATGTCCGTGAAATCGGCAGTGCCGCCGTACCCGAAGACGGCGAGGTCCCACACATCGCGCAGCGCCTCATCCTCCGCGGTGGCGCCGAACCGGTAGAGGGTCCTGCGCATCGTCTTGACCAGGGAGATGGGGTGGTCCTTCAGGCCTGCTTCCTCTGGATCTCCGAGATCGTCGAGGCGCTCGCAGCGCAGGGCACGAAGCTTGTCGCAGATCGCCCGAAGCCAGTAGCCATACGTCCTCACGCCGTTCGCGGTGCGCTGCTGCACGCAGTACAGGAGCTCCGCGACCACGCGTCTGGGGAGCCCGCGCATGCTGACCTCCTGGCTCATGTGGACTGGCGGCGCGGTCAGGCGCCACAGCTCTTCGTCGCCGTCGAAGGCCCCCGTGTTCTTGTCCTTGGTGAGCTTCTGCCGATGCGCGTCGCAGTACTCCGAGCCCGGGGAGACCCTCTGGCGATGGCATGCCGCCACATCGCACATGCCGTGTCCTGGATACGGCCGTGGCAGCGGGTGTGCCAGGAACGCCTCGAGCGGGATCTTCAGTTTGTGGAGCCGCTGGTAGTGGTGGTTCTGGCACAGGCCCGCGGTCGGACTCCGCCACGGCCGCTTGCAGTCGGGGAATCGGCACAGGGCCTGGCGCACGTGCACGACGTTGAACCGATCTTGGGTGCCGATGAACTCCTCAACGCTCAACTCCGACGCCCTCCAGCGGATCCGGCAGCCGGAGCAGAAGGGGCCGCGTCGCTCCCAGCCCTTGTCGCAGCCCTTCACCGAGCACTCCGGCATCCCGATCACCGGGTGCTCTCTGGGGTAGACGAGGATGCCCAGCTCCCAGTCCCAGCTGATTAGTTTGAGGAACTCCGGATCCAGTGCGTCGATCAACGCCTGGGTCCGTTCGCAATCCGGCACGGCCTCGGGCCGCAACGCCAACGAGGTCACCGACATCAGCGGTCACCTCCATCGCGCCACTCCCGGGGAGAAGGCACCCGTTCCACCGCTTCACGCAGCCTCGACTGATCCGGGATGATGTACGGGCGCGCCGACTCCGGGTGCTTCTGTCCCAACAGCGCCTGCACGTCATCGAGTTTGCCGCCAGCGTCAGAGACGTTGCTGCCGAAGGCGCGGCGGGCCATATGGGGTCCGACCATCCGCGAGAGGCCCGCCCGGCCAGTCAGGCGCTCGAACAGCTCGTAGATCGCCTCCGGCGTCATCGGCGAGCCGAGCACGCCGCGGAAGAGATTCACGAGCAGGAAGTCGCTGCCGCCGGCACCGAGAAGGGAGTACCGCTCGTCGATGTACTGGTCGTAGGCCCGCACCACGAGGAAGTCCACGGGCAGGACCACTGACTCCCGCGACTTGGACCACGCACCGTTGCTGTTCTCCCGTCGGCGCACATGGATGTGGGGACCCTTGTAGTCACAGCCCAGCGCACGCGAGTCCGGCAGCATATGACAGTCGGACCGATGCAGGCCCGCCGCTTGACCGCGTCGCAGACCCACCCGGCCCAGCAGCACGACGACCAGGCGGTCACGCGCGCACCGGCACTCCATGAACATGTCGACGAGCTCTTCGTCGGAGGCCCGGTCTACCGCAGACTCCGGTTCCTGAAGCCGATGGCGGGCACGAAGGCGGTAGAACAATCCGGTGCCCTCACCTTGAGCCTCCGCAGGGAGGTCCCGGCTGTCGCCCATCTCGTAGAGCTGCCCCAGCACAGCCCGCGGCGCCTCCGCCACAGAGACCGCGTACGACAGGAAGCCACGCGTCGCCGACAGCACGACGTTGATCCGCCGCTCCTGCCGGACCTGCTTGCCGCCCGGCCCGGACACGACCACTGGTGGGCCTCCATCCCGTAGGGCAGGGGCGTGTCTCAACCAGACGATGAACAGCCCCAGGTCGCGGGCCGCCTCCCTCCAGTCCCGGCCAGTTGCGCCGCACCATCGCAGGTACAGCGCTACGCCACCCGCGTTCGTCTTGGTCGTGAGCTCGGCGCGACTCCGACCGAAGCGCTGGTAGCGCCCCCAACGGTCAGGAACGGGGACGACTCGAAGATCGTCGTCAAGGACGGTCCAGTAGCGCGTGCCCGAGGGCAGGTCTACGGGAAATGCCCGCATGTGTGTCTCCGGTGATTTGACGGATCGTGCAACAACCCGCCACAGAGCCACACCCCCCGAGTACGAGCGTTTGTATATCAACGACAGGCACTCGCACCACGTCACACCACACGTTCAGGAACCCATAGATCGTCGCCGCGATGCTGAACGGCGAAGCGACCGTGAAGCGCCTGCGCTTCGAGAACGGGCAGGCGTGGCTGATGCTCCACAACCCTGCCTACGAGCCGATCCCCGGCGACGACGCCGCGATCCTCGGCAAAGTCGTCACAGTCCTCCGCTCCCTCTGAGCTGCCGCACAGATGGTCGCAGCAAGGAACGCGTGGTGGTCAGGGCAGGCGGCCGCCGCCGAAGCCGGCGGTTCCCTGCGGCAAACGAACATGCTGTTCTGACACCACGAGAGCCCTCAAGACCGAAGGGACCATCATGCTCGCTGCCGTCATTGCCGTACTCGGCACCCTGCTCGGCGCAGTCGTCGCTGGAGCCTTCCAGCAGAAGAACGCCAGCCGCACTCAGCGGGCCGCCGCAGACGAGCAGTTACGGCGCGCGCGACTCGAAGCAGTGACTGCGCTTGCTGCCGCGGGCTCCGACCACCGGCGCGCGATGTGGATGCGCGGCGAGGCCGAGCTTGCCGGGACGAGTCCGGAACGTCTCGAAGAACTCCGCATCGCCTCGCACGCCACCCGGTCCGCAATCACGCGCCCCCTCGTCGCCGTCCAGGTCCTCATCCCCGACCCGACTGTCCGCACCACAGCCAAGGATCTGGTGGTGGCGGCGTACTGCATGCGGGACGAGGCGCACACGATCGAAGCGCTCACTGCGGCGCGTGAGGCCCACGACCGGTTCGTGGACGCAGCAGCCGCTTTCCTCACTGCGGCCTGACTCATTTGCTCGGATGCCCGATGCCCTAGGGCCTGTGTGAGGTTGTGATCATTCGGTCGTCGGTAAGAGGTCGTTGATCCAGATCAGAGAGGCTCGGAGGTGGAGTCCGGCGTCGTAGCTCTCG
>NZ_JNYQ01000026.1 GCF_000717245.1 Kitasatospora papulosa
AGCCCCGACAGAACATCCCACTCTTCATCCGAGAGCTCGTGTCGCCGCACCATGCGTCACATGATGCCCCATCAACAGCCTTTGAAGACAGGCCCTAGGAGGACGCACATGTTTGCCCCGCAGCGGCGCCCCTTGACCGGCTTTGCAGCTCTTGTGGTGGGGGCCGCACTCACCTTGAGCGCAGGCCCTGCCGCACAGGCGGCTTCTTCCCCGCCCGGGATGGGACGACCCCTCGACACTCTTACCCCTTCCGAAGTGAAGGCGGAGCTCCGGTCTCTGTCCGAGCAGCAACTTGCCACTCCTATGCAGGAGTCGGAGCCTTCGTGCTCTGAGGTAGCGGCAGGGGTCGCCGCACCGGAGGCCGGACCGGGGACCATCTGCACACAGGTGACGACGACGCCAACGCGTTCGTTCGCGTCCGCCGACCTCCCGGCCCACGACGATGACGAAGGCTCAGATGCCGACCCCGTCGGCACCTGCTCTGTTCAGATCAACACGATTACGTACGGGCGACTTTCCTACTGCTATAACGCTAGCGTGACGTCCACTTTTACCAACTCGAAAACCGGAATGGCCAGTTTGGCGCTATGGACAGTGAATGGCCAAGCGACACTTAAGCCGAAATCCGGCTCGTGGCAGGAAGATGATCTGATCACGTTCATCTCGGGCACAAACCTTTACGCAGGTGGTGCGACGGTTAAATTCGCGGCAAGCTGTTCAGCGTGCTCTGCGATCCCGATGAATCCCGCTCTTGCCACCATCGGCGTGCCTATGGTTCCGGGAGGGAGCCTACTTGCCAGCACGTTGTTCAGTGACGCTCCCGCCGCTGGCGGGGTTGATTACGTGGCACCCAGTTATTCCTTCAACGCGCAACCGCCTTCTGGAGGCATAGTTATCTCACCGGCGACTTGGGCCCTGAATCACAAGGTTCGATGCGACAAGACAATGGAAAGCAACACGGTGACTGGATGTGTAATCAGCGATGTGACGCCGATATTCAAAATTCCGATTGATGACAAGTATGGAGCCGCAGCCGCCACATATTTTTGGGCGACTACAAAACTCAAGAGTCGCCCCGGAGTGGACAGTGCGCTTACACGGTTGGACGACAAGTTGGTAAAACAAGCAAACCGACGACGCACATGCGAGGATTTGTCGACCGTTCCCTTCGTGCGCGACAATGACCTTGTGCCGACCGATTCTTGTGACGAATACCCCTTCGCCGCTACGTACGAAGGAGGAACGAACGGCGCGCTCTGTGCAGAAATTGTCCCCCAACTCAAGGATGGCGTTTGGACAATTTACACGTACGACGACGCGCGCCCTGTGACGCTCGAAGAGCCTTGTGTGCGGTCGCATGTGCCCCTCAAGCAGAACACGGATGCAGGCTCCAAATACAGCGGCTTCCTATCCAGCCAACATGTCATCGATCTCGAAAAATTCTACGTCAACGCCCACTTTTAACACAGACGGATACCAACAAAAGTGACGCAGTGAAGGGGAGGGGTGGAACATGCAAAGCACGCCAGGGTCCGAGACGGCGGTCGAGCAGAAGGTCCTCGAATTTGGAATCCCGTCCTTCTGTTTGACCTACACCAGAGATGTCTCAAGCGATGAACTAATGCAGAGGCTGGGGGCGAGTTCGGCGGACGCTGCCCCCCTCACTCTGGTAGAGGCTGATTCGCTCGTCGATTATGAATCCGAAGGAACCCTGCTGCGCGTTGGTATGCTGGGGAATTGGGCCTTCTGTTTCGAGACATGGGGAATACTGGGGGCGGGCGGCTACGGCCTAAGTAGAATGTCGGCAGGAACGGAAACGCTTAGCTACCTTAGCGGCGGAAATGGCGTAGACCTTGTTCAGAATTGGGTAAATTCTGAACCCGTCGAAATATTTGAACCTATGGCGATAGGATCGCTCCGTGCTCGCGACGAGCACCCTCTCTGGGACGATGCGCAACGCTATCGAAGTGAATTCGGAGATCCGAACCTGACACCGATTGCGGGAATTTCGGCGCTCAAGGCCATTCATGACCGAGTTGGGGTCGCTATCACCATCGAATTGATCAGGCATCAGCCGCTGCCCTCAACCTGGCTACCAGAGTCGCCCGCCATGCGCCTTGAGGTACCGCATTTGCTGCCCCAGGTGGTTCGGCAAGGACCCTCGCGTGGTCCTGGGCGATACCTCGGCACGCTGTAACAACCCAGGCCTGGGCCTGTCCTGGCGGCGTGCGGCAGTCAGCCTCTACCTGTCCGCCCGCCACCCAGAACGAGGCCGTCCGTTGCGCCGGGCACTGAGTCGACGACGCAGAGGACACGCCGCTCTTGGTCCGCGCCGCCCACAAGGCGGGCAAGGCGGGTGGCTCGCCGGCTGGCATCTCGGGGCGGTCCTACGCCGCGCCGAGAACCGCCCCGGACGTCCCACAAGCAGCACCGAACGCCGATCCTCCCGGCCGTGGTCCGCACGGCGTTCGCACAGCAGGATGGCCCCCTCCCCGGCCCTCGGGAGGGGGCCATCGTGCTGTGGACTCCGTGGTTACGCTATTGCAGCAGGGCTGCCTCGACTCAACGCCGCGTGCAGTTCAGACGGCGTCCCATTCGTGAGGGCGGCCCCAGCCGCCCCGAGCCGACGTCCGCTGAGTCCTTCGCCCGGGAGTAACCGATGGGCCTCCTGCCGTCGGGATCGAGCGCGGGTAACTCGCCGCTACGGGCAGCCGCCGACTGCGATGCTCGGTACCCGCCCATCACCTACTTGGAGAGTCAGAATGGATCTAAGCGCGACAGGCAAGCCCGTCATGACACACGAGGACCCGCAGGTCCGCGTCGGCGTCTTAGAGAGCGCGGAGCGCTCGGTGGGGCCCTTCGGGATGCGGCGGGGATTATGAGGCGCTGAGAGCGGCGACCAGGGCGTCGGGCGGGGGTGTGGTGCCTGTGGCGAGGTAGCGCACGCCGTCGTCCTGCGGCGGTACGGTCGCGCCCCGGGCGAGCGGGTGCCGGCGGGAGAGCGCGGTGCGCCACCCGTGCCGCTCGTCCCACACGAGCGCGACCGCCGGGGCCTGGTCGGCGTCGAGCACGAGCACGGCCACCACGTGATCGTCGGCAGGGTGCTGGACATCGGGCACGGCCTGGGTGGTGGTCCAGCCGGCGCGGTGCAGGGCGGCGGCGACGTCGGCCAGGTACGGGGCGGCGCGGCGGGCGCGCAAGACGGATTCGGCGCGTGCGGTGGCACGGCGGACCTGTCCGGCGGGGTAGCCGAGTTGGGCGGCGGCCTGGGCGGGCGTCAGGTCCGGGTCGGCCTCGATGCGGTCGGCGATGCGGTCGGCGCGCAGCCGGGTCAGGGCGTCCTGCCCGGTGTTGCGGTGGACACCGAGGCGGGCGGTGACGGTGGCGGCGCTGATGGTGGGGTCGGCGTCGAGCAGTTCGCCGACGCGTGCGGCGACCTGGTCGCGCGGGACCTGGTCCCCGGTGTTCCGGGGCCGGCCGGACTTGGGCGCGGCGTCGCCGGGGCGGCTTTCCTGGAAGGCGCGGACCGCGCGGCGGGGCCAGTGCTCCACCCCGCCTGCCTCCACCCGGGCCTTGGTGAGGGCGGGGTCGTTCTTGTACGTCTTCCAGGAGACCGGGGACACCCCGATCAGGGCCGCGCACTCGCGGCGGTCCAGGAGGTCGCCGTCGTCGTCCTTCTCCGGGAGCGGGGGGACCGGGCGGCCCAGGAGGTAGGCGTCGACCTGCTCGCCGTCGTACAGCCGCGTACGGGACCCCTCCGAACTGATCGGGGCCGGAAACCCTTCGACCGCGTACGGCTTGAGGCGGGTGTAGTGGTCGATGCCGACCCCTTGCTGCGCGGCGAGGTCCGCCAGGGTGCGCACGAGGTGGTGACGGCCTGCTCTGATCACGGGGGGGGTGCTCCTTCAGAACTCTGTGTCGGACGACGGTAGCGGCCCTGAACCTGGGCCGGTGGGCGGTAGGCTGCGAGTGGGCCCCCCTTCGGGGTGGTTGCCTTGCGGCCGGTACCCGTGCCACCCGTCTCACCCCCGTGGGCGGACTGAGGGTGCCGGCCTTTTACGTCTCCGCGGTGCCCGAGCTGCCCGCGACCGCGCGCGGCCCGAACCCGGAAATTCCGGTTTCCTGCGGGATCTCACATCCAGTCTTCACCGGCGAGAATCTTGTTCACGAGGGCGCGGGATCCCCCGAGGTTCACCGCGAGATCAGTTGCCGTGATCTGCCCGGCGCGCCCGATGATGCCTTCGTGCTTGGCAGCTCGCAGGCGACCACCTGCGATCGTGCGCCACATCCGGGCCCGCGCTTCGTAGGCGCGGGCCAGGATGTGCGGGGCTCCGAGCTGCTTCACGTCGTCGCCGTCCTCATTGAGCGCGTGGGCAAGATCGATGGCGCCCTGGGTGGCAGAGACAAGGGCGCTCTCCGCATCGTCGTGCTCCTCGATCTCGATGCGCTCGCCGACGCGAACAACGCTGTAGTAGGCGCCGGTCCGCGAGTCGGTCCGTGTTGCTGCGAAGTCCACGTCCAGGCGGTTGGCCGGCCAGGAGAACGTGATGTCGGTCGTGGGCTCTTCTGTGACACGCATGCTCTCTGCCATCTGGTGCAGCATCCAGCGCTGGGCATCCCTCTCGGTGTCGGCAGTGAAGAACTCGGTGCCGCCGTTTACCGACTCGATGATGACGATTTCCTGGCCGGCGCCGGTGGTCCCACGGCTGTAGGACTCATCGATCCAGGTTCGCTCCTCAGCGATGACGACGTCCTCCCGCGTGATGCCGGTGACCTCTTCTGCGGTGACGGTCTGCACGGTGCCTCCACGGCGCGTTGGTGGTCGACTTTGGCGACCTGTGCGTACCAAGGTAGACACTCGAATCAGTTAGTGTCAACCATGGTAGGCAGAGCGGTCTGGCGACGCCTGCTCGCGACTTAGACGCCGTAACCGGTGCGCTCCCTACCGCCTCTCGCCGACCGAGCTCGTGCATGACGACCAGGACGTCGTGGAGTTCCTGCGCCGGGCCGGGCTCCCGGACGCGGAACGACTGCTCGATCAGCCGCAATGGGTGGAGTGGCGGGGCGGACGTGCACACACCTACGCGGCGGCGTAGCTCCGGGCAGGGGCGGTGTGCGGCGCCGGGGCGGACACTGGAGGTAGTGGCACCACGGGCCGCGTCTTCCCGGTCGTCGAGGGGAAGAGAGCTTCTTGTTCTTCGAGGGGAAGGCGCCGGAGCGGTAGCCCCTGCCGGTCAGGTCAGGAGTCCGGTCTGCGGTCGGCAGACCTCGCACGGCTCGATGTCCGGTTCTGCGAGCGCCACCAGGGCGTCCTCGCGGGAGATCAAGCCCACTTGGTCCGGGTAGGTGGCGCAGCCGCCACGGTGGAGCAGTGCGGCGGACGAGGAGCGCTGCGGCTGGATCTTGAACGCCATCTCGGCCCGTGCCCGCTCCCGGCGCGCCTGTTCCTGGGCTTGCTGGATCTTGAGTTCCCGGACGCGTCGTTCGGTCTGTGCGACCTGCCAGCGCAGCCAGTCCAGGAGGGCCTGGTTCTTGTCCAGGTCGCTGATGGCGCCGGGGGTCGGGGTGTCGTCGGGCATGGCTACGCGTCGGGGCCGGCGGGGGTGTCGTGGGCGTGCTTGAGCGCGGTACGGGCTTCCACACGGTCCGGTCCGGACAGCGTGGCCCAGTAGGGGTGCGTGATGATCTGGGTGGTCAGCTCCAGGATGCGGGCCCGGTAGGCGGCGAGGCGTTCGGCCTGTTCGGGGGTGTAGCCGGGGCTGTCGTCCTTCTCCGGCACGTAGTCGCTGTGCAGCTTCTTGTCCGCCTTCCAGCCGGGCATGGGCTCGGCTGACCACGGCAGGGTCTGGGCGAACAGATCATGCTCGGCCTGCACCGCGTCGAGGGCGGCCTGGGCGTCGAGGAGGTCCTGGGGGAAGTCGTAGGCGGGCACCCATCAATAGTATGCCTGTTCGAATTTGGGAGGCGAATGCCGCACCGGGCCATCGCCCGAAAGCACGCACTCCCCGTCGAGGGCGGGACTACCATGCGAAACGCACCGCACCCCGGCAGCTGCAATGCCGGGGTGCGGTGCGCTTGGTGCCCACGTGGTTCTCAGGCGGCCCAGCCGACCGAGGACACGTTGCTGTAGGCGTCGTACTCGGATCCAAGGTCCTCGATGATGTCGTCCCACACGGCATCAAGTTCGTCGTAGTCGTCGTTCATCCAAGCGTCGACGGCGCGGTCCCACACGCCGCGCACGTTGAGGCTGCGGCTGGACAGGTCCCGCTGGTGCCTGCCCTCGACGCGGGTCTGGTCGACGGGGTTGATCTCAACGCGGGTTCCGCGGCCGTGGTTGTTCAACCGCTTCTTGAGGTCTGCGGCGACGTTGCGGCGTCGCAGGTCCCAGTACGCGGCATCGAGCCGGGACCGGTTCGCCTTGTTCGGGATCCGCTCCTCCGCGAGCCAGGCCATGAGGGTGCGGGGTGAGACGTGGATGCCGGCGCGGTCCATCGCCTCGTATCCGGCGTCCGTCTTGGTCAGGTAGTTCAGACGCGCGGCGAGGCCGCGCTCGCTCTCCACGGACGAGGCGATGCCGGTCACCATGCGCTCGATCGCGACACCCAGCGCGTCCGCACCCGGCAGGCCCCGGGCGTTGAGCGCACCAAGGTCCATCCAGCGCCCGGCCATCAGCGGCCCACCGTGCCGACGGTGTACTCACCGGTGGCCTTGCCCTCGCCGTGCTTGACCTTCATCTGCGCGACGCCCCGACCCTCCGGGAACACGCGCCGCCAGTCACCGGTGACGTGCAGTTCGTCGGTGCCCATCATCGCGACGACATCCAGCCCGGCCGTGGACGCCTTGAACGCCTTCCCCCACAGATTCGCGTACGCCTGCGAGTGGATGATGTGCATCCAGTCGGGGCGGACCATCTCCCGGTTATGGATCGACTCCCCCATCGTGCTGATGAACTTGGAGTACATGGCCTTGACGTACTCCAGCGTCAGGGTGTCGTTGTTCTCGATCGCCTCGTCCCGGGCGGCCGACAGCAGCTTGCGCAGCGCGTCCAGGAAGTTCTCCGTCGCGCCGGACGTCCACGACTCGTGGATGACCGGAGCGTCCGTCAGGCCGTACTTCGGACCGGAGAGGCGCTGGAGCAGCCGGAGTGTGGCGTTGGTGACCCAGAGGGCGCCGGGTTCGTCGCGGTCGCCGATCGGGTCGGGCAGGTGCGGGTGGGCCCACTCCCCCGGGGTGATCAGGTGGACACCGGAACGCTTCGGGTCAATCCCGTCCGACCCGGCGCTGTGCTCGAGTTTCCCGATGGGGAGCCAGCACTTGAGGGCGGAGAGGTAGGCGGCGTTCACGTCGAGGGCGGTGACCTTGACGTCGCCTGGGACCTTCAGGGAGTAGCCGGGGTGGTGGAACTTGGGGCGGGCCTCCCAGATCTGGTCAGGGTCCTTCTTGGACGGCTTCTTCAGGACGTCGGGCAGGGCGGGGTAGGCGGTGTAGTCGTAACGGGCGGTGGCCCGGGTCTCGTTGAACAGGTGCATCACATCGGGAATTGCCCTTTTGATCAGCGCCTTCAGCGCCGCGTCCTCGTCGCCCCCGGCTCGCTCGGCCTCGTCCTGGACAGCGCGGGCGATCAGGGCCGTGGTGTCGGCCTGGGCGCGGGCCGCACTGCGGGCACGGCGTTCCGGCCGGCTCGGCACCGGCACCGGGGTCGGTGAGACAGACGCCGGGACGGCGGCTGCGGGCGCGGCCGGGGCGGGCGGTGTGGTCTGCGGGGCGGCGGGGTCTGCGGGCTGGCACATCGCACCGGAGTGCAGCGGGCGGCCGTCCGTGGACTGGTAGGTCGTCTCGATGCCGCAGCGGATGCAGGGGCCGGGGTCACCCTCGATCGCGCGCCCGTCCGCACCGCGCAGCGTCTCGGGGGCGCCAGTGAACGCGGCCGGGACAGAGGCAGAGGCGGGGGCGGGGACGGGGTGTGGTGCCGGATCCGCGGTGGGTCCGGGTGTCGGGTCGGGCGGGTAGATCTCGGCGAGGCCCTTCAGCAGGCGCAGGTAGGGCAGGCGGGCGGGTGGGGCCGGCTCCGAGTGGCCCGTCTCCCAGTTGGCGACCGTGGAGCGTCCGACGTCGCAGGTCTCGGCCACTTGGGCGCGGGAGAGCTTCGCAGCCTCTCTCAGTCTCAGGCGTTCGGCCGGGGGTGGGATCGACGCGTTCAGACGTGCTTCTTCGAGCAGCGCTTCCACGCTGAGCTTTTCCGTCATACCCCGAACCCTAGCGCAGTTGGACGACATTTAGCGCAAGATTCGGCATTAGTTGCACATCAGTTGGACGCATGCGTTACGGTCGCCATCAGGACAACGGAACGGCGAGACTGCGGGCAACGCCTCGCGCCGTCCGGTGCTCCAGAGAATCCGCAGGTCGTGAGGGAGTGAGGGAGTGGTGGGTATGCAGGGGATCTCGCTTCGGCCGCATCAGGTCGAGGCCGTGGACTCGATCATCGAGGGCCTGGCCCTCCCCCTCGATGGCTCGATGCCCGCTTGGGGGCGGCGCGGGCAGGTCCACATGTCCACCGGCTCGGGCAAGACCATCACGGCTGCGGTGGCCGCGCTTCGGATGGTTCCCCGGGGCGTGGTCGGCGTCCTAGTCCCGACCCTGGATCTCCTCACTCAGACCGTGGAAGCCTGGCGGGCGGTCGGCCACAGCGCCCCGGCCGTCGCGGTGTGCAGTCTCGGGGCGGATCCGCTGCTGGAAGCCCTCGATGTGCGGTGCACGACCAACCCGACCCAACTTGCTCTGTGGACCGGTGGCGAGGGTCCGCTGCTGGTGTTCGCGACGTACGCCAGCCTCTCCCCCCAAGGGCTGGACGACGACCAGGGCGACGAGGAGACGGGCGCCGCGCCGGGCGCCCTGGAACGCGCACTGCGCGGCTCCTACGGCCAGACCATGCGGCCGTTTGACCTCCTGGTGGTCGATGAGGCCCACAGAACTTCAGGTGATCTTGGTAAGGCGTGGGCCGCTGTCCACGACCAGGCGCGGGTGCCTGCGGTGCGACGGTTGTACATGACGGCCACCCCCCGGTTGTGGGAGGCCTCGCCCGGGAGTGCCGGCGCGGACGAGACCGGCGGGCGTCTGGTCGCCTCGATGGACGACGAGACGTTGTACGGGCCGGTGCTGTTCGAGTTCGGGCTGATGGAGAGCGTCGAGCGTGGCGTCCTGGCCCGGTTCGAGATCGACGTCCTAGAGATCCGTGACCCGCAGTCACCCGGACCCGACGCGTCGGTGGAAGAGCGGCGCGGCCGTCGCCTCGCCGCGCTCCAGGAAGCGCTGCTCAAGCACGCGGACACCACCGGGGTGCGGTCGTTCATGACGTTCCACTCACGCACCCTGGACGCCATGAGTTTTGCCCGTGCGCTGCCGGAGACGGCAGCCGAGCTCCACGCCACCGACCCTGTCACCTACCCCGGGCGGGTCGGTGCGGAATGGCTGTCCGGGGAACACCCCGCCGTCCACCGCCGTGCGGTTCTGAGGAGGTTCGCGGACGGGATCGACGCGGAGGGGTGGGTCACCGAGCTGATCGTGCTCTCCAGTTGCCGGGTACTCGGTGAAGGGGTCGACATCCGGGGCAAGCGCGGAGTTGGCGCGGTCGTGTTCGCGGACACCCGCAGTTCGCCCGTGGACATCGTTCAGGTCATCGGGCGGGGCCTGCGCCAGGACCCCAGCGAGGACAAGGTGTCCCGCATCGTCGTGCCCGTCTTCCTGGAGCCCGGAGAGGACCCGTCCGACATGATGGCGTCCCCCAGCTACCGGCCCCTGGTAGCCGTGCTCCAGGGCCTGCGGGCCCATGACGAACGAGTCATCGAGCGCATGACGCTGGGCACCACCACCGCCCGGGGAAAGGCGACGTCCGTCGTCGCGCTCGATCCCGTCCGCGAGGAAGGCGACGACGGCGACGGCCAGGAGCACGACGCCGACGAGGACCAGGAGCACGGGCCCGACATCGAGGCGGCGGCCGGGACCAAGGACAGCACCGAGGACGACGCGGCCGGAACCGGCGCCCAGGACGAGAGCGGTACCGAGGACGACGGGGACGAGCACGCGGGCAGCAACGTGCCGTTGCTGCGGTTCTCTCTCCCCCGCGACCCCGGGACCATCGCCCTGTTCCTGCGCACCCGCGTCCTGCACCCCGACTCCGAGATCTGGCTCACCGGGTACAACGCCCTGCGCCATTGGGTCGAGGAGCACCGGAGTGCTGAGGTGCCGCTGGACGCGTCGGTGGAACTCGGGGAGGAGCGCATCGCGTATGCGCTGGGCGCATGGGTCAGCGAACAGCGCCGCGCGTTCCGGCTCGGCACGCTCAAGGCGTGGCGGGCCGATCTGCTGAACGAGCTCGGGATGGTGTGGTCGGTCGCGGATGCCGGGTTCTGGAAGAACCTCACCGCGGCCCGCGCCTACCACGCGGTGCACGGCAGCCTCGCGGCGCCGAAGGACGCTGTGGTCGAAGGGGTGGCGGTTGGTCAGTGGCTCGCCAATTTGCGCAAGGCCGGCGGGCTCGGCAAGGACGAGGTCCGGGCGGCGGAGCGGCGGGCGGCGCTGGAGGCCATCGACCCGGAGTGGCACCCCGGCTGGTCCGTCGAGTGGCAGCGCCACTACGCCACCGCACGCGCCCTCCTGGCCGAGGAGGGCGGACTCACCGAGGTCCTGCCCGGTGTCCTCGTCCACGGCTGCGACGTCGGCACATGGATCAACCGACAGCGCGACGCTGCCACGTGGGAGGCGCTGTTGCCCGAGCAGCAGAAGCGGCTGGAGGCGCTGGGGCTGACGCCCCTGCCCGCAGCACCGGCCAAGAAGACGCCGTCCACGACCGGGGCGTTCGAGCGCGGGATCCTCGCCCTGGAGCAGTACCGGGCCCGCACAGGTACCGTGACGGTGCCCCGAGCCCACATCGAAACCGTGGTCGTCGACGGCGAGGAACACCCCGTCAAGCTCGGTGTATTTCTCACGAATTCCAAGACCAGGCGGGCCAAGCTTGTTGATCTTCCAGGACGCCTGCTCGAACCGGTGGCCGCGCGTCTCCCGCGCGCTGGTCGCCTTCCAGCCCCGCACCGTGCGGACGTAGGACCCTCGCTGCCAGAGGCTCACACGGGCCCTGGCCCCGTCCTGCCAGCCGTCCAGGAGCGCCCTCACCTCGCGCACCTTCAGCCCCTCCCCGATGACACCGATACCCACCGGCCCGTCCTCGGCGGTCCCGCTCGCACTCGCGGGCCCCTGGCCCAGACATCCCCACACCATCACAGACACCACCACACACATAATCTTTCGCATGACGTGCCCAACGGGCCCCCGTGCCCGCAGGGCACCCCCGCCACCGCTCTCTCACCCGCGAGAGCGACCAGACCATGAGGGCGCGGCCCAGGACAGGCAGACAGCTCGGGCAGCCGCTTGAGATCATCTACCGGCCGGACCGGCGAACACTCCGCGCCGGTCCGGCACTTCCCCCCTCGCGCTGGGGAGTCGGCCTTCCGGAAACCGGCGTGGCGCGCGGGGCCGGCTGGCAGCCTGAGCGCATGACCGCGCACACCCGGCCCCGCATCTACGGGACCGACCACGACAGCACCGCCCCCCACACCACCCTGCCCGGCCACGACTACGTCGAGCTGAGCGGCGGACCGCTCGACGGGCAGTTGCTGGACGTCACCGGCCTCACCGCCGACGAACGCACCGCAGGCGCCTCCCTGATCACCCCGCACAGCGCGTACGGGCCCGGCGGGCGCGCCTCTTACGGGCCGACCTTCACCCGCCCCGACGGCCCATGGGTCTGGGAAGGCGACGTCCCCTGACCCTGCACCCGCAACCGGCCCCCGGGGCTGTCGTTACCAGGACTCAGGCTGAGCAGCCCATCCCCCGTTGGACCGCTCGCCCCTCGAACGCCCCACAGGCCGTCTGTGGGGCGTTCGCTGTAGTCCGGTGCGCCCCGGTGCAGGCCGCTGTCGTCAGGGATTCACGCGGCTCCCAATGAGGCGTTGGCGGTCCTTCCAAATTTGGAAGGACCGCCAACGCCTCATTGGCCCTTGCCTTCTCGGCTCTTCATCCAGCGGAGCAACGCCTGATAGACACGGGGATCCTCGGTGTCCGCGAAGGCTGCGGTCAGAGTGCTGGTCAGTTCTCGCTGGGAGATTCGACCACGCTTCAGCTCATCAGCGAGCTGCCGCGCACGACTGCTGACCGCTTGGCGCAACGCAGGGTCACCCGCGTCTTCGAGGTCCTTCTTTTCGGAGCGCTGCTCCTGATCAGGTTCCGTCAGAATCTTCTCGGCCTGGTGACGAATGGCGTCGACAGATTCGTCGGCGTTGCGCGGGCCAGGCAGCTCTCGAACGACGTCAGTGATCGCTTTCGCAGTGACCTTGGGGAGAGCTTCGCGCAGCATGGCGTGCAGGGTGGCGGCGGCATCGACGCCGTATCGCTCGACGACCGGCAGGAGCGCTTCAACGTGGGATCGGGTGAGCTTGGGGACATCGGGCAGCAGGCGAGCGGCCAGGGGCCAGCCTCGGCGCATCCGGCTGGAGTCAGCCAAGGTGACGTCCCAGTCTTCCAGCAGGGCATCGAAATTGGCGTAGCGGGCGCGGTAGAGGTGTCGCTTGGCGACGGCGTCCAGGGCCTTGCCAGTCATCCAGAACGTCGCGTGGTGGGAGCGGACTGCCTGTTCACACAGTTCGAGGTCCGCACGGTCGGCGTCTGTGAGGCTTTCCCCGTATGCGATGGCTGGGTCAGGGATCGCGTCCAGGCCCTTTGGGGCTGGAGCTGTGCTCTCGGGGTTGCTCTTCTTGCGGGCCAGGCCGGCGAGCCCGGAGGCGCGGCGGGGACGGTCGCCCAGGCCGAACCTTCCGGCGGTGGTTTCGTCGGCGGTGGTCTCGTCGGTAGTGGTCATGCTGCTTCCTCTGCGGCGGCCCGGGTCAAGATCTCTCGGGCGAGCGTAGCGAGGTCTTCCGCGACCGATGCGGAGGTGGTGGAGATAACGGCGCCGGTACTACGTCCGGCCCGCAGGTCGTAGAAGGTCGGGTTGCTCGCGACGGCCTCTTCCAGTTCGTGGATGAGCCGGCCGTGGCTGCGGGCGTCCTGTCCTACGGCCTCGGAGTATCTGACGATTGTGTCCATGAGGTATGCGTCCGTGCCGAGTTCTTCGGTGATCCATTTGCGGGCGTTGCGGTGGATCTGCTTGGACGCGCTGCCGGTGGCGTAGAGGACGACGCCGAGGAGTTCGAGTTCGGGGTTGACGCTGCGGCGTACCAGTTGGACCTGTCGGGAGATGCTGCCGAGGCCGTCCGTGATGCTCGCCATGTCGGAGCGGGTGGGTGCGATCATCCAGCGGGCGGCGGACAGGGCCAGTTGCTGGAGTGGCGGGTTCTCCGGAGCGCTGTCCAGGACGACGAGGTCGTACTCCTGGGCGATAGGGGCCAGGCACACGGCGAGGGCGAGGGCCTGGCGGTGGGCTTGCAGCCGGAAGGTCGCAGCGAGCATGTCGGGGGCGGCGCCGATGTGGTGACCACCGACCACGACGTCGAGGCCCGGCCGCACGTCGCGTACGGGCTCCAGCGGTCGGCCGGTGCGCAGGGACTCGAAGAATGCCTCTCCCTCGTCGTCGACAGCGGTCTTCCGGTAGCCGAGGTCCCGGCCGACGTTGCCTTGGCCGTTGACGTCGACCAGGAGGACGCGCCCTTCGTCGGCAGCGACCAGACCGGCGAAGTTCGAGGCGAGCGTGGTCTTGCCCACGCCGCCCTTTCCGTTGGCAATGACGTAGGTGCGACTCAGGTCGTCCCGGTTGATCAGCGGGGTGTCGTCGTCATCCAGCATGGCTGCTGCTCCTGTCGGTACGGGGTCGTGCCGCCCGTATGCTCCCACGCGGGTGCGGGCCGGAACGCACCGATGCGGGCCCCCGTCCGTCACGGACGGATGCCACCGCTAGGAAGCGGCGTGCCCGTCAGTGTCGTTCGGGGTGCCTCCTGTGGGCCTCCGTGTGGTCTTCAGCTCGGCTTCGAGGAGATGGTCACGGCCCTGGGCGAGGTCCTGGACGAGCTGGCGTTCCAGAGCGGTGAAGGGGCGGTAGTAGGTCTCGTTGTAGGCCTCGATGATCTGGAAGGTCCAGTGGCCCGGGATGACGTTGCGTCCCAGCAAGTCCCGCTCGACGGTGTCGGCTTCGTCGGTGTGGCCGGCCTCGCGTAGCAGCCTGACGGCGTCACCGATCTGGAAATCAGCGGTGCCGGTCAATTGGTGGAATTCGTAGAGGGCACCGCGGGCCCGTTCCGTGGTCTCCAGTGCTTTGGACAGGGCTCCCAGGGCCTCAACGGTCTTGTCACTCACACCTGCGGGGCGTTGGTGCGCGTCGTCTGGGGTGCTGCTCTCTTCGTCGCTCACGTCCACACGCCTGCCCTGAATACCGTTCCGCTTACCAAATGGTCTGCGGCAGTCGGCTGCGGCGCGGCTCCTCCCGGAACGCAAAAAAGCCCCGCCGCACCCTGGGCGGGCACGGCGGGGCTCGGTCATATTCGCGGGTTGGGTCGTCACGGCCTTCCGGTGGTGAGACGGCCGGTCACTCCACTCCCAGGGCCTCGGCTACTGCCGTGCGCGCACGCGCGAGATCAGCCTCGGATACGCCCTCGTCCTCCTCCACGGTGTCGAGCCACCCCGTGATGTCCTGCGGGAGCCAGCTGCGGTCAAAGTTCGGGATCTCCAGTGCGGTCCGACCGGATGTGCTCATGTGATGTGCCCTTCTCTTACGGCGTGGTGCACGACTGAGGTCGGGATGTGCTGTCCTGGCGGTTCGGCTGTTGGGTGATCACCGCATGGAGGTGCGGTCGGAGACCAGGCCGGCGATCGCCAGATGGGTCTCGTCGTAGTACTCGCGACGTCCGATGTACCGCTGAAGGGGCCGCCACTGCTTGTGCTCGGCGTTGGCGTGCTCGACGCAGATCCGCTCCGAGGACTGCTGCTTGCGAGCCTGTTCCCATGCCGTGACCTCGTTGGCCGGGGCATCCTTGCCGGGCTTCTTCGGCGGTGCCTGGACCTGGTCGGGAAACTGTTTGGCCAGGCCCCGGTACCCGGCGTCGACTTTCGCCTTGACCGTGGGATACCGCTCGAACAGGTCGCCGATCCCCTCGGTGTTCACCGCCGTCTGATCGTGCATGCGGCCCGGCCGGATCGCGCCCGTCCACAGGGTGCGGCCCTTCGCATCGGTGATGACGGTGGCCTTCTTGGTGTTCTGCCGCATCTTCCCGGAGACGAAGGCCCGACGGCCGGGCCTGCCGGCCTTCGGGCGCCGTACCCGCACCTCGGTGCCGTCGAGCCGCAGCTCAACGCCCCGCGCGTCGGCGTAGGCGAAAACGTCGGCCATCGTGTGCAAGCGCAGTCCGGCCTCGCCGGGGACCGCGAAACCGCGCGCCGCCAAGAGCGGGCGGATCTCATGGACGGCGCGGGTGATGGTGGAGCGGTCCACGCCGTAGAAGACGGCCAGAACCGCGTGCGGGAGCTGGAACCGCAGGACCACCAGGGTAGCGATCACCCGATCGGCGAAAACCAGTTGATGGCCAGGCCCGCCGCCCTCGGCCCGCAGGCGGTCGTGACCTCGGCGGTCACGCAGCAGGGAATCCTGCCGCGCCTTCCACGGGACAGCCAACTCGGCGATGAGCGCACCAAGTCGATGCCTCTGGATGCCAGTGCAGATATGATGCGAAAGAGCCGTACGGGCCAAGGCAGACGTCACGCTCTCCCCAACCCGTAGGGCTCTCCTCACGTCACGGCCCGGCCGTCTCCTCCCACACACGCCCGGTGCCCCAGTTCGACCATTTCTCGCCTCAGCTTGGCCCAGCACAGCGTTTCTGGCGGGGGTACTTTAGGTCGATTGCCGCCCCGCCTCATCAAAGTTGAGGCGCGACGCGGTCGAGCCGAAGTCCCTTACCACCGGAGTTCACTGTCGTAGAGGCGCCGGTGCCACCATCCGCCGCCTCGCCAGAAGCGCCGGTAGGCGTGCGGGTCGGGCAGGGTCCGGCGTCGGAGCTCGGCGTCCAGGGGCGCCAACAGTCGCCCGAGTTCGGCGCGGGCGGGCAAGGGCAGCAAGTGCAACGCTTCTTCCAGGATGTCCCGGGCATTCGCCACATTGACGAGTGAGGACTCCGGGTGGGGAGAGATCTCGAAGCACAGGTCCAGGTAGCGGCCGGGCTGTCGCAGGAACGCCCGGTAGTGCCTGAGCGCGGCTTCCACCGCCCCGTCCCACAGGCCGTCCCACAGCCCGGCCCGGCAGTCGTCGTGCTCACGTTCCGTGCGCTGGATCTCGGCGCAGGTGCGTTCGGATAGCCCGGGAATTCGATCGGTCCAAGGGCCCCAGACGGGCGGGACCGGATTTTCGGCGCGCAGCGCGCCGGGCCGTCTACGCGGCATGGGCCTTTCGGTAGGTCATCATGACCGACATCGTGCCGGACGGCCGGACGGCCCACAAGGCCCGACGGCCCTCACGGCCACCCGGAAAACTCGCACCAGACGATCTTCCCGGGCTTGCGCTCGTCGACACCTCACTTGTAGGACAGCACCTCGACGAACGGCAGCCCACGCTCCGTCTTATCGCGGGCCTCCGACGTCGGCGATGCGGCGCGGTGAGCCACCGCCGCTGTCGTGCACCACGCCGTTAGGTGAGATCGAGGGGTTCTGAACGGCAGAACGATCGTGGGGGAGGTTCGTAACTTCCTGAGGAGAGAGGGCTGGTGCGTGCCAGAGCGGCGAGGCGAACGGCCTTGAGTAGGCCCAGAGTGCGGGCATACTGAGGGCTCCTTCTCGGGTCTGGCACGGGAGGGAAAAGTCCGGGGACGTCGTGGGGACGACCCCGGGCACTGCGCTCTTCGCACCAGGTGATGCCAGGCAGCCTGTGCGGTCCTCGCCAGCCCTGTCGGTCAGTCGCCGAACCCGAACTCCTTGCCGGTCTTGGCGTCGTAGGCGAGACCGGTGACCGGGGAGAGGCGGATCTCGCGGGACTCTGCCCGCGCCCCCTTCTTCCACGCGACGCCACCGATCGCCGCCCGGACTGTCACATCAGCCCGGAAGTCCTCCACTGGCAGGACAATTTCAGGCATCTTGACCACCTGGCCATCAGCGAGTTCACCGATGCTCCGCCCTCCAACGGCCTCACTTACCGCGCTCTTGCCGCCAACGTCGATGCGCAGGTACTGGGTGATCGTGCTGGGTGGCGATACCAGCTTGACGATCACGCGCTTCTTGTCATCGGTCCACTCGGCTACTAGATCAGCCCCCACGCCGTCAATGTAGAGGGGTGCCCGTGCCTCGCCCTCGTACGGAGGCGCCGCTGCGGAAGCGGCGGCTTTCTCTGCGCGCTGCTCGTTCTGCTGGCGTTGCTTGGCCTCGCCTCCTGGGTTGTCCCAGACGAACGCGATCGCGAGGGAGAGTGCCACGATGGCCGCAGCGGCGGGCCACAGCCGCTTCAGGCTGTCGCGGGTCGGGTCGTCATCGGTGGCCGTTTCGGGCTGGCGGAATTCCGGGTTCGCGGCCGGGGTGATGTCGTGGGCTGGCCCAGCCCACATGTCCTCTTTGCCCATGCGGGCGACGGTAGCGCGCAACTGCACCGCCCGGTCGGGACTTCCGCACAGATCAGCCACCCGGGCCCGGGTGGACAACCAGGCAACGGCCTCATCAGAGTTGATGCCGTATGCGGCGATGTCCTCCCGCTCCCCCAGGGCTGCGAGGTCCGCAGCCTCAGCGCACCGCCCCTCCATGGCGGCTTGCAGAGCCCTGTCATGCCAGTCGACGACGTTCGGCGGCATCTCCCAGAACCACCCGGACTCATCCTCCTCGTCATCAGGGGCGGGCACAGTCTTGGCCAGCACGGCGTCGGCGTCGTCTGCGCGGCCGTGGTCGTGCTCCTGGTCCTCGTCGGCCTCGTGCTCCTGGCCCTCGTCGTCGAGGGGGATTTCCTGCTCGACGACGGCGGCCTGCTGAGCCTGGCGGCGCCGTGAGGATGTGTCGGTGAGGGCGGCTTCTTCCTCTGTCAGTACGGTCTCGATGATGTCGACGTAGTCCGGCCCGACCTTCCAGACGGCCTGTCCGGGGCCGAGTGTCGGGATCATGCTGACGGCCCAGGAGGGCAGGCCGAGCAGTGCGCCGACGTTGGCGGCCTCTTCGGGTCCCAGACGTCCGACGTGGGCGATCTCGCAGAGGCGGGCGAGGTCCTGGGCCTTGCCGTCGCCGAGGTCGGAGAGCGTGTGCATCACGACGTCCAGCGACAACGAGGCCTTGCGGCTGTTCTTCAGCAGACGCTGAATGAGCTCGCTCGTGGCGGGGGACAGGAGAATCTGCCATGCCTCTTCGAGGACGAGGTGGCGGTGCACGGCGGTCGACTGCGGCAGCCACACGTGCTCCACCCAGCAGGTGACGGCTGCCATCAGTGAGGGAATCGCCGGGGAGTTGCGGTCCAGGCCGGTGAAGTCGAAATTCAGCATGGGCAGGTCGACCGGCGGCAGACCGGCGTCCTGGCCGTCGAAGAGCCCGCGGAGCGAACCCTCTGTGTAGCGGGACAGAGCGATCGCTGTTCCCTCGCCCCACTCGCCCAGTTTGGTCGCCGGCCAACGGCCGCTCTCCGGGTTCGTGAGCGCGTCGACGAGCCCGCCGAGTGCCGTGGCCTTGGGGTGGTTCAACGCGTGCTGAAGTGCATGCGTGGCCTGCGGGGTCAGGGCGGCGGGTTCCACGGCGAGGATGAGCGAGCGGACCAGCTGCTCGCGGACCTGCGGCGGGAACAGGTCCGAGCACGGGTTGAGGGTGAAGTTCCGCGCGTCGATGACGAGTCCGCCCAGAGCGCGGGAGATCGGTGCCCATTCCCCCGCGTTGTCCTCGCCGTAGGAGTCGATGACGACAGCCTGGTGGTCGTTGTCGCGGATCTCGCGGGCCATGCGTGCCTTGGCCGTGGTGCTCTTCCCGGAGCCGAGACCGCCCAGCGCGAGCGAATTCGTGGAGGGCAGTACCGCGGATTCGGTGAGCACAGGGGAGAGGCGGAACTCCCTTCCGTCCAGCAGGGACCGGCCGATCGTGATACCGGGGAAACGCGCGCTGGAGGTGACGAGGGGCGCGGTGATCGCGGCGTGGGTCGAGGCCAGGCGGATCATTAGAGGATCGCCCCTTTCTGGGTGGAGGCTCCGTGCGGGGTGGTCATGACGTGTGCGCGGTGCTGCTGGCCGGTGAGCCAGTCGAGGCGGATACGGTGCCGATCGGCGGTGAGAGAGGCCTGCCACCGGGCGTCCGTGACGTCCTCGGGGCTCTCGCCCCAGACGGTCAGGTAGGCGTCCAGGTCGACCAGCGTGGCGCCCTGGACGAGCGCGCCGTGGGTAGTCCCACTGGCGAGGTCCTGGGCGTCCGCCTTGATCTTGTCGGTGGTGAACGCCTCGCCGGCCGCGCGCTGCCACCGGGCCGAGCGGCGGGACTGTGCCGGTGGCAGGGGCCGGTAGAGAACGGCGAGGGAGCGGGATGCGTCCTGTCCGAGGAGCAGTCGCGGCATGAGGTCGCCGCCGCTCTCCTCGGGCCAGCCGGTGATGCGGGCCGTGGCCGCATATCGGCCGTCGTCGAGCGCGGCCCACCCGGGCCCCCGCTCGATCACCTCAGGCACGGGCTCGAGTTCAAGGGGCGCCAAGGTGCCGAGCGCGGCGAACTCCCCCTCCAACGTGTCGACCACACGAGCCGGAGCCAGCCCCTTGGGGACGTGCACGGAGATGGTCTGTGTGTGGTCGGTGGTGGCACCGACCACAGAGTGATGGGTCACGTGCACCTGAATCCCTGCGTTGCGGGCCTGCTCCCCCGCGAAATTCAGGGCGCGGGCAAACGCGGCGTGAAACTCGGTCCGGCGGTGCGGGTCCTGCATGGTGCCGTGATGCGGGTAGAGCGTCCACGTCCGGGTAGTCCCCGGCCGGGTGGTCATGGAGTCGGGCGCGGTGCGCTCCCGGACCCGCCGGTATCCGACAGCCGCCCAGCGCCCGATCGAGCGGGGGCCCGGCGTCAGGTTGAGCACCGCTGCGGCTGCGCCGACCGCCCCGAACATCCACACCGGGGGCGGGGTGAGCATCGCCGACATGAGGACGGCGCTCCCGGCCACGGCATTGGTCTTGGTCAGCATCGATTCGGCAGGACTGAGACCGCGCTGCAGGGCGGGCACACGGTAGCCGGGCGTCAGGGAGTACACGGGGATTCCTCCAGGAAATTGGGGGGGCCGCGCCACCCGCCCCGGCCGTCATGGTCGGGGGCGGGCGGCGCGGCCCGGGGGTCCAGCTACGGGTTGGGCGGCCTGGTGGGCATCGGGGCCGGCTGCGGCGCCGGAGCGACCGTAGCCGGAGCCGGAGGGCGGGTGCCCGCAGGCGAGACCGGCGGCCCCTGGCGGGGCTGCGGGGCACCTGTCCTGGACTGCGCAGCAACGCGTGCCTGCCGTCGCGCCTCGGTCAGCCGGGCATGGCGCTCGGCTCCCTCGTTCACCTGCTTGATGGTGGACGCGGTGGTCAGCCGTCCCGGCCGCGTGTGGTGCGGGACGCCGTAGGCGGCGAGCAGCACTCCGCGGTCCTGGTGGACGGCGCGGGCGGGGGTCGGGACCGTGCGCAGTCCGCGCGGTCCGTTCTCCTGCTCGTAGACGTCCGGGACACCCGCCCGCACGACGGCCCGGGCAACCGGGTTCGTCGTGCGGCTCTCCACCATGCTCCGGGCCGCGCCCGCGATCCTCGGACCGACGTACGGCACACCATGGAAGATCATGCGCAGCATCAGCGCGCACACACCGAGCAGCAGCACGGTGTCCAGGACCAGTGATTTCTTGGTGAGCGGAATGAACGGGGTGACCAGCAGGAGCACCATCGGGGTGAAGAGCAGCCCGAGTAGCCGGTTGAGCCACGCACGCACCGCCGTGGTGTCGCCGCCGCGTGCGAGGGAGGCGAGCACCAGGGGCGCCGCACACACGAACGCGAGGGTGCCGAGCTGCCGGGCGACGAACACGAGGCCGGCGAACGCCAGGAGCACGACGAGCGCGCTGATGATCAGCAACTGTGCCAACGGGTTTCCCGCGTCGCCGCCCTCCTCAAGGTGCGACTGGATCGACCCGAAAAGCGTTGCCTCGTCAGCGTTGAACGCTGCCGTGAACGCGTGGCTCACAGCCTTGTTCAGTTCCATGATCGCGGCAGGCACGGCCGACATTCCGGCGATGGCTACGAGTGTCCAACCGGTTGAGGCGCCCATCTGCCTGAGCCGGGGCAGGCCCTGCCATGCGGTCAGGGCGCACATCACGACGACACAAATGAAGATCGCGACGGCGATGTGCTGACCGAGCCACATGAAGGGCGCGTATGACCAGTCGTCAGGTTCCACCGGGGCTGACAGGCTCTTGGGGGCGACCAGTTCGCTGACGGTGTCGCAGAGGCCTTTGGCGAGGTCCTTGACGAGGTCTGCTGCTGTGTCGGTGACCCCGCCGGACGGCGGGATGACGTTCCCGTCCGGGGCGGTGGTGCCGTCGTCCAGGCTGCGCTCACAGAACTCGCGGGCGTAGCCCTTGATCTGGTCGCAGGGGTTGTTGTCCGGCATGGTGTCGTCCTCACACGCTCGTCACGGTGGAGAACAGCGTGCTTCCGTACATCGCGAGGATGACCGCGACGAAAAGCGTGCCGATCGCCAGGCCGCCCTTCCTGAGCGCTCCCTTGGGGTCGTTGGAGAGCTGGAGGAGCATTCGGACCGCGATGACGGCGATCACTGCGGCAATTGCCTTGGTGACGAGACCGCCACCGGTCATTCCGATGGTGGCGAAAAAGTCCGTGAATCCGGTGGACAGGTCCCGGCCTTCAGCGAGGGTGTTGAAGGTGCGCATTTCAGATCTCCTTGGAGGGTACGGGGCGTGCGACGGAATACAGGTCGGACATCATGTCCATGGGGTCATACCGGACGTTGGTGCCGGGTTTGGGGGCGTTGATGATCCAGCCGCCCCCGACGTAGATCCCGACGTGGTGAATGCTCGCGGCGCTCGATCCGTAGAAAACGAGATCGCCGGGACGCATCTGTCCGGGTGTTACGGGCTCTGATGCCGCGAATTGCGCGGCTGCGGTGCGAGGCAGGACGATTCCCGCTTTCGCGTAGGCGTAGAGGACGAGTCCGGAGCAGTCGAAACCGGTGATGCTCGATCCGGAACTCCCATTCGGGGAGCAGCAACTCCCCTTGGAGGCTCCGTTGGCGTTTCCGCCACCCCACGAATAGGGGGTGCCAATCTCGCCCTTTGCGGCGTTGACGGCGGTTTCAGCCTGCGTGCCGGTGGCTGTCTTTCCGCCGCCGGGTTGTTTGGCTAACGCGTTGATCGACCTGACGTAGTTCTGTGTCTCGTCGATTTTGGGGACGCCCCCGGCCGCGATAACCCTGCCGCTGCCCGCGTTGTAGGCGGCGAGCATGTTGGATTGCCTGTCACCGGGGACGTCTTTGACTTCTTCGGCGACGGTGCACAGGTATTTCGCGGACGAGGGGATGGCGTCCTCTGGATCCCAGACGTCCCGTTTACCGTCGCCGTTGCCGTCGATTCCGTGGGATTCCCACGTTGACGGCATGAACTGCGCGATGCCCTGGGCACCGGCGGGCGACTGCGCTTTTGGATTGAAGCCGGATTCCTGCGTGATGAGTGCGGCCAGCAGGTTCGGGCTGACGTCGGGGCAGGTATTTCCTGCCTCCTCGATCAGCGGCCGGTATTCGGCGGGCACAGACATGCTGAGCGCCGCCCCGAGCCCAGTGCCGGCCGATCCGGCGCCGGTCGCCTGCACGAGCGCGCCGACGACGACGGCCGCGGCGGCTCCCACGCCGATTGTGGCGGCTGATGTGGCTCTCAACGCGTTTTCCCTCCTTCCTGGCTCTCTGGATGTTTGTGCAGGTCAGGACCGTCATGCTGACCGCCCGGGCACCGTCATGCGGGGCCCGTGCACCGACATGGCACCGTCATGGCGGTGGGGCGCATGACGGTGCCCATGTCGGTGAAATCGGCCTCCATGTCGGTGGGGATGACGGTGCTCGTGACGGTCACGAGACCGACGTAGCGGCGGCCACGAGGTCGGCCAGCTTGTAGCCGCGCCCCTTCGCGGTCCGGCCTGCCGTAACGCCCAGGAGGTCCTTGAGCTGTTTTCCAGCTTCTGTCGGATCGGTTTCGGTGATATCGAGAGCGGGTGCCAGTTCGGCAGTGAGCATGAAGTCCACTCCGTCGCCCCGCATCAGCTCGATGGCTTTCTTCAGAGGCGACTCCGGAAGCGCCTTTTCTCGCCCGGCGATCGCTTCATCAACTGTCCGCCAGATGAACTCATCTGCGAACCAGAATCCGCGAATGAGAGCGGATGTTCCGCCTGCGAACAGGACGGCCTGGCCTGGGATTTTCGGGTCGAGGAGTGCGGGGTGGATCGGGGCGACCGTTTCGAAATACGAGTCCCCGAGCGCCACTTTCGCGGTTCCCTTTGCTGCCACGTAGAGGCAGAGACGGTAGAGGAACTGGTCGCGCACCTTGACCGGGATAGCGTCATTGGAAGGGCGCTGGGTCATCATGATGGTGGAGATTCCGGACTCCAAAGATTTGGAGACCAGCTTCCGCGACTTGTCCTCGTTATGGCGGACGGTCTCCTGGGACTCCTTGCTTCCGTCGTCGACGTAGAAGTCGGCGGCTTCATCGATGATGAAGAAAACCGGTTTGAACACGGGTGCGGGCTGCCGGTTGCGCTTGGCTTCCTGCATTTTCGTGTAGCGGTCGTCCACGCGGGCATTCAGCTCGTCGAGCATGCTCCCCAGGACGGCCGGATCGTCGGATGCCTCGTACCGGACGGCGACCTTCTGAAACTCTGTGAGTCCGCAGAGTTTCCCGTCGAGCAAATAGAGGTCGAAATCGCCGTACGCGATCAGAAGGCACGTGATGATGCCGTTGACCAGGGTGGTTTTTCCGGTCTGCGTCATACCGCCGACGAGCAGTGATGCCTTGTCGAAGGTGGGGACGCCGACGAGTTTTCCGGTGACGTCGTGCCCCATCGGCACCCCGGCGAAATCGGCGATTTCCTGCCGGGTAGGCGCCGGGAACGGACGGCTGAAAGGCGGCTCCTTCAGCACCAGGAGGCGTACGTGCCGCTCGCTCTTTCGGCTGGTCTCCAGTTTCAGGTGGAGCCGGGTGACGCCGAACATGGAGGCAATGGAACCGATTTGCTTGCCCACGTCCTCGGATGTGCGTCCCGGGGGGAGGAGGAATTTGTAGAGGGTGCCGACGTCGAGCTGCTCGACGGTGACGTCCTCGTCCAGGATCACCTCGTCCTTGCCGATGGCCCCGGCCCGGGACAGCGCGGTCGTGAGCCCCGCGTGGACAGGCGGCCCCTGAACGTCCTCCTGAGCGGCTGCCACGTCCCCTGTGGGCCCTTCCTGCCGGGAGGCTGCCGCAGGCTGCCTCTTGCGGTGCAGGTAGGCGTGGATGCGGGTACGGGCCCACCAGGCCGCGTAGCCGAGTGCGACGAGCGCCCCGACCGCGACGGCCACGGCGCCTCCCCAGGAGAGGCCGAGCTTGTCCTTGATCGCGGCGAGGATGCCGGCCGCGATACACAGGACGCCGATGGCGCCTGCCGCCTGCGCGTACAGCTCTTCCTCGGCGTCGGGCTTGCTCTGCTTGGTCACTGCCCCTCTTTCGTAGTCGTGCGTGGACGGGTGGGTGGCATGGCGGCTGCTCGCCGGGTCTGCGGCCCTGGGCTCTGCGAACGCGTAGTTCGCTCACCTGGTCACTCACCGGGTCTGCGCCGTCTCGACTGCTGTGCGTTTTCCGGCAGTCGCGACGATGTCCGGCCCGCTCGGTGCGGGCCGGACATCATCGGTGGTGCCGGACGGTGGTCCGGGTGGTGCTGCGGGTCAGGCGCCCGCGTCCTCGGGCTCCTCCTCCTGGGCGTGCTCCTCGCCCCCGTCGCGGTCCACCTGAGGGCCGGCGGCCTCCTCCTCCGCCTCCATCAGCTCGGCCCAGGCGCGGCGAACGCGGCGCTCGGAGCCGACGAAACCGAGGTCCCTGAACTCGTCGCGGGCCGCCCGGTAGGACTGCGGCGGGTCATCGACGTAGCGCAGGTGCCGCAGCGCCACGCCCAGCTGACCGTCAGTCAGCGGCTCGCCAGGCTCCGGCACGGGCACACCCGCCACGGCCGCGAGGTCGGCCAGAGCGGCGGCACGTGCCGCCTGCTCCTCCGGTGTGACGCGAGGTGTGACGCCCTCGTCCTCGGGTGTGCCGCCGGGTGTGACGCCCTCGTCCTGGGGTGTGCCGGATTCGAGGGCCGGGGCGCTGACCTGCGTGACGAGGGTGTGCCGCTGTGTGCCGCCCGGCGTGCCGGGTGTGCCGGGCAGGGCGGGCGCGGTCGGCTCCCATTCCTCCAGCACCGGCAGCCGGATCGCCGCGACCGAGGAGGGGAGGGGCTTCTCCGCGATGGCCTTCTCCGTCGCCACGACCTGTGTGTGCAGCTTCTCGCTCATGGTCTGCTGGGCCTTGAGAACGGACACGCGGTAGGCGGTCTCGGCCTCCGCGACCTGAGTCTCCAGCGCGGTCGCGAGCCCCAGCATCTCGATCCGGTGAGCGGCCTCCGCCTCCATCTCCTCCAGGCGGTCGGCGACGTCCTGGCGCTTGACGGCGAGCTTGCCCCGCGTCGTCTCCGATACGCGCCGCCCGAGCGAGGGCAGCGCCCACCACCAGGCGCCCTTGGTCAGGATGATCGCGACCGGGGTGATGACCACAGCCAGGTCGAACGGGGCGCCGCCCCGGGCCGCGAGGATCAGGTGCGCGGTGGGGATGGCTGCGTTGATGAGGGTGAGTGCCAGTCCGGCCGCCTGCACCCGCCTCGCGCGGGGCCGGTTGTTGCCGGCCAGGATCTCTGTCACCTGGAAAATCACCCACAGGGTGTCCAGGGCGCCGACCGTGGGCACGGCCCAGGCCCCGAAGGCGGGCTCCAGGATGTCGTAGGTGACGGCCACCGACAGGATGGCCACGGCCAGAGTGATCACACTCAGACCGGCGAGCACTGCCCCGCGCGGCTGGCGCAGGCGCTCCGGGATGTCAGGCATTCCCATGTCTTTCCTTCCTTGCTGCGGTCTCAGCGCGCCAGCAGAACGGCGGTGAGGACGATGAACGGGCTGAACATGCCGAGCAGATAGACAAAACGCATGGCGGCTTCCTCCGTCGGGCAGGTCAGTTCGGGGACGTGCCGGACGGTGCGCCGCCCACGGGGAGCGGCTGGATGCGCCACGTCACCTCGGAGGCGGGAGGAAGGGGCGCGCCGGGCTTGTTCGAGGTCCATCCGTCCCGGGGGGCGCCCTCGGCCTCGGCCGCGCTTTCGGCGGATTCCGTGGTGCTGTGGATGCTGTGCAGCGCCCCGTGCTGGAAGAGGACGTACACGCGGTCCGTCACGCGGGTCTGCTTGCGGGTGATACGCAGCAGCATCCGGAGCACGGCTCGGTCCTCGGTGTCGAGTAAGTGCTGGGCGCGCAGGAAGGACAGTTCGCCGTCGGCACGGCCGGCATCGGAGGCGGCGGCGGCCAGCTGGCGCCACGCGGCCTCAGACGTGTCCTCAGCTCGGATCGCAGTAGCGACCGCGCGATCGGCAGTGGCGCGCAGGGCCTCCAGCTCGCCTCGCATGGTCGCCATCTCGATCTGAGCGGCTGCAAGGTCGGCCTGCTGAGCCTGAACCGTCGCAGCTCGGATGATCCGGTACATGTATCTCTCCGTCCTAGTTGGTGCCGGACAGGCGCCGGACCTTGGCGAGGTGGGTGTCCTGCTGCTCGACCTGGCGGCGGATCTGCTCGGTGAGCGGGGGGTGTGTGTCCCAGTCCATGTACTGCCTGCGGCCGTAGCTGGAGGCGTCGGCGATGTGCCAGTCCGCGGCCTCCGGGAATCCGGCGGCCGTCAGGGCGGCCTGGCGGCCCAAGTCGGCGTAGACGTGCCGGTCGTGCGCGTCGGCAATCTGCTGGCCCCGCTCGTCGAACGCGGCGGCGGCTGCGCCCGCGCGGCTCTGGGCGTCTACGAGGCGGCTGACCGCTGACGGCCACTCAGCGGCGGCCTTTGGCGTGCGCAGGTAGGCGTAGGCCGTGTCCAGCGCCTCGGCCTCTCGGCGGTAGGCCGCCCAGCGGGCGGGGGCGTCCTGGACGATGCGCCTCAGGTCGGCGACGTAGGCCGCGTCCCGCCACTCATCCTGCGCCCGCTCGAAGAGGCGGTCCAGGAGCCGCGAGGCCTTCTCGCGGAGGAGGTGTTCGGCCTCGTCGTCGGCCTCAGCCACGTAGTGGAGTCGGTCGTCGTGGTGGGTGGAGGGCCGGACCGGCTCCGCCTCCCTGCCCGTGAACGGCGCGAACTCGAAACTGAGTCCACCGAACTCACCACGGTCGATCTTCGTCAGGTACGGCGGGAGGTGCGGCCGGAGGCGTTCGAGAATCTCGGTCATCTCGTCCGGGGTGATCGTGTAGTGCTCGGGAAGCATCGGGTTTCTCCGGTCTGGTACGGGGTGAATGTCGGTGACCTGGTGGCCCGCGTCCCACGCCCTGGCAGCCGCCGTTGCGGCGGCTGCCAGGAGCGCGAGAGCGAGAGGGTGGGCCAGGCCGCACACGGTGACCGCCCGCGCCGCGAGGTGCTGCGCGGCGCGGGCGGTCGGTATGTGCCGGGTCAGGGCCGGTGCCGTACGGCGTGCGGCCGGGCGGGTGCCGGGGACGGCTCGGTCCGGCCGTCCCGCTCATGCGGCGTCGGCCGCATCGGCAGCGCCGCCGCGCCCTGGAGCGCCTGGCAGGCCGGGCAGGTCCAGCCGGTGAAACCGAACCACTGCGAGCACATGTCGCACTGGAGCTGGCCGCTGCTCTCCACCGGTACCGGGGCCGGGGCGACGCCGCCGCAGCGGCACTTCCAGTAGCCGCACAGCCCGCACGCGTCGTTCGCTGACCGGAAGGTCACGGCGGGCGCGAGGAGGAGGACCGGCTGCCGGCCGTAACCGGGGTACATCTCGGCGAGGGTGCGGCGTGCCTGGCGGCCGGCGGACTGGGCGCGGTCGTCGCCGTCGACGACCAGGTGGTGCACGAGCTGGCGGAACGCGTTGTCGGTCTCGTCGCGCTCGAATCCGCGGCGGTTGTCGTCCTCGGTCATGTCGTCGGCGAGCCCGGCGCGGGGCGCGTCGAGCGTCGATGCGATGCTGTTCATGCGCTGTTGCCCTTCTAGAGAGGGTGGCTGCGAAGACGAGCCCCCAGGCATGCCCGCCTGGGGGTTCGTCGTGTTCGGCCTGCCGCGTGAGCGGCAGGCAGTACCCCGGACCGGACTCGAACCGGTCATTGCGCCTACGGGGTCCGCGATATTGCCCTTGTCTCACCGCGCGTTCGGATCCCATGCCGCCCGTGAGGGCGGCATGGGAAAAAGTGCTTCGGGTGCTGTCTGCGCGGCAGGGTCAGCTTGTCGCTGTTGCCTGGCCCGCATCACGTCTGCGGGCTGACGACCCGCATGGCGCCTGCGGGCTGGCGTTCCGTATGTCCCCACGGACGGGGCCGGGCCATCTGCCAGAGGACTCACCTGACACACCGCCCGCTGACTGCTTGGAGGTGTCGGTTAGTCGTAGCTCCCGGATGAAGCGCGCTGTTCAGTTCTCAAGGTGGGCCAGGTTCTCGCCCTCATGCGCTGCCTTTCGGTCCGTTTCACGGGAACCGTCCGGGCTATGGTGAACCTTCCTAGGAAGGTCTTGCCGCGAACTGAGAGTGACACAGTCGTGCGCATGCGTCAAGACCTTCCTAGGAAGCTTATTCAAGCGTCCTAGGAAGGTCTTGCTTCCAGGGCTCTGATCTGGGAAGGTTTTCGCCATGACACCCACGCCCCCGGCGGGCTCAGCCGCCTACGACGCCAACCGCCTCGCGGAGGCACTGAGCGCGCTGATCGACGCCGGGGACCTCGCTCCCGGCGACCGCTTGCCAACTACCGCAGACCTCGTCGCCACGTACGGGGTGAACAAGAACACCGCATCCAAAGCCGTCGCGAAACTGAAGGCGGCGGGCATCCTCTCCGGGACAGCCGGAGGCCGCACATGGGTGCGGGTTCGCCCTCAGCAGGTACGGCGACACAACCTGCGCTATCACCGCGAGAAGGCGGAGGCGCTGCGCTCGGAGGAGGAGCGTCGGCAGTACGGCGTGGCTGAGGCTGACAGCGGTCTCGCCGTGCGTGAGCTGCATGAGGACGTCTACCGCTACGAGATCATCGACGGCCCGGACGACGTCCGCGCGATCCTGAATGTCCACGGTGACGCGCGGCTGCTGTGTCGGACCTACACCCGGCGACACACTGCGGGGGCCGGCGCCAGTTGCTCAACCAGCTACCTGCCTCACGAGCTGGTGAGAGCGAACCCCGATCTCCTCGATGCGTCCCGTGAGCCCTGGCCCGGCGGCACCATGCATCAGCTCAGCACCGTGGGGGTGGAGCTGGACCGCATCGAGGACCGCATCCTGGCGGACATGCCGACTCAGGACGAGCAACAGTTGCTCGACATCCCTGCTGGCGTTCCGCTGCTGCGGATTCGCAAGATCAGCTTCGCTCTGACGGGCGAGGCCGTGGAGGTCGCCGACATCCCACTGCCCGCCGACCGCTCCGAGCTGATCTACACGACGACGCTGGAGCGTTGGTAATGCCAGTGATCAGCGTCATTACCGCCGTATTCGAAGGAGGCCATGCGTATCTGCCCGACGCCTACGAGTCGATCGCTGCGCAGACTCTGCCACCGGGGTGGGCCTGGGAGTGGGTCGTCCAGGAGGACGGCCGTAGCGGTCGTCCTGCCGCAGCGCTGCCCTCCGACGACCGGGTCCGGTACGCGACCGGCGGTCGCGGCGGGGCGGGCGTCGCACGGACGTTGGGGCTGGCTCGCGCACAAGGGCAGATCGTTCGCGCCCTGGACGCCGACGACCTACTGACCAGTGGTGCTCTGGCTCGCGACATTCAGACCCTGATCGCGAATCCGGAATCCGGGTGGTGCATCTCCGCCTGCCTGGACCTGCTGCCGGACGGCAGTTTCGCTGCGGGCCCCTACGATCCGCCCCCCGGCCGGCTAGAAGGCGCCTGGCTGCGTGAGCAATACGAGCGGGATCAGTTCCCGGTCGTCAGCACGCACCTGACTGCCCGCACGCCCCTGGTGCGGGCACTCGGTGGCTGGCCCGCACTGCCCGCGTTGGAGGCTCTGGCGCTGGTGCTGGCGTGCTCCGCTGTCTCCTCGGGCCGCATGATCGCGGAGCCGGGCGGCATCTACCGCAAGCACGCCGACCAGACCACCGCTCAGCCGGACTACCACCGCGAGGCGGAGTTCGCCGCGATGCGCCGCTCGATCCTGACCCGTCTGGATGCTCTGGCGATGTCGGGCTGGCGCTACTCGACCGAAAAGGATGCCCTCCAGTGACTCGACACCTCGTCTCCCTGATCACACCCGTCCATCGGGATGGCGTGGCCCATCTTGCCGACACCCACCGCTCCCTGATCTGCCAGGATCTTCCTACGGGGTGGGAGTGGGAATGGCTGGTCCAGGAGGACGGCGACGACGTCCACGCCGCTGATCACATCCCGCCCGACCCGCGAATTCGCATCGCGCAGTCGAGGCGGGGCGGCCCGCATGTCGCCCGGACCGTGGCCCTCGGCAGGTCCATGGGATCTCTGATCAAGACGCTCGACGCGGACGATTGCCTGTCAGTCGGCGCCCTGGCCCGGGACATCACAGTGATGGGGCAGCATCCCCACATCGGGTGGACGACATCGGCGGTCCTTGACCTCATGCCTGACGGCGAACTGCTCGCGTTCGATGGCGACCCAGCCGACGGGCCCATTGAGCGCGGCAGTGTGCTCGCGCACTGGACCACGCACCGGCGTCCGCAGGTCCACCCCGCCACCATGTGCGCGCGGCGCACCCTGGTGATGGCGCTGGGAGGCTGGATGGCTCTGCCTGCATCGGGGGACACGGGGCTGCTCCTCGGCCTGGATGCACTCGCCGATGGATGGTTCATCTCCGAGCCCGGCCTTCACTACCGCCAGCACGCGGGCCAGATCACCGCCGACGCACGGCATTCGCACGGGCCGGAGTGGGAGGCTCGCATGGCAGTAATTGGAGAACACGCCCGTGCCTTGCACGCTCTGGTGACGGGCCCCGTGCCGCTCTAAGCACCCATCCGTTCAAGGAGAAGAGCCTCTATGCCTGACAGTCCCAACCCCCGTACCTCGCCCGAGGTTCGGGTGGAGATTCAGACCGTGATGAACGCCGTGGTTCGCGAGGCCGGCGACATCGTCACGCGCCGCAGCCGCGACGGCCGGTGGCTCCCCCCAGGGGAAATCGGAGAGCTGGGCACGAACACGGCACTGGGGCGCGCAGCAGAGGTCTGGGTGCTGGACCGCCTCGAAGCGCGGATCCGGGAGGCCCGTGAGGTGATCGAGCGGGTCCAGCGGGAAAGCGACGCTCAGTCCGGCATCGTCAGGTCGGAGCCGCCGGAGTGAACGCGGTAGCGGGTGAACAGGTAGCCATCTTCCTCAAGCAGGCCCTCCAGGCGCAGCTGCCCGGACTGGACTGCCCCTTGCAGGATGCGCGGAGCGTTCCCACCGACGAAGTTCGGCGCAACGGTCAGGCACAATTCCTCGAGGGCGCCGGCCGCGTGCAGCTGCGCCAGGAGCCGGGGCCCTCCCTCTGTGAGCACGGAGGTGAGGCCGCGGTCCGCCAAAAGCTCCAAAGCCCGGGCTACCTCAACTCGATCCGCACCCGCCGTAAGCACCACCACTCCCTCCCGCTCCAAGCGTCGGCGTTCAGGCGCGGGCGAGGACTCCGACGTGATGACGAGTACGGAGCCAGGCTCACCGTGAAAGAGCGCGGGGTCCAGGTCGAGGCGCTGACTGACGACCGCGATCACGGCGGCTGCGCGGCGCCCCGTGGCGACACGGTCAGCTGCCAAGACGGGGTGGGGATCGGCTGCCCGGTATTCCTCTCGCCGCGCGGTCTCCGCGCCCACCAGGACAACGTCGGCCAGACCTCGCAGGGTTGCGAGTACGGCTCGGTCAGCGGCACTCGACAATCCGCCAGAACGCCCGTCCACGGTGGCGGCGCCATCCAGGGACGCGATCATGCAAGCGCGCACCCAGCGCCCCTCGGGCGGCGCGTAGACAGCCGCCAGCCACCGGTCCAGCGCGGCCGAGTCGGAAGGGGCACAGTCGAGAGATGGGAGCAGGCTCAGCATGACAGCAGTCTGCCAGCGTCAAAGGCTACGCTTTCCTCCTGGCGCGCCCCTAAAGCACTGACGTGAGCACGACTATCGAGCCGAGGTGCATCCGGCCACGCTCATCATGCGGACGGATCTTCTGCTGGCCCGCGGCGGGTGGATGGCCCTACTCGTATCTGAAGACACGGGGCTGCTCCTGGCGCTGAACGCGGGATGGTTCACAGCTGAGACCGGACTGCTCTACCGCAAGTGGCCAGAGCAGGTCACCAGCCAGGCCGCGCACGTCGACGAGGTGGAGAGGACAGCCAGGATGGCCGTTGTCGAATCTCAAGCGTCTGTTCTCGCAGGGCTCAGCGGATGGTGCTTCAACGGTCAGTAGGGGGTCGGGAACGACGAAGGGCCGCGCCTCACGACGGAGGCGCGGCCCGTGCCGCTTCAGGAATCATTCTCGCTGGTCGCTCGCGGAAGAATGAGGTCCCGTGACGAGTGCTCGTTGCTGTGGAAGCTGCCGTTGACTCCGAGGTCATCACGTGCGGCTTCATGGAAGATGTTGATGGCTCTGAAGACAGATCGGTGTAGCTCGCGCCAGTCCTCCAGTGTGCCTTCCGTGGCACCCCGCGCCTGCCAGTCGATCGCGGCGGCTGCTCTATTCACACCATGAGCGGCTTCGATGACCTGGTTCTCAGCGAGCAGCATCACCCGCTCGAACGCGCGCATACGGCTCCCCTCCGCTTCTGCCAGCTCAAGCGTCAGATCCGACTCGGCCCGGTCGAACGTCCTCATGCCGTTGCGCACCTCGTACAGGAGCACGGCGGAGTAGATGCACCTACGCACGCGGTCTATGTACCCGGCGTAGGCTTCAAGCTTTCGCTCATCCCACCTGGTCAGCATGGCGTACCTCGTGCGATGCCGCTCCATCAGATGATTAGTCATGTGAGTGGTGAGCGCGCCGACGAGCACAGCGGCGATGGTGACCAACTGCCCAACGAGATCCATGAACTCCCCCATTCACGCGTCGTGTTCAAACGGCGATCATAGGGTGAGGCATCAGCCGAGGCTCGCGGCATCGGTCCGCGAGAACACGAACTCGGTCTCGCCTTCGACCGGTCCCTCTCAGCGCAGTGGGGCTGGACCGCGGTTCGCATTCGCATGACCCTTGGATAGCTGGCGGCGTCGTAGTCGTTCGGCAGACGGTAGGCATGAAAGCCGCGAGTGGTGGAATTTTTAATATTGCTACTTTTAGTCTCTTTTGCGGCTAATTCGAATGCAAAGTAACATTTCGCTTTGATTTGAACCTTGAGAGAGATGGTAGGTGGATCCATGTGGAAGGCTCTGGTTCTGCGAGAGGGATTGCACTAAAACCGCCCCTCGCCACCCAGGGCGTACGTAAGATCAGAAGCAAGTCGGGGGCGCGATGAATTGCGGAGGTCTTAGGTGGCTGGGTTATTGGGTGAGCTTGGCGGCGGTACGACAACAGACGCTCTAATTCAATATCGTCGCGATATCGCAGACTTGAAGCAGCGAATCAAGGTTCGCCGCCTGCAAGTTTTCGGCATTCTCGCAACCCCCATTTTGTTAGTTGCGACACTACTTGCGGGGGCGGGCACAAAGGTTGCGCTCTGGCTTCACTCAGGCATGCCGAATGCTGTTCTCAATGTATTTGTCTTTTCCGCGCTAGCCTTGGCGGCTGCGACAGGCGTGCAATTCTATGTCGAGTTTATCGAGGAGGTTTGGGAGGACGCAGGAACTTCGGTCAGAGAGCTTAAGCTTGAGCTTTCTCTTGCAGAGGAACGCCATATTCTTGAGGCCAGGCGTCGCACCCCGCCACCGGCTGACCGGCAGGCATCCTACAAAGAAAGACTTCCGCCGGAAATAATTCGGTTGCGCGCAGAATCTCGACACTATCGTCGCCTGCATCTCCTAATGCAATGGTTGCTCTTTATCAGTTCGGCCGCGATCTCCGCCGTAACTGCTTGGTTTGACCCTCCCCAGCCCGCCAAGGGGGTTCTTATCGGCCTTGGTTTCACTGTCACTGTGATCACGGCGGCTGCGGGGTACTTTAAGCCTCGCGAGAGGGCGTTTAATCTGCAACAGACGGCTGACAATATCGAACAGCACGCTACCGCTTTTGAGTTGGGAATTTCCCCTTATAACGCACCTGAAGATGCGCGGAATCTCGAACTCTTTGCTACAACGGTAGAGGATATGCGTGCAGACCAGCGTATGCGAGAACAGCAGCTCGACCAGCCGCAGCAGGGGCAGCAACAAGTAATTTAATTGCTTGGCTGGCGTGGCCGCAGAGTTCTGCGCAGAGGCCGCATATACGCGAGGGCAGAACTAGCATCGGGAGGCGTAGCGGCCGGCGCTCCCTCTACCGTTCTTACGGGCTGGCCCGTGCGCTCTTTGTTGTCGAGAAATTTTAACCAAAGGGCTGCCGTGGACCTAGCTGGTCGTCTAGCGTGGCCAGTGTGGAAGAACGAGAAGTTGACACGGAGGGTGTGCCGGAGCCAGTGGGCGATGGTGAGGCTGAACCGCTAACCCGTTCTGCGCGAATAGGTGCTGGTCTTGTTGGCCTGCTCCTCACCGGTGCAGGTGCGGTTGGAGTATTCATCTCTGATAATCAGGCCGGCACGGTGGCGTTGGTGCTTGCGGGTGCGATCTTTCTATTGATGCTTTTTGGTGGAACTCCATTGCATAGCCTGGGGTTCGGCGACGCCAACTTGCGGTTTGCTAAAAGGCGACGAGAACAGGCCGTTAGGGAGGCGATCCAAGCATCACCTGAGCAGGCGCCCCGCGTGCTTCGCGACTTGGAGTCAGCTGACTCGCAGAGGCAACCTGACCCGACCCTAAGTGCGCTCACCGAAAGGGTCTACGAGGATGCGCTAGCACACTCGATCTCCGCACTGGTTCCACAGGGCCTCATGACGCGTGAACATCGGATCGGTAGTGGGCGGCGGGCAGACATAGCCATTGCTCCCGAGACTGAACATCAAGTCCTCATCGAGGCGAGATACAACAAGCGGGGAATTCCTACTCCTGCGTCTGTGATTGCACACGTTGCCGGTTATTACGGAGCTTCGCGGGGTGCGCTACTGCTTGTAAGTAACTCCCCCTTGAGCGCGGGTGCGATGCAGTTGCTGCGCGACCTGCAGGAGTCCGGAAAGAATATACATTTCGTTCAATGGTCTCCGGGAGAAGCCGATGAAGCTCTGCGTCATGCGGTGGAAAATCTTACGCAGCCTGGGAACAACGGCAGCGATGCCGCTACTGCCTAACCCGACCTGAGGACGTGGCCAGAGTATTCAGTCATCGTGTGCAAGGTTGAGCGCTCGGGGTGCGGGCAGGGGTGCGTGGCCAACCTTTGGCCAGGCAGGCGGCAAGCTGGGCTGGTCCGGAGCAGCAGGATCGGGACAGGTTGGAGCAGGAGTGGCGGACGAGCGTAGCGGAGGCAGTTTGCTGCGGCCGAGGCAGCGGAGGCCCTAGAAGGGGCCGCAGCGCCCTCCTAAGCCTCTGCTGAGCCGGCCCCCCTACCCCCCAAGGGTCCCAGGGGCACTCAGACCGTGTTTGAGATCTGCCGTGTCCCGTTGCTGAGGCGTTCGTTGAGCTCACCGTGAGCGGTGTTGGGGGTGGGTATCCGTCGGACCTGACGGATGAACAGTGGGCGCTGGTGGAGCCGTTACTCCCACCGGCGCGGGTGGGCCCCAAGGGTGGTCGGCGGGAGAAGCATCCGCGGCGGCGGATCGTGGACGCGATCTTCTACGTGGTGCGGACCGGGTGTGCTTGGCGGCAGTTGCCGAAGGACTTCGCTCCGTGGCCGACGGTGTACTGGTACTTCACGTGGTGGCACGACGACGGCACCGTTGAGCGCATTCACGACGCCCTGCGCGGCAAGGTCCGTGAAGCCGACGGCCGCAATGCCGAGCCGAGCGCGGGCCTGATCGACTCGCAGTCCGTCCGCACCGCCGACACCGTCCCCGTTGCCAGCAGGGGCTTCGACGCAGGCAAGAAGGTGAAGGGCCGCAAGCGGTTCATCGTCACCGACACCCTCGGCCTGCTCTTGGCCGTCCACGTCGTCGCGGCCGGTGTCCAGGACCGTGACGGCGCCCGCCGACCGCTGCTGTGGACCCGCCTCGACCACCCGGGTGTCAAGAAGATCTGGGCGGACCAGGGCTTCGCTGGCCGCCTGGTCGACTGGGTCACACAGATCCTCGGCCGCGAGTTGGAGATCGTCCGAAAGGACCCCGACCAGCGGGGATTCCAGGTCCAGCCGAAGAGGTGGGCGGTGGAGCGCACCTTCTCGTGGCTCACCGCCCACCGTCGTCTTGCGCGCGATTACGAAGCCAGCCCGGCTCGCTCGGAAACCATGATCCGTTGGGCAATGATCGGCATCATGGTGCGGCGGCTCACACGCACTGGTCCCGCTACACGGCCAGGTCCCCGGCCGCTCACCCGGGTCTCGGCAGCGGGACACGCCACTGGCTGGTAGGTGATCGGCTCAGTTCGTATCGTCACCGAGAAGGACCGCCTCCAGCGCGAGCAGATCCGCGTCATCGAGCTGCGGAACAGTCCAGCCGTTGGCCTGCGCATGCGCGATGAACTGCGGGTCGAGCGCCGCGTGGTAGTGCTCGACGTAGTGCGCCAGGTCCGAGTACCAAAGCCAATGCCCGTCCGTCAGCAGGTGCAGCCCGCCGATCACAGGGTTGTCGGTTGCGAGAACGTCACGCACGAGCGTGGTTGTCGCAGCCAACAGGGCACCGCTCCGCAAGTACTTGACCAGCTCACGAGCGCTAACGGACGCCTCGGCCTTGACGGCGGACCGCAGCGACGGCCCATCTGGGCTGCCCTGCTCAAGCTCTCTGAAGTCACCGACGAAGGGGACTCGTGCATCGCTCACCACCAGAGGCTAGAACACCTCCCCACCGACGTTCCAGGAAGATCTCAAACGCGGTCTCAGGGCGGCTTGTGGCCCTACGGGGACATGCGCGTCCTGGGCGCATGCGTGCTGGTGCATCAGCCCATGTGAACGCGCTTGTTTTGGGAGGGCAGAACAAGCGCGTTCACATGGTGATAACGCTACTCACGTGGTGGCTCGTTGTTCTGCTGCTCCAGAACAAACCGGTTCACCTGGTGCTACCGGCGCGGCGAAGGGCATGAAGAAGGCGCCGCACTCCTGGTGCGGCGCCTCGGGCCCTTTGGTGGGGCGGTTCAGCCGGTGGCGGCCAGGTTGGCCATCTGGGCGGCGAACCTGGCCCGTCGCTGCTCGGTGAACCGCTCGGGCTCGGCGGCTCGGATCTCCGGGACCTCCATGACGGGGGAGGAGACCTTGCCGCCGGTCAGCAGCGGATGGAGCTGGTAGAGCCCGTCTTCCAGGCTCCAGGCCAGTCCGCACTCGCGGAGTTCCTTGAAGCCGCGGTTCACGGTCGGCTTGCTGGCCCCCAGCTCGCGCGCCATCTCGTTCTGGCTGATCGCGGCGGTGCCGGTCTCTGGGTCACTGAGGTACAGCAGTTCGTCCAGGACGCGGCGGCCGGCGGTGGAGACGTCGACCAAGGCCAGCATCCGCAAGACGGCACGGGGAATCGTGACGGGAGCCTCTGTGGGAGGGCTGGGGACGTACGAGCTGCTCACGGAGCCTCACCACTTCCGATCAGGTCGACGTATACCGAGGATATGCCGCACGAGGTCATGCACTTGCCTTGCTGACAGGCCGCCTCTGCCGGAGCGTGACGACCTTCTCCTTGCGGCGGGCCGACTCGGCGGCCTTCTTCTCCGCCTCGCGCGCATGGCGCCACTCGGTGGGGTAGTCGGCGTGCGGGATGAGGCAGGCCGGGCCCTCCGCGCTGTTCCAGAGCGCCTGCCACTTCTCCTGCTCACCGGAGGTGCCAGCCACCGTGAGCCACGGGTTCAGTTGGAGGATGCCGCGCTTGGCGGTCCGCATCCAACCGATGTGCGCGAAGAACTGGCTGGCCTCGTTCACCGATGCTGCGGACAGGTTGCACCGGGCCTGGAGGTCGCGTTGGTTGGTCTTCACAAAGCCACGGGCGGCGGCCCGGGTCTGGTCGTCGGCACGATTGGCGTTCTGTAGCGCCACGAGCTTGCACCAGACCTGGAACCAGGAGCCGGGCATCTTGAGGCTCCCGAGGACGTCCATGAGCAGCCGGGCGTCCAACACGTAACCGCTGCACTCCGCGCTCACGGCGAACTCGCGGCCCCTGATCTTCTCCACGCCCAGGATCAGGCCGCCCTTGCCGTCCGACCGCGCAACCACGCGCTCGCCGGGGCGGACGATCGGCAGCCGTTCCATCAGCACAGTCCTCCAGAGATGATCAACGCGTCAGCCTGCACGGTAGCACTAGGTAAACCGGCTTGTTCTGGAAGGGCAGAACAAACCGTGGCTCACAGCTACCTGATGGCTCGTCAGTTTTGAGGGCCGTTTGTTCTGGATCTCCAGAACACTCAGGAGGCGTTTGTTCTGGAAACCTAGAACAAACGGAATCACATCACCGCAGGTCAGAGCCGGTTTCGACGCGGAACGCTCTTATGTCTCACTAGAGCTCAATCACCACCCGGGCCTCGACCACCAGGCCCCGCCTCATACGAAGCAAGCAGCGGACAGCAGCGGGCGTGTCGCCATTGAGACCCGCGGGCCGGCCTCCGTGGCTGAACTCGCTTCGCGTGCGGCACAGTGCCAGAGGTGCGCGTCATGGACAGCAGGAGCGGCACTGAGTCTCGGGTGGTGCAGACCATGACGATCAAAAGCGAGGAAACACGACCATGTCCGGTGGGATGTGCCGCCGCACGGCCCTTGAGGGCCGTGCGGCTGGGATACCTCCGCACGTTTGAATTCAAGCCTACGGATATCTCAGGTGCCGTTCTGTGGTTCGTGTTTGCGCTTCACCAATCCATCTATCTTCAAGTGAGTGGAGGGAACAGGGTTCAAGTTTTCTGGAAAGAATGCCTCAGTGAAGCAGGAAATTAATTTCTGCGCGTTCTTGTTCTGAACCTGACCTGGGACACCGCCGGGGGTGCCCCAGAACCACAGTCTCTACCCTGGTCCCGTCGTGATGCACGGGAGTAGATAAGAATCCCAGTCTCTACCCCAGCGTCGAAATGATGCAGGCGCCTGACCGCCTGGTCGAGCCCTCATCGCCTTCCGTCTCTGTTACTGCCACTTTCGTCTGTGACAGTCCATCACGGGAGCCGCACCCGGCGAGCACTCCAGTACGGCGGACGACAGTTCGCTTTACTGGAGCCTGACCGAAAATCAGGTGACGGCACACCAGCAGGGGCGGGCGGCACTCGCCACCCTGCACCAGCCACAAGCAAACCGGCCGCATGAATTCCGGAGGAATTCATAAACCATTCCGGAGGAATGGTTTAAAGCCCGTAGGGCTTTATCGTCTTTGCGACCCGTAGGGTCGTGCGTCGTTCCTCCGGAGGAG
>NZ_JNYQ01000027.1 GCF_000717245.1 Kitasatospora papulosa
ACTGAGCTGTCGGCGCGTCACACCGGCGTTCTACCGTGATCCGTCCCGGCACGGCAGCGGAACGCAGATATTGATCACGACCTCACACAGGCCCTAGCCCCTTCAGGAATCCGTTGCGTGGAGGGCCCGGCCCGCGGAGCGCAGAGCGCCGACCGCGGCCCGGATCGACGGCCGCCGGTCCGCGTCCGAGCGCCACACCGCGTGGACATGGCGCCTCATCGGCTGCCGGACGGGCACCAGGCGCACCCCCTCAGGCACCGGCCCCCGTCCGAGCCGGGGTGCCACACAGACTCCGAAACCGGCTGCGATCAGAGCGAGTTGGGTGTGGTGCTCGCCGGCCAGGTGCGCGATCCGGGGCTCGATACCCTTGGAGCGCAGGGTGAACATCAGCCATTCGTAACAGAATTCGCCCTCCGGCCAGGACACCCAGTCGTCGTCGGCGAAGTCCTCCATGTCGACGTCGGTACGGCCCGCCAGCGGATGATCCGCGGGCATGGCGATGTCCGGCGCGTCGTCCAGGAGCTCGGCCTTGGCCAGACCTCCGGGGACCGGCAGCCGCTTGTTGCTCCAGTCGAGCACCACGGCGAGGTCCACGTCGCCCCGGAGCACCGCGCGGATTCCGCTCTCCGGCTCCAGCTCGGTCGTACGCACCCTGAGATCGGGGTGCTCGGCGCGCAGCCCGGCGAGGGCCGCGGGGAACAGGCCCCGTGCGGCCGTCGGGAACGCAGCGAGGCGGACCTCGCCCACCACCTGGCCGCGCTGGGCCTCGATGTCGGACTGTGCGATCTCCACCTGCGAGAGGATCTTCGCCGCGTGGTCCGCGAGCAGCCGGCCGGCGTCGGTGAGGCGGACGCCCCGCCCGTTCCTGGCCAGGAGCTGCTGCCCCACCTCGCGTTCCAGTTTGGCCATCTGCTGGGAGACCGCGGAGGTGGTGACGTGGAGGCCGTCGGCCGCTCCGCCCACCGATCCGTGCCGGGCGAGGGCGTCCAGCGTGCGTAGGCGCTCCAGATTCAACATGTAAGCGATGCTACGACAAACAACGAATGAAGTCTCACTTGTCCTACGCTATTGCACTCGTCATGGTTGACGCATGAACGCTGCAGCCGGACGAGGATCCGCGCCCACCTCCGACCCGTCCCCACCCGGGGCGTCACCGCGCCGGCCGGCCGTGGACTGGCGCATCCGGTTCGCCGCGCTGTCGCTGATCTGGGGGTTCAGCTTTCTGCTGATCAAGGTCGGCACCGACGGGTACGCCCCTTTCCAGGTGACCTTCGGCAGACTGCTGTCCGGAACGGCTGTGCTCGCGGTCGCCATGGCGGTGCGCCGCGAGCGACTGCCACGCGCGGCTCGGACCTGGGGCCATCTCTTCGTCGCGGCGTTCTTCCTCAACGCGCTGCCGTTCTCGCTCTTCGCGTACGCCGAACTGACCATCCCGTCCACCCTCGCCGGCATCTGCAACGCGACCTCGCCCCTGTGGGGCATGGCGCTCTCGCTCGTCGCGCTCTCCGAGGACCGGCCGACCCGTCGTCGCGTCGCGGGGCTCGGCCTCGGTTTCCTCGGCGTACTGACGGTGCTGGGCGCCTGGCAGGGGTTCTCGGGGCTGGACGTGACCGGCACGGTGATGGCCCTGCTCGCCTCGCTCAGCTACCCGGTCGGCTGGATCTACGTCCGTCGCACCCTGGCCGGCACGGGCTCGTCGAGGCTTTCGCTGACCGGTAGCCAGCTCCTCCTGGGTACCGTCCAACTCGCCGTTGTCCTGCCGATGTTCACGGACATGCCGGCGCACGTGCCGCTGTTTCCCACGCTCGCCGTCATCGCCCTGGGGGCGCTCGGCACCGGGCTCGCCGTCCTCCTGCAGTACGGGCTCGTCGAGGAGGTCGGCCCGACGACGGCACAGATGGTCACCTACTTCATCCCGGTGATCGCCACGGCGGCCGGAGTGACCCTGCTGGGTGAGCGGTTGAACTGGAACACTCCTGTCGGTGCCCTGGTGGTCCTCGCGGGCGCCGCACTCACGCAGAGCAGGAGCCGCGGCTCCACCGGCGCGTCCCGTCGCGTCGCCGGTGCCGGAACGGCCGGCCCGGACACCTCCAGCCGTACCGCCGCCGGGCCGGTCAGCCGTAGCTGACCGGGCGGGCGGGCGGTGCGGCCGCCGCCACCGCGTCGGCCAGGGGCTCGATGTCCGTGGCCGACAGCGTCGAGACGGTCAGCCGCACCCCCTGCGGCGAGGCGATCCGGAACCGCGCCCCCGGCGCCACCGCCCAGCCGGCGTGCAGCAGCCTGGCGACCGCCCCGGTCTCGTCACCGACGGGCACCCATACGTTCATCCCCGTCCGCCCGTACGCCTCGACGCCCCGCTCCCCCAAGGCCCGGATGAGCGCGTCCCTGCGCTCCCCGTAGGAGCGGGCGACGGCCGGAGTGTCGACGGCACCCGTCGCCCACAGGTGCGCGACGGTCCGCTGAAGCAGTCCGCTCACCCAGCCGGGCCCGAGACTCTGACGCCCCGCCACCCGGTCCACGGTCAGTGCGTCGCCGGTGAGCACGGCGAGCCGCAGATCGGGCCCGTACGCCTTGGAGACGGACTGCACGAAGGCCCAGCGCTCCGTGACCCCCGCGAGGGGGTGCACCGGCAGGTCGACGATGGCGTGGCCGTGGTCGTCCTCGATCAGGAGCACGCCGGGATGCTCCGCGAGGACGGACCGCAGCTCCTCGGCCCGTCCGCCCGTCACCGTCGCACCGGTCGGATTCTGCGCCCGGTCGGTGACCACCAGAGCCGCGGCCCCCGCCCGCAGGGCCCGCTCCACCTCTCCGGGCAGCGGCCCCTCCTCGTCCAGCGCCACCGGCACGACACGCATACCGAGGGCGGGGACGAGGTCGAGCAGAGCCCCCCACCCCGGGTCCTCGACGGCCACCGCGTCACCCGGCCTGAGGTGTGCGGTGAGCACCCGCTCGATCGCGTCGAGGGACCCGGAGGCCACGGCGAGCGGCCCGCCGGGCACACCGTCGGCATCCAGCCCGGCTCGCGCGATCTCCTCGAACCGGGGGATCACCGTCGCGTCGCCGTAGAGGTGCGGCTCCCGGCCGTATGCCGCCGCGGCGGCGGCCAGAGCCTCGCCGAGGCCCGGCAGCAGGGCGGGGTCGGGATTGCCGTCGCCCAGGTCACGCACCCCCGAAGGGGCCTCCACCCGGAGCGAACCGCGAGCCGTGCTCGCCGGCCGGGGTCGCACGCGACTCCCCCGCCGCCCCGCGGTCTCGATCACCCCGCGCTCACGGAGGGTCCGGTAGGCGGCGGCCACCGTGTTGGGATTGACGCCCAGCAGCGCCGCCAACTCCCTCATGGGCGGCAGGACATGACCGGGCGCGAGATCCCCCGAGGCGACGCCGCGCTCCACACTCGCGGCGATTTCGGATGCACGCCGCCCATTGATCCGATACTCTCCTAGCACAAAGCCAAGTATGCACTAGTGCAATGGAGAACGCAATGCCGGACACCGCCACGCCCGACAGCACCGGCCTCCCGGGGGCTGCCGCCTACGAGCCGACGGAGCGCACGGTCCCGAGCCGCGCCAGGCAGCGCGCCGCGTACGACAAGGAAACGGTGCACTCGATACTCGACGCGGCGTACCTGTGCCATCTCGGTTTCGTCCGCGACGGCGCACCGGTCGTGCTGCCCACCCTGTTCGGCCGGATCGGCGACCGGCTGTACGTCCACGGCTCGACGGGATCACGCCCGCTGCGCGCGACCGGTGCGGCGGATCCGGGCCTCGCCGTCTGCCTGACCGTCACGCATCTGGACGGCCTGGTGCTGGCCCGTTCCGCCTTCCACCACTCGATGAACTACCGCTCCGTCGTGGTCCACGGCACCGCCCGGACGGTGACCGACCCGGAGGAACGGCGCGTCGCACTCGACGCCATCGTCGACCAGGTGGTTCCCGGCAGGTCGAAGGACTCCCGGCCGGCGGACACGAAGGAACTGGCCGCGACCGCGGTGATCCGCCTCGACCTCGACGAGGTCTCCGCCAAGATCCGTACCGGCGGCCCGAACGACGAGCCGGAGGACCTCACCCTGCCGCACTGGGCGGGCGTGATCCCGGTGGCCCGGAGTTACGGGACCCCGGTGCCGTCCGACGACCTGGACCCCGCTGTCCGGGTGCCGGACTACCTCACGGCGCTCCAGGGTGACGGCGCGGGACGCCCCGGCTCCTCCTGAGCCCGCGGGAGGGATTCCTACGACGAGGCCGGAGGCCGGGACAGCTCGCTCCCGGTACCGGCCGGTTCCTGCGCCTCGGCCGCCCCGGCCACCGTCACGCCCGGCCCCGATGCCACCGGCCCCGACGGGGGCCTGGGTGCGGAGGACTGCGCGATGAAGGCGCCGATCAGCACCACGCCGCCTCCCACCAGTTGGGGCGGGGAGAGGTGCTCGCCCAGGAGCACCCAGGCGAGCACGGTCGCGACGACCGCCTCGAGACAGGCGACGACACCGGCGACCTGCGGCGAGAGCAGGCGCACCGACACCACACCGGTGGCGTAGGCCAGCACGGTCGCGAGCAGCACGATCCAGCAGAGCAGCAGCCACGCGGGTACGTCGTGCCCGTTCATCTCCGCGCTCCCGCCGAGGACCGCCCAGTCCATGGCCCAGGGGCCGGCCACCACCGTGAGCACGGCCGCACCGGCCAGCAGCCCGTACGCGATCACGCCCATGGGGTGCGGGGGCTCGGAGTCCGCGGTCTCCCCGTGACCGGCTCCCTGGTCCGACAGGACGAAGTAGCCCACCTGGCAGCACGCCGCGCCGAGCGCGAGCAGCAGCCCGACCGCGTCGAAGCCCAGTCCGGCCCACACCTCGACGACACAGGCGAGTCCGCCGACCGCCAGCACCACACCGACGGCGGCGGCACGGGTGACGGGACGCCGCTGCACGAAGCGCACCCACCCGAGGACGAGCGCGGGCGCCAGGTATTCGATGAGGAGGGCGACACCCACCGGGATGCGCGAGATCGAGGCGAAGTAGAAGGCCTGGACCCCGGCCACGGCGAACAGACCGAAACCGGCGAGCAGTACGGGCCGCTCCCTCACGAGACGCCGGTGCCGCCAGGCGACCGGAAGCATCACGAGGGCGGCACCCGTCACCCGGAGCCACACCACGTGCAACGGGTCCAGGCCCGTCTCGATCAGCGGCTTGGCCGCAACCCCTGAACCGCCGAACGCGAAGGCCGAGGCAAGGGCCAGGCCCAGACCGGCACTTCTCTTCTGAGACGCGTGCATCGGCACATCATGGCAGCAGGCGTCAGCAGCGTCACCCCCGTCACACCTGTCAGCGGCGTGTCCGTGATCACCTCTGCGGCTCCCGCGCCGCCTGCAGGTCCGCCGCACGGACGCTCAGCGGCTCGACGGCGACCCCGGCGCGGTCCAGCACCTCCACCGCACGGCAGCGCGGGTCCGCGACCAGCGCCGCGAGGAGGTCGAGGCCGTCGGCGTACGGTTCCCCGCGCCGTAGCGCAGTGCGGGCCGCACGGTCCATCGCCGCCGACGCCGAGGGCGACCACCCCTCACCGGCGGGCTCCGGAACGGCCGGGAACCCGCCCGAATCCTCCTGAGTCCCCTGCCAGCGGAGGCCGTACCCGATGCTGCGCTGCACGAGGTAGCCGAGCACCCTGGCCAGTTGCGGGCCTCCGTCGAAGACCTCCCGGACCGCGGGGTCGGACTCCACCAGGGAGTGCAGGAGATGTGCGGTGTCGACATGACGGTCACCGTCGCGCACCGCTCGCCTGCGCGCGCCGGTCACCACGACGGTCATCGCGGAGCTCAGCCCCGCACCGGCCCACGGGTGGTTCGGCGGAGCTTGCTCGGGGATCCCTGATGTCCGGATGTGCACCTCTCCACCCCATCAGTCCCGGGGAGCGGAAACATCCCCGGTGCGGCCCATCCGTCATCCCGCAGAAGTCGGGGTCCGTGGAGGGCCCCCTCATCCTTGCGGATGAGATCACGCCGCGCCGGGGTGCACGGCGGCGTCCGCGGCGCGCGGAGGCGAACAGAAGAAGGGCCCCACCAGGGGCCCTTCTCCGCGTACGCGTGCCGCACGGCTCAGTCCTCGTCGGCGAGGATCAGGTACAGCTTCTTGCGGGCGTCGTTGATCACCGTGAGCGCCTTCTGCCGCTGGTCGGCCGAGCCGGTCTTCCAGACCTGGCCGAACGCCTCCATCAGGCCGAACCCGGCCTGCCGGATCTCGTTCACGCCTTCCCAGTCGACGCCGCGTCCCGCCTCCTCCCAGGGGGCGTCGGGGCCGGACTCGGCCTCTCCGCGCCCCAGGTCGGTAAGGGTGAACAGCTTCTTGCCGCCCTCGCTGGCGCTCACGATCAGGCCCTCGTCCTCCAGCAGCTGGAGGGTGGGGTACACCGAGCCGGGGCTGGGCTTCCAGGCCCCGCCGCTGCGCTCGCCGATCTCCTGGATCATCTCGTATCCGTGCATCGAACGGTCCGTGAGCAGGGCGAGGATCGACGCGCGCACGTCACCGCGCCGAGCCCTCCCCCGACCGCCTCCCCGGCCGCGCCCGCCGCCGAAGGGTCCGCCTCCGAAGGGCGGTCCGAACGGTCCGAACGCGGCACGGCCGCCCTCGAAGCCCTCCCGGCCGGCGCCGCGGCGCCCGGGGCCGCATCCGTGGTCGTTTCCATGTGAACGCATGACGCGCTCCTCTCGTCGATATACCTTCGCGACTCTTCCTTGAACTGTCGCGATGCCTCGACGATATATCGGAAGCTATCGCATGGCAAGGCCCTTGATTCGGCCTCCCGCCTCCGGGGGGACCTCACCGCCCGGGGCCGCGTATGCGCGATTGGCCTTGGACCGCTCCGGGCGGCCCCGCCTACCGTCGGCCCCATGAAGATCCGCATCGTCGACGCGTTCACCGACCGCCCCTTCGCCGGCAACCCCGCAGGAGTGGTGATCCTGGAGCCCGGGGCGTTCCCCGAGGACGACCGCCTCCAGCTGCTCGCCTCCGAGGTCAACCTCTCGGAGACCGCGTTCGCCCTTCCGCTGCCGCCGGGCGGCGACGCCGACTGGGCGCTGCGCTGGTTCACCCCGGCCACCGAGGTCGACCTCTGCGGGCACGCGACGCTCGCCACCGCGCACGTCCTGCACACCACCGGAGCGGCGAGCGGCACGGTCCGCCACGCCACCCGCTCCGGGGTCCTGCGCACCACAGCCCATGACGACGGCACCCTGACGCTGGACTTCCCCACGGCACCGCTGACACCCGTGCCGGCCCCGCCGGGGCTGGCCGACGCACTCGGCGCCACGCCGCTCTCGCTCCACGACACGGGCGAGCACGTCGGGGACCTGCTCGTGGAACTGCCGGACGAAGCGGCCGTGAGAGCCCTGCGGCCGGACTTCACCGCGCTGGCAGGCTGCTCCCGGCGGGGTGTCATCGCCACGGCGCCGGCCGCGGACCCCACGAGCGGGTACGACTTCGTCTCGCGAGGCTTCTTCCCCGCGGTCGGCATCGACGAGGACCCGGTGACCGGAAGCGCCCACACCGCCCTGGCACCTTTCTGGGCGGCCCGGTTCGGCCGACACGACCTCGTGGGACTTCAGGCCTCCGCCCGCTCCGGGCTGGTCCGCGCCTCACTGCGCGGCGCACGCACCCTGCTCACGGGCAGCGCCGTCACGGTGATCGACGGGGAACTGCTCACCGGGCTGTGAGCGGGGGGTGCAGGGCCGCCCGGTCACGGGGTGGGAAGCCAGTCCACCTTCCCTGCCAGCAGGGCGTATCCGACGAACGCCCCGATGTCGAGCAGGGCGTGTGCGACGACCAGCGGCCCGACTCGCCCCCAGCGCCGGTACAGCAGAACGAAGACCACGCCCATGACCATGTTCCCGATGAAGCCGCCGATCCCCTGGTACAGGTGGTATGAGCCGCGCAGCACGGAACTCGCCACCAGGGCGGCCATCGGAGTCCATCCCAGCTGCCCCAGCCGCCGCAGCAGATAGCCGACGACGATGACCTCCTCGACGAGCGAGTTCTGCACCGCGGAGAGGATGAGGACGGGGAACTTCCACCACACGTCGGGCAGCGACTCCGGCACCACCGTCAGGTTGAATCCCGCGGCCCGTGCCACCAGGTAGAAGGCCAGCCCTGCGCTGCCGATCCCCGCGGCGATCAAGGTGCCCCGGCCGAGGTCCGGCCCCGGCCTGGTGCGGTCGAGGCCGAGGGTACGCAGACCCGCTCCTTCGCGGAGGAGCAGATGGGCGACGAGCGCGACGGGCACCAGCGCCGAGGCGATGCCGAACAGCTGCCAGGCCAGGTCCAGCCAGGGCCGCCCGGGGGCGTACGACCCGTTGAGCGTCGCGGCCTGGTCCTTGAGGCCCCCGGGCTTCGTCAGCGACCCGACGAAGCTGATCAGGGCGGACACCCCACTGGCCCCGAGCGAGAGAGCCAGGACGAGCAGCGTCTCCGACCGCAGGATCCGCCGGGACATCCCCTCGTGAGGAATGGATTCAGCCACGCGCCCCGCCTCCACCTGTACAGCTGCCGTCAGCCGTGCGTCGTCATAGCTTGCCCGACGGAAGCGGGGAGGCGGGACACCGGGCGGACTCCTCCTCAGGGGGCGGGGAACCCGACGGGCCAGGTGTGCACCGGCTCACCGGACTGCATCAGCTCGCCGTAGCGCCGGGTGGTGGCCGCCAGCGCACCTTCCCGTTCGAGACCGGCCTCCAGGGCCCGGTGGTAGGTGTCGACCTGCCAGGAGGCGCCGTTCACCCGGAGCCTGCAGCGCTCCTCGATCACGCCGAGGTAGCGGTCCCGGTCGGCGGGTTCGATGTTCCAGGCGTCGAGCCCCGCTGCCGCGAGCGGCAGCAGTTCGTCCCGCACCAGCTTCACCGCCGGCACCTTCGCCACCCCTCCGGAGCGGCCGGGGCGCGGCCAGAGCAACTCCGCGTCGATCCCGTGGCGGCACGCGGCGTCGAAGTTCTCGGCCGCCGCCTCGAAGGGCAGTTTCGACCACACCGGCCGGGACTCGTCGGCGAGCGCGCGCACCAGACCGTAGTAGAAGGCCGAGTTGGCGATCACGTCGACGACCGTGGGACCGGCGGGCAGGACCCGGTTCTCGACCCTCAGATGGGGGACGCCGTCGGCCACCCCGTACACCGGCCGGTTCCAGCGGTAGACCGTGCCGTTGTGCAGCACGAGTTCGGCGAGTGACGGGACGCCGCCCTCGGCCAGGACCCGGAGCGGATCCTCCTCGTCGCAGATCGGCAGCAGGGGCGGGTAGTAACGGACGTTCTCCTCGAAGAGCTCGTACGCCGAACCGATCCAGCGCTCTCCGAACCAGGTCCTGGGGCGTACCCCCTGATTCCGCAGCTCGGGCGGCCGTACGTCCGTGGCCTGCTGGAACAGCGGCGGCCTCGACTCGCGCCACAGTTCCTTGCCGAACAGGAAGGGCGAGTTGGCGCCCAGCGCGATCTGCACGGAGGTGATGGCCTGGGCCGCGTTCCAGACGTCGGCGAAGCGGTCCGGGGTCACCTGCAGGTGCAACTGCACCGATGTGCAGGCCGATTCGGGAGCGATCGAGGCGGAGGTCGAGACCAGTCGTTCGACTCCTTCGATATCGAGGACGAATTCCTCACCGCGGGCAGCAGCCATTTGGTCGTTCAGGAGCGTGTAGCGGTCGACGTCCGACAGGTTCGCCGAAACCACGTCCTCCCGTCCGAGGGTCGGCAGGATACCGATCATCACGATCCCGGCGTCGACCTCCGCGGCCTTCCGATGGGCATAGGCCAGCCCCGTACGCAGCTCCTCCGCCAGCTGATCGAATACCCGGCCGCTCAGCCGGTGGGGAAGAATATTCACTTCCAGGTTGAACATCCCCAGCTCCGTCTGGAAATCCCGGCTGGCGATGCGCTGGAGCACCTCCGCATTCCGCATCCTCGGCATGCCGTCCGAACCCGCGAGATTCAGCTCGATCTCCAGCCCCATGAGATTCCTGGGGCGATCGAACCTCCGCTCCGACAGGAGCCTCTCCAGCACCGTCAGGCACTGGGTCAGCTTCTCGCGGTACGTCTGCCGATCGGACGGGGCGAACGCGCCCGCCACGACCTTCTCGCCCATCGAAGGGTCCCTCCTCGAGTGGGCGGCCCGCGGCCCAGGCCGCTCGTATCACGATCGATAATGCCCCGCCGAGATGATCCGTAACGCCCCCACGTCCGACGAGCACCCAGTAGTCTGGTGACTGGAGCCGGAGGCACATTCCGAAGGCATGGGGCATATGCAGTTGCCCCGTCGGTTTGCGACGCGGAAACACCGATGTGTTTCAGCCTACCGCCGCATCGGGAAAGTACCTGGCGACGGGCGCCGGGAGCGGCCCGAATCAACAGATTCCGCACAATTCAAGGACTTGAATCCGCCTTGCGGGCAATAAGCGGGACGAGTAGCCGAAACATAGTGTGAACATTTGTCGTATAAACTCTGCGCACGAGGCAGAGAGTTGACGCACCGGCCCGGCCGCCCGTCACCGGCCTTCCTCTGGCCCCGCACGCCGACAGCGCCGTCTGCACCCGCCCACGCACCACCGTGTCTCCGAAGTGAGAGGCGACCCACCATGCCGCTGCATGTTTCTCCGGCCCCAGCGCCCGCACTGCGCAGCGTTCTCGCGGCACTCGGTTCTCCCACCGCAGTCCGCGAGGCCCATACGCCCGCTCTCCGGTCCGTCCAGGGATCGCTGAGTCCCGAACTCCCGCTTCCCGTCCATGTGCTGGACCGGATCGTGCCGAACGAGGCCGCACCACGCACCCGCCTCGCCGGCTGGCGCTTCCTGATCCGCAGCGGTGAGCGCGCCGTCGCCGCCGCGGACACCATGCTCACCCCCGACGGCTGGGCCTTCTCGCACTTCTTCGAGGGCCCCTACATCGTCTCCACCGAACTCGCCCTGCGCCAGGCGGAGTCGACGGCGACGCTTTACCAGCCGCGGCTGCTGTCGGTTCCCGAGCTGTACATGTTCACGCTGTGGCTGCACCACGACGTCGAGGACGACGCCGGTGCCGGCACGCTGGCGCCGTCCGACGTGCTGGTGCCGCTGGCACCGGCCCCCACGGGCATCACGGCCTATCGACCGCACCGGGTCGCGGAGCTGCTCCCGGTCATGACCCTGCGGGTCACCCCGGCGCCCCTTCCGGATCTCCCCGAGCTCCCCGGCCTGCTCGGATCGCCCGCCTGACCGCCCGTCCCCCGCGTGCCCCTGCCGATCCGCTCGGTGGGGGCACGTCCGTCCCCGTCCGGACTAGTCCGTACAGGTCACCCCGAACCATCCGAACGGACAGTGGAGTTACGTCGAACCGTCCGGCCGGGTGACGCGTCGTGGGAGGAGAACAGCGGCTGTCACGAAATCCCTGCGGAGAGAGGCCCGTGGGGCAACACTGGGACCGGACCGCTCGATACGGAAGCGGCCATGAAGACCTCGTCCAGCCGCACGACACTCGAATCGACGCAGCGAAAGAACCCATCCATGTGCCAGCACCAGCCCCCCTGCCCGACCGCTGAATCCAACGACCGTGAAGCCGCCCGCCTGATGGCTCACCACCCGGAACAGGGCTGGAGCCTGCTGTGCAACGGCGTCCTGCTCTTCGAGGACACCGGCGAGCTGCTCCCCGACGGGCAGATCATCGCCCCGCACCGGCCGCTGAGGAGCGGCCAGGTCATGAAGGCCGCCTGACCGCGGGCGGACGGAGCACGGGGGCCGGCCCGGAGGATTCTCCGCACCGGCCCCGACACACATCGGCGTGCCTCCTGGTGGTCCGTTTCCCTACTGGTCGTACGCGTCCAGGGGCGGGCAGGAGCAGACCAGGTTGCGGTCACCGAACGCGCCGTCGATCCTGCGCACCGGCGGCCAGTACTTGTCCGCCGGTGAGACGCCGGCCGGGAAGACCGCCTCCTGACGGCTGTAGGCGTGGGCCCACTCCCCGCCGAGCGCCGCGGCCGTGTGCGGAGCGTTGCGCAGCGGGTTGTCGTCCCGGCTCCACTCCCCCGACGCGACCTTGTCGATCTCGCCGCGGATGGCGATCATCGTGTCGCAGAAGCGGTCGAGTTCGGCGAGGTCCTCGCTCTCCGTGGGCTCGATCATCAGGGTTCCCGCCACCGGGAACGACATGGTCGGCGAGTGGAAGCCGTAGTCGATCAGCCGCTTGGCGATGTCGTCGATGCTGACGCCGGTCGCCTTCGAGATCGGACGCAGGTCGATGATGCACTCGTGCGCGACGAGACCGGCCGGCCCGTTGTACAGGACCGGGAAGTGCGGTTCGAGACGCTTGGCGATGTAGTTGGCCGCGAGTACGGCGACCTGCGTCGCCCGCTTCAGCCCCTCGCCCCCCATCAGGCGTACGTACGCCCAGGAGATCGGCAGGATACCCGCGGAGCCCCACGGAGCGGCCGAGATCGGCCCGACGCCGGTGTCGGGGCCCGCAGCAGGCTGCAGGGGGTGGTTGGGCAGGTACGGCGCCAGGTGGGCGCGCACTCCGACCGGACCGACGCCGGGGCCGCCGCCGCCGTGCGGGATGCAGAAGGTCTTGTGCAGGTTCAGGTGGGACACGTCGCCACCGAAATGGCCCGGCTTGGCGAGACCGACCAGCGCGTTGAGGTTGGCACCGTCCACGTACACCTGGCCGCCGGCGTCGTGCACCTCGCCGCAGATGTCGGCGACGTGCTCCTCGAAGACGCCGTGCGTGGAGGGGTAGGTGATCATGAGGACGGCAAGCTCGTCGCGGTGCTTCGCGATCTTGGCCCGGAGATCCTCTATGTCGACCTCGCCGTCGTCGGCGGTCTTCACCACGACGACCTTCATGCCCGCCATGACGGCGCTCGCGGCGTTGGTGCCGTGCGCGGAGGACGGGATCAGGCAGACGGTGCGGCCGTCGTCCCCGTTGGCCCGGTGGTACGCGCGGACGGCCAGCAGTCCGGCGAACTCGCCCTGCGAGCCGGCGTTGGGCTGGATGGAGACGGCGTCGTACCCGGTGACCTCCGCGAGACGCTCCTCCAGCTCGCGGATCAGGGTGAGGAAGCCCTGCGCCTGCTCGGCCGGCGCGAAGGGGTGCAGCGCGCCGAACTCGGGCCAGGTGATCGACTCCATCTCGGCGGTCGCGTTGAGCTTCATTGTGCAGGAGCCGAGAGGGATCATGCCGCGGTCCAGCGCGTAGTCGCGGTCGGCGAGCTTGCGCAGGTAGCGCAGCATCGCCGTCTCGGAGCGGTGCCGGTGGAAGACCGGGTGGGTGAGCACCGCGTCGGTGCGCAGCAGACCCTCGGGCAGCGCGTCGGCGGTCGCGGCATCGAGCGCCTCGATGTCGCCACCGGCTCCGAAGGCGGCCCAGACGGCGGCGATCTGCGTACGGGTGGTGGTCTCGTCACACGCGACGGAGACGTGGTCGGCGTCGACCAGGCGCAGGTTCACCCCGCGCCCGCGCGCGGCGGCGACCACGTCGGCGGCGGCGCCGGGGGCACGGACGGTCAGGGTGTCGAAGTACGCGTCGTGCACGACCTCGGTCCCGGCCGCCCGCAGTCCCTCGGCCAGGATCGCGGCGAACCGGTGGGTACGCCGGGCGATCGTCCGCAGCCCGTCGGGACCGTGGTAGACGGCGTACATGCCGGCCATGACGGCGAGCAGCACCTGCGCGGTGCAGATGTTGCTGGTCGCCTTCTCACGGCGGATGTGCTGCTCGCGGGTCTGCAGCGCCAGCCGGTAGGCCTTGTCGCCGTCGGCGTCGACGGACACCCCGACGAGGCGGCCGGGCAGGCTGCGGGCGAACTTCTCGCGTACGGCCATGAACCCGGCGTGCGGTCCGCCGAAGCCCATGGGGACGCCGAACCGCTGTGTGGTGCCCACGGCGATGTCCGCGCCCAGTTCGCCAGGGGAGGTGAGCAGGGTCAGGGCCAGCAGGTCGGCCGCGACGGACACGATCGCGCCCAGCTCGTGCGCCTGCTCGATGACGGGCTTGATGTCGCGTACGGCACCGGAGGCGCCCGGGTACTGGAGCAGCACGCCGAAGACGCCGCGCTCGGCGATCTCCGAGGGGATGCCCTCGGAGAGGTCGGCCACGACGACCTCGACACCGGTCGGCTCCGCGCGGGTCTCGATCACCGCGACGGTCTGCGGCAGGGTGTCGGCGTCGACCAGGAAGACGCCGTCCTTCACCTTGCCGACCCGCCGCGCCAGGGCCATGGCCTCGGCCGCGGCCGTGCCCTCGTCGAGGAGCGAGGCGCCGGATGTCGGCAGCCCGGTGAGGTCGGCGACCATCGTCTGGAAGTTGAGCAGGGCCTCGAGCCGGCCCTGGGAGATCTCCGGCTGGTACGGCGTGTACGCCGTGTACCAGGCGGGATTCTCCATGACGTTGCGCAGGATCACCGGCGGGGTGAACGTGCCGTAGTAGCCGAGACCGATCATCGGTGCGAGCACCTGGTTGCGGTCGGCGAGGCTGCGCAGCTCGGCCAGGACCTCTGCCTCGGTGCGCGCCTCGGGGAGGTTCAGAGCCTCAGCGCTCTTGATCACATCGGGCACCGCGGCTGCGGTGAGCTCGTCGAGTGAGCCGTAGCCGACCTGGGCGAGCATCTTCGCCTGAGCCCCGGCATCGGGCCCGATGTGGCGCTGCTCGAACGGAATGCCCTGCTCCAGCTGGGAGAGCGGAGTGCGACGGGGGGTCATGATGGAGGCCTCCTGGTCTGCCACGACCTGCGAGGGGCGCCACGGCGTGGCTGCCCGAACGGCCTCCCCCTCTGTCATCTCGACCTGAGAGCTTCACCGGCGCGCCCCGGGGCGTACCGGCTTTCACCGTCGGTGAGGGCGGGGCCCGTCGCGGCGTGTGCCGTACGGATTCCGACCTGCTTTCCAGAGTGACCTCGTCCGTGCGGTACGGGGGCCTGAGAGATTCCGGGGAGGAGTTGCTCCTTCGGCGCCCCCGGATCTCTCCGGAGGACTCTCCCGCACAGGGTCAGCAGCCGTGTTCCAGCCTACCAGCGGGGTCGGCGCGGGCCGTCTCGAGTGGCCGACGACCCGGATGTGGCCTTTCGTAGAGCTGGTGGAGCAGCCGCGACCACCTGATGCAGTCGTGACCAGTGGAGGCACCGTGCAGACCGACATCGATCCGCGCAGCCTGATCGGCCGCAAGGCCTTCGACCGTCAAGGTGCCAAGATCGGGACGGTGGACGAGGTCTACCTCGACGACGCCACCGGGGTGCCCGAGTGGGCCGCCGTGCGCACCGGCCTCTTCACCAGGGACGCGTTCGTCCCTCTGGAGCCGAGCGAGTTCGTCGACGGCGCCCTCCTGATCCCGTTCGACCGGACCCTGATCAAGGACGCCCCCGACTTCGGAGTGGGCCGTCATCTGTCCCCCGAACAGGAACTGCAGCTCTACCGCCACTACGGGCTGGACTCCTCCCCCTCCTCCGAAACGGGTCCCGACAGGGACTTCGGCAGGCTGGCGGGCCAGGAGGAGTAGTCCTCCGGGTCACGCACCAGGGGCAGCGGGTCGGCGGGCCGCAGTTCGGGGTCGTCGACCCGGAACGTGCGTACCCGGCCGGGCGGCGACCACGGCTCCTCGAAGCGCACGGTGACGCGGCCGACGCCACTGCCCTGCACCCAGCCGTGCCCGTGGACGTCGTGCCGTACGTCGTGTCCGGCCGGCCAGCGCCTGGCGGCCGGCTGTTCCTCGCCCTCCCGGTCGTCCGCCCCCGTCGCCCCGCCCTCGGCGGCGTCCCGGTCGTCCGGGGGGATGTCGGCCGCCGCGGCTTCCCCGGCGGCGTGCTCCGCGTCGGCGGCCTGTGCGAAGAGGTCCTCCTGTGTGAAGTCCGCCAGTCCTGTGACGCCGACCCCGAGCAGCCGGACCCCGCCCGTCGTGTCCACGGCCTCCAGAAGCCGCGCAGCGGCCTCCCTGACGACCGTGGGGTCGTCGGTGGGCCCACGCAGCGTCTCGGACCTGGTGAGCGTGGAGAAGTCGTAGCGGCGCACCTTGAGGACGACGGTCCGCCCGGACCGCCCCGCGCCTCGCAGCCGCTGCACGCACCGGGACGCGAGCCGCTCCACCTCCGTCCTGACGCGCACCCGGTCGTGCAGGTCGACGTCGAAGGTGTCCTCGACCGAGACCGACTTGGCGTCCCGCTCGGCGACGACGGGACGGTCGTCGTGGCCCAGCGCCATGCGGTGGAGCGCGACGCCGTGGGCCCTGCCGAGCAGGCGTACGAGCTCCGCCTCGCCCGCGTCCGCCAGGTGACTGACGACGGTCATTCCGGCGCGGCGCAGATGGTCGCCGGTGGCGGGGCCCACGCCCGGGAGAATGCGCACGGACATGGGGGCCAGGAGCTCGCGCTCGGTGCCCGGCTCGATCAGCATCAGCCCGTCCGGTTTCGCCTCCTCGGAGGCGATCTTGGCCAGCATCTTGGAGCCGGCGAGGCCGACCGAACCGCTGAGTCCCGTGACGGCCCGGATCACGGTGCGGAGCTGCTCACCGACCGCACGGGCGGACACCGAGTCCTCGGCGACCCCGCCGGCCTCCAGGTCGACGAACGCCTCGTCCAGGCTGAGCGGCTCGACGAGCGGTGACAGCCGCCCGAGCAGCTCCATCACCTGGTCGCTCACCGTCCGGTAGAGCGCGAACCGCGGGACGAGATACGCCGCGTTGGGCGCGAGCCGCCTCGCCTGGGCCATCGGCATCGCCGAATGCACCCCGAGCCGCCGCGCCTCGTACGACGCGGTGGCGACCACGCCGCGCATCCCCAGGCCGCCCACCACCACCGGCTTCCCACGCAGGCTGGGCTTCGCCGCCTGCTCCGCAGAGGCGTAGAAGGCATCCATGTCGAGATGCAGGATGGTGGGCGCGGCTCTCACACGGACCGATGCTGCCTTACGCCACTGACAACCGCGCAGCCCGGCACACGCTCCGCGCCGTCGGACCCGGTGGTTCAGCCCGCGCGGTTGCGCCGCCGCGCCAGTTCGTCGGCCGGGTTGTGGCCGACGAGGGTCTCCCCGGTGTCCACACGCTCACCGTGGAGCTGGGACAGCGCCGCGTCGACATCCCGCCAGACGACACCGACGGCGATGCCGAAGACTCCCTGGCCACCCTGGAGCAGACTGACGACCTCGTCGGGCGAGGAGCACTCGTAGACGGTCGCCCCGTCACTCATCAGGGTCATCCGCTCGAGATCCGTGAACCCGCGTGCCCTCAGGTGCTGGACTGTGGTGCGGATGTTCTGCAGAGCGACCCCCGTGTCCAGGAACCGCTTGACGATCTTGAGGAGAACCACGTCCCGGAAGCTGTAGAGACGCTGTGTGCCCGAGCCGTACGCAGGACGCACGCTCGGTTCCACGAGCCCCGTACGCGCCCAGTAGTCGAGCTGCCGGTAGGTGATTCCCGCCGCCGCGCACGCCGTCGGCCCCCGGTAGCCGATGTCCCCTGTTCCTGCCGCACCGTCCGCTGCCACCACAGCCGGCTGAACCGGCTGTCTGATGGAGTGGTCGGCCGCACCACCGTGCTGCCGGTACGGCCCACCCGCAGCCGTACCGTCGCCGCTACTTCTCACGCCGACCTCCGTCCTAGACCTGCCACCTCGAAGGTAGGCAGTCACCAGGGGTGCGTCAACGATCGCCACACTCGGCACGCCGAGTGATAATCACCCTGAGGGTGGTTTCCCGTGACTGAAATCCGGGAACGGCTTGTCGGATGCGCTGACGCCGGCCCTCGCCGGACGGTCACTGGCTGTTGGTACCGAAGTCCTCCGGCGAGATCTGGTCGAGGAACTCGCGGAACTTCTCCACCTCGTCCTCCTGCTCGTCGGGGATGGCGATGCCCGCGTCGTCGAGGACCCCGTCACTGCCGTAGATCGGCGTGCCGGTGCGCAAGGCGAGCGCTATGGCGTCGGACGGACGCGCGCTCACCTCGACCCCGCTGGCGAAGACCAGCTCCGCGTAGAAGACCCCTTCCCTGAGGTCCGTGATGCGGACCTCGGTGAGCTCCTGGCCGACGGCCTCGAGCACATCCTTGAAGAGATCATGGGTCAGCGGCCTGGCCGGAGCCATGCCCTGCTGGGCGAAGGCGATCGCGGTCGCTTCCCCAGGGCCGATCCAAATAGGGAGGTACCGGTCGCCTCCCACTTCACGCAGGAGCACGATCGGTTGGTTGGAGGGCATTTCCACCCGGACACCCACAACGTCGAGCTCGTTCACACAGCAACCCTAGGACGTGCCCGCCATGTTTGGATAGTCGGGATCCTCCGCCCTCAGTGGAAGCCGGCTTTCAGAGCCGTCTGCACGAGCGCGGCGTGGAGCCGGACGGAGAGGTCCGCGAGCTCCCTCGCGGTGGCCTCCGCATGTGCTCTGGTCTGCGGATTCCTGTGCCGGCGCAGGGGTGCGACCACCTGTTCGACCAGTCCCGCCTCACGCTCCGCGGCCGCCTTGACGGCCCGCAGATGCCGAGGTTCCAGACCGAATCTGCCCAGATCCGCCACCAGGCGGGCCACGGTCACGGCCTCCGCGTCGTAGCTTCCGCCGGAGGCCGGCACGATCAGCCCGTACGACTCCCACTCGTCGAGCTGCTCCTCGCTGGCCTCCGTGGCGGCCAGGAGCTCCGCACGCCCGATCCGGGTGGCGGTGGCCCGGCCCGGCTCCTGGTCCGGCAGAAGGTCGGTGTGCTCGTCCTGACCGCCGTCGGACGGCAGTGCGGCCCTCTCCCCGCGGGCGAGGGCCTCCAGGTGCTCACGGATGACCTTGAGCGGCAGGTAGTGGTCCCGCTGCATGCGCAGGACCTGGGCCAGCCGCTCGACGTCGGCGGGAGTGAACTTCCGGTATCCCGACGGCGTGCGCTGCGGCTCGATCAGCCCCTCGGCCTCCAGGAAGCGGATCTTGGAGATGGTCACTTCGGGGAATTCGTCGCGCAGCTGCAGGAGCACCGTGCCGATGCTCATCGCGCGCTGACCAGCGGAGGCGGTGCCGTGGCCGGCACCGCCTGTCGATGTTCGCAGCATGGACCTTCCTGGGGTCCCCCCGGACGGTGTCCGGGGGAGGGTCACACGCCCCGCTGGCTCGCGTAGAAGACCAGCCGGTACTTTCCGATCTGGACTTCGTCGCCGTTGGTCAGCGCGACGGAATCGATGCGCTCACGGTTGACGTAGGTGCCGTTGAGGCTGCCGACGTCGCCCACGGTGAAACTACCTTCCGGACTCCTGTGGAACTCCACATGACGCCGCGACACGGTCACGTCGTCGAGGAAGATGTCGCTCTGCGGGTGACGGCCGGCCGTCGTCAGGTCGCCGTCCAGCAGGAAGCGGCTTCCCGAGTTCGGGCCACGTCGGACGACCAGGAGAGCCGAGCCCGCGGGCAGGGCGTCGACCGCGGCCTGGGCCTCCGGCGAGAGCGAGGGGAGGGCGGTCTGGCCCGTCGCCTCGGCCTCGTACGCCTCGATACCGGAGATCGAGATGGTCGAGGTCGTCTCCGAGGCGCGCTCGGGCACTCCGCCCCTCAGCGGCGCACCGCAGTTGGAGCAGAACCGACTGGCCTCGGCGTTCCGATGCCCGCACCTCGTACACACCGGCATGGAGGAGCCCTCCGTGGCGGAGGCGAACCCTCCACCCGTACTCGAGGTCGATGATTCCCCGAAACCTATGCGCCCTGCACCGCCGGGGTCAACAGACGACGCGCCGGCACCGCCGGGGACCTCGTCGCGGAACAGCGGGCGCTCGGAGCCCTGCTCCTCGGCACCCTGACCCTGGCGCGGAGCGCGGTGGCGGGCAGCGCTGTTGCTGTCCTCGCGGGCGCTCTTTCCGAACAACTTCGCAAACAACTTCACGGGCGTTTCCCCTTGACCGAAATAGACCCGCCCGTGGGGCAGGACGAACCCTGAATGACCACACCTGCCGACCCGGACATCCTCACAACGTCCGTATCCACTCGACAGTTTCCACCACACGTCACCGATCCGTTGCGCCGACCCCCCGCAACGTGGTGCACGAGTCCTTCGAGCACCGCGCGCCGCCGCCTCACCGTGACGACGACCGAGCGTAATCAGGCTGCTTCGCCGGTCGCAAGGCGTCCACGACGATGTCGTCGGCGCGCGTGACCTCCGCGGTTGCCTGTTCCTTCTCGAGCGTCTGGACCACGCCGCCCGGGATGTTGAGAGCCGGTTCGAGGTCCTGCGGCTTGCCGATGACCTTGAACTCGTACGGGGCCTCGATCCTGCGGCCGTCCACCCTCAACTCTCCCCCGTCACCGGAGAAGTACGTGTTCGCCACCACCCGCACACCGTTGATCTCGATCGCCTCGGCGCCGGCCGCGCGCAGCTCCTGGATCGTGTCGAGCAGCATGTCGGCCTCCACCGCGCCGGTCGGATCACTGATGGTCAGGGTGATACCGGGACCGTGCGCAGCGACCGTGCCCGCCAGGATACCCAGCTGCCGCTCCTTCTCGAGCGTCTGTTTCCGGGCCTCCTCCGCCTGGTCGGAACTGTTCTCCAGCTCCGTGCGCTGGTCGTCGAGACGCTGCTTCTCGTCCTCGAGGCGCTCGGTGCGGTTGTCGAGTTCGTCGAGGATGCGGACCAGGTCCTCCTGACGCGCTCCGCGCAGGGCGCTGTTGTCGCTGTTCGACCGGACCTGGATGGCCAGCCCCAGGCCGAGGACGAACAGCAGAAGCGCGACGATCAGTTGGGCACGGCTCACCCTGGGGGGCCAGAGGCCGGCCCGCAGGCGCTGTCGGCCGGTGACCTCCTCGGACGGGGCCGCGCGGAACGGCGCGGGTGCGGTCGCCTCGGGAGGGAGCGCACCGCCGTGGCGCTGTTCGCCGTACGGGTTCTGTTCGTTGCTCATCGGCCTCACGCCCGGAAGACGTGGCGGCGGATGGCCGCGGCGTTGGAGAAGATGCGGATACCGAGCACGACCACGACACCGGTGGACAGCTGGGCTCCGACGCCCAGCTTGTCCCCGAGGAAGACGATGAGCGCGGCCACCACGACGTTCGACAGGAAGGACACGACGAAGACCTTGTCCACGAAGATCCCGTCGAGCATGGCCCGCAGACCACCGAAGACGGCGTCGAGCGCGGCCACCACGGCGATCGGCAGGTAGGGCTCGACCACCGCCGGCACTTCGGGGCGGACCAACAGTCCGACCACGACTCCCACGACGAGGCCCAGTACGGCGATCACGATGTGCCCTTCCCTGTGTCTGCCGCACCACTGCCCGTGTCTGCGGCCTGAGGCTCTGCTGTACGTACGATCAGGCTGGGCGCGGCCGGAAGGCGCACCTTCTCCTGCTCGGAGATGCTGGTGCGGATGTCGAAGCTCTCGTGCAGCGCTTGAAGATACTGCCCGTCGGCGCTGTCCCGGAAGGCAGCTGCGAGCTTCTTCCCGTCCCCCACCGCGAGCACCGTGTACGGCGGCACGAGCGGCCTGTTGTCGACCAGTATGGCGTCGCCCGCCGCACGGATCGCCGAGAGGGCGGTGAGCCGCTGTCCGTTGATGGCCACCGCCTCGGCGCCGGACTGCCACAGCCCGTTGACCACGCGTTGCATGTCCCGGTCGCGCACCCGCCCGGTGTCGGCGAAGCCGGTGGACTCGCGGGGCCCGCCGCCGCCCTGGTCGGTGTTTTCGGCGTCGTCCACGACCAGCTTGATCCCCGGACCTTCGACGGGGGTGGCCCCGGACAGCAGCGCCACGAGGCCGCCCTGGTCCCCGCCGTGCTCCTGCAGCGCCTTGCGCTGCCGCTCGCCGACGTCCTTGCGCAGCTTCTCCACGTCGGCCTCCAGCGTGTCGGCCGTGGCGGTCTCGGCGTTCACGCGGTCGATGAGCTCCTCGCGCTCCTTGGCCACCACCGGTGCGGCGACCTGGGCCTCGGCGCCGCCGAGCGTCACCACGAGAGCGGCCAGGACCAGCCCCGCGGCGAGGCCCAGTTTCGACTTCAGCGTGCGGGGCATCCCCTCGCTGCCCTCGGAGCGGCGACGTGCCGAGGCCTCGGCGTATCCCTCGTCGAGGCTGTGTTCCATCACAGTGGTCAGCAGCGACATGGACGCATCCGGGCGAGGGCGCGTCGGGGCACTACTCCGATCGGGGGGCGGCTGCGACATGCCGCACATCGTCGCACGTCATGCCCGCTGCCGCCGAATGGCCTCACCGCCTGTCCGGAAGCCGCGGCACGCGGCTTCCGGACAGGCGGTGATCGGTCAGTCCCCCGCGCTGTCCACGACCGCCGCCCACTCGTCGAGCAGCGCCTGTGCCGAGGCGTCGTCGGGCCCTTCCGCCCACAGGTGAGTGACCGCCTCCGACGGATCGGGCAGCACCATCACCCAACGTCCGTCGGTCTCGACCACCCGGACGCCGTCGGTGGTGTCCACGCTGCGCTCCCCCGCGGCCTCCACGACCCGGCGCATGACGAGCCCCTTGACCGCCCACGGTGTGGCGAGGTCACGGCGCAGGACGTGCGCACGCGGGATGCGGGCGTCGATCTGGCTGAGAGTGAGCTGCGTCCTGGCCACCAGGCCGATGAGCCTGACGAAGGCCGCCGCGCCGTCGAAGACGCTGCTGAATTCGGGAACGATGAAGCCGCCGCGTCCGTCGCCGCCGAAGATGGTGCTGTCCTCACGGCCCACCCGCGTCAGGTCGTCCGGCGATGTGGTCGTCCACTCCACCTGCGTCCCGTGGTAGGCGGCCACCTGCTCGGCGACACGCGTGGTCGTCACCGGCAGGGCCACGCGTCCGCTCCTGCGCTCGGCGGCCACGAGGTCGAGCAGGACCAGCAGCGCGCGGTCGTCCTCGATGATGTGTCCGCGCTCGTCGACGAGCGACAGCCGTTCGCCGACGGGGTCGAACCGCACGCCGAAGGCGGCCCGCGCGGAGGAAACGATCTCGCCGAGCCTGACCAGGCCCGCTCGCCGGGACTCGGCCGACTCGGTCGGCCGGGACTCGTCGAGTCCGGGGTTGATGGTGAGCGCGTCCACACCGAGACGTCCGAGCAGGCTGGGCAGGACAAGCCCGGCGCTGCCGTTGGAGGCGTCCACGACCACCTTGAGGCCCGCGTCGGCGATGCCCGCGGTGTCGACGTTGCGCAGGAGGGAACCGGTGTAGGAGTCGAAGACGCTCGACGGGAAGTGCAGGTCCCCGATCTCCCCCGGGAAGGCCCTGCGGTATTCCTGACGGGCGTAGACCCGGTCCAGCTTCCGCTGCCGCGCCTGGGAGAGATCGGCTCCACGCTCGTCGAAGAACATGATGTCGACCGAGTCCGGTACGCCGGGGGACGTACGGATCATGATGCCGCCGGCGCTGCCCCGCGCGGTCTGCTGGCGGGCCACCGGAAGCGGCACGTTCTCCAGGTCCCTCACGTCGATGGCGCTGGCCTGCAGGGCGGAGATGACAGCCCTCTTCAGCGCGCGGGCACCACGGGAGTGGTCACGCGCGGTCGTGACCGTGGCGCCCTTCTTCAGCGTCGTCGCATAGGCGCCGGCGAGCCTGACGGCGAGTTCCGGCGTGATCTCGACGTTGAGGATCCCGGAGACGCCACGCGCCCCGAAGAGATGGGCCTGGCCACGCGACTCCCAGATCACGGAGGTGTTGACGAAGGCGCCGGCCTCGATGGTCTTGAACGGGTAGACCCGGACGTTGCCCTGAATGATCGATTCTTCACCGATCAGGCACTCGTCGCCGATGACGGCTCCGTCCTCGATGCGGGTCGCCCGCATGACATCGGTGTTCTTGCCGATCACACAGCCGCGCAGATTACTGTGCTGGCCGACGTAGACGTTGTCGTGGACGACGGCACGGTGCAGGAACGCACCGGATTTCACGACGACGTTCGATCCGACGACGGTGTGTTCGCGGATCTCGGCGCCGGCTTCGATCTTGGCGTAGTCACCGATGTACAGCGGCCCTCGGAGGACGGCGTCGGGGTGGACCTCGGCGCCTTCCGCGACCCAGACGCCCGGGGAGATCTCGAAGCCGTCGAGTTCGACGTCGACCTTGCGCTCCAGCACGTCGGCCTGGGCCTTCACGTAGCTCTCGTGCGTGCCCACGTCCTCCCAGTAGCCCTCGGCGACGTAACCGCAGATGAGCTTGCCGTCCTTCATGAGCTGCGGGAACACGTCACCGGACCAGTCGACCGAGGTATCGGCCTGGACGTAGTCGAAGACTTCGGGCTCCATGACGTAGATGCCCGTGTTCACCGTGTCCGAGAAGACCTGGCCCCAGGTCGGCTTCTCGAGGAAGCGCTCGACCTTTCCGTCCTCGTCCACGATCGTGATCCCGAATTCCAGTGGATTCGGGACCCGGGTCAGGCACACCGTGACGAGTGCGCCCTTCTCCTTGTGGAACGCGATGAGATCCGTGAGATCGAAGTCGGTGAGGGCGTCGCCGGAAATGACCAGGAAGGTGTCGTCCTTCAAGGCCTCCTCGGCGTTCTTCACGCTTCCCGCGGTACCGAGTGGCTTCTCCTCGTTGGCATAGCTGAGCTCCATCCCGAGTTCTTCGCCGTCGCCGAAGTAGTTCTTGACGAGAGAGGCGAGGAACTGGACGGTGACAACGGTTTCGTTGAGCCCATGCCGTTTGAGCAGCCTTAGCACGTGCTCCATGATCGGCCGATTGGCCACGGGCAGGAGCGGCTTGGGCATGCTTGAGGTCATGGGGCGAAGGCGGGTGCCTTCACCGCCTGCCATCACGACGGCCTTCATGTCGGAAACGTCCTCCTCGAAGAGACGACGGTCATGCCGACTTCACCCGTCGGGGCAACACCAAAGATTCCGGTGCGGGCCGGCGACTCTGCACGGCGCCACGTCAACGAGCTAATCGGCTACTTGATCCGCCTTGACCAGACGGCGGACCTGGACCACGTATAGGATCCCTGCCCACCAATAGAGGGTTGTACCCCATCCAGCGAACGCCCATCCGAAAATGGTGCCTAGCGAAGCCAGCCAACCACTTCCGTCGCTGAGCAGCAACAAGGGGAAGGCGTACATCAGGTTGAAGGTTGCAGCTTTGCCCAGGAAGTTCACCTGGGGCGGCGGATAGCCGTGCCTGCGCAGGATTCCCACCATGACGAGGAGCATCAGCTCACGTGCGAGGAGCGCGGCCGTGAGCCAGAGTGGGAGGATCTCCCGCCAGGTGAGCCCGACGAGGGTCGACAGAATGTACAGGCGGTCCGCGGCCGGGTCCAGGAGCCGGCCGAGGCTGCTGATCTGGTTCCACCGGCGGGCGAGCTTGCCGTCGAGGTAGTCACTGATGCCGCTCAGCATCAGTACCAGCAGGGCCCAGCCATCACTGTTGGGCCCGCCGAACACAGGGCGGAGAATCAGCCACAGGAAGAGCGGTACGCCGACGAGGCGAGCCATGCTGAGGATGTTGGGGATGGTGAGTACTCGGTCCGTCTGAACTCGAGTCTCCTGGACCTCCACCCGGGGGCCTCCTGTGAAGAACGTGCCAATGATGCCCCCTGACCCTACCCTCAGTCTGCGGGCACCGGCGCACAGGGGTACGGGACCCCTGTCCGAAACGCAGGAAAGCCCCGTGCCACAAGGGCACGGGGCTTTCCCGGAATAATTGTTCGGCGGCGTCCTACTCTCCCACAGGGTCCCCCCTGCAGTACCATCGGCGCTGA
>NZ_JNYQ01000028.1 GCF_000717245.1 Kitasatospora papulosa
GCCGCCCTGCGGCCGCACCTTCGACGGCGGGATCAACGGCTCCGCGATCTCCCACAGCCCGTCCGGAACAATCCAACTCCACGTACCCCGCCCCATGACTGGCCCAACGGGCCGAACCCACATGGGACACGGTCTAAAGATTCTATTCTTTGATTTCTAAGGGCTGTCCCGTTAACGGCGTCCTGTCCGACGTAAGGTCTGAAGAACAGCGCGGCCGGAGCTGTTGTCTCAGCAACATGAGAGGGCATCGTTGAACCCGAACCCCATATGCTGCTTCTGCTATCAGGTCATCGATCTCGACCAGGACCGGGCAGCAACCAAGCTCAGGCTCGGTGCGGTTGACCTGGTGCGAGGCGATACCGTGCGGCAGCAGGCCTATGCACACTCAAACTGCCTGCGCGAACGGGTCCACCCGAACATCGACCTCTGGTTTGAGTTCTGAGGCCAGGTAGCCTCCAAGGCTGCCGCCCGTAAGTGCGATGATCCTGCGATGCCTCGCGTGATCACGGCGTCGGAACCATCCTGGATAGGCCCGTTCACCGGGCTGAGCCCGCGCCAGTTCGCCAAGCTGGTGACCTCGCTGCGGCGCGACGGAGCGGACGCGATCCGCAAGGGGCGGCCTTGGGGTCTTCCGCTGGAGGACCGAGCGTTGTTGATCGTGGTGTACTGGCGAACGAACTTGACGATGCGCCAGCTTGCCCAGCTGTTCGGGGTCTCGAAGTCGGCGGCAGACCGCATCATCAACCATCTCGGCCCGACTCTCGCGCTCCAGCCCCGCAAGCGGTTCCGCAAGGAGACCGTCCTCATCGTGGACGGCACCCTGGTGCCCACCCGGGACCACGCGGTGGCCGAGCAATCGAAGAACTACCGGTACTCCACCAACCATCAGGTCGTCATCGATGCCGACACCCGGCTCGTCGTCCTGGTCGGCCGGCCCTTGCCCGGCAACCGAAACGACTGCAGGGCATGGGAGGAATCCGGTGCCAAGGCCACCGTCGGCACCACCATGACGATCGCCGACGGGGCTACCCGGGGACCGGACTCGTGATGCCCCACCGGCGCCGCGAAGGCGAGGGCCTGCCCGACTGGAAGCAGGCACACAACAAGTCCCACAAGCAAGTCCGTGCCCGCGTCGAGCACGTCTTCGCCCGCATGAAGACCTGGAAGATCCTGCGCGACTGCCGCCTCAGAGGAGACGGCGTCCATCACGCCATGAGCGGCATCGCCCGCCTGCACAACCTCACCCTCGCCGGATAGGCGAATGGGCCGAACCTGGACGGCCTCGCCCCCAGCCACTCCAAGATCAGTTACGGGACAAGCCTTAGGTTACGTCTTCACTTCCTGCCAGTTCGCCGCAGCGCTGGCAGGGGAGGCGCCGAATGCGAGGGCTGCCGTTGCTGCAGCAACAACTGAGCCGTTTCCAACCTGACGGTAGTTGGACCGGCAGCCCCGGCGGCGGGCATGAAGAAAGCTCCTGGTAGACGGGTTCAGGACCAAGATCACCAGTCCGCCAGGAGCTTCACGTGCTTGTTTACCCGTCCGGCATCGATCTGTCCAGCCGCGCGCTGCGGCATCTCTCCGGTGTTCTCGCAGGTCACCGCCGTCGGATCGGTTCGCGCTGGCGTCGCCTGATCTGCGGCTGCCAGGCCCTGCTCGTCCTGGCCCACCTGCGCTGCGGCGACACTTACGCCCGCCTCGCCGCGGGCTTCCGCATCGGGATCGCCACGGCCTATCGCTACATACGCGAGGCCGTCAACCTCCTGGCCGCCCTCGCGCCCACGCTGAAACAGGCCATGACGTCCGTCCGGAAGAAGGCGTACGTGATGCTCGACGGCACCGTGCTGCCGATCGACCGCCTCGCCGCAGACCGGCCGTACTATTCCGGGAAGAAGAAGCACCACGGGATGAACGTGCAGGTACTCGCCGATCCCGCCGGACGCCTGATCCGGGCCTCGGACGCACTGCCGGGAGCCACGCACGACCTGACCGCGGCGCGGGCCCACGGCATTCCCGCCGCCCTTGCCGCAGACGACATCAAGTGCTGGGCCGACAAGGCGTATCAGGGCGCCGGCCCTGCGATCCGTGTCCCGATCCGTGGCAAGCACCTGCGCGGCTGGCGCCGACGTCACAACCGGGACCATACGAAGATCCGCAGCCTCGGTGAACGCGCCATGGCGATCCTCAAGTCCTGGCCGCTCCTGCGGAAGCTCCGCTGTAGCACCACCCGCATCACAGCAGTCGTCCGAGCCGTCGTCGCCCTCGAACTCGCCAGCTGATCAAGATGGAAAAGGTTCACTGGCTCTCGTGCACGATTCTGGAGAGGGATGCATGGCGGCGTGACACGTTCTAGTGGTGTAGACCTGTCCTCACGATCAAGGCCGTGAGCGAGGGGTAGTGCGGTGCTCCGCACGAGTTTGCCGGGGAACCTCCGATACGGCTCATTCGGCCCTCGCTCATCGACCCCCTTTGGCACTACGCCCGAGTCGCGCCCGTGAGGAGAGTGGATATCGCATGCTGCGTCGGCTCCGTCTATGCGTCCGAGGAGGTGATCATGTTGGAGCGCGTCAGGGTCTCGGCCCGCCCTCAGCGCCCTCGCGGCGGTGCGCGCGTCGTCTCGGGGGACGACGCGCTGGTAGGTGCAGCCAATGTCTCCACACGCTGTGCGTACCGCCTTGGCGAGCCCGAGCGACAGGAGAGGTCAGCGGGCTGAGGTGTAGGCGGTGAAGAAGGGAACCTTCACCGGTGTCCCGCCGGGGCCGAAGCAACTGACGTAGAGCAGGACGGTACCGCTGCTCCGGTCCCACGGCGCGTGTAGGCCGCAGTAGTCGGCCCCGCGGCCGTAGGCGGTGGTCTGAGCGGTGTCGGACGGCACGGCTATCGACGGCATGGTGACCGTGAAGGGTGATCCCGAACCGCCGAGGGTGTTGGCGGCCCCGCCGGAGTTGTAGTTGGTCAATGTGGGAAGTGATCCGTTGTACCAGAGGTAACCGAATGCCTTGGGGGGGAAGGCCGGGCCATGGACCGCGCGCAGGTGGGAGTAACTCAGCGTCCATCTGGTGTCATATGGAGCACCGGATGCGTCGTAGCAGGCAACCACGACGGTCTGCCCGGCCGTACCCGGCGCCCAGTCCGATACCTTGCACCGTGCGCTCTGCCGAGTATCGACCGCGGTGACCTGAAGGTTGCCTGCTTGGCTGGACAGCCCCAGGCCAGGAAGCCACGCCTTCCAGACGCCGGTCGCGCCGTGGCTCACCGAGTTGACCGCTCCCGTGGAGTTGTACTGGGTGAGAGCGATCCCGCTGGTGTCCGAGTAGAGGTAGCCGTACGAGCCGGAAGGTGTCGCGGGGGTGCCACTGCTGCTGGTGTAGAGGACGGTGAAGGTGGAATTGTCGGGCGCGCCACCGGGTCGGTAGCAGTTCACGTAGACGTCCTCGCCGGACCCCACGTCCTTCCATGCGGTGATCTGGCACCAGCGGCCCGTGCTGTCGACTGCGGTGGCGTGGGCTATTCCGTCCACCCCGCCGATCATCGGGAAGTGCACGACGTACGCTCCGAGGCCGATCTGGTCCACCTTGACGGGGTTGGTGGACGGAGAGGCCCAGCTGCCCCACTGGCGTGAGGGATCGGGTGCGTAGCCGGGCGGGGGTGTCGAGTCGTCCAGATAGGCGAAGCCCCATCGGTCGGGAACCGCGGCCTGGGCGGATCTTGCGGCAGGAAAGACCGCGGCCAGGAGCGCGGCCACCATGCCGATGACGAGCAGCACGGCCTGTACGGGTCTGCGTAAGGAGTCTGGGGTGCGGACGTGCATGGGCGTGCCTCCTGTGGACGAGGTGGGTGCTGCCTGCGCGATCCGGTGCTGTGGTGCGGACGTTCATGCCTGCGGTGCGGGGTGGGGTGAGCTGCTTCGGCTACCCCCGATGCGCGGCACCGCACAACTCCGACTGCGTGGGCCAACGCCTCGCCCGCCCCTCGCAGTGCTCGTGCGCCGTCTCCTTGCCACGCGCGAGAGGACTCGGCGCCCTCACTGTGCCAGATGCACGATTCACTGGAGCGTTCTCAGTCAGCCGTTCCTAGCTTCTTCCCATACGGCCCAGAGGCACCATGCCCCACGCGGTTCGCTGGTTGCCACAGTGCGGATCAGAGGCTCAAGCCGCTACCTGGTCTGAAGTGCATCCTCTCGATACTCCTTCCACATCTTCTCCACGCGTCTCACGGCCGTACGTGGCGGAAACCCGCCTTTCTTCTTCTGGCATGGGAGCTTCCGGCGGACGATGCCACCGACGAAGGTGTCGCACTCGGCATCCGTGAACATGTGCGGTGCCTTGTCGGGATCTTTTGAGTCGCGTGGCCACGACCCCTTGATCGAGGGAGTCGGCCTGGACGCAGTTCGTCTATCAGGTACGAGGGACCAGCGACTTCGACCGTCCCAGGCGTGCGGTGTGCGGACACCGCATCGACCGCACCTCAGCTTGACCAAACGCCTGAAGTCCCCTGTATTGCTTGCGGATTGCGCCGTCTCACGATCCGGACGGGGTTCCCGGCTGGCGTTCTCTGGTTGTCGGCCTGCTCACCGAGCCCCAGTCTGGGGATGTGAGCACTGTCGGTTATGGAAAGTCCTCCCGAAGGGACGACCCCTGGGGCCTGGTCCCGGACGAGGCGGCTACTGCCCGCGCTCTCCTGGACAGTTCCGGGCGGATCACGCACTGGAACGACGGTGCCCGGCGGCTGCTGGGCCACACCGCAGCGCGGATGCTGGGCCGCTCGGCAGCCGAGCTACTCGCTGACCCCGTCGCTGTAACCGCCCCGTCCCGCCACGAGCGGCCACTGCCCTGGAGGGGCACTGTCGAGCTGAGGCACCGCGACGGTCGGCGGCTGACTGTACGGCTGCTGGCCCACCGGCTCCGCCAGCAAGAAGGTGGCTTCGAAGGGTGGTTGCTCGTCAGTCCCCTGGCCGGCACCGAACGCACCGAGGGAGGACAACCGACTGCCCCGCCCGGCGTTCCGCTACGCGCCCAACGCTCTCGCCCTGTACGACACCGAAATCCGGCTGCGGCGCGCCAACCGAGCGATGGAGGAGGTCATCGGGCTCACCGAGGAGGAGGCTCGCGGCCTTCGTCTGTCGGAGATCGGCGGCAAGCCGCAGAGCATCGAGCTGGAGGAGCAGCTGCGTCAGGTGCTGGAAAGCGGCAGGCCCAGGGATGTCCGCACCCGGCTGCGTACCGGTGGCGAGCCGCGCGAGCATGCCTGGCTGGGGCGGATCGCCCCAATGTGGGACGCACGGGGCGAGCTGGTGGGGGTCGCGCTATCTGCTGTTGACATAACCGGCGAGGACCGGGCGCAGGCCCGGCTCCAGCTGGTCAACGACGCCTCCTGGCGGATCGGCACCACCCTGGAGATCGGCCGCACTGCGCTGGAGCTCGTGCGTTCGCGCGCTCTGGCCGCCGGCAGCCCGGCCGGCATCAGTTCGCCTGCGCAGTCCGAGCCTGGCTCCGCGGGCCTCTCGGCGGCCCTGTTCAGCGACCTGTCGAGGATGGCGAAAGGGCCCGTGCCCTGTGCGCACGAAGGCGCGAGAAGGGCACGGGCCCGTGTGGGCTTGCCTGTCAAACTATGTTTTTCTCCTGCTCCCGGTCTTTCCCGCTTTCCGAGGGCTCGCCCGCCTTCCGGTTCTGTACGTATTGCAGGAAGGCGTTGAGTTCCCGCTTGACGACCGGGGCGAGCAGGTAGAGGCCGATGATGTTGATGACGGCGAGCGTGAAGAGGACCGCGTCGGCCAGGTCGATCAAGGTCTGCAGAGTGAGCAACGATCCTGCGACGGCGAACATTGTGTAGAGGATCTTGAAGGTGAGCTCGCTGGTCCGGCTGCGGCCGAACAGGTACGTCCACGACTTGAGGCCGTAGTAGCCCCATGTCAGCACCGTTGAGACGGCGAAGAGCAGCACCGCAACGGTGAGGATGTAGGGGAACCAGGGCAGGACCGTCTCGAACGCGTCGGAGGTGATGGTGACACCGCCGATGTCTTCGCCGGCGCGGGCCTCCGCCCAGCTGGCCGGGTTGGCGATGACAATGGTCAGAGCGGTCATGGTGCAGATGACGACGGTGTCGATGAACGGTTCCAGCAGCGCGACCAGGCCCTCGCTGGCGGGGTGCTTGGTCTTGACCGCGGAGTGGGCGATCGGGGCGGAGCCGAGGCCGGCCTCGTTGGAGAAGGCGGCCCGTTTGAAGCCGATGATCAGCGCGCCGAGCACACCGCCGGCGACTCCCTCGGGATTGAACGCTCCCTCGACGATGGTGGCCACGGCGTCCGGGACGGCGGTCACGTTGACCAGGATGACAACGAGGCACGCAGCGATGTAGATGCCGGCCATGGCAGGGACGAGCCTGCTGGTGACGTTGGCGATGGAGCGGATACCGCCGAGCAGCACGATGCCGACGAGCGCGGCGATCAGGATGCCGAAGAACAGCGCGCCGGCGGAGGAGCCCAGCGCGCCGTCCTCGCCACCGGTGACCGAAACCAACTGCGCGTAGGACTGGTTGACCTGGAAGAGGTTTCCGCCGAAGAGGCCGAAGAACAGGATCATGAAGGACGCGAGGACCGCGAGGACCTTGCCGAGAGCCTTGCCATTCTTGCCGAAGCGTTCGGCGAGGCCCTTGGGAAGGTAGTGCATCGGGCCGCCGGAGACGGTGCCGTCGGCGTGCACCTCCCGGTACTTCACGCCGAGAGTGACTTCGACGAACTTGGTGGCCATGCCGAGAAGACCGCACAGGACCATCCAGAAAGTGGCACCTGGCCCGCCGATGGAGACGGCGACGGCCACACCGGCGATGTTGCCGAGGCCGACTGTGCCGGAGACTGCGGCCGTCAGCGCCTGGAAGTGGTTGACCTCGCCGGCAGAGCCCTTCTCGTCGTACTTGCCCCTGACCACGTCCACGGCGAGTCTGAACTTGCGGAACTGGATGAACCCGAACCAGCCGGTGAAGACCAGGCCTGCGACGACGAGCCAGGCGACTATGAGAGGCAGATCGGTTCCGCCTATTGGTACGGCGTAGAAGACCACCTCCCCCAGCCACTTGGCTATGGGCTCGAAGAAACCGCTGACGGCTTCATCGACGGACCGGGTGACGGAGTCGAGTGACAAGATGACTACCTCGGTGGGTGGGGGGGGGCAAGCGAGAGTTGTCGCCGGATGAGTGATGTCTGAGCGAACGTCGTTGTCCGATATGCAGCTCTTGGTGTGCGGCGCGTTCGGCACCGTCATCACGTCGGGGCCCGGTGCGGATAAGGAGGGTCGATCCTCCGCAGCGGAGTTGTCGGTGGTTCCACCTGCGGAGTTGCGATTTTGTACCACGTCTTTACCGAACCTTGGGTGACGCATCTCACGTCGCTGCTGGTGATCGAGGGAAGTCCCAGCCAGCGAGACAAGATCGTTATTCGACCACAGGGGCGTGTGCTCTATGCACTTACCTCTGCGTCGAGTTGACACAGTTCGCTGGCCGGGCCAGGGGCAGGGAGCTGGTGAGGCTGACCCTTGACCCCGCGGGGCGATCGAGCAAGCAAGCGCTGGCCAGCCTGGGCAGAGTGAACTTCATGAACACGGCTCTGCTCTTCGAACTCCTCAAGCCAACTCGCCGAGGCTCAGGGCAGCTTCCCTGGCTCTGCGGACCACTCAGCCAGTTCGCCAGACACACCCTTGAAGTGACCGGGACCGTCACCGCCTTCCAGATATTCCCCACCCTGTCCCAGGCACTCACCGCAGCCCCACACGACCACTGATCCGACGGCATACCGGTGACCGGCTTCTGAGCGCAGCCCGTGCCGGCTCCACCATCATCGCCAGGGCCCTCATCCCGCGAAGGTGCCCCCTGCGTGCCGGCATGGCGTCGTGATGCCGCCACTTGTGTTCCTCGTCGCTCTGAAATGGTTCCGGGGCGGGGTGTGGCGGTGCTGGTGGCCTGCTGGTTTTTAGGTGGGGTTGCCGGTCAGGGGGATGGTGGCTTTGATGCGTTTGCCTACGGGGTCGCGGTGCATTTCGAAGCTGCGGCTGAGGGCGATGACGATTTCGAGGCCGTGTTGTCCGACCCGGCCGGGGTCAGGGCTCTGCGGGACGGGGAGGGTTGATTCGGTGTCCCAGACGCCGATCTCCACAGCCCCGTCGGTCAGTTCGAGGTTGAGCAGGCAGGGGCCGGGAGCGTACTTGTGCGCGTTGGTGACGAGCTCGCTGACCACGAGCTGGACGCTGCCCATCGCGCGGTCGGAGACCGGGATCCCGTGGACGGCCTGCAACTCGTTCACGAAGTCCCAGGCGGCGTGCCGTGCATGGGACACCGGCTCATCGCCGACGAAGGACACAGCCGCCAGTACCGGACGGCCGCTCAAGGGCTGATTATCGCGTCGACCGGCATCCCGCTGCGCCCCTCTCCCAGAACGATCGAGGCCACACGTCTACCCCGTGAACCGTTGCGTGCACCCGTTCATTCGCGACCCACATGTCCGGGATCTTAGGTGCAGCGGTCGCCGGGCTGGGAGCCCCGTGGACGGCCAAGGCCCGGGCTGCGCGGGGTTCGCGGGCCTCGCCCGTGTGCCGGCCGGGCGGATCTGACTCGGAGCGATCCCGCCCGCTCGGGTGCCGGGCGGCACGGTGACCCATCCCTACGCGCTTCGCGGTCGACTGTCTCACTACTGCACACCTGAAAATCTATGCTGGCGGAGGTAGACATTGGGTTGTGGTGTGGTTATGGTTTCTCTCGTAAGCAAGAAGGACAGCAGGGCCGGGCAGAGACGAACTGCCCGGCAGCAGGACCCGTAGTTGTAGTTCGCAGGACGGTGCGGTGACGGAGTGCCGAAGCCAGGTTGGTTGCATGACGGCGATGGGGCTGGTGACCGGACCGGGTCGCCCGCGGTGATCAGGGGCCGCCAACCAGCGCAGCCGGTAGTACCAGCAGTCCCTCGGTAAAGGCGCCAGGCTGCGGCGCGCGTGCCGGGAAGTTCGGCAGTGGGGTTCCAAGCCGGAGCAGATGCAGGACGGGCGACGGGGCTGGCTGCCGAAGGAGTGGCGCTGTCACAAGGCTGCCGAGCAGTTCGCAGTACCAGCAGTAGAGCAAGTAAGTGACACCAGAGGGACGAACGGAGGATCGAGACGCCATCAGGATCGCCCGGACGCCACGCGGGTCCGGGTACCGCAGGACATCGATAGTGAGGTGGTCTCCGGTCAAGCAACCGCGATCCCCGCATACCCGACACCGAACAAGTCGGGTCAGCGGAAACAACAGGCCGGCGCACGACCAAGGCCGGCAGATGGTGTAACAGTCCTTCGGGGCCCCGGTGCAACATGGCACCGGGGCCCCTCCACGCGCTCGCACAAGAGGTGCAAGTGACAGCAGACGACAACCTGGGACGTCTCGACGACGACTACCCCGCCTACACCACGGGCCGCGCCGCCGAAATACTCAACACCACCCAGGGCTTCCTCCGCGCCATCGGCGAAGCACGCCTCATCACCCCACTCCGCTCCGCAGGCGGACACCGCCGCTACTCCCGCTACCAGCTCCGCATCGCCGCCCGCGCCCGGGAACTTGTCGACCGGGGCACCCCCATCGAGGCAGCCTGCAGAATCATCATCCTCGAAGACCAGCTCGAGGAAGCACAGCGCATCAACGCCGAACACCACCACACCCGCGAAACCCGCAGCACTGACCGCTGAGCATGTCGGCAGACACTGCCGGTATCAGGCGTAAGGGGTAAGCGTCGCGATGTCCTGGAAGATCCGAACGCAACGCTCCTCGTCCACCGCCCTGCTCCACCGCGGAGACTGTGCCACCTACCCCGACCAAGTGGGCCTGATCTCGCGCGCGGACGCCCTGGTCGCGCTTGCCGAACCGGACATCGAGCTGTGCGAGGCCGGCCGACCCCAGACCGGACTCCTGAACTGGCCGACACGGGCCAGCGTGCCAGCCCCTCCCCTCGAAGACCGGGAAGGCGCGGGCCGTAGCGCCTGGACCTGCCCCGCCCAGCCACTCCACCCGACGCGGCTGTTCCGGCACTACTGTGTCCACTCGTCCGCGTGGTCGGAGACGAATTCGGTAAAGGTGCGCGGCGGGTGGCCGGTCAGATCGAGCACTGCGGTGCTGACCTGGTCTTCGCGTCCCGTCTTTATTGCGCGCTCGACGGCGGCAAGGGAGTCAGCGAACTGGGCCGGCATTCCGGAGGCGCGGTAGGCGGCAGCCTGTTCCTCCTCTGTAATACGCTCCACCCGAACCTGTCTGCCGGTCTGTGCGGTGATGATCTGCGCGGCCTGTGGATAGCTCATCCCGTGCGGTCCGGTGATCAGGTAGTCGCTTCGAGCGTCCATATCCAGGTCGGCCAACAGCACGGCAGCACTGGCCGCGATGTCTCGCGCGTCGACCCACCCCAGCTTGCCGTCACCGGCTGCGGTGCGGATCTCACCGAGTCGATGGATATGTTCGGCCAGTGGGTGCGGGCGCAGGAAGTTCTGCATGAAGCCGGACGCGCGCAGTACGACACCTCTGGGCTGAGCCCGAACCTGAGCGGCCATCTCTACGGCGCTGGGCGCGTTCGGCAGCACAATGGCGGAGCCGAGCATCACGAGGCGCCGGATACCGGCCCGCTGTGCTTGGTGCAGGAAGGGCTCGACCAGTGGCAGCGGGTCCACACTGTCCACCGGCGGAAGCAGGAAGACCCGGTCCATCCCGTCGAGCGCAGGTCCGTATGTGGTCGGGTCGTTCCAGTCGAAGCGGATTGCATCGGGGCCGGCTGCGGCTGGGTTCCGGCTGGCGACCCGGGCCTGCACACCATCGTTGCGGAGCACTTGCACCAGCGTCCTGCCGGTTTGGCCGGTTCCTCCGGTCACGAGCACTCCCGACATCAGGCGCCCCTGCTTTCGAGTGAGTCGATCAGCCCGGCGAGATTCCCGGCAGCGGCGGCCGCCGACAGCGGGCTCCAGTAATCCCGAAACAGAGCGATCAGCCCGTCGCGGACCGTGAGAACCACGATGTAGTCCAGACGGTAGGGCTGGGAGGTGGTCACGGTGCGGCCGGTCGCCGTCCACTCCACCACGACAGTGTCCGGTTGCTCCGTGGGCCGCACCGTGAGCGCGGCCACCTCCTTTATGTCCATCAGCTCCGGATAGTGAGCGAGGTAGGCGCGTACCTCCTCGCGTCCACGGAGAACGCGAGGGGAGCTCCCGGCCGCGAAAGGAAATTCCGCAATTCCGTCAGGCGCCCACAGATCTGCCACGGCATTCATGTCTTTGGCCAGCATCAAGTCGATCATGCGGCGAAAAATCTCCTCAGGCGTGCTGGACATCAGTCCTCCTCGTACTCAACAAACCGACCAGACCACCATGCACGGCAGATGTGTGGGCACGGAACGGACAGCCAAGCCCCGGACCGACAGTGCGAGGCTCCGCTGTCTCGCCTGTGACAGCATGGAACAGTGAGCAGTCAGGAACTCGCAGACTTTCTCCGCCGCCGCCGCGAGGACCTGCGACCAGAAGATGCGCCGGCCCAAGCGACGTTCCCGCCAAGCCGGCGCGCTCGCCGTACACCCGGACTGCGCCGCGAAGAGGTAGCCGCCCTGGCACAGGTGTCGGTGAGCTACTACGAACGGCTGGAACAGGCACGGGCACCCCGACCCTCACCGCAGGTGCTGTCTGCGCTCGCGACAGCCCTCCAGCTCACTGAAGCAGAGCGTGACCATCTGGCCCGCCTGGCCGGGCAGGTGCTGCCGACGGACAACGACGGCGCGCCAGAGCACGTACCCGAGGATGCCCAACAGCTACTCGGCAGACTTGACGGCATCCCTGCCTACATCGTCAACGACCGGCAAGACGTCGTCGCATGGAACGCAGCAGCCGCAGCCCTGATCACAGACTTCTCTCGTCTCACACCTGACCAGCGCAACGTCACACGCATCTCGATCAGGTTCCGTGACACCCTCTGCACCGGCGCCCCCGGTTCTGAGTCCGATTTCTCTCAGCAGGCAGCCGCTCAATTGCGCGCAGCCAGCGTCCGGTACCCCACAGACAATGTGCTCGCAGAGCTGATCAACGAGTTCGCAACCCACGATCCAGATTTTGCGAGCAGCTGGCGCAACCATGCTGTGCGCCCCATGCCCAGCGTGCGAAAAAACCTGCTTCACCCCGCACTGGGCGAGCTGGAAATCGACCGGCACACCCTCAGCCTGCCCGGCTCAGGATTCTCCCTGGTGATGTACACAGCAGAACCCGGCAGCCCCAGCGCCACTGCACTGAAGAGCCTCTGACCACCGCCACGAACGCGGCAGCTGCAGCCCTGACGAGCTCGTGCACGGTTAGCGGTGAGACGTCGAAGGGGTCGGTGGGGCCTCGGTGCTCACGTGTGCCGAGCCGGGATCTGGTCTGCGGTTTGTTGCTGGGACAGTAGGCCGGCGATGGCTTGGACGGTGTCGTCCATGTGCTCGCGGCGGCCGAGGTGGCGGGCGAGGGCTCGCCAGTTCTTCAGGTGGGCGATGCCGTGCTCGACCCGGATGCGTCGGGATGAGTGTGCTTTGCGCTGTGCACCGATGGTGTGTTCACAGAAAGCTCCTTGGGTCGGAAACCATGGCCGTCAATACCCGCTCCTGCCACGTGATGGAGAAATCTGGCCTGTCCTTTGTCTAGAACTTCACCGGAGGGGTGGCCGGATGCGATCGAAGGCTCCGCGCGGGTGCAGTCGAGTACGAATCCACCCGGGCCGAGTGGGAGCAGTACCAAATGGCATCAACAGCCCAGTGCCCACCTCTTGACGATTACTCAGAGGGAACGGATTTTCGCGAGTTATTGAACGGCCGGCGGCCGGTACGGACTATTGCCCCCGCGCTATACCGCAGCGCGCTACAACGAAGATGGACGCCCCCTGGTCCTGCTGCTCCAGGCCCTCATCGTCGGCCTGGTGGCCTCGACGGCCGGACCGGATTGCGTCCTGAAGGCGAGTGGCGGATTGACGAGAATGCCCGCGCGGCGCCACGCGCGAGGATCGAGCGCGCGGTCAGGTCGGCCGCACCTGTCAGGCCGTAGACGCGTCCCGCGCGGGAAACCGGGAGTAGCTTTGCGTTGCGCTGGATTGCGCCTCATTTGGCTTAAAACTCGCTAACGTTGATCACGAAATAATTACGACGTGGTCATTCCTCGACGGTCTCGTCAACTATGGGTAAAGATTTGATCGCTTCGTCTGGGGGGGGGAGTGTCTCCGGATCAGGCGGCGAGACCGTCCCCGGTCTCGTGAACCTCATCGAAACCAGGAGTCGCCATGCGTACGTCGCGAAATATCTGCAGAGCCGCCGCCGTAGTGGCATGTGTGGCAGTGCTCCCTCTTGCCGCCGCACCCATCGCGTCTGCCGAAGACGCCTACAGCGGTAAGCAGGGGGGCATTTCGCTGTACTCGATCGACAGCTACCTGAAGGGCGTGGTGTCCGGTTTCAGCTCCAGCAAGACTGACATCGGCACGGCCCCGACGGTCATCGACTTCTACAAGTGCGTGACCTCGGACCACGGGTACGTGACCGAGTCGACGCAGATTCAGCTCATCAACTACAACTACACGACCCCGAACGAGAACTGGGAGAAGAAGACGTTCACCGCCTGCTTCGGTGGCGGCCAGTCTCACGGTGAGTGGACCGGCCGCAAGGGCGATGACCTGTTCTTCAAGGTCAAGGCCGTGAACGGCAACACCTCCGCGGGGCCGACGCTGACGGTCTCGCGCGTGCACATGTGGTGATCTGACGTACGACACGGCCCGCACCGAACCGGTGCGGGCCTCCCACCACAAGAGAGTGCGCACCATGCCCATCGGCTTTCAGTCGGTCAACTTCGGCTATCGCCGTCGCGTTCCCGTCCTTCAGCGCTTCACCATCGACTTTCCGCGCGGGCGGACGGTGTTCCTAGGTCCCAACGGTGCGGGGAAGTCCACCGTGCTGGCGCTGGCCGCCTCCGTGCTGCGGCCGGACTCGGGCACCGTTGTGTACGGGAGGAAGACGACCACGCGGCGTGCTGACCTCACCGCGTTCCGGCGGCGCATCGCCTGGCTGCCTCAGCAGATCGAATCGGTGCCCCGGCTGACCGCCCGCGAGCAGGTGGCATACGTCGGGTGGCTGAAGGGCATGAACCGGCGGGACGCCTGGGACCGTTCGCTCGGCGCGCTGGAACGAGTCGAGCTTGCCGATCTCGCAGGCCAGAAGGTCCGCCGGATGTCCGGCGGGCAGCAACGCCGGATAGGCGTCGCCCAGTCACTGGTGCACGAGGCCGAAGTCCTGCTGCTGGACGAGCCGACGGCCGGCATGGACCCCCGCCAGCGCCGGGTCTTCCACGAGATCCTCAGCGGCCTCGACCAGCATGTGGTGCTCTCGACGCACGACGTCGCCGATCTGGAGGAGACCTACGACCACGTCGTCGTGCTGGACCGCGGGGCCGTCCGATTTGCCGGTGAGGTACGCGATTTCCTCGCTCTCGCCCCGCACGGTACGGCGCCCGGGCGCCTCGCGGAGGCCGCGTACTACGCGACCGTGCGGGAGGAGGGGCCGGTATGCGCCTAGCGACGGCGTTGCGTACGACCGGCGGTGTCTGGATCGCGCCGCTGGTCCTCGGATGGGTGTGGCTGGTCACCGCTCACGAGGCATCGAACGAGCCAGCCTACTGGGCGGGGAACACGGTACTCGTCGGGCACACCCTGCCCTTCTACGCCCCTGCCTGCGCGGCGTTCGCCGCCTGGGAGGCCGGGCGCTTGCGACGGGCGGGCGTCCACCGGCTGGGGGCGGTGCGCGGCCGGTACGCCATCGCGTTCAGTGTGCTGTGGCCGGTGGCGCTGCTCGGAGTGGCGGCGGTCGTGGCGTGCCTGATCACCGTGCGACTGCAGACTGGTGTGGCCCACGACTGGCCGCACCCGGGCGTGCTGGCCATGGCCGGGTACCTCATCGTCGTCCACACGGCCGTCGGTTACGGCCTTGGCATGATGCTGCCGCGCATCCTGGCCACCCCCGTGATCCTCGTCGTGGACTATCTGTGCCTCGTCATGCCCGTCACGATCACGTCCCCGATGTGGCTGCGGGAGCTCACTGGGTGGCTCGACGCCCCCTACGGTGACGTCACGATCACGGTGAATCCGATGGCCCTGGTGGTGCCGATGTTGATGGCCACCGGCTTTTTGGCCGCTGTCCTGGTCAGCGCGCAGATCGCCCAGTGGCGTCGTAACCGGTTCGTACGGATCGGAGCTGCGGCCGTCGCGTCCGCGGTCTGCCTCGGTGTGTTCACTGCGTCGGCCGTCGCACCCGTACGGAACTGGACCGGGGACCCGCCGCCCCAGGCCCGCACCGACGCGCCGGTGTGTGCCGACGGCTCGCCCCGGGTCTGTGTTCCCGTGGAGGCGGCCGCCAGCCTGGGCCCGCTTACCGAGGCGTCGAAGGAGGTCGTTCCCCGCCTGGTGGGTGCGGGGCTGACGCCGCCGAAGGAGCTCGCCTTCGTCTCCGAGGCGGCTCACATCGACAAGCAGACGTGGCGGCTCTTCCTCTACAGGGACATGCGCGACGTGGATCTGGAGGCCAGCGTTGCGGCGTCGGCTCTTCCCGTCATCCCGCCGTGCGACACCTCCACCGACGTCCAAGAGGGCAACATGGGCACGCTCGCGGCGTGGCTCATGGTCAAGGGCGGCCTGGACGAGGAGGCGATCCGGGGTCAGTCCAGCGAGAAGCGAGCCGCCGACCCGCGCCTGGCGTCCGTGGTGCGGAAGGTGACAAAGCTGTCACCCGAGGAGCAGCTCTCCTGGTACACGCGCAACGTCAGGCTGCTCCAGCAGTGCAAGCCCGCTCCGGAGACAATGCCGGCTTCCCCTCCCGTGGAAGGGTGATCGGATGCTGTGGTGGGTGAGGACCCGGCAGGTCCCTGTACTGGCGGTCGCTCTGGTTGTTTACACGGCGGTGACCTGGGCCGCCGGTGACACGCTCGTCTCGCTTCCGTCCCTGGGGAGTGAGGCGGCCAGGCCGATCGTGCTCTTCGCGCCGCTCATCGTCTGCATCGGGCTCGCTCATGTGCTCGGCAGCAGCCTCCGGTCCGCCGAGGCTTCGGGTTGCCGTCCGGTCGTCCGGTTCGATCAGGCGCTAGTTCTGGCCACCACGCTGACCGCGATCGCGGTGGCGCAGGCCGTCGCGGTGCTGCTGGACGCCCCTACCGCGAATACCGCCGGTCGCAACACCGCGTTCCTGATCGGGCTGATGCTGGTGGCCCGCTGGGTGGCGGGATACCAGGTGGCGGTGATCGTTCCCGTCGCCTGGGTGATCACGATGATGCTTCTCGGTAATACGGGGGGCAACGGCGAGACCCAGCCATGGACCATCATCCTCATGCCCCCGGACCACATGCCCGCCGTCGCCGCCGCCACCGTGACGCTGGCGCTCGGGGTCGCCTCGGTTCCGGCGTCACCGCTGCTCCGCGCCACGGCCTGAGCCGTCGCGGCGTCCCACGCGCCCGGGATCGGCCCCGGACGTCTCTGGGGCCGGAAATTCTGGCGGGACGCGTGACGCGGCCTTGAGCATGAGTCCTGTCCGAGTCACGGGCTGCCCTGTCGGGGCGGCCCGTGACCGCTTACAAGATGGGGCCTTCTATGATCAAGACCGCCCTGCGGCGCGGAGCCGAGGCCGATGTGGGTGTCCCGTACGTCAAGCCCGATCAGCGCGGTGACGCGGGCGCCTGTGTGCAGAAGGCAGCGCAGTTGGCTGGTTACGGGATCGTGCGCGACGGTGTGTGTACGGGCAGGCGACCTACGCGCCCCTGACCGACTTCCAGTGACACCGGGTCGCCACCTGTGCGCACCCTGGCAGACCTCGCCGCACAGCAAGGCGTGCGCACCCACAGCTACCTCAACGCCAAGCACCACCTCGTCGACGGCTTTCCCGCCCCGATCGGATCGGCCGGCGCACGGGTCCGCCTCTACGACGCCGAGCAGGTCAACGCCTTCCTCGCGGGCCAGCCCGTCCCCTCCCTGCCCATCGAGGACGACCACCAGGACCTCCTGGACCGGCGGGAGGCGCGGCGGCGCTCGGCCTCTCCCCGCGCACCTGGGACAAGTACAAGACCACCTACCCGATCCTCGCGGAACACAGGGTGAAAGTGGGAGGGGTCGAGCACTGGCCCCGCAGCATCCTGCACCAGCACCAGACAGAACAGGCGACCAAAGTCACCGCCCACCAGGCCGCCCGACCCGCTCCGGCGACCAGGTCCCCCGCGACCAGCTCCTTCCCCTCACCGCACCGCTCCTGGACGCCGACCCACCATCAGCGCAGCCCGCGTGACCGAGGAACTGGGCGTGCACCGCGACACCGCCCAAGACGCCCTCCTACGCCTGCGCGCCGACCGCATCGCCCACCTCATGCTCACCGACCCGTCCCTGACGCCCGACCAATCCGCGGCGGCACTCGGCTACCCGGCCGGACAGGTCCGCCGCGCCACCGTCCGCGCCCAAGCCGTCCTGCGAGCCCACCGCGCCGCGCCCTACCTCGCCGACGTCGCCCAGGCCGGATGGACCACCACGGCCACCGTGCCCGAGGTCCAGTGCCCCGCCGACGATTTGGTCGTGGCCGTGCTCGTCCTGAACGGCACCAATGCGCCGGCCCCGGCCCTGGTGTGGGACGAGCGCCACGGGTGGCGCACCGCCACCGCCCGCCGACACCCCCTCACCAAGGGCGCCGTCCCGCCCCCGACCGGCGACGGCATCCGATACCTCGCACAGGGCACCACACCCCCGCCAGACGCCCTCACCACCGCCCTCACGGCCTAGCAGCACCTCAGCGCCAACAGGCCTCCGGGAGGTCTCCCCGGTCCCCTGGTGGCGTCTAGGGGCTGTCCGATGGGTCGTGTGAGCTGATCAGGGCTGTGGCATAGGAGTAGATGAGCTTCTCCCGAGGCGCCGTCGTCGGGCTCGCCAGCATGGAGAGCTCGTCGCCAATGCGCCCGTCCTTGCCCGCGTCGTCCGGTTGAGGAATTTGGTTGCGGTGGATCAGGCGCATGCGGTCATACTCCGGCATGAGTAGAGACGCAGAGGTCATCGTGCTAGCCCGCTGGTCGGACGAGGTGATGGAACCGCTGACCCAGGACGACCCGGAACGCACGTGGCGAGGTCGCTTCGTCCCGATAGCGGGGCAGTGGGGCTACGAGTTCGGGTGGGCCCTGGAGTTCGAGAAATTGCGTGGCCGCCAGGGCCTGCTCAAGCACCTGGAGTCGCTGCCGTGGCCGCATCCGCACACGGTGCAGGTTCTGCTGCGCGACCAGGACGATGACTGCTTCGGGCTGTGGATGTTCCAGGAGGGCCGGCTGGTGGAAGTCGCCATTCCGCGCACCGAGCGATTCCACCAGCCGGCACCGCCCAATGAGGACTTCGAACCCTACCCGGGCATGCTGCTGCGCACCGACCAGAACACGGCTCTGCCCGAGCAAACCCCAGAAGCACGCCGCGACACCCGCTCACCCTGGTAGAACGAGTTCGGCAGCTCATCTTGGCACGTCGGGGCTGTCGAGGAGCGCTTACTCAGCGAACTGCGCCACCACTACCCAGGTGCTACCCAGGTGCTAAGACCGTGTCCTATGTGGTGAGGCGGGCGAGGCGCTTGTAGCAACAAAGGGCGGCGGCGAGCCCAAGGAAGGCCAGGTAGTTGCGGGGATGGCGTTCGTAGCGGTGGTTGAGTCTGCGGTAGCCGGTGAGCCATGACATGGTGCGTTCGATGACCCATCGGCGGCGCCCCAACCGTTCGCTGGACTCGACTCCCTTGCGGGCGATGCGGACGCCGATGTGCTTGCCCCATAACCATTTCCGCAGGTGAGGGACGTCGTACGCCTTGTCCGCGACCAGGGTTACGGAAACACCGAGGCCTGCCGACTGGTGGGCATCAACGAACGAACCGGTCGTGAATGGCGCAACGGCAGGACGGCAAAGGACCGGTTCCGCGCACCGGCTCGTCCGGCGTCGGCTCCCGTTGTCCCGAGCCGTTTCCTGACCCAGGCTGATCGCCTGCACGTCGCCGATCGTTTGCGTGAGAAGGCAACGGTCCGGGCCATTGCCGCTGAGCTGGGCCGCAGCCCGTCCACCATCAGTCGTGAGATACGACGCAACGGCATCCCACTACGTGGAGACACCTCGCGCTGGGCCTATCGGCCCTACGCGGCTCAAGCTCGTTCCGATGCACGCCGGCCACGGCCGAAGCCGGGAAGGATCGGCCAGAATTCCCGGCTACGGGACTACATTCAGGAGCGTCTGACTCGCCGCTGGAGCCCGGAGCAGATCGCCGCCCAGTTGCCTCGCGACTTCCCCGACGACCTGGAGATGCGTGTGACACACGAGACGATCTACCAGGCGCTATACGTCCAGGGCCGCGGCGAGCTCCGCAGAGAACTCGTTCACGCGTTGCGCACGGGCCGAACCCGTCGCAAGCCTCACCGGCACGCAGCCAGGCGTCAGCCGCGCTTCGCGACGCCGATGGTGATGATCAGCGAACGACCAGCAGAGGTCGCTGACCGGGCCATTCCAGGGCACTGGGAGGGCGATCTCATCGTCGGACCTGGCCACCGGTCCGCCATCGGGACACTGGTGGAACGCTCGACGCGCTACCTGATGCTCCTGCACCTGCCCAACGGCGCACACAAGGCCGAACACTTCCACCAAGTGCTTGCCCGCACGATTCAGACGCTGCCATCACAGTTCAAACGCTCTCTGACCTGGGACCAAGGCACGGAAATGGCCGGCCACGGCGCGTTCACCATGGCCACCGACATGCCTGTCTACTTCTGCGACCCGGCCAGCCCATGGCAGCGCGGCTCCAACGAGAACACCAACGGCCTGCTACGGCAGTACTTCCCGAAGGGAAGCGATCTCTCCAGCCACAGCCTCGAACACCTCGCTGCCGTGGCTGCCGAACTCAATGGCCGCCCACGAAAAACGCTCGGCTGGGAGGCCCCAGCCGAGCGTCTGGCTAAGCTCCTGGCAGCAAGCTGATCAGCAGTGTTGCAACGACCCCTTGAATCCGCCCCCGGTCCACGGGGCTCGGACCTGTGAGTTCGCCCCCTTTTTAGCCCTCACGTGAGCGGAGTCGAGCACGGCCCGGGACAGGTCCAGCAGGCCGGCGTAACAATCCAACTCCACGTACCCCGCCCCATGACGAGCTCAACGAGCCAACCCCACATAGGACACGGTCTATGTAGTGGTATCGGTTCCCGCCGTCTCCGAGGCCCAGCCACTCGACGGCCGCCAGGTGGTTTGCGCTGGTCGGCATGCAGAACCATGTCCCTTCCAGGCCGGCGACCATCCACCCTGTTGATGACGAATTGTCGAGGGCTTTCGCACAGGTCTTTGGAGTTGCCCCCCGCGAGGTATCGGCCACACGCCCGTTCAAGGCCGAGAATTCGTCGCCTCCGCTCCATGCCATGTCGGGATTCTTCACCGACACTCCGACCGTGCCATGCTCGAGATCGGCGCTGTACCCCTCGATGAGCGTGAAATCCCCTGTCCTGAGGATCTTCACCGGCGCCTCCGAGGGCGACGCCGGCGGGGGCAACGTGGTCACCACATCATCGGCAGGCGTCTCACTGGGATCGGCGGTCACCGCCCTCTCGGGAGCCGGCAACCCCCCAGACCCTGTCGATGACGGAACGGGCGCGCCGCGCGACGAACTGGTCCCTGACTGTGCGATCAGCGTGACGACCAAGCCGAGCACCGGGATCAAAATGCCGACAACCCACCACGCCCACTTCGGTGGCACATGACCGCGCTCCGGGGGTATGGGCCGTGGCGGTCGCGACGGCATCGGTGGGTGTGAAGGTGTCCCGTCCGGCTCGCCCGTCATGGCCCGTACACCCCCGTATTCAGTCCCGCACCCACGCCTGAAGACCCTTACCGTACAGAGCTGATCGAGTGCATGCCATGAATTTCAGCCTGCCCGCCTCGAACCGCCACATGGCCTCCCCCCGCTGCGAAATAGCACTGCCTGCCTGGTCCAGACACCGCAGGGTGATCCAAACGAAACGCTCTAGCCCTTCGATGCCCCACACTGCGGCGAACAGTTTCACCGCGCCTCGCAGCCGACCCGGACCCCCTGCCACCCGACCCGCCCAGACATCCGCTGGCGACCCGCTGAACGTCCGCTGGCACCCCGCTGGGACCCGTCCCGCTGGACGGCTGCCGGACGGGACTCAGCGGATCACCAGCGGGTCCCCAGCGGACAGTCAGCGGACCCCTTCCGGACCCTCGTCCGGGCTTGCGCGGCTAACCCCCCGGCATCCGAAAGTGTTGTCCGGCTCGCCCGACGACGTCGACGAAGCTGCCGGGCTACCCGTCCGATAGCACCCTCACGGCACCCATTCAAGGAATCCGTGCCGCTCGAATTCCTTGAATGGGCCCGGCGGCCAATGAGCCTTTTCCAACCTCACGCTGATGCGTGGTGAAGGACGAGGGCGGCCTTCACGAAGTTGGTGATGCGGTCGTGCTGCACCAGAGCTTCCCTACGAGGCGCCATCCCTTGATCTGCCGGGACTGTGCGGGCATCGTCCGCGACCTCTTCTGTGGTTCCGTGGTTCGGAATGAGTCGGTGAGCCTGCCCGTCCGGTTCAGGCCGAGGTGGGGTGTTCGTGGCCTGGACGCGGGTCCAGGCCACTCGGTCGCACCTCTCGAGATCCTCGCCGAGGGCTACCGGCGCCTCGCCTCGCTCTCTCCGTCCGGGAACGCTGTATGGACATCGTGCCTACCGTCATGGGAGCCTCAGTGCGTGATCATTCTTCGAAAGGCTCATGCCGCGTAGACGGCCAGGCGCACTCCGTGCGTCCCAGTGGAGACCCGTCACACCGACCATCCGGCGTATCTGGGGCCTGTCGCCCAGGACGACCGCTCTCATCCATCGTCTGGAAGCCCAGCGCCCCGACCTCCACCTCGGGACAGAGAGCGCTATGCGCTTGTACCGCTGGTTCCTGACCCAGCCTGGCCCCTATCTGTATCTCCAGCGCACCGCCTGTCCGTGCCCCGGGGGGCACTTCGACGACACGGCAGCGGCCCGGGATGCCATCGAGCAGATTCTTCATCTCCTGCCACCCCGTCCACGGCGGGAACTGGAGCTGATCGTGCGCCCTTTGGATGAGGAACTGTGGCGTCGAACGCTGCCCGATCCATTTGCCGGCCCAGGGGAGTGGTGGCACCAGCGTCTTTACCACGACCACACACCCATGGACCTGTTCCCGGAGTCTCCACGGAGCGGTCCTTATGCGATGTTGTTGAAACGAAGCAGGAAGACCATGACCGGGAACCGTAGCCGTCCTTCGGCAGACACAGGGCCGTAGACGGCCAGCCCTCCTGACGGGCGGGAGCGGTTGCCATCATTCGCCGGAGAAACCGTGAGCCCTTGCAAATCTGACGGCGTGACCTGGTGGTGGCGGGCTGTACGAACCGATGAAGCTCCTGGTAGACGGGGTCACGACCAAGATCACCCGTGCCGACCAGGAGCTCCGTGTGCTTGTCTATCCATCGGCGATCGATCCGTCCAGTGCCCACTTGCGCCACCTCACTGGGCATCTCACGGTTCGCCGTCGCGAAATCGGCACCCGGTGGCGCCGCGTCACGCCGGGCCGTCAGGCTCTGCTGGTCCTGGCCCATCTGCAGTGCGGCGACACCTATGCCCAGCTCGCCGCCGCGTTCGGCATCGGGATCGCGACGGTCTACCGCTACGTCCGCGAGGCGATAGAGGTCCTGGCCGCACTGGCTCCCAGCCTGGCCGAGGCGATGCGGACCGCGAGCCGCCTGGCCTTCGTGATCCTCGACGGGACGCTGCTGCCGATCGACCGGATCGCCGCCGACACCCCGTACTACTCCGGTAGACACAAGCGCCACGGCATGAACGTCCAGATCCTCACCGACCCTTTCGGACGGCTGCTGTGGGCCTTGCCCGGCTCTACCCACGACCTGACCGCGGCCCGCACCCACGGCATCGTCGACGCGCTCGCCGAGGCCGGCCTCAAGTGCTGGGCCGACAAGGCATACCAAGGTGCCGGTGGCTCCATCCGGGTACCCTTCCGCGGCCGTCGCCTCAAGCGGTGGCAGCGCCAGCACAACAGCACGCACGCCAAGATCCGCTGCATCGGCGAGCAGGCCATGGCCACGCTCAAGGGCTGGCGCCTCCTACGTAAGCTCCGGTGCAGCACGAACCGCATCACCAACTTCGTGAAGGCCGCCCTCGTCCTTCACCACGCATCAGCGTGAGGTTGGAAAGGGCTCACGGTGATCGTCCTGTGTAACGGTGGGACGAGGGCGGTGGCTTTCGGTATCCACCTGGCCACGGCAGTCGCAGTCCTTGTCTCGGCCGCACTTCTCTTCGCGGCCTGACCTTCGCGTCACGCCGCCATTGCGCGCTTTCGAGGAAGTGAGCCCATGTCTTTTACCCACCCGGATTTCGACCGGTCTCTCGTCATACGCGAGGCTGATGCCGAGGTCATCGGACGTGCCCCGACCACCATTCGCCTGCTGGCCGACAGCCACGCCACCGGAGGTGCCCTGTCCACCCAGCGCGTCACTCTGGCCGAGGGAGTGAACGGCGCGAACCCCCACCATCACGCCAACTCCGCCGAGCTCTCCTACCTGCTGGACGGCACGGCTCAACTCCTCTCCGGCGACCAGGTCCTCACGGCAGGGGGGGGACCTGGTCGTCGTCCCGCCGAACGTGCCGCACGCCTTTGCGGCCGCCCCTGGTGAGAGCGCGGACATCCTCATCGTGATCACCCCGTGGGTGGATCGCTTCGAATACTTTCGTCATCTCGAGCTCACTGCGTACGGCAAGGTCCCGCCGGAAAGCCTCCTGGACGTGCAGGAGTTGTACGACACTTAATTCCAGCAGAGCGAGGCCTGGAACGCCGCTCGCGCTTGATCCGGCGGAGTCGGGACGCGCGCTCGGCCGGCGGTCGGGACCGGGCCCACAGCATCCGATGTATTGCGGCAAGGAGAAGAAATGCGGTTGCGGAACGTGATTGCGGTCGGTGCGGCAGTACTGGTGCTGACGGCGGTCAGTGGCTGCGGCAGTGACGAGGGTGGGGAGAAGAGCAGCGCGGCCGGCGGCGACGGCTACGGGCAGTCCGCCGGCAGCGGTGGGCGGCTCATGGATACCGAGACGAACGGCCGTCCGAGCGCCGGGACCATGGCGGACATCGAGACGTTCGTCAGCCAGCGCACCACGTGCACCGACCTGCACCCGGAGGACAAGGACTCCGACCATGAGGATGACCCGGATGCGGAGTCGGTCGGCGAGCTGTGGGGCATCAAGGAGCGAGCCGTCTGCTGGGACATCAAGCGCAACGGAGTCACGCTCATATCCATCAACGACATGAAGAACTTTCAGACCCAGGCCGAGAAGCACGGCCCTGCCGGATACCTCCTTGGAGAGGACTTCGCCATTACGGGCGGCCCCACGACCAGGGCCAACCTCAAGGATTCTGGGCTCCTCGCCCTCGTCTGCGACCCGGAGACCGAGATTCCAAGTGGCTACACGAAGGAGAAAGGCCTCGTTGACGGTTGCACGCTGACCGACTTCATCTCATGACGACCCTCGGCCGATAAGCGTGGCGCAATCCAGGGCAGTTGCGGCTGGCCGTCGCCTGGCTCCCCTGCGACCGGGGGCTCGTCGATCACGGGCCCCCGGTCGCAGGGGAGCGGCTGCGGGAGTGGCTGAACGTGGAATGCAACGCTTCGCATACGGCCGTCCGCTGATGGGGCTTCCCGTCGAGATCCTCGGCCACCTGGGTGATGCGGCGTCCGACACTGCCGCGGGTTCCACGTCTTCGAGGGTGGCCCGGCCGCCCAAGCGCGGGGGCGAGTCCACGTCTCGGTGACCTGGCAAACCGGAACCCTGTGCAGGCGGTGACGGCTACGGACACCGGCTCTTGGAAGGCCACCACGCAGGAGTGAGACCGGCTGTACCCCGCCGACCCGCCCACCATGAAAAGCGAAACGAACCCCGGCGAGAGGTAGGGCCTTGACCCCGAATGGCCGGAACCCGAGGCCGACCGGAAGGTCCTGTCCTGCCGTGCCATCCAACATGACCGGATGTTCTCGAACTTCGAGGCAGGTCCGCCACCCTATTCACGCCGCGGTCGTCTGCGACCGTTCAAGGAGCTGGCCGCGTTCAAAGCGGGCCCCAGCGCGGACGAGGGCAACGAGGCGGGGTGTATTCACGGCTCGCATCGCGCCCTCGCGGACGATGTCGTCGATCAGAGAGCCTGTCTTGGTCGTTCCAACGACATTCACTACGCTTAGCACGGGCCCACGGCACGATGACGGCCCGCCGACTCCGTCGGCGAGCCGTCATGAAACTTCGAGGTTGGCCGACTGCTACCACTCGGAGTTGTAGCCCGAGCCGTTGCATCCGGAACAGACGCCATCGCCTCCGCACTTGCTGCACTTGCGAGGGCCGGACCATGCGTAGACCTCGCCGGTGCCCTTGCACGTGCGGCACTGGCCCTTTCTCTCCGGGCATGCCTTGCATCGCGCCATGAGCGGCTCCCCCTTGTCCTCTGACCGGAAGCTTCACCGTACACAGAGTGATCAGGCTCACGCCATGGAATTACTGCCGCACGTGCAGTGAGCTCTTCCGGCCTGTCTGAGTCAGCGTCCCCGATCGCCGCGAACACGCCGCAGGCGGCCAGCGTGGTGTTCGAGGGGCGAGCGGTCCAACGGGGGGTGAGGTGCTCGGCCCTCGGGAGGGAGCGGACGTCGTCGAGGAGCGGATAGCGGACCGGTGTGACAGGCCCTCCTCGGCCGGGCCGAACACCTCCTCGCTGCCCTGCCCGCCACACCGAATGCAAACGATTCGGTCACTACGCGTGACTGGCAACATGGCCGGATGACCGAGCACCCACAGCGGCGGATCTACGGGGCCGAAGGTGATCCCTACGCCATCCGCCCCGGCCACGAGTACGTCCAACTCTTTGGCGGACCGCTGGACGGACAACTACTGAACATCACGGGCCTCACGCTTGAGCAGCGCATCACCGGCGTGCACCTGATCACTCCGCGCAGCGTTTATGGGCCAGGTGGCCGGGCGTCCTATGCACCAGCCAGTGACCACCCTGACGAACACTGGGTCTGGGAGGGTGACGTGCCCTGAGGCAACTCGTTCCCCAGCTCGGACCAGGCCTTGCAGTGAAATGAGACCTCTGAGATGCTCCGCGCTACCTCGCGTCGCCCGGTCACCGGTTTTGCACGCACCGACGTGCCCGCGCTCACGAATGGCTCACCGTGCACCCTTGGAACCCCTGCCTGGCTGCTGCTTCGGCTCCTGTTCGGCCGAAGTCACCCCTGCGGCGATGCTCCGACGGTCTCTTCGCAGACCACAGCGTGCACATCCATCAAGAGATCTTGCTGCGCTTTGCTGAGCCCGCGCAGGGAGGGCTGCTTGTCGCCGGCTGACCATCGGGTGCCGCAGATCGTCAGGTTGCCGAAGATGTATTGCGTCGGGCCGCCGAGAGCGGTTACGACCCTCGTGGCGATGGGGTTGGGCGGGTACGTCGCCACGAAGCACGAGCTTTTGCCGACATGGCCCTGCAAACCGTCACCGCCCCATGAGGAACGGTGGATGCTGAAGGCCAGGGGACTCTTGTGATGTGGGTCCGCGGCCTCACACATCCGGGCCTGGGCCTCGTCGGAGAACATCAGGTGTCCATTGGGATCGAAGAACGCATAGAGCTCCGCCATACAAACCCTCCACGCCGGCCGTGCTGAGCCCTCTCCGAGGAGAGCAGGCAGCAATAGGCCGCCCTTACACCGGGCGGTCAGGCCTGGGTGATTTCCACGTGGTGTGCCTTGGCCGCCTGGGCTTTGGGCACCGTGACGGTGAGGACTCCGTCGGACAGGGACGCGGTGACCTCGTCTGCCTTGACGCCCGCGGGAAGCAGAGCCTGCAACGCGAAGTGCCCGACGCGTCGTGTGCTGTGGCGCAGGACTCCCTCGCGCTCGCGCTCCTTGTACTCGCCGGAGATGCGCAGCTCCCGGTCGCTGATCTCCACGTCGATGTCCTCGCGCTCGATTCCGGGCAGCTCCGCCTCGACCACGTAGGAGTCGTCGGTCTCATGCATGTCCGCCAGGGGCGACCACGCGCCGGTCGTTGGTTCCGCCCCTACCGCTTCGAGGAAGTGGTTCATCCGCTCGAAGAGTTCGTCGAACTCGGTAGCGGTCTGCTTTCCCCATCCCAGTGGGGGAAACGGGTGGTTCATGAGCTGGCCGGGCCTGCGGTGTACGGCCGGGAGAACCATGACGGCTCACCTCCGCAAGAAGACGCTCCCTCCATGCTGCACGCCCCGCCGCCGGCCCGCGAGCGAGGACAGCCTGCCGGGCCGGTTCGCGGGCCCGGGCGTCCGGAAGGCCTCCACCGGCTCCCGGCAGGCTGCCAGCGACATATCCGCGACTCGGACGACTTCCCCGGCTCGCCGTTCCCTCGAAACCCCGCAGGGTCCCTTCCCACGAAGAACCGGTCAGACGCAGACGCGCTGCCGCTCACACCAGTATCGGCTCCCCAACCCAGCCACGCCTCATCACCGTCAGTTGCTCAAGATCCACGCCCAGGAACAGGCACGCCGCGAGCGGGCACGCGCCGAGATGGCGTTCAAGATCCAGCCACAACGCTCCTCGTCCACCGCACTGCTCCACCGGGGAGGCTGCTCCACCTACCCGGACCAAGTCGGCTTGATCTCCCGCGAGGGCGCCATGGTGGCACTCGCAGAGCCGGGCATTGAGCCGTGCGAGGTCTGCCGACCGCAGACCGGACTCCTCGGCTGACCGGCAGGGGCCCGCACTCCCCGCGGGCTTCCCCTCGAAGAACAAGAAGCCCTCTTCCTCGAAGACCGGGAAGAGGCGGGCCGTGGTGCCGCTACCTCCAGTATCCGCCCGGCACCGCACACCGCCCAGAGCTACGCCGCCGCGTAGGTGTGCGCACGTCCGCCCCGCCACTCCACCCAGTCCGGCTGATCGAGCAGCCGTTCCGCGTCCGGGAGCCCCGCACGGCGCAGAAACTCCACGACGTCCTGGTCCAGGCAACACACGACCATGAGCCAGCCGTGGCCGCCGCTTTTGGGTTTGCGGCCGGGGCTGGGGGCGCTGTGGTGGTCGAGGGGGGCGTCCATCGCGGGCTCCGAAGTGATCGCGGTATGTGGCCGAGCTTGGCGTACAGCGGGCAGTGCCCGAGCCCGCCGGTGACCAGCAGGTCGAAGCCGGTGAGGATGAGCAGCACCTCCATCGCCACTGCGAGGGCCGCGGTGGCTGTCGTGAGCAGGAGGATCCCGGCGATAGCGGCGGCCAGGCCCACGAGGATCCGGCCGAAGCGTTCAACGGGGCTGATGTTGACCGTGGCCCAAGCCGATGTGGCCTTGCGTAGGTGCCGGGTGGCCGAGGCGGTCACGCCCTACATCCCTTCCATTCCAGGATCACCGCTCGCTGTCTTCAGCGCTGATGCGGCCCGGTTCCTGAGCCGTGCAAGGCGGCCAAGCGGCGCCGGTAGCCGTCTTCGTCGATCTCACCGCGGGCGAACCGCACGGCGAGAATCTCCTCAGGTGTGAGGTCCGGGGCGCTGACGGGGCCGTGGTGGTGTTCTCCGCTGACGGAGCCGGCACGGGCCAGGGCGCGGAAGAGCAGCACTGCCGCGGTAATGATCAGCCCCCAGAACAGGATCATGCTGACCGACATGACGAACCAGCCCCAGCCGCTGACGTCGTGGTCGTACCAGAACATCATCGCGATCACTTCCTCGCGGGTGGGCCGCTGAGCGTTATCTGCGCAGGCAGTCCGCGTACTTCCATGGTCCCGCCACAGCGACGGCGGCGCTGGGGCCGAACGGTCCTGCCCGCGGGCCCGGTGCGCCCCTGCCCACCGAGGTGCCCCGACGGAGAATGGATGGTGGAAGCAGACGGCTGAGGGAGCGCGCAATGGGCCTCGCCCAGGTGATCGTGCTGGTTGCCGCCGTGGCGCTGATCGCAGGTCTGGGCTGGTACTTCTTCGGCCCGCGCCGCGCCGGTAACGTACGCCTGGAGGGCGGGGTGCAGCGGGTGGAGGTGAAGGTGCGGGGCGGCTACAGCCCCGACCTGATCAGAGTCCGCCAGGGCACGCCGGTGGAGCTGGTTTTCGACCGGCAGGAGGCCGGTGAGTGCACGTCGCGAGTGGTCTTCCCGGACCTGAAGGTCGGTGCCGTTCTGCCGGCCCACACCCGCACCACCGTGCAGCTCAACCCGGACCGGTTCGGCTCCTTCGGGTTTTCCTGCGGCATGAACATGATTCACGGCACGTTGCTGGTCGAACCCGCGGACGGCCCGCCACAGCCTGCCCCGGACGGCGTCGGCACGACGGCCGATCGTCACCCGGCAACCCCCGCTGATTCGGGCGGGCCGTCAACAGGCAGGGCGCGCACAGCGGCCGAGTCGCAGGACGCGGACGCCGCCGAGCGGCAGGCAGAGATCAAAGACCTCACCCGCCGTGTGGTGACGGGCGCCGTGCTCACCGCTCCCGTGCTGTTCGCGGTGATGGCGCACGAGTTGTTCGGCGCGGCCTGGGTACCGGGCTGGATGCTCGACCACTGGCTCCAGCTGGCCCTGATCACGCCGGTGATGCTGTACACCGGGTGGCCCATTCATGAGACGGGTTGGTTGACCCTGCGCCACCGGGCCGCCGACATGAATTCCCTGATCACCCTCGGCACGTCTGCGGCCTACGGCTACAGTCTCCTGGTCACCCTCGCCCCCGGTCTGCTGCCGCCGGACCTGCGGGAGGTCTACTTCGAGGCTGTCGGCGTCATTCTGACCCTGATCCTGCTGGGGCGGCTGCTCGAAGCGCGGGCGAAGGCCGGTACCGGCGAGGCCATCCGAGCTCTGCTGGGGCTGCGGGCCCGTACCGCACGCGTCGTGCGCGACGGCGCCGAGACCGAGGTCCCTGTCGAGGATGTCCTGGTCGGCGACGAGCTCGTCATCCGGCCGGGCGAGAAGATCCCCGTCGATGCAGAGGTCCTGTCGGGATCCTCTGCGGTGGACGAGTCGATGGTCACCGGTGAGCCGATGCCGGAGACCAAGCACGCCGGGGACACGGTCATCGGAGCCACCGTCAACGGCACCGGTTCCCTGCGGGTGCGGGCGGAAAAGGTCGGCGCGGACACGATGCTGGCCCAGATCATCCGTCTGGTACAGCAGGCCCAGGCATCCAAGGCGCCCATCCAACGGCTCGCCGACGCGGTGTCGGCGTACTTCGTACCCGCGGTCATCGCCATCGCCATCGGCACGTTCGCCGTCTGGTTCATACTGGGCCCGTCCCCCGCACTGACCCTGGCGCTGGTTTCCGCCGTCGCGGTGCTGATCATCGCCTGCCCGTGTGCGCTGGGTCTTGCCACTCCGTTGTCGGTCATGGTCGGCACCGGCAAGGGAGCTCAGGCCGGCATTCTGCTCCGCTCAGCCGAAGCCCTTGAGACCGCCCACAAGCTGGACACCGTTGTGCTGGACAAGACCGGCACCATCACTGAGGGCAAGCCCGTCCTGACCGACGTCCATCCCGTCGGCGATTTCGACGAAACGGAGCTGGTGCGGCTCGTCGCGGGAGCCGAGACCCAAAGCGAGCACCCGCTCGCCCAGGCCATCGTCACCGGTGTCCGCGACCGCGGCCACCAGCCTCCCCCGGCAACCGGCTTCGACTCGGTCACCGGCAAGGGCGTCCAGGCCGCCGTGGACGGGCATACCGTCCTGATCGGCACTGCCCGCCTGCTGGACGATGCCGGCATCGACACCACCGCACTGGCCCCCGTCGCGGCCACCTTGTCGGCCGAGGGCAAGACTCCCGTCCTCGCCGCGATCGACGGGCAGCCCGCCGGCGTGCTCGCCGTGGCGGACACCGTCAAAGACGACTCCGCCACCGCCATTGCCGCCCTGCAGCACCTCGGCATCGATGTCGTCATGCTCACCGGAAACAATGCCCGCACCGCCGCTGCGATCGCCGCCCAAGTGGGGGTTGACCGGGTCCTTGCCGAGGTGCTGCCCGAGCACAAGGCGCACGAGATCCGCCGCCTGCAGGGCGAGGGCCGCACGGTCGGCATGGTCGGCGACGGCATCAACGACGCCCCGGCGCTGGCCGCCGCCGATGTCGGCCTGGCCCTCGGTACAGGCACCGACGTAGCGATCGAGGCCGCCGACATCACTCTGATCTCCGGTTCGCTGAGCGGCGTCGTCACGGCGATCAGACTGTCGCGAGCCACCATGCGCAACATCCGGCAGAACCTGTTCTTCGCCCTGATCTACAACGCCGTCGGCGTCCCGCTCGCAGCAGGTGCCCTGTATCCGCTGTGGGGCATCAGGCTCAGCCCGATCATCGCGGCCGCGGCCATGGCGCTCAGCTCACTGTCGGTGGTCACCAACGCCTCCCGGCTGCGCCGCTGGCATCCCCAGTCCGACATCGCGACAGCTGCGCCAACGGCCCACAAGGCCCAGTCGCCGGGACAGCGACGCGGCTGACGACCCACGACCCCTACGATGACGAGCTTTTGATGAGTTGCTGGTCAACCCGCTGAAAGATCTGGTGGGAACTCGCTGAGCGAGGGCGGGACAAGCCTTCGTTTTCGGTTCGGCATGAAGGACATCAGTGAGGTTTCTGAAGTGGAGGTCTCCACTTGTGAGTAGCGTGGCGGCCGTCCGGCGCTTCGCGACGAGATCGAGCGGGGCGGTATCCGGCGCAGGCGTAGGATCGGATGCCGATATCGGTTTCGTCACTGCCGGAGGTGGTCCAGGGTGCGGGAGTTCCAGCGGGGTGCGGTGCGGCTGCACATCCTGCATCACGCGGCCCAGGAGGAGATCTACGGTGCGTGGATGACCGAGGAGCTGGCCTCCCACGGCTACCGGATCAGTCCCGGTACCCTGTACCCGACGCTGCACCGGCTGGAGGTTGAGGGGCTGCTGGTCTCCGAGCAGCGGGTGGTCGACGGCCGCACCCGGCGCGTATACAAGGCGACGAAGGCCGGGAAGCAGGCCCTTGCCGAGGACCGCCAGGCTCTCAAGGAGCTGGCCCGCGAAGTCCTCGGCGAGGATGCCCCGTAGCGGCAGCCGCGCGGGAAATTACGCCCTGCGCGCGGTCACGGCGCGGCGCAGCCCGTAGGCGGCCGCACCGAAGGCCAGCACCGCGGCGCCCGAGATCACCGAGGACACGGGCAGGGCGAAGGCCAGCACCAGGCAGCCGGCCAGCCCCACGGCCGGGGTTAGCCGGTTCGTTTTTCCCTCGTCCTCGGTGAGCGTCCAGGCGGAGGCGTTGGCGACCGCGTAGTACGCCAGGACGCCGAAGGAGGAGAACCCGATGGCCCCGTGCACGTCCGTGGTTGCGGCGAGCACCGCGACCACGGCGCCCACCAGCAGCTCGGCACGGTGCGGCACCTTGAACCGGGGGTGGACGGCGGCCAGGGCGTGCGGCAGGTGCCGGTCGCGGGCCATCGCCAGGGTGGTGCGGGAGACACCGAGGATCAGCGCCAGCAGCGAGCCGAGCGCGGCCACTGCGGCGCCCACCTGCACGACGGGGGACAGCCAGCCCGCGCCGGCCGCCCGGACCGCCTCCGACAGCGGTGCCGTGGCCTGCGCCAGCCCGCCGGGGCCAAGGACCGTCAGCACCGCGACGGCGACGACGGCGTAGACGACCAGGGTGATGCCCAGCGCGAGCGGGATGGCCCGGGGGATGGTGCGCGCCGGATCGCGGACCTCCTCGCCGAGCGTGGCGATCCGCGCGTACCCGGCGAACGCGAAGAACAGCAGGCCCGCCGCCTGGAGCACCCCGCCGGCCGTGGCGTCCGCACCGACGCCGAGTCGGGCCGCGTCCGCCGTGTCGGAGGCGAGGCAGGCGACCACCACCGCGGCGAGCACCGCCAGGACCACGGCCACGATCACCCGGGTCAGGAGCGCGGACTTCTGCACCCCGGCGTAGTTGACCACGGTCAGCGCCACCACTGCTGCCACCGCGACCGCGTGCGCCTGGCCCGGCCATACGTACGAGCCGACCGTGAGGGCCATCGCCGCGCAGGAGGCGGTCTTGCCGACCACGAAGGACCACCCGGCCAGATAGCCCCAGAAGTCACCGAGGCGTTCGCGGCCGTAGACGTAGGTGCCACCGGAGACCGGGTAGCGGGCCGCGAGCCGGGCCGAGGAGGTGGCGTTGCAGAAGGCGACCACGGCAGCGACCGCGAGGCCGATCAGCAGCCCGGACCCGGCGGCGTTCGCGGCCGGGGCCAGGGCGGCGAAGATCCCCGCGCCGATCATCGACCCCAGGCCTATCACCACGGCGTCGGACACCCCGAGCCGCCACTGAAGTTCGTCCGGCATCCCAGCGGCGGTCGACGGCTTGCTCATGGCCCACTCCCTCGGCGGCACAGCCGCGTAGGTTACGCACTCCGATATCGGGAGACGATACGTGAGCGGCCCGACCGCCGGCCGCAACCCCGGGCCACGAGTGCACGCCCCGTGCTCGCAGGAATGACCAGTTGCGAGATTTCTGCGAATGCCCCGAAGCGGACCGCGAATCCGCAGGCCACCGGACGACTCGAAGCCCGGTGAATGAGCAGGTCAGCTGCTGGTTTGCGGTTTCCTGGTCCAAGCGGTGCGCGTCAGGCGTTTGGTCACCAGCGTGATGGCTGCCCAGGTGATCAGCGTCCGTCTCGGAGCGCTGGACGAGCCGTTCGTAGTCGCGGGCCTGGCGGCGGGCATTCATCATCCAGGCCAGGGACCGGTCGACGACCCAGCGGCGAGGCAGCAGGACGAAGCGGAGGAGTCCCTGGGCCGGGCGACAGTCTTGATCGTCAGGTTCAGGTGCCGTTCAGCAGATCACCGTGAAGGCCATTCCGAAGCGCGACCGCGGCAGGGCCGTACACGCCAGTCGGCGTGTACGGCCCCGTGAACGCCGAGCCGGTCAGCCCGTGCCGAGAAGGCTGTTCATCCTGCTGATCTCCGCGGTCTGAGAAGTGATGATGGCGTCAGCCATCTTCTTGGCGTCAGGGAAGGATCCGTCGGCCTTCTCCGTCTTCGCCATATCCACGGCGCCCTCGTGATGCTTGATCATCATCTCCAGGAAAGCGGTGTCGAACGCCTTGCCGGACGACTTCTTCAGGCTGTCCATGTCCTCGCCCGTCATCATGCCGTCCATGCCATGCATGGAGTGATCCATGACGCCCTCGGCGGGAACCTCCTCGCCCCATGAGGTCAGCCAGCCCGACAGGGTCTTGATCTCCGGGGCCTGCGCCTTTTTGATTTCGCCCGCCAGGATTTTGACCTGAGCCGACTGGGCCCGCCTGGAGGCAAGGTCGGCCATCTCCACGGCCTGGCGGTGGTGAGGAATCATGCCCTTGGCGAACGCGACGTCGGCGGCATTGTGCTCACCCTGCGACACCGCAGCGGACGCAGTGGCCGAGGCCGACGAGCCGTGCCCGTCGTGCCCGGCCGAGGCGTCCTTGTCCGACCCGCACGCTGCGAGCACGAAGGACGCGGCGCCGGCAGCGGCGACGAGCGCCGTACGGCGGATGAAGTGCTTGTTCATGGTGGTGCGACTCCTTGATACGCAGCCCATACAAAGGCATACGTCGAGGCGGAAGAGAACACAGGCGCAAGCGCGGCACCGCTCCCGCCCCCGCAGTACCGGGGAAAGAAGGTGCCGTGCGGGCCGCTCTAGATCCCCAGAAGTTGCAACTCGGCCAGGTCAGGAGGTGCACGCCCGCCCTCGGGAGACCCGGCCGCGCCGGAAGGAAACACCTGCAGCGCACGTGGGACATCAGGAACGGAAGCCAGCGGGGGCGGGACGTAAGGAGAGCCGACACCCGCCGCCACGCACAAGGCATCCGCGTGATGCGCATGCCCCGCTCCGCCGGTGGCGTGCGCGCAGTCCCCGGCTGCGTCGACGGCCCTTTCGTGCGTCATCGCCGCGCCGCGAGCGCTGCCGGCTGTCGCGACTTTCATCGGCGCCGGGTCAGGGCCCAGCCCGTGCATCGCCAGCACTCCGGCCAGTACCGCCAGCACCAACAGCACGAAACCGCGCCCGGCAGGGCGGCGGCTCGACGGCTGGACGGCACATGACATGCCGCCATCGTACGATCTGGCGCCGGCAGCGGCCCGCCCGCCTCGGCCGACAGGTTTCTCGCCGTGATGGGGTATCCGTTTCCCCGGTCCACTGGGCGTGGTCATGGCGGGTGCTGGGGTCGTCCTGGGGAGTCGGCCATCCCGGGGTGGCTGTTGTAGGTTCTTCAGCGTTCTTTCAGCGGCCGCGCTGCGGGCGAGGTCGGCGAGCTCACGTGTATCCAGCCGTCAGGCGCGGTCCGTGAATCCGACGTGAGGTTGTCGGCACATGCTGCCGGTCGAAGCGGACCCGGAGGGCTCGGTGCCGTGCCCAGCCACTGGCGCCGCACCGAACTTCACCGCGTCGCAGCCTATGCCTCCGAGTGGAGGTGCGCGCCGATCTGCAGAAACGCCGGGACGAACGGGACGGCAGGAACGGCGGAGGAGATCACCTGGGAACCGAAGTGGACGACGACGAGGTCGAGTCCCGGTGAGACGAACAGCCGCCGGCCTCCGTAGGAGACCTGGGTGCCCATGTGCAGAAGGTCCTCGATCCGGGCTTCGCCGAAGGCGGTTCCCGCGAGTTCGGGGACGTAGAAGGACGTCTGAAGGGTGCGGTCCAGGTGCCCTTGGTGGGCCAGAACCGCCGCGACGAGACCGATGTACGACTTTGCCGCCGAGGCGTTGAAGTGCGGCGTGTGCCCTTCGATGCCGTCCAGGTACCGCTCGTACACGACGGAGCCGCGGTGCAGGACGAGAAAGGCGTCGGTCTGCGCGGCGTCGAACAGGTCGGGCAGCGTGACTGCGGCCCTGCCGTTCAGTTCGAGGGGCACGGTGTCGAGCTCGTGCGTGCCGGGATCGGAAGAGGTGGACCTGCCGGGCAGATCCCGGGGACGGCGGACTCCGCGCCAGCCCCTGCGGCTCGGTGAGATCTCGCGGCCGGAGGTCGTGAAACGGCGGGTCCAGGCGGGGTCCGTGTAGCCGCGCGTCCACGAGAGGCCACTCAGCGGGGCTGTCTCGGTCATGTGTCGCTCCGTCCGTCAGCAGCTAGAGCTGGCGAGATCTCAAACATGTCTAGCGTTACCGTACACACAGGTCAGTTTTGGGAACAGAGGCCATTTACGTCTTGGTCAACTCGTTGACGCACAGGCGCTCGAGAGCTACGTTTCCAAATGATTCGATCATTAACAGACAGTCAGTCCGGTAATGCTGGACGCGGCTGTCGTGAATCCCGCAGCGGACGACGCGAGTTCCGGGCGAGCACTCGTTCCCCGCCTCCTCCGCCCCCTTCCTTCCGAGCCGCAGGAGTGTGCCTCATGGTCGAACCGCCCTCGTCCGCCCCGCCTCTCGATGCGGCCGGCGGCCCCCTCCCCGCCGACGCCGGAGGGGCACCGCCGCGTCCCACGTTCGACCGACGGCACGCATGGCTGATCGCCGCGATGATCGTGTCGTTCATGCTGATCAATTACGCGGACAAGTCCGTGCTGGGGCTCGCAGCCGTACCGATCATGGACGAGCTCGGCATCAGCAACAGCACGTACGGGATGATCTCGAGCTCGTTCTCGTTGCTGTTCAGCCTCTCGGGGCTTGCCGTCGGTTTCGCCTCTGCCCGCCTCTCCAGTCGGGTCCTGCTCTTCACGATGGCCGTCTTGTGGGCGGTGGCCCAACTGCCTGTGCTGGTCGTGGCGTCGGTGCCGGCGCTGGTGGCCGGACGCGTACTGCTCGGGGCCGCGGAAGGGCCGGCGGCGTCGATGTCGATGCACGCGCTGTACAAGTGGTTCCCGGCGGACCGCCGTGGCCTGCCCTCTGCCCTGCAGATCAGCGGTGCCGCCCTGGGCACGCTGGTCGCGGCGCCGGTGGTCACCTGGCTGATCACGAGCTTCGGCTGGCGCTCGGCATTCGTGGTCCTCGCGGTGGCGAGTGTGCTGTGGAGCCTGATCTGGTGGCGAGTGGGCCACGACGGGCCACACGGCGGCGAGGTCACGCCCGGCGCGGAAGGCCACCGGAGCGTCGGCGCTCCGGCCTCCGGAACCCCGTGCGCCCCCGCCCCGCAGGCACGGCTGCCGTACCGGCGGCTCCTGCTGAACGGCACGGTGCTCGGGTCGATCGCCGCCGCCTTCGGCGCCTCCTGGGCTCTGGCGTTGAGCCATGCCTGGCTCCCCGCCTACCTGCGCACTCAACTCGGCATGACATCGGGGGTAGCCGCAACGGTCATCAGTGCGATCTCCGCATTCAGCCTCGTGCTGCTGCTCTCCGTACCCGTACTGGGGGACTTCCTCCGCCGCCGGGGCGGCTCGAGCCGCGGGTCGACGGCGATCCCGCAAGGCGTCGCCGTGGGTGTCGCGGCACTGGCCATGGCTGCCTTCCCGTTTGTCGACGGCCGAGGCGTCCATCTCGCGCTGCTCGCCCTGGCGTTCGGTGGTCACGCCATCGTCTTCCCGCTGCACTACATGACCGTTTCGGCCGTGGTCCCGGCGGTCCAGCGTGGCGCCGTGTTCGGTGTCGTAGCCGCGGCCGGAACCCTGCCGGGGCTGATTTCCCCTTATCTGACCGGGTACATGCTGGACTCCGCCGCCTCGCGGAGCGCCGGCTACACGCAGGCCTACCTGCTGTCCGCTGCCGTCATGCTCGTGTGCGCCGTGGCCGCCCTCATCACCATCCGGCCGGAGCGGGACGCGCGCCGGCTGAAGCTGGGCTGACGCCCGCGGGGCGGCCGCGGCGCCTGTGCCCCGCGGCCGTCCCGGGTCTCAGGCCCGGCTCTCGAAGCCGCTGGCCCAGTACCGGCCGTGCAACGCAAGGTCGAGCAGCATCCGGACGACCTCCTCGGCGGGCAGCGATGGCACGTCCTGCTCCACCCACCAGCGCAACACCGCGATCTGCTCACCCACCCAGACGCGGGCCAGCAGTTCGGGGTCGATGCGCGGCTGCACGGCGTTGCGTTCCGCGCGGGCGCGGAACTCCTCGGCCGTCGCCCGGGCGAGGGCGTCCACGAACATCTGCAGCGGCTTGCCGTCACCCTCGCCCCGCAGCACGATCCGGTACTGGTCGCGCTCCTCGCGGGCGTGCCGCAGCATCTCCAGGACCGGCTTGCCGGTGAAGCCGACCTCGCTGTCGGCGACGACCGGCTCGAGGCGTGCGGCGAGCCCGGTCAAAAGGTCGGCCGTCACACGGGCGAACAGGTCTTCCTTGTCGCGGCAGTGTGCGTAGAAGGTCGCGCGGGCAACATCGGCCCGCTCGGTGATGTCCTCGACGGTCAACGCGGTGAAACCGCGCTCCAGCACCAGTTCCACCAGGGCCGTCCCCAGGGCGCGGCGTGACCGCCTCGTCCGTCTGTCCTCGGCCACGAAGCCACCTCTCCTCGATCGTGACGCTGCGAGCGTCCTCAGTCTAGAAGACTCTTGACACTTCTTACTTTACTGAACAAGGTGTCTGTAAATGAAACGACTATCCATTTCTGCCTCTTGGAGTACAGCTTCATGAACCTCGGCACCTATCTCTCACGCAGCGCTCGCTACTGGCCCGAGGCCCCCGCCCTGGTATGCGGAGAGCGCTCCTGGTCCTTCACCGAGCTGGAGTCCTCGGCGAACCGCCTCGCCTCCGCCCTCACCGCGCGCGGCCTTCGCCCCGGTGATGTGGTGGCCTGCGTCGCGTGGAACCGCGGGGAACTGGTCGAGACCGAGTTCGCCCTGTACAAGGCGGGATTGACACGCGCACCGATCAACGCGCGTCTCGGGCGGGGCGAGATCGCGCACATCCTGCGCTACGCCTCCGTGCGCGCCCTGGTCTTCGACTCGGCACACCGCGAGGACGCCCTCGCCGCGATCGCCGCGGCCGGCAACGAGTGCCTGCCCGTCCCGCTCGACGAGGAACCGGAGGAGGCCCTCCCGTCCGGAGCGCCGCCCGTCACCTACTCCACCCTGCTCGCCGAGGGCGACGCCGCGCCGTTCCTCGTGGACGTGGACGAGGACGAACCCTGCGTCCTGAACTTCACCTCGGGTTCCACCGGAGCGCTGAAGGCCGCAGTGCAGACCGTCGGCAACCGGCTCGCGAACATGCGCAAGCTCCTCATGTCCGACGAGTCACGGCCACGTCCCGGCACGCGTTACCTCGCCTGCGGGCCCATCACCCACGCCACCGGAATGGGCCTGCTGGCCGGCGTGTTCGGCGGTTCCACGACGTACGTCCTCCCCGCCTGGACCCCTGAAAGCTTTCTGGAGACGGTCGAGAAGGAGCGCATCACCGCCACCTTCCTCGTCCCCGCCATGGTGAACATGGTGCTCGCCCACCCCGCCGCCAGCCGCCACGACCTGTCGTCCCTGACAAGCGTGCGGATCGGTGGCGCGCCCATCTCACCGCAGCGCCTGCGTGACGCGGTGAAGCTCTTCGGGCCCGTCCTCGCCCAGGGGTACGGACTCGGGGAGACCACCAGCGTCGTCGCCGGTCTGAGCGCCGGAGAGATCGCCCACGCCCTCGAGGAGGACCACGAGCTGCTCCAGTCCTGCGGGCGGGCCTCCTACGACACCGAGGTGCGCGTCGTCGACGAGAAGGGCCGGGAGCTCGGCCCGCGCGAGATCGGCGAAGTCATCGTGCGCGGCCCGGACTGTGTACGCGAGTACTGGAAGGAGCCCGAACTCTCCGCCGAGACGTTCCGCGAGGGGTGGGTGCACACCGGCGACCTCGCGTGGATGCGGGAGGACGGCTACCTCTTCCTCGTCGACCGCAAGAAGGACATGATCATCTCGGGCGGCTTCAATATCTACTGCACCGAGGTCGAGGCCGCTCTCTACGAGCACCCCGCCGTCCAGGAGGCCTGCGTCGTCGGCGTACCGGACGACACGTGGGGCGAGGCGGTCAGGGCCGTCGTAGTCCAGAGCCCCGGTGACACCGGCGTGACTGCCGACCAGCTGATCGCCTTCTGCGCCGACCGCCTCGACCGCTTCAAGAAACCCCGGGCCGTCGACTTCGTGACCGAGCTGCCCCACAACCGCAACGGCAAGCTCGACCGCAAGTCCGTACGCGAACCGTACTGGGCGAACGCCTCCCGCCGCGTCAACTGACCACTTCTCGATCACCCGTTCCCCCAGGAGCCCCCGTGACCTTCTCGCTACGTCCCACCTACGACGACCCTCGCACGGCCGAACTCGTCGACCGCCTGCGCGGCTACCTCGATGGCGAACTCGCCGACTACGAACGAGAGCGCGGCATCACCCCGATGGGGCGTCTGACGCGCGCCGATCTCGAACCGGTCTGGCGCCGCAGCCGTGAACTGGGCTTCTACGGTATCCACCTGCCCAAGGAGTACGGCGGGCAGAACCTCACGTACACCCAGCTCGCGGCCCTGAAGGAGGAGCTCGGCGCCAGTGGACGCGTCCTGTCGCACTGCGTGCTGGGCGACATGGGCGGCCCCCTGCGCGCGGGCGACATCCTCAAGTACGCCACCCCACACCAGCTGGACACCTACCTGCTGCCACTTGTCCGCGGTGAGCGGGCGTGCTGCTTCTCTCTCACGGAGACCGACGCCGGATCCGATGTCCGCTCCATGCGCACGGTCGCCACCCGGGACGGCGAGGGCTACCGCCTGTCCGGGCACAAGGTCTTCTCCTCCGCCGGCCCGTTCGCCGACTTCGCGATCGTCGTCGCCCGCATGGCCGGCACCGGTGAACTACCGGACGACAAGCCCCGGTTCTCGGCCTTCCTCGTGGACCTCGACAGCCCCGGCTGCCGTGTCGAGGACGGCGCGACGCCGATGTCCGGCGAGCACATCGAGAGCGACATCGTCCTGGACGACTGCTGGGTTCCGACCGCGAACCTGCTCGGTGAGGAGGGCACGGGCATGCGCATCGCACTCGGCAGGGTCACCACGAACCGGCTGCTGCACTGCCCCAGCGTCCTCGGCGCCACCCGCCGCGCTCTCGACCTGACGCTCACCCGGGCCCGGACCCGCATGGTCGCGGGAGGTCAGCCGCTGCTCATGCTCCAGGCCATCCAGCACCGGGTCGCCGACATGGCGACCGGCCTGTACGCCGCGCGCTCCATGACGTACGCGGCGCTCGCGGCCCTCGACGAGGGCCGCGAGGTCCACACCGAGGCATTCATGTGCAAGCTCTTCGTCGCCGAGTCCGCCTTCCGCATCCTCGACGAGGCGGTGCAGATCCACGGCAAGGAAGGGCTCACGCAGGGCAACGAGATCGAATTCCTCTTCCGCAAGATCCGGATGTTCCGCGTACTGACCGGCACATCGGAGATCCAGCGCAACGGCATCGCCAAGCTGCTGGCCCTGCACCACTGACACCTGACGCAGCGGAAGGTCCCCACCCCTCGTCCGCCCTTCCGGCCGGGCCGTTCGGAACGCCCGGGAAAGGTCTTTCACCCATGACACCGATGAACAGGCGCGACTTCGTCGCCGCCACGGCGGGCGCCGCCGCCGCGGCCGTCTCGCTCAACCCCGCCACCGCACAAGCAGATCCAGGTCACCGCCCGCACGGAGCCCCGACTCCGACGCGCACGGACGGCCTCCCCTACGACGACACGACCGACTTCGACGACGCACAGCGCGGATTCGTCGCCGCGTTCACGGGCGGCCCGATCACCACCGCGGACGGCAGGACCGCCTGGGATCCGAATGCCTACGATTTCCTCGACAAGGCTGGGGATCCGGCCCCCCACACCGTGGACCCCAGCCTCTGGCGACAGGCCCGGCTCCTGGCCCGCCAGGGCCTCTACAGGGTCACCGACCGCGTCTACCAGGTCAGGGGCCTGGACCTGTCCAACATGACGATCGTCGAGGGCGACACCGGCGTCATCGTCATCGACCCGCTGATCTCCGCCGAGACGGCCGCCGTCGCCCTGCGCCTCTACCGCGACCACCGCGGCGAACGTCCCGTCCGCGCGATGATCTACACCCATCCGCACGTCGACCACTTCGGCGGCTGCAGGGGCGTGCTCCCGGACGGTGCCGGCGACGTCCCCGTCGTGGCGCCCAGCGGGTTCATGGAGCACGCCGTCAGCGAGAACGTCTACGCCGGCCCCGCTATGTCCCGCCGCGCTTCGTACATGTACGGTGCCGGCCTCCCCTCCGGGGTGACGTCCCAGGTCGGGTGCGGTCTCGGTCTGACCGTCTCGCTGGGCACGGTCGGTCTCATCCCTCCCACCCACTCCATCGGTGCCACGGGCGAGGAACTGACGCTCGACGGGGTCCGGATCCGCTTCCAGATGACTCCCGGAACCGAGTGCCAGGAGGAGATGAACTTCCTCTTCCCCGATCTCCGCGCCGTCTGCATGGCGGAGAACGCCACCCACACCATGCACAACATCGTGACCCTGCGCGGCGCCCAAGTACGCGACGCCCACGCCTGGGCCGGCTACCTCACCGAATCGATCGCCCTCTACAACGGCGCCGCCGACGTCGCCTTCGCCTCCCACCACTGGCCCACCTGGGGCAACGGCAACATCGTCGAGTTGCTCACACACCAGCGGGACCTCTACGGCTACCTCCATGACCAGACCGTCAGGCAGATGAACCAGGGCCTGACCGCAACCGAGATCGCCGAAACCTTCCAGCTGCCGCCCCAGCTCGAGGGCATCTGGGCCAACCGCGGCTACTACGGCTCTCTCAGCCACAACGTCAAGGCCGTCTACCAGCGCTACATGGGCTGGTTCGACGGCAACCCCGCCCACCTGTGGGAGCACCCCCCGGTTGAGGAGGCCCGCCGTTGGGTGGAAACCCTGGGTGGCCAGGCCGCGGTCCGCGCCCGCGCCCGTCACTACGCGGAACGCGGTGACCTCCGCTTCGCCGTCACCCTGCTGAATCACGCCGTCTTCGACGACCCCAGGGACGAGCGGACCCGACGCGATCTAGCGGCCCTCTACACGCGCCTGGGGCACACCGTCGAGAACGCCGTCTGGCGGAACTTCTATCTCACGGGCGCGCGGGAACTGACCTGTGGCGTCATCGACGGCACCAGTGCCACCATCGGCCCCGACATGCACCAGGCCCTGACGGTCGACCAGCTCATCGACGGACTCGCCGTCCGTGTGAACGGACCGAAGGCATGGGCCCTCGACCTCACGATCGACTGGCACGTCGGCGATGACCGCCGACGCCTCCGCCTCGCGAACGGACTCCTCACCCGGACGACCGGCACCCAGCCCTCCGCCGACGTGGGCCTCACCATGACGATGACCAAGGCCCAGCTCCTGCGCACGCTCGCGGGCCGGGGGGTGGAGGGCATCACCATGGAGGGTGACGCGAGTCTGCTCACCCGGCTGATGTCGGTGCTCGACAAGCCGGACAAGACGTTCGCGATCGTCACCCCCTGACGACCGACACCGTGGAGGCACCATACGGGGGTGTGGACTGTGGATCAGGGCAGCTATCCGGGACACACGGTTTCCGCCCGCCGGACGCCGGGAAACGCGTTGAGCTCTGTGGGTGATTACTCGGCTACGGCCCTGTGTTGTAATCCTCCAAACGGTTCCGGGAAGGACCGATAAGGGGTGAGGGGGGGGCATGACATGGCCGCTCGGCTCGTACGTGCCGCTCGGGTGGTTGCGATGGCGGTGACCTTGCCGCTGTCCGGTTGCGTCGCGACCGATGACAGCGCGAACGGTGGTGAAGGTAAGGAGCGAGCGACGGCTGCGATCGAGGCCGCTTGGGCATATCAGCAGGCCCAATTGGACCATGATTGGGAGGCTGCCTGCGAGGCCACGACGGAACGCCTGCGGCGGAGTTGGGAGATGGACACCATAGCCGAGTGCGTCGAAGTTATTGCGGCGCCCAAACCCGGCGACAACAGTGACACGGGGGTGAGCACCAGTGAGGCTGTCGAGGTCCCGGCCTTCGGCCCGCACCCGGCCGGAATCGGAGTGGGGACAACCGTGGACTCCAAGCGAGTCGCCATGGTCGTGCAAAGCGCACTGCGGCTTGTCCCCGACGAACGCGGCACCTGGCTCGTCGACCAGGCGGTCAGGATCGTCGAGAGCGGGAGCGCAGACTCCAAGGCTGTGCGCGCAGCGCTGGAGAGAGAGTGACCCGCATGCTGGCGCACGCTCAGCGGTCGTGGCGTACATCGAGCGGGTGAGGCAGCAACGGGCGCACTGGGGCCGAGACCTGTCGAGCGGCAGACTCAAGCCTTCCAGCAGGCCGCCCGGGCGGCCACACGGTCACGACTCGGCACCGGTCGGCGAGTTGCACCAAGCGTGGCCGCCCATAGCGGGCACCGCTGCCTAGGCACTGTTTCTCGGATCGTGCTCTGAGCCAGATGACGAGTGCTGCGAGCGTGACGGTGCCGAGGTAGATGTAGGCGCGTTTCTCGTATCGTGTGGCGAGGGCCCGGAAGCCCTTGAGGCGGTTGATGGTGCGTTCGACGGTGTTGCGTTTTTTGTAGCGCTCGCTGTCGAAGCCGGTGGGGCGACCGCCTCGCGAGCCTCGGTTCTTGCGGTGTCTTTGCTGGTCGAGGCGTTCGGGAATCGTGTGCGGGATACCGCGTCGTCGCAGGTAGCGGCGGTTTCTGCGCGACGTGTACGCCTTGTCCGCCAGAACACGGTCGGGCCGGGTGCGAGGCCGGCCGACTCCGGTTCGGGGCACCGATACCTGCTCCAGGACCCGCTCGAGCTGGGGTCCGTCACCGTAGTGTCCGGGTGTCAGGACGAAGGCGAGGGGCCGGCATCGCCCCTCGGCGGCCAGGTGGATCTTGGTGGTGAATCCCCCGCGGGAACGTCCCAGGCATTCGCCGATCTGACCACCTCCTCCAGCCGGGCCACCAGTTTCCGCAGTACCGGATCGACCTGGTTCGTCCCCTGCTCGGCCCCCTTTTGAGGAAGGGCGGCCGGAGGAGCCTTCCTCGCACCGGCGGCGTGCTGGTGGGCTCGTACCGCTGTCGAGTCCACCGACACGTCCCAGTCGATCCCGCCCGCCGCGTCCTCCGCTGCCTGGACGCGGGACAGCAGCATCTGCCAGGTTCCATCAGCTGACCAGCGGCGATGTCGTTTATAGACCGTCTCCCACGGCCCGAACCGCTCGGGCAGATCCCGCCACTGCACGCCGGTCCGCACTCGGTAGAGAACCCCGTTGATCACCCGCCGGTGATCACTTCACCGACCGCCACGCGCACCACCCCGAGGCAAGAACGACTCCAGCCGATCCCACTCCGCATTCGTCAGATCCCCACGGCCCATACAGCCAGCCTGGGCCCAACGCCCCACCCGCGTCAGGAGATCCGAGAAACAGTGCCTAGGGCCTGTCTTCAAAGGGTCATATCCACATCAGGAGTGACGCGATGGTGAGTGCTGCTTCGTAGGATTCGCGGGTTTTGTCGTAGCGGGTGGCTA
>NZ_JNYQ01000029.1 GCF_000717245.1 Kitasatospora papulosa
GAGAGCTACGACGCCGGACTCCACCTCCGAGCCTCTCTGATCTGGATCAACGACCTCTTACCGACGACCGAATGATCACAACCTCACACAGGCCCTAGCTCACGGGCAAGGGCCGCGTCCATGTTCGGGAAGAACCCGTCCGCGTCACCGCGGGCCAGGGCGGCGGCGATGCCCGCGTCGATCTCCTCGGCTCGCGGGTCCGGGCGCCGGGCTCCGTCCGCGCCGGCGCGGGTTGGGCCGTTCCCCATCACCAGCAGCCCGACGCGGTCCGCCCACCTCGCCAGGTTGACGCCGTCCTCGCCGTTCGTGGGCCAATTCCGGGCGTCGTCCAGCTCGTAGGCACGCACCGGACCACTCCAGCCCGCCTGCTGCAACAGCCGCGCACCGACGGGGGGGCAGAGGCGGATCCACCCCGGTCATCCGCGTCCGGGGCCGTTCCCAGCGTCGCTTCTCCGTAGCAGCCCTGTGCTGCTACCAGCCCGGCGAACGCTCCCGCCTGATCTACGGCCCAAACGGCATACCGACCACAAGCGCGGCGGCCGCAAGCGCTTTGCCTGGACCGCCGCCGTTACCATCCTGGTCTGGGCGATCCGTTAGTGCCATGTCGCTATGCGCACCGGGCGGGGCGAGGCGGTGCCGTGCCCTGCCCCGGGACGATGGGCTCCCTCCGAACGGGTGAGATTGGCGGTTCGCATGGCGAGTTGTGAGGTGACTTCCCTAGGCTGCGGCGGCATGAAGGGGTGGCGTTTGGCGACCGCCTCACGGAGACAGGTGCGGGAGAGCACGGGTGGAGCCCTACAGCAGGCACGGCAAGTTGGTGCGGGACCGGATTCCGCAGATCATCCGCGAGGACGGGGCTGAGCCGGTCACCTACGCAGCGGGCCGGGAGGAATACCGCAGTCGGCTGCGGGACAAGCTCGGCGAGGAGGTCGCGGAGTTCCTCGAGGCGGATGAGGACTCGGCGCCGGAGGAGCTCGCGGACGTGCTGGAGGTCGTGCGCGCGCTCGCTGCGGACCTGGGGGTCGACGCGGATCAGCTGGAGAAGATTCGGGAGGCCAAGGCGGGCGAGCGGGGCGGCTTCGCCGACCGGATCGTCTGGACGGGCAACCGCTGACCGTCGGCCGCTTCGGCCGTCATTTCGGTACATGGCTTCGTGCGCAATCTCGCACGTGACTGAGTACGTTCGGTGGTACGTGACTTCGTGCACCAGTCCGCAGGCGGCTGGGGACGTTCGTAGGTGCGTTCCTCATGCCTCGGGCTTGGTCAGGACGGCATGGCACACGCCTGGCAGGGTCAGCACGGGGGCGCCGGCGGCGGGGACGAGTCCGGCCCGGCGGGCGAGTGCGGTGATCTCGCCCGGGTCGATGCCGCGCTGGAAGGTCCCCTTGCTCTGGCTGGACCAGAAGCCGTCGTGGTGGGCTGTCCATCCGCCGTCCGCGGCGGCCTTGGCGATCTCCTCGGGTGAGCGGGTGACGACCACGACATGCCCGCCGGGGCGGGCAAAGGACGCAACGTCCTTGAGGGCCTGGATGCGCTGCCAGGGGTCGGGCAGCACGTTGAGGACGAACATCGAGGTGACCAGGTCGAACCCTGTCCGCTCGGGGCGGGGCCAGCCGAAGTCGTCGTGCGGGTCGAAACCCTCGGCCTCCAGACCCGCTGAGTGGTAGTGGGCGACGTCGGTGCCGCGGCCGCAGCCGTGGTCCAGGACGCTGCGGACGCCGAGGGGACCGGTCAGGTGCTCGGTCACCGCCCGGGAGGCGGGGGAGGGCGCCTGGCGGCTCATCGCGGTCTTATGGGGCTGATACTCACGCCTGGCCTGGGCGGCGGGGCCGTCGCCGGTCACCTCGCTCAGCGCGAATAGGACGTCGTCAAGCTGGGCCGCCTGAAGGGTCAGGGGCAGGTCGATCAGCAGCGCGGAGTGGTCGGTGAACGCCGCCGGACCGTTTCGCACTGAAGCGTCCGCGATGACGGTGGTCGTCGCCGTCAGATGGTCGCTGAGCAGGGCGAGATCGCAGCGGAAGCGGCTGGGCTTGCCGTTGAAGATCCGCTCGAAGGTGAAGGCGGGACCCTCATCGGCGGTGGTGTCGACCAGGCTCGCGACCCGCGTCAGCTGCTGCAGAGCCTGCCGTTCGGCCTCGGTGGTGAAGGTGCTGGTCTCCTCACCGAACAGGCCGTCCGCAGCGCGGGGGGCGAGGTTGAAATCGCCGCAGACCAGCAGCGGGCGCCCCTTCTCAGCAGTCGTCATTGCGGCGAGCTCGGCCAGCTGGGCGGCCCGTGAGGCGCCGCCGTAGGCGTCGAGATGCACATGGAGGACGACAAGCCACTCCAGCTCGACCCGCTGAACCCAGGGGGCCAGCGAGGACACGGCCGGCGGGGCGAGGTCCTCGCTGACCCAGGCGGCCAGATGCCCGTCCCCGCCGGCGCAAACGAAGCCTCCCAGGGCCGGCGGCGTCCGGTCGGCAGGCTTGAACGGCTCCTGCGCGAGCACGATCTTCACGCCGTGCTCGCGGAGCCAAGCGGCGAGGTTCGCGCGGGCGCCGGAGGCACCGAGACGCTTGTTGAGGTTGACCGAGGCCAGCAGCACGAGGGTCCTCCAGAGCGGGGATTACAGGGGCAGGGGCCTGCCGGAGGCGGCCTCGTCACGGAAGGCGTCCCACAGGATGTTCAGCGGGTGAGAGGCGTCATATGTCTCGCGTTCCCCCTTGCGGGCGAATACGCCGGAGACCAGCTGGAGCATGGGGTCGAAGTCGTCGGCGAAATCGATGAGCCGGAAGTCCTCACCGGTGGGCAGCCGCCCGTCGACGGCGGCCTCGCCGATGGAGCGGGCACACAGCATGCACCCATAGGTCATGCGGGACCGCAACAGGGCGAGTCCGTAGTAGATGTCGTCGATCTCGGCGACGATCTGCAGCTGCGAGCGGAAGTCGGGCCCATACCAGTGCTCGACGAAGTCGGTGATCACTCCGCGCGAGGGGATCACCAGCGGCAGACTCCGCAGCCGGTCGACACCGACGGTCCTGGCGGCGAGCTCGCGCATTGGCAGGTTCGTCAGCAAGGCCAGGCCCTCGCGATGCCATTCGAGAAAGTCGTAGTCGGGGGCGACCCGGGCGGCGGCGGCGTCGGCCGCGAGTCCGCCGCACAGCAGGTCGACCTGGTTGGAGTCCAGGCGCTTCCAGAAGTCGCGGGTCCGCACATGTACGACCTTCAGCTCGACCTCCCGCTCCAGCAGCTGCGGGGCGACCCGCTCCCAAACCCGGCCCAGGAAGCCGAGGGTGAACTCCGTCGTCCCCACCGTCAGCGTCGAGCCGAGCCGGCGGCGGGAATCGGCTATGCCCTGCAGCCAGTCGGCGAACGTCGCCCGAGCCCGCTCGACGACCTCCAGCCCGGTCGGGGTGAACAGGAAGTCCCGCCCCCGGCCCTGCTTGACCACCAGCAACTCGCCGGTCATGGCCTGGAAGTTGCGGTTGAGGATGTCGAGCTGCTTCTGGACGCTGGACTGCTCGCGCCCCAGCACCTTCGCCGCGGCCAGCGCGGTCCCCGCCTCCCGCACCACGATCAGCGTCCGCAACTGGTCCCAGGTCATATCCAGAAGATCTGGGGAACACGAGATCAGATCAGCGCGGAATCCCTCCGGACCCGGCACCTTCAACGGCCCGGACCGCGACGACGGCACCATGACCCACCCTCCCTGACTTGGCCTCACCCAGCTTGCACTGTCCGCACGGCCAGCAGAACTGAACTTCTCCGCATTTCACCCCGAGAAAACCTTTAAATGTCCAACCGGACATATGGATATTGCGGACTATCCCGGGGAACATTTCAGCAGCCGCCTTCGATCCGATAGGCGATGATCACGGCGCTGCCTGAACCCGGGGGGTAAGCCATGCTCTCAGCCGAGTCGATCACCTGGCTGATCCAACAGGACGCTCTGCACTGGCCTGGCCAACTTCGCGGCAATGGACTGCTGTTGACGCTCGGCTCGCCGCTGCAGCCGTTGACCGCGCCGAGCACGCAGGTGATCGACCTAGCCGACCAGTCGAGCATCGACGGCCTCTACGGCGAGTCGGTCACCGACTGGACGAGCTACGAGATGATGCCCGGCGAGATGCTGCTCGGCTCAGTCGAACAGCCGCTGCGGCTCGGGGCCGGACTGGTGGGCATGATTGGCGGACTGAGCCACCTGGCCCGCGTCGGCCTGGCCGTCCACGTCACCAGCCCGTTCGTACTGCCCGGCTGGAACGGGCACCTCACGCTGGAGCTGGTCAACACCGGCCCCGCCGTCCTGCGTCTGCACCACGGCATGCCGCTGGGGCGCCTGCTCGTCTGCGCCCTGGACGGCCCCCGCTCCGACGACGTCGCATCCCACCCCTTCTACGGCCGCGAGGCCGACCTGAAGAGCCGATACGCCGACGAGTTCCCACCAACTTGAGTCAGAGGTGATCGTGATGGACTGCCAGTTCTGCACCGAGTTCACCGCACGCGAGGGCACGACCCGGATCATCACCAAGACCGCCGGCGGTTGGGTGCTGCTGCCGACCATCGGCTCCCTCACCCCGGGCTACTGCCTGTTCATGCCCCTTCAACACCTGGACGCCGCCGCCGACGTCACCCCCGCCGACCTTGAGCGGGTCGCCGAGGAGACCGAACAGATGCGCAAGCTGATTCAGGCCCGCTACGGGCCGGTGGTCTTGGCCGAACACGGACCGCGCGACTGCGAGTTGGGTGCGTCCTGCTGCAGCCACTGCCACCTGCACCTGATCCCCGTCCCCGACCCCGACCAGATCACCGCCGCCTACGAGAAGACCGGGGGGCCGGGCCTGCGGCTCACCTCCATGGCGGCCCTCCCGGAGGCCGCAGAGGGCTCCTACCTCTACCTCTCCCCGCGGCCCGGCGAGCACTACTACTGGCCCTCGGCGGGCTTCGCCCGGCAGTTCGTACGCCGCGTCTGCGCGGACCAGCACGGCATCGGCGACTTCTACGACTGGCGCGACCACCCCTTCACCGAGAACCGCGACCGCACCTTTGCCGAGCTGAGTGCCGACCTGCACCTCGCGGACGCCGCCTGAATCGAGAAGAAGGGGGACGGCGCGATGGCGATATCCCTGCCCCGCCCGTTACACACATTTGGCGCCGCAGAGCTGGAAGCGGCGGCCAAGGACCGGCGCTGGCCGAAGTGGCAGACCATGGCCCTGCTGCACTCGCTGAAATTGCCCGTGCTCAACGCCTGCCTCATCCAGCCCGGCGACAGCGCGGCGACCGTCCGCACCGCCGCCCACGTTCTGGCCGCCGCCACCGGCACGGAGACACTGATGATCCGCTCGGACGGCGGGGCGGAGAAGAAGCAGTACTACCGCGGCGGCAACACCTTCCCCGTCGAGGAGATCGGTCCCCGGGCCGCCGGGCTGCTGGCCTACGGGCGGGCGGTGATCCTCGCGGAGCCCACCAATCGCTTCACCAACCGCCTCACTGTCCTGGCCCGCATGGACAGGCCTGGTCCCGGCCGTCCCGGTTCGCTGACCCTGGAGGCTCTTGGGCCCGGCTACGACGTCGCGGACCTGACCCGCGGGCAGATCCCACCGCAGGTCACCGCCCACCTCGACGACGTCGACTTCGCCCACTACCAGCCGCCTCGCTGGCACGAGTGGAAGATCACGGACGACCAGTGTCCCGGCGGCGAGGACGCCCGCCGCACCCGCCGCCTTGAGCGGCTCGCCTCCCAGACCCTCACCGACGGCGGCCACCTCGACGGCGAGACCGGCCCCGGGCACGCCGAGACCTGGCTGCGGCAGCGCGGCTACCTGCACCTGTTCGGACCGCAGCCGACCCGTGAGGCCCTGGCCAAACGCGCCCGTCGGCTGTTCGAGGACGCCTTCTTCCTCGCCCGGTCCCAGCCGAACCGGAACTGGCACTGCCTGGCCACCGCGTTCTCCGTCTTCGAGGAGCCCCGCACCATCTACTGGGACCTGGTCGACGGCGAGCGCAAGTATGCCGCGACGGCACCGGCCGCTGCCCGACACGAGGAGCGGGCTGCATGAACACCCCATTGATCTACCTTGACCACCAGGCCACCACCCCGCTCGACGAACGAGTTCTGGAGGCGATGCTGCCGTTCTTCACCAGTGAGTACGGCAACCCCTCCAGCCCGCACACCTGCGGACGCACCGCCGCGCGGGCGATCCGCACCGCCCGCCGCCAGGTCGCCGACCTCGTCGGCGCCGGGGACGCACTGGAGATCGTCTTCACCTCCGGCGCCACCGAGGCCAACCACCTCGCGATCCTCGGCGCCGCCCTGGCCGTCCGCCCGCACGGCGGGCACCTCGTCGCCACCGCGATCGAGCACAAGGCCGTCCTCGCCGCCTGCCAGCGGCTCGTCGATCACCATGGCTACACCCTCACCCGCGTCGGCGTCGACGGGCACGGCCGGGTCCACCCCGCCGACATCGCCGCCGTCCTCACCCCGAACACCGTGCTCGTCTCGGTGATGCACGCCAACAACGAGATCGGCACCTTGCAGCGGCTCGCGGCCATCGCCGAGATCACCGCCCCACGCGGCATCGTTCTGCACACCGACGCCGCCCAAAGCGCGGGCTGCGGACTCCTCGACGTCGCCGAACTCGGCGTCGACCTCGCCTCTCTGTCCGCCCACAAACTCCACGGACCCAAGGGCATCGGCGCCCTCTACATCCGCGGCGGCACCCGCGTTGCCGCCCAGCAGACCGGCGGCGGACAAGAACGTGGACTGCGGGCCGGCACCCCCAACGTCCCCGCGATCGTCGGCTTCGGTGCCGCCGCCCACCTCATCACCACCGGCGCCGTCCCGTCCCCGCCCTGCATCCGGGCCTTGCGTGGCCGGCTCCAGGACCGCCTCCTGGCCGCGATCCCCGGCGCCATTGTCAACGGTCACCCGCACCGGCGATTGCCCGGGAACCTCAGCCTCACCATCCCTGGCATTGAGGCCATCGACCTCCTCGACCGCCTCCCCAACATCGCAGCCTCCACCGGCTCGGCCTGCAACACCGGAAGCGGCGAACCCTCCCACGTCCTCACCGCGGTCGGCCTCACCCGCGACCAGGCCCGCGCGACCCTCCGGCTCAGCATCGGCCGCACCACCACCGACACCGACGTCGACCAGGCCGCCGACCTCATCACCCGCACCGCACACACCCTGATGCCGGCGCCCGCCAACGCGGCCTGACCCGCCACCCGAACCGGACCGCCCCCGCAGAAAGATCCTCCAAGGTCCACCGACACGTCCAACGCCTTTACTGAGCGTTTTCAGCGTGGCCACTGATCGGGTGACGCTGGTCAGGTCGAGGTGAGGGCCGCAACGCACAAAGCCCCCGTGCCGTTGAGGGAGGTGTTCGCTCGGTACTCGTTCGCCGGCGCAAGGGGGGCGCCGTGCGCGATGGGGAGGCGTTCGTGTCGGTCTCCATCGGCCCGATGGCGGCGGCGTTGTCAGTGGCGCGTGGTAGACCTGTTCATCGGGAGAACTTGTCCTATTTTCCCGCTAGTTGATCGAGGTCGAGTGAAGAGGTGCGACATGGTCGAGACGGAACTTCCCGGACAGGGGGTGGTGTTCTGGCCTGTGGGCACGGGGGACTCCACCACGATCGTGGTCGGCGACAACCTGGTCATGCAGGTCGACCTGCGGGACATGAAGGCCGCCGACGAGGACGACGCGGTGGTCGCCGCCGTCATTGACCGCCTGGAGGAAACCCTTCCGCGACCCGACGAGACGACGCCCTACCTGGCGGTCTTCGCCCTGACCCACGCCGACTCGGACCACTGCTGCGGCTTCGGCGACCTTCTGGAGAGCTCCATCCTGATCGGGGAGATCTGGGCGACGCCCCGGCTGTGGCGCGAACTGTCCGAGGACAAGCCGATGTGCGAGGACGCACAGCGCTTCCAGGACGAGGTCGAGCGACGCGTGGACGCCACCCTCAAGGCCGTCAAGGACGGCAAGGAGCCGGCCAGCGGAAACCGGGTGCGTATCATCGGCTACGACGAAGACCGCGAACTGCACTCCTACGCCGAACTGCCCGACGAGTACTTCACCTTCCCCGGCGACGTGATCACCAAGATCGACGGCCAGGACGTCGAAGACCGGTTCGAGGCGTTCGTCCACGCACCGTTTAAGGACCACTGCGCAGGCGACCGCAACGACACCTCCTTGGCCCTGCAGGTACAGCTGAAGGCCAGTGACGGCACAGTCGGCCGACTGCTGTTCCTGGGCGACCTCGCCTACCCCATCATCAAGATGATCTTCGAGAACAGTGAGGCCGCGGGCAACGCGGACCGGGTGGAGTGGGACGTGCTGCTCTCCCCGCACCACTGCTCGAAGAAGGCCATGTACGCCGAGGGCGAGGACGGCGAGGAGGAGCTCAAGCAGGACCTTCTCGACCTGCTCCAGGAGCATGCCAGTCCGGACGCCCGGGTGATCGCCAGCTCGTTGCCCTTCCGCGAGAAGGACGAGAAGGGAAACAACCCGCCCCACCTGCTGGCTCGGGACGCCTACGCGTCGATCACCGACTACGAGGTGCTGTGCACGGGGGAGTACCCCTCCAAGAAGGAACCCCGTCCGGTGGTCTTCGCCCTGGAGCCAGGCCTGGGCCTCGAACTGGTGGACGTCGCCGACCTGGAGAACAAGGCCCGGATGCTGGAGGCCGCAGGCGGGGGACGCCGGCTGCTGGCCGCACTGGGTGCCTCCCGCTACCCGGCCGCGGCCTTCGCTGCCGGTGCCGGCCTGCCACACCCGCGGGGTACGGACGTCGCGCGCGCCGGTGTGCAGCAGGCCAGGGGTGACAAGGCCGAGCCCGCGGTGCAGATCGGATTCGGTGCCGCGTGAAGGACAGCACTACCCTAGAACTCACCGAGGGCCAGCAGCTCGCCCTCGACCAGCTGCACCGGATCGTCCAGGCATCTCGAGGATCGGTGGCGGCCACCCACGTGGCCGCCACAGCCGACGGGTACGTCGAGGCCCGGGTCAGCGTCGGCTGCGCCAACCTGCCGCCCACCCAGGACGGCCTGCGGCTGCGCAGCGTCGAGGCGGTCACCCTGCGGATCCCCCCGGACTTTCCCTTCAGGGCTCCCAGCGTGCGGACCCGGCACACCCGCTTCGCCGGCGCCCCGCACGTCAACTGGGGCCGCCACCTGTGCCTGTACCGCTCAACGGCGACCGAGTGGGATCCGGCCGACGGCATGTACGGGTTCATCACCCGCCTCCTGGACTGGTTCGAGGCGGCCGCCGCGGGACAACTGGACCGGCCCGGCGAACCCCTGCACCCCCCGAACGCCCTGACCGACCACACCGCGGGACTCCTCGTCATTCGCCACGACGCGCCCGTCGCACGACCGGACGGGCCGTGGCTGGGCGCCGCCGTACTGCACCAGGTCAACGACATCAGATGCGACGTCGTGGGCTGGCTCGCCGTCGAGGACCCCTGGCCCGACAGCCTGGAACAGCTGCGGGAGAGCGCTGCGCTGCCGGCCGACGCCCGCGCCTTCCTCGCCCCCGTCGTCGTCACCACGAAGCACCTGACGTTCGAATACCCGCTCACCGCGCGCGAGCTGGTGGAGTCCCTGGCCCGCGACCACATCACGCCGCGCCTGCTGCTGGGGCTGACGGGGTTCGTCGCAGGCCACAATCGCACCCTGCTGTGCCCCGACGCCGACGCCACCGTGTCGACCGGGGACGACGAGGACACCCCAGCCGCGCCGGTGCACCTGCTGCTGGGCACCCCCTCGCGGGGTATCGCCGGCGACGGGCCGCGCCGGACGCACCTGGTGGCCTGGCACCTGCCCGACTTCGCCGATCAGGTCGGGCGCCTGGCCGCCGACACTGCCTTCAGTGGGCATGCGTACCTGGCCGAACTCGGCGACGAGGTCGTCCGGTTCGGCACCGACTGGCTCGACCGCCAGAGCACCCGGTGGATGCGCGTCTACGAAGTCCGGCCCGAGGTCACGGTCCGACGCGATCACGCCACCCCCGCGGCCTGGTTGCGCGGCAAACGCATCCTCGTCCTGGGCGCGGGCGCCCTGGGAGCACCCGTCGCCGACATGTGCGCCCGCGCCGGAGCCGCACACCTCACGGTCGCCGACCATGGACTCGTCCACCCCGGAATCCTGGCCCGCCAGCCCTATACGGACGCCGACATCGGCTTTTCCAAGGCGAGTGTCCTGGCCGACCGCCTCAACCGGATCGACCCCCACGCCACCCATGTCGAAGCACTCGTCGGCAACGTCACCACCCGGCTGTCCGCCCTCGATCTGCACACCTTCGACCTGATCTGGGACTGCACCGCCAACCGCATCGTCCGCGCCCACCTCGAACGCGCCCGCCGCACCGACACTGCCCCCTGGCCCCACCTGGCCACACTGATGATCGGCCACCACGCCACCCGCGGCATCGCCGCCATCTCACTCCGCGGTGCCACCGGCGGTGGCACGGACGTCCTGCGGCGCACCGCGCTGGCCGCGCACGCCGATGCCACGCGCTCCTTCGACGACCTGATCGACGATTTCTTCCCCACCACACCCCCGACCGAGCTCTTCCAGCCCGAACCCGGCTGCTCGGACGCCACCTTCACCGGATCGGCCGCCGACGTCACCGCACTGGCCGGACAACTGGCGACCGGCGTCCTCCACGCCCTGGCCGAACCCGCCGACCGGCACACCATGGCCGTCCTCATCGTCCGCATGCCCACCGGCCCCACCGGCCCCACCAGCACCCAGCCGTCCGGGCCGTGCTGGCTGACCTGGCCCAACGACACCCTCGCCACCGACAAGGCCACCGGTTACGACGTGCGTATCAGCCCCGCCGCGATGGCCGAGATGCGCGCGGAAGCCCGCCGTGGCGCCCGCCTGCGGGGCCAGCGCGTGGAAACCGGCGGCTCCCTGCTCGGTGCCGTCAACGACGCCGCCGGAGTGATCTTCATCGACGAGGCCACCGGCCCGCCCCCCGACTCCCTGCTGACCGAGGCCTACTTCCAGCATGGCCTGGACGGCGTCAGCGGCCACCTCGCCGCCCGCCGCACGGCGACCGGCAACATCAGCCGCTTCCTGGGCATGTGGCACACCCACCCGCACACCGCAGCACAGCCCAGCACCACCGACCGCGCCGCCATGACCAGCCTCACCCTGCCCCTGGACGACGCCCCCGCCCGCGCCCTCATCCTCATCGCCGGAGGACCGCCCCCCGTCTGGCAGCAGTGGCTTACCACCGGCGACGCTCCCGACCTCTACACCCACCTCGCCACCCGCACCGTCTCGGCCGCATCCGAGCCGCTCCCACCGCAACCGCCCGCCCACCTCGGCCCCGTGCGTTGGTGGCCCGGCGGCTACTTCACCCGCCCCCTTCGCCCCGTCCCCGTCCCACGCAAGGGCCCCCGCTCATGACCCGCACCATCGGCCTCGCCCTGTCCGGCGGTGGTTCCCGCGCAGCCGCCTTCCACCTCGGCTGCCTGCGCGCCCTCAACGACCGTGACCTCCTCGACCGCATCCGGGTCGTTTCCGGCATCTCCGGCGGCTCCCTGCTCGCCGCCCTGTGGGCCTACGGCCCGAAAGACTTCTCCGACTTTGACACCCGCACCACCGACCTGCTGCGCTCCGGCCTGCAACTGGACATTGCACGCCAGGTCTTCAAGCCCTCCGCGGCCGCCCGCAACCTCACCGCGGCCGCCCGCGCAGGTACCCGCCAACTGTTCACCCGCACCACCCAGGTCACCGTCGCCCGCCCCGCCAACCGCACCGACGCCCTGGCCGCCGTCCTCGCCCACAAGGCGTTCGGCACCACCACCCTGGCCGACGTCACCCACCCCGGTCTCGACGTAGTTCTGACCGCCACCGACCTGGCCACCACCAACGCGGTTCGCTTCGGCAGCACCCGCAGCGGCTGCTCCCGCTACGGCACCATCACCGAGCCCGTCCACGTCGCCACCGCCGTGGCCGCCTCCGCCGCCTACCCCGCGCTCCTGCCAGCCCTGGAAAGCACCTTCACCTTCCAGCACCGCGACGGACACCACCAGCAGCACACCATGCTGCTCACCGACGGCGGCGTCTACGACAACCTCGGCCTGTCCGTCCTCGAACCGGGACGCTCACCGCACCACACCCAGCACGTCTACGACGTGCCCTTCATCATCGCCTGCGACGCCGGCCTGGGGGAACTCGCACTGAAGACACCGCACTTCATGCTCGGGCGCCTCAGCCGCTCCTTCGCCACCGTCCACCGCAAGGCCCAGGACTCCGCCCGCGCCCGCCTGCACGAGTGGGCCGCGAGCGGACGCATCGACGGTTTCGCCCTTGCCTATCTCGGAATGAAGGACGACCGCCTGCCTGCGCCGCCAGCCGACCTCGTTCCGCGCAGCGCGGTCGCCTCCTACCCGACCAACTTCGCCGCCATGGCCCGCAGCGACTTCGAGGCCATCACCACCCGCGGCGAACAGCTCATGCGCACCGTCCTGCCGATGCACCTGCGATAAGCACACCGATTCAAACCCGGCACCGAACCCGGCGGCGTCACCGGTCCTGCAGCCCTCAGGGGCAGACGTAGGTCCAGCAGGATTCGGGCTGAGTGCGTGCGGCACCTGGAAAGCAGAGGAACCAAGCCCATGTATACCCAACAGCCCCTTCGGCGCTTTGGTTCTCAATTCGTCCTCGAACAGCGGAAGCGCTACAGCAAGCGCCCGCCGGAGAACCGGATGCTCTCCTACGACCTAGCAGTTCTGGACGTGTACGAGCCCTGGCGCATCTGGCTGGACGAGCAACTCGATCTCCTCCCGCAGAACACCGCGAAGACCTTCGCCGCGAACCTGTGGCGCGACCAGAATTTCTGGCCCGACGTCATCGAGCTCGCTGCCGGCGCAGCGCTGCGCCGACGAGGCTTCGGTGTTGAATTTGAGCGGCGGTGGGGGAACCTGACACCGGACTGGACCGTAATCGATGACGACGGCACGCCGCTCGCCCTGGTCGAGGTCCTTACCCACAGCCCGCGGAAGGGAGCAACCGCGAAGATCAAAGCGTGGCACGCCCTGGTCGAGCGGTTGAAGGAAATCCCGGTCCCCGTCGTACTCACCGTGGCCGGTGACCCCTCAAGCCCGCTCCAGGCTCCCGATGCGGGTACCGCGAAGAAGATCGCCCAGGATCTGCGGCGTGTACTGCTGTCCCCTTTGCACCAGAGAGCCTTCCGGAGCCAGGGCTACACCTTCCTGCTCCAGGCCGATCCGAGCACAGGCCAGACCATGCGCGCTCCCGGGATGCGTACGATCCTGCTCCCCCCGAGCAATATCGCTGGCGTCGTCTCTGCCCAGTTGGTGGCCGCAGGGATCGAAAAGAAGGTCAGCAAATACCGCGCGCTGGCCGAGGAGACTGGGCTCCCGCTGATCGTCGCGGCAGGCGCGGACAAGTTCACCGGCCTCGAAGTCCAGCACCTCGACGATCTGCTGCGCGGCGCCCCCACGCTCAGCATGCAGTTCAACTTCGGCGACTCGTTCATCCACCACCCGGTCGAGATCGACCTGTCCAATCCGCCGCGCTGGACCATGCCTCCCGAGCTGGCCGGCGTGCTGTGGGTGAACAACGACTTCCCCTTCACCACAGCCTGGCGCCTCAACCCCATTGCGGCGAACCGCGTACCAGCCGCGCTCGCCGTCCAGGAGACCGAGCCCTCAGCCCCGACCGCAGCCGGAGCGTAGAGGTCATGCACGTGACCCCCTTCTCATCGGGCAGCTGAATCAAGGCGCGCAGATTGAGGGACCGCTTTGGGCGGCTTCAGTGACTCTGGCAGGCCGTTCAGGGGAGCGTCGATGAGAGGACAGCCGGGGAGCAGGGGGCCGCTGGGGTAGTCCCGTGGCCCGCTGTGCCGGTTGTCGTTTAAGTGGCATCTGTGGATGGCGGGTTGACGGGTTGGTGGTCTGTGGTGTCGGTGGGGGGTTGTGGTTGATGGCCGTGGAGGCGGTAGGGCATGTCGTCGGGGTGGCGGTGCATGCGGGCTTGGCGCCATGCGGTGTCGTAGGACAGGGAAGTGGTGCTGCGTTGCTGGATGAACACGGCCCGGAAACTGGTGACGGGGTCGAGGACGGCCCGCCACAGAGCGAGTTTCATGGGTGGGCCTTCCACTGCGTCGCAGGGGCGAAGGCGTCTGGTTCTGGAGTGATGGCGTCGGCGGGCAGATTGCCGCCGTTGAGGGTTTTGAGAGAGTCGAGAAGGGCGAGCATGGCCTGTTGCTGCTTCTCGGTGTCGTGGAAGCCGTTGCCGAGCTGCTCCCACTGCTGCATCAGCGGGGACCACCATCGGTCGCAGGACTTGATCAGCCGGGCGAGGCGCTGGAGTTCGGCGACGTGGTCGTCGCTGAGTGCGCCAGGGGAGTGGTGCTCGAGCCGGTCCAGGACGACGAGGCCGGGATGGTCGTAGAGGTGGGTTTTGAGGAAGCGCAGCCGGCGGATGCGGTGGTCGTCTGCCTGTCGCTGGTGCAGGAAGTCTGCTGCATCGGGCGGTAGTTGCAGGACTGCCCGGGCGGAGAGCAGACGGTATTGCGCGGTGCGGTATCCGTGAGGCAGGGCGGCGTTTACTGCGTCCTGGGCTGCGGGGAGGTCGGTGGCGGGTAGGCAGGCTGCGGCGTCGAGTGCTGAGGCGTGGACGTGGGTGCGGACGGCTTCTTCGACGCACGGCTGGCTACGCCAGTGGGGGCGCCAGCTGATGGTGTAGAGGGCTTGGAAGCTGATGCCGTCCGTAGCGGTGGGCAGCAGGCGTGGCCCGCTGCAGGTGGTGGTACGCACCGGGTGCTGCCATGGCCATCTCATGCTCCGTCTCCCGGTGGCGGAAAGACGGAGCGGAGACGGACATCGACGAGGTGGTGGTAGAAGTCGTCCGCGACGCTTGCGCCCTCGGTGGTGGATAGGCCCTGCAGTTCCTGCATGAGCGAGGCGCCGGCCTGGAACATGTTGTGCCCTCGCAGGGCGGGCAGCAGATGGTCCCGCAGCTGCGGGTACAACTCGGGGTCGTCGGCGCATGCACGGATCCATGCGGTCAGACGGGGGATGATCTCGGTCGTGGTGTCGGAGTCCTTAAGCAGGTCGTGCACGGCACGGACAGCGTCGATGTCCGACGCGGAAGGGGACATCAGCCACGGCATGCCGTTGTCGGTGAGGAGGGTCAGCGCCATGAAAGCGAGGCCGCCGCTGCGGGCGGACCCCTTGTCCTGCTGCCAGCTCCTGACCTCGGCAACCAGCCGCCGCTTGACTTCAGGCTGGCCGGCAAGCTCTTGGAAGACGGTCAGGACACTCCTGCGGGTCTCCGGATCATCGCTGGACTGTGCGACCCGCCGCAGACGGACCATCGCCATTTTGACGGCCGAGACGGTGACGTCGGGCTCTTGGAGAATGCGCTGGCAGACTTCGATCACCACGGCCGCATACTCGGAGCGGCCGCCGGCCCACCGGTACAGCATGCTCCAAGCGAGGCGACCGACGTGTTCATCACGGACCGCGTTGTCCATGACGGTGCCCAGCACGTCCGGGCGGACCCCGCTGGTGATTTTGCCGAGACGATCGAGGTACTCCACCGTCCCGTGCCGCACGGTCAACTCTGTCAGTACCTGTACGGCCCGGTCCTCCGGCGAGGCGTCTGCAGCTGTGCCGACCAGCCAGGAGATCAGTGGATCGCGCATGACGTCGTAGTTGTCCCAGACGTACTCGAGCACGGCACGGCCGTAGGCAGGCCTGTCGAAGACGACGACGTCCTGATTGTTGACGTCGGCTCCGACATCGATGATGCGGCGGCGCAGTCCCCGGCTGGAGAACGCACTGCGCACCTGCGAGAGCGCCCCAGCGGGGGCGGGTGAGCTTTCGATGCTTTCCTGCAGCTTGCTTGCACTGCGGGTCACCTGGGGCATGGGAGCGGACTGCCACACGGCCAGGGCCAGAAGCAGGCAGCGGTCTTCCAGAGTCAAAGAGGCCCTGCCGCTGCCGTGCTGCACGGTGGATTCTCCGAACCGGGAGTCGAGTTCACCGCGCCAGTCGGTCAGCGCCGCTTCGATGCGCTGGACGAGCGTGAGCGACTCGGCGACTTCCTCGGCGACCGGAGGTCCGGGCCGCTGCTCGAGGTGAAGATGCTCCTGCCAGGCATCCACGACCGTGCGCGCGGCGCGTGCTGCGGCTACGGCGTTCAGACCACGCACGCTGGCCTGAGCCTGGGCCGATGAACGCAGCACGGCGGTCAGGCGGCTGTAGCCGTGGGTGTCCAGGTGCGCCTCGATCACGGCCAGAGCGTCGGGGGCCTGACGCAGGCGCAGAACGTGGATGCCGCTGCGCTCTCCCAGCCGGTGGTCGGTCCACAGATCCTCCGCTACGGACAGCACCAGATGTGAGCGGGCGCCGCGGAGGCTCTCAGCATGCTTGGACAGCGCATTGAGGAAGTCGACCGACAAGGCGTCGTTCGCCGGATGCTTCAGGTCGAGCTGGTAGGCGTGGTCCCTCTCCAACGGCAGGCGGCCCCTGGAGGGGCTGCTCCAGTCCGCGTCCAGTTTCACCAGGGGGACGTGGTCGGGGGTGTGCTCTGCCAGCAGTCGCAGACTGAGCGCTGTGGAGCCGAACGCGCGTGGTGCGACAACGATGAGTACGGGTTGGCGGAGGCCGCCCGCGCCCGGGTGCAGAGCCTGGGCCCACAGCTCGGTCCAGTGGTCGTTGCGGACGAATGGCTGCTGCAGAAGGGTGACGCGGTCTTGGACGTCACCTTCCAGCAGATCCCGTTTGCGGGTCTCGAGGATCAGCTCGTTGATGTGCTGTGCGACGACGTCGACATCACGGTGCACGTGGATCGCGCCGTCGCTCGCGTGCAGAGTAGGTCCTTCTTCCCGGCCGGCAGGAGCAGTGTCTGGGGGAGCGGGGGGTGTGCTGGTGTGGTTACTGCCTTCGCGCACGTCCTGGTTGCGGCGCCAGGACGACTTCCAGCCGTGGGGTGCGGGCGGTGCAACAGCGTCGGTTTCAGGCGCAGGTTGGCGCGTGCGGGCGGGATCGTTCGGGACATCGGACATGAGGGCACTCCAGGAGAGTGAAGCGGGGTACGGGCCAGCGCGGATACCGGTCAGCGATGCGGATACGTGTTGCGCACGCGTTCGATGTGACCGCCCACCGTGGCCCCGTACAGCGGTGCGTGGAACTGGATGCCGCCGCCCTGGGAGGCGGATGCTGCAGACGGAGCGGCGCCTGACGGCCCGGGCTCGGCAGAGGCACCGGCCCCGGGCGAACCCGGCCCCGGTTCCCCGCTCAGGTACGGCGTGATGGCAGCGCCGGGCATGCCGGGCACGTGGAGATGGCACAGCGCTTGGTAGCCCGGCTTGTCACTGACCCGAGCGGTGGCCTGAGCGAAGTGAAGGGGCGCCAGCTCAGCGGTGTAGCCGCCGTGGACACACCGCTGGTAGGCGGTCTCGGACAGGACACCGGCGAGGAAGGAGCCGGTGTCAGCCGCAGACTGCAGAGCTTGACGTACGGCCTGGCTGTCAAGGAGCCGGCTGACATCAACCAGGGCATTGCCGCTGCGGAGCTCGGGTCCGGTCACGGGCCCGGCATGCACGGCCACCCGCAGCCGCACGAGAGGACTGCTGGCCAACCGTTGCTGGTCGTAGCGCCCCAAGGCTGCGCTGAGGCGTCCGAGCAGGGGGTCGATGATCCGTGCGAGGACATCAGGAGGGAACAGCAGGATCGCGCCGTCCCCGCCGTCCTTGTACGAGTGGGGCAGCGTCTGGGGATCAGGCAGTCCGCAGTCGGCGAGCACGTTGGTCACGATGTCGTCCACGTCGGACCGCGTGCTTTCCATCATCGCTTCGGGGATCTGGCTGTACTTCTCCATGTCGAGAGCCAGCAGGGCGAACTCGGCCGGAATCTGAGTCTCTTCCGGGTGCGGCGACGAAGACATGCGGGCACCGGCCTTTCAGCACGAGCGGTCAGGTGAGTGCCCCATGCTGATGTGGTCCAGCCGACGCCGGTGCCCACCAGTGGGCATGCCCGGCATGCCGCGCATCACGTCTGCATCTGTGCGTGTGACTGAATGGCATGAATGTTGCAGACGAGCAGCCCGCCGCCTGACGCGGTACGCACCCAGCCTTCCTCCCGCCACGGTCGAAGAGCCGATCCGACAGCGTTTCGGGACGCGCCGATCAACTGGGACAGCTCAGCCTGAGTCAGTGGAACGGAATGCTGCGCCGACACGGTTGAGGAAGCCTTGACCAGGCGCCCGAGAGCCGATGCCAGACGCACGGGGACGGATGCCGTGGCAAGCTCAAACCGGACCGCGTCTGATTCCCGCACCCGAGCGATGGCGTGGCGAAGCAACGGGGTCAGCAGCTCGTGCGTGTTCACGAACTTGAGGAATTCAGGAGCCGGCACGATGTGCACGTGACAGGCTTCTGCGGCGATGACTGTGGCTGTGCGCGGCCTGTCGTCGAGAACGGCCAGCTCGCCGAGCAACTCTCCGGCCCCGCGTACGGCCAGAAGCGTCTGCCCCCCGCTGGCCCCGGCCAGCGTGACCAGCGCTGAACCGGAGTCCAGCAGGATCACGTGCGTTGCAGGATCTCCCTGCCGCAGCAGTATGCTCCGTGCCGGGCGCACACGCTGTGGCGTGAGCGCCCGCAGGCGGCTCCACAGCATTTCGCCGATCACCTGGACCCGCGGCGGCTGATACACCCATCCCCCTGGTGCGATTCGGGTGGTTCATCACATACGTCGAGATCCTCTCAACTAAATGCGCAACTGATCAACAGTCCCATTCCGGCCACTAGTAGAGCCGCCAGGACAAGGTCACCAGCCAAGCGGACCAAGCGGAGCTTCCTGTCAGCCAACTGAGACAAAGCCTGCAGCCGGAGCTCTTCTCTCTCCCGCCTGACAACTGGACTAGTCAGCCGACTACTTGCACCAGGACCACATCCGCCATGCCCACACGACCCCCCGGCCAGTACCCTGCGCAGCCCACCGCTCGGCAGCACCGGACGCAACGCCAGCAGCGCAGTACCCACTGCAGCAACAAGCAGAAGACAGCTGACAGCCAGAACAAACACCGCCCCCAAGGCGACGCTCGTCTTCTGCGTAAGCGCAGCCACGGATAGAGCCAACAGGCCGCCGGCTACACCACAGAGGGTCGTCGCCTTTGTGTCCGCACGCTGCACTTCGGTAAAAGCCCGTCCATCGAGCTTTTGTAGAAACTCCGCGTAGGAGTGACAGCCGTCCACATCGCCGCAATCCACAGCAACTCCTTCCGCTACGCCCTGCTTCACGGAAGATCCTGCCTGTCCAGAACAGGAACGGCTGCCCACCAAGGGGCCAGGACCGTGCAAGGTCAGTCACTGCGCACGGCGCGCATTCCCAGGACATTCTCCAGCGTCGCAGCGCCCCGGAAGGTAGGCCTGTACGCAGCGCCGGAGGCAGTCCGGTGCCGACGGCGTATGCGCTTGGCGGGAATGGCCGGGAGTGCGGGCTGTGAGGGTCCGGTAACCAGCGTTCAATACTGGGCAGGAAGCTTTTGGGCATGCGGAGACGGTTTCTGCAGGGTTTGTGCAGTGACGGGGGCGTGATGCCTGCGCACCGGTTTGTGCCAGAGCGGAACTGCCAGAGTGCTGTCTTCCTCAGTACATTGCACCACCGACCAGGACCGCATCCGGCACCTCACCGTCGCCTCCCGCCGTAGTACGCCGCCTGCCTCTTCGAGGCTCAGGAGGCCGGCGCCACCGACCAGCAGCTGCGGGAGATCACGGCCGAGGCGCTGAAGGAGGTGTATTTCCAGGACGGCGGCCGCCGCGCCAGGAGCCTGGAGGAGGTCCGCCTTACCGAAGTCGAGCACCTGGAGTTTGACCTGTAGCAGCGTCCCGAACAGCGCGCAGGCCCGGACCGGTGTGGCTGACTATTACAGATGGCAGATGGGTGCTCTACCCGGCGGGAATGAGCGGTGCCGCCGACGGCGCAGACCGCGGCTGTGGTTGTGCCGAGCACATTGGCGGCCTCGGCGCCGGTTATCGCTATGACGGTGCCGCCGAGCACGCCCACGACGAGCGTGCTCGGTTGGCCTGGTCGAGTCGGTCGGCCGCACCTCGCACATGTCGGCGGCGGGGCGGCCGGTGTGGCGGGACCTGTGGAACCTGACCACCGCCGGCCTTGCCTCGGCCGCCTCGGAGGTGGGACGCCCGGTCAAGGAGATGGGCGGCACGGCCCGGGACGCGGCGAGGGCCGGCGCCCCGCACGCCCTGGCGGTCACCGACACGATCGACGCGTTTCGCCAGTCACCACCGTTGCCCACGAAACCCGTTGCCCGCCGCACAGACCCCACTACCACCGCCCCGGTTCCCGCGCAGGCGCGCCCGCTGCCGCTCCCGGTCTCGGGTACGTTCACCACCCCTGCCCGGGGCAGTCTGCGAGCGGACGCGGTGCTGAGGGCCCCGGAGGACGGGGTGCCGGTGATGTTCGTGGAGGTCGACAACCACACCGAACCCGCAGCCGTGGTCGCGAGGAAGGTGGAGAACTACCGCCGGTTCTTCCAACGCACCGTGAAGGACCATCAGGGTGTGGACGTGCCGTTCTGGTCGACCCGGTGGGACGACTCCTCCCGCGCCGGCTACCCGCCCCTGGCCCTCGTCTTCGCGAAGAACGTCAGCCCCGACACAGCCATGAACCGCATGAAGAGCATCCACGACCTGTCCACCCCCTGCTGGCAGGGACGCTGGCACAGCGGCAGCAGCTATGACCGGGCCTCCAGCGACGGCTACCGGGACTACGCCCGCACCATCCCCGTCCTGGCCACCACCCTGACCCGCCTCCAGCAACACGGACCCCACGGCCCCGTCTGGTGGCGCTTCGGACACCCCGCCCCCGACACCCTCGGGCACCCCGCCCCCGACACCCTGGGACAGCCCACCTTCGAAAGCCTCGAGCAAGCCCTCGACAACCCCGACGACTACAGCCCCTACCACGCCCGCGAAGAGCGACGCCGCCTCGAGCACCACAGGAGGAACGCGGGCGCCAGGAGGAGGAAGAGACCGAGCGCCGGCAGAAGGCGGCCGCGTGGCCGTGCCCGACCTGCGACCGCGAAGTCTGGCCGGACGACGGCTGGGAGCCCCGGCCCACCGGCAGTGACTGCAGCGACTGCACCAGCACCAGAAGGCGCGAGCAGGCGGACACCGCCGCCCGGGCCGCCGAGGAGGAGGAAGGCCGGGAAGAGGCCAGGAGGAACGGCCTCTTCGGCTTCCTGAGGTGACCCTCAAATGGCTTTGTTCGCGAGAACCGGCTCTGGCCCAACTTCTGTGACGTGGCGCGGTCGCCTGGAACGGCCCAGCCTGAAGCGGGGGAATCGGCAGCTCAGCGCGTTACGCGGAGATCACCCGTTCCGGGTGGCGGCGTTCCGGCGGCTGCTCGTGGCGCAGCGCGTACCACCGCGCGACAGTCGAGCGGCCCGCCCCGGTGTGCCGGTGATCCACGCACGACTCACGACCGCCCCGCTTCCCCTCGAAGACCCGGAGGCCCGCTTTCCCTCGAAGGAACAGGAAGTGATGATCCGGCCCGTCCGTGCGCTACTTCCAATGTCCGTCGCGGCA
>NZ_JNYQ01000030.1 GCF_000717245.1 Kitasatospora papulosa
ACTGAGCTGTCGGCGCGTCACACCGGCGTTCTACCGTGATCCGTCCCGGCACGGCAGCGGAACGCAGATATTGATCACGACCTCACACAGGCCCTAGCCGTCACCTGGCTTGCCCAAGGTGACGGGTTCTCTGAATCACCCGCGCCCGCCACCGCTGAGGTCGATGGCTGTTGTGCCCTCGTACGCATTCTGCTGGGCGATTTCCGTACCAATTTCGATCTCGGTCCGGCGGTCGTCTCGCCGCTGACGGTGCCGCGGGCAGCTCGGCCTTCCGCCTGGGGCCGAGCTGCTCGCGTGGGCAGCTGTGGGATTGACTGGCGAGACCTCAGGCTGCCCGAGCGGTTGTGGACCTGCCCGTCAGCAGCGTCCACGGCTCCACGCTGAAGGGACGGCCGGGTCCGGTCGGCCGCGTCGATGCTGCCGACGGCAGACCGTCCGGTCAGCCAGGCTCTCCCTGGGGACAGCGCGTCGACGGCCGGCAGACCGGAACCCGTGGCCTGCGGTGAGATCAGAAAGGTGTCAGGGTCAGCCGGGCGCCCTTGGGTGCGGTGTCCTGGATGTACGAGGCGAAGTCGGCCACGTCGTCGAAGGCGAAGCCGTAAGCCTTGCCTTCCTCGGTGGCCGCGTGGATTGCCGCGGAGTAGTGGTTGGTGATCTGCGAGGACCGATAGAAGGCGGCCGGGTCCGCCGTGGGCTGCGCGGGGTCGCTGATCAGGGTGGACCGATTGAAACCTGCGCCCAGAACCGCGGCGACCGGACCGGTGCTCCCGTCGTTGGGAGCGGCAAGCTTGCCGTCGCAGAACAGCACGTCACGGGTGGAGGGCCTGTCGAAGGACACGGACGCCGGGCCGTCGAAGACGAAGCGGTCGCCCCGAACCCGGCCGGTGAAGGTGCCCGCGTTGGTGGTCACGGTCAGGTCCTTGCCCGTGTATGTGCTCCACACCTCGTCTATGTACGGGTCGAAGTAGTCCTCGGCGAAAATGCCCGAGTCCAGGCCGTGGCCCGGGGCGACGATGCGTCGGTCGTCCAGCACGAGGTCTGCGAACTCCGGAATCCGGGAGACTGCGGCGAAGGCCTGGGCGCGCCCGCCGTCGCGCAGGGATCCCGTGGTCTGGTTCTTGGCACCTGTGAGGCCGATGCTCATGGGGACGCTGAACATGTCGACCATGGTGGTGTTGCAGAACATGCCGGCGGCGTTGTGAGTGAACTCGGCGCAGTCGTGCAGCACGGTGTAGTTGGGGTCCGAGGTGACCCAGCCGGCGGGGTACTGGAGTGCGGCGTTGCCGTTGCCGTCCGCCACTGCCTTGATCTTCAGCTTGTCGCCGAGCGCGACGTAGATGCGGCCGGACATGTAGGGCAGGGAGAGCGTGGTCTCACCGCCCCCGGACAGTGGGATGGAGTAGTCGGTGAATCCGTCCGCCACGTTGTCCGAGAGTGATATCGGCGCCAGCGTGCCTTCGGGGGTGAGGCGGACCTGGCGGCCGTCCTGGTTCCCCACGACGTAGACGCGCACCGAGGTGTTGGCGAAGGAGCCGGAGTTGTTGACGATCGTCAGCGGGAGTGCGCCTGCGGCCTTCGAGTTTCCTTTCGCGGGATCCTTCGTGGCCAGGGCGTGAGGGGCGATCACGGCGGCGGCGGGGACGGCCACGGCAGCTCCGGCGAGAGCGGTGATCAGCTTGCGGCGGGAGAGGTTGCGCTGGTGGCGAGGGGGCATGTGAGGGTTCACTTTCCTGGAGGGAGCGGGGGACGTGCGGGGGCCACGACGTGGGCGGTCAGCCGACGGTCCACTTCTGGTTGGCGGCGCCGGTGCACGTCCATGTCTGGAGCCGAGTGCCGTCCGCCGAGGAGTTGCCCTTGGCGTCGAGGCACTTGTCCGCCCCGATATTGGTCAAATCGCGGGCCGTGGTGTGGGTCCATTGCTGGGCCTTCGTGCCGTTGCATGCGTACAGCTGCACGACGGCACCGGCCGCGGTCGAACCTCCCTGCACATCAAGGCACTTGCCGAGGGCGCGTACGGTGCCGTCGCTGCCCAGCGTCCATTTCTGTGCGTCCACGCCGGTGCAGTTGTGCAGCTGGATCGGGGTGCGGTCGGCGCTGGACGCGCCCGCGACGTCGACGCACATGCCGCCGATGCCCTTGATCGCGCCGATCCTGGAGCCGCCGTCAGAGCTGTCGGACGCGGAGACTCGCACGTAGTCGACGGTCATCGTCTGCGGGAAGGAGGTCGCCCCGTCCGGGCTGCCGGGCCAGTTGCCGCCCACCGCCAGGTTCAGGACGATGAAGAACGGGTGGTCGAAGACCCACTTCTTGCCGTTCACATCGTCGGGCTTGCGGGTCTGGTAGGTCTGCCCGTCCACCGACCAGGTGATCGCGTTCGGGCTCCAGTCGACCGCGAAGGTGTGGAAGTCGTCGGCGAAGGCCTCGCCGTTCGGCAGAGTGTGGGAAGCGGTGATGCCCCCACCGCCCGAGTAACCGGGGCCGTGGATGGTGCCGTGGACGGTGCCGGGCTCGTGCCCGACGTTCTCCATGATGTCGATCTCGCCGCTGTTGGGCCAGCCGACGCTGCCCAGGTCGTCGCCGAGCATCCAGAAGGCCGGCCAGATGCCCTGGCCGCGCGGGATCTTGATGCGCGCCTCGTAGCGGCCGTACGCCTGCGTGAAGGTTTTGGCGGTGTTCAGTCGGGCCGAAGTGTACTGGCAGGTTCCGTACCAGCAGCGGAGCCCGGAGTCGGAGTTCTTCAGGGCAGTGATCACCAGGTTCCCTCTGCCGTCGAGGGACGCGTTCCGGGAGTCGTCGGTGTAGTACTGCAGTTCGTTGTTCCCGTTACCCGAACCCCCGGTCTCCAGTGTCCACTTCGACCGGTCGGGCGCGCTGCCCGCGGAACCGTCGAACTCGTCGGCCCAGACCTGTGGCCCGGCAGCGTTCGCCCGAGAGGTGGCAGGACCGGTCGTGCTGACCAGGAAAGTGGCGGCGAGCACGGCGGAGAGCAGGAGGACGAGTCCGCCTAGAGACCATCTGCGTGCGCGGTGAGCGGCCATGGGCTACGTACCTTGTCTGTGGGAAGGCAGGACGTGATGTCGGCGGAGACACGCGGAAGGACGTGCGGGAGCGCTCCTGGGGGTGCTGCTTCCACCCGCCGACGGAGCCCGATGCTACGCAGACGAATCGGCGCGACCAACTATGGCGCTCACGGAGAAATGGCCCTGACCTGCGGTTACTTCGGTAGGCCCTCTGAGGTTCGGTTCGCTTAAGACGCTTTTAATTCGGACTTAAGACCACGACCCACATGGTCAGTTCGGGAAATCGTTCGTGGCAGCAGAGGGCGGTGGCGAGGCCGAGGAAGGCCGGATAGTTGCAGGGACGGCGTTCGCAGAGGTGGTTGAGTCTGCAGTAGCCGGTCAGCCAGGACATGGGCCGCTCAATGACCCAGATGCGGCGGCCGAGCCGCCCGCTGGACTCGACGCCCTTGCGTGCGACACGGGCTCCGAAGTGCTTGCCCGGGAGCCGTGCCGATCAGCGAGCGGCCCGCTCGCGGCGACGATGTCGCCGAGTCGGCCTGGCCCCTTCACGTCGGTACTCCAGTGGTGACCCGCGCCGAAGTCACACGCGTAGATCCCGCTCTCCGGCACGATCTCGCCCGGATGCCACGCCGTCTGTTCCTCGCTCATGTACCCGGTGGACGACGCCCCGCGCAGGGCGCGACTCCGGGAGCCCGCCCCGGCATGCTGTGAACGGCGTGGAGTCGCACCCTGGAAAGATGAGCGCGCCGATCGTCATTCACCGCCCCTCCCCCGCCGGTGGGCGTCAGGTCACCATATGCGGACGAATCGCCGGACTCGCCTACGACGATCACGACGTCCTGGAGTTCCTGCGCCGGGCCGGGCTCCCGGACGCGAAGCAGCTGCTGCACCGGAATGGGTGGAGTAGCAAGGCGGGCGGGCGCACACGTACGTGGCAGCGTAGCGGCGCGCTCGTACTGGAGCGGGACGCGCGGGATCTCTCACTCCCCCACGTCCTGACCCGGGGACCGGAGTCCAGCCCGCTCGCCGGGATCGGCCGGGGGTCGCCGGTCCTGGCCGGGCACGGCGGGCGGGCGGCGGCCCGCGGGGAGGTTCGGAGAGGGCGCACCGGGCGGTGTAGAGGCGGTAGTCGGCCCCCGGGCCCCGAGGTCCGCCGCCTAATCACCGGGACCATCGCCCCACACGCCGCACCGGACCCGCACGACAAGCGGGTGCGCCACATCGTCGCCCAGTTCAACTCCGTCGAGCCCAACCTCGACCTGATCGCCCGAGGGAAAGGCGGGCACGATGCGGCGGAAACGACACCTGAAAGTTGACCCCCTCCAAGGGGTCTGGCTCGTAAGACCCGGTCCGCAGGCGTCCGGGCGGCCGGCCGGGGTAGACGGCTGACCGGCCCGGCCCATCGGCGAGGCCCAAACCCAGGAGAGGACACGATCAGCGTGAGCGACGCCGAGCACCGGAAGCAGACCCCCGACGGAGCGGCCGAACTCCTGGTGCGCTGCCTGGAGAACGAGGGCGTCGAGGTGGTGTTCGGCGTGCCCGGCGAGGAGAACATCCGTTTCACCAATGCCCTCGCCCGCTCGGAGAAGATCCGCTACGTCCTCACCCGGCACGAGCAGGCCGCGTCCTTCATGGCGGAGATGCACGGCCGGCTCACCGGCACGGCGGGTGTAATGTCCGCAACGCTGGGGCCGGGCGCGATCAACCTGATGCTGGGCGTCGCCGACGCCATGACGAACAGCACGCCCGTCGTCGCGATCACCGCGCAGGTCGGCAAGGAGCGCAATTACAAGGAGTCCCACCAGTTCGTGGACCTGGTGAGCATGTTCGCGCCGGTCACGAAGTGGTCGGCGGACGTCCCGGCCACCCAGGCCATCCCAGAGATGGTGCGGCGCGCGTTCAAGACCGCGGAGTCCGAGCGGCCCGGCGCCGTCTACCTCGCCGTGCCCGAGGATGTCGACGGGGCGACGGAGGGCTCGGACCTGCGCCCGCTGCGCAGGGACGTCGTGCAGCCTGAGGCGCCGTCCCCCAAGCAGATCGAGCGGGCGGTGGAACTGCTGCGGGAGGCCCGCCGGCCGGTGATCCTCGCCGGACACGGCGCGGCGCGCGGCGGCGCCGAGGAGTCGCTTACGGCGTTCGCCACCGCACTCGACGTGTCGACGGCAACCACCTTCCACGGCAAGGGCGTCCTGCCCGACGACCACCCGTGTGCGACCGGCACATTCGGCTTCATGCGGCGCGACTACACCAACTTCGGGTTCGAGGAGGCCGACGTCGTCATCGCCGTCGGCTACGAGCTGCAGGAGTTCGACCCGTCCCGGATAAACCCGGATGGTGACAAGAAGATCATCCACATCCACCGCTTCCCGGCGGAGGTGGACGACAGCTACTCGGTCGATGTCGGCATCATCGGCGATATCTCCGCCTCCCTCGACGCCCTCGCCACCGCACTCGACGGCCTGCGCTGGACCATCGACGACGAGGACACCACGGCCACCCGCGCGCTGCTGGCCAAGGAACTCGCGCAGGGCGCCGCGGACGAGCGCTACCCGCTCGCCCCGCAGCGCATCATCGCCGACACCCGCGCCGCGCTCGGTCGCGACGACATCGTGCTGGTCGACACCGGTGCGCTGAAGATGTGGATGGCCCGGCTCTACCCGACGTACGCGCCGAACACCTGCATCATCTCCAACGGCTTGTCCACCATGGGCTTCTCGCTGCCCGGGGCGCTCGCGGTCCAGCTCGCCAGGCCGCAGACGAAGGTACTGGCGGCGGTCGGCGACGGCTCGTTTCTCATGCACTCCCAGGAGATCGAGACGGCTGTCCGCGAGAACATCCCACTGACCGTGCTGATCTGGGAGGACAAGGGCTACGGGCTCATCAAGTGGAAGATGGACCTGGAGGTCGGGGAGAACTCCAACACCGACTTTGGCAACCCGGACATCGTCCAGTACGCCCGCAGCTTCGGCGCGAAGGGCTACCACATCGAATCCGCCGGGGACCTGTTGCCGACGCTCCGTGAGGCACTGGCGGACCCGGGCGTCTCGATCATCAACTGCCCGGTGGATTACGCCGAGAACATGAACCTCATCGAGCACCTCGGGCACCTCGACTCGGCGCTCTGATACGCCCGCGCGGCGCGGCCCGACTCCCGTACGGGCCGCGCTGCCCGGGCCGCTGTCACGCCTCGCGCGCAGCGCCCCGCCCCGAGGAGGGCCGCAGTTGGGGCACCGGCAGCAGGACGGGCCCGGCAGTGGGCTCCTTGCGGCACACGTCCCCGCACTGGCGGTCCAGCGAGCAGATCGGACCGTCGTGGGCCGGGCAGTCCGTGATGTCGGGCAGCGCGTAGTGGGTGCGGCACACCACGCACTCGCGGGGTGACGTGACGTCAGGCACGTCCACCCCCGGGCCCGTTGACGGTGTTCGTCCGCTCCAGGTGGAAGCGGCCCTTGGTCAGCCAGCCGATCAGCGGACACAGCACAAGCGACAGCCCGCACGCCAGGAAGGTCGAGAACGCCTGCGCGCAGGGCCCGAACGCGCCGAGGAACGCGGTGATCGAGACCGCCGAGGCGACCAGCATGGCACCGAAACCGGCCGGATTGAGCGTGTGGAGATAGGCGCCTTGAACTGTGTGAAGGGCGGTCTCCAGCCCATCCGCTTGTTGGTCACCAGGTCGGCCACGACCGCCGTTGGCGCTGGGGGACGGATCAGGGCCGCCCCGCTCCCCTCCCGCAAGTCGCAGGAAGACTTCGACTTCGACCATCAAAGGTCCGTGGAGCGAGAGACGATCTCCCACCTCGGGACGCTCGATTTCGTGGTCGGGAAGGAGAACGTGATCTTCCTCGGACCGCCCGGAACCGGCATGACCCATCTGGCGCCCGTGCTGGGGATCAGGGCCTGCAAGGCCGGTCATCGCTTCACCACCGCCGCCCAGTAGGTCACCCGCCTCACCGACGCTCATGCCAACGGCCGCCTGGCCGACGAACTCACCCGGCTCAGCCGGATCCCGCTGATCGTCGTGGACGAGATCGGATACATCCCCTTCGATCCTGAGGCCGCGAACCTGATCTTGCAGTTCATCTCGGCCGCTACGAACACGCGTCCGTGATCGTCACGAGCGACAAGCCCTTCGGACGCTGGGGTGAGGTCTTCGGCGACGACACCGTCGCCGCCGCAATGATCGGCCGACTCGTCCACCACGCCGAAGTGATCTCCCTCAAGGGCGACTCCTACGGCATGCGCGGCGCGACCTCCGACGGGGTTCCCGCAGCCAACACCAGGGAATGACCAACATCAACTGACGGACCGGGGGGCATCTTCCACCCGTCGGAACTGGTCCACAATTCAGGCGTAGCCGACAGGGGAAGAGGCGCCTTGCGGGACGCACCCGCGGGGAAAGCATGCCGTAAGGCGCCGCGTCCGAAGCGCAGAGACCACCCCAGCCCCGTGGCCGGCGCTTGATGCTGACAAAGATCCCTGAGGCGGTCACGCCCCACCGTTCAGGACGAGTGGCTCCCGACACCGAGCCGCCCCGGACAGGACTGCACACACTCGTGACGTCGCGTGCTGATCAGGCCGCAGCCGTATCTCCGCATACCCGACGAGGGGGCAAGGACGTGCTCAGGCAGTGAGCAGCTCGGCGATCTCATCGGCGAGCTTGGGTCCGAGCGAGCCCCAGCCGTCCTTGTAGTCGTAGACGCTCGCCAGGGTGCGGGCCTCGTAGTCACCGTTGAGGATGTCGATGTCGGTGGCGGTGATGAGCGAGGGGTGGGCGACGCCGACGGCGCCCGAGACCCTCAGCAACTCCCTTCGCAGGGTGCGCAGGTACATCGCGGCCCTGATGGCCTTCGAGGGAGCGTCGATGCCGCGCGTCAGCCACGGGTCCTGCGTGGCGATGCCGGTGGGGCATGCGTCGGTGTGGCACTTCTGCGCCTGGATACAGCCGATGGACAGCATCGCCTCACGGCCCACGTTGACCATGTCGACGCCGAGGGCGAACGCGACGACAGCGTTCTCGGGCAGACCGAGCTTGCCGGAGCCGATGAAGGTGATGTCGTCAGTCAGCCCGCGCTCGGCGAACACGCTGTAGACGCGGGAGAAGCCGATGCGGAACGGCAGGGACACCGAGTCGGCGAAGATCAGGGGAGCAGCCCCGGTGCCGCCCTCGCCTCCGTCGATGGTCACGAAGTCGACCCCTCGATCACCTCGCTCCATCAGGGTGGCGAGTTCCTCCCAGAAGCCCATTTCCCCGATGGCGCTCTTGATCCCGACGGGCAATCCGGTCTCCGTGGCCAGCAGTTCCACGAAGTCGAGCATCGAGTCCACGTCGTGGAAGGCGGTGTGCCGCGACGGCGACGCGCAGTCCTTGCCCGCGGGGATGCCGCGGATCCCGGCGATCTCGTCGGTCACCTTCACACCCGGCAGCATGCCGCCGAGCCCCGGCTTCGCACCCTGCGAGAGCTTGATCTCGATCGCCTTGACAGGCCCGCTCGCGACCACGGACTTCAGCTTGTCGAGATTGAACGTCCCGTCCTCGTTGCGGCAGCCGAAGTACGACGTACCGATCTGGAGGACGAGTTCCCCACCGTTGAGGTGGTAGGGCGACAGGCCGCCCTCACCGGTGTTGTGCATCGTCCCGGCCAGCGCCGCACCCTTGTTGAGCGCCGTGACGGCCGCGCCGGACAGCGAGCCGAAGCTCATCGCCGAGATGTTGACCACACTCGCCGGCCGGAACGCCTTCGCGCGGCCTCGTGGTCCGCCGAGCACCTTGGCCGAGGGCAACGGCGCCTGTGCGTCGCGCAGATCGGGCAGCCGACCGGCGAACGTGCGCTGCTTCACGTACGCGTGACCCTGCACGTGCTCGACGTCGTTGTCGGTGCCGAACCCGAAGTAGTTGTTCTCCTCCTTCGCCGACGCGTAGATCCAGCTGCGCTGGTCACGGCTGAAGGGCCGTTCCTCGTCGTTGGACGTCACAACGTACTGCCGCAACTCGGGGCCGATCCTCTCCAGCAAGTACCTGGCGTGCCCCACCACGGGGAAGTTCCTCAGCAGTGCGTGCTTCTTCTGCACAAGGTCGCGGGCGGCCACCAGCGCCAACGCGGCGGCGGCTGACGCGCCTATGTTCCGAGCACGCATGAAAGACGTTCCTCTCCTCGACTGGCCGAACCTCACCACGACCGGCTACCCCACGCCACCGAAATGCCACGGGAGGAAAGCGAAGGTTCTCGTCCCACCGCGGCAAGATAGGGGCATCAGAGCGGCTCGCAGTGATTCGGCAGCCGCCCGCTCGGCCGTCGGTCGTCGGCCTTGTGCAGGATGACCATCTCGCGGAAGCCACACCGCTGCGCGCCGACGTTCGGCAGGCATCCGCCGATCTAGGCCGACACGCGCCCCTGGCGCAACGATGCCTGCAGCCCCCTTGACGCTGATCCAGACTCGGGCGAATCCTGCCCATCCGTGTCACATTCGGCGCCGAAGGGGCGGGCGACCTGGCAGGAGGTGGCGGCCGCACTGGACTGCACCTCCGACAAGGCGCGCGACGTTCTCCGGTCGTAAGCGGACGGGCAGCGCCGCCTGGACGAAGGCGACGAGCAGGAGGGGCGGAAGCCGACCGGGTTCACCGCCTCACGGCCCGACTTCTCCGACGGTCATACCGCGAACGGGACCGTGAAGCTGAGGCTCGGCGGGGGCGACCTGCCACTACTGCGGGCACGTCGAGCCGCGCCCGAGGGAGGAGTGGTGATCCCCCCAGGCCACCTCGAACAGCCTCTGACCGCCCTCCTGTGCCGTGACCGGACCTCGGGCCTCTTGGAGGTCCGCGGCCCGTTGTTGTGAGCGTGGCGGTCGGTTTAGCAGGTCAGAGGTGAAACGCGGACTCCGCTTCATCCCTGTTTTTCAGGGTGGTGATTAACGAGGTGCTGCCAGCCGGCGTGCGGTCGGGCGCTGCCTGGAGGCGGTCGAGGCGTTCGTAGAGGGCCCGTACGAGCCGGGCACGGTTCTGGGCGCAGCGGGCGGTGCCCTGTATCGGTTGGGACAGGTGGCCGGCGGCTTCGCGGAGGATGCCTTCGGCGAGGGCGCCGCGGCCGTCGTTCTTCGGAAGGGCGGCGGCGTGGCGCTGGACGTCGGCGGCGACTGCGTGGGCGTGCCCGGTCAGCTGGAGCACGATCTGTTCGTAGTCGCGCGGGGTGAGGTTCGGCTCCTTCCACGCGAGGACGGCGGTGACGAGTTCTTCGTGCGGCGCGCGGTCCAGCGGAAGTTCGACGGCGACCAGGCTGACCGGGGCCGATCAGTTCCGGCTGCTGGGGCTGTGCAGGCTGTATGCCGAGGGATCCACGCTTCGCTCGCTGCGCCAGGCCGACGTACCCATCGGCACCCGCCAGCGCGCCGTACTGGAGACGGCGGCCGCCAACTTGGCGTAGAGGTACGGCTCGCACGGCCTGCGTGAATACGGTTCGGGCGGTGCCGCATCGCGGCACCGCCCACGCATCGATCAGGCAGGGTTGTCGACGGTCACGAAGCCCGCTTCCTTGTAATACGGGTCGAAGTCCTCGCCCGGTTCGGCGTTGTGGACCAGCCGGGCGAAGGCACGCTCGAAGCGAGTCACCTCGAAGGTCTTGCCTTCCCGCTTGTCGTAGATGGGCTTGGGAACCGGCGTCGACCCAGGGGCTTGAAGGACGAGCGCTCATCGCCGGTGCGGGACTCCGCAGCCAGCGGCAGCGCTCGAACACCCTCGGTGAGGGTGGTGATCTCAGCAGCCTGGGCCGGAGTAGCAGCGAGCAGGGGCATAGGGGTCAGTGCAGCGGAGGCGAAGCCCCGCGCAGCGTCGGTGATCATGACGCCCTTGTACTTGCATTACGCCCCCCGAACCGGTCGAACGTGCTGGCACATCACTCCGGGGGCCCCACCGTGATCCTCAACGTACCAGCACTAATCGCGCACGAGATCGTTAGGACGTGGCTCCCAACTCGGACGATACTCCGCGCTTAGGTTATATGCCGAAAGCCTGGGCACGCGATGGCAGGCAGATGATTGCGCTTCCCCTCTCGCCATGCCTTCCCTTAGGAGCAGGCATGGCGTTCCGGAAATGCGGGCAGGAGTCAAGGGCTATGCAGATCGGGTACAAACTTGCCGCTGAGGCCTACGGGCCGGGTGAACTGGTGCGTCAGGCTGTGACGGCAGAGCGGGCGGGTTTCGATGTATCGAGGTCAGTGACCACTACCATCCATGGTTGGGCAACCAAGGGAATTCTCCTTTCGCCTGGACGCTGCTTGGTGCCATCGCGGCACGGAGCGATCGGATCGGATTGGCAACGGGCGTGACGTGTCCGACGGTGCGCTACCATCCGGCGATCATCGCGCAGGCCGCAGCTACCATGGCTCTGTTGTCCGAAGGGCGCTTCACCCTGGGGCCGGGGTCAGGCGAGCGACTCAATGAGCATGTTGTGGGCCGCGGCTTCCCCGACACGGTGACCACCAGGCAGGAAAAGCTTCATGCAGCCATCGAAATCATTGAACTGTTGTGGCATGGGGGCTACCAGTCGTATGACGGTACATACCTCCGGTTGTCCGACGCCCGCGTATTCGACCTGCCCGACACTCCCCCTGGCATTGCCGTAGCCCCTGGGGGGCGAGCGCGCAGCCGTCTTGGCGGCCGAGCTTGGGGACGGGCTCTTCGTGACGGAGGACCGGCCTTGAATCGTCAAGCAGTACCGAGACGCAGGCGGGACTGGGCCTCGATATGCCGAGGTTCCAGTCGCCTGGGCACCGGACGAAGAGACTGCAGCGCGGGCCGCCCTGAAAACCTCCAGGTAAGCGCTGACCGGGTGGACGGTCATGAGCGCTGCCGAATCCGGCGCACTTCGAGTCGGCTACGAGCACGGCCGAATGGAAAACATCAGGGAAAGATCCCTGCGGTCCGTATCCCTCTCAGCATGTGGAGGCGGTGCAACGCTACCTCGACGCGGGATTCGGCCGGGTCGTGATGCAGAACGCCGGCCCGGACTCTATGTTCATCGATTTCTACAGCCGCGAGCTCGATGCCCGCCTCCGCAGGCTTGGTACACCGCAGTCGTCTGGGTGAAGACAAGCCGTATTCAGGGCGCCGCAGTCTTCCTCGCACGCCGACCCGGCCGCGCGCCCAAACAGTGCGAGAGCCCCTTCCTGCAGACGGGCCCCGCCGACGATCAAGAAGGGACTTTCCCGTGACAGGCAGTACCGAACGACGCCTCGTCGTGCCCGAGAGGCCCGTGTCTCCGGGCCACGAGGGAGAATTCGAAGCCCGTGCGCTTCGGGCCGAGACCTCGGCGCGTTTCGCCGGGGCGGTCGCCGCGATGGAGAGCGGGCGCCTGCTTTTCCCGCTCCCTGGCAGCGGCAGAACCGCCGAACGCTTCGCCGCCCTGAAGGCGGTGGCAGAGGACGATCTATGCCTGGCCAGGCTGGTGGAGGGACATGTCGACGCTGTGGCGATTCTCGCCGAACTCGACGGCCCCGCCGCAGAGCCGGGCAGCCGCTGGGGCGTGTGGGCTGCCGAACCACCAGGCGAGGGTCTGTCCGCAACCCGTCAACCCGACGGCGGGTGGACAATCAGCGGGCTCAAGCAGTATTGCTCTGGGGCGCACAGCTGCACACACGCCTTGGTCACCGCACGCGTCAAGGACGGTCGACGCCTCTTCGCCGTCTCCCTGAGCGACACCTCCTACGAACCGCTCGAGGGGACGTGGCGGGCACTGGGTATGGCCGGCTCGGATACGCCGGATGTGCGCTTTCATGAAGCCCCGGCCGAGCCGGTAGGTGCCGTAGAGGATTACGTGAACCGGCCCGGTTTCCAGCACGGGGGCATCGGAGTGGCCGCCTGCTGGCTCGGCGGAGCGCGCGCAGTGGCCCGTCCGCTCTACGCGGCGGCGGCTCGCGGGAGTGATCCGCACACCACAGCGCACCTCGGCGCGGTGGACATCGACGTGCACGCAGCAGAACTGACCTTGAATGCCGCGGCGACCGCCATCGACACCGATCCCCTGGACTCCAAGGGCGAGGCTCGACAGCTGAGCTTGCGTGTCCGAGGACTTGTCGAGGCCGTCTGTGGGCGCACGCTGGACCACGTCGGCCGCGCCACCGGCGCAGGGCCGCTGTGCCATGACCAGCGCCACGCGCGCAACGTGGCCGACCTCACCGTGTACATCCGCCAGCACCACGCGGAGCGCAACCTCGCCGAGCTCGGTGCCCTCCTCAGCGAGGGTGAGGGCCTGTGAGCACGCGCTCCGACGATCCGCCTCCCTACGCGAATCCGATTCAGGCTCCCGGCACGGCCGAGGGCCTTTGGGCAGCGTGGTCGGGTTGGGATGCCATGCATGAGTTTCCACTCCCGGCGGCCGGAAGCGTGGTGGTCGTTGCCGCACACCCGGACGATGAGGTGCTCGGCTTCGGTGGCACCCTTGCCCGGCTGTCGGACCTCGGGCATCAGATGACTGTTGTAGCCGTGACGGACGGCGAGGGATCCCACCCGCACAGCAGGGTGCTACGGCCCCACGAACTCGCCGCCATCCGTTCAGAGGAGACCCGCGCCGCTCTGGGCCGGCTGGGCGCCGGCCACGCCGATGTCGTGCAACTGCACATTCCGGACTCCCAGGTGGCGCGATACGAGGATGACCTGTGCAAGGCGCTTGCTCCGCTGTGTCGCGGAGCAGCTCTGGTGGCCGCTCCGTGGAGCGGTGACATGCACAGCGACCACGAGGCAGCCGGCCGGGCCACCCGCGCAGCGGCCCAAGCGGTTGGCGCTTCCTTTGTCGAGTACCCGATCTGGCTGTGGCACTGGGCCCAGCCAGGCGATCCTCGTGTGCCGTGGAGCCGGGCCGCGCAGCTGCCGCTCAACCTCGAGGTCCAGGCGCGTAAGCGGCACGCCGTCGATGCTTTTGCCTCGCAGATCCTGCCTCTGGGGCCGGGGGCTCAGGATGCGGCGATTTTGCCGCCCGAGGAGATCGCCCATCATCTGCGCCCGCGTGAGGTGGTGTTTCAGTGAGCACTCCGGCCGAGTATTTCGAGGGGATGTACGCGGGCAGGAGTGATCCTTGGCATCTCCAGGAGCGTTGGTATGAGCATCGGAAGTACGCGCTGACCGTGGGGTCGCTGCCGCGACCGCGTTTTCGGCGCGCCTTCGAACCTGCTTGTTCTGTCGGACAGCTGACACGCCTTCTCGCACAGAGGTGCGACGAAGTGGTCGCCGCAGATCGGGTCGAATCCGCCGTCGCGACCGCCCGCCGCCGCACAGCGGACCTCAGCCATGTCGCGGTAAGTCGCCTCACCGTGCCGCAGGAGTGGCCGGAGGGAACGTTCGACCTCATCGTGCTCTCTGAACTCCTCTACTACTTCGACGGACGGCAACTGGACGAACTGCTTTCACGGGCCACCGCCTCCCTCGACGCCGGCGGAACCCTGGTGACGGTCCACTGGAACCACCCGGTGCAAGAGCACCTTTACACCGGTGCGCAGCTCGCTGAGCGGCTGTCGCGCGAACCCGGGCTAGTCCTGGACGTCGATCACACGGAGGAGGATTTCGTTCTGCAGACATTCAGCCGGGTTCTGCCGGGTGAGGATCCTCCGCTGTCCCCCGCCGGGTTCGAGGGGCTCCTGTGACCGGCCTCGCCGCCATCGCCGTAGTGATTCCCGCACACAACGAAGAGGCTCCTCTGTCGGCAGCCCTCGCCTCTGTTCGCCGGGCGACACGTCATCCGGCCGTCAGGTCGGTCAGGCAGCTCGTGGTGGTCGCTGCCGACGCGTGTACCGACCGGACGATCCAGGTGGCCGTCAGGGAGGGTGCTGTGGTCGCGGCGCTCGACGCGCGCAGTCCGGGTGAGGCCAGAGCCGCTGGTGCGCGACTGGCTCTGGACACTCTCGGCGTGGACCCGGCGGCCGTGTGGATCGCGTCGACCGATGCGGACAGCGAAGTTCCCTCTCGTTGGCTTGCGCATCAGCGCGTGTGCGCGGATCGGGGTTGGGACGCGGTGGTGGGCACGATCCGTCCGCAAGGGTGGCCGCCCGTGCTCGAGGGCGTGATGAGTGATCATGTGCGTGCGTACGCAACGGCTGGCAGTACGGAACACCCCTCGAGCCTTCACCCGCACGTCCATGGGGCGAACCTCGGGGTGCGGGCGGATGCGTATCTGAGCGTCGGAGGGTTCTCCTCCCGCACCACCGGAGAGGATCACGCACTGGTGGCCGCCCTGCAGGCGCATCGTTACCGTGTTCTGCGCACCAGGCGTTTTCCCGTTCTCACCTCCGCGCGTCTGGCCGCCAGAGCTCGGGGCGGTTATGCAGATCACCTTGCTCAACTCGTAGGGGACGCGCAGTCGCTCGAACCGAAGCACTTCGGCGCGGACCGAGCGACAACGCACTGATGAAGGCCAAGGAACGGGCGAAGGTGTGAATGCCATCCCGGAGCGCGCCCACACTGGACAACCATGTTTTAGAGCGGGCAGCACGTCGACCGGTTCCGCTGCCATGACCAGCAGGCGGTACAAGCGTCCCGCACTCCCACCGGACAGTCGTGAGGACAGCCACGGCCGGGCATTTCCGGGCGTGCGAGCGGGCCCAAGGCCGGAGGACGCGGCGCGGGAGGAGCCAGCCGCGGTTCTGGAAGGCCGCGGCGCAGCAGATACGCCGGAGCCTCTCGATGACCCGGTGATCGCTCTCATCAAGCGCGGGCAAGCCGAAGGTCCCTTCGACCCGGACGTCACTCCCGCCTGGATCCAACGTGTGCTCTGGTCGCTGGTGTACACCGGGTATCAGGACGCCGAGGCCTGCGGGCTGCCGAGGCACGGCATCGTCTCCGCCGTCATCCGCACACTCGAAAACGGCATCCGTACGCCCAACCCGGAACACCGCCAGGTATGAGCCGCGGACTCGGACCAACCAACGGGGTCATAGAGAGCAACCCGACCGGGGTGCCCAGGTGTAGTCCTCGTCAGCCTTCGACGTCCACGTCGTCCTCGAAGGAGGCCGGATCGCGGACGGGGCGCAGTGCCCTGGCCGTGCCGCAGATGTTCACGACGGGTTCGGTGGCGACAATTCCCTGCAGGGAATGGCCTGGAACCCTCCCCCGCCGTTACAACAGGCCAGTGGACTTCCCTCGTGCACTTCGCGAACTCCGTACCCGCCGTCACCTCAGCCAGCTCGATCTGGCGCTGCGGGCGGGCACCACCCAGCGGCACCTCAGTTTCATCGAATCCCGCAGGTCCGACCCCGGCCGGAACATGGTCGTGCGCTTGGCCGAGGCTCTGGAGCTGTCGCTGCGCGAGCGCAACGAACTGCTTCTGGCCGCCGGGTACGCGCCCGCCTACCCCGAGAGCTCACTGGACGACCAGGCGCTGGCCCCCGTGCGCGCAGCGATCGACCACATCCTGCGCGGGCATCTGCCGTATCCGGCGCTGGTGGTGGACGGGGCTGGTGACCTGATAGCCGCGAACACCGCATTCGACCTGATCACCGAGGGTGCGGCCGCCGAGCTGGTGGGCCCGGGCAGGAACATCTACCGTCTTGCGCTGCATCCCGAAGGTCTGGCTCCCCGCATCCGCAACCTCGCCGAATGGGCGCGCCACATCCTTGCCCGCCTCGGCCACCTGGAGGAGTTGCACGCCGAGCTCGTGGGGTACGTTCCCGAGCTGGAGCGGTGCGCCGGGCTGCTCGGTTTCGCAGTTCCACTCCGCCTGCAGTCCTCGTACGGGGAGCTGAACCTGATGACGACCGTGACGACCTTCGCCACCGCCGTTGACGTGACACTTTCCGAGCTGAAGCTTGAGGCGTTCCTGCCGGCGGACCCGGCGACAGCCGGGGCTCTCACGGCCGCCGCCAGAGCAGCGGCCTCTGCTGAGGCGGGTCAGGCCCCCGGGAACATGTAGTCGGCCTTGATCCGGCCGTCGTCGTCGAGTACCAGGATCTCCATGCCCCCGCCCACCACGTCGCCGGTCTCGGTGGACACCGTCTCCCAGCCGAATTTGACCACGCCGTGAAGGCGTACCGCATCGGCGCGTGCCCGGAAGGTGAGTCCCCCTGTCTCGACGAACCGCTCGTAGCTTCGCGCCACCCGGGTCTCGATGGCGTCGTACCCCTGAGCCTCCAGAGTCGTGTTGACGAAGCCAAGTTGTGCAGCGATCTCCCGTATCTCCGCAGGCGGCTGCAGGGTGTGAGTGGCGTCCTCGGACCACAACTGCTCGATGGCCACGCGGCGTTCGGCGCTGTCCGCCACTGTCCATTGAGCCATATAGCGGTGGGCCAGGTACTGCGGGTCGATCTCGATCATGTGCATCTCCTTGCCAGGCAGATCTCTTCGGACCAGATCCTGCGGCGTACAGCCGACACCGACAATTCCCCGTAGGGAATGCGCTTTTCACGGTCCGGGGCGTGGAGCGCGCCGGACAAGCCCTGGGGGCGGGTCGTTGACGCCTCCCCAGGCGGCGGGGCGTCGACGAACCGGCCCGATGACTCCGGAGAAATCCGGGTCGTCAGGCCCGGCAGAGGCCGTCAAGCCTCCGCGCAAGAGCCGTCCGCTCCCGCCCCCTCCGCAGGCACCACCGTCTGCGTCTCCCTCTCAAGCATCTACTTCACGCCCTGACTGGAACTCACCTCCAGTGCCCGCACTCCAAGGACAGCGCCTCCGTGCTCGATGCCGCAGCCAAGATCGCAGTCACCCCCGCTGCCGATCGGCGGCGCCAGCCTCGCCGGGCACCACTTCAGCCACCGCATCAGCGGCTGGCTCACCGCCCTGCCCCCCCGACCCCAGGCTGCTCTTCGGTTGGCCGGTACCTGGGCCACCCGCTTCGGCGGACTGAGGGTGCCGGCCACTCTGCATCCAGTGGTGGTGTCCCGGCTGCACCCGTGTGCAGGCACTTTGACCGCGAGATCTCCAGCAGGAGAGCACAGAGACGCCGCCGACTGCGGAGTTGCTCCAAGTCGGCGGCGTTCGAGCGATCAGGCGGCTTCGTGCGCTCGTGCGTCGGGGAGCAACTCGGTGAAGCCGAGGGTGGGGAAGACTTGGGCGGCCGTGTGCAGTAGGTGCAGGGGCTGCGGGTGCATGCCGGTCACCGTGATGTGACGCGGGTGCGTGGGCGGTTGCGGGTCGACGAGCAGGTGCAGCCCGGCCATGTCCATGAACGGGGTGCTCTGGAGGTCCCAGACCAGCTCGGTCACGTCCTGTGGCAGTGCTTCGAGGACGGCGTGGAGCTTGGGCAGGGCGCCCTGATCGATCTCGCCGTCGGGGATGATCCAGGCGGTGGTGGCGTCGATCAGCGTGGTGACGTGCATGTAGGCATGCCCCCTTCCGGGGTTGCGAGCCCAAAGACGAAACCCCTCATGAAGGGGACGACGATGGCGGGAGGCGGGAACCCGTGAAGGGGGCAACACCCGGAACCCAAAGTCCGGCACCGGCGGGTACCGGACGGTCTCGTGTCACCTCACCGTGACACACTCCTGCGCTTCCTGGCCACCACCCGGGCCGGCAGGAGCCACGACGTCTGTTCCTCGCTCATGTTCCCGGTGTACGACGCCCCGGCGCGGGACGCGACTCGGGGACCCCGCCCGGCATGCTGTGGCCGGTGTGGAGTCGCACCCTGGAGAGGTGAGCGCGCCCATCGTCATACGGACGTGCCGTTCCCCGTGAGGAGCGGCGAGGTCGGCGAAGTAGGTGGCGGGTCCGAGCCCCGCGGCGGCCGGCAGTCCCAGGGCACGACCGACCTG
>NZ_JNYQ01000031.1 GCF_000717245.1 Kitasatospora papulosa
CACTGAGCTGTCGGCGCGTCACACCGGCGTTCTACCGTGATCCGTCCCGGCACGGCAGCGGAACGCAGATATTGATCACGACCTCACACAGGCCCTAGACCGCGAATCGGTGGCTGCCTCCTGGGCAGTCGCGATGGGCCCTCTGCGATCCCTCCCTGAGAATGATCCAACTCGGCCGCAGCATAGTCTGCTTCAGATTGATCCACCCGTCTGGGCCAGTAGCCCGGTGGGCCCAGACCCACATGGACGCCATCCTCACCCACCGCGAGAACCACGACGCACAAACCTCCTGACCATAAATAGGCACTCCCCAGACGTAGCCCGCCCACCTGGGGCGAAGCCAGCTACTCAGAGCATCGGGTTCCAGCGCCCCATGTGTGTCCACCATCAGGGGTGGACTCACGCGTTACTTTTGCGCCGTCTTCTGGTCCTTGTTCAGCCGTTGAGGAAAATGGATACGGCAAGCGAGACAGCAGTTGTGTTGACTCCTCATCGAATCGAACATCCGACCGCAAGTTGCCGGACGTCTGGCAACGCGGCAACGTGAGAGGAGATCATCTTGAAGTTGCACACTCGCATTCGGAAGGCCAAGAAGACGGCGGTCGTTTCCGCGGCCCTCCTCGGCCTGGTCATACCGACGAACGCTCTGCTCACCGCCACACCGGCCGCCGCCGCTGTCTCCTGCATCGGATGGGGATGGAAGAACTACGACGCCGGCGACGGCTACATGGTGAAGAGCGGCACCCACCTGAAGGCCGGCCCGTACTCGGCATGCGACAACCTCACGACTACCATCCCCGAGGGCGCCCACCTCTACTACCACTGTTATGTAAAGAACGACTACGACAACACCTGGACCCACGTGCGGATCGCTGGAACGAGCATCGAGGGCTGGACCTCGGACGACAACCTCGATGACAACGGTGCGCGTATTCACTGCTGAGCCCGTGGCGACAACGCTCCACGGCTGAGGAGACCGGGCCCCAGCTGGCTGCGCTACCTCCTCACCTGATGTGACCGGTGGTACTGCTGAAAAGTCTGGCTTCGCCGCGGACTGATCTCTCGGACTGATCAGTCCGCGGTTGCCGGCTCATCGACGGACCACCGGTCACGCACCACCGCACACCACCTACCGACCCGCCCGCCCTCAGCGGCCCCGCTCGCGGGCCCCTGGCCCAGACACCCAACGCCATCACAGATGGCACCACACATGATCTTTCGTATGACGCGCCAAACGGGCCCCGCACCCGCAGGGCACCCCCGCCACAGCTCTCTACACCCGCGAGAGCGACCAGACCATGAGGCGCGGCCCGGGTCAGGCAGACAGCTCGGGTAGCCGCTTGAGATCATCGACCGGCCGGACCGGCGAACACTCCGCGCCGGCCCGGCACGTCCCCTCCCTCACGCCGGGGAATCGGCCTCCCGGAAACCGGCGTGGCTCCCCGGGCCGGCTGACAGCCTGAGCGCATCACCGAGCACACCGGCCCCGGATCTACCAGACCGACCACGACAGCACCGACCCCCACACCACCCTGCCCGGGCACCAATACATCGAGCTGACCGGCGGACCGCTCGACGGGCAACCCTTCGACGCCACCGGCCTCACCCCCGACGAACGCACCACAGGCGCCTACCTCATCACCCCACACAGCACCTACGGACCCGGAGGGCGCGCCTCCTACGGACCGACCTCCACCCGCCCCAACGGACCCTGAGTCTGGGAAGGCGACGTCCCCTGACCCTCGCAACACCCCTAGCCAGCCGCCGGACCCCCTCGACACCATGACTCTGAGCGGCCCTTCCCCTCCCGTCGGACCGCTCGCCCCTGACGCCCCGCAGACGACTGCGGGGCGTTCGCGTAGGCACCCGCGCAGGCCGGAGCACCGGATCAGGGTCCCGCCATTTGCTGAGCTTCGCTCAGACCTCGACAAGCTCCGCGTCGACGACTGACGGGTCGACAACCTCACGTTCGGCTGCGCCGCGTCGTCGAGGCGGGCGAACAGGAGGTGGTACGTGGATCACACGGCACACCGGGGCGGGCCGCTCGACTGTCGCGCGGTGGTACGCGCTGCGCCACGAGCAGCCGCCGGAGCGCCGCCACCCGGAACGGGTGATCACGATCGACCGGATCGACTACTACGGCCAAGAGGCCGTCGAGGCGTTCTGGGCTGCGCACCAGCAGGGCGTAGGGACAGCCAGGTTGGGCGTCTCCGGGCGCAGGAGCGGACCCGAGGGCTTGAGGGCGCGGGGCGGGACGCCCGGTGTCTCAGAAGCGCGCCCAGGCCGTTGAGATCGCGCTTACGGAGCTGCGCCGGGCCGGGGGCTACCAACGCGGCCTGGCCGCGCGGCTGGCCCGGGCGGACAGCGGCGGCGCGAGCACGTGGGAGCGGGCCGTCGCCGACGCACGGGCCACGTACGGCGCCGAGCTCGGCGCGGACAGCGAGGCGCAGCGGCCGGCGTCGCAGCCGGAGGAGGACCACCGGCACCGCCAGGGCCGGCTGCGCCCCGTCGTCCTGCCTCTGGTCGGCCCGGCGCCCCGCGTCGGGCCGGAAAGGGTGCCAGCGCAGCGCCGCCGCTTGCCCGCGACCGCCCGCACCACCAGCCACCACACCCCATCACCACAGCAGGGCAGACCGGGAGAACAAGGGGAAGTCTGAGTACTCACCACACGAAAACCGGGGTCTGAGCTGTCGTTGTGCAAGGGCCGCCGATTTTCGGGTGTCGGCATTGTTGTCGCTGTTGTCGTCGCTGTTGTTGTGGTGGATGTTGTCGCCGTTGTTGTCGCCGTCATACGGCCGGTCCTTACCCTGGCTCGTCGGGGCCGAGGGCGCCCCGCACGCCGGGAGCGCCCGGGGGTGAGCCCCGGGGGTCCGGGACGCCGCCCAGGAGGCTGTCAGCGGCGGTGCTCGAGGGCCAGAGCCTGTTTCCGGGCCCGGCGACCGCAGTTGCCGTGTGTCAGGGTGTCGGGGCCCCAAAGCGGGGTGCTGGGCTCTGGCACCGGCGGCGGAGCTCCCGCCCCGACCATCTGCGCGTCATGCGTCGCGTGCCGTGGTGAGTGGCCGCGCACGCGCCTGACCTGCGGTGATGAGTTTCTGACGGGGAAACTCACCACGCCCCGGACGAAAACTCACTGCCCCCGTGCGCACCCACCGCGAAAACTCACTGCCACCCTGCGGACGCACTCCGAAAACTCACTGGGCCCGTGTGGGCTCACTGCGAAAACTCACTGTCGCAGGTCAGCGGCCTGCCTGGGTTAGTTGACGACCTGGACCTCGTGGACGGCGGCAGTGAACGGCGTGGTCCTGGTCTCGGTGAAGGTCCCGCCGTCGTTGAGGGCGGGTGCGGTCCAGGTGACGGTCCAGGCCGCGGTCGCGGTCCCCTTGAACCGGCCGCCGGGCTGTTCGTAGGAGGGGCGTTCGTAGAGGTGTCCGCAGTCCGGCGACATGGCCTTGCCCCGGGACTGCCTGTACGGGGTGCCCGGGCCCCTGCACGTGACCGTGGTGCCGTCACCCATCGCCCACCGCACCCTCGTCACCCTCGCGGTCGCGGTGACCGTGACACCGCCGGCCGTGGCCGACGCGGTCGCCGGACCGAACGTCGTGGCCGAGGGGGCGGCCCACATCCACATCGGCATCCCGACCACATACGTCCCCGCGGCCCGAGGGCTGGCCACCTTAAAGCGCTCCGCACACGAGCTTGCTGGCCGCGGTCCCCATCGCGGCCGCTGGGCGCCGGTGGAGTGGGGACCTGCGTCGGTGCGGCGCGCCGCGGTTTCCCACGAAATCCGGTGGAGTCTCAGCGGCCGGAAGTGGTTGGGTCCTGCTCAATGATTCGTTGACACGGCCCGACACAGTGCGAGGCGCAAGGTCCGAATCGCAGGGCGGTCTAGCCCGCGCGTCGTCGAGTGATGGAGGTTATCGCGGTGGCTGGTTATGGGGCGCTTTCCGACGTATACGAGTGGCTGATCGGGGACGACAAGTTGACCCCCGCCAAGGCAGCCGCGGTTTACTACAGCGATGTGGTGGGTTCTCTGCCGCCCAACGCACGTGTCCTCGACTGCGCGTGTGGAACCGGCCAGCTCGCCGTCGGTCTCGCGAGTCTTGGCCTTGACGTGGTCGCCGCAGACGCCAGCAGCGGGATGGTTCGCCGGACCGAGAAGGCCGCCGACGAGCAGGATGTCTCGCTTCGAGCCCTCCGCGCGAGCTGGGACGAACTGCCCGACCACCTGGAGGACTCCACGTTCGGTCTGGTGTTCTGCGTCGGCAATTCGCTCGGGCACGCCGAGGGCGCAGTCGGGCGCCTGACCGCACTGGAAGCGATGTCGCGGCTGCTGAATCCGGGCGGACGCCTGGTGCTCCACTCACGCAACTGGGAACTCGTGTGCTCCGCTGGCTCACGGGTAGACGTCCGCGATCGACTCATCCGCCGCAACGGCCGCGAAGCGGTCGTCAGCTACTACTGGCAGATCGAGCAGCGCTGGGAGCAGGAACACTTCCTTGAGATCGTGGTCGCCCAGATCGAGCCGGACGGGGCAGTGCAAGCCTGCTCGGAGCGGTTGTCCATCTGGCCTTACCGGTACGTGGACCTCGTGTCGCAGTTGCGGAGTGTCGGGCTCACGGTGCAGTCCACGACCTTCGACCCCGAGAGCGATGAATACCTGGTGGTCGCCAGCCGCGACCAGGTGCGAGGCAAGTCTGAGCCGACGCGCTGATCCGCCTTTCGTCGTCGTTGCCGACTTTCCAGCTCGCGACCGCCTGCAGCGCTTCGCGAAGTGTTCAGCGCTTGAAACGGTTGCTTCGGTTGCGGTCCTCACCCTGCATCTGGCCTGCTCAAGCTGAGGTTGGAAACAGCTCAGTGCAGCAATCCGGTCTGGGGTCGGCAGACCTCGCACGGCTCAATGTCCGGTTCGACGAGCGCGACCAGGGCGTCCTCGCGGGAGATCAAGCCGACCTGATCGGGGTAGGTGGCGCAGCCTGCGCGGTGGAGCAGTGCGGTGGACGAGGAGCGCTGCGGCTGGATCTTCCAGGACATCTCGGCGCGTGCCCGCTCGCGGCGTGCCCGTTCCTGGGCTTCCTGGATCTCGAGTTCCCGGACGCGGCGCTCGGTCTGTCCGACCTGCCAGCGCAGCCAGTCCAACAGGGCCCAATTCTTCTCCAGGTCGCTGATGGTATGGGAGGTGTGGGGCGGGTTGTGGGGCATGGCTAGGCGTCGGGGCCGACGGGGGTGTCGTGGGCGTGCTTGAGGGCGGTACGGGCCTCCACGCGGTCCGGGCCGGACAGCGTCGCCCAGTAGGGGTGGGTAATGATCTGGGTGGTCAGCTCCAGAATGCGGGCCCCGGTATCCGGCGAGGCATTCGGCCTGTTCGGGGGTGTAGTCGGGGCTGCCCGGCTCCTGCGGCGCATAGTCGACCACCTCCGCACGCGGCACCCGCATCCTCAGCCTCCGCCCGAAGGAACTCCACGAGACCCTGACCGAGGCCCGGGCCGAGCAGGCCACCAAGACCTGGAAGACCAAGTACGCCCTCCGCACCGGGATCGAGGGCACCATCAACCAGGCCCTCGACGTCACCGGCCTCCGCCGGGCCCGCTACCGCGGCCTGCCCAAGGTCCGCCTCAAGCACGCCTTCTCCGCCGCCGCCGTCAACGTCATCCGCCTCGAGCCCACTGGAACCCCAGCCAACCGTCCTTCACACCCCGGACCAGCAGACTCACCCGCCTCAGCTACCAACTCGCAGCCCAAACCCCGAAGGGTGCGGCTCCGGCACCGGGGCCGCGGAATACTCGGCTGCAACTGAGGCTGTTCCGCTCATAGGATCCTCATTCGAGGCGCTGACATGGCGCTGTGCCGCCAGTTGGCACTCGACGGACCGAGAATGCGTGGTGCAATGGGCAGCCGACTCTCAGCAATCTCCTTCGACGCGCACCAATCCGAGCGCCTGACGCATTTCTGGTCCGGCGTCCTGGGCTTGGAGAGAACCGACGATTCTTACGACGGCATCGCCCTGCCGTCCGGGAATGATGCCGATACCGCCTCGGCTTCCGTCCCTCCCAGGCGCAGAAGACCGCCCAGAACCGGCTGCACTTCGACCTAACCAGCTCCTCCCTGGAGGACCAGCAGGAGACCGTGGCCAGGGCGCTCGACCTCGGCGCGCAGCACGCCGACGTCGGCCAGGGGCCGGACGCGTCCCATGTGGTGCTCGCCGACCCTGAGGGCAACGAGTTCTGTGTGATCGAGCCGGGCAACAATTTCCTGGCCGGCTGTGGCTTCATCGGAGCGCTCGCCTGCGATGGTTCGCAGACCGTGGGCTACTTCTGGAGCGAGGCACTGGGCTGGCCACTGGTCTGGGACCAGGACGAGGAGACCGCCATCCAGTCACCGAACGGCGGTACGAAGATCACGTGGGGAGGTCCGCCGTTGATGCCAGACCCTGGCAAGGACCTGCACTTCGACCTCGCGCCGGACGGCGATCAGCAAGCGGAGGTCGAGCGCCTGCTCTCCCTCGGGGCGAAGCGTCTGGACTCCGCCCACGGCGAGGACGGCACAGTGCTGCTGGCCGACCCCGACGGGAACGAGTTCCGCGTGCTCACGCGCCGGTGAAGCCGGAGCCGACAACCAGCCGAATTGCGCAGTGTGGGCGTACACCTGAACGTGCACCGGTAGGTACGGCTCAACGTGCACGAAGCCACGGAACCTCTTCGGGCTGCTGATACTTGCCACGGTGATCGCTGGGGGCCTGTTGTTGTCGCGGGCCGCGGCTTGATCGGTGGAAGTTCAGGGACGAGGACGCGAAAGGCGAGATCACCTGGGGAGGCGTAGTGCGTCTGGGGACGGTTGCGGTAACGGGCGCGGCGGGGAACATCGGGTCCGTCGTGCGCAAGGCACTTCGAGGTGAAGCGGCGCGTGTGCTCCTGCTTGACCGGGCGCCACTGCGGCCGGAGGCTGACAACGAGAACGTGCATACCGTCGACCTGCGTGACCCGGCCGCCGTGGAAGCGGCACTCGCAGGCGTTGATCAGGTGCTCCATCTGGGCGGGATGCCAGACGAGGCGCCGCTCGCGGATCTCCTCGACGCCAACGTGCTCGGCACCTACCACGTCCTGGAGGCGGCACGACGTGCAGGCACCGCGCGGGTGGTGCTGGCCAGCAGTAACCGCGTGACCGGCTTCTACCCCGTCGGGCATCTCACGAGGCCGCAGGAGCCCGTGCGGCCTGACGGCCTGTACGGGTGAGCAAGGCAGCCATCGAGGCCCTCGGGCAGCTCTATGCCGACAAGTTCGGCCTATCCGTCATCTGCCTGCGCATCGGCAGCTTCGAGCCCGTCCCGACCGAGCCTCGGCATCTGTCGACGTGGCTCAGCCCGCGCGACGCTGTCGGATACATTCGGGCCGCGCTGACCGCCCCGTCCTCCGCCCGCTTCGCCGCCGTGTACGCCGTCTCCGCCAACACCCGCCGTTTCTGGGAAGTCCCGGATCCGACGGTGCTCGACTACACACCCGTCGACAACGCCGAACCGTACGCCGTCGACATTCCCGGAGCCGGCCTCCCGACCGACCCGGCAGCACCACAGGCCGGCCCTTACGCCCTGCCCGAGTTCACCCTCCCGCACCTCCGGTTCTGACCCGTGAGCGCCACCCTCGACGCGGCCGGACCGGCGCGGCTGATCGGGCCTGACTGTCGTGCGCCGACGTCGTGGTGCACCGCGCACGGTGCACGTTCGCCCGTACCAGGTGGTGCACTTTCACACGAACACCGACAGGTGTCGAGGGGTTAGCCGCGCAAGCCCGGACGAGGGTCCGGAAGGGGTTCGCTGGGGGTTCGCTGGGGGTTCGCTGGGTCCCGTCCGGCAGCCGTCCAGCGGGACGGGACCCAGCGGACGCTCAGCGGGTCGCCAGCGGATGGCTGGACGGGGCGGCGGGTGGTTCCGGGCCGGCTGCGAGGCGCAGCATGGGGTGCCGGGCGGATCCGGTGTCTGGCTGTGGGTCCGGTAGCGGTCCGGACGGCCTCCGGAATCTCCCGGCAGGGTCCGGCGGCTGCACCGGTCTCTCCCCTACTTGATGCGGTCAAGGAAGCCGAGCATCCGATGGGTAACCTGCTTTGCGGCCTGTTCGTCGTAGGACGGCAGGCTGCTGTCGGTGAACAGGTGGCTGTCGCCGGGGTAGAGGAACAATTCGGCGTCCGTCGCCGTCTCCACGAGCGCGCGGGCGGCGTCCACATCGCCTTCCCCTGCGAAGAAGGGGTCCGTGTCCATGCCGTGGATCTGGACCGGAACGTCCCGGGGCCAGGCGCCGCCGAACTCCGAGAACGGGACGCATGCCTCGAGCAGCAGTGCGCCCTTTGCGCCGGGGCGGGTCTGGGCCAGCTTCTGTGCTGGCAGGACGCCGAGCGAGAAGCCCACATAGACGAGCGCCGCAGGCAGCCTCTCGGAGGCGGCGGTTCCGCGCGCGGTGATCGTGTCGAACCCGGCGTTCTCGGCGTAGCCGACGCCCTCCTCGAGGCTGTCAAATACCTGCCCCTCGTATAGGTCTGGGGCGTAGACGGTGTGTCCGGCTCGTCGCAACTGCTCGGCGAACTCGCGAACGCCGGCGGTCAGCCCGTGTCCATGGTGGAAGACCAGCACCTCAGCCATGTCGCTCCCCTCGTGCTGCGGCGCCCGGGCGGCGCCGCGGCACGAGTATGGCCCGCACACTGACATCCACGGGCCTCGGCTGGACAGGATCAGGTCGCTGTTCCCGGATCGGCGATGCGGGCCTCGAGGTCGGCGACGCGGCAGTCCTGGAAGCGGAGGTTGGAGCGGGCGGCCTTGAGCCGCTCGTCGAGCGCTCGGTTGTCGGCGGTGAGTCGGCGGACCCGCTGCTTGAGGGTGGTGTTCTCGGTGGTGATAGTGCCAGTGATCGTGTCGGCCATGGTGCCGAGCCCCACCGCAGTCGCGGAAACGGCCCGGCCGCCGACGCGGCTGAGGAAGCCGCTGACAGGCCGCTGTGGCCCTTGCCCTCCCTGGCGGCCCTGCGGGGCTGACGGGCCTCTCGCAGGCCAGCGCAGCACCGCCGCTTCCCCGCGACCGCCCCCACGCCAGCCACCACACCCACCACAGCAGGGCAGACCGGGAGAACAAGGGGAAGTCTGAGTACTCACCACACGAAAACTGGGGTTTGACCTGCGGTTGTGCAAGGGCCGCCGATTTTCGGGTGTCGCCATTGTCATCGCTGTTGTTGTGGTGGATGTTGTCGCCGTTGTTGTCGCCGTCATACGGCCGGTCCTTGCCGTGGTCCGTGCGGGGCCGAGGGCGCCCCGCACGCCGGGAGCTCCCGCCCCGGGGGTCCGGGATGCCGCCCGGGAGGCTGTCAGGGGCGGTGCTCGAGGACCAGAGTCTGTTTCCGGGCTCTGGGGCGCGAGCGCTCGGTACCTTGGGATTCCGGCAGGGCCCTGGGCCGGGTTGACCGTGGTGAACTTGAGAATGATCAAGACTCCGAGCGTCCTCGGCGGGCTCACGGCGGTGACGCCGATCAGCGACACGGCCCGTCCCTCGCCCTCCCACCGCACCGGGCCCGGCAGCTGCCGCAATTTCCCTGTGTCAGGGTGTCGGGGCCCGGAGCGGGAGGCTGGTCTCTGGCACCGGCGACGGAGCTCCCGCCCCGACCCTCTGCGCGTCATGCGTCGCATTCGACAACAGAAGTCTCCAGTGAGCAGGGTGTCATGGTGAGTGGCCATGCACGCGTCTGACCTGCGGTGGTGAGTTCCCGACCGGGAAACTCACCACGCCCCGGACGAGAACTCACTGCCGCCGTGCGCACTCACCGCGAAAACTCACTGCCGCAGGTCACCGGCCTGTGCGGGTCAGTTGACGACCTGGACCTCGTGGACGGCTGCGGTGAACGGGGTACTCCTGGTCTCGGTGAGGGTCCCGCCGTCGTTGAGGGCGGGTGCGGTCCAGGTCGCGGTCGCGGTGCCCTTGAACCGGCCGCCGGGCTGTTCGCAGGAAGGACGTTCGTAGAGGTGTGCGCAGTCCGGCGACATGGCCTTGCCCCGGGACTGCCTGTACGGGGTGCCCGGGCCCCTGCAGGTGACCGTCGTGCCGTCACCCATCGCCCACCGCACCCTCGTCACCTTCGCGGTCGCGGTGACCGTGACACCGCCGGCCGTGGCCGAAGCGGTCGCCGACCCGAACGTCGACGGGGACGGGGTCACCCACATCCACATCGGCATCCCGACCACATACGTCCCCGCGGCCCGAGGGCTGGCCACCTTCGGGGGCTCCAGGCGCATCGACACCGCCGCCCGCCGCGCGACCAGCTCCGGATCGATCGTCGGGGCCGCCGGGGCGTCCTGGCCGTTCGGGAGGAACACCACGCCCCCGCAGTCGCTGGCACGAGCGCCCCGAGAGCCCGTCACACCAGACCTCTGAAGAGGTTCCGGCCGAAGGCGCGGACGGGCTCCCGGGTGTTGCCCGCAGACATTGCGCTTCCTGAGCAGCGGGCGTAGGCGAGGACCCTCTGGCCTACGCCCGCACCGTTTCAGAAGAGCTGACGCCGCAGTGAGTTTTCCCGCGGCCGTGGTGAGTGAGTGGCCGCCTGTTGGCAGTGAGTTTTCCTCTCGCCCCATCAGCGCGTAGTGAGTTTTGGCCCCGCCCCGTCGAGGCCCGGTGAGTTTCTGCCACCGGGCCGTAGTGAGTTTTGCGGGCGGCCGGCCCCCTGCCTGCCGCGTGGTCAGGCCCGCCGGTCGGAGCAAGTGGCCTCTGACCAGGTGTGGTGAGTGGCGGACTCTTGGACAATGCTGTGGAAGTTTTTCTGCATAGGCTGGTACAGCAAGCTCTGATGTTCAACGACGTTCACACGAGCCTGTTGATGAAGCTTGAGGAGCTGCAGGCGCGAGTCCGGCGCCGGCACCCTGCTCTACTACACCAACGGCGCCGGGTACAGCAGGGTGGGCCGCAAGACTTATCTCCTGCGGCCCACCGTGTGGTGATCTCGGGTTGCGGTCTCACACGGGAGGAAGACCCGAAAGCACCGTCCCGCCGAGCGGCGTCGCCACCGACTCAGCAGCGGTTGGTCGCACCATGGTCGTCGAGGTTGTCGTCCGAGGTCCAGCCCTCGATGCTCGTTCCAGCGATCCGCACGTGGGTCCAGGTGTTGCCGTAGTCGTTCTTCACGTAACAGTGGTAGTACACGTGGGTCCCGTAGGCGACTTCAGTCGTCACGCTGTCGCATGACGAGTACGGGCCGGCCTTCAGATGGGTGCCGCTCTTCACCAGGTCGCCTTCGCCGGCGTCGCGATTGCTCCACCCCACTCCGATACAGGAGACAGCGGCAGCCGGTGCGGCAGTGAGCAGAGCGTTCGCCGGTATGACCAGGCCGAGGAGGGCCGTGGAAAGGATCGCCGTCTTCTTGGCCTTGCGAAAGCCAGCGTGCAACTTCAAGGTGATCTCCTCTTCGAGAGGCCGCAGTCGACATACCGCGGCACGTTTTCCGGACGGGTGTTCGATTGAAAGTCAGCCCAGCCGCCGCCCCTCCAGCCCCATTCACTTCCTTCAATGGCTGAAAGAAGGGGCGGAGGCGGCCCGGAAGTGCTCAACTGACGGCTGCTCGACGAGCAACCGGGCCGGACGGAGCGGCGAGAGCCACCCGCATACCCGGGCCTCGTCCTCCCGAAGCTACGGCGAGTGACGGGTAGCTCTCTGTAACGGATCTAGGGTGTGCTTGTCAGCGTTTTTGATCTTCTGGGCTGATCGGGGGCCGTGCTCGGCGCGGTTGGTCCGGTCATGACGACCGGAAGGAGCCTGGGGTGCGGCAGGAGTAGGAGCCGGAGCACCTGACCGGGCCTGGGTGCCGCTGGAGGACCAGGCGCGGCTGCGGAACACGTCGGGGGCGAACGCGCTGCCGCTGAAGTTCTCCGAGGCGCAGGCCCGGTTCCCGGAGGATGCCGGGGTGGGACGGGGGCCGGGGCGGCGTCACGCGGTGAAGACGCGTTCGGCTTCGTCGCGTTGCGTGTGCAGGTCCCAGTAGAGGGGGCGATCTCCTCGGCCGAGGCCGCTGGCACCGCGGGTGGGCCGTCCGTGCCGACCCACACGCCGATGGCGACGTGCGCGGCCTGGACGCCGGTGCCGGCCAGTTCCTTGTGCAGGCCGAGTACCCAGTTGCGCAACGCGGCCTGGGCGGCGTTGAGGTTGCCGAGCATCGGAGCGGGGTCTACCGAGCCGGCACCGTTGGTGTAAAGCAGGGTGCCGACGCCGGACTCGTGCCTTGCGGGCAGCACGGCCCGTGTGGCGGCAATGGCCCCGTAGAGCAGGATGTCCATCGCCCACTGCACATCAAACGGGCTGGTCCCGGACGGAGCGGTGAGCGGCGTGGACTCGAGACTCCCGCCCGGGGAGTACTCCAGGACGTCGATACCGCCGAAGCGGGTGGCGGCGTCCTTCAGCGCCTGGGTGAGAGCGTCATGGTCGAGTACGTCCGCAGGGAACGCGGCGGCGGTGACGCCTTCGGCGTCGAGCCGGCCGGCCAGGTCGTTGAGCCTGTCGCGGTTGCGGGCGATGAGACCGACGTCGAAGCCGCGGGAGCCGAAGGTACGCGCGATGGCCAGACCCGTACCGGGGCCGGCTTCGACGATGGCGATGCTGGGCACAGTGCATTCCTTTACTGAGAAGCCGTTGAGAAAGGGGTGGATCGGGCGACGGTGAGTACGCTCTTGCCGAGGGAGGCGGCTCCGAACGCGGTGAACGCCTCGCCGGCCTGCACCGGATCGCAGGCAGAGAGCACCGGCGGGGAACATGCCGTCACCCACGCCCTCACCGTCCATAGCCGTCGACGAAATGGTTGTCGTGGGCCTCGTGAAGCAGGTTCAGGTCACGCTCGTTCACAGTGGCGAGCCGTGCGAAGTACTCCTCCCGCGGAACACCTGGCGAGAGCGCCATCAACAGGGTGGCCGGTTCGGCGCGCTCCTCCCGAAGAGCGTGGACGTCGCCCACCGCGGCATACGCGGTGTCGCCGGGCAGCAGTGTCTGCCAGCCCTGCCCATCGAAGTAGTCGACTTCGCCTCCTTCAACGATGAAGGTCTCGCTGAAGGTCGTGTGAAAGTGCGGGGCGGGTCCGCGGCTGGAGGGCGACATGCGCCACGGGTAGATGCTCACGATCCCGCCGCTCTCCGCCGGGCCCGCGAGGACTTCGATGGTCGATCCGCCGGCGCCCAGCCGGATCCTTCGCATCCGCTGGGCTCGCCCGGGCAATCATCGTCTCTCTGTCGCTCATGACCCGAGTCTCGCGGCTTGGCCGTTCTGCTCGCGCTCACTTCGGCGGTGGCCTAACAATGGTCAAGTGATCCGCTACCGATTGGGCATTGGTGCCGCGAACGTACGGTGGGCGATGTCCCCCATACACGAAGTGGTCAGTCTCGCCCAGCTCTTGACCCAGCCCCAGCGTCACCCGATGTTCCACCCATGGCTTCGCCGTCGCCGTATCCCACTCCCGGACCTGAAAGCGCTCACGGTCTTCATGGCCGACGGCGCCTATCGACCCGACTTCCTCGACCCATCGCCGATGTCCAGTGAGCCGACGTTCGAGGAAGGCATGGATGCCCTCCTCGCCGCGCCGGCGGACCAGACGTACGCCGAGCTGCTCGACGCCGCCAGGGGACGCGGGGCAGACATAGGCCGCCGATTGCTCGATGACCCCGACCGGGCCAGGTCCGAGGCAGCCGATACGCTGCGCCACCTCTGGACATCAGTCGTCGAACCGGAATGGCCGTCCATGCGGCAGGCGTTACGTGCCGAGATGCTGGACCGCGCCCTCCAGGTCAACCGCGAGGGATTGCGCGCAGTCCTCCCACGCCTGCACCCCTCCGCCGCGTGCGAGGGCGACACCATCACCGTCGAAAAGACTATCGACATCGACGTCGACTGCCCCGAGGGGCTCATTCTCGTCCCGTCACTGTTCATCACCGACCGGATACAGTGCACCACCTCGCACCACTGGACACCGGCGATCTATTACCCGGCACCCGGACGGTACCTATGGGCAGCACCCCCCACCCCGAGGTCGCTCGACCGACTTCTGGGAATGACCCGATCCAAGATCCTCGCCGCGCTCGCCACCCCACTGCAGACAACCGTCGTGGCCAGGCTGGTCAGCGTCACTCCCCCAACGGCCAGCGAACACCTGGCAATCCTGCGAGACGCCGGGCTGATCGACACCAGCCGAACCGGTCGCACCGCCACGCACGAGCTCACCATAGCTGGACGCACTCTCCTTGACGCAGCCTCACCACGGTCATGACACGTCGAAAAACAACCGATGCGGCGACACCCGGCAGTCCGGCCGACCAGCACGTACCCCGCGAAACTGGCAACCGGAACCCTCACCAGACCGGCGACACACACCACCACCGCCGACACCACCACGCCCAACACACCAGAAAACCCACATCCCCACTCCAAGAAACTCAACAAGAGACCGAAGCCGGATCTGGGAGGCAGGGATGACAAGTGCCGACAAGTGGAAGCTCAACATTACAGGCTACTTTGAGAAGACGTTTGCTTACGAAGGGGCGGGAATTCTGTCCACTTCGCACGGCAACGGTGCTGCTGCCACTCAGGTGACACTGGTGGTCGAACAATACGGGGCGGCCCCACCAACGGAGTCATCACAATGCATCCGGGACCACAATAAGCCTAGACGCATAAGGGGTCCGGGAGGGCTGCACAGAGAACCAGGGCTGCAGCCCCCTGCCCTTTTCGGTTTCGCAATCAGCACAACTCGCCACTTACAGAAAAGAGCCAATTGGAGTGCATAACGTCACCCATGTGCTATGTCAGGCAGCTGCTTCTGGTGACGCGCAGCAGGTTGCTGACGTACTGGCGTCGGGCGTTCACCCCGATCTGCGCGAAACCGACAGGAGCCGCACCGCTCTCGATCAGGCCGTCTGGAACAATCATCCCGACGTAGTACGTATTCTCTTGGCCGCCGGATCTGACCCTGATGCCAAAATGGGCGAATACCACGAGACGTATGCGCTCCGATACGCCGCACCACGAAGCATGTACGAGGTTGCTCAACATCTCCTTGCCGCGGGTGCGCGCCCCGACGGTCCAGTCAGTGCCGATCAAACCACACCACTCATACTTGCTGCCGCGCAAGACGATGTTGAAATGGTAAGGCTGCTGCTGGACCGGGGAGCCTCGCCCAATCGCGTTATAGAACTGCAACTGGTTGAAGGTGTTGCCGAAAAGTTTGGAATCCCAACAAGGCACAGCCCTTTGTCCAGCGCGGCTGAGAGCGGGCATCTGGAAACAGTGCAGCTTCTTCTAAAAAGAGGCGCAAGGCCGGATGACGAGGTACTGGAATCCGTGACGAGGGGCATGGACAGAGCCGAATTGACGTACTCCTTTAATCACCGTGGCAGCATTGAGGAATTCGCCCTGGCCAGGGAGGTCATCGAGCGAGCACGGAACATCTCATAGAGCTCGTGCCCCCGGACGCGAACCAGCTGCTCGACCGGCCGGAATGGGTGGAGTGGCGGGGCGGGCGTTCGGCCAGCCCCGCAGTCTCCCGCCGCCGGAGCGTCCAGGACAGCCAGCCGTCAACCCCGGGTGGACGCAGCGCGCGGTCAGCGCATCGCGTTGATGGCGTACACGGCGCCGAGCGCGGCAGCGAGTGTGCCCAGGAGCAGGCGGAGGAAGGTCTCGGGCAGGCGGGGCTGAAGGTGGGCGCCGAGGTATCCACCGATGAGGCCGCCCGCGCCGCAACTGAGCCCGAGAGCCCAGTCGGCGGCAATGTCGCCACTGTGCGTCAGCGCCAGCAGGGCGTAGGTGGCGGCTCCGACCACCGATGTGGCGAAGGTGGAGGCGAGCGCGGCCGGGGCGACCCTGGCCACGGGCATCCCGCGGCCGACGAGCCGAGGATCGAGCCGCCGCCGATGCCCTAGGGCCTGTCTTCAAAGGCTGTTGATGGGGCATCATGTGACGCATGGTGCGGCGACACGAGCTCTCGGATGAAGAGTGGGATGTTCTGTCGGGGCT
>NZ_JNYQ01000032.1 GCF_000717245.1 Kitasatospora papulosa
CAGGTCGGTCGTGCCCTGGGACTGCCGGCCGCCGCGGGGCTCGGACCCGCCACCTACTTCGCCGACCTCGCCGCTCCTCACGGGGAACGGCACGTCCGTGTGTGCACCGCGGCCGCCTGCTTCGCCGCGCAGGGAGGGCGCCACCTCGGGGAGGTCGAGCGCGAACTCGGCGTCCCGGCGAACAAGGCCGATCCTGACGGCGGGACCGCGCTGCAGACGGTCCACTGCCTCGGCTACTGCTACGCGGGACCCGCAGCTCTGGACGGCACCGGCCCCCGCACCGGAACGGACCTGGCGGACCAACTGGCGGGGCGGACACCGCCCCGGACACCCGCCATTCCCGTGGCTGACGCCACCGGCGACCCGGTCCTGCTCTCCGGGATCGTGGCAGGCCTGCCGTCATGGGAGACCTGGCAGCGGACGGTTGCCCGGCTGCGTCCGGAAGACGTACGGCGTGCAGTCGCCGCGTCCGGACTGCGCGGACGCGGCGGCGCCGGATTCCCCGTCGCCGCCAAGTGGGCCGCAACCGGGGCTCGACCCGGCACCGTGGTCATCGCCAACGGGGACGAGGGAGACCCCGGCTCCTTTGCGGACAGACTACTCATGGAGGAGGACCCCGGCCGGGTGCTCGAAGGGCTGGCGCTCGCCTGCTTCGCCTGCGGTGCCCGCCGTGGCATCGTGCTGGTGCGCTCGGAGTACCCCGCGGCGTTGACCCGCATGCGGCGGGCACTCGCATGCGCGATAGCAGACGGCCACCTCGCCGACACCGAGGACACGGAGGACGCGCGGCCGGCCGTCGAGATCGTCGAAGGAGCGGGCTCGTACGTCGCGGGCGAGGAGACCGCGCTCATCGCCCGTCTCGAAGGGGCCAGAGGGTGCGCCCGCCCCCGGCCCCCGTATCCGACCGACCGCGGACTGTGGGGGGCACCCACCGTGGTCAACAACGTGGAGACGCTGGCGTCGGTGCCGTGGATCGTGCGAAACGGTGGTGCGCGCTACGCCCGGTACGGCGCACCGGAGGAATCCGGGACCAAGCTGGTGTGCCTCTCCGAACGGTTCGCTCGTCCCGGCGCGTTCGAGGTGCGGATCGGCACCCCGGTACGGCACATCGTCGACGAGCTCGGCGGAGGGCTCAGGAGCGGCGGCCCGGTCGTCCTGCAGATCGGCGGTCCGCTCGGAGGATTCCTCACCGAAGATGACCTGGACGTCCCGCTGACGTCGGACGCACTGGCCACTCGTGGCGCCGCGCTGGGGCACGCCGGAATGGTCGCGTTCGACGCTCGGACGGATCCGGTCGAACTGATGCGGCACATCTGGGAGTTCGCCGCCCTGGAGAGTTGCGGCGCCTGCTCGCCCTGCCGGGTCGGGACACGCAGAGGGCTGGAGATCGCCGCTGCACACACCCCACCCGGCCCGTCGTACGAGAGCCTTGCGAGGCTCATGGGCGAGGGAAGCATGTGCGCGTTCGGGCGCCGGGTGCCCGCTGCCGTCCGCAGCCTGGCACGCGCCTACGGGCGGGACCTGACGGGCTGGGACCGATGACCCTGCTCCGGGTGGACGGCCTGCCCGTGGAGGTTCGCGAAGGTGCGTCCCTGCTCGACGCGGTCCGCGTGGCGGGAACAGAACTGCCCACGCTCTGCCATGACGACCGCCTCCGGCCGGCAGGATCCTGCAGGACCTGCCTGGTCCGTGCGGACGGCCGGATCACGGCAGCCTGCGTGACTCCCGCCGCACCCGGCACAAACGTCACCACCGCACAGCAAGACCTGTGCGACCTGCGCCGAGACGCCATCGAGCTCATCGTCTCGGCCCTTCCGCCGCACGCCCTGGCCGACGGAAGCCGCAGCGAACTCGCCGAAACCTGTCGCAGGCTGGGCATCACCCCGAGGACGGCGGCCCCGAAGACGTCCGGCCACCGTGACGACAGCCACCCGTACATCGAGCTCGACCAGGATCTGTGTATCGCCTGCGGCCGCTGTGTACGGATGTGCGACGACGTGCAGGGAACCTTCGCACTCACCCTCACGGGCCGTGGTGCCGACACCGTCGTCGCCCCCGGAACGGGCGGACCGTGGGCACAGTCGGACTGCGTGGCATGCGGAGGCTGCGTCGACACCTGTCCGACCGGAGCCATCACGCACCCGGGACCGGGGCGTGGCATCACCACCGCCCAGCCCCGGCAGGAGCAGGTGCGCACCACGTGCGGCTACTGCGGTGTCGGCTGCGCCCTCGACGTCGTGGTCGACGAGAACCAGGTGTCAGCCGTCCTGCCCGCCCTCGACGGCCCCGTCAACCAGGGACACGCGTGCGTCAAGGGCCGTTTCTCCCACGGCTACCTGACCTCAGAGGAACGCCTGGCGCACCCGTTGGTCCGGAAGAACGGCAGCCTCGAACCGGTCGGTTGGGAAGAGGCTCTGGCCCGAGTCGCGGACGGGTTGCGCGGCGCTGTGGAGACGGGCGGACCCGATGCCGTGGCCGCGATCTCCTCGGCCAGGGCCACCAACGAGGAGAACTACCTCGTCCAGAAATTCCTGCGCACGGTCGTGGGGACGAACAACGTCGACAACTGCTCCCGGCTCTGCCACGCCCCGTCCGCGGCAGGCCTCTCCGCAGCGTTCGGACGGGCCGGAGGCACCGATTCGTTCGACGATGTGGGGAAGGCAGACTGCCTCCTGGTCGTCGGGGCCAACCCGGTCGAAGCCCACCCCGTCGTCGGAGCCCGACTGCTCCAACAGGCGCTGCGAGGGGCTTCGCTGATCGTGGCCGACCCCAGAAAGGTGGGCCTCGCGCACCAGGCGGACATCCACCTGAGGCCCCGGCCGGGCACCAACGTCGCGCTGTTCAACGGTCTCGCGCACGTGCTGGTCGCCGAGGGCATGACCGACCCCGACTTCCTGCGTGACCGTGCCGCGGGCCTCGACGAACTGGTCGAAATGCTCGCCCAGTACCCGCCCGCACGCACCGCCGAACTGACCGGCATACCCGCCGAGGACGTCACGGCCGCGGCCCGCCTCTACGGCAGGGCGCGGCGGCCCGCCATCCTGTACGGGCTCGGGGTCACCGAGCACCTGCACGGCACTGACGGCGTCCGCACCTTGGCCAATCTGGCCATCCTGCGCGGTGCGGTCGGGGACACCGGCCGCGGATACGGAGTCACCCCCCTGCGAGGCCAGAACAACGTCCAGGGCGCCTCCGACATGGGGGCACTGCCGGACATGCTCCCCGGCTACGGCCTGATCACCGACCCCGGGACCCGAGCACGGGCAGAAGCCGTATGGGGACGCACGCTGCCGGCACGGGCCGGCCTGCGTATCCCCGAGATGTTCGACGCCGCACGACGAGGCACCCTTCGCGCCCTCTGGATCATCGGTGAGGACGTCTGCGCCACCGACCCGAACAGTCATCAGGTCGCCGACGCCCTCGACGCCTGCCCCCTGGTCGTCGTGAACGAACTCTTCCTCAGCGAGACCGCGCGGCACGCCGACGTCGTCCTGCCCGTCGCGTCATGGCTGGAGAAGGACGGTACGTTCGTGAACTTCGACCGCCGCTTCCAGCGCGTGCGCACCGCCGTGCGACCGCCCGCGGCAGCACGCACCGACTTCGACGTCGTGCATGCCGTAGCCGCCGCCATGGGAGCGGACCTGGGCTGCCCCACGCCGGCCGAGACACTTGCCGAGTGCGGGCGGGTCGCCCCCGTCTTCGCCGGCATCTCCCACGAACGGCTCGACAGGGAGGGAGCCGTGGCCTGGCCGTGCCCCGCACCCGACCTGCCCGGTGAAGCAACCCTCTACACCGACTCATTCAGCACTCCCGACGGAAGAGCCCAACTGTCCGCAGCCCCGTACCTCCCCCCGGGGGAGGCTCCCGACGCCGCCTACCCCCTGCTTCTCGTCACCGGCCGCCGCTGGGCCCACTACAACTCCGGCAGCATGACCAGACGCGGCGGAAACCTGCGCCTCGAAGCGGGCGACCACATCGATCTCCACCCGCTCGATGCCGCACGTCTCGGAGTCGGTGACGGTACCGAGGTGACCGTCGAGAGCCGCCACGGCACAGCCCGCCTGGTCGCTCGGCTCAGTGACGAGCTGTGCCCTGGACAGGTCTTCTGTGCTTTCCACTTCCCGGAGAGCGGCGTCAATGCCCTGACATCCCACCATGCGGATACCGTCACGGACTGCCCCGAATACAAGGTCACCGCGGTCCGACTGACGCCCGGGGCGGTGTGACCCGGCTGTCGCACCACGCGGCCTCGACGAACGTCCACCCGGGCCTGGCACACACCGCAGGTGCGGACATCAACTCCTCGGCACGTACGCCCTCCGCTTTCGCCCGCTCCCATGCCTCCGGATCCAGCACGGCCGGTAGCCCCGCGGGTTCGGCGCGGTCCGTGGTCTTGCGCAGGAGATCCGCTTCGGAGACGACCCCGAGGACATGTTCACCGTCGTCAACCACGGGAACGGCAGCCACCCGACTCTCGTAAAGGGCGCGTACCACGTCCTTGAACGGTGTGTCGCGGTGGACGCTGACCACACGCCGACTCATCAGCCCGTCGATCCTGCGATGGTGCATCACCGGCTTCTCCCTCCGTGCGCGACGTGCTCCCGCGACTCGAGAAGGCGGGCACAGCCCTCCCACGTGACCAGGGAGGGATAGTCGTTCTCCGTGAGCTCCTGGCCGCTGAGACGGGCCAGCGCCTCGACGAACCCGAGAAAATCGAGTGAGTCCATCTCGAACGTGTCGCGGAGATTCGCTTCGGGGGCCAGGCCCGTGAAGTCGGCGCCGGGAACGACGTGCTGGACGGCCTCTTGCACGAATCTGCGCGCCTGGTCGTGATTCATAGCTCCTCCGGTCGTTGCAGGAGACGGTCGAGGCAGTTGAGGAACCGCGCTCCAGTGGCACCGTTGGCAGCCCGGTGGTCCAGGGACAGTGTTGCCGTCAGCGTGGGGCGTACGCCGAGCAGGCCGTTCACGGCCGCAGGGCGTTCGATCACGCGTCCGAGCCCAACCAGGGCCACCTGAGGTGGATAGATGACACCGAACACGCACTCGACACCCTGATCGCCCAAGCTCGTGATGGTGATGCTGGGATCTGCCGTCTCCGAGGCTCGCAGACGGCCTCTGCGCGCCCTCGACACGAGATCCTTCAACGAGGACATGACCTCAGGCAGGGAGCGGCGCTCCGCTTCGCCGAGCGCGGGGACCACGAGCCCTCCCTGTCGGAGTGCGACCGCGACCCCGAGACGAACCTGCCTGGCAGGGACGAACGCGTCATCTATCCAGTGTCCGTTGAGCTCGGGAACCTCTTCTGCCGCACAGGCCACAGCCTTCAGCATCAGCGCAGCGGGTATTAGCCGTTCGGACAGCGGCAGAGCGGTGTTGCGGTCGCGCATCCAGTCCAGTGCTGTCCCCATATCGATGGTCGTGGACAGGTAGAAGTGCGGGATCTCGCGCTTGGAACGTGCCATCAGACGGGCCGTTCCCGTGCGGTCGGTCTCCTTCCGGCTGCGCCCCACCGCCGGAAGCGCCGGCTCCTGCGCCGACGGCAGGGACCGTGTCTGTGCGGACGGTGGTTCGGACGGAGTCTGCGTCGCTTCGCGCACATCCGCAGCACGAACGGTGCCGTTGCGTCCACTGCCGGGGACCTTCGCGATGTCGATACCGGACTCCGCTGCCAGCTTGCGGGCGAGAGGCGACGCTTTTGTCCGTCCGTCCGAGGACACCGGCTTTGCTGCGGTGCCGGCCGCCCGAATGATGTCCGCGCGCGTGATCCGTCCGCCCGCACCCGAGCCGTGGAGTTCTCCCAGATCCACACGCCGCTCCCCGGCAAGGCGACGTATCAGAGGCGTGACGAAGCCGTCCTCCCGAGTGGTCGTTCCGCGAGGGGGTACGGGAGGATGCTCCGGCACAGCCGGAGGGGAAGGGGCCCTCTGTCCGGGGCGCCCGTCGGCGGGCTTCTCGCGATCCCCTTCTTCGATCAGCGCCAACGGAGTCCCGACCGGCACAGTGGTGCCCTCCGGTACGAGCAGGGAATCAACGGTTCCCGTCTGGAAGCACTCCACCTCGATGGCTGACTTGGACGTCTCGACGACGGCTACGACATCACCCCGGGACACGCGGTCCCCGGGACGGACCAGCCATTGGGACAGCGTCCCCTCGTCCATGTCCGCCCCCAGGGACGGCATCGTGAACTCGGGCATCTCAGCTCACCACCCGGCGTGCCGCAGCCACGATTCCCGGAACCTGCGGCAGCGCTGCCTCCTCCAGTTGGCTGGCGTAGGGGATCGGGACCTCCGCGCTGCAGCCCCGCTCGACGGGCGCGTCCAGGTCGAAGAACGCCTGTTCCGTGATCCGGGCGGAGATCTCGGAGGACAGGCTTCCGCTCCGCCAGCCCTCATCGACCACGACGGCCCGGTGGGTCCGCCGGATCGAACTGATGATGGTGGCATCGTCGAGTGGTCGCAGAGAGCGCAGATCGACCACCTCTGCGCTGATGCCGTCCCCAGCCAGCTCCTCCGCTGCGGCGAGGGCCTTCGACAGACACCCGCCGTACGCGATAACCGTGAGGTCCGTGCCCTTACGCGGCACCGTCGCGTGATCCAGGTCCACTGCGGGCACGGCGGGATCGAGATGTCCCTCGACGTTGTACAGGGTGCCGTGCTCGAAGATGAGGACAGGGTCGGGGTCCGCCAGAGCCGGGGCCAGGAGCAGGCGCGCGTCCTGCAACGTCGCCGGGGCCAGGACCCGGATCCCGGGTATGTGCGCGTACCAGCCCTCCAGACTGTGCGAGTGCTGGGCCGCGAGCTGGCGTCCGGCACCCGTAGTCATCCGGATCACGAGCGGAATGTTGATCTGGCCGCCCGACATGTGACGCAGCGTTGCCGCGTTGTTGAGTATCTGGTCCAGTGCCAGCAGACTGAAGTTGACGGTCATGATCTCGACGATCGGTCGCATCCCCGCCAGCGCCGCGCCGATTCCCGCGCCGACGAAGGCGGACTCGGACAGAGGGGTGTCCCGGACCCGGTCCGGGCCGAACTCCTCGATAAGCCCCAGGCTGACGCCGAAGCAGCCTCCGTAGCGCCCCACGTCCTCACCCATCAGGAACACCCGGTCGTCCGCCGTGAGTGCCTCCCGCAGCGCGTCCCGCAGCGCTTCACGGAAAGTGGTGGCCCCGTTGTGGTCGCCGCCCGCCTTCATGATTTCTCCTCGTTCCGGCCCGTCACATGGTGCAGGAGGCTTTCAACGGGCTCCTTCGGCGCCTGCTCGGCGGCCGCGACCGCGGCTTCGATCTCCTCGGCGATCCCACGCTCCACCTTTTTCAGCCTGGCGGACGTGAGCCGCCCGGAGGAACGTAGTGCCTCGGTCATGCCGGTGACCGGGTCGTGTTGCTTCCACTTCGCGATCTCGTCCTTCGGGCGGTACCGGTCCGGGTCGTACATCGAATGCGCGCGGAAGCGGTAGGTGCGTGCCTCCAGCAAGTGCGGACCGCCTCCCGCACGGATCGAGGTCACGGCACGGTGTGCGGCCTTTTCGACGGCGTGCACATCCATCCCGTCGACGGCCCAGGCGGCCATCCCGTACGATGCCGCCCGCATCGCGAGGTCCGTCTGAGCATGCTCCCGGGCGAGTGCCGTCCCCATCGCGTAGAGGTTGTTCTCGCAGACGAACAGCACGGGGAGCTCCCACAGCGCCGCGAGGTTTGCCGTCTCGTGGAACTCACCCTCGGCGAACGCTCCGTCCCCGAAGAAGCAGCAGGTGACGCGCTCCCTGCCGCGCATCCTGTCGGCCAGCGCCAGGCCTGCAGCCAACGGCAGGCCACCTGCGACGATCGCATTGCCCCCGTAGAAACGTCTTCCTGGATCGAACAGGTGCATGGAACCCCCGCGTCCCTTGCTGCACCCTGTCAGCCGGCCGTACATCTCCGCCATCACGGCCTCAGGGGGCACTCCCCGGGCCAGGGCGTGCCCGTGCTCCCGGTACGTCGACACCACCGCGTCATGCTCGGTGAGGGCCTGGTGGACGCCGACAGCCACGGCCTCCTCGCCTATGTACAGGTGCACGAAGCCACGGATGGCCGCCGCACTGTACAGCTCGACACAGCGTTCCTCGAAGCGGCGGATGAGCAGCATGTCCCGCAACAGGTGCCGGTCATGGGCGGCGTCGGAGTCCTTCGCCTTCGTTCGACGGCCCTGATGCCCGGCAGCGGAGGTCTCGCCTGCGCTGTTCATCGCTTCTCCTCGCTCTCCCAGGTCCTGTCACGCGCCTTGCCGAAGGTCTGTAAGGACGAGAGATCGCCTGCGGGCAGGCCGAGTTCGCGGGCCCGCAGGAACCGACGCATCACCTTGCCGCTGCGTGTCTTCGGGAGATCCTGCTCGAACTCGATCTCCCTGGGAGCGACGGCCGGCCCCAGGCGCTTCCGGGCGAACGCGAGCAGCTCCCGGCGCAAGTCGTCTCCCGCCGTGTACTCGCTGTGCAACGAGACGAACGCCTTGACGACCGCACCAGCAACAGCGTCGGGCCGTCCGATGACCCCGGCCTCGGCGACCGCCGGGTGCTCCATCAGCGCGCTCTCCACCTCGAAGGGGCCGATGAGATGACCCGCGGACTTGATCACGTCGTCGGAGCGGCCCACGAACCAGTACCAGCCGTCCGCGTCACGGGTGACCAGGTCTCCCGTCAGGTACCACCCGTCGGCGAAGCATGCCTCGTAACGCCGCCGGTCGTGCAGATAGCCGCAGAACATCGAAGGCCATCCCACGTGCAGTGCGAGTTCTCCCCGGACCCCCGGAGCTTCGGCGATCCGGACGTGCCCGTTCGTGACGGTGGCCCGGTCGTCGTCACCGCACTCCAGTACGGCGGCCTCTACCCCGGGGAGCGGCCGTCCCATCGATCCGGGACGCACGGGGTCGGCGGCGAATCCGGCGATCATGATCGCGCCCGTCTCCGTCTGCCACCAGGTGTCGTGGACCGGGAGTCCGAGCGCCTTCTCGGCCCAGCGGACGGCCTCCGGATTGAGTGGCTCTCCCACACTGGCGACGAAGCGCAGAGCCGACAGGTCGTAGTCCTCGCGCGGCGTGCCGGCGTGCCCGGGAGGAGTGCTGCGCATCAGCATGCGCAAGGCCGTGGGTGCGGTGTACCAGACGGTCACCCGCTCCTCCGCGAGAACCGAGAACCAGCGATGCGGCTCGAAATCTCCGGCATCCACCACGGTGGTGACCCCGAGCGTCAGCGGGCCGATGATGCCGTACGACATCCCCGTCACCCAGCCGGGATCGGCCGTGCACCAGAAGACGTCGTCCTCCCGCAGGTCGAGCGCATACGCTGTCGTGACCTGATGGGCGAGAACGGCCCCGTGCTTGTGCATGGCCCCCTTGGGGGACCCGGTGGTACCACTGGTGAAGTGCAGCAGGGCCAAGTCCTCCGAACCTGTCGTCAGGACGGTGAAGTCGGGGGAAGCGGCTTCCATGAGCTCCGGCAGGGACGATGTGCCCACGGGAAGGGGACCGTCCCCGGGGTCTGTGATCAGAACATGCCGCAGGCCGGGGAGACCTGCACGGACGGGAGCCACCTTCCTGTCGTACAGGGCCCGCGTGGTGACAAGAACCCGGGCTTGGCCCAGATCCATCCGCAGCCGCACCGGCTCGGGACCGAAAGCGGTGAACAGCGGGCACAGGACCCTGCCCGCGCGCAATGTACCCAGCACGGTGGCGTACAGCTCGGGGCAGCGGCCGAGCAGAGTGAACACGCTCTCGCCGCGAGCCACGTCCAGGGCGTCGAGTGTGTTCGCGAAGCGGGAGCTGCGGTCCGCCAATTGCGCGAAGGTGAGAGTCGTGGTGGTCCCCTCACGGGATATGCAGCGCAACGCCACATGGTCGCCGAGGCCTTCGAGCAGATGCCGGTCTATCGCCTCGTAGCCGATGTTCACACCGCCGCCGGGCAGGCCCGCGAGCCGGGCGCGGGCCCGCTGCCAGCTGAAGGTGGCGCGGGCGCTGTCGTAATCGGGCATGACCGGAGAGGCTGATGGAGACATCATCGCGGTGGCTCCACATCGAGGGCCAAGTCGTCGTAGGTGTAGTCGATCGACTCGTGGAGCGAGACCACTCCGTCGACGGACCGGCAGAGTCTTTCGAGGACCGGGATGCTGCTGCGTTCGTCGACTCTTCCGGTAAGTGTGACCACGCCGTCACGTACGCTCACGTGAATTGCCTCGGAGGCGAGACGCATCGTGGTGCTCAGAACATCGTGTTCGATTTCCTCCCGGATCGCTGAATCATGTCGAAGGAAAGGCCGCAGAAGGTCACTGCGGCTGATGATCCCGACGAGTTGCCCCGTCTCGTCCGTCACAGGCAGCCTTTTCACGCTTTTGCTGTGCATCAAGCGGGCGGTTTCGACGAGATTCCAGCTGGGCTGCGCGGTGATCGCGGGCGCTGTCATCAGCTCCGCCGCAGTCTCCGCCTCGGGCAGTCCACGATCCTGCGGCACCGGACGGGTTCCTGTCCATCGTCCTTCCAGATCCGGAAGGGCGACGTTGCTCCGAAGGAGATCGGCCTCCGAAACCACTCCGAGCACACGTCTGGTGGCGTCGATGACAGGTACCGCGGAAATGTCGTGATCATGAAAGAGGCGCGCCACTTCCTTGAACGAGGTAGTGGGTCCAACCGTGACGACGTTGTGAGTCATGACTTCGAATACGGTGCGGTGCTGCATGGTCATCCTCCCGCCGGCATCCGGGCACTCCTCACCCTTCTCCGTCGGCTCCCCTGCTGGAAGTGCCGAACGGGCCCCTTCCTGGGCCTGTTCGCCTCATTCCGCGGCCGATGTGGACGCGGAGAGTGAAAGTAGGAAAGGGCTGCCACCGCTCCTGGGAAGATGATCGGCCATGAATGAATCTCGAGCACGAGCAGAACGGGACAAAGCCGAGAAAAGAGTCGGCCTGTGGGCTCGAAAAGGTGATCGACTGATCGTGAGTGGGGCCACTGTCGGTGACGAGGGGCGAGACGGGGAAATCATCGGGCTGCCACACGCGGACGGCAGCCCGCCCTACGAGGTGCGCTGGTCGGACACGGGTCGAGTCACGCTGATCTTCCCGGGGCCCGACTCACACGTTCAGCACTTTGCAGGACGCACTTAGCCATCCTGCTCGTTCTCAGCCATCGAGCAGCGCTTCTCGGGAATCGAAGGATTCTTTCGTCTCGTACGGATCTGGGGAACGTCTCTGCGGGAGAAGACGTGAGGCTACGGTCCAGTGGAGCTGCTCCGCAGGGCGAGGAAAGGAGCCGCCCACGGTTTCCTGTCAGCGAATGAGAACGGCCTCACCGGACCGGGGGACAACCGCTGTCCATCCCAGCACCTGGTCGATCCGGTCGCGCAGGGTCTCGGAGGCTTTCTCCTCGCCATGGACCAGATACGTGGTGTGAGGCGCAGGGGCCGCCCTAAGCCAATCGATGATCTGGCCGGCATCCGCGTGCGCCGAGAAATGCGGGACGTCAGCCACCTCGGCCCGTACGGGGACGTATTCGCCGAACATCTTCAACGTACGGGCCCCGTCAACGAGGTCGTGGGCGCGAGTGCCGCGCGCGGCGAAACCGACCACGATGACCATGTTGCGTGGGTCAGGTAGCAGTCGCCGTAGGTGATGCAGGACCCGACCGCCTGTCGCCATTCCCGCGGAGGAGACGATGACGGCCGGTCCGGTGACGTCGTTGACTGCGATGGACTCCTGGACGGTCCGGGTGGCGAGGAACGGATCAGGACTGAGGGCAGCCGAGCCTTGTGCAAGTACTTCGCCCCGCAACTCGGGCGAGTGACCGCGTACGGCCTCGCGGTACACATCCAGCGCTGCCAAGGCCATCGGGCTGTCCACGAAGACGGGCACTGTGGCGGGCAGGATCCCACTTTCACGCAACAGGCCGAGTTCGTGGAGGACCACCTCGGTGCGGTCGATGGCGAAGGCAGGAATGACGACGGTTCCGCCCCGCGCGATCGTACGGCTGATCGCTGCGGCGAAGGCGGAGTGCCCAGCCTCCTGATCGTGAGTGCGGTCGCCGTACGTGGACTCCATCAGCAAGATGTCCGCCCCGGTGAACGGCTCCGGCGGCAGTAGGAGGGGGTGCCCAGGACGCCCCAGATCGCCGCTCACGGCGACGGTGTGTCCATCCTCCATGGTGAGGTGCGCCCAGGCCGACCCGAGGATATGACCACCGTGATGGAGGGAAAGCCGAATATCGGAGGTCACAGCGATTTCTGTGCCGGTGGGAACCGGGTCGAAGTACCCGATCGTGGTCTCGACGTCGCCGAGATCGTACAGCGGCTTCGCCGGCCGGTGTTTCGACCAGCCCCGCTCGTTCGCGTGCTGTGCTGCCTCCATCTGCAGCCGCGCGCTGTCGCGCAGCACGATCTCGGCGAGGCGGGCCGTGGGGGCCGTAGCCAGAATCGGCCCCCGGAACCCGTGGCGGACCAATCGGGGCAGGTAGCCGCAGTGGTCGAGATGTGCATGTGTGATGACGACCGCCCGGATGTCGGCGGCGGCACGACTCAGCGGTTCCCAGTTTCGTCTTCGCAGATCCGCGAGGCCCTGGAACAGACCGCAATCGACGAGGATCCGGGCGCGGTCGCTCTCGATCAGGAACTTGCTTCCGGTGACAGTGCGCACACCGCCCAGGAAGCTGAGGAGGGCCGGCCTGGGAGCGGGGTCGCGCCCGGAACCGGGCGCGGATGCCGTCTCAGACATAGGACCCTCCTTGGAGGCCTGCGGAGCTGCTGCTTGCGCCACGCACCTTCATTAGCCGGATCTGGGGGTTCGCACGGAGGTGTCCGGACGTCCCGTATGCGGCCTGCCTTTCAGCGCATCACGACGACCGGGCACGGAGCGTGCTGTGCGCAGTGCATGCTGACCGAGCCCAGCAGCGCCTCGCGGAACTCCCCGCGCCCGCGGTTGCCCACGATCAGCATCTTGGCACCTGCGGCTACGTCGATCAGCACGGCGGCCGCGTGCCCCTGTACCGCGGTCGAGCGCAAGGGGACAGGCCGTCCGGGCCCAGGCCCCAGTGCGTCCTCGACAGCCTGGTCGAGGACCTCTTGCGCACGGGACGCATACGTTCGCATCTCCTCGTCGGAAGGCGGGGTCAGGCCGTACCAGGAAGTGGGTGACTCCCAGGCGAGGACGGCGTCGACCGCGCCGCCGTCGACCCTGGCTTGCAGACCGAGAGGATCAGCCAGGTCCAGCGGTCGCGGCTTCGGGGGTGCGGATCTTCGGGCAGGTCCAGCCCAGGGTCTGTTTGAACAGGCGGAAGGTGTGCTCGATGTCGAAGCGCCGCAGGAATGCCTGCCAGAGCGTGTCGACTTCCGTCTCACCGGCGTCGGTGCCTGACCACCACAGCCAGACCGGCTTCGGTGTCGCGCCGCTGGGCAGGTGCTCGACCTGCAGACGGATCACCGTGCCTTCGATCAACGGCAGAGCACCCAGCGTGAAGTCCAGGCCGAACGGTGGGTCAGCCGCGGATGAAGCCGGCTCCATGCCCGGGCATTGGCGGTGCCGTAGAGACGGGTTGTGGTCACTGTCCGCGCGTCTGTGGTTGCCCCAGGTGGCCGGGTCGCCGAAGACGAACTCGCCGCCATGGCGAGGCGGCCGACCCCGGACGCCGGGCTCGCGCGAGGGAACCGCGCGTCGCAGGACGCGGTCCGAGCGCATCCGGCCCAGCACCTGCACCGGGAGATCTTGCAGAAGGAAGGTCAGGCGGGGGACGTCGTAGCCGGCATCCACCACGACCAGGATCTCCGGATCGCCGTCCGTCCACTGCCCGGCCGTGATCAGCCGCTCGACGAGTTCGCGCATCTGCCGAGCCGTGACAGTGGCAGCGTCGTCACCCGGCGCCAGACGTAGTGCGTCCAGTGGCGCCGTCCAGGAGCTGCGGCCCGTCTCCAGCGCGCAGATCACCGAGTACGGCCAGCCGGGCACGGGAATGTGCTGATCTTTGCCTCGCCCGTAGGTGTGGCACGGGATCCGCTGCGGTGAGGTGTGCGCGCTGGGCCGCAGCCAGCAGGTCAGGTCGGCGGCTAGGACCAGCCGGCCGTCCGCCGCCCGCGGCAGCGGCACCGCAGCAAGGGTCCGTCGCAGTCGGGCCACATCGACCTGGCCCGCGGACAGGGCATCGTGGAGCGCGCCGTGCCCGCGACGGTGTTTACCGACCAGCGGCAGTTCCACCAAGGACCGCACCGGACCATCCGCGCACAACGCGGCGTCCGCGAGTTCGAACAGCGCGTCCGCACGCTGGGTCAGACAGGAGTGGAACTCACCCCGGAAGCGTGACAGTCCCGCAAACGGATCCTGTCGGACAGCGTGATGCGACAGACTCATCCCCACGGCCTTCGCGCTGAGCTTGTGTGTTCCTTGGTCGGATCACATGCTCGGCCGAAGGCTGCCCGCACGTAAGGCGGTTACCAATCCGGGTGATCAAGTACGACGGGTCGTTCGGACTCCGAGACCAAAAGGCAGGGAAGGAGCAGAATGACCGGTCCCGATAGCGAGTGGCAGCTCCTGCACGGCGGTACTCTCGTCGGCACGATCACCGTCGATGAGGCAGGCATGCCTTGGCAGTGTGGACGCTTCTTCCCCGAGCCTGCCTTCAGTCAGTTCAGGCCCTGGTTCGACGAGCTCAACGCCATCCTCGAGGCTGAAGAGTTCGAACGGTTCGACGACGCATACGATCGCATCGAAAGTGCCCTAGTCCTGGTGTCGCCGACAGGGCCTGTTGGCAACTTCCTCCTCCACATCGATCAGAACCGTGCCTCTTTCCGCTGGGACGCGGAACCGCCAACAGGTTAAAGATCAAGTTAGCTGGGGGGTGACTCGTCGGCGAGCTGGTTGCTGCGGTTGATCTCCTGCATGTGTGTCTCGGCCCAGACCCGCAGGGCGGAGAGCGGTCTTTCGAGGGACAGGCCAAGCTCGGTGAGCCGGTAGTGGACGGCGGGCGGCACGGTGGGTTCCACTCGGCGCGCGACCAGGCCGTCGCGGGCCAGGCTCTGCAGGGTGACGGACAGCATCTTCTGTGAGATGCCAGGGATACGTCGCCGCAGTTCCGCGAAACGGAGCTCTTCCGGAGCCTCCTCGGCCAGCACCTTGACCGCAATCGACGTCCACTTGGTGCCGATACGGTCGAGCAACTGGCGGGTCGGACAGCAGGGATCCAGCAGATCGCCCCGCTCACCGGGCCGCCGGCTGGGTTCGCCGGGCCTGGATGTGGTCACTCGGGGCTCACCACCTGAAGGGAAAGTGCCGTCTTGGACGGACCAGGATAGTTCCATAGCGTGAGCTAGTCACTATTCCTCACCACACACCCGGAGCCCCTCCATGCCCGAGCTGCGGCGCGTACCCGTCAACGGTGTCGAACTGAACGTCGCTCTCGCCGGATCAGGCCCGGCCGTACTGCTGCTACACGGTTTCCCGCATACCTGGGAGCTGTGGACGGACGTCATGGCCGACCTGTCCGGCCGGTACCGCGTCATCGCGCCGGACCTGCGCGGGTTCGGCGCGAGCAGCCGGGCAGCCTCCGGATACGACGCGGGAACCCTGACCGAGGACGCCGCGGCGCTTCTCACCACACTCGGCGTGTCCTCGGCCGCAGTGGTGGGCATCGACGCGGGTACCGCGCCGGCCTTCCTCCTCGCCCTGCGTCGCCCCGGTCTCGTCCGGCGCTTGGTCGTCATGGAGTCCCTGCTGGGCAGGCTGCCCGGCGCCGAGGACTTCCTCGCCGACGGGCCGCCTTGGTGGTTCGGCTTCCATTCCGCCGCACCCGGCCTCGCCGAGACCGTGTTGGAGGGCCACGAGGCCGCCTACGTCGACTGGTTTCTGCACGCCGGCACGCTCGGCGACGGGGTGCGCCCCGCAATCCGGGACGCCTTCGTCCGCGCATACACCGGCCGCCAGGCGTTGAGCCGCGCGTTCTCGTACTACCGGGCGCTGCCCGAGAGCGCGGTACAGATCGAGCAGGCGGTCGCCGCTACCCGCCTGACAGTGCCGACGATGGCGTTGGGCGCCCGTCCCGTTGGTGCTGCGCTGGAACGCCAGCTCCGCCCGGTCACCGACGATCTCACCGGACACATCATCGAAGACTGCGGCCACATCATCCCGCTGCACCGCCCGCGCGCCCTGCTCACACTGCTGCATCCATTCCTGGCCGGTGAGCACGCGAAAGCAGCGTGACCGGGGGCCGGGGGCTGGCTTTCGATACACGCCCTAAAGGTTGTTGCAAAACTGGACGAACGCCCAATATCGGCCATGATCCGAGTACCCGCGGGCGTCAATTTGTACGCTTTCGGAATCGCTCGTGACGCTGGCTACGGAGTGCTCCGCGATCTCCAGCCCCCTTCTGCAACAACCTTTAAAGGTTGTTGCAGAAGGGTGGGTGTGGGCAGGTCGACGTGGTGTATGAACTGCTGGTTCAGCCTGTCATGGCGAGGTTGTGCATGGTGGCGACTGCTTGGACGGCGTGGTGGAGGCCGTCTCCTTTCTGGCGGCAGTCGCGGAGGATTTTCCAGCTCTTCATGCGGGCGAAGGTGTGCTCGACGCGGGCGCGGACGCGTCGGTGTTCGGCGTTGTCCTCCTCCTGGCCGCGCAGAAGTGGGCGTCCGGCTCTTCTGCGGTGCGGGACTATCAACCCGGTGCCCAGGTAGGCGCCGTCCGCGATGACCGTTGTCCCGGCCGCGATGGCGGGCAGGTCCGATTCTCGCCAGGCGTGGGCATCGGCCTTGTTGCCGGGGACGGGGCGGGCTGAGGCGATCACCAGGCGGCTGTCTGCATCGATGATGACCTGCACGTTCGCCGAGAACCGATAGTTGCGGGAGGACGCGGCGACCCTGCGATCGCGGACCGGGACCAAGGTTCCGTCCACGATCCACAACCGTTCGACATCCGCTACCGGCCGCGGCGCCGGCTCCAGCGCGAGAAGCGGCCTCAGCCGATGAATCACCGGCAGACGGTGGCCGGAGAACAGCCGAACAGCGGGGCAAGCTGGCGTATCGTGAGGTTGGTCCGATAGTAGACGGCCACCAGCAGGACCCGGTCCGCCAGCGGCAGGCACCACGGGCGCCCTCCACCGGGACCGTTTCCTCCCCGCTCCCGTACTGCCTTCACCAACTTCTCGAACCGGCCCATCCGCAAGCCGGTGAACGTCTCCACCCACAACGGCTCAGCCCGCAACACCCCACCCATACAAGAGGAATGCCCTAACTCAGGCGTTCTGCAACAACCTTTAAACGCCGTTGCAGTACTAGGCCTCGCACTGTCACGCGGCAGGGCGTCCCGCGGGTGATCGGGGACGAAGTCGATTTTCAGGCCGCGCAGATGGTCAGGCTGCTGGTGCGAATGCCGTGATTGCGTCGACGAGGTCGGCCGGAGCTTCCAGCGGGATCAGGTGACCCGTGTTCGGAATCACCGTGAAATCGGCTCCGGAGAGGTAGGGCACCAGGTTGTTGACGAGCACGTCAACGGGCTCGACATGGTCGTTCTCCCCGGCGACGACGAGGGCGGGGACGCTGATCATGCGGGTGTGCTCGCAGACGTCCTCCGCGATGCCGCGCAGCGGCCACTCCGTGCGGGCGGCGTCGGTGCTGGCCCGCGAGTCGGTCGCGATCTGCGACTTGATCGATTCAGGCAGCTCGGTCGCGGTGAGGATGTGATCCCGTGCGCCGGCGACGGACTCGTCGGAGTCGTAGGCGTGGGAAAGGCCTTCCCGGTACTCGGGAGTGATCCCTGCGGCGGGCTTCGCCGGACCGGAACCGACGAGGATGATCCCCCGGAGGGCGACGGGCCGGGTCGCCGCGATGAGCTGCGCGACCTTGCCACCCATGGAATGTCCGACGAGGACGTAGTCGGTGACGCCCGCGTCGGCGATGACGGCGAGCGTGTCATCGGCGAGTTGGCGGAGGGTGTAAGGGCCGGCCAGGTTGCTCGAGCGACTCCACCCGCGGAAGTCGACAGTGAGCATGTCGCGTCCCGCCAGGCGGTCGACGACGAGGTCCCAGGTGCGGGCGGATCCACCCCAGTAGTGCAGAAACACCAGGGTCGGTCCGGTCCCCGGCCGGTGGTCATAAGCGGGCAGTAGCGGCTGCTGCGTCGTGTTCATCGTGAATCTCTCGATCAGTGTTCTGGGGCGGTTGTTCTGTGTGTTCATTGAATTTCTGCCGCTGTGCCGGGGCATCGGCATGACTGGTCGCCTGATGGTGGAAACTGGACAGATGACTGTGATCCGGCAGATGACCTACCAGCCCGTCGGGCGCCGTGCCGCCACCGTCGAAACCATGACGTTCGACCGCCTTCGCGAGCTGAACGACGGCGGGACACAGCGTGCCGACTTCCACGTCCTCGCCGTCGTCGATGCCGGGCACGGATCCGTCACCGTGGACTTCCTCCGACACCCGCTCCAGGAGCGGTCCGCGGTGTGGGTCGCTCCTGGAGCTGTGCACCGATGGGATGACATCGCTGGCGTGGCTGGGCACGTCGTGCTGTTCGTGCCGACCGCGCCGGTCACCCACGCCACCCGGGAGCTCGTCGGGTCCCCGGACCTGGTTGCACACTGGAACATTCCCGACGCCGACTGGCCGTTCGTCGACACCGCCCGCAACCATCTCCTCCTCGAAGCATCCGCCCCACCAGGGGATAGCTCGACGGAACTGCCCGAGATCCTGCTCTCCGCGCTCATCGCCCGGCTCCGGCCCCCGCACGCCGAAGCACATTCGATCAATCCGGTGTTTAGACTGTTCCGGGCCAGCGTCGAAGCGCACTACCGGGAACATCACGACGCCGGCTACTACGCCCGGACACTGGGATACGCGCCCCGCACCCTCTCAAGAGCGGTGCAGCAGGTCACCGGCCGCAGCGCGAAGGCGTACATTGTCGATCGGATCGTCCTGGAAGCCAAACGGCTCCTCGCGCACGACCGCCTCACCGCGGCCGCCTGCGCCAACACGCTCGGCTTCCCCGACGCGTCCAACTTCTCGGTGTTCTTCCGGAAGGCGACAGGCATGCGCCCGGGCGCATGGCAGGCGACGGTGGCCGTCGAGTGAGGGGTGTACTTAGACCGTGTCCTATGTGGTGAGGCGAGCGAGTCGTTTGTAGCAGCAGAGGGCGGCGGCGAGGCCGAGAAAGGCCAGGTAGTTGCGGGGTTGTCGTTCGTAGCGGTGGTTGAGTCTGCGGTAGCCGGTGAGCCATGACATGGTGCGTTCGATGACCCATCGGCGGCGTCCTAAGCGTTCGCTGGACTCGACTCCCTTGCGGGCGATGCGGACGCCGATGTGCTTGCCCCATAACCATTTCCGCAGGTGAGGGACGTCGTACGCCTTGTCCGCG
>NZ_JNYQ01000033.1 GCF_000717245.1 Kitasatospora papulosa
CCGAGAGCTACGACGCCGGACTCCACCTCCGAGCCTCTCTGATCTGGATCAACGACCTCTTACCGACGACCGAATGATCACAACCTCACACAGGCCCTAATCGACGGGCCTTCTCCCTGACCTGGCAACGAAGGAGCTCCTGAATCCGCTGGTCAAGACCGTCCTCACGCCACAACCTGAAGTAGTAGAACACCGCCGACCAGGCCGGCAAGTCATGCGGGAACATCCGCCACTGACAGCCCGTCCGGTTCTGATAGAAGATCGCGTTCACGACCTCCCGCAAGTCGCAACGCAAGACCTGGGATCTCCGGTCGCCGACCGCGCCACCCGGCCCTGCTTCCAGGTCGTGATCATCGGCTCGATCAACGCCCACTGCCCATCCGACAAATCGCTGAGATACGGCTCTCTCATCACGCCCCGCATCTCAACATGGACATGCCCATCGAGCAGCACCGCGATCGATGCCACGATCGAGCGATCACGAACGAACAGAAGTCGGACTTAACGACCACTGAGCACTCGCCATCGAGAGGATGAGCCCTGCCCGAGATTGCATCTGCGGCTTACTGGAGCATCCGGTGCAGTTAGAAGTCAGGTCCGGGTCGGGCGCACGCATGCCCCCGGGGCCGAAGCGTCGGCGTGCTTCTCGGCGTACGGGTCGACTGACGCCCACTTCTTGGTCTTCTTCAGGTCGTCGTAGAAGAGCGGGTGGATAAACCCGTCGGCGGGCGCGGTGCAGTCGTCGTTGGCTATCGCCGTCGCGTGCGTCTGCAGGTGTAGCTTTCCGTCACGGACGAGGATGTCGAGCTGCCGGTGGACAACCACCCTGGCGACCTCGAAGCCGTTTGGGTTGATCTGCTTGGCTCCGCTCGTCTTCACCAGTGCGTAGACGAAGGTGTAGTCGGCCTGCACCAGCAGCTCGCCCGCCGGTGTGACCTCGTACGTCATCGTGCCGTCAGTTTTGGCCATTCCCTCAGATGCCAGCACCTGCACCTCGTCCCTGTCGAACCGAGTGAGGAACTGAAGCGATCCCCGACCGGTGCTCGGATCGGTGAAGGCTGCATCCAGTTCTCTGCGGGCGGGATCACTCGGCGCTAGGAAGTTCAACGCTCCAACTGGCTTGGAGCCGTAGACGGTCTGGCTGGAGAGGTTCGCCGCGATGAGGAAGTCGCGAACGGCCCCAAGGCTGGTTGACACCTCCAGGTCAGTCAGACCATCAACAGCTTTGGACTGTGGAAGACGTATCCCGAGGGCTCCGTTCCCCCAGGCAGCGGCTGGTGAGCCCCGGAAGGGGATGTTTGTGGTGGCCGGCCAGGCGTCTGGCCACATCGCCTCGTCCAACATGCGCGGGGCGAATGGCTCGTCAGCAGGCCGCCCACCCATGGCGCTCGCGAGCCAGACACCGAAGCCCCCGAGAAGTAGGATCCCGGCACCGGCACCGAGTAGTGCCTTGCGCCGTCGGGTTACCCGCTCCCGCCGTAGCGTTTCCTCACGGCCTGGAGCGTTCTGCTCTGCCCGCAGGCGGGCTGCGAAATCTGCAGGATCGATCGACATGCTTCCCCTCCCCTTCGTGCCGTCCCCACGGCACGCTGAGGGCAGAGCCTCTCACACGCCGACCTGCCCGAACGCCTCTGCGAGGCATCGGGGCGACAGGGAGGCACCACTCGGTGGCCAACCCGTAGAACCAGCTCCGTCATGCTCTACCCCATGACGGCAAGCCGGACTCAGCAGCCCGGCTGGGCTTGATCCGCTTTGACGGACATTCGAGATCTGGGGTTCTGCCCCGGGAGGATGTCCATCGTGGAGAGCATGGGGAAGAAGAAGCCTCGCCGCCCTCGCCGTTCGTTCACGCCGGAGTTCAAGGCCGAGATCGTCGGGCTGTGCCGACGGGGTGACCGCTCGGTCGGCCAGGTCGCCAAGGACTTCGAACTGACCGAGACCGCGGTGCGGGACTGGGTGAAGCAGGCCGGGGTCGACGCGGGCGAGCGCAACGGGCTGACCAGCGCTGAGCGCGAGGAACTGGCTGCGCTGCGGCGGGAGAACCGCCGGCTGCGTGAGGATGTCGACGTCCTCAAGCGGGCCACAGCTTTCTTCGCGAAGGAGACCCGGTGACGGTGCACCCGTTCATCGAGGCGGAGAAGCGTGCAGGTCACAGCGTCAAACGGGCGTGTGAGCTGATGAAGGTCTCCAGGACCGCCTTCTATGCCCGTCGCTCCGGTCTGCCCGGCTCCCGTGCGGTGCGGGATTCCGAGCTGACCGAGCAGATCACCGAGGTCCACGCGCGATCGCGTGGCACCTACGGGGCCCCGCGTGTGCATGCCGTGCTCACACGGGAGGGCGCCGGGTGCGGCCGGCGTCGTGTCGCACGACTGATGCAGGCCGCCGGATTACAAGGCCGGCACCGCCGCCGACGGCAGGTGACCACGGTCCCCGATCCCAGGGCTGCATTCCGTCCTGAACTCATCGTCCGGGACTTCCAGCCCGGCCGCACCGGGCTCGATGCCCGCCGGTGCGGCGACATCACCTACATCCCGACCGACGAGGGCTGGCTCTATCTGGCCACGGTCATCGACATCGCCTCCCGGCGCGTGGTCGGCTGGGCAACCGCCGATCACCTACGGACCGACCTGGTCGCCGAGGCGCTGACGGCCGCCTGCCGGCAGCGTCGCCCCACCCGTCCCGTGATCTTCCACTCGGATCACGGCTGTCAGTACACGAGCCAGCAATTCGCCTCCCTGGCCGCCGGGTTCGGGGTTCGGCTGTCGGTCGGCCGCACCGGTCAGTGCTGGGACAATGCGCTGGCAGAGTCGTTCTTCTCGACCATCAAACGTGAACTGCTCGGCACCTCCGCGTGGCCCAGCCGGGCCACCGCCCGCACCGCGATCTTCGATTTCATCGAGGGCTGGTACAACTTGCACCGACTGCACAGCAACCTCGGCTACCTCAGCCCCGCCGAGTACGAGACCGCACTCGCAACCTGACCACCACACCAATGGTGTCCGTCAAAGCGGAGCAAGCTCATATCTACCTCGGCACCGTCACGCTCGCGGCCCTCCTCATCTGGCTCCGCACATGATCCGAGAAACAATGCCTAATCCTTGCCGGGACCGCGCAGGGCCGTGTGGCGCTTCAAGGCCTCCGCTCGCAGCCGCTCGGTCAGCCGGCTTCGGTCTGCTCCGTGAGTCTTGTTGCGATGGCAGTTAGGGCACAGAGCGATCATCGCGCTCGGGTAGTCGCGCCCGCCTGAGGCATGGTTAGGGCGTACACGCTCACCTTGTCCGACGCGGTGAGCTGGGGCATCTGCGCCCGCTACCAGGTCGTCTGCGTCGACGTCACGGACACCGAGTACCAGGACACCCTGCGCCCGGGCAGTGAGGCCACGACCGAGGAGGCGCGGGGGGCGAGGATCGCCGCCCTGCAGACCGCCCTGGTCAAGGCCTCGGCCGAGGAGGACTTCAAGCGCACCCTGACCTTCCACCACCTGGTCAGGGAAGCCGAAGCGTTCTCCGTCGGCCTTCCCGACGTCGCCGCCCGCCTGCACAAGGACGACCCGGAGCTCTACCCACGCACCATCTGGGCCGAGTGGCTGTCCGGGGAGCACAGCCCGCTCCAGCGCGCCCGGGTCCTGGACGAGTTCGCCGCCGGCATCGCCGGCGACGGCACCGTCGTCGAGAAGAGCTACCTCGGCTCGGTAAAGGTCCTCGGGGAAGGGGTCGACACCCGCGACTGCGACAGCGTGTACTTCGCCGACGTCCGCGGCTCCATGCCCGACCTCGTCCAGGCCGTCGGCCGCGCCCTGCGGATGAAGCCCGGCGAGGGCAAGACCGCCTCCCTCGTCGTCCCCATCCTCCTCAAGCCCGGCGAGAGCGCCGCGAGCATGCTCACCAGCAAGGCCTACGGAGACCTCGCCAAACTCCTCGAAGCCCTCCGCGCCCACGACGCCCGCGTCGTCGAGACGCTCGGCCAGGCCCCCTCCCCCACCCGAACCGAGCCTGATGACAGCGGTGACGCGGACATCGACGACGTCGACACCGAACCGAGGGAAGGCGACGACGAGCAGGGGCCGAGTGCCGGGGCTCGTGAGTTGCTGAAGTTCAGCACCCCCCGGGATCCTGCGGTGCTGGCAGCGTTCATCCAGCTGCGGATCCTGGACCCTGAGCATGAGCACTGGCGTCGCGGGATCGAAGCCTCCGTCCTCTACACGGGCCTGCACGGCGGTCTGCGCGTGCCCTTCACCTTCCGCGTCCCCGGAACCCAGGAGACCGAGGACCTTGATACCGGGCAGGACGCTGCCGACGAGAGGGGGTGGCCGGCGTCGCTGGCCGGGTTCCCGCTCGGACAGTGGATCGCCGACGCACGACGCCAGTACGCCCGCGGCACCATGCCGGACAACCGGATCGACCAGCTCGAGAACCTCGGCATGATCTGGTCCACCGTCGACATCGCCTGGGAAGAAGGCCTCTCCGCAGCCCGAGCCTGGGCACAACTGCACGGACACCTCCTCGCACCCCTGGACGCCACCTACGAAGGAGCGAAGGTCGGCACCTTCCTGAAGAACGCCCGCGCCGCAGCCCGCCGCGCCGACGACAACCACCAACGCCAGGCCCAAGGCCTGCCCGCCGACACCACCGGCTGGGTCCTGTCGCAGGAGCGGCGCGAGCAGCTGGAGGAGATCGACGCATCGTGGTGCCCGGCCTGGCCCGTCACCTGGCAGCGCGCCTTCCACCTCACCCGCCTCCACCTCGAAGCCGGCGAATCCCTGCCCACCCGGCCCGGGCAGGCCCTGGCTCAGGGCGAGGACCTCGGCCGCTGGGTCCAGACGGTCCGCACCGGGTGGGACAAGCTCACCGGCGCCCAGCAGTGGATGTGTGATCAGGTTCTGGGCATCGAACCCGCCGACGAAGCCGAGAAGCCAAAGGCCTCGACCAGTCAGGCCCAGAAGTGGGGGCTGCACCTTGCCGCCGCCCAGCAGTTCTTCGAGCGGGAAGGCCACCTCAAGGTCCCCCGCAAGCACATCGAGACCATCGGCATCCCCGGGGCTGCCGAGAGCCAGGAGGAGGAACGACCGCTCAAACTCGGTGCATGGGTCGCGAACCAGCGCTCTCGTGCAGCGACGCTGACGCCCGAACGGGCCGAGCAGCTGTCCACCATCGGGATGCGGTGGTCCTGATGGACGCCGTCGCCACCGCATCGGCGGCGCTCGCCGTCGGCTACCTGCTCGGGCGGCTGCGCCCGTGGTCGCAGCTGGGCGACTGGGCGGCCGATCAGGTCCGTTTCACCGGTTCATGGGTCCGGGGCGGCGCCGCCCGCCAGGCCGCCGTCGTCTTGGCCCACGCCGTCACCGCGCCGCGCACCAGCTGGCGCAGCATGCGCGCCCCGGCTGCCGAGACGCAGGCGCCCACGCCCGTACGCGATCCGGACTGGGCCGCCAACCGCACCCACCACGACAAGGGAGACACCGCGTGAGCACCGAGCAGGAGGCCGACGCGTACGGCCAGGAGCTGGCCCGCTTCAGCCACCACCAGCACGAGGCCACCGACGCGCGGTTCATGGTCTTCCGGGACTTGTCCGCCGTCGGCATCGGACACGAGCAGGCCGACGACATCGTGGCGAAACTGGAGGCCGGGGCGGTGGCCGGCGCCCACACCTGGATCTCCGAGAGCAGCCCCCCACGGATCCGGGCCACGGTTCGAGGACGGCTGGTTCGCCGGTGTCCGCGACGTCGCCAGCTAACTGCTTCGCATCGCCGACACCACCTCCACCGCCCAGCGAGGGCACGCCGCCTCCAGCGCCATGCTGCTCGCAGACCTCCAGCAGCCCGCCTCCCCCGCGCCGCAGAAGGCTCCCGCGCCGGATCCTGACCTCGCTGCTGGAAGCGAGGGACGTCCTGGCAGCCGCAGAGCGCTTTCCGTGGGCCGTGGCCGCGCCAGGGAGGCGTCACTGGCCGGACGGCGGTGACTTCCTGGACGTCGCTCTGAGCGCGGTACCTCCCGACGAACGCAAAGGGTACATAGAGCGCCTAGAGGCGTTCGTGGAGCAGCACCGCCCGCGTCTGGAGGAGATGCTGCGCACGCACGGGCCGGGCAGCATGCCCGCCTCACACGGCCGGTACGCGCTGATCGAACAGCCCGAGACTCTGGTCATCGTGGAGCGGATGGAGAATGCCCCGTTCCTTCTGCGCGGCCAGTGGGAGAAGGAACTGGAGACAGTCTTTCTGGACAACCTCGAATTCGTGTGGGGGCCGCGTACCCGACTGGTTCGGTGAGCCGCCGGGAACGACAGTGGGGCGGGGCAGGGCGATCATGTCCGGCCCCGCTGTCGTCGGGTCCGAGGCGCAGCCGCTCTCGGCCTCGTGTGGTATCCACCAACGGGAGCAGCATGGCCGGGTCGTTGTCAGCTTGCACCAGAGCCGAGGCCTCCGGATCTTCCTTGATGAAGGCAGCCATCCACTCCAGGAACGTGGCCGTGCGCACCAGCGCGGCGGAGTTCAGGTCTTACAGGCGCGGCCCCGGGGTGCCGTGCTCCCATGTTCGAGACGCCTCGATCTACTCGTTGATGCCCTTCAGACCCCCATCCCTCGTGATCTCCGAATCCTGACCGTACGAGGCCGCATAGCGGGCCGGTACAGCGGCCGGGGATGCGATCCGCATCCGAGTGCCGTCCCACAGCACCGTCTCTGCGGGCAGCAGCACCGCCCGCGCCGGCCATTCAAGCGCTGCTAGCGTGGCCTGGTGACACCGAATGGCACGCCTGGCGCGGAAGTTGACTGGTCCCGGCTAGCGGACGGCTCCCACACTGCGGCTGCCCTCTCTGCGCTGGGAGCTAACGGCGAGCGGGCGCTGGACCACCTTCGCACTGCCGTGCAGTTGCTCAAGGAGCCCGACCGTTGGCCCAGGCCGTTCGAGACTGTCCTGGCGGCCTGCCGGTCCGCTCTGGATGCGCTCCTCCAAGAAGCCGGGGAGGACTTCGAGGGACCGCGCGCCGCCCAGGAACAGGTCAACACGGAAGTCGCGGCTCTCCTCAAGCAGGCCGGCAAGCAGGGGCGGGGCCCGCTGGACAAGCTGCTCGCCGCAATCGACGCCGCTGACGTGCCGGATGTCATGGAGCAGAAGGCCGGCCTTGGAGCGGGCGTTCAGCGGCTGATCCGTATCCCTGACGGTCGGCTGCCGGTCCCGGCCGACCCGCGGGCGGAGTACGAGGCGGTCCGCGAGCTCCTGGATCTGGCCGGGAGACTGGGCGCGCTGCCTGCCGCCGGCGATGACCAACGGACGATCGTTGAGATCCTGCGCCGCGTACGGCAAGCCCGTCTGGCCTCCGGAGCAGCCGAAGCAGCCGCCCGGCCGGACGGCCTCGCCGGTCTGCGGGATGCGTGGGCCTACTACGCGCGGGAGGTGAACGCCGGCAAATTCCGGTCGCGTCAGGTGGCCCACCTCACTAACCGGTACCACGGGACCGCCCCTGGGCTCGGCGAGGAGGAGGCATTCCGGGCCTGGTCGAAGTTCTATCGGCGTACTTCCGGCAGTCTCCACGGCGGCGGCGCCGAGGACGAGACGAGCACCCGACGCCTGGTCTCCGACTTCCTGGCGCACGTTGAGCAGCTTCTGCTCGACCTGCCCGCCCTGGCCCCGCTGCTGGTCTCACTCGCCCGCAACAAGGAGCCGAGCGCGGCGGACGGCGCCGCGGTGGCCGCGATCCACCAGCCACGCGCGATCAGGTGGTTCTTCGCCAACGCCGTGAGCCCCGCCTGGCTCGACCTGGTCAACACCAATCGGCTTCTGCCCGAGGCGGGCCGATGGCCGGCCCAGCCGTACCTGGAGCGCGTCGCGCAGGCGTATCCGCAGAGGGTCCTGGAGTGGCTCGGGGAGCACCGAGCCGCTTTCACCAGCGTGGACCCGGCCGTGCTGGCCGGTCTCCTGAGGGTGGCTGGCACCATTGGCGGTGCCTCCGCCCCCGAGGTGCGGACCGTCGTGCGCCAGGACGGCACCGTGGAAACGTTGTGGCGCCAGCTGGTGGTGTGGCTGGTCGACGTCCCGGCCGACGAGCGAGACGTCGACTGGGTAGAAGTGGCCAAGCGGGTGCTGCTGTACGTGGTGGATCACCCTGCCGGGCAGTACTGGGAGTTCCAGGCACAACTGACGGACCTCCAACGCGCAGCGTACGGCCCGGACGGTGCCCGGGAGACGGCCGTGGTGCGTGCCGTACGCGGCGCGATGAATGCGGTCGTCGATGCCGCCGTGAACTCCGAAGCGGAGCAGGCGGGCCTCGACATGGCGGACGATCTGCGCCAAGCGGTCTCGGCCGACGGCTTCGGTCCGTCCGCCACCCGGATCGCGGTCCGTGCCCGCCTCGACTTTGCCCGGACCGAGTTTCAGCACGGCGTCACCCTGGCGCAGCGCACCGCTGGATGGCCGGACCTCCCGGGGCCGTCCCGTTGGGCGGACCGCGTGCTGGCCGCCCACCTGCTGGAGACGGTCCCTCAGCAGTACGGCGACTCCGAGATCTCCCAGAGCTGGCTCACGGCAGCCCGCGGCCTCCTGACGCGCCTCGGGGACGTCAAGATGGTTGGCGCCGACACCGTCGACCTGTTGGCTGCCGCACTTGACCGCTGCCCGCCCGACGCCCTGCCCGCAATGGAGGCGGAGCTCGTGCAAGGGCTCGGCGCCGCCCCGACCGGGGCCGACCTCGACGCGGGCCGCCGCGCCCTCGCCGACTGGAACGTACCGGCCCCGCGAGGCTGGGACATGGTGTGGTCGCTCTCCCCGGTCCTGCCGGCACCGGTGCTCGCCCCGTGGCAGCCTGCCGTTGACGCGGTGACCGACCTGATCGGACCCGCTCCGGCCAAGCTGCTGCCGCGCTTTCAGATCGTCCCCTACCTTGACACCCTCACCGCCGCCGCCCAGGATCTCGCGCCCGTCGCCACAAGCCAGGGCGCGCCAGCGGCCGCCGCACTCCTGCTGGATCGGCAACGGACCGGATCCTTGTCCCTGGACTACGCCCGGATCGTTCTGGGCCGACTCGTCGCCACCGACCCGGCCCTGTGGGCCACCGACGTCCCCGCGGTCGCTGCCGCCCTGGCTGATCCCGCCTTGCAGCAGGCCTACCTGGCCGCGCTGCGCACCCCGCTGACCGCCGACCCGTGCCCGCTCCCGGACCACGAGCCCACCACGAGGGCCGTCATCGCAGCGCTGTGGGACCTGCTCAGCGCACCCGGCATCGGGGCCTCGGTCCAGCTGCAGGCACAGCTGACGCTGTGCCTGGCGCTGAGCGAGGCATGGACGCACCGAATCGACCTCGGGGACATCGCGGTTACGTTCACGGCCTGGCTGGAGACAGCCGTCACCGCGTGGACCGAGCCGACCACTTCGGAGGCCGACCCGCTGTCGACCGCACACCAGGAGATCGGCGGCCTCGCGCTGGACGCCCTCATCCGACACGGTCTGACTTTCGTCTACGCCCCGGCCGAGCTCACGGTGGCCGTCGAGACCCTTCTCGACGGAATCATCGACGCGGGAACTGACGACCGCGCCCTGGCGGTCATCGGCCACCACCTTCCCGCCCTGATCCAGCACGCACCCCGCTGGGTCGACCGGCACAAGGCAGCTCTTTTCGACCTCGACAATTCAGTCTCGCCCGCCGTCCTCGGGATCAACTCCCAGAGGAGCATCCGCCCCGAGGGCTTGCGGATCCTGCAGCGCCTCGACCCGGTCCAGCTCGCCATCTACCTGAGCCGCACCAGCGGCGACAGCACGAAGAACGCCACGCTGTGGCAATACTGCGCGGCCCTGCTGCTGGCCAAGCCGGCAACCCTCGGCGGCCGCCCCGAGTTCCTCGCCCTTCTCGCCGCCCGCGACGGCGGCCCGGCGGCGATCTCCCGCCTGCTGGGCGACGCCGAGCATCTCCTGCCCCGCACCGCTACACCGGAGAACGCAGCGGACATCGAGCAGGGGGTGGACCTGTGGCGCAGCGTGCTCGCGCTCGACGTCCCTGGCTCGGCCGGCCACCTGCGCAGCGCCGGGAACTTCGCCCACGCCGCAGCACTGGACGACGCGGTGTGGCTGGAGCTGACCGCCCAGACCATCGAGCGCACCACCGACATCACCAACATCACCGCCGTAGCACGGCGCGCGGCACGGCGCCCGGACCTTGAATCCGCCCACCAGGTCCTCGCGGTGCTCGTGGCCGCAAAGGACCCCGACGACTCCACCCTCGCGTCGTTCCGCACCGCGGAGATCAAGAACGCGGGCATCACCCTGTGGCAGACCTCCCAGCCCGGCACTCCAGGCCGAAGGGACCTCGGCCAAACCCTCGCCCTCCACCACGACTTCCTTGAGGGCGCGGTGGCGGAGTGAGGCTGGGAAGCAGGCAGCGAGCTGCGAGCGCCGAGGAGCATAAGCCTCCTGCGTGCTCGAGGCGCTGGCACCGCACCCCGGCGGCAGGCACACGCACTCAGGAGGCGGGCATCCGGAAGCTACACCGACGCGGAGGTCGACCTGCTGTAGCTCAGCGGTCGGACGTCGGCGCTGCTCCGTCAGCCTGCATGGGGCGGCAGCCAGGTGGCCACGACTGTGCGAGTGACGTCCGCGTCCTTCATCGCCCGGGCGCGATGGTTGCCGTTGGTGTAAGTGGCGTTCTCGCCGAGGTGCGGTGCTATGGCGACGCTCGGTTCGAGCAAGGACTTGAGGGCCATGAGGTCCTTGTTGCTGGTGCCGAGCTCTCTGGCCATGGCTATGAACTGCTCGGAGATCTCGTGGTCCGTCTTCCCGTCGTTGCGCGCGTGCTCGATCAGCTGGATCCCGAGCTCGCTGACCTTTGACCAGTCCTGCTGGTGGTACCAACAGCACGATGTACGCCTGAGGAGGCGGTTGAGGATGCGGCGGAGCGGGGTCATGCAGGCTTCCCGGAATGGGGTCGGTTCTGGGAGGTCAGCAACGTCCATGACCACGTACTGCAGGCGCTGCTCCGGAGGGGCGGGGTGGGGGACGTATCGCTCACCGCGGGTTCCATCAACCGGAGTGCCGACGAGCGTGGCGATCTGGTCCGCAGCGATCTGCAGCCACCCTGCGACGCTGAGCTCGAAGCGGCCATCCACACGGAGGCGAACGAGGTCGAACGCGTCGTTGGATTGCTGATCATCCGGCTCAACGTAGTGCTGGATCCAGATCGGCGGTTCCGGCTCATCGGGGGCGTGGAGCTCCCACACGCGGGAGGCGTAGTGCTCGGCCGCGTTCGTCAGGCTGGTTCCCTCGTCGGGTGTCTGCGTGACTACGGCTACTGGGCGGTGGCCTGGGGCGGTGAAGAGCTGAAGCCGGAAGGTGCTCGGGATGCCCCAGGCCTCGCCGGCCGTGAACATGTGGTCGTCCACCGTCCGCTCGCGGAGTGCTGTGTGATCGCGCAGTGCTTCATGGACGCTGGGTTCGCTGTCCGTCTTCGGTTGGTACGGCTGCTGGTCAGGCATGACAGTCTCCGGTGTTGGCGGTGGCTAGTGAAAACGGTGTGCTGGCCGGGCGCAGAAGGACGTTAGGGCCTGTGTGAGGTCGTGATCAATATCTGCGTTCCGCTGCCGTGCCGGGACGGATCACGGTAGAACGCCGGTGTGACGCGCCGACAGCTCAGTGAC
>NZ_JNYQ01000034.1 GCF_000717245.1 Kitasatospora papulosa
TGAATGGGTGCCGTGCGGGTGCTATCGGACCGGTAGCCCGGCAGTTTCATCGACGTCGTCGGGCGAGCCGGACAGCACTTTCGGATGCCGGGGGGTTAGCCGCGCAAACCCGGACGAGGGTCCGCTGGGCGTCCGCTGGCGATCCGCTGGCGGTCCGCTGGCTCCCGTCTGGGAGCCGTCCAGCCAGCGGTTGCTGGACGGCTCCCAGCGGACCGCCAGCGGACGCTCAGCGGGTCGCCAGCGGATGTCTGGACGGGGCGGCGGCGGGTGGATCCGGGCCGGCTGCGAGGCGCGGCATGGGGTGCCGGGCGGGTCCGGTCGGTGTCTGGCTGTGGGTCCGGTAGCGGTCCGGACGGCCTCCGGAATCTCCTGGCAGGGTCCGGCGGCCGCGCCGGACTCTCCCGGACCGCCCCCGGACCGGTACCGGACCCACAGCCAGACATGAGCCCTCTGGTGCGAGGACCGCCATCCACGTCCGTTTTGACCGTCATGACCACCGCCACCCTGTCCGGTTTGCACCGTCATGCCCACCGCCACCCGACCGTCATGGGGTGGCGGTGCATTCCGGTCAAAACGGGCGGGGTGGCGGTGGGGGTGCGGTGCCGGGTGGCGGTCCTGACCTGGGAAAACAGCGAAAACGGCCCTATCCGCAGTTTTCGCGCTCAGGCGGGCCCCAGGACCGTAAAAGCGCTCCAACGCCCCTGAAGGGCGTCCAGCACGGCGGGACGCCCCCGGTGAGGGCGCCGGATCATCTGTCCGGCCATCCGTCAGAGATCTGTCCGGGGTCTGTCCGGAGGGCCTGGTCATCTGTCCCTGGGGCAGGTCAGGGACAGATCCCCGGCAGTTGTCTGGACGGACCGAGCCGATGGGGTATCAGGGCGGCGAGGCGGGCAGCTCGGGGTGTGTGCATACTGAGGCCTCCTTCTCGGGTCTGGCACGGGAGGGAAAGCCCGGGGGCGTCGTGGGGACGACCCCGGGCACTGTGCTCTCAGCACCAGGAGACCAACAGTTCAGTCACCGCACTCGAGCTTCTTGCCGATCGTGGCGTCGTAAACGAGAGCGGTGAGCGGGGGAGAGACGAATCTCGCGGCACTCTGCCGCGAGATTCGTCCCCGTCGCGCCGCCGATCGCCACCTGGACCGTCACGTCAGCCCGAGGGTCCGTGACCGGCAGGACGATCTCGAGCGCTTCGACAACTTCCTGGCGCCCACCGGAGGCCAAGTAGAGCGGACTATGGGGATGTCGGCGACGGCTGCGGGCGGGGCAGCGGAAGGGCTTGCGGCGTCTGTTCTTTACGCAGGCGTCCGGAGCGTCAACGGAGGACCAGGCACGACTGAGCCATGCCTCACTGACACCCACCCCAGGCTCCGGCCCGCCACCCCCTCCCCCGCCCCTCGCCCCCCGCGACGGCGCGGCGACCACACCTCGAGCCTTCACGCCCCGGCCCGATAGCTGCCTGCCGGTAGACAAGACGTCCAGCCGCGGCGAAGAGGGGCGGAAGGAGCGGCGTTCACCGCGGCGTGGAGCCCGGCTCCTGGTACTCGTTGATAGCGGGTCAGTGCCTCGGGCAGGTGATTGCCAGCTACGAAGCACTTGACCAATCGTTGGCGACCAGGACGACGTGGAGTTCGCCTCTGACGGCAATGCTGGCGGATTCCTGACAGGCGCGAGGTCCAGATTGGACACTGAGGCCTGTGCCTCGAGCGACAAGCACGGGCAGGTGCCCTGTCCTCCTCGAGGGTGAGGCAGGCGAGTAGCGGGGGTGCGGGGATGTCGGGGTCGGGTACGAGGCGTCTGTCGCGGGGTGAGTTGATCCGGCAGCGTGCGAAGGCGCGGTTCGTGGGGCGGCGTGCTCAGCTGGCGCTGTTCACGGAGAACTTGTCGAAGGATCCTCTTTCCGAGGAGGCGCCGGCGGACTTCCTGTTCCATGTGCGCGGGGTGGGCGGTGTGGGGAAGTCCACGCTGCTGCGTCAGTGGCAGGAGGCTGCCAGGCGTGCGGACGCGGTGACAGCTGTAGTGGATGAGAACGACGTCCACGGGGTGCAGCAGGCCATGGTCGAGCTGGCCCGGCAGCTGGCGGAGCAGGCAGGGCCGTGCAAGGAGTTCGACAAAGCGGTCGAACAGTATCGGCGGGAGCAGGCGGCGCAGGCGGATCCCATGCTCGTGGAGGGGGAAGCGTCAGTGTCGAGCCGGGTGGTCACGCAGGCCGCGTTGGGAGCGGCTTCGTTGATCCCGGGGGCCGGTGTCGTGACGGCGATGGCGAACCCGGACGCCGCCGCCCAGGGCCTGGACAGGATCCGTGCCGCCTCGAGGACGCGTGCGCAGCGGCGCGGCGGTCAGGGTGACGAGACGGGTATGAGCCGTGCCTTCGTCTGCGAGCTGGAGCGGTTGTGCCGTCGGCAGCGGTGGGTGGTGCTGTTCTTCGACACTTGGGAGCAGACCGCGCAGTACCTGGAAGGGTGGCTGCTGAGGCTGCTGGATGAAGAGTTCGGCCCGGTGCCGGCGAACGTCATCGTCGTGCTGGCGGGCCGGGACGAGCTGTCGGAGCGGGAATGGGCGCCGCTGCGGGATCAGGTCGCGGACGTGCCGCTGGAGGTCTTCACCGAGGCGGAGACCCGCTCGCTGCTGACCTCTCGGGGGGTGACCGATGTCGGGGTGGTGGAAGCGGTGCTGCAGTTGTCGATGGGGCTTCCGCTGCTTGTGGAACTCCTGGCTCTGGCCCGCCCGCGTACGTCCGAGGACGTCGACGCGGGCGGGAACCTCGCCGACGTGGCCGTCGAACGCTTCGTGCAATGGATCACGGACCCGGAAAAACGAGAAGCGGTACGGGCGTGTGCGCTGCCCCTGCAGCTGAACGAGGACGTCTTCACCGAGGCAGCAGGGCCTGGGGCAGAGGGGCTGTGGGAGTGGCTGCGCGGGCAGCCGTTCATCAGCGGCAGAGGCGACTACAAGCACTATCACGCGGTGGTCCGCGCCAGCATGATCCGCCAGCAACGCACCCACTCCCCACAAGGCTGGACTTCGGCCCACTTGCGGCTCGCCGAGACCCATGCGACCTGGCGTGCCGCCGTCGAGGAGCGGCTTCCCGAAGCAAAACGGTGGGACGACGCTGAATGGCGCCGGCACCGCCTGGACGAGACGTACCACCGGCTGTGCGCCCACCCTGGAACCTATCTGACGGATGCTCTCGAACAGGTAGTTCAGGCAGCTGGCCAGGAGACTGCGGTGCTCCGGCAGTGGATCGAGACACTGGAACAAGCCGCACAGGACACCGCCGACACAACCCTGTTCGCCTGGACAGGACGCCTTCGGGACACTCTCACCGGCGACGACCCCCGTCTCACCTGTCTCGAGGTTCTGCTGTCCCACAGCCAGCTGAGCGCCGAGAGCAGAAGCTGGGCCCACACCCACCGGGGCATTCTCCTCTACCGCAGCGACCAGGACGAAGAAGCCCTCACCGAGTTCGACCGCGCCATCGCGCACAATGCCCGCAACGCCCTTGCCTGGGCCCGCCGGGGAGAAGAACACCGCTTGCTCGGCAACGAAGACCAGGCTGTGGCTGACCTCACTGCCGCACTCGAACTCGAGCCCACCAACGCCTGGGCACTCGGCTCCCGCGGCGAAACCCACCAACAGGCCGGCCGGAATCAAGAGGCTGTCGCCGACCTCACCGCCGCACTCGAACTCGACCCCACACTCACCTGGGCACTCGGCGCCCGCGGCGAAACCCACCGGCAGGCCGGCCGCTACGACGAGGCCGGCAGGCCGGCCGCTACGACGAGGCCGTCACCGACTACACCGCCGCACTCGAACTCGACCCCACCTACGCCACGGCACTCGGCGCCCGCGGCGAAACCCACCGGCTGGCCGGCCGCTACGACGAGGCCGTCACCGACCTAACCGCCACACTCGAACTCGACCCCACCTACGCCGCGGCACTCGGCGCCCGCGGAGATACCCACAAACAGGCCAGCCGCTACGACGAGGCCGTCACCGACTACACCGCCGCACTCGAACTCGACCCCACCTACGCCACGGCACTCGGCTCCCGCGGAGATACCCACCGGCAGGCCGGCCGCTACGACGAGGCCGTCACCGACCTAACCGCCGCACTCGAACTCGACCCCACCTACGCCGCGGCACTCGGCGCCCGCGGCCAAGCCCACCAACAGGCCGGCCGCCACGAACAAGCCGTCACCGACTACACCGCCGCACTCGAACTCGACCCCACCTACGCCTGGGCACTCGCCCAGCGGGGAGAAACCCACCAGCAGGCCGGCCGCTACGAAGAAGCCGTCACCGACCTAACCGCCGCCCTCGAACTCGACCCCACCAACGCTTGGGCGATCGGCTCCCGCGGCCAGGCCCACCAGCAGGCCGGCCGCTACGACGAGGCCGTCACCGACCTAACCGCCGCACTCGAACTCGACCCCACACTCACCTGGGCACTCGGCGCCCGCGGCGAAACCCACCAGCAGGCCGGCCGCTACGAACAAGCTGTCGCCGACTACACTGCCGCACTCGAACTCGACCCCACCGACGACTGGGCACTAGCACAGCGGGGAGAAACCCACCGGCAGGCCGGCCGCTACGAACAAGCCATCACCGACTACACTGCCGCACTCGAACTCGACCCCACCGACGCCTGGGCACTCGGCTCCCGCGGCCAAGCCCACCAGCAGGCCGGCCGCTACGAACAAGCCGTCACGGACCTCACCGCGGCACTCGAACTCGACCCCACACTCGGCTGGGCACTCGCTTCCCGCAGTCAGGCACACCGGCAGGCAGGCCGTCGTGAGGAGGCGCGCATGGATGTGGAGCAGGCTACCGAAGCGCACCCTGATGATCTCGACTGTGCATTCGAGAAGCTCATGCTCGAGACAGTGGAAGGGCGGTTCGAAGTGTTCAGGGAGCAGTGGCGTCAGCTCCTCACGTCCTCCGTGAACCCACAAGACGAAACTAAGGCGAGCTACTTGCGCCTTTTCCGGACCGTACTCATCGAACCGGAAGCCGGGGTACCTGAGGCGACTACGGGAGTGCTCGCTACGCATCCCGGCGATGGTGACATCGCTGATGTGGTCCGCTACCTGGTCGAGCTGTCCGTGTTGGAGGGCGGGGTGGGTGAGCGGGCGCGGCAGTGCCACGACTTGATCATGCGGCGTGCTTCGCGCTGATCTTCCAGCGAGAAGTCGCCCTTGACTAGGCAAGTCATCGGATCGGACCGCGCAGGCGGACAGTCACCACCTCAGCGTGCTCTGTGATCCAGTCCCCCGATCACCCACAAGACTGCGGCTTGCCGATGGACAGAGCGTCCAGCCAGCTCATGCCGTCCTCGCCTCGAGTCGCCCGTGATGGCGGGCAAGGCGCTTGAGCTCCGCCCGGGCAGCGGGGACGCGGCCGGATGGAGTGGACCAGAACGGATGCCACTGGATCCGCACGGACAAGACCAGCAGGCGACGGCGCAGAACGGTGGTCTGACGGGGGCGGGGCGCGGCGAGCTCGCGATAGGTGGCGTGCCAGGCCTGCTGGGCGTAGATCAGGTCGTCGGGGAAGGGGAAGGACTCCATCCACCGATTAGAGCATGTGTTCGATTTTTGGTGCATCCTCGATCAGAGTGACTCCATCCGATCAAGGGCTCTGCCGGCCTGCTTGTCCGCGTGCGGGAGCGGGCCCATCGGATCGTGGGCAGGCGGGGCGGTGTCAGGCTTGTCAGGGCAGTGTGGTCGGTCTGCGGGGCGGTGGTAGCGCGCGCAGGAGTTCCCACAACGGTTGGGATCCGGCGGCCCAGGTGGCCAGGGTGTGGCGGTCGACGAGGTGCAGACGCTGGGAGCGGGCGAACTCGGTCGCCGGTTTGGTGAAGCGGCCGTTGGTGACCAGGACGATGACGTCGCCCTTGTGGACGGGGCGCCCGGTGCCGTTGAGGACGTGCAGGTCGGGTGTCCCGACCGCTGCTCCGGCGAGGCCGGCTCGGCGGTGCTTGCACTGGATAACCCAGCGTCGCCCGTAAGGGTCGGTGGCCTTCACGTCCGCCCCGTTGTCGCCGGCGCCGCCGACCTGGACCGCATCCGCGCAGCCGTCTCGGAGCATCAGGTCGCGTATCGCGTGCTCGAACTGCCGGTGCTGCAAACCGTCCAGGGCAGCCATCGGATACCTCAGAGCTCTCACCCGGGTGTGCAGCAGGGCTTGCGCCTGCACGCGGGAGCGGAACCAGACGAAGGCACCGACCCCCGCCAGGACCAGAACGAGCAGGGGGACCCAGGGGTGTGCGGCAAGCCATTGCATCAGCTGGGAGGACAGCCAGCCGATGACGACAACGCCGACAAGGATTTCACGGCCGGCGTGGGCCTGCTTGCGCTTACGCGACCGGGCAGGACTGCGCCGAGGCCGCCGCCGTGGGGCGGGGCGTCGGGCGGTCATCGGGCGCTCCGGTCCCACGGAATCGGATACGTCACCGTCGACCGCGGTCGGGGACGGGCCGCTGTCTTGGGCGTCTGCGGGAACCGGATCGGATACGACACCGTCGGCTGAGGCCGCGGCTTGGCCGTCGACTTCCGCGTCTTGGGGAACTTGACCGGATACACGGATGACGATGCCGGACGAGGAGTCTTCTCAGGGCCGTCGGCCGAGCTCGACGGATTGCCAAGCGCGATCACCGCCAGCCCGGCAATGACCACAATCGACATCTCCCGGCGCCCTCCCGCAGCCCACCGGGCGTGGGCCTTCACTCTCGTTCCGTCCCTGCGCACGTACTCCCGCACCCACGGCACAACTAATCCCCTCCCCCACCACACCGCGCCCCCTTGCGCAGCCGATCCATCAAAGCAGCCACCACTGACAACACGTCACCAGAAGATCACTTCTAGTCACAGCCGGAACCAGACAGCAGTCCCGTCCGCGGTAGCGGCCCGCGTGCCCCCTGGGCATGAGAAAGCCCCGGCTGGTCGGGGGAGGCCAGCCGGGGCAGTAGGGGTGTGGGTGCGGAGGGCGGTCGCCTCTCGGCGGAGGGCTCCACGGGGCTTCAGCCGAACGATCTTCCCCGTGGGCTATAGATGAGGCCCGGGGACACTGTCCCCTCCGTACCCACACGCAGATGAACGCTCCGCCAGCCGGGGATGTTCCTGCCCCTGCCCATGGGCAGGCAGAGTCGGAGCCGCCGCTTGTTTATCCCCAGCACCAGGTGGGATGCCGGCGCGCGGATGCAATGAGCGATCCTTGGGTTTTGGGCCGGAGCTGGAGCCCGGTGCGTGCTCGGGGTCTACTGGGAGCAGGTGTCTTGGTGGTTTTGGTGAGAGTGCGGATGTGATCGGTGAAGCCGGGGGCGGGTAGGGGAAGTTCGAAGTCGTCGGTGGGGCCTACAGCTGCGGAGACGTAGTCGAGTACGGCGCCGACCAGCGCCGGTACCGGGGCCGGTTCGGATCTGAGTGCGCCCAGGATGCGCAGGGCGGTGGGCAGGAGGCTCGCGCCCGTGGTCGTTACGGCGAGGAGCGCGTCGATGACGGCATCGGACACGTCGTCTTTGATCTTGGTCTCGGTGTCGGTGGGGTCGTCGCTGGAGGGCAGTGCGCTTTGGATCTGTTCAGTCTGCTCATGCCACCAGTCGGCTTCACCGTGTTCTCCGAGGGCAAGGTGGTGCAGGTAAAGGCAGTAGGAGGCTGCGGCGTCGCCAGCACCAGCCGCGTACTGCCACCAGAAGCGGGCGTTCTCTTCAGAGTCCGCAAGCTGCAGGATGCAGCCCAGCACCCGAGCGCCCGGGGGTTCGGGGAGCTGGGGGGTGAGGAAGGTGTCCAGGGTGCTGAGGGCTGTGTTGCGGGTGACGACGGTCTCGCACAAGGTGTTCAAGTTCTGGGCCGCCTCCTGCTCTGTCGGCTCCTGCGAAGCGAGTGGAGGCGTCGGCAGGGACGGGGCGGTGGGACCTTGGAGCCGGGCGATGAGGCGGGCTTCCGCAGCGTCGATGTCTTCCTGGGTGTAGGGGGTGGTGACCAGACGTGCGCGGGAGAGGTACTCCGTGATGTAGGGGGTCATCGCCGTCCTTCCATGGTGCGGTCGGGGCCCAGAATGCTGCGCAGCCTGCGTGCGGCGTGACGAACCGTGGAGCGGACGGTAGCGCTGGTGACGCCGAGCGCGTCGGCGACCTCCGCTGCTTTCAGCCCGTGGAGGTAGGTCATTACCATGACGTCGAGCTGGCGTTCGGTGAGCAGGCGCATCGCCCGCATCAGTGCGAGGGACTCGGTGATCTGCCCGAACGGGTCGACCGCGTCTCGCAGAGCGACCGTGTTAAACGCCTCGTCATCGAGCAGCAGGGGCCGGCGGTTGCGGGCACGGGCATGATCGGTGACCTTGTTACGCATGATCGTCCAGGCGTAACCATCGGAGTTGTCGCTGCTGAGGACCTTGTCCCAACAGCGATAGAGGTGCTCGAACGTGCTATCGACCGCCTCCTCCGCGTCGTCGCGGTTATGGAGGAAGGTCTCGGCGTAGCGAACGTAGCTAGGGCGCTTCATCTGATGGAACGCGGTGAAGGCATGGTCGGGAGGCTGTTGCTGGATCATCGGCTCGGCGCCCGGACGGGTGCGGCTCTGGTTCTCGCTCACCAGCCTTCCTTCCCGTCCTCGCGGGGGCGGCGGCGCATCTCACTCACACCTGCCCGGACGCCTGCGGCCGCCAGGCGGCGAAGCAAAGTCACAGCGTCCTGACCAAAGACACGGATCACGACCGCCAGCATCATCAGGTCAGAAGCGAGTTGGATCGTCACAGGCGAGAGCCCCTGCTCTACGAAGAACCGGGCGCGCTACTCGGCCCCGGGAAGTGCGCGGTTGTGCGCCCTTCACCCCAACGACGCCCCCCGGCGGCCAGGTGTGCACAGGCAATCCAGAAAAGATTACGCAGCGCCAATCTCTAGTTACAAAAAGATGTTCCCTACTGCTTATCCAGCCCCAATAGCCGCCACCCGCCACCCGAACGCCACGGCCACCACCAGCAAAGACGCCACAAGATCGCAACTTTGCGTAAATTTGCGCGAACCCAGCAAACTCCCGGAGTGGCGCAGGTCACACGCGCGTGATGATTCTCAGGTCCAACACTCTCCCTGGAGCTGAGTCCGAAGCGGCCCTCGCTTGAGCCGCACACGGATACCGTTCGAGTGACACGGTCAGGGCTCGGCGGCGCGCCCTCGCTTTTGGAAGCGGGGCACCCCGCAGAAGGACCAATCAGGCTCCCCGACGACCGCAGCAAGGTCGGGGGCCGACGCGGGGGCGCCCTCGTGCCCGTGAACGAGGGCAGCCCCATGAGCGGCGCTGCCACAAGCACCGCTGCGATCGTCGCGTCCGACCGGAGCCTGAGCCCACCAGCCGAAGTCCGCCGCCGCGGCTGAGGCTGCTGGGCTTGCACCTACATTCCCTGCCGCACGACGCCGCTGCGCGCCATGGCGGTGCTGACTTCGGCCACTCCACGCATGCGACGGCCTCGGCTGGGCCCAGGAACCCAGCCGAGGCCGTATCACCTGAAATAATCGCTCTTCGTGGAACTCTGACTGAGGCTTCGGTCCTGCCCCGGACAGGTCGAGAGGGCCCCAGTCTGATCACTTCCTTTTGCGTAGCTGAGTGGCCACCTGCTCCAGGATTGCAGCCAACGCAGTACGGTCTTCGGTAGCCAGTTCGCCCTGCATGTCAGCTGCTACGGCGTCTACCCCGCGGCTGATCTGGAAATATCGGAGGATGAAGGCGCTCCGTTGAGCGGCGCTGAGGCGTGCGAAGGCGGTATCCATGATGGCCGCCCCGTCCGTCCACTCCATCCGCTCGCCGTCGTTCTGGTGCTGCGCGGGCCGTGAAGCCTGGTCGGTGCTCCTGGCGATAGGCATCGGTTTCGGTGCCGTCGCGCCTGCCTGGTCGACCCCTGGTTCAGTGGGGGTGCTTACGGCGTAAGCACCCTGCTTGCGTGCTGCCTTCTTGAGTTCGCGCTTCGCGAGGGCTTCTTCAGCAGCGCTTCCCTGCTGCTGCTCGGGGAGCTGGCCGACTGTGCGTGCCACCTCGACGGGCAGCTTCTTGTCTTCGACGGCTTGCTGCAGCTCTGGGGTGAGTTTGAGCAGGGCCAGGCGCTGCGTGACCCAGCCGCTGGACTTACCGAGTGACCTCGCTACGGCACGCTGTGACCCGTGAACCTCCACGAGGCGTTGCAGAGCTTTTGCTTCGTCCAACGGATCGAGGTCTTCGTGCTGGACTGCTGCAGTGAGAGCTGTCTCGAGCAGGGTATCGGCGTCATCTGCAAGGGAGTCGTCGATGTAGACGGGTACATCGTCTATTCCGGCGACCTTGGCGCCGGCCAGGCGCCGATTTCCGTCCACGACAACGTACTGGGCGGTGCCAAGGGCATCGTCTTGGCCGGGGTGGGCCGCGAGAAAGGCGCTGCGGGTGACGACGGTGAGGGGTTGGATGATGCCGCGGCTGGTCAGGCTGTCGGCCATCTCTTCGATGGCTTTGAGCTCTTCGCGCGGGTTGTATGGGTTGCGGGCGATGGCAGTGATCGGCAGTCGAGGAGAGGCTGTCGCGGCTTCGGTCGCGGTGTCGCTGGGTGCTGTTGGGGCGTCCTGTCCGGCGAAGCGTGCGAATGATGCTGCGCGGCTGCTGATGGGCTGTGCCACTGCTTCGAAGGTGGCGCTGCCACCGAGGGAGTCGGCTTTGCTCATGTCTACTTCAGTCCCTTGGCGATCTGGCGCATGGCATGCGACTGCTCTGAGGTGGGGGCGTAAGCCAGGAGTGCCTTCTGTAGGCGCACTGCTTCGCGCTGCTCTTTGAGGTCTGGCACGACGGCCAGGACGGGCGGGGTGCCGAGCTGCATCCACTTGTCGCGGGAGGAGGTGGCGATGTAGCCGCGGCGGGAGTCGAACTTGTTGACCACCAGGCCGAGCTGGTCGATCTGGATGTCGTAGTCCCGGGCAAGGGAGTCGACCTGGTTGATGAGCATTCCGTAGGCCTGGGCAGAGGTGTCTTCGGCTTCTACAGGAATGATCAGGCCCGATGCGGCTGGCCGTTCGTCTTCGCGTTGGCGCCCGTAGTAGAGGCCGGCGTCCATGGAGAGGCCGAGGCTGGGTGGTGAGTCGATGACGATGACGTCGAAGTGCTCCTCGATGGGTGCCAGCGCCCTCTCGAGCGCGGCGTGCCGGGGGCCTCTGAAGATCGTGAGGCCGGAGTCGAGGAGGAAGGCGTCGAATGCGGCCGGGAGGATATGGAGTCGGTCTCCGAACCGCTCTCCGTCTATGGGGATGGTGAGGTCGAGGAGGGAGTGCTGCGCCTGGTCCCGGTGGAGCATGTGTGTGACGAGGCTTTCCTCGCCGGCGGGGATGGCCTTGAGCCCTAGCTGGTGGGAGAGGTGGCCTTGCGGGTCGTAGTCGACGAGTAGGACGCGCTGACCGCCGGCTTGAGCCAGGCTCTGCGCGTCTTCCTTAGACAGGCCGGCGGCGAGGGCTGCCTTCAGGATGTGCTCGGCACCTTCGGACAGGGCCTGCGCCAGACCGGCCGCGACGGAGGTTTTGCCGACGCCACCCTTCTGGTTGCAGACGATGAGGCGGCGAACGGGCTGGGCCGAAGCGGCCGGGTTTTGTGCCAGCCAGAGGGCGACGGACTGTGCCAGGCCTTGGATGTAGGAGACCTCGCGGGTTCGGCAGTCCGCTTTGAAGTCGTCGTAGAGGCCTTCGGGCAGGTAGGTGCCGAAGGACTCTGCGCCTGCGGTGTCGACTGCGGGGAGTTGGTCTGGGTGGTCCCGCCAGGCTTGAATGCCTGCGGCAACAGCGTCTTGGACGTCCGTGCTGAGCTGCGCAGCGCGGACTTTGAGTGCCTGTCGGAGTGTGGCGGGTAGCTTCGAGACCAGCTTCTCCCGCTCACCCCCGGGGTACGGAGATGCCATGGCGGCAGCTTACTGCCACGACATCCTGGATCTGCGTACCCTTGCGCACGTTTCATTCCAAGTGTTCGTTAGTAGATGCAGGGTGGGTGCTTACGGCGTAAGCACCCGGCTGGAATGAGGGAGGTTGAAGGGAGCGTGAGCTGCGTCAGGTGGCCGGGAGCTCGATCTTCGCTCCGTGGGCGGCCAACGTCCCGAATGCGGGGGGAGTGTGTCTTCGGATCCCTTCGGAACGCAGCTCGATCCGGTACTTCGGGCAACCCGGCGGACACACCTGGCAATCGGTCTCACGCTGTGTTCTGCCGCGATGATGCCGTCTCGCGGTCGACGGGCATCGAGGCTGTGTCGTATGTGGAGGGGGCACGACGGATGACAAGAGAGAGCAGAGCGGCTGCGGCGCAGGCAGCGCCGAGGAGTACCCAGACGAAGTCGTAGCTGCCGAAGGTGTCGCGGGCTACGCCGCCGAGGAAGGCGGCGAGCGCGGCACCGATCTGGTGGGAGGCGTTGACCCAGCCGAAGACGATGGCGCTGTCCTCGCCGTAGAACTCGCGGCAAAGGGCGATGACGGGTGGGACCGTGGCGAGGTCGAGGAGGCCGAAGGCGACCACGAAGACCATTAATCCCGCCATTTTTTCCGGCGCCGGCGCAGCCATCAAGAGCCTTGCATGCATGGTGTGCGCAACTGTTTGGACGTCTGGACGATGTGCATTTCAAGCCCTTCCGCGCTGAGAGCAACGATCTAGCTTTCCTACATTGGGGCTGCTTCGCGATCAGCAATCGAGCTGATTCAGGCCCCTAGGGCCTGTCTTCAAAGGGTCATATCCACATCAGGAGTGACGCGATGGTGAGTGCTGCTTCGTAGGATTCGCGGGTTTTGTCGTAGCGGGTGGCT
>NZ_JNYQ01000035.1 GCF_000717245.1 Kitasatospora papulosa
CACTGAGCTGTCGGCGCGTCACACCGGCGTTCTACCGTGATCCGTCCCGGCACGGCAGCGGAACGCAGATATTGATCACGACCTCACACAGGCCCTAGAGGACCCGTCCCTCGTGATCATCGACACCCAGTCCGTTCGTGCCGCGGCGGGTGTTCCCAGGACCACGACGGGGCTGGACGCGAACAAGAAGGTGTCGGGGCGCAAGCGTGGACTGGCCGTCGACGTGCTGGGGCTGATCATCGGCGTCGTCGTCATGGCCGCCTCCGCGCACGACAACGCGGCCGGCACCGCACTGCTCGACCAGGCCGCCGAGCGATGCGGGATGCGCCTGGAGAAAGTGCTGGTCGACCAAGGTTTCAAGGAAGCGGTCCATCGGGCTGGCCGCGTGAACATCACCGAACTGCTGGTCGACCTTCACATCCAGGAGAACGCGGCCACGGCCCGGGCGGACGAACTTCGTAATCACATGCCCACCGACGAGGCATCCGTCAACGTCACCCGCAGCCGCCTCGGACGACTCACCCGCCAAGGCTTCCTCACCCAACCCGGACGAGGCCGCTACCAGAAACGAACTTACTGATCGTTTCGGAATGCCGTCCTCCGGAGACACTGACGGGCCCATGGAACAATCTCTTCAGCCACCGGCTCTGGGGGATGACGCCAAATGGAACGCGTTGGGTCTGCACGAGAACTCGTGCTCGGTTACGTCCACGCATTGAACGCGGTTGACGAGGTCATGAGGGCGGCGATCCCCTCGCTTGAGCGACTTGCAGATGTCCTCGGCCTGGTCCGTTCGCGCCGGATCATCAGCCGGAGTGGTCACATTGGCGCCTACTCCTACACGGTTCACGGGGCAGGATGCCGCTTCGTCAGCGACAACGGCACTGAGATCGACGTGGACTTTGCGACCGACGGGAGCGAGATCTTCGACCTCTGGCGGCTGCGCTGGTACGGGCTGAGCCTGCCAGAGCCTCTTGACGTCATGGATCAGGACCTGCGGGCCGCAGTGCAGTCACTGCAACCGCTTCTGACCGAGGTGCAGCCGGGGTGGTTCAGCGTAGCCAGCTGAACGCTCCAGGATGAGGTTCCCAGGCGGCGCAGGCATATGAGGCTGCAGGCCAGTTCGAGCAGTCCCTGATGGAGATCGGCGCGTCGCTCATAGCGGGTGCGGAGCCGTTTGAACTGGTGCAACCAGGCAAAGGCGCGCTCAACCACCCAGCGCACCTTGCCCAGTCCCGAGCCGTGGGCGACGCCGCGCCGGGCGATCATCGGCTTGATGCCGCGCTTCCACAACAGGCGCCGGTACTTGTCGAAGTCGTAGCCTCGGTCGGCATACAGACGCCGCGGCTTGCGACGGGGGCGTCCTCGCAGCCCCCGGACTGGCGGGATGGTGTCGAGCAAGGGCAGGAGCTGGGTGACGTCGTGTCGGTTGCCGCCGGTGAGGGTGACGGCGAGTGGGGTGCTGTGGCGGTTGACAATCAGATGGTGTTTCGAGCCGGGGCGGGCGCGGTCGACAGGTGAGGGGCCGACGTGAGCCCCCCTTTGAGAGCTCGGATGTGTGACCCATCCACGGAGCAGTCGTCTAGGCCCAGCAGGCCGGCGCGGCGCAGCTCGGCCAGCAGGGCAGCGTGCAGTCGCGGCCACACGCCGGCCTCGGTCCAGTCCCGCAGCCGACGCCAGGCTGTTACCCCGGAGCAGCCCACCGTCTCCGCCGGGACGTCCCGCCAGGCGACACCGGTCCGCAACACGAACAGGACACCGGCGAGCGCTGTTCGGTCAGGAACACGCAACCGTCCGGGATGACGGCGGCGTCGTTCGGGAGCACGCGGCAGCAACGGGGCCACCCGCTCCCACAGGTCGTCCGGAACAAGATCAGCACGCATTCAGCCACCCTGCCGACCAAGATCACCGAGCACAAGACCCGCGGCTCAACTCATTTTGAAACGATCAGTAAAAGAGCGTTTTGTCCCGACAGGGGTGCTTCATTGCAGTTCAGGTGGCGGACCGCTTCGGGCCGGCTGAGGCGGTAGACGCTTGTTGTGGCAGATGGGGCGGGTGACGGCCTTCGAGGGCCTGTTTCGGTCCCTTCGCTCCTGTCTGATCCCAACACGCCCCCGGTCGCGCCTGTTTGCGCCCTGTGTCGGGACGGCTGCCATCGGTACTACGGAAACATGGCCTCGCCGACAGCGGCCGTACCCCAGTGACCTGTCCGATGCCCGTTGGGAACTGCTCGAACCAACCCTGACAGCCTGGCGAGTGGAACGCAGAGGGAAGGGCCTGGACATCGGGCGGCCGCCCGAGCATGACCTGCGGCGGATCATGGACGCCATTCTCTACGTCGACCGGACCGGGATCCCGTGGCGGTATCTGCCACGCGACTTCGCCCCGTGGGAAACCGTTTACGGATACTTCGCCGCCTGGCAGAAGGACGGCGTCTTCGACCAGCTCAACGGACTCCTGCGACGGCTGGTCCGGAAGGCCGGGGGCCGAGACGCCGAGCCCAGCGCCTGCATCCTCGGCGCCCAGAGCATCAAGACCTCGGCCAACGTGCCCGCGGCCGGCCAGGGCATCGACGCGGGCAAGAAGATCGCGGGCCGCAAACGGCACATCGGCGTCGACACCGTCGGCCTCCTTCTGGCCGTGCTGGTCACCGCCGCCAGTGTCTCCGACAACGTCGGCGGAATCCGCCTGCTCTCGAACATTGCCGAAGGCCACCCTCGCGTCACGAAGGCGTGGGCCGACAGCTGGCTACCGCACCAAGGCCATCGACCGCGGCGCCCGCCTGGGCATCGACGTCGAAGTCATCCGCCGCGACCCCGCCCAGAAGGGTTTCAAGGTGATTCCGCGACGCTGGGTCGTCGAGCGGACCTTCGGCTGGCTCATGCACCACCGCCGCCTCGCCCGCGACTACGAAACCAACCCACACCGCTCCGAAGTCATGATCAACATAGCGATGATCGACCTCATCACAGCAGGTAGGGCCACAGGCTGACGCTGTTCCGCTCCACACTGATCTCGACCCACGTTCCATCGACAGCAGCCGATGGCGGCGGGTCGGCGAGGTCGAACAGGATATGCGTTCCAGCTACTTCCAGCATGGCTCCGCCATCGCCCGTCAAGCCCAGCCGCCCCCGAAAGACGATCCGGCCGCCTTCCTCCTCGTCCACCCCGGGTGAAAATGAAGTGGCCGGTCGAGTGTTGCCGCCCCAGGCCGCGTCCTCTTCAACGGTCCACTCCACATGATGTTCGCGGCCCACTCCCGTCGGTTCGCCGCACCAGAACGCCGCAGCGGCACCCACCTCCGAGCGCACCCGAACCGTCGCGCGTCCGTCGGCGACCTGCCCCACCGCTTCCACGTGAACCAACACCCCGCAATCATCCACGGCAGCACTGCGTTACCAAACACTCCTGCCAGACAAAACGCTCTTTAAGCGCCATGGCTGGTCGTGGCAGCAGCCGGCCCGCCGGGCGATCGAACGTGACGACGGAGCTGTGGAGTTGTGGAAGAAGGAGGTGTGGCCGCAGGTAAAAGTACGGCGGCGGCCCGCGGGGCCTGGATCGTCTGTGAGGACGAGGCCAGCCAGTCGCTGAGGCCGCCACGCGCGAGGTCCTGGGGCCGCATCGGCCAGACGCCGGTCGTCCGAGTCCGGGGCAGGGGTTCCGGACGGGTTTCGATGGCGGGAATGGTCTGCTTCCGACGCGGAGACCGGTCGAGGCTGATCTACAGCTTTCGCGTCCACCGGGGCCGCAAGGGCGAACCCAAGGGATTCACCTGGCAGGACTACCGCGACCTCATCCTGCGGGCGCACAACCAGCTCAAAGGACCCATCGTCCTGGTCTGGGACAACCTGCGCACCCATCTCATGCCGCAGATGAAGGACTTCATCGCTGCGAACGAGGACTGGCTGATCGTCTTCCATTTCCCGTCCTACGCACCCGACCTCAACCCGCAGGAGGGCATCTGGTCCCTGATGAAACAGGCGATCGGCAACCTCGCCGCCGCGAACCTCGAACAGCTCGCCACCGCCGTGAAGCGCAGCCTCAAGAAGACCCAGTACCGACCGCACCTCATCGACGGCTGCCTCATAGGCACCGGCCTGACCCTGACGAGCTGACACGATCAGGCCGGCTTCTCACATTCAAGTTCAGGGGCAACGGAGCCTGACGGCCCGCACTTCGCCCCCGCGTCACGCGGTGTCGCCTGAAAACTCCTTGCTCCCCAGTCCGCCTGCTTGGTGGGATGCAGGGGGCTTGGCTTCGACCGCTGGAGGGAACAGCTTGGCGGTGTTCGGGTGTGCGGGCTGCGGTGCGGTCCTGACACGGGCGGTGTCGGAGGTGGCGTTGCCGATCCACCTGGCCGACACCCACTGGGAGACGCTGCACCCGCCACTGCTGGAGGCCGGGTCCTACGCCGTCGACCCCGCACCGTTTGGGCCGCCGTGGCGGCAGTGGGACGAGGTTGGGGCGCGCGAGGCGGCTGAGCGAGGGCGCTTCGCACCGTTCGGCGCGCTGTCCAACGGACCGTCGGACACCGTCCTTCTCGCGCCCGGCGACATGCGCGGCACCAGGCTGATCCTCGAGCGGGCCGGGGGCTACTGCATGGGGATCGACGGGAGGGACGGGCCGAACCTTGCCTGCCTGGGCTGCGATCTGCCGGTCGGAACGAGGATCGACGACTGCGGATGCTGGCAGGTCGTCCGGCTCCTCCCGCAGACAGTAGTGCGGCTGCCCGGCCCGCCGGAGCGGCCGATCATGGAGTGGGCGGAACTGCTGGCCACCGGCGCGCTGTGGCACCGGCTGAGCGAGTACCGGGACATCCCGGCGGGCGTGGCTATCGCCCAGGTGGTGGTGGCCGCCGGGGGCGCGCCGGTCGACGTCGCGCCCGGACTGGTCGCGGAGCTCCTCGGCCGGGCACTCGGCGCGTTGCTGCCCGCCGGGGAAGGCGCGAAGCGGCTGGACCTGGCGGGACCGGGGTTTGGCGAGCCGACCGCTGACCTGGTGCTGGTGCCGGTCCATCCGCAGACTGGAGACATGTGGCAGCCGCGCGCTGGGGCGGTTCCGGTACCTATGGATGCCGCGCTCTGGGCCGAGCTCGCCTTCCCGCCGCACCGGACCCGGCTGCCGGTGGTCGGCGGGTTGCCAGCAGGCGTGGAGCGGGACGACCCGCTGCCGCCGCACCCGTGGTACCCGTTCCAGCCGTCCAGGGAGGCGTTCCGGTACACGCTCGCGCGGATGCCCGCCGCCAGGGAACCGTGGCTGCGGGCGATATACGACCGAGGATGCTAACCCTTCAGAAGTAGTGCGGACCGAGTCTGAGCTGAAACCAGGACGCCCCCTGATCACACATGACTGACCGACATCACGCATTCAACTTCAGTAGTGGCTCAGTTGGGTGCTGTGGGCAGACCCTGGACGGGGGATGCCCTTTCATCTACTTTCCCCGTCTCGGCGTCGACGTAGACCGGGTAGGAGTCGGTCCCGGACGACACAGGGATGACCCACTGGGCTCGCCATTCGCCTTCACGCCGGATAGCCAGCAAGGTGCCGGCGGCTGTCTTCGCTCCACCTGCGTACTTGGACGCGGTGGCCGCAGCCTGCTTCTCGCTCACCTTGCGCGGGGGGATCGAGGTGAAGTCTTCTGCATGCCGGGTGAGCAGTGCGGAGACACGACCAGCTCTGTTGATCTGCACATCCAGACGCATGGGCATGAGGACTCCGTCGACTCGGCTGCGCCAGCTGACCATCCAGCCGAACTCCGCATCATCGCCGACAGGGAACGACTTCACGTGTGAGTCCTCCAGCCCCCACGGGAAGCGCTCCTTGGCGTACTTCGTGGCGATACGGAGCGCGTCGTCGGCACTCTCGGGGGCAGCACCGGCTCCTGGCACCGCAAAGCTGCCAGGTCCGGGCTGGCTCGTACTTTCCAGACTGACGGTGAGCTGTTCCTTATCGGGCCAGCTCAACTCTGCGAACCCTGACCCCAAGGTGATCATCAGCAGGTCGGGCGCATCGTTCTGCCCGGACTGAAGCTGTACGTTCTTGATGTCGACGTGATCGTCGAAAGCGGCGGCGAGGACCTGCTGCGCCTGGGCCTTCTCGTCCCCTCCTGCGATCTGCAGACTCGTGGAGTCCACGGCCAACGGGGTGATCCAGGCCTTCCACACCACGGCGCAGACGATAAAACCGACCGCGAAGACGACAACCGCCGGCTTCCCCGCGGAGCGCAAGGAGTGGACCTCGCCGCGGACAGCACGGACGATCGCCCAGCCTATAAGCGCCCCGATTCCCGCGCCGAGCGTGTTCGTCAGCACGTCGCCGCTGTCGCAGCTGCGCCCTACCCACGGGGCGAGCGCTTGGCCGAGCTCGGTCGCCACCGACAGCAGCGCTCCCCCCAGAAAGACAGGAAAGACACGCCGGAGAGCAAGAACCCCAAAAAGTCCAATAGGCAGGAACATTGCCACATTCAGCAGGCCTTGCTCTGTCGCGAAAGGCTCACTGTAGTTCCGATTGAGGACACACTGACCGGACACATGGCCCGGAGACGGGAAGAAAATAGTAACGCTCAGCTCGGCTGCCAAGGTGGCGAAAAGCCCCGCGTACGCCCACGGGCGATCCAGAAATTTTCTCGCGGCAAAATATCCGACAAGGGCCGCGATCGTCACTGCGGCCAACGCGATAAGAACGAACTCGCCTCGACCATTAAAAACAGTTTGCAGCATGGTGGTGCAACACCTTCACGCAGGAGCGCCCCGCCCCGCGGGAGCGCGGGACGGGGCAGTGGACGGAGCTCAGCAGGTGCCCGAGGGAGTCTGGTACGTTCCCTGTCCGGTCACCGACATCATCCCAATGGTGGAGTAGCAGTCCGCACCTGGGCACGTCCCTGCTGGACACCGAGCAGTGTCCTGGAGGGTGACACCGGACGGCCCGCATGCCGGGCGCTGCGCCCACGAGACCGCCTGCGACCTGCTGGACGGCCGTCAGGCGTCACGCACTGTAGGGCGCGAAGCGCGCGCCGGGCTCTGCCGCTTCCCCTCGAAGACCCGGAGGCCCGCTTTCCCTCGAAGGAACAGGAAGTGATGATCCGGCCCGTCCGTGCGCTACTTCCAATGTCCGTCGCGGCA
>NZ_JNYQ01000036.1 GCF_000717245.1 Kitasatospora papulosa
CTAACCCCCCGGCATCCGAAAGTGCTGTCCGGCTCGCCCGACGACGTCGATGAAACTGCCGGGCTACCGGTCCGATAGCACCCGCACGGCACCCATTCAAGGAATCCGTGCCGCTCGGATTCCTTGAATGGGCCCGGCCCGGCGGCCAATGCTGGCGCCCTGAGAGCAAGGGGTTGCGCCGCTAGCCCCCGCCTCCCTCATCGTGCTGCCACCACCCCGCACCACCCGTCCGTCAACACCTCGCGAATCCACCCCCACACCCCGTCAGACCCCGCCCGACAGAGGGCCGGAACGGATTTTCGCGAACGCTTGAATGACCGACCACCGGTGCGGACTGTTGCCCCCGCGCTCAACCGGAGCGCCCCACAGAGAAGAGACATCCCGTGCCCACCTCCGACCGCCCCCTGCTCCTGCTGCTCCTGGTCCTCGTCGTCGGCCTGGTGCTCGGCGCACTGGCCTACCTCTCCTACGAACACCCGGCGCTCACCGAGCCGCTGACCCTCGTCCTGGCCGGCGCGGCCGTCCTGGTGCCCTGCATCGCCCTGACCGTCACCCGGCGGTGAGCAGGATCCCGCGGTAAGCAGGGCGCGGCCGTGGTGAGCTTCCCCGCAGGAAACCCACCACGGCAGGCCAGAGAGAACGCCACCACTCATCAGGGGAAGCCGCGCGGCCTCCCGGGCCTGCCTGGCGGACCGTCAGAAGCTCGCGCAGTCCCCGACCAGGCGACGCGGCACCTGCTATAGCCCACGAAGGGCCCCTGACGCTCCGCCAGGCGGCATTCGGAGGCCCCTGAAGCGTCAGGGGCCTTCCGGAAGCTCCAGGTTTGAAGAGGGTGCCTGGGCTTGCCCCTCAGGGCGCCACAGGGGGTCAGGCGGTCTCGACGACCCAGTGGAGCCGGCCCGGGGCGACGGGCTGCCCACTCGTAGTGGGCTCGTCTACTCGGCCTGTGCGCGCCGAGCTCGGTGATGAGCGCCGCGCCTTTCGGCAGCTGCTGATCGCTCCACCCGGTGGCGTCGAGGCGCTTTCCGTCCAGCGATCCGCCGATGAGAGCCGTGTACTCCAATCAGAGGCGTGTGGTGCGGGTCGACTGGGTCTCGGTCTACTGGGTGGAGTGCTGTTGCGAGCAGTCCTGTTCAGCTCTCCTCGATGCTCTTTGCGGTCTTCTTCCTCGTCACGCGGACGACTAGGCGCCGTTTGATCTCGGCGGTCTCGTTCAGGCGGTCCAGATGGAGGAAGTGCACGTTGCGCATGTGCAGTGCGTCTGCCTCGAAGTCCGTTTCGTTGACGGGGCGTCGCTTCGTGGTGATCAGCCCGGCCGCCGCCAGTTCCCGTAGCCCTTTGCTCCGTGTGTCCTCGCTGAGGGCGAACCGGGTGTCTGCCTCTCGCGGGCTGAACCACAGTGCTCTCTCCTGCAGGCCGCCGTTCTCGGCCAGGAGGGCGAGGAACATCGCGATGCCTGCTCCGGAGAGGACCGCGATGTGGCCACGGGTCCAGAACGTCTGCGGGATCTGCAGATACCGGTGGACGACGGCTCCCAGACCAAGGAGGCCTTCCTCCTTCTCCTTCTTCGCGGCGGCCCCCGGCGCGATCCAAGGATCGCCGTTCCCGGTTTCGGATAGCACGGTCACCAGGTTCTGTCGGCCTGTCCTGGCGAGGCTGATGAAGTTGTTCTCCTCCAGCCACGCCTGGGCGTCACTGATGCGCCTCGCGCCGGCGGTCTGGGGGTCCTTCAGGTCGAACAGGGTGGCCCAGGCCCCGTTCCTGATGGACAGCTCACGAGCCTGGTCGTCGCGCTGGACCCAGAGGTAGCTGAGATAGAGCTTGAGCCGCACCTGGCCGCCGCGGCCGCCGCCTCGAAGCATCCGGGCCAGGGGCGGAACTTCATCCCCGAGGGAGTTCCGCTCGACGAAGCTGTAGCGAACCTGCGCCCGCCGTCGCCCACTTCGCCCGGCGTTCTCGGCCATCCTCAGCGCCTGGGCGCTGGGCGCCGCCAGCGTCCGGCTCGCCGACTTGGTGGGCGGAGCTTCCGGTGCTTGCATCGGGTCACCCGCAGTCATAGTTAGTAGGAGAATTAGTTAGTTAATTAAGTACTGTAGTGCCGGGCTCTGGAGCAGAACTACCCCGGCGCTAGCGTAGGTAGTAAACCGGCCTGGAAACGTGTTCGGCCGACGCTAGGGTGGTACCCCAACTGGGTGCAGGCAAGAAGGGACTTGGCAACGGCTATCACGCCGTGCTCTACTCGACTTCAGGACGAGCCGCGAGGCCGCAGGGAGAGGTCGTGTTCCTCAACCTCTGCAGCTTCAGGGGCTCGTCCAGGAGCAGGTGGTAGACCGCGAAAGTCGTCCGCTGGAGAACGGTTTCGATCGCGGGACGCAGGGTGAGGGCAGACGAGGTCGTGTTCCTCGTTCCTCCCTGCCACATGATCCGCACGGAGGCCCGGGCAATCGCCTGGGCCTCCGTCGTACCTCGCTGATGGGCGTGCAGTCCCACCAACAACTGCTACCAGAACGGCTCCAGACAAGCCTTCACCTGTCTGGAGCCGTCGCGCTGTTCCGTACCCGCTCCGCCTTCCCGGTCCATGCCGGGGTGCGGGGCGCTGCTGTTTGCCCACCGAACCCGAGCATCGGTGGCTCCGCCCGCGCCCGTCGTCCATTTCAGGGGGAATCGCATGACCACCGTTCCGCAGAACCCGCCGCCTGCCGGCACGTCCGCTCCGGCCACTGCCCCGTGGGTGGTGGCCACTCTGTCCGTCCTCGCCGCCGTGGTGGGTGTCGCGCTGTGCGCCGGGGTCGCCGTTCTCGTATGGGTCCGCCCTGGAGCCATGGGCCCGTTGACTGCCGGCCTGAGCACGGCGGCCTTCCTCGTCGGCATGGGGGCCTTGCTCGTCGCGGTGCTTGTGGCCGCCCGCCGATAACCACGCACCCGAGGTGATTATGACTGCTGACGTGTAGACAGGACGGTTCTCGCGTCGGCCGATCCCGGATCGGGGTCTGACCTGCCCGTCGTATGGGCTGGGGTGCCCCTCCCGGACGCCAACCTAATGCACTGATTAGTGCGTTGACCTGCATTGATCCGTTTGAACTGACGCCCTGTGGTCTGTCATCGTTGGCGTCTCAGCCGTCAGATAGTTAGGGGGTGTTGCTGGTCTGCTGCAGCATGTCCGGGTCGTGGGTTGCCACTCGTAGGGGACTCGGCCCGTTCCGTATACGCCCAGCAGTGCGACAAGGACCCCCCCCAGCAGCCACTGGACGCACAAGCAGTGGCGTCGATCAGCCGCCCGTCCAACGGTTCGCCGATCAGCCAGTACCCCATGAGTCCTCGCTCGCGCTTCCGCGGCGGCCAGTTGCACCGCGGACTTGGGAGGTCGCACCGACTCCTCTGGGCCTTCCCGGTCCGAATGCCTTCTGTCACCCCGGTTTGTCGGGGACGGGAGGACTTTTTCTCTCCCGCCCGCGGACCGGGTAGGGGGACTTTTTCTTCCGAACCGCCACCGCCCTACCCACGCACGCCCTCAACCCAGGAGATGCTCATGGACTACCTCGCTGTGCTCGCCACCGTCGTACCGGTTGCGCTCATCATCGCTCTGCTCTGCGCCACAATGGTCTGCATTACCGCCATCTGCCGCGCCCACCGTGGTGACGTCGTCGCGGTCCTGGGGGCGCTCCCCGGACTCGTTGCCGCCCTGCTCCGGCGAAAGCCGTGACCGCCCCCGGCCAGGCCCCCGCCAGATCCTGTTCACACATCGGTTCGTGCAAGCGACACTTCCCTCCTCTACCTGGCTGCGCGGCTCCGGGCCGACAGCCAGGCGCCGGGTGCTGACTACGTGCACGTAGCGCCTACCGAAGCCCCCGCGTCTCCAGGACGGCGGGGGCCACGCGCTGTGGGTTATGGGTGTGGTCGGGGTGGGATCTCGCGGCGGTCGTGGTGGCGTAGGCGGCGGTGTTCGCGATGGTTGGTCCACCAGGTGAGCCGGTCGGGGGAGTCCTGCGGAAAGAGCGTCTGTACCGATGTCGCGGCGAGAACCAGGACGAGGCAGATCACGACGCCCCACCAAGGCGCGCCGGCCATGACGGTGACGAGGCCGCAGACGGCGGTGACGGATGCGGGTACGAGGTTCGAGGACCTGGCCATGGTCAGACCTCCCTTGCGGCGTGGCGGGCGGATCGCTTCTGTCGTGCGTTGTCGTTCATCGCAGGCCTCCTGGGCACCCTTCAGGGAAAGGGGTTTCGGTCAAGCCGAGGCCGGGCGGCAGCAAGCCGCTTCAACCAGGCTCTCAGCTTGGTGAGTTGGCTCTACAGTGACCGCGGTGCCTGGTGGTGTGCGACTGCGCCAGCACATTAATTTTCGGTGCCGGCCGGCACCGGTCTTCGGTGAGGGGGAGCACAGGTGGCACACGGTGAACAGGCCGGCGGGGACGAACTTCCCGCACGCCGTCTGACACAGGATGAGAAAGAACGGCTCAAGGCTGAATTCGGCGCCCGCTTACGTGTCCTGCTGGACCTGGCGGGATTGAGCACACGGAAATTCGAAGCACGCTTTCCCGCCTACCAGGCCGCAAGGATCCGAAACTACACACGGGGCTCAAATCTGCCGCCGTGGGAATTCCTCGACGACCTGCTCAACGAGGTCAGCCGCCGCATCGACGACCCCGCTGCCCCCCAACGACGCGCCGAGCTCTTCACCGCCTACCGCACCGTCCTCATCGACGTCGGCGCCGACCCCCACGGCAGCGACCAGAACTCCCTCCTCCTACGCCTCCTGGACGGCGAAGACCTCCTACGCCGGTACCGCGAGGAACTCGCACATGTCCGCGCACGGGAGAACCAGCTGCGCACGGACCTCGAGGAGCAGATCCGCCAGACCCGGACGTCACCGGGCACAGACAACCAGGACCGCAGACAACAGCTCGAAGAAGAGACCCGCGCCCTGGCCCAACGCCGCGGCGACCTCGTCCGCCACAGCGACGCCCTGGTCGCGGAACTGGACGACTGCCGCGCACGCCTGACCACGCTCGAGCGAACCGACGCATCAAACGACCTGGTGCCGGCCAACACCAGCGGTGGTACCGGACCGCACCACCCGGCTCTACCCCCTCTGCCGACATGGGCTCCCACGGCGCCCCAGCCGCCGACATGGGCCCCCACACCGCCCCGGCCACCCAAGAAAACCGGCGGCCGGCGGGCACTCCGACTGACCGGCGCAGCCCTGGCCATCGTGCTCCTGGCCGCCGGCGGCGCAGCAGCCGGCATCTGGGCAAGCAGCCTCAACGACAACAAGAACGACCAGACAGCGCCCCCCTCGTCCCAACCCGCCACACCGCCCGAGTCCCCAACACCCGAACCCACCACACCACCCCCGTCGACCTCCCCTACCGCGACTGAGACCCCGTCACAGACCCCCTCCACCCCGGCGACCCCGCAACCGGACAAGATCCGATGGACCGGAAGCGTCAGCCTCACCGCACTCAATCTCGACACCGTGCCGCCCAAGGTCCTCTCCAGCAACAGCGGGGCAAGCATCTGGGTCAGCTACACCCATGAAGAGCCCGAACAGGCCACCCTGTACGGGCAACCCGGCGGATTTTTCACCGTCGAGCCGACAATCGCTACCTGGGACGGCCAAGAAAAACCGAACCGCCAAGAATGCAGCGATCGCATTTCCACACACAGCGCAGAATCACTACCGATCGCTCCCGGTTCCCGTTTCTGCGCCACGACAGCAGAAGACCGATTCTCCTACATCGAAGTGGGAAAGATGGATAAAGGAACCCGGGCGTATCAAGGAACAGTCACCGTCTGGGAAGATTAGAAATCCGGAAACAGATATGCTTTTGATGAGGGGCTTCCACTTGCGGTTGGAGCCCCTCATGTCGCTTAGCCCTGGTCGTCAGTTTTTACAATACTTACCCAACGTCTCATGTGATGCAGAGTGGTGTGTACTGAGTCCAGTTCTTAGCTTCGGTTGAGAATGATGCACGCGGCTCATGCTCCGGCCTCGACGATTGACCTCTCTTGTCGGTGCGTAGTTTTCTGTGAGTCCAGGCGTGAGCCGTGCCGCAGGCGGTGATCCGGCGTCAGCCCTGCTTGCACTGCGGAGCCGTGCAGGCAGGGCACCGCAACACGTGACCTTCCGTCACCCCATGGGCCTGCTGCCGCCGGAGACACCGCATCACTTCCCGTGCAGGGTGCGGGAATTCCGGAGGAATTCCCCAGCCCATTCCGAAGGAATGGGCTGGAAAGCCCGGAGGGCTTTCCTTAAAGCCGTAGGCTTTATCGTCTTTGCGACCCGTAGGGTCGTGCGTCGTTCCTCCGGAGG
>NZ_JNYQ01000037.1 GCF_000717245.1 Kitasatospora papulosa
CCAACATATAGTAACCCTTAATTTTATTAAAATAACCGCAATTTATTTGGCGGCAACACAGGATCTCTCTTTTAAGTTACTCTCTATTACATACGTTTTCCATCTAAAAATTAGTAGTATTGAACTTAACGGGGCATCGTATTGTAGTTTTCCATATTTAGCTTTCTGCTTCCTTTTGGATAACCCACTGTTATTCATGTTGCATGGTGCACTGTTTATACCAACGATATAGTCTATTAATGCATATATAGTATCGCCGAACGATTAGCTCTTCAGGCTTCTGAAGAAGCGTTTCAAGTACTAATAAGCCGATAGATAGCCACGGACTTCGTAGCCATTTTCGTGAAAGAAAAGAAGTCAGCTGCGTCGTTTGACATCACTGCTATCTTCTTACTGGTTATGCAGGTCGTAGTGGGTGGCACACAAAGCTTTGCACTGGATTGCGAGGCTTTGTGCTTCTCTGGAGTGCGACAGGTTTGATGACAAAAAATTAGCGCAAGAAGACAAAAATCACCTTGCGCTAATGCTCTGTTACAGGTCACTAATACCATCTAAGTAGTTGATTCATAGTGACTGCATATGTTGTGTTTTACAGTATTATGTAGTCTGTTTTTTATGCAAAATCTAATTTAATATATTGATATTTATATCATTTTACGTTTCTCGTTCAGCTTTTTTATACTAAGTTGGCATTATAAAAAAGCATTGCTTATCAATTTGTTGCAACGAACAGGTCACTATCAGTCAAAATAAAATCATTATTTGATTTCAATTTTGTCCCACTCCCTGCCTCTGTCATCACGATACTGTGATGCCATGGTGTCCGACTTATGCCCGAGAAGATGTTGAGCAAACTTATCGCTTATCTGCTTCTCATAGAGTCAACTCGTGAAAGGTAGGCGGATCCCCTTCGAAGGAAAGACCTGATGCTTTTCGTGCGCGCATAAAATACCTTGATACTGTGCCGGATGAAAGCGGTTCGCGACGAGTAGATGCAATTATGGTTTCTCCGCCAAGAATCTCTTTGCATTTATCAAGTGTTTCCTTCATTGATATTCCGAGAGCATCAATATGCAATGCTGTTGGGATGGCAATTTTTACGCCTGTTTTGCTTTGCTCGACATAAAGATATCCATCTACGATATCAGACCACTTCATTTCGCATAAATCACCAACTCGTTGCCCGGTAACAACAGCCAGTTCCATTGCAAGTCTGAGCCAACATGGTGATGATTCTGCTGCTTGATAAATTTTCAGGTATTCGTCAGCCGTAAGTCTTGATCTCCTTACCTCTGATTTTGCTGCGCGAGTGGCAGCGACATGGTTTGTTGTTATATGGCCTTCAGCTATTGCCTCTCGGAATGCATCGCTCAGTGTTGATCTGATTAACTTGGCTGACGCCGCCTTGCCCTCGTCTATGTATCCATTGAGCATTGCCGCAATTTCTTTTGTGGTGATGTCTTCAAGTGGAGCATCAGGCAGACCCCTCCTTATTGCTTTAATTTTGCTCATGTAATTTATGAGTGTCTTCTGCTTGATTCCTCTGCTGGCCAGGATTTTTTCGTAGCGATCAAGCCATGAATGTAACGTAACGGAATTATCACTGTTGATTCTCAAGTCAACCTTTACCGCTGATTCGTGGAACAGATACTCTCTTCCATCCTTAACCGGAGGTGGGAATATCCTGCATTCCCGAACCCATCGACGAACTGTTTCAAGGCTTCTTGGACGTCGCTGGCGTGCGTTCCACTCCTGAAGTGTCAAGTACATCGCAAAGTCTCCGCAATTACACGCAAGAAAAAACCGCCATCAGGCGGCTTGGTGTTCTTTCAGTTCTTCAATTCGAATATTGGTTACGTCTGCATGTGCTATCTGCGCCCATATCATCCAGTGGTCGTAGCAGTCGTTGATGTTCTCCGCTTCGATAACTCTGTTGAATGGCTCTCCATTCCATTCTCCTGTGACTCGGAAGTGCATTTATCATCTCCATAAAACAAAACCCGCCGTAGCGAGTTCAGATAAAATAAATCCCCGCGAGTGCGAGGATTGTTATGTAATATTGGGTTTAATCATCTATATGTTTTGTACAGAGAGGGCAAGTATCGTTTCCACCGTACTCGTGATAATAATTTTGCACGGTATCAGTCATTTCTCGCACATTGCAGAATGGGGATTTGTCTTCATTAGACTTATAAACCTTCATGGAATATTTGTATGCCGACTCTATATCTATACCTTCATCTACATAAACACCTTCGTGATGTCTGCATGGAGACAAGACACCGGATCTGCACAACATTGATAACGCCCAATCTTTTTGCCTCATTTATAAACTCCTTGCAATGTATGTCGTTTCAGCTAAACGGTATCAGCAATGTTTATGTAAAGAAACAGTAAGATAATACTCAACCCGATGTTTGAGTACGGTCATCATCTGACACTACAGACTCTGGCATCGCTGTGAAGACGACGCGAAATTCAGCATTTTCACAAGCGTTATCTTTTACAAAACCGATCTCACTCTCCTTTGATGCGAATGCCAGCGTCAGACATCATATGCAGATACTCACCTGCATCCTGAACCCATTGACCTCCAACCCCGTAATAGCGATGCGTAATGATGTCGATAGTTACTAACGGGTCTTGTTCGATTAACTGCCGCAGAAACTCTTCCAGGTCACCAGTGCAGTGCTTGATAACAGGAGTCTTCCCAGGATGGCGAACAACAAGAAACTGGTTTCCGTCTTCACGGACTTCGTTGCTTTCCAGTTTAGCAATACGCTTACTCCCATCCGAGATAACACCTTCGTAATACTCACGCTGCTCGTTGAGTTTTGATTTTGCTGTTTCAAGCTCAACACGCAGTTTCCCTACTGTTAGCGCAATATCCTCGTTCTCCTGGTCGCGGCGTTTGATGTATTGCTGGTTTCTTTCCCGTTCATCCAGCAGTTCCAGCACAATCGATGGTGTTACCAATTCATGGAAAAGGTCTGCGTCAAATCCCCAGTCGTCATGCATTGCCTGCTCTGCCGCTTCACGCAGTGCCTGAGAGTTAATTTCGCTCACTTCGAACCTCTCTGTTTACTGATAAGTTCCAGATCCTCCTGGCAACTTGCACAAGTCCGACAACCCTGAACGACCAGGCGTCTTCGTTCATCTATCGGATCGCCACACTCACAACAATGAGTGGCAGATATAGCCTGGTGGTTCAGGCGGCGCATTTTTATTGCTGTGTTGCGCTGTAATTCTTCTATTTCTGATGCTGAATCAATGATGTCTGCCATCTTTCATTAATCCCTGAACTGTTGGTTAATACGCTTGAGGGTGAATGCGAATAATAAAAAAGGAGCCTGTAGCTCCCTGATGATTTTGCTTTTCATGTTCATCGTTCCTTAAAGACGCCGTTTAACATGCCGATTGCCAGGCTTAAATGAGTCGGTGTGAATCCCATCAGCGTTACCGTTTCGCGGTGCTTCTTCAGTACGCTACGGCAAATGTCATCGACGTTTTTATCCGGAAACTGCTGTCTGGCTTTTTTTGATTTCAGAATTAGCCTGACGGGCAATGCTGCGAAGGGCGTTTTCCTGCTGAGGTGTCATTGAACAAGTCCCATGTCGGCAAGCATAAGCACACAGAATATGAAGCCCGCTGCCAGAAAAATGCATTCCGTGGTTGTCATACCTGGTTTCTCTCATCTGCTTCTGCTTTCGCCACCATCATTTCCAGCTTTTGTGAAAGGGATGCGGCTAACGTATGAAATTCTTCGTCTGTTTCTACTGGTATTGGCACAAACCTGATTCCAATTTGAGCAAGGCTATGTGCCATCTCGATACTCGTTCTTAACTCAACAGAAGATGCTTTGTGCATACAGCCCCTCGTTTATTATTTATCTCCTCAGCCAGCCGCTGTGCTTTCAGTGGATTTCGGATAACAGAAAGGCCGGGAAATACCCAGCCTCGCTTTGTAACGGAGTAGACGAAAGTGATTGCGCCTACCCGGATATTATCGTGAGGATGCGTCATCGCCATTGCTCCCCAAATACAAAACCAATTTCAGCCAGTGCCTCGTCCATTTTTTCGATGAACTCCGGCACGATCTCGTCAAAACTCGCCATGTACTTTTCATCCCGCTCAATCACGACATAATGCAGGCCTTCACGCTTCATACGCGGGTCATAGTTGGCAAAGTACCAGGCATTTTTTCGCGTCACCCACATGCTGTACTGCACCTGGGCCATGTAAGCTGACTTTATGGCCTCGAAACCACCGAGCCGGAACTTCATGAAATCCCGGGAGGTAAACGGGCATTTCAGTTCAAGGCCGTTGCCGTCACTGCATAAACCATCGGGAGAGCAGGCGGTACGCATACTTTCGTCGCGATAGATGATCGGGGATTCAGTAACATTCACGCCGGAAGTGAATTCAAACAGGGTTCTGGCGTCGTTCTCGTACTGTTTTCCCCAGGCCAGTGCTTTAGCGTTAACTTCCGGAGCCACACCGGTGCAAACCTCAGCAAGCAGGGTGTGGAAGTAGGACATTTTCATGTCAGGCCACTTCTTTCCGGAGCGGGGTTTTGCTATCACGTTGTGAACTTCTGAAGCGGTGATGACGCCGAGCCGTAATTTGTGCCACGCATCATCCCCCTGTTCGACAGCTCTCACATCGATCCCGGTACGCTGCAGGATAATGTCCGGTGTCATGCTGCCACCTTCTGCTCTGCGGCTTTCTGTTTCAGGAATCCAAGAGCTTTTACTGCTTCGGCCTGTGTCAGTTCTGACGATGCACGAATGTCGCGGCGAAATATCTGGGAACAGAGCGGCAATAAGTCGTCATCCCATGTTTTATCCAGGGCGATCAGCAGAGTGTTAATCTCCTGCATGGTTTCATCGTTAACCGGAGTGATGTCGCGTTCCGGCTGACGTTCTGCAGTGTATGCAGTATTTTCGACAATGCGCTCGGCTTCATCCTTGTCATAGATACCAGCAAATCCGAAGGCCAGACGGGCACACTGAATCATGGCTTTATGACGTAACATCCGTTTGGGATGCGACTGCCACGGCCCCGTGATTTCTCTGCCTTCGCGAGTTTTGAATGGTTCGCGGCGGCATTCATCCATCCATTCGGTAACGCAGATCGGATGATTACGGTCCTTGCGGTAAATCCGGCATGTACAGGATTCATTGTCCTGCTCAAAGTCCATGCCATCAAACTGCTGGTTTTCATTGATGATGCGGGACCAGCCATCAACGCCCACCACCGGAACGATGCCATTCTGCTTATCAGGAAAGGCGTAAATTTCTTTCGTCCACGGATTAAGGCCGTACTGGTTGGCAACGATCAGTAATGCGATGAACTGCGCATCGCTGGCATCACCTTTAAATGCCGTCTGGCGAAGAGTGGTGATCAGTTCCTGTGGGTCGACAGAATCCATGCCGACACGTTCAGCCAGCTTCCCAGCCAGCGTTGCGAGTGCAGTACTCATTCGTTTTATACCTCTGAATCAATATCAACCTGGTGGTGAGCAATGGTTTCAACCATGTACCGGATGTGTTCTGCCATGCGCTCCTGAAACTCAACATCGTCATCAAACGCACGGGTAATGGATTTTTTGCTGGCCCCGTGGCGTTGCAAATGATCGATGCATAGCGATTCAAACAGGTGCTGGGGCAGGCCTTTTTCCATGTCGTCTGCCAGTTCTGCCTCTTTCTCTTCACGGGCGAGCTGCTGGTAGTGACGCGCCCAGCTCTGAGCCTCAAGACGATCCTGAATGTAATAAGCGTTCATGGCTGAACTCCTGAAATAGCTGTGAAAATATCGCCCGCGAAATGCCGGGCTGATTAGGAAAACAGGAAAGGGGGTTAGTGAATGCTTTTGCTTGATCTCAGTTTCAGTATTAATATCCATTTTTTATAAGCGTCGACGGCTTCACGAAACATCTTTTCATCGCCAATAAAAGTGGCGATAGTGAATTTAGTCTGGATAGCCATAAGTGTTTGATCCATTCTTTGGGACTCCTGGCTGATTAAGTATGTCGATAAGGCGTTTCCATCCGTCACGTAATTTACGGGTGATTCGTTCAAGTAAAGATTCGGAAGGGCAGCCAGCAACAGGCCACCCTGCAATGGCATATTGCATGGTGTGCTCCTTATTTATACATAACGAAAAACGCCTCGAGTGAAGCGTTATTGGTATGCGGTAAAACCGCACTCAGGCGGCCTTGATAGTCATATCATCTGAATCAAATATTCCTGATGTATCGATATCGGTAATTCTTATTCCTTCGCTACCATCCATTGGAGGCCATCCTTCCTGACCATTTCCATCATTCCAGTCGAACTCACACACAACACCATATGCATTTAAGTCGCTTGAAATTGCTATAAGCAGAGCATGTTGCGCCAGCATGATTAATACAGCATTTAATACAGAGCCGTGTTTATTGAGTCGGTATTCAGAGTCTGACCAGAAATTATTAATCTGGTGAAGTTTTTCCTCTGTCATTACGTCATGGTCGATTTCAATTTCTATTGATGCTTTCCAGTCGTAATCAATGATGTATTTTTTGATGTTTGACATCTGTTCATATCCTCACAGATAAAAAATCGCCCTCACACTGGAGGGCAAAGAAGATTTCCAATAATCAGAACAAGTCGGCTCCTGTTTAGTTACGAGCGACATTGCTCCGTGTATTCACTCGTTGGAATGAATACACAGTGCAGTGTTTATTCTGTTATTTATGCCAAAAATAAAGGCCACTATCAGGCAGCTTTGTTGTTCTGTTTACCAAGTTCTCTGGCAATCATTGCCGTCGTTCGTATTGCCCATTTATCGACATATTTCCCATCTTCCATTACAGGAAACATTTCTTCAGGCTTAACCATGCATTCCGATTGCAGCTTGCATCCATTGCATCGCTTGAATTGTCCACACCATTGATTTTTATCAATAGTCGTAGTCATACGGATAGTCCTGGTATTGTTCCATCACATCCTGAGGATGCTCTTCGAACTCTTCAAATTCTTCTTCCATATATCACCTTAAATAGTGGATTGCGGTAGTAAAGATTGTGCCTGTCTTTTAACCACATCAGGCTCGGTGGTTCTCGTGTACCCCTACAGCGAGAAATCGGATAAACTATTACAACCCCTACAGTTTGATGAGTATAGAAATGGATCCACTCGTTATTCTCGGACGAGTGTTCAGTAATGAACCTCTGGAGAGAACCATGTATATGATCGTTATCTGGGTTGGACTTCTGCTTTTAAGCCCAGATAACTGGCCTGAATATGTTAATGAGAGAATCGGTATTCCTCATGTGTGGCATGTTTTCGTCTTTGCTCTTGCATTTTCGCTAGCAATTAATGTGCATCGATTATCAGCTATTGCCAGCGCCAGATATAAGCGATTTAAGCTAAGAAAACGCATTAAGATGCAAAACGATAAAGTGCGATCAGTAATTCAAAACCTTACAGAAGAGCAATCTATGGTTTTGTGCGCAGCCCTTAATGAAGGCAGGAAGTATGTGGTTACATCAAAACAATTCCCATACATTAGTGAGTTGATTGAGCTTGGTGTGTTGAACAAAACTTTTTCCCGATGGAATGGAAAGCATATATTATTCCCTATTGAGGATATTTACTGGACTGAATTAGTTGCCAGCTATGATCCATATAATATTGAGATAAAGCCAAGGCCAATATCTAAGTAACTAGATAAGAGGAATCGATTTTCCCTTAATTTTCTGGCGTCCACTGCATGTTATGCCGCGTTCGCCAGGCTTGCTGTACCATGTGCGCTGATTCTTGCGCTCAATACGTTGCAGGTTGCTTTCAATCTGTTTGTGGTATTCAGCCAGCACTGTAAGGTCTATCGGATTTAGTGCGCTTTCTACTCGTGATTTCGGTTTGCGATTCAGCGAGAGAATAGGGCGGTTAACTGGTTTTGCGCTTACCCCAAC
>NZ_JNYQ01000038.1 GCF_000717245.1 Kitasatospora papulosa
AACACAGTGGACGCGAGCAACTGAGGACAAGCCCTCGGCCTATTAGTACCAGTCAGCTCCACCCGTTACCGGGCTTCCACATCTGGCCTATCAACCCAGTCGTCTACTGGGAGCCTTAACCACTCAAGGTGGTGGGAATACTCATCTCGAAGCAGGCTTCCCGCTTAGATGCTTTCAGCGGTTATCCTTTCCGAACGTAGCCAACCAGCCATGCCCTTGGCAGGACAACTGGCACACCAGAGGTTCGTCCGTCCCGGTCCTCTCGTACTAGGGACAGCCCTTCTCAATATTCCTACGCGCACAGCGGATAGGGACCGAACTGTCTCACGACGTTCTAAACCCAGCTCGCGTACCGCTTTAATGGGCGAACAGCCCAACCCTTGGGACCGACTCCAGCCCCAGGATGCGACGAGCCGACATCGAGGTGCCAAACCATCCCGTCGATATGGACTCTTGGGGAAGATCAGCCTGTTATCCCCGGGGTACCTTTTATCCGTTGAGCGACAGCGCTTCCACAAGCCACTGCCGGATCACTAGTCCCGACTTTCGTCCCTGCTCGACCCGTCGGTCTCACAGTCAAGCTCCCTTGTGCACTTACACTCAACACCTGATTGCCAACCAGGCTGAGGGAACCTTTGGGCGCCTCCGTTACTCTTTAGGAGGCAACCGCCCCAGTTAAACTACCCATCAGACACTGTCCCTGATCCGGATCACGGACCCAGGTTAGACATCCAGCACGACCAGAGTGGTATTTCAACGACGACTCCACAACCACTGGCGTGGCCGCTTCAAAGTCTCCCACCTATCCTACACAAGCCGAACCGAACACCAATATCAAACTATAGTAAAGGTCCCGGGGTCTTTCCGTCCTGCTGCGCGAAACGAGCATCTTTACTCGTAGTGCAATTTCACCGGGCCTATGGTTGAGACAGTCGAGAAGTCGTTACGCCATTCGTGCAGGTCGGAACTTACCCGACAAGGAATTTCGCTACCTTAGGATGGTTATAGTTACCACCGCCGTTTACTGGCGCTTAAGTTCTCAGCTTCGCCGACCCGAAAGTCAGCTAACCGGTCCCCTTAACGTTCCAGCACCGGGCAGGCGTCAGTCCGTATACATCGCCTTACGGCTTCGCACGGACCTGTGTTTTTAGTAAACAGTCGCTTCTCGCTGGTCTCTGCGGCCACCCCCAGCTCACCGAGTAAATCGGATCACCAGTGATGGCCCCCCTTCTCCCGAAGTTACGGGGGCATTTTGCCGAGTTCCTTAACCATAGTTCACCCGAACGCCTCGGTATTCTCTACCTGACTACCTGAGTCGGTTTAGGGTACGGGCCGCCATGAAACTCGCTAGAGGCTTTTCTCGACAGCATAGGATCATCCACTTCACCACAATCGGCTCGGCATCAGGTCTCAGACTTATATGCACGACGGATTTGCCTACCGTGCGTCCTACACCCTTACCCCGGGACAACCACCGCCCGGGCTGGACTACCTTCCTGCGTCACCCCATCGCTTACCTAGTACAAGTCTGGTTCGTCGGCTCCACCACTACCCTCAACTCCGAAGAGATCGGGCCGGCTTCACGGACTTAGCATCGCCTGATTCAGTATTGGGCGTTTCAAAGCGGGTACCGGAATATCAACCGGTTGTCCATCGACTACGCCTGTCGGCCTCGCCTTAGGTCCCGACTTACCCTGGGCAGATCAGCTTGACCCAGGAACCCTTAGTCAATCGGCGCACACGTTTCTCACGTGTGTATCGCTACTCATGCCTGCATTCTCACTCGTGAACCGTCCACAACTCGCTTCCGCGGCTGCTTCACCCGGCACACGACGCTCCCCTACCCATCCACACAGGCGTTGGCCCTATATGTGTGAATGACACGACTTCGGCGGTACGCTTGAGCCCCGCTACATTGTCGGCGCGGAATCACTTGACCAGTGAGCTATTACGCACTCTTTCAAGGGTGGCTGCTTCTAAGCCAACCTCCTGGTTGTCTCTGCGACTCCACATCCTTTCCCACTTAGCGTACGCTTAGGGGCCTTAGTCGATGCTCTGGGCTGTTTCCCTCTCGACCATGGAGCTTATCCCCCACAGTCTCACTGCCGTGCTCTCACTTACCGGCATTCGGAGTTTGGCTAAGGTCAGTAACCCGGTAGGGCCCATCGCCTATCCAGTGCTCTACCTCCGGCAAGAAACACACGACGCTGCACCTAAATGCATTTCGGGGAGAACCAGCTATCACGGAGTTTGATTGGCCTTTCACCCCTAACCACAGGTCATCCCCCAGGTTTTCAACCCTGGTGGGTTCGGTCCTCCACGAAGTCTTACCTCCGCTTCAACCTGCCCATGGCTAGATCACTCCGCTTCGGGTCTAGAGCGTGCAACTCAATCGCCCTATTCGGACTCGCTTTCGCTACGGCTTCCCCACACGGGTTAACCTCGCTACACACCGCTAACTCGCAGGCTCATTCTTCAAAAGGCACGCAGTCACGACGCACCGAGCAAGCTCGATGCGCGACGCTCCCACGGCTTGTAGGCACACGGTTTCAGGTACTATTTCACTCCGCTCCCGCGGTACTTTTCACCATTCCCTCACGGTACTATCCGCTATCGGTCACCAGGGAATATTTAGGCTTAGCGGGTGGTCCCGCCAGATTCACACGGGATTTCTCGGGCCCCGTGCTACTTGGGTGGTTCTCAAGCAAGCCGTTGATGTTTCAGCTACGGGGGTCTTACCCTCTACGCCGGACCTTTCGCATGTCCTTCGCCTACACCAACGGTTTCTGACTTGCCGACCAATCGGCAGATTGATCAAGAGAACTCCCACAACCCCGCATGCGCAACCCCTGCCGGGTATCACACGCATACGGTTTGGCCTCATCCGGTTTCGCTCGCCACTACTCCCGGAATCACGGTTGTTTTCTCTTCCTGAGGGTACTGAGATGTTTCACTTCCCCTCGTTCCCTCCACACTGCCTATGTGTTCAGCAGCGGGTGACAGCCCATGACGACTGCCGGGTTTCCCCATTCGGAAACCCCCGGATCAAAGCTTGGTTGACAGCTCCCCGGGGACTATCGTGGCCTCCCACGTCCTTCATCGGTTCCTGGTGCCAAGGCATCCACCGTGCGCCCTTAAAAACTTGGCCACAGATGCTCGCGTCCACTGTGCAGTTCTCAAACAACGACCAGCCACCCATCACCCCACCCTTACAGGTGAGTGCACTGGGGCCGGCAACCGAAGATCCAGACTCAACGAGCCCGTACCTTCAGATACCCAACAGCGTGCCCGACCCGACCGATCCCTCACCACGTTCCACGCCGAAGCAGTACTAGCAGTGAGTTACCTGTCGTGCCGAATAGTCAACGTTCCACCCATGAGCAACCACCGTCGAACATTTGCCGACGTAGTGGCCTCTGGTCAGCCGAAGCTGACAAGAAGTGCTCCTTAGAAAGGAGGTGATCCAGCCGCACCTTCCGGTACGGCTACCTTGTTACGACTTCGTCCCAATCGCCAGTCCCACCTTCGACAGCTCCCTCCCACAAGGGGTTGGGCCACCGGCTTCGGGTGTTACCGACTTTCGTGACGTGACGGGCGGTGTGTACAAGGCCCGGGAACGTATTCACCGCAGCAATGCTGATCTGCGATTACTAGCAACTCCGACTTCATGGGGTCGAGTTGCAGACCCCAATCCGAACTGAGACCGGCTTTTTGAGATTCGCTCCGCCTCGCGGCATCGCAGCTCATTGTACCGGCCATTGTAGCACGTGTGCAGCCCAAGACATAAGGGGCATGATGACTTGACGTCGTCCCCACCTTCCTCCGAGTTGACCCCGGCAGTCTCCTGTGAGTCCCCATCACCCCGAAGGGCATGCTGGCAACACAGAACAAGGGTTGCGCTCGTTGCGGGACTTAACCCAACATCTCACGACACGAGCTGACGACAGCCATGCACCACCTGTATACCGACCACAAGGGGGGCACCATCTCTGATGCTTTCCGGTATATGTCAAGCCTTGGTAAGGTTCTTCGCGTTGCGTCGAATTAAGCCACATGCTCCGCTGCTTGTGCGGGCCCCCGTCAATTCCTTTGAGTTTTAGCCTTGCGGCCGTACTCCCCAGGCGGGGAACTTAATGCGTTAGCTGCGGCACCGACGACGTGGAATGTCGCCAACACCTAGTTCCCAACGTTTACGGCGTGGACTACCAGGGTATCTAATCCTGTTCGCTCCCCACGCTTTCGCTCCTCAGCGTCAGTAATGGCCCAGAGATCCGCCTTCGCCACCGGTGTTCCTCCTGATATCTGCGCATTTCACCGCTACACCAGGAATTCCGATCTCCCCTACCACACTCTAGCTAGCCCGTATCGAATGCAGACCCGGGGTTAAGCCCCGGGCTTTCACATCCGACGTGACAAGCCGCCTACGAGCTCTTTACGCCCAATAATTCCGGACAACGCTTGCGCCCTACGTATTACCGCGGCTGCTGGCACGTAGTTAGCCGGCGCTTCTTCTGCAGGTACCGTCACTTTCGCTTCTTCCCTGCTGAAAGAGGTTTACAACCCGAAGGCCGTCATCCCTCACGCGGCGTCGCTGCATCAGGCTTTCGCCCATTGTGCAATATTCCCCACTGCTGCCTCCCGTAGGAGTCTGGGCCGTGTCTCAGTCCCAGTGTGGCCGGTCGCCCTCTCAGGCCGGCTACCCGTCGTCGCCTTGGTAGGCCATTACCCCACCAACAAGCTGATAGGCCGCGGGCTCATCCTTCACCGCCGGAGCTTTTAACCCCGTCCCATGCGGGACAGAGTGTTATCCGGTATTAGACCCCGTTTCCAGGGCTTGTCCCAGAGTGAAGGGCAGATTGCCCACGTGTTACTCACCCGTTCGCCACTAATCCACCCCGAAGGGCTTCATCGTTCGACTTGCATGTGTTAAGCACGCCGCCAGCGTTCGTCCTGAGCCAGGATCAAACTCTCCGTGAATGTTTTCCCGTAATCGGGATCACAACACGAGAGCGGAACAACCAGGTCGGAATATGACCGGTTGTTCACAGCGTCCTCGCTGTTGTTGCCTACCCGGTCCGAGGACCGTGCAGGACTTTTCAAAGGAACCACCAACCTGCGATGCAGGCCGGGGTATCAACATATCTGGCGTTGACTTTTGGCACGCTGTTGAGTTCTCAAGGAACGGACGCTTCCTTCGGTCCCGTTTCACCGGGGCCCTCCGGGCGCTTCCCTTCGTTCTTGCGTTTCCGACT
>NZ_JNYQ01000039.1 GCF_000717245.1 Kitasatospora papulosa
CCGCTTCCCCTCGAAGACCCGGAGGCCCGCTTTCCCTCGAAGGAACAGGAAGTGATGATCCGGCCCGTCCGTGCGCTACTTCCAATGTCCGTCGCGGCAGAGCTCCACCACGAGGGACACCCGCCCCGGACGGCGGCCGGCCGGGATCCGTCCGGGTGGCTTCGTCGATAGCTGCTCGATAAAGCCAGTCCGGGGGTCCGTCCAGACATCTGCCGGGGATCCGTCCCGGATCTGTCCCCGGGGACAGATGACCAGGCACTCCGGACGGACCCCGGGCAGATCCCTGACGGATGGCCGGACCCTCAACCAGACACCGGATGGCTTTGTTCACGAGTCTCGACAGCGTTTGTTCAGCAGCTCGGGAGGGCCCGGATCAGGCCGGGGCCGTTGTTTACGAGAACGGGAGGCGCACCGAAGGTCGGGCTTAATTGTTCGAACAGGGTTGGCCGGTAGGGTCCTCCAGCCGTGCTCGGGCAGCAGCTCTCACCTCGGTCGTCTCCATCGGATCATCGCGCAGTACAGCGATCCGGCCCAGGGTCTCCGTGTTCGTGGGTGCCGCGGTGATCCCCACCAGCCGCGTCGTTTCTTCGCAGTCCCAGAGGGACTCGGTGTACACGTGCTCCAGGCCGTCCCGGTCGATAGCGGCCAGTGCCTCCAGGTACGCGGTCCGCTCATACGAGTGCGGGGTGCGCAGCAAGAAGCGCCGCAGATAGGGAACCGCCCCGGCAGCGTCCGGTCCGAACCGGGCCAGGCGCCGGGCCGTTCGGTCGGGACCGCACCAGGCCCGCGCCGTCCACTGTTCGACGAGTTCGGTCACCAGCCCCGGCAAAGCCTCGGGGCCGCCATGGTCGGCCAGGACGTCCGCACCCAGAAGGGCCAGCCAGGGGCGGTCCTCCTGTGCCCAGCCGTGCGCCGCCGGTACGGCGAGGGCACCCAGGCACTCAACGGCCCGCCGGAGCAGGGGCAAGGGTCGGCGGCCGTCCGACGTGCCCAGCGAGGGCACCAGCGGGATCAGCCCCTCAGCAGGCTCTCGGCCGTTCAGGACACGCAGCGCGTCGACCTTCGTGGCGCCTTCCGTGCGAGTGCCGGCGAGCAGAGCGAGGAGTTCTGCGGTGCTGCACCCGGCCAGTGACGGCCGCGGAACGAACGGACGGCTCTGGACCTCGATTCCGAACCGCATCCACGGCTCGGAGAAGCACGGAAGCTCCGCTTCTGCGCCGATCCGGGTCCGTGCGACGTCACCGAGATCTTCCCACCACTCCGGCGGCCAGCCGGCTGACAGCGACTCCAGTACGCGGACCCAGTGCTCGCCTTGGCGGACATACGCCCGAAGCCCTTCCCTGGCGTCGCCCGATCCCGCGAGAGCCAGCAGCTCCAGCACCTCGCAGGCCCGCAAGCAGGCCTCCTCGTCCCCCGCCAGCTGGTCAACGATCGGCCTGGGAGACAGGTCCAGATCATGTACCAGCCGTGCCAGGTACAGAGCCCGTTCGTCGGTCTGGTCCCACCGCCAGTCACGGCGGATCCCGTCGTATACGAACACGGCAGATCGCCGCGGGTCCTGGAGCGCTCGCACCGCGCCCAGGCCACGCCCCCGTTGCAGCAGACCCTCGACGGAGTCGGGGAGGGCATATGACATCTCGCACTCATCGCTCATCATCAGGGACCCTGCCCGACCCGGGCCCCGATCCGCCAGGCGATATCGGCCGGGTCCCACCGGGCAGGCCCTCCTGGTCGAACACGACCGGCCTACGACAAAGAGGGTGCTGCCGAATCTCGTGAAGAATCCGTCTCCGCATCGGTGGCTCCATGCCTCCCGAACCAGTGACGAAGTGCTGTCCGTTTTCATGGACAGAGCCAACCGGACCCGCCCGGCACCCAATGCCGCGCCTCGCAGCCGGCCCGGAACCACCCGCCGCCGCCCCGTCCAGTCGTCCGCTGGCGGCCCGCTGAGCGTCCGCTGGCATCCTGCTGGGTCCCGTCCCGCTGGACGGCTGCCGGACGGGACCCAGCGGACTCCCAGCGGATCACCAGCGGACGCCCAGCGGACCCTCGTCCGGGCTTGCGCGGCTAATACTCCAGTTCTACTTCGTGATTTGGAGTCATGGGGGTGCTGCTGTGGTGGGCTACCTGACGGTGCTGTGGCCGATGGCTCGGATGACGTCGGCAAGCCAGATCAGGTGGTAGCCCACGGCGCGGTCCTCGTGGGCGAGCAGGTCTTCAAGGTGCTGCCATGACTCGGAGAGCTGTCCGATCGTGAGCGTGCTCGGCTCGTTGGGGACGTCGTAGAGTTCGTCGCCCGGAGTAGACCAGAAGTAGTCGTGTTCGAGCGTCACCGCGTTGCCCGTCGACGCTTCAACGTGTTGAAGTGCCAGCTCAAAGGCGCGCCGAAGTTGATCGAGCGGGATCTGCGGGGAGTTGTCACTGGCCATGTGCCCATCATGGCGGGACCGGGGCTGCGTTGGGCCTACCGGCTGGTGGCGGGTCCCGCATCCGATCCGCCCTGGGGGTGGACCCGGCCGGGAACGGGAGCGGCCACCGCGTGATCATCAGAGGTTGTGTGGACTCCTGAAGATGGTGCGATGGCCGCGGGCCATAGCGTAGACCCTGTTCGCTGGCAGGCGATGTTCGACCAGGCCATGGCCCGGATCGCGGACCGGTTTCGGCGCGTTGAACCCCGGGCGACGGCGCGGGCGTTCGTGCTCGGGCTGCTGTCCGGCGTCGAGCGCAAGACCTGCTGGCAGTTGGCCGAGCAGGCCGGGTACGCCCGCCCGGGCCCGATGCAGCGACTGCTTCGAAGTGCTCGCTGGAACGCTGACGAAGTACGCGATGACGTGCGCTCCTACGTTCTGGAACACCTCGGCGGCGACGGAGTGCTGATCGTGGACGAGACGGGGTTCCTGAAGAAGGGCGACCGCTCGGCAGGCGTCCAGCGGCAGTACACCGGCACCGCGGGAAGAATCGAGAATGCCCAGGTCGGAGTGTTCCTCGCCTACGCATCCGAACGGGGACGGGCGCTGGTTGACCGCCGGCTCTACCTGCCCGAGCACACCTGGTGCCAGGATTCCGAGCGCCGGTCAGGCTCCGGTGTTCCCGAGGACGTCGAGTTCGCGACCAAGCCCCGCCTGGCCCTGCAGATGATCGAAGCAGCTCTGGACGCGGGATGCACCTCCTCGTGGGTGACGGGCGACGATGTCTACGGCCAGGACCCGCAGCTTCGCTCCGCGTTGGAGGCACGAGGGGCCGGCTACGTCCTGGCGGTCGCCTGCACCACCCGCGTGCGGATCAACCAGGACAGCACCGTCCTGCGCGCCGATGCCGCGGTAACCGCCCTGCCCCCGGACGCCTGGCACCGACAGAGCGCCGGCGCCGGGGCGAAGGGCCCGCGCTACTACGACTGGGCCTGGGTGCAGATCGGCTCTGACGCCAACCGCTGCCTGCTGATCCGCCGCAACCCCTCGACCGGCGAACTCGCCTTCTATCTCTGCTGGTCACCGGGGCAGGTCGCCCTGTCGGCGCTGGTGCGCGTCGCCGGGATCAGGTGGTGCATTGAAGAGTGCTTCCAAGCCGCGAAGGGCCAGGTCGGCCTGGACCACTACCAGGTCCGCCACTGGACCGCCTGGCACCGCCACGTCACACTCGCCATGCTCGCCCTGGCCTTCCTCACCGCCGTCGCCACCAGCACGACACCCGCCAGAAGCGCAGACCTGCACCGCGCCGCCCGTTCCAGCGACCCGATCGAGCTCACCGTCCCGGAGCTCCGCCACCTGATCGGCGCCCTGTTCAAGCGACCATCCGCATCGGTGACCACGCTGCTGGCCTGGTCAAACTGGCGCAGACGCCACCAAGCACAGGCCAGGCGCTGCCATTACCGACAACGCCTCACCACCAGCTCGCCCCCCTAAGGGCTGTCCCGCAATCCCTGGTGGATCAGCCCACGGCGTCAGATGCGGTGCATCGCAAGGCGGAGGGAAATCCGCATACTGGATGGATTCGGGCGTTCCGACAACGCAGCGAGGTGCCGTAGCTGTCGCTGTGCGCCCACCAGGGAATACGGGACAGCCCTTACGAGCTCGTGCACGGTTGGCGGTGAGACGTCGAAGGGCCTGGGCCCTCGGTACTCACGTCTGCCGAGCCAGGATCTGGTCTGCGGTCTGTTGCTGGGACAGTAGGCCGGCGATGGCTTGGACGGTGGTGTCCATGTGCTCGCGGCGGCCGAGGTGGCGGGCGAGGGCTCGCCAGTGCTTCAGGTGGGCGATGCCGTGCTCGACCCGGAGGCGTCGGGAGGAGTGTGCTTTGCGCTGGCGCTCGTGCATCTCCTCGTACCAGTCCGGGGCCTTCTTCTTGCACTTGCGGTGCGGCGACGTCACGACGCGGCCACCTGTCTGTGCTCCGAGTCCTTGGTAGCCGGCATCGGCAAGGATCTCGACTGCAGGACCTTCGGCCAGGAGCTTGACCAGCCCTAACTCGCGGGCGGGGGTGATGTCCGCGCAGCTTCCGGGTCTGGTCGGGCTGCAGAACAGCAGCCGCCGTCGCTGTCGGTGAAGACCATGGCCTTCACGGCGTTCTGCTTGTTCTTGCCGGAGATGAACTTGTCCCGGTCCTTGCGGCCGACGGCCGGGCGGCGGACACGGATCTCGGTGCCGTCGATGATGCCAATCTTTCCGGCCTGACCGAGATGATCGACGACCTCGGCCAGGGTTCGCAGCCGCACGTTGGGGCTGACGGTGCATCCTCGCTCGGCGAGCAGGGGCCGCACCTCGCCGACGGCCCGGGTGACAGTCGAGCGGTCCACGCCGAACCAGCAGGCCAGCACATCATGAGTAACCCCGTGGCGAAGGTACACGAGCGTGGCCAGCAGCCGGTCGAGGAAGACCATGCGGTGCTTCGCACCGGCGCCCACCGCACGCTTCCGCGGCCGGGATGTCAGCCTGGCTTGGTGCCATTCATGCCACAGAGGTCCGACCTCAGCGACGAGTTCAGCGATCACAACGGTTGATAGGCCCGTGATCCTCCGGTCGCTGATGATCGCTGTGCGCGCCACGTTCCCCACCACACATCCATGATCAACGATCCAGCGCTCGACGTCTCACCGCTAACCGTGCACGAGCTCGTTAGATCACGAAGTCGAACTGGAGTACTAACCCCCCGGCATCCGAAAGTGCTGTCCGGCTCGCCCGACGACGTCGATGAAACTGCCGGGCTACCGGTCCGATAGCACCCGCACGGCACCCATTCA
>NZ_JNYQ01000040.1 GCF_000717245.1 Kitasatospora papulosa
AACAGCGGCCTCCCGTTCGTCATCGCCCTCAACGGCTTCGACGGACACCAGCCCTACACACCCGACGAAGTACGCGAAGCACTCCAGATCGGCCCGGACGCCCCGATCATCACGACGGACGCCCGCCACCGCGCGGACGCCAAGAGTGGCTTGATCACCCTGGTCGAGCACGCACTGATGGCCCGGCTGAAGTAGCCGCAAGTCGGGAGCGATCTACGGAAGTTGCTGTAGTCACACGGGGGCGGGCTGTGTCGTTTGACACGCCCCGCCCCCGCGTTCATAACATTTCGACAGTGAAATGAAGCCCTGCCGACACCCCACGCACACGGTCCGTACCGCTGCGCTCATGCGAGCCTCGCCTTTTGGCGGGGCTCGTTCTTTATGCCCGTTTTATCTGCGGTCGGCCGCACTCGGAATCACTCATTCCGACTGTTTGGAACGCGACCGGTCCGCGTGCTGCAATGCCTCGAACTACCGAGCAGTACGGCCCCTGAACGATAATCCGGCACAACGTAGGTGCCGACGCCGAGAGGTTGTTGGTCGAGTGAGGCGAAGCAACGAGGGCTCCGCGGCGCAGCCGGAGCGGGGCAATTTCACGCCACCGCCGCGTGCTGCGGTGTCCCCGCCTGCGGACACGTCGTCCGAGGCGGACCCGGCAGGCGGCAGCACGAGTCGGCTGTCGCCCCGGAACTGGCGTGTGCCCACCCGTCTGAACGCCATTCTCCTGATTCCGGCCCTCGTCGGCCTGGTCATGGGCGGCTTCCAGGTGAAGGGGTCGGTCGACACCTGGAACGAGGCCCAGGACGCGGAGAAGACGGCCCTGGTCGTCCGGGCCGCCGCGGAGTACGGACAGGCGCTGCTGAACGAGCGTGACCTCACCGCTCAGCCCCTGCTGTCGAACGAGCGCACCGCCGCCGAGGTGGAGAAGGTGCGTGCCACGACGGACAGCGCCGCGCAGAAGTTCGACGCGGCCGTGAAGAACATGCCGGACAAGGCCGGGCTCCACCGCCGCCTGAAGCTGTTCGAGGTCGAGGAGCCGCTGCTCCCCGAGCTGCGCAAGGCCGCCTACGCCGAGGCCATGGACCCGGTGAAGACGGAGGAGGGCTACACCAAGGTCCAGCACTCGCTGATGGAGTTCTCCAACGAGCTCGGCCTGGGTACCGGCAACATCACCAGCTACGGCCGTACCGTGTACGCGATCGAGCTGGCCAAGGCCGCAGAATCGCTTCAGCGCTCGATCGGCATGCACCTGCTGGTGCGTCCGAGCCAGGAGGAGCGCAAGTTCAACGGCCAGGTCACCGCGTTCAGCTCGTACAACTACCTGGAGCAGATCGCCCTCGGTGAGTTCGTCTCCGGTGGTACGGAGGCCGACGCGGCCCGGCTGAAGGAAGTCATGGCCGGCAAGGCCGCCGAGGGGGCCGAGCAGCTGAAGGCCGCCGCCGCAGAGGCCAAGGCGGCCGGCAAGCCCTTCGTGGCGCCCCCGAGCATCGACGGTTCGGTCTTCGACGGCATGGCCCAGCAGATAGGCCAGGGCAGGACGCCCGAGGAGCTGAAGGCCAAGGGCATCACCCCCGAGACCTGGATGGCCGCGTCCACCGCGAAGTTCGACGGCTACACCACGGTCGAGAACGAGCTCGTCGAAAAGGCCGTGACCGAGGCGGCGGAGATCTCGGCCGACGCCCGCAACGACGCCATCCTGAACGCCGCGATCGTGATCGTCGCGCTGCTGGCGGCCTTCATCATCGCCGGTCTCATGGCCCGCCAGATGAGCCGCTCGATGCGTCAGCTGCGTACGGCCGCCTTCGGCATCGCCGAGCAGCGGCTGCCGATGCTGGTCGACCAGCTGTCGCGGACCGAGCCCGGCCGGGTGGACACCCGGGTGCAGCCGATCCCGATCAACAGCCAGGACGAGATCGGCGAGGTCGCCCGCGCCTTCGACCAGGTGCACCGCGAAGCCGTCCGGCTCGCCGCCGAGCAGGCCATGCTCCGGGGCAACGTCAACGCGATCTTCACCAACCTGTCGCGCCGCAACCAGTCGCTCATCGAGGGCCAGCTGACCCTCATCACCGACCTGGAGAACAACGAGGCCGACCCGGACCAGCTGGAGAGCCTCTTCAAGCTGGACCACCTGGCCACGCGTATGCGCCGTAACGGCGAGAACCTCCTCGTCCTCGCGGGTGAGGAGCCCGGCCGCCGCTGGAACCAGCCGGTTCCGCTGGTCGACGTGCTGCGTGCCGCCTCCTCCGAGGTGGAGTCCTACGAGCGCATCGAGCTCACCGGTGTGCCGGAGAGCGAGATCCACGGCCAGGCCGTGACCGACCTCGTGCACCTGCTGGCCGAGCTGCTGGAGAACGCCACCACCTTCTCCTCGCCGCAGACCAAGGTCAGGGTCACCGCGACCCGGCTCCCCGACGGCCGCGTCATGGTCGAGATCCACGACAAGGGCATCGGCCTCACCGCCGAGGACTTCGCGGACATCAACCACAAGCTGGCCAACCCGCCGACCGTGGACGCCGCGGTGTCCCAGCGGATGGGTCTGTTCGTGGTCGGCAGGCTGGCCGACCGGCACGGCATCCGCGTCCAGCTGCGCCCCTCGGGCGAACAGGCGGGGACCACGTCCCTGGTCATGCTGCCGGACGCCATCACCCACGGTGGCGGTGGCGAGGCGTCGCAGGACGGTGACTTCACCGTCTCCTCGATCATGCCCGAGCAGCAGCAGCCGCAGGCGTTCGACCCGATGCCGCAGCCCCTTCCGATGCGCACGGCGGCGGAGCTCGGCTTCGACGACTCCCGCTACGAGACCCCGGCGGCGGACTCCCCGCAGCTGGACCCGGTCAACCGTTCGCTGATGCGTGAGGAACGCCGTGCGGCGCTGGAGGCCCAGACGGGCGGCGAGCACCAGCCCTTCCACCAGAAGAACGGCACCGGCCAGCGCGAGGAGTACTCCCCCCAGGAGCAGTACGGCCAGGAGCAGTACGGCCAGGCGCCGTACACGCCCGAGCAGTACGCCCAGGAGCAGCAGCAGGAGTACGCACAGCCCGGCTACGAGGGCGGCTACGACCCGTACGCGGGCAACGGCTTCCAGGAGACGCAGCAGAACTCCTTTGCGGAATCCGGATACTCCCCTGCGGACGGCCGGCAGGAGCAGTACGCCGACCAGTTCACTCCGCAGGACGGTCCCTCCCACCAGGGTGACTGGTCGGACCAGGGTTCGTATCAGGGGGCGTTCGATCCCCTGACACAGCCCGAAGCGGAATCTGCGCCGAGCACTCCCGCCGAGACGCAGGACCACGTAGGCTTCGACCGCCCGGGGCCCACGCCGAACCCTGGTCACGACCTGACCGAGGCGGGTCTCCCCCGTCGTGGCGGGCAGCAGCACTGGCAGCCCACCGGCCGCGGAAACGATCAGCCGGCCCCGCCGGAGCAGCGGCAGCGGCCGGTGCCGGAGCGGCCGCAGGAGCCTTCCGACGGGGACGCCCCCGAGGACTGGCGCTCGGCGAACGACGAGCGCTGGGAGCGGGCCGAGAAGCTCCGGGACCCGAAGGCGGGCGGGATCACTCCGTCCGGTCTCCCCCGGCGCGTGCCCAAGGCCAACCTGGTCGAGGGCACGGCGGAGCAGACCCAGCAGGGCGGCCCACAGGTCTCCCGCGCCCCTGAGGACGTGCGGGGCAGGTTGAGCAACCTGCGCCGTGGGGTCCTGAGGGGACGTACCGCGGGGTCGGACACAAGTAATACCTACAACCAGGAGCGTTAGTGTGAGCCCGATGAGCCAGGCGGCGCAGAATCTCAACTGGTTGATCACCAACTTCGTGGACAACACCCCAGGGGTGTCCCACACGGTGGTGGTCTCCGCCGACGGACTCCTGCTGGCGATGTCCGAAGGATTCCCACGTGACCGTGCCGATCAGCTGGCGGCCGTCGCCTCCGGGCTGACCTCGCTCACCGCGGGTGCTTCACGGATCTTCGAGGGTGGCGCCGTGAATCAGACCGTTGTGGAGATGGAGAGGGGATTCCTCTTCCTCATGTCCATCTCCGACGGATCTTCGCTCGCCGTTCTCGCCCACCCGGACGCCGACATCGGCCTGGTTGGGTACGAAATGGCACTTCTCGTGGATCGTGCAGGAAGTGTCCTCACCCCGGATCTCCGCGCCGAACTCCAGGGAAGTCTTCTTAACTAATAGACAGACAGTGCGTTTCTCGTCACCGCGCCATAAGGTGCGGTGTCGCGGCACCACTGGGATGGCGACCGGCAGTCGGAGGAGGAAACGTGGCAGCACCCACAGGCGGACACCCGTACGAGGGCGGTCAGCGGGTTCCGGGTGAGCAGGGCGAGAGCCATTTCGAGACCTCCTCCATGCACGGCAGACAGGGCCCGCAAGAGCCTTACCAGCCGTATCAGCAGCCGTATCAGCCGTACCAGCAGCCTCAACAGGGCACGCAGGGCGGCGACTGGCAGCACCAGGACTCCGGGTGGCCGCAGCAGCAGCCTCCGTACCAGCAGCAGCGGCACGAGCAGCAGCCGCCGCAGCGGTACGAGGCACCGCCGTCGCGCATCCAGCCCGTCCAGCGCCAGGCCCCGGCGCCCGCCAAGCCCGCGGCACACAACCCGCTGGTGCGCCCGTACGCCATGACCGGCGGACGGACCCGGCCGCGTTACCAGCTCGCCATCGAGGCGCTGGTCAGCACCACGGCCGATCCTGCCAGGCTGCAAGGGCAGTTGCCCGAGCACCAGCGGATCTGCCGGCTCTGCATCGAGATCAAGTCGGTGGCCGAGGTGTCGGCCCTCCTCTCGATCCCGCTCGGCGTTGCCCGGATCCTCGTCGCCGACCTGGCGGAGGCCGGACTCGTCGCTATCCATCAGCCCGGCGGCGACGAGGCCGCCGGCGGCCAACCAGATGTGACACTGCTCGAAAGGGTGCTCAGTGGACTTCGCAAGCTCTAGCGGCGGAGCGGCCCGCTCCACCACCTCGGCGAAGATCGTGGTGGCAGGGGGCTTCGGCGTGGGTAAGACCACGTTTGTCGGTGCCGTTTCGGAGATCAATCCGCTGC
>NZ_JNYQ01000041.1 GCF_000717245.1 Kitasatospora papulosa
ACTTTATAGAGCATAAGCAGCGCAACACCCTTATCTGGTTGCCGACGGATGGTGATGCCGAGAACTTTATGAAAACCCACGTTGAGCCGACTATTCGTGATATTCCGTCGCTGCTGGCGCTGGCCCCGTGGTATGGCAAAAAGCACCGGGATAACACGCTCACCATGAAGCGTTTCACTAATGGGCGTGGCTTCTGGTGCCTGGGCGGTAAAGCGGCAAAAAACTACCGTGAAAAGTCGGTGGATGTGGCGGGTTATGATGAACTTGCTGCTTTTGATGATGATATTGAACAGGAAGGCTCTCCGACGTTCCTGGGTGACAAGCGTATTGAAGGCTCGGTCTGGCCAAAGTCCATCCGTGGCTCCACGCCAAAAGTGAGAGGCACCTGTCAGATTGAGCGTGCAGCCAGTGAATCCCCGCATTTTATGCGTTTTCATGTTGCCTGCCCGCATTGCGGGGAGGAGCAGTATCTTAAATTTGGCGACAAAGAGACGCCGTTTGGCCTCAAATGGACGCCGGATGACCCCTCCAGCGTGTTTTATCTCTGCGAGCATAATGCCTGCGTCATCCGCCAGCAGGAGCTGGACTTTACTGATGCCCGTTATATCTGCGAAAAGACCGGGATCTGGACCCGTGATGGCATTCTCTGGTTTTCGTCATCCGGTGAAGAGATTGAGCCACCTGACAGTGTGACCTTTCACATCTGGACAGCGTACAGCCCGTTCACCACCTGGGTGCAGATTGTCAAAGACTGGATGAAAACGAAAGGGGATACGGGAAAACGTAAAACCTTCGTAAACACCACGCTCGGTGAGACGTGGGAGGCGAAAATTGGCGAACGTCCGGATGCTGAAGTGATGGCAGAGCGGAAAGAGCATTATTCAGCGCCCGTTCCTGACCGTGTGGCTTACCTGACCGCCGGTATCGACTCCCAGCTGGACCGCTACGAAATGCGCGTATGGGGATGGGGGCCGGGTGAGGAAAGCTGGCTGATTGACCGGCAGATTATTATGGGCCGCCACGACGATGAACAGACGCTGCTGCGTGTGGATGAGGCCATCAATAAAACCTATACCCGCCGGAATGGTGCAGAAATGTCGATATCCCGTATCTGCTGGGATACTGGCGGGATTGACCCGACCATTGTGTATGAACGCTCGAAAAAACATGGGCTGTTCCGGGTGATCCCCATTAAAGGGGCATCCGTCTACGGAAAGCCGGTGGCCAGCATGCCACGTAAGCGAAACAAAAACGGGGTTTACCTTACCGAAATCGGTACGGATACCGCGAAAGAGCAGATTTATAACCGCTTCACACTGACGCCGGAAGGGGATGAACCGCTTCCCGGTGCCGTTCACTTCCCGAATAACCCGGATATTTTTGATCTGACCGAAGCGCAGCAGCTGACTGCTGAAGAGCAGGTCGAAAAATGGGTGGATGGCAGGAAAAAAATACTGTGGGACAGCAAAAAGCGACGCAATGAGGCACTCGACTGCTTCGTTTATGCGCTGGCGGCGCTGCGCATCAGTATTTCCCGCTGGCAGCTGGATCTCAGTGCGCTGCTGGCGAGCCTGCAGGAAGAGGATGGTGCAGCAACCAACAAGAAAACACTGGCAGATTACGCCCGTGCCTTATCCGGAGAGGATGAATGACGCGACAGGAAGAACTTGCCGCTGCCCGTGCGGCACTGCATGACCTGATGACAGGTAAACGGGTGGCAACAGTACAGAAAGACGGACGAAGGGTGGAGTTTACGGCCACTTCCGTGTCTGACCTGAAAAAATATATTGCAGAGCTGGAAGTGCAGACCGGCATGACACAGCGACGCAGGGGACCTGCAGGATTTTATGTATGAAAACGCCCACCATTCCCACCCTTCTGGGGCCGGACGGCATGACATCGCTGCGCGAATATGCCGGTTATCACGGCGGTGGCAGCGGATTTGGAGGGCAGTTGCGGTCGTGGAACCCACCGAGTGAAAGTGTGGATGCAGCCCTGTTGCCCAACTTTACCCGTGGCAATGCCCGCGCAGACGATCTGGTACGCAATAACGGCTATGCCGCCAACGCCATCCAGCTGCATCAGGATCATATCGTCGGGTCTTTTTTCCGGCTCAGTCATCGCCCAAGCTGGCGCTATCTTGTTCGTTCAGGCCACCTGGGATACCAGTTCGTCGCGGCTTTTCCGGACACAGTTCCGGATGGTCAGCCCGAAGCGCATCAGCAACCCGAACAATACCGGCGACAGCCGGAACTGCCGTGCCGGTGTGCAGATTAATGACAGCGGTGCGGCGCTGGGATATTACGTCAGCGAGGACGGGTATCCTGGCTGGATGCCGCAGAAATGGACATGGATACCCCGTGAGTTACCCGGCGGGCGCGCCTCGTTCATTCACGTTTTTGAACCCGTGGAGGACGGGCAGACTCGCGGTGCAAATGTGTTTTACAGCGTGATGGAGCAGATGAAGATGCTCGACACGCTGCAGAACACGCAGCTGCAGAGCGCCATTGTGAAGGCGATGTATGCCGCCACCATTGAGAGTGAGCTGGATACGCAGTCAGCGATGGATTTTATTCTGGGCGCGAACAGTCAGGAGCAGCGGGAAAGGCTGACCGGCTGGATTGGTGAAATTGCCGCGTATTACGCCGCAGCGCCGGTCCGGCTGGGAGGCGCAAAAGTACCGCACCTGATGCCGGGTGACTCACTGAACCTGCAGACGGCTCAGGATACGGATAACGGCTACTCCGTGTTTGAGCAGTCACTGCTGCGGTATATCGCTGCCGGGCTGGGTGTCTCGTATGAGCAGCTTTCCCGGAATTACGCCCAGATGAGCTACTCCACGGCACGGGCCAGTGCGAACGAGTCGTGGGCGTACTTTATGGGGCGGCGAAAATTCGTCGCATCCCGTCAGGCGAGCCAGATGTTTCTGTGCTGGCTGGAAGAGGCCATCGTTCGCCGCGTGGTGACGTTACCTTCAAAAGCGCGCTTCAGTTTTCAGGAAGCCCGCAGTGCCTGGGGGAACTGCGACTGGATAGGCTCCGGTCGTATGGCCATCGATGGTCTGAAAGAAGTTCAGGAAGCGGTGATGCTGATAGAAGCCGGACTGAGTACCTACGAGAAAGAGTGCGCAAAACGCGGTGACGACTATCAGGAAATTTTTGCCCAGCAGGTCCGTGAAACGATGGAGCGCCGTGCAGCCGGTCTTAAACCGCCCGCCTGGGCGGCTGCAGCATTTGAATCCGGGCTGCGACAATCAACAGAGGAGGAGAAGAGTGACAGCAGAGCTGCGTAATCTCCCGCATATTGCCAGCATGGCCTTTAATGAGCCGCTGATGCTTGAACCCGCCTATGCGCGGGTTTTCTTTTGTGCGCTTGCAGGCCAGCTTGGGATCAGCAGCCTGACGGATGCGGTGTCCGGCGACAGCCTGACTGCCCAGGAGGCACTCGCGACGCTGGCATTATCCGGTGATGATGACGGACCACGACAGGCCCGCAGTTATCAGGTCATGAACGGCATCGCCGTGCTGCCGGTGTCCGGCACGCTGGTCAGCCGGACGCGGGCGCTGCAGCCGTACTCGGGGATGACCGGTTACAACGGCATTATCGCCCGTCTGCAACAGGCTGCCAGCGATCCGATGGTGGACGGCATTCTGCTCGATATGGACACGCCCGGCGGGATGGTGGCGGGGGCATTTGACTGCGCTGACATCATCGCCCGTGTGCGTGACATAAAACCGGTATGGGCGCTTGCCAACGACATGAACTGCAGTGCAGGTCAGTTGCTTGCCAGTGCCGCCTCCCGGCGTCTGGTCACGCAGACCGCCCGGACAGGCTCCATCGGCGTCATGATGGCTCACAGTAATTACGGTGCTGCGCTGGAGAAACAGGGTGTGGAAATCACGCTGATTTACAGCGGCAGCCATAAGGTGGATGGCAACCCCTACAGCCATCTTCCGGATGACGTCCGGGAGACACTGCAGTCCCGGATGGACGCAACCCGCCAGATGTTTGCGCAGAAGGTGTCGGCATATACCGGCCTGTCCGTGCAGGTTGTGCTGGATACCGAGGCTGCAGTGTACAGCGGTCAGGAGGCCATTGATGCCGGACTGGCTGATGAACTTGTTAACAGCACCGATGCGATCACCGTCATGCGTGATGCACTGGATGCACGTAAATCCCGTCTCTCAGGAGGGCGAATGACCAAAGAGACTCAATCAACAACTGTTTCAGCCACTGCTTCGCAGGCTGACGTTACTGACGTGGTGCCAGCGACGGAGGGCGAGAACGCCAGCGCGGCGCAGCCGGACGTGAACGCGCAGATCACCGCAGCGGTTGCGGCAGAAAACAGCCGCATTATGGGGATCCTCAACTGTGAGGAGGCTCACGGACGCGAAGAACAGGCACGCGTGCTGGCAGAAACCCCCGGTATGACCGTGAAAACGGCCCGCCGCATTCTGGCCGCAGCACCACAGAGTGCACAGGCGCGCAGTGACACTGCGCTGGATCGTCTGATGCAGGGGGCACCGGCACCGCTGGCTGCAGGTAACCCGGCATCTGATGCCGTTAACGATTTGCTGAACACACCAGTGTAAGGGATGTTTATGACGAGCAAAGAAACCTTTACCCATTACCAGCCGCAGGGCAACAGTGACCCGGCTCATACCGCAACCGCGCCCGGCGGATTGAGTGCGAAAGCGCCTGCAATGACCCCGCTGATGCTGGACACCTCCAGCCGTAAGCTGGTTGCGTGGGATGGCACCACCGACGGTGCTGCCGTTGGCATTCTTGCGGTTGCTGCTGACCAGACCAGCACCACGCTGACGTTCTACAAGTCCGGCACGTTCCGTTATGAGGATGTGCTCTGGCCGGAGGCTGCCAGCGACGAGACGAAAAAACGGACCGCGTTTGCCGGAACGGCAATCAGCATCGTTTAACTTTACCCTTCATCACTAAAGGCCGCCTGTGCGGCTTTTTTTACGGGATTTTTTTATGTCGATGTACACAACCGCCCAACTGCTGGCGGCAAATGAGCAGAAATTTAAGTTTGATCCGCTGTTTCTGCGTCTCTTTTTCCGTGAGAGCTATCCCTTCACCACGGAGAAAGTCTATCTCTCACAAATTCCGGGACTGGTAAACATGGCGCTGTACGTTTCGCCGATTGTTTCCGGTGAGGTTATCCGTTCCCGTGGCGGCTCCACCTCTGAATTTACGCCGGGATATGTCAAGCCGAAGCATGAAGTGAATCCGCAGATGACCCTGCGTCGCCTGCCGGATGAAGATCCGCAGAATCTGGCGGACCCGGCTTACCGCCGCCGTCGCATCATCATGCAGAACATGCGTGACGAAGAGCTGGCCATTGCTCAGGTCGAAGAGATGCAGGCAGTTTCTGCCGTGCTTAAGGGCAAATACACCATGACCGGTGAAGCCTTCGATCCGGTTGAGGTGGATATGGGCCGCAGTGAGGAGAATAACATCACGCAGTCCGGCGGCACGGAGTGGAGCAAGCGTGACAAGTCCACGTATGACCCGACCGACGATATCGAAGCCTACGCGCTGAACGCCAGCGGTGTGGTGAATATCATCGTGTTCGATCCGAAAGGCTGGGCGCTGTTCCGTTCCTTCAAAGCCGTCAAGGAGAAGCTGGATACCCGTCGTGGCTCTAATTCCGAGCTGGAGACAGCGGTGAAAGACCTGGGCAAAGCGGTGTCCTATAAGGGGATGTATGGCGATGTGGCCATCGTCGTGTATTCCGGACAGTACGTGGAAAACGGCGTCAAAAAGAACTTCCTGCCGGACAACACGATGGTGCTGGGGAACACTCAGGCACGCGGTCTGCGCACCTATGGCTGCATTCAGGATGCGGACGCACAGCGCGAAGGCATTAACGCCTCTGCCCGTTACCCGAAAAACTGGGTGACCACCGGCGATCCGGCGCGTGAGTTCACCATGATTCAGTCAGCACCGCTGATGCTGCTGGCTGACCCTGATGAGTTCGTGTCCGTACAACTGGCGTAATCATGGCCCTTCGGGGCCATTGTTTCTCTGTGGAGGAGTCCATGACGAAAGATGAACTGATTGCCCGTCTCCGCTCGCTGGGTGAACAACTGAACCGTGATGTCAGCCTGACGGGGACGAAAGAAGAACTGGCGCTCCGTGTGGCAGAGCTGAAAGAGGAGCTTGATGACACGGATGAAACTGCCGGTCAGGACACCCCTCTCAGCCGGGAAAATGTGCTGACCGGACATGAAAATGAGGTGGGATCAGCGCAGCCGGATACCGTGATTCTGGATACGTCTGAACTGGTCACGGTCGTGGCACTGGTGAAGCTGCATACTGATGCACTTCACGCCACGCGGGATGAACCTGTGGCATTTGTGCTGCCGGGAACGGCGTTTCGTGTCTCTGCCGGTGTGGCAGCCGAAATGACAGAGCGCGGCCTGGCCAGAATGCAATAACGGGAGGCGCTGTGGCTGATTTCGATAACCTGTTCGATGCTGCCATTGCCCGCGCCGATGAAACGATACGCGGGTACATGGGAACGTCAGCCACCATTACATCCGGTGAGCAGTCAGGTGCGGTGATACGTGGTGTTTTTGATGACCCTGAAAATATCAGCTATGCCGGACAGGGCGTGCGCGTTGAAGGCTCCAGCCCGTCCCTGTTTGTCCGGACTGATGAGGTGCGGCAGCTGCGGCGTGGAGACACGCTGACCATCGGTGAGGAAAATTTCTGGGTAGATCGGGT
>NZ_JNYQ01000042.1 GCF_000717245.1 Kitasatospora papulosa
TGATGGCGGAAGTTGTCATCTCTGGCTTGGACGGGGCGTACCGCCTGCCGTTAACCGTCGCCGCTGAAAGGGGGATGTATGGCCATAAAAGGTCTTGAGCAGGCCGTTGAAAACCTCAGCCGTATCAGCAAAACGGCGGTGCCTGGTGCCGCCGCAATGGCCATTAACCGCGTTGCTTCATCCGCGATATCGCAGTCGGCGTCACAGGTTGCCCGTGAGACAAAGGTACGCCGGAAACTGGTAAAGGAAAGGGCCAGGCTGAAAAGGGCCACGGTCAAAAATCCGCAGGCCAGAATCAAAGTTAACCGGGGGGATTTGCCCGTAATCAAGCTGGGTAATGCGCGGGTTGTCCTTTCGCGCCGCAGGCGTCGTAAAAAGGGGCAGCGTTCATCCCTGAAAGGTGGCGGCAGCGTGCTTGTGGTGGGTAACCGTCGTATTCCCGGCGCGTTTATTCAGCAACTGAAAAATGGCCGGTGGCATGTCATGCAGCGTGTGGCTGGGAAAAACCGTTACCCCATTGATGTGGTGAAAATCCCGATGGCGGTGCCGCTGACCACGGCGTTTAAACAAAATATTGAGCGGATACGGCGTGAACGTCTTCCGAAAGAGCTGGGCTATGCGCTGCAGCATCAACTGAGGATGGTAATAAAGCGATGAAACATACTGAACTCCGTGCAGCCGTACTGGATGCACTGGAGAAGCATGACACCGGGGCGACGTTTTTTGATGGTCGCCCCGCTGTTTTTGATGAGGCGGATTTTCCGGCAGTTGCCGTTTATCTCACCGGCGCTGAATACACGGGCGAAGAGCTGGACAGCGATACCTGGCAGGCGGAGCTGCATATCGAAGTTTTCCTGCCTGCTCAGGTGCCGGATTCAGAGCTGGATGCGTGGATGGAGTCCCGGATTTATCCGGTGATGAGCGATATCCCGGCACTGTCAGATTTGATCACCAGTATGGTGGCCAGCGGCTATGACTACCGGCGCGACGATGATGCGGGCTTGTGGAGTTCAGCCGATCTGACTTATGTCATTACCTATGAAATGTGAGGACGCTATGCCTGTACCAAATCCTACAATGCCGGTGAAAGGTGCCGGGACCACCCTGTGGGTTTATAAGGGGAGCGGTGACCCTTACGCGAATCCGCTTTCAGACGTTGACTGGTCGCGTCTGGCAAAAGTTAAAGACCTGACGCCCGGCGAACTGACCGCTGAGTCCTATGACGACAGCTATCTCGATGATGAAGATGCAGACTGGACTGCGACCGGGCAGGGGCAGAAATCTGCCGGAGATACCAGCTTCACGCTGGCGTGGATGCCCGGAGAGCAGGGGCAGCAGGCGCTGCTGGCGTGGTTTAATGAAGGCGATACCCGTGCCTATAAAATCCGCTTCCCGAACGGCACGGTCGATGTGTTCCGTGGCTGGGTCAGCAGTATCGGTAAGGCGGTGACGGCGAAGGAAGTGATCACCCGCACGGTGAAAGTCACCAATGTGGGACGTCCGTCGATGGCAGAAGATCGCAGCACGGTAACAGCGGCAACCGGCATGACCGTGACGCCTGCCAGCACCTCGGTGGTGAAAGGGCAGAGCACCACGCTGACCGTGGCCTTCCAGCCGGAGGGCGTAACCGACAAGAGCTTTCGTGCGGTGTCTGCGGATAAAACAAAAGCCACCGTGTCGGTCAGTGGTATGACCATCACCGTGAACGGCGTTGCTGCAGGCAAGGTCAACATTCCGGTTGTATCCGGTAATGGTGAGTTTGCTGCGGTTGCAGAAATTACCGTCACCGCCAGTTAATCCGGAGAGTCAGCGATGTTCCTGAAAACCGAATCATTTGAACATAACGGTGTGACCGTCACGCTTTCTGAACTGTCAGCCCTGCAGCGCATTGAGCATCTCGCCCTGATGAAACGGCAGGCAGAACAGGCGGAGTCAGACAGCAACCGGAAGTTTACTGTGGAAGACGCCATCAGAACCGGCGCGTTTCTGGTGGCGATGTCCCTGTGGCATAACCATCCGCAGAAGACGCAGATGCCGTCCATGAATGAAGCCGTTAAACAGATTGAGCAGGAAGTGCTTACCACCTGGCCCACGGAGGCAATTTCTCATGCTGAAAACGTGGTGTACCGGCTGTCTGGTATGTATGAGTTTGTGGTGAATAATGCCCCTGAACAGACAGAGGACGCCGGGCCCGCAGAGCCTGTTTCTGCGGGAAAGTGTTCGACGGTGAGCTGAGTTTTGCCCTGAAACTGGCGCGTGAGATGGGGCGACCCGACTGGCGTGCCATGCTTGCCGGGATGTCATCCACGGAGTATGCCGACTGGCACCGCTTTTACAGTACCCATTATTTTCATGATGTTCTGCTGGATATGCACTTTTCCGGGCTGACGTACACCGTGCTCAGCCTGTTTTTCAGCGATCCGGATATGCATCCGCTGGATTTCAGTCTGCTGAACCGGCGCGAGGCTGACGAAGAGCCTGAAGATGATGTGCTGATGCAGAAAGCGGCAGGGCTTGCCGGAGGTGTCCGCTTTGGCCCGGACGGGAATGAAGTTATCCCCGCTTCCCCGGATGTGGCGGACATGACGGAGGATGACGTAATGCTGATGACAGTATCAGAAGGGATCGCAGGAGGAGTCCGGTATGGCTGAACCGGTAGGCGATCTGGTCGTTGATTTGAGTCTGGATGCGGCCAGATTTGACGAGCAGATGGCCAGAGTCAGGCGTCATTTTTCTGGTACGGAAAGTGATGCGAAAAAAACAGCGGCAGTCGTTGAACAGTCGCTGAGCCGACAGGCGCTGGCTGCACAGAAAGCGGGGATTTCCGTCGGGCAGTATAAAGCCGCCATGCGTATGCTGCCTGCACAGTTCACCGACGTGGCCACGCAGCTTGCAGGCGGGCAAAGTCCGTGGCTGATCCTGCTGCAACAGGGGGGGCAGGTGAAGGACTCCTTCGGCGGGATGATCCCCATGTTCAGGGGGCTTGCCGGTGCGATCACCCTGCCGATGGTGGGGGCCACCTCGCTGGCGGTGGCGACCGGTGCGCTGGCGTATGCCTGGTATCAGGGCAACTCAACCCTGTCCGATTTCAACAAAACGCTGGTCCTTTCCGGCAATCAGGCGGGACTGACGGCAGATCGTATGCTGGTCCTGTCCAGAGCCGGGCAGGCGGCAGGGCTGACGTTTAACCAGACCAGCGAGTCACTCAGCGCACTGGTTAAGGCGGGGGTAAGCGGTGAGGCTCAGATTGCGTCCATCAGCCAGAGTGTGGCGCGTTTCTCCTCTGCATCCGGCGTGGAGGTGGACAAGGTCGCTGAAGCCTTCGGGAAGCTGACCACAGACCCGACGTCGGGGCTGACGGCGATGGCTCGCCAGTTCCATAACGTGTCGGCGGAGCAGATTGCGTATGTTGCTCAGTTGCAGCGTTCCGGCGATGAAGCCGGGGCATTGCAGGCGGCGAACGAGGCCGCAACGAAAGGGTTTGATGACCAGACCCGCCGCCTGAAAGAGAACATGGGCACGCTGGAGACCTGGGCAGACAGGACTGCGCGGGCATTCAAATCCATGTGGGATGCGGTGCTGGATATTGGTCGTCCTGATACCGCGCAGGAGATGCTGATTAAGGCAGAGGCTGCGTATAAGAAAGCAGACGACATCTGGAATCTGCGCAAGGATGATTATTTTGTTAACGATGAAGCGCGGGCGCGTTACTGGGATGATCGTGAAAAGGCCCGTCTTGCGCTTGAAGCCGCCCGAAAGAAGGCTGAGCAGCAGACTCAACAGGACAAAAATGCGCAGCAGCAGAGCGATACCGAAGCGTCACGGCTGAAATATACCGAAGAGGCGCAGAAGGCTTACGAACGGCTGCAGACGCCGCTGGAGAAATATACCGCCCGTCAGGAAGAACTGAACAAGGCACTGAAAGACGGGAAAATCCTGCAGGCGGATTACAACACGCTGATGGCGGCGGCGAAAAAGGATTATGAAGCGACGCTGAAAAAGCCGAAACAGTCCAGCGTGAAGGTGTCTGCGGGCGATCGTCAGGAAGACAGTGCTCATGCTGCCCTGCTGACGCTTCAGGCAGAACTCCGGACGCTGGAGAAGCATGCCGGAGCAAATGAGAAAATCAGCCAGCAGCGCCGGGATTTGTGGAAGGCGGAGAGTCAGTTCGCGGTACTGGAGGAGGCGGCGCAACGTCGCCAGCTGTCTGCACAGGAGAAATCCCTGCTGGCGCATAAAGATGAGACGCTGGAGTACAAACGCCAGCTGGCTGCACTTGGCGACAAGGTTACGTATCAGGAGCGCCTGAACGCGCTGGCGCAGCAGGCGGATAAATTCGCACAGCAGCAACGGGCAAAACGGGCCGCCATTGATGCGAAAAGCCGGGGGCTGACTGACCGGCAGGCAGAACGGGAAGCCACGGAACAGCGCCTGAAGGAACAGTATGGCGATAATCCGCTGGCGCTGAATAACGTCATGTCAGAGCAGAAAAAGACCTGGGCGGCTGAAGACCAGCTTCGCGGGAACTGGATGGCAGGCCTGAAGTCCGGCTGGAGTGAGTGGGAAGAGAGCGCCACGGACAGTATGTCGCAGGTAAAAAGTGCAGCCACGCAGACCTTTGATGGTATTGCACAGAAT
>NZ_JNYQ01000043.1 GCF_000717245.1 Kitasatospora papulosa
CCCCAAGCGGCCTGGGCACGGCGGGGCGCCGCCCGTGTCCCCCGGGGGGGCGCCGGGGCCCGCCGCCCCCCCCCGCGCGCGCCGCGGGGGGGGGGGCGGGGGCGCCCGCCGCCCCCCCCGGGGGAGCCGGCCGCCCCCCCGCCGTGCCCAGGCCGCTGGGGCCACGCAGGAGCCGCTCCAGCCCGGCGCTCGGAGCCGGCGCCCCGGCTGCCGGGGCTGCGGGGAGGGGCCGCGCGGCGAGAGCGGACGCGCTGGTCACGGGAGGGGCGGGCAGGGAGGGAGTGCCGGGCGGGCCGCCGGTCACGACCTCCACATCGAGTGCGTGCGCCGCGGCGGAGGCGAGCAGGTGCGCCCCGAAGCGGGAAGCGGCCTCCGGCAGGCTCGACCGTGGTGGTGGCAGCTCAGGTGCGGTCATCCAAGGCTCCTTGGGTGGGGGTGTGGCGGTGTCCCGTGGCCCTCCGGAGTCCGCGCGACCGTGCCCTGAGGATTTCGGTCCCGTGCCGTCCGGGGGTGGGTCCGCTACCTGGGCCAGCGGGCGATCTGCACGTTCTCCATCACGCCCACCGCGTCCGGCACGAGGATCGCGGCCGAGTAGTAGGTGGTCACGAGATAGGACGTGATCGCCTTCTCGTCGAGTCCCATGAAGCGGACCGACAGGCCCGGTTCGTACTCGTCCGGCAGTCCGGTCTGGTGCAGACCGATGACGCCCTGGTTCTCCTCGCCGGTACGCATGGCGAGGATCGAGCTGGTCTTCTCCTCGGTGACCGGGATCTTGTTGCAGGGGAGGATCGGGACCCCGCGCCAGGCCGGGACCTGCTGCCCACCGAGGTCGGCGTGGTCCGGGTAGATCCCCCGCGCGTTGAACTCACGCCCGATCGCCGCGATGGTCCTGGGGTGCGCGAGGAAGAACTTGGTGCCGCGGCGCCGGCAGAGCAGTTCGTCCATGTCGTCCGGGGTCGGCGGGCCGGAGTGCGTCTGGATGCGCTGCTTGAAGTCGGCGTTGTGGAGCAGGCCGAACTCCCGGTTGTTGATCAGCTCGTGCTCCTGGCGCTCGCGCAGCGCCTCGATGGTGAGCCTGAGCTGTTCCTCGGTCTGGTTCATCGGACCGTTGTAGAGGTCGGCGACCCTCGTGTGGATCCGCAGGATGGTCTGCGCGACCGAGAGCTCGTACTCCCTGGGCTTCAGTTCGTAGTCGACGAACGCGCCGGGCAGTTCCTGCTCGCCGACGTGACCGGCCGACATCGCGATCTCGGCCTCGCCACGGTGGTTCTGCCGCCGCTGGGAGAGCGACGCGAACGTGTCGAGGTGGGCCCGCAGGCTCGCCGCGTGGGACTGCACGGCGGCGAAGTCCGCACGTGACAAGGTGAGGAGGGTGCCCGACGTCTCGGCCGTGGCGGTGTTCTCCCAGCGGGCGTCCTCGTCCAGCAGCGCGTGCTCCCCGAACCGGTCGCCGTCTGCCAGCACGTCCAGGACGACCTCGTCGCCGTAACTCCCCACGGAGGTCTGGTTGATGCGGCCGTGCGCGATCAGATGCAGTTTGTCCGCGGGTGTTCCGCGCTCCACCAGTGTCTCGCCGGCGCGGAACTCGCGTTGTACGCACCGATCGGCGATCGCGGTCAGGACGTCCAGGTCGTCGAAGCCCCGGAGCAGGGCCAGTTCGCCGAGTTCACGGGGAATGACACGGACGTCGGCGCCGTCCTGGACGAACTCCACGGTCCCGTCGCCGACGGTGTAGCTCAGGCGACGGTTGACCCGGTAGGCCCCGCCCTTGGTCTCCACCCAGGGCAGCATGCGCAGCAGCCAGCGGGAGGAGATCTCCTGCATCTGCGGGGCGGACTTGGTGGTGTGGGCGAGGTTGCGGGCAGCCGCTGTGCCAAGACTGGACTGCCGCGGCAGTTCCAGTCGCACGTCCGGGGTCGAGTCGACAGTCATCGGCACGCTCTCCTTGGTCAGGTCGGTGGCACACGTATGCGGACGCCGTCGGGCGAAAGGGGAAAAGGTGGTGAATGAACGGGAACCCGTCCAGATCCAGGGGAACACTAATGGCGGCTTCCGCCCTGGGACCAAGGCGAGCCGACGACATTAACTCGATACGATGATCGCGGCCGCATGATGTTTGTGCGGGTACCGAATAGATTCAGCCGCAGCCCGTGGCGTGCGTGCGGTCCTCCGTGCCGCGCTCCGGCGGTGCGCGGCGCGCGAGGAAACGCATGCCGAAGGGCTGCGTAAGCCGTCGGGCGCCCGGGATCGCGCGGATCGCCCGGTGCCGGAGGGGCGACTGTCCGTCGACTCCCTGCTCGGTACGCGGCAACGCCGAGGTCACGGCACGACGTCGGAAACGCGACAACGCCGGGAGTGTGACCACCCGGCGGAAGCGATACTGCGGCGCACCCCGGGTGGCCGAGCCGTGCGGAGCCGCCGGCGCCGGTCCTCCCGCGCTCGGTTCTCAGGGCGACCGGGCCCGGCAGGCGACAGTGATGACTTCGGCGGGGCCCGGGCTCACGAAGCGTTCCGGGCCGTCCGCCGTGATCTCCCGCCTGACGCACGGTTCTGCCGGGAGCGGGTCCGCGCCGCGGTGGCGGTCGCGCCCGACGGCCTCCGTCACCCCGTACCTCGCCGCGGGCGAGTCCGCTCGCCGGTCCGTGAGCAGGCAGGCCCGGCCTCGGGGTCGGCGGGAGTGGCCGGAATTACACATCCGCAATCAGGTGCATCCGGCAGGTGAATTACCGCGAGCCGCCAGATGCCCGAATTTTTGACAGGAATCACCCGAACGGAGTCGGGGGCGGTGAGGAAAGCGCACAGGTCTTCACGGAGTGGTCGGCGGGGTTCACCGGCGATCGGAACTGTTCCGGCAATCAGAAAAGAAACTCGCCGAACGTCCGCGTCGGGTGAAGTTGCTTCGGAAGGCCGCCGTCGAGCTCGCACTTTCGGTCGACATTCGTGCCACAGTTCTCCTGTGGACCGGAGAGGTCCGCTGGTCTAACATGATCCGGGGCGGTGCTGCGAGATGATCACGTGGTGCCGCTGACCAGCCGATTGCCCTGGTCCCGACCCGCATTTCCGGAAAGTATTTTCGTCAATCAATTCGCTTCGCACATATGTTGGTACACGCTCGATCCGAAGAGCGTCACACGCTTCTCGCGGGTTCATTCCCGCCTTGTGTATCGAGGTGAGACGGAGGTGTGGGCCGATGGTGAGGTCAAGGGAACAGATGGCGGAGCCCACGATCGATGACGGGGCTTCGGCTTGGAGAATCGCTCGCGATTCCCGTGTGCTCGACGTGAATTCCTCGTACAGCTATCTGCTGTGGTGCCGTGACTTCGCAGCGACCTCCGTGGTCGCCCGCGACGAAAGCGGAGAGGCCGTCGCCTTCGTGACGGGTTACATACGCCCGGAAGCCCCCGGCAGCCTCGTCATCTGGCAGATCGCCGTGGACGGCGATCGACGAGGCCGAGGCCTGGCCGGCGCCATGCTGGACCACCTCACCACCCGTCTGCGCGACAAGGGCGTCCTCCAGCAGCTGGAGACGACCATCAGTGCCGACAACGACGCGTCACAACGGCTCTTCCTCTCCTTCGCCGCTCGGAACGGGGCGTCGGTGGAGCGTGAGCTGCTGTTCCCCTCAGGGCTCTTCCCGGACGCACACGAGTCCGAACACCTGTACCGGATCGGGCCGCTGGCCCACCCACCTGCCTCGTCGATCGAGACCCGGTTCTCGGACGTCCGGCGCACTAGGAGCGTGTCATGAACAACCCGCGTGCCCTGAGTGTTTTCGAGTCCCTCGAGTCCGAGGTGCGCAGCTACTGCCGTGGCTGGCCGACGGTCTTCGACCGTGCGCAGGGTGCCCGGCTCACGGATGAGGACGGACACTCGTACCTGGACTTCTTCGCCGGTGCCGGGTCGTTGAACTACGGCCACA
>NZ_JNYQ01000044.1 GCF_000717245.1 Kitasatospora papulosa
TCTCTGCGCGACGTTCGCGGCGGCGTGTTTGTGCATCCATCTGGATTCTCCTGTCAGTTAGCTTTGGTGGTGTGTGGCAGTTGTAGTCCTGAACGAAAACCCCCCGCGATTGGCACATTGGCAGCTAATCCGGAATCGCACTTACGGCCAATGCTTCGTTTCGTATCACACACCCCAAAGCCTTCTGCTTTGAATGCTGCCCTTCTTCAGGGCTTAATTTTTAAGAGCGTCACCTTCATGGTGGTCAGTGCGTCCTGCTGATGTGCTCAGTATCACCGCCAGTGGTATTTATGTCAACACCGCCAGAGATAATTTATCACCGCAGATGGTTATCTGTATGTTTTTTATATGAATTTATTTTTTGCAGGGGGGCATTGTTTGGTAGGTGAGAGATCTGAATTGCTATGTTTAGTGAGTTGTATCTATTTATTTTTCAATAAATACAATTGGTTATGTGTTTTGGGGGCGATCGTGAGGCAAAGAAAACCCGGCGCTGAGGCCGGGTTATTCTTGTTCTCTGGTCAAATTATATAGTTGGAAAACAAGGATGCATATATGAATGAACGATGCAGAGGCAATGCCGATGGCGATAGTGGGTATCATGTAGCCGCTTATGCTGGAAAGAAGCAATAACCCGCAGAAAAACAAAGCTCCAAGCTCAACAAAACTAAGGGCATAGACAATAACTACCGATGTCATATACCCATACTCTCTAATCTTGGCCAGTCGGCGCGTTCTGCTTCCGATTAGAAACGTCAAGGCAGCAATCAGGATTGCAATCATGGTTCCTGCATATGATGACAATGTCGCCCCAAGACCATCTCTATGAGCTGAAAAAGAAACACCAGGAATGTAGTGGCGGAAAAGGAGATAGCAAATGCTTACGATAACGTAAGGAATTATTACTATGTAAACACCAGGCATGATTCTGTTCCGCATAATTACTCCTGATAATTAATCCTTAACTTTGCCCACCTGCCTTTTAAAACATTCCAGTATATCACTTTTCATTCTTGCGTAGCAATATGCCATCTCTTCAGCTATCTCAGCATTGGTGACCTTGTTCAGAGGCGCTGAGAGATGGCCTTTTTCTGATAGATAATGTTCTGTTAAAATATCTCCGGCCTCATCTTTTGCCCGCAGGCTAATGTCTGAAAATTGAGGTGACGGGTTAAAAATAATATCCTTGGCAACCTTTTTTATATCCCTTTTAAATTTTGGCTTAATGACTATATCCAATGAGTCAAAAAGCTCCCCTTCAATATCTGTTGCCCCTAAGACCTTTAATATATCGCCAAATACAGGTAGCTTGGCTTCTACCTTCACCGTTGTTCGGCCGATGAAATGCATATGCATAACATCGTCTTTGGTGGTTCCCCTCATCAGTGGCTCTATCTGAACGCGCTCTCCACTGCTTAATGACATTCCTTTCCCGATTAAAAAATCTGTCAGATCGGATGTGGTCGGCCCGAAAACAGTTCTGGCAAAACCAATGGTGTCGCCTTCAACAAACAAAAAAGATGGGAATCCCAATGATTCGTCATCTGCGAGGCTGTTCTTAATATCTTCAACTGAAGCTTTAGAGCGATTTATCTTCTGAACCAGACTCTTGTCATTTGTTTTGGTAAAGAGAAAAGTTTTTCCATCGATTTTATGAATATACAAATAATTGGAGCCAACCTGCAGGTGATGATTATCAGCCAGCAGAGAATTAAGGAAAACAGACAGGTTTATTGAGCGCTTATCTTTCCCTTTATTTTTGCTGCGGTAAGTCGCATAAAAACCATTCTTCATAATTCAATCCATTTACTATGTTATGTTCTGAGGGGAGTGAAAATTCCCCTAATTCGATGAAGATTCTTGCTCAATTGTTATCAGCTATGCGCCGACCAGAACACCTTGCCGATCAGCCAAACGTCTCTTCAGGCCACTGACTAGCGATAACTTTCCCCACAACGGAACAACTCTCATTGCATGGGATCATTGGGTACTGTGGGTTTAGTGGTTGTAAAAACACCTGACCGCTATCCCTGATCAGTTTCTTGAAGGTAAACTCATCACCCCCAAGTCTGGCTATGCAGAAATCACCTGGCTCAACAGCCTGCTCAGGGTCAACGAGAATTAACATTCCGTCAGGAAAGCTTGGCTTGGAGCCTGTTGGTGCGGTCATGGAATTACCTTCAACCTCAAGCCAGAATGCAGAATCACTGGCTTTTTTGGTTGTGCTTACCCATCTCTCCGCATCACCTTTGGTAAAGGTTCTAAGCTTAGGTGAGAACATCCCTGCCTGAACATGAGAAAAAACAGGGTACTCATACTCACTTCTAAGTGACGGCTGCATACTAACCGCTTCATACATCTCGTAGATTTCTCTGGCGATTGAAGGGCTAAATTCTTCAACGCTAACTTTGAGAATTTTTGTAAGCAATGCGGCGTTATAAGCATTTAATGCATTGATGCCATTAAATAAAGCACCAACGCCTGACTGCCCCATCCCCATCTTGTCTGCGACAGATTCCTGGGATAAGCCAAGTTCATTTTTCTTTTTTTCATAAATTGCTTTAAGGCGACGTGCGTCCTCAAGCTGCTCTTGTGTTAATGGTTTCTTTTTTGTGCTCATACGTTAAATCTATCACCGCAAGGGATAAATATCTAACACCGTGCGTGTTGACTATTTTACCTCTGGCGGTGATAATGGTTGCATGTACTAAGGAGGTTGTATGGAACAACGCATAACCCTGAAAGATTATGCAATGCGCTTTGGGCAAACCAAGACAGCTAAAGATCTCGGCGTATATCAAAGCGCGATCAACAAGGCCATTCATGCAGGCCGAAAGATTTTTTTAACTATAAACGCTGATGGAAGCGTTTATGCGGAAGAGGTAAAGCCCTTCCCGAGTAACAAAAAAACAACAGCATAAATAACCCCGCTCTTACACATTCCAGCCCTGAAAAAGGGCATCAAATTAAACCACACCTATGGTGTATGCATTTATTTGCATACATTCAATCAATTGTTATCTAAGGAAATACTTACATATGGTTCGTGCAAACAAACGCAACGAGGCTCTACGAATCGAGAGTGCGTTGCTTAACAAAATCGCAATGCTTGGAACTGAGAAGACAGCGGAAGCTGTGGGCGTTGATAAGTCGCAGATCAGCAGGTGGAAGAGGGACTGGATTCCAAAGTTCTCAATGCTGCTTGCTGTTCTTGAATGGGGGGTCGTTGACGACGACATGGCTCGATTGGCGCGACAAGTTGCTGCGATTCTCACCAATAAAAAACGCCCGGCGGCAACCGAGCGTTCTGAACAAATCCAGATGGAGTTCTGAGGTCATTACTGGATCTATCAACAGGAGTCATTATGACAAATACAGCAAAAATACTCAACTTCGGCAGAGGTAACTTTGCCGGACAGGAGCGTAATGTGGCAGATCTCGATGATGGTTACGCCAGACTATCAAATATGCTGCTTGAGGCTTATTCGGGCGCAGATCTGACCAAGCGACAGT
>NZ_JNYQ01000045.1 GCF_000717245.1 Kitasatospora papulosa
TCACTGAGCTGTCGGCGCGTCACACCGGCGTTCTACCGTGATCCGTCCCGGCACGGCAGCGGAACGCAGATATTGATCACGACCTCACACAGGCCCTAGGGGTATCGGGCCGCTCGCCCTGGCAGCTGCTGGACGGGGCCGCCGAGGACCTGACCACCCACCGCCTCCTGTGCGCCGAGATCATCGACGGCGTCAGCTGCTTCGTGGCGTCATGGTCACCCTGAAGCAGCTGACCTCAGCAACCCAGCGCTACCGATCACGAAAGTTGAGCCAGAACAATCTTTGGTGAGCGGGAGGCAGCGTGAAACAGCCGTGGAAACCGGCTGTGTCACGTCCTTCCTCCGCAACCGCGCACACTGGCCATCTCTGAGGAGCTCGCGCGCCGAGGTTGTGACGGGGTTTGCGCCCGCGGTGATTGCCGGGTCTGCTACTTCGAGCCGCGCTTGGACGCCCGGGTCAACCGAGACCAGACGAGAGCAGCAACAGCAGCACGAACAGAGCGATGGGCGAGAGCAACATCGTCGACACGTGCGCGAGCAGAGCTTTCGGCATGCGCAGCAAGGCGAGAGACGTCGCACCTACCACGAGCCAGCCGAAGTACAGCTGGCCGGCAGACTGCCAAGCAGCGGTCTCCTCCGCCCGGGTGGTCGGCTCCGTACCGATGACTCCTACGGATGCCAGGAGCAGCACGGCACACACCAGCAGGTCGACAAGAACGACGATCGCAGCCACATGCCCGCCCGCAAGCTTGGCCTGGCCCCGGGGCCGTATAGCACTCATAAAATCCGGAGCCTACCCTTGCCCAGAACAGCCCCCTCAGTCGAGCACGCTGAGCAAGAAGTCCCGCCGGCATCCCGTGCACGCGGAAACGTCCTCGCCGGTTACGCGCCATACTTCGCCGGCGGTGCTGCATCCCACCTGCCCAACGGACACGAAACGTCGATGAAGGAGCCGCGCTGGGCCGCACCAGCCAGGGCCGGCCGATCGCGTAGGTGGGCAGTGGGTGAAAGCCCGCCTGCCGGGGCCGGGAAGCGCGGCAGCCCGTGTCGGACCGGCCAGAGGAATCGGAACACCGCTCCGGAGATGGCGCTGAGACGGGCGCTGCCCGCATCGGGCTTCCGCTATTGCGTCGACCTTCGCCTCCGGGCATGCGCCGTCGGCGTTCGGACCTGACGTTCGTGAGGTGGCGCACCGCGGTGTTCGTGCGGGGCCTCGCCGAGCTGCTCCGTGAATTCCGCCCGCCAGTCGGGGTTCCGGCGCTGGTGGAGGACGCTGCCGATGACCTCGCGAGCCGGCAGGGAGAGTGCATCGGCCAACGCGCCCGCCGCGTTGGCTCGGTGCTGCCAGGCGTCCCTCTCGCTGAGGTCGATCAGAAGATGGCCGTCGTCGTCCCGGGGCAGGCTCCATGCTGCCGCCGCGTCCGCAAAGACTGTGCGCAGCCGTATGCCGAGTGGTGAGTCGTCGTCCACACCGTGGCACTCGTCCTGGCCCGCTCGATGAAGAGCTTCGATAACCTCGGGGTAGGTATCGAGGCCGGTCTCGGCAGCGAGACTACACATTTGTGTTGCCAGCACGGTGCGCAAGCGCGCCTCGGAGGCCGTGGTGATGTGCTCGGCAAGATCGGTCGGCGGACGGTATCGCCCGTCCACTCCTGGCAGTACTGGTAGCACCTGGGCACTGGCCAACTCGCCGGTCAGGGCGCCCGGCGGCAGGTCGATTCCGAAATGGTCGGAGACAACTCCGCAAACCGCGCGGAGAGTTGCACGCTGGAGCAGAGGGGTCCGCTCCGTCGGCACTTCCAGGCTGCCCAACGAGGTCCGTCCGTCTGGCAGGAGCCGGCCCGCGGCCGGGCCGTGTGCGGGCAACTCGGGAAAGATGTCGAACGGATCACCTTCACCAGGCTGCTGGTAGGACCGCCTTGTGTCGTAGACCGTGACGACTTCCCCGTCCTCGTAGTAGGACATCGTGGTGGCCCCGGAGAACGACAGGGATACCGCTTGAGTACCTCGGGACAGACGACGCAGAACCTCGCTCCGGTTGCCCTCCCACCGATGCCCTTCCTCGATTCCGAATGCCCACTGACCACAGCGCCCGGCCCGGACCACCGGGAGGAGGCCGGCCGTCCATCGCTGGGCGTCTGCCTGTGCCTGTCCGCGTGAGCGGGGGCGGTGGGTGTCGGCCAGGGCTCCGAAACGGCGCAGGAGTTCCGACTCGTCCAGGCCCCGCACGAAACTGAGGCAGAACGAGGCATACTCTCCCGCCCATCCCTCCTCCGCGACCACGGGCAAAGGCTCTTGGCCCACCTCAGGTGCGGCGGGTGCGGCAACGGTTGCCGCAACCTCCCGCAGTGACCGGGGGACGGGTAGTGGCTGAGGTTCTTCCTCCCAGAGCAGGGTCTCCTGCCAGACGACTGGCACGAACTTCCGCCACCACCCCATCGCAAGCCCGTGCTCGAGGCCGCCCGCGAGCTCGTGCAGGAAAGCTGCCAGCGAAGGCCAACGCCCGAAGCTCGTGCCTCCCCCCTTGAGGTGTGTTCCCACTGCGCCGAACGTGGCACCCTCCCGGCAGTCGAGGACCAGGCCGTCCGGCGGATTGCTGTCCGCGAACATCAGGAACTCCGGATGCCAGTACGTCTCATCCGGATGATCCTCGCCGAGCCTGTTCCACAGTTGCCGGTCCATCCGACCGCGCCGCAGAATGGCATCAATACCCAACGGCTGATCCCCTCCAGGGAACTGGAAGAGACCGTGCCCCGGTGAGACGCCGTCGTGGCAGCGTAGGGACTCGACAAGGTCAGCGGGGAACTTCATTCTCAACTCGTCCGCAGCCGCCGAGATGGCGTCCGCCGAGGCGGGCGGTCGCAGAGAATCGAAGGTACGCGGTGCGTGTTCGGCCAGCCAGGTCTCGATCCGCTGCCAGGACCGGTACACGGGAATCACAGTCATGAACGGATAATCGCAGCCACCCCCACCTCACCCTCACTCTCACCCTCACCCTCACCCTCACCCTCACCCTCACCCTCACCCTCACCCTCACCAGCGAAAAGGTCGACTCCGCTTCTGCGAGGGCGCATGCGGCGTCTCCTGGAGCGGCTTCGAAGGAGCTACGAACATGTCACGCCTTGGCTGACGCGCTGCGCCCGCGGTGAGGAGGACGTCGAGGTGGTGGGCGTCGCCATCGTCGCGGCGTGCCACATGGTCCTTCGCTTGCTGCTGGAGGCCGTCTTCTAGGGCCTGTGTGAGGTTGTGATCATTCGGTCGTCGGTAAGAGGTCGTTGATCCAGATCAGAGAGGCTCGGAGGTGGAGTCCGGCGTCGTAGCTCTCG
>NZ_JNYQ01000046.1 GCF_000717245.1 Kitasatospora papulosa
GGGCGTGTCGATCGTTCGGTGGGTGGGGTGGAGATCGATGCGGGGGAGGGGCTGACGGAGTCGTCGTCGGTGTTCTTCTCCAGTTGGTCGATCGACGCGCTGGCCAGGACGTTGTCGGCGGACGGTCGTCTGATGGCCTGGATACCCCCACGCCGCATTCCCTTCGCCTCTCGAGCGGGTGGGTGATCCGGAGCTGCGGCGGGGCGCGCTGGAGCCGTTGGAGGTTTTGGAGCGGGGCCGTGAGCGGGTGGAGGCGGCCGGCCGTGACGCCGGTGCTCTGTGCGAGGCGCTCGCCGCGCTGGAGGAGGACTTCACCCGCATCACCGACACCGCGTCCCAGCGCGCCAAGGGCACCCGCACCGCGCCCAACCGCTCGCTGGTCTACTCCGACACCCGGCGCTCCGCCACCGCCCGGCTCAGCACCGCCGTCCTGGACGAGCTGACCCCGCTCTCTTTGTGCCTGACGGCCGTGGGCTGGCTGACCAGCCGGTACGCGGAATCCATGCGCGCCCGGATCCGGGAGAGCTTCGACCGTGTGCGCGGCGACCGCCCCACCACCGATCTCGCCTCGCTCTGGTTCGCCTGCCTGCCGGCCCCGCACGCGGCGTCCATGCCGGAGGCGGACCGGATCGGTGCCGAGCTGCGCGACCGCTGGGCCCGGATCATCGATGCCCCGGAAGGCGCCCGCCGGGTACAGCTGTCCTCGGCGGACATCGCCGACCGGGTACGGGAGGAGTTCGACGGCCCGCGCGACGGCTGGTCGCTCTCCCGCTACGTCAGCCCCGACGTACTGATCATGGCCAAGGACGCCGCCTCGGTCGAACGGGGCGACTTCGAACTCGTCCTGGGCGAACTGCACATCGCCATGAACACCGTCGCCGCCTCGCTCTTCGTCAACCAGCATCCGGCCGTCGAGGAGCTGATCGCCGAGACCGACCGCGACTTCCCCGGGCCCCGGCTGATGCCGATGCTGCCCAAGGAGCTGCCGCTGAAGTGGTCGGCACGCAGCCGCCCCGCCCTGGACCGCCCGGAGGACTACTTCGTGGCCGTCGCCGAACACACCAGCGACCCGCACCGGGACCGCACCGTGCTCAGCGCCGAGGTCACCGTGACCGACCGCGACGGCCGGCTCACGGCCGTCCTGCCGGACGGCAGCGAGTTCGACGTACTGGACGTCTTCAGCCACGCCCTCACCAACCGCGTGATGGACCGCTTCGCCCTCCGCATCGACGCGGATCATGTGCCTCGGGTGGCGGTGGACAAGCTGGTGGTGAGCCGGGAGTCGTGGCGGTTCACGGGTGGGGATCTGGAGTTCGCGGAGGAGAATGTTCGTGGTGTCGCCGACCGAGCCGCGTCCGTTCTATGTGGACTTCGATGCCCCGGTGTACGTGAACATTCTCGCCAAGGCCGCCCGGCGGCTGGCGCGGAAGGATCCTCAGGCCAAGCTCACCGTCACCGAGATGCTGCCGAGTCCGGAACACGCCTGGCTCACCGACGACCAGGGCAACGCCTACACCTCCGAACTCCGCTTCGTCGCCGTCGACCAGGCCCACGCTGTGCGTACGCCGGAGGCCACCGCTCTGCGCGCCCCCGGTCGCACCATCAGCTACCGCGGGCTCGACGCCTGGATCGACAGGCTGGCCCACGTCCTGACCGACCGGGGAATAGTGCGCGAGCGGGTCTGCGCCATCGCCCTGGAACCGGGGCCGGAGAGCGTGGTCGCGGTGGCGGCGGTACTCCGGGCCGGAGGTGCCTTCCTCACCCTGGACGTGACACAGCCGCCGGCCCGGCTGGCCGCCATGGTCCGCAGCGGCGGCGCCACGGCCCTGCTCACCCGGGGCACGGTGCGAGGGCACGCGGGGCTGATGGCCCAGGGAACGGTGATCGACCTCGACGAGCTGGGCGAACCGGACAGCTGGGACGGCTCCCACCGCGTGCGAGCCGCCGGAACGCCCGCCGTGCGGCCGGAGGTCTCCGGGCGGCAGCTGGCGTACGTCAGCCACACCTCCGGCTCGACCGGCACCCCCAACGCCGTCCTGATCGAGCGCGCGGGCCTCGACTCGTATCTCCACTTCGTCGCCCGCGACTACGGTCTCGGCCCGCACACCGTGGCACTCCAGGTCGCCCCCCTCGGCTACGACGCCTCCATCCGCGACACCTTCGCCCCGCTGGTCGCCGGGGGCACCGTGGTCCTGGCGGAACGGAGCACCCTGCTGCGAGCCGACAGCTTCGCGGAGATCCTGCGGCGCGAGGGCGTCGACACCCTGCTCAGCGTCACCCCGTCCTTTCTCACCTTCCTCGCCCAGCAGGACCGGGCCGAGGAGCGCCTCGGCGGACTGCGCACGGTCGTGGCCAGCGGTGAGTCACTGCTGCCGTTCCTCAGCTCCGGTTCCCGCCGGCTGCTGCCCGGCAGCCTGGTCAACCAGTACGGCCCCACCGAGTGCACCATGACCGCGACCCGCTACGCGGTCCCTCCCGAACCGGACACCACCACGGACCTGATCGGGACCGCCATCGACGGGATGACGGTCACCCTGACCGGCCCCGACGGACGGGAGACGCCCCCGGGGGAGGTCGGCGAGATCACTCTCGGCGGCATCGGTGTGGCACGCGGCTACAGAGGGCGGCCCGAGCTCACCGCCGACCGCTTCCGGCCGGACCCCGGTGGGCCGCCGGGCGCCCGCGCCTACGGCACCGGGGACCTGGCGCGGGTGGGACAGGACGGCGTACTGGAGTATCTGGGCCGCTCCGACCGGCAGGTGAAGATCCGGGGCTACCGGGTCGACCCGGCCGAGATCGAAGGCGTACTGCTCAGCCACCCCCGGGTGACCGGGGCCGTGGTCACCGCCGAACCGGACGAGCGGGGAAAGACGTTCCTGCAAGCCCATGTCACCGGCTCGCTCGACGCGGTCACCAACGCGGAGCTGCGCAGACATCTGGCAAGGACTCTGCCGCCCCACATGATGCCGCGCGGTTTCCAGCGCATCGAGCGGCTGCCCACCACCCGCACGGGGAAGACCGACCGGGCCGCCCTGCTGGCCCGCGCCCCGCAGAGCGCGGGCCGGACGCCATGACCGCCGCCGGAACCCGCCTCGGCCCGGCCGACGTGCGGGCGGCGGCCGTACGGATCCGCGGACCCGTACGGCGTACGCCGCTGCTGGCCGCCGACGCCTTGCCCGCACTGTTCGGACCCGGACAGCGCGGACTGCTGCTCAAGGCCGAACACCTTCAACACGGAGGCTCCTTCAAGGCGCGTGGCGCCGCCAACGCCATGCTCGGCCAGGACAGTGTCACCGTGGTCGCGGGGTCCTCCGGCAACCACGGCATCGCGGTGGCCGCGCTCGCCCGCCGGATCGGCGCCGAGGCCACCGTCGTGATGGCCGCCGGAGCGGGCCGGGCCAAGGCCGACGCCATCCGCCGGCTGGGCGCCCGGGTGCTCACGGTCGACGGCGGCGTCGCCGCACGCGACCAGCGCGCCCGGGAACTGGCGGAGGACACCGGCGCCCTGCTGGTGCCCTCCTCCGACGACGAACTGGTCGTCGCGGGCCAGGGCACCGTCGTCCTGGAGATCCTGGAGGAGGCGCCCGACATCGATCTGCTCTTCGTCCCGGTCGGCGGCGGAGGGCTGCTGGCGGGCAGCTGCCTCGCGGCAGCCCTGGCCGCGCGCCCGCCGCGCGTCATCGGCGTGGAGCCCCGGCAGGCGTGCCGCTACGCCGTATCGCTCGAGGCCGGGAGCCCGGTGGAGGTGCCCGCCTCGCAGACCGTCGCCGACGGACTGCGCGGCCAGCGGCCCGGCGAGATCACCTTTCCCATCATCCAGCGGCGGGTCGACGAACTGGTCGCAGTCGAGGACGGGGAGATCCTCCGGGCCATGGAGCTGCTGCACCGGGCCGGCCTGCCCGCCGAACCGAGCGGCAGTGTCGCCCTGGCCGGCGCGCTCCGGCGCGGCTTCCACGGACGCACGGCCGTGGTCGTCTCCGGCGGCAACTCGCCCTCCGCCCTGGCCGCCATGGGAGTGGGCGGCGCCGCGGAGGCGGGACCTGCGGCCCCGCCGTCCCCCGTACCACCGCTGTCCGTCCTGCAGTGACGCGCGCTCCCCTCACCACCGCTTCTTCTTCACCTTCCTCTTCGTTCAAAGGAGTCATCATGACCGTTCAGGACCAGACCGTCGCGTGGGATCGGCGGAGCACCGCCGGGCTGACCGAACTGATCACCGGCCTCTACCAGGAGGCACTGAGCAACGAAGGACTCGACGAGAAGGCGGACTTCTTCGAGTCCGGCGGTGACTCGCTGACGGCGTTCCAGATCACCGGCCGCATCCAGGAGGCGCTGGGCACCGAGATCGCGGTCGCCCTCGTCTTCGCCTACCCCACCCCCGAGGAACTCGCGGAGATCGTCGCCGAGGAGCTCGCGGACACCCCGGCGGGCGTGGCCCATGAGTGACGACGGCGCTCCGCTGCTGGGCCGCCGTTGGCGGTTGTGGGAGCAGTTCTCGTTGCGTGGGCCGGGTTTTCCGGTGGGGGGTGTGCTGGATCTGGCTCCGGTGGATCTGTCGGTGTATGCGGAC
>NZ_JNYQ01000047.1 GCF_000717245.1 Kitasatospora papulosa
ACCTGGCATTCGTCTCGGACGTTTTTGCCGCCCTGGCAGAATTTTCTGCCGCCGTTGCCGAGGAAGCTGCACGACCGGCACTTGATGATGCGTTCGTTTCTGATGATTTTGCTGCCTCTTTTGAGGCCACCGCATCTCGTGCTGAAGTGGCGGCCTCTGACGCTTTCGTGGCCGCGGTGGAGGCAGACGTGGCGGCTGATTGTTGTGACGCTGCAGCATTCGTTTCTGACGTTTTCGCCGCACCGGCACTGGTGGCCGCCGCGTTTTTTGAGGACTCTGCGGCTGCGGCACTTTTTTCCGCTTCAGTGGCCTTTGCTGATGCCGCTTCTGCGCCGGAGGACGCTTCCTGAGCTGACGATGCAGCCTGTCCGGCGGACGTGCTGGCGGCGCGTGCTGAGTCAGTTGCATCAGTCACAAGGGCCGCGACCTGAGCAGCTGATGCACTGGCATCGCCGGCTGATTTCTTCGCGTCTGCCGTACTCTGTGCCACCACGGACGCGTTACGCGCCACCTCTTCCACCATCAGTTCAAGACGACGCAGCACCTCCGGCCGGGCATCATCCTCCGTCATGGCACAGAGAAAATCATTCAGCGTCCCCGGTTGTGAATCTTCATACACGGTGATGGTCCCGGCGTGCGATGGTGGAAAACCGTCAACCTGCAGGATGACACTGTACTGACCGTACTCCACATCCATGCTGTAACGCCCGGCTTCATCCGGATTCTCTGAGCCCACCGTGTTCACCACCACCGTGGTGCTGTTACGTCTGGCTTTCAGCTGAATGGTGCAGTTCTGTACCGGTTTTCCTGTGCCGTCTTTCAGGACTCCTGAAATCTTTACTGCCATATTCACCCCACAAAAAAGCCCACCGGTTCCGGCGGGCTGTCATAACACTGTGTTACCTGGCTAATCAGAATTTATAACCGACCCCAACGATGAATCCGTCAGTACGCCAGTCGCCACTGCCGGAGCCTTCATAAGCAATATCAACAACGACGGACGCTGCCGGATTAATCTGTATACCTGCACTCCACGCCACTGAGGTATGCCGCATTGCACTTTCGTCCCTGGCAGTGGTCGTCTCTTTCATATACCCGGGAGTGATTTCCGTCTTACGGTAATCCATTGTACTGCCGGACCACCGACTGTGAGCCACTCCGGCCATGGCGTACGCACTGACCTGCTTACTGATTTGTAAAACCGGTCCGGCCATCACGCTCACATAACGTCCACGCAGGCTCTCATAGTGAAACGTATCCTCCCCGGTCATCACTGTGCTGCTCTTTTTCGACGCGGCGAACCCCAGGGAAGCCATCACCCCCACACTGTCCGTCAGCTCATAACGGTACTTCACGTTAATCCCTTTCAGATGACTCACACCGGTATCCCCGCCCGACAACGACGGCAATGTACCCGGTTTCACTTGAAAATAGCCCACCGTAAACGTACCATGTCCACCTTCCGCACGGGCCGGAGTGACTGTCACCGCAAGTGCGGCAAAGACAGCAACGGCAATACACACATTACGCATCGTTCACCTCTCACTGTTTTATAATAAAACGCCCGTTCCCGGACGAACCTCTGTAACACACTCAGACCACGCTGATGCCCAGCGCCTGTTTCTTAATCACCATAACCTGCACATCGCTGGCAAACGTATACGGCGGAATATCTGCCGAATGCCGTGTGGACGTAAGCGTGAACGTCAGGATCACGTTTCCCCGACCCGCTGGCATGTCAACAATACGGGAGAACACCTGTACCGCCTCGTTCGCCGCGCCATCATAAATCACCGCACCGTTCATCAGTACTTTCAGATAACACATCGAATACGTTGTCCTGCCGCTGACAGTACGCTTACTTCCGCGAAACGTCAGCGGAAGCACCACTATCTGGCGATCAAAAGGATGGTCATCGGTCACGGTGACAGTACGGGGACCTACTGCTTTCACGCTGGCGCGGAAAAGCCGCGCTCGCCGCCTTTACAATGTCCCCGACGATTTTTTCCGCCCTCAGCGTACCGTTTATCGTACAGTTTTCAGCTATCGTCACATTACTGAGCGTCCCGGAGTTCGCATTCACACTGCCACTGATATCCGCATTTTTAGCGGTCAGCTTTCCGTCCGGTGTCAGGGAAAAGGCCGGAGGATTGCCGCCGCTGGTAATGGTGGGGGCCGTCAGGCGCTTCAGGAACACGTCGTTCATGAATATCTGGTTGCCCTGCGCCACAAACATCGGCGTTTCATTCCCGTTTGCCGGGTCAATAAATGCGATACGATTGGCGGCAACCAGAAACTGGCTCAGTTTGCCTTCCTCCGTGTCCTCCATGCTGAGGCCAATACCCGCGACATAATGTTTGCCGTCTTTGGTCTGCTCAATTTTGACAGCCCACATGGCATTCCACTTATCACTGGCATCCTTCCACTCTTTCGAAAACTCCTCCAGTCTGCTGGCGTTATCCTCCGTCAGCTCGACTTTTTCCAGCAGCTCCTTGCCGAGATGGGATTCGGTTATCTTGCCTTTGAAAAAATCCAGGTAACCTTCCGCATCATCGCTCGCCCGACCGACGGCCTCCACGAATGCCGATTTGCCAACGGTGTTCACACTGCGGATATAAAAGTAATAATCATGGCCCGGTTTGATATTGATACTGGCGGCTATCCAGTACAGCGCCGTACCAAGATAACGCGTGCTGGTTTCAACCTGTCTGATATCCGCAATCTGCTTTTCCGAGAACCAGAACTCAAACTGTACCGTCGGGTCATAAACGGCAAGATGCGGCGTGGCGGTTATCTGAAAATAGCCCGGCGTCAGCTCAATCCTCGACGGTGCTGCCGGTGCGGCAATCCGGAACGATACCGACGCCGGATCGCCCTGCTGCCCCCACGCATTTACCGCCCGGACTGTCAGCCTGTAGTTCCCCAGCGCCAGTTGCGTGAAGCGGTATGTGGTTTCCGTCGTCCGGGCCGTGCTGACCAGCCGCTCACTGCCGTCGTCCGCTGTTACGGTCAGACGGAGCAGGAAACTCACGCCCTTCACCACCTTCGGTGTGTCCCATCGCGCCAGCACCTGATATTCCCCGCTGTCTGCAGTGACTTCTGCGGTCAGGTGCTGCACCGCTGGCGGCGTGACACCATTCACCGTGCCACTCTGTTCGCCGTCAAAGTGCGCCCCGTTATCCACGATGGCCTCTTTTTCCGGCACATGCTGCACGGCGGTGATGGCATACGTGCCGTCGTCGTTCTCACGGATACTCACGCAGCGGAACAGTCGCTGGCGCAGCGTCGGCAGCTTCAGCTCCCATACGCTGTATTCAGCAACACCGTCAGGAACACGGCTCACTTTTACCTTCACGCCGTCGGTGACGGACTGAACCTCCACGCTGACCGGATTGCCACTTCCGTCAACCAGGCTTATCAGCGCGGTACCGGAGGATGGCAGCGTGATTTCACGGTCGAGCGTCAGCGTCCGGGTCTGGCTGTTCACCGCCAGCACACGACCACCGGTGCTGATACCGGCATAGTCATCATCGCAGATTTCAATAACATCGCCCGGTACATGGCGAAGCCCTTCTGCGCCGACGCTGAAATCCACGGTCTGCGTTTCCAGCAGTTCTGTTTTAATCAGCCACAGCCCGGCGCGGTGTGCCTGCCCCCGGCTGGTACAGCCAAAGGCATCCATCTTCGTAACATTACGACCGTAACGGGCAATGGCCTGCGTATCTTCAACAAGCTCTGTCGCCGTCTCCCAGCCGTTGTTCGGGTCAATCCAGTTCACCTCAACGGCATTATGGCGGTCCTTCAGGGCGCTGAAGCTGTAGCGGAACGGCGCGCCATCATCCGGCATCACCACATTACTGCGGTTATAGGTCCACGTCTTATCCGACGGTCGGTCCTGCACGAACGTCAGCGTCTGCCCGTTCCATACCGGCATACAGCGCATCGCCGAGCAGAAATCGCTGAGCACATCCCACGCCTTACGCTGTGTGGTCAGGTACGCATTACAGGTGATGCGCGGCTCCGTGCCGCCAAAGCCGTCCGGCACTGACTGGTCGCAGTACTGGCCGATGACATACAGCGCCCATTTATCCACATCCGCCGCACCAAGACGTTTCCCCATGCCGTAGCGCGGATGGGTCAGCATATCCCACAGACACCAGGCCATGTTGTTGCTGTATGCCGGTTTAAACGTTCCGTCCCAGATACCGCTGTATTGCCGCGTCTGCGGGTTATAGTTCGACGGCACCTGCAGAATACGCCCGCGCAGATGATAATTACGGCTCACCTGCTGGCTGCCGAACTGCTCCGAGTCCACCTGCACGCCGACCAGTGCCGTGTTCGGGTAGCACTGTTTCACATCGATGATTTCAGTGTATGACGACCAGAGCGTTTTGTTCTGCAGCTGGTCTGTGGTGCTGTCCGGCGTCATCCTGCGCATCCGGATATTAAACGGGCGCGGCGGCAGGTTACCCATCACCACCGAGGCCAGATACTGCGAGGTGGTTTTGCCCTTAATGGTGATGTCTTTTTCCGTCACCCAGCCACCGTTACGTTGTATCTGAACCAGCAGGCGGACTTCCGACGGATTCCTGTCACCCTTTGAGGTGGTTTCCACCAGTGCCTGTACACCGAAGGTAAAGCGCAGACGGTCGATGTTTGCAGACGTAATGGTGCGGGTGATCGGCGTGTCATATTTCACTTCCGTACCCAGCACCGTCTCGGAGCCGGAGGATTCAAATCCCTCCGGCGGAGTCTGCTCCTGCTCACCAGCCCGGAACACCACCGTGACACCGGATATGTTGGTATTCCCCTCAGTGTCCAGCACCGGCGTACTGTTCAGCAGCACGCTTTTTAAGCCATCCACCGGACCTTCAATCGGCCCTTCGCTGATGGCATCGATCACACTCAGCAACTGCGTGGACTTCAGGTTGTCCTTCGCTTCGCGCGGGGTATGCCCCTTACTGCTTCCTTTACCCATTCCTCACGCTCCATAAATGACAAAACCGCCCGCAGGCGGTTTCACATAAAACATTTTGCATCAGCGACCAATCACCACAACCTGACCAC
>NZ_JNYQ01000048.1 GCF_000717245.1 Kitasatospora papulosa
CAATATGACAATAAAATAATTCCTGAAGATATTAAAGAGCGTCTAAAACTGGTAGATAAGCCTAAAAATATCACTTCGACAGAAGAGTTAGTTGACTATACAGCCAAGCTTGCAGAAACGACTTTTTTAAAGGACGGTTATCACATTCAAACATTAATTTTTTATGATAAACAATTCCATCCAATTGATTTAATCAATACAACATTTGAAGATCAAGCAGATAAATATATTTTTTGGCGTTATGCAGCTGACAGAGCCAAAATAACAAATGCCTATGGCTTCATTTGGATATCAGAGCTATGGCTCAGAAAAGCAAGCATCTACTCCAATAAACCAATACATACAATGCCAATTATAGATGAAAGACTTCAGGTAATTGGAATTGATTCAAATAATAATCAAAAATGTATTTCATGGAAAATAGTTAGAGAAAACGAAGAAAAAAAACCGACTTTAGAAATATCAACAGCAGACTCAAAACATGACGAAAAACCATATTTCATGCGTTCAGTCTTAAAAGCAATTGGCGGTGATGTAAACACTATGAACAATTGAGTCATAGAACTTCCATTATTCTCCTGAAGATAATAATCGCCAAATAAACCAATACTCAGCTTTACAATATACTAACTAACCGCAGAACGTTATTTCATACAACGTTTCTGCGGCATATCACAAAACGATTACTCCATAACAGGGACAGCAGGCCACTCAATATCAGGTGCAGTTGATGTATCAACACGGTTCAGCAACACCCGATACTTCTTCCAGGCTTCCAGCAACGAGGTTTCTTCCTTCGTTGCAATTTCCAGATCTGCAGCATCCTGAAGCGGCGCAATATGCTCACTGGCTACCTGCATCAGGCTTTTTTTTGTTTCTTCCGCCTCCCGGATCCGGAACAGTTTTTCTGCTTCCGTATCCTTCACCCAGGCTGTGCCGTTCCACTTCTGATATTCCCCTCCCGGCGATAACCAGGTAAAATTTTCCGGTAACGGACCGAGTTCAGAAATAAATAACGCGTCGCCGGAAGCCACGTCATAGACGGTTTTACCCCGATGGTCTTCAACGAGATGCCACGATGCCTCATCACTGTTGAAAACAGCCACAAAGCCAGCCGGAATATCTGGCGGTGCAATATCGGTACTGTTTGCAGGCAGACCGGTATGAGGCGGAATATATGCGTCACCTTCACCAATAAATTCATTAGTTCCGGCCAGCAGATTATAAATTTTTATGGTCCGTGGTTGTTCACTCATTCTGAATGCCATTATGCAAGCCTCACAATATAGTTAAATGCAATGTTTTTGACGGTGTTTTCCGCGTTACCCGCAGCGTTAACGGTGATGGTGTGTCCGTGTGAACCAATACTGAAAGAATGGGCATGAGCACCGATAACAACCGGATGCTGGTGCGCACCAATACCAACTGTATGCGCATGTGCACCGGCACTCACGGCTGTACCGGACAATGAGTGACTGTGGCTGCCCTGACTGTCCGTTTTCGATAAATAAGCAATACCCTGTGTGCTGGTTCCTTTAACTGTGGATAAACTTCCTGTAATGGTTGCTGTTCCATACTGACTCCAGCCAGAACTGTTCATCCTTAAACCACTTGTGTGGGCATGAGCACCCGCGGCCCCTGTTGAACCGCTCAGACTGTGAGCATGAGCCCCCGTGTTATTCGTCGATTTGGTGCCGTAATCGAAACTGCCTGTTGTTTTCGTCCCGTAATCAAACGACGATGTGGTTTTCGTCCCCAAATCCGTACCGGATGCACTGGCACTGTGGGTGTGCGACTTAATTCCATCCTGTTCCTGAGACAATACAGCACGACCGCTGGCGGGTTTCCCCTTGATTGTCCAGCCTCGCATATCAGGAAGCACACCCGATGGATACGCGACAGCAAGTTTTGGGTAGGCTGATTTGTCAAACGCCTGCCCCTGCATCAGGACGTAGCCAGACGGAACGATATCTGATGGCCACGGGATCGGCGCACCTGCCGGAAAGGCCGAATTCTCACCGGCCCCAAGGTATTCAAGAACATCTGCAACGGAATTTTTTGCCAGAATATCCCTGCCAACCTGAGTCAGTTCAGTCAGGCTGGCGGCATCATTTTCCGCAAAATACGGTAATTTATTTTTCGCCGTGGAAAGCCCTGCCAGCGCCGTCAGTGTCGCATTCTTCGGTTGTTTACCCGCAAGCGCGTTAGTCATGGTGGTAGCAAAATCTGGATCATTCCCGAGCGCTGCGGCCAGTTCATTCAGCGTATTCAGTGCGTCAGGTGACGCGTCGATAACATCTGCAATCGCGGCCAGTACAAAAGCGGTGTTCGCAATCTGGGTATTGTTTGTTCCCCTGAGCGCGGTTGGTGCTGTTGGCGTTCCGGTCAGTGCCGGACTGTCCAGTGGGCTTTTCTGTTCGTTTCATCCATTACCACCTTAACCGCCTTTGGCGTTGCAGCAAGCGTTTCAGACGTGCTGTTGGTTGCACTGCTGAGCTGCACTATCCCCTTTCTCGTTGTGTCCGCATCCTCAAGCGCGACAGCTGAAGCTATATCTTCTGCACGTTTTGCCGAATTTTTTGCACGTATTGCCGCCGCTTCTGCCGCACTTTTGCTCTGCGATGCTGATACCGCACTTCCCGCAGCCTCTGTCGCCTTCGTGGATGCCGTTGACGCACTCCCCGCCGCCGCTGTTTTTGCGTCTGCCGCGGCAGAGGCGCTCCGTTCCGCTGCTGTTTCAGATGACCTGGCAT
>NZ_JNYQ01000049.1 GCF_000717245.1 Kitasatospora papulosa
CGGCAGTGAAGCCCAGATATTGCTGCAACGGTCGATTGCCTGACGGATATCACCACGATCAATCATAGGTAAAGCGCCACGCTCCTTAATCTGCTGCAATGCCACAGCGTCCTGACTTTTCGGAGAGAAGTCTTTCAGGCCAAGCTGCTTGCGGTAGGCATCCCACCAACGGGAAAGAAGCTGGTAGCGTCCGGCGCCTGTTGATTTGAGTTTTGGGTTTAGCGTGACAAGTTTGCGAGGGTGATCGGAGTAATCAGTAAATAGCTCTCCGCCTACAATGACGTCATAACCATGATTTCTGGTTTTCTGACGTCCGTTATCAGTTCCCTCCGACCACGCCAGCATATCGAGGAACGCCTTACGTTGATTATTGATTTCTACCATCTTCTACTCCGGCTTTTTTAGCAGCGAAGCGTTTGATAAGCGAACCAATCGAGTCAGTACCGATGTAGCCGATAAACACGCTCGTTATATAAGCGAGATTGCTACTTAGTCCGGCGAAGTCGAGAAGGTCACGAATGAACTAGGCGATAATGGCGCACATCGTTGCGTCGATTACTGTTTTTGTAAACGCACCGCCATTATATCTGCCGCGAAGGTACGCCATTGCAAACGCAAGGATTGCCCCGATGCCTTGTTCCTTTGCCGCGAGAATGGCGGCCAACAGGTCATGTTTTTCTGGCATCTTCATGTCTTACCCCCAATAAGGGGATTTGCTCTATTTAATTAGGAATAAGGTCGATTACTGATAGAACAAATCCAGGCTACTGTGTTTAGTAATCAGATTTGTTCGTGACCGATATGCACGGGCAAAACGGCAGGAGGTTGTTAGCGCGACCTCCTGCCACCCGCTTTCACGAAGGTCATGTGTAAAAGGCCGCAGCGTAACTATTACTAATGAATTCAGGACAGACAGTGGCTACGGCTCAGTTTGGGTTGTGCTGTTGCTGGGCGGCGATGACGCCTGTACGCATTTGGTGATCCGGTTCTGCTTCCGGTATTCGCTTAATTCAGCACAACGGAAAGAGCACTGGCTAACCAGGCTCGCCGACTCTTCACGATTATCGACTCAATGCTCTTACCTGTTGTGCAGATATAAAAAATCCCGAAACCGTTATGCAGGCTCTAACTATTACCTGCGAACTGTTTCGGGATTGCATTTTGCAGACCTCTCTGCCTGCGATGGTTGGAGTTCCAGACGATACGTCGAAGTGACCAACTAGGCGGAATCGGTAGTAAGCGCCGCCTCTTTTCATCTCACTACCACAACGAGCGAATTAACCCATCGTTGAGTCAAATTTACCCAATTTTATTCAATAAGTCAATATCATGCCGTTAATATGTTGCCATCCGTGGCAATCATGCTGCTAACGTGTGACCGCATTCAAAATGTTGTCTGCGATTGACTCTTCTTTGTGGCATTGCACCACCAGAGCGTCATACAGCGGCTTAACAGTGCGTGACCAGGTGGGTTGGGTAAGGTTTGGGATTAGCATCGTCACAGCGCGATATGCTGCGCTTGCTGGCATCCTTGAATAGCCGACGCCTTTGCATCTTCCGCACTCTTTCTCGACAACTCTCCCCCACAGCTCTGTTTTGGCAATATCAACCGCACGGCCTGTACCATGGCAATCTCTGCATCTTGCCCCCGGCGTCGCGGCACTACGGCAATAATCCGCATAAGCGAATGTTGCGAGCACTTGCAGTACCTTTGCCTTAGTATTTCCTTCAAGCTTTGCCACACCACGGTATTTCCCCGATACCTTGTGTGCAAATTGCATCAGATAGTTGATAGCCTTTTGTTTGTCGTTCTGGCTGAGTTCGTGCTTACCGCAGAATGCAGCCATACCGAATCCGGCTTGTGATTGCGCCATCCCCATAGCAGCCATCACATCAGTACCGGAAAGAGAGTCAGAAGCCGTGGCCCGTGGTGAGTCGCTCATCATCGGGCTTTTTGGCGAATGAAATTTAGCTACGCTTTCGAGTCTCATGCGCCTTCTCCCTGTACCTGAATCAATGTTAGGTTTCCGCAGAACACTGCGCCGGTATCGATATACATTTGGTTGGCAAACTTGAGTGGTTTCACTGCTGGCGTATGACCAAAGATGAACGTGTCCGCGCCTTTGATTTCTTTCACGATCCCGTTTTGTGAGTTGCTGATTCGTTCGCGGTTCCAGATTACCTGCTGATGATCAACTGGCTTTCCAAACTCGTATTCGTCAAAGGGATAATCGGCGTGGCAGATAACATATTTTTTATCTTTGCTCACCAGTTCGATGATTAACGGAAGTTCATCTGCTTTATGGGCAAGAGCTTTAGCCAGAATTTCTTTGTCGTAATCGAGATTAAAGAACCAGCCACCGCCATTAAGCAGCCAGTGATTAACGTTTCCACGCTCTGATAAGCCATCAATCATCATTTGCTCATGGTTTCCACGTACAGCTCTGAACCAGGGGAATGTGATTAAGTCCAGGCATTCAACGTTCTCTGCACCACGATCAACCAAATCGCCCACCGAGATAAGCAGGTCTTTTTTGTTGTCGAATCCAATCGTATCCAGTTTGTTCATCAGGTTCGTGTAGCATCCGTGCAGATCGCCAACTACCCAAATATTTCGGTATTTGCTGCCATCAATTTTTTCGTAATAGCGCATCTCTTTCACT
>NZ_JNYQ01000050.1 GCF_000717245.1 Kitasatospora papulosa
GTACAGCAAATCCTTCCAGACCCAACCAAACCAATCGTAGTAACCATTCAGGAACGCAACCGCAGCTTAGACCAAAACAGGAAGCTATGGGCCTGCTTAGGTGACGTCTCTCGTCAGGTTGAATGGCATGGTCGCTGGCTGGATGCAGAAAGCTGGAATTGTGTGTTTACCGCAGCATTAAAGCAGCAGGATGTTGTTCCTAACCTTGCCGGGAATGGCTTTGTGGTAATAGGCCAGTCAACCAGCAGGATGCGTGTAGGCGAATTTGCGGAGCTATTAGAGCTTATACAGGCATTCGGTACAGAGCGTGGCGTTAAGTGGTCAGACGAAGCGAGACTGGCTCTGGAGTGGAAAGCGAGATGGGGAGACAGGGCTGCATGATAAATGTCGTTAGTTTCTCCGGTGGCAGGACGTCAGCATATTTGCTCTGGCTAATGGAGCAAAAGCGACGGGCAGGTAAAGACGTGCATTACGTTTTCATGGATACAGGTTGTGAACATCCAATGACATATCGGTTTGTCAGGGAAGTTGTGAAGTTCTGGGATATACCGCTCACCGTATTGCAGGTTGATATCAACCCGGAGCTTGGACAGCCAAATGGTTATACGGTATGGGAACCAAAGGATATTCAGACGCGAATGCCTGTTCTGAAGCCATTTATCGATATGGTAAAGAAATATGGCACTCCATACGTCGGCGGCGCGTTCTGCACTGACAGATTAAAACTCGTTCCCTTCACCAAATACTGTGATGACCATTTCGGGCGAGGGAATTACACCACGTGGATTGGCATCAGAGCTGATGAACCGAAGCGGCTAAAGCCAAAGCCTGGAATCAGATATCTTGCTGAACTGTCAGACTTTGAGAAGGAAGATATCCTCGCATGGTGGAAGCAACAACCATTCGATTTGCAAATACCGGAACATCTCGGTAACTGCATATTCTGCATTAAAAAATCAACGCAAAAAATCGGACTTGCCTGCAAAGATGAGGAGGGATTGCAGCGTGTTTTTAATGAGGTCATCACGGGATCCCATGTGCGTGACGGACATCGGGAAACGCCAAAGGAGATTATGTACCGAGGAAGAATGTCGCTGGACGGTATCGCGAAAATGTATTCAGAAAATGATTATCAAGCCCTGTATCAGGACATGGTACGAGCTAAAAGATTCGATACCGGCTCTTGTTCTGAGTCATGCGAAATATTTGGAGGGCAGCTTGATTTCGACTTCGGGAGGGAAGCTGCATGATGCGATGTTATCGGTGCGGTGAATGCAAAGAAGATAACCGCTTCCGACCAAATCAACCTTACTGGAATCGATGGTGTCTCCGGTGTGAAAGAACACCAACAGGGGTGTTACCACTACCGCAGGAAAAGGAGGACGTGTGGCGAGACAGCGACGAAGTATCACCGACATAATCTGCGAAAACTGCAAATACCTTCCAACGAAACGCACCAGAAATAAACCCAAGCCAATCCCAAAAGAATCTGACGTAAAAACCTTCAACTACACGGCTCACCTGTGGGATATCCGGTGGCTAAGACGTCGTGCGAGGAAAACAAGGTGATTGACCAAAATCGAAGTTACGAACAAGAAAGCGTCGAGCGAGCTTTAACGTGCGCTAACTGCGGTCAGAAGCTGCATGTGCTGGAAGTTCACGTGTGTGAGCACTGCTGCGCAGAACTGATGAGCGATCCGAATAGCTCGATGCACGAGGAAGAAGATGATGGCTAAACCAGCGCGAAGACGATGTAAAAACGATGAATGCCGGGAATGGTTTCACCCTGCATTCGCTAATCAGTGGTGGTGCTCTCCAGAGTGTGGAACCAAGATAGCACTCGAACGACGAAGTAAAGAACGCGAAAAAGCGGAAAAAGCAGCAGAGAAGAAACGACGACGAGAGGAGCAGAAACAGAAAGATAAACTTAAGATTCGAAAACTCGCCTTAAAGCCCCGCAGTTACTGGATTAAACAAGCCCAACAAGCCGTAAACGCCTTCATCAGAGAAAGAGACCGCGACTTACCATGTATCTCGTGCGGAACGCTCACGTCTGCTCAGTGGGATGCCGGACATTACCGGACAACTGCTGCGGCACCTCAACTCCGATTTAATGAACGCAATATTCACAAGCAATGCGTGGTGTGCAACCAGCACAAAAGCGGAAATCTCGTTCCGTATCGCGTCGAACTGATTAGCCGCATCGGGCAGGAAGCAGTAGACGAAATCGAATCAAACCATAACCGCCATCGCTGGACTATCGAAGAGTGCAAGGCGATCAAGGCAGAGTACCAACAGAAACTCAAAGACCTGCGAAATAGCAGAAGTGAGGCCGCATGACGTTCTCAGTAAAAACCATTCCAGACATGCTCGTTGAAACATACGGA
>NZ_JNYQ01000051.1 GCF_000717245.1 Kitasatospora papulosa
GTTTTAAACATAACCTTCTTAAAGCTATTCAGGATTTAGTAGTATGGCCAAATCGATTAGCCGACATTGAAAATGAAAGCGTCCTTAACACCTCATTACTTAGAGGGGTAACTCTTTCAGAAATTCATGGACAGTTCGCACGTGTGTTAAATGGTTTGCCAGAATTGTCAGATTTCCACTTTTCATTTAATAGAAAAAGTGCTCCCGGATTCAGTGATTTAACTATACCTTTTGAGGTGACGGTTAATTCTATGCCCAGCACGAACATTCATGCTTTTATCGGGCGGAATGGGTGTGGTAAAACAACAATTTTGAATGGAATGATTGGTGCAATCACCAACCCAGAAAACAATGAATATTTTTTCTCTGAAAATAATAGACTTATCGAGTCAAGAATCCCAAAGGGATATTTTCGATCGCTTGTTTCAGTTTCGTTTAGTGCATTTGATCCTTTTACTCCTCCTAAAGAACAACCTGACCCAGCAAAAGGTACACAATACTTTTATATTGGACTCAAGAATGCTGCCAGCAATAGTTTAAAATCACTAGGCGATCTCCGCTTAGAATTCATTTCAGCATTTATTGGTTGTATGAGAGTAGATAGAAAAAGACAACTCTGGCTTGAAGCTATCAAAAAACTAAGTAGTGATGAAAACTTTTCAAATATGGAACTCATCAGCCTCATTTCTAAATATGAAGAGTTAAGACGTAATGAACCACAGATTCAAGTGGACGATGATAAATTCACTAAATTGTTTTATGACAATATCCAGAAATATCTGCTTCGAATGAGCTCTGGACATGCAATTGTTTTATTTACTATCACAAGATTAGTAGATGTCGTTGGCGAAAAGTCATTAGTTTTATTCGATGAACCAGAGGTTCATCTGCATCCACCTTTGCTCTCTGCTTTTTTACGAACATTAAGCGACTTACTCGATGCACGCAATGGTGTAGCAATAATTGCAACTCATTCCCCAGTAGTACTGCAAGAGGTTCCAAAATCCTGCATGTGGAAAGTCCTACGGTCAAGAGAAGCAATAAATATTATCCGTCCGGATATTGAGACATTCGGTGAGAACTTAGGTGTTTTAACTCGTGAGGTGTTTTTACTTGAAGTGACAAATTCTGGATACCACCACTTATTATCGCAGTCCGTTGATTCAGAGCTTTCTTATGAAACCATTCTAAAAAATTATAATGGTCAGATAGGATTAGAAGGTCGAACCGTTTTAAAAGCGATGATAATGAACAGAGATGAAGGTAAAGTACAATGAAAAAACTACCTCTTCCAGCGAGAACTTATAGCGAAATGCTTAATAAATGCTCGGAAGGTATGATGCAGATAAATGTTAGAAATAATTTCATTACTCACTTCCCCACTTTTTTGCAGAAAGAACAACAATATAGAATATTAAGCTCGACAGGTCAGTTATTTACCTACGACAGGACACACCCTCTTGAGCCTACAACCTTAGTAGTTGGTAACCTGACAAAGGTTAAATTAGAAAAGCTTTATGAAAATAATCTCCGAGATAAAAACAAACCCGCTAGAACATATTACGATGACATGCTTGTTTCATCAGGTGAAAAATGTCCATTTTGTGGTGATATAGGACAGACAAAAAATATAGATCATTTTCTTCCTATTGCACATTATCCTGAATTTTCGGTGATGCCTATTAATTTAGTTCCATCGTGCCGCGACTGCAATATGGGAGAGAAAGGTCAAGTTTTCGCAGTAGATGAGGTACACCAAGCGATTCATCCCTATATCGACAAGGACATTTTTTTTCGTGAGCAATGGGTATATGCAAATTTCGTTTCCGGAACTCCGGGTGCTATCAGTTTTTATGTTGAATGCCCGGCGAACTGGAGGCAGGAAGACAAACACAGAGCTCTTCATCATTTCAAGCTATTAAATATTGCTAACAGGTATCGTTTGGAGGCAGGGAAGCACTTGAGTGAAGTGATTACTCAAAGAAACTCTTTCGTAAAAGTTATAAGGAAATATAGTTCAACCGCAACGTTTCAGCAGCTACAGTCAGAATTTATTGAAGCAAATCTGAAACCTATTATAGATTTGAATGACTTCCCCAATTATTGGAAAAGAGTTATGTATCAGTGCCTAGCAAACTCGGAAGATTTTTTCAGAGGGATCTAGAATATGATGAAAGATAGAAAATTACGACGCTTATCGGAAGTGAACGAATACTTTTTATATG
>NZ_JNYQ01000052.1 GCF_000717245.1 Kitasatospora papulosa
CGGTCAGTGCTCAACCAGCGTGGGGCCGGCGCCCGTCGGCTGCAACGATCACGCGCCCACCAGCCGTCCCGGAACCATTCCACCCCCGCTGACGTGCAAGGACGTGAAGGATGGGACGCAGGGTCGAGGGGGATGGAATGCCGAAGGACGCCGCCGTCGAGGAGTTCGCGGGGCTCGTGCGCGCGCTGAAGGCGCGGGACGGGAGGAGTTACGAGGCGCTGGGCCGGCGGCTGAGCGTCAGCGCGTCCACCCTCCACCGCTACTGCTCGGGCGCGACCGTCCCGGAGGAGTTCGCCGTGGTCGACCGCCTCGCCCTGCTGTGCGGGGCGGACGAGGAGGAACGGCGGTCCCTGGAGGCGGCCTGGACGGAGGCGGATTGCGCCCGTCGCCGAGCGGCCTCGCCGGCGCCCACGCCTGTGCCGGCCGCGCCGGAACCGGGCCCCGGCCCCGTCCCGGACCCGAGCGGGCCGGACCCGAGCGGGCCGGACCCGAGCGGGCCGGACCCGAGCGGGCCGGACCCGACCGGGCCGGACCCGTCCGCCGAGGATCTGTCCGCGCCGGAGGCCCCCCGCGCACGCCCCCGTCGTGGCGCCCCCGTTGCCCTCCTCGCCGCCGCCGTCGCCCTCGTCGTGCTCGCCCTTGCCGCCGCCCTGCTCGGCCACCCCACCCGTACGGCTTCCGCCCCCGATCCCGCTCCCGCTTCCACCGCTCCGGGGCGGACCGCGGCCCCCCTCCCTTTCACCTGGAGCATCGATTCCCAGCTCTGGGAGGGCGGCTGCGGGCACACCTACCTCGTGGACCGGGCCCCCCGCGCGGTCGCCCCGCCGCCGGTCGCGGCCGACTCCGGGGCGTGGGCCGGGACGCACGGCGCCGTGCACGGCGGGGAGGCGCTGGTACGGATCACGGTCCAGGGCCGGTCGCCGTCCGACGCCGTCGTCCTCCACGCCCTGCACGTGCGCGTGGTCGACCGCGCCACGCCGCTGCCGTGGAACGCGTACCGGATGGACAACGGTTGTGGTGGCGCCGTCACCCCGCGCCACTTCGCCGTTGACCTCGACCGGCCGCGCCCGCTCGCGAGGCCCGTCGACGGCCTTGACGCCTCCGGCGCCGAGGTCAGGAAGATCCCGGCCGTCTCCTTCCCGTACAAGGTCACCTCCTTTGACCCCGAGGAGCTGCTGGTCTCCGCGCGGGCGGCGGGCTGCGACTGCCGCTGGTACCTGGAGCTGGAGTGGAGCGCCGGGGGCCGTACCGGGACGGTGCGGATCACGGACGGCGGGAAGCCGTTCCGCACGAGCGGGACCAGGGAGAGGCCGGCGTACGTGCACGACTCCGTCGCAGGGCGCTGGATCACAGACCCGGACTCTGGACAGACCGGGTGATCGATGAGCAACCTCGACGGACATAGGCTGAGCATGCGCTAAGGCGGATAGCTGACATCAAACGCGCACTCGACACCCTGATCCTTCAAGCTCGTGATGGTGATGCTGGGATCTGCCGTCTCCGAGGCTCGGAGACGGCCTTTGCGCGACCTCGACGCAAGGTCCTTCAATACCGGGCCCGACGTCATGGTGCCCGTCGCAGGGGAGGCGGCCCGTCGTCTGGACGGTGCACTCGGCTTCCTCCGGGAGACGTATGCGTGAGACCGCCTCCACCGGTTCCCACTGCCGCGCCAGGACGCCGAGTCCGGCAGTGACACGGGACGGGGGACAGGAGACGCCCCTTCGCTCCGCGTGCGCCTCGCCCGGCGTCGGGCCACCCTGAAACCATGGTGGAGCAGCACGGTCACACGCCGCACGAGAAGGCGGACGCGGCCCGCGCGCTCGCGGCGCGCCGCGGCCGTCGCGGGGGACTGCTCCCCGCAGCC
>NZ_JNYQ01000053.1 GCF_000717245.1 Kitasatospora papulosa
CTGCCGGGCGCTGGTTATGGTCAGTTCGAGCATAAGGCTGACAGCCTGATTGCAAAATTCAAAGAAGCGGGCGGAACGGTCAGAGAGATTGATGTATGAGCAGAGTCACCGCGATTATCTCCGCTCTGGTTATCTGCATCATCGTCTGCCTGTCATGGGCTGTTAATCATTACCGTGATAACGCCATTACCTACAAAGCCCAGCGCGACAAAAATGCCAGAGAACTGAAGCTGGCGAACGCGGCAATTACTGACATGCAGATGCGTCAGCGTGATGTTGCTGCGCTCGATGCAAAATACACGAAGGAGTTAGCTGATGCTAAAGCTGAAAATGATGCTCTGCGTGATGATGTTGCCGCTGGTCGTCGTCGGTTGCACATCAAAGCAGTCTGTCAGTCAGTGCGTGAAGCCACCACCGCCTCCGGCGTGGATAATGCAGCCTCCCCCCGACTGGCAGACACCGCTGAACGGGATTATTTCACCCTCAGAGAGAGGCTGATCACTATGCAAAAACAACTGGAAGGAACCCAGAAGTATATTAATGAGCAGTGCAGATAGAGTTGCCCATATCGATGGGCAACTCATGCAATTATTGTGAGCAATACACACGCGCTTCCAGCGGAGTATAAATGCCTAAAGTAATAAAACCGAGCAATCCATTTACGAATGTTTGCTGGGTTTCTGTTTTAACAACATTTTCTGCGCCGCCACAAATTTTGGCTGCATCGACAGTTTTCTTCTGCCCAATTCCAGAAACGAAGAAATGATGGGTGATGGTTTCCTTTGGTGCTACTGCTGCCGGTTTGTTTTGAACAGTAAACGTCTGTTGAGCACATCCTGTAATAAGCAGGGCCAGCGCAGTAGCGAGTAGCATTTTTTTCATGGTGTTATTCCCGATGCTTTTTGAAGTTCGCAGAATCGTATGTGTAGAAAATTAAACAAACCCTAAACAATGAGTTGAAATTTCATATTGTTAATATTGTCATTGTATTCCCGGATTAACTATGTCCACAGCCCTGACGGGGAACTTCTCTGCGGGAGTGTCCGGGAATAATTAAAACGATGCACACAGGGTTTAGCGCGTACACGTATTGCATTATGCCAACGCCCCGGTGCTGACACGGAAGAAACCGGACGTTATGATTTAGCGTGGAAAGATTTGTGTAGTGTTCTGAATGCTCTCAGTAAATAGTAATGAATTATCAAAGGTATAGTAATATCTTTTATGTTCATGGATATTTGTAACCCATCGGAAAACTCCTGCTTTAGCAAGATTTTCCCTGTATTGCTGAAATGTGATTTCTCTTGATTTCAACCTATCATAGGACGTTTCTATAAGATGCGTGTTTCTTGAGAATTTAACATTTACAACCTTTTTAAGTCCTTTTATTAACACGGTGTTATCGTTTTCTAACACGATGTGAATATTATCTGTGGCTAGATAGTAAATATAATGTGAGACGTTGTGACGTTTTAGTTCAGAATAAAACAATTCACAGTCTAAATCTTTTCGCACTTGATCGAATATTTCTTTAAAAATGGCAACCTGAGCCATTGGTAAAACCTTCCATGTGATACGAGGGCGCGTAGTTTGCATTATCGTTTTTATCGTTTCAATCTGGTCTGACCTCCTTGTGTTTTGTTGATGATTTATGTCAAATATTAGGAATGTTTTCACTTAATAGTATTGGTTGCGTAACAAAGTGCGGTCCTGCTGGCATTCTGGAGGGAAATACAACCGACAGATGTATGTAAGGCCAACGTGCTCAAATCTTCATACAGAAAGATTTGAAGTAATATTTTAACCGCTAGATGAAGAGCAAGCGCATGGAGCGACAAAATGAATAAAGAACAATCTGCTGATGATCCCTCCGTGGATCTGATTCGTGTAAAAAATATGCTTAATAGCACCATTTCTATGAGTTACCCTGATGTTGTAATTGCATGTATAGAACATAAGGTGTCTCTGGAAGCATTCAGAGCAATTGAGGCAGCGTTGGTGAAGCACGATAATAATATGAAGGATTATTCCCTGGTGGTTGACTGATCACCATAACTGCTAATCATTCAAACTATTTAGTCTGTGACAGAGCCAACACGCAGTCTGTCACTGTCAGGAAAGTGGTAAAACTGCAACTCAATTACTGCAATGCCCTCGTAATTAAGTGAATTTACAATATCGTCCTGTTCGGAGGGAAGAACGCGGGATGTTCATTCTTCATCACTTTTAATTGATGTATATGCTCTCTTTTCTGACGTTAGTCTCCGACGGCAGGCTTCAATGACCCAGGCTGAGAAATTCCCGGACCCTTTTTGCTCAAGAGCGATGTTAATTTGTTCAATCATTTGGTTAGGAAAGCGGATGTTGCGGGTTGTTGTTCTGCGGGTTCTGTTCTTCGTTGACATGAGGTTGCCCCGTATTCAGTGTCGCTGATTTGTATTGTCTGAAGTTGTTTTTACGTTAAGTTGATGCAGATCAATTAATACGATACCTGCGTCATAATTGATTATTTGACGTGGTTTGATGGCCTCCACGCACGTTGTGATATGTAGATGATAATCATTATCACTTTACGGGTCCTTTCCGGTGATCCGACAGGTTACGGGG
>NZ_JNYQ01000054.1 GCF_000717245.1 Kitasatospora papulosa
AGCCTCGGCCACTCGTCGCCCCAAGTCTGACGCTTCTTGAGCACGCCCGACCTCGCTGTAGGAGACGGCGAGCTGGTGGAGTGATTCGAGGGTGTCCGGGTTATCAGGCCCCAGTACACGGGCCCGCTCCCGGGCGACCTGCTCGAACAGTGCAAGGGCCTCATTGCTGTGCCCGTCCTCGGCCAGGTCGACAGCCTTGTCGTGTTGGCTGGTCAGTGAATCGGCAGAAGGATTGTGTGCCGGCGGCCACGGGAGAGTGGCCGGGCCGGTGGGCGAGCTGCCGGTGGCTGCTTTGCGATTGAGGACGAGTCCGAGCTGGTCGGCATTCTCGGTGCCTCTCTGCTGCGGCAGTGGGAGCCGTTCTGCCGTGAACCGGGTCCACAAACTCCGGTAGATGTCCTGCATGGTGATCAACGGGCCAGCGTGCGGGGCGCCCTCACGCAAGAGGGTGAGCAGCCGCCCGGTGAAGGCGGTATGTTCCTCGTCGGCCAGCACGAGCGCGGTGCTGTTGGGAGGAGCCGAGGTGAGGGTGTAGGTCCCCTGGATATCCAGCTGTCCGAGAAATTCCTGCTGACCAGCGCTCAGGGTGGTACCGATGGCGCGCCCGCTGAAGCAGCTGTCCAGAATGATCACGCGATTCCTCGCCCTGCTGCCGAGGAAGGTTCCGCGCACCGTGTCGAACCGCAGCGCGCTGTACTCCACGGCGTCCATCGCGGTCTCGTGGAGAGCGAGGTATAGCTCGTGGGAGCGGCCCACGGGTATGCCGTGGCCGGCGAAGTAGAACAGCAGCAGGTCCTCGGCCTCATTCGCTGCCCGGTGCAACATCTGCCCGACCGCTCGGCCGGTCGCCTGAGGAGGGATGGTGACGCAGCATTCCTGAGGGAATCCGCCGAGCCCGGGGTCGGTCAGAACGGCCGTCAGATCCCGCAAATTAGCCGAGATCTGCGGCACGTCAGACAGTTGATCATCGTCATATGAAGCTGAGCCGAGGAGGACGATTCGGGATCGAGCTGGATCGATACCTCGGGCTGTCACTGCGGGTCTTCCCTCCGTCCCAGTGCGATCTGCAGGAGACGTTCGGCGTCGCTTGCGTTCTGCGCGTCCACCTCGACCTCCTGACCGTGCGGCCCCTTCATCTTGATCCGGACGGAACGGCGCCGGGGCTGCGACAGATAGGCACCCAAGGACGTGGCCAGCGCGCTGGCCACGCCACCGCCTCCTAGTGCCGCGATCAGAACTTCGGGCAGCCCGCCGAGTTCGCCCTCCGATGGGATCGCCGGAGCCGGCTTGACGCGCCCTCGGAGCTCCGGTTCCTGGCTCAGCCAGTCGTTCAGATCTTCCAGTTCCTCGAGCGGGTCGGCCCCCTCGGCCCACAGCTGCAGTTCCATACCCGGCTACTCCCCCACTTCCATCTGCCCGGGCGAAGCCGGGCAGGTTTCGTCAACGTCACCAAGGTGTGATCGCAACTGGGCCCAAGCCGCTAGGGCCTGTGTGAGGTTGTGATCATTCGGTCGTCGGTAAGAGGTCGTTGATCCAGATCAGAGAGGCTCGGAGGTGGAGTCCGGCGTCGTAGCT
>NZ_JNYQ01000055.1 GCF_000717245.1 Kitasatospora papulosa
ATTCTCAACTTAGCGAGATTACAAAGTTACCTGTCAAACGGTGCAATGAAGCCAAGTTAGAACTCGTCAGAATGAATATTATCAAGCAGCAAGGCGGCATGTTTGGACCAAATAAAAACATCTCAGAATGGTGCATCCCTCAAAACGAGGGAAAATCCCCTAAAACGAGGGATAAAACATCCCTCAAATTGGGGGATTGCTATCCCTCAAAACAGGGGGACACAAAAGACACTATTACAAAAGAAAAAAGAAAAGATTATTCGTCAGAGAATTCTGGCGAATCCTCTGACCAGCCAGAAAACGACCTTTCTGTGGTGAAACCGGATGCTGCAATTCAGAGCGGCAGCAAGTGGGGGACAGCGGAAGACTTGGCCGCCGCAGAGTGGATGTTTGACATGGTGAAGACTATCGCACCATCAGCCAGAAAACCGAATTTTGCTGGGTGGGCTAACGATATCCGCCTGATGCGTGAACGTGACGGACGTAACCACCGCGACATGTGTGTGCTGTTCCGCTGGGCATGCCAGGACAACTTCTGGTCCGGTAACGTGCTGAGCCCGGCCAAACTCCGCGATAAGTGGACCCAACTCGAAATCAACCGTAACAAGCAACAGGCAGGCGTGACAGCCAGCAAACCAAAACTCGACCTGACAAACACAGACTGGATTTACGGGGTGGATCTATGAAAAACATCGCCGCACAGATGGTTAACTTTGACCGTGAGCAGATGCGTCGGATCGCCAACAACATGCCGGAACAGTACGACGAAAAGCCGCAGGTACAGCAGGTAGCGCAGATCATCAACGGTGTGTTCAGCCAGTTACTGGCAACTTTCCCGGCGAGCCTGGCTAACCGTGACCAGAACGAAGTGAACGAAATCCGTCGCCAGTGGGTTCTGGCTTTTCGGGAAAACGGGATCACCACGATGGAACAGGTTAACGCAGGAATGCGCGTAGCCCGTCGGCAGAATCGACCATTTCTGCCATCACCCGGGCAGTTTGTTGCATGGTGCCGGGAAGAAGCATCCGTTACCGCCGGACTGCCAAACGTCAGCGAGCTGGTTGATATGGTTTACGAGTATTGCCGGAAGCGAGGCCTGTATCCGGATGCGGAGTCTTATCCGTGGAAATCAAACGCGCACTACTGGCTGGTTACCAACCTGTATCAGAACATGCGGGCCAATGCGCTTACTGATGCGGAATTACGCCGTAAGGCCGCAGATGAGCTTGTCCATATGACTGCGAGAATTAACCGTGGTGAGGCGATCCCTGAACCAGTAAAACAACTTCCTGTCATGGGCGGTAGACCTCTAAATCGTGCACAGGCTCTGGCGAAGATCGCAGAAATCAAAGCTAAGTTCGGACTGAAAGGAGCAAGTGTATGACGGGCAAAGAGGCAATTATTCATTACCTGGGGACGCATAATAGCTGTCTCTTATACACATCTCCGAGCCCACGAGACAGGCAGAAATCTCGT
>NZ_JNYQ01000056.1 GCF_000717245.1 Kitasatospora papulosa
GCTTACCACGAAGCCGCACGACTCCGCTGGCGCACATCGCCGGGCGTGCGCCAGAATCGCTGATTCTGTCTGTGTCATGGGATTTACTGCGAAAGTTTGTTAATGGAAAGGAAGCCGCCAAAGTTGCCGACGTTATTGCGGAACTTACAACCGCTCAGGCATTTGCTGCATTTATCCTTCGTGATATCGGACGTTGGCTGGTCATATTCATCCGCGACAGCCGGACCGCTATAACCGCACTCGTCACCGCGATAGGTCCAGGTGCAGGTGTTGGCCAGCATGATACGTCCCGGAAAAACAGCGCCATCCGTTTCCGTCGGCGTGGACAGTACAAAGGAGGCACTCACCGCGCTCAGTTCGCTGCACTGCTCAATGCGCCAGCGGCTGATCACCTCCTGCTCCGGATCGGCGTAACTGTTTCCGTTGACGAAGTTCACCGCATCCAGAAAACGGGCGTAAACCTTACGCCGGACCACCGTTCCGCCGACCAGACTCTGCATATCTTCCGCCATCCCGGTGACCATACCGTACAGGTTAGAAACCGTCAGCGTGGGGCGCGTACTGGTGCCTTTGCCATTCAGTTCAAAACCGCTCCCCTGAATGGGATACGGCTGATACTGTCGCCCCTGCCAGGTGACCGGCTCACCTTTTTCGTTCTGCTCATTACAGAAAAAATAACGTTCTCCACCGACCTCTGTCAGGTCGATTTCCCAGAGCACCACGCTGGCCGACTGCTCCGCACGGGTGCATTCATTCAGTGTTTCCTGCCGGATATCCTGCATCAGTTCACCACCTGTTCAAACTCTGCGCTGAACTCAACACGCAGCATACTGACCCGCGACGACCATTTTGCGCAGGTCACCTTTATCTGCCGCCACTCATAAGGCGGCGTCCACAGAAAGGATTTCCAGCCCCCGTGCTCTTCCAGAAACGACTCCAGTACCGTGGCCTCCTCACGGGGGACAGAAAGCGTCACGCTGTACGTTTTCAGGTTGGCATTCAGCCCGGCAGGCGCTCGCTGAGAATAGCCATCACCAAAGCGCACCTTTCTTACAGAAGGGACCGAAGCCACATCCATACCGGGTTTCACTTTCCAGCGGAAGGTCTTCATCGTCCACCTCCGGAGAACAGGCCACCATCACGCATCTGTGTCTGAATTTCATCACGGGCACCCTTGCGGGCCATGTCATACACCGCCTTCAGAGCAGCCGGACCTATCTGCCCGTTCGTGCCGTCGTTGTTAATCACCACATGGTTATTCTGCTCAAACGTCCCGGACGCCTGCGACCGGCTGTCTGCCATGCTGCCCGGTGTACCGACACTGGCTCATATTTGCCGCCGGTTCCCGTAAATCCTCCGGTTGCAAAATGGAATTTCGCCGCAGCGGCCTGAATGGCTGTACCGCCTGACGCGGATGCGCCGCCACCAACAGCCCCGCCAATGGCGCTGCCGATACTCCCGACAATCCCCACCATTGCCTGCTTAAGCAGAATTTCTGTCATCATGGACAGCACGGAACGGGTGAAGCTGCGCCAGTTCTGCTCACTGCCGGTCAGCATCGCCGCCATATTC
>NZ_JNYQ01000057.1 GCF_000717245.1 Kitasatospora papulosa
ATGACGGACCGCTTCACTCCCACTCCCGCGGACAGGTTCACGTTCGGTCTGTGGACGGTGGGCTGGCGTGGCAACGACCCGTTCGGTGACGCGACGCGTCCGGTGCTGGATCCGGTGGAGTCGGTGGAGCGGCTCGCGGAGCTGGGGGCGCACGGTGTGACGTTCCATGACGACGACCTGATCCCGTTCGGGTCGGACGAGAAGGAGCGGGCCCGGCTGGTCGGGCGGTTCAAGGACGCGTTGGAGCGGACCGGGATGAAGGTCCCGATGGCGACGACGAACCTGTTCACGCACCCGGTGTTCAAGGACGGCGGGTTCACCTCGAACGACCGTGACGTGCGGCGTTTCGCGCTGCGCAAGGTGATCCGGAACATCGATCTGGCCGCCGAGCTGGGTGCGTCCACGTATGTGGCCTGGGGCGGGCGTGAGGGTGCGGAGTCCGGGGGTGCCAAGGACGTGCGGCTGGCGCTGGACCGGATGAAGGAGGCCTTCGACCTGCTGGGCGACTACGTCACCGAGCAGGGCTACGACCTGCGGTTCGCGATCGAGCCCAAGCCCAACGAGCCCCGCGGCGACATCCTGCTGCCCACGATCGGTCACGCGCTGGCGTTCATCGAGCGTCTGGAGCGCCCGGAGATGGTCGGGGTGAACCCGGAGACCGGGCACGAGCAGATGGCCGGGCTGAACTTCCCGCACGGTATCGCGCAGGCCCTGTGGGCCGGCAAGCTCTTCCACATCGACCTCAACGGCCAGTCCGGCATCAAGTACGACCAGGACTTCCGTTTCGGCGCCGGGGACCTGCGCCAGGCGTTCTGGCTCGTCGACCTGCTGGAGAGCGCCGGCTACGACGGATCGCTGCACTTCGACTTCAAGCCCGTGCGCACCGACGGCATCGACGGGGTCTGGGAGTCCGCGAAGAACTGCATGCGCAACTACCTCATCCTCAAGGAGCGCGCCGCCGCGTTCCGCGCGGACCCCGCCGTCCAGGAGGCCCTGACCGCCTCCCGCCTCCACGAGCTCGCCCGCCCCACCGCCGACGACGGCCTCAAGGCCCTCCTCGCCGACACCTCCGCCTACGAGAACTTCGACGCCACCGCCGCCGCGGAACGCTCCATGGCCTTCGAAGCCCTCGACCAGCTCGCCATGGAACACCTCCTCGGCGTCCGCTGACCCCACCACG
>NZ_JNYQ01000058.1 GCF_000717245.1 Kitasatospora papulosa
TAGGGCCTGTGTGAGGTCGTGATCAATATCTGCGTTCCGCTGCCGTGCCGGGACGGATCACGGTAGAACGCCGGTGTGACGCGCCGACAGCTCAGTGACGACCAGTGGGAACTCATCCAGCCGTACTTGCCGGTCGGCGAGTACGGCCCCTACCCGGTGAAGTTGCGGGACCAGTTCGAGGGTGTGATCTGGCGTTTCCGGTCCGGCGCCCAGTGGCGGGAGATGCCCGAGCAGTTCGGTCCCTGGCCCACCGTCTACGGCCGTTTCCGGGTCTGGCGGGACGCAGGCGTGTTCACCGCACTGCTCGAGGGGCTGATCGCCGAGGCCGCCGGGCAGGGGAAGACCGACCTGTCACTGGTCAGCGTGGATTCCACGACCACCCGCGCGCATCACGACGCCGCCGGAATACCCGTCGCCCCCGAGGTCATGGAGGCCCTGGAGAAGGCCGTGCGGGAACAGGAACAGGCCCGGCAAAAGGGGGCGGCCAAGGGGAACAGAACGGACAGGGCGACGCCGACGATCCTGGACGGGAAGAACGGCGACGCATCCGGCGAAGACGCAAAGCCCGCCTGAAGCAGGCCCTGCTCGGCCGGTCCAGAGGCGGCCTGACCTGCAAGGTCCACCTCGCTTCCGACCGCAAGTGCCGCCCCCTGGCGCTCGTGTTGACGGCTGGACAGGCCGCCGACAGCCCGCAGTTCCTCCCCGTCCTGAACAAGGTCCGCATCCGGTTGCCCGTCGGCCGCCCACGCACCCGGCCGGACGCGGTCGCCGGCGACAAGGCGTACTCCTCCCGCGCCAACCGGTCCTACCTGCGTAAACGCGGCATCAAGGCCGTCATCCCGGAGAAGAAGGACCAGGCCGCCCACCGCAAGAACCGCGGCCGCAAGGGCGGCCGGCCCGTCACCCACGACGCCGAGCTCTACAAGGACCGCAACACCGTCGAACGCATGATCAACAAACTGAAAGCCTGGCGCGGCATCGCCACCCGCTACGACAAGTCCCCCGAGAGCTACGACGCCGGACTCCACCTCCGAGCCTCTCTGATCTGGATCAACGACCTCTTACCGACGACCGAATGATCACAACCTCACACAGGCCCTA
>NZ_JNYQ01000059.1 GCF_000717245.1 Kitasatospora papulosa
TGCTTATGGAGTAATCTTTTAATTTTAAATAAGTTATTCTCCTGGCTTCATCAAATAAAGAGTCGAATGATGTTGGCGAAATCACATCGTCACCCATTGGATTGTTTATTTGTATGCCAAGAGAGTTACAGCAGTTATACATTCTGCCATAGATTATAGCTAAGGCATGTAATAATTCGTAATCTTTTAGCGTATTAGCGACCCATCGTCTTTCTGATTTAATAATAGATGATTCAGTTAAATATGAAGGTAATTTCTTTTGTGCAAGTCTGACTAACTTTTTTATACCAATGTTTAACATACTTTCATTTGTAATAAACTCAATGTCATTTTCTTCAATGTAAGATGAAATAAGAGTAGCCTTTGCCTCGCTATACATTTCTAAATCGCCTTGTTTTTCTATCGTATTGCGAGAATTTTTAGCCCAAGCCATTAATGGATCATTTTTCCATTTTTCAATAACATTATTGTTATACCAAATGTCATATCCTATAATCTGGTTTTTGTTTTTTTGAATAATAAATGTTACTGTTCTTGCGGTTTGGAGGAATTGATTCAAATTTAAGCGAAATAATTCAGGGTCAAAATATGTATTAATGCAGCATTTGAGCAAGTGCGATAAATCTTTAAGTCTTCTTTCCCATGGTTTTTTAGTCATAAAACTCTCCATTTTGATAGGTTGCATGCTAGATGCTGATATATTTTAGAGGTGATAAAATTAACTGCTTAACTGTCAATGTAATACAAGTTGTTTGATCTTTGCAATGATTCTTATCAGAAACCATATAGTAAATTAGTTACACAGGAAATTTTTAATATTATTATTATCATTCATTATGTATTAAAATTAGAGTTGTGGCTTGGCTCTGCTAACACGTTGCTCATAGGAGATATGGTAGAGCCGCAGACACGTCGTATGCAGGAACGTGCTGCGGCTGGCTGGTGAACTTCCGATAGTGCGGGTGTTGAATGATTTCCAGTTGCTACCGATTTTACATATTTTTTGCATGAGAGAATTTGTACCACCTCCCACCGACCATCTATGACTGTACGCC
>NZ_JNYQ01000060.1 GCF_000717245.1 Kitasatospora papulosa
CTGTTCGACCTGCTCGCCGCGGGCCAGGGTCTGCTTCTCCATCTGGCCGTCGGCCCAGTAGGCGTCGAGCGTGGCGGCGGCGGTCACGAAGGCCGGGTTGTTGCCGCGGAAGGTGCCGTTGTGCTCGCCCGGCTCCCACACGTCCAGCTCACCCTTGAACAGGCACAGCGACATCGGCAGCCCGTACCCGCTGATCGACTTCGACAGCGTCACGATGTCCGGGACGATGCCGGCCTCCTCGAACGAGAAGAACCCACCGGTCCGGCCGCAGCCCATCTGGATGTCGTCCACGATCAGGAGCATGTCCTGGCGGTGACACAGCTCCTGCAACGCACGCAGCCACTCGGCACGGGCCACGTTGATGCCGCCCTCGCCCTGCACCGTCTCCACGATCACCGCGGCCGGCTTGTTCAGCCCCGACCCCTGGTCCTCCAGCAGCCGCTCGAACCACAGGAAGTCCGGCACCTGACCGTCGAAGTAGTTGTCGAACGGCATCGGCGTCCCGTGCACCAGCGGAATACCGGCACCCGCCCGCTTGAACGCGTTCCCCGTCACCGCCAGCGAACCCAGCGACATCCCGTGGAAGGCGTTGGTGAACGACACCACCGACTCACGGCCCTTGACCTTACGGGCCAGCTTCAACGCCGACTCCACGGCGTTCGTGCCCGTCGGACCCGGGAACATCACCTTGTACGGCAGGTCACGCGGACGCAGGATCACGTTCTCGAACGTCTCCAGGAACGCCCGCTTCGCCGTCGTGGCCATGTCCAGACCGTGCGTGATCCCGTCACGCTCGATGTAGTCGATCAACGCACGTTTCAGCACCGGATTGTTGTGGCCGTAGTTCAACGACCCGGCACCGGCGAAGAAGTCCAGGTACGAGTGTCCGTCCTCATCCGTGAGCCGGGCACCCTGCGCACGGTCGAAGACCG
>NZ_JNYQ01000061.1 GCF_000717245.1 Kitasatospora papulosa
AAAGAATGATCCGGCAATGGCGGCAGCCCCCAGGACAATCTGGAATACGCCACCTGACTTGGCCCCGGCGACTCTGGGAACAATATGAATTACAGCGCCATCAGGCAGAGTCTCATGTAACTGCGCCGTTAACCCGGACGTGCTGACGTCCCGCCCGGCAATCCGTACCTGATACCAGCCGTCGCTCAGTTTCTGACGAAACGCCGGGAGCTGTGTGGCCAGTGCCCGGATGGCTTCAGCCCCCGTTTTCACACGAAGGTCGATGCGGCGACCAAATCGTTGTAAATCCCCGTAAAGGCAGATGCGCGCCATGCCCGGTGACGCCAGAGGGAGTGTGTGCGTCGCTGCCATTTGTCGGTGTACCTCTCTCGTTTGCTCAGTTGTTCAGGAATATGGTGCAGCAGCTCGCCGTCGCCGCAGTAAATTGCGGCGTGATTCGGCACTGATGAACCAAAACAGCACAGCAGCACATCGCCCGGCTGTGCCGCTGACAACGGCACCTGATACAGCCCCGTCGCCTCCAGATTATCCAGATAGAGATTCTGGCCGTTACGCCACCAGTCATCCTCACGATGAAAGTCCGGCATCTCAATCCCCGCCAGATGATAAGCATCCCGGAACAGTGTGTAACAGTCCGTCACACCGTGCTCAAAGCGCCGCCCGGTGAGATGCGGCACACAGCGGAACTTATGAATCGTCCCCCGGCAGACCAGCCACCACGGCAAATCACTCTGCACCTGCAGCCGCCGGTCGGCCTCACTCAGCCAGGGCAGACCACCGGGGTGGCTGTGGACCAGCGCCACAATCTCACCCTGCATTTCTGCCTGCAGCCAGTCTTCCGGCGACATACGGAAATACGCCTCCGGCTCACCGGAGATATTCACGCAGGGGAAATATC
>NZ_JNYQ01000062.1 GCF_000717245.1 Kitasatospora papulosa
TTGCACGTCAGCGGGGGTGGAATGGTTCCGGGACGGCTGGTGGGCGCGTGATCGTTGCAGCCGACGGGCGCCGGCCCCACGCTGGTTGAGCACTGACCGGACGAACGACCCGACGGGGGATCCACCACCATGAACAAGCTCCGCACCGCACTCGCCACCGCAGCCGCCGCCGCACTGGGCCTCGCGGCCCTCGCCACAGCCCCGGCGCAGGCCGCTGCCCAGCCCGCCTTCCTCGCCGCCTCCCAGATGCCGCCGTCATCGACGCCGTGGACCGCCACCCAGGTCTTCACCGGCGTCCCGGAGAACGGCGGCGTCCTCTGCGCCCCGTACAAGATCCCGGCGCAGAACACCCGCTACCGCGAGTTCAGCACCGAGCTCGACACCAACGGCGTCCAGGTCACCACCGTCGCCCCTACCGAGACCGACGCCGTGAAACTGGTCGACACCCTCCGCGGTGCCCTCGCCGGCTGCGGCCCCCTGCTGGAGCAGCAGAACCCGGGCCTGCAGGCCGTCGGCACCTCCCACGGCAAGCTCGCCGTCGAGGAAGGCGCCTGGGTCTACAGCCTGGACACCGCCGACCCGCAGATCGGCATCTCCGACATCCACCTGTTCTCCGTCGGCCGCGACGGCCGCACCGTCACCCTCGTCCGCTGGGGCCAGATGGGCGACCTCGAGGACGCCCCGCTGACCGCCTTCCGCACCACGACCAAGACCGCCGTCAACAAGCTCCACTGACCCGAGGGCTCCCCCGAGGGCTGACCACAGTTCAACAGCGGCGCGGCCGGAACCCGGCGCGCCGCTGACGAGCCCACCTGCTCCGCCGACGGCGACCACTTCCTGTCCCTCACCAGCATC
>NZ_JNYQ01000063.1 GCF_000717245.1 Kitasatospora papulosa
CACGCTCGTCATCACGACGCGGCGCACGGTCGTCGCGGCGGAAGCTGCCACCACGGTCGTCGTCACGACGCGGCGCACGGTCGCGGTCATCGCGACGGACGCTGCCGCCACGGTCGTCATCACGACGGGGGCCACGGTCGCGGTCGTCTCGGCGGAAGCCACCGCCGGTACCGCCACGGCTGTCATCGCGACGGAAGCCGCCACCGGTACCGCCGCCACGGCTGTCGTCGCGACGGAAACCGCCGGGGCGGTCGTCGTCACGGCGCGGGCCACGGGGGCGGTCATCGCGACGGTCGAAACCGCCGCCGGCGGGACGGCCACCACGGTCGTCACGCTGACCACCACGGAACCCACCACGCTCGTCATCACGACGCGGCGCACGATCGTCACGACGGAAGCCACCGCCGGAGCTGCTGCCACGGCTGTCATCACGGCGGGGGCCACGGTCGCGGTCGTCACGGCGGAAGCCACCACGGTCGCTGTCACGTCGAGGTGCGCCGGACCGGTCGTCACGGCCGCCTCGGAAGCCGCCCCTGTCGTCCCCGTCCCGGCGACGCGGCTCGCGCTCCGAACGGTCGTCGGAAGAGTTGGTGGACATGGGGGTGACTCCTGTCATCGGGTACCACAAGACATTCTCGCGCAGCCGACCATCCGACGCGCTTCGGCAAACAAAAAAGGACCCTCGGCCCCAGCATGAACGCTGGGACCAAGGGTCCTGAAAGATTGTTCGGCGGCGTCCTACTCTCCCACAGGGTCCCCCCTGCAGTACCATCGGCGCTGAAAGGCTTAGCTTCCGGGTTCGGAATGTAACCGGGCGTTTC
>NZ_JNYQ01000064.1 GCF_000717245.1 Kitasatospora papulosa
TTCAACGGCGGTCTGTGGCTCCGGCCTGAACAGTGAGCGAAGCCCGGCGCGGACAAAATGCCGCAGCCTGTTAACCTGACTGTTCGATATATTCACTCAGCAACCCCGGTATCAGTTCATCCAGCGCGGCTGCTTTGTTCATGGCTTTGATGATATCCCGTTTCAGGAAATCAACATGTCGGTTTTCCAGTTCCGGAAAACGCCGCTGCACCGACAGGGGGAGCCCGTCGAGAATACTGGCAATTTCACCTGCGATCCGCGACAGCACGAAAGTACAGAATGCGGTTTCCACCACTTCAGCGGAGTCTCTGGCATTCTTCAGTTCCTGTGCGTCGGCCTGCGCACGCGTAAGTCGATGGCGTTCGTACTCAATAGTTCCTGGCTGGAGATCTGCCTCGCTGGCCTGCCGCAGTTCTTCAACCTCCCGGCGCAGCTTTTCGTTCTCAATTTCAGCATCCCTTTCGGCATACCATTTTATGACGGCGGCAGAGTCATAAAGCACCTCATTACCCTTGCCACCGCCTCGCAGAACGGGCATTCCCTGTTCCTGCCAGTTCTGAATGGTACGGATACTCGCACCGAAAATGTCAGCCAGCTGCTTTTTGTTGACTTCCATTGTTCATTCCACGGACAAAAACAGAGAAAGGAAACGACAGAGGCCAAAAAGCTCGCTTTCAGCACCTGTCGTTTCCTTTCTTTTCAGAGGGTATTTTAAATAAAAACATTAAGTTATGACG
>NZ_JNYQ01000065.1 GCF_000717245.1 Kitasatospora papulosa
TGACATCGAGAACACCGACCGGCACGTCAGGTCCGCTTCGGGTACCTGGGAGAGCAAGCGCATCGTGCTCGCCAAGGAGAAGGTGGGCTTCTCGCTCCACGAGACCGTGCTGTACGCGGGTACGGAGACGTCGATGTGGTACGCCAACCACATCGAGGCCGTGCTGTGCACCGAGGGCGAGGCCGAGCTCACCAACGACGAGACCGGCGAGAAGCACTGGATCACCCCCGGCACGATGTACCTGCTCAACGGCCACGAGCACCACACGCTGCGCCCCAAGACCGACTTCCGCTGCGTGTGCGTCTTCAATCCTCCCGTCACCGGACGGGAGGACCACGACGAGAACGGTGTATACCCGCTGCTGACAGAGGAGGGCTGAACCATGACCACCGATGTACGCGCCGACCTGTACCCCTCGCGCGGCGCCGCCGAGATGACCACTCCCCGCCAGGACCCGGTCATCTGGTCCGCGCCGGGCGCGCCGGGACCGATCGCCGCGAAGGACCTGCAGTCCTTCGAGCACGACGGCTTCCTCGCCATCGACCAGCTGATCACCCCCGAGGAGGTGGCCGGCTACCGCGCCGAGCTGGACCGGCTGGTCACCGACCCGCAGGTCCGCGCGGACGAGCGCTCCATCATCGAGCCGAAGTCGCAGAGCGTGCGCTCGGTCTTCGAGGTCCACAAGCTCAGCGAGGTCTTCGCACGCCTCGT
>NZ_JNYQ01000066.1 GCF_000717245.1 Kitasatospora papulosa
TGGAGCGAGAAGCCCACCTTCTCCTTGGCGAGCACGATGCGCTTGCTCTCCCAGGTACCCGAAGCGGACCTGACGTGCCGGTCGGTGTTCTCGATGTCATCGAAGGATCGGACGATCACGGTGGGGCAGTGCCTTTCTTCGGTGCCTCGTCACGGATTCGGGGAGGCGGAGCGGTGACCCGGTGTGCCTGGACAGCACCTCCGGGCCGTACGTTCGGCCGTGCTCCCACCGCTGTTCAGGCGGTGTCCCGCACAGCCTTGGCGAGGACCTGAAGGCCTTCGTCCAGCTCGGCCGAGGAGACGGTGAGGGGCGGAAGCACCTTCACCACCTCGCTCTCCGGTCCCGATGTCTCGACCAGCAGGCCCAGCTCGAAGGCGCGCCCGCACACAGTGGTGGCACGCGCGGGGTCGGCGAACTTCATTCCCCAGACCAGGCCGCGGCCACGGATCTGTGTGCCGGCCTCCGGGTGCTCCTCACCGATGGCCAGCAGTGCCTGTTCGACCTGCTCGCCGCGGGCCAGGGTCTGCTTCTCCATCTGGCCGTCGGCCCAGTAGGCGTCGAGCGTGGCGGCGGCGGTCACGAAGGCCGGGTT
>NZ_JNYQ01000067.1 GCF_000717245.1 Kitasatospora papulosa
AACCCGGCCTTCGTGACCGCCGCCGCCACGCTCGACGCCTACTGGGCCGACGGCCAGATGGAGAAGCAGACCCTGGCCCGCGGCGAGCAGGTCGAACAGACACTGCTGGCCATCTGCGGCGAGGAGGAGACCGCGCAGTTCCGTGGCCGCGGCCTGGTCTGGGGCCTGGAGTTCACCGACCCCGAGCGCGCCTCCGCCGTCTGCAAGCGCGCCTTCGAGCTGGGCCTGCTGCTGGAGACCTCCGGACCGCAGTCCGAGGTCGTGAAGCTGCTCCCGCCGCTGACCGTCACCCCCGAAGAGCTGGACGAGGGCCTGCGCACGCTGGCCCGGTCCGTCCGCGAGACCGCCTGAGCGGGGCAAACGCCCCCGCGCAGGCACCACTGAGCAGGAAAAGAAGAGAAAGGCACCATCCCACCGTGATCGTCCGATCTTTCAGTGACATCGAGAACACCGACCGGCACGTCAGGTCCGCTTCGGGTACCTGGGAGAGCAAGCGCATCGTGCTCGCCAAGGAGAAGGTGGGCTTCTCGCTCCA
>NZ_JNYQ01000068.1 GCF_000717245.1 Kitasatospora papulosa
CGCGTCGATCGACCAACTGGAGAAGAACACCGACGACGACTCCGTCAGCCCCTCCCCCGCATCGATCTCCACCCCACCCACCGAACGATCGACACGCCCCCAGCCCACCGGACCGAAGAACCCGATCGTGTCGTTCTTCACACAGAACCGCTGCCAGTAATGCGCCACCAACTCCTCACGCTGACGCGGCATACTCGAACGATTCGACGCCGACGGAACCCACCCCAGAAACGGACGCAACCCCGTCCGCAACACCGTCCGGTTCTGCCACGCCACCGCAGCCGTGAAATCCGAAGAACCCGCAACCTCCTGCAACCTCACCGCAGTACGCGCCGCAACCTCCCCGAACACCCCCTCGAACTCAACCCAGTCAGGACCCGACAACACCCCACCGGCAAACTTGTCCGCATACACCGACAGATCCACCGGAGCCAGATCCAGCACACCCCCCACCGGAAAACCCGGCCCACGCAACGAGAACTGCTCCCACAACCGCCAACG
>NZ_JNYQ01000069.1 GCF_000717245.1 Kitasatospora papulosa
CGGCCCGCTCCACCACCTCGGCGAAGATCGTGGTGGCAGGGGGCTTCGGCGTGGGTAAGACCACGTTTGTCGGTGCCGTTTCGGAGATCAATCCGCTGCGCACCGAAGCCGTGATGACGTCCGCGTCCGCGGGCATCGACGACCTGACCCACACCGGGGACAAGACCACCACCACCGTGGCCATGGACTTCGGACGCATCACCCTGGACCAGGACCTGATCCTCTACCTGTTCGGCACCCCCGGACAGGACCGCTTCTGGTTCATGTGGGACGACCTGGTCCGCGGCGCCATCGGCGCCGTCGTCCTCGTCGACACCCGACGCCTCGCCGACTGCTTCCCCGCCGTCGACTACTTCGAGAACAGCGGCCTCCCGTTCGTCATCGCCCTCAACGGCTTCGACGGACACCAGCCCTACACACCCGACGAAGTACGCGAAGCACTCCAGATCGGCCCGGAC
>NZ_JNYQ01000070.1 GCF_000717245.1 Kitasatospora papulosa
TGGTCAGCGTGACGACCGTGGTGGCCGTCCCGCCGGCGGCGGCTTCGACCGTCGCGACGACCGCCCCCGCGGCCCCCGTCGCGACGACGACCGCGGTGGGAGCTTCCGCCGCGATGACCGTGACCGTGGCCCCCGTCGTGATGACGACCGGGGTGGCAGCTTCCGCCGTGACGACCGTGGTGGCCGTCCCGCCGGCGGCGGCTTCGACCGTCGCGACGACCGCCCCCGCGGCCCGCGCCGTGACGACGACCGCCCCGGCGGCTTCCGTCGCGACGACAGCCGTGGCGGTACCGGCGGTGGCTTCCGCCGAGACGACCGCGACCGTGGCCCCCGTCGTGATGACGACCGTGGCGGCAGCTTCCGTCGCGATGACCGCGACCGTGCGCCGCGTCGTGACGACGACCGTGGTGGCAGCTTCCGCCGCGACGACCGTGCGCCGCGTCGTGATGACGAGCGTG
>NZ_JNYQ01000071.1 GCF_000717245.1 Kitasatospora papulosa
CATGGCCGTCCGCTCAGCTTTGTCGTCACCGGCGGCAACATCAACGACTGCACGCAGTTCGAGCAGGTCCTCGCGCAGATCAGTGTTCGCCGCCCAGGCCCAGGCCGACCGCGCAACCGGCCCGATCATCTCCTGGGCGACAAGGGATACAGCAGTCGGGGCATACGCAATTACCTGCGGAAACGCGGTATCCCGCACACCATCCCGGAACGCTCGGACCAGCAGGCAAACCGCCGCCGTCGTGGTAGCAACGGCGGCAGGCCGCCCGCTTTCGACGGGGAGCGCTACAAACAGCGCAACGTCGTCGAGCGCTGCTTCAACGCGTTAAAGCAGTACCGGGCCATAGCCACCCGCTACGACAAAACCCGCGAATCCTACGAAGCAGCACTCACCATCGCGTCACTCCTGATGTGGATATGACCCTTTGAAGACAGGCCCTAGG
>NZ_JNYQ01000072.1 GCF_000717245.1 Kitasatospora papulosa
AACATGCGGGCGGTGTCCGTCTCGATCGCGCTGACCGAGAACCTCGACACCAACGGCGGGCTCATGATCATGCCCGGCTCCCACAAGTCGTTCGTCGGCTGCGCGGGCGAGACGCCCAAGGACAACTACAAGAAGTCCCTCCAGATGCAGGACGCCGGCATCCCCTCCGACCAGGTACTCACCAGCATGGCCGACCGCCACGGCATCAAGCTCTTCACCGGCAGGGCAGGCTCGGCCACCTGGTTCGACTGCAACGCCATGCACGGCTCCGGGGACAACATCACCCCCTACGCCCGCAGCAACGTCTTCATCGTCTTCAACAGCGTCGACAACACCGCCCAGGAGCCCTTCGCGGCCCCCGTCCGCAGGCCCGACTTCATCGGCGCCCGCGACTTCACCCCGGT
>NZ_JNYQ01000073.1 GCF_000717245.1 Kitasatospora papulosa
GGAGATCGCGGGGTTCGGTGGGCTGCTGATCGTGCACGCGGAGGATCCGGAGCATCTGGCCGGGGCGCCGCAGCGGAGTGGGGGGAAGTACGCCGATTTCCTGGCGTCGCGGCCTCGTGATGCGGAGAACGCGGCGATCGCGCATCTGATCGCGCAGGCGCGGCGGTTGGAGGCGCGGGTGCATGTGCTGCATCTGTCTTCTGCGGATGCGTTGCCACTGATCGCGGAGGCGAAGCGGGAGGGGGTGGGGGTGAGTGTCGAGTCGTGTCCGCATTTTCTGACGTTGACGGCCGAGGAGGTTCCGGACGGGGCGACGGAGTTCAAGTGCTGTCCGCCGATTCGTGAGGCGGTCAATCAGGACGCGTTGTGGGCGGGGCTGGCGGACGGCACG
>NZ_JNYQ01000074.1 GCF_000717245.1 Kitasatospora papulosa
GTCCACTTCTGGTTGGCGGCGCCGGTGCACGTCCAGATCTGCAGCCGCGTGCTGTTCGCACTGCTGCCACCCGACACGTCCAGACACTTGTCGGCCTGCGGATTCACGATGTCCCGCGCCGCGGGAGTCGCCCACTGCTGCGCAGCCGAACCGTTGCAGTCCCACAACTGCACCTTCGTACCGTCCGCCGTACCCCCCGACGCCACATCCAGACACTTGCCCAACGCCCGGATCGTCCCGTCAGCACCCACCGTCCACTGCTGCGCGGCCGTACCGTTGCAGTCGTACAACTGCACCGCCGTACCGTTCGCCACCGCACCCCCGGCCACATCCACACACTTCCCCGCCAGACCCGTGATGGGGCC
>NZ_JNYQ01000075.1 GCF_000717245.1 Kitasatospora papulosa
GCCGACGAACGACTTGTGGGAGCCGGGCATGATCATGAGCCCGCCGTTGGTGTCGAGGTTCTCGGTCAGCGCGATCGAGACGGACACCGCCCGCATGTTCGGCAGGCCGTCCTCGGCGTGCCAGGTCTCGAAGTCGGAGTGCCAGTAGAAGCCGGAGGCCCCGAAGCCGGGCTTGACGTTGATCCGGGACTGGTGGACGTAGACGTCCGAGCCCAGGATCTGGCGGGCGCGGCCCACCACACGCTCGTCGCGCACGAGGCGTGCGAAGACCTCGCTGAGCTTGTGGACCTCGAAGACCGAGCGCACGCTCTGCGACTTCGGCTCGATGATGGAGCGCTCGTCCGCGCGGACC
>NZ_JNYQ01000076.1 GCF_000717245.1 Kitasatospora papulosa
GGTCCGCGCGGACGAGCGCTCCATCATCGAGCCGAAGTCGCAGAGCGTGCGCTCGGTCTTCGAGGTCCACAAGCTCAGCGAGGTCTTCGCACGCCTCGTACGCGACGAGCGTGTGGTGGGCCGCGCCCGCCAGATCCTGGGCTCGGACGTCTACGTCCACCAGTCCCGGATCAACGTCAAGCCCGGCTTCGGAGCCTCCGGCTTCTACTGGCACTCCGACTTCGAGACCTGGCACGCCGAGGACGGCCTGCCCAACATGCGGGCGGTGTCCGTCTCGATCGCGCTGACCGAGAACCTCGACACCAACGGCGGGCTCATGATCATGCCCGGCTCCCACAAGTCGTTCGTCGGC
>NZ_JNYQ01000077.1 GCF_000717245.1 Kitasatospora papulosa
GAGCTCTCGGATGAAGAGTGGGATGTTCTGTCGGGGCTGCTTCCGCGGACGGAAACGGGGCGGCCCCGGCGGGACGACCGGGTGGTGCTGAACGGAATCGTGTGGAAGCTGCGGACCGGTTCGGCCTGGCGTGATGTGCCGGAGAGATACGGGTCCTGGCGGACGTTGTACACACGTTTCCGCAGGTGGGCGCTCGATGGCACGTTCACGCGGATGCTTGAGGCCGTCCAGGCTCAGAAGGATGCGGCGGGAGACGTCGACTGGCTGGTCTCCGTGGACTCCACGATCACCCGCGCTCATCAGCACGCGGCCGGCGCCCGTAAAAAGGGGCAGGCCCTGCAGAAACGGC
>NZ_JNYQ01000078.1 GCF_000717245.1 Kitasatospora papulosa
GCCACCCTCGATACCCTCCACGCACTGACCTTCACGTACGAACAGCTGGACCGTGAACAAGAGGCTCTGGACCTGAGGGAACGAGTGGCCGAGGCCCGTACCCGAGTGCTGGGCCCCGAAGATCCGGACACCCTCGAATCACTCCACCAGCTCGCCGTTTCTTACGGCGTGGCCGGGCGTGCTCAAGAAGCGTCAGACTTGGGGCGACGAGTGGCCGAGGCTCGTACCCGAGTGCTGGGCCCCGAAGATCCGGACACCCTCGAATCACTCCACCAGCTCGCCGTCTCCTACAGCGAGGTCGGGCGTGCTCAAGAAGCGTCAGACTTGGGGCGACGAGTGGCCGAGGCT
>NZ_JNYQ01000079.1 GCF_000717245.1 Kitasatospora papulosa
CAGGCCAGGGTCGGGCTCGGGCACCGTGTGGTGGTAGAGGCCCGGGACCGGTCTCCCCTCCGCTGCGGCCGCCGGCGGGGACGGCGGTGCCTGCGGCTCCGTCCCCCGGAACAAGAGGCGGCCCCCCCCGGCCCCGGCCCCCGGGCCCGGGGCGGGGGGGCCTCCTGGGGGGCCCCGGCGCCCTGGCCAGGGGGGGCCTGCGCCTGTTCCCGCGGGACGAGCCGCAGGCACCGCCGTCCCCGCCGGCGGCCGCAGCGGAGGGGAGACCGGTCCCGGGCCTCTACCACCACACGGTGCCCGAGCCCGACCCTGGCCTG
>NZ_JNYQ01000080.1 GCF_000717245.1 Kitasatospora papulosa
CCCGCACCCCACTCCACCTTCCGCGACGGCACCCCCGCGTACAACGAACGCGGCAACACCCCCTCCCCCAACGCCAACACCATCTTCATCACACCCGCCACACCCGCAGCAGCCTGCGTATGACCGATGTTCGACTTCACCGACCCCAACCACAACGGACGATCCTCCGAACGCCCCTGCCCGTACACCGCCAACAACGCCTGCGCCTCGATCGGATCACCCAACTCCGTCCCCGTACCGTGCGCCTCCACCACATCCACATCAGCCGCCGACACACCCGCCGACACCAACGCCTGACCCAACACCCGCTGCTGCGA
>NZ_JNYQ01000081.1 GCF_000717245.1 Kitasatospora papulosa
GGCCGTACCGTTGCAGTCGTACAACTGCACCGCCGTACCGTTCGCCACCGCACCCCCGGCCACATCCACACACTTCCCCGCCAGACCCGTGATGGGGCCGGTGGCAGTGGCGGCGGCGCTCGCGGGAGCCGCGGACAGCCCCGTGAGGAGCGTGGCGGTCACGGCCAGTGCGGCCAGGACACCCCGCACCGGCGGTCCCGCCGTCACCGGGTTACCGTCCACTTCTGGTTGGCGGCGCCGGTGCACGTCCAGATCTGCAGCCGCGTGCTGTTCGCACTGCTGCCACCCGACACGTCCAGACACTTGTCGGCCTGC
>NZ_JNYQ01000082.1 GCF_000717245.1 Kitasatospora papulosa
CTGGGTTGATAGGCCAGATGTGGAAGCCCGGTAACGGGTGGAGCTGACTGGTACTAATAGGCCGAGGGCTTGTCCTCAGTTGCTCGCGTCCACTGTGTTGTTCCCAGGCCACGAACAGTCGTGCTGGTTGAACAGTTTCACTACTTAATTGAAAAGTGTGCTTGTTCGCTAAGTGCCGATCTCCGCATTGCGGAGTGGCCGATAGTGTTTCGGTGGTCATTGCGTTAGGGAAACGCCCGGTTACATTCCGAACCCGGAAGCTAAGCCTTTCAGCGCCGATGGTACTGCAGGGGGGACCCT
>NZ_JNYQ01000083.1 GCF_000717245.1 Kitasatospora papulosa
CCCGGCCAGATGCTCCGGATCCTCCGCGTGCACGATCAGCAGCCCACCGAACCCCGCGATCTCCGCCATCGAACGGGCCAACTGCTCCTGGTCCAGCTCGGGGAACTCCTCCACCCCCGACGGCGAGAGGAAACACTTGAAACCGAACACCCCTGCCTCGTACAACGGACGCAGGTCCTTGACGTTGCCGGGCAGCGCACCACCCCAGAACCCCACATCCACATGCGCCTTGGACCGCGCCACATCCTGCTTCACCCGCAGATTCCCC
>NZ_JNYQ01000084.1 GCF_000717245.1 Kitasatospora papulosa
GCCTGGGCGGCGAACACTGATCTGCGCGAGGACCTGCTCGAACTGCGTGCAGTCGTTGATGTTGCCGCCGGTGACGACAAAGCTGAGCGGACGGCCATGACCGTCGCAGGCGAGGTGAATCTTGGTCGTCAGTCCGCCACGGGATCGTCCGAGGGCGTGAGTGTGTGCCGTTTCTGCAGGGCCTGCCCCTTTTTACGGGCGCCGGCCGCGTGCTGATGAGCGCGGGTGATCGTGGAGTCCACGGAGACCAGCCAGTCGACGTCTC
>NZ_JNYQ01000085.1 GCF_000717245.1 Kitasatospora papulosa
GAGACGTCGACTGGCTGGTCTCCGTGGACTCCACGATCACCCGCGCTCATCAGCACGCGGCCGGCGCCCGTAAAAAGGGGCAGGCCCTGCAGAAACGGCGCAGCCTCGGACGATCCCGTGGCGGACTGACGACCAAGATTCACCTCGCCTGCGACGGCCATGGCCGTCCGCTCAGCTTTGTCGTCACCGGCGGCAACATCAACGACTGCACGCAGTTCGAGCAGGTCCTCGCGCAGATCAGTGTTCGCCGCCCAGGC
>NZ_JNYQ01000086.1 GCF_000717245.1 Kitasatospora papulosa
TCCACGGGGCTCGGACCTGTGAGTTCGCCCCCTTTTTAGCCCTCACGTGAGCGGAGTCGAGCACGGCCCGGGACAGGTCCAGCAGGCCGGCGTCGTCCATGCGGTGCAGGATCTCCTCGTGCAGCCGGCCCCAGACACCAGCCCTGGACCAGGTCAAGAACCTGCGGTGGGCCGTCGACTTCGATATCCCGAAGCACGGCGGCAACGCCCGCCAAGCGCAACCGCTGACCAGCACGTAGATGATCGCAGCGA
>NZ_JNYQ01000087.1 GCF_000717245.1 Kitasatospora papulosa
TCCACGGGGCTCGGACCTGTGAGTTCGCCCCCTTTTTAGCCCTCACGTGAGCGGAGTCGAGCACGGCCCGGGACAGGTCCAGCAGGCCGGCGTCGTCCAAGCGGTGCAGGATCTCCTCGTGCAGCCGGCCCCAGACACCAGCCCTGGACCAGATCAAGAACCTGCGGTGGGCCGTCGACTTCGATATCCCGAAGCACGGCGGCAACGCCCGCCAAGCGCAACCGCTGACCAGCACGTAGATGATCGCAGCGA
>NZ_JNYQ01000088.1 GCF_000717245.1 Kitasatospora papulosa
ATGGTGGAGCAGCACGGTCACACGCCGCACGAGAAGGCGGACGCGGCCCGCGCGCTCGCGGCGCGCCGCGGCCGTCGCGGGGGACTGCTCCCCGCAGCCCTGAGCAGGGCCAGAGCCGGCACACCCGCCGACCCTGGGCAGTGGGCGCCCCAGGTCGGTCGTGCCCTGGGACTGCCGGCCGCCGCGGGGCTCGGACCCGCCACCTACTTCGCCGACCTCGCCGCTCCTCACGGGGAACGGCACGTCCGT
>NZ_JNYQ01000089.1 GCF_000717245.1 Kitasatospora papulosa
CCGGACACCCTCGAATCACTCCACCAGCTCGCCGTCTCCTACAGCGAGGTCGGGCGTGCTCAAGAAGCGTCAGACTTGGGGCGACGAGTGGCCGAGGCTCGTACCCGAGTGCTGGGTCCCGAGGATCCTGCCACCCTCGATACCCTCCACGCACTGACCTTCACGTACGAACAGCTGGACCGTGAACAAGAGGCTCTGGACCTGAGGGAACGAGTGGCCGAGGCCCGT
>NZ_JNYQ01000090.1 GCF_000717245.1 Kitasatospora papulosa
CCACCGCGGTCGTCGTCGCGACGGGGGCCGCGGGGGCGGTCGTCGCGACGGTCGAAGCCGCCGCCGGCGGGACGGCCACCACGGTCGTCACGCTGACCACCACGGAACCCACCACGCTCGTCATCACGACGCGGCGCACGGTCGTCGCGGCGGAAGCTGCCACCACGGTCGTCGTCACGACGCGGCGCACGGTCGCGGTCATCGCGACGGA
>NZ_JNYQ01000091.1 GCF_000717245.1 Kitasatospora papulosa
ACGTGCGCGTTGGTCCCGCTGATCCCGAACGACGACACCCCCGCACGACGCACCCGCTCACCCCGCACCCACTCCCGCTCCACATCCAGCAACCGGACCAGACCCGCACCCCACTCCACCTTCCGCGACGGCACCCCCGCGTACAACGAACGCGGCAACACCCCCTCCCCCAACGCCAACACCATCTTCATCACACCCGCC
>NZ_JNYQ01000092.1 GCF_000717245.1 Kitasatospora papulosa
ACGTGCGCGTTGGTCCCGCTGATCCCGAACGACGACACCCCCGCACGACGCACCCGCTCACCCCGCACCCACTCCCGCTCCACATCCAGCAACCGGACCCGCCCCGCACCCCACTCCACCTTCCGCGACGGCACCCCCGCGTACAACGAACGCGGCAACACCCCCTCCCCCAACGCCAACACCATCTTCATCACACCCGCC
>NZ_JNYQ01000093.1 GCF_000717245.1 Kitasatospora papulosa
ACCGGGGTGTGGTCGTGGACACGGCCGCCGCCGACCTGCGCCGCATCGAACGCGACCTCCACGACGGCGCACAGGCCCGACTCGTCGCCCTCGCCATGGATCTGGGGCTGGCGAAGGAGAAACTCACCGACGACCCCGAAGCCGCCGCCCGCATGGTCGACGAAGCCCACGGAGAGGTCAAGGTCGCCCTCCAGGAACTC
>NZ_JNYQ01000094.1 GCF_000717245.1 Kitasatospora papulosa
ACCGGGGTGTGGTCGTGGACACGGCCGCCGCCGACCTGCGCCGCATCGAACGCGACCTCCACGACGGCGCACAGGCCCGACTCGTCGCCCTCGCCATGGGCCTGGGGCTGGCGAAGGAGAAACTCACCGACGACCCCGAAGCCGCCGCCCGCATGGTCGACGAAGCCCACGGAGAGGTCAAGGTCGCCCTCCAGGAACTC
>NZ_JNYQ01000095.1 GCF_000717245.1 Kitasatospora papulosa
TCGAGGACGGCGATGCGGTCGGCGAGTTGGTCCGCCTCCTCGAGGTACTGGGTGGTGAGGAAGACGGTGACGCCTCCGGTGACGAGTTCGCGGATGATGGTCCACATGGTGTGGCGGCTTCGGGGGTCGAGGCCGGTGGTGGGTTCGTCGAGGAAGATGATGCGGGGGTCGCCGACCAGGGTCATGGCGATGTCGAGGCG
>NZ_JNYQ01000096.1 GCF_000717245.1 Kitasatospora papulosa
ATCGGCGCTGAAAGGCTTAGCTTCCGGGTTCGGAATGTAACCGGGCGTTTCCCTAACGCAATGACCACCGAAACACTATGAAATTAACCAACACCGGAAAAAACACGGCCGTTCGTTATTTCAGAACTAACACAGTGGACGCGAGCAACTGAGGACAAGCCCTCGGCCTATTAGTACCAGTCAGCTCCACCCGTTACCGG
>NZ_JNYQ01000097.1 GCF_000717245.1 Kitasatospora papulosa
CGCCTCGACATCGCCATGACCCTGGTCGGCGACCCCCGCATCATCTTCCTCGACGAACCCACCACCGGCCTCGACCCCCGAAGCCGCCACACCATGTGGGGCATCATCCGCGAACTCGTCACCGGAGGCGTCACCGTCTTCCTCACCACCCAGTACCTCGAGGAGGCGGACCAACTCGCCGACCGCATCGCCGTCCTCGA
>NZ_JNYQ01000098.1 GCF_000717245.1 Kitasatospora papulosa
ACTCGACTCCCTTGCGGGCGATGCGGACGCCGATGTGCTTGCCCCATAACCATTTCCGCAGGTGAGGGACGTCGTACGCCTTGTCCGCGTGGAGACGCTACGGCTTGAAGTAGCGGCCGCGGTGGGGGTCGTGTCTCGTTTGGTGACCGGTGATCATGGGCTTCAGCGCGAGGCTGTCGTGGGTGTTCGCTGCGGAGAGG
>NZ_JNYQ01000099.1 GCF_000717245.1 Kitasatospora papulosa
CCTCTCCGCAGCGAACACCCACGACAGCCTCGCGCTGAAGCCCATGATCACCGGTCACCAAACGAGACACGACCCCCACCGCGGCCGCTACTTCAAGCCCCAGCGTCTCCACGCGGACAAGGCGTACGACGTCCCTCACCTGCGGAAATGGTTATGGGGCAAGCACATCGGCGTCCGCATCGCCCGCAAGGGAGTCGAGT